>JBMNMW010000001.1:0-127415 GCA_050953525.1 Candidatus Brevefilum sp.
ATAATGCCAGGATGCTCGAGGGTGTTTTGCCTGTGTATTGCCGTGATGATTGCTACAATAAAACCGCTTTGCTTCCTGAATAAGCCCCGAATGCATCCCAATATCCATATGCGCTCCTTCCCTTGTATACTGAGTACGTTAGTTTTGGTTGCCAAACTGATCACCGGGATAGATCACATTCCCACCAATCAGCTCCAGTTGGCTCAGAAATAAGCCGAGATCGTGAATGCCTTCTATCGTTATGAAAGATTTCAACAGCCGTTCCAAAACATTTTTCGCAAGTATGTTCGTGGTTATCACGATCGGGCAATTCACGTTCTCAAGCTCCAGGGTTTCAATCATCCCCGACCAGCGTTTGTTGGGTCCAACTGCACACCAGGTGTCCTCGTTGATCAATAGCACCTGGGCACCTTTGAAGGGTGAAGCATCGGTGCTCCTGTCTTTTATAAAGCCCGCTGCAATCGCACGTCTTTCAACCATGTCTGCTGTCTTTGCTTGCGCTTCTTTTTCAACTTCAAATCCCAACTCCCTGATCTTTTCGTATGTAAAGCTATTCATGACTATTTCTCCTTGCTTTGCTCTGAACCGTTTTTCTCAGATACTGAGTATTTATTGGAATATTTTTCTATGGCATCACTGCCGATCTTTGTCATGGGTTCATAGAATTGCGGTCGCAGGGCTGCCAGACAGTCAAAAGCAAAATCCCCGCGCCAGTCCCGAGCAGTCATTGCCAGCATCATCAAAAATGAAAACTGCGGTTTGTGGTTCCCATCTTCCCAATTCTTTATTGTCTGGTGCGAAATTTCCATTCCCAGGTCTGCGCTCAGGGTTGTATCCCCCTGCAACGCCTCCGCAAATCGCCGCAGCGAAAGCCCTCGCTGTTGCCTGTATTTTTTGACGATGTATTGGATGGGTTTCATAGAAAGTTCCTTCCGGCTTCGTGTGTTTCTTTCAGTAAACAAAAAGGTAATAAAGAATAAAAATCACATATTGTTTTTTCCATTTTGGTAAATTTATTTACCACTACTAACATTATAGTCATTTCCAGTGATTTGTCAAGTCTTTTTACCATATTGGTAAGCACGGTTATTTACAAGGCGGTTAATATGTTTTATATGGATAGCAAATTAGGGAATTTATTAGTTGCTGAGATGAAACGGCGCAATCTTAGTAGCAGGGACGTTGCGAAAATTGTTGGTGTTTCTCACCCAATAATTGGAAACATAATCAATGGAGAGAAACCATCATTTGAAACCTGCGTAAAAATCGCGCCGTTTTTACGAAAGTCTGATGTTGAGGTAATGCGGGAAGCTGGGTTAATAAAACCAGTATCGGAAATCACCAGTCAAAAAGAAGAATTGTTGTATAAGTTTGATCAACTCAATGAAAATGATCGTCAAACTATTTTGGATATGATGGAGTTTTTATTGAGCAAGTAAAAGGAGAGTGTAATTATGTCAGAAGCAAAAGATAATTATTACGTTGCTGTTTTGAATTGTGCTCGTCAATTGATGAGTGCTTTAGAAATAGAAGGAAAGTCAATAGAGAGCACTACTGCTGCAGAAGCAAAAATATTATATATATTGCAAAACGCGATTAGCCGAGGTAGAGGAATAACGGGCGACGAAATAAAGCAAATTATTGAAGAGAGTTAGAGTTAATTAAAGCAGTTAATCAAAACACTTCGCAATAATTGTTTTAAAAAGCTCCAACTTAAAAGTCTCATCATATGGCAAGTCATTAACTATTCTTGCAATTGCAAGAATCGCTTCCAGTCTTTTATTTTCTGGATCTAGCGGCGCGTAAATTTTTTCAGTCATTTTGTTTACCCTTTCTTATCATGACCTCTAATAACAATTAGAATCGTTTTCCCAAGGAAAGTCAACTCTATGAAACTGCTGCCAGATTTTTCAAAACGTGCAACTCTCATCTTTCCCTCTCAGGCTTCGACTCTCTCAATAGGATAAATATAGCACAGATGTTCTATAATTTCAAGAGACAAAAAAATGAAGTATTGCAAGTCATGTCATCAAATCATTGATCTTACTTCCATACGATTCTGTCCCATGTGTGGTGCCAGAACGCTTATCACATTCAATATTAAAGATCATCTCCCAGAAAATCAGATTGCAGTGGTTTTTCTAATTAAACGAAGTAAAAAAATCACTGAAACGATTGATCGAATCAATAAGCTGGATGGCTATAAAGAAATAGGCACAGGCAGAAATCGTTATGCTATTCTCTCGCTTCCCAAAAACAAAGCTTATCGAATACAAAGCCTTATGAACAAACTCTCACATAGGGTCGACTATTTTTTATATGTAGACAGAAGAAAATCTGTTAGCAATTCTTTTTTAACAAACCCGGCAATTTGTATCTATCACCGCGAAAGAGACGGAAATCCAGACGCCTATTGTTATGGAATTGGCAGATCAGATTTACAAAGACAGCCCAATTTGGTGGGTTGTAGACAGATGGAACTGCACATCGGATGGCAATTTAATTTCAGCGTTTGGGGGCACTTTGAAGATATATTCGGTAATTACCTTTATGATAAAGAGAGAAAAATTAAACAAGTTACTGCATTGCTGCACAAATACCGCTTCTGCCCTTACTTACAAAAAGATGTTGTTGAAAATTTCCTACGCGTCTGGCCAGAAAGAATCAACGTTAACTTGGATAAACGCATAGCACCGATCAATAACAAAGATATCACGATGAACATCACCGGTAATGAACTATCTAAACAGCCAGGGCTGTCATTTGATACAAAAAATTTTATAAGCGAAGAAGAAGATAATGATTCACCAACATTTAGGTTGCCCACAAATCCAGGGTATTTAAAAAAGAACCCCATCTATATAACCGAAGATTATTATTTCGAATTAGCAAATAAAATTTATTTCGCCTGAATCGATTAAAAAATATAATCAGATCATTCATTGGGTCGTTTTAGAAATTATGCTGAGTTTATCAAAATACAATTTACTTAATCATTCCAATACTTACCCCCCAGATACTGAGTAATCTCTGGGGGTAGGTATGGTAACAAACAATTTAAAAAGTTGCGTTTAATACGAAGAAGCAGTTTTTTCATGATTATTGTTTCAAAGTATAATTAAAACAAATATGCCCCTCATTTGGAGTTTATAATGAAAAGCATTGAAAGCAACACCATTCATTTTCAGGTAACCGGCGATAATTCCAGTCCGGATAATATTCCTTGGAAAAAGTTAAAATCTATCGTTGAAGCTTATATCAATCTCATTAGCTCCTTCAACGTTCATTTATTGAACGGGGAAGAGTTTACACTAAATGAGTTTTTTTTGACGAATATCAATGCCTGCTGTACGGATATTTCCTTAGAAGTTAAATCAGAAAGTCCTGTAAAAGCAAACGATCTCATGATCAAAACTTTTAAGAATAGCAACAAGAATGAACTTCCATATGCTATTAAGAAAAATGCAAATTTACTAAATCGTGAATTGATTGATCCAAACCTTGCATTAAAACTTTTTGATACTGCAGGCGTTGACATTGCCTATGAGCCTTCTTTTTATGATATTGGAGATGTCATCATAGAAGAGCGTCGGACCATTTATGGAAAGATGATTAATGTTGGTGGAAAAACTCCTAATTTCCATTTAGTTGACCATACCAACACAGAATTTGTTATTGGTGGGATTACTGAGAAAGATGCAGCCGATTTAGCCAACAAACTTTATAGGAATATTGGGGTTGTGGTTGATTGCAAGATTCATACTTTAACGATGGAAATTGACACGCGCTGTAAATTTATAGAACTTCTTCCTTATGATGACAGAAATTGGCTCGAAGAAAGCGCTAAGTTTATTTCTACCGTCCCAAGTATATTCTCATCAACGGCTGAAATGCATGAGAAGTTAACTGAAATCCGAAGGGGTACAACTAAATGAAATCAGAATCGAATGTAGTTGTTTTTGATAGTTGTGTACTTTCAGCATATTTAGGATTAAATCCAAAAGAATCACAAGAACATATAGCTGCTAAGACTTTAGTCAATGATTTAGTGAAGAAAAAATATGAAATTTTTATTCCCGTTCAAGCGATACAGGAAGTTCTTATTTGCATTGATGATCTACAAAAAAGAAATGAAGTTTACCAGGGAATAGCTAAGTATTTTAAGATTGTTGGATTGTACTTAAATGCAACTCAGCATTTGATCAGTCTAATAAATCTCGAAAAAAGAAATAGACTTTGCAGTAGCGGGACACCACGAGATCACATTCGAACAGATGAGCAGATTATTGCAATTGCATTATCAATCAATGCTTCTACCATTTATTCCAGTGACTCTGATTTCCCAAAGATAGCCGAAGATAAAATTACGATTATTAATTATAGAGAGTACCCCACTCAACAAAGTTTTAAATTTGAAACATAGGTACTTACAATTATATTTTTCTGACCTGGTAGCCTATTTTTACCCACTGCAAAATCTTCCATTGCTCCTGGAGTGGTAACCTCATCAAATCACCGGGGTTATCACGTCATAGCAGACAAAGCAGGCGACAAAATAAAATTTTAGCTTCCCAAGCTACCACTCGTGGGTTCGAATCCCATCGCCCGCTTTTCAAAAATCGCTTCCGTTCTAAGCCCTCTGGGAGGGTCTACAAGCAACGGAGGCGCTTTTTTGTGAAAAACCAGAATCAAAAATCCCAATTTAAGACATTAGCTTCGGAAAATTTTAACAATGCATATTTAGACTTTTTGCTCTCCCGTCAGGCAATGATGTGCACTGAAAACACGCTAAAGTTTTATGAATATTCACTCAAGAAAATCCTCGCATGGTTGGAAGAACACGATACGAAGTTACCAACCCAAACGTTTTTCCCACACAGGTGGGTGTGTACTTTGTGTAGAATTAACTCATCGGTCGTGGTCAATGGTTTCCCCCATACACGTTGGGAGTATCACATTTTAATTTATAGCTCGGAATCACAGAGGTGAAGGTTAAGACACGTATGTGTTATCTTGGATTGCTTTTGCTTTTCTGGATAGCAGAACAATTAGATCAATTTTTGTATCTAAACAACGAGATTGAGAAATTAAGAGTATATGATAATCTCCCCATTTTATAAACAACCAAAGATAATTTTTTTAGATCATCCATCTTTTGTATGGGACGGATAGAAGTTATTGCGCTTTCCTTTTGTCTTCCTTCTTCAAGCGATTATTAATAGCCGAGTAATTGTATACGGAAATGGGTAAATCCGGATCCTTCACAATCTTTTTCTCTTTCGGTAAAGCTTTTTTTATCTTGCTTTCTGTTTGTGAGGATAATTTGGCCGGTGTCCTACGGTTATAAGCGATAGTGAAATTTTGGGGATCTTCTCGAAAGACCTTTAATAGGGCAAAGAAACGTGTTTTACCAATCTCCAACACTTTCGGAATTTCCGTTTGTGATAAGGCTCCCTGGCAACAACTATGGAAAAAGGCGCGTCCTTGGTCGCCCGTCAGCCTTTTATGAGGTTGAGACATCGATTCCTCCAGTTTCTGAGGAATCTACCCAATCATGTATCTTTTGTGATGATTTCAACGGTTCACTTTTCAGCTTTAAATGGTTTACTTTTTAAGTTTAAGCAGTTCACTTTTGAAGTTTAAATAACATAGCGTACCTACGGTTGACCATCACCCCTGTTACGGGTATAATACTTTGAGGCTGCTTGTAACATCTTACATCTCACGCCTCCTAAAAAAAGACACTATGCCTGAAAGGAGAAACGGAAATGAAGAATAAATCCCCCATCATCAAAGTCAATATCTTGGTTTGTTTTCTGGTTATATTGCTGTTAACAGCGTGCAGCCCAGGCAAGCCCGTGCAGAATGTGAGGGAAGATGAATCCACTGCGGTTGATGTCCCAGCCGATCCCCCCGCAGAAAGTGAGAGCCAGCCACCTTCTGATGAAGTCGTTTGGATGGAAGACATGGTTTACCGGGGAGCAGAATTTTTGCTGGAGGTGGATGGGATTGGAGGACCGATGAATCCATGGCGATTCTATACGGTACCCAATGCCAGCGGGGAAGAGTTGGCTGAATATTACAAACAGCAGCTCTACTGGTTTGATGTTGAACGTGATGAAATCGTTGATGGAATCAGATACCTGAGCTTGACACATCCTGAGCCTATGGCTTTTATGGACAGTATTGAGGTGGACAGTGTTGAGGCGGACAATTTTGAGGCTTTTGAGGAGAAGATGAAAGAGATCTCGAAAGCCATGGATGGATCTTTACTGAGCGTAGAGGTTGCCCATTCTAATTACGGTCATGGTGTGGACAGATTGGGTTTTGCTGTTGCCGCGCACGGCATCGCTGATCAGATCCCTCCAAACACAACCATCATCGTTCTGGAGTATTATAAGGATTTATACTACCTATTAGATTATTAACCTGCCCCTGAATTGGCTAGTGTAACATTTTTTCTGTAAAATCATAGAAATGTAGATCACACTATCCTTTCAAAAGTTAGCCCAACAACCAGGAAAAGATAAAAAAGATCTCCAAGAGAGATATTACATTGCCAAGCTACCACTCGTGGGTTCGAGTCCCATCGCCCGCTTTTCAAAAAACGCTTCCGTTCTAAGCCCTCTGGGAGGGTCTACAAACAACGGAGGCGCTTTTTATGGAACGCCAGAATCCAAATACCCAAAATAGAATGTTAGCTTCGGAAATACTTTAAAACCCCACTTTCCGACCTTGTTCTCTCTTGCCAGGCAGCGATGGGCACACTCAGGATCATTGTTAGTGTCTGGACAAGTCGCGCAAATTGCGTTTTGTGTACCTAGTTTTCTATTTGTTCTATCAGGAGAATTTTCACTTTTCAGAAATTGTTTTCTGGGTTTTTACCCTGCCTCTTCCCCAAAAGCGGGGACGACATATTTTATAAATTACCAAACAGTTTGTCATTGATGCCAATTTTTGTTCCAAGAAGGAGGGTTGTAAATATCAAGAAGCTTGTTGGTGATTCTCAATAAATTATTTATGGTATACTGAAAATCATCATTATAATGAATGACCAGCAAAGGTCCTGTAATGATTTCAGGTTTTTCGCAATCAGAGTTACTCCAATACTCAAAACAGATTCTGCTGCCCCAGGTTGGCATTGACGGTCAAAGAAAGTTAAAACAAGCGTCGGTGTTGATCATCGGCGCCGGTGGGTTGGGCTCTCCGATCAGTCTTTATCTGGCTGCAGCGGGCATTGGGCGGATCGGGATTGTTGATCCTGACCGGGTGAGCCTGTCAAATTTGCAGCGGCAGGTTTTGTACAGTTTCAACATGGTAGGGGAAATGAAAGTTGAGGTTGCCGAAGAGCGCTTAACAGGCTTAAACCCCCATTGTCAGATTGATATTTTCCCTGTGGCTTTCACATCTGAAAACGCCAAAGAAATCGCTGAGGGTTTTAACATCATTGTGGATGGGACGGATAACCTGACCACGCGCTACCTGATCAACGATCTGTGTGTGTTGACTGCACGGCCCTATGTATATGGCGCAATTCAGGTATTTGATGGCCAGATGGCGTTGTTTGATTCTCGGATCGGGCCCTGTTATCGCTGTGTGTTTGGCAGCCCCCCGCCGTCTGAGCACATCCCCCCACCTGCTGACAGCGGTGTTTTTGGGGTGTTGCCCGGGTTGGTAGGGTTGCTGCAGGCTGCGGAGATCCTTAAAATTATTCTCGGAATTGGTGAAACGCTGGGTGGGAAATTGGTGCTGATCAACAGCCTGACCGCAGAATTTGAGCACGTCGAAGTCCTGAAAGACCCAAACTGTCCTGTCTGTGGAGAAAACACCGAAATAGAGGCGCTGCTTGATTAGACAGAACACTGCGGAGCATCCCACATTAATGAACCCCTTGACCTACCAGAAGATTGAGAGAACGCAGCATCTGAGTTAGCGAATTGCTTATAATGAAGGTAAGGAGTTCTCTGATTGTTTGGAAATATAGAAATTCTTGACAGAAACCAAATTTTGAAATTGTTAGACAAGTAGATTAAAATATGATAAAGTAGTAACAGGTAATATTAAAAAATACTGGCTAAGCGACTCCGATTCAGCCTGACCTGCCGGGTTACGTTGAACGATACGGTATTGTGAGTAATTGCAATGCCCGCCATTGCGCAAAGGAGTTATTCCTCGTCAATTCGAGGAGTAACTCCTTTTTTATTCACATAGACTTGTTCTAAGAAACAATCAATTGGTAAAAAACGTTAGGTTCGTCAACAACGAATATCTTTTTCAAACTAAAAGGAGGCAAAAATGTGGTTTTTAAGAATAAATATGAAAGATCGAACGCATCAATTAACACAAGTTCCGGAAAAGTATAAAAAACTGGCCGGACGATCGCTCACATCAAACTTGATCGCCGATGAAGTTCCCCCGCTGGCGCATCCCCTTGGCCCGAACAACAAGCTGGTGTTTTCACCTGGCTTTGTGACGGGAACGTCTGCGCCGTCATCCTCGCGCATCTCTGTCGGCGGAAAATCGCCACTGACAGGGGGCATCAAGGAATCAAACGCGGGCACACCCTGGGCATGGAGGCTCGGCAGGATGCGCATCAAGGCCCTGATCGTGGAGGGGCAACCGGAGGAGGAAGGAGAATTCTGGGGTTTGGTGATTGGCCTGGATAAAGAAACAGGACAACCGACGCTTGAATGGTTTGACGCCACAGAATTTGCCGGCCAGGATGCGTATGACGTCTATCCCATGGTTTTTAAAAAGTTTGAGGGCCGAAGGGTTTCTGTCTGCGGGATTGGTATGGCCAGTGAACATGCTTATGGCAACGCTGGTGTGATTTTCGAAGATATGTCGCAGAATCCCAGTCGGTTTGCAGGACGGGGTGGATTGGGTTCAGTGATGGGCAGCAAAGGACTCAAATTTATCCTGCTGGATGACGCCGGGGCGCCGGGAGTAGAAATCGCTGATAAGGAGCTGTTTGATGAAGGCCGCAAAAAGTTGGCAGCGGCATTAAATGAACATGCCATTACCAAACCTAAAGGCGGCCTCAATACCTACGGGACGGCAGTTCTGGTTAACATCTTGAATGAAGCCGGCGGCTTACCGACCCGGAATTTCTCCCGCGGACGCTTTGAAAATGCAGCCAAGATCGCCGGCGAAGCCATTTTCGATGGCGTTAAAGAACGATTGGGTGAGGAAAGGTACAATCACGCCTGTAGTCCTGGGTGCATCATCCGCTGCTCGAATACCTGGTATCGAAAAGATAAAAGCGAGCATGTTTCTTGCGTGGAGTACGAATCAGATTGGGCGTTTGGCGCCAACCTTGAGATTGATGATCTGGATACGATTGCTGAATTGGTCAAACTGTGCAACGGCTATGGGCTTGACACGATTGAAACCGGGGTGACCCTCGGTGTTGCCATGGAAGCCGGCGTGCTGCCCTTCGGAGACGGTGAGGCTGCTATTGAGATGGTGCACAAGATGGGTAAAGGCGAGCCAATCGGTCGCATTTTAGGCAGTGGCACAGGCACAGCCGGTAAGATTCTGGGCGTGGTCCGAACGCCTGCTGTCAAAGGTCAGGGAATGCCTGCCTACGAGCCACGTGCGGTCAAAGGGATTGGGATAACCTATGCCACATCCACGATGGGCGCCGATCACACCGCAGGGTACACGATCGCCCCGGAAATCCTTGCTGTCATGGACGATCTGGACCCGCTTTCAAAAGAAGGAAAAGTCGCCCTCAGCCGGGCCTTCCAGGCCACGACGGCGTTTATCGATACCAGCGGGCATTGCCTGTTCATTGCGTTTGCCATCTTGGATATCGCCAGTGGCTACCAGGGGATGATCGACGAGGTCAACGGTGTGCTGGGGACCAAATGGACGGCTGATGACATCCTTGAATTAGGAACCGAAGTGCTGCGTGTTGAACGCAAATTCAACGAGGCAGCGGGCATCGGTAAACAGGCTGACCGCATACCAGAGTTTATGCACACAGAACCGCTTCCACCACATAATGTCGTCTTTGAAATTGATGAGGAGACTTTAGATAAAGTTTATGGCGAGTTGTAAAACATCTGGTAGAAGGCTCATAAAGTAAATGTCAGGGGCTGTCTGATCCAGGGAGACGACAGCCCCGGTTTTAAACCTGGATGCAGTATCCATGTTATCATCATGGAGTGGAAGTATTAATATTGAGATTCCATCCAGTCGTTCATTCAAATCAAAGTGATGATGCAAATCAGGGTTAAATTATTTGCCACATTGGGCAGGTATGCCCCAGGCGGCGAGAGCGCCAAGCCGTTTGTCATAGTAGTCGATCAAGGTACCCGGTTGATTGCCCTGCTTGACAAATTGGACATTCCGGAAGAGAGCGTGCGTGTAAAATTTGTGAACGGTCGTGCGCGTAAATGGGATTATGTGTTAGAACCTGGTGACGAAGTTGGATTATTCCCGCCCATCGGCGGCGGATAAAGCCATTCGATGGCAGGTTACTCAGCAATAGACAGGCAATTTTTTGATTGAAGGGAATTATGAGATGATTGTGATTGACACATGGCTCTACGGAGAGTTGGCAAGCTATGCCGGTGAAGATGCCCAACCCGGTTTTGCACAACTGAAGATTGAACTGCCAGATGGTGCAACAATGCAAGACCTGTTGGATAAAATTAATCTTCCCACCGAATCGCGGGGCATCACCTTCATTAATGGGAACCTGTCTGCGATGCCGGGTAAACAGCATGATCTTGCCCAAGAACTTAAAGATCAAGACCGGGTTGCCTTGTTCCATTTGCGATCCATGTGGCCTTATCAATACCGCCAGGGTGCAGCCATGCTGGATTCATTCAATGATGAAGTTCAAAGAGATGGGGATAGAGGAATTCATCATACATTTAATAGTTAGCAGATTTAAGTTTTAAGTGGAACGGTGGTTTTTTAAAAGCATCACAGGAAGATCAAAGTCAATCCATTTTCAAGGCCTGAAATTTTCTTATATCCTCTGATGAGACCTCTTTTATGACGGTCTTTCTGGCAGGTTGAAAGGCACTTATTCTGCCGCAGCTTACCTTTCATTCACCAGCTTTATTGCACATATATGTAGAATACATGACACTGACTTTCCCAGCAATCAAATAATTGTCATACGAAGCTAATTTTTTCTCGCAGGTTATTTTTGTTTTACAATAATGGGCAAATAGTTATTATAAATAAGTATGTGGACATGAGCTTCGTTAATTTTTTGACCAACGATTATCTACAAAAGCCTCCCAGAACAACTCCAAGCGGTTTTTATGTGGTATACAAGGCTTGAACAAAATGGTCTTCCCAAGCTACCATCCGTGGGTTCGAATCCCATCGCCCGCTTTTACCGTTTATTCCCCCTTCTTTCCCAATGCAACCAGGCTCAACCCAAAGGGCAACAAAAAGCGCGCAGCAAAGGGCGCTTCACAACTCAATATCAATTTAAACAGGCTGTTAAGTCCACCTGATGATGTTGAGAGTTCGCTTGAATCAGGCCGGGGAGGATGAATTTTTTCAAAGATTACATTCGCCACTGCCAGGGGGAATAAAAATGTATTGGCATAGGTCAATCTGACCGATTGGAATCCGCAACTGCTGAAGAGCCTTTTCACCTGCCGGCACGTGTAGCGGCGAACCGTGCTTACCTGGACGTCATGCTGCCGTCTCATCCATTCATAGGCTGGCAAGCGCACCAACAAATACCCCTCGGGTCTGAGCATGCGCGTTAATTCTTTCATCGCCAAACGGTCATCTTCCACATGATTAAGCACATCAAAACTTGTAACGAGATCAAATCGCTCGTTTTCAATCGGGATTTTGGTGACAAACGCTGAAAAAATGCGCTTCAGGTTTCGCGCTTTACAAAAGGTTAAACCCTTCATAGACAGGTCAAAGCCAGTCACCCGTCCATAATCATTGAGGATAGATGCCATTGCACCCCCGGTTCCACAGCCGGCATCTAAAATTTCGCGATTTTCCTTCCGCGGCAGATGGCGATCCAGGATGGCGCGGGTAATTGTTGCCATTCCTTGATACCACCAGTGACCATCTTCAGCCGCGAACATGCGTTCGTACTCAATCGGTTTCATGGTGAATATTATACTTGCAAGCAATCCTGGATGACACACAGAAAATTTCAATCTACTCCCCAACTTGGCTTGTGATATGATTAGAAATATAATTGACAGGTTCAATAATTTAAAGTGAAAGAAATATTCCAGTGAAAAAACTATCCATTGTCGTTCCAGTTTATTACAATGAGCAATCCTTGCCCCACTTATTTGTTCATCTTCAAAAACTGGAACAATCCCTGATCAATAAAGATATTGCCACCGAATTGATATTTGTGGATGACGGCTCCGGTGACGATTCCTTCGCTGAATTGTTGAATATCAAACACGCAAGACCAGAAACAAAAATCATCAAGCTGACCCGGAACTTCGGTAATGTCAGAGCAGAGAAGGCTGGCTATCCCTATGTCACAGGGGATTGCTTTTGCTGCCTGGCGGCAGACCTTCAGGATCCACCCGAATTAATTGATGAGATGGCCGATTATTGGTTAGCTGGCGAAAAGTTCATCATCTGTACCCGTGAAGAGCGCGTCGACCCACCTCTGACGACCTTATTCGCCAACCTTTATTACAGGATGGTGCGCAGTTTTGTGATCCGCAATTACCCCAAAGGCGGTTATGATCTTGCATTGATGGACAGGGATATGCTGCCCTACATGCGCAACAGCGGTAAAAATATCAATCCCGCACTCTTTGCGTTTTCTCTGGGATATGAACCCATCGTCATTAAATACAAACGCCAGAAGCGCGAATTCGGTAAGTCTCGTTGGACGTTTGCCAAGAAGTTTAACTATTTCATCGATTCCATACTGGGTTATTCGGTTATCCCGATCCATATCATTTCCTGGATCGGGATCGCCCTGGCGATCGTCAGTTTTGGATATGGATTGTTTACAATATTTGAGGTGTTGATTAAGGGAATTGAAGTACGCGGGTTTGCATCCTTATTTACCCTGACCGCATTTCTTTCAGGGCTGATCCTGACCATGCTCGGAATCATCGGGCAGTATATCTGGCGAATATTTGACGAAATCGTTGGATTACCGGAATCAGTAGTTGAAATCGAACTCATCGACTGATCCCTGACATTGATTTCGGGATTGTTTACGCCTTCACTCCGCCATTTCACAATCATAGCTTATTAATCCCCAAAGGTAAAATCATGAAAAACAATCAAGAAGAATGTTGCCGTATCATTGAGTTACCAAAATTTGCCGATGTGCGCGGCAATTTATCATTTATCGAAAGTTGCCGCCATGTGCCATTTGAAATCCAGCGCGTCTTTTATTTATATGACGTGCCGGGTGGTGAAAGTCGGGCAGGTCATGCACTGAAATCCTGCGATCAGTTTCTGATTGCCATCTCAGGCAGCTTTGAAGTGATGATCGACGACGGCTCTGAACGACAGGTGTTTTTGCTGAATCGTGCCTATCAAGGGCTGTTGATCCCACCTCTGTTTTGGCGAGAGTTGCATAATTTCACAACCGGTTCGGTTTGTCTGGTGCTCGCTTCTCAATTGTTTGATGAAAGCAACTATATCCGTGAATATCACGCGTTCAAAAACACTGTTCAGGGGATGCCAAAATGAAACAAATTCCATATCTTGACCTCAAAGTAGCCAATCAAAACTTATCAGAATCGCTGAATGAAGCGTTTCAGAAGGTGCTCAATTCTGGCTGGTTCATCCTAGGAAAGGCTCTTGAGAAGTTCGAAGATGAATTCGCTGCCTACTTAGGATCAAATTATTGTATTGGCGTTGGAAATGGCTTGGAGGCTCTGCATTTGATCTTGAGAGCCTATGGCATAGGTGTGGGTGATGAAGTAATTGTCCCATCAAACACCTACATCGCCACCTGGCTGGCGGTCACATACAGTGGGGCGATACCCGTCCCGGTTGAACCCGACCCATCGACGTATAACCTCGATCCTGCCAGAATCGAAGCCGCGATTACAGGCGCGACTCGCGCCATTTTGCCCGTACACCTTTACGGACAATCCGCTGAGATGGACGGGATCAATGAGATCGCCAATCGTCATGCACTGGTTGTCATTGAAGACGCCGCCCAGGCTCAGGGAGCCTATTTTTTAGACAGAGCATGCGGCAATTTAGGTCATGCAGCCGGATTCAGTTTTTATCCAGGTAAAAACCTGGGAGCCCTGGGTGACGCAGGGGCAGTGACCACAAACGATGAGGCCCTTGCCAAAGAAATCCGAGCGCTGAGAAATTATGGCTCCGAAAAGAAATATCAGAACGAGTTATTGGGGTTTAACTCTCGTCTTGATGAGCTTCAGGCGGTATTTCTGAGTGTAAAATTGCCCTATTTGGATGGTTGGAATGCACACCGGAGAGGAATAGCCAGGTTTTATTCCGAACACTTGAGCAAAATCCCGGGGTTGGTTATCCCGGCCGTTCCGGATTGGGCGACCCCGATCTGGCACATCTACCCACTTTGTTACGATAACCGTGATCAACTCCAGACTTTTTTGAAGGATGAAGGCATTGAAACGCTCATTCATTACCCGATTCCTCCCCATCTATCAAAAGCCTATGCCTTTATGGGGTTTTCCAAAGGGGATTTCCCAATCGCTGAGAGGATTGCCAGCACAGAATTGAGTCTCCCGATCAGCCCTGATATGACCATGGCAATGGCAGAATATGTGGTAGCAAAGATCCAGCAATTCTTTACAAATATTTAGGATATTTATTTCTTGATTTCAGAATAGAGAAAATGAAATGATGAAAAACACAGAGCATGTCAACAAAATACGTTCATGGCTATGGGTTATCCCAATTTTTTTAGTATCTCTGATCTTTATTCTCGACCCCAGGTATTTTTCTTCGCCACCTCTCCGAAGCGATGACTGGAATTGGCTGGTTGAGCCGCAAATCTTCGATCCTTTAAAGTGGATTGTTCTTTCAGATCGGCGTCCCCTGATTTCTTTTCTATTTGCCGTTATAACCCCATTGTTAGGATTAAATATTTCGTTGTATTACGTCATGAACTGGTTTCTCCTGTTTACCACCGGAATCATTTTTCACGAAATCATTAAAAACGCTTTTCCAAAAACCACATGGCTTGCCCTGCCTGCCGCCCTGCTTTTCCTGATCTACCCGGTCAATTATGCGCGGACATGGTTGATCCTTTCACCGATCACGCTTTCGCTGTTAGCCGCTTTGAGTGCAATTCTGCTGTTCGTGCTGTTCGCAAAGACCGGCAAGCTCCTCTTCATGGTTGTTGGAAATTTTCTCTTTCTTTTTTCCCTTGGGATTTATGAATCAAGTTTCGGGATCGTGATGCTCGCCGCCCTCACCTTATCCATATTCCCCAAAGATATGCCCAGGAACAGGCGAATCGGGATGATCACCCCAATCCTTATTGGGATCGGCTTCATGGCCTGGCGAGTTTTCCTTCAACCGCGGTTTTTCGGCGTCCAGGATGAATACTTGTCCTATATGAGCCTCTCAATTCAAACGATCATCGCACGCTATGTTCAGGGCTTTTTTATTTTCCTGTTCAACTGGGTCGGACCGCTCCTTTTCATTTTTGGGGATTATAAATATTATGCTTTTGTTGGGATCCTCATCCTCGCTGCCCTGGTTTTTGCCTTCCTCCTCCCAGGGATTAAGAAATCAGCAAGATCAAACCCGGATTACGTCTATTCAGAGAGAAAACAGAAAATTAATACCTTGCTGAAAATCACGGGGCTTGGGTTGATGTTTTGGGCGGCGGGCTACATCCCCATCATCAGCCTTTATCAACCCATCTTCTACGGTGACAGTTCTCGCGTGAATTATTCGGCGATTCCTGGCGCCGCCCTCGCATTAACAGCGGGGATTGCAAGTCTGATCACATTAATTAAATCGAATAAAAGCAATCCACAACGAGCCTTGCTCTATGCTATTCTTCCGCTGGTCATTCTGGGAATGGCCTTTCAGGTTGTTTCTCAAAACGAAAGAAACCAAATATGGGAGACCAACAAGGCTTTATGGCAATCCATGTTCAGACTCGCACCAAATTTTGAAGACGGGACGATTGTTGTCGTCGCTATTCCAGGTTTTACTGAGCTGGCACCCTTTGAAATGCTCCCATTTCACGGGGATTGGGAAATCCAATCTGCTCTACATGTTTTGTACAACAACCCATCTTTGTTTGGAGAGTACTTTTATATCGACCTGCCCAACCATCCAGATAATTGGTTCCCAATCGATGACGATTATTCACGCTTTGTTTTCCTTTATTTTGAGCCACAAACATCATTGCTGAATGTGATCGAAGACCCCAAAGATCTGTTTTCTATCCCCTTTGATGTTGCAGATTATTCGCCACAACTGCGACTGAAAAATAGTTTTCCTGACATTTATCTTTACCGATTCTTACTCGACTAACTTCGGATCTTTATCAGCATTTTCACCACAAAAAAGCCAGTCATGTGACCTGGTTATGCTAAAATTGCTCTAACTGATCAAATTCAAAATGACGATGAACGCAGCTCAAGGTTCCAACAAATTTTTATATGGGAGGATTAAATTATGTCAAAGAAAACCATCAGTCTGATCCTGATCATCGGCGGAGGATTGTTTGCCCTCCTTTCCCTGATTGCGGATTTCATTGGGATCGGGTCCTACCCCGGAATTAACTGGGCACAAATCACCGGTATGGCGCTCGGCCTGGCTGTGCTCATTTTTGGGTTATGGTTCAGAACTGCCAGGATAAAAAAAGACGAATAAGCTTTCGTCCATTCCTGTTCCCTGGCGGAGTTATCGCCTGGGCGCTTATTTGTTTTCGAGGACGTCGAAATAATTCGTATATTCCCAATAATAATTGGGGAGCAGCCACCTCAAATAATAAAATTTAATAAATAAACCGCCCTTCCACAGGGCGGTTATCAATTAACAAATCATTGACTATACGAAAATCATAATCGGGTATTCTATCACCTCCTTGACCTTTTGCAGGAATCGTGCAGCCGGTGCGCCATCTACAATGCGGTGGTCAAAGACCAGGCTCAGGGTGATCATTTTGCGAATTGCCGGCTCACCCTGAACAGGGACAACTTTGTCCTGAATACGTCCAATCCCAAGAATGGCAACTTCGGGCAAATTGATCACCGGCGTGAATGCATCCACATCATAATTTCCAAGGTTGGTGATGGTAAAGGTTCCACCCATGAGATCATCCGGAGAGATCCGACCGGACAGTGCGCTCTCTACCAGTGACCGAAAACGACTGCCAAACGTCTTAAGATCAGCCTGATCAGCGTTTTTCACAACCGGTACCAGCAATCCTCGCTCCGTATCCACAGCAATGCCCAGGTTGACTTCATCCAGGGATTCAATCTGGCTTCCATCGGCGCTCAGGCGGGCGTTCATATAGGGGAAGGCTCGTAATGTTCTGGCAACAATGATGCCCAACAGCTCATTGTAACCCGGTGCAAATCCGTATTCTTCCGCTTTTTCGGCTTTCAACCTCTCTCGAAATGCAACCAGATTGGATGCATCGGCTTCTGTGACCATTGTGACCCTTGCTGTGGTATGCACGCTGGCAGCCATCCGCTCAAAAATCACCTTTCGCACGCTCGCCAAAGGTTTAACTTCGCTTACCCCGAGGTCTGCATAATTTATTTGAGGGGACGCCACCGGCGCCAGGGGCGCCTTTGCCGGGATAGCCAATTGGCTTCGAATGGCACTTTCAACATCACCGCGGGTGATCACACCCTTCGGACCTGAGCCAGCCAGAGTGGAGATATCCAATCCCACTTCGCGGGCAATCTCAGCCGCAATGGGTGTGGCTTTGAAATCTGGCTGCAGATAGTTCATCACGTCCTGCTCGATGATCCTGACACCCTCACCACCAGTTGGCGGCACTTTGCTGAGGTCAACGTTTTTTTCCAGAGCCAGTTTTTTCGCTCGGGGCGAAACAAAGATCTTCTCTCGAAGGGGTCCATCGTCGATGATCTCATCAGTCTTTTCGATGGCAACCTGAGCCGTTTCGTGTGCAGGCTCTTCCACTGTTTCTGGCTGGTCGCTTTCTGTCTGATCCGTTTTTTGGCCAGCAGGAGAAAAACCTTCATCCTTTTTGCCAATTGTCGCGACAACCGTCAACACCGGTAAGGTCTCACCCACCTGATAAGGCCCAATGCGAAGATAGCCCTTTGCATTGGCTTCAACATTGAAAATTGCCTTATCCGTCTCAACTTCCAGGACAGGGTCACCAAAATCGACCTTTGCCCCATCTTCCACAAGCCAGTTGATCAGAACGACTTCTTCAACAGTCTGCCCTAATTTTGGGATAAACAGATCTTCAGCCATCAGCTCATCACCTTTCTGCACGCTTCGACAATTTTATCCACGTTGGGGATTGCCAAATCTTCCAGAACTTCTGCACGTGGCACAGGGACATTTGCAGAGGCAACCCGCACCATCGGCGCATCGAGCCAATCAAAAGCTTTGTCGTTGATCTGCGCCATCACCTCGTTGATAAAACTTGAATTCTCATAGGCTTCGGTTACACCCACGAACCGACCCGTTTTCTGAATGGATTTAATCACCGTATCGATATCCAGCGGATTCAAAGTACGCAGGTCAACCACCTCGACATCGATGCCCTCTTTAGCAAGGATCTCTGCTGCTTCAAGAGAGCGAAGTACCATTCTTGAGTAAGTAACGATTGTTAAATCTTTTCCTTCACGCTTGACATCCGCGACACCAAAGGGAATGATGTAGTCTTCTTCTGGGACACGCCCTTTTTCTTTGTAAAGCATTTTATGTTCAATGAACATAACAGGGTTGTCGTCCTGGATAGCAGCTTTGAGCAAGCCCTTTGCGTCGTAGGGTGTGGAGGGCATCACCACATAAATACCGGGGAAATGCGTCCAGAGAGCTTCCAAACTTTGGGAGTGATGCGCTGCAATCGCCCTGCCCGCGCCACCTTCAGTACGGAGCACCATGGGAACAGACGTTTTTCCGCCAAACATATACCGGTTCTTGGCACCCTGATTGGCAATTTGGTCCATTGTCAGCGGTGTGAAGTCCACATACATGATCTCAGCGATCGGACGCATGCCGACCATCGCTGCACCAACGGCTGCACCACCGATCGTTGCTTCTGAAATCGGTGTATCAATCACCCTTTCCTGTCCAAATTCATCCATAAGCCCCCTTGTGGCGCCATAAGCGCCGCCATAAAGTCCCACATCCTCACCCATAATAAAAACATGTTCATCTCGCTGCATTTCTTCGCGCATGGCTTCAACAAGCGCCTGAACATAGGTGATCTCTCGCATGTCATTGCTGTTTTTTACTTTTTCTCTGAGCAGTTTTTCAGCTTCAACATCTTTCTCGGTTGTTTTCGATGGAGCGTAAACATCCGTATAGAGCTGATCGGGGCTTGGTTCCGGTGAGTTCTCGCTGAATTGCATGGCCGCATCCAATTTTTCATCGACCTGCTCTTCCATCTGATCAAATTCTTCATCCTGTAAGAACCCGATAATCGAGAGGTCTTTTGAAAGATTTTTAATCGGGTCTTTTGCCCTGTATTCAGCTTCCTCTTCACGTGTACGGTATGCTCGTGGATCAGAATGGGAATGCCCGTAATAGCGATAGGTTTCACATTCGACCAGCGTCGGACCCTCACCTGTGCGGGCGCGGTCGACTGCTTC
This sequence comes from Candidatus Brevefilum sp., assembly GCA_050953525.1. Taxonomy (GTDB): domain Bacteria; phylum Chloroflexota; class Anaerolineae; order Anaerolineales; family Anaerolineaceae; genus Brevifilum. The sequence continues at coordinate 19,743 of JBMNMW010000001.1, forward strand.
TGAGACGGCTTTGCGAACTTTTAATACATCCATCCCGTCCACGATCATGCCGGGTATGCCATAAGCAGCAGCCCGATCCGCCGCGTGTTCCAGCTTGCTTGATTTTTTCCATGGCACAGACATGGCGTATTTGTTATTTTCAACAATGAAAATCACAGGCAAATCCCAAATCGAAGCCATGTTCAATGATTCGTGAAAGTTGCCGGTGTTCGTGGCGCCATCGCCAAAAAAACACAACACGACAGAATCTGTTTTCTTGATTTTCTGCGCCAGTGCGGCGCCGACTGCAACCGGGATATTGCCGGCAACGATGCCCGTGGCGCCAAGATTTCCGTGCTCAACATCGGCAATGTGCATCGAACCACCCTTGCCTTTGCAATACCCATCTGATTTCCCCAAAACCTCTGCCATCATCTTGTTGTAGTGTTCCTGTTTGGCTTCATCGGTTTTTGCAGCTGAGTCGCCATGAGCATGGGCGTGGCCGTGACCGCGATGGGTGCTGGTGATAAAATCCGTATCCTTAAGGGCGCCAATCGCGCCGACCGCCACAGCTTCCTGCCCTGCATAAAGGTGAGAAGCACCTTTCAATACCGCTTTGCTGAGTAAATTATGGATATTGTTCTCCAAAGCGCGAATTTCCATCATCTGACGCAAATACGTCATCAATTGCTCTTTGGTAAGTGATTGCTCTTCGATCAGCGCTGTCACTTCTTCTATGGTTTGAATTTTCTCTTCAGTCATTTAAAGTCTCCGTGATTTTTTAAATTGTCAGAATAAACGATGACCCAATGGGAAATTCTTAGCATTTTCCGGTCATGACGATAAATAAATGTTCAACTGGCAAACATAGGGGTTGCACATTTTTTCATTGATGCAACCCCACTTAATCTTACCTAAAGCTCATCATTTCGGCAATTATTTTCAGCTTTATTTGGAAAGCAAGTCGTGTTATCTCATCATTTTCACAATGCAATACTCGGCCATCCCTCCAAGCATTGTACGCATGCCATAATCAGCGTCCCGCTTGACCATTTCGATCACTCGAAAAAGTGTTGTTATGGGCGTCAGGCTGTTATTCAACGGGAATAACAGGTAAACCAAAAAACAACCCGCTATCCAAAGTTGCTTGATTTTGCCCAGATGTTAATATTTGCATCGACAGCATAACGATCGATTTTTTCCAATTCCTCTTCAGAAAAAGAAAGTGCTTTCAGAGCATCGACATTTTCCTGGACCTGTTCCGGGGTGCTGGCGCCAATCAAAACGCTCGTCACCCGCTCATCACGCAGCACCCATGCCAAAGCCATCTGCGCCAGGGTTTGTCCACGTTCCTGCGCGATCTGATTTAGCGCTGAAATATTTTTCAAATTTTCTTCGGAGAGAAATGATTCTCTTAGAGAGCTAACTTTGGTCACCCTGGAACCTTCAGGGATGCCGGATAAATATTTATCCGTTAACATGCCCTGCGCCAAAGGAGAAAACGCGATCATCCCCACACCATGTTCACCCAGAACATCCAGAAGTTCCTCCTCAACCCATCGGTTCAACATCGAATAGGATGATTGATGGATCAAACAAGGGGTTCCCAGTTGCTTCAGGATTTCCAACGCTTTTAATGTCATCTTTGGTCCATAAGATGAGATTCCAACATAAAGTGCTTTACCGGACCTGACAATTTGATCAAGCGCCATCATCGTCTCTTCCAGAGGTGTATCCGGGTCATAACGATGCGAATAAAAAATATCAACATAGTCCAAGCCCATTCTTTTCAGGCTTTGATCAAGGCTTGCGATCAAATACTTTTTCGATCCCCATTCACCATAGGGACCAGGCCACATGTAATAGCCCGCTTTGGTCGATATAATCAACTCATCGCGGTATTGTCCCAAATTCTGGCGGAGAATCTGCCCAAAATTCTCCTCAGCAGACCCCTCAGGTGGACCGTAGTTATTGGCAAGATCAAAATGGGTGATTCCCAGGTCGAAGGCTTTTCTGATCATCGCCCTGCTATTTTCAAAAAACGCATAACCTCCAAAATTGTGCCACAATCCCAATGAAACCATTGGCAGCTTGATACCGCTATTCCCGCAGCGTCGATACGCCATCGAACCATACCGATTTTCATCCGCAATATACCTTTGTGGATCCTGATTGTTTCCCATGTAAACCTCCTTATTTTTTGTTGTTCACTATCATTATAATCTCACACACAAGCCTGCGAAACGTTTTTGCTATTTAATAAAAGTGGAAATTCTGAGAAAAAAGAAAATGGTACAATAGTTTAGAATCATTCAGACATTATCTTTTGCCCAGGGGTTACCTTTGAGCGCTGAAACAAACGTCAAAGAAGAAGATTTTCAAACAGGCAGCGTCGCAACGATTTCATTTGCACACGCAATTCATGATACGTATACGGGTTCTCTTCCTCCCTTGTTGCCCATCCTCATCGAGAAATTTACATTAACCAATACCGCTGCTGGTCTTCTATCGGTGTTTGTTCAGATTCCTTCTCTGATCCAGCCCTGGATTGGTTATCTGGTAGATCATCATAACCTGAAATGGATGGTGATAATGGCGCCAGCAATCACCGGCGTTGCCATGAGTCTGCTTGGCATCGTATCCAGTTACAGATCCCTGGCGCTGTTCTTATTGATCGCAGGATTGAGTTCAGCAGCGCTTCACGCTGTTGGACCGGCATTGGGCAGCAATCACTCCGGGACCAGGTTGGGTAAAGGGATGAGCTTCTGGATGGTTGCCGGGGAAATGGGCCGTGCCCTGGGCCCGGTTGTTGTGGTCACTGCCATTGGTTTTTTGGGATTGGAGGGCATGCCCTGGTTGATGGTGGGTGGGATGATCGCTTCAGTTTTTCTCTACATCAAACTGAGATCCCTCACATCTTCTTCGCATGATATCCGTACTCACAAAGCACATTGGAAGAATGCTCTGGATTCGATCAAAAAAGTTCTCGTTCCGGTGTCGATCCTTGTTTTCAGCCGTTCTTTTGTCACCTCGGCTCTTTCAACTTACCTGCCAACGTATCTCACAAATCAGGGTGCAACCCTCTTGCTTGCAGGGGCTTCTCTGACAATTCTGGAAATTGCCGGTATGGCGGGTGCCTTGCTGGCAGGTCCATTAAGCGACAGGTTTGGTCGCCAACTCATGCTTCTGATCTCATATATAGCAACCCCCATATTTATGATTTTGTTCATTTACGCCAATGATTTATGGCGTATTCCGCTCTTGATCCTGTTAGGTTTCTTTGCGATCTCTATTACCCCCGTCATCATGGCGATTGTCATGGAAAATGCAGCTGACAATCGTTTTTTCGCGAATGGAATTTACATGGTGATCAGTTTTGTGCTGCAAGCATTGACGATCTTATTGGTTGGATTGGTATCAGACTGGTTAAATTTACGGCTAACCTTCTTGATCAGCGCTTTTTTTCTCACTTTAGGATTACCTGCGATCTTCCTTTTGCCAAAGTCAATGCGCTGATAAGCAGCCAGTTTGTCTTGAAGCAAACCTACCCTGTGCATCAAAAAACCGATCTTATTTCACATTTTTAAAAACGACTTTCAGATATCCCAGACTATTAAACAATCTTTCTAAATAGACTTCGGCGTTTTGTTGCGCCTGTTGAAGGATCCCGTCCTCCAATGCAGCATCAAGGATCGCTTTTTCAGCTGCCTTTCGAGCAGTCGTCTCCAGCTCTTTATCGCTTTTTTTTGAACAAACCGGTGTCACGATCGTATACATAAGACTTATCATTGTCCAGCGTGGCGACAAACACCTCGGCTTCAGGAAGAGTGACATACAAAACGCCATCTTCAAGTAATAAATCCTGCGTGTCCAATGCAGCCAGATCGACGCCACCGATCACATAGCCGTGCGCGACAAATAACAACCGGTCTCCGAACAGGGGCCCCAGCACACCCTGATTGAGCTCAGCAGTGATCACTTTCTCCACAGAATATTGAATTGTCTCCAGCCGTGCGAGGGATTGAACCTCACGAATGATGGTCACAGGGTCAGGAATCACAGTTGGTGTGGGGTTGAGCAGTTTTGAAACCTGAGTGCTCAACGTCTGGTTAACATTCTGAATGGGCGTGAGCGCAGTCTGAAAGGTTTGATTGATTGTGAACACAATAAATACAACCGCGCCAATGATCGCAATCAACAGAACAACTAACAAAATTGCGATCAAGTTAAAAGGTGATCTTGATTTTTCCATTAAATTGACCTTTCAATAATTAATATGAACATCAAAACGAAGACCGCTCTCGCCCAACATTATAGTTTTTGTCTCAGCAACTGTGATCGCACGTGCAAGGTCGAGATTATATCTCTTTATGGTAAACACGATGATTCTTATAAAACCTGACGCCCAGATTCAAAAGATCCTTTCGCATTTGTTTCGCAGTTTCTGCAACCTGGGTCAATTCAGAATGAATAAATTGATCATTGCAGCGCATCGTTTTTTCAAGTTCGGAATACATAACCGCATTTCCGCCCAATCCATGGTATTCGGGCAGAATTCCCACGCCATTGAAGGAAATCCATCGGGTCTTTTTAAGTTCGCGCAGCAATCGCAGGATTTCTATCGGGCCCAGTTTTCCTTTGTTCTTCTGCATGGCAGCCGAAACATCGGGGAATGGGAACACAAAGCCGACGACCTCGCCATCTTTGACAATGATCTTTATCAATTCAGGGTCAATGATCGTCATCACATTTTCGACCACAAAATCGATCTCCCGTTGAGAAAGCGGGTAATACTCCCAGTTATTGACAAAGGCTTTATTATATGCTTGTCCGATTCGACCTGCCCATTCAAGAAGATGACGTTTGTTTTTAAATTTTAATACTTCAAAGGTTCCCCGCTGTTGGGCAATATCCGCTGCTTTGACCACCTTGGGCGGCAAAACAAATTCCCGGGTTTGAACGTAACTTGAAACAAAATCCACAACCTTTGTAAAGCCCAGGTTTTCGACCAGATCCCGGTAATATGGGAAATTATAGTTCATCATGTTCATCATCTGACGGTGTTCAAAGCCTTCAATTTGAATCCCATACCCATCGAGTGGACCAAACCCCTTCGGCCCAACCAGATTCGTCAACCCGCGAGCGCGAGCCCAATCGATGACCGTTTCGAAGAGGGCGTTGGCGACTTCCTGATCATTGATGCACTCAAAAAGATAAAACTCAGCATCCTTGACCTGATGATACGCATTAAAAGGCTTGTTTTCCAATGCTGCAATCCGCCCGGCTGGTTTGCCATCTTTTTCCGCCAGAAAGAATTCAGCATCCGAATGTTCATAATAAGGATGCTTCTCCGGGTTCATCATCATCTTAATATCAGAGATAAAGGGTGGAACCCATTGCGGATGCCCCCTGTAAATATCAAAAGGCAATTGGACGAAACGGTTGATCTCCGATTTAGAATGTAAATCAATTTTAACAATTTTTACCATGATGTCCTCGCAAATAGTTTTTCTCTATGGATTTAACCAACAAATGCTTGATAAGTTGCGACCTGTTTTTTAAAACACATACCAAACATCAACAAATTCAAAGAAATTATAACGCGAAATTTCTATTCGACTTGTAAAGGGTCGTTGAGTGGACTATAATCTTTTAGCCGCTATTTAGGAACACAAAGGAATTGCAAAGATATGATCGATGTAAATGAATTACGAAAAGGGGTCACTTTTGAACTGGATGACAATCTTTACAAAGTCATAGATTACGCTCATAACAAACCCGGGCGGGGTCAGGCGACCATCCGCATCAAAGCTCGCGACTTGCGCAAGGGAACCAACCTCGAAATGACTTTCAATTCAGGAAACCGGATTCAGGATGTCCGCTTGGATTACCACAATGCACAATTTCTTTATGCTGATGCCCGGTTTTTTTATTTTATGGACAATCATAATTACGAACAATACGCCGTCAGCAAAGAGATTGTTGCAGAGCAAGCCGATTATTTACTGCCAAACATGGATGTTAAACTAATGTTTTATGAAATAGAAGCCATCGACATCGAGCTGCCCACATCTGTAGATCTCCTGGTCACAAAGGCAGAGCCTGCCGTTCGTGGAGATACAGCAACAGGCGTCACCAAGAAAGTCCTGACCGAAACCGGACTTGAGGTGCAGGTACCTTCTTTTGTTAATGAGGGCGATACTATCAAAGTTGACACACGCTCTGGAGATTATCTCACGCGGGTTTAAAGATAATTTATCCAATGACCACCACCGAGTCCACACAGGATTCAAGTTTAGATAAAAAAGCATGAAAGTTCCAACCACAGGAAGAGAATGCCCGTTTTTCTATGGCGATTACCATCGCGGCAAGCAGCATGAAGAATGCCGCCTGATCGGTTATTCCAATCCACCCTGGGACATTAAATATTGTAAGACTTGCCCTGTCCCTGACATTGTACAAGCAAATGGCTGTGCTCACATGATCCTCTCCGGAGAGATCAAAGCAAAATTCTTAAATATGGGACAAAAAGTCAAGATAACCGCATACTGCACAAAAACCCATCAAGAAGTCGATGACCCTTATGTCGGATGCGGTGAATGCCATCCAACACTGAATGAATTCATAATAAGAAAATGACACTTACCGTATTATTTGACCTTGACGACACCCTGCTCAAAACCAATATACACGTATTTTTTCCAGAATATTTTCGTGGGTTAGTTGAAGCCCTGCCCGGGCAATTAACTGTGCACGAATTAAATCAGCACCTTTTCGCCTCACAGCGAAAAATGTCCAGCAACCCCGACCCTGGAAAAAGATTGTCGATGGTTTTTGCTGAAGAATTTTATCCTTCCATTGGTTCCACAGAAGAAGCCTGTCGTGGCGATCTGGAAAAATTCTATTCAGAAGTCCATCCAACCCTCCAACACCTGACGAGTCAGATGCCCGGCGCGCACGAACTGGTTTCGTGGTGTCAGGAACGGGGCATCCGTATGGCAATTGCCACCAACCCTCTTTTCCCGGAAGTCGCAACCCATCAGAGAATCCAATGGGCTGGGTTTGATCCGGAAGATTTTGCTTTCTTCACAAATTTTGATAATTCCCATTTCGCAAAGCCAAGCCTAACCTATTATGCTGAAGTGCTTGGGAGATTGGGTTGGCCCAAAGCGCCTGTGGTTATGGTTGGCGACGACCTGGAACATGACCTCATACCCACAGAAAAAATGGGGTTTTCTACTTTTTGGGTCACATCAAACGGGCATGAAAATCACCATCCGAAAGGCGATCTTTTGGATGTCAAAGCATTCCTGAAAAAACAAATTGGAAAAAAGCCTTTTTACATTTCAAATCAACCGGATGTTTTGCTTGCCATCTTGCGTTCCACACCGGCTGTGATTGACACCTGGTTGCATTTATATCCCATGAACGCCCTTACACAGCAGCCGACTGATGATGAAGCGAATTTTGTTGAAGTTCTCGGGTACGTGGCTGATTTCGAGGAAAAGATCAACATACCCATGTGGGAAAGGCTGCTGTCAAATCACGAAGATCCCATCTTTTCTACTGAACCTATCGATTGGTTGTATGAAAAAGATGATCGGGATTCCAATCCCAATGAAACCTATGAATCCTTCTTATCATCACGGCGCATATCGCTTGAATTGGTCGCTGAACTATTCGAAAAACTTCCTTTAGATACCCCCCTTCAACACAATCTATTTGGCGAAACTACACTGCACAAATTAGTCGAAAAAATCGCAAAAAACGACCGTCAGTACCTCCGCCATGGTGCAAAAGCACTGGGTATCTAAAAGTTTTGTTAACTATCGTATTCGTGACTGGTATTCGCTCCTCGCAATTGGTATAATACCTGCGTCAATTTTATTTGTAAAATAGCCAGGCACGTTTTTGGAGGCATGTGTGAAATCTAGCAATCAATCATTTATCATCTATATGCTGCTTTTTATAGCAATCATTGCGATGGTATTTTTCACGGTTAATCGTCAATCTGCAGGCGCAGACCAAATTCCAATCAATCAACTCGCTACCGACATTAAAGATGGTCATGTGAAGTCGATTATTGAAGACGAAAGCCGATTAGAAATCGTTTACAAGAACAGCGATGTAATTAAAACTTCAACGAAGGATCAATACACACCGCTGATCACCCAGCTGATCGAACTTGGAGTTACACCAGAAGACCTTTCTGCAAAGAACATCTCGGTCAATATCAAACTCCCCAGCCCGTTTTTAGGCATTGTTTCAATCGCCAGTTATGTCCTGCCTTTCCTGATGTTATTAGGCTTGTTCTGGTTTATTTACCGTCAGGCGCAGGGCAGCAATACTGCAGCAATGTCTTTTGGAAAGTCGAAAGCACGTATGTTTTCGGGGGATCACCCGACAGTTACTTTTGACGACGTGGCTGGCGTGGATGAGGCAAAAGAAGAATTGCAAGAAGTCGTCGAATTTTTGCGAGAACCTCAAAAATTTATCGCCCTGGGTGCACGTATCCCCAAAGGCGTTCTCCTTGTCGGATCGCCAGGCACCGGAAAAACACTCATGGCAAAAGCAGTATCAGGCGAAGCGGGTACGCCCTTCTTCTCCATCTCGGGTTCCGAATTCGTGGAGATGTTCGTTGGCGTTGGCGCCAGCCGGGTGCGAGATCTGTTTGAACAGGCAAAACGGCATTCTCCCGCGATTGTTTTCGTCGATGAAATCGATGCTGTGGGTCGACACCGTGGCGCTGGTTTGGGCGGCAGCCACGATGAACGAGAACAAACCCTTAACCAGCTGTTGGTTGAGATGGACGGCTTTGACACGGACACCAATGTGATCATCATCGCTGCCACGAACCGTCCTGATATTCTTGATCCTGCCTTACTGCGCCCCGGACGGTTTGACCGTCGGGTTGTGCTTGATCGACCGGATATCAATGGGCGCCAGGAGATCCTTGAGGTACATGTTAAGGGGAAACCCGTATCTCCTGACGTTGATCTTTATGACATCGCCCGCACCACACCTGGCTTTGTAGGAGCGGACATCGAGAACCTGGTTAACGAAGCAGCCATCCTGGCAGCCCGTCGCAATAAGCAGGTGATTGAACATGATGAATTTATGGAAGCCATCGAACGGGTAATCGCCGGACCGGAGCGTAAAAGTCGCCTGATCAACGAGGATGAAAAGAGAATCATCGCCTACCACGAAGCAGGGCATGCGGTTGTGGTCAACGCACTGCCTGAAGCGGATACCGTGCAAAAAGTATCGATCATTCCTCGCGGTGAAGCAGGCGGATACACAATGGCGTTCCCGGAAGAAGACCGGATGCTTAAATCAAAGAACCAGCTGTTCAGCGATATGACGGTTCTCTTGGGTGGACGCGCAGCTGAGGAGGTCGTCTTCAATGACATCACGTCTGGCGCCTCGAATGATCTGGAAAGAGTGACCAAACTTGCCCGCCTGATGGTCATGCGATTGGGTATGAGTGATGAACTCGGCCCGATGGTCTATGGTAAAAAAGAAGAATTGGTCTTCTTAGGACGAGAAATCTCCGAACAAAGAGACTTTTCTGAGCATGTCGCACAAAAGATCGATACTGCTATCCAAAAGGTCATACAAGAAGCCTATGATAGAGCGAAAGACATCCTGAAGAAATATCGCAAAGAATTAGACAAAATCGCAGAAAGGCTGCTGGAAGTTGAAACCTTGAATGCGGAGGAATTCTTCGAGATTTTCCCAACACCCGTCGAAAAAAACGGGGGCATTCCTGAAAAAATTGTCTGATTGATCAGGTAACCTGGATAACAGAAAGCTGCAATTCTTTTTTGCAGCTTTTTTTATTATCTCGCCAACGCTTCTTCCTCAACCAGCAGGCGGCGTAAGACCTTGCCCACCCTGGTTTTTGGAAGCGTTTTACGAAATTCAACATATTTAGGGATTTTATAACCGGTCAAAAAGACGTGGCAGAAAGATTGGATTTCTTCCAGCGTAGCATGAGCACCTTCATTCAATACCACCCAGGCTTTTGCGACCTCTGTGCCATCCACATCCCTCACCCCGGCAACTGCCACATCAAAGACCTCAGGATGTTGACGGATCACAGCCTCAATCTCATTTGGCCAAACCTGAAATCCGCCCACTTTTATCACATCTTTCTTGCGGTCAACAATATAAAAATAACCATCCTCATCCATCCGAACAACATCCCCGGTATGCAGCCACCCATCTCGCAGAGTGAGCCGCGTCTCTTCCGGCCTGCGATGATAACCCGCCATCACCTGCGGTCCCTTCAGAACGAGTTCACCAATTTCACCAACCCCCAACTCCCGCATACCTGTCTCGAGGTCAACAACTTTGCAATCAACGTTGGGCAGGGGCAAGCCAATCGATCCCTCCCGGTTTTCACCGAGGATGGGATTACAATGGGTTGCCGTTGGCGCTTCCGAAAGCCCGTAACCTTCCACCAGATGCCCCTTGGTTAAGGATTCAAAGTCGTGTTTCACCTTCGTCGGCAAAGTGGTTGACCCGGAAATACAGGCTTTGATGGAAGACAGGTCATACATCCCTGCTTTGACTGAAGGATAATTATTAATCAAAGCGTAAATATTGGGAACACCCGGAAATAGTGTCACACGATACTGCTCAATCGATGATAACAACCCATCAAGATCGCGAGGATCAGGAATCAAAACCATGCGTGCGCCCAGCCTCACGGCGAGATTCATCCCCAAAACCATGCCATAAACATGGTACATGGGAATTGCTACCAAAACGGTTTCTTCACCTTTGTCCGTGTTGACCAGCCAGTGGTCAAATTGGCAGACGTTCGCGACCAGGTTGCGATGCAAACCAATCGCACATTTCGGCGTGCCCGTGGTGCCGCCCGAATATTGAAACACAGCCGGATCATCCGGACTGATGCTGACTGTAACCTTATCGGAATCCTTTCCTCGCATAAGCGCATTTGTCCATGAAATATCCCCCGGAGCCAGCGCCACCATCTCCCCATCAAGGACGATTATCGATTGAATAGCGGTTTGATCCTGAACAGCCTTGATATCCTGATACGCTGTTGATTCCAAAATCAATGCTTTTACTCCCGATTCCTTTGCAAGCGCTGCAACTTCCAATGGGCGGTAAGCAGGATTCAGTGCCATCACCACACATCCTGCTTTCAGGACGCCGTAATAACTGACCACAAACTCCGTCAAATTTGGCAGCAGGATTCCGACACGGTCACCTTTTTGCAGTCCATATGAGGCTAAACTCTGAGAGATGTAATCTGAAAGGCGATCGATATCCCGGTAATTGTGTTTGATATCCTTGCAAATCGTAAAAATTGAATCGCCATATAATGTGACCGATTCCCGGAAGAGATCAACCAGGGATATTGCAGGGATATCAATCATGGATGGAACATCCTGGTCGTAATGTGAAAGCCAGGGTTTCAGGCGGTCATTCATCCAGCCTCCTCCGGATTTCTGCTTCCATGTCGTCAACCAGCCCTTCATCGGCTGGCAGCCATGTAATTCTTTCGTCTCCCGGCTTAAACCAGTTGACCTGTCGTCTGACAAAAATACGCGTGTTGCGTTTAATTAACGTCACAGCCTCATCAAGAGTCATTTTTTTCTGGACATACTGGATGATTTCGGGGTAACCGATAGCAGAGAAACTCGGATTCTCAACCGAATACCCCCGGTCGAGCAAACTGCGAACTTCATCCACAAACCCCGACTCCAGCATCAAATCAATTCTCCTGTCAATTCGCTCATAAAGTTCGGCTCGCGGACGTTGAATGCCCAGAATGATGGGCTCATATCGACAAAATTGCTTCTGCCTTAATGCTGAAAATCGTTCCCCTGTATTGAAAATGACTTCGAGCGCGCGCACTGTCCTGCGCAAATTTTGGTAATCGATGTTGTTAGCTGCAACAGGGTCAAGCAGCGCCAATTTCGCATGCAGTTTTTCTATCCCGATTTCCTCTGCCCATTGTGTAAGCACCCGTCGAAGATCATTATCCGGTCTTTGGGGAGGAATGACCCACCCCTCGATGATCGCACGAATGTACTGCCCGGTTCCTCCCACAAGAAAAGGCAGCCCGTCCCTGCTGAGAATATCATCAATGATCTTGTAGGCTTCGCGTTGATAGAGGGCTAAACTCCACACCTCGTCCGGATCTGCGACATCGATAAGATGGTGCGGAACCGATTGCCGTTCCGCCAGCGTTGGCTTCGCAGTTCCAATATCCATATAGCGATAAAGATAGCAAGAATCAGCAGAAACGATCTCACCGCTCAATCTTTGTGCTAGTTCAATTGAGACAGCCGTCTTTCCCACCGCGGTTGGTCCAAGGATGACTATTAATGGTTTTTTTTTGATGTTGTTCATGATGTCGTTCATGATGAAACGTTGATAAAATGCTGAATATCGCGGATTTCGTTCTTTTGATCTAATATAATCGAGATTACATCGATTCGCCAATCATCCTTCGTATCCGGATGAGCCTGCAGCCACAAAAGTGCCGCATTTTGTACTCGCTCCAATTTGACGTATGTGATGCTGTCCTCAGGCATCCCGAAAGTAGCGGTTGTGCGGGTTTTAACTTCGATAAAGATCACATTCTCAGTTTCATCCTCAATTGCTACAAGGTCCAATTCGCCATAGCGGGTCGAAAATTTTCGATCCAGAACGGTGTATCCCCGCTCTTCAAGAAACCTTTCAGCGATCTTTTCACCCAGATTGCCAATTTGTTTTTGGTACGTCATAAACCTCGATTTCATTACATGAATGAATCCTACGCTAAAGATAAATAGCCGTCAAGCAAGCCACGATTTTTCATAATGGTGATGGATGATCAACCTGAATTTTCTATTTAAATGTAGTAAAGTCATATCACCTTACTGCTTTCTGCTACAATCCATTAAATGTAAATTTCGGTTAAAATATTTGTTGAGGAAACATGCCAATTTTAGAAATTGTAACAATCGGAACTGAATTATTGCTTGGTGAAATTAATGACACCAATTCCACCTACATCGCCCGCAAACTTCGTGACCATGGGATTGACATTTACCGGATCACAACCATTGGTGACAATCCGGAAAGGATCGCCTTAACCATCAAAGAGGCGCTGAAAAGGGCTGATATCGTAATCACCACAGGCGGATTGGGCCCAACAATCGACGACGCCACCCGCTTGGCCGTGGCAAAGGCAACGGATCGTGACCTTGTTTTCAGTCCCGAACTATGGGAGCAGGTCCAAGAGCGATTCAAACGCTATGACCATATCGCCACAGAAAACAATCGCAGGCAAGCTTACATACCTGAAGGCGCTATTCCGGTTAAAAACCCGTCGGGAACTGCACCGTGCTTCATTGTTGAAATCGGGGATTCCTGTGTGATCTCACTACCGGGGGTTCCTCGCGAGATGGAAAGAATTCTGCATGAAACGATCATCCCTTTTCTGAATTCGAAATACCAGTTGGAAACACAAATCATTGTCGCCACCGTCTTACATGCAGCCTCCTTTGGCGAATCTCAAATTGATGAGCTAATTTCTGATCTTGAGGAACAATCAAATCCGACGGTTGGACTGCTGGCGCATCCCGGACAGGTGGACATTCGCGTCACCGCCAAGGCACGGTCAGAAGATGAAGCCTTGCGCCTGTCCAAACCGGTTGTTGACGAAATCAAAGCCCGCTTGGGCGTCAATATTTATGGCATTAACGAAGAAACCCTCGAAAGCGTTGTCTGCCAGCAGATCAATCAGGAAAATCTTTCCTGTTGTCTGATGACCTACGGGCTCGACGACTCCCTCGAGAAACGGATAAAACGCAGCGGGGCCGCGAACTTTCGGAGCAAAACGCTTGATACCGCCCCATCCTCAATTGAAGATCTGGTTGAAATTGTAAAAAAGTTTCACAAAGAAGAAAAATGTGATATCACCCTTGGCGCAGCAGTCTTGTACGGTGAACTGGTCACAGCACATTTTGTTTTTCAGGATCAATCAACCCTGACCACCCACACACGGACCTACGGAGGTCCTCAAGAATACGGCGTTTTATGGACACAAAATGCGAGCCTCGACTTTTTGCGGCGGCAATTGATCCGCAGAAAAGAACAACAACAGGAGAGCCATGAATAAAGCTAATCTTATATTAAAGAATGCAACCGTGCTAACCATGGACAAACAATTTCATATTTTCAGTCCTGGCGCGGTCGCAATCAATAATGACAGCATTGTCGACGTCGGAAAAGAAACCGATATCATCGCAAAATATGAAACCGATCAAATCATTGATTGCGAGGAAAAAATCCTGATGCCCGGGTTAATCAACGCCCACACTCACGTGCCCATGACGCTTCTGAGAGGATTGGCAGATGACTTGCGTCTGGATGTTTGGCTGATGGGCTATATGATGCCCGTCGAACGTGAATTTGTTTCGCCTGAATTTGTTCGCCTGGGGACCAGGTTGGCTTGTGCCGAATCTATTCGCAGCGGCATAACCACCTTTGTGGATATGTATTATTTCGAATCAGATGTGGCTGAAGCGACAGCCGAAGCTGGTTTGAGAGCAATTTGCGGACAAACCGTGTTAAAATTCTCCACGCCCGACGCAACCTATTATGAAGAATCGCTGGAATATGCGGAGAACTTTATTAAGAAGTGGAAAGATCATCCCCTGATCGTCCCTTCCATTGCCCCACATGCGGCTTACACCTGCACAGATGAAATCCTGCAAGCCTGCACTGAGCTGGCTATCCGCTATGATATCCCATTACATATTCATATTTCAGAAACCGCAGGTGAAGTAGAGGATATCCGGAAAGAATTCGGTATGCCAGTTGTCCCCTATTTGAAAAAACGCGACATTTTTGATGCAAAGGTCATCGCCGCCCATTGCGTGCACATTGATGAAGGTGAAATGCGCACCTTGCAGCGTGCCGGGGCGGGCGTGGCGCACAACCCTTCTTCAAACTTGAAACTGGCTTCGGGATTTGCGAACACCACCCGCATGCTGGATCTTGGTCTGAATGTTGGAATTGGAACAGACGGGCCTTCTTCTAACAATGACCTCGATATGATCGAAGAAATTCGTCTGGCGTCGATGATCGCCAAAGCAGTTTCTGGTGATCCTACCGCCCTGCCAGCCAGACAAACACTTGCAATGGCAACCAGCATGGGAGCAAAAGCTATCCACATGGATCACCTGGTCGGTTCGATTGTTCCGGGAAAACGCGCCGATCTGATCCTGATTGATATCGGGAAAGTTCACAATTCACCCAATTTTCGACGGTCTCCAGATAGCATTTATTCTCAGGTCATCTATGCGGCAAAATCGACCGACATCAGCGATGTGATGGTCAATGGGAAATGGTTGATGCGAAATTACACGCTTCTGACCCTGAATGAAAAAGTACTGATGGAGGAAGCCCAGGTTTACGCGGACAAAATAGACGCATTCTTAATTGAGCGTGAGCAATCTGTAATTTCTAAATTGATCGCAATTGGCGGCGCCATGGAAGAAGAAAGTTTTGAAGTTCAGGCGAAGGTCAGAATTTCCAATCCTGATTTGATTATCGAGTCGTTATATCAGGATAAAATTGAAGTCATTTACAACCGGCACTACCACGAATATGATACCTATTTTTACTTTGAAGATGAAAATCAGGGTCGCCTCCGTTACCGGGAAGATGAATTTATCGATGCAAAGGGCGAAGTGACAAACGTTCGCAGCCGGTTGACGTTGATTGGCGTCACACGTGAAGGCAGTTTTGATCGGGATGTGATGCTTTCACGCAGCCGATATTATGCACCGGCAACACATTCCTTGCGGTTCTACCGAGAGTATTTCGAGCCATCGCGCGAACTTGACATTGAAAAAGACCGGAAACGCTACCAGGTCATCTATCAGGGCGTTGATTTTTACGTCAATATTGATACGCTTATCGAACCAAACCTTGGACACTTCCTCGAAGTGAAAAGCCGTACCTGGAGTCGTGAAGATGCGATGAAGAAATCAAAATTGATTGCAGATTTGATTGAATACCTCGGAGCTTCTTCAGAAAAAGCTGAAATCCAGGATTATCCGGAGATTGTGGAAAATTTTTTAAATCTAAATAGATGAGGAACCCGAGACACAATGGCTATTCATGTTTTATTTCTCGCTGCTGAAGCAGAACCATATGTAAAAATTGGTGGCTTGGGCGATGTGGCAGGCGCACTGCCGAACGCCATACACCAGGTTTCTAAGGATTCGAGCCCTGATCAGCAGGTTGATATCCGGATGGTATTACCCTACCATTTTGCTATCAAGCAAAAGGGGTTTGAAACAACCTTACTTGGGAAGTTTGATGTCCCCAGCAAGATGGGTCTGGTTGAATGCCAGGTGTACGCCGTGAAAAAAGATGGCGTTCCGGTTTATTTACTCGATGGTGCACCTATCGATGACAAATTGCCCGTTTATTCGCCCGACCCCAACCTTGATGGAAATAAATATGTGTTTTTCTCCATTGCAGCATTAAAATTAGCCGATTTCCTGGATTGGCGGGTTGACATCCTCCATTCAAACGACTGGCATACAGCAGCCGCAATTTACGCCCTGGATGTTCTTGATTTCTCATCGAAAAATCTCAAAAACACGAAAATTTATTACTCGCTGCACAACCTTCCTTATATGGGATATGGCATTCAACAAGCGCTGAATAATTACGGGCTTCCAGCAACCGAGGATACAAGCCTGCCAGAATGGGCGCGGCATACCCCGCTACCGCTGGGGCTGCTGCATGCTGATAAAATTGTTGCTGTTTCACCCAATTATGCAAAGGAAATCCTGACACCGGAATTTGGCTGCGGGTTGGATGAGTTCCTTAAAACTCAAAAATCAAAAATTCTTGGCATCATTAATGGGCTGGATGTTGACCTCTGGAACCCTGAAACGGATACCAGCATCCCGCAGCAATACAACATCGAAAGTTTATCCTTGAAGACGGTTAACAAGCGCAAACTCCAGGAGGAGTTCAACCTTGCCCAAAACGATTCTGTGCCATTGCTGACTCTGGTCAGTCGGATGGATCCACAGAAAGGGATCGACATCGTCATCAAAGGTATGGCGTACTGTGAAGATTCACCCTGGCAAGCGATCTTTCTCGGAACGGGCAGTCCTGAAGTGGAAGAAATGGCGCGCCAGTTGGAAAAACGCTATCCCGACCGTGTCCGCAGTATCATCGATTTTGATACCAAATTAGCGCATAAACTTTATGCAGGCGCAGATATCTTCCTGATGCCATCGCGATATGAACCTTGCGGTCTTTCACAAATGATTGCAATGCGCTATGGGACAGTTCCTATTGCCCGGGCAACAGGGGGATTGGCGGATACCATTCGTCATATATCGCACAAGGTCAACGGCGGGACAGGCTTCCTGTTTGACCGCCCCTTCCCCTCGGTATTTGCCAGCACGCTCAGACGTGCGATCCGTTTTTATCAAAACTCTGAAGTGTGGCAGCAAATTCAAAAGAACGGGATGGCTATCGATTTTTCCTGGAAAAATTCTGCTCAAAAATATATCGACATGTATAAGAGCCTGCTAAATGAATAAGATTTCGTATTCAATGGTGAGGAGATTATCATGAAGCAAAACCGCGCATCAGGCATACTTTTACATCCAACCAGCCTGCCCGGGCCGGACGGGATTGGCGACCTGGGACCTGAAGCCTATCGTTTTGTCGATTTCTTAAGCAGAACCGGCTGCCAATTTTGGCAGATCCTGCCCTTAGGGCCCACAGGATATGGCGATTCCCCCTACCAGTGCTTTTCAGCCTTTGCTGGCAACTCCTATCTGATCAGTGCCACAATGCTTCTCGAACAGGGTCTGCTCGACCCATCTGATCTGGCTGATCGACCAAACTTTCCGCTCGAGAGGGTGGATTATGGCACAGTGATCGAATGGAAGCTCAAGCTTTTGCGCCGCTCGTTTCAGGTTTTCAAATCGTTGAAGGAGAACAAATTTCGCAAAGCCTTTAACATTTTTAGAAAAGAGCAGGAAGATTGGCTTGATACCTTTGCCCTGTTCATGGCTATCAAATCTGAACAAGGCGATGTGGCCTGGAATGAATGGCCAGAAGCCTTCAGGATGCGAGATACAGAAACGCTTTCCCGCTTTCGAAAGGACTTTTCGGAAGAAATCGAATTGCAGATTTATATGCAGTTTATTTTTTTCAATCAGTGGCAGTCCTTAAGAACCTATGCGAATGAAAAAGATGTTCACATTATTGGCGATATTCCCATTTTTGTCGCTTATGATAGTGCGGATGTGTGGGAACACAAGGAGTTGTTTTACCTTGACAGCACCGGCTTACCGGAGGTTGTGGCTGGTGTGCCGCCTGATTATTTTTCTGAAACTGGGCAGCTTTGGGGAAACCCTCTTTACAAATGGCATGTTCATAAGGACAGCGGCTATCAATGGTGGACAAAGCGCCTGGAACATGTTTTCAAAACTTTAGATTATGTGAGGTTGGATCACTTCCGGGGTTTTGAAGCTTATTGGGAAGTTCCCTATGGAAATGAAACAGCAGTGGAAGGTCGCTGGGTCAAAGGTCCCGGCGAGGATCTGTTCATTGCCTTGCAAAATTCACTGGGAGATCTGCCCATCATCGCAGAAGATCTCGGGGTGATCACTGAACCCGTGATCAAAATGCGAAAACGTTTTAATTTGCCGGGCATGAAAATTTTCCAGTTTGCATTTGCATCGGATCCCGACGATAATTTCTTGCCCCATAATTACCCGGTTAATTGTGTCGCCTATACCGGCACGCACGACAACAACACAACCCGCGGCTGGTATGATCTGGCGCCTGAAAATGAAAAGGACTTTTGTCGTCGCTATCTTGCCAGGCCGGGTGATGACATTGCCTGGTCGATGATTCGCACACTTTGGAGATCCGTGGCGGCCTGGGTGATCGCCCCCATGCAGGATTTTCTCAGCCTGGGAGATTGGGCTCGTATGAACTACCCTGGAACAGCCTCAGGTAACTGGACCTGGCGGATGCACCCCGACGCCATTGATCAGGGTTTGATTCGCAGACTGCACGAAACAAATTTTCTCTATGGTCGTTTACCGCAGAAAGAAAAAGATGCCATTCATGAAGCGGTTATGAAAGCCACAGAAGGCAAAGTCCTGCCCCATTAGTTTTTCATGATCCACTAACCGAACCCACCACGATTCCGATCATGATCAATATCGCCCCCACACCTTCAACAGGTGTTGGGGTTTCTTTCAAGAACAGAAACGCAAGGATGATCGTGCCGATTGGTTCTCCCAGCAACATCAGGGAGACATAAGCTGCAGATACATACTTTAGCGCCCAATTCAACAGTGAATGGCCTAATAGCTGTGGAAACAGTCCTAAAGCCAGCAGCCAAATGTAGGTTGTTCCGGAGTATGAGAAGACCGGTTCACGTCGGATGACCACAATCGATAAAAGGATTAATGCTGCAACTGAGTAAACAAAGGCTGCATAAGGAACCGTCGTTAGTTTTTTGCGAAGTTGGCGACCCATCAAAAAATATCCTGCAGCCATCCAGGCACCAAATAGCGCCAGAAAATTACCCCACAAGGTATCCTTGCTAAAAAATTGAAACATACATTGCCAACTTCCATTAATAAAACTGCAGGCGTCTGCAATGCTGACGATGATCGTCCCTGTGAGAGAGATAATCAATCCAATCAGGACGGATTTCCTGACCGGTTCTTTCAACACAACCGGTGAAAGTAAAGCCACCCATAATGGCGTCGTCGTGACCAACACAACAGAGCTGGCAATCGATGTATATTGCATGGAGGTGATCCACGATGCGAAATGCAGGGCTAAAAACAACCCTGAAAGGCTGCCCTGCAGCAGTTCACTGTGCGACAGACTGAACAATTCCGCTCTGTTGCGAATCAGCGCGATGGGCACAAGAATCAGGCATGCAATCAATAATCTTGATGCACCGATCACGATCGCAGAGGCTTCATTTTGCGAAAGTCGGATAAATATTGATGCTGTTGAGACGAATAGAATGCCCAAAGTTGTAGCTGTGAGGGCTTTGTTGCGTGAATGAGCTTCAGAATTTTTCTTCATGAAGACCAATTGTAACCGATTCACAAGATGGGGATGAAACCAGCTCAGAGCAGTGGAACAATCCTGAATGCATTCATTCCTACACTCTGAGAATCGAAAAATGATAGGGCAAGCATGGATCGAAGGTCACGGTTGGAGGCAGTACCTGCCCTGTATACGTCCTTTGAATCAGGCAATCAAGGCTCTCAGGTCGTTCCGTCAGGGTTTCCAGGCGCATGGTTCTATCCGCTTTGCTTGACAAATGTTTTTTACGCGGCTAAAATCTCATAACAAAATCTCAAGGAGGCCCTATGACCCATATTATCACAAGTTTGTGCGTTCGCGAAGGCAGCTGTGTGACTGTTTGCCCGGTTGAATGCATTGTGCCTGGCGAACCCCAGGGAGAGTGGCCCTGGTTTTATATCGACCCCGATACGTGTATTGACTGTGGTGCCTGTATTCCTGAGTGCCCCTTTCATGCGATTTTCACTGAAGATGATGTGCCTTCAGCTTATTTAGCCTCTGGCGGGGAAGTTCAGGTGATGCCTGAAGGTACACTTGGTTTTGATGAACCCTTTGATGGTTACGATTATGAGGGAAACCCGGTTCACATTACGTCAACCCGTCGTTTGAAACCGGGCGAAGTCGTGGACCTTACCCCTGATATTGAAGCAAACTATGATTATTTCTCCAAAGGAACAGGTTACGACGCCTTATTGAAATGATGCTGTTCAGAAAATAAAGGGTTGGCGATTTCTTTGCCAACCCTTTTTTAGTTCAACCAATGATCAATGACTCACCCGCTGCCATGGCGGCGCCAATGATCCCGGCTTGATTGAGCAGTTGGGCGGGCATGATCCTGGCATCGGTTCCCTTAAGGTACTTTCCATATTCATCAAACTGCTTGCTTACCCCGCCGCCCAGGATGATCACATCGGGCGTCAGCAGCGCATCATAAACCTGAAGGACCTCATTTAGCCTTTTCCCCCAGCTCTTCCATGAAAGACGATTTACTTTTCTAACACCATCACCCGCATGATGTTCAGCATCTTTTCCTCCGATCTGTAAATGGCCCAATTCTGAGTTTGGCCATAAAACGCCCCTGGCAAAGATCGCCGAACCAATCCCGGTGCCGATGGTCAGAAACAACACAAAATCATCGCCATAATTTTTACCAATTCCAAACCGCATCTCCGCCAGCCCCGCTGCATCAGCATCATTCAAAACGATCGTTTCGCATCCCGTGGCATCTTTCACCATATCCGCCAGGTTTTTGCCGACCCATTCCGAGCTGACATTTGCAGACGTTCGGACCTCCCCTCTGCGAACCACACCAGGAAATCCAATGCCGACTTCACCATCCCAGCTGAAGTGTTTAATAATCCCCCGGACGACTTCCAGAACTTGTTGAGGATGGCCGGGACTTGGTGTGGGCGTGCGAAACCTGCCTTCTACGAATTCACCGGTTTCAACATTGACAGGAGCGCCCTTGATTCCCGAACCGCCAATATCAATTCCCAAAACAGCCATAAGGTCTCCTGTAGTTAAAAAGCATCACTCACAATGATTGTTCAGGTGTTCTTCAAAAGTTATCGCAAAAAGATGTCGCCCCGAATCATCACAAGCGGCTCGAAAATAATAATAAGGTGTTTCAGCAGGAAACGCGACCGCACGGAGTGATTCCAATCCCGGGTTGCAAATTGGCGTGGGAGGTAACCCTGTGATGATATATGTATTATACGGCGATTCAACAGTCAGGTCCTGTAAGGACAGGGGTGATTTCCACCAGGAATGAGATCCAGCATCAAGCCCTATTGCGTATTGAACGGTTGGGTCTGTTTCCAATCGCATTCCAATTGCGAGGCGATTGTAAAAAACGGAAGCAATCAATGGCTTTTCTTCATCAACCACCGCTTCTTTTTCAACGATCGATGCCAGGCTGAGCGCTTCATACATGGTCAGCCCCTGGCGCGCATAGCCATCGACCAGGGTCTGATCAATGTTTTCGTTAAATGTGGAAAGTATTTCCCAAACAAGCGTATCAAGGTCAGCATCTCTTGGAAAAACATAGGTCCCCGGAAAAAGAAACCCTTCCAATGAACGCACATCCGGTACAGGTAACAATTCCTGAACAATTGAATTGGGTGCATAAGCAAACCGGATGAAGTCATCCGCCGAAATTGCCAATCCACTTGCCTCAATATTCGCCGCAATCTCCTCGATTCGCCAACCCGGCAAAATTGATACGATGGCCTCCTCCGAGCCGGGATCGATCAGGCGTGTGGTTATTTCAACAGGCGATAATGCCGAATTCAATCGAAACTTTCCCGATTTTAACTGCCGGTCCAAGCCGGTATAGATCAGATAGATCCGCATCAATTCTGCGTCATCAATCAATCCATGCTGTTCCAAACGGTAACACACCATCGAGACAGACTCTCCCTGACCGATTTCAAAGATCTTTTCTTCCTCTCCAAGGTTTTGGGCTGTTGTCAATTTATCCCGGTACAGGAACAATTCAAGAGGGAAAATTATTCTCTGAACATTTGAAAGGCTGGAGTCGGGATGCCCAAATTGATTTTTCACCAGCAGGTTGACGCCAAAATAGCCCGCGACTATCGCGACACAAGCGATGATAAAAAACACAAAAAATAGCGTGGAAATATTTCTTTTCTTTTTATTGCGTGTCATTCACATCCTCATTTTTTATCGATTGGTGGTTGGCATTCAAAAAATCTTGCAAAAGAATGCTGGCGGCGACATCATCCAGGTGCCCGCGACGCTTTTTTCGGGACACACCCATCTCAACTCGGCTTTGAATAGCTTCCTGAGTGGTCCCGCTCTCATCCCACATTCTGACCGGCAGATCGGTCATCGTTTGGATAGCGTCTGCAAGGCGTCTGGACTTTCTTGCCCGGTAGCCCACCTCACCCTCAGAATCCAGCGCCCAACCAACAACAATCATCTCTACAGATTCACGATCTGCAATCGCCACAATTTGCTGAGCGTCTGCTTGCCTCGATTGATGTTTGATCACGCACACAGGCTTTGAAAGCGTACCGGTTGGGTCGCTGATGGCAATCCCAATCCGTTTATCACCGGGATCCACTCCCAAAACCTTCATGATGCACCTTCCCCTGGTTGCATCAAATTGGGTTCGCTCATTCGATCCTTATTAATTATGACCATAAAATCATTATACAATATCTGTGTTTTTAATGAAAAACTCCCGGGAAGCATATCATCCCGGGAATTCTAAAGATCAATCTGAGGTCATGTTCAGATTACAGATCAAAATCCAGAGAATAGTTCGCTGGCAGATGGATCCGAATGGCTCTCCGATCTCTGGATAAAAGCGCTTCCAAATCACCCTGCGCCTGCGCCCTGGCCAACACACTGAACCCGTATGCCTTTCCAGGTATTTCAACATCAGCGCGATCATCTTGCGTGATTTGCAAGAAAAGTCCGTTATTCGGTCCGCCCTTATGAAGCTGGCCGGTCGAATGCAGGAAGCGCGGTCCAAACCCGAGCGTTGTTGCCAATCCTGTTTTCTTCAACACCTGACCCCGAAGTTTTGTCAATTGCGAAATTGTCGCTGCATTGCGTGGAAGATAGGCGTTCAGCGCGATATAATCCTTTTCTTTTGACAGCCCCAAAAATGCATTGATCACTTCAGTTACTGACCCACAGGCGTCAAGCCCATCAAAGGCCTGCCCGTAAACACGGATGCCCTCCGCCTCCCAAATGACAGGAGGCTCGTCAAGCTGATAGGTGTTTGTATAACCTGCGATTTTCGCTTTTGTTCGGTCTTTGTTATCCTGAACATCCGGTTGATCAAAAGCATTGACGCCCATGACAGCACATGCAACTGCGACTGCAAACTCCCACAGGTAGAACTGTTCTGCCAGGCTGTAATCGTCCTTCAAATTCAGCACGACTGCCGTATGTCCGGCTTTGTGCAATTCTTCAAACAACAGATCATGTTCACCAGATTCGCGCAAATAAACAAACAACCGATCAGATCCATAAGCATTTGCACTCAGAAGGGGTTCATCAGCAATGGGGACGATGCCACGTCCCTCTTTACCGCTGCTTTCTGCCACCAATTGTTCTAACCAGGCGCCCAAAGATGCGAATTTTTCGTCCGTGATAAGGGTCAATTTGTCCTTACCGTCCGCTTCGCCCACGCCAAGGAGAATACCAAGCATTGCACCAGGGTTGAGTTCTAACTGAGTATCACAAGAACATTTTTGTGCGATTTCATCAGCACGCGCCAAAAATTTTTCAAGGTCAATTCCCATCAATGCTACAGGCACCAGTCCAAAATACGTCAGCGCTGAATAGCGCCCTCCCACGTTCGGATCGGCTGTGAACACCTCGCGAAATCCCATCTCTTCGCCCAGTTCAACAAGGTAACTGCCCGGGTCGGTGATCCCGATAAAATGAGAGCCCCGCTGATCACCCAAAACACCGGCAGATTTTTCCCAGAAGTAGTGAAATGCGGATAGCGTTTCAGTGGTCGTTCCCGATTTACTGGCAACAATGAAAAGCGTCTTTTCGTAGTCAGCCCATTCTTCAGCAGCGATCACCTGTTCGGGCACGGTCGCATCCAGAATGACCAGTTCCATACCATCCAGTCCTTTTCCGAGGACGGAACACATCGTCTCTGGCGCCAGCGAAGACCCACCCATTCCCAACAGCAATACTTTTTCCAGTCCGTCCGAGCGACATTCGTTGGTAAATTTTTTCAAATCCGCAATTAAGGTTTTGCTCTGCGATGGGAGCCAGAGCCAACCCAGTCGTTTTTTGGATCTCAGACATTCCTTCAGGCAAGTTCGTCCAGATGGTCGGGTCATTTCGAAGCATCCTGCACACAAGATCACTCGCTTTGCTCAGCTTCACTTCATCAGCGACAGCATCTTTTTAACGACCCGAGTTCGTTCCTGAACGCCTTTCGACGGGCTTCGATCGAAGCTAACAAATCGTTAAAAGAAGTAATGAAACTTTGAACACCCTCATCCTCCAGCTCCTGTGTGATCTCGTCCAACGAGATGCCCAAACGGGCTAATTCCTCCAGATCTTTTTCTGCCTGATCAAGATCATCATGAATCGACACTCTGGGGTCGCCGTGATCGAGAAATGCAACAAAGGTCTTGGGCGGCAGGGTGTTGATTGAGTTTTTCAGCCACAAGTTCCTCTACATATTTTAGATCACTGTAATCAGGGTCCTTCGAGCCGGTAGAAGCCCATAGTGGGCGCTGCTTCTGTGCGCCTGCCTTTTCCAACGCCTTAAAACGATCTGAATTGAAATGTTCTTCATACAAGCGGTAAGCCAGGCGGGTGTTGGCAAGTGCAATTTTTTCCCTTCAGTGCTTTTGCCCTCTCACCCTTCTCGCCGCCTTTTTCGGCCAGTGCCAGCAATCGTCCATCTGCTTTGGTTTCCAACCTGGATACGAAAAAGGAAGCGACCGAGGAAACCTGAGAAATATCACCGCCCTTTGCCAACCTTTTCTCCAATCCGGTCATGTATGCATCCATCACAGCAGCGTACTGTGATTGAGAAAAAATCAATGTGATATTAACCGTAATTCCTTCTGCAATCGCCTCGGTAATCGCCGGCAACCCTTCTTTTGTGCCAGGAATCTTGACCATTAAATTGGGTCGATTCACCACTTTCCAGATCCATTTCGCCTCTTCAATGGTTGCCTCAGTGTCATAAGCGAGGTTGGGGTCCACCTCAAGGCATACCAAACCATCTAATCCGCCTGTTGCATCAAAATACGGGCGCAACAGGTCGGCTACATTCTGAATGTCCTCGATGGCAAGTTTGTAAAACATATCTCGAGATGAAAGCCCTGCCCAGGACATGATCTGCAAGTCTTTGTCATACGCCTTGCTTGAGGTAATCGCAGCTTTGAAAATTGTTGGGTTGGATGTTAATCCAAGGATTTCACGACGTTCAATCCATGTTTTCAAGGTACCATCCTCAATCAGTGACCGCTCAACATTGTCATACCAGACGGATTGTCCCAAAAGTTTTAATTTAACAACACTGTTCATGCCCATTAATCCTCTCAATTATTAATCAACAACTGCTTTATTTTCGGTTGTTATTTTTATCATCATTAGAAAATTCCCTGTCCTTCATCAAGGACAGAGCCTCATCCATGACATGTTTGACCGTGAAGCCAAAAGCCTCCATCACCTTTGGACCTGGGGCTGAAGCGCCAAAATGATCGATGCCAATAACCCTGCCCCGATCACCAACCCAGCGATGCCAACCGAATGTAACACCTGCTTCAACTGCCAATCTCCGTTTTATTCCCGGAGGCAGGACGCTGTCACGATAGTCCTGGTCTTGAGCTGAAAAGAGTTCCCAGCTGGGGAAAGAAACCACCCTGAGGTTGATACCTTCTGCCGCCAGGTTGCCGGCAGCGCGCAAAATAAGGTCCACTTCCGATCCCGATGCCATTAAAATCAATTCCGGTTCACCTTCACCAAAATCAGCCAGAACATAAGCGCCTCGAATCAGTTCTTCCGCATCGGCATAAACTTTCCGGTCGATTGTGGGTAGATTCTGCCTTGAAAGGACCAGCGCCACCGATTTTCGGTGTGCCAGGGCAAACCGCCAGGCTTGCAAAGTCTCATTGGCATCCGCAGGTCGAATGGTGATCAGGTCAGGGATGATCCTGAGGCTGGCGACATGTTCGACGGGTTGGTGCGTTGGGCCATCTTCACCCACACCGATCGAATCATGAGTAAAGATCCAGATCACAGGATATTCTGAAAGCGCCGAAACCCGTATTGCACCGCGCATATAATCCGAAAACACCAGGAAGGTCCCGGCATAAGGGATAATGCCGCCATGAACCGACATCCCGTTCACAACAGCCCCCATGGCATGTTCACGCACACCAAAGTACATATTGCGTCCGCTTCGCTGATCAGCCTGAAAGTCCTGCACATCATTGATCCAGGTCATATTCGAAGGCGCCAGGTCGGCAGACCCACCCATTATTTCGGGAATTCGAGAAGCAAAGATGTTCAAAGCTTTACCGGATGCAACCCGTGTTGCCATCCCCTTTTCATCAGCAGGGAATGCCGGCAGATCGGAATCCCATCCTTCGGGCAATTCACCACGCATACGCCGTTCAAATTCAAGGGCAAGATCAGGGTAGGCAATCTTGTATTGTGCAAATTTTGTATCCCAATCGGATTCCAGGTCTTTCCCCTCATCGACCTTGGTCAGGAAATGCGTTCTAACATCCTCAGGAACATAGAATTTCTCATCAGCAGGCCAGCCGGCATTGGCTTTTGCCTGCGCTATTTCATCCCATCCAGGTGGCGCTCCGTGGGCATTCGCTGTACCAGCCAGCGTGGGCAAACCATCGCCAATCGTTGTTTTAACAATAATTAACGAGGGACGGGGATCAGATTTTGCTTCATCAACAGCACTGACCATTGCCTCGACATCAAAGGGATCATCCACACTGGTCACATGCCAGCCATAGGCTTTAAAGCGCGCCCCTCGATCTTCCGTAAAGGCAATATCCGTGGATCCATCAATGGAAATTTCATTGTCATCGTAAAAGTAAATTAATTTTCCAAGCCTGAGATGACCGGCAAGAGAAGCAGCTTCTGAGGCAATACCTTCCATCAGGTCGCCGTCGGTGACGATCCCAAAAGTGTAATGATCCACGATCGCGAAGTCAGGGCGGTTGAATTCTGATGCCAGATGGGCTTCAGCAATTGCCAGACCAACGCCATTTGCAAAGCCCTGCCCCAAAGGACCGGTGGTGACTTCCACACCGGGTGTCAATCCATATTCCGGGTGACCGGGTGTGATGCTCTCCCACTGACGGAAGGATTTCAGGTCATCCATCGTCACATCATAACCGGTTAGATAAAACATGGTATACAGCAGCATGGAACCATGCCCACCAGAGAGCACAAATCGATCCCGATCAAACCACTTCGGGTTCTTAGGATTATATTTGAGAAGCTTCATCCACAAGGCATAGGCAATTCCCGAGGTGCCCATGGGCAGCCCAGGATGCCCGGATTTTGCGGCTTGGACACCATCAACTGATAGGAATTTAATGGCGTTGATTGCTCTTTTTTGCAAAGACTCGTTATTCATTCTACGTTGCTCCTTTCTATTTTTAACCTCAATCATTTTACCACGTGAGGGCGTCGATAGACTGGCACAAAGCCACGCTTCCAATGCCATTCAGAAATTTTCTTCAAAACTTCATTTATTTTATGAGACAAATTTCTTTGCTCCCTTTCGATGCCAGGGTGGAAAGGATGGAAATCTGAAATGAAACTGTTGAGAAGTTTTATGTTCACGGGTCGCTGCAGGGTATTCAGATTGCGATTGTCCTTGGAGTCCTTTTTGATAACCGAGCCCATCCTTGCCACTCTTCATCACGATCTTTCCAGAATCAAGCCGACACCTTGTTAATTCAAATAACTGACAATACAATTATTTAGAGGTGCTTATGAAAAAGACCACGTACATCATTATGGCATTTGCAATTTCTTTGTTGGGTGTGTTATGGGTCAGCCTGACGCCGATCCTCTTTCCCTCTGTTCACGCTGAAGAAGCCACTGCTGCACCCCATGCGGGGTTTATGGCTCCACCCTTCGAACTTCAGACATCCGATAACCGCAATCTTTCTCTGGCAAATTATGAAGGGAAGCCCCGGTTGGTTTTCTTTTGGGCGTCTTGGTGTTCGGTCTGCAAGGCAACCATGCCCGGTTTACAAAAGGTTTATGAGACATTCCAGGAGGATGGGTTTGAAATCCTGGCGATCAATTCAACTTCCCAGGACAACCTTCAAAATGCCCTCCAATATTATCAAGCCCAGGGTTACACCTTTCCCATGCTTTTAGATCAGGATGGTGAAGCAGCGCATGCATATCAAATCCGGGCTTTGCCAACAGCGATTCTGATCAATCCGGATGGTACCATTTCTGAGGTGATCATTGGTTCGGGCGTGAGCCAGGGCTATCTGACCGCTGCATTGAGCAGCCTGTTTGAGGGAAAGGAATAAAGCACCCATGTTTCCTGTCATCGATCTTGGTCCCTTTGCCATCCAAGCCTCAGGTTTGAGTCTTCTACTCAGTCTCCTGATCGGATTCTGGCTTACTGGTCTTTTCGCAAAAAACCTTGGTACAGCAGGCGATGTGATAGAAAACAGTGTTTTTTATGGTTTGCTCGCCGGCATTGCAGCTGCCCGGGTCGGCTTTTTTCTAAAAAACCCAGTTGTATTTGCTGATGCGCCATTAAGCCTGCTGTCTCTTTCCCCAACGATGTTCGAACCCGGGTTTGGCTTGCTGGTTGGCGGTCTGACCGCCTTAATTTTCGCCCAAAAGAAACAGGCGCCTTTATGGCCAACGCTCGACACGCTCACACCTCTGATGGTATTTCTCTATGCCGGCATTCAAATTTCAGACCTGGCTGCTGGAGATCATTACGGGCTGCCGACAACACTCCCCTGGGGGATCCAGCTCTGGAATGAGGTTCGCCACCCGGTCCAGCTGTACGCTCTTCTTTTATTGACGATTCTCGTGATTTGGATATTCATTCAGACTCGAGGACTAAAATTCACCGGTTTCTTACACAGCGGCATTCTGTTTAATATTACTCTGGCAGGCTTGAGCAGCATCACACTGCTGATACGTGCTTTTGTTGCATCAAAAGACCTGATCGGCAGGTTGGACATCTCGCAATTATTCGCCCTACTTGTTCTGGTGACCGCACTTGTCATAATCTATGTGCTTCTGTTCAAGTCTCAGCAACGGATTGAAGTGATGATCAGCCTCGGATCCAACCTTGAACCAGTCCATCATTTGGCAGCAGCGCTTAATGAAATTAAAAAGCAATTTCGCGTTCGCCTGGCTTCCAGCCTGTATCGGACGGAGGGAGTCAGAGATGCCAAACAGGGTATGCAGTTTCTCAATCAGGTGATTGAAATTGAAACAAACCTGCCCTATCCTGAATTAGTCGCTCAGCTCAAACAAATTGAAAAAGAATTGGGTAGAGACCCGAAAAACCGCGAATCAATCCCTGTTGATCTTGATATCATCACCTATAATAAAGATGTGTTTACCTGCAATGGCCATCAAATACCTGATCCTGACCTTCAACGTTACCGGTACATCGCCCAACCCTTGGCAGAGATCGCGCCCACCTTCCGGCATCCTGCCAATGGGAGAAGTATTGAAAAGATCTTATCATCGATCGAGGACAAATCACAAATAACAAAAATCACTGAGGTTGAAAATGGACTTGAAGAATAAAACCGCCCTCATTACAGGCGGTGGTATCCGACTTGGACGGGCTTTTTCGCTGGCGCTGGCAAAAGAAGGCGTCAATTTAATCATCCATTACAATCGCTCTGAAGCACCAGCCCTGGAAACCGCAGAAAAGGCACGTCAGTCAGGCGTCAGGGCTGTGGCTGTGGGGGCTGATTTTAATCGCCTTGATGAGGTTGAAAGCTTATTCCCCCGTGCCCTGGAGCATTTTGATCATGTGGATATCCTGATTAACAGCGCAGCCATTTATTTGCGTGGAAGTGGATTGGAAACAACCCGTCAAATCTGGGACACACAATTTCGAATTAACCTGCAAGCGCCCTTTCTTCTGATCCAGGCATTTGCACGCCAACTGCCTGAAAATCTTGTGGGCAGCATATTGAACATTGCCGATGCACAGATTATCCAGCAAAAACCAGACCACTTTGCCTATCGCCTGACCAAACAAGCTGTCCTGGAGATGACCAGGATGTTTGCGATGGAACTGGCGCCACGCATCACAGTGAACGCTTTAGGGTTGGGAATCATGCTCCCGCTGGCAGGAAAAGAAGATGTCGATCTTGACGCCTATGCCCAAAAACATGTCCCCCTTGGACGTGTCGGCAGCCCGGAAATTGCAGCAGAAAACGCCCTCCATCTGATCAGGAGCGATTTTACGACAGGCGCGTTTTTGCGCGTGGATGGTGGACAATACCTTTAGTTTGTTCCTGTCATCATCCAAAAACGGGGATGGCGGCGCCCGTGATGATATCTGCTTCGGGTGAAGTCAGGAACAGGATCACACTGGCAATTTTATCCGGTGATACCCATTTCGAAAAATCAGCACCCGGCATGGCCTGCCGGTTCTCCGGCGTGTCAATCACACTCGGGATCACACAATTGACCTGTACATTGTGGGATTTCAATTCCGCTGAGATGCTTTCGGTCAATCGAAGCAGCGCAGCCTTTGCCGCAGAATAAGCACCCGCTTTTGCCCCACCTGTTAAGGCGGCTTTCGCACCGATGGTGATTATTTTACCCTCACCTGAATCGATGATATCAGGCGCAAATGCTGCGCTCGCAGTTAAAAATGACCGTACATTGAGGTCCATCATCTTTTGCCAGGCGTCGGAGGAAATCTGATGAACCTGCTCGCCTGCTGCGTACCCGCCCACGGTGTGCACCAATATCGACACCGTGCCAAAGTTTTTTCGAATGGTTTCTGCAAGCTCTACCAAATCATCACGGTCAAGCACATCGACGTTCTCATAGATGTGTAAGCGATCTTTATCGTCGGCGTCTCTGAAAATATCTGATAAGCGACCGGCTCGATGGTCGAGAGCACAAACCTGCCCCCCCGCCGCCAGGTAGGCTCGGGCAACTGCCTGACCCAGGTTTCCCGCGGCGCCAGTCACAACGATAATTTTATTGCTAAAATCCATGTCTCAATCCTTTCATTCAAGGTCAAATACGGGCACAATATATGTCATCTCGATCCATTCATCCCATAATTCGCTGGAAATCCCGGTCTGAATTGCTTCTTGTTTGGTAAATTTTTCTTTGTCGTTAATTGATTTTGCCAGGATTTCACCGTTTTCAAAACCGCCCCTGAAATCATGGTAGATTCTTTCGCCGTCAAAGTAGCACCATGGTGCCAGCATAAACGCCTGGTTTAAAGTTGGTTGAAGAGGTGAAAATTTTAATTGTTCTCGCTTCTGAGATTGGCTGATAATCCTCGCGTAGGATTCAACCTGTTTTTCGTAATTCAGTTCGGATTGCAGGTAAGCCCTGATTGGCTCCGATGGCTTTTTCTTGCCCTTGAAATAAGCCATGATCCGTTGGGCAGCATCATCGATATCACCATAATGAACTTTGTCAATCAGTTCCTCAGGCAATAAAGTACGGTGAACGCCTGCTCGGGCAACAATACTGGGAGTCCCACACGCCAGGGACTCGTAAGCCACATTGCCAAAAGCTTCCACGATATTCCCCAGGCAAAGCGTCATATCAGCCAGACTGTACAACTCTGGCATCTCATCGATACGCATCCAGCGAATAAATTGAATATGATCCACCACGTCCAGATCCACCATCATTTGTTTCATCCGGTTATAAAAATTAATTTCTCCATCAGAAACCATCTCTCCGATCCATTCTGGAATCAGAACTCTCAAATTCTGTACGCCATGCCGATGTACCAGGCGGTTCGCCACCCTGATCGTTTCAAAGAGTCCTTTGCCCGGTTCGGGCCTGTGAGGATGCAGGAGAATGAATTGGTGTTGCGGGTCAAGTCCCAATTCCTTTGCAAGGTCAGCGTTTGGCGATGGTTGAAATTGGTCCAGATCAATTCCATTATTGACTAAGTGAATCCTCTCGCGTAAATCCGGAAAAAATTGCCCTGCTGTATATTCAATCACCGACCTGGAATAAGCTGATACACAAATGACATCATCTGCTTTACCAATGAAAGATCCCAACACAGATTCCGGGTAAATATTGTCTCGAAATGATATGGTGGTGGGAATTTCTTGATAGACATCAGGGATAAGCCATTCACCGTCGTGGATATAAAACCGGTCTGCATTCTGTAAAGCTTCTGAAATCCGGGCGGCAATCAATGCCAGATCCGGTCCACCAATGGCATAAGGCTGAGGAAAAGGAAGATGAAAGGGAAGGATGGGGTAAACGATCACGCCATCGCACAGCTCAAACTGTGCAAGTGTATTTTTCGTTTTTGCGCACAGAATGTCTACCTGATGACCAAGTGATCCTAAATGGCAGGCAATCGAGAAAAGATTTT
This sequence comes from Candidatus Brevefilum sp., assembly GCA_050953525.1. Lineage (GTDB taxonomy): Bacteria > Chloroflexota > Anaerolineae > Anaerolineales > Anaerolineaceae > Brevifilum. The sequence continues at coordinate 52,924 of JBMNMW010000001.1, forward strand.
TCGATGCGCCTCCCGTCACCCTGTCGGGGTAGAGCGGGTTGATTGAAAACATAACAATTTTCATCTCACCACATTTCGCCTTTTCTCGGTACAATATTGACAAAGAAAGCTGGTATCAAGATGGACACAATTTTTATTGACAATTTAGAAGTCAACGGCATTCTTGGCATTCACGCCCATGAGCAGCGCACACCGCAATTAATCCGGATCAGTGTGCGTTTGACGACGGATACCTCGGAAGCGGCTGCCCACGATGACATTCACAAAACAATTAACTATTCGGAGCTTGCCAAAGGTATCATCCAATTTGTTGGTCAAAACCATTATTACACCATTGAAGCCATGATCGATGCGCTGGCTGAAAAAATTTTAACCGACAACCGAATCCAAAACCTCTGGCTTCGGATAGAGAAGCCAAATGCAGTTCCCATGGCAGAGTCCGTGGGCGTTGAGATTAGCCGAACAAAAAAGGCTTAGATCAACCGTCGTTCAGCACCTCGCGAAATATTATCAAGGAATTCCATCCGTGTGGACATGTCCTTTCGGAAGGTGCCAAGCATTGCCGATGTTGTCATCCTGGCGTCATGCTTTTTGACGCCGCGCAGCATCATACACATATGCAAACCTTCCACCACAACAGCCACCCCCTGAGGCTTGATCGCAACCTCTATAAACTCGGCGATTTGCGTCGTCATGCGTTCCTGAACCTGCAATCTCTTCGAAAACAGGTCCACAATCCGCGGTATTTTTGAAAGCCCAATAACTTTATCCGTTGGGATGTACGCGGCATGCACCTTGCCAATGAATGGAAGCATGTGATGCTCACACATACTGTAAAACTCAATATCTCGAACGATCACCATTTGATCGTAGGCAACATCAAAAATCGCCTCGTTGAGTAAGGCTTTTGGATCCATCCGATATCCAGCCAGCAGCTCTTCGTAACTGCGTGCAACCCGTGAGGGTGTTTTAATCAAACCTTCCCGATCGACATCTTCTCCAATTGCTCTAAGAACAGTTGAGATTGATTTTTCAATCGCATCCAAATCCATCTCATCTTCACAAAATAACTCAGCGGCTAAAGTAAGAGGATCATTACAATCATCAATCATTTTAATTAAACCTCCTTTTATTTTATTGTCTCCGTAACACTCAAAAAAAGCAAGTTTCAAAAAGCAAAACGGTCTGCACAAATTAATGGTGCAGACCGTCTATCAACAAATTAAAACCGATCAACCGATTTCAGGGATGATGATCCCGTAATCCCCTTCTCGTCGTCGATAAAGCACATTCATTTCATTGGTTTTGCCATTGTAGAAAACGAAAAAATTTTCATGCCCAAGCAGTTTCATCTGCTCAATGGCTTCGAGCTCATCCATCGGATAGAGGATGAACCGTTTCCGACGGACAATCACGGGAGTTTCCTCTTCAACTTCATACTCTTCCGAGAAAGCGCCTTCCACCACCTCAGAAATAGTCTGCCCACTGCCACGTCCTCGCCCCCGTTTGCCTTTAAAGCGCCTGATCTGGCGCCGCATCTTGTCGAGGGCAGCATCAACTGCCGAAAAAATACTATCTGCGCGTTCCTCTGAGCGCAAAATAAACCCTTTTCCACGTAGCGTTAATTGAGCCACGTGCCGGTCATTTGCATTTCTGGCAGTTTTAACATAAGAAAGATCAACCCGACATTCATCAACCTCTTCCAGAAATTTTTCAAGCTTTTCAACTTTTGTTACCACATAATCATTCAATCGATCACTCAACTCTAAGTTTTTTGTGAAGATATCAATTTTTACCGTCATAAAAGCCTCCAATTTAAGTGGGTTAATAAATTATACTTGATTCAATGTTCCTTCGGAATATGGAATTTTTCTGGAGAAACCCGCAACCGTAGCACAATAAACAGCTTCAGTTTTTCCTTTTTTTAATGCGGCTGTACATGCTCCGATTGTCGCGCCTGTCGTCGAGACATCATCGATCAGAAGGACACGTTTTCCCTCAACAATTTTTGGATTTGCCAGGAATGCATCTTTTACATTCAGCCGACGCTCCTGGACCGAGAGCCCAACTTGTGAAAGTGTATTTCGGATCCTCTTCAATCCAAAAGGCGCATAATCAACCCCCATTTTAAAGGCAAGCGGTTTTGCGATCAGAGCAGACTGGTTATAACCACGTTGCTTCACTCGTTCTGTGCTGAGCGGAACGGGAATAATCATATCAATCGGCCAGCTCTCCCGGTAAACAAGGTCAAGCAACCATTCTGAAAACAATTCGCCCAAAGCCTGGTTGTTATCATATTTCAGGGCGTGGATGCATTCTCGCATCACACCTTCATAGAATGCAGCAAATTGGTGCTCGGTGAATTCGGGCGGCAGGTCCTGCAGTTTTTCCACCGCCAAATCGGGGTCATTAGGCGCATCTCTGTTTACAAATTTTATTTTTGCCTTGCACGATGGACATAAACGGTGCCCTGGTTCACCGCAGCCAGCACAAACAGGTGGGTAGACCCAATCTAAAACTTTCCAAAACCCTGAGTAAAGAAATTCGATAGCTTTTTGGTTCAAATTGTTAATAAAGTTATTAAGACTCTATTGAAGTGATTCTAAAAATTCTTGGATAAGATTTGCCAAAGCTGGCTTGAGAAGAAAATAGATAGTTACCAGTACCATTAACACCAATATGATGATCAAAATCCATTCAACCAAACCCTCCCCCCGATCATCCGGCAGTTTAAATTTTGCCATAGAACCTCCTGTGAAAATAAGTATTACACATTATAATCTATCTTGGAAATACATTATAATTGAGCAAACAGTTGGACAGAATCAAATACAATAGATAATCTATTGCTAACTTATGTGAGAGTTTGTATAATAATAATTAATAAAACTTATGACGGGCAACAAAACCACCGTTAACCATTAGATACTTCGAGGAGGAACTATGAGCGATATTTTTGAAAAAGTGACAGGAGATCAGGATATTTTCAAGAAGCTTCTTGCTAAAATTCCAGGATTCAAAGGCTACGTTGAACGCAGCGATCGTCGAGCTTCCGATAAATTACTGCGTGACAAAATCGCAGATGAATTCGAAACTCAGTACCAGCGGATATCAAGTCTTCAACGGGATTTAATCAATCACGGTGAAATTGGATACATTGATGATCTTGAATCTGCTGCCATCAAGCTGCGGCAATTTATTGACCGCGTGCGAACGGCATCCTACGGCTATGCTGGCCTCTTTGATGCCATTAAAATTAAGGAAGAAGAGCTTGGTCAGGTCTACGAATACGATTATGCGTTATTAGATCTCTCCGAAACGGTAAGCTCGGCAATTGATAATGTTGAAACTTCCATCGGCTCCGATGGACTCGATGCCTCAATCCGCCACCTGATCAGTGTCAGCCAGCAATGTGTGGACGCCTTCAATAAACGATCAGAAGTAATGAAGGGTATCGCAGATTAATTGATGAGAATTATTTGAGCAAATATTAGAATCATGATGAAAATCAGGATTAGAAAGTGGAGTGAATAAATATGGCTAGAATTTTTGATGTTGTTGAATATCCCCACGAGATGAAGGACGAACTTGTCCATCGTTTTCCCGAAACTGGCATTGCCGATTTGCGGATTGGCTCCCAGGTCATTGTTCGTGAAGGCCAAAATGCTGTCTTCATGCGAGATGGGCGGGCGCTGGACGTTTTCGGTCCGGGGCGACATACCATTACCACCGCGAACATCCCTCTTCTGGTTGACCTAGTTGGCGTAGCCTTCAGCGGTCGTACGCCTTTCACTGCGGAAATTTATTTTGTTTCCATGCGTGAATTCGTAGACCAAAAATGGGGCACACCGCAACCCATCATCGTCCGCAATCCCGGTGTGGGTTTGGGCGTTGCCTTACTGCAAGGCTTCGGAACTTACAGCTTCCAGATTAGTGACCCGCAGCAATTCGTCGGGCAAGTTGTTGGCGCGCAGGGTTACTACCGCACCGGTGATATTGAAGATCGATTGCGCACCATGCTTCTTTCGAAGCTTCAGGACCTTTTGGGCGAAACAACCGCCAAAAGCAATGTTATGGAATTGATCGGCCAAACCAATGAGCTTTCTGCAGGTGTTCGTGCCCTTACACAAGATGACTTTAAAGCCATTGGCTTGACGTTGAAATCATTTTATATTGGCAACTTGAAACCTTCTTCAAAATCCGCAGAAGAATTACGGGCAATGGGTATGCTCGATATGCAGACCTATACCCAGCTTCAGGCTGCGGATGCGATGCGCGATGCTGCTCAGAATCCGAGCGGTGGCGCTGGCCTCACAGCAGGTATCGGCGCTGGTATGGGCATCGGTAATGTGCTCAGTGATGCATTGAGCTCAGCTGGACAACAACAAGCTGCCCCTCCCGCAGGCGCGCCCGCAGCAGGTGCCATGCCCGACATTATGACGCCTGCAGAAGCAGCTGAAATTATGAAGGTTTCCGCTGAGGATGTCGTCGCGGCAATCGAAGCAGGTGATTTGAAAGCACGCAAGATTGGTAATGCTTATCGAATCAGTAAGGATTCCCTTAACGATTTCTTGAACGGCTAAAGCCAAACAGATCATTGACAATGACAGGCTGCCTGATGTTTCAGGCAGCCTGTTTTCTTAATTTTTCGCAATTTTTTTCTGGATATCCTTAATTGTGGTTCATGATCCCAGGGATTAAAACACCCTTTTTCACTGGCATTAAATAGCGCCTTAGAAATTTTCCATGGTTTTATGCATGGTATAATGAAATGGGATCCTTATAACAACAAGTTAACCAAATGAGACTTCACGAGTATCAATCCAAAGAATTATTCACAAAATTTAATATTCCAAGTCCACGGGGGCACCTGGCATCAACACCGGAAGAAGCCAAACTGATCGCACAGGAGCTGAGCGGACCGGTCGTCTTGAAAGCACAGGTCCTGGTGGGTGGTCGAGGAAAAGCTGGCGGAATTCGACTCGTAAAAACACCTGATGAGGCTGAGGAAATGGCTTCTAAAATTCTTGGCGGTCGGATTAAAAACCTCCCTGTCAGGTCTTTATTGGTTGAAGAAGCGGTTACGTTTCAACACGAAATCTATCTTGGGATGACAGTTGATCGGCAAAAAGGCGAAATAATTTTGATCGCCAGTTCAGAAGGCGGGGTTGATATTGAACAAGTCGCTCAATCGAAACCTGAAAAAATTTCAAAGATCAGCATCAACCCCCTTTTGGGCTTAAGAGATTTTCAGGCACGCGACCTCGCCTCTGATATTGAAATTTCAAGGAAATTTTGGCGACCTTTTATTCTCACCACCCAAAATTTATATCGTGTTTTTACCAGCGTTGATGCCACCCTTGCTGAAATCAACCCTCTCGTTATCACCAATGAGAACCGATTAATTGCATTGGATGGCAAAATCATCGTCGATGATAACGCACTTTTCAGGCATCCTGAGTTTATTGAAAAACGTGATTTGTCTGCCGAGGCTCCCGAAGAAGCAGAAGCGCGCAAATTTTGCCTGTCTTACATCAAACTGGATGGAAACATCGGATGCCTGGTCAATGGGGCTGGATTGGCGATGGCAACGATGGATATCATTAAACATCTGGGGGGACAACCAGCAAACTTTCTTGATATTGGCGGCGGCGCCGGCGCAGAAAAAGTTACCGCAGCGCTCAGGATCATCCTGGCGGATGATCAGGTAAACACCGTGCTGATAAATATTTTTGGCGGCATCACGCGTTGTGATGAAGTCGCCCTGGGTATTCGGCATGCTTTGGATGAAATCCAGACAGATAAACCCTTTGTGATCCGTCTGGTTGGCACAAATGAACATGAAGGTAAACAAATTTTGCAATCAGCTGAGCTGGAAACAGCCGACACACTGCACGAAGCTGCCGAGAAAGCGGTTGCCCTGGCAGGGGAGATCGATAGATGAGCATATTAATCAATGAGGAGACTCGCCTGCTGGTTCAGGGAATAACAGGACAGGAAGGCTCCTTTCATGCACAACAAATGCTTTCCTATGGCACCAATATCGTCGCTGGGGTCACACCCAGTAAGGGCGGTGAGTGGGTTTTTGATGGTAAAGTTCCCGTCTTTGACTCTGTTCATTCCGCAGTCGAGGTGACAGGCGCCAATGCCAGCGTCATTTTTGTGCCTGCCAGGTTCGCATCGGATGCAATCCTCGAAGCTGTCGAGAGCGGTATTGGGCTGATCGTATGCATCACAGAGGGCATCCCGATCAGCGAGATGCTTCAGGTCAAGCAAGTGATCCAAACCAAACCGATCCAATTGATTGGACCAAATTCTCCCGGTATCATCGCTCCGCCACATCAAAAAGCAGGTATCATTCCGGGATCAATCACCCAGGAAGGAACCGTGGGGATTGTATCCCGTTCCGGAACGTTAACCTATGAAGTTCTTTATGCGCTCAAGCGCGAAGGGATTGGAACCAGCACCTGTGTCGGTATCGGCGGAGATCCAATCATTGGAACAAATTTTAAAGAGATTCTTTCCTTCTTTGAAAGCGATCCCCAAACAGAAACCGTGGTATTGATCGGTGAGATTGGTGGGCAAGATGAGGAACAAGCGGCGGATTACATCACAAATCATATGACCAAACCCATCATCGGGTTCATCGTGGGGCAGGCTGCACCAACTGACCAACGCATGGGTCATGCCGGCGCCATCATTGAAGGAGGAGTCGGCACTGCCAAATCAAAAATCGATGCTTTGAAAAATGCTGGCGCGCAAATTGCTCATTACCCAGAACAAATACCTGAATTAATCAAAAAACGATAGGTAAAATTTCGCACAATCCATATTTATTTTTAAAAATCCTTTTTTAATTTAGAAAATCTTAAAGGCTTTGATTAAAGATTTGAATTCAAAAAATAACGAAATAGAGTTCAAACATAAACAACTGTAGGCAAAGGAGGGCAGATGAAGATTTACCAATGGGGCATTCTCAGCACAGCCAATATTGGCCGAAAGGCGATGATCCCTGCACTCAAAGCATCCCCTAAAGCGAATATTGCTGCCGTCGCCAGCCGGGATGCTGAAAAAGCCAGACAATTTGCCAGCGAGCTTTCAATCCCGATTGCATATGGTGATTACAAATCTTTGCTTGAAGACCCTGCCATCGACATTATTTACAACCCGCTTCCAAATCACCTGCACAAACCCCTGACCATTATGGCGGCAGAAGCAGGGAAACACATCCTGTGTGAGAAACCCCTCGCACTCAATGTGGATGATTGCCGTGAAATGATCGCAGCAGCGACAGCAAATGGGGTTCAATTGATGGAATCCTTTATGTACCGGCATCATCCGCGAATTCAGACAGCCCTTGACATGATTCAAAAAGGCGCAATTGGAGAAGTGAAAACGATTATCTCAGCATTTACCTTTTATCTGAATCGAGAATGGGATATTCGGCTTCAGCCAGAAATGGGTGGGGGCGCTGTGATGGACGTCGGTTGTTATTGCATCAACCTCAGCCGATTAATCGCGGGCAGAGAACCTGAAGATGTACAGGCAAAGTCCGTCATGGGTAAAAGCGGCGTTGAAATTCAAGCAGCGGCGATATTAAACTTTGGCGATGGGCTTCTGGCACACTTCGATTGTGGATTCAATCAAAGCAGACGTCACCGCTGTACCATCTCAGGAACAGAAGGCTTGATCGAACTGCAGAATGTGTTCGTCCCGGGGTTAACAGAAACAACCCTCCTGCATGTCACAGGTGATCAAACCCATACCAAACATTTTCCTGCGGTGGATCAGTACCAGCTAATCGCCGAGCATTTTATGTCAGTAATCGAAGGGAATCCACGTCTCTACCCGCTTGAAGATGCAACAGCCAACATGCGGGTCATCGAAGCCCTCCTTAAGTCGGCAAAAAATTCTGGAAAGCCTGAGAAAATCAGGTGAATTCAATTAAATGATATTGAAATGCATGATCATTCTTGCAAATTGTTGAGCCGTTTAGTAAAATTTCCTTAAAGCGAAAGGAGTGAAGCCATGATTGTCGGAAAACGAATGTCTACTAAATTGATTACCGTTCCACCCGATCTGACACTGCCAGAAGCATTTGCCTTGATGAAAAAGGAGAATATTCGCCGGCTGGTTATCGTTGATAGGGGTAAAATGGTCGGTCTGGTCACAAAAAATGACCTTGAAAATGCTTTGCCCTCCAAGGCAACATCTCTCAGCATTTGGGAGATCAATTACCTGGTCGAAAAAGTTAAGGTGTCGGATGTGATGATCAAAGATGTCATCACGGTAAATGAAGAAACCCCGATCGAAGAGGCTGCCCGACTGCTGGGAGAAAAAAAGATCAGCTGTCTACCAGTTTTACGCAACGGTGATGTCGTTGGCATCATTACTGAAACCGACCTTTTTCAAATTTTCCTGGAGGTTTTAGGCGCGCTTCACACAGGCATTCGGTTTTCTGCAGAACTTTCTGTCGAGCCCGGGTCAATTGCCAAACTCACCCAGGCGATTTATCAGGCGGGTGGAAATATCATCGCTTTTGGAACTTTTATGGGAGAATCGATTTCAAAAGATGAAGTCACAGTTAAGGTTCAGGGTGTGGATGTCGAAACACTCAAAGCTGCGATCGAACCTTTTATTCTCAATTTACTGAGCATAAGTGAAGTGGTCTAGAAGAAATCGTCTATTTACCTGTATTATGGCTTCAAAATAAATCACATTCTATCAATGCTTAGAACAGCACTTATTCAGGCATTAATAAGGACAAACCCCTGATCTATCGGGGGTTTGTTTTCTCTTAATTAATTTTTAATCTCAATTCGCTTGTTGAAACAAATGTTTCTAATTTATGGCTATGCCTCAAGAAAATCAATCACATCCTGCACAGTTTGGATCTTTCGTGCGTCCTCATCGGAAATAGAAATATCAAATTTTTCGCAGAAACCGTCAATGAGAAAGAATTGATCCATCGAGTCAGCTTTCAAATCTTCAATGAAACGTGTTTCGGGAGTAATATTAACATCATCAATTTTTAATACGTCGATTATGACTTCTTTAATTTTTTCAAAAGTATCGGACATTATGCCTCCAGACTATAGAAATGATTAACCAAATTCTAACTCGCGTTGCGAAACTGTCAAGTCAAAAAACAACCTTCAAAGTTAATGAACCCTGAACCATGGAAAAAGATACGCTTACAAACCGACGTAAAGCTGACCACATCCAGATTAATCTCAATCAGGATGTCCAATCCGGACAAACGACCGGCTTGGAAAAATACCATTTCATTCATCAAGCGCTGCCTGAAATGTCGCTGGAAGATGTTGATCTTGCACAGACCATATTCAATAAAAACCAGCCTGTGCCATTCCTCATCTCTTCCATGACCGGTGGAACCAGCCAGGCGGAACGAATCAACAGGATTCTGGCAACGGCAGCCCAGGAGACCGGCTTTGCCATGGGCGTCGGCTCTCAACGTGCAGCGCTTGAAGATTCGTCTTTGACCTCCTCTTTTCAGGTGAGAAAATATGCCCCGGATATCCTCCTTTTTGCCAACCTGGGCGCCGTACAGTTAAATATGGGGTTTGGTATTGAAGAATGCCAGCGCGCCGTTGAGATGATTGATGCTGATGCACTGATTTTGCACCTCAATCCCCTTCAAGAAGCCTTACAGCCGGAAGGAGATACTGACTTTTCCGGGCTTGCTAAAAAGATCGAAAAAGTTCGCCAGAGATTATCCGTACCCCTGGTTGTTAAGGAAGTGGGCTGGGGCCTTTCCCCAGCGGCTTGCAAAATGTTATTTGATGCTGGCGTGGACGCAGTCGATGTGGGAGGGGCAGGCGGCACTTCCTGGTCGCAGGTCGAAATGTACCGTATTCAAGACCCTTACCGTCGCCAAACTGCCAGCGCATTTAGAGATTGGGGTATACCAACCGCCGTGGCCATTCAAAATGCACGCTTGGTAAGCAATACCTGGTTGGTCTTCGCCTCTGGCGGGCTAAAAAATGGGGTCGATGCTGCAAAATGCCTTTCCTTAGGCGCGAACATGTGTGGAATGGCCGGGATCTTGCTAAAAGCTGCCGATGACTCTCTTGAAACAACGGTCAATGTCATGCAGATGCTGGTTGATCAGCTCCGCATCGCCATGTTTGCATCAGGCGCCCATCAGCTGGCTGATCTGACGCCTGAAAGACTCTCAACTCAATAATCTCTAGGATGGTTGCATGAACCTTATTCAACGACAACAACACCTCCTCCCACAGATTGAAAGTGGATTGCAGTTTTTTTTGGACTCTTTCGATTTCAATCACAGCCTGCCCCTCAAGCACATGATCCGTTATCAGATGGGATGGGAAGATCAGGGGTCGAAAGGAAAGCGGATACGCCCCTTTTTAGTGCTGCTCATCTCCAGCGCACTGGGCGGTGAGGTTGAGGTCTCAATGCCAGCAGCACTTTCAGTTGAGTTTCTCCATAATTTCACCTTGATCCATGATGATATTGAAGATCAATCTCCCTTGCGCCACAACCGCCCCACGCTCTGGAAGCAATGGGGAGTAGCTCAGGCAATCAACGCGGGTGATGCTCTTTTCAGTATTGCCCAGTTAAGCATGCTCGATCTGCAAAGCACCTGCAGTTCATCCATTGCATTGAAAGCGGCAGGTCTGCTTAATCAAACCTGTCTGCACCTGACTCGCGGGCAATACCTGGATATGTCCTTTGAAACGGAGGATAACGTCCTACCACAGATCTACCTGGAAATGATTGCTGGCAAAACTGGTGCCTTGTTGGGTTTGTGTGCTGTTTTGGGTGGGCTGACTGCCGCGCAGGATGACGAAAAGATTCGTATTTTGGATGATTTTGGAACCGCGCTTGGTATGGCTTTTCAAATCAGGGATGACATTTTGGGAATCTGGGGGAACCCTGAGAAGACAGGTAAATCAGTGAGCAGTGATCTGCAAACCAAAAAGAAGACTCTTCCTATCCTTGTCGGATTGGTAGAAAGCCAACCCTTTCAGAACCTGTGGCAAATGAATGACGTGGATAAGGCACAGATCAAACAGATGGCGGAGCTTCTCGAGGAATGCAGTGCACGAAAATTCGCACAACAAAAAGCAGAAGAATACACGAAACAAGCATTTGATGCATTGGAAATTCTGTTTCCTTCTCCTGCTGATAAGAATCCGTATGCCGAAACATTGTTTGAGCTGTGCACTGAATTACTGAAGCGTGAGATCTAAATTCCCAACTTCTTGTTCGCGATGCAACAAGTTTCGCTGGTGAGGTCGGGTGCGATAACCCAACCATATCGCCTGTGCCAGGTGCGCGAGGGTTACTGCGATAACTGCAACATAGATCCCAACAAAACTTTGTAAAATAATCCCCAGAATTAATACCGCGCCCATTGAGAGCAAATAGATCACAAAAGACTCAGCAATGGGTTGTGTTTTGCCTGTATAAACAACAATCCCCTGATAAAAAGAAATGTAAATCGCAAAAACTGTGATTGGTACGCTCATCGCAATCGCCGTAATTGCAATCGGAACAAGCGTTTCAGGGAGCCTGGATATGTCACCGAACCAGATTTTTGAAATCGGTGTAAAAACCAGAAGGGAAACGACGAAGGTGGACGCGATTGAAGACCACAGAGAAAACTTTTTCAGCACGCGATAGCCATCCTGCTTTTCAAGCAAAGCTACAACGACTTCATTGTAAGCCAAGCCGGGGCTACGGAATAAGAACAGCAATCCGCCAAAAATTGACCAAACAGCCAGCGATTCAAGGGGACTCGGCAACCTTGAAACTGCACCACTCACCATGGGCTGCCAGATTAAACTGAGTGTTGCTGTCAACAATAAGGGAATATAAAATGTAGAAAACCCTTTCAAGGTAAGCGGCGTTTCGGCTTGCGGCGCCTGTTTGATTTCATGTTGAAATTTGCGCGCCCGCCAACCGGCATAAAGCGCTTCGACACTTACAGCAAAACCCTGAGCTGCGCCAGCGATCACCGTTGCCGGAATGGTCTCCAGTGAATATCCAATAAATAACACCAAACCGACGATAATTATCCGCACAATGCTGGTTTCATTAACCATATGCGGATGGTTAAAGCGGATCATCGCCCCTTGTTCAAAACGCCGATAACCAATCGCCAAAGACCAGGGCGCCATAAAAAGCAAACCCCATCTTGCTGGTTCAATCACGTTTGGTGGAACTGCTAAAAGAACACCCGCCACAAAATCAAACAAAGGGGTGGCGGCAACCAGGACATGCACAAACATGCACACCCCACCAATGATCAGGCTGATCTTTTTTAACTTTTGATAAGAATCCCAATCCCGGCTGAGTGCAGTGGATGCCGCCAGAAGCATCACAATGGGCGCCTCAATGACAACTGCAACAGGATAACTTACTCCGCCATAGGCAGCAAGATTGACCTCGGGATTGGCCAAACGAGCGATGACCATCGTGATGATGGGCATTTCAATACTTCGAATTGCCCAGCTGATAACCAGGGGGAACCATATTTTCAGGACTCTCCGCCCCGTTAAGCGCTGTCCTCCCTCGATTCGGCTGGTTTTCTGGCTCAATTTTGTTTTCCTCACGCACTTGTCTTTGCAAAGCGTGCTTGCTAAATTTCAGATGTTTGTTTTTGTTAATTATTTTACATGCGGGTTCTTCTGCAGGATTTCAACTGCGCCCTGTGCAATCAAAGCCACCGCATAGGGTAAGCATGTTTCATCAATGTTGAATTTGGGGTGATGGTGTCCGAAATGTAACCCTTTTTCCTTGTTCGATGAACCAACCATGATGAAACAACCCGGGATGTCCTGCATCATAAATGAAAAATCCTCTGATCCCATTGTTTGGAATTGATTTGCAATTTGTGCCTGAGGATCCAATTTCCGAACGACATCACGCATCAAGTCCACCAGACCGGGATCATTTGTGACCGGATAAGTACCCCGCTCTAACTGGATTTCGGCCTGGCAACCCATCCCTTCTGCCAGTGAATGCACAATCTTTTGAAATCGGTCGTGGACCTTTTCGAAAACAACTTCTTTAAATGTGCGGATCGTTCCCGAAAAAGTTGCTTCCTGAGGGATGATATTAGAAGCAGTCCCGGCTTCAATTTTGCAAACTGAAAACACTGCGTCTTCCAATGGAGGGATATTGCGCGAAACAATGGACTGAAGGGCTGTAATGATCTGTGCCGAAGCAACAATGGGGTCCACGCTTTGGTGAGGTGAGGCTGCATGACCTCCCTTTCCTGTGAGCCTGACAGTGAACGTGTGTGCGCCAGACATCACAGGCCCCGCTGTCAGCCCATACCAACCCACAGGCTGGTCATTCCAGACATGCATTGCCATAGAATAATTTGGTTCAGGGTTTTCTAAAACACCATCTTTGACCATTAATTCTGCACCACCCGCGCCTTCTTCACCCGGCTGGAAAACAAACTTGATCGTTCCCGCCAGCACGTCTCGATGGGATGCCAGTAATTTCGCCACACTCAGCCCCACGGCAACATGGCTGTCATGACCGCAAGCATGCATCTTTCCGGGAATTTGCGAAGCGTAATCAACGCCCGTTTCCTCGGTGATCGGCAGAGCGTCCATATCAAACCGTAAAAGGAGAACTGGTGTATCCTTTGCGCCGCGCAGCAGCCCGACCACACCCGTCTTTCCAATACCGGTCGTCACTTCAATCCCAAGCTCCATCAGCCGCTCTGCCACAATCCCTGCAGTCCGGACTTCTTCCAACCCCAGCTCAGGGTAACGATGCAAATCACGACGCATCGCAATGGTTTCATCACGGATAGCCAGGGCTTTTTCTAAAAAGTTCATTGGGGTTACCTCCTGAAAATAATCCGACGGAAGGATTCTTCATATATCAAGGACGATTCATCCTCATTATTCAATCTCTCAAGCATCTGTTTTTCAAATTCAAGCGGATCGCCAATTTGAGAAGCGTGTTTTTTCAGGGCTGCCAACCTATCATTCCAAAATGGGGTCACATCCAGCTTGATATTTGGCTGACCCGTCAGACTCAACCACACTTCCTCAACCACGTGAGGTGGAAAACCCTCATCCATCAGTTCCGGGAAGAAAAAGGGGTTCCCAACCGCGGGAAACACAGCATCCACAACGACCTGCCCTGCATTGCGGTGATCAGGATGGTTGATATAGTGCTGGTTTGGAAAGTGGTTTGTTGGGTCGCAGGTCACCACGATGTGAGGCTTGTGTTTCCGAATGGATCTCACGATCTTTTTTCGCATTTCAAGGTCTGGAATCAAATACCCATCCTCATAATCGAGGTATGCCACAGAAGAAACACCCAGATATTTTGCTGCACGATCCTGTTCCTGGGTCCTGATCGCCGCCACTTCTTGTGGTGAAACGCTGAAATCACTGGCGCCTTTGTCACCTCTGGTCAGAAGTAAATAGCGCACCCGATGCCCTGCACGTACCCAGCGTGCAATCGTTCCCCCCAGAAAAAATTCCGGATCATCCGGATGGGCGAGAATAACAAGTATTTCTTTAAGATTCTCCCAGCCTTCAATGATGTCCATGGCGTGTATTTTCCGTGTGTGTCTACGACGATGGGTTCTTGCGGTTCGTGCGACGCGGCCTTTGCCTTCGTCTGCGACTGGATGATTTTGATCGACGTTTTTTGGCAGGCTGCTCTTCTTTTGCGGGCGCCGGCTGATCTTCAAGTAAAGTATAGATTTCTTTTGCAGCGGGTTCTTCTGCCGGCAAAGGCTCGACCTCTTCTCCCCGGGCAATCTTTTCAGCCCGGTCGAGCTCTTCTATTGAAAATTGGCGGGGTCCAATTTCCGGCAGATCAACAATGACAGCTTGTCTCAAGGGCAGAATCTGCACCACTCGGCCTTCACCCATCGGCGTGATCACTTTGCGCTTGCGTTTGGGGAGGGTCTTAATGGCTTCAACGTATTGCTCATACTCATAGCTCAGACAACAGCGCAATCGACCGCACATTCCCGTAATCTCGGATGGGGTCAGGGAAATATCCTGCGTTTTTGCCATCCGGATTGAGATGGATGAAAATTCGGTCAAAAACCTTGAACAACATCGAGTTTCCAAACCGCAAGCACCCATTCCCCGGATCAATTTGGCGGCATCTCTGGGACCAATTTGTCGCAATTCCAGATGAACATCCTTTTCCATCTTTTGGATGTCCTGATGAAGGCGTTTTAGGTTGAAATTAACCGAGGCTTCACTGTTGATCAGGATGAAAAGATGTTCGCCATCCAGCGAATACTCAACCGAGACAATTTTGATCGCGCTCAACCCGTTTTGCTTGAGATAATCTTCGATTTTTTCAGTCGTTTCTTCTTCGCGTAAAATGAGCGCTTTGCGCTGCAAAAGGTCTTCAGGGGTTGCGGGGCGTTCAACAGATTTGAAAGATTGTGAATCGAGGTCCTCATCTTTAATCCCCACCTGTGTGATATTTGCCAGCTGCAAACCGCGACTTGTTCGGACAATCACCGGATCACCCGGCTTGAGGTCAAGAAAGCGGGAGGCATCGAAAAAATAATTCTTACCTACAGGCTCAAATTGAATGCCAACAATATTATTTTGACTCATAAAATTATTATAACCGATCCGCTAATTTCGCAGAGAAAAAATCAGGCATGTAATTCCATACTCATTCGCGCAGCCACGGATTGCGCCAGCGAAGCAAATGTTTTAGCGATTGCAGATTCAGGATCACCGGCAACAACAGGCACACCCTGGTCTCCACCAGCCCGCACTTTTTCATCAATCGGGATGGTGCCAAGCAATGGCGCACCAGCCATACCAGCCAATTGCTCTCCACCGCCTTCGCCGAATATCCGTCTAATGCTGCCATCTTCAAGCTCGAGATAGCTCATGTTTTCAACGACACCAAGAAGAGGCACATCCATCTTCTTGAACATAGCAGCCGCTCGATAGGCATCATCCAGAGAGACCTGCTGCGGCGTGGTGACAATGACACCACCGCTCAGAGGCACCGTCTGCACAAGAGAAAGCTGGACATCACCTGTTCCTGGTGGAAGATCGACAATCAGGTAATCCAATTCACCCCAATCCACGTCCATCAAGAATTGCTTAATCGCAGAGTGAAGCAATGGTCCTCTCCAAATCAGGGGTTGGCCCGGCGTAACCATAAAACCAATGGACATGATTTCAACATCATAAGCTTTTGCAGTCTGAATTTTCTTTCCCTCGGGCGTTGGCGGAAGCGCACTCACACCCATCATCATGGGTACATTGGGACCGTAAATATCAGCATCCATCAAACCAACCTTTGCGCCGCATTGCGCCAGGGCAACCGCGACATTAACCGCCACGGAAGACTTGCCAACACCGCCCTTTCCCGATCCGACAGCGATAATGTTTTTGATGGGCAAGTTTTCAATCTTCTTGTCTTCTCTCACGCGGGCTCCCATGGTGACTTTGACCGTTTCCACGCCATCAATCGCCAGAACAGCATCTTCTGCATCTTTTTGGATCTGGTGGCGGAGGGGACAGGCCGGGGTGGTTAATTCGACTGTGAATGAAACCTGCGATCCGTTAATTTCAACATCTTTGATCATATTCAATGTCACCAGGTCTCTCCGCAGTTCCGGGTCCTGCACTTTGCTAAGAGCTGAAATGACTTGTTCTTTGGTCACAACTGACATAAATAACGCTTCCTTTCAAACTTTTACCTTACAATCATTTGGTTAAGATACCACCTGTGATCAACTTAAATTTTTTACTCAGGCAGTCCGATTTCGGTTTGGAAATAAAGTTCTTACACACCTGGTCAATTTTACCCACTTTACTATTAAAATTCCAACTCACATCATAACTTCTTATCTGAGGAACATTCAGTTTTTTGCTGCGCCAGGTCTTTAGGCCCCAGGGTATGGTTTTGCACGGAAAAATCTCCTCCACATCACGATGAAAACTTGATCAAAAAATCCTGGCGCTGCCAATTCTTTAAAGCAACCTGCACAACCCGCCACCTTTATCCGTGAAAAGTATAATTCAATCAACACAGTTATTCCTGACATTGAGATCAGAAAGTATAAAAATGCATCCATTCAAAGAGAAAAAGTTTCAATCAACCGGTGTCTTTATCGTCATTCAGGTCGCCATCGTGATCCTTGCGATGGCGGTTGGCGGCTTGAGTTACCACCTTTTCCTGAGACATCAGGGAGAGTTTGGTTTACTTGCCCAGGCAAAAGAGATTCTGACGATCAACGCCCTCAACGAATTGCCCTCTCAGGAACAGCTGGAATACGGCATGATTCGGGGAATGCTTGAAACTCTCAATGATCCATATACCACTTTCGTCGAACCTGCCACGCACGTGGTTCAGTCCAATGAATTAGTCGGCAGTTTTGGAGGGATTGGCGCTCGCCTGGAACGTGACACTCAGCTGACATGGCGATTTTATCCTGTGCCCGATTCGCCCGCCCTGATAGCAGGCATTCAGGATGGTGATGTGCTTCTGGGTGTGGACGATCTGGAGGTCACTTCTACAACGGATGATATCGTCCTTCTGGCATCACTCAGAGGGAAAGTCGGTGAAAAAGTGACGATCACCATCCAGAGAGACAATCAAATCCTGACCTTTGTTATCAAGCGTCAAGCAGTTGCCCTGCCATCGGTCTCTTATCATCTATTACCAGAAGAATTGCAAATTGGTTTCATCAAGATCAACCGGATCGCTGAGACAAGCGCCGATGAGGTCGGTGAAGCAATCCGCACCCTGAATGAACAGGGCGCCACAGCGTTCATCCTTGACCTGCGGGACAACGGGGGTGGTTTGGTCAATGCAGGAATCGAGATCGCCCGGTTGTTTCTGGATGAGGGTGAAATCATGCACCACCAGGTTAAAGATCAGAAGATTGAAATAATCAGCGTGGATGACCCCGGTCGTTTTCATGAGGTGCCGCTTGTCGCCCTGATCAATGAAAATACAGCAAGTTCAGCCGAGATCGTTGCGGGCGCCCTCAAAAAGCACAGCAGGGCAACCCTGATCGGTAATCCAACATTCGGGAAAACTACCATTCAGTACGTGTTCGATCTGAGGGACGGTTCAAGTGTTCACATCACCAGCGGGCAGTGGTGGATCGATGACATCGATTTCCCACTGCTGCCTGACATCATAATGGGCTCTGATGCGAACGAAAACGAAGGCGAGTTCATCCTTCAGGCTATTCAGGTTTTAGCAAAGTACATCAAGTGAGCGAGTTTGAATTTCAAAAATAAGGATTGCTAACTGATTGATGGGGCACTTTTCAGGAAGGGCGGACACAGAGATCCGCCAATACGATGACCTTGGATAGTGAAAAGGGGGATTATTCGGGACGTTGACCAAGGAAATATGCATCCAACAGAGTCTGTTCATCCTCCGGCTCATCCACATCCAACAGCACCCTCTCATCCATCCATGGCAGCCAATCGACATCAAATTGATGAAATACCGCCCGACCTCCCTGATCACCCCTCACCGTCATTAATGCATCAAAGGTCTCTTCAGCAAACAGAACGGGATTTGCCCGGCGATCATTCACCCTTGGCGCAGTAATCGGCGCCCGATGTTGCGCAAAACGCTCCAGCAACTGCCTGATCATAAAAGTGGGGATATGGGGTTGGTCAGCCAGTAAGAACATGACGCTCTCGCAATCATCCGGCAGTCTGCACAAACCAGCCTTCATCGATGACGCCATTCCAGATTGCCAATCTGAGTTGTGCGTTAACATGACCGGCAAATCCCGGATTGAAGCCACAATTTCATCATGATCGGAGCCCGTAACAACCACCAGAGGCTCCAAACCGGCTGCCAAGGCGTTTTTCACCACGCAGCGGATATAAGTCTCACCTTGCCACCTTAAAAGCTGTTTGGGGCGTCCCAAGCGGCGACTGCCCCCCGCAGCAAGGACAACACCTGCCGTCTTTGAGCAAACACAGGTAATAGCATCTTCTGGCTGCGAAGCATGCAGAGAACCTATCAGAATCCGGTTGTAAAATGAGGTCAAAGAACGGGCAATCCTCCCTGCAGATGCCTGTAATATCGGTCCTTCTGCCTGGTTGAGGAACAGCACCCGTTGTGCTCGGGGAGGAATACCCTTCAAGCCGCCCTGCGTTGATTTCAGGAGAGATACATAATCCTCAACCCGAATAATGTCACCCAATTTCAAACCTGTCAGTTCAGAAAATCTTTCAGGCCGATGAACGTATTTGGAGGTCAGTGGCTTGCCAAGTGCAATCATTCCCGACACAACCACAACCTTCTCAATCCAGGCTGGCAAATTGGGCTCATGATCAGCGGGCGCCTTCAAACAGCTCTGACGGGCGCCATCTGCTTCAATCAGCAGGGGAATTTCATGAGATTTGCACCAATGTGAAAGAACAGTAAGGGTGTCCATATCCAAGCCGATCAATCGATCCTCTTCATCGGGTTGACCGGTGATTAGCAGGAGGTGCCCCTTCTCAAAGTTCAATTCAGAAATGGTTGCGCCTGGATCAAGAATACAATGCTGATCCGCTGACAGCGCCTGCCAGGCGCCAATATGGGTAGATGTCGTCAGCACAATCGGGGAATTGCAGGCTTTCGCAAGTGAAAACATGGCGGTTGTTTTCCCACCCGCGCCGATGAAAGCCAGGCTTTCACCGGGATTAAGGTCGATTGCTTTTATGAGTTCCATTCCTGCTTAATCTTGCCAGAGCCGTGAACGAATAAGGTCTCCTGTCAAGAGCGCCTCCAGAACCCCACCTCCAACCGCCAGCGCCTTCTCCGAAACCGTCCAGCAGCGGAATGGCTCGGGTCTGGGGTCAACATCCCCGATCTTCATCCCCCTGCGCAAGCGGACACTTTCATGGATCAAACCCCGCAGGACACCATCAAATGGCGCCAGAACATTGACACCATTCACGGACAGGATCGGTTCTCCTTTCTTTACCGAATCGCCAATGTTTTTAAAAGCCTTCAGCTTTCCATCTGCAGGTGCGTACAGGACGCGCTCACGATCATATCCCAGCACTGTTCCCGGGATGCCTGTGTGCGCTTCGGAAGCGCCTTCCCATAATGCCCTGCCCAAAAAATGTCCCCGGTTGGTCTCAATCGCAGCATGACAATTTTTCCCGGCGATAAATCCCGGACCCAAACCGATCAGGAGATCTGCCAGGTCCAGTGAAAGTGGGACTTGCTTTTTGCGCATCCTGGCATCCACCAGGGCAAGCGGGGGAAATGCTTTAATCAACGTCAGTTGTGGGTCGACAATGACGGGCATTATTCCCTTTTCCCAGCATTTTTCTGCTTCTACCGGCGAAGTCACCAGTTTGCCCGGGATATCCTCCACCCGGGTGTCACCGTCATACACAGCCTGGGCAAAAGACACTGAACGCCGCACCATCCTGGGTTGATCCATCTCTACCACCAAAGCTCGGATTCCCACCCGGTTCAGTCGCATGGCGATTCCGCTGGCAAGATCACCCCCGCCCCAGATCAACACATAAGGTTTCTTCACCTGATCTTTCCCAATCCCCTCAATACCCGTTCGGGCGTCAATGGAAAATCATAAAACCAAACACCGGTAGCATCGTGGAGTGCATCCGTAATGGCAGGTGCCAGAGGGAGAAAGGGCATCTCCGCCATCCCTCGCACCCCAAAAGGACCGTTTGGATCGCCTAATTCCAGGATGATCGATTCAACCTCCACAGGGATATCCAAAACAGTGGGAATTAGATAATTTGAGAATTTGTCCGTCAAAACATAGCCATCTTTTTGAATATAGTTTTCCATCAAGACATATCCTGCAGCCTGGATGATACAACCCTCAATCTGACCTTCCACCTGCATGGGGTTGATAGCTTTGCCCACGTCATTGGCACAATACACTTTTAGAATACGGATTTCTCCCGTCTCTGTGTCCACTTCAAGTTCGACTGTTTCAGCAACATAACCATAAGCAAAATTAGGGTCACCCTCACCAGTCACAGGATCAAGCGGCGTGGTGGGCGGTGCATAGTAAACGTGATCCACAACCACAGGCCGCTCTCCACTTTGCCACCTCTCTAACGCTTTTTCGGCTGCTTCTTTGATCGCATTTCCTGCCATAAACGACAAACGCGAAGCGGATGCACCACCCGAATCGTCAGTAAGGGCGGTATCCGAGACTACATATTCTATTTTTTCAAGCCCAACGTTCAAAACTTCAGCGGCAATTTGTCCAAAAGCGGAATGCGCACCCTGACCCACATCCGCGCCTGCCTGATGCAAGACAACTTTTTCAATCTCATCTTCACCATACAGTTTAATTGTCGCAGCGCCATACTCTTGTAAGCCGCAAGAAAAACCAATATTCTTATACGAACAGGCAATCCCGCGACCCCGTTTTATAAATCCATCGTCTGGAAGGCTTTCCGGCTTCTGCCATCCATGATCGCCATTCTCCCACCCGGATCGTTCAGCACAGGTTTGTAAAACTGGCTGAATGGTCACGCCCTCAGGTGGCTTGGTGTTGGTGGATAAGATCGAATTATCATCAATCAGATTCCTCATTCGAAATTCAACCGGGTCCATGCCCAGAGCTTCAGCAAGACGCGTCACCTGCATTTCCGCCATAAAGGCGGCCTGTGGACCGCCAAAGCCGCGAAAAGCACCAGCAGGGACATTGTTGGTAAATGCAGTATCAGCGTTTACCCAAACATTGGGAATCTCATAAGGCCCGGAAGACACAAGGATGGCATTCGCCATCACACTTTGCGAAGTATAGTTATATGCGCCTCCATCCGCCAGTAATTCAATTTCTGCCGCCAAAATTTTCCCTTCTTTTGTGGCGCCCCATTTCGCTTTCATCCAAATTGCGTGCCGCTTATGATGCCCAATGAATGATTCCTCGCGGCTCCACACGATTTTCACCGGACGTTCGATCCCTTGTTCATACAAACGCATGGCAGCCAGCGCGAGCACAATCTGGATCGACATATCTTCACGTCCACCAAAGGCGCCGCCAATCGCAGGATAAATCACCCGGACCTTTTCTTCTGGCAAATTTAAAGCGTGAGCAATTTGTTTCTGATCTGAATGCGCCCACTGCCCTGCCACCACAACAGTTACACGACCCTCGGAGTCAACATAAGCCAACCCAGCTTCAGGTTGCAGGTAAGCATGTTCCTGTATGGGGGTGTGATACTCCCCTTCAACAATCACATCACATTGCTTAAAAGCTTCGCTCACGTCCCCGTGGCGGATTTGGTAATGGGAAAAAATGTTTGAATCAAGCTCAGGATGGAGAAGCACAGCATCGTCTTTGAGCGCTTCTTCCAAGGTGCTGACAATTGGTAAATCCTGATAGGTCACCTTGATTTTTTCACAAGCCAATTCGGCGATTTCCTGCGTTTCAGCAATCACCAGAGCAACGTTGTCTCCAACATACCGAACCCGGTCAGTAAATGGTTTCTCTGAACCCGGACCGCATAACACGGGCTGATCGGGCACCTCCAATCCATATTCGTTGACAGGGACATCTTTGGCAGTAAAAACAGCCAGAACACCTTCCATGGTTTCCGCTTCTGATGAATCAATAGCTTCAATGATCGCATGAGGTCGACCAGCAAACAAAATCTTCATAAAAACCTGGTCTGACAAGTTAATATCGCCCGGATAACGCGCTTCTCCGGTTGCCTTTTTTCTAACATCGATGCGGGTGACTGATTTTCCTATGTGGGGCATCTTTACTCCTTTTCCTTTTTTCATTGACAAATCACCCCTAAGACCGGACAGCGTTTTCTATTGCCTGGACAATCTTGTAGTAACCTGTGCAGCGGCATAGATTGCCAGTGATCGACTGGCGGATCTCCGCCTGTGATGGTGTTGGGCGTTCTTCCAGCAGTTTTGCTGCTGACATTATGAAGCCTGGCGTACAGTACCCACATTGAATCGCGCCATATTCCATAAATGATTCCTGCAAAGGATGTAGCATTTCATTCGATCTCAGTCCCTCAATTGTGACCACTTCCGATCCGTGGGCACGCGGCGCCGGCACCAGACAACTCATCACGGCTCTCCCATCCAAATAGACCGTGCAGGCGCCACATTCGCCTTCTGCACAGCCCTCTTTTGTGCCTGTCAACCCCGCCTCATCCCGAATAAGATTTAACAGGGTCTTATTAAACCCCGTGGTAAAGCGATACTCCTTGCCATTAATCCAGGTATGAATTTCCTTTCCTGTCCAGGGCATTTTGGGTGCACTTGTATTAAAACCAGAACCCATCAATAAAATCGGTGCAACGGGAATTTCATCTTTCTCAACCCCATCATGAATGGCTTGCAGGGCTCTTCTGGCGATAACACCAACCATGTAATCCCTGTAATCCGCAGAACCGCGCACATCTGAGATCGGTCTGGCGGCTGAAGCCGCCAGGGAAGATGCCTTAGCAATCACATCTTGATTGAATTGTTTGCCCTCAAGATATTTTTCTGCTTCTATCGCGTGAATAATGGTTGGCGCGGTTGAACCGAGTGTGATCTGAGGGTCCTGAATCTGACCATCTATGAGTTTGAGCACAACTGTGATATTGATCACAGATATTGCCTGGGCTTTTCTCAAAGCCGTCTTAATAAAATAGGCATGATGATCCGGGGACAACCCATCAAAGAAAATGTCCACCAAAACCTCATCCGGCTCTATGACGGTTTTGCGAACGCCGGAATAAAAATTGGAAAGAGGGATTACCCGCTCACCCCGTACAGAAAGCAGTTTCACTTTGGCGCCCAGCGCCATCAACGGGCAGATGGCGTCATTTGCTGGCGATGCAGTTATCAGATTGCCTGCTACTGTGCCCCGATTGCGGATTTGAGGCGACCCAACCTCCCAGCAAGCCTGCAACAAAGCGTAAGCCTTATCTCGAATTAATTGAGATGCAATCACATGATTATGTGTGGCAAGAGGACCGATGTGGATTACGCCATCCCGGTCCTCATAGATTTCTTCCAATCCAATGATCTTGCTGATGTCGATGATCGTCCTGACATCCTTATGCACCCCCCTTTCAATCTCCAGGACCAGGTCTGTGCCGCCTGCGATGATTCGACCCTGCGGTCCCACATCTGCCAGCGTGGTGACAGCGTCCATGATCGATTCTGCCAAATAGTAATTCTGCCACATATTATTTCTCCAATTGTTCTATGCGTATTTGTTTGATGTTCTGATTTTGAATCGAAATAATTTCAGCCATAATGCTAACTGCAATCTCGTCCGGTGTTTCTGCCCGGATTGACAATCCGATGGGTGATTTAATTCTTTCGATGGCTTCTTCTTGAATGCCAATTTCTCTCAATTTCTCCCGGGTGCGTTCCCACCTGCGTTTTGATCCAATCAAACCAATATAGGGCGCTTCTGTTTCTAAAAATAGCGGTATTCCAGCCACATCAACATCCACACCGCGTGTAACCAGCACCAGGTAGGTGCGTGAATCGATCGTGATATGGCTTGGGATGTCTTGAATTGCAACGGGAAGGTATTCATCACCGCCCGGCGTGGTTTCAGGATTGCAGAGTTCAACTCTATCATCTGTGATGACCACATGAAACCCCAACCAGCTCGCCAGAAATGCGGTTGACCTGCCAACATGCCCCGCACCCACAACGATTACGGTTGGTTTCCTCAAATAAGGCTCCACATAAATCGAGACTTCACCCCCACAAATACCGGGATCACCTTTTTCAATATCGATTAAGTTGTAATTCAAAAAACGCGGCTTTCCATCTTTGAGTGAGTCCAGGGCTTCAAGCCGCACGAGGTTTTCAACTTCACCTCCGCCAAGCGTTCCCTGGGTTGACCCATCCCCGAAAACGATCATTTTCGCACTGGCACGCCGGGGCACAGCCCCGCTTGTATGGACAACGGTGCACAGTGCAACCGGTTTTCTTTCGTCAACGGTCCTTTTCAATGCTGCCAGTATTTCCATTTATCCCTCAAGCAAACCTAAAATCACGGGCAACAATTGCTTTTTGCGAGAGACGACTCTGTCTGCCAAAAGCGTTCCATCGGATGTGGGCACATAAGGTAGCTCATCCAACAAAATGGGTGCATTCTCCAGTAATAACCGGCTTTGTCGCTGAACCACATCCGTCACCATTAACAGCATAAAATCAAGCCCACGCCGTTCACGCTCATTTCGCAATGCGCTCCGCAACAGTTCCAGGTGTTCGCTGAGTTCATAGAGATCCGTGACCTCTGCTTGCGAAATCGCAAACTTAAAGATCTCCGTCTCATAAGTTTTCAAATCTGTAGCAATCACATCCATGGGCTCACGACTCGACAAGCCCGACCCCGCCGAAATGACCTTTTTACCAAAGGTCTCAATCGTCTCGTTCTCCAGCGGCGACCCGGCCACAAATGCCCATCTTGCCAGGCGTTTTGCTGCCGCATGATCTCTTTCAGTGACGGTGGGAGAGGTCAGGGTCAGGGTGTCTGACACCAAGCCAGCCAGCATCATTCCAGCAAGCTCAAAAGGTGCTTTCAGCCCTGCTTCTTCAATTTGTTCGGAAACCAGCGTACTGGTGCTGCCAACCACATCGACGGTGAATCGAATCGGTTCGTGTGTGAAGGGGTTGCCCAGGCGGTGATGATCCAGTATCTCAATTAATTCAGCATCAGCCAGTGACCCCAAGGACTGCTGAGGTTCGTTGTGGTCCACCAGGATGATCTTTTTGCGAGGTGGGTGGAGCAAATCTCGCTGTAAACATATCCCAAGATAGCGCCCATTGCCATCAACCACCCAAAATTCATCAATATCATCACGTAAGATACGATTGATCACATCTCGAATGCGAGTCGTCGCTGAGAACTGGCTGACCTCTGTCTCGCAAGCCTCTCTACAAGGGATATCCAGAAGTTCAGCCAGAGTTGTGTCTTTATGGCGTGTGTGGGGTCCCATTAACCGACTCAGGAAAGAAAAGATAGATTTTCCAGAAATCAACCCGTAAGGCGTCCCATCCGGGTTCACAACCGGCGCAATTCCCCCTGTTCGGCTGAGAATCGACCAGGCTTCACTCAAAGGGCGATCGGGTAAAACACAATCAAGACGCCTGATCACCGATTCAAAGCGGGGAGAGGCATCCGTTAAAAGCATGGGTGGTTCCAGGTTTAGCGTGCGCAGCACCCAGGAAGTTTGGCGGTTAATCTTGCCTGGTCGGGCAGGGATCGCATTGATCCCATCACGTTCTTGCAGGAGCCAGGCATATGCCATGGCTGAGGCAACCGAATCAGCATCGGGATTAACGTGCCCAATCACATACACTCTATTGTCTTCGGTTTGATAAGGCGCGCGGATTGGATTAATCATTTTTGTTATCAACCTCCTTATCCATATCTTTTTCTCTTAATGCTCTCCAAATATTTTTTAGCAGGTTGGGATTCAAATGAGGGACATCCGATTAGCTTTCAGAATTACTTTTTCTACCGCTGGCGGCGTACCACTCATCGAAATCTCCGCAAATTGTACCCCACATTCTATTCCCCTTTTAATGAATATCACCGAAGCCAGCACCCTGATTTGCTCATTCACAATTTCGGCGGAATTAAAAGCAGCCGCCAAAAATATGGGTTGTGTTCGAAGCACAAGTGCCTGTGGTAAAGGGGATATTGTCCGTGTCAGAGGAGCAAACCATCACATTCTCAGGGGACACGCCATCTCTCCGGCATATACTGTATTCACCCTTGCCGCAACCTCCACTTTTTATTCTGAAGAAGCCTGACCTGCACAGCACGTCTGATAGGCGTTCATTTTCAGGGACGTTTATGGGGGAATCTTCCTGATGAACATTGAGATCAGTTTTCATCCTGATCTCTAATCTTGGTTTTCTTTTTCAGCAGACAACCGTTCAACACAACTTAAAGCAAGCTTTGCTGCACTTTCACGGCGAAATTCTGCAGATGCCCATTGGTCTTCGGCTTCGTAATACGCATCCCGGCTTGCCAGATTAACGCCATTGGCTTCCGATCCATCCATGGCGATGATGGGGCTTTCCCCAAAACCGCCCAGGGCAAGGCGTGTCCTACCAGATTTCCACTGAGCAACCGCAACAATCAATACCGGTCTATCCTCTGGAGAATGTACAACATATTCAAAAGCCAGTCGCAGGTTGTCTCGCCATCTAATTTCCGTGATCAAAACGCCGGGCG
The DNA here is from genome assembly GCA_050953525.1 of Candidatus Brevefilum sp. GTDB lineage: Bacteria > Chloroflexota > Anaerolineae > Anaerolineales > Anaerolineaceae > Brevifilum. Next base: position 80,111 of record JBMNMW010000001.1, read on the forward strand.
ATTCCATTTTTCGAAGCGGCAGCCAATCTCCAAGCTGGATCTCCGTCTTATCGGGCTCCCACGTCATCACTGCGTCCAGCGCTAAAAGCACGGTTGAAAAGATCGAACGCCCATCACTGCTGACCAACCACCCTCCGATCGTGGCAGCATCTATCAGATCCTGCTGGGCGTCAACCTGGACAGCCCGTTTAATTTCCGGCTGTATTCCTTCGTGGGTTAACAATGTCGCCAGCGAGAGAGTAGCGCCCGCTTTATACCACCCACCTTCGTTGATCAGGTAATTCAGGTTCAAGCTTTGCAAATCAACCACGCCTGACAGCCCCGCCTGCTCATGCTTCAGCCGGGTTCCACCTCCCATAGGTCTCAGGTTCCTATCCCTATCTTCCAGTAAAGCCACTGCTTCTTCAAGTTTCGTGGGACGATAATACATTATTGTCATGCTTTCTCCTCATCAGGTTAGATTCGCTACGCAAATTAGTGATTTCAGACGGTGCAAAGGAAACGGGGTTGCGGCATTTGCCTGTATGCCCGGGAGCAACCCGTAGCGTTTCTGAAGGTACGGGTTTATGATGGCATCCCTGACCAGATGGCTTTCAACTTACCAGATTGCTTCAAAACACCGATCCTCAGCGTACCTCACCATGCCAAAACGATCGCGTCAATCGTATGCAGCCTGTTGATATCGTGCAACTCTATCAATCCTTATCAGTATACTTTTTCACTTGAGACAAATAATTATTAAGTGTAAACAGGTACAGAATCCATCGATCTGAGCAGCTCATAATCCTCAGGAATATCCAGATCGAGTGCAATATTATCGTTTTCAACGACGATGACTTCCGCCCCGCGAAGTCTGGCGAGCTCGCAGTGTCGGTTAAAGGAATCCTGGCCGAAGGAAAAAGTCAACAAATCTGCCGGGTCAAGTAACAACATATTGGTACCCTGCCGCCTTCGATCCGGGGCGATCACCGTCATCGGTGGTGATTTACGGTGACTCAGAAAATCCCTCACATCCTGTGGCGTAAGAAGCGGCAGATCAGCCGGAACGATCAGGACACCTTCCGTTGAAAAAGCAATCGAAAAAATCGATGCCCGCCGCAAAGCGGGATTCAATTCAGGCGTCCCATTTTCAGTTACCGTCCGTACGCCTATTTCCCGTGATTCAGTCAGGACGTTGGAATCACGGCTGACCACAAGAATGTCAGAAATTTCATCGACTTGTTTTAAAACTTTGAGGGTATTGATAAATAAGTAGTGGTTTAACTTGGATCTTTCTTCTTCAGATAAAATTTCAGAGAGTCGAGATTTTCCACGACGAAGCGGTTTAATCGGAACAATTGCCCAAAGGCTCATTGGTTAGCAGCTCCTATTTAAGATCGATTCACAGAATTCTATAATTTCTCTTGCCAAGCGTACACGATCTTGCTGATCTTTCATAATAATGTCAGTTACTAAAGGAATTATAAACCATCCCTTAATTTTGTCCAAATCACCTTCATCAGCATGATCAAAAACGTAACCGAGTAAAAGATCCTTGTAATGGTTTGCTACCGCTGATGCAGAGGGAAGAATCCCCAGTTCGCGATACATCTTTGCAGCTGGCCCCTTGAGCGCCTTTCCTCCAATCAATGGCGAAACAGCGATGACCGGCTTGCGCCCAATTGCAGAACGATAACCCCTGACCGCCAGGATTGGATCAATGCTGACCCAGGGATTTGATGGTGCAAAAATGACCGCATCACAATCTTCAATCGCCCGAAGGGCTTCCGGAACAGGCTTTGCCTGCTCGATGCCTGCAAATTCGAAAGAGCTGACCACGGGTTGACACGCTTGATGCACGAAGTAGTCCTGAAATCCGAGTGATTCGCCTGCTGAAGTGTGAACAATCGTCCTGACCGGATCATTACTCATCGGGTAAACCGGGTGTTGAATGCCCCAATTCCGGCAAAATTCACGCGTGACTTCTGACAGACTGGCGCCCCCCAATAGCATTTCAGTTCGAACAAGGTGGGTCGCCAGGTCGTTATCCCCCAAACGAAACCAATCCGGTCCGTCAAGATCAGCCACCGCTTTCATTGTGTTAAAGCTGTCATCCTTTATCCCCCAGCCTGTTTGAGGGTTTGCCTTACCAGCCAATGTGTAACAAACCGTATCTAGGTCCGGGCTGATTTTAAGAGATAGGTATTCAAAATCATCCCCCGTGTTGACGATGACGCTAAATTCTTCAGGCGATAGAAGTCGTGCAAATCCTTCAACAAGCTTTGCACCTCCCACGCCACCAGCCAGCACGACGATTTTCAAAGAAAAATCCTCCTGAGCACCTTAATCTCCGGACAGATGAAATTCTGCCAGGGATTGACCTTCTTTGTCGTCGTCCTCGTGCTGGACAATTGCCAGGTTGTCAACACGCACGAACAATTCAATTGGCTCGAAGGCGATTTTGTTTATTGCGCAGGCTAAATTGTCCTGATTGAGATCATTGAGCGCCAGGGTAATGTGAGGAACCCACAATTTTGGTGAATAATACTGTTTAGCGCCCTCAGTTAAGTGTTCAACATGCTGCCAAATGGCTTTGTGAACACGAATCATCTCGTTGGTCTTGACCAACGGAAGGTAAAGCACAGGCTTTTTACCCGTAAAGATGCCAATTCCAAAGGTATGAAGCGTCATTTGTTTCGCGCGGGCAGAAATCTTGGAAAGAATAGGAACAGTCTCTTCAAATTTTAATTCTTCTGCAAGCAGCCAGGAAAAATGCGGCAAAGGAAAGGCGTAAATTGCGTCTAATCCGCACGCCAAGCATAATTGCCGCCAAAAATCGTTGACGACCTTGATGATTCTGGATCTAAAACACTGATAATTGCATACATCGTGTACTCACCTGAAAAGATCACGCTTTTTGGGTCGAAACAACTCGGAAAGTCGTCCTTCCCTCAAGGGATATGGAAATCCACGAGCAAGAACGATCGGAACACCCTCATTCGCCTGTCCCATCACCAAAGATGCGGCAGCTGCCAGCTCATCGGCGGCGGCGACCTGGGTTACCCGCAATTTATAATTAAGAAGGTCAGGTTCGCCGCGCAAATCAACCACGCCGGGCATGCCCGAAAGTCCAATTGTTTACACCGACAACGCCAGTACGCCAGGCGCGTCCGTGAGAATCGATGATCAACACCCCAATTGTACATTGATATCGTTCTTCCAAGGCCTTACGAATCCGATCTGCAGACACATCGGGGTTTTCAGGCAAAAGCAGCACCCAGTCTTTTGGGTTTCCCCAGGGTCCGGATACATTGGAATGATCAATGCCTGCATTTGCACACACAAATCCCAGTCGGTGTTCAACAATGATCAAATTTTCACGAGTTCGCAGCACCTCCGCACTTTCCGAGAGGACCAATTCAATCAAGCGAGGATCTTTCCTGGTCAATTCTGCATAATCCATGGCTCGTTCAGATGGGGTCACCGTGGTCAGATTAACCAGGCGATTCTCCGCCTTCGATACTATTTTTTGCGCCAGGACAACGATGTCTCCGTCCCGTACGTCCAGATCGTTTTTATTGATAACATCTATAATGAGCGCCGGCAGGTCATCTCCGGGCTGGACCATTGGAAAATAATGTAGCGGGTAAAGTGTCAGTGCCATGTTATGCTTGATCAGAGATCCCGGTAATTCGTATGCCAGCTGCACGCACCCTGTGTTGAATATTCAACCCGATCAACACCGAGGTCAATCCCTCAACCACGACCGCATTTTCGATAACTCCCGCATCCCAGCCTTTCAAGCCCGTGTCAGCCACCAACCCCAACACAACTTGCCTTGCAGCTTTCCCTCTACCGCAAACAAGCACATCGCAATCCACATCCTCTTTTCCCATCAGGCGCTCATAAGAGACATTTTGAAAAGCATCCACCACGTAACAATTATCGCCAAGAATGGCTTGTGCTTCCTGTGCGACAGAACCCTCAGCGGGCATTTGCACCCTGGTCACCTGAGGAGGCATAATCGGAACGACAACATCAATCAAAATTTTTCCATCCAATAGGTCTTTCAAATCCTCCAAAGTGGCTCTATGGGCAGCATAAGGAACCGCGATCACGGCAATTTCACAGTTTGCCACAGCATCACGATTTTCCATACCCTGCAGCAAATGAGCGGATTCGCCCAGCAGTTCCGACAGAGATTCCACTGCTTCCTGGGCTTTTGTAAGCAAGCGGGATCCAATAATCACCTCGTGCCCTGCCAGCGCCCAGCGATAAGCAAGACCTTTTCCTTCCTTTCCGGTTCCCCCGATGATTCCAATTTTGTAATATTTTTTACCCATTACTTTGCATACCTCTAATCCTGATTGGTAATCGTTTTAAAAATACCTCAGATTTGTTTGGATATAATCAGCACTCTTGACACAATCTCTTCTTCATCAAACGTCCGCGATTCTCTCCGATACATCAAGAATCTCCCGGTCCACCCTTGTCGTCGTGCCATGCTCTCAAGGGATTCCAACAGGCATTATCAGAGCTGGCTACCGGATGCAACCGGTATGAAGGGATGATCATCCACAAAGGTCAGGTCTACTGCAGCGCCCTTCGAAATTTCGTCCACCGACAAACCGTCAAAATCTTCGCAAACCAATACCGCGTTAATTTTTTCTGCCATTTTTGTAAACGTACAACCACCTATCCTTCGGAAAGCAGCGTTGGCGCTTTCAAGAAGAAATGAGGTATCTTACCATTCCATCCGGCATCAGAAAAAATTATAGCATAAGCCATCCCATAATTGAGGATCTCAACAGGGGATATGCCCGGAACACTCAGAGTGCAAACTCCTCAGGTTTGAACACGATGCTCTAGCCGCACAAGCCAGAGCGCCTTTACAACCCGCTTTGGAGCTTTCTCGCATGTAAACCGGATCTGACAAAATCAAAAACAAAAAACGGTATTCCTACCGTTTTTTGTCGTTTTCAACCTTGATAAGGAACTATGCTTCAAGAATTTCCACAGAATTAAGCGTAACCGCTGGCGCATTGCGCACCATCGGATCGCGTTCCGGGATAGAGAGCAACACATCCATGCCCGCCTCAACCTCACCAAACACACTGTGCTTCCCGTCAAGCCAGGGCGTTGCCACGTGTGTGATGAAGAACTGGGATCCGTTGGTATTGGGCCCCGCATTCGCCATCGACAAAATGCCAGGGCGGTCGTGCTTCAGGTTTTTATCAAATTCATCAGCAAATTGATACCCCGGACCACCGGTGCCCGTACCTGTTGGGTCACCACCTTGCGCCATAAAGTTACTGATCACCCTGTGAAAGAACGTGCCGTCATAAAAGCCTTCTCTGGCTAAAAATACGAAATTATTAACGGTTAATGGGACCTGTTTCGCAAATAGCGTGATGGTGATATCGCCTTTTGATGTATGTAAAATTGCTTTGTATTCTTTTTCCCGATCAATCACCATCTCGGGTGAAGTGGTCCATCTTTTTTTCTCTTGATTCATTATTACCTTTCTGCAACTTATAAATTTCTTGTTTTTTTAACCAACGATCTCGTAAAGCTCGATCAATACGCCATTGCTCGATTTGGGATGGATGAATGCCATCTTTCTTCCGGGCAGTTCCACAGGTTCTTCATTGATCAAACGGACATCCATATCTCTCAATTTGCTCAACATAGCGGTAATATCTTCCACCTCTATGCAGAGATGATGCATCCCCTCACCTCTCTTTTCGAGGTATTTCGCCAACCCTGATTCGGGGTCGGTCGGTTCGACCAGCTCAACTTCTCCTTCACCAACCGGTAAAAAAGCAACTTTGGATGCCTGGGAAGGAACTTCCTCAATATGATCAAGGGTGAGTCCAAGTTTGTCCCTCCAAAAGGAAAGGGCTGATTCAATATCTTCGACAACGATAGCAACATGGTTGATTTTTTTAATTTCTGACATTTTCTCTCCTGCTCAAATAAACGTTGGTGGCTGGTATTCTCCCCAAACATCCCGTAAAACGCCGCAAATCTCGCCAAGGGTGACGTCATTCTCAGCGCACTCGACAAACAGCGGCATCAAAGCGCCGTCACTGCGTGCAGCGCCTTCCAACTGCCCCAGGAGTTCGCTAACCCGTTCACTGTCACGTCTTTCACGGAGTACAGCCAGTTTCTTGCGCTGGTTTTCCTCCACCCGGGGATCAACATTGAGAGCTTCAAGTTCGATTTCTTCTTCAATCTGATAATCATTCACACCAACCACGATCTCTTCACCCTTTTCAATTGCTTTTTGTGACTGGTAAGCGGCTTCCTGGATTTCGCGCTGCATAAATCCGCTGTTGATGGCTTTCAGCGCACCTCCCAGTGCATCAATCTTTTCAATATAATCGCTGGCGATCGTTTCAATTTGATCGGTCAGCGATTCAATGATATAGGACCCCGCAATGGGATCGACTGTATCCGCCACACCTGATTCGTGTGCAATGATTTGCTGGGTTCGCAAAGCCAATCGTACTGATTTCTCCGTTGGAAGCCAGAGGGCTTCATCCATACTGTTGGTGTGCAGGGACTGGGTGCCGCCCAAAACGGCAGCCAATGCCTGCAGTGTCACCCTGATAATGTTGTTTTCAGGCTGCTGCGCTGTCAGCGTGGACCCTGCTGTTTGGGTGTGGAAACGTAGCCGGCAGGAATTGTCTTTTTTGGCGCCAAAGCGTTCTCTCATGATCCGGGCAAAAAGCCGCCGGGCTGCCCTGAACTTGGCAATTTCTTCAAGGAAATTGTTGTGCGCATTGAAGAAAAAAGACAATTGATCCGCAAACTCATCCACCACCAGACCCACATCAATCGCTGCCTGGATATAGGCAATCGCATTTGCCAGGGTAAAGGCAACTTCCTGCGCCGCTGTTGACCCCGCCTCACGAATATGATAGCCCGAAATACTGATCGTATTCCAACGCGGTACGTGATCCTTACAATATTGAAATACATCGGTGATCAGACGCATCGAAGGCTCTGGCGGAAAAATATAGGTGCCACGCGCCACGTATTCCTTGAGGATATCATTTTGGATCGTCCCACGCAATTTTTCAACAGGAATACCCTGTTTCTTTGCAACCGCGATATAAAAAGCCAGTAAAATCGCAGCCGGTGAATTTATCGTCATGCTCGTCGAAACTCTGTCCAGCGGGATCTTATCGAACAGCGTTTCCATGTCCGCCATGGATGAGATCGAGACTCCAACTTTTCCAACCTCTCCCTGGGCTAAGGGATCATCTGCATCGTAGCCAATTTGAGTTGGCAGATCAAATGCCACGGATAAGCCCGTTTGCCCTTGCTGCAGCAAATACCGATAGCGCGCATTCGACTCTTCTGCGGTGGCATATCCTGCGTATTGCCGCATGGTCCACAGCCGTCCCCGATACATGGTGGGCTGGACGCCACGCGTGAACGGGTATTCGCCCGGGAAACCCAGTTCTTCCATATAATTTTGTTCTTCAGAAGGCGCCAACACCGGCGGCAAAATGATACCCGAAGATGTGCTGAACCTGGATTTTCTCTCTGGGTAACGGTTCACAAGCGGCTCATAAGACTCTTGTTCCCATCTTTTCTTTTCATCTTGTAATGACATAAACTCCACCTCGTACGCATTAATGGATACCCCTCAAGTATACTCGAATTCAATCAAATACTCTCTCTCAGTGGTTTACAAACAGGAATAAACGCCATCTTTGGTATTGCGTTATTGCTCTCCGGATGTAAATCGAGTAAAATTTTTACCTGTCCGTTGTACCCTTCGGACATGAACATTATCTTATGAAAGAAAGGGCTTGAAGAATGAGAGTTTTGTTAATCAAAGATGTTTACAAATTAGGTCGGGCTGGCGAAATTAAGAAAGTCGCTGCAGGTTACGGCCGCAACTACCTCATCCCCCAGGGACTTGCCATACCCGCTACAAAAGGCGCCATACAGCAATCAGAACGGATTGCCGCAAAAGCAACCGAGCGGCGTGCAGTTCTGAATGAGGAATTGAGCGATGTTGCCGAAGTATTGAACGGGAAGAAGCTGTACTTCCCCGTCAAAGCCAGCGAGACAGGACGCTTGTATGGCTCGATCAGCGCTGAAGATATCGTTAAGTTAGTAAAATCAAATTACAGCATTGATATTGAAAGACGCCAGGTTGAAACTGAACCTGTCCGTCAACTGGGAACTTATAACATCCCGATCCATCTGACCATGGATCTCGTCCCGGAAATCACCGTTGTTCTTCATCGTGAAAATGAAGTCCCCGTTGAAGAAGAAGAGATTGCTGCAGCTGAAGAAGAAATCCTGATCGAAGCAGAAGCGGAAGTGCTGCAAGAAATCGTTGAAGATTTAGAAGAACTGGAAGAAAATCTTTTGGAATCAGATACGGAAACAGAAACCGACGCATAATCCCACATTAACGTCAAAACAACCAGCCGGCCTGTGAATGAAATCATCCGCAGGTCGGTTTCGTTTTAGAATATAATACAACTATGATGACGATCCATATTGGTCAGCAGCTCAAAGAAATTCGTGAATCTCAGGGCATTCCACTTGAAGAAATTGCCATAAAAACGAAGATTCGGCTTGATTATCTCAGAGCGCTTGAAGAGGGTGATGAAGAAACTCTTCTCAGCCAGGTTCAAGCGCGGGGTTTTCTCAGGTTGTATGCCAGCCAATTAGGCGTAAAAATCGCCGACCTGGAAGTGAAGGGATATCACCTGGCTGAAAAAGAGCAGCCTCCATTACCGCCTGCTTCAAAAGAAGATATCCCCACGTCCATTGAGGATAATGCAGCAGCCACGGTCAAACATCCAGAACCAGTCCAGACCAAGTTGCCTCCCCAGGCGCAAGAACCTCAATTAGTAAAATCTGCCGACACCCTGCCAGCACCGCTTGAAGAAAGCATGGTTGGAGAAACAAGCACATCCAACCACATCAATTTAGCAATCGGGAACTTGCTTAAAGAACGACGTGAAGTACTCAGCCTTTCCATCAACGATGTCAATAAAACTATTTTTATCCCTGAGAAATATCTCATCGCCATGGAATCAGGACAACTTGATCAATTGCCATCCCCGGTACAGGCAAGGGGAATGCTCCAAAATTATGCCCAATTTTTAGATTTAGAGACGGATTCGCTCCTGTTAGCCTATGCAGACAGCTTACAAGCGCGCAGAAAAGAAATGCAACAGGAATCTCCTTCAACTTCAAAAACCGCAGCCAGAGAAATTTCCCCCGCCAAACTCAAGCTGAAAAGTTTTTTCTCGCTCGATTTGTTGGTGATTGCCGCTTTGTTTATTATCTTTGCAGGTTTTGTCGTTTGGGGATCCAGCCGAATTTTATCCGCCGATTCACCTGATTTGGACGCAACTGATTTGCCTGAAGTTTCCGATATCCTCCTTGCGGCGGGCTCACCAACCCCACAGCCGACACAACAAGATGAAACAATTGGGGAAGATACACCGGCTGATGACTCCCCTGAAGAAGAAGCGCCGCCTCTTTTCACGCCGAGACCCAGCAATTATCCGATTAACCTTTTAATAATCCCACGACAGCGCGTTTGGGTACAGGTAACCTCTGATGAAGAGGTGGTTTTTGAAGGGCGATTGATCCCTGGAAATGCTTATGATTACTTTGGACAGGAAACAGTTGAAGTGCTAACAGGTAATGCGGGCGCCATCCAAATTTATTTTAATGATGAAGATATCGGCGCCCTGGGCGTGGTTGGTCAGGTTTCTGATCTGATCTTCACGCAATCGGGATTGGTCTTGCCAACCCCCACCAATACGCCTACCATCACACAAACGCCTGAGGCATCGCCAACATTCACGATCACGCCATCACCGACATCTTTGCCAGCCCCTACACAATCACCATTTGCCCCGTAACCCATGATGTATAAAAACAAGAGAACTTACCATCTGATCTCACTTGGCTGCGCGAAAAACCTGGTCGATTCTGATTCCATCGCCCAGTTATTAAACCAGTATGGACTGGCGCCCACCCTTGATGCAAACCAGGCGGATTTCTTGATCGTCAACACCTGCGGATTCCTGAAGGCGGCCCGTCAAGAAGCCATCTCCGTCTTAAACGACTTAAATATCCACAAAAGCAACAGGCAAAAACTGATTGTCGCAGGCTGCATGCCCGAATTACATCACCAGGAAATCCTTGATGCCGTACCCGGTGTGGCAGCCATTTTAGGGACGAAACGCTGGATGGATATTCTTGACGTGATTGAACAGATCGATCGGAAACAAACGCCCTACCCTTATCTTCATCTTCCAGTATCTTCAACGATTGGACTTAATGAACAGAATACACAACGTGTCGCAATTCAGGGTGCAAGCGCGTATCTCAAGATCGCAGATGGATGCCGCAGATCATGCGCCTACTGCCTGATACCACTGATCAAAGGCACGCTTGTCAGCCGTCCCCCGGCAAAGATCATTGCTGATGCCCGGGCTTTGCAGGATCAGGGTGTCAAGGAGATCATTTTAATTGCCCAGGATATCACCGATTACGGTCATGATTTAAACATGAAAGATGGGTTAACCCAATTGCTTGAGTTGCTGGTCAAAGCCGTCCCCCATGTCCCATGGATCCGATTAATGTACACCTTCCCGGGATATGTTTCGCAAAATCTGCTCGGTATGATGGCGTCCGAACCTCAAATCCTGCCCTATCTGGACATGCCCTTACAACACGCCGACCCAAAGGTGCTCAAAGCAATGCATCGACCAAGCAATATGCAATCCGTGCATGAGACTCTCGTTCAAATTCGGGAGCAAATTCCTGATGCCGTTCTTCGAACAACCTTTATCGTGGGTTTTCCAAATGAGGATGAAAAGGCATTTCAAAACCTGGTCCAGTTCACGAAACAAATCCAGTTTGATCACATGGGCGCCTTTGTTTACTCCTTTGAGCCTGGGGCGCCTGCAGAAGCTCTTGGTGATCCCATCCCGGAAGATGTCAAAAGGGAACGTTTTGAATACCTGATGAAGATCCAATCTGAGATCTCTTTAAAACGAAACCAATCCTGGGTTGGCAAAACCCTCGATGTCATCGTTGAGGGTATGGATGAAAAACAAGGGATATCGATCGGTCGATCCTACCGCGACGCGCCAGAAATTGATGGGCTTGTCGTCATCAATGACCCCGCTCCGCCCGGAGACATGGTCCAGGTCAAAATCCATACTGCAATCACCCATGACCTTATCGGCAGACTTCTTGATTGAATAAAACCAGCAAAACAAAGAAAAAAACCTCTCAAAGACATTCAAAAAACCATGCCTTCAAGAGGTCAATTCGCATTTGACTGACCCTAAGGTTCCACAGTTGGCTCCTGAGTCGGTTCCTCAGTGGGTTCTTCTGTGGGCTCCTCGGTTGGGACAGCTGTTGGCTCCCTGGTTGGCGCTGTGGTTGGAACCGGCTGTTGGGGAGATGGCACATCTGTTGCTGCTTCTGGTGGAGAACTATTTTGTGAAAAGCAGGCTTCTGCGGCTTCTTCTTTCAATGCCTGCACAGATTCATCTGGCTGAACAGAAAGTGCCTTGTCAAAATATTCCAGTGCCGCACAGGCATCACCTAACGCAGTAAGCTGGTTTGCATATTCAATTGCGCCGATTCGGAAACGTTCTTTGGCTGTCATGAAGGTTCCATCCCGTAAATTGGGCAGCATCGGGTAAACCTGTTCAAAGTAAAACACAACCTGCTCCCAATTGACACCCCAGTAGCTGGCGCCCGTCAGATACATCCGTGTCCAGGTACGGAAGCCCTCTGCTGCCGAATCAAGGGGTGCAAATTGTTCCGCCAGGGTTAAATCGTAAATACCCGGTTCAAGACTGCCTTCAACCAATATCTTTTGAACTCCGCGGTTCCGCAATGCCACATACAGCATGCCATCAACCTGAATGGTTTTATACCCGATATTCTTCTCACGCAAGGCTTCAAGGGTTTGGATTGCGAGATCCCATTCTTCCGCAGCCAGATATTGATGGGCATTCGAGTAAATCTCCTCCTCACCCCGCAGGTCAGGGGTGGGTGTGAAAGCAATCACCGTCGGGGTGGGTGAAGGAATGGGTGTCGGCGATCCAGTCAACGAAATTTGCAATAATGTCTGACTGTAAAGATTCCCAACCTCTTCCAGTTCGGCTTCCGTCATAAACGGCGCCATCTCTTCCAAAATCCAGTTCAGGCGATCCAGAGCAACCTTATAGCGCCCTTCCGCAATGTCATTTTTTGCGGCTTCAAGCTGCGCCTGAATTTTTGGTGAAGCCTGGGTTTCTGCCAGGCTAACGCGATCATCAATCCCTTTGGGTACTCCTAATATCGATCCCAGCAGCATGATCAATAATGCCAGTAACAAACCAAGAAGAAACCATGATGAACGACGCTCAAGGAATTTTTTCTTAGAACGCTTCTTTTTCTCGATTTCAACAGGTTGGGTATGGTTCAATTCATTTTCAGACATAGGCAGGATTATACCTTAAATCATTTATAGACTGAACAAGATTCGAATCTCAGACAGAATGGGCAGGATCCCTATCATCACACCAAACAGCATCCCACCCGCTGACAAAACCAGCGAGGAAGCCGGAATCGGCAGCAAAGAAAACACAATCCATGCAGCAGCACCAGCCAATACTGCACTCAGTACACCGCGCAGTATTGTTTTCGCAAGAACAAAATTTTCGGAGAGCGTGCGGTTTAACAAATAAATCAGTACGCCCGCTTGAATGCTATACGAAATTGAATTCGCCAAAGCAATCCCCCCCACCTGCAATTGGGGTATCAAGAAAATGGCTGCAAACAAGAAAATGAAGAATCCAGATATGGAAACAAGTGTCGGAACCTTTGCATTCTTTTTTGCATAGAACGATCGCACACCCAATTCGACCACGCTGTGACCTAAAAGTCCGACCAAATAACCCTGGGTTGTCCTCAGGATCATTTGAGCATCGCCAAGCGAAAAATCAAAAACCGATTGGATCCAGGGCAGGCTGGTAATCGACAAAATAACCGTGATGGGCAATGACAGCGCGATCATGACCCGCAATGAACGCTCGATGGTTTCTTTGAACGCCTTCTGGTCCTCCCTTGCGACGTGCTCGGAAAGGGTGGGCAGCAATGCTGTCGCAATCGCTGTTCCGATCAAAGTCTCAGGAACCTGTTGAATCCACCAACCGTACGTCAATGCAGTCACTGAGCCGGTCGGCAAGCGAGATGCCAGATTGTCATTCGCCAGGAAAATTAACTGGATGAACACCATGCTGATCAGGCGTGGACCCATCAATCCCATCACCCGGAGGAATGATTCATCCTTAAAATCAAGCACTGGCGACCACTTGAACTTAAATTTAATCAATCCAGGCACCTGTATCAGGAGATGCAAAATCGCGCCAAGGATGACTCCATACACCAGCCCATGGATTCCCATCCCAAAAGTGGGCAGTCGAAAACCACCAATCTGATAGCCCTGTTCAGGTGCCAGGATCACCGCCCCAAAGATTTGCCCAATATTATAGAGCAAGGGTGCAACGGCTGGCAGCAAAAAATGCTGGTTGACCTGTAAGCCTGCCATCACCAATCCTGAGATAGAAAAGACCATTGTCGCAATTAAATTTAATCGCATCAACTCAACCGTCAAACTCTGTTGCGCCGAAGTAAACCCGGGTGCAATCCCCAGCTGGCTTCGCACCAGCGGACCCGCAAGCAAACCGATCAGCACAGCAAATACGCTGGTGACAAGGAAGGCAAGGTTGGCAACGCTTGAAAACAATCGCCAGGCGGGCTGCCGCCCTTCTTTGGTAAGCTTTTCTGATAAAATGGGAATAAATGCGATTGCCAGTGCGCCGCCGGAAATCAGTGCAAACAGCATATCGGGCAGGTTGTTCGCTGCGTTAAAAACGTCCAGCTCTTCTGAAAGACCAAACTGGCGCCCGATGATTACCGTCCTCAGGACGCCCAAGATTTTATCCAACCCGAATAAGACAGCCAGCATGAGGGAAACGCGTGTCAAACGGCTAAATTTTTTCATATTATTCCTTCCTTGACGAGCAATTCCTACCGGTGGTATTATGCCACACTCCTCAACCTCTGACCAGTGATGGCAAATGAGCCTTTTCAACGGGTTGATGGGGATGTTACAATTAATCCAATGAACAAAGGTAACAAAACTGGCAAATTATATATCGTAGCAACGCCAATTGGTCATCCTAAAGATATTACTTTGAGGGCTTTGTCTGTCCTTGAAGAAGTCGATGCGATCATTTGCGAGGAGATCCGCCAGGGCAGCCGCCTGCTGCGCAGCCTTGATATCGAAAAGACACTGATCCCGCTGAATGAACACAATGAGAAGGAAGAAGCCCCAAAGATTGCCCAATCAATTGCTGCAGGTGAAACCATGGCGATCATTTCCGATGCCGGCACGCCTATCTTCGCCGACCCGGGACAACATTTACTGAAACACCTGTATGAGTTAAAAATCCCCATTTCGCCCATTCCTGGGCCAGCTTCCTTGATGGCAGCGCTTTCACTCTGCGATTTTTCAATCGATCGGTTCTTTTTTGCTGGATTCCCACCCAGAAAAACACCGGAAAGAAAATCCTTTATCGAAAATTTAAGATCATATTCTTTTCCTGTAATTTTGATGGACACACCTTACCGGTTGACCAGGCTGCTTACAGAAGTCCAGGAGGCTTTCGGCGAAAATCTGGACATCCTGCTGGCGTGTGACCTGACCCTCCAAAAGGAGTCTGTCTATCGTGGAGCTATTGGTGGGATTTTACCAAAGGTGACTGGGCAAAAGCGGGAGTTCGTTCTGATCTTAAACCTTAACCGTAGCAAAGGGGAAATACGCACATGAACAGGCGCACGCATCTCAAATTGCAAGACAAAGAACTCCAATTGCCCGCTTTCCTACCCGATGCGACCCTGGGGTATGTACGCGCTGTGGATTCGCAGGACTTAAGTAATGTAAAAATCGAAGCCGTGGTGATGAACACATTCCACCTGATGCAAAAACCCGGTTCCAGCACGGTACAAGCCTTTGGCGGTCTGCATAAGTTCTCAGGCTGGCAAGGAATCATTATCACAGATTCCGGGGGGTTCCAGGCATACTCATTGATCCGTGAGTCTGAGCGTTTCGGAAACCTTTCAGACCGTGGAATCACCTTTTATCCCGAAGGTAAAAACCGCAAATTCATCCTTTCCCCTGAGAAAAGCATCCAGCTGCAGATCAGTTATGACAGCAACGTGGTCATCTGCCTGGACGATTGTACCCACGTGGATGAGTCTCGCGCTGAACAAGAGCTGTCAGTTATGCGAACCCTATCCTGGGCAAAACGCTGTAAGGATGAATACCTTCGACAAATGGACCAGAAACAATTGTCCGAAAATGAACGCCCCCTGATCTTCGGGGTGATCCAGGGCGGCGGATACCCTGATTTGCGGCAAAAATGTGCTGAAGGGCTGCTGGAAATTGGGTTCGATGGATTTGGCTACGGTGGGTGGCCTTTGGACGCAGAGGGAAATTTGCTTGATGAAATGGTGCAATTAACCCGTGAGCTTGTTCCGGTGGATTATCCCATGCATGCGCTCGGCATCGGGCATCCGATCAACCTGTTGAAGACATACCGCCTGGGTTATGACATCTTCGATTGCGCGCTCCCCACCCGTGATGCCCGCCATGGGCGCCTGATGCGCTTTGAAAGCCCGCCTGATTCCTCCTTACCATCTGACGGCAGCTGGCTTGCCTATGTTTATATCCAGGACAAAAAACACATCAAAGACCAACGCCCTATCTCAGAATATTGTGATTGCCCTGTTTGTGAACGCTACAGCATCGGGTATTTGCATCACCTTTTCAAAACCGGGGATTGGCTTTATTATCGCCTGGCTACACTCCACAATTTGCGTTTTATGACGCAACTGACCGAGCGATTGAGCAGCAATGGCGGATGACATCCTTATTGAAGACCTGGTTCGGCAGGTACAGTCGAACCCAAAGTACCGGCACATGATGCTCGCTCTTCTCAGACGCCTGACGGAAGATGCCCTTTCCAAAGGGTTGACCGGGAAATCCGTGATTAAGTATGTGCGCAATAAATGCCATCAAATTGGGGGCGCCTATTTCAAGAAAAAGTTTGACTTAGCCCTTTTTTTACAAGCCTTAGAAAATTTACCCAAAGACCTCAACGTCGAGCAAGCACGCCAGTTCTGCATCACGACAATGGGATATCACGCCTCCACTGCAGAACGCCTGCCCATTTTGGAGACTTTTTTTCAAACGTGCCTGGCGCCAATTGCCCCCATCACCAGCATTTTGGATCTGGCTTGCGGGTTGAATCCCCTGGCTCTTCCCTGGATGCCCATGGCACCCACCTTCAGCTACACTGCCTGCGATATTTACGAAGATATGTTGGAGGGTCTCCAATCCTACTTTGCCCATTTTATGATTGACGGACAAACACGTCCCTGTGATCTGATCGAAAAGATTCCTCAAGATCAGGCGCAGGTCGCGCTGATTCTCAAATCGATTCCCTGCCTTGAGCAGGTGGACAAAGAGATCAGCCCGCATATGTTGGAGAACCTGCAAACAGATCATATTCTGATCTCATACCCTGCGCACAGCCTGGGGGGCAGAAAAAAGGGTATGTCTGAATTTTATCGCGAACATTTCTATCGCCTCATTTCAGGAAAGCCATGGCATATCCGTGAGTTTGTGTTCTCAAGTGAACTGGCGTTTTTGGTGAGCAAATGAAACTCGAAAACGATGCCCTTGCACAAATCGTCACCCGGATTCTTCAATCGCCGAAATATCGCGGTAAAGGTATTCAACCTGACACCGTCCGCGATCTGATTCTCAAGGACGCACCAAATTACAATTCATCAAAAGAGCTGACCAAATCCGTCAGACGGAAGCTACATAATATTGTGGCGTCCTATTTGGGGGAGTCCGACTATAAAGCCCTGACTGAAAAATGGTTGAATATCAAAGAACCAAGCCCGGACTCACTGCTTACCCGCACATTGTGCCTTGACATCCTCTCTCAACACGCCTCAACGAAGGAACGTATCCCCACCCTGGAATTTTTTTACACAAAAATCTTTGAAATCACAGGCTCACCCGATAGCATTCTCGATCTGGCATGCGGTCATCACCCAATCGGATTCCCCTTCATGCACCTGCCGATTTCAACCCGGTATCATGCTTATGACATCATTCAACCCCGGATAAACTTCATCAACCTGTTTTTTGAATCGCTTGGATTGTTGCCGCTGGCAGAAAACAGGGATATCCTCGTTTCACCGCCGCAAATTCACGCCGATGTGGGGTTCTTTTTGAAAGAAGCCCACCGGTTTGAAAAAAGAGCTCCGGGAAGCAACCGTAAATTTTGGGAGGCTTTGAATGTGGATGCGCTGGTGGTCTCCCTGCCTGCGCACAATCTGACGGGAACACATGCCCTGGTCGAACAACACCGAAGGCTCGTGGATGAAAACCTGCCGCCATCGCGTGAGATCGTCGACTTGCAGATCGGGGATGAAATGCTTTTCATCCTCAAAAAACGGGGAGGATAAACCTGTGAGCCCTGAAATGAACACAAACTTGCAAAAAAGTCTCGACCGGTTTTCAGGTGTTCTGAGCAACCGTGAAATCGAAGAAATTTTAGCCATTCAAACGGAACCCTTACCGACCGGCATCCGATTGAATTCATTAAAAATCGACCCGCAAGCTGGAATCCAGGGTTTGACGGACCGCTATAACTGGAAGGTCAAGTCCATCCCTTTTTGTGATCATGCCTGGACGATTTTGAGCGCTGCACAATCGCCGGGAACCACCATCGAGCACCGCATGGGGGAATATTATTTGCAAGACGCGGCGTCCATGGTGCCCGTCAGCCTGTTTGAATTCGATCAACCCCATCCACTCATCCTGGATATGGCGGCATCACCCGGCGGAAAAACCACACACCTGATCGACCGAACAGGCGACCGCGGCTTCATTATCGCCAATGACAGCAGCAAAAGCCGCATCCCTGCACTGCGCTCCGTCCTCACCACCTGGGGCGGAGTCAATCAGATCATCACGCAATACCCTGGTGAGCGCTTTGGTGATTGGTATCCCGAAACCTTTGATATCGTCCTTCTCGATGCCCCCTGCAGCATGGAGAACCTGCGCCCCACCGACAACCGTCCTCCACGCGAGACCTCATCCAGTGAGCGTCACCGGCTGCAAGAGCGCCAGGTTCAACTCCTTAAAAGCGCCCTCAGCGCGCTGAAGGTAGGCGGTCAACTGGTTTATGCCACCTGTTCACTGGCGCCCGAAGAAGACGAGGCTGTCATTCAGAAGGTCATCGATGCTTTCCCCGACACGTTCACTATTCAGGACCTCGCTCACAAGCTGCCCTTTGACACGCCGGGATTGACCCGATTTGGCGAAACTGTTTTTCATCCCGATCTCTCCCGCACAGCGCGGCTTTGGCCTCACCTGACGGGAATGTCCGGATTCTTCTGTGGTTTGCTAACCAAGACCCAATCAGTCCCCAACCAGGCCGCTTCTCCGCCCTCGCGAGATTTTTCTAAAACGCTTCTCCGACCTGCAAATTCAGAAATCGAACGGTCATTAATAAATTCGGTCAGGGATCAATATGGCTTCGAAATGGGCAATATCCTTACCAACTTTGATCTTGCACTCTATAAAAGATATGAGTCTTTGTTTTTAGTTCCAGAAACGTATCTTTACCATTTTCCTGATTTGCCTTTCGAGCACATTGGTATGGCGATTGGCAAATTAAAGGATGATCAGTTCCAACCCTCACATGAATTTGCCAGCCGCTTTGGTCATTTCTTTACCTCGGGAAAGATCATCCTGAAAGATGAGGATGTCTCACAATGGATTTCCGGCAGGGATATACGAAACCCCCACACCAACTTGAACCCACAGGGACAGTATTTATTGGTTAATGATCATCTAAAGCGGAATTTAGGCATCGGGAAACTGCTCCCCGGGCGACTGCGCAATATGCTTTTTAGGTGATCAATCTAAAAACTTAATGTATTTTTCAACATTATAATCTCCCCCGGCATAAACACCATGGTATTGCTCTGGCAACAGCTTTGCGATCTCCAACATCATGGCATCAGCAATAGCCTGCATGGTTTCTTTATCTTTTCGGTTTCCGTTGATCTCAACGTGAAATTGCTTTCCAACCCGGATGTACATGTCACTTCGCTTCAAGCGTTTAATATTCTTCAAAAAATTTTCGTGCCCCCAAAAGGCAATCGGCAGGATCGGGGCGTTGCACTGATAGATTAAAAAACCTATTCCTGGTTTCGCCCGGATCAACCTTCCATCTTCTGTCCGGGTTCCTTCTGGCGTAACCGCAAAGATCTTTTTATCTTCCAAAGCTTTCTTTGCCATATTTAACGCAGAGAAGTCGGCTGTCGAGCGGTCAATGGGAACCCCATCCCAGACATTAAACAAAAACGCCAGCAGCGGGTTGTCCCAGGTCTCTTTTTTAACAAAACCCGTTGTTGGACGGGGATAAAGGTGGGAAATAAGCACTGGGGCGTCAAGAAAATTGATATGGTTTGCGACAACGAGCAGTGGACCATCGTCAGGAAAATTTTTTAGCTCATCTGCATCGAGTTTGATCAGAGCACGTAAAATTAGTCTGATCATGTGATTGACCAACCATTGTTTCATAAACTGTTACGCCGCTCCATCACACATCAAATTGATTTGCTGCTTGAGAATGGTCACTTCCAGAGATTCGCCGGCGGTACAAATCGTTTCGCCATCTGCATGAACCGGCAAAGTGCCCTTCAAAGCGAGAATTTTCAAGTTTTGCCCCTGGGGCATCAAAATCGCTGGGTGATCCTGTTGAGTCCCACTCATCACTTTGGGAAATAAACCCAGGACCTGCCAGCGCGTCACCTGGTGTACAACACATAAATTCAAAAGACCATCATCAGATGACGACTGGGGCGCAAACATAAACGACCCACCCATTCGTTTCCCGTTCATCATCGACACTAGCAAACAGGGCTGCTCGATCACTTCATCATCGATCTCAATTCTGAGCAGAGGCGCATCAAAAAATAAAAAGATTGTCTTCAATGCGGCTATGATATACGCAGGGATCCCGCTGATGAAAGGTGGCAATTTTGCTGCTTCAAAACCCACGACGGTATCAAATCCAATCCCGATCCCATTCCCAAAATAACGCCCATCCGGGTAATCTCCGCCCTTGACCATTCCAATATCAATCAGCCGAACATGTCCATCCGCAAGGAGTCTGATCGCAGAATCGAGTTCAGATGGAATCCCCATCCCAAAAGAAAAATCGTTCCCTCGCCCAACCGGAAGCACTGCGAGATTGGCGGTCAGGTGGTGGTTGTTTTTCGCTTGCATTAAGCCGTTAATCACCTCATTCACTGTACCGTCCCCACCCACAGCGACCACGGTCGCATAACCATTCGTTCCCGCCTCTTCTGCCAGTGCGATCGCATGTCCCGGATATTCCGTTTGGAGCAGATCATAAGCCAACCCGATCTCGTCCAATTTTTTTATTATTTCTGGGATCGCTTTTTTTCCAGCACCTTTACCTGCAATGGGATTGACGATTATGCAAAGCTTTTTCATGCGTTTCTCCTAAATGTTTAGATAACAATAATAACCCGCATCTATCAAAATAGTTCTATTATTTAATAAATACTCTCATGTAAGCAGGTCTCCAGCTCATAAAGCACAAGCGCAGGGAAAACAATTGCAGCAGTCTCCATGCGCATTATCCCCTTCCCAAGCGAAACAACCCGGCAGCCGCAAGATTGCGCCTGTTCGATTTCTTCGTTTGAAAAACCGCCTTCCGGGCCGACCAGAAGCGCCATTTTCCCCGCCCGCCCTCTTTGGTGGTCCAAAACACCGCGGATAGCATCTTCAACCGGTGATGCTCCTTCCCATGCGATCAGGCAGATGTCATTTTCTTCAGCCGCCAGCGCAAGGGTTTGCTGGAATGTCATCGGCGTGCTCAGCTCAGGCAAAAGTCCACGATGCGATTGTTCTGCCGCTTCCCGCAGGATCTTCTCCCAGCGCAATCTTCTTTGTTGCGTCATCTCGGTGGATTGCACCATTGTTCGGGAAGAGACATAGGGATGAAAGGATGCAACCCCGATCTCAGTTCCCTTTTGCAGGATCCATTCAACTTTTTCACGGCTTGTCAGTCCAAAGTGAAGCGCAATCCGGGTTTTCGGTTCAGCTTCCTCCTGGTTTGTCGCTCGAATCCGTCCAATCAAGCGACCATCACCCTGATCCTTATCCAAAACAACATCAAAAACAGAACCTTGATTATCTAAAACCTGTACCTGATCACCCTCACGCAAACGCAAAACATTTAAAATCTGATGTGAAACCTCAGAAGGGAATAGGATTTTGTTTTTTTGGAAACAATTCAAGGATAGAAAAAACCGGTTCATATAAAGGTATACTTAGAAACACATCTTTTTGGAGACATGTATGGAAGAAAAAGCTCAAGAAAAATATCAACGAAGTTATAAATACATAGATATTATAATGCTTATGTATGTTTTGGTGCTGGTCTTGAGCAATATTGGATCATCGGCAAAGATCATCGATTGGGGAATCCGAATCGGATCCATTCCACTCAGTTTTGATGCAGGTACCTTGCTGTTCCCGATTGGTTATGTAATTGGCGATGTGATGACGGAAGTCTATGGTTATAAACGCGCCCGTCGCATCATCTGGATTGGCTTTGGTGCGATGGTCTTCAGTGCGCTCGTTTTTAAGTTGATCCAGGTCCTGCCAGGCGAAGCAACCTGGGAAGCATCCGTCGGTCAGGGGGCGTACAACCAAATTCTCGGTGGGATGAGTTCGGGCGCAATCATTACAGCCAGTCTCCTGGGCTATCTGGCAGGCTCATTTTCAAATGCGATCTTAATGTCCGTCATGAAGGTCATGACCAAAGGAAAATGGCTCTGGACGCGCACCATCGGGAGCACGATCGTTGGAGAAGCGGTGGATACAGCCATTTTTATTTTGGCAGCCACGTTGCTGGGCGTCTTTCCAAAAAGCCTGTTTTGGAGCTTGACCATTACCAACTATATTTTCAAAGTCCTGATTGAAGTGTTGATCACGCCCCTCACCTATGGTGTGATCAACACACTCAAGCGGGTCGAAGACATCGATGCGGTTGATGAGGACATCTCCCTTTCACCCTTTAAATTTCGTTAATCCCTTTTGCCTTCTATCACCACGGTATATTCCCCGCGCGGCGCTTCCCCCTCAAGCTGCGCAATCAATTCAGCCAATGTTCCTCTGAATACTTTTTCGAATTTCTTGGTCAGATCATTTGCGAGCGCCGCCTGCCGATCACCCAACACGGTGAGCGCATCCTGTAAAAAGGCTTGGATCCGATAGGGGCTTTCATAAAAAATCTGCGTATGAGAAGAGGATTCATCTTCTTTCAGAAACCGTTGCCGTGCACCCTGTTTTCGTGGGGGAAACCCTTTGTAAGTGAAACTGTGCGCAGGCAATCCCGATAGAACCAGCGCCATCACAACCGCAGCAGGACCAGGAATGGCGGTCACCGGGATGTCATTTTCGATAGCAGCATGTACCAGCGAATACCCCGGGTCTGAAATCGCTGGCGTCCCGGCGCTGGTGACCACCGCAATGGTCGTTCCCTCTTTGAGCTGTTCAATCAACTTCGGGACGACTTTCTTTTCATTGAAGGCATGATAGCTTTTTTGGGGTTTGTGGATGTCATAATGATGCAGCAAAATTGTCGTCTTGCGCGTATCTTCGCTGGCAATCAGGTCGACCGAACGTAAAACCTCCAGAGCGCGCAGTGAAATATCACCCAAATTGCCAATCGGAGTTGCTACCAGGTAAAGCATCATGAACACCTGCCATCCAGGCAGCTGCGCACCTGATCAATTGCCTGGGTTGTATTGATAAATTGCACTGCACGCATACCAAACTCTCGAGCAGAGATTACATTCAACAGATGATCGTCCAGCAACAAAGATTGCTCAGGCAGCGTTTGCAAACGAGCCATGGCGATTTCAAAGATCCTGTGATCGGGCTTGATCACGCCCTCTTCAGCAGAAATAATGATCTCATCAACAAGGGGTTTCATCTGGTAAGTTTCTTCGAGCAAACGCCGGGTCTGATCACCCGCATTACTTAAAATTGCAACTTGATATTGTCCGCGCAATTCTGCCATAAAATCAACAATCCTTTGGTTCAACCTGCGATTTGAGAGCATCAAGCGCCTAATATAACGGATTACTGCCGGCCTCAGGCGCCATTCTTCAGCCATCAGAATCCATAAATAATCTTCTGGCAGTTTACCCAAACAGATATCCCTGACCCATTGGGAATCGTGCGGGTTTTCCAGCATTTCCAGAGCTTGCGGGTGATTTTCGATGCCCAGGAGCTTTTTCCAACGGTTTATCCAGCGCCTGTCGGGCTGTTTAAAAATCACGCCGCCAAAATCAAAAAAAATGGTCTTAATCAAACTTTTGCCTGTTCGGTATTGTCTGTATGCCCGTATATTGTACCGAATGAATCATTTTCTGTTAACCAACTGTCACGGATAAAACCATCCCCACACAACCACAGCGGTCATTTTCTAATTAAAAGAGTAAAATGGTTCATGGATTGTTACAATTCTCCGGTTAATCATTCGAACATACAAAAATATAAAGAGTCATTATGGAAAGAACCGTCCCCACCCGAGCATCTGATGAGATCGACCTTTACCTTCGAACAATATATTCATTGTTGCGATCAACCACACCTGTGCGTATCCGAACAATGGAAGAAGTTCATGCAGGAATGAATTCCTCCCTACATGTTTACGCGCGTCATGAAACACCCGACATCTCTTCTTTCATTTACGCCAACCTGCGCCTCCCCGCTTGCATCCCCGACGTCAAAACCGTTTTGCTGGGGCAGAGTGCGGCTGTCTTTGAACAATCAGGTTATCACAATGTTGACAGCTGGCAGAATGTGACGGCTCCTGCCCGTCGCCGCCGTTGTTTTTTTGATGGCAAATCCACACTTGCCTGTTACATCGCATCACGTTCAGACATTGATGATGTCGTTCCAATTCTGACAGCCTATCAGATCGAATGGAATAAACTCCACGGTCTCCTGGGTAAGCTATCAGACGAAGAATTTGAAGCCCTATCGCCAAATTCTGAAAAAGATTTAGACCTCCTGGCATCCATTCTGAGAATAACCACGAAAGAAATTCTGCGCTTGAAAACAATTTGGGGGAAACGTTTCAAGGATACGTTAAAAAGGATTCGAGATCAGCGGCTCGACCTGGAAGTGCAGCTTTCAAACGGATCACTTAATGAATACCGTCGAGCAACCCGCTATTGGTGGGAAAACATCGAGAAGATCTTTCCCGATATCAAGGATCGCCCTGTTTATTTCATTTCCAGCAACACCCACAGCATTGCCAATCTGGTAACAGGTTTTGCCCTGACCCAAAAAGATCGTTTGGCGCATTATCTCCATACCGCAGGAGACGAAGACCTTTTATCAGAGTGGCATGATATCAGCCATCAAGAAGTCCCTTCCCGGCAGGAAAATTTTCTGTATTATGTTCTCAAGAAATATCAGGCAACATCGGAAGGAAAGGATTTATCTGAAGCGCAATTGAATTATGAAGAGAAATACGGCGTCAGACGCATTCCAAGCGAGCATGCCTTCGACGTAGAATCTCAAATCATTGAATTGGCGCATTTAAACCCGGAGAGCATTGATCCGCGCATTAGCCCGGAAAGCTTTGCAGGTGGGTTGACCGACTGGAACTTTCTGAAAAAGAGTGATGCAGTTATTCTAAATATCGATTATCCTCTCGGGTTGGCTGCTTACAATCTTTTGGTGAAAATCGCTGAGCACACATCATCGATTCTGGGAATCTACATCATGGGCAAAGCCGCCACACTCAACGGACGACGGGGCGATGTGCTGATCCCCAACGTGACGTATGACGAACATTCCTTCAATACCTATATCTATAACAACTGTTTCAACGCTGCAGATATCAGTCCTTATCTGGTTTATGGAACTGTGCTTGACAATCAGAAATCTGTCTCAGTGCTGGGTACATATTTACAAAATGCCCAGGTGATGGATGTGATTTACCGGGAGGGGTACACCGATATTGAGATGGAAGCGGGGCCCTATCTTTCGGCCATTTCAGAACTCTTCAGACCCACCCGCCACCCCGTTGATGAGATCATCAACCTGTACGGGCTGCCTTTCGATTTAGGGATTCTCCATTACGCATCGGACACACCTCTCACCAAGGGAGGAAACCTGGGCGCTGGAACCCTATCGTATTTTGGCGTAGATTCGACCTATGCCACTTCCCTGGCAATCCTGCGCCGAATCATGCAGAAAGAATATGAGAATGCTACCCGCAATTAGCTTGTCTCACTATCAAGACAAAAGAGCCAGGGCATTTTTAATCCATTGCGCTGGCTCTGATTGGTTGGTAAATTGAGTTTTTTATCCGAGTTGTTTGCGGATTTTTTCAGCAGTTTCCTGAAAAGTTATAAGTTTTTCTCTCTCCTTATCCACGACCTCTGCCGGTGCTTTGTTAGCAAATGGGCTTGTCAGTAATTTTTCAAGCCGGTTGATCTGTGATTGGACTTCCGCCAGTTCTTTTTCAAGACGTTCTCGCTCCGCTGCCACATCGACCAGGCCAGCCAGAGGCAGTGAAATTTCTACTGGTGGAACCACCAGGGTAATGCGGTCTTCGGAAAACTCAAGCGGTTCTATAACAATTGTCATCTCCTCAGGATCAATCCCCGTCAGCAAAATCAGTGGTTTTTTCTGTGCCTGGATGATCTCCATTTTCTTTCCAGCGCTGATCGTGGCCGTGATGCGACGGCCATGCGGCACTTTGTATTCAGCCCTGATATTGCGGATAGCGCGCACCATTTCCTGAATCAGCAAGAAATCTTCAATGGCTTGGGGATCAGAACCCTCGACACGGCTTGTTTCAGGCCAGCGTGCAACAATCAGCGCATCTTCCCACCCACCCGCTGGAAGCAGGTCTGGCGCGGCGTCCTGGCAGGCTTCCTTCAGGTGTCCCCACAGGGCTTCTGTGACATAAGGCGTATAGGGGTGCAAGAATCGTAAACAGGTATCAAAAACATGAACCAGAGTCTGGATGGTGAAATATGCTCGATCCCCACCTTCTGCGATCTGGTCCTTGGCAATTTCGATATACCAGTCAGCAAATTCTGTCCAAAAGAAATCGTGGATTTGTCGTCCAGCCTCACCAAACTGGTAACTTTCAAACAAACGGTTCACGGTTTCTGTCAGTTCTTCCAGCCGGGTTCTGATCCAGCGATCAGCAAGCGTCCATTCCGGGCTTTTCTCCGATTTATTGGGCATGCCTTCCAGGTTTCCAATGATAAAACGCCCGGCATTCCACAACTTGTTGGCGAAGTTCCGGTTGGCTTCTACTTTATTAATCGACAGGCTCATATCATTTCCTGGCGTTGATCCCACCAGCAGGGTAAACCTGAGGGCATCGGTTCCCAATTCGTCCATTACGATCAAGGGATCAATCACATTATTTTTGGTTTTGCTCATTTTCTGCCCATGTTCATCCCGTATCAAACCATGTAAATAAACCGTGTGGAAGGGTGCTTCTTCAGTAAATTCCAACCCGGTCATGATCATGCGCGCCACCCAGAAAAACAGGATGTCATAGCCCGTTTCCATCACAGAGGTGGGGTAAAAATAAGCCAGGTCTGGCGTTTGTTCTGGCCAACCCAGGGTGGAAAATGGCCACAATGCCGAGGAGAACCAGGTATCCAGCACATCGGGATCCTGCCTCAGCTTGACGCTGCCGCAGTGCTGGCAGTGCGTGGGGTCGGTTCGGGAAACGGTCATCTCCTGGCAGTTGTCGCAATACCACACTGGAATGCGATGCCCCCACCACAGTTGCCGGCTGATGCACCAATCCTGGATGTTTTCCAGCCAGTTGTAATACACTTTTTTAAACCGTTCTGGAATGATCTCAATGCGCCCTTGCTGGACTTCATCCAGCGCTGCTTGTGCCATATCCTGAACATCCACAAACCACTGGGTAGAGACCATCGGCTCGACGATTTCCCCACCCCGCTGGGTTCGCGGAACTTTCATTAAATATGGTTCCACCTTGATCACCAATCCGGCTTGTTCCATGTCCGCCCAAATTTTTTTGCGGCAGTCAAACCGGTCCAACCCCTCATAGGGTCCCCCATGCTCGTTGATGGTCGCATCTTTGTTCATGACATTAATGAATTCAAGATTATGCCGGATGCCAATCTCGTAGTCATTTGGGTCGTGGGCGGGTGTGATTTTCAACGCCCCTGTGCCGAATTCACGATCGACATATTCATCCGCAATTACCGGGATTTCACGATCTAAAATCGGCACCAGTGCCTTCTTCCCGATCAGATGGACATAGCGTGCGTCTTCAGGATGAACAGCCACACCGGTGTCACCCAGTATCGTCTCCGGGCGTGTGGTTGCCACCGGAATAAATTCATCGCTGTCACTGATCCGGTATTTGAAATAATATAGTTTTCCAGGTTCCTCTGAATATTCCACCTCGAGATCAGATACTGCCGTTTGCAATCCGGGTGACCAGTTAATCATGCGCGGACCGCGATAAATCTTTCCTTTCTCGTAAAGTCGAACAAAGGCTTCACGGACAGCCCTGGAAAGCCCTGCATCCAGTGTAAAACGCTCCCGACTCCAATCACAGGATGCACCTAACCGCCGGATCTGCTCGGTGATGATGCCGCCATATTTTTCTTTCCACGCCCAGGCGTGCTCCAGAAACTTCTCACGCCCAATCTCCTCCCGGCTGGTGCCCTGTTCGCGCAGCATATTTTCAACCTGCAGCTGCGTGGCAATGCCTGCATGGTCCGTACCGGGTACCCACAAGGCGGACTCACCCTTCATACGGTGGTAGCGGATCATCAAGTCCTCCATTGAAACAAACATGGCATGCCCCAGGTGAAGGTTACCGGTTACATTGGGCGGGGGAATGGCGATCACGAAGGGTTTTATCTCCGGGTCAAAACGGGGTTTATTGGGGTCATTGCCCGGCATAAAATAGCCGTGGTCCCACCACCATTGATAAATACGCTCTTCTGTTTTATTAAAATCATAGGTTTTTGGCAGTTCATTAGCCATCAAGCACGCTCCTCACGCAAATTAAATACAAAACCTTCCATCCCAGAGGACGAAAGGTTACTTCCGCGGTACCACCTCAGTTCGCTGATCACATCAGCGCGCTCACGCCAGAACATGATCTGGCTGCGCGATAACGGGCGCACCCCGTGCTGTTCTACTTACCCTTGGGTTTTCTTCAGCATCAATCTGCGGCGACTTCACCCAACCCGTATCTGTGGACGCTTTCAGCCTGTTGCGTTCCTTCTCTGGCAGGGGGTATTGGGTTACTCCTCCGCATGTGTTTTAGCAATGTAATTATAGCCATTCGCAACCAATAATTCAATATCAATTTACGATGTTGACGAAAACAAAAAAAGGTGCCGCTTACTCCAAGCCGCACCTTTTTAAATTGTGATGTTTTTTTACCGTCCCATTGAAACTACCTGGTCTTCCCAGCTGTGCCATCCAGAGAACTTCTTTTCAATAATCTTTCTTCCGTCGCCGGGTGCATCCAATCCCAATAGCTCTAAATCTGCATCTACCATAATTCGTACCAGCTCTTGAAATTTTACCCTGGGCTCCCAGTCCAATTTTTTTCTTACCTTGACAGTGTCAGCCTGAAGGAAGTCGACCTCCGTTGGACGGTAATAGCGAGGATCAATCCGGACGTAATCATGCCAATCCATGTTCACATAACCAAAAGCTTCATCCAGGAATTCAGAAATCTTGTGCGCTTCCCCGGTGCCCACCACGTAATCATCAGGCGAATCCTGCTGCAACATCCGGTGCATAACCTCGACATATTCAGGTGCATAACCCCAATCTCGTCGCGATTCAAGGTTTCCCAAATAGAGATGCTTTTGCAAGCCGGCTTTGATATTTGCCAGAGCGCGCGTGATCTTGCGTGTGACAAAGGTTTCTCCTCTGCGTGGCGACTCATGGTTAAACAAAATCCCATTCACCGCAAACATGCCATAGCCTTCCCGGTAGTTATTTGCCATCCAATAGGCGTATAGTTTTGCCGCCGCATAGGGGCTGCGGGGACGAAAAGGTGTCAGCTCATTTTGAGGCGGTTTCGAATCGCCAAAGAGTTCGCTTGAGGATGCCTGATAAAACCTTGATTTCATGCCTGCTTTTCGGATCGCTTCTAAAATGCGTGTCGTTCCCAAACCGGTCACATCACCGGTATATTCGGGCATATCAAAGCTCACCCGCACATGGCTTTGTGCTGCCAGATGATAGACCTCATCCGGCTTAACGTTGTAAAGCACATCCAGCAGGGTATCCCCGGCAGTGACATCGCCATAATGTAAATACAATTTCACTTTTCCGTTGTTTCCATGGGGATCACGATAAATATGGTCAAGTCTGCGGGTATTAAAGGTGCTGGAACGGCGAATTAATCCATGAACTTCGTAGCCTTCATGTAATAACAGCTCGGCAAGATAAGAGCCGTCCTGACCTGTGATGCCTGTAATTAGTGCTGTTTTCAATTCCATCCTCCAGTGTTGTATTCGAAAAGAAAGTATAACCCTAAGGCAAAACGATGTCAAACAGGATAGGGTCCTGGGCACGAAAATAGAATCCGCACATCGACAAATTCTGTTGACAAGTCACCCATTTAATGGCATGATAATGCAACGGTAAGTCGAAATGCAAAGACAAATATTTCCCCTTTTTCGTTGGATCGCCATTATCCTGATTACACTGACCTTGATTTTGACGACCATTCAATTGATCAGCTACAGTCGAATCCGTATCAATTTCCCTCTCGGGCTGCAAGTTGGCGGGGTACCTGTTGGTGGGTTAAATTATGAGCGCGCTGCTGAAAGAATCTACACCGTCTATCGTTCCCCCATCGAAGTCCTCTATGCCGGGCACCCCATCCAGATCAGACCGGCAGTTTTAGGTTTCGAGCCCGTCGTTGAAAGCATGCTGGCAGTTGCCGACAATCAACGCGTCACCGAACCTTTTTGGAAAGGTTTCTGGGATTATCTTTGGAACAGGCAAATTGAAATTATCGATATTCCTCTGAATGCAAATTACAACGAAGCCCTGATCCATGCGTATCTCAGTTCCGAAATTGCAACACGCTACGATCAGCCTGCCTCGCCGCCCAAACCTATTCCGGGTTCCACCGAATTTGAAGCGGGAGATCCAGGGAATCAGCTTGATTACGAACGTTCTGTATTGCAGGTGATTGATGCATTAAATTCGCCCACGAACCGCCGCGTCAACCTCGCGCTAAAACCTGCTGCGATCCCCAACCCATCCATGGCTGATCTGGAGATCATGTTAAAGCAGGTGATTGACGTGTCTGGTTTTGATGGTATTGTTGAAATTTATCTCCAGGACCTTAACACAACCCGCAACCTGTCTTTTGCATACCAAACCCAAACTGGTGATCTGCCGCCCAACATTGCCTTCTCTTCCTGGAGTGTTGTCAAAATCCCTTTGATGGTGACTGCATTTCGCTACATGGAAGAGCCCTGGCCTGAAAAGTATCTCGAGTTGGTCGAAGAGATGATCGAACAATCCGAAAACACCAGCACCGATGAATTGGCAAAGACGGTGATAGATCAGAACCTCTCACCTCTTATCGTGACTTCCGATATGAAACGCCTGGGACTCGAGAACAGTTTTTGGGGAGGGCATTTTTATTATGGTGCGCCCTTACTTCAGCATTTTCAAACGCCAGCCAACCAGCGTGAGGACATCGATACCAGCCCGGACGTTTATAACCAGACAACACCTGCTGATATGGGGATGTTGATGGAGGACATCTATCGTTGCGCTGAGCAAGGCGGCGGATCACTTTTGGCAGCCTTTCCTGAAGAACTCAACCAGGAAGAATGCCAATTAATGGTTACCTATCTGTCTCGCAACCAGATTGCGGTTCTGATTCAAGCTGGTGTTCCATCAGGAACGACCGTCGCCCATAAACATGGCTGGGCAAATGAAAACGATGGGCTGATTCACACCATCGGCGACACGGCAATCATCTATTCACCAGGTGCACGCTATGTGCTGACCATCTTCGTTCATCACCCTGTCCAGGCTGTATTCGATCCCGTCAACGCATTGTTCGCTGATCTCAGCCACGCAATTTACAACTTCTTTAATTATTAAGTCCCCCTTTTTTTTTATTCATCCACATTCAGGCAATCATTACATCCCCCTGCCTTTGAATCAGGCAAAATAGACGATTTTATTGGGATAATCATCAAAGTTTTCGGATTCCCCCATGGCTGATATTAAAAAACAGCTGATAAGAATTGAAAGCTGATCAATTTTCTTTCCCTATCCGATGAAAACCACCACTTCTTCACTGTCTTCGTTAACATGAACGTAAAACGGTTCAGTGGACGAGAAGTTATTCAAAATATCTGCATAGTCATTCACTGGCAGGTCCCTTAAACCCGGAATATGGTTTCCAAAGGTTTTGAGAACCCAGCGGGTAAAGGAAACCGGCAGTGGCAGGCTGATTGCGATATGCTGTGGTTTCTCGCCTGGTTTCTGCCGAATACGAACATGCAGCCATGTTTTGTTGCTTGCTTGCCAACTTACAGCGACTGTAAGGATACCCACAATAAATGGAACCCAGGACAACCAGAATCCAGCGCCAAACCCTTTTGCCATGAAGCTGGTATACATCCAGAAAGTTCCCAGGATGATAAATAAAAGACCGATCCCAAAGGGCAGCATCCACCAACGTTTGATCTGCTTGATGCGAACCGGATCATCGATAAGCAGGCTGCTTTTTTGCATATCCTGATCGTCAACAGGGTTTTCACCGCCATTTGTCTCAGAAACAATCTCATCCTCAATCCGTTTAGTATCTTGCGTCCGATCGGACGACATGGCTTCCATCAACCTTAATCCTTCATTGGCAGAAAGATCTCCCCTTTGGACCATGTTCAGAATTTCTCGTTCGGCTTCTCCAATCATCATGCACCTCAATCTTTTAATGTTTTAAAAAGAAGCTCTGCCTCATCTACAGTTATTTTTTTATCCTGCAGCATTTTTAGAATCATCAAGCGCTCTTCACTCGTTGCACTCTTCATCCCCGCTGGGCGCGAAACAGGAGGTGGTGTGACAATTGGCGAAACATCGGGAACTTTCGTGAACACCTCTTCCTGTTCGGAATCGATATGCATACTTCGTTTCCTTTCAAGATCTTCCTGCAACCTTTCCAGTCGAATTTGTGCCGCTCGAATTTTTGCATCTGCCAGCTTCGTGGCTGCATCGACACGCTCCTGGATGATCTTGCTGAATGCAGATTCTTCAAACTTAAAATTGTTCGAGAGATCACCCACAATTTCATCACCGGTTACCGCTTGATCTGTGATCAGGACGCTTCCACCCGCAGTCAGATGCAGGTGCTTACCGCCTTCACCTAAAGCCAAATGATAATGATATTCATCAATTTTGGTTTCCATCTGTTGCGTCCTGACCCGGATATGCCCTGTCCCCGAATCGATATTAATTGTCAAATCTTTTTCAAATTCACCCAGTCCAATGTCAATGTCACCCCCTGCTTTAATCGCAACGCCATCTGCAAAGGTAAAGTTGTCGAGTTTTATCCCTCCACCCACTTTAAGGTCTGATATAAGGTCGATACCCTTTGCAATAAAAGAACCACCGACATTTTCAACAGAGACATTACCCCTGAGCGCTTGCCCAGAAAAACCCCCACCCGCTTTTTCTAATCTAAATTCACCCGAGATATCCTTAACAATGCAGCTGCCGCCGACTTTTTGGCAATATAAAACTGGCACCTTTTCTACAGTTAATTTACCAGCCACCTTCTCAACAAGCACCTTATCTGTTGCAAATCGAACAGAAAAATTTCCGCCAATCCTTTCAATATGTGCAGATCCAATGTCATTTAAGACCAGATTCCCAAGCACTTTTTCGATCTTAATATCATTCTTTATTCCTGAGATCTTGACAGATCCCATGGCTTTTTCGATCTTAATGGATGCTTTTTGAGGAACTTTCAACTGACAAGCAGCATTGGCTGTTATATAAACATGATCGCCCTCTTTAACCAGGGTCGCCAGCAGTGGTGAATGGGTTTCGCATTGCACTTCAAGCTGTTCAACCCCTTGAATTTGCACACCCCCGTATGCCTTGATGTGAATAATGGGATCTTCTCGTTCAAGTTTCAACGTATCACTCATCATAACCTGCCTTTCGGGGTATTATTTTACTGCAATCAATTTATTAAAAATTATAATATCACAAACATTAAGTTTGTCAAGGCTTTCATTGATAATATTTAGTTTATTTATTTATAATAATTGATTTTCTTTAAGATGACCTTAAGACCATGTTTTTACAAAAATAGACTTTTTCAACAAGAATCGCCAAGTTGTTGTGGGGCATCTGGCTTTCAGCAAGAAAAAATCGCAGTTTCGAAGTATTCGAAACTGCGATTATGGTAATGGCCTGAAAAGAACAATTTACACTGAAGGTTCTCCTCTTGCTTCAACAGCCCCATCTTCATCCCCCGACGTTGGCTCATATCTTTTTGCCAGCTGCCAGGCATGCATTGCCAGCGATAGCGCAATAACGCCATATGAGACGAATACCCGGAAGTATTCACCAATTTGGGCATTATTAAACAAGTTGTTCCCGGCTTGCGGAGCAACAATAAAGAGGGTGTGAAAGAGAATCACACCGATGATGGCTTGCTTGTTGGTCGCTTTTTGAACCGACGCCCCACCTACCAGAAGCGCAGCAATGGCAAATTGAGCAATTTGCAAGTGAGCACCATAGGTAGCAAAGGTTCCAATATTTTGTAAATAGATCAATTGCCCCCAGCTTGCCAGAACCGTGGAAAGGATCATGGCGATGACCCGGATTTGGTCCACATTAATCCCTGAAGCCAGGGCAACGCTTTGACTCTGTCCGACAGTCCGCATATTCTGTCCCAAGCGTGTGTCAAGAATTTTTCGGTTGAACGCACACAACCCGGCAATCAACAAGAATGGAAGAACGGACAATTTGACCGTCATCACAACTTCTTCAATGGCAGGAATATACGTGGCGGCATAGATCACGCCTGAAGCTAAAATAATCAATATGGGCTTGAGGATTGAGAAATCCTTGTCCTTGTTAATAATTTTTGCTTTGATGATCTTATAGAGCTGCCAAACTGAAATTACAACCACCCCAATTGAGATTGCATGTAAAAGCAGTAACCGGTCAGCAAACAAAAACCTCTCAATGGCGGGGATATATGAAATTGCAAAAAGCGCGGCAATCAACCCGAATTGATGAATGTCGCCGCTTTTGATTTTGTATTTCTTCAGCAGGTGAAGGATTCCTTTTATGGCTGTGATGACCAGAGCGGCATAAAAAGCAACAGTGATGATATCCACCATCCGAATTGCATCGATAGAATATTTGAGGTTGCCAGTGAGGTCAATCGTGTTTTTCACGCCCACGCCATGGGCAATGATCAGTGTTGGGTTGTCGACAGGTATCACCCCACCAATGATGACCAGAAACAAAAGCTGATAGAGGCCATCCGCGAAATAACCGAGGATAAGCCCCGCAATCATCTCCGCGCCCTTCATCTGATTAAACAATTTCCCCACCAGGTAACCAAATAATGTGGCAATTGGCGTGGTGATCAATACACACAGCAGCATGCCTCCAAAGCCCTCAAAGCCCCAATGGACGACCCAAAAGAGAGCAATCTGAGCTGCGACTGCGCCTATCACCATGCCAAAATTTAACCCCAAACCAGCAATAACCGGGATGATCAGCGCTAAAACAGTGAATGTATTTCTTGCGATACGGGTCATCACTCCATCAACAATGAAAACAATCGAACTTCCTGACAACACGATCGCAAGCAGACAGATCAGCGCGAAAGCCACCATCACCTTGTTTTCAAAAAGAAAAATGCCAATATTTTTGATAAACTTCTTAACCTTCATTACTGGTTACCGCCTTTCGTCTTCGATAAGGCATATAAAATGATCCCGTTTGAAATGATAATCCGGAGAACTTCCGGTAAGGTTCCAATTTGAATCACCTGATTCACAACGGGTAAGGCCGTCACAAGAATACCTTGAAAAAGTAAGGTTCCAATGATCACATGACTAATATTAGCCCTTCGAATGGTTGCGCCTCCAATCAATATGGAGGCAACGCTTGCAAAGCCCATCATCAGCGGGGCGTTGTAGAGCTGCAAAAAACCATAGGTTTGTGCGTAGATGATGATCCCTATCGCGCCAAAAATGGTTGAAATGGCAGTGCCCAGAATCCGGGTTCGCTCCACATTGATGCCGCTTGACAGCGTGAAGAGTGGGTTTTCACCTCCAGCGCTCATCGCAATTCCGGCTTTACTGCGGAAAAAGAGCCAAACGACGAATGCGCACAATATGAATACCAAAATCAAGCCCAGCGGCACCACAAAATCACCGATTTTGAAGGCTAACCAGTGAAGCCACTCAGGCTGAGTGTTGCGAACAACATCAGGGTCACTCAACAAGCCGCCAAAACTGCCACCCAGACTGGCTGTGTTTCTCAATCCCTGACCCTGAAGGGGCCAGCTCAACTCGCCATTTTTGAAGGAAAAGGAAAGCCAAACGATATTCATGAAGGCAATAATCGAAAAGCCTACATAGGTTGAAACCGTCATTTCTGAGCCCTTAACCCGGTTCAACAACATGCCATATAATGCGCCCATTACAGCAGCAATTGAAATACCAATAACAAGCGCCAAAAGCAAAGTTAGCCATGGGAAACCAGCCCCAAACCGCTCCTGCCAATTGCTGATAAAACTGACCTCCATTGCCAAAACAGCGCCTAACAGCCCCGATGATATGCCAAGCGAAATTCCAAAATTCATCCCAATGCCGCATTGAACGCCCGGGATCATAGCCAGCACCAAAATACTGTACATCAGCCAGCGTCTAAGAACATCGCTGAAAAGAACGCCGGGATTAAAACCAATCGCCAAAGATGTCACAAGCAACACAATAAAGAAAATCCCGATGATCAGCCGAGGTAAACCTACAGATCCAATGAACTTTTTAAAATTTTTCATTGCAAAACCTCCTCTTTGACCCCGGCCATCGCTAGCCCAAAGTCAACATCCGATGCATCTGGCGGCATAATTGAAAAGATTTTTCCTTCCGAAACAATTGCGATCCTATCACATAGAGTCCTTAGTTCAACCAGTTCTGAGCTGATCATGACAATTGTCGTGCCCTGATCCCGATTAATTTTCGCCAGATATTCCAGAACCAGTTTCTTAGCGCCAATGTCGATTCCACGGGTCGGTTCAGAGACAATCAGTATCTTTGGATTCATTGTTAAGGCACGCGCCAAACATACTTTTTGCTGGTTGCCTCCTGAAAGGCTACCGCTCGTCTGACCTGGTCCAGTACAGCGAATATCTAGTAGCTTGATCATATCTTCTGCGTGCTGTCTTAAGTATGCATGGTCCATCAGTCGGACCCCGGCAAATTTCCGCAGAAAATCTTCTTTTACCTGCATAGCCGAGAAAGCAATATTCAGTTCAATGGATTCACCCAGAAGCAGTCCAACACCACGCCTATCTTCAGAGACAAAAGCGATGTCATTTCGTAATGCTTCACCCAGTTTGCTCAGATCAAGTTTTTTGCCGTGAACGATCACATCCCCCGTAGATGCGAACAATCCCATAATGCCATTTGCAATACCTATTTTCCCCTGCCCTGCCAAACCTCCGAAGCCAAACACTTCTCCCTCTTTGATCTCGACATCAATGCCCTTAACTGTTTCTCCGGGCATATCAACTCTAAAATCACGGAATTCGAGCGCTATTTTGTCATTGGACATTTTGCGGCCGTCGGATATTTCGTAATCAACAAGTTTGTCTTCTTTCCGACCAATCATTAATTGTGCAATCTCAACCAAACTTGTGTCTTCAACGTGCTTTCTTGCTACGAATTCGCCATCTCGCAATATTGTCATGCTGTCAGCGACAGACATTACTTCGGTTAAGCGGTGTGTAATAAAAATAATTGAGATTCCCTTTTGGGCAATTAAACGCATAATTTCGAGTAATCGTTCCGCTTCACTTTCTGTAAGAACAGCTGTCGGCTCATCAAAAACAAGAAGTCTAATACCGGTTTTGTCAATTTCACGGGCAATTTCGACGAACTGCTTGTATCCAATCGGCATACCTGCTACCATGGCGTATTCATCAATATTCATTCCGATATCATCGAGCGCCGTTCGGGCATCTTGAGCCATTTTTTCCCATTCCAAATTTTCCAGCAATTCACCAAAAATCTTGCTGAGAGGGTTTTCATGGCCAATTTCCCTGCCGATTTTTATATTTTCTGTGACGTTGAACTCAGGAATCAGCATAAACTCCTGATGGACCATCCCAATGCCCAAAGACATCGCCGTATGTGGGTCATCAATGTGTACTTTTTCACCGCCAACGATTATTTCTCCTTCAAAACCCCCTGTGGAAAAGATTACCGGCATACCAAAAAGGACATTCATGAGTGTCGATTTACCGGCGCCATTTTCACCAACAATAGCATGGATTTCTCCCGGTTTGACCTGCAAATTTACATTTTTCAGCACGCGATTACCATAGTATTCTTTGGAAATCCCATTCATTGATAACATATAATCTGTTTCCAAAATCGTGCCTCCTTACTTTAAATTTCAAAACTCGCCGGCTTGCTTAATCACAAGCCGGCGCTCTGTCTTAAATATCAATATTTATTTTTTCTATTCAGAAAAATCATGGAAAGGACATAACAGCATCAGGAAGTTGTCAAGTGTGACCTCTTCGTCATAGGCACTGATGGCAACTTCACCAACGTCCCGTGCCGCAGCAGCTTCATTCACCGTTGCTTTGAAGGCTTCCACATCATTAGGATCAACTTTTCCTTCTGCGTATTTGATCGCAAAGCGAACACCCGAATCAATCATCAGCATGTTGATCGGAACGCCCCAGGTCGACATGCGGTCTTCCTGTCCCTTCTCGGCCAGTTTCAAACTGATCTGTTCCAGCATGTAATCCACATCACCCTCGTGCCCTGATACATCAATACCCAGTCCTGCAGGATATCCATGATAGGGGCTCGGGCAGCATTGCTGTGGATAAATTGCACCATGTTCCCAAATCATCCGGATCAGGGGCTCTTGCATTGAACAGTTTGTGGAGAAAAATGCTGTGTCTTTGCCGTAGGTTTCGATTTGTCGTGGCACGTCCTCAATGATGAATTGTTGTGCCCCGGAAACGCCTGCATCTCCCGTCGGGTCTGGCGCTGTCACTTCCACCAGCTCGATACCCAATTCTTCGCAGGTCTCCTTCATGATCTCAAGCCGTCTGGCAATCGTCTGATAAGAAAGATGCCGTGGGAATGAGTAGTGGATAAAGGTCTTGGCGCCCATCTCGGCAGCCTTCTCAGGAATCGTGCGTCCCATCGAGATTTCATCAACCTGCATCACGATGTTGGCTTTGCTCGCGATCACGCCCGGATCTTCCGCAGGTACGCCCGCTATGAAGACCATGTCAGGTCGGGTCTCGTGCACTTTGTCAATCGCAGCTGCCGCTCCGGGTACTGCCTGTACAAACACGATCGCCTTGACCGCAGGATCCGATGCCATTTCAACGGTTCGGGAAATGGTTGTCTCCATCTCGGTGGAGAATTGGTCAGGATATGTGGCGTGTACGATCAGATCTCCGTACTTATCGATCTGATTGATCGCTTCCTGATATTCCTCTTCACCCTGCGAGACTGTCCCCGTCATGATCCCGATTTTGTATTCAGCATCTTCAGAAACAATATCTTCTTCGCCTACTTCAGGTTCGATTGGTTCTTCTGCTGGAGGTGTAGTACCCCGACATGCGGCCATTGAAAAAATCGTCAGGCCGACAAGCATTAACAAAAGAATCTTGGTAAACATTTTGCTAAACTTCATTATCATTCTCCTTTTTATTGAATTTTGTTAGCAATGAGATTTTAGGAAGGTGGCTTACAAACGCGTCAAATGGCTCTCCACAAAACCATTTTCTGGTAACTTTTAGTACCTTCCTTATATAGTAAGCGGCAGCTCACAGACGTATGAGCGTCGCATGTGAAAATAATAACAAAGGATTAATTTGCTGTCAAGAATAACTTCCTGATTTCTGATTGTTTTTCACATAACGCTTCCATTTCGTTAACCTTCGTTAACAAATCGGGGAAAGAATAGTCAGTGCGCTTCTTTCTCCCTTAATTTAGCGGCAAAATAGCTCACATCCTGGAAATAAGGAGCCTTTTAATTTTGACCTTATCATCATTTTCGCGGTATAATCATTCCTGCTTGCCCCCGTAGCTCAATGGATAGAGTACCTGACTTCGAATCAGTTGGTTGGGCGTTCGAGTCGCCCCGGGGGCGCTAGTGATTTTCCGGTTTGGCCAGAGCCCCTGCAAGTCGGGCAGGGTAAGTAGCGTTGATACTCAATACCGCGAGAATCCAATCCCATGGTTGATGGGAGGTAGGCCTGACCGTCACAATCCTGACACTTACTGAGAATCTTGACCTTTATCGTTTTCATAGACTTCCTTTCTTTGGGTTAAAACAAAAAGCCCGCCACGATGGGCGGGTGAATGGGCTGCGCCAGCTGGACGCATATTACAGCAGGTATTCAATTTTAGGCCCCCCCGAGTTCACTTCTGGCCAGGGTCACTCACAATATAACGCGCTTGAACTTTTACAGGGGGAATTTGCTCCAAAACACCTTTCAATATCCACACTTTTAGAGTTATATCCATTGCTACGTATTTTCAGTCAACCCGACTCGTGTAGCATTGTGAGATTGTGTATACAATAAAGATATCGATTTCATCCTTTACGTATGGAGAATCAATGACAACCTTGGAAACCAGGATATTCATGAACATCTTCTCCACCTGTGGATATGCCGTTTTTGAGCCTTTTTGATACGATTTGAGCCATTTTTCACGCTATTCTCTCTTCGCGTAAAGAGAGCGTACCTGTGATTTAAGTTATGGAAAATATTGTTTTTCCACCTGCAGGATGAGCTTTTTATCAGAAATAGTCCTAAATTTCACGTGTTTTTCTCTTCACACTCTACGATAGGAGAACAACCCTGAGGTGCTATTAAAGCCGTATAGCATGGCTGTGAAACGGATTTTACCCGCTTGTTTTAAAGCATTTGTAAAAACGTCATCGATTATCTGGCAATAACATTTGCTGAAAGCGGCAAATAGAAAATCACAGGACGGGTGAGTGAAAATAGCTTATTTTCACGGGGGTATTATGTTCATGAACCACCTCTAAACAAAATGGCTTTCTCCACTGCGTGGAGATTCCTGTATGAAACCATCTTGACGAAATCCAATGTGAGAAAGTCAGAACCAGATCACATCCTCTGGTGGTCTTTGAATGGCTTTATAAAGCATTATTCTTTTCGATACGGGATCTTCCAAGCCTCGTACACTTTTTCACACTCTTCCCGCCAAAAGATTTCTTCGTGCTGGCCCTCCTTCAGCACCCCAAGCTCGCGTGTCCAGTTAAAAAAGCCTTCGCCAAGCTTACCGCTAACTCCAACCACAATAGCGCTCATCATCGGACGGATCCTGCTCTACTTCGTTCTTGGAAATCAAACCGACCACATCACCAATCAGCTTCCCCATCTGATTCCCGACCATCAGCTACCCGTTAGCCTGGGCAATTTCCTGATAGGTACAAAACCCGAAATGTCGGTCAGCGTTGATCAATAGACTATAAGTCACGAAATATTCTTTACTGTTCAGCAATTTGTCCGTCATTGTTCCCCCATGCGGTGTTTATAATCAAAAGAGGGCATTTCCCCGCAGCTTGCTGCGAAAAGCGACAACATAGAAGGATGAGTGAGACTTGGAGA
This sequence comes from Candidatus Brevefilum sp., assembly GCA_050953525.1. Taxonomy (GTDB): domain Bacteria; phylum Chloroflexota; class Anaerolineae; order Anaerolineales; family Anaerolineaceae; genus Brevifilum. The sequence continues at coordinate 121,231 of JBMNMW010000001.1, forward strand.
AAGAGCCACAATATCAGCATCTTAATCTACCACTATGTGTGTCCTGCAAAGTACAGAAAAGTAGTGTTCAACGCGGAAGTCGATGAAGTACTGAGAGAAGTATGTCTAGAGATAGAGAAAAGGTATGAGATAAAGTTCATCGAAATAGGTACGGATAAGGATCATGTGCATTTTCTGATCCAATCAGTACCGATGTACAGTGCAAAGAAGATAGTTCAAACGGTGAAGAGTCTGACAGCGAGAGAGATATTCAAAAGGGTACCGGAAGTAAAGAAGCAGTTGTGGGGAGGGGAATTTTGGAGAGACGGATACTATGTTAGTACAGTAGGACAAAAAGGAAGCGAAGAGACGATAAGGAAGTATGTGCAAGAGCAAGGAAAAGAACAAGAATACAAGCGGATCCATAGAGATGGGCAGCTTAAATTATTTTAGTGTAAGAAAAGGATAGGAGCTGGATACCCCGCAGCAAGCTGCGGGGAGGCTTCATTGAATTTTTAATCCGTAACCTGTTTCCAATTTTATAAAACATCCACAAAAACCCCAATTTCAAAAAAAGAAACTAAGCACTTCCCCCACCATGCAAACTCTGTCTAGGCCTAATCTGGGTGGAAATAACAATTTCCTTTTCATCATCTATCAACAAAGCCTGACCTGGATGAGTTAACCTTTTAATTTGTGACGATAGGCCTCCCTCAAGAAAATCCTGACTTAGCGCATTAATTGCCCGAAAATCATCAAGAGAAGTAATCCTATGAACAATGCGAATTCCACATTGCGTAAGAATTTCTCGGTCAATTGCTGAAGGTTGTTGTGAAGCAACAAGTAGGGATAAGCCTGGTTGCCTGCCTTCTTTCGCCCATCGAATTAGAATTTCCTTTGATAAAGTGCTTTTTCCCGCTGGACAAAAATTATGAGCTTCATCAACAACCAGCCAAACCTTTTTTGTGTCCGATGGTAAGCCTAACGCTTCTCTTCGGCGGGCAATTGTTCGCTTTCGAAAAATAAAATTTGCCAAAACAGCAACAACCATATTTCGGAGTCCATATCTTCCTTGAGCAATCACACTTAAATCTAAAATATTGATTTTGTCTGTATGGAGAATTTCCCAAATTTCACAGTATCTTGTATTAGAAAAAATTTGCCAATCACGAGCCATATCGAGCTTTCTTTCGACAGCTTCCTTGGTTGTATCAAGGCCTCGTAAACGTAAAACTTCAGCGTTGATATCATCAATGAGGAAATCCTTTCCATGGGACCTCATACAATTGCTCACGGCTTTATGAAGCAAAATTCCTTGTAACTCATTTATGTCCAAATTAAATAAATCAATCCACATTTCAGGCGTCAAATCTGACGGATTTATCAAAATACTCTGAACCTCTATGCCACGACTATTCAATTCAACAACAATTTCTTCATCGCCAAAACGTTCGACTGGATTGCCGGGAACCATAAGATTTATGGGGAATTCTTGAGGGCTGAGATTGTATTGCCAGAGCTTATCAGCCTCAAAAGGATTACTATTTTTTTGTGCCATCGTCCAGAAAATCCCTTGTGGGTCTAATATGAGACTAATGACATCTCCAAGTTTATGCAATTCTTCAATACACACACCTAATGTATAGGACTTTCCAGTACCAGTCTTCCCACAAACGAGCATTCTTTGGGATTTTGTTGCGTCAATTTTCACGAATTCAGATGAGTTTTCATCTATGCCTAATTCGATATATGAACGATCATAATCTAACATTTAATTCTCCTAACCTGTCCTCGTAATAAAAGGCACAATTGACTCCCAGGCAGAAATTCCTCCATGAACGCCCCACTCATTGTTGCGAAAATTTCTCGATAGATAGGGCGCCTTAAATAGAGTGTAATTGGAACCCTTACTTGAACAAATTCGACCATATAAACGATTGAATGATCCCTTTGTGTATCTCGGATGATAGGACTCTTCTGGAAACAAATCATCAATAATCACGAAATTATTGTATGAATTTTGCCATAAAATACCATGATCTGATACAAGATGAATTTGATATCGTATTTTTCGATGAGAAAAAATTGTCTCGATTTCATCCAAACAATCGATTATCCGTTTTTTGTAAAAATCAATTGGCGGCTCATCATGGTGGCGATGGCAAAGACCATCTAAACCATCAATAACAATCTGAATATAGTCTTTTCTCGGTTGTAAACGCTTCAAAGATCTATAAATTTCAGAAACCTTTTTTATTCTGGTGTATTGAGATTCAGAAAAGCCTTCATGAATGTTAGCAGATAAAAGGTTCGTATAATCGAAAAAACTAAAAGCTCTTTGTTTTTTATAACCGCTAAAAAATAATCTGCTGGAAATTGAAGGTTTGCTGATGATTGTTGTAAAACCAAATTCTGTATTTGATACTCCGGGAACAAGACAGGGTTGCATGCTGTCATTTTCCGGAAGATCGTAATAAGACAAACCGTCAACAAGAATAAGCACAATAATTTCTGGTTTTTTCTTGTTAGCCAAGTCAACTATTTGTTCTGCGATATCGTTTTTGCGAAAGTATAAATTTACTGGCGATTTCAAATCGTTGAAATAGCATCTCAGATACTTCTTCAGGCTCAGGCCTTTGGTACACTGAATATGTAGGAAAGGGGAAATGAAGTCCTTCATCTATGTCTTTTTGATGAAAATATTCTCTTTTCTCATCCAAAAGAATAGGTCCACTAACATCTTTTAAGTAATGACGAGGATTGTCAATTTTTTGAGCATCATTTAAAAATAGAGATTTCAATGGATTGCCCCAAAAAATCGCTGGGAAAAAATCTATTATCTTAGAGAATTTTTCTAAGTCTTTATGGCTCATTGTTAGCGTTTTCGATACTTAACATTGATTTCAACATTATTGCTCTTAAACAGCTCAGACAAGCTTGACAGTGTTTCTTCCAAGGCAACTTTTGGATCTTCAATGTTTCTGCTCATATAAAGGATCAAATCCTTAAGATCAACTTCTATATGTTTTTCAATTTGTTTGAAAATTTCAATCAACCTATTATCTTCAAGCTCTTTTGGTCTGGTGGCATCCATAATAGACCTGAACAACTCGTTAGAAAGCAAATAAGCGTCATTAACAAAACCAACTATTTCAGAATTATCTGAAATAACAACTTCTTTTAGCCAATCTATCGATAGTTTTTTCTCCAGTTCAGAAAGTGATTTATTACATTGCTCAATTTGAATGATATATTTCTCAGACATATCCTTGTTAATGGTATTCAGGATATTAGTCGCATACATGATATCCATTTGTCTTGAATACAACTCTGAGCGAATCACCCTATAACATTCATTACGTACTTTTTCCACCCCGTCCTGGTACAAGTTTGATAAGATTGATTTATATTAGTTTGATCGAATATATTTTTTAACGGTTCAATTTAATCTTTGAAACAAATTATTTAAAATATTCTTCTGATTTATAAACTCCAGACGTAAGCCTTGTAAATATTCTTCACGATTTTTCTCAATTTCATTGATCAACTCACCAAACCTTTTCACGTCCTTCAAACCATCCACGTTCATTCGTTGTAAGTGATCTTCAATTTCTTTCGAAGCGGAGGCGAAGTCATTAAGAAGCTCTTCTGCTTTACTTTTATGTGCTTTATTGTTTTTTAGTTCAATAAGTCGTGTATAAACTTCATCTGATTGATTTTTAAGTTTCAACCAATCATCAAAATATTTAATTTCACGAAAATAACTTTTTACCTCATCAGCGGTTTCATTCCATGAAGATGTTAATAGGAGATATTCATCATATGCTTCTACATATCGATTGATTTTATTCAACTGAATTGGTGATATTATCCTAGATACCTTGCCTTTCAACTGCTCGCATTTTAATTGTATTTCATTGTAATCTGCCTTGAGACCAGACAAGCGTTGTTGGAAATTTGGTACAATTAACTCATTCAATTTTGCCACCCAAGTTGATTTTGCCTCAACAACTTTCAAGCCAGCAATTCTTCTGTCTTCACTCAATCCCTTACGGGAAGATAGCAATTGAGTGACAATTTTCTGATTTATTTCATCTTCAAACCGCGAAGAGAATGTTGATATTTGGTTTATTGTGCTGATATTTAAATCCATCAATAAGACGATTCAATCCATCATAATCTGTATCTGCTTTTATTTTTTCAACATCGGCATAAGCACGAGTGAAATCAAAATTCAAACTATACCAAGCGATTTCTTCTCATTTGGTTGAATTCTTCTTCAAAAGATTCCAGCTTGGTTATTAAATTCTCCTTTAACTCCTCAATATCAAGAGGCCGGCAAAAAAGCAAGTCTTCCCCTCTTCTATCGGTTTTTCTCAAATGTTTTCCGAGCTAAGCCAATGCCAATAATATTTACTAATTCTTCCACGGTGTACCCGTAATCGATTAACATATCGAAAAGCTGAACACTGACCGACACATACGGACAATCAATGTTGTCAACTTTTATTCGATCATCATTAATTTCTGAATTAATAAAAATCATATATTGCCTGCTCAAATGGATGAAGAAAAGAATTCAACTTCGCGCGGCTGATCTTTTCCCGGTGTTTTTATCTTTATCAGATTGTCAAAATTGTCAAATGCGCCACCGGAAATATTCATAATGCTTGTGTGTAATGCAGTTGAAAGCTCATTACCTGTCGCAATCCAAACTTTTTTTCCCTCGTTTTACATTCAAGAGGAATATTCTCATTTTGAAGCGCTGAAGTATAATCTTTGACACGCTGGTTCCATTGAGGTTGGCGAATTAATGTTGAATAATCTGGATACTTCTCTGCCAATAATAAAGCTGTTGCTCGATCTAATAAGCCAAGACCAGCTTCTAAAAGAGTGATGTTGTATTTTGGATTTCAGAATTTCTTTCATTTGGTTTGAAAACTCAATACCAAAAAAGCACTTCTTCAATTCCCGAATAATTTCCTGCTGTTTTACTTCCCAAATGGGTTGATATTCCATTGGGAAGCTTTGCTTTGAAAGCTGACCAATCAAACCTAACAACCACATTGGGGTAATTTCTGTCATCACCAACAAGGCTGCTCAAATATTCATCGACCAATGAACAATTTAACTAAATCAAGATTTATGGCAAACTCAATTAAATTAATACCTTTATTGTTCTTGATATTTCTCACATTTACCGAGGTGTTTTTTTTCATTGTTGTCAAGCTTCGTAGTATTTAAAATAATTCTAAATAACAGGTCATACGTAACTGGTCCTGAACCCATATGAGTTTTTAGGGATTTTAATTTTTTGAAAACTCTGCACGCTCGGTGCCAATAGCAACCATAGCAGCTCTTGATGGGAAAGTCTTGCTCATTTCATCAAACGCACCGACCTTAGCACCAAAATAAAGCGTACCACTCTCTAAATCAACAAATTTTTCCTCATCAGTCCATCCTGTTAGTGAAGGTCCTTTCTTTTTTGGAAATAATTCAGGAATCATATGATCAACAAATACTTTCAACGCACTTTTTTGAGCTTTCAATCCTGGCGCAAATTCACTATCAAATTCCTGGATCATCTCTTCTAAAATATCTCCTTGATGACCACCATCATCAGATCGTAGTTTCCTGAGCCGCATTGTTTGTGCTGTCACCTGGACAAGACCGCCACCGGCAGTCAAAGGTCGTAACAAAGTTTCATAACCCAAATTTTCAAGATCTGTCTTTCTTGTTCCAAGCGGAAATACAGCTAAAAATTCAATTGCTTCCCGATTTTCATCGGTTATATCCAGTGAATTGAGGATGCTAGTTTATATTAGAACGATATTCTGGTCTAATCAATAATTTCTTGTTTTTGAATATCGCTTAATAAATCTTTCGTGGAATAAGGTGTGGATTTTTTGAGGTAATTTGATACCATAGCATTAAATGCGGATACCACACTTCTTGGTCCATATGCCAAATGATTGCAATCAGCGCTTCCAATTTGTCCTATAGCTGTTAATGTCCAGGTACCAACAATTTCTTCGCCTTCTACACCCAGATTAAACTTCTCGATGTACCGTTTCCATAAATCATCAGCAAAAGTGACTCCAAAGATATCGCTTAAGACCGGGAAACACTGCCGTTTTTGTAAACGGGCTGGCAGAGAATGAAATTTCATAGCACAAGAAGCGTAAAAGTTCTTCGGCATTGAAAGG
>JBMNMW010000002.1:0-1972772 GCA_050953525.1 Candidatus Brevefilum sp.
CTCAACGAGTGATTGGGTTACCCTCCCAAAATTATCAGAAAACGTTCAGGCTTTACCTACAAGGCAAGCAAACTCTTTGGTCGACACGCTTCATGGCTCGCAACAAACACATTGGGAAGTGACCAGCCTGGCGATGACGGTGAATGAAGCGCCCGTGACCTGGTACCTGGCTGGCACAAGCACACAATGGGACGGGCAACCCATGGTGGTTGTCGTCGTGCTTGAACACGATGCGCCTCTGATAGCACGGCAAATTGGACAATCGCTGCTGAATGAAGCCTTACAACTGGGGACAATAAACAAATAATCAAAAAAGGGCTGCTGTTACAGCCCTTGGTGAAACAAACAAATTTCTCCTTATTCGGAAACAATTTTTAGAAAACGTCGTTTCCCCACCTGAACAATTGAGCCTGCTCTAAGGATCAGATAGGGATCGTCGACCTTTTCTTCATCGACTTTGATTCCATTTTGCTTCAAAAGTCTTCTGACCTCACTCCCGCTGGAAACCGTCCCGCTGTTTGTCAGGACATCGATCAGGGTTACCTCCCCGTCAATCCGAAATTCGGGCATTTCTTCAGGAAGGTCACCTTTTTGAAACAGGTTAACAAAATACGAACGCGCCTTCTCAGCCTGTTCATCATTGAAAAAAGCAGAGGTGATCTCCTGGGCAAGTTCCATTTTAGCATCTCTCGGGTGCAGCCGCCCCTCTGATATCGCAGTTTCAAATTCGTCGATCTTTTCCACCGTCCAGCGGGTAACCAACCGAGAATAACTGGGCATCGCCTTGTCAGGAATACTCATCACCTTACCAAACATGTCTTCAGGCGTTGTATTCAACGGGATATGATTTCCAAGCGATTTGCTCATTTTCACATCGCCATCGGTCCCGGGCAAAATCCCCAGAATAACCCCAATATTGGGCTTCTTGCCATAATATGTCATGATCTTTCGGGCGGCGGTTATGATATTAAACATCTGATCGGTTCCACCCACCTGCACATCTGCATCCAGTGCATAAGCATCATATCCCTGCATGAGCGCATAAAAGAACTCGTGAAAATACAACGCTTCTTCGTTTTCCCAGCGCTGCCGAAAGTTCTGCCGTGCCATAAATTGCTGTATCGTAAAATTTGAGGCGAGGTAGATTAAATCTTTCAAGGATATTTTGGAAAGCCATTCTTCATTGTATCGAATCTCAGTTTTTTCTCGATCTAATATTCGGAAAGCTTGTTCGGCATAGGTTTCAGCATTTTGTCTGGATTCCTCCTGCGTAAGTTGAGGACGCAGTTTGTCTTTATCAGATGGATCACCTATCAGCGCAGTGTATGTGCCAATCAAAAATACCACCTGGTGTCCCAATTCCTGGAATTGGCGTAATTTTCGCATGGTGACCGTGTGACCAATATGTAAGTCCGCTGTTCGAGGATCGTAACCACAATAAACACGTAAGGGTCGTCCTTTCAGCTCTGCATTGATTAATCGTTCCCGAAGTTCGTTCTTCATCGATTGATAAGTCTCGGGATCGCCATATTCTGTTCCACGCATCAGATAGGTTACCTGTTGATCGATATTCATCCTGTCTCCTTGATCCATCTTCTTAATTAATCACACAAAAACGCGCCTTTTTTACAAGGCGCGATGTGTGCCTTGTCTTATTCTAAAAATGTTAATCGAAATAATCGGTTTTCTTCTTCATTCTGTTCTTATTATATCGAATTTTTAAAAACCTTGCGGAGAAAAAAAGATTCCTCAAAGCGAATATTTTACTGCCTGAATAATTTTACCCGTCCTGTCAAACCTGATATAATCTTAACGAAATAGACATGAACGAACAGGTCCTTGTACTTAATGCAAATTTTCAGCCTATCAATATCACCTCGACTTACAGGGCGATCAATTTAGTGCTGAATGAAAAAGCAACTTTAATACTGAATGGTCGAGGGTTTATCCGATCCGTATCTCAGAGTTTCCCCCTGCCTTCTGTCATCCGTCTGATCAGGATGGTCAAACGTCCTTACCCGATGGTTCATCTCACGCGAAAAGAAATCTTTCACCGCGACAATTACACCTGTCAATATTGCGGTCGAAAAACTGGCAACCTGACGATTGATCATGTCGTTCCACGCCGCCTTGGAGGAAAAACGGATTGGAAAAATGTTGTCACAGCCTGCCCACGTTGCAATCAACTCAAGGGTGGAATGACCTCAAAACAATCCGGTATGTACCCGATTAAAACGCCCCAAAGACCACCAAATACCGCAGCATACCTCTTCGGAAAACATCTGGATGAAAACCACGAATGGCTTACTTTTTTAGAAGGCTGGTAAAAAGGGGATCTTGTTTTCAGAAGAACTAATCAAAAAGAAATCGTCATCAAATCTTGTGCAATCCATATCTCTCCTGAAAAGCTATCACGCGCACGGTTAATGTAATCTTGATGGTCTATGTTTCCTGGGTAATGGGTTAGGTAAAGCGTTTTTACACCTGCTTGCTGTGCAATTTGACCCGCCTGTTCAGGCGAGGTGTGCCCCGGCATCCCGCCCGTTGCTTCATGGATGAGAATATCAGCACCCTCCGCAAGCCGAATCATTGCCTCACATGGCGCTGTATCCGATGAATATGCCACAATTCCATCCGGCAGCTGCATTCGTAAACCGATACACGGGATAATATGACTTACAGGTGATGACCAGACCTGGATTTGCTCATCCTCAATAATTAGGAACTGATCGACTTCTGGAATCTGATTAAAATCAACCGGATAAAACCCACCCCAGGTTTCCCATCTGAACAAACCCATCATCTCGTCAACACGCTGCAAAACATCATGGTTTCCATAAATTGCAAGCGATTCTTTGCGCCCTAACAGCCACAAATCCATCAGAAGCAAGGGGACCCCTGAAACATGATCCGGATGAAAGTGGGTCAGTATTAAGTCGGTGATTGCCAAGGGATTGATCCCAGCCTCTTGCAACCTCACAACCGGTGTCCCCACGCAGTCGATCAGGAGCTTTCGCCCACTTAATTCAACAATCAGATGAGAGTTTTGCTGCTGTTTATTAGGAACTGCGTTCGCCGTACCAAGAAAAGTGATTTTTGTCTTCATTCACGCACGTTTCGATAATCAAGATGGGTTTTTTGAATAATTTATCCGTCGACGTGATCTGGATGTTCATCTTCCTGGATCATCGGTGTGTCATGATCCAGGCTATTTTCACCATCTTTCACGTCAGGTTTAATTTTATGCCTGTAGAAAATCAAAGCACCAGAAAGAAGCGCAATAACAAGCATAATCGTCTGATTGGCATTGATCCCTGCGACAAAACTGGCGTCAAGCCTCAGAAATTCCATAAAAAAGCGGAAGATGGGGTAAGAAATGAGATAAGTGAGGAACACATCACCCTCTTTCAGTTTTCCGGCAAATTTTCTGGTGATCAGCAGCAAGAATCCCATATTGAGCAAATTAAAAAGGGATTCATACAAGAACAATGGATGGTAAGTGGTTTCACTCATAAATTCAGGTAAGCGATTTGCGGGGTCAATGGTGATTGCCCAGGGTAAATTTGTTGGTCGCCCATACACTTCCTGATTGACAAAATTGCCCCATCGGCCGATAGCCTGACCTAATGCTAAACCAGGTGCAAAAATATCGGCCCATAAACCAAAACTCAGCCCACGCTTTTTTGCAAAAATATAAAACGCCAGTGCTCCCCCAGCAATCGCCCCCGGGATGCCTAAACCACCACGCCAAATGGCAATTGCGGCCAGTGGGTGGGTCAAATAGTACTTTGTTGTAAGTCCTTGAGCCACATTCGAAGACGTAGGTGTGAAAATATGCCAGAGCCTTGCACCGACGATGCCGCCAAGAACAACCCATACCAGACTATCTGTAATTACCTCTATCGGTAAATGGCGTCGTTTTGCTTCAAAATGCGCTAAAACAGCTGCTGCGATGACACCGACCATAATAATCAAACCATAGAAGTTCAATTGTAATGGTCCGATCTGTATTCCTTGCATTGTTTAATCCTTCATTTTTTTTTATTTTTTGCGTTTATGGCTTGTTTTCGTACGTACAGAAACCGCTGAAGGGCGGTTAAGTTCCCAAATATCGCCAGAATCCATAGAGAGATTTTTAGAAATCCAAACAAAATTCCCGGCACCAAAATCAAATACCGCTCCGCTCGCGATACCAATCCAATGGATGATGTAAAACCCAGCGACTCCGCTTTTGCACGAATATAAGAAACCATGATGGATCCGACCATAGCAAAAAACACCAGCAGTGTATCTCGAGTTGTTCCTGTAATGCTGAGATGAATTAACAAGCCTGTAAAAATGGCAATCTCTGAATAGCGATCTGTCACCGAATCAACAAGAGAGCCATATTTAGAATCTTCTCCGAGCAAACGTGCCATCGTACCGTCAAGGGCATCCAGCGGGACGACAAGCATCATGACGATCCCACCCCAAACCAGATGCCCCAGCGCCATTAATGCGCCTGCGACAATATTTCCCAGCAAACCAAACCAGGTAACCATATTGGGCTTGATACCCAACCTGTTCAAAAATATCGCAAGTGAGTCCAAAAATTTTTTAAAAACTTTGCGCAGGAAATCAGTAAATGTTTGGGGGGGGTCTTGTGCCGATCGATCCATAATTATAAGTTTATCACACAGCCTTCATAAAATACTTATTCGTTCTCAGCATCCCCGTTTGTATCAATCAGGATTTCCCTCTCTTTCCCTCCCCCTTGAGAAGGTCCCAGTATCCCCATTTTTTCTAACTGGTCAACCAATCGTGCAGCTCGCGGATAACCAATTCGTAATTGCCGTTGAAAATACGATGCGCTGGCATGACCTTCAGTCTTGATCAATTGGATGGCTTCATTAATTAAAGTCTCATCCTCATCTGCTTCATTTTGCATCCCTATTTTTTCTTCCCACGGTGCTTGTTTTAGGTCATCAGCGTCTGTGGTCTCAATTTTTTCTTGTTGATTAGATTTTTTCTGCCACCATTGGATAATCCGCTCCAGCTCTTTATCTGTGACAATCACCCCCTGGGCACGGATCGGCAGTCCCAACTCAGGGTGTAAAAAAAGCATGTCACCCTTCCCCAGAAGCGTTTCAGCGCCGCCTGTATCCAAAATCACACGGGAGTCAATAGATGATGCAACTGTGAAAGAGATGCGCGTTGGAAAGTTGGCTTTGATCAATCCGGTCACAACATCGGTGCTGGGTCTTTGCGTCGCCAGAATAAGATGAATCCCAATTGCACGTGCTTTTTGCGCCAGGCGAATCACGGTATGTTCGGTTTCATCCGGTGCAGAAAGCATCAGATCAGCCAGCTCATCAATTAGAACCACAATTTTGGGAAGTTTTGGTCGGTCTTGCCTTTCCATTTTTTTGTTGTAAGAATCAATATTCCTCGCACGTGCTTTCTCCAGAAGTTTGTACCGATAATCCATTTCTGCAGTCGCCCAGCGCAATACACCCAAAATACGATCGATTTCTGTCTCAACCTTGCCCATCAGATGAGGCAAACCGTTAAATCGCATCAATTCGACCCGTTTGGGATCGATCATTGCCAGCCGCAAATCTTCTGGCGAATTATTCATCGCCAAACAGGCTGTGAGCGCTGTAATACAGACACTCTTTCCCGACCCGGTTGTCCCTGCAATCAATAAATGCGGCATGCTTGCCAGGTCTGCCACCACAGGTTTCCCTGAAACATCCCGCCCCAGGGCAAGCGCCAATGATGAATTAACCCGAAAGAAGGCTTCAGACTCGATCAAAGGGCGAAGAGCCACATTTGAGCTGTTGGTATTGGGTATCTCTATTCCAACGTATGATTTTCCCGGAACAGGTGCTTCAATACGTAAGCGTTCCGCCGATAAAGCCAGAGCAAGGTCCCTCTGTAACGAAGAAATTTGCGAAACTCTGATTTTTTGGCGTTCATCATCTGCCTTATCAATGTATCCCGGCTCAACTGCGAACTGGGTTACAGTTGGCCCTGTTCGATAACCGACGACTTTCGCGGGAATGCCAAACTCGTCCAGAGTTTTTTCGATCAAACCGGCACTTAAATTAATTGAGCGTTTGTCGGGTTTAAAAAGTTCACCCTTTGGCAACAAGGCCAGGGGAGGCAAGTTCTCGGCGCGCGCTAAAGGTTGATCTGGCGTTTCATCAGCAAGTATTGGAGCATCAAAAGTTTTTCGAAATTCTGGAGGAAGCCATACCTCCAGTTTTTCTTTTTCTTTTTTCTTAACCCTGACCACATCATTTTCTGTAATGGTCACAGGCGTTTCGATCAACTTCCCCCTGTGGTCAACTGGAAGTCCGAACGCATCGATGTTAGCTCTGTTTGTAACAAAAGCTTCCAAACGGGAGAACAGCCGAAACGCAACCATCAAGAGGATAAAAAGGAGTAACAGGATGAGCACAAAGCCGAATGTGGGCCCTAACCCGATTCGAAAAATCTCTGCAATGCCCCAGCCAATTATGCCACCGAGATCCTGACCTTTCTGAGCTTCCACAACTGAACTGCCTTTAATAATTGAAAGCATGGCGAGAAAAAGGAAAGCTGCAAATTCTAAAGCCAGGATTTTGCCAATATGGATTTTTCCCGGCGGCTGTTTACGCCATTTTACGACACTGAAGCCCATCACAAGCAAAACGATAACGAGAAAATATCGACCCACACCAAGCCAACGTGTTAGAAAAACGGATAGTGGTGTAACAAGCGCACCGGTAGTGATCCCTAAAAGAGCGAACAAAAGGATTAATGCACTTGAGATCAACAATACCCCCAACAAGTCCCACCCATAGCGCAACAAACGCTGCAAAGATTGATGATAGTTTTGGATCACTGCTCGATCCAGATCAAACAAAGCAGTGAGCTTTCCGCTTTCTTTTTTATTGGGTGAGGACAAGTTTCTTTTAACCATAATAAGTTCAATATTCTTCTAATTTTAGTCCAAGTCTTCGTTTCTCAACATTAATATTTATAATACTAACTTTAACAGGTTGTTTAACGGACAAAAAGTCCTCAATTTTATAACACCCTTCGGGAAGGGTGATAGAAGATATATGGACCAATCCCTCAATGCCTTCTTTCAGACAAGCAAAAACACCATATTTTTCAATTGCGGTTATCTTTGCCTCAAATACCTTACCAGGCACAAGTTTATGTTTCAGCACTTCCCACGGATTTCGCTCCATTTGTTTTGTACTAAGCGCGATCCTGCCTTTTTCTTCGTCAACTTGAAGAACGATTGTCTCGATCTTGTCGTTCAAGTTTAAAATGTCAGAAGGATGCTGGACCCTTCTCCAGGACAGTTCTGATATATGGATCAACCCTTCAATTCCGCCCAGATCTACAAATACACCAAAGCCGGTGATGTTAGTCACAACACCGCTGATGATGTCGCCTTCCGTTAATTCTTGAAGTAAACGCTGGCGCAGACCTTCTTTGGCTAGTGCTGCCCTTTCAGAAAAAACAATACGTTCATTGATTGGTTCACATTCAATTATCTTTACTGAAACCAGGCGGTTTATATAGCGATTGAAATGTTGCTCTTTTTCTATTTCAGATGCACCTGGAGGACAATCTACCAAATGGGAAACAGGCACAAACCCACGCATATCCTCATTTGAAACCAACAATCCTCCCCTATTGAACCCATCCACATTCATTTTGATAATCTCATCTTTTGAAAAAGTTTTTTCAACCTGCTGCCAATTTATGGGTTTTTCGGATAAAGAGCTTCTTTTTAATTTTTTCTGTAACACCGTTTGAGGTTGGAAGGACAACTGCGATTCTTCAATCAGCGGTTCATCTTCCAGGACAGCTTTCCACCACCCTTCATCAGGCGTCAGATCATCTTTGTTATGATCCATATCATGCCTTAACGTGCCCATTATTAAATTTCCTTCACGATAATTTTGTTTAATAAACTTATTCTTCGTCTCTCACAGCCAGTTCCATAGTGATAATCTCTCGTGATACAGCCTCTAATGCAACCCGTTGTTTTCTGTAAAGGTCTGCTTCTGACATAGCCAATCGATTTGCTACATCCCGCACTTTTCGTCCTTCAACAAATTTTAATTCCAGTATGTTATATAAAATCCATTCCGCAGTGAAACGACGCTCCCCCTGAGGTTTAATTTGATCAATAGCAGATTTTAAAATATCGCGTAGGGCGTTTGTTGGACTTCCTTCATAACTCTCCACGGTTTTTTGGACAATCCTGAGCCCCAGCAAGGGACTCTCAGACAGTTTAGGACCGCCCCAATAATGTGATAGAGCATCCCTCACCCAATCAACAAAATCCTCTTCTGGAAGATGCGCCTCATCCATCAGCACACTCGTCTTATTATAACTTGAAGCCGCCCGCAGTTGCTGAATAAGCGCAACCTGGGGATGAAGGTTTTCAACCGCACTGATTACTTGTTGTTGCAAACGCCAATCCCGCAACGCAACCCCAACACGATATGTTAGAAGGTTAAGAGATTGAACATGCTCTTCCTCCATTTCTTTTGTCTCTTCCCATGGAAAGCCACAAAGGCCAAGAATCATTTCTCCATTTTGTGGGTCGTCGTAAATAACCGGTATCAAAAGATGTCCATTCCAGAAAAACATCTCTTCGTAACGATCAACTCCATTTTCAATGGAGATACGAAGAACCTCATCAGAAGTTTCAATCTCTTTGAATGCGGAATCATCGCCAGCTGTCGTCAGCATCTCAAGCCCATGTCCGTCCATCATTGCAATAAAGGCGCCTTTAACCTGCAATAAATCACAAATCGTTGCCGTGACAATTTCAAGGAATTGAGAAAGATCTGAGCGCGTTAGCAAATGGTCTCCCAGAGATTGGATGACCGTAATATCTTTCCGGTCTCTTCCATAGAACAGGAACCTCTCCCAGTAAGGCGCCAGCAATGTGATGATATACTCCATTAGAATGACCATCCCAACCATGGAGATGGGGACGAAAGCATTGTATTCCTGCTCCCAAATAAGGCCCAAGCGTCGCACGATTGTTGTGATTGCCAACGCTGCTGAGGCAGTAAACGGACCACGCAGGAACCATTTAAAAAGTCTGCTTTTCACAACCCTGTCAGGCCAGGTCACACCAAAAAATGCGACAACATAAGCCATGATGACCAGGAAGGCGGTCACCCCCAAATTCCCAACGCTGACAAGAATCCAAAATAGTGTCGGTATTTTTTTAAATAAACCGGAACCAAATAAGAGATAAGGATAAATGGCGATGGCTGCTGCCGTGGCACCTGTCAAAAGGTAGACCATTCTCCTGTGACCGGTTTTGGTTACAGTTCTTTGGAAAGCTCTGTAAAGAATTGAGCCTGAAACGAGCATCACCCCAACATAATAAATCGCAAACAAAGTCGTAGCTGCTGTCCGCTGAAGATGTGGTGCTGGTAAGCTTGTTTCAACATAAGGTCCTACAAGGATATTTGTGGGAATTAGAAGAATCAGGAAAACAGAAAAGACATAAACCAGTCGAACAGTCCATTTACGGCGGCCTCGACTTGGTCTGCCAGTCAGGGTCAATAAAGAATCCGCAAAATGTAGATATGTTGCAGGTAATAACACAATCCCAACCCATTTCAAGCGTAACATTGCTTGAATGATGGCGGGTTGTTCACTAACGCCTGCTATTGATTCACCAATAAATACAATCGTAACGCAAAACAATATTAGAATAAAGGCACGTACGACACGTTCACGTAAGTTGTAGGCAAGTGAAAATAGAAATAGCGAAAAAGCAGTAATTGCAACGCCAGCCGACAGAATTTGGCTGATTGTCTTGATTGCTCCCTGCCAGGAAATTCCAAAAATCATTTAAATGACCTCAACTTACCTTGCATAACGACTGAAAAACAATGCCAGCTCCTGATTTGGATAGAAATAATCTCTGAATCCGCAAAACGAAAATCCTAATTTTGCTGCCAGTTGGATTGCAGGATCATTTTTCGATTGCATCTCGAAAATCAGCGTATGAAATCGCCTGTAAGTGACCAGATCCAACGCGGCAAGTAGTAATCCACTGGCAATGCCCTGTCTTCGCATGGATGAAGTTACAACCAGATCTGTTACTCGTGCAACATCCGATCCTGCTTCAGCATATACCTTGATATAACCTACAGAACGAGCATTGAGATCGGCAACTAAAAGTGCTTCAGCTTGTTCAAAATCATCAAAAACGGCTGTGCGTTTTCTAGGATATGGGACAAACACCCGCCGCGGCAATCGCACACGTCGAAATTCTGATTGTGCTGTTTCATCCGTTATATCCAGAGACATCTGCCAAACGTATTCACTGTAATATCCATGCTCAAACTCAACCAGAGTTTCAATATCATCAGGTCGAATCGAACGAACTTCAATTTCAGGCATTTAAATCTTCACTCCTCAGGAACAACCTCAACACGAATAATACAGGGAGACAGTGCTTCGCCCGTATTGTCCAAAGGCACCAATTGAAGTAAATAGGGTCCGGGCGTCAATGAGCTCGTATACCAAAACCCCAAATTTTCATTAAGCTTCAATTGGTTGCCGGCTGCAATCGTCACCCAGTTGGTCGCACCGATGGTTGAGTATTCATATTTATATGAACCAAAACCTTCAATATTTACCGTGCCAATGATCTCAACCGTGCCGCTTACTTCCTCGCCATCAGCTGGCGATGTGATCTCCAAAACATTTTCGGTGCATGTTGATTCCAGCATATCCGAACCGATCGTTGGCGTTGGTTGCCCAGCTAAAGCTTGAACCTCTTCAGGCAAAAGGGTTGCTGTTGGTGTGGCAAAAGGATCAATCGTTGGGGTCGGCAATGCTGATAGCGCGGGCAACTGGGGGCGAATGATCGTCGTTAATAAGAACTCTCCGACCAACAAAATAATTGTCAGAACCAGACCAGTTAACGCTGAGAATAGCTTTCTTTTAGCAATCTCGCGTTCAAGCCCAAAGACTGAACCCCGCCATTCTCGAATGCTTAAAGCAAATTTTCTCAGGTAGACTAAGAAGCCAATACCAAACAGGCTAAAAATTCCAATACGATATGTAATCAGCGCATGGAGGACTCTATCAAAAAATGCTTCCAAGGTTTTTCTCCAACTTGCACCTATCAAACCTTAACGGGCAGCAAATCCTAAAGCTGAGATAGAAATCCAAGGACAAGCGTGGTTAATTTGGGGACGAGTACCTTACCAGATTCTAACACCTCTTCATGCGTCGTAACCGTGCTGCCATCCAAATTGGCTTTATTGCTGATACCGGAAATCCCAAGCACCCTCATACCGCCATGCCGAGCGACAATCACCTCCGGAACCGTTGACATGCCAACAGCATCTGCACCCAATGTATGCAGCAGCCGCAGTTCTGCTGGCGTTTCAAATGAAGGCCCGGAAATGGACGCATATACACCCTCCTGGTGCGCCATATCAGCGTCAGAACAGACTTTGCGAGCCAAATCAAGAAATTCCCGGTCGTAGGGTTGACTCATATCCGGAAATCGAACGCCAAAGGCGTCGATATTTGGCCCCTGAAGTGGATTCGCACCGCCAAAACCAACCAGGTTTAAATGATCCTCAATCAACATCAGATCGCCCGGCACAAAATCGGGGTTGATCGCCCCCGCAGCATTGGTCACAATGAGCTTATCACAACCCAGGCGCTGCATCACCCGCACAGGAAGCGTGATACGCCCCATGCTATAGCCCTCATAATAATGAGCTCTTCCTTGAAGCACAATCACGTTAACATTTCCAAGCTTTCCAATGAGCAGCCTTCCCTTATGCCCCTGAACAGTGGAAAGCGGCCAACCAGGTATTTCCGGATTCGGAATGACAATTGCCTCTTCCACGCGATCTGCCAGGTCCCCCAGTCCGCTTCCCAATATCATCCCCACTTCAGGCTTGATTTTGATCCTTGCCTGGATCGCTGCTGCTGCCCTATCAATATCTTCTAATGTAATAAAATTATTCATAAATAACCTCATCAATTTCCAGTAAACTTAATAATATTATAACACCTGTTCGAATCATCGACAGCGACTGCAGATATTGAGTAAACTATAAACCATAGTATCAAAATTGAAATTTTCTGGCTTACCTGTAAACATCGGGAGCATTATAGCGTATCAGGATAAGATGACAAACAATAATTAGTATGATATAAAGAAACAAAGAAAATATTTACATAAAATATAATCAGGAGGATTAAATGGGCACAAAGAATACCGGTCTTTATCTGATCATCATCGGTGCAGGCATTGCACTCATCTCGCTCTTGGCGGATGTGATCGGTTTGGGTGGCGACCCCACCACAATTGGATGGAAGCAATGGCTGGGCGCTGGCGGGGGCGTCATTGTGATTCTGGTGGGAATCTGGATGCAGGTTGCTGCAAAGAAGAAAGAACTGAAATAAGTTTTCAAATATCGAAGAAACACATTTCTTACAACAGGTGTTGACCCTTATCCAACCAATGCATCAACCACAAGCGTTAATGCATTGGTAGGACAAGCCGATACGCAAGCGGGGAGATTCCCTTTACAGCCATCACATTTGACCATCTTTTCATCACTGTCAAAGCTCGGGACATTAAATGGACATACATGCGCACATATCCGGCAGCCAGAACAGATCTCAGGGTTGACCTGAACAAAGCCACATTTATCACGTCAAAGTGCATTTTCCGGACAGTTTTCGATACATGGTGCGTCTTCACAATGATAACAAAATTTAGGAAAATTCTGCACATATTCAGAAGGAAGTTGCTTTCTTATGTGTTGAACAAAGGGGCTGCCAGCGACTTTGTACATTAAATCAAGGGCCTCTTTCATCACCTTGGACGGTTTTTACAATGTGGTATTTGATTTGGCAAAAGAATTTAATCTACTGTCGCTTTATGAATGGCGCTCAACCCCGTGATCCAATTCTTGAGTTCAACCCGCGCAAATTCGACGTCGTTTAATTCGGTATCTTCTTCCTGGTGAGCGATGTATTTGTTTCTGAAAGCCCGGATGTGATTGACCCGCTCACACAGCTGGGAGCGATTGAATCTTCCAAATTCCTCACGAATGGTTGCAAAAACACCCCCCACATTAAAGGGCGGGTCCATTCTGGCGTATTCCAGGCAAAAGCTGAGCATACCGATCGGCATGATGAAACTGCGGTAGACCAGGGATTTCTTCAGCCCTGCGGCGTTTTTGCGCAACCATTTCTGATCCCGTTCGCTGATGAAGAAATAATCGGGCATGAAATAGGCATCCTGGTGTGCTTTTTGTGTGGGGACTGAATCCTTCAGGTAGGTGAGGATCATCGCCTTTGAGGCTGCATCGATCGATTTGAGCAGGGGCGTGAAACAGGGTGAATAGGATCCTCCCTTGTTTTGCAGGAAGTTGAACAGGCTCACCGCTTCATCGATCATGGTACGGTAAGATTCAGGCAGGCGTGCGTAATCCTCCGCCCGGATAAACTGATCCCTGAGGCTTTCCTTTTGTTCAGTGGAAATTTGATAAAAAGGCAGGGCGGGCTGCTGGGTGACTGCCGTCTTGAGGAGGTCTTGCAGGTCGGGAGCGCAAACGCTCTTGAGCATATCCAGTGTCGAGCCCGTGAAACCGCTGAATTTCCCTTCAAGCACATACAGGTATTCCCAGCGTGTGCCCGAATCGGAAGCGGATTGACACCAGGCTGTCGCCGCCTGGGCTTTGATGGGCACGTCCTGATCCACCTGTCCCTTGGTCTCAACCAGATAGTGGGTTCCATCCTTCGATCTGACAAAGAAGTCGGGGGTGTAAAACGCCAGTCGATTTTTACCGGTCAGATAATCAATCCGCAAAGCCTGAGGTCCGGCGTTCTTGCTGAAAGCCCGCACGTCTTCGGCACGGTTCAGGAAGTTGGCGAAAGCCACCTCCAGCTGGCGGTTGCAGGGCACAAGGTTGAAAACGGTCGATCCCGCAGGGATGGCAGGGCGGTTTTCGGAATGGGTGACCTGGTAGGCTTTCCACGATGAAAGGGGAATCCATTCTTTGGTCAGCGTTCTTTCCTCTGTGTGCGTGGTTTTTTGCCTGATCAGAGGGATGAACACAGCGCGCACATAGGCTCTGACGTCCGGGTCTGCCATGCGGGCAACCAGACGTTGATCGTACAGGGAGACTCGAGCGTCAAAGAGGTCATCTTCCAGGTAGCGTTCGAGCAGGGACGCAATTTTCGGGTGCAAGCCGCGCACCCCGCAGGCTCTTTCCAGTTCTTCCCTGAAGAAGGAAATCGCCCCGATGCCTGTTTGCAGCAGAGGCAGCCTGATCTTCATCCGCTCGACCACCTCGTTGGTGATCAGGGAGCGACCTTCAAAATCGAGATCAACATTGCGGGGTTCACCCAATGCCAGCCTGGGCAGGCCGGCTGCCGCCTGTTGCACTTCTTCATAAGCGATATCCGCGGTCAGGGGAACGATGCGATGGGCCGGGGAAAGCCTTGGCAGGCAGATTTCCAGTTCCGCCCAATCTTTTTTGGGGTCAGGGAAGATGCTGACCGTCGTCCTGGGGATGTTTTCGACGCCGGTTTCGAAGAAGGGAACACCCTCCTGCTGAAATTCATCCCGGTACAGGCGGACAAAGGCGTCATGCTCCACAACGGTGACCATCTCCAACGCCTGACCGGCGGGCGTCATCCGCCGGAGGCCCCTGCCAAGGGTCTGTTCGGGCAGGATATTTGCTTTGGATGAATAGGGCCTGAGCGGCACAATCGTGGTCACATTGCGCACATCCCAACCCTCCCGCAGCATGAGCACCGAGACGATACAGCGATAGGGGCTGGTATTGGCGTCCAGTTCGCGCGAGAGCTTGCGCAATTCCTTGAGGTCCTCATCGCTGATCGCTTTTTCATCCTCAACAAATTCATAGCGGGTCTCTTTGCCGCGCCTGACCCGCTTCAGCTTTCCCTTCAAATTGGTGTGCAGGTTGATGGTCTTCCCATTCAGCATTTCAAAGTCGGGGTCGGTGTCCAGCCGGCGGGTGATCTGATCGGCGGCCAGGGTATCCTCGCACATCACAAACAAGATCGGTTTGAAACCGCTGGGATTCCACTCCTGATAGGATTTTTCCCAGCGGGCGTAGCCCAACCTGAGATGCTCATCATAGCGATAGGCGGCGTTTTCGTCAGCCCGTTCCTGCAGCTGCCCCACATGCCCGATGATGGGCACCTTGACGATGCCCGAATCGACCGCCTCGCTGAGAGGGTAATCACAGATGATCTGTTTGAAAAGATTGCCGCCCTGGTCTTTGGGCGTGGCGGTGAAATCCAGCTGGGCGGAAAGCCCGAACCCGTTGCGGTTTTTGTAGGCGTTATCCAGAAAGCCCATCACCTCCATCGCGGCTGAATCCGGATCCCAGAGATGGTGCGCCTCGTCATTCAGCACCATCAGGCGGTTGTGCGAGGTGACCCGTTTGCGGAGGGCTTCGGTTGTGTCGAGGGCGCTGGCTTTGGAGACAGCCGGTCCCATCCAGTCGTAGGTTTCCGCTTCTTTGCGAGTCCGGCGGCGCCGCTCGTGCAGACGGTGGATGTTGGTCAGATACAACGTGCCGCTGGTGGCTGCCCCGCTGGCTTCGTCCTGCAGGACCACCGAGAGATTCCAATCACCCCGCCAGGCGGGTGGGATCAACGGGTCGGTATCGAAGATGCGCCCATCGCCAAAATCCTCTTTGAGACGTTCAAAAACCGTCAGGTTGGGCGCGATCACCAGGAAATTCCGCGCCATCGTACTTTCGGATTCGCGCAGGGCGTGAAAATAGGACCAGGTGATGGCAAGGCTCATGATCTTGGTTTTGCCCGCGCCCGTCGCCACCCGAAAGGCAAACCGGGGCCAGATATCCTCCTCGGGGGTGATCCCCGCGGCGGCGTGCTCGGCATTTTCACCGCCAAATTCAGCAGTGACCTCCGAAAGGGTGCGGATGGCGCGCACTTCCATCAGGTAGATCAGGGATTCAATGGCTTCGCGCTGGCAGAACCAGTAGCGAAATTCGCGCAGCTCGCCGGTGTGATCCGGCAGGCGGTGGTCCCGTTCGAACCAGTGGATCAAAAGTTCGCGCGATGTGGCAGACGCGCCCACGTAGTCGCTGGCGCGCCACTCGTTGAGCGCATAGCGCAAATTATTGGCGATGTTGATCCCGCTCGGGCGGCGTCCTTTGGCGACGCGGGATGCGCCGCCGGGGGTTTCAGCCTTCAAACGATGCTGATTGGGTTCTTCCCAGGGCGAATACAGCGGCTCAAGCGCGGCGATATTGATGGTTTGATCCGTCATAGGTGTTCCCCTTTCTTGATATTTAAACGATCACCTCAACCGTGATGGAGGTATCAGCGCCGAACACATCCACCACCTTGACGCAGGCGGTGTAGGCACCCGGCGCGGGGTAGGCATAGGCAAGCGTGGAGACGGTGGGCAGGCTGCGGTCCTTGCGGGTGCGATAAGCCTGCCAGTGATGGTTGAAGGGCTGCCCGTGGTGATAATCAAAATCGACTGCCCAAAAATCGATAAAGTCAAAGCCCGATTGCACAGCGCGCTCGCGCAGCGCCTCCAGTTCTTTTGTAGGGACCTCGGAAAGCGAGGGCAAAAATTTGGTCAATTTGATATCCACGGTCCTGCTCTCCTGCGTTGTGGTGATGACAGGCTCCGCCTGCAGGGTTGCCACCTCAAGGAAGGGCGGCGGCTCTTTGCGGTTGCGTTCCATGATCTCGCGCGGGATCGGGATGAGTTTAATGCGCATGCCGAGTTCCTGTTCGATGGCGTCGCAATTCATGCGCAGGTCCATCTCAAATTCCCATGAGAGGCAGTTGACCTCGCGCCCCCCGGCAGATCGGGCTGCCAGGGCGACCTGGCGGGCTTTTTCACGGGTGAAGATGCTGTCGATGCTGTCCACATGGACCAGGGCGCCCGCCTTGCGTCCGTGAAGCAGGGGCGAGGAGGCGTCGAGGAGCGGCTCGGCACGGTAGAATTCAAGCACGACGCGGCGGTGTTCGCCATCGGCGCCCTCCAGGGCTTCCTGCTGCCACCACTGACGCTCGTAACGCCCCAGGTTGTAGACGTCGAAGGAGCGATAGGGCTGGCGCTCGGCGTGCAGGGTGCGCTGCAGGTCGATCATGCGCTTGCGGGTGGTGTGGATCGCAAAGCGCCCCAGGTCCGTCATGATCCAGCGCCGCCCCAGCCGCTCGGCGACCGCGCCGGTGGTGCCCGAACCGCAGAAGAAATCAGCGACCAGATCGCCTTCGTTGGAAGAGGCTTTGATGATCCTCTCAAGCAGCGCTTCAGGTTTTTGGGTGGGGTAATTAATTCTTTCGTCTGCAGCCTGGTTAATAATATCAATATTCCAATAGTCAACTGGGTATGAACCTTTTCTTAAATAATGTCGATATACTAATTCAGGGTGAGTTTTTTCCCATTTAGGAGAAATGTCACGGGCAGAGCGTATGGGGCTATCAACAATACCACGACCCATTAATCGATAGCGACCTTTTTCGTCCTCATACTTATATTTTTTTATTGTGTTTTCAGAGTGTTCTTGAAGAACATCATCTGCATTGAAAGTAAATATATCTGGATTCTTTGTGTAAAAATGGATAGTGTCGTGTTTCCTGTTCCACCTTTTCTTGGAGTTAATTGCCTCTCTATAACACCACACAATTTCATTTTGGAATGAATTAACTCCGAATATTTCATCAAGAATTATTCTAATGAAGTTGTTAACCCGCCAGTCTGTATGTACATAAACAGACCCAGTTGATGATAAAAGGCTTTTCATCACCGTAAACTTTTCGAACATCAAGTTCAAGTAAGAATCTGTACCTTTTCCCCACATATCCCGATAGGCAACCATTTCCAAGGTAGATTGGTCTTTCCCAACCTGATCCTTTTCCTCACCAAGGGGCACGTTCATCGTAAAATCCGCCCCCACGTCAAAGGGCGGGTCGATGTAGATCAGGTCGATTTTCCCCTTATACTCCTTCAGCAAAGACGCCATCACCAGTTTGTTGTCGCCCCAGATCAGCATATTGCGAAAATCATCGCGGTGGGCGGTTTGCGGGTCGAACAAGGAACCCTGCACCAGGGCGCGCGAGCGGGGCTCGTCAACGGTCTCGATCTTCTGGAGGGGCATGGCGGCGCCGGCAACATCCACCTCGCGGCGGTTGCCATATTCATCATACTTGCCCTCCCAGATCAGCTCCGTGCGGATTGTGGAAAAGGGATGGGGGTTGTCCGGTCCGTAAGCATGCGTGGTCATAGGGGTCCCTCCTGGATATGGATAAAATTTGGTAACAAATATATGATACCATAGACAGGTCAGGGAGAAATTGGAGGGTCGGGAAATTGGAACATACTGTTTTAAAGCTGAAGAATAAAAGGTGGACGGTAAAAAGATTCGCAATGATTTAAATAACACAGCGAGTCTGTACATGGCATGGATTAAAAATAACATGGCTGAACCCGGTCAGAATGTGAAAGGCGTGATTGTGGCAAGAAGTATATCGAGGGTGTTAAAAATTGATTAGTTTACTGTTCAGTATCATATGTAGAGGTAGACCTTCGCGAAGCACTCCCTGTGCCCTGCAAGGGGTATCGAGATCACGCCCGTAGGGGCAACCCTCCTGTGGTTGCCCAGGGCAGGCACGGAGACCTGCCCCTACGCAATGATATGATATTAGATAGAATTTTATTTACTTAAATTTATTATGTTGATTCCTAAGCCAATTATAAAATACCACTTGTTTTTCAACGCCCTCACATCTGAAAATTTACTACTGGCATCTTCACTCCTTTCAAACATAAAATTACTCGAATACGAGTTAAATGTCACAGTAAAAGAAATTAAATAAAAATATTGAGATCTTTCGAGTGACATCTTCGACATTAATATTTTGCGAATTTTCAGATTGAAGAATTTGAAGTCGTCATAGCTCTGATGCATCCTGATGAAGTGAATATAATGTAGCGGGGGCAGTCTTTCTAACAATTTCATGTGTTATAATCGCGAAAAAGCACTTTCAAGGCTTTATTCGTGAACATTCTGTCGTGCCACCGCCCATCTTTGTTGAAGGAAAAAAAGGTGGGACAATCTGAAAGGGGAAGATGATGCAAATCGACTTTATTGAAAGCTTAATGGGACATATTATGGAAGCCACTATGATTCCTAAGGCGCAGATCGAACGCGCGGTAGGGCCAATTCTGAGTATGTTCCTGGCGAAAGTACTGACAGAAACCCTGCGAGACGACCCCGATCTGTCGGGCGAGATCATTATGGTCTGTCCAGAATTTCCGCTGAAGAAAGGTGGAAATCGCCAATCGACCAATCTTGACTGGCTGATGCTCAACCCCTCGCGGGAGATGCTGTTGTTTGTGGAATTGAAAACATCTGACACGTCTGTCAATGCGAACCAGAACGCCATCTATCACCAGAAAAAGAGAGAGGTGCACAGCCAGGGTGGGGGCTTTCTCGTCCGAGACGTGGAAATTTTACGAGATGCATCCAACGAATCAGGGAAATACAGCTATATTCTGGAGCACAGGATCGCCCCACACCGGGAGAAAATCACCCGCTGCCGTGATGCCAGGGTGCTGTACATCGTTCCTGCCAGCGCACAACACAAAATAACCGGTGAGATTGACAGGGTGATTACCTTCGGGAATCTGGCGGAAAAGATATCTGAGCCATACCCTGATGCCTGGAAGGTGATCCACAGACACCTGAGCAAGCTGGATGAATCATCACAGCGCTCCCGTAATATTACATATTCAACATCTTCAATAGGATTTGATGGACAAAACTTTAAGGGCAAATTGGACTTTAAGTCGATGATGGATTTGTGTGAGGAAAGAGGCAGTGCCATCGTGGTGGGGTTTATGGGTGGGATAACAGATCTGCGCAACAGCAATCGCAATTATCTCGAAAACAGGCTTTATAAGTGGGATGAGGCGCAGGGGGGTGTCGGTAAAAAGGAAGGTCGCAATTGGATCCCTGGCAATGAATTTTACAGAATTGTGGCAAAGAAACCGCAAATTCAGGGATCACAGCAAACCCGTTTTGACGCACCGAAAAGATCGCAACAGGTTTACTGGGAGGGTACAGCCAAATTTGATGAAATGGTTGCCCTGTGTCAGGAACACGGTGACGATATCGTGATTGGGTTTACCGGGGGCTGGAACGCCTTTGCCAATACACCGATAGAAAAACTCCGCAGTCGCAGCCACTATAAGTGGGATTACGCCAGGAATATGGGCAAGAAGAAGCGTTCGGATTGGTTAAGGGGAAAGTCAGTTTTACAGGTGCTGGCGCGGAAGAGGTGAGGAATTAGAAGGTGGTTACTTCTGTGATTTCAATGAGAGGTCTGAAAAAGAGGTGTAATTAATAAAGAATTATTTCAGGGCATTTGAACTGCCGATGTTTTTGGTTTACCTTGCGAAGTTGGGTAAAGAGAGATCATTCTAGGATTGCACGGGTGAAAAGAAACCAAAGGAGATTTATGATGGGTCGCTCAGATATTAAAGTTCGTGTTATGAAAGAAGTAATCGCAGATCTTGGCCAGGAATTTGCGACAAAAGATGTGTCGGAAGATGAACGAATGATCAGGGCACATCCCTTTGATTTTAGACATTCCCATTACCATGCGTTTGTTGGTGGCGCGATCAGCGATAACCGGGGTGTTCTTAATGTGAAAGAGATAAAAAAAGGGACGAAACGCGGATCCATTTGGAGAAAAATTTAGGCTGCTTTCTTTGATGCTGCTCGGAGCCAGAATGGGAATGCCTCTTTCGCCTTTTTTACTGGAGCATCAATTGATCGCGTCAAATGCAGAAGTCAACTACATGTGAAGACAAGCAGACCGCGCGCGAAGGACGAGCGAAGGAGCGACAGTGGAGGCAGAATCCTTAAAATTTCGTGTGTTAAGAGAGTGTCATTGACATGAAAGTAATTGAGTTTAGAATACTACCAGTGAATTAAAAACAAACATCCGGCATACAGACCGGACGGCTTGTTCATATAGCTTGATGCCACAAAGTTAGTATCTCAATCGCACCTTAGCAACTAATCGTTATCGGGTTTGTAAAATGTTTTCAACATTTTACAGCTACAGTGGCGAAGGGCGGATTCGAACCGCCAACCAATGGCTTATGAGTCCACTGCTCTTCCATTGAGCTACTTCGCCAAAGTGCAGTTAACTGTGCACGATATCTTACTATGGGTTGTAATAAATGTCAATAAAATATAAGGGTTTGTCACCTAAAATTGAAATGTGATTTGTTTGAAACTGAAGAGCTGTGCAAAACAAAAAAAGCATCCGGTTTTTCCTTTGCTCGCCCCAGAAAGCCAGATGCTTTGTTTATTTCGATTTATCTTAAATTCACCTGATTGAATTGCCCCGCCTAGCCTCTCTTTTGCGCAATTTGAGCTTCATTCATAGGATACTGAGGAGCTTCATCTTGCATCGGGATGTATGTCGGGTCAGGACGATTGGTGTTCGAAATTTTATTCGTTTTTCCAAATGGTCGTACATTGAATAAGGGTGTCAAAGGCTGTTTTGTTTTTGATTGAACCGGATGTGCAGCTCGGCTTTGTGCCTGCCGCAATTCTCGTCGTGAAAGCTCCCCTGCCATTTTCGGAATTGATCCCCTGGCACCCTGATCATTTTTCCGAGATAGAGATCCAATCAACAAGACCCGAATCACCCACACCATCAATGCGATCAATACTGGCACCACCTCGTTAACAAATCTGATCTCGACGCCATCGCTGTTGAGAATTGTATGCGTCCGTATCGACATCACAACCCCCCACCAGGTCAGGATCGCGTTCATCGTGCCCGCCAAAAACCAGGCACCAAACATATACCAGCCAGAACGCTGCATTTCTTTTTCTGCGGAAGACGAGAACAAGCGAACAATACCTGCAAAATCAATTCCGCAAAAAGCAAGTGCCAGGAAAGTTGCCCACCGAACGCCCAGGAAAGCTGCGTCCCCCAGAAGATCAGATAAAGCATAATTATTGGTGCTGAAATTAAATATTTCAAAGGCAGTAAGTGCGAAAATGGTAATAAATAGATATGAAATGTCCTGACGCCTTCTACCTGAATCAAGTGGTCGTATAAATGTTGTTTGATTAGTCTGACTGATATTCATTGGATCCTCCAAATATATAAATTGTGATCATATTGCAATTATAGAACGTTTGTTCTATTTTGTCAAGACCATTCATAATATTGTTTTTTCGTTTCTTTATGATCTTTCCAGATTGCAAATAAAAACTCCCCCACCTCCATGTAAGGTCTCTTTTAGACCCTCAATCGCAAACACTTAATTTACAATATTCAAAAATACTATTTTAATATCGGGAATTATTTGTGGCCAATTGTGCCAGTCCAAAGAAAAAGCACAGTTGGTCGGTGTGTCTTGTTCTGTTTCAAAAGAACATTACGAGAATTAAATATTTTTAGATTTTAAGCCGTCATCTTGTTATTACCGGCGTTTTAAGGAGCGCCACGAAACCCGCAGCAAGGAAAAACTGAGCACTATGATAAGTCATATGAACCCAAACCGGACCAGATCGCACCGGTTTGATAAAGCGATTGTAAGCCAAAATTAAGTCGGAAAGGAGGAATAAAAACGCACCAACTGGCATGAGCCAAAGCAAGCTTGAAAAGAACCCAAACGCGTTTGCTGCAAAGAATGCCACGGCCACCAGGCCGCTTAAAACCCATCCATATCCTTGAATGGCAGTCCACAAAGAAGACTTTACTAATTTCCGTTTGGGCAACACATAAAATATTGAATAAAACACAAACAAAAAACATACCCAGGTCAGGGCAGCAAAGAAAAAACATCGGAAGAAACCCTCAACCCCACCTCCCTGTTTTGAGAACTCCCACATCTTGCTGATGAGTAAGCTGGCATAAAGAAAATGCCCCACCAAAAAGGAAGTCAAGCCGTGGATAAAATATTTTTCAGAAAAAAGCAGAAAAATATCGCCTGCCATACCAAAAATCTGTGCACCTAAAAGTACCAGGATCAACCTGTCAAATCGTCGATCAAAGGCAATAACAGTCCAGGCAATCACAGAAACAATGGCAAGCACTTTAGAAAATGGCTTTACTTTCTTCCAATCAAAAGCCATGGCAACCCAATCCAATAAAAAGGCTGCAAAAACTGCCAGGGTCCAACCCAACTGATTCTGGATGCTATTAATTATGACTTAACCCATGCTTTCTTAGAAATTCCGGATTATTCCGCCAATTCTTTTCAACTTTCACCGTAAGGTCAAGATAAACCGGTTCACCGCTCAATTCCTCGATTTCCTGTCGTGCCGTGGTGCTGATGGCTTTGATCATTTGCCCTCTTTTACCAATAATAATGCCCTTCTGAGATTCACGCTCACAGAACAAGGTCGCGTGCACATAACGAGTACCATCTTCACGCAAAGCATATTCGTTAACGAGAACAAAGATGGCGTAAGGCACCTCATCATGCAGATGAAACAATGCTGCAGCACGGATCAAATCTCCGGCTATATCCCGCTCATAGGTAGCTGTGATTTGATCTTCCGGATAATATTGCGGTCCCTCAGGGAGCAATTCAACAATCCTTGCCAGAAGTTCCTCGCGTCCTGCTGCTGTGATAGCGGAGATTCTTAAGTGGTCATCAAAGGGCAAAAGTGCTCTGAAGGCTTTCTCGTTGTTATCAATTACAAGTTTATCAGCAAGGTCTAGTTTATTTAATACGAGCAATTTCTTAATCCCTTTTGTTTTAATTTGAATTTCTTCGGCAAGTTTTCGATCCTCGTCATCGGGTGGCTGACTGGCATCCGCAAGGAAAAGGATCAAATCTGCATCGACAAAAGCGTATTGTGCTTCCTTATTAATAAAATCGCTCAATTTATAATCGCCTGTATGCAATCCGGGGGTGTCAACAAAAACAATTTGTGCCTTTTCTGTGGTCAGAATGCCCAGCTGCCGTTTGCGTGTTGTTTGCGGTTTAATGGATACCGCCGCAACTTTTTGCCCGATGTAATGATTCAATAATGTAGATTTCCCCACGTTCGGTTTGCCCACCAGTGCAACAAACCCGGATTTATAACTTTCCTGAAAATTTGTCTCTACGTCCATCAAACCCACCCCGCCAAATTTGTTATCACGTAATGACTCGATTACCTTCTACGCGGTGACCTTCCAATCTCAAAAGAAAAGCTTTTATCTCCATTCCACCGCCATAGCCGCGCAATCCCTTGTCCGAACCGATCACACGATGACAGGGGATCACAATTGGCATGGGGTTGGCCCCCAAAGCCGACCCAACAGCCCGTGCCGCGCCCGGATGACCAATTTTCTCGGCAATTTCACCGTAGGTCATCACCTGCCCACAAGGAATGGAATAGTTCACTTCAAGTACCTTTTTTTGAAATTCACCCAGCGTGCTCCAATCAATTTTGGCTGAAAACTCTTTTCTGCGTCCATTAAGGTATTCGCACATTTCGCTCATCACAACATTCACAGTTAAATACCCATCCAGTGAAGGTAATATTTCACTGTCCGTGTTTGCAGGCATCAACGTGTCAAGCGAAGAGAAAACAATTTTTTGCAGACCATGTTCACCAGCGGCAAAACTGAGTGGACCGATAAGTGAATCGGTTAATGTGCCGTAAGAAAGAGCCATTTTTCACCTCATTCAGTTGAAGTTCATAATTATCACAATATTACTATAAACTTTTAAGCTCTGTTAAATAATTTAGATTTTCTAGGCTTCAAAGTTCAAACCTTTGGTATACATCAGGCAAGCGTTATATGATAATTATATCATTGAAGTTAATATGATCTTTTTCTCCTCTCCGTTCTTTACATTATCGTGATACCAGGACGGGCTGTATGATTGCATGCTTTCCGATTATTAAAATGATTTGTTATCTAAAAATCTGAGCCGATTTACCCGTGATATAATCCAAGCGAATAAATTTAATAAATTTATTCAAATTCTCAAAAACTTAATTGATTTGGAGCAGGCATGGAAAAGGCAAGACAAACTTATGGTATTGATATCGCGGGGCTTCATCGGGAACTACCGCTATTTGAAGTAAAACCCGGGCTCAAAATCGCCATTCTGAATATTCTCGGGGATACTGTACTGGTTGAGGCATGTGCAAAAGCATTGAGTGACAAATTCGATAAGATTGATTACGATGCTTTTGTGACTGCAGAAACAAAGAGCGTCCCATTAGCTCACGCATTGTCCGTTGTCGCGCAAAAGCCCTATGTCATACTACGCAAATCCTACAAACCCTATATGGGTGATGCGCTTCAATCCGAAACACTATCAATCACTACAGGAGAAATCCAAAACCTGTTTCTGGATGAAAAAGATAGAAACCTGATCAGGGGAAAAAAGGTCATCCTTGTGGATGATGTGATCAGCACGGGCTCCACTTTGCAGGGCATGCGGTTAATTCTTGAAAAGGCCGGGGTTGACATTATTGCAGAAGCAGCGATATTGACTGAAGGTGAACGTGCTAAATGGTCTGAAATCATTTCATTAGGTCATATACCTGTTTTTACTGATTAAGCGTTATTTTAACACCCGATAACACAAACTATGGTCAGGGTTTTCCTGACTTTTTTATTATGGAAGAGGTTGCTGAAAAGCAAAAGTCTCCATTTTTCGATGTACAATAAAGAATGATTTTACAAAATATGTAAGGAGTGATGATGCAGATTCGAATCGGATTAGAAACCAACATTGAGGGAAGAAACCTGGCCTGGGCATTGGATTATCCGGGGTGTTTTGCGTATGGCATGGATGAGGCAGAAGCGCTCATCCAACTCCCAAGGGCGTTGCTCCAATATGAATACTGGATCAATGATCACACGCCTGAATCCTGGGTTCAGTTTTCCGATCTCGACGTCAGGATTGCCGAACGTTTCGATTGCTTTTGGATGGATGAGAACTACCTCCCCACCCAGGAAGGAGTCGGCTATGAGATTAACGCCTGGTTTAAAGATGATTGGCGTCCATTAAGCCAGGAAGAGATTGAACGTAGTTTGAAGATATTCCACTGGCAAAGGGAGGAACTCTTTGCGGGGCTGACAACCATTGATCCAGAAATCCTCGAGAGGAATTTTCCAGGGCAGCGCTGGAATATTCTGGGGATCGCCAAACACGTCGCTAATGCAGAATTATGGTATCTATCTCGAATGAAACTTTCCAACCTTTCGCACGATCAACTTGCAAAGGATCCGATTGACCGATTGAATCAAACGGGAGATCTGATCAAAAAGACCTTTCCCAAATTCGCTGGCCAGGTTGTCGTGACCGGGCTCGAAGGTGAATTCTGGTCCTACCGAAAAATTCTTCGACGAACCCTCTGGCATCAAAGAGACCACATTGATCACATAAAAGAACTGGTCTTTGGAGAAAAACGATAAACCCCATTTAAAGCACAAAACAGGCGCCTCACCAAACGCCTGCTTTGTTACGATAACCTCACCTTTTATCGTTTCTGAGTTTTGAACTCAGCTTTTTGGTTCAGTTCAAATTTGAAAGGAGAGAAATCAAATTTCCAAAACCATTCTAAGGTTATCACATCGCCATTAATAAGAATAAAAGAACTTGTTATGGGTTTGTTAAGTGTTTAAATTCGTTAAAAGATAAGGTATACCCCTACTTGGCGCACTTTAAGGCGCCTCAACTTTGAATAAAAGAGCTTTTCTAAGTTAACAGTCCCAGTTTTGAGCATGGTTCACCGTGCTAATTCACCAACCAAGAATTTCTTTCAAAGCCTATCAAAATTCAACTGAAAATTTTTACAAAACAATTTTGATGTGCTATGATTCTTAGGTACCCTGAGGAGACAATAATGAAAAAGCGCCCTCCTATTTATCTTTTTATAATCCTCAACGTGTTCGTTTCAGCAGCAGTGACGCTGCTTGTGTTATGGGTATGGGATCTGACCCATCCTGCCCCGAAAATGATTGGGGATTCTGCACTTTTCCAGGTGCACAGTTCTAATTCAGGCCAGGGTGATCAGGAAGCGCCACTCATTGCCCCTGTAAACACACCAGAAATCATCTTTCTGAATGAAAGCATTGATGTTGTTATATACGCTATTGTAGGTCCGGGAAATATTGAAGTTGAATATGTTGAAATTCGCAACCAGAGCCCGGGTTCGATTGATCTTACCGGGTGGCAGCTTCAGGATGAACAGGATAACAGCTTTATTTTTCCTGCCATGATTCTCAACCAGGATGGGGCCATCAAGATTCTATCGGGAAAGGGCAATAATTCAGTGATAGAATTATTCTGGCAATCGGACTTCCCTATCTGGAAGTCTGGAGAGACAGCCAGATTAATGAACGCCTCCGGGGAAGAGATGAGTTCATATCGGATACCTTGATGAAAGGGATGCTTATCTTATGACAAAAGCCCTATATAGAAAATGGCGTCCTCAAACATGGGATGAGGTTGCATCACAGGATCATATCATCCAAACCTTGCGTAATGCCGTTGCAAATGATCGTGTCGCGCACGCATATCTTTTTGCCGGCCCACGCGGAACTGGAAAAACCTCCACAGCCAGACTCCTGGCGAAAGCGGTAAATTGTCTTGATCCCGATCTGGCAAATCGACCTTGTAATCATTGTGATTACTGTCTGGCTCTCAACGCCGGTCGTTTTATGGACCTGATCGAGATTGATGCTGCCTCTAACACAAGCGTGGATGACGTTCGTGACCTGCGTGATAAGATCAATTTTTCACCCTCCCAGGGCAGATTCAAGGTTTATATCATTGATGAAGTCCATATGCTCTCAACAGCCGCTTTCAACGCGCTGCTGAAAACGCTTGAAGAACCCCCACCCCATGCCATATTTGTGCTTGCAACAACTGAGATTCACAAAATTCCAGCCACCGTCCTTTCCCGCTGCCAGCAGCACGAATTCCGACGAATCCCCCTTCACACGATTATTGACCATCTCAAAGAAAAAAGCCAGGAGGAAGGGATTAAGGTGGAATCTCCTGCTTTAAACCTGATTGCGCGTCAGGCAACGGGTAGTTTGCGTGATGCTATTTCGCTGCTGGATCAATTAGCAGCAACAGAAGAGACAATTTCGCTCGAAATGGCTCAAAAGGTTCTTGGAACAGCGACCAACCTCAGCGTGATTGAAATTGTTGATGCGTTGATCGCAAAAGACACATCAGGCGGCCTGACATTGATCCACAAAAATCTTGATAGCGGAACGGATCCCCGGCAACTTGCACGGCAGCTGGTTGCATATCTTCGGAATGTGCTCCTCTACAAAATGGGTAATCAGGATCAGCTGGAAGAAGCAGATAACATTCGAGAAAAGATTTTCGTGCATGCCAGCAAATTTGAAATGCCTGATTTGCTTCAATCCATTGAGGTTTTTAACAAAGCCACCAGCGGAGAAACTGGAAGCTGGCATCCAGGGTTGGCGTTAGAGTTAGCTTTCACCAGTTTCCTGGTTCGACCGCAAATTGCACTCATGCAAGCCAGTCCTGTCGACCATTCGGTAGAAAAACCTGCGCCAACTTTGCAGTCAAAACCACCGAAAAAAAGAACCGTTGAAGTAACACAGGGTCGGCCCAAACCTGCTGCTAAACAAGTTCAAGAGCCAGAGAAAGCAACAGCATTGGAAGAAAAAATCGAGCCAGAAAAGCCTGGGACCGCAAAAACTGAAGCTCCTCCCATTGAAACAGAAAAAGAACCTGATCAAATTGCAGAAGCAGGCGACAAAGTCCCTTTAGACCAGATCCACGAATCCTGGAACACCATCAAATCGAAAGTTGGAAAGCACAATCGAAGGACTGAAGCCCTTTTAAACACAGCCAAATTGGTTGGGATTAAAGATAACCAAATAATTCTGAGTTTCTCATCTGAATTATTAAAAGATATGATGGAAAAAGAAGGAAATATAATTCTGACCACAGATATCCTTGAAGAAGTTTTTGGGAAATCGCTTTATGTTAAGTGTATCGTCACGACCAGCCCATCCGACAAAATGGTAGAAAACATTAAGTTCGAGGAGGATGGCATGGTCAGCACCGCAACCCGTGATCTTGGTGGAAGAATTAGCAAAGCTGAACAAATCGACCCGTGATTTATTACGATTGAAAGGAAAATAATGTCAAAAAGATACAATCGTCCGCGCGGCCCTCAGGGTGGCGGTATGATGGCTCAAATTCAACAAATGCAGCAGCAAATGGAACAGGCGCAGGCAGACCTGGCTGAAGAAACTGTAGAAATAAGTGTTGGCGGAGGGGTAATCCAAATTGTGATGAGTGGAGACCAGGTGTGTAAATCTATAAAAATTTCACCGGAACTGCTGGAAGACGCAGATGTCGAGATGATCCAGGATCTGATCACAACCGGGATAAACTCTGCCCTGGAAAAATCTCGCGATCTTGCAGCAGAAAAGATGAGTCCCTTCACCAACATGCTGGGTGGCTTGGGTTTAGGGCTGTAAAAATTTTATGCGCACCCTACCCGAGCCTGTTCAAAACCTGATTGATGCCTTTTCCCGTTTACCCGGTATTGGCCCCAAGACAGCATCACGATTGGCATTTTACCTGTTACGTGCGTCAGAAGATCTTTCGCAAAACCTGGCTCAAGCTCTGGTTGGAATTAAACATGAAACCGGTCTATGCGAAATTTGTTTCAACATAACCCGCAGAGACATCAGGGTTTGTGAGGTTTGTTCCAACGAACAGCGCGATCAATCCATGCTGTGTGTCGTGGAAGAACCTTTGGATGTGCTTGCCATCGAAAAAACAGGCGGTTTTAATGGTTTATACCATGTCCTCCATGGCGTCCTTTCGCCTATTGAAGGGGTTGGTCCACATGACTTGAAAATCCGCGAATTAATGGAAAGGGTCACAAAAGGCACTTTCAAAGAAGTGATCCTGGCTACCAACCCCAGCATGGAGGGAGACGCAACTGCAATGTATTTACACGAAAGACTCGCTGAATACAATGTGCGTGTTACCCGGCTCGCGCTGGGTTTACCTGTGGGCGGGGATCTTGAATATGCCGACCAAAATACGCTCTTGCGCGCTTTAGCAGGGCGCCAAAGCCTTGATTGATCATAATAGAAAAAGGCTGCATTGATAATTTATTGACAAGGATATGCTTATCACTCGATTTTATGCTTACGAAGCGTTAAGAAATAATCAAGGAGGTTTGATGGTTTGGCATGTGCCTTTGGCAGACATGGATTATGGAGAAGACGAAGAACAGGCTGTTTTAGACGTTTTGCGCTCAAAATGGCTCACAATGGGAGAGGTCACTCAGACTTTCGAGGCTGAGTTCTGCCGTATGACGGGCAGCAAACACACCATCGCTGTTGCAAACGGGACCCTGGCTTTACATTTAGCCTGTCTGGCTGTGGGGGTCGGACCCGGTGATGAAGTGATCGTGCCTTCACTTTCCTTCGTGGCAACATCCAACGCAGTTCTGTACTGCGGCGCCAGCGTACGCTTTGCTGAGGTTGTCGGAGCGAAAGATTTGACCATTGACCCCCAGTCGATCGAAACGCTGATCACACCGAAAACAAAAGCGATCATCGTGATGCATTATGCGGGTTTTCCATGTCGGATGCGTGAAATCCTTGAAATCAGCAATAAGCACGGGATCCCTGTGATTGAAGATGCAGCCC
This sequence comes from Candidatus Brevefilum sp., assembly GCA_050953525.1. GTDB lineage: Bacteria > Chloroflexota > Anaerolineae > Anaerolineales > Anaerolineaceae > Brevifilum. The sequence continues at coordinate 30,721 of JBMNMW010000002.1, forward strand.
ACGCACCAGGAGCCGCCTTAGAAGATAAGGCATTGGGCACCTGGGGTGATATTGGCTGTTTCAGTTTCTTTTCCAATAAGAATTTGTCAACGGGTGAAGGAGGTGTGCTCACCTGCAATCGGGATGATTTGGCAACAAATCTTCGCCTGTTACGCTCTCATGGCATGACCTCCCTCACCTACGATCGCCACAAAGGGCATGCCTTTTCCTATGATGTGGTTGCTCTTGGCTACAATTACCGCATTGATGAAATTCATTCCGCCCTTGGTATTCAACAATTAAGAAAGCTGGAAAGAAACAACGCAAGACGACGTGAGATAACCCACACTTACTGGAAAGCGTTGAAGTCCACCGGGATCGGGCTGCCTTTTGAAGCCGCTCGAGTGGGGCAACCCTCGCATCATATTTTCCCTGTTCTGCTTCCTCCGCACGTTGACAGGCATATCTTCATGAGCAGCCTGCGGGATGCTGGCATACAATCGAGCATCCATTACCGCCCTATTCACACTTTCAGTTATTATCGAGATAAATTTGGTACAGTCTCATTGCCACTGACTGAAGACATTGGGCGCCGAGAAGTGACGCTTCCTCTCTTCCCAACCATGACAGATGAACAATTGGAACTGGTGATTGAAAACGTTAAAGCGCTCGTCACCTGAGGTAAGAAAAACGAAAATTATCGATTTATGTCAACAAAGAACCTCCCGGCTATCAAAGTTCGGGAGGTTCTTTTTTTCTTTTATATTATAGATCGACCATCAATCTTCTTTTGCAAATTTCCACCCAAAGGCAATAATCTTCTCGTAACTTTCATCCAGCAATCGGACAATATCATGTGCAACTTCCTCAGCCGGCGCATTGGTGGTATAGGGGTCTGGAATCTCGACAGGAGGCTCACCCGCTGCTTCTGTGAGAAGGAAAATCTTTCCGTCCGCTTCGGGATAATCGAGTAAGATTCCTTCTCGATGTCCTTCCTCCATGACCAATATCAAATCCGCCTCGCCGATGATCTCACTTGAGATCAAACGGGCTTTGTGAAAGCTGAGATCTAAATTGTAACCTTCCATTATTTGGATTGCCGTGGATGTCGCCGGGCTACCCGGATAAGCCCAGGTGCCTGCACTGCCTACACTAAAATTCTTATCATCGCCGCGCCGAACAACTTCTCGTGCGAAATACAAAGCTGCAATCACTGAACGAAATTGGTTTGCAGTACAGATGAAAAGAATCGAAGTCATTTGTGTTATAAAAAGGCTCAGGGTTGAGATGTTCCCCTCGGCACCAGCACCCAATCGCCTACATCGAACTCATAATCCAATGATACGTTGTTATAAAAAACCAGCTCATCCAGGTCAACCGACAGCTTTTCTGAAAGGCTTTGCGGCGTTAATCCTAACAGTTCAATTTGATAGGGTTCAAATTTTGGAAGCCCACCAACATCGGTATTATTGATAGGAATGACTACAAGAGATTCAACCCAGAGAGGCAGCAAAATATCGTTATTAACTGAAACAATTGCCTCAGCGCTCGTTCCGTAACGGTCGGCAAAAATTGTCAGCGATTCACCCTCTGCCACACGATGGATCATGAATTGCTGTTCAGAAGCACCAATCGGCACATCAAGTCCCAGAACGATTGGTTCCAGGGTTGGCGTTGGTGGGATCGGCGTCTGAGTGGGCAGCAGATCTGTTGGCGTAACTGTAGCGGGTATTTCAGTCGGTGATGCTTGGATGGCACTGAAACTTTCAGTCGTAGGGGAAACTTCTTCCGGGGTTGGTTTGATAAGTGCAAGTAAAGGCTCTTTGTAAATAAAACCAAAGAGAATAGCGATCAACATCACGAAAACCATTGCCAGGGCAATCAGTTGCTTTCTTTTTTCAGATATGCCCTTTTCGCGAAGCTGGATATCTCTGGGCATCCTCTGACCTGGCGGCGCCTGGTAAATCTGGCAATTCACATAATTCGCCCGCAAACAGAAATTTCTTTGATAGTCAAGAATGGGGGTTTTAACGGGACTGACATGATGGCAAGCATTCCATCCTGATGGGTAGGATGAAAAAGTAACCCGATCATTTTTCAACCCCAGGTATGGGCAGGTATTTTGATCATTTTCTTTGATATCATTTTCAAAATTCGAACTCATAAATTACCTTTAAGTAGATGTTAGGAAAGGTCAAATGTGGTGATCTGATGACACTTTTCTATAAAGTCAGGCCTTTTATTTTACTTCACGAGACAGTATCGGTGTCTTCTTGTATGTTTTCAACCATGGTTTGATCATACATGGATTCATCAAAACCATTTAAATGATTGTCTCTTTCCTCATAGCGGTAATATTTCTCGTTGATCATTGTGCCTGGCGCATAATAATCATAGCCACCATAATAATATCCACGATTTTTAGGAATCCGGTTCATAACGACCCCTATGATATTAGCGCCAACCCGCTGAAATTCCTCGAAAGGCGTTTTTGCTGCGACGGAGCGTGTTTTTCCCGGTCGCAACACATAAATGACACCATCTGCCCTGCTGCCAAGTAGTTGCGCATCTGTCACAATCGCCGGCGGCGTATCAATAACAATGACCTCGAATTGGGATCTCAGTTCTTCAAGAATTGCTTCCATACGATTGCTGGCAATTAATTCTGCCGGGTTGGGTGGCAGGCTCCCCGATGTGATCACGTGCATGTTTTTGTTCACCGGAGACGTCTGAATGATATCCTCCATTTTTAGTTTTCCGCGCAATAAATCTGATAAACCCGCCCTGTTGGAGATGCCCATCAGGTTGTGAACGTTTGGTCGCCTGAGGTCAGCATCGATAAGCAATACATTTTTATTTTCCCTGGCAAGAATGGTCGTCAGATTTGTTGCAATGGTTGTTTTTCCTTCTTCAGGTCCAGCGCTTGTAACAATCAACATCTGCAATGGCGAATCGATACTGTAAAACTCTAAACTGGTGCGTAGAGAGCGAAATGCTTCTGTGATTGGTGATCGGGGGTGTTCAAACACATATACATTGCCACCATTATCCGATCTTCTTTTTGTGTAATCTCCCATGTCTGCGATAAGACCAATCACAGGTAAGCCAAGGATGTCTTTTACATCATCCGGGGTTTTGATCGTATCATCAAGATATTCAATCATGAAAACAATCCCTGCCACGATCAATAAACCCACAGCGGCGCCAATGCCAGCCGACTGGAACGGTTTGGGTGTGTAGGGCGTTTTGGGAGCCGTGGCAGGTTCAACCTGTACCACATTGGGTGTGCTTTGTGCCCTCGTTAGGTTTAGAGTCTCAAGGCTGCTGATGCTTGAAAAATAAATTTGTTCATATAAACCTAAAGTTCGCTCAAGCTGAGCCATCCTTGTTGATGATACGTCTTCATTTTGGATCGGTTCTTTCATCACCATCAATTGGGTATAGATATTCTGATAGAGATCCAAAATCGGTTGCGTTTGATTTAATTCAGCCTGGTACTGCAAGCGCAATAAGGATTGTTCCTCCGAAGCAAATTGCGGGTTAATTCTCCCGATCTTGAATTCCAAATCTGTTGTCTGCGCTTGAAGGTCATCAATTTGGTTTTTCACTTCGTCAATTTGCTCTTGTAACGTAGTTATTGATAATTCCTGAATTTGGTTTTGGAGGATTTCCATCTGCTCCATTGCCTGATCTGTACGATTTTTTAAATTCTGTTCCGTTGCTTCATAACGCACAGACTGCAATTCTTCATTTGTTTCAATTAATACATCCACCAGGGCATTGGCAATAATGGCTGCCTTTTCTGGATCTTCGTGGGTCACAGTCAGGCGCACAAACTGTGTTTCGCCTATTTGTTCCGCATTGGCCTGGTTGGGCAACACCGTAAACCCAACGTCATCCGAAACCCGCTCCAGCAATCTGACAGATGAAAGTAATTGAGCATAGGTGGAAATCATGTTTTGGTAATCAAGGTAGGAATAATAATCCGTATAGCCGGTCGATGCCGCCCTTAAAATAACAAACCGTGTGCTGGTGCGGTATATCGGTGACTCGCGACTGCTAAAATAATAACCCAACCCACCAGCGATCACCGCACCTAATACAAGCAACCACAGCCAGCGTTTGATAATTAACAATATTTTCCGTAAATCCATATGTGATCTCCATTATTTATAACAATAGAGTAATTTATTAAATAATTTCCCGATCCTTAATTTTCAGATCAACTCGCATCATAAGATGATAATGATCATTAAAGATACCATAATTTATAGGTTTTTGCTTGATGACCTCATTTGTTTTTAACCAAATCCAGATCATTGTTTCAGGGATTCATTCATGATTTGGATCGTGATAAACCACAATTTTTATGCTAAACATCAAACAACACAATCAAAATTTCAAATTGTCATAATAGACGGATTTTTGAACTTCTTGAATTAAATGTCTGACAGGCCGACCTTTGGGGAGCAAAACAATGATCCAGATCATCAAAAATTCACAAGCCATTCCTTTATCGCAATGACCTGTTTCTTCTGAGAGACCTGAGATAAAGTTTTCCCGTCTTTTCTGATTATTTTCCTGACTGATTGGCGGTAACTTCTCCACAATTGAAAAAACCTGACCGGATAATAGAAATAGACCTTGAGTGAAGTGGGCTTCATCCCATACAGTCTGGCCATCGTTATCTTTGGCAAGAAAACCCGGTCGAGCATTATTCGTATTTTTCCCCAGATTGTCGCTTTGGCAGAGAGCCTAACGAGATCGGGTGTGAAAGCAGCTGTATCGTCCCTTTGGGATAGCAAGTTCTCTTTAGCTTGCTTTAGAATCTCCTCCGGAAATGGACCCTCCATCAATCTGGTAATCAGACCCTCAGGTCCAGACACCTTAAACAGTTCCACCAGCAGTTGAAACGTTAAAGCGACTACCCTGTTCGCGCGCCATGCATGCGCTCTCGATATAAGCACTTCCCAATCCACATCATCATGAAATCGTTTCAGGACCATTGCAATATCAAATAATCCTCGTAATCCAAACTCAAAACTGTGTTGATAAGCAAGATGAATGCAGAGATGCAACAATAAATCTTCAAGGCTCAGGGAGAAAGCATCCACACCTGCAATCTGAACAGGTTTTGCTCGTTTCCACAAGCCATCAATACCAATCGAAAATGGTTCATTTTCTTCAAGAAGCGTCCAATGAATTTCCAAATAGTGATGATCATTCTTGATCATTGGTGGAACGTGTTTAATATCGGTGTTTATATCGCGAATATCAAAATATGTGGATGGCTGATAGCCCAGATTCTGAACGATATCGATTGCCTCAGAAATATTATTTCTTTTCACCATTAAATCCAGATCTGCCATAGATCGTAACGAGACATCCTCGAAAACATTATCCAAAAGATAAACACCTTTTAATCCAATGGTTTGAATATTGTGCCTCTTTAATTCCTCAAGCACAATCTGTGCTTCCTGTAAAATATAAATGTTTTTAATCGCATTCAGACGGTTCTTTTCGCGCAGTTCTTCAAGTTGATTGGCAGGGATTAATTCAATCAGTTCGTTTTTATTAAAAATATCCAATAACAAAAGCGATAGCTTGTGCTGGCTTGCTAATTGAATTAATTCATTCCAATCGGATGTCGTAAAGTCAGAAAAATACTGTTTCAATCCAATCGAGTCACTGAATTGTGATTGAAGCAAGTTCAAGAGGTTTTCCATGTCCTAATTGTAGTCCAGTTCTATTGTATGGTTGTGAACGGTAAAAATCATTTCTCCAGAGCGCTTATTTTTAAGGTCATAAGTTGTTTGTAATTAGATAATTCAGAGCTTTTGAGCTTTCCAATAAAATTAAAACTCCCCGGGATCAGCATCTAATCTCCGGGGAATTTATACCGTGAATAAATAGGTTGTTTACCCTGATTCTGAATCGGATGTTGATCTTTACATCAGGGTGTTTGCTTTATTGACAATCTCACTCGGCAACGATCATCACATCATCAACTGCCGCCTCTAACAGGCTGGCTGCACCTGCGTCGGCGGCTTCGATCAAGATATACACCGTTTGCCCGGCAAACTGGCTGATATCCCTGGTCACAAGTTGCCATACTGCGTTCACATTTCTGGCGGACCCAAGTTTCTCAAACACGGTCTGCGTCCTATTTCCAACAATTTTTACCCGAAAATAATCGACTGACGATGAATTCGTATAATGCGCCAGATAGTACTGAAAGGAAAGGGTCAGGTCGGCACCTGCAGGCAGCTGGATGTAAGGGGAACGGATGCTGGTCAGACCACCATCCAGGTCATAACTCCCGGCGTCGCTGCCGGCTAAAGGCCCCGTCACCAAATCGTAAGAGCCGCTGTAGGCTTTAAGCTGTTTATCACCTAAATAGTATACGGGCTGAGGTATAGCACGCTGCCAGTATCCAAGGGTTGCGGTGTCCCTTCTCGAGGGGTTTCGTACCCAACCCTGGTCTGTCTCAAAGTCATCGAGAAAGACAATCTCTGGTCCCGCTGGGGTCACAGAAATGTTGACCGTTGCAGAATTTGAATCCAATTCACCATCATTAACTTTAAAGGTGAACATGTCATTCCCTGTAAACCCTGTTTCGGGTGTATACAGCAGGTTCGGAGCTGCTCCTGTCAAAGTCCCGTACAGTGGTTGCGTGACAATAGCATAGGTGAGCAAATCACCCTCAATATCCGATCCGCTCAGCACAACCTCAATCGCCGTCCCCTCCTGAGTTGTGATGTTTTGTGGATCTGCCACCGGCGCATCATTAACGGGCGTGATCTCCAGGTCAATCAGTGCAGGTGATGAAGAAAACACGCCATCGTTGACCACGAAACTAAAACTGTCGAATCCGTAATAATTTGGATCAGGTGAATAGGTAATATTTGGTAGATCACCGGTGATTGACCCGTGTTGTGGGTTTTCCACGAGCTCAAAACTCAGTGGTTCCCCTTCTGGATCAGAACCGGTCAGTATGATTGGGATTTGTCCATCCTCTTCCAGGCTCAGGCTTTGCGGATTAGCAGCCGGTGGGATGTTGGGCTTCTCTGCTGTGATCAAAACGTCGTCGACCGCAGCTTCCACAAGGCTGCCGGAACCTTCATCAGCAGCTTCAATCACGATATACACCGATTGACCTGCAAAGCTGGTGATATCGACATTCACATATTGCCAGACCGCGCTTACGTTGGTAGCTGATGCCAACTTTTCAAACACAGTTTTTGTGCTGTCACCGATGATTTTTACCCGGAAGTAATCTGCTGAAGTCGCGTTATTCAAATGCGCCAGGTAGTAATAGAAGGACAGGGATAGCTCGCGATTGGCAGGCAACTGAACAAGTGGGGAACGAATACTTGTCATGCCACCATCAATATCATAGCTGCCCGCATCAGAACCTGCCAGCCGTCCGGTAACCAGATTGTAAGAGCCGCTAACCGGCGTCCCAAGCTGGGTCGTATAGGAATTGTAAGTAACGCGTTGGGGAATGCCTCGTTCCCACAAACCCAGTGTGGCTTTATCCGTTAGATCAGGATTTCTGACCCAGCCTAAATCACTTTCAAAATCATCCCAAAAGATGGTGGTAGGTCCTGAAGGGGTCACAACAATGGTCACAGTCGCAAGCTCAGATTCTAATTCACCATCACTGACAATAAATGTGAAGCTGTCATCTCCTGAAAAGCCAGGATCCGGTGTGTAGATCAAATCCGGTGCGGTTCCGTCAAGGCTGCCATATTTGGGCCCTTCAACGACTGAGAAACTGATGATCTCATTATCAACGTCACTTCCCATAAGCGTGATCGCAATTGATGAATCTTGTTCGATCGTAACCAGTTGACCATCAGCAACAGGAGCATCATTAACCGGTTTAATCGTAATATTAATCGTTCCGGGATCTGAATCATCCTCCCCATCGTTTGCATAAAAGGTAAAGGAATCACTTCCATAATAGTTTTCATCGGGGGTGTAGACTACGTTTGGAACCTCTCCAGAAAGGCTTCCTTTTGCGGGCTCTGTCAGAATAAAGAAAATGAGTTCATCTCCATCCTCATCCAAACCTGTTAATTCGATTAGCAATTCAACATCTTCATTCGTGAACAAACTCTGATCGTAAACAATGGGAGGACGGTTTACTTTGATAATCGTGATGGACACAATCGCCTGTTCAGAATCTTCAATTCCATCGTTGACTGTAAAAGCAAACGAGTCGTTTCCGCTGTAACCGTCTTCTGGAGTGTAAACCAGATTTGGAGCTGTTCCTGTCAAAACGCCATGAGAAGGGCCGCTGGTCACCTTATAAGTCAGTTCATCCTCATCAAAATCGATCCCGCTCAGGGTGATCTCTACCGCAGTATCTTCATCGACGGTTATGGATTGATCAAAAGCCACCGGCACATCATTCACCGGATTAATTGTGATCATGACTGTGGCAGGTTCAGAGGTCAATTGACCATCATCAACCGTAAAGGTGAAGCTGTCATCTCCATAATAATTCTCATTGGGCGAATAGGTCAAAGCAGGAGCTGCCCCGCTCAACGTGCCCTTGGCTGGTTGAGTTTGAACACTAAAAGTCAACATATCACCATCCACATCGAATCCACTCAGGATGATGTCAACAACAGTGTCTTCATCCGTGACCACCGTTTGCGAATTGGCAATCGGCATATCATTTACCGGGGTGACCGTGATACTGACTGTGGCGGGTTCAGAAGTCAGCTGGCCGTCATCAGCCACGAAGGTGAAGCTGTCTTCTCCATAATAATTTTCATTGGGCGTATAGATCAGGTCAGGTGCAACACCATGCAAAATACCATTAAGCGGATTGGTCACAATTGCATAGGTCAGCTCATCTCCATCAAAATCGATCCCGCTCAGGGTGATCTCTACCGCAGTATCCTCATCAATGGTTATGGCTTGATCAAAAACCACCGGCTCATCATTTACCGGATTAATTGTGATCATGACTGTGGCAGGTTCAGAGGTCAATTGTCCATCATCAACCTTAAAGGTGAAACTGTCTCCTCCGTAATAATTCTCGTTGGGTGAATAGGTCAATTCAGGCGCTGTTCCGCTCAACGTGCCGTTGGTGGGAAAGTCCATAACTGTATAGATCAATGAATCACCATCCGGGTCAATTCCCGTCAGGGTAATCTCCAATGGCGTGTCTTCATCCGTGCTGACAGACTGCCCATCAGCAATAGGCGCTCGATTGACTTTGTTCACCATGATTGAAACCAGAGCCGGATTTGACGTTAACAATCCATCAGTGACAATGAATTCAAAGCTGTCCTCCCCGCTGAATTGCGGGTTGGGGACGTAAATCAGATCGGGTGCATCACCGCTCAGAACGCCATACAGTGGGTCACTCATCACAATGAAGGTTAGCTCGTCACCATCTACATCCGATCCATCCAATGTAATTGCTACAGAAGTGTCCTCATCCGTGACCACCATTTGAAGATTGGCAACCGGCGCATCATTAACCGGATTAACTGTAATGCTGACCGAAGCCGGCTCTGAGGTCAATTGCCCATCCCCGACTGTAAAAGCAAAAACATCAGCACCGTAATAATCCAGATTGGGAGTATAGACAAGCACAGGTGCCGTCCCACTTAAAACACCGTTGCCAGGTTGAGCAGTCACGGCAAAGTTCAGAGCGTCACCGTCGGGATCTGATCCGGTTAGCGTGATCTCAACTGGCGTGTCCTCATCTGTCGTGATGGATTGATCATCAGCCTTTGGCGCATTATTCACACTCAGGATCAAGCCTTCGATCAATACATCATCCACTGCTGCTTCGACCAGGCTGCCCGCCCCCTCATCTGCAACCTCGAACAAGATATAAACGTCCTGCCCGGCAAACTGGCTGATATCCACGCTCACAAGTTGCCAGGCTGCATTCACATATGTTGCTGCGCCGCGCTTTTCAAAAAGCGTGTGGGTGCTATCTCCAACAATACTCGCACGAAAATAATCCTGATTGTTTGCGTTATTTAAGTGCGCCAGATAATAATAAAATGAGAGCGTCAATTCAGCATTCGCGGGCAGGGCGATTTTTGGGGATCGAATACTGGTAACGCCATCGTCCACATCATAATCTCCTGCGTTGCTGCCTGCCAGAGGGCCCGTGATCAGGTCATACGCGCCACTCACCGGCGTCCCCAGTTGGGTGGTATAAGAATTGTAAGTCACTCTTTGAGGGGTCGCTCTCTCCCAAACGCCCGCTGTGGCTGTATCTGTTCCATAAGGATTCCTGACCCAGCCTGAATTACTTTCAAAATCATCCCAGAATATGGTAACCGGCCCGGGAGGATTGACAGTGACGTTGACAATTGCTATTTCAGATTCAAGTTCGCCATCACTGGCGATGAACGTAAAAGCATCTTCTCCACTGAATCCAGCCTGTGGTGAATAGATCAGGTCAGGCGCAGTGCCGCTCAAACTGCCATGCTCAGGACCGCTGATAACGCTGAAGGTTAAGCTGTCGCCATCCACGTCTGAACCGCCCAGCGTGATCGCCACTGATGTGTTGAATTCTATACTGACTGATTGACCTTCTGCTACCGGTGGATCATTCACTGGATTGACCGTAATGCCCACTGTCGCCAATTCAGAATCAACAATGCCGTCGTTTACTGTATAAGTAAAGCTGTCCGTACCGTTGTAATCCTGTGCCGGTGTGTAGATCAAATACGGAGGTGTGCCACTCAATGATCCATGGGATGGTTGATCCACAACAGCAAAGCTGATTGGATCCCCATCCGGGTCGTAACCTGTCAGTGTAATCTCAACCGGTGTGTCCTCGTCCGTACTGATCGATTGCGGATTGGCAACCGGCGATTCATTGTCATTTGCTATTCCAATCACTTCCAATTCAACCAGGTTAACCGTGCCTGTTGTACCCCTGGTGTTATCGCAAATGAACACCGTCCATTCACCATAGGCTAATTTCCCGTTGAAACTGTCCAGAGCGCCGTCAGGGTTCGGGCCTGCCGTCCGGTCAAAATAGGGCGCAGCCACATTGTCAGCATTCCTATCATTGATGGGGTTGGTTGAGCTGTCATCAACCCAGACATCGTAATTGGCGTACGTATCATTGCTGTTGCTGATGATCGTGGTCGGGGTCACATCCGTTGGCGATTGCAAGGAGACCCTGACCTGTCCACGTCTGTCATGGGTGATATTCACCCCCAAATTCACATCCGTGACCACCAGGTCTTCGGTGATGACAAAGGTTCTCATCACGCCGTTCCCACTGGCACATCCGTTATCCGGAAGGCTTGATGTCACAGTCCAGGCAAAGTTGTCCGTCGTTGAATTCCCGTTATAATCCCACACCCGCACCTGGATGTTGTGCTCGCCGGGCTCCTGTGGGAAAATTCTTTGCCCGGTGAGCGTAAAAGCCAAGTTGATATAAAAATCTCGGGCAGTGTAATTGCCCTTGGTGTAGGTCGGCACAAAAAAGTTGTGCAAAAATTCGGTGTCAGATGATCCTCCCGGCAGATCATGAAATTCCCACACCGTGATCCATTCACCACCATCGATGGAGAATTCTGTTTTATGGGGCGGTAAGTAATAAACATTGCTCTTAAACAGGTCCCTGGCGCGCACATACAATCCGTAGCTTCCCGATGAAACGGTGTTCCCACTGACGATGGTATTTCCGTTCAGCAAACCAATTGCCTGGATTTCAGGCGCCTGATTGTCCTCTAAGGGAACGTGGAATTCTAATGGGTCAATATAAACATCACCATCTGCAATGATGTTCAGATGAATATGGTTGAAACGATAACCAAAGGAGGTCACCGTCCAGTAGACGATGTTCCCGATGTGGGTGTTTGGCGGAACATAGCCACCCGTCGCGGGATTTGCTTTCCATTCATTAAATTTATTAAATATCGCTTGCGGAATCGTATTCCGATCGATGTGGTGATACTGCCAGACATAGCCTTCATCGTCCAATATGGCGACTTCCCAGTAGAGACTGTTTCCCGGCTGATAGTTCTCAATGTTGACGACCTGCCCCCCCGAGCGGGTGAAAACCTGTGTGCCATTCGGGGCGATCATATCAATCCCATGATGAAAATAAGCCTGGCTGGTCCCACTGCTGTAATTTTGATAAGACTGAATGACATGCCCCATTTGCTCGACGGTGAAGGGCCATTCATATTGAGAATGCGCACCATTCGGATCCGCCCAGGCTATCCCAAAGGAGGCTTCACGATTGAGTAAGGATGCATTTCTCGATTTTTGTAAAGATGCCTTATCTCGATATTCTTCCAGTGCATCCTGGCTTTTTGCCTCTGAGATGTGTGTAAATCCCCCCGATAAAAGAGACAAAATAATTACCATTAAGGTCAGTTTGTAAACGAAGTGATGGTTAGATTTATAGTTTAATCTCATGATTATTTCTCCAAAACAAGAAGTGATAAATTAATAAAACATTATTTCTAAATATGAAGTATTCTTCAGTGCGTAAAATCGAGATGGTCAGGATATTTGCAAAACGAGAAATTCTTATTGATTGTTATTGAAATATCTTTTAATATTCCTTCTCTCTCTATGATTGAAATGATCTGGTCCTGATAACAGAAACAATCCTCACCTTGTACAAATAAACGACAATTAAATTTCGTCCTGCAGTCTTTTAATATGGCGCCGTCAGTTCAACTTTCAATCACATTTTGTTTCGCAGTTTTTTCAATTCGATTAACGGAAGCTGCAATCAATTCTTCTTTACGCAACATAGATTAATTCATTATAGCAATCACAAAGCTCCAATCCAGTCTCAAAAAATGGTTGTGCTCCCGATGTAATTGGCTATTTCAGCCTCAGTAATAAAAATATATTTTCTTTCAGTCAGCAACAAAAAAGGTTGCCCATCTTACATTAGGCAACCTTTCTTGTGATGCTGTTTTGATCTGATCAGCCTGTGTTCAGTCTTTCAAATTCCCTCTCACCTCAATGGATATGAAGCATGAAGAAAGCAAACAAACACCAGGAACCAGTCCATTAGCACAGCTCTAATTCACGATCATCGGGATAAATCCCTGAAACCCGCTTCTGACCTCGATTGGATCATAAGGCTTGTATATTTCATTGCCATACAAATCGTAACATTTCAGCCAGTAAAAATAGAGTTGTCCCAGGACGATTTCGTGATCGAATAATTCATAAACCCTGTCAGTTGAGAAAATCATCTCCTCATTTCTTTTTATTCGCTCACCATCAGCAGAAGTGGCTCGATAAAGATCAAAGCGCAAGAAGTCGTTTGGATTATTAATTTCCCAGAATATTCGATTCTTTCCATTCTTATAAGCTCCTTCAAATGAAACCAGATCAGCAGATGTGGGATCGTACACCCAGATGGAAACAGTGGCTGGTTCAGAATCAACAGAGCCATCATTGGCTACAAAACTGAAGGAATCTTCGCCACGATACCCATAATCAGGCGCATATGATATGGTTGAGCGTGATTGGTTCAAATCCCCGGTTAATTGCCCATGTGAAGGTCCACTGATTATCCTGAAACTTAATGGATCCCCATCCTCATCTGTGCCAGTCAATATTATCGAAACAGGAACATTCATGCCAGTTTGAACAGATTGGCTGAGTGCTGTCGGTGGCTGATTTGTGGGTTCACTATAATCGAAACATACTTTAAGTGTGGGCGACTGATATTGCGTGTGCTCTTTGGAGGCAAAGGTTAATGTGCCACTGCCAGTCGTAGGTTGGATGGTCATTCCATAATTTTCAAGCGATTTATCGACCCAGCTCTGGACCACACCCACGCCAGTACTATTTAAAGTGATGGTTCTCACACCGGTGGCGTTATAACTACTCGAGGTTGCGTTCCACAGGTTGCTATTATTGCGGTCAAGCGTTGTGCTCTGGGCACCCGCTGCGCCCCAGGCATTGATGCCGTTATACGTACTCCAATTGGCGCTTGAATTACTTACCGCTCCAGATAATCTTCCCTCGATCCAGCCCTGCTTTAGATAGTAGAGGTTGAAAATAGAAGTGGTTGATTGCGTGACCCTGAGCGCGATCTCAGCACTGGTGACCTGCGCGTCCTGCGGTATGCTGCTCAGATCCCATTTTAGCAGCGGGTGCAACGCTCTTTCGTTTATCGTAATGTTTCTGCGAGCATAAATTAAATTATTTCCGCCCCAATTATAATTGGTATTGGTTTGTTGAAGGAATGTGTCTGCTTGCACTGGGATTTGAACACAATTATCAGGATCATCAGGTATGCCTTCGATGATCCAGGTGAATGAGTCGGTGGTTGAGTTGCCCGCATAGTCCCAAACGCGAACATCGATCGTGTGCGTCCCTGGAGCCGTAGGGAACTGATACTGGCTGCCGGGGATGAATCCCAGGTTGATATAAAAATCTCGATTGTTGTAATCACCTTTTGTGTATCCTGGTACAAAATAATCATGCAGAAATCTGGTGTCAGATGATCCTCCCGGCAGATCATGGAATTCCCACACTGTGGTCCACACCCCACCATCCACGGAGAATTCTGTCTTATAGGGCGGCAAGTAATAAACATCGCTCTTAAACAGGTCCCTGGCACGCACATACAATCCGTAGTTTCCCGATGAAACGGTGTTCCCTCTGACGATGGTGTTTCCGTTCAGCAAGCCAATCTCCTGAATTTCGGGCGCCTGATTATCCTCTATTGGCTCATGAAACTCCAGCGTGTTCAGATATCTGTCACCTGCAGCCAGAATATTTAAATGAATATGATTGAAACGATAGCCCATAGACACGACCGGCCAATACACAATGTTGCCAATATGCGTATCGGGCGGGACATAACCGCCATTGTCTGGATCAACCCGCCATTCTGCAAATTTTGTGTGAATCAACTGAGGTATCGTGGTTTTGTCAACATGGTGGTATTGCCACACATAGCCTTCAGGATCCAGAATTGCCACTTCCCAATAAAGGTCGTTTCCACGTTGGTAGTTTTCAATATTGACGACCTGTCCCCCGGACCGGGTGAAAACCTGGGTACCATTTGGAGCAATCATATCAATCCCATGGTGAAAATAGGCCGAGCTTGTCCCGCCGCTGTAATTTTGATAGGATTGGATCACCAACCCCATCTGATCAAAAGTGTAGGGCCAGTCATAAACTTTATGGCTCCCATTTGGATCTCCCCATGCTATTCCAAAGGAGGCTTCGCGGTCTTCCGTGGCACGGTCATCAAACTGACCAAGTGCAGACTCTCCCCGATATTCTTCCGGTGGATCGTCGCTATTTGCATAAGTCATCGGCAACACGTTCCCGCTTAGCAATAAAATCATGATTAAAGACAGGACGACCTTTAAACCAAATTTGTAATTATTTCTCATTATTCCTCTCACTATGATAATTCAGAGCATAATAATGCACATCTCTTATACTTACAATACCAATCTGACATCAAAAACTTTATCCATGCTTTCATTAATCCACTTTTCAGGATAAATGAACCTGAACAACGCACAAAAAAGCCCGTCAGGCAGACGTTATTCAGTATAGCCAATGGGTGGATACAGACCAGGCTCATTGGAAGGAAATCCGGTTCAATTCGTGAAGATTTTTCAGGATAAATAACGTTTAAAGATGGGAAGCTTCTTAAGGATTTGAAAAACATCATGATAAAACCCCGTATTGACCGGCTTGTTGCGCGAGTACCAGCTCGCAAATTGTCCCAATAATCTGTACACAGGCTGATCAAAGCTGATCCGCTGACCTTCACGTTCAATGGCTGTTACCTTTCCGAAAACCCTGTCCGGCGGGAAAATCCCATCAGCGTGGTTGCTGCGATCACCGTGAATCAGAAAGGTTCTCTGTCCCTGATGTCTGTTAATTTTGATCACCCTGTGAATGCGTGGTCTTCCCGCTTTGTCAGAAATAAAGACCACATCACCCAATTGAATCCTGAATGGATCCGCGGGCGCCAAAAACAAGGTATCCCCATCCCGGATCAAGGGGTCCATGCTGCCACCTTTCGCAGTAAAACGGAGCGTTTTACCTGAACTCAGAAGTTCGATGGCAATAATGGCAAACGCTTTTGATTCACAGGACAGATTTTTTTCACCTATCACGATGTTCAAGTTTACCGCAAATCCGCTGTTCGGAGTAGAGTCACTTTCTCCCTTGAAAAACAGTCATCCTCTCACAGGCTTGTCAAAATAAACGACCGCCAGACGATCGTCTGGCAGTCGTAATAAGCTGTGTTTTTCTCACGCTGCCTCAGTTGAGTATTAATGGCAGGTACAGATAAATTTCCTCGTTTTCTTTCCAGATATTAATGCTGATCGTCGCTGGTTCACTGTTTGCTTTTCCGTCATTGACAATATATATAAAACTATCGCTCCCATGATACCCTTGGTCTGGCTGGTAGATCAGCCCGGTTTCTAAATCATGCCACTCCCCGGGTTCAGATTCGGGTGGCATATTGGGTGTCAGCTGACCGTGAACTGGATAGCGAGTAATTTTATATTTAAGTGTATCACCTTCCACATCCGACCCGGTGAGGAAAATTTCAACGGGCGTGTTCATCGGGGTTTCGATGGTCTGAGGATAGGCGACGGGCGGGTCGTTGATCGGATAAACCGTGATGGTGACCTTTGCCGTTCCGACGAATTCCTCGCCATCATAAGCATGATAGGTAAAGCTATCCTCACCGTACCAGTCCTGATCGGGCACATAGGAGAAGGACCCATCAGAATTAAAAACCAGTTGCCCATGCTCAACATCGCCAGCAAGGCTCGCGCTGAGGGGATTGCCTGGCGCAAAACCAAAGTCATTAACCAGGACGCCCTCCTCAACAGCGACATTTATCGGCATGTCTTCACCTGTGTAATAAAAATCATCAACAGCAACGGGCGCATGGTTAATCACCAGTGCTGGATCACCCAGGAGGATATAGGTATCCAGCAAATAGAGATTGCTCCAGGTGGAATAGAGCCGGCTCAACCCGCCGATCACAGCCTCCCCCAGGCGATAGGCGCCATTTTTAAACACGCTATCAAAAAAGCCGCTGTTCATGTAATCATGCCCACTTGAAACCCCCAGCCCTGTGGGAGACCAGCTGGCGATAGCGCCTTTGTTTTCCGCCCGCACGATCGTCTCGCCAAAGGCATCCTTGCCGGGGGTCATAAAACTTCCTTCGCTGCAGGTCATCGCCAAAAAGATCGGGTATTTATCCTGGTTGGTCAGCTGCGCGACATCACTTGATCGAATAAAAGTATGCGCGGGATTTTTTTGTGCAGACCATCCCTCTGTAAAACCGTGTCCGATGAAGTTCACGATCAGCTTGCCCGCGTTGATTCCGCTTTGCAAGGCTGCCCGCGCCTGGTTTGGGTCTGTGTGCGTGACCATAAAATGGACATGTTCAGCCTGGTAAGGATTGGGCAGGGAATCCCGCACGAGATTATTTGCGTATTTTGCAAAATCGCCAGCCGAATCCGCCGCTCCCGCCACAGTGAGAACGGTTTTCGACCAATCCCCCTCGACGGGGAACACTTCGTAAGCAAAGATTTTCTGGAGTACCGCATTAGCTTCCGCAACAGTGTTGACCGGCAAACGTCCCAGCATCATCTGAGACATTGTTTCCGGACCCAGAAAGCTTACATACCGTTCATCCGCTGCGGTTTCGCCGTTCCAGGGATCAGCCACCGATAGGAAGGGGGGGATGAAGCTGGGCGGGCTGTTTCCAAAGTAGTTTTTGGGATCATAATGCCCATCTCCGAACAGAAGCACATAGGTAGGTGCGGGTGGTGACCAATTCTCATACGCAAAGGCAAGAAAATCATAGATAGCACCCGCATCCACAATCCCAAACCCAAATTCGTCATAAACATCCTGGATGTCAACGAGGATCGTCACCAGCCCCTGCCCAGCGCGATACATGGCAAGGGCTTCCGCCTGATCCCAAAAAGCGCGCGGCGAGATCAAGATGTAATCCGCACGGTTATCAGGGGACCATAAAGTAGAGGGAGTATCGCTTTCAATCGCGCTGATGGGTAAAAGGGGGATGGCAGAAACGGCTGCTGCCACATAATCCTTGCTGGTGCTGATCTCATCCCGGAAGGAGAGCATATAATCTGATCCCATATCTTCTACCAGCAGGCTGTCGGGGTCAATTTCAACCATATTAAGGGGATCGCTGACATCGTAAGCGACCACCTCATCGGTATCAAAGCCTGTCACCTGGAAGGTCCAGGCTCCTTCTTCCCCATAGGAAAAAGCCAGCTGATTGTCTTCAGCAGAGGTTGGAAATGCATTTGAAAATTTAAAACTGACCCAATCGACAAGGACTAGATCTAATCCAGCTCCCGTATCGTTGGGCAGGGCTACGGTGATGGTATTTGTTCCCGGAATGAGCACCCCTGCTGGGATGTCGGCTTCCACGAAACCTGCGGACCCAGCCCAGGAGAAACCATCCCAGTAAACATCCGCAACCTCGACATCGTTGACACTGACGATGGCATGATGATCCGGATTAATCTCAGGGATTCGCAAACTTCCGAACAGGGCGATTTGAAGTGTGCCGGATCCATCGAAGGGTCCCCGGATGCTAAAATCATGAGACCAGGATATGGGATTCTTGTAGGCATAAAGTGATACCCAATAAAAACGCTCAAGGTCGTCCTCTCCGGTTAGAGTGCTGCGATAGTCATGGTTTTCTTCCAAATACAGGTCGGACATGTAATAGCTAGGAACCGGGTCCGGCACTTCCAGCAGAGCGCCATTGCGAAGCCCCATGCGGTTGCCCGGGCCCTCCCCATAGGTCAGCCAGTAGATATTATCGGCAGTGTACTTGCTGTCGATCCCCTGTCCATAAAAGATGATCACATCATCCTGGTCAAACACGCCATCGTCCTCACCCATCACGCGGATGGCGATCTCCTCACCCAGCGAGAAGATTTTGATCGTGCGCGGGTCAATCGTTTCCAGAGGCAGTCCGGCGTCTATCAGGGTTGCATAGGTCAGACGGTACAGGCCCTCCTCCCGAATGGCGATCCGCCAGCCCGGGTCCGGCGGCTGCCAGGGGAGCGCTCTCGTCGTATCACGCTGATTTCGCAGGCTCGCATCCGGTTGAGAGGCATCTCGCCAGGCACGTGCGTCTTCATAATTTATCAAATTCGATTTGAAAAAGGTTTCATAAGTTTCCGATTCAAGCCTGGCAAAGTCGCGTGTGGCGTCCGGCTGGCCTTGAAAGGTGATTTTTATCTGCAAACTTTCATAAACAATCAGGACGTTCGCTACGGGATCATATTGCACCGGGTAAACGCCAACGCCCACAAGTCGCTGCTGGCGCAGCTGTCCGTCAGCGGTGATCTCTGCCAGCGCCCCTGGATACGCCCCCGAGCCTATATAGATCTCGGGATCCGGTTCAATGACATAAACAATTTCAGGGTCCGCCCAGCTGGGATCCAAATAATCAACCTGACGGGTCGGGGAGGGCGTCGGGAAGACCGGGGCATTCAAAGGGATGGCGTGCGCCCTGCCCGGAATCACCTCAATCGAAAGCTCGGCACCAAAGGGCGCGCCGAGCGATTGTGACACAAAGGGGAGCGCCGGGGCGCCCTCCTGGCTGGTGTTTGCCCAACCAGGAAGGTCCAAATAAGTATAAGAGGCACCGTCCACCTCCATCACCTCAAGCTGAAGCGTCTGCCAGGGCACGCTGACCTCAAATTCCACCCCGCTGCTATTGGAGGAAAGCAAGTTCACCTCATCGGTAAGAACCGCGTCAGCACTGACAGCCGGGTGAATTCCACTGCCCAGAAGCGCCAGAACGATGATCACCATTAACATATTTCGTAATTCTCGTTTCACAGCAACACTCCTTGTTGTTTGTAGATAATAATCGCAATTCAGACGGGTGCACCTTTCAACAGAACCGCCATTTTATTTTAATTATATTTCTTAATAAAAAATATGGGAAGAAAGGTCAGATCCCAGGGCGTAATGGATCAAAAAAAATGGTATGGTTTGCCCCAGCAACGAAAGGCGGTCGAAGATCTGCGGCAATCTCTCCGGCAGATAATAGGGAATGAACGCGGTTTGTAGAATGCGTTGGGTCCCTTCCGATGGTGTGATCGGCTGGATTCCCGGCGCCAGGCTGCGGTCGACAAAATAGACTTTTTTAAGCGGCGCTCCTGCAGGCGAACAGCGGTCAGGTCGCTCATGCCAGGGTGTCCCAAAAATCCAAAATTCGCCGTCCAAATAGCGCAGGATCACCTGGTCTTCTCCCAAAATCCGCACCTCCGGAAGTCTGAGAAGCTCCGTCGCCAGGGTCGATTTGCCAGCGCCGGATGTGCCAAGAAAACAATAGCCCCCATCATCCAGGGCAACCCCGGCTGCATGCAGGATCAGGTCGCCAAAGCGCGCCAGCCAGTTCACGGTGATCCTGATATCGGTGCTGGCGAGGGGGTAGATGCTCGCGCCGTTGAGGGCTGAAAAATCGAAAGCGATCGTGCCGGATTGATAGTCTGAGCTGATGCTCACCCGCCGAGGTGGCGACTGGCGGGGTGAAAAAAAGATGTCATTTCCCCGGTCATCGCGCCACAGCTCCCAAACTTCGCTGCGGCACAGCGACTTGCCCTGAACGCGGTTGGCACCCCAGGGTTCATCAATTAAATGAAATGACAAACTGTCAGGGGTTGAAAATTTCCTCTGATTATCAGTTTCATCATCAAACAAGAAAGGATTAAAAATTGAAGGGACAGTCAATTTGAGTCCACTGTCCCTTGCTCCAATAATATACCTCAGTGATGCAATTCTCAACTTTAAGTGGTCGGTATGAGCCATCTAGTTTACAATGAAGTACGTCTTGCTCACGATAAGGAAGTAAAACGAGTCAATTCACCTAAAAATACAACGTTAAACAGAGGTTTGAAGGCCTCAGGTTAATTAGGGTTATAACAACCAGACTCTATCATACAGGGCGCATTACCAATTTTCGGATCCATAATAGTTGGGCTCTGATTGCAAACCGCCAGAATCGCGTTCTTGATCTCCAATCTGACCTGTTTCAGTTGGGGTGCGGAATAGGGTTTTTTACTCATAATATTCGATGACCTCCAAATTTTTATTGTTCTTAATTTCTAAAGCGTTCCTGCTCCGTAATATCCCATGTTCACAGGTAAATTCTACCACCGATTCATAATCATGGTGTACTGCCAAGGACCAGCCGGGGCAGTGTGCACACAGGATTCTATTTGTGCAGGATTGGCACTTGCTGACAGCGCTTCTTTTCATATCTCTGAGCTTGCCCAGTTGATCCCAGGCTTCCATCAGCGGCATTTCAAGCAAACGATAGGCTGGCTGGCGCACCATCATACAAATGCTCATGCGCCCCTCACAATCCACGTGAAAACTTCGCAATCCTGCCCCGCAAGAAAAGACACGTTCATCGCGGGTTTTTAAATCCTTCAAACGTTCAAGTTCGTCAACCACAGCCTCTTCTCGTTCAGGATCATGACTGTCAAAGGCGACCAGGGTCTCCAACGGCAGCTGCACCTCCCGAGGGAAGGTTCCCTTGCCATCAATGCGCGGCCACAGCAAGCCGTCATAGCGAAATTTGAGGCCCAGACTGTCGGCAAAAACCTTCATCGGCTCCAGTTCATGGATGTTGTGCGTCATCAATTCAGTCTTTAAGGACAGCGGGAGACCGCTCTCCATCAGCCGGTCGATCGCCCGGTAACACCTGTCAAAGGAACCGGGAAGACGCGTGACCCGTTCAAACACCGGGGCGCTGGCGCCGTAGATGGAAATGTCAATACTGAAAGGGCGGATATCCTTCAGAAGGTGGATAATTTCATCGGAAAGCAGCGTGCCGTTGGTGAACAGGATCACCAGAAGTCCCCTGTGACGGGCATAGGTGTAGATCTCAGCAAAATCCGGGCGCAAAAGGGGCTCACCCCCCGTCAATGTCAGGAAGAGCACGCCAACCTCAGCCATATCATCGATAATTTTTTTAACCTGGTCGGTCGTCAGCTCGCGCTGTTTAGCAACCTGGTCGTTGGCAGGCTGGTTGATGTAGCAGTGGACACAGTTAAAATTGCAGCGATTGGTGAGCTCAAGGGTCGCACTGAGCGGATAGCGTCCACCATCCAGCGGTGTGGTCATAAGCACCCCCCATTCATCCATGTCCAGGCTTTGATAAACGTTGCAGTCCATGCTCAAACCTTTTCGATCGCGCCGATCTGTTCCAAATCCTGGATGAAACTTGCCAGGTCCGTTCTGACCACCTCATCATCGACATCAAACTCAGCCAGGATGGCTTTTTCAAGTTCCAGGTTGGACCGGGGATCTTCCAGTTGTTTCCAGATAAAGGCGCCCAGCTCGTTCAATGTGTAGATGCTGTCCAGTTCGGCGATATTTTGACGAATGGGCACGAGCACCATTTCTTCGACGATCTGCCGATAGACAAAATTCTGATTGCGAATAAGCTTGCTCATCGATCAAACTCCATCCAACCTCCGATTATTGGACCGGCAAAGGTATTTGAATTGCGGGTAACGCTGTCTGTCAGCAAGCCAGTCCAGCGCCGATCCCGCAATTCATCTTCTATCGAAACAATCAGCCTATCCATGACCCTTCCGAGTTGAGCGCTATTTGACCCTGACCGAAATTGGTCCGTAAAGCGTCCTGGAAAGGGCGAAGTCCAGGTCCTCCAGCCAGTAGAAATATTCACCTGCTGCCAGGTCTGCATCAAGGTATTCATAGGCGGAACCAAGGTTGCTTCCCGGGTTCGTGCTGGGAATCAAGCCGGGGTTAATCTTTTGCCTGGGCAGTTCGGGATCTTCAGCCCGGTAAAGGTTGAAGCCCAGGTTATCAACTTCGCTTGCCGTCTCCCAGGTGAGCAAGATGCCATCTTCAGCGTTGACCGCTTCGAAGGATACCATGCAGGCGGCTGTCGAGTCGCAAGTCGCAGTGGCGGTATTGTTGCCAGGTGTCGGGTCATAGGTTGCAGCTGACACAGTGACCGTATTTTCCTTGTCGCCTCCAGTGACCGTGACCGGGATCTCAATTGTCCACCTTGCAGTGCTGTCTGATCCTTGATCCTGCAGTGAGGTCTCCAGATCGCAGGTGACGGTCTTTTGAGCAACGGTGCACTCGCCCTGATTGTTCGTAATGCCATTCGTAGTCAATTTGGATGTCCAGATCCGTGTTGTATCATATTTAACACCGGCTGGTAGGGTATCGACGATCTGGACCTCTCGAGAGGAGCCCGGGCCAGCGTTAGTAACGATAATACGATAAAACTCATCATCCTTAATGTCATTATCGAATTCGTGGCAGGTTTTTGCCACAGCCAGGTCAGCCACTGGTTGGTCAATCTCTGCCCATAAGCAGGCTGCGTTTGCAGCGTTCTCCTGGGTGATAAATACTGTCGAAACAGCAGCGGGGTTATAGGATAGGTGACATGCTTGTCCATTCAGCCCTTCAGTTGTAAAGCCCAAAATATTGACAGTATATTCGCCTTCTGGACAATTGAACGAAGCTGCAAGTTCAGAAGGCTGCGTGACCCAAACTTTGTCAGGACAAGGTTCATCTCCAGGATCACCGTATTCACATTCGCCTTCTGTGTTTGATGTTTCTTCCAGGTGGAAGAAAGCATCAAATGCAAATTCTCTGGATGTTTGTTCATCCCCGCAAACCACCGGAACAGTCACGGTCAACTTGACCATTTCGAATGCGTTGCTGTCACTTGAGTCCCCATAAGCCCAACTAAATATGGGGTTATTGTAATGGGTGAACTGACCCAAATAGAAGGGCTGTTTTGCCTGGGGACTGGGAACAGTGTCGATGCCGCGAAAGCCAAAACCGCTCTGGTTGGCAATGTCTGTGTTCTCGCATCTAACTTGAGTCCATCTGCCATTTCTGTATTCGGTTTCCCGCCCGTAGAGCACCAGGTTTTCATCCTCGTCAAATATACCTGCAGATGGATTTGGACCAGGCCAGTTGGTTTGATTCCACCAGTTGTCAGACCACATTGAAGAGGAGGTCCCGCCAGAGACCCAGCGTGAACACTCAGCATCATCCCGGTGTGAGCGCCCCTTGACCAGAGCTACCGCATCATTTCCATCAAAATTCAGATTTGATGTAATCTGATTGATCGTTGCATTACCAATATCTTGCCGATTTCCGATGACCCAAACTTCTCCATCTCCCAGGAATGTGTTTTTTAGAAAAATTTGGGAAGTTGGTGTTGAGGATCCATTTTCATAAATATAGATGTCATAATCTGAGAGATCAACAGCTTTTCCGGTTCCGTTATAGATTTCCAACGCTCGCCTTTCCGGGCGCATAAAACCGCTGCTTGTTTCAACATATTCCGAAATAAAAAGGTCAGTAGGTGAGCAGGTTTCATTGATGGTGTGCGAGCCCAAGTAAGTGTATGTTCGGTCTGAATATCCAATCCATCCATCCAGGTTGGCTGAACCAGAAGGATTTCCATCGCATACACTTGGTTGTCTCACCAGAGTGCGATCCTGGGTTCTCAAATTACCGCCCCCAGACCAATAACTTCCAGGGTTTTCCCCGATCACACCTACGACATCAATCACAGTGGAAGGACCGTCGTAGATATCAATTCCTCCCCACACGCCGTCTACGTTCCCAACGGTGAAGGCTGATGCCACCCCACCCCCCAGCATCGAAAGCAATATCACACTGCCAATAATATAAAGATATTTCTTTTTCATAATTCATCTCCTTTTCCTAAAAGAACATGACACGCAGCCCTGCAAATAGCCACCCAAATTGCTTAGTATTTATCAAGATATCTGAAGGCTTCAGCGTCTTCACTGCCAACCAATCTCTATAATAGAAATATAGCATAAGGACAGTTTCCTGTCAATACACATTATTTTAAGATTAAATATTTTAAAGTTTAAACGTTCGATCAAAGGCTTTTCAGTCGATCTGTGGTGGGTCTTTATCGGGACATCCTCCGTTCTATTTCCTCATTTTGTTCAATCAAAACGCTGCCCTTTTCAAAAGATATTGCTATTACTTTGGATCAAAATAACCGCAGGGCTGGGGTTGGGGCAAGCCTTCCCGCGCGGCACAAAATGCCAGTTCATTATTGATACTGCCGGTAAATGCGCCTTCCGATCGTTTGAGCCATTTGAAGTATCCTTGATTCGTTGAGGTAATATACATTCCGCTCACATAATCATCAACCAGATAAATACTGCCGTCCAGGTTCATGATCGTCCCATTTTGATCAAATTGAGCAGAAACATGCTCCCCAGATAAGCTAACCACCAGTTTTCCGACCACAAAACCGCCACCCGGTTGCTCTAAATACGCGATCCAATCCCCCGTCCAGCCGGGTTGAGGGGTCGGCGTGGGTGTGAAAGAGGAGGGTGTCGTGGGCTGGGGTGTGCTGGTGGTGACTTCTCGAGAGGGGTTGCCAGACAGTGCGGTTTGGGTGGAGTTCAGCGGTTCGCTTTGTAGGAGGCTGGTTTCAGTCCGCGTTCGGACGGTGGGCGTGTCAAAATTAAGATCATCCAATGAGGAATTCCCTGCCTGGGGGTCGGTGTCATTTGGGTAAGAGACCCCATCCACTCCTTCAAAGGCATTCAATGCAGCCTGTTCCAGAAGGATGTTCTCCTGATCGCCCTGCGACACACGCGTGGCATCCTTCTCTGGATCCGTTTCAGGGTGATTTTCACCCTCATTTTCTGGGAATACATTGCCTGATGCAGTATGCACCTTGCCGGGGTTGAGGCCCACGACCAGGATCACTGCGATGAGAAGAAGGTAGACAACACCGATGATGGCAATTGTTTTGCGTTTCATCATGGATTAATTATAACTTAAAATAAAAAGGGTGGGTACTTATATCTCAGTCCCCCGGCAAAAACTGCGCCCGCATGCGATCAAAATCTTCATTTGCCTGCCGGTAATCCTCAGGATTCCCCAGGTCCATCCAGTAGCCGTTGAAGGGATATCCGATCACCTTTTCACCGGCGGCAAGCAGTTTATGCACCAGGTCCGGAAAATCCAGATATTCACCGGAAGGGATATAGTTAAGCACCTCCGGCTCAAACACATAAACGCCCATGCTGACGCAAAAATCATAGCTGGGCTTCTCGATATAATCCGTCACACGTCTGTCGCCATCCATTTGGACCACGCCCAGTTCGACCTTTGATTGGCGCTCATGCACGGCGATGGTGCAAATCGCGCCCTGTCCCTGATGATAGGCAAACAGATCAGCCAAATTGAGTGTGGTGAGCACATCCCCGTTGCTGACCAAAAAAGTGCGGTCCAACCCCGGCACCATCGAAAGCGGTCCGGCGGTTCCCAAAGGTTTGGGTTCGAAGGAATAGGTGATCTCAAGGTCAAATTGCTCGCCATCTTGAAAAAAAGCCTGCATCAAACCCGCCAAATGCCCGACGGTCAGAACAACGTGGTTGATCCCAGCGCGTTTCATCTGACGCAAAAGGATCTCTAAAACTGCCCGATCCCCAACTGGCATCATCGGCTTGGGAAGAACGTAGGTGTAGGGGGCGAGACGTGTGCCGCGCCCACCGGCGAGAATCACGGATTTCAAGGGTTATTCCTGAATAATTGGTGTCTTATCATGCATGCCATTTTAACACGATTAAGAAAATAATTAACCACGAAGGACACGAAGGTCACAAAGATTATTAAAGATTAGAAGAAATGGATAAAGGCGTAAGGGATTTCTATGGGGAACAACCATAACCCTTAGGTTCAGATAATTCGATTAACTTATAACAAAAATCCTTCGTGCCTTTTGTGTCCTTTGCAGTTTAATATCTCTTATTTCTCTTTCTTGTTAAAAACCTTCGTGTTCTTTGTGCTCTTCGTGGTTAATCCTTATGAAAAATCAATTTATAATTCGTAATGCCCAGGATGAAAATATTTAATATGTTGCCTAATCCAATCTATCGTGAGACCTAAACCCGTGCGGATATCAACTTTTGGCTGCCACCCCAGCATCTGACTTGCCTTGGTGTTATCGGAGAGCAAACGCATCACTTCCGATTTCTCAGGTCGCAGACGTTCATCATCGACAACAATTTCTACGGGTCTGCCCACCAGCGCAATAATCAGGTCGGCCAGCGCCCCAATTGTGACTTCTTCTCCATATCCCAGGTTGAATGTCTCCCCATCCACATCTTCCGTCAGAGCTGCCTTGATGAAGCCATCCACGGTGTCAGACACATAAGTAAAGTCTCGCCTGGCGTCCAAATTGCCGAGGTGTATCACATTCTGGGTGAGCGCCTGGGTGATGATCGTCGGAATGACTGCCCGGGCGGATTGACCCGGACCATAGGTATTAAAAGGTCGAACCGTGACCGCACGTACGCCGTAGGAACGATAAAAGCTTTCCACGAGTTTGTCCGCGCCGATCTTGCTGGCAGAATAAGGCGACTGCCCCTGCAATGGATGTGCTTCATCGATGGGCGTATACAGTGCGGTGCCGTACACCTCGCTGGTGGAAGTATGCACCAGGCAACAGCCATGGGTACGGCAGGCTTGAAGCACGTTCAATGTGCCAATCACATTGCTCTGGACCACCTCAACGGGATGAATATACGAATAAGGGATGGAGATCAGGGCGCCAAGGTGAAAAATGATCTCCACATCTTCAGCTGCCTTTTCAACCGCATCCGGATCGCGCAGGTCCCCAAAGATGATATCCAGAGAATCCTGAACCCCCACAGAAAGGTTTTTAAGCAAACCCAGGTCTGCGCGTGAAGTGTAGCGGGCGAAAACGCGCACATCAGCCCCCAGAGCATGCAGTTCACCTACTAGGGCGCTCCCAATAAAACCGCCCGCCCCGGTAACAAGCACTTTTTGTTTGGAAAGTGGGAGATTCACAGGCTTACCTCATTGTCTTTGCCATTTCCATTACTATTTAAGACTTCAAGCAAATCAGGAATAACGATCACACGCGCGCCAGTATCCTCACAAAGCTTCAAGATTCGCTCGCGCTCCAATTGTTTGATATTGGAGATACTGTAAAGAATCAATCCAATATGATGTTTTTGTACTAAGTCCGAAATGTCTCTGGTCGTGCCAATCACTGAGTAATCTGTCAATCTCGAGTTCTGTTTACGGTAGTCATCATCCACATAGCCCACGATAGAAAAAGCAGCGGCATACTCGCTTTTATTCAACAACCAGGTCGCCAGTTCGCCACCTGCCCCCGCGCCGACAATCAGGACAGGCTCGCCCATGTGTTGCTTATGGGAGCGGAGATTTACCCAGCGGTTTGCCACACCCGTGATTAAACGATCCTGGTAGCGGATGGCAATCAGGCCAATTACCATCATCAAAGCAAAATTCAAAATGAAATCGGCAGGTAGGATGAAGGATCGATAGAAAATAAAGTTGGCGATGAGCACGATGAGCACAGTGAAAAACACAGATAAAGCCACGTCAAGGACCAGCGCAGCGCTGGCATAGCGCCAAATCGTACGGTGAAGTCCAAAAAGTGAGCTGACGATGCTGAAAACCGAAGCTATCACAAAGGCAAGCACAAGCGCTCTTCCAAACCCGAGATGAATTACTTCTGTAATCCGCCAAGCAATTCCCGCAATTCCTATAGCGAGAAATGTAACAATGAAATCCAAAATAAACCATGTAAGATGCTGAGAAAAGAAACCATACAGCGGGCCAGAAAAGACTCGCCCTTCGGGAATTTGAACTTTATTGAGCCGTGGAACAATTGCGATCAATGTCATAAAGATCACATCAAGATCCGCAAAAAAGCTGTGTGTATCCACATACAGCACATCAAGGCGAAGTTTGTCCGGCATAATGTCTTTGAGGTAGTCATTTAAAAAATTAATACCCTCCAGTCGCGTCTCCTCATCTCGATAAAGGATTGAAGCCGGACTGGTGATCCCCGGACGCACACTGAGGACTTTTTTTCGAATGTCTTCAGGCCACTCCTGGACAAATTCAGGTGATTCGGGACGAGGTCCCACCAGACTCATATCCCCAATCAGGACATTCCATAACTGAGGAAGTTCATTCATCTTTGTCGCTCGCAGCCAGTTCCCCACAGGTGTAACGCGAGAGTCATTGTTTGTTGTAAGAGGTGAAGTTTCTTCATGCGAAAATCTATCATACATGGTACGAAATTTTAGCATCTTGAAGGACTTACCACGCCGACCAATCCTTGTTGCATGATAATACGTCGGACCCTCTGAATCCCGTTTGATGGCGATCGCGATCATCCCAAAAATCGGCGCTAAAATGAACAGCCCCAAAGCCGAAGCGAGGATATCAATGGTACGTTTAAAAAATGCTTTTAATTGTCGCTTTAGCCCTACCAACAAATTTTCGTCTGATTGTTGTATTGATTGAGAGATAATCTCCCTCTCTCTCACCTGCTCCATGTTGATTTAATTTCCCTCAATAATAAGATAAGATCAAATGTGAATAAAATAATATGAAAAGGATTATATCATTAAAAACAGATTATAATTAACGCAATGACGAATTGTCGAATCATAAAAATCAAAAACACCACCCCTGATTGATAGCCTCAATTCAATCGTTCTAAAATCTGGTCGCTTTTCTTGATTAATACCAGGTAATGACTGTTGAACAACTTAAGTGACTCTAAAAGTACTGCCAATTGCCATGAGATAGGCACAATGCGACGCGCAAGAGGCGGCGCCAGGGTAATTTTTTGAAATACATATTCACAATTTGAGAAGAGCACTTTGATCTCTTTGGGTTTGACCCCTACCGTCTGCGGATTAGTGGGGTTCCACCAGAAATCATACCAGAGGATTACACCTCCGGGTTTAAGCACGCGTAGCATCTCTGCAGCCATGTTTTGTTTGATTTTAGGGTCTAAGATCGATGAAAAGGCGGTGAATTGCAAAAGAAGATCAAAGCTTTGGGGCTGAAAAGGAAGGCTCTGTCCATCCCCACTTAAGAATTTCCCCGATGTCAACACTTCCTTTGCTTTCTTCAAACGATTATATATCAAATCAATCCCCCATACACGGCACGGATCAGCGCCATATCGCACAAGATCCAGCAATACCGCACCATTGCCACAGCCAATTTCAAGAATTCGCTTTTCGGAAAGTTCATCTTCTCCAAAATATCTGAGCAAATCTAATATCTTGCGTTCGCGCTGTTGAATGATAAATAAATGAGAAGGATTAAAAAATGAGTAGGGGCTCATGCCACGTAAACGATTGGCACGAGCCTGATATTCCTGCCTTAACCGCTGGATATCTTTGGCGGTTTCAGTCAAATTTCACCTCGGGAACTTGACCCTGGGGGTCTCTCCATCGATTCCAAAACCTGAACAACCCCATTAAGAAACCAGTTCCGTAGCTCAAATGGAGGGTGGCAAAAGCCAGGGGAAGCAGGAAGAAATATTTCCAACCTTCTCTACTTGCAACCAGCAAAGATGTGATCAGATTTGCCAGAGCATACAGGATCACCAAACCTGACAGAGCGCTCAAACCCCAGGGGAAAAAGAAGGCAAGAATTGAGAAAATTAGCAATGAAAGGACGAACAAAGGGGGTACGAACTGCCTTGGGCTCATCTGACGGGGATGTTTTTGAAGCACACGCACCTTATAAAAACCGTATTGGAAGTATTGTTGCCACAATTCTGGGATTGACCCACGTGGTGTGTAACAGGATTTAATACTCGGTGAAAGTAAAATCTTTCCACCAAATTTTCTCAAACGGTAATTAAATTCATCATCCTGATTGCGAACCAATTCTTCATCAAACACCCCAATTTTAGTAAAAACTTCACGTCGCCAAGCACCCATATATACCGTATCCACCCACTCTTCTTGGTCGGAATAATGAAAACGCGCACCACCAACACCAAAAGGGGTGCTCGTCGCTATAGCAACTACATTTCCAATGAAGTTTTCACCCTTCGCATCCATGCGACCACCCACGTTGTCTGCAACCGAGGTATGTAAGAGTTCCACACAATTTCGCACGTAATCAGGGTAAACAATCGTATGACCATCGACACGAATCAAGACCTCCCCCTTGGTTTGTGAAATTAGCAAGTTGAGCCCTGTAGCGACAACCTTTCTGGGGTTGTCGTAAACTCTGATCTGGCTATGCTGATCCATATAGAGCTTTAAGATTTCTCGGGTGCCATCGTCAGACATCCCATCAGCTATCAAGATTTCCATTTTTCCAGCTGGATAGTCCTGATTCAACACGGCGTCAAGGCAGTGTTCGATATGTTTTATTTCGTTTCGAATAGGAATCAGGATGGAGACAAAGGGAATACTATTCATTACCTGCTTCAGTCATTACTTCAAAATATAAAGCTTTCGTTTTTTCAGCAATGGTTTTCCATGAAAGATGTAGAATCGATTCCCTTCCGTCTATCCGCTGAAAACTTGTCAATGATAGGGACAGTTTTCGTGCAAATGCTTCGGCTGAATCATCATCACTTACATAACAGCCCTCAATCTGGCCAATTCTCTCTGATACATCTCCGACATTTTTTGCGACTATTGGCACATTGCAAGCAAGCGCTTCCTTAATGACAACGGGTGACCCTTCATGAAATGAGGTCAACAAAAGAGCATCCGAAGCATTAAGATAAATTGGAATGTTGTGAATTGGTTGATTAAAAACTGGGATCAATTCAATATCCAATTCAGGATTCATCACCTTCAATAAGTTGACGGATTGTGAAGCCAGCTCAAATCTTTTTTCAATTCTCGCAGGGTTACTAACAAATAGGATTACAGTTTTTTCAAGGTTAATGCCAAGTTCTTTCCGGCATAATTTTTGATCCATTGGCTGAAACAACTCCAAATCGATTCCCATTGGAATAACCTCAAAAGGAACGCCTTTTGGCAGTTTATTGCCCAATTGGTTTGATACGGTAATGCATTTGTCAGCACGCCAGGATATCCATCTGCTGAAAGCGACCAGCAACTTACCTTTGATGGTATTTTTACCCTTTTTAGATGGTATGCCTAACAGGTCGCTGCCATGATATGTAATAACCATCGGTTTTGATGAGCATAAGCCAACAAAACCGCTCTGCCCCCAATGGGCATGCAAAAGATCTGCCTCTTTCCATGCCCTTGTTTTTCGGACGGTAAACCAGGCTTTAATATAAGAAAGCGGATTGCTGTTTCCACGGAAATGAAAAACATCAATTCGTATGCCAGTTTCTCTTAAAGCATCTGCGTATTGCACAAGAAAAGGGGCGTCTGACTGATTCTCGTCAGTCGGCCATTCTGTTGTTATAAAAAGAATTCGCACAATTAATATTCCAAGACAGTCGAAGCAAGAATAACAATGATTAACAATTCAACAGGTTTTGTTGTTTAACAATAATCCTTAAGTTCCCTAGCCAAATTCCGATAAAAACCTTCTTTTGTGAAGAATTCTTCCCAAACTTTTCGGCTTCTTATCTGCATTTCAAAGAAATCAGATTCTGAGAGTGAGCTATGGTAGTCTAAGATGATTTCACCAATAAAATCTAACTCGTTTTGATTAACAAATACACAAAATTTCTTATAATCAATAAATTTCTCAAAAGGGAGGATGCAGTCCGTATCGATAAAAATCGGCATTTTACCACATGACAATGTCTCATAAAATCTTGCTGAGAAATTTCCAGCACCTCGCATACAAACTGTGTAGTCGGTATTTAAAATATTATTTGCAAATTCCAATCGTGTTTTATGATAGGGATCTTTATCTTTTTTTGTGTATCCAGCGCGATATTTGGTTCGCAATATAAAATTTGTTGTTAAATTTTCATTTTCTGATAATTTTTGTAAAATACGCTGTCTAAACAAGGTTGGTTCAAAAACTGGCGGCTCCCATTTTTGCAGTCCTAAAGTAAATAGAACCTTTTTCCCTTGAAGAGTCAAATTTCTTCTAATAAAGTCAAACTTAGACCCATTCGCTTGGCCACAGAAACCAATTACTGGCTTATTGGTTTTTTTTCGTAATGTGACGTTTCCTCCATTATATAAATTAATGTAGTCATCAACAAATACAGGAATTGCTAATCTCTGTATACCATTTTTATAATTTCGTGAACGATATGATGAATACTCAAGTATAATTACATTTGGGAAGGAAATGTTGGCTGTGTAATCGCCATGACTAAAAATAACAAACTTCTTTTTTGCACTATTAGCCTCTAGAAATAGTTCTCTTGCTTGTTGTATTTGATTGTTGTCATTATAATAATTCCAATTTAATGGAAGGAAGCATAGATCTGCATTCTCAGGTTTATCTACAATGTTGAAAAGAGTTGATACATAAGACACTAATGAGGCGGGGAACACTCTATTTGTATTTTTGCAAGTTCGTAATACTGGATTTAATAAAGCATCTGGATAATGCTGATACTTACTATTAACATAAATGTTAATCATTTCTGATCTCCCTTCAAATCGAAATGAGCAAAGCTCAAACCAATCAAAAAGGATGGCGCTGCCAGCCTGGTGGCAGAATGCGCCATAAATAGCAAACTCCACATAATGCAGGATGCAATTACCGCTTTATTTACATTTCCTGTTTTTTGTAAAACTTTTTTTAGCAACGCAATTATAAGAAACAGCAAGGACAACCCGCCCAAAACCCCATGTTCTGCTAACATGCGAGAGAACTCTGTGTGAGAATGTGAGACTCTGAAATACCTGGCATGATAAACCCTCGAACCCCCAACGCCAACCCCGAATATTGGGTTTTCTAAAAAGGCTTCCCAATCTGATCGAACAATTTTCGTTCTGCCGGTTGTATCAAGGTCTGAGATTCTTTCACCAAGCTCACCCGCAGTAAACCGATCCAGGGCAGGTAAGATCACGGAGGAAAACAAAAACAAAATAATTGCTGAAGCCAGAATAAAGGCTGTCCTTGATCGTCGATCACCCAGAAACAAAAACCCCGCGACAAGAAGCGCCCCTATCAATGTCCATAGCCCACCGCGCGAGAAAGTCAATAGAATCTGCGTGATTAAACCCGTGGCAAGTAATAGTACAACGAGCCGCAGAAATTTTCTTTCTTTTTCAAGGATTACAAAAATCACAGCTGCATACGCACCCAGGGCAAGAATGGAGGAAACCTGGTTTGGACCTGTATTTGCAGAAGTTGCGAACATAGAACTTTGACCAAACTCAATGGTTTCCGCATTGATAACACCAATCAGGGCAAGGACACTGAAAATGAGTACCGATGAAAGGATGGCTAACAGTAGTGATTTGTGTTGCTTGAGATTAATTGAAAATTGACTGAAGAACAATGACGCCATTACCAACGCCAAAGGACCTGCTAAATTAAATGCAATCTTTTCCCGGTCAAATGCAGGCAGCAGGAATAAGGAGGGCAATAAAAGAAAAAAATAAGGGATCACTGACAGCGGTGGTTTGTATCCTCCTTTGAAGCGCAGCATGCCCAGGAAACTGAACAAGATCAAGATATATTTTCCCGTTTCCCAAAACGTGTTTGCCCCGGTTCCCCGCCAAAAAAGCTCCGCCCCCATAACATAACCCATCCAGTTAATCAACCGGTAGGGCTCTTTATCGTTTATCAAGAAGAACAAACCAACCAGCATCGTTACATACACATGGATCGTCGAAATTATCGGCAGTGTTTGAATCATCACTGCCAGCAATGCATTCAAACCCAAAAAAACCAGTATTCCGAAGCTTGAAGTGGTTTTTGTGTTCTGGTCCCGTGCTGAACCTAATTTATCGACATAAGATTGGTAATTCATGGATGCTTTCTCTGACATGTTACCAGAAGTTAACCTTCAGGTTGATGATTGTTCATTGTTGTAATAACGATTGATAAAGTCTGATCAATTGGCTGCTAATATTATGACAATTATAATATTCTTGAACCCTGTGCTGACCACTTTGTCCCATCTGGCCAGCTAAACGGGTATCCGAAAGGAGCTTTCGGAGCGCTGCTTCAAATTCCTTCGCATCGCCCGGTGTGACCAAAATGCCATTCTCTTCGTCCTTTATAAGATCAGGGATTCCTCCCGTTCTCGTTGCAATTACCGGCTTTGCGGCAGCCATCGCTTCAAGTATTGCATTCGGGGTGCCCTCGTTGTTTGATAGAAGACAAAAAATATCCATTCCGTGCATCAATTCTGGGACATCCTCCCGGAAGCCAAGCAGGAAAATGTTTTCCTGGAGACCATTATCTGCGATAAGTTGTTGAAGGACTTCAAAATATTCCAGATCATCAGGAATGGGTTGTCCGATGATCACACCGACCAAACTGTCATATTCCCGAATAACATTCACCAATCCTTCAATAAAAACATGTGTATTCTTGTTTCTTCTCAGATTTCCAACGGTGCCAACAATATTTATTTCCCGAGGACTTTGGGGAAGTTTTAGAATTTCAATTAATTCGGTTTCAGGTGCATCAACAATGAAAACACAGTTTTGGAGAACAATGATTCTTCTATCTAGACAATTCAACTGGATTAATTCCTGTTTAGTACTTTCGGCATTAACGAAAATATATTGGCATGAATGCAAGGCTAATTTCTGAAAAATTATCGGTAGGTTTTTGAAATGTTTGTGATTAACAGAACTTCGCAACGACCCAAGACGTAACGGAACGCGGGTTAACAATCCCGCAATCCCTGCATAGGGGTTATCATGGACGCTCCAGGAATGCACGATATCAGGCTTTTCTTTTCTGAACAAATTCGCAAAATATATTAATCGTTGAAAAACATGCTTTTTATTTTCAGGGAGTTGAACAACCTGGATACCTGCTTCAACCAATGCTTTTTGATAACCTTTGTTTAAACTCGGATTCAAAGCAACCACAATCGGTTCTATGCGTATCAGATCCATATGCGAGAGCAGCAGGTATAATTGGCGCTCGCTGCCCCCCATGGAGAGCTCACCAATCAGGTAAATGATCTTCGTCCGTTTTTGGTCAGTCATAGAATTCTTAGACTTTACAGATTAAATAATAAACGCATTGAACGTAAAACACCAACGATTGTCGGTATGAATGTGAATTTATTTAGTTACGGTTCCCGGTTGATGTTTTCTCAATTTCATACCCCAGGCGCTTTCCAGTTCATGCCTGATCTGCTCACCCCATTTTTCCAGTGTGTAACCCTCAGCGGCTTTTCGGGCGTTGTCGCCCATCCTTTTCATTTGTTGAGGATTAGCGATCATTTGCAAAACAGCTTCGGCGACGTTTTCAGCATCTGGCCTATTCAACAACATTCCGCACTGGCATTTCCCCAGCAGATAAGGGATGACAGACACCGAACTGGCGATTACCGGCAAACCAACTGCCATCGCCTCCAGAAGCGCTTTGGGAAAACCCTCAGAGTGAGAAGGCAAAAGAAAGACATGTGACCTTGAAAGAGACTCAAGAACCTCCTGATGAGAAAGATTCCCGCGAAAAGTGAGCGAATCCATCAGTTTTAGTGTTTGTGCCTGCTCAAGAAGCATTTGATATAGGTGTCCGCTTCCGATCAACTCCAAATGGCAATTTGGCACATGCTTAAGAACAATCGAGAGCGCCTGAATCAGAGCAGTTGTATTTTTTACCTCGTTGAGCGCGCCGACCGTAATCAATTTAAGCCGATCGCCTGTTTGCCAGGATTTGGCAGGGTGGATAGACGCCATATCATCACACCTGAGTGAGGTTGCAAAAATCCAATGGATCGAAGGGTTTCGCTGTGAGGGGGGTTGATCATCCCCACCAGTCGCCAGAACAACGTTTCTCCCACCTGCTATCCGTTCCAATAAAAACAGGAGGAAACGATCAGCCAGGGTATTTTTCTTACCCCAACGACCGCAATGGCGAACAAACAGACATTTTTTCTGCATCAGGGCAACCAGGATGCCAATCGTACCGAGATCTCCCGGCACAGGCGCATGCACGGCATCGGCAGCTCGAACTGAACGCCAGATGAAGGGCAGGTGGCGGGGAAGCCAGGTCAACAAGCGCAGTTTTCTCTCAAGGTCGCGTCCCCTCGGCTCCGGCAGAGTCATGACACGCAATGACCGACCTGTCAGATGCTGTGCGCCGGAGGGTAAGGGGGATGCGCGTTCTAAAACCAGCAGGGTGGTTTCATTAAATAGCTGGGAGATGGCGCTCATTTGGAAGGGAAATCCACCGATCGTGCTGTACCTGGTTGGCGAGGTGGGGTCTGCCCAGGTTTCTTTGTGGGAGATAACGAGGAGTTTCATGCAAATAATTCCGGATTTGGTAGGGCAATCATGCTCAATGCAAAAAGCTCATCAGATCCTTTAATAATTGGCCATAAGTAGCACCATAACTAAATTTTTCCTCGATTTGATTTCGCGCCAACAAGCTTTGTTGGTGCAACATCTTCTCTTGCGATAACCAATTGTTAGCAAGCAGAGCAAGATCCTCAGGCTTTTCCCCAACACAGATGCCTTTGTTAATTTCGAAGCCCATCCCATAGACCGCATCATTTGATGCAACAACAGGAACACCCAAAGCCATAACTTCAACAACACGACTGCGAAAGCCAAAAGTGCCCGACCATGGACACAGTACAAGACTCATCGTTTTAAGTATTTCTTTTACATCCTCAACAAATCCGGTAACATGCACTTTTGGATCCCTAGAAAGATCACGGATGAAATCCGGTGGATTACTGCCCACAATCCAAAATTCGATCTCTGGAAATCGCTGCCATATCAAAGGCATAATTTCCTTATAACACAACATCGCATCCCGCTGATTGTGTGCCCCTCCGAGACTTCCATAATATGCAACACGTTTAGGCTTTTCTTCTGGTTGCCAGCAATAATGCCATGCCGAAACATCCGTACCCATCGGTGCATATAGCAACTTTTTTTGCTCTCCTAAAATTTGTTGCGTATATTCCATTTCCGCTTTATTTATCGCGATTAATACATCAAAATCCTGCCAGGCATTTTCTTCTCGTTTTTTGTAACGATTCGAGAAGGAGCGCTTGATGAAGCTGGGCAACCACTTCTTTGCATCCAACTGACGATCATAAGATTGCCATAACAGGTCATGCATATCAAGAATTGTGATGACATGATTCTTTTTCATTTTCCTGGCTGTTTTATGAGCATGCCAGTATTCAAATAGAACCATTTCGAATTCCTCAAGATCCAGGGTGGATGAAACCCTCGAATATGGAAATTCGAGATTGCCAATCAGATAATTTGAAAACTTAAGACCAGTAAATAAAGTATTAATATAACCTATCAATCGATATATATAACGACTGATCATATTTTTTGAATACCGGCTCGGAAGAACGATTGCCTTATCAACATAAGACTCAAGCTCCGTTTGCACCTCATTCGTTTTATGTCTGGGACTGACCGTCAGAAAAGTTAGGTGAAAGCCTTCTCGCAGCGCCTTGAGTTTGTAATAAACTCGCTGTTGTTGCCCTGAATGGCGCGGATAAGGATAAACAGCAGATATGATTAACATCTTTGGTTTCATGGTTTCTCTTTGCTGATTATTTATTAAACGCCTCATAATTTTCAATTTAAGTGAACTGAGCGATTCTGTTCGTTCGCTGAATTTTTAGCAATCAATAGAATGGATTTAAATTTTATCCATTTGAGAAAAATTGTTCAGTAAGAATTTCCCGAACTTATGTCAGTAGATAAAGGTTGCGTAGCCAGCCGGAGCAGCACATCCGCTGCACATCTGCCCGATTCCCCATCCAGCGTATCGCCAAAGGTATCCGTCAAAAAGGCTTTTTGTTGATCGGACAGGGGGTTTCCATTCGCTAGAAAATCATGAATAAAATCTCGCATGTCCTCAACGGAATATGCAACCCTCACACCGCCGCTTTGGGCGACAGGCTGATAGTGATCAAATTCGATGTGCCTTCTCCAGCGCAGGCAATCCGGCAAATCGCTTCCGGGCGGGTCAAAGCCGATATTGATGACAGGTTTATCAAACATCATCAATTCAAGTGAAACGGTTGAGGCTGGATTGATCCCAAACAAACAGTGCTTCAACAGGCTGGTATAGATAGCCAAATCCTCATACTGCGGCATGAACCAGGTCGGATCCCAGAGCACCTCGGGGAAGAAAACATCGGAGTCGTCTTGCATGGCGGCTGCCAGCGCTTCCATCTCAGGGCTGTTCCCCTTCACATAAGTGCGCACGACCAGCTGCGGGCGTTTGCTTTCCTCAATCTCTTGCAGGATGCTGATCACAGTTTTGACATGGTCGACCTCTTGCGGGAAGTCCCTCTCCATGCCCGTTGTGTAAAGAATAAAAGGTCGTGTGGGATCCAGGTTTATTCTTTGGGCAAGCTCTTGATAGGTCTGTTGGAATTGCAGCTTGAAATGATAATCAAACTGCGGCGTCCCGGTAATGTGCACCCGGGCGGGTTTAATGAAATGATACAGATGGAGCAGTTCCGCTTTCATCCCCTGATGCCACACAAGATAATCATCATAGGGGGGCAAAATCCTGCCCCTTGAGGATAAATTGTCCCATGAAAAGATAAAGGTGGCGGTGGGGATGCCCATCTTATGCGCCACACGTACCGGCAGTTCTCCCCTGGGCGCGTGGATATGTGAGCAATTGAAAACCAGGTCGGGCAAATCCCTGGCGAACAGGGTTTCAAATTCATCGGTTGGGTTCAGGATGATGCTGAGGTGGTATTCAAAAAAAGCCAGCAAATTCAACCCTAACCGATGGGCAAACAGGAAAGCAAATCCTTTTAAAACCTGGGTTCGGAATTTTTGCCAGGATGTTTCGGCTTGCATATCCAGGAGGTCCCACTTATTTTTGACTTTCTCAGTCCAAATCCAGCGGTAATGCGCCATGAGGATCAATTCTCGCAATATCCTCACAACCCAATGTTCGGGATGCTCATTCAGGGGGACAACCCGATCGACCATCCCACCAAACCTGGCGACGAATTTCTCATCATGCAATACGCTCAGCAGCGTCACCCGGGCATGCCGGCACAACTCGGGCAATGTGTCGGAATAGAGGAAGTTGCGGACTGCCTCGCCGCGGGCGACGATGAGAAGGATGTGAGGTTTGGTATCAGGTGTGTTGTTAATATCCATATTTGCAATGAGGTGAAATTCACCTCTCAAATAAAACAATAAACAATCTTGCGTTTTCTATTCAATATTGAAGTTTTTCTTAATAAGCGCCGCCCAAAAACGCCTCGATAACATGAAACCTGGATTAATTTGAAGCGCTTTCAGGAAAGCCCGGTTGCATTCTGGAATTTGATCGTGATATTTGGCAAAATGTAAATAGCCTTTGGCACGGAAAAAACGGGTAATCTTTTCTCTGATGTGATCATCGCGTGGATTGCCGTTTTTTGCGTCCAAATATAATTGGGCAAACTCCTCACTGAAAGGGATGCCGGCGCTCATGCTCTTGCTATCCGGATGGCGGCGGAAGGCGCCATATGCCCGCTCATCCAGGACGACCTCAAATTGATTGGCGACCCTGAAGAGCAGTTCCCGATCCATGACATAATTCAAATCCTCGCGCACATAACGACCGACGCTGTCGAGGGCATGGCGGGTGTAAAAGGTGCTCACCTGGTGCAGGCGCCAATCGCCGGGGGGGATGAGGGTGAAATCGCAGGGGGTGGCATGGGGCAAGCGGGGTGGGATGGTTCCCTGCGCTACCTGTCCCTTTTCATCCAGGAAACGAAAGCCCCCGACAATCGCGCCGCAATCGGGGTTGGATTGATATTTCTCAGCAGCAAATTGAAGTGCACCGGGCAAATAACGGTCATCACTGCTGAGGAAGGTGATCAGATCGCCTGTGCAATGTTTGAAACCCTTGTTGATCGCATGGCTCTGCCCACGGTCTTTTTCCGAAACCCAGTAAGCCAGCCGATCTTGATAAGATTGGATAATCTCCAGGCTTCCATCGGCGCTGCCGCCATCAATAAGGATCAATTCTTTGTTAGGATAGCCCTGTGACAGCACAGAATGAATAGAATTTTCTAAAAAGCCAGCCTGATTATAAGACGGCATCACAATACTGATTCTGGGAAGATCAAGTTCATGATTCATAAGATGTAGATAATTCTATTTCGACCGGATCAGATCAAAACTCAATTTTTATACTTGATCTGATAAAGATGGAATAAATATGGAAATGATTGCATAAACTAAAACCCTGAGTAAAGGCAGCCATTGTTGCCTGGTGTTTTTGCATGTCCAGATAACCTTAATTGCTTTTAAAGGTTCCTTTTTCCGAATAAAGCGTTTTGCTGAAGTTAATTGATGCTTAACGATATATTCAATCGCAGATTTCCGATACTTACTATCTAATTCACCTTCTTTTAATAAGTTATCTAAATATTTTGCTGGTGGATAAAAGTCATACGGGGGCACACGATCCATCGCACGATTTTCTGCATCCTGACGATAAACAGATAAAGGAGAATTTACAAAAGCAAATTTTGTAACTGAACTTAATTTTAGCCATGTAACAACATCTTGACTTCCAATTAACCCCTCAGGAAAACCGCCCACTCCGATCAGTTTTTCTTTTTTCACAACAACAGAAGATGAATTAAAAGGATAATATAATCGAAAATGCTCGATTACATCATCTAATATTGTTTGGAAATTTTCAGAATACGGAACAAATGGTCTGATTTTTGATCCATCTTTTTTAACAATCCAGTAAGCTGAAGCGAATACACCGCATTCTGGGAAAGTATTGATCAAAACGCAAATTTTTTCAAGAAATTTTGGATGCCATTCATCGTCGGCATCCAAGAAGGCAATTAAATTATATTTTGCTTTGGAAATGCCAACATTTCTTGCAACTGATACACCCATGTTAGCCTGAGAAAAGACTTTAATTCTAAAATCTACGATTTTCTGTGCATTCGCCAGGCTACCATCGGTTGAACCATCATTAATAATAATGATCTCAAATTCCTGATGGGTCTGGGCTAATACCGAACGAACTGCTCGTTCGATACTTTTTTCTTTGTTGTATAAAGGAATGACAACTGAAAATTCCATGTAACAGCCCTTATCTTACTTGATTTTTGTTAATTCAGGTTCAAGCCACAAAGTAAACCATTCTAAGAGTTTTCTCAAGCGCGTACTTGGTACATTTTGACAAACCCACCAAAACAAAGCAATTTTTTTGTTTACAGAAAAAGGCGCTTTCCAACGAGTGAGCTTCCATTTGCCATGCTTGGTAACATAATTGGGATGATTTTTTTGAAAAAGTAAATAATCTCTTCCATCAAGTATATAATTTGTGCCTTGTGAAATCGTCATTTTTCCTATATGATTAACTTTTGTTCCGCCAACCAAGACAACACGATATCCAAGTTTTCTAATCTCCATTAATGCCACGACATCATTATAAGCGCCCGTATACATCTCATTTATTCCACCAATTGCTTTAAGTACCTTGCTTTTAAATATATTAACATTTAAAGTCATTGATGTCGGTTCGCACGTCACTGGTTTGCGGACAAAGAAAGGCATTTGAACTGGATAATCACTGAAAGAGAGATAAGGAAACACGCATCCCACATCTGGTTTGGCGATCCAATGAAAACATTTTTCAAAAAAATCTTTTGTAGGAAACACATCATTTGCCATCAGACAGATATACTCATTATCCAAATAATTGATGCCTGTATTAAATCCTTCAGCAAAAGATAAATTATTCCTGTACGAAAGAGTTTCATAACCTAACTGGTTAGTTATATCTGCAATAAATGGGTCGGGCTCAGGAGAACCATCGACAACAACCACTTTTTTAATTAACTCGCATTCATGCAAGCTTAGTAAAGCAGACCAGGTTGTCAGTTGCACTGTTTTTGGATAGGTTGGCAGCCAGAAGTAATTTACAACCACACCAATATCCCATTCATTCAAAATCAATGAGTCAAATGAGGAATTCTGCATAAAAGAAAAATCGTTTTTAAGTTTTTTGAGTAGAGTTATTCATAAAGGATTTTATATAAATATAAATATATTTTCTTCAAAAACTTTCTGGTAAATCGGTTAGATATTAGACGATGAGACAAAGGTCTTTCTCTATTTATTTTGTTTTTTGAAGTCAATTGGTTGATTTCTGGATTTACACCAGAAGGAAAACTGGCAGGATCAAGCCAGGGTAATTCCTTTGAAAAATCTGGAATTTGATTACCTAAGTGATGAACAGAATAATTTGTTGAAGAAAGTTGCCAATACCCTTTTTCAGCTAAATTCTGTTCGAGTATGCCTTGATAAATTGCATCACCTTTTACAGGGAAAATTTCATAATTAAAAGGCAAAATAGCCTGAAGCACCCGTTTTGGCATAGTAAATTGAAAGTCAGCGCCAGAAATAAATGCATCAACACCACTTTTTCGAATCAAATAGTCTTTTCTATCTCCAAGTCTGGATAAATATTGTTCAGCGGGTTCACTCAAACTTGCTGCGTGGGCATTGATAAATCCATCAGCAACCAAACTTCCTGTAAACACCTCAATGGAGATGTCATGAACAGCTTCAGCTACTGCATTTTGGAAGAATTTCTGAAAAGCGTCAGAAGAGGTGTTCATCGCTACGGGGATCGCCGTTATTTTTCCCGCTTTTGGAAATGTGTTAAGAATTTCAATTGAGTTCTCCAGCCACCCGGGCAAAAAATAAACGTCACAATCAGAATAAGCAACAAAGTCACCCGGGGCTGTGGACAAAAGAAAATTCAAAGCGCCAGTCTTGCGCAGGTTGTATTTTGAAAGTGTCAAACATTGAATTTTCCCGCTATCCTGCATATTCAACAAGTATTCTTTTACTTCAGGACAGCTGGCATTGTCAAAAACCATTAAGTCAAAAGGTAATTCCGTACTTCGATAAAGACTTGAAAAGAATAAGTCTAATATATCAAGATAATTCTTCCAATACCCTCCCAAGGTTGGCGCATGGATAATTGTTGTTATGGTGATATCTTTAGTAAATTCTCCAATTTCATGAACACCTTTTAACGGGTGTCTCCCTACACGCGGCATTTATTAAGCTCCTCTAAAAATTTAAAAACCAAGTTATCTCACAATTTTCTTTATAAATATTTCTCTAAATATGAAAACAATTTCTTTGCAGTTTTCTTACGAGAATATAAACAGCTGTAGGTTTGTTTCCCTGCTTCTGAAATTCTTAGGAGTATTTCGGGGCAAGTTAAGATTTGATCAATTTTTCGAGCAAAGTCTATTTCGTCTTCAGACAAGAGAATATTTTCGCCATCCACAAGACCATGTAGGCCTTTTGCCATCTCATATGTACTTACAACAGGAACTTGATAAACCATTGATTCAATGATCCTTGTCCTAAGGCCGGTTGCTCGAGTGCCACCAACCAATTGTATGTCTACCTCAGCATATATCTGTTTGATATCATCCACAAAACCGAAAAATTTCACCTGGGGATAATTATGTGCTAATTTTCTGATCTTATTGGCATAAGGCGTCTCACCCATTTTGCCAACAACAAACAGATCTAAAGATTGTAAAGAGTCATCAGAAAGCAGGGGAAATACTTCACCCAAAATGAACCTCAGAGAATCATAACCAACAAAGCCATCAACACTTCCAAGATGCAGCATCCGTAGAACGCCATCAGCCATCCAGTCACGCTGTCGTTGCGGG
Organism: Candidatus Brevefilum sp.; assembly: GCA_050953525.1. GTDB lineage: Bacteria > Chloroflexota > Anaerolineae > Anaerolineales > Anaerolineaceae > Brevifilum. Next base: position 75,347 of record JBMNMW010000002.1, read on the forward strand.
GGGGCTTCATCCGGCCAGCTCATTGGGAACAATTCTGCGTTAGAATAGTTTCTGTTCTTACGAAATTCGACCCATTCATGCTGTGCAATATTCAATATCAATTTACTGCCTTGCGCGATCCAGTCTTCAGCCTGCCGTATCCGTCTTTGTCTGGTTGTTCGGTTCAATCTGTGCCCACTCAGATGAAGATATTCTCCCCGCATCTGTCTTAACAAAGGCAAGCGTACTGAAAGGATGTCATGGTTGCTCCAAACCGCATTAATTCCATTGAACCCAACAGCCGCACTTGCGAAATGATCATATTCAAAATGGTGAATTGCACTAGGATGCCGCTGTTCATTGTTTTGGACTACTTTCTGAAGCGCTGGTCTGATCGGAAAAAGAACATCAAGCACCCATGATTTTGGAAAACCTAAGTAGAACGCCAGGCGCTTTTTGATTGAAGGTGTCTCAAGTCGGATCGGATAATAATCAATTTGCCCAAAAGATTGTGCCCACTTACGCGATTTGATATACTGATCTTCTACGCCTGTAAAGATCACTTGAACTTTAAAGCCAAGATCAGTATAAGCTCTCAAGTTGGTGAACACTCGCATAGACGCGCCCTGTCCCCAGGGAACAACAGGGACATCGGTGTAGAAATAGACTGGTTCTTTTTTTAGAATATCAAGAGAGGTCATAATTTAAATTTGTACGAATGTTTCAAAATCCACAAAAAAGTCTTTTCTGCTAAAAGTTCGTTTAACTTGTGAAATACCCAGTAAACATTGCTCGTATTCGCCTGTTCTTAAAGAGAAATCATTAATTACACAAGCAAAAGAATCCAAAGAATAATCAGTACAAACCGAACCACAACGGTATTCCCGTACAAATCGTACAACAGAACTCTCCTTCGGTCCAGTGCAATTAATGGTTTTTGCGCCTGGATATAAGAATGGATTCTCAGAGGAACGAGGTTTTACTGGTTTCAAAAAATCAGATGAGAATGACCAATTAATAAAACCTGCATCAATACGTAATAACTGCTTAACGAAGAGCCCATCTCGCACCCACCCAGTGACCTATACAACATCTGGTCTTGACAGATACGGGTCAAGACCGCCAATATGCAGGGTAGAGAATTTGTCATTACCATACTTTTTATTTAATTTTCTCACAGCCTTTATAATCAACTCCTGGTTCTCCTCTGAATTCATACTTCCTAAAGAGCTAATGAGAATCACTTTCCTGTTTGGGTTAAAAGATCTTGGCAACAGGAATTTCTCAGACTCAACACCGATGAACAGCATGGTAGTGTGTACGCCGTAACGATCTTAAAACATTCTTTACCCGTTGCACCACAGAATCATGAGACATTAATCCTGGCAAATAAATCAATAAACAAGAGTCGCGATTACAATATTTGGCAAAGAAATTAAAAATAAATAGAGATATCTCTTGTCAGTAACATATTTCATCATATTTTTAGTTATGCGATTTTTTCTCATGAAAAAGTACTATTTATCAAAGATGATTTATTACTTCCTTAATAACATTTAAGTAGCCATATCCAAACTTTTGATCAGGCTCGAGATAATTACCTTCTGCCCACTCGTTCCATGATTTTATAAATATAATTTGGTGTTGATCAGGGTATTCTTTAACTCGATCACAAGCACGAAGGATCAATTCTTTGAATTTTTCAGGAGTACTGTTTATTCCAATGTGACCATTCATACCCGAACGTGGCGAATTATCCCAATTCGGAATGATACCTGGGAGATACACAAAATCAGTTGGTTCTTCAAAAACTGCCCGTACCAAGTAATCTGAGAAATTGTAAACATGGAATGGTCGTTTGAATAACTTCTGGTAAGTTGAAACGAAAGCCTTTCGTCCCATTAATCGAGTAAACAGGCGAGACAACAAGCTTCTGTTGTATGCTGAGCTCCACCCAGTTGTAACAATTGTGGTCGCATCAAAACCAAGCTCCTCGTAGACGGTTCCATTTTCTACTTTTGCCGTCACTCCTACGAAAAAAATACCGTCCAGACCTGCACTTATTGCCATTTCATTCCAATATCTGAGGGTCTCTTTGACATCAGGCAGCTGACCAGGACGGTAAATGACGAATAGAGGTTTCCCATCTACCTTGATATATCTGTCATCAAGAAAAGCAGGCAGCAGAGTTTGAAAATGTGCTCTATGATCTTCCTCGCCCGGATAAGTTTGTTCAATCAGTACCCGTTCTGGCGCTCCGTGCCAGATCCCTGTCCAACTCTCGTTTGCCCATGCCAGGCAAAAGGGGAAATCGGGCTTTCCAGATTGTAAAACCTCATTAAAAGGTCGTTCCAACAAGCGTTTTCCAGCGAACCAATAATGCCAATAGCAGAAACCTTCAATTCCTGCTTGTCTTGCCAAATCCGCTTGCTGTTCACGCACTTCTGGTACACGCAGGTCATAGAAACCCAAATCAGCGGGGAGATGGGGTTGATAATGACCCTTGAACAGCGGCTTGGCTTTGGCAACATTGGTCCACTCAGTGAAACCCTTACCCCACCATTCGTCATTTTCAGGGATGGGATGGTATTGGGGGAGATAAAATGCGATCAGACGAGGAGCCATGATTTCATCGATATTTCTGTCTCAAACGGGTTGGTAGAAAACGAAACCAAAAATAAGGCTCGAAAACAACTTCAGGTAAACTGAACGGTAAAATAAATAAGGAAATTCTTTTCATTAATTCTCGTAAATAATAAAATTGGTGGTTAGTTGTTTTTGTATAATTATTCATCCAAAAATTCGTTAGCGCCTGAAGGATTAATTCCCTTTTTTCACGATTAGAATTGGCTAGAAACCAACGATAAGAGACTTTCCACATTTTCATTCGATCCGCAAATCTTTGGTTTTCGGATCTGGGGGCAGTAATTCGGTTGTTTTTGTGAACCCTCCTGATAGCCACAGGTTCACCCAAGCGTCCGGGTAATAGTTTTGAAACTGCGGCAAGTTTGAACATAAAATCATTGTCCTGATGTAGCCTGAGTGATTCATCCATATATCCGGTAAGATTTACAAGATTACGTTTAAAAACAAGACCGTTTGGTGAAAAGTATCCAGCACCACCCAATACCAATTTTTCTAGTAACTTTTCAGGAGGCACAAATTTTGTCATGGTAATCAAATTGCTTTGCATTTCTTTTGATTTGCGCCAACGGAGTTCTGCTTCTTCATTTTGAACGATTGTTCCTATCGCCTCATACACACCATCACAATCCGGGTTTGAAGCAAATATTTCTTTGGCGACGCTGAAGCGACCAGGTAGGTAATAATCATCAGCACCCAAAATCGCGAGATATTCACAGTTGGCTTTTTTCATTCCAAGGTTAAAGCTTGCTGGGGCACCCCGATTTTCACCATCCGGGTGGCGCAGCAAACACACCCTGCTATGTTTCTTTGCCAACGATTGGCAGACCTCCAATGCATTGTCGGGAGAGCCATCCTCGATCAGGATGACTTCAGCCGTTTCGGGCTGGGCAAGGGCGGATTGGACCGCCTGGGTCACGAACCGTTCAGCGTTATAAACAGCGATAATTACACTTACATGAAATTCGTTTGTCAAAATATTTCTACTTAGACCTTGTGTCCGATATCCTTAAAATCTCTCTGAGCTGAATTGTTTCCCGCTCCACACTGAAGTAATTAACTATCCTTTCTCTGCCCGCATCCCCCATTTTTTGACGAAGTTCAGGCTGATTAGCTAATTTGATTAGTGCATCAGCCTGTCCTATAGTATCACCGGGTTCTACCAATATACCTGTCTCTCCATCAATAACAGTTTCTGTTACTCCTCCACTTCTAGTCCCAACAATTGGTAAGCCATAGGACATTGCTTCAAGGATGCTAACCCCAAAAGCTTCAGATTGTTGAGTAATTTCGCCCTTGATATTATGTTGAGTAAAAATATCAGCAGTTGACAATATTTGTTGTGCTTCTAACCAACTAACAGCACCAAAAATATGGATGTCCTCTTTAAATTTTGATCTTTGACGTAGCAATTCACAGAAAACGCGTAAGGGGCCATCGCCAACAATCCATAATGTACCCTGTAAGCCCATTTCTTTTGCAATTTCAAAAGCTTTAATAGTCCTGTCTGGAGATTTGCAATCAACAAGCCTACCTAAATGGATTATTTTTACTTTATCAATATTCTTGTGTTTTTTTTGGTTGCTTGGTAGCGGTGTTCCAAAATATTTTAATATAATTCTATTTGGATGTATTCCAGCATTAATAAGCATGTTTTTTGAGAATATTGAATTAACGATAAAAATAGCGCGGTGACTTAAGGAGATAATTTCCTTTTTGTAATCTTCATTAAATCGATTTTTGCCGGGAGGATCATATCCTCGCAAATCAAATGTTTGATCAAACCCATGGAAATGAACAAAGATTGCAGAGTCGGTAATTCGCCAGACATCCATAAATTGAACAGCAAAAGTGCCATATTGACATAAAATATGGGTAATTGCATGTTTCTTTATGATTTTTCTGATTACCCGATTTTTTGGAGGGCAATCTTTCTTTAGCGCGAAACCTAGCAATTTAAATATATGGGAAAGGTAACGAATATCTTTGGGTTTGTTAATTAAAGAATAAATGGGAACATGGTCTCGCCATTTTTTTTCATTTCCGGAATCATTAACTAAAATTGCTTTAAGATCACTACCGACTGCTTCCATCATTCGGGTCATCCAGGGTCCAGAACCGTCATTCCAACCGGGCATCATAAAGAGAATTTTCATTTGAGGAAAAATTTTGATATTTGATTGTAGACTTTTTTATTAAATTTGTTAGCTTTCTTTTTCAAAGTATGAAATATACTTTTGATTTTTACACAGATATACTTGGTTGAAAACTTGTATCCATAGATATAATTATGGTAATAATTATCAATTTGTCGATATCTCATCTTTTTTAAATAATTATCGACTTGTTGATAATTTTCTGGGAAAATTTCTAGGCAAATGAATGGGCGATTACTCAATATTAATTTTTCTCCAGATTGTAAGACGTCTAACTCTTGACCCTCCACATCAATTTTTATGAATGAGATTTTTTTATTTCATTCAATTCGAGCATTATATCATCGAGCGAGATACCTTCTCTAATTTCAAATTTCTTACCTTCGATCGCTATCGGAGAGGAAAATGAAGTGCCAATATTATTTGTTTCATCTTCAATAACAAAAAAAGCTTTTTTGTAAGACGCAATCAGGCAATCTGAAATTTTTATCCTTTTTTCAAGAAAGTTATTGGCAAAAAGATTTGCTTGAAGGATATGAATTAAGTTTCGGTTTGCTTCGATTGCTATAACAGACATCGCTCGGCATTCATTTACAAAATAAATAGAGTGATTACCAATGTTTGCTCCAATATCAATGTACGTTCCTTTCAAATTTAATGATCTTATCTTTTCGAGAGTTTGAATATCATAAAATGAGTGAGTATGGCATATTCTTTCAAAAATATAATCCTTGCTGGAATTTCCTCGAATTAGGTATTCATTATCATTATAGTATACAGTTGTTATTGGCTCACGTTTCACTTTGCTCCTTTGCAGATTACCAAAATCTGATTTTAAGTATAAATGTTCCATTCTGACGGTGTCCATGCCATAAAAGCTTCTGAAGGAGTAACATGTGGCCTTGGAAAGTCCAATGGTTCGTCAACAAAAAAACTGAGAAAGTTTCTGACGACATCAACCGGTACTTGTGCCTGTGTGTGTATACCGATAATTACTCGGTATTGACCTTTAAATAGCGGTAAAGAAGGAATTGCTACTTCGATTCTAAATTGACCCTGGCGATCAATAATTATCGGTTTTGATGAATCAAACTGAGATAAGTGCAAAACATTTACACCCATTCCATTCACTATCACCAAAGTCAAGTTCAAAATCTGCTCGGTGAATGAAGCAAAGTCAACCTGAATTTTGAACTCTTTAGTTCGGTAAAAAATTGTGCAAATTTCATCATTCATATCCAACAATCTGGCGGAAAGCACTTTGGCTTCACCATTACCATATCTGTCCTTCCAATCATGCAACTCCGCATATCCACTTTTTGATTCTTGTTTTCCGCTATTTAAGTATTTTTCAATAACACTCGGAGTATCACCATTAGCTGCAATCTTCCCGTTATTAATCAAGAAAGTTTTTCCACAAAGCGAGTTAATTGCCGCCATATTATGACTGACAAATAGCACCGTGCGCCCCTCACCTGCCACGTCGCCCATCTTGCCCAGGCACTTCTTCTGAAACTCGGCGTCGCCCACCGCCAGCACCTCGTCCACCACCAGGATCTCGGGGTCCAGATGGGCAGCCACGGCAAAAGCCAGCCGCACATACATCCCGCTGGAATAGCGCTTGACGGGCGTATCGATGAACTTCTCCACGCCGGCAAAGTCGACGATCTCGTCAAACTTGCGCTGCACCTCATCCTTGCGCATGCCGAGGATGGCGCCGTTCAGGAAGACGTTTTCGCGCCCGGTCAGCTCGGGGTGGAAGCCGGTGCCCACCTCAAGCAGGCTGCCGATGCGCCCCTTCACTTTGACCACGCCGCTGGTGGGCGCTGTCACCCGGGAGAGGATCTTCAGCAACGTACTCTTGCCGGCGCCGTTCTTGCCGATGATGCCCAGAGCCTCGCCCTGCTGAACGGTGAAGCTGACGTCATCCAGCGCCAGGATCGACTCGCCAATCCGTTCGAAGTGGTCGCGCTGCCCGATGCGGGTGTAGGGGTCGGGTTGTTTGCGCAGGCGCGCCCACCAGCGATTGAGGTCGCGGGAGAGCGTGCCGGTGCCGATCACGCCGAGGTCATAGCGTTTGGTCAGGTTTTCAATTGAAATAACTGTTTTACTCATAATAATTTTGAACCGCGAAGATCACGAAGTTCGCTAAGGAAAGAAATTTAAGATTTTTTAACCACTAAGATCACGAAGTACACCAAGGAAAGATTTTTTATTTTTTGTTTTTCTTCGTGCCCTTTGTGTTCTTTGTGGTTTATTAATTTTGAACCGCGAAGTTCGCTAAGGAAAGAAGTTTTATATTTTTTTCTTTTAGTCTCATTAAGCCCGACGGTATTGCAGTTTATATTATTTGATTTTCTAAACCGCGAAAACATTAAGAAAGATTTTATTCTTTTTCTGTTAACTTTGCGTTCTTTGCGATCTTTGCGGTTTATTCTATTATTTTTGAACTACGATACCCTATGGGCACAATGAGGTCACTAAGTACATTAAGGAAAGAAATTTTTAATATTCTTAAACTTTGTGTTCTTTGTGCTCTTCGCGGTTTATTTTATTGTTTTTGAACCACGAAGGTCGCGAAGTTCGCTAAGAATAATTTTAAAATTTTTCTTTGTGTTCTTTGCGTTCTTCGCGGTTCATTTCTTTTCTATAATTTATTAACAACTCGCTTGATGCCGTCTTTGATCAGTGGCACATGCCAGTTGATGATAAAGCCTAATTTTAAATTGCGCAACTTGAGGTAAGTCAAGATCTGTGCCATATGTATCGGAAGAACCTTCTCAACGCATTTATTCTCAATGATGATGGCATTCTCAACGAGCATGTCGACCCGGTAACCGGCGTCAATGTGGTGACCGTCGTAATTGATCGGCTGCAAGACTTCACATTCCACATAGACACCGCGTTTCGTCAGCTCGAATGCCAGACAGGCTTGATAAGCCGATTCGAGCAATCCGGGACCCAATGCCTTATGGACTTTGACGGCGGAGTCGACGATTTGGGCAGCAATGGATTCGATGTCAGTCATTATTTCCTTTCAACCACGAAAACAACTAAAGAAAAAAGAAAAAGATTTTTTGAACCACTATACCCTACGGGCACAATGAGAACACAAAGATCACTAAGGAAAGAAGTTTTTTAATATTTTTAACTTTGTGTTCTTAGTGTCCTTCGTGGTTTATTTTTTATAGCCTTTTGAACCGCAACACCCTACGGGCACGATGAGAACACAAAGTTCACTAAGAAAAGAATTTTTTAATATTTTTAACTTTGTGTTCTTAGTGTCCTTCGCGGTTTATTTTTTATAGTCTTTTGAACCACAATATCCTATGAGCATGATGAGATCGCTAAATACAATAAGAAAAGATGTTTATAATATTTTTAACTTTGTGCTCTTTGTGTCCTTCGTGGTTTATTTCTTTCTTCCTCTTCTTCAAGTCCTTCGTGGTTTAATTTATTCTTCTTGTTCTTTGTGTTCCTCAGCACAAAACGTTTCGTGAGGACCACCCCCAGCAGGATGCCACCCAGGGTGGCGACCATCAGGCTTAGGATCGGGTTGAGCGTGATGAAAATCACAGACACAAGAGAGATCACAAGCCAATATGCAAAACCTAACAGCAGATCAAGGAGCCTCTTTTTACAAAACGCCGGGTCCAACCTGGGGATCCTCTTTCCCGGTTGAGGTTTCTTGCGTGACGAGATCCGCCAATGCAAGTTATCCTGATGCACGTAGATAGCAGCCATCAGCCCCAGGAAAATCCACAGGATCGCGCCAAGCTTGGTCCCCAGCACATTGGCGTCCAGCAGCCCAAAGACATGATGCGCCGCCATACCGCTTGCCAAGCCCACCACCAGGGCACGGACAATTGAGCGTCCAACATCAAAGTTGTGGAATGCCATGACACTAAAACTGCCCAACAAAGCCGTATACAAAACCAGACCCGGGATGCCCAGGTCAAAAGCCACGGTTAGCAGCAGATTGTGGGCGTGCATATAGTGTTCCTCTGCGCCCGGAAAGAAGCTGAAGACGTAGGATTCACTCAAAAGTCTGCCCATGGTAAAGATTCCGCCGCCTGTCAGCGGGAAATCCTGGATGATTCCAATCGATTCTTGCCAGAGATGGACGCGCTGATCGAGTGTGATTTCTCCCCGATCGGTAAGGATTGGAATGAATGCAAAGGGGTCGCCTTTTCCAAGGACGATAACTGCCAGGGATAATGCGACCAGAAAGATCAGTAAAATTTGCCAGGTGATGCGGCGTTCTTTGAGAATTGCCATCAAAAGCATCCCAACAGCGCAGCCCAGGTAAGCAGCACGCGACCCCGTCAGGATCAGGATCCCAAGGGTAAATAAAAGCGCGCCGCCAAGGAGGACTTTATAAACAATTTTGAGAAGTTTCCGATGACGATTGCGTCGCAGATATTTCCGATAGAAGCCGCTGTCATCCCAAAAAAGGCTCCCCAACAGCGGGACGAAGAAGGTCAGTGCGCCGCCGATGGTGTTGACATTGGCATCACCCGCCTCGGCGAACTGCGACGGCAAACGCAGAATGCGGATCAATTTGTGCTGAATTCTCGTTACGCCATCAAAAAGGCCTTCAGACCAATCCGCAGTCAACAATCCCAATGCGGCTGTTCCCACCGCAAGCAGAATCAGCGCGAGGATGGCAAACTTCAGGCGCGGGTAATTGCGAACAAGATTCACCACCAGATAAAACAGGATGATGCCTAAAACCAGCCCGTAGATTTTTGGGAGCGACAGATCCCAATCAATAGAGATGCCAAGTGTGAGCGGAAGCAGTCCCAGCAAGCCGAGGACGGGCAGGTCCATCGGCGTGGCAAAAGACAGGCGACCACCAAGAAAAGCGTAAACCAACCACAGGACGCCCACCCCGATTAAGCCGATCGGGGGAACCCGACTCCTGATCATCAAAATCCCATACAGAGCGGCAGTCAGAAGGAAGATCGCGCCCAGGACAAGGTCGATCCGGGTTGAGCGAGATAAAGTCCACCAGCGACCTGTCCTCTCTTGCTCTTGAAAAACATGTTCCGAAATAAGGGGATCGTTATTCATTTGCGCCTGTCAAGCGTTCAATCCCATTGAGCGCTGTGCTGTTATCAGGATCGATCAAAAGCGCGCTTTGATAGGCTCGCAAAGCGTCTGCTGTCATGCCATTCTGCTCATAGATGCTGGCAGCGGTGATGAAAAAGCGGGCATTGCCAGTATTCAGTTCCCAACCCTGTTCAAGGGTAAACAAAGCCAGGTCAGGCTGTTGATTATTCCAATATGCTCTGGCAAGTGCTTCGAAAGGGCTTCCTTCTCCAGGGAATCGGACAATGATCGTTTTATATTCTGAAATCGCTTCAGAGAGTTGTCCTTGCTCGAGCAAGAAGTTGGCTTTCGCCATCATCGTGTTTTTATAATTGCTCACCGATCTGTTCGGATATAACTCATAGCCGCTGCGAGAAGCAAGAATCGCCTCATCGAACTTCTCTTCTTTCAACAAAGTTGAAGCAGCATACTGCAAGGTCGACCACATACCCAGGTCTTTCCAAATAAAAATGGCGTTTTCATAATCCTGCTGAAGAAAGAGGAGATTGGCACGGGTTCTGAGGTTGAGCCGATCGGGAATCATCACCAGGGGTTCCATAAATGCCGCATCCAGTGATGCCGGGTCTTCTCGCAATGCTTGATTCGCCAGAAGTACACCAGCATGACGATGTCCGGGGGGGATGTTTGTCGGCTGGTTATCCAGGGTTTCAGATTTGCCATTCGCCTTAAGAAAGGAAATCGACCAGATGTTATTCGAAACTGCCGTGCGGATTCCATTGGGAACAAAGAAACCCACGATCAGGATGATGAGGAGAAGGATGAGAAGAAGGGTTTGAAATTTATTGGGCATGGAACGCGTATCAATCTTAAAGATGAAAGGTTTTTCTCGCATGGTTTATTGGTTAAGCATTCAAATTTTCCTTGCCATCTGCTACAAAACCGCTGAACAAAGTGGCTGGGGTCAGCTCTCACACCGTGTCAATAAAGGTCCGTTCAACCCGATTAAAAATCACAACACCGATAAACATCACAACCAGCATAAACCCTGCGCTATAAGCCAGACCGAGCCATGAAGCATCTCCTGCGCCAAGGAAACCCATCCGGAATGTCTCGATGATGGGGGTCACGGGATTGATGGTGGCAACCCAACGCCATTTTTCTGGAATCGATGAAACAGGGTAAATGACCGGTGTTGCATACATCCACAATGAAACGCCAAAAGAAACAAGGTAGGTCAAATCCCGATACTTGGTCGTCATGGACGAGATGATAATTCCAAAGCCCAGGCCCAAGCCTGCCATCAGGAAGATCAGCAAAGGGAGTGAGAATGCCCACACATTCAGAGAAACTTCTGAACCTCGCAGAAAGAAGTAAAGATAAAATACCATGAAAAACAGGAACTGGATGCTGAACGTTATCAGGTTGGAAATGACCGTTGAGATGGGCATCACCAAACGAGGGAAATAAACTTTACCAAAAAGATGGGCATTCGAAACAAAAGTTGTGGATGTGCTTGTGAGGCAGCTTGAGAAATAACCCCACAACACGGTTCCAGACATATAAAACAGAAGCTGGGGTAAGCCATCGGTGGGAAGCTGGGCAATATTACCAAAGATCACCGTGAAAACAACCGACGTCAATAAGGGCTGGATCAGAAACCACAATGGACCCAGAATTGTCTGTTTATAAAGGGAGACAAAATCACGCCGGACAAAGAGCGCGATCAAATCCCGGTAACGCCAAACATCACCCAATTGAAGGTCGTACCATTTTTTACGGGGTGTAATGATGAGATCCCAGTTTTCGGTATCGGTTGTGTTGTTCATAATCTTAGTTCATAGCTGATAGGTGAAAGTTGATGGTTCAAAGTTCGAAGGTAAGACAGAAATCTGTTGACGGAGGATCGAAGACCGGGGACCAATTAACCATCTCCTGTCGTCGGTCAATTTAACGCCTTTCTAAAAGCAATTAATTTAACAAAAACTTGATGTCCCTGTTTCCGAATTTCGCTGATTTCATCCGCAGACAGATATTCAAATTGTTCGATCAGGTCCAGACAGGCAATTGTTTCAAGATAAGACCGCAATGCAAGACCAAGAAATCTTTTCTGCTCAAGGTTTGTTTGTCCTGTGGAGCCCTCCGCAATATTGAGAGCGATGGATGTTGCAGCCCTTTCTATCTGACTTGATAAATTAAATCTCTCACGATCAGGTAATTTTTTACTGAGCATATAAACTGTTTTTGTATAAGTTAAAGCCAGTTGATAGGTTTCCAGCTTTTGAAATTTATATAATTCCATAATTTTGCTTCTGGCTTCCGTCCTCAGTTTCCCGTCTTTCTTTGCCCGTCTTCCGTCCTCAGTCTCCCATCTCTCTTGACCCATCCCCCGTCAGCCATCTTCAGTCCTTCTTTGAGCCTTCAATTACCCTACGGTGTTTCCACATCCTTCACCCATGCACGCTCCTGCAAATACCACGCCACCAACCGGTCCACACCCACAGCCAAATCTACCTGGGGTTGCCAGCCAAGGAGTTCCCTGGCTTTACCCACATCTGCCTGGTTGGTATGAACATCTGCAGTGTGAAAGGGGGCATAGGTCACATTTGCTTTCTTACCCAAACGCTCTTCAAGCATATGGATGAGCTGGTTAATGGTGATAACCTGATGCCCGCCCAGGTTTATGATCTCATAACCCAGAGGTTTGAGCGCCAGGATGGTGCCGCGAGCAATATCATCCAGGTAAGTAAAGCCCCGGGACTGCTCCCCATCACCATTGACCACCACGGGTTTTCCTTCCGAGATCCACTGACAGAAGCGAAACATGACCATATCGGGGCGTCCAGCGGGGCCATAGACGGTGAAATACCGCAGGACGGTTACATCCACCCCATAAAGGTGGTGGTAGGCATGTGCCAGGGATTCAGCACCTTTCTTTGTCGCAGCATAGGGTTGCAACGGATGATCGGTGTCATAATTTTCTTTAAAGGGAGGAGCGGAAACCTCGGCATAAAGGCTGGATGTGGAAGCCAGGACAAACTTGGGGATACCCCGCTGGCGGCAAAGCTCGAGCATATTGAGCGTACCGGTCACGTTCGTATCGACATAGACCCACGGGTCGGACAGGCTGGTGCGGACTCCCGCACGTGCAGCCAGGTTGATGACACCATCCACGGATTCAGGCAGAAAATCTGAAAGAGAAGCAATAATATCCCGGTCTGCAATATCCGCTTTAAGAAAGTGGAAATTCGGATGCTTTCTCAAAAGGTCCAGCCGATAATGTTTAAGGCGCACATCATAGGCATCATCGATCTTATCGACACCGTAAACAGCGTGACCGTCCTTCAGAAGCAGATCGGCAACTTTATAGGCAATGAAGCCGGCGGAACCGGTCAGTAAGTAAGATTTCATAGGTCAAAACTCATAGATGATTGTTCATAAGTGAAAGGTGAAAGGAAAATAATGGATTCGAAAATATCAGGTTTACTGACTTTTAGAGATTGGGCTATAAGACCTTGAAACATCCAGTTGATTTCGAATGCTGTTAATTCAAATTCCAAAAAAGTTTTATAACTGATCCATCTTTGTCTGAAGAAGATTTCCAGGAGCCTAAGTGTTGCGTAAATTGAATCCCTCGCAATATATAAAGATTGAATGTATTCTTGCTCTGAAGCCATACCTTACCTTCAGCAATATTTGTCGGGATTGAGTTGTGGTTGATTCGAGTTATTCAATCAAATGATAATACTCGTGATTGGTGTTAAGACCCTCGATGAGGTGGATAATGTCTATTGCAAGGTCGATACACTTCTGCCAGACCTGTAAATCCAGATAAGCAACCTGGGGTTTCTTATCTTTGATCATTTTCTCGTTTATCTTCTCAGTTCCCTTTCTGCCTTCAGCATTCTTCCTTCAACTACTGCTGCTGTCATCTCTGTAAGAGATCGGCTCAACCTCGCGCGATTTTGGAATTTTGTGCTCGAGGATGCCAGGCGGATAGTAAAATGCACGGTGGAGTTGCGCATTGACCTCTCCCCGGTAATGGAAACCTCTGTAGGTGCCCCAATATTGCATCCAGCGGAAAGTAAGGATCGAAAGCAATTCTTTAAAAAAGATCTGTTCTCGCCGCGCCTGGTTCATGTCCAAAATTATAAATTTCGTCCAATTTTTCAGGAAATCCCCAAACGTAAACGTGCTTTCAGGCAGGATTTGTTTGAGTGCGATTGCTTCTCTTTTATAACGTTTATACACCTGACGCCAGGTTTCTTCGTGCAGATGAACCACCTCGGCTTCGGCAACATAAGCGATCGAATAACCCAACTCCATCGCCCAACTGCTCCATGCCAGGTCTTCCAGCCCGGTCAGATTTTCGTTGTAGTGGTTTTGCTCCCAGAGGGTTCGTCTTACAGCAGCATTGGCATTATGAGAATAGGGATGCGCTTGCTGGAGAACCGAGTTCGCTGGAAAAAATTTACTGAAAAACTGATGCTCCGAAAAATGATTGGTGTCTCCACCACTTTGTCTGCCGTAACAGAGGGCGACATCCGCCTGTTCTAAAGGTTTGATGAGTTGTTCCAGCCAATCCGGAAAGACAGGGTAGCAGTGGGCGCTGGTGATAACGATCACATCGCCTGAGGAAGCATCAATACCGCGATTGAGAGATCGCCCGAATGTAAATTCCTCAGGGGTGATATGAACAACTTTCACAGGATACTGAGCGGCAATCGCCAGTGTTGCATCCGTGGAACCGGAATCAACCAGAATGGTTTCCACATTCATGTATGTCTGCTGGCTGATGCCGTAAAGCAGGCGTCCGATGTGTTTTTCTTCGTTATAGGCTCGAATGATGATAGATGCTTTCATTTTTTTGTTTACTGTTAATTAATTCTCCGTGTTCAGATTTGTAAATCTCATTGATGATAACAGATGATTGTATACAGATGTTTGATGACAGGTCAAAAACAAACAAAATAATGGATGATTTCGAAAGTTGCTTTTCAAAATAATTAGGATTTCATAAGTGCAATCGCAATGCCGTGCCACAAAACTGCTTCTGACCATTTATTTTTTCCACGCATCCGCCCCTCCGACATTAAAACCTTCTGTCGGCTGGTTGAAAGATATGTACACAACCACCATTTCGATGACCCCCATCCATGCGAACTGGTGTTATGGTTTTACGGGTCGCACCATGCTAACTGAAACCTGAATGCGAACATGTTCCTGGTGCAAAAGCTGAATAAGCAACCGCACACGGTCGCTGCCATCCAGTTCAGAATCAAAGATCGCCTGGTAGCCTTCAAAAGGGCCGCTTTTAATCAGTACCTTATCACCCTGTTTTATGCCTTTTTGTGGTTCTTTAGCACCCCGGTTCATCTGCAATACGTTCTTTTTGATCACATCAATGACATCATCAGAAACACTGGCGGGTTGACGGTCAAAACTGACCACTCCACGCGCTCCGGGGATATACATCAAATTCGAGAGCGGGATTTTTTCAAGGTCCACGTGCACAAAAAGATAGCCCGGAAAAAAAGGTTTGCTTTTTCGTGCTCGTGGGTTGACAGGTTGGACGCGAAGCTGGGGATAGTAAACGACGATATTTCGATGCTCAAGCTGAGAGCAAAGCAATTCTTCCTGATTAGGCTTACTGTGTAAAACGTACCAAGATAAGGACATAGGTCATGAACCCAAGCAATCTATATAAATAATCATTATAAGCGCAACTTTATGATCTTAACCTAAATTCATTTTTTGGGATATTTAAGATGTTGCGTAGATCCTCCCAAATCATCATTATAAAGGTTTTTAATGTTTTCCTAAGTTTAGATTGGCAATTATACCATGCTCAAAAATTGCATCGCACTTGACGCGCCTCAGTATTCCCACTTTTGTTGATAAACGCAAATTGTAAGTCATGTAATAAATTAACAATTCCTCCCGTATGAAGTTAATTTAATTTATAAAGCTTTAACTCCTTAGAGATCGGGCTGCAATCCGACATCAAGGGATATACGGACAACTCACCGCTGATCAGGCTGTCCATGAACCAACCCGCCATTCTCAACCCCGCGTATCCTTATTCTTCTATTAAGGCGCTGTCATCAACCTGATCATTCCCGTCCATCACAATTTGAATAAACGGAGCAACAGAGTCGTGGGGGATCTGTACGGCGCCACCAGAACTGGTTGTGGCGCTGTGATACATGGACTTTGGAATTTCGATAAAATTAACATCTTCACTATCTATAAGCTTTGCCAGGCACATGAGTGGATAAATGTCATTTGCTGTAAAATTTGTTTTAATGTTGGGATCACTCAAAACCATCAGCGCCAACTGCACTTGCTGATCAGGCTCCAATTCGTTCATAACCTTTGAGTAAAAAACCTTAATGATCATTGATTGACGATTGATACGATGAAAGTCATCATCATAGCGACGCATCCGCATGAACTTTACTGCCATTTCACCATCCAGGTGGTGGTCACCTCTTGTGAAATTGACCGTATGGTCTGCTTCTGCCTGTTCAAGATGGATATCCACCCCGCCAATTACATCAATAAACTCAGCGACAATATCAAAATTCAGGACGACATAACGGTCAAATTCAACGCCAAAATTGTGAGCAAGGTTTTCAGATATCGAGGAAACCCCGCTTCCTTCACCCCAGTATTTCTCGCCATATCCATAAGTGGCATTGATTCGCCCTTGATGGATATTTTTATCTTCAAAACCAACCACGGAAACATAAAAATCTCGCGGTATGGAAATCACGCTCGCCTCACCGGTGACAAAATTTACCGATACCATCCTGATCGCATCCGCCTGGGCGTGGTTGTCGATGCCTAAAACCAGCACGGTCATTCTCTCATAATCTCCACAAAGTGGTTTCTTCTGTTGATCATCAGAGGTTTGTTCATTCTCCCCGGTCTCGATCACATCATCAGACGCAAACGTCTGCGCGTCAGCTGAGCCTGGTTGACCAGTGCCGTCGGATCTTACAAAAATTGGATAGGTACAGGAAATTAGAAAAAAAGAACATAAAACGAATAAAAGAACCTGCTGAAAAGAAATCTTTAGCCTATGCCATTTGTTGATACGCATCTCTTCCGTCCCTTTCTTGGCTCTGGTTATCTATCATTATAACCCGATTTATCTGGTTCAATCCCTTTTTTCATAACGGATGCCTGGCTTGATATCTGATATTTTATTGATTTATTGCCATGCTTCATGCAGGTGAAAACAGCTGCTCCATCTATTAATGGTTTTCAAGTAAAATAAGAAGGATCTTCTAAAAACAGGGATCAAATTTTATTTAGAAAGTGCTGCGTAATTGACTTGCGCATTTGGAGTTGTTATGACTGAAAAACGCACAGGAGCCCAAATCCGGCAGGAATTTATCGATTTTTTCATTGAGCGAGGACATACTTTTGTTCCTTCTTCACCGCTGGTTCCCGGTGGCGATTCCACTTTGCTCTTCACCAATGCAGGTATGGTTCAATTTAAAGATGTTTTTCTTGGAACGGATCACCGTCCCTATACCCGGGCTGTGAATGCACAAAAATGCCTTCGTGTTTCGGGCAAACATAATGATCTCGAAGAAGTCGGGCGAGACAACACCCATCATACTTTCTTTGAAATGCTGGGCAACTGGTCCTTTGGTGATTATTATAAAAAGGAAGCGATTGCCTGGGCGTGGCAGCTGATGACGGAAGTTTGGGGACTACCAAAGGAAAAGATCTGGGCTACCTACTTCAAAGATGACCTGAATGAGATCCCGGAAGACCTTGAAGTGGCTGAAATATGGCTTGACCAGCCGGGGTTCAATCCTAATCATTTGCTTCCTTTCGGACGCAAAGACAATTTCTGGGAGATGGCTGAAACAGGCCCCTGCGGACCGGACACCGAGATCCACATTGATCGAGGACCAGAATTCTGCAACCTCGCCGATGACCCCAACCATACTTGCCGTGTCAACGGAGATTGCGAACGCTTTCTCGAGATCTGGAACAATGTCTTCATCCAATACAATCGCATCTCAGAAAAAGAACTGGTGCCCCTTGAAAAAACCCATGTGGACACCGGCATGGGCTTTGAGCGGATTGTCTCGGTATTACAGAATGTGCGCTCAAACTATGAAACCGATTTGTTTTCTCCGATAATTCACTGTATCCAGAAACTCACAGGGCAAACCGATGCGGAACGAGAAGCGAATCTGACACCCTACCGGGTGATTGCCGATCACGCCCGCGCGACCACATTCCTGATCGCCGACGGGGTTGTCCCTGGCAATGTGGGAAGAAATTATATCTGCCGGATGTTAATTCGACGTGCAGAGCGCTTTGGAGCAAAACTTAATCTGAATGAGCCCTTTATGGCAAAGGTCGCACAGATCGTAATCGATGAGTATGGTGATTTTTATCCCGAGCTTCGCCGCAACGCAGCAACCATTCTGGATAACCTGACCCGTGAAGAAATTCAATTCAAAAAAACGATCGATGCAGGTTTAGAACATCTGGAGGAATCGCTGTCGCAGGTTGAAGCGGAAGGTAAACGAGTTCTGGATGGGAAAAAAGCCTTCAACCTCTACGCTACCCTGGGTCTGCCCCTTGAGATCACCCGCGACATCGCCCAGGAACAGGGCTTCGATGTCGATACGGATGGTTTTCAAGCAGCTATGGAAGCACATCGTCTTGCTTCAGGCACGGGTAAGGCATTCGGTGAGCTGGGTGGCGAAGATGTTCAGATTTATACGCACATCGCAGAACAACTACACGAATTAAATAAATTGGATCAAGGTGGTGTCACCTACGACCCGTACCAGCCCATCCTTGAACCGCTGGAGATTTTAGCACTGGTAAAGGATGGACAGCAGGTTCAAAGTGCAGAGCCCGGTGAGAAAATTGCTGTTTTATTGCCCCGAACCTGGTTCTTTGTGGAATCTGGCGGACAGGTCTCCGATACCGGCGAGATTGTCAGCGCTGATGAAGGAAAGTGGCGTATCCGGATCACCGATATGCGTAAACCGGCAGCAGGCATCATCATCCACATTGGCGAGATTGTCCACGGGCAACCCCATGTCGGTGATAGGGCTCTTCTGAGGGTGGACCAGGACCGCCGCACTCAGATCATGCGCAATCATACAGCCACGCACCTGCTGCACACCGCGCTGCATGCCGTCCTGGGCGCTCACGCTCGCCAGGCGGGATCCCTGGTCGCACCGGATCGATTACGTTTTGATTTCACACATCCGAAACCAATGACCCGCACAGAGCTGCTGGATGTGGAAGCCCATGTGAATCGGGCAATTCTGGAAAATTATCAGCTCAATATCGGGAAAAAACCCCTCCAGCAAGCCATTGATGAGGGCGCACTGGCATTATTTGGTGAGAAATATGATGCCGTTGTCCGAACCATTCAGATTGGTGATCAGGGCGCCCTTTCCTATGAACTGTGCGGCGGCACCCATGTGGATGAAACGGGTGAAATCGGGCTGTTTATTATCACCTATGAAGGCAGTATTGCAGCAGGAATCAGGCGGATTGAAGCGATCACCGGCTGGCAGGCTTATCAATATGCCCGTGAACGAATGAACATTCTGGATAATATCGATCATTTCCTGGGGACGGTTCCTGCAGAGACTTTTTCTAAACTTGAGAGTCTGTCAGATGCATTAAACCATGCTGAAAAGGAACTTGAAAAATTAAGAAACCGACAGGCTGTCAACGCTTTTGAACAAAAATTATCGGAAATTGAAGAAATTGATGGCGTCTCTGTTCTCAGAGCAATCCTGCCCGATGCAGATGCTAACAGTTTAAGGGAAATGACTGATAAGTTTCGCGAGAAATATGCTTCAGGGCTCATTCTGCTGGCTTCTGTTCAAAATGACAAACCCGTTCTGATTGCAGCAGTCACAGATGATCTTATCAAGCGCGGCTTGCACGCTGGCGAACTGATTAAACAGGTCGCAAGCGTCGTGGGCGGCGGAGGTGGAGGGCGACCAACCCTGGCGCAAGCAGGCGGCAAAGTTGCCAGCAAACTCTCCGAAGCCCTTGATCAGGTTTCTATTTACATCAAGGAACACATCAAATAATTTATGAGCATTGTTTTGTGTGAATGTTTTCAAATTAATTTCGCTTATCGCCGGGCTTAAGAAAAACTATTGCGATGACCAAAGTCACTCCCTTGAGAAAACAATATCTTGACATCAAGCGTCAATATCCTGACGCGATTGTCTTCTTTCGTCTGGGCGATTTTTACGAAACATTCGACGAGGATGCCAAAATCACCTCACGTGAGCTGGACATCGTCCTGACATCCCGTCCGGTTTCCAAGGGGATTCGTGTCCCAATGGCAGGGATTCCTCATCACGCCGCAGAGAATTATCTTTCCCGACTGATTGACAAAGGTTACCATGTTGCGATCTGTGAACAGGTCTCGGATGAGCCGGAGAATGGACTTGTTCCCCGAGAAGTTGTTCGTGTGGTGACGCCCGGTACAGTGATTGAACCCGGACTGCTTCAGAAAACCCACAACAACTATCTGGCAACCGTTTTTTACGTTGAGAATCACGCGGGGATCGCGTATGTCGACATCTCCACTGGAGAATTCGCAACCACAGAGATCAAAGACAAAAATATCATCAACCAAATTCGTTCAGAGCTCTTTCGTTTGCAACCTTCAGAAATACTATGGCCTGATTCCTTACCTCAAATTGAGGGTTTGCCAGGTTTTATTTCGCCCTACGAAAGCTGGCACTATGAGTTGGGTCGCTGCACAGAACACCTTCAGGAGCATTTTGAAGTTACCACCTTAGAAGGCTTCGGTTTGAGGGGAAAAACCATGGCAATCCGGGCTGCCGGCGCGATCCTTTCATATTTGGAAGATACCCAGCGTCAGTCCTTGAAACTTCTGACATCGCTCAACACCTATACGCTGGATGAGTTCATGGTACTGGATGCCGAAACGAGGCGAAACCTTGAGCTTACAGAAACCATTCGCACAGGAAAGAAACAGGGCTCCCTGCTGGGCATTCTGGATGCCAGCCAAACCCCAATGGGAGGTCGCCTGCTGCATCGCTGGGTCAGTAAACCGCTGCTGAATGTCGAACAGATTCGCCATCGCCAGGACGCCGTTGAATACTTCTTCAAACATGGGCTGATTCGAGCGGAAGTTATCGACGCGCTGGAAAGTTTTGATGATCTGGAACGGCTGACCAATCGGATAATCTCCGGGCACGCCATCCCCCGGGATTTGGTGTCACTTCGTGAAAACCTGAATCGCCTTGCTGGCTTGAAAGCGATTTTCAAAGATCAGCCCCCGGCATTAAAAGACACCCTGGCAAAAATTCATGATTGCAAAGATCCGTTGGCGTTGCTCACATCTGCTATTCAGGACAACCCGCCCGCCACCCTCGCAAATATCGGTGTGATTCGCAAGGGTTTCTCAGCAGAGCTTGACAGCATCCTCGATTCCTCGCAGCACGCTCGGGAGTGGATTGCAAACCTGGAAAAATCAGAGAAAAACCGAACCGGCATCAAACCCTTGAAGGTCGGTTATAACAAGGTTTACGGCTATTACATTGAAGTTACAAAATCCAACACCGACCAGGTACCCGATGAATACATCCGTAAGCAAACCCTGGTGAACGCTGAGCGCTATATCACACCGGAATTAAAAGAATACGAAACCCTGGTGTTGAACGCTGAAGAACGCATCAGAGAGGTCGAAGGGCGCGTATTTGCACAGGTATGCCAGGAACTTGCCCAGGGCTCTGTCTACCTGCTTGAGACCGCCCACGGACTGGCAGAACTGGACGCCTATCTTTCGCTGGCAGAAACAGCTGCCCTGAATGGCTATCTCCGTCCGGAAGTCGTCGAGGAAAAATGCCTTGAGATCCGAGACGGGCGCCACCCTGTGGTTGAAAAACTGCGCACATCTGAACGGTTTGTTCCTAATGACGTGATCCTAGAACAGGATGAAATCATTCGGATCATTACCGGGCCAAACATGAGCGGCAAATCCACCTTTTTACGTCAGGTCGCTTTGATCGTGCTGATGGCACAGATGGGGTCTTTTATTCCCGCCGCCTCTGCCAAAATCGGTCTGATTGACCGGATCTTCACCCGAATCGGTGCGCAGGACGAAATCCACGCTGGACAATCCACCTTTATGGTCGAAATGATTGAAGCGGCGAACATCCTGAACAATGCCACCCCACGCAGTCTGCTGATTCTGGATGAAATTGGACGGGGCACCAGCACCTATGATGGGGTATCCATCGCCTGGGCGATGATCGAATATATCCATAGTCATCCGTCTTTAAAAGCGTACACCCTGTTTGCGACGCACTACCACGAACTGACCGAACTGGCGGACTTGCTTCCAGGTGTTTGCAATTACAACATCGCTGTTTCAGAATCCGATGGCAAGGTTGTCTTTTTACACAAAATCATCCGTGGTGGGGCTGATCGTTCCTATGGCATTCACGTGGCACAGATCGCCGGCTTACCCAAACCTGTCATCCAGCGTGCCAATGAAATTTTAAAACAACTGGAAACCTCCTCAGGGACCACCCTCGAGCAAAACAAAACAACCCAGCAGCAGCTGGCTCTTTTCCCCGAGAACAACGCGCTCATTGAAGCCTTTCAAGATTTGGATATCAACAGCCTGACGCCAATCGAAGCTCTGAACATGCTGTACGAATGGAAACGACGTTATTTCAGCAACGACTAAGCCTTCGAAGTTTGGAAAGGTCAGGTTGATTTAGAATCGAAAAGATCATCTTTTCCAAACCATTTTATTTCCCCATGTTGAAAAGATAATCCAAACTGGGAAAGATGGACGTATGAACAATGGAAAGGAAAACAAATGTCCAAACTCCATCAAATGAAATTCAAACCACTTGAAAACAACACATCCCCGATGTCGGACGGTGAGATCGAGGAATTGCATCGTCAAATTCCGGACTGGCAGATAATTGGTGCTGAAGGGATTCCGCGCCTTAAACGAGAATTTAAATTAAAGAACTATGCTGAAGCGCTATCCCTCACAAATGCCATCAGTGAACTCGCTGAAAGATATGGCCACCACCCCTTGATCGAACTAACCTGGGGACGTGCAGCAGTCCAATGGTGGACGCATGACATCCCGGGGCTTGGTGTCAATGACTTTATCATGGCTGCCAAAACAGACGAGATTTATAAAAAACTGTTTTCCTAAGGGGTCAGGATTCCTCCACATCTTCCAGATCAAAATCCTTCACAGCAAGATGTGTAAAATCATTCAATCCCCAAACAACCCATTTATGCTGCGCAGGTGCATAATGGATCGTTGAAAAGGCAGTGTTGACAAATCTAAAATGTGTCCCCTGACCATTCGCCTGGGGCGTCATACCAAAAATGACGTGCAACGCCTGATTTAATATGCCCCCATGCGAAACAATTAAATAACGAGCAGGTGGGCGGTCGAGTATGGCCTGGATAGCTCGACCTGCTCGCAGATACAAAGCCCAATCGCCCTCGCCTGTTTCACCAATATTGTTGTAGGGCGTAAAGAACTCGGGTTTCTTTTTCTTTTTTATTGCTTCATAGCGGGTTATCCCTGTCAGCTGGCCCATATTCCTCTCCTGCCATGCACTGTCCACCTCAACACGGCATTTAAAGGCTTCTCCGATCATCTCAGCCGTATCAAGCGCCCGCTTGAGCGGGCTGGTGATCACACGATCGAACCGGGTTCCATCAAGCTGCCAGCGTGAGATCAACCTGCGCACCTGGTCCATGCCGCGCGGTGTGAGCGGAAAATCTCTCCCTCCCTGGTAAAACCCTTTCAGGTTGCCAAGTGATTCGCCGTGTCGCAGGAATGTGAGGGTGAAGTTATTCATTGTCATGATGGATCTACCCAGTCAAAAGTGCGCCCCACCGCCTTTTTCCAACCAGCGTACAGCCTTTTCCGGGTATCTTCGGGCATGTCGGGATTCCACTGCTTCTCCATCCGCCAGTTTTCCTTCAGAGATTGCTGATCTTTCCAGAACCCTGTCGCCAGCCCGGCAGCATAAGCCGCTCCCAGGCTCGTCGTCTCAGCAACCACCGGTCGGATCACGGGTACATTCAGGATGTCCGCCTGGAATTGCATCAACAAGTCATTCACAACCATCCCACCATCGACTTTTAAGGCGCGCAATTGAACGCCCGAATCTTCCTCCATCGCATCCAGAACTTCCCGGGTTTGGAAAGCGGTCGCCTCCAGAGCTGCACGAGCAATATGTCCCTGGTTGATGAAGCGCGTCATGCCAACAATCGCACCGCGCGCATCACTGCGCCAATAGGGAGCAAACAAGCCGGAAAAAGCCGGTACAAAATAGATACCTCCGCTGTCCTCCACCGTTTTTGCCAGGGTTTCGACCTCTGGTGCTTCGTCGATCAACCTCAAGTTGTCACGCAGCCACTGCACCAGGGCGCCTGTGATCGCAATAGAACCCTCCAGAGCGTAGACTGCCTGCTGTTCACCAATTTGATAACCGACTGTGGTTAACAAGCCCGATTTGCTCGGCGTTGGATCATGTCCTGTGTTGATCAACATAAAACAACCCGTTCCATAGGTATTTTTTGCTTCCCCGGGCTCGTAACACGTTTGGCCAAACAAAGCAGCCTGCTGGTCACCCAAAATTCCACTGACAGGTATCCCCGAAAGAATCCCCTTTGCTGTCC
Organism: Candidatus Brevefilum sp.; assembly: GCA_050953525.1. Classification (GTDB taxonomy): domain Bacteria; phylum Chloroflexota; class Anaerolineae; order Anaerolineales; family Anaerolineaceae; genus Brevifilum. The sequence continues at coordinate 99,883 of JBMNMW010000002.1, forward strand.
CATACACCTCGGAAGATGAGCGAATTTGTGGGAGCATGAAACCGGGAATATTCAGGATGGAAAGCATGTCCTCGTCCCATTCAAGGGTCTCCAGATTCATCAACAATGTACGCGATGCATTGGTCACATCCGTAATGTGTAAACCGCCCTCTTTTCCGCCCGTCAGGTTCCAAATCAGCCATGAGTCAATTGTTCCAAACAGAGCTTCTCCCGATTCTGCATCTGCCCGCAGACCGTCCACATGCTCAAGGAGCCAGGTAAGCTTTGGTCCAGAGAAGTAGGTCGCCAGGGGTAAGCCCGTGATCTTCCTGAAACGGTCCTGCCCGCCATCCCGGGCTAATTGTGCACACATATTATCCGTACGCGTGTCCTGCCAGACGATTGCATGGTGATAGGGTTTTCCTGTCGTTCGATTCCAGGCAAGGGTTGTCTCACGCTGATTGGTAATGCCCACTGCCAGGATATCCTCATTTTCGAGATTTTGTTCATGCAAGACTCCCTGTACCACGAACTGGGTTGCAGACCAGATCTCCATCGGGTCGTGCTCGACCCAGCCTGGTTTGGGATAAAGCTGTTCATGTTCCTTTTGTTTAAGTCCGACCACCTTGCCGGCATGGTCAAAGATCATTGCCCGCGTACTGGTTGTTCCCTGATCAATTGCCAAAACATATTTTCCCATTTGCGTTGCTCCTCTTATTCAATCCAATTTTTCGCACCGCGCAGAAATTCTAAACCAGAAAGACGTCCCTTTCCAGCCAGTTGAACTTCATCGAGCACCAGAATCCCCTGGGATGTGCCCCAGGCTGGTTGACCATCTATCACATACCGTTTACCCGGCCTCACTTGGTTTCGTTCACTGGCATGTGCACGGTATATTTTGATGCGTGTTCCTTCGAAGTGTGAAAAAGTCCCGGGCCAGGGATTGTAGGCGCGCACCTTTCGTGCCAGAATCGCAGCTGGCAAATTGAAATCAAGCTCACCATCTGATTTGGCTAAACGTGGCGCATAGGTCGCCTGTTCTTCATCCTGCGGTTGAGGTTGAATTTGTCCCTGGACGTAATCGGGAAGCGTATCAATTAATAAATCCGCTCCCATTTTTGCAAGAATAGAAAAAAGATCACCGGCAGTGCTATCGGGTGGAATCTGCAGGGCACCTTGGCTGAGGATCGGGCCTGTGTCAAGTCCTGCATCCATTTTCATAATGGTAACGCCGGTTGTATCATCATTTAGAAGCGCAGCCTGAACAGGGGCAGCTCCTCGCCAGCGGGGCAGCAAGGAAGCGTGAACATTCACACATCCAAACCGAGGTAAAGTCAACACATTTTCTCTCAGAATTTGCCCGAATGCAGCCACAACGATTACATCAGGGTGCCATTCCTCTAATTGTTGAAGCGCCACTGGTTCCTTCAGTGATTTTGGTTGGATCACCGAAAGGTTCAACGATTCCGCCAGCAACTTCACATCAGGGGGCTGAAGCCTTTGACCTCGTCCTGCGGGTCGATCAGGCTGCGTGACAACACCGATCACGTTAAATTTTTGATGCAGCGCCCTCAGTGTCGGTAAGGCAAAATCTGGCGAACCCATAAACACCACACGAATATCCATAGTCTTTATTTTAACACATCCTGTTTCAACCCATTAGAAAACCATTTCCCATTAGGTGACTGTTGTGCTAAAATGAATTCAAGTTCAGCAACATAGCAACACAACAACACAATCAATTGAAATGGAGGAAAAATGATGGAAGAAAAAGTAATCGATCCGAACATCACCAGTGAAGACAAGACCTGGGCTATGCTTTGCTACATTCTTGGGGTCATATTCCCAATCATCATCCTGCTGACGGAAGACAAAAAAGAACGTCCGTTTTTAAAAGCACATTACCCGCAGGCGCTGGCTTACTGGATTGCTGTCGGTGTTATTTCAGCAATTGTTGGTGTACTGACCTTTTTTATTGGCGGATTGGGTGGGATTTGCCTGGGTGCCATTGCGCTGGTTCCCGCGATTTTATGGGGAATCAAAGCCTATAATGGTGAATACGTAGAAATTCCCGTGATCACGGACTTTGTCAAGAAACAAGGATGGTTTGTCTAGAATCAAAAGCGAACAAAATATAATTTAAAAACCTGCCTTTATACCAGGCAGGTTTTTAATAGCACGATGCGAGTTTTTTCCGTTCTATTTCGTAAGGTTTTTTAGCAATGCGCCAACGTGCAAGTTTTTTGATCAGAAAGGATTTTTATGACTGAATCAAACCATCTTCAAAACACCCCACCAGATGAAGCAAACGCGAAGCCCATCATCCCTGAACCTTCTCCTCGTTATAAAAAAGACGAAAATGGGGAAAACCAAAACGTTGAAACAACAGAAGATAAACTTGAACATACTGGCGAAACGATCTCCGAAGGTACCGATGAAAAGATATCTCATTTTTCAAATCTCAATACGGATGAGGGGGCAACGCCAGTCAAACCACTTGCAACAACCTTCCCATTAACCACCAGTGAGGAGCAAACTTGGGCGATGCTGGCGCATTTGAGTGTGCTTTTAAATCTGATTACCGGTTTTCTGGGTGGCATGGTGGCGCTGGTGATCTATTTCATTTACAAAGACCGCTCACGTTTTGTGGCGTATCATGCCATGCAAGCATTTATTTTTCAGTCAATCACTTGGATAGGAGCAATGTTTGTCGCTGCTGTTCTCATGATCGGTGGTTTTGCATTGGCTTTTTTAATCATTCCGCTTTTATGTCTGATCCCGGGCTTTCTTGCAATTTTGCTGGTACCGGCTTCGTTGGTCTATGGCGTCATTGGAGGTGTTCGAGTCAGCAATGGCGAGGATTTCCGTTACTGGCTGGTCGGAGACTGGGTACGTGAGATTCTTGAGCCGAAGCCTGTCAACACGGATTTGTGAGTGAAGTAAAATCTATTTTAATAACCCCTCTTCAGAAAAGGCTTTGATTTGAAAAAGATCAAAATTTATGGCACATCATGGTGCGGCGACACCAAACGCGCTTTGAAGGTATTCGACGAACGCCAAATTGAATTTGATTGGGTTGATATTGACAAAGATCCAGCTGGAGAAAATTTTGTAAAAGAAACCAACCGGGGGTATAGAAGTGTTCCAACCATCATTTTCCCCGATGACACCATCCTGGTAGAACCATCGATCCAGGTATTAAATGAAAAATTAGATCAACTTGGTTACTGATCAAGAATTTTCTCGTGAAAAGCCGATTCAGGCTCTTTGGTTTTCTCGAAGAAATTCCCGCCCAATAAAGAAAACGGCAAACCCGACTGTCACGCCAGTCGCGATCATCAAGAGCCGGGCAGCAGTTATCCGCCTTGTATGATCTGACAATGACACTTCAAGACGGTTCTTTAAACCCCTCACAAATTCATCATCTGGCTGAACAGGGTTGAGTTCAGCTTTTAATTTCTGCTCCAACGCTAATAACCCATCATCGCCCAAACTAAAAAAAATCATCCTATCCATCCCCTCCTATAAGTTTTCAGGTAAAGCAACAACACCGATTGTTTTTGGACCCAAATTTGCCGCAACAGAGATTGACAGATCGGTAAAAATTGTCTCCACGATGTTCATCGATTTCGTGAACATATTTTTTAATTTTTTCGCCGATTCAAAATCCTGCGCATGAACAATGACAACCCGAATCGGGCTGTCATCAAATTGTTCCTTGATCTTCGTGACAATCCGTTCCAGGGATTTAGACCTGGTCCGAACCATTTCATTCATCTGTAATTGGCCTTTATTAAGCGTGATAATTGGTTTGATGTTTAAAAGAGAAGATAATGCTGCTTTTAAATAACCTACCCGCCCCGACCGATAGGCAAAATCAAGGTTGTTGATGGTGAGGACGATCATCAATTTCTCACGGATGGCATCCAATGCGGCAAGGATTTCATCAAGCGACTCCCCTGCCCTTTCACGCAGACGTGCTTCTCGCGCCATCAAAGCCAGCGCAGCGGACCCGGCTTTGGAATCAAATACGACCAGGTTCATTTTATCCTTTAACGTTAGTGCGGCGTGTTGCACCATCGAAACAGTGGAGGACATCATTCCAGAAACATTCAATGAGAGCACAGTATCCCCGGCATGACACACATTTTCAATAAACGCCTGAATCCGGTCAGGCGCGGGCGCGGCGGTACGGGGTATGTTGGTTTCGTCCTTGATCAGCTCATAAAACAACTCGGGATTAATATCCTCATCCTGGTAGTAAGTCTTTTCTCCAATTTGGATGGGTATCGGCAGTATATTAAATTGATATTTCTCAGGCCATCCTTCGGGCATGTCGGCAGAACCATCAACAATTATCCTCAGCATGAGTCATCCTTTTTTGTTTTGGATACCAGTTTTTCTCGCAACTCCAATAGCGTCCTGTGATATAAACTCTTTATTGCACCTTCACTTTTTCGTAAAATCTTTCCAATTTCCGCATTAGACATTTGCTCAACGAATTTTAAAAACAATAATTCCTGTCGGTTATCCGCCAATTCCCGGATGGTTTTGAGCAATTCTTCAACCTCCTGCCTGGTCTCAATCTTTGCTTCTGGCTGCGGGTCTGCATGATACAGAGTTACACCGGACAAATCATCAAGGAAGATTTCTTGTTTTGATGCGCGATCACGATGGTAATTAGCGACCAGGTTGTGTGCAATTCTGTAAAGCCAGGCAGAAAAAGGAAATCCCATATGCTTATAGCCCTTAATATGACTCATCGCTTTTAAGAACACTTTTTCGGTCAGATCTTCTGCATCATGAGCGTTTCCAGTTCGAAAATAAATATAATTATAAATTTTGTCAATATATTTTTTATAAAGTTCGCCAAATGCAGCTGGGTCGGTCCTGGCGGCATTGATCAACGCGATCTCTTCTTTATCAAAGTTCAATGATTTACCCTTTGACCATCCAATTAAATTAACAACGAAGTCATCATATAGTAACGCAATTTATCATCTTAATCTAAGACTATTTTATCAGCTTTCAAACGGTTAGAACCATCATCTCCAAATTTGCTGGAAAAGATTAAATGGTTTTTTCAACAGGCGCTGCACACCCAGATTTTTGGAAAACAAAAATAAGATCAAAGCGACCACGATCAGTCACAATGCGCAGTTCCATCGAGACCGGTTCCTTTCCTTGACCAGAATGGCCTGCAGTATTAAAATGAACATAATACCAAATTAAATTGGGTTCAGGAAATCCTTCAAAAGGAGTTGCGATGGAAACCTCACAATATTACAAAGACCTGGAAACGGCGGACCCAGGCCTTTTTAATTTAATTAAACTCGAAGACGAACGTCAAGCCAGAAGGCTGATTATGATCCCCAGTGAAAGCATCGCCCCAAAGGCAGTTTTTGACGCACTGGGGTCTTCATTCACAAATGTCTATGCCGAAGGCTACCCAAGACCAGAAACACGTTTGTTTTCCGAGGAAGAGATCTTCGACTACACGGGCATGCTCGGGACCTATCGGCGTTACAGCGACCCCCGTTATTATAAAGGTGTGGAGTATGTCGACGTCGTCGAAGCCCTGGCACGAAGGCGCTGTGCAGAAGCTTTTGCAAACGAGCGTTTTTCAGCTGATGATCTCTTTGTCAATGTTCAACCACTTTCTGGAGCGCCAGCAAACAATGCTGTTTACACTGCGCTTCTCACACCCGGGGATACCATCCTCGGGATGAGCCTTTTACACGGCGGTCATCTCACCCACGGATCATCGGTCAATCGTTCGGGGCTTCTATACAAAGCCGAACACTACACTGTGGACATGCAGACCGAGGTACTGGATTATGATGCCATCTATGAGAAAGCGCTGGCGACCAAACCGAAAATCATCATCGCTGGCTACAGCAGCTACCCATGGGTGCCCGATTGGAAGAAATTCAGAGAGATCGCTGATGAAGTTGGCGCCTATTTGCTGACCGACATTTCTCATATCATCGGTTTGATTGTCGCAAACCAGATTCCCTCTCCTGTTGGCTATGCGCACATTATCACGTCAACCACCCATAAAACCTTGCTTGGACCGCGCGGCGCCGTCATCATCACGGACAAACCAGCGCTTTCCAGGAAAATTGACCAGGCCGTCTTCCCCGGCGAACAGGGGGGACCGCACATCAACACAATCGCAGCCATTGCCCACATCTTCAAAATTGCGAAAACAGAATCCTACAAAAAGATTCAGGCTCAGGTCATTAAAAACACCGTTGCTTTTGCTGACCAACTCAAAGCACGCGGCTTACGAATTCCTTACGGCGGCACAAACACCCACCTTGCACTTTTGGATTGTAAATCCATCCATTCGGATGATGGCGCCTACCTCACCGGGGATATGGGCGCCCGTATTCTGGATGCGGCTGGGATTGTTGCCAACAGCAACACCATTCCGGGCGACCGATCCACTTTCACGGCTACTGGCATTCGATTCGGCACCACCATTCTCACACAACGGTGCTTGAAAGAAGATGACCTGAAAAAGGTTGCAGATATCATTGCCGATTTGCTTGAAAGCACCACGCCTTACTTCATGTCTGATAAAAATATCCGGCAGCTGCGTGCAAAAGTGGATTTTCGAGCTTTGGAAGAAGCCAAGCTGGCGGTTGAAACCATCGCAGACCACGGCCAATGTTTTATTCCACATGAACAAAGACACGGCTATCCTCACTATTTCAATATCAATGATAATGTTGAACAGGAATGGGCGAGTTTTAGAATCTCCGGCGACCAGACAAGGCTCTTTTTGAATTACACGCTTTCATGTGACATCGAAGATATGAAGAAGGGTGACACCCAGAAAACCCGAATACACACCACCATGGGTGCTGTTGATGGGACTGTAACCTGTGAAGCACCTGATTCCTTCAAATTAACTGTCCCGGGTAATCTGGCTGGTTTGGCCAGTTCCTGGCTCAGAGATCTTTCTGATGCTTATATCCAGTTTGATGCAGACCTCTTGATGCGAGTGCCCGGTCCCATGCGCATAGAAAACACTGAAGCAACAGCACCAGGTATGGCGGACAATCAACCTTATGCTGTAAGCAAACCCTATTATATTGGGATGGAAAAAGATGAGAGAAAGGGTGAACCTTTGCCCCTCTTTTCCTGGGTAGAAAGTGAATCAGGGTCTCTGAAAAAAACTGTTCTGAACGAGATTCACAGGGACCTTGGCGCAAAAATGATACCATTTGCGGGCTGGGACATGCCAGTGTGGTATTCTTCCGTGCTCGAGGAACACACGGCTGTTCGCCAGACTGCAGGCTTGTTTGACGTGACCCATATGGGTGTATTCCAGGTTGAAGGTCCTGATGCAAGCATCTTTTTAGACAGCGTCTGCGGCAATGATATTGGGAACCTTGCTGTTGGCAAATCAATTTACACACATTTTCTCGATCCAGACGCAAATCTAATCGATGATCTGCTTGTTTACCGTCGGGAGGATGAAAAATACCTGGTTGTCGTCAATGCATCCAATGATGAGAAGGATTGGGCATGGCTGAACGCTGTCCGACAAGGTGCCGTTCTGGTCGATAAAGACTCGCCCTGGGCCGTTGCGTTTGGCAGGAATGTGATTTTGCGTAATTTGCGTGATCCACAAAACGGAAAAGATCAACTTGTAGATATTGCCATTCAGGGCCCAAAATCACGTGATATTCTCCTGAAATTGGAAGCCACACAGAAAGACCAGGACGCCATCAGCGCTTTAAATTGGTCTCAATTATGCGAGGTCACCCTGAACAACATCGAGATGGTCATCTCACGGACGGGATACACCGGTGAGCGAATGGGCTACGAGCTGTTCGTTCATCCCGACCATGTGGTAACTTTGTGGAAGACATTGCTGCGTGTTGGCGACGAATTTGGGTTGAAGCCCTGCGGTTTGGGTGCCCGTGACTCCCTCAGAACTGAGGCTGGTCTGCCCCTTTACGGCCATGAAATGGGAGGGACGCGAAACCTGAGTGTTGGTCAGGGCGGTTTTGATCGGTTTATCAAGACATATAAACCGTGGTTTATCGGGCGCACAGCCTTTCTTGATCAGGAAGCAAAGAGGACGGGAACCGTTGTTCGTTTCCAATTTGATGATAAGCGCACCCGAATGGCACATCCCGGCGATCCTGTTCTTGATCAGAAGGGAAAGGTTATCGGTGCCGTCACAAGTTGTGCGATTAATTCAGAGGGTTCCCTCACCGGTCAGGCATTTGTTTTGCACAAATTTACGGAAGAAGGGACAGAACTCTTTATATATCAAGGATCACCACAAAACGCTGGCAAAGCACCGGCAAATCTTACCATGGGCGATCGGACAACCTTACCTGCCCCCGCGACCGTAATCAGTCGTTTTCTAAAATAAAAAAGGAGAAAATGAAATATGCATACTTTATGGGACGATCGATATGCTTTACGAATGGACTATATTAAAAGCTCAACCATTCGTGAACTGCTCAAGCTCACATCACAACCGGACATTATCTCATTTGCAGGTGGTTTGCCGGCTCCCGATGTCTTCCCTATCGAAAAATTCAAAGAAGCAGCTGAAATTGTCCTATCAGAAATGGGGGAAGGCGCACTTCAATATGGCACCACCGAAGGGTATCAACCTCTTCGGGAGATGATCGCGCGAAACGCTACAAAATATGGGATACAGATCTCAGCTGATAACGTACTCATCACAACGGGTTCTCAGCAAGCGCTTGACCTGATTGGAAGAATTTTCATTAACAGTGGCGACCGAATTCTTGTCGAATCGCCCACCTACCTCGGTGCTCTTCAGGCCTGGAATGCCTATGGTGTGAAATATGTCACAATCCCCCTTGACGATGATGGAATGCGCACGGACTTGCTCGAATCTCGTTTGAGAACCGGCTTAAAGTTCATCTACGTCCTTCCAAACTTCCAAAATCCAACGGGCGTCACCCTCACAAGTGAACGCCGCAAGGAGTTGATTGAAATTTCAAACGCCTATGGGGTTCCAATATTGGAGGATGACCCTTATGGACAATTGCGTTATGAAGGCGAACATCTTCCCCCTGTTGTTGTCTTCGATGATGAAATTCGGGCAAAAGAAGTACCTGTATACAGCGGTAATGTGATCTATACCAGCACTTTCTCAAAGATTCTGGCTCCTGGTTTACGGTTGGCATGGGTGGTAGCACCCGTTGATGTGATTAAAAAATTGGTACAGGCAAAACAAGGCAGCGACCTGCACACTTCCACCCTGACGCAATTTATTGCATATCAGATAGCCAACAGCGCCTGGATGAAAACGCACATACAAACCATCCGTCGGGTTTACAAAGAACGCCGGGATGTGATGCTCCAGACTCTTGAAGAATATATGCCGGAAGGTGTTAATTGGACCAAACCCAAAGGTGGCTTATTCTTGTGGGTAACCTTGCCTGGGAACTGTGATACAACTGAAATGTTCGACAAAGCAGTTGCTGCCAAAGTCGCCTATGTTCCCGGGGAATCCTTCTTTCCTCTGGGCGGTGGGAAGAACACCATGCGTCTAAATTTCTCTTACTCAAAACCTGAAACCATTCAGGAAGGCATAAAAAGATTGGCAAAGATGTTAAAAGACAATATCAGTTGTTGAGAAGAAAACATGCATCTACTGAGAGGCTGTCTGTAATGGCAGCCTCATTTGTTTTTAAAAAACGAAAACAACTTCCTGAACTGCGCACTCGAGCAGTTTCTCATTCCATTTTTAAAACGAAAACCAGATTCCATCAGGATTGTATTATTTGGTTACTGGAAGAAGATTCCTCTGGCAAAATAAAAAGGCTGTTCATTAAAGAATGAACAGCCAAAAACTGACGATCTGATTTTCTCATCAATAACTCAAAGAATGATTCTGCCAGATCTTAAAATCCTGCAAAATTGATCCGCCAATAAATTCTCGTAAAATTGAGTTGTCTGGTATCAGGGTTGTGTCAACAGGGACAAACCATTGCAAAAGTTTTAATAATCTTTTTGCCTCAATATATTCTTTTGTTCCATATTGAACCTGCCGCAGCAGCGGTTCAACCAGCGGTTTCAGTACAGACAGCTCATACGCCAGTGCAGAGTTGAACATGATGTCTGCATTTTCCTGATATGGAAAGATGTGTTCTTTTTCGCCACGGCGAACCATTTCCCATTGATTGATCGTCTGCTGCGCAGTGTAACCACGATCACGCGCATCTCGCAGAATCCGGCGCAGCTCGCGTGTATCCGTCGTTGAGATTCGGTTGTGGCGATCAAGATTCAACTGCGTGAGACAGGAAACATAAACTCGATAGGTTTGTTCTGAAGGGAAACCCTCTAACAAACGGGGGTTGAGACCATGGATGCCTTCAAGGATGATCATCTGCCCTGGCATCAATTGTACAGTGTCACCGGGTTCATTAACCCCTTCTCTAAAGTTGTATCGGCGCAGCTGCGTTTCTTTACCCGCTGCAAGGCATTGAATGTGTTCGGTAAGCATAGCCAGGTTCAGGGCATCAATATGTTCAAAATCAAAATTTCCTTCTGCTGTTTTAGGCGTGTCTTCTCGATTAACAAAATAATTGTCCAGTTCCAGCGCAAAAGGAGAAATACCTTCAGAGAGTAATTGAATAGCCAACCTTTTTGAAAAGGTCGTCTTTCCTGATGAAGATGGTCCGGAAATGAGGATAACCCGGATCTCTTCTTTCTTTTTTCTGATGTTGTTCGCAATCCTCGAGATTTGCTGCGAGTGGAGCGCCTCGGAAACGAGAATAACCTCATTGATCCGTTCTTCTTTAATGGCGTCATTCAAAGCGCCAACACTTTGGATGCCCAATGTCTCAAGCCAATCCCCATATTGACGAAAAGCGCTCAAAAGTTGAGGGTAATCTTGCAGTGGGGAAAGTCGACTTGGGGCATGACGTCGTGGAAACTGCATAATGAAACCTGATCCCAGCAACTTAAGATCGAACCATTGCAAAAAGCCAGCAGATGGAACCATATAGCCATGGTGATAATCTCGTATCCCATGCATCGTGTACAGAACAAGCTCGTTTTCGTTTCGATAATTCAACAGTCTTAATTTATCATCCTGCCCCTGTTCCAGGAAGATTTCCTTTGCTTCATTCAGTGAGACTTTTTCCTTAATCATGGGTTCATCCAGCTTAACCAGTTCAAGCATTCTTTTTTTTAGTTCGTCAAGGTGCCTCTCACTGAACGGCTGCTGTTCAGGCACATGACAATAATAAGCGCCAGAAAAAACCGAATGGTCAATTGTTAATGTCCATTCTGGAAAAAGTTCGATAAAAGCAACTTCTAATAAGAAAATCAATGATCGGCGATAGATGCGCGCCCCATCAGAATCAGACATATTCACAGGTGTGACCCGCGCGTCAATGGAAATGGGGTAGGTCAATTCGCGAAGGCTATGATCAACGATTGCACCAACAATTAACGCTTTTTGGGGATCCTGATAACGTTTTAAAAAATCTCCTACAGGCGTATTTCGTGGTCCGTTAATAACGGTCCCATCATCCAGCAAGACTTCAACGGTATCGCGCATTTTTTCAACAATCTCAATTGCATTTCCTGTCTTCGACATCATTTTCACCTTAATCGATTGGATTAAAGACCATTGTACTACGACAGATTATGATTGGAAAATAACAACATCAAATATTTTTGCATCATCACCCACATTATTACGACATTACGACTCATCCCGGCTGATTTTCCATACCCAATCTCCGATAAATATTTGATGATGTCCGCAATGGGATGATCATTACATCCAATTTTTCGCTGACCAATTGCAAGATATCATTTTTCGTCTTGACCATTGGTCAGACAATGGATAGAATTCAATTCCGCTGGGGTGTCCCGGTATTTTTACTCAAATTTATCATAGAGCGAAGGTAACCTGCATCGGTACAGGTGAGAGGCGCTCAAAGGATGGAAAAATGACAGATCAAATCATATTAGAAGCCCATAAACGAACCATTAAGGGAAAACAAGTTGGAAAACTGCGCAGAGAGGGAATCTTGCCCGGTATTATCTATGGACGGTTAGGCAAAGAGCATATTGAGCCCGTATTAATTCAGCTCGATTTGCACGAATCTTCCAAGATCATCAACAGACTGACAGGTTCAAGCCTGCTCACGTTAACTGTTGATGGAAAAAATTATCCCGTCGTTTTGCGCGAAGCACAAAAAGACATCATTTATGGCACTTTGCGTCATGTTGACTTTATGGCTGTTTCACTGACAGAGAAACTGCAAACAGCGGTTCCGATCGAACTCATTGGTCAGGCGCCAGCAGTAACCAACTTTGATGCAGTCGTTGTCACGGGTATCGCTGAGTTAGAAATCGAGTGTCTTCCAAAAGACATGCCGCAGCGGATTGAGATTGATGCAACTGCTCTGGTGGATATGGACAGTGCTATTTTCGTTCGCGATCTGAACTTGCCCGACACGATTGATATTCTGACTGACCCTGACGAATTGATCGCCAGCGTGACTTATGTTGTAATTGAAGAGGAAGAGGAAGAGGAAGACGAGTTGGCAGAACTTCTGGATGACTCGGAAGAACCTGAAATCATCGAAAAAGGCAAGAGAGAAGATGACTTCGATTCCGAAGGTGGAGATTAAAAATAGCTTTAATTTCTTTGTAAAATAAACCGGAGGTGCTCATGAAAATTCAGAGCACCTCTTTTTTATTGCACAAATCCATGAGATAGACCCAGGGCATCAAGAAGGATCATGGTCATATCTGCACTGGCTCCCCACAGTTGATGTCCTTCATAATTATCAAAAAAGATCACAGGAATTTCACGGCCTGCATATCTACGGTATTCAATCGTCCGATGTTGAGGGTTAGCCAGCCATTCAAGGGGAACGGTGAAGGTGCTTTCGACCTCATCAGGGTTGATCCTGAGATCGTAAGGCCATGGAACCTTGCCAACGAACAAGCTGACAATATACCCTGTAACAATTTTTATTTCGCCCAGATGTCCATAAACCCGGACCTTTTCAGGCAAGATCCCCACCTCTTCGTACATCTCCCGAAGGGCGGTTTCTTGAAGATCCTGATCTTCTCGATCCTTTGCGCCGCCCGGAAACGCGACCTGCCCACGGTGCTCCACCAAATTATTGGAGCGATTCGTCAGGAGAACGTGCCAATTTCCCTCATTTTGAAAAAGTGGGATCATCACTGCAGACTGTCTCAATTTGACGTTATGAAAAAGCGAGGACGGCATTGTGGGGTGGGATTCTTGTGATTTTTGAAATTCTTGAATAGCCTCTGCTATGAATTTTTCAGTCAGTTTGGTCATGATAATTATTTTTTAATTCGGTTTGAATCGCATGTATATGCAAGACATTAATTGTTTTAACCGGTTCTTTCGTCTTCCGGTTTTTCACTTACAGATCGCCCAAAGAGAAGATATCCGGTATGTGCCACCATGCGATCAGTCGGTCTAAGGCGTTCATAATCAGGCTTATAAAAGCGTAAAAAGATTTCGCATACTTCCAAAAACGCGAAATCATAACGGCGCATCGCAGCCAATGCAGCAATTATCTGGTTGGTTGTTGGTAAAATTGTTCCAAAAAAGCCCCCCGGTTTCAGGACGTTTTTTACCTGCGACAAATAATCGTGGGGATTGGGCAAATCTAAAAAGACTGCATCGACATTATGTTCATCGAATCCTTCTTTAATATCCCTCAATTTCAGCTCAACCCGATCCAACAACCCTACGCGCTCCAGATTTTTACGAGCAAGGTTTTGCATCTGGTCACGCACCTCATAGGAGGTCACCCTTCCCGTATCTCCGACGAAATATGCAAACGCTGTCGTCAGTGCACCTGAACCCGTTCCTGCTTCAAGAACATGCGCGCCCGGGCCGATCCCCATCACCATCAGGATGTAGCCAATATCTTTGGGGTAAATGATCTGAGTATTTCGTTTAATCTCCGTGATCAAGTCCGCCAGTCCGGGGCGCATCAGGAAAAAAGGATTCCCGGTATGGCTGTAAAGCCGGCTTCCCCACGGCTTACCGATCATATCATCATGGCACAACTCACCCCGATGCGTCTGAAAGATCATCCCGGCAGTCAGTCTGACGAAATGGCTTCGATGTCGACTCCCCACAAGCTGAACAAGATCGCCCTCGCGTGAGGTTGCTTCATAATTTTTCCAGGTCACATTTATATCCTATTATTTCCTGAGCTGAATCATGTCCATTCATCCGAATGGAACAAAATATTTAAGAAGGGATTTTCTAAAATCCTTCGCCCTTATTTTCCTATCGTTATTTTGATTTGTTCGAACCCAACCATTCGCTTTGACAATTTGCTAAGGTTTTAGAAGTTGTATAAAAAACTCGGTGATACGATTATAGCAAAGCACCTTGTTTTCATACTTTTCTACACCGTGTCCCTCATTTTCAAACAAGAGCAGGTCCACATTTTTCCCGATCTCCCGGAGATGTTCAACCAGGTCTTCAGATTCTTCAGCAACGACCCGCGGATCGTTACGCCCCTGAATCACCAGCAACGGGCATTGGATCTGATTGAGATGGGTTTTGGGAGAGCGGTCTTTCAAAAATGCAAGGTCCTCCGGTAACTCAGGGTTGCCCACGGCTACATAAAAGTAGGGTTTCCAGGTCGGTGGGATCCGTTCCAGAAAGGTGAGCAAGTCAAAGGGTCCAAACATGTCGACAGCGCCAGCCCATAATTCGGGATGTCTTCCAACCAGCGTGAGCGTCATATAACCGCCATAGGAACGCCCCACCACGCCTGTGCGGGTCACATCCAGCCGTTTGTCCCTGGGCAGAATTTCGGTCATCGCATGCACATGATCCAGGCGATCCTGACCTCCCCAATCTCGATCAACATGCTTGGTGAAAGACAGTCCATATCCTGTACTTCCGCGCACATTCGGTACAAAAACCGCAAACCCTTTCAATGTCAGGTATTGAATGAGCGGCATTGAGAACCATGAAAAATCAGGACGTTCCTGCCCCTGCGGACCACCGTGAAGGTAATACACGATGGGTCTCTTTCCCTTAAAACCCAACGCCTCTGAAGGCATATACAAACGGGCTGATATTCGGAGTCCGTCAAAACTCTTGTAGGTATAATCCTCACCCATTGAAAGTAGTTCCTCTGGAATACCAAGGATTGTTTCATTGGTATGACGGACCAGGCGATCGCGGTCCTTGGTTTCAATCGAGTAGATTTGTGTCGGAGAGGTCGCCGTTGAAAAAGCGACTGCAAACCGATCTGATTCGTGATCATAGCTGATTGCTTCCAACACGCCTTCAGACAGCACACCAATTCCAACCAGGGTGGCAACAGCACACATTTCCTGTGAAACTGGAATGTATTTTGCCTCGTAAACCCAGGAAACACCATCAATATTGTATTGAAGTAAAAAACGTCCGTTGTCAAGTTTTTCAAGCCCCTCAAATTCTCCAACCCCTGTGTGGATCAATCCGTTTACCGAGACTTCCTGGATGGAATAAGGATCATCTAAGGGCATATAACCAAGACCATAAGTATCCTGAAATAGAGCATTGCCGATCACCAATCCTTTATCATCATCCGTAAAAAAGCCACTGCCAAAAGCTGTAAGCTGAACTTCTTCCCCCTCTTTGCGCTCTTTAAGCGGTTTCCCGTAAAGCAATTTCAACCCTTGATCCTTTTCCCAAAGGTATAAAATCACATCGCCCACCATATACCCTTCAGCCAAAACGATCTTTGAGTAGTCAGCGTTATGAGCTAATGGGAAACCTCCAAAGGGACTGCCATAAATTTCTTCTATCTTCCCGCTTTTTAAGTTGCACAGATAGGTCCGGAGTATGCTCTCCTGGCGCGATTCGGCAACGATGATACAGATATTCTTTTCCTGATCAACCGCACCGAGGGAACAGCGTGAATCAGCAAAAAATCCATCAAAAGCATGTTCGGGAAAACCGCCCGCTAAGGGAATCTCCATCGGAAGGTAGTTTTCATCGCCATCCTGGTCAATCATCACCAGAATTTTCTCCAAATCACGAAAGATCGCGTAGGATAAGCCTCCAATCAGGTGTGGGTTTTGAAGGACGATATTGGGCGGCAAAAGCGGTTCAGGCACGCTGCCACCATAATCTATCGCATACAAATTGTTGTGTCCGCTTAAATTGGATAAAAAGAATATCCGATCTTCAACGATTTCGGGGTGCATGAACAAACGAGCTGACAGCAAAGCTTCAATTCGATACATCTGAGGTCCTCTCCATATTTATACTGATTTCTTTTCCGGAATGAGCCAGTATCCAAGCCCAAGAAACACGATGACGCCAAGAATACCAAAGCCTACATGGACGGTTCCCACATCCAGGAAGCGGATGGATAGAATCTCGGCGAGAAAATGCCCAACAAAAAAGCCGATCCAGCTCAGCAGTAAATAATAAACAAGGCGTGAAAGTTTTCCACCTCGCCAAATATGCAATAAACTCCCGAACATGGTCGCTAAAAAGAGAGAGAAAATAAATCCGGGGAAAGTCATTGTCGCACTCCTCACCTTTAATACGTGATTTCCTCATTCATCCTGACGATTGAATCACACCTCCACCCAGGCACACCTCACCTTCATAAAGGGCAGCCACCTGTCCGGGTGTAATCCCGCGCAACCGTTCATTGAATTTTAATTCAAACTCGTCGTTTGAAACAAGAAAAAGTTCCGCCTGGATCGGTTTGGCTCGATAACGAACCATCACACCGTAGGTCTTGCCTGCTGTTGGAGGCTTGCCACCAATCCAGTTCGGATGTTTGGCGGTCAGCCTGTCCGATTGCGCCAGGTCTGAAGAACCAATGATCAATCGATTGTGTTCAAGATCTTTGTCGACCACGTAATAGGGGGCGGCTGCTGCAACACGAATGCCCTTGCGCTGCCCGACAGTGTAAAAAGCCAATCCCTGATGTTCGCCCACCACACGTCCCTTTGTTGTGACAATCTCACCGGGATAATAAGCTTCTGGTGCATAATGTTTGAGAAAATCCCGGTAATTTGTGTCGCCCAGGAAACATAAATCCTGGCTGTCCTGTCGATCTGCCAATTCGAGTGATAATTGCTGAGCCTCAATCCGAACTGCGTCTTTTGTCATCGAACCAATTGGCAGCAGGCTCCTGCTGATCTGCTGTTGAGAAAGCATGGAAAGGACATAAGATTGATCCTTTGAGCCGTCGACCCCCTTGAGCAATTCAACGGTTCCAGATTCTAACCGCCTGATTCGGGCATAGTGACCTGTTGCAAAATAGTCACCCCCGTGCGCGAGTGCATAGGATTGTAAAACACCCCATTTGATCTGAGGATTACAAAATAAGCACGGGTTGGGGGTCTGTCCTTTCAGATAGTCCCTGATAAAGGTTTGCACAACCTCAGTAAAAAATTGCTCCCGCAGATCAAGTGAGATCATGGGAATGCCCAGAAAGTCAGCCGTTTGTTGTGCAAGATTGAGGGATGAATTGTGCTGCTGTGCAAGCTTTTCGTTTTCAGGTATTTTCCAGGTTTCCATGTGGATGCCCGTCACCTGATAGCCATCCTCAAGCAGGCGAGCGGCACACACAGTGCTGTCTACCCCGCCGCTCAATGCCACAAATACGTGCTTTCCATGATCCATGGGTTTCATTTTACCTTATCCTGTAAGGGTTGCCTGCTATAATCAATTAAAATATAATTGCCAGACGAAAGTAAAAACATGTCCTTATTTACAGATACCCATTGCCACCTTGATTTTTATAATTATGATGAGGATCGCGAAAGCGTGATCCAACGCGCCATGGAGGCTGGAGTTGTTTGGATGCTTAACCCGGGAATCGACATCCCCACCAGCAAGGCTGCGATCCAACTTTCACGTTCCTACCCCGATAGAATCAAGGCGGCTGTCGGTATCCACCCCAATTATGGTAAACCGTGGTCCGATAATCTGCTCTCGCAGCTTAAAAGGCTTGCACAGTCTCCAGAAGTGGTTGCCATCGGTGAAATCGGTCTGGATTATTATCGAAAACATACCCCAATCGATCAGCAGCACCTTATGTTCCAGGCACAGCTGGAACTGGCTGCTGAACTAAGCCTGCCCATTATCATCCATCTGCGGGATGCCGTACAGGATTTAATGGCGATTCTCACAACCTGGCATCAAAAACTGGTTCGCGAGGGGCACCCTCTGGCTGAAAAACCCGGCGTATTGCACAGCTACAGCGCGGATTATGATACCGCCATGGAAGCGATCTCAATGAATTTCTTGATCGGGGTTAGCGGGCCGGTAACTTTTCGCAATGCAGCAGATCGAAAATCCGTGACCCGGAGGCTTCCGCTCAAGCACCTTCTCCTTGAAACCGATGCACCCTTCCTCACGCCCCACCCTCATCGAGGCCGCCGAAATGAGCCCGCTTACATCCCGCTCATCGCAAGCGAAATTGCCGCACTACATCATACCAGCACGAGCCAGGTAGCACAAATCACCTACGCGAATGCACAACGCTTGTTTAATATCACTGAAATCAAAAAATAATTCTTAAAATTCCCTGCCAAGGCTCAGTCAATGAAATTCTTCAGACTGTGTTCAACAGCATAAGCGGCTGCCTCTGCCCGGTTGCTCACCCCCAATTTTGCCAGGATACTGCTGACATAATTGCGGACCGTCCCTTCACCCAGGAACAGGGCTTCCGCAATCTCCCGATTCGTTTTACCCTCGGAAACAAGCGCCAGAACGTGTTTTTCCTGATGGCTCAAACTGGAAAAGGCTGCCGCTTCTTCCTCTTTGACAGCACGCCGCACTTCCTGAAATACGCGCTGGGTCAATGCAGGGTCAAGCGGCGACTCGCCCCGACAGGCAGATTCAATGGCGGCGATCAACCCATCAGCCCCAATTTGCTTGAGGACATACCCGCTCGCGCCGGCTTTGATAGCGGAGAACAGCATTTCATCTTCTGCATATGAAGTTAGCATAACAACACGCACGTCAGGCCAGCGTTCTGTAATTTCCTGGCAGGCATCAATCCCCGATGCGCCGGGCAAACGAATGTCCATCAACACCACATCGGGATGGTATTTCTCGACCATTTCAATCGCCTGCTTGGCTGTGCCTGCTTCTGCAACAACCTGGAACTGGTCGCTGTGTTCAAGCAAAGCCTTCAACCCAAGCCTTACGACTTCGTGATCATCGACCAGTAAAATATCTTTTTTTTGCATTCGATACCCTTCGCTCAATGTCGTTCTTAGCGTTTATAATCTACAAACCGGTAGCCCACACCCCGTTCCGTCAGGATGTACACCGGATTTGATGGGTCTTTTTCAATTTTTTTGCGCAAATAATTAATGTATAAGCGCACATAGTGGGGTTCATCGCGATACTCATAACCCCAAACTTTGGTCAATATCTGGTCATGGGTCATCACCCACCCAGCATTTTGAACCAGATGATAAAGCAAGCGATATTCCGTCGGCCGCAGTTTGATCAACTCACCATCCACCCAAACCTCGCGACGTCCAAAATCGATCCGCAACCGGTCATCAATCTCGATCACGCCTTCTTCACCTTCCTCGAAGGTTGCACCGCGTCGCAACACCGCCCTGACCCGGCTGACCAATTCCCTTGGGCTAAAGGGCTTTGTAATATAATCATCCGCGCCTAATTCCAACCCCCTCACCTTGTCATCTTCTTCGCCTTTTGCGGTGAGCATAATGACCGGTACCTGGCTGATCTCACGGATGGTTCGCAAAACCTGAAACCCATCAATATCCGGCATCATCACATCCAGCAAGATCAGATCTGGCAGGGAATCTCGCAATCGGTTCAGAGCGTCCGTGCCATTGAAAGCCTCGATAACCTCATAGCCGTCTTGCTCAAGGTTGAGGCGAATGAAACCGACCATGCGGCGCTCATCATCTACAACTAAAATTCGGTATTTACGTGAACTTGAATCTAACATGCCACCTCCTCAAGATTGCAATCCGCTTATTGCACGCGTTCAACAAGGACAACACTGATATTGTCTGGGCCGCCCTGATCGTTCGCCGCCTGAACCAGACAGCGAGCCATCTCATCAAGACCCGCTGTTTTTCTGGCAATTTCCAACATCTGGTCCGAGTCGAGAACACCCCATAAGCCATCCGAACAGATCAAAATTCTTTCTCCCTTTTCCAGGGTGAATTGGTCAATATCAGGTTCAAATGGGTCACTCTGACCAAGGGCACGATAAAGAACATTCCGTTGAGGATGATCTCTTGCTATGCTTTCTGTGATCTCGCCCAGATCGATCAGCCGTTTCACAAGAGAATGGTCTCTTGTTTTTAGATTCATTTTACCGTTCGAATCCATCAAATAAATACGGCTATCTCCCACATGGGCAGAATACAGGTTCTCCCCAATCGCAAGCACCAAAGTCAAAGTGGTTCCACCGCCCGGCACACGTTTGAGAATCAGGTTGTGGGCTTCACCCACAGCCCCTCTGACCAGCTTACGAAAATTGAGCGCATCACCATCTTTGTTTTCATCCAAAGAAGCTGAAAAAATGGCGGATAGCAAATATTGACTGGCAGCTTTGGCAGCCAACTGGCTGGCAACTTCGCCATTTTGATGCCCGCCCATACCATCTGCAACCAGGAAAATGCCGGCATCCATGAGATGATCCAACGCCCCCAGCGCGCCGGTCATTACAAAAAGTGTATCCTCATTGTTTCGCCGCTCCCTACCAACCGATTGGCAGGCGGCAGTCTTATATCTGGTGCTTGATGAATTTGCAGGGCTGTGCAGTATCCCTTCCAGAGAAGGATCCTGTGTGAACTTGAGATTATTTCGCTTGTTTTGCTCTTTTTTGTTAAAAAGCTGATTAATGAATCGAGACAAAATTTTATCTCCAAAATAATGTTACAGTGCGAAGATCAGACACTAAATGTCCATTTTTTTCAGAATCATTCCTCTTCTTCGATCGGTGTCAAATAATTGCTCGCCGACCAGCCATTCCTGGTTTTATCATAGGGCGCTTCAAGATGCCACCAGGTGTAGCCATCCGCATCTACGGGACCATCGATAATCAGGAATACTTCAGAATCCATGGCAGAAAAGCTGATTACACCGTTCAGTCCCGGTTCAATCCTCATACGCAGACCCGCACCCTCGGTGCCTGTAACCTGCACATAGGCGCCTATACCGATCACCCCTTCAGGAAGAAAGAAACCCGATGTGGGCGTTTCCGAAGGCAAAACGGGTGGTTGTGTGGGTTTCGGTGTGCGTGTTGCCGCGGCGACCTTCGTAACAACCGGCAACAACCCTGGATTGGGGGCAGGCTTTCTACCGAGTAAGAGGACAATCGCTCCCGTCAGAACCAAGCCAATAATCAGGATAAGCGTGGTCACTGTTGTGACCGGATTGAACAAAGAGCGCAAATTGCCTCTACCTGGCCGTTTTAACATCATCGAGTGCAGTTTTCCATTCTTTTTCCAATTCATTGTTATTATATCCCATCCGTGAAGACAAATTATCGAATAAGAAATCGCCAGGGATGAATTCATTCAAAATTGGACATGGTATAATTCCTGAGAGGATCAGATCAAACGATGGAAGAAATCACCTTGTTGAACAATCGATACAGACTGCTGGAACCCCTTGGTTCAGGCGGCATGGCAGTGGTCTACAAGGCTGTGGATGAGATGCTTGAACGGATTGTTGCTGTTAAGATTTTGCGGCAGGATTATGCCACAGACCACGATTTCAGAGAACGTTTCCGACAGGAAGCCAAAGCAGCTGCAAACCTGTCGCACCCCAATATTGTCACAGTCCACGACTTTGGATTGGACGAAAACCAGGTTTTCATCATTATTGAATACATTGATGGGACAGATTTAAAATCACTGATCAGGAAAAACAGGCGATTCAGCGTCGAAGATACGGTTGGGTTGATGGCACAGGCTTGTGCTGGTGTTGGTTATGCCCACCGTGCGGGTTTGGTACATTGCGACATCAAGCCCCACAATATGCTTGTGTCAAACGATTTTCGATTGAAGGTCACAGACTTTGGGATTGCCCGTGCACTCGCAACAATCCACCCGGATGAAAAAACTGATGTGGTATGGGGATCGCCGCATTATTTTTCACCAGAACAGGCGGGCGGCGGCGCACCCTCACCTGCCTCTGATGTCTATTCCCTGGGTGTAATCTTATATGAAATGCTGACCGGCAGGCTGCCTTTCGAAGCCAAGGAAGCCACTGAATTAGCACGAATGCATCGCTTTGAGACTCCTGTCCCTCCCCGTCAGATCAACCCCGATATCCCTCAAGCCCTGGAAGAGATTACACTCAAAGTGCTTTCAAAAGAACCGTCAGCACGGTACCGAACCGCTGATCAACTGGGGCGGGTTCTGGTTTCTTTTGGAACCATCAATAAAGAAAAAACGGGACCGATCGAATTGCCCCAGCTCAGGAATTTGAATGGGACAAACCATGAAGAACCTTCGCGGGCACAAACCCCACCACCAGCCATATTATCCAAGCCAGCGCCTTTTTTCTACGATTCTGAGATCGAGATATCCGAAGAAATCGATGAGGGGACTTCAATTGACTGGGTCACATGGTTGCTGGGGATTTTAGCATTTACAGCTATACTGGGACTGATCCCGTTCTGGCTTTTTATCTATTTTTCAATAAAACCGTAATCTCAAAATTCACTGCAAAGGATGATCATGACCATAATAATCGCCCCATCAATTCTTTCTGCCGATTTTACCCGGCTTGGTGAACAGGTTAAAGAAGCTGTGGAAGGTCGTGCGGATTGGATCCATGTGGACGTGATGGATGGTCGTTTTGTACCAAATATCACCTTCGGTCCTGCGGTCGTCAAAGCCGTCCGCAGGGTGACCGATGTTCCGATTGACGTTCACCTGATGATCGTTGAACCCGAACGGCATCTTCAGGCTTTCGCTGATGCTGGAACCGATTGCCTGACCGTCCATTACGAAACCTGTCCTCACATCCACCGCACATTGCAAACCATCCGTGAATTAGGAATGTCTCCGGGCATCGTCATCAATCCCGGTACACCGGTCAATGTCCTTGAAGAATTAACCCACTACTTCGACTCCGTTCTGATCATGACGGTTAATCCGGGTTATGGTGGGCAGGCTTTTATTGAGACGATGTACGACAAAATCGCTAAAACCAACGACCTGCTCAGACGCACCGGATCGAAAGCAACCATCCAGGTCGATGGAGGAATCACCAGCGAGACGATCAAAGCGTGTTACAGGGTTGGTGCGACAAATTTTGTCGCTGGCTCATCTGTATTTAATCATGAGAATGGTGTGGCTGCGGGTGTTGCCGCACTTCGTGAGGCGCTCGAAAAATGAGCCATTAAAGCAAAAATCGCAGGAGCTTCCCGCGACTATTGCTCAGCAAGGGGGTTTTATTTATTTAGTAGATTTTACCAAAGTACGGATGCAGCGGGTGCATAAAGTCTTTCGAACCATTCGCCCGTTTTCATAGACAGAGACTTTTTGAAGATTGGGTTTGAACTTCCGTTTTGTGGCTCGCATTGAATGGCTACGCCTTTGGCCAAATGTGGTCTTTTTTCCACAGTGTTCGCAGATTGCCATGTTTAGTCCTTTCAAAACAAATAAGATATAATAACAGAGTTAGGATCATGTTGACCCGAACAAAACGTTATTTTACCATAAGAAAAACAAAGTAACAAGCAATTGAGGTGAAACGAGATATGCCTGAATTTGAAAACAAACATAATGAACTGGGAAGCATCTTGATCCAAAAAGATGCTATCGCTTCTATTGCTCGACAATCTACGCTACAATCCTACGGTGTTGTCGGCCTTGCTCCAAAAAATTTTTTGGAAAGTATCCGGCAAATCATTAAAAAAGATGCGAAATATGGCGTTAATGTCGACTTTGACCATGATGGTTTGGTAATTGACCTCTACATCATGGTTGAATACGGTACCCGGATCAAGTCTATCACAAGCAGTATTATCAATAGCGTAAAATATAACGTTGAAAAATCAATTGGATTGCCCGTTTATCGGATCAATGTGCATGTGCGCGGATTACGCATCAGTGATATGGATTAATCGACAATTTTCGAGAGCAGGTCTTCGATAATTACTGTTGAATTATTTGGAGTGTTATGAGTTCTGTTGAATTATCAAAGTTAAGTGCTGAGGAAAGGCACAAGCTCGTATCTGTGCCGATCAATGGGCAAGGTTTAAAAACGCTGCTTGAAGCAGGCATGATCTGGTTGAAAACCAACCAGCAATTGGTTAATCGGTTGAATGTTTTTCCGGTCCCTGATGGAGATACCGGAACGAATATGCTATTAACGATGCAGGCTGCTTTTGATGAGGTTGAACACGCCAACATGACCAACATTGGGCAGATGGCGCATAGTATTGCTCGCGGTGCTCTGATGGGGGCTCGTGGCAACTCAGGCGTGATTCTCTCCCAGATTTGGCGTGGCTTTGCCCGTGCTTTGGACAATGAACAAACCATGGATGTTAATCTCCTTGCCGAAGCGCTCATCGAAGCTAAAGAAACTGCTTACAAAGGTGTTGTCCGCCCGGTGGAAGGCACCATCCTGACCGTGATCAAAGACATTGCTTCTCAGGCTGAAGTCTCAGCACAACGTACAAACGTATTCACAGAGGTTCTATCCGATATTGTTGAGGCGGCGAATGCCTCCGTTGAACGAACACCCGAACTGCTCCCTATTCTTAAGCAGGCTGGCGTGGTCGATTCCGGTGGGAAAGGCTTGTTGTGTATCTTTGAAGGCATGTGGCGTTTCATGAACAACGAAGCCCTCGATAAAGCTCTCACCGAGGTTGTGCCGCTCTCGGAGATGGATCTGGAAGATGCGCTGGAAGCGATTGAGCCAGGGCAGGATTATGAGGTTGTCATCGACTTTACACCGAACATGGAATTTAATCTGGAAGCATACTATGAAGATCTTTCGAAAATAGGTACATCAATCCAGGTGGGGGAAGGGGAAGGTATGTACCGTATGCACATCCACGTCCCCCTCGATAATCGATACGAACCCATCGATCACACAATGTCCCAGGGAACCATCCAAAAAGTGATGATGGAAAATCTCATGGTGCAAATGGATGCCCAAAACAACCATAAGAATCCAAAAATCAATTTAACACAGGTAAAGCCAGATGAAATAGCCGTCGTCGCTGTTTCTCCTGGCGTTGGATTAAGCCGGATTTTTGCCAGTCTCGGCGTTGCCGCCATTGTTCAGGGTGGACAAACAATGAATCCAAGCATAAAAGAGCTTCTGGCATCCTTTGAAAACCTCCCTACGGATAAGATCATCATCCTGCCCAACAATAAAAACATCATCATGGCAGCAAAAGAAGCGGCTTCGATGACGGTAAAAAATGTATCAGTGATTCCCACAATCAGTGTTCCCCAGGGTCTTGCCGCTATGTTTCGTCTTATTCCGGATGCTGCTCTTGAAGAAAATGCTGAATCGATGGAAGAAGCCATCGAGGAAGTCGAAACGGGTGAAATAACCACGGCGACAAGATCAGTCGAAATCGATGGCGTCCAGGTTGAAAAAGGTGAGGTAATCGCGCTTCACAACGGAATACTTGTGACTTCAACGGACAGTATTGACAAAGCTTGCGAACAATTCCTGATCGCAGCCAACACCAATGATTACGAACGCATCACACTTTTTTATGGAGAAGACATTCTCCCAGGCCAGGCAAATCAAATTGCTGATAAGATCCGTTCAATCTACCCCAACCATGAAATTGAAGTTCACGAGGGTGGACAACCGCACTATCAATTGATTATTGCCGTTGAATAACATCATTGGATGTTTCAGCAATAAAAATAAGCCCGATCGCGGGGCTTATTGTTTTAATCTGTCAGACGAAATGTGCCTCCCATCCATCAACCCAACCTGTGCACAGAAATCATTCATAAATCTTGATGGATGCGTTATGATTAATTGGAGATTTACGTTAAAATAAAATCAGGCAGTTCAATAGAAAGCAGCGGATCGATGATGCGGCGATCGACAGAAAAATTATACAAAATATTCAAACTTGAGGAAGAATTAGGCTATCAGAACAGGGCAGTCGTTGGTGGGTTGGAAAAATTTTCCGATAGTTGGGTCAGTGAAGCGCGTGCGGAGGGCTTACCCGAAACAAGCATTCAGCAAGTATCCTCAATTTTAACGGAATATCCTGATCACACCATTCCCGAAAGAGCGCGTTCTCTTCAGAAAATCGGCTACATTCTCGATGTCCCGGGAATCAAACACCTTAATATCCCACTGCCCAAGGAGAGACCGCAGGAAAAGCCAGCATACACACAAAACAAAAACCACAGCGAAGAATCCATTCGAAAGACCCGACAAAAAGGGCGCGCTGCAGCCATAAAACGCACAACAGGACCTTCGCCCGTGCCGGCGGCTCCACCAACCCAGGGCATTGAATCAGCCACAACAACAGTTCACGGGATTGGGCAAAAACAAGCCGCCTTATTGGCAAAGCTTGGTCTGCACACCATCGAGGACATGGTCTATTATTTCCCCCGGCGTTATGATGACTATTCTTCATTGAAGTTGATCAAAGACCTAAAATATGGCGAAGAGGTTACTGTTCTGGCTTACGTTAAACGTATCTCAACTTTTACCACCAGAAACCAGGGTCGTAAGATTGTTCAAGCCCTTGTCTCAGATGACACAGGCAGCATTCAACTTATGTGGTTCAACCAGGAATTTCAGCTGAGATATCTTAGAAATAATATGTTCCTCTCTATTTCAGGGAAAATTGAACAGTATTTAGGGCGGTTGGTCATATATCATCCTGAATATGAACAGGTGGACAAGGAACAGCTTAATACCAAGCGGATTGTCCCTGTTTATGCGTTGACTGCACGGCTGAGCCAGCGCTGGCTGCGCCGCGTGATGTACAACGTTGTCAATCAATGGGCGCCCAAAATTCCAGACTATATGACCGAATATATTCTTAAAGATGCGGACCTGATGGATCTTTCCAGCGCATTGAAAGAAATCCATTATCCGGAAAGCACTGCCAGCCTGAAAAAAGCCCGTTATCGGCTCGCCTTTGATGAAATATTCCTGCTCCAGTTGGGCGTGCTGAAGCAAAAACAGGAATGGACATCCCAGAAAGCGAACGTCTACACCGTTGAGGATGAATGGTTGACCAACCAGATTTCACAACTCCCATTTGAACTTACCAATGCACAAAGCAAAGTCCTGAGGGAAATTAGGGAAGATCTCACTTCAGGACAACCGATGAACCGCCTTTTGCAGGGTGATGTGGGTTCCGGTAAGACCGTCATTGCAGCCATGGCGCTGAGTATGGTGATTAATAATGGCGCCCAGGGCGCATTCATGGCGCCAACGAGCATTTTGGCAGAACAACATTATGCCAGCCTGAAACGCCTTTTAGCCAATCAGGAAAATGAGAATCGTGTCATGCAAGAAGACGAGATCCGGCTTCTGATTGGTGATACATCCGCCAGAGAAAGAGAAGAGATCCTGGCAGGGTTGGAGAATGGCTCAATCAGGCTTTTGATCGGCACCCATGCATTGATTGAAGATCCTGTGGTATTTCAAAATTTACAAATTGCAATTATCGATGAACAGCATCGTTTTGGAGTCAGGCAGAGGGCAGCCCTTCGTAGCAAAGGCGTCAACCCGCATCTTCTTGTGATGACTGCCACACCCATTCCCCGCTCTCTGGCATTAACGGTTTATGGCGATTTGGATTTGAGCTTGATGGACGAGATGCCGCCCGGCAGGCAGCCAATTTCAACGCACATCATCTTTCCAGTAGAAAGAGAACGGGTTTACACCCTGATTCGATCGCAGGTCGAAGCAGGACATCAAGCCTTTATCATCTATCCGCTTGTTGAGCAAGGTGACAACGATGAAAACACAGCGGCAGTTGATGAACACGAACGGCTGCAAAGGGAGATCTTTCCAAAATTAAAAGCTGGATTATTGCATGGGCGTCTGCGGCCCGATGAGAAAGAGCAGGTCATGCGTAAGTTCCGGGATCGCGAGTTCGACATTTTGGTCGCAACATCAGTTGTTGAGGTCGGGTTGGACATTCCAAATGCGACCGTGATGGTTGTGGAAGGCGCGAACCGTTTCGGATTAGCACAGTTGCATCAATTCAGGGGACGCGTTGGAAGAGGTTCAGACCGTTCATATTGCATCCTGATCCCAGAAACAAGCGGTGCGGCAGAAAATGAACGGCTCCTGGCGATGGAAAGCACCAATGATGGTTTTGAGCTGGCTGAACAGGACCTCAGACAGCGTGGACCGGGCGAATTCCTCGGTACAAGGCAATCAGGGTACACCAATTTGCGCCTGGCAAATATTACGGATATTCGTCTCATCGAAAGAGCGCAAACATATGCAAAACAGGTCATTGAAAATGATCCTGAACTCTCGGCACCTGAGCATCAATTAATGCTGGATGCCATGAATCATTATTGGCCTTCTTCGGAAGGAGAAAGAAGCTAAAATGACAAAAGTCATATTTCCTGGTACGTTCGATCCAATTCACTACGGACACATCAATATCGCAAAACGGGCAGCCGGTTTGTTTGATCACGTCATTGTCGCGGTTTATGCAAAATCACAAAAAAATATTTTATTTTCTCCCGAAGAACGTCTGGCGCTGGCGGCGGAAGCTTTGAAAGAAATTGAGAACATCACTGTGATGGCATACACCGGCCTGACGGTTAAGTTCGCAGAGCAGGTTGGCGCCCAATCGATTGTGCGCGGTCTGCGGGTTTTCTCTGATTTTGAATACGAATTTCGTATGGCTTTAGCCAACAACCGTCTCGCGCCAAACATTGACGTTATCGCTCTGATCACCCAGGAAGAGCACACATTCCTGTCTTCAACCACAGTCAGGGAAATCGCCGCTCTGGGTGGTGATGTATCGAGCATGGTCCCACCCCATGTTGAAAAAGCGCTGAAGAAGCAGTTTGCTCTTCTGGGAGGCGATCAAAATATCGTACCTCTCAATTCTTTGAGGGATTAAGCTATCTTAGATCAAACAAGTGTGTTAATATTGGTATAAGATTTGCACCCGTTAATTATGCAAACAAGCGGAGGAAGTTATGGATATATTACATCTTGTCGATCGGCTTGAGGAACTTTTTAATAAAAGTCGACCTGTCTGGTTCACGCACAGCGTGATTGTCGACGAAGACCGGATGCTGGATTTAATTGATCAAATGCGGGTGGCGATCCCTGAAGAAATCAGAAAAGCGCAGCAGATTATTTCGCAAAGGGACAGAATTCTGGCTCAGGCAAAGGAAGAAGCCAACCGAACCATTTCACTGGCACGGGAAAAGGCGGAAACGCTGTTAACCGATAATGAGCTGATCCAATCAGCCCAGCTGCGTGCAACAGAGATCATTTCTGAAGCAAAAAGAGACGTTGTTGCCTCCCAGCAAGACGCAGATAAATATGTTCTTGAAACTTTAAGCAACCTTGAGATCCACATGGACAGGATCATCTCGCAGGTGCGAAATGGGATCATTGCGCTGAAAAGCGATTCATTCTCCATCTCACCCCAAGCAGGTGAAAGGGATCCGGAAACCGATTAATCCTGTCTTTTTTCAGATGAATAAAGAATTACTCAGCAGCATCTGGCGTTTCAGATGCTGATTTCTTAATACCCTTACGTTTATGCGAATGTCCGGTTTCCTTTGGCGCATGCAACGCCACAGGCAGCACCTGGTCCATGTGGCTAACGGTGATCAATTCCATTTTCTTCAACACGCTTTTTGGTACATCTTCAAGATCTTTTTCATTCCTGGCTGGAATAACGACCTTTTTAAGACCAGCCCTGTGTGATGCCAATATCTTCTCGCGAATACCCCCAACCGGCAGCACACGACCTCTCAAGGTGATCTCGCCAGTCATCCCCACCAGATGATAGTTGGGACGATTGGTGAAAGCGGAGATCATCGCTGTGGCAATTGTGATGCCTGCGCTTGGTCCATCTTTGGGGATGGCGCCTTCCGGCACGTGAACATGTACATCAACATTTTCAAAAAATTCAGGGTCAATGTTCAGGGTGTCTGCCCGCGATTTGATATAAGAAAGGGCTGCCTGTCCTGATTCCTGCATCACATCACCGATCTGACCGGTCATCTGCAGGTTTCCCTTCCCTTCAAGGATCAAAACTTCCACAGGCATAATTTCACCGCCATTTTCGGTCCAAGCAAGCGCAGTTGCTACACCAACCTCATCCATACCTTCGGCTTCTGTCTCAAAATATTGCTGGGGACCAAGGAAGTTGCGAATCGTGAGGGGCGTGATCCTCTTTGGATAAGGTTTCTTTTCCGTCTTCAGGCGGGCGATCTTTCGCAACGCCCGTCCTATTTCACGCTCAAAATTGCGCACACCGGCTTCATAGGTGTATTCCTGGATGATCTTCGATAATGCCCGATCCTGGAAAACAATGCCTTCTTCATGCAAACCTGTCTCTTCCAGCTGGCGCGGAATCAAAAAGCGTTTGGCTATTTCCAATTTCTCATCTTCGATATAACCGGAGAATTCAATAATTTCCATCCGGTCCAATAAAGCAGGTGGAATAGGTCCCAGGGTGTTGGCAGTTGTGATGAAGATGACATTGGACAGATCGTAATCAACTTCAAGGTAGTGATCTGAAAAAGCCTGATTTTGTTCAGGGTCAAGCACCTCCAGGAGCGCAGAAGATGGGTCTCCACGAAAATCTGCACCCAGTTTGTCGATTTCATCCAGCATGAAGAGTGGGTTTTTCGTTCCAGCCCGCCCCATCGTCTGGATAATCCTTCCGGGTAATGCGCCGATATACGTGCGGCGGTGACCTCGAATCTCCGCTTCGTCCCTTACCCCGCCCAGGGATAAGCGCACAAAATTTCGTCCGAGTGCATTTGCAATCGATTTGCCCAATGACGTTTTGCCGGTTCCGGGCGGCCCTGCAAAGCAAAGGATGGGCTGCTTCAAGGTTTTCGGGTTTAAACTGCGAACAGCAATGTATTCGATGATCCGATCTTTGGCTATTTTCAGTCCGTAATGGTTTTCTTCAAGGACCAGGTTGGCATGCAGGACGTCCAGGTTGTCATCACTCATTTCAAACCAGGGCAAATCCAACAACCAGTCCAGGTACGTTCGGATGATCCCCACCTCGGGCGCCATCGGGGGCATTTGTTGCAAGCGCCGCAATTCGCGTCTGGCTTGTGCCAAAACCTCATCCGGCAACCCACGCTCATCAATTTTTTGGCGGATTGAAACAACTTCTTGATCCCAAATATCACCTTCCCCAAGCTCCGATTGAATGGCTTTCATTTGTTCACGCAGATAAAATTCGCGGTGAGAACGGTCCACCTCCGTCTGCACCTGCGCCTGGATCTCGTCTTCAAGCTCAAGAACTTCCAGCTCTTCAGCGAGGATTTGATTGATGCGTTTCAATCGATCAACAGGATGGGTGATCAGTAACAATTCTTTCCGAATGCCCTGAGGCAGGGATAACGAGGATGCAATCATATCAGCCAGCCATCCCGGCTCGTCAATGTTCATTGAATAAAGCTGCGCTTCTTCTGGAAGACTGTCATCCATGTCGACACATTGCTCAAACATATTCCTTGCCGTACGCATCAAGGCGGTTAACTGCTTTGTCGTTTTATAATCATCGGTAACCGGTCGCGCCTCAACCACCAGATAGGGTTCCACTTCCAGAATTCTTACAATTTCAACACGCCGACGACCCTGCACAAGCGCTGAAAAATGATCCTCTTTCATCGAAAACAATCTGCCAACAGCCAATTCTGTCCCAATGGGCAAAAACTCGTCCAATGACGCACCCTTTTTACCTTTTTCAGGGAAGAAAAGCGCAATCGCTGTCATGTTTTGATCCTGAGCAGCATCAATTGCCTGCGCATTAAGCGTATTATTGATAAAAACAGGCGAGATCATTTTTGGATAAATCACATAATCGTTAAGCACAAAAGCCGGGCTGACAATCAAACCGCCCTCATTCTCTTCCCGATTGTGAATCTGGTACAGTTCTTTGGTCCTCTGATGAATATTGTCTAAAAATTGATTGTCATCATCCAGGGGTGGAAACCAATGTTCATCCTTCATATCATCTCCGTATATTTTTTACCGTCATTTTCTTCACCACCAAAACAATGTTCATCGGTTGTTTTCATGGTTAACCGTCGAAAGAATATCCTTCGCAGCAGCTGCCACAAACACACTGCCAGTGACCAGAACAATGGCTTCATCTCCTGCCTCATTCAGGGCTCTGGATAAAGCATTTTCGATAGGCTTGATGGCTATGGCTGAACGCCCGAAACGATGTGCCAAATGGGCTAATTCTTCAGCATCCATCGCCCGGGGGTGAATGGACTGGGTGGCAATCACCCGTCTGACTCTGGGCAAGAGTTCCTGGTACATGCCATCAATATTCTTGTCCTCAGAAGCCCCAAATACCATAATCACCGGGTAACCAGGGAAATAATCATCGAGCGCCTGGCGCAGTCTGAGGGCAGAATAGCGGTTATGGGCAGAATCCACCAGCACGACAGGGTGACGCTGGAGAATTTCCATACGTCCTTGCCAGTGTACATTTGCAAATCCTTTGCGGTAGGCTTCCTGCCCAATGTTAATCCCAAATTTCTCAATTGTTTTCAAGGTTGCATAAGCTGTCGCGGCATTCTCAATCTGATGAAATCCCAGCAGAGGGATCCTCAGGCGGAGCGGACTCCACAAATCGCGCCCCGCAGATTCGATGTATTCATCCACCAGCGGCTGTTCCTCCGGCGTCCAGACGAAAAAACTCTGTCCATCAAAATTGTGCGAATCAGCAGCGTAAAGATAATCTCGACCAATCCGGATGATCGGTGCGTTGTGTTCTCGAGCAATTTCTTCAAGCTTGAGACGTGCTTCCTTTTTTTGCGGCGCGATCACCACCGGACGATCGGGTTTGATGATCCCACCTTTTTCACCCGCAATTTCACTGAGCGTATTGCCAAGAATACTGACATGGTCATAAGATATCGATGTAATCACAGCGACAAGGGAATCCACAATATTGGTTGCATCCAACCGCCCACCCAAACCAACTTCAATCACGGCTGAATCAACCTTTGCCCGGGAAAAATATAAAAACGCCAGAGCGGTTGTCAGTTCAAAAGTGGTGATTTGAGGTACCTCTTGGACGGCAGGCTTGATAGCATCGACCAGATCAACCAGATCTCCCTTTGAGATCTCCTGCCCATTGATTCGAATTCTTTCCGTAAATTCGATCATATGCGGTGATGTAAACAGCCCAACCCGATATCCCTGTTCTGATAAAACGCTGGCACAAAAGGAAGCCACCGACCCTTTGCCTTTTGTGCCGGCAATATGAACAATGGGGTAATCCTTTTGGGGATCTCCCAGAATTTGCATCAATTGATACATCCGATCAAGGTTGAATTTTTCAGCACTATAACGAAAATTTCGTTTCAGACTGTAATCAATAAAACGATACAGGTAATCAAGGGCTTCCTGATATCTCTTTTCAATCGTATCTTTTTCTGTCATTCGTATTATCCATTCAACGTCATCACGGTATTCTGGCTCAAGCATGTTTTTGATGTGTTAGACTGCATCTTTTCAAGATTCCATCCTTCTGAACCAGCTCACCATTTGCAACAACAATTTATTATAGTCCAGCAGGGAAGAATCGAAACAATCGCAAGGGAACGCCATCGTCTTGTAAAATGGGACCGCTAGCGATTTTCAATTCCCATTTTTTTGGATTGCAACAGGCATTCCCACCTCAAAATTCCATGAACAGGGTTTTGGAAATTCTGCAGAATAGAATAATGAATAACTGTACCTTTCAGGAATGATAAAATTAGGATAATATAGACTGGTAAGCGTTAATAGGAATGATGAAATCAACAGCATCAATCAAAATAGATGAATTAATGCTAAAAATTAAAATTTTTTCATCAACATCGAATTATAAAGAGAGATAAATCTTTAAGGAAGGCAAAATGGCAGGACTCTCTCGTGAACTGGGAATTGACCTGGGCACACTGAATACAAGAATAGCTGAGGGTAAAAACATCCTCATTCAAGAACCAACTGTTGCGGCGATTCTCCTTGACGAACTAAAACTGGTCGAGATCGGGAAATCCGCCCTTGGCATGTTGGGACGTGTACCGGATAACATTGAAGTAAACCATCCGATGCGACACGGCGTTATCGCAGAATTTGAAATTACAGAAAACTTGCTGCGTGAATGGGTCAGACAGGTGACAGGGCGGATGCTTCTTTTCCGACCACGGCTGATGATCACGATCCCATTTGGCGTTACGAGCGTCGAACGACGCGCCGTTTACGAAGTTGGGTTGGGCGCGGGCAGCAAGGATGTTAATTTAATTCAACAACCGCTGGCAGCTGCAATCGGGGTGGACCTTCCCATCGGTACGCCAACCGGCAATATGATCATCTGCCTTGGCGGCGGCACTTCCCAGGCGGCTGTGATCGCCATGAATGGGATCGTGTCGGCGGATACAACCCAGGTTGCCGGGCTCAAGCTCGATGAAGCGATCAGTGATTTCGTCAGACGAAAATATGGTTTGATCATTGGACAACCTACCGCTGAACAATTAAAAATTCATATCGGATCCGCGATTCCCCGCGATGATCAACAGAGCATGGAGATTCAGGGTCAGGATCAAATTACCGGTCTCCCTCGACCTGCCCTGTTATCCACCAATGAAATCACTGAGGCTATCCAACCTCCTCTCACTGCGATTGCAGATACCATCCGGCGCGTCCTCGAAAAAACACCGCCCGAGTTGATCTCGGATATTATCGATCGAGGTGTCGCCTTATGTGGTGGAACGTCCTTACTGCCAGAAATTGACCGTTTCCTAACCAGCGCACTGGGCATCCCGGCATACATCGTTGATAACCCTGCCACCTGTGTCGTGGAAGGCGCCGCAAAATCTTTCACGATGCTGGATGAATTAAGTCGGAACCTGCCTCCAAGAATCTAAAGATAGCGATTCATTATGTCGATCCGTGAGCAAAAACCAGGCAAATCTGATGTGACCCCCGATCCAGCACTTGGAGACCTTCTGGATTCATTCCCGCTTTCCAACCGTATGTTTTACCAATGGTTCCAAATGATCGTGGGAATTTTGTTGATCATCACGGGGACTTATTTATCGATTAAATATTTAGTCAAAACCCAGGCTGCCATCCACACCTATGGACGCGCCATCCTGCTTAATCCGGATTCGTGGTTGATCTTTGCCCTCCTGCTTTTTCTACCTCCGGGAATCCTGTTGATCAAAAATGCCTTTCGACATCAAAATGACGCCGTCCACCTTTATGAAAAGGGGCTGCTCGTCAGGCGGGGAAAGCGTGAGCGAACCTATCGCTGGGCAAACATCACGAATTTGGCGACGCCGATCACCACGATAAAATTCGGCGGGGATACCATCACGACTTACAGCAAAATCCTCCTGAACAAAAGCGACCAAAGCGTAAAAATCATTTCATCTCGCTATGAACGCATGACGGAATTAATCCATAAAGTGCGTGAAATCCTGCTGCCTGTGATCCTTAATGATGCACTCAGCCGTCTGAAACGCCATGAATTTATTGATTTTGGAAAAGAAATACGAGGAAACCAGGCAGGATTAGAAATTCGAGGAACGCATTATAAATGGCAGGATTTGCAAGAACCCCTGGTTGAATATTCAACTCTCAATTTATTCCAAAATGAGGATGAAAACCCGATCCTTCGATCAAACGTTAAAAGGATTAAAAACCTGGATGTGTTGATCCATCTGATAAAAAATCCCCCCAACAACACCGATTAACAATCACGTAAATAATACATCATATGCTGAAGATGCAGCACCGGGTCAATATTCTGGACTTGAACCGTCTCCGGCAAGCGTAATTTGACAGGCGCATAATTTAGAATCGCTCTTATTCCAACATCCACCAGCCGATTGGCAATAGCCTGTGCAGCTTCTGCGGGCAGGGTGAGAATTGCCATCACAAGACCCAGTCTTGTGATTTCCACCTCTAAATTGTCAACATGCTGAACAATGAGCGAACTAACCTGTGTGCCAACGATCTTAGGGTCGCTGTCAAACAATAAAGCAATCTCAATCCCCTGATGAGCAAACCCCTGATAATGGGTCAGCGCGCGTCCAAGGTCACCCACACCCAACACGGCAGCCTGCCAGATACGATTTACATTTAAAATGCTTTGCAGCTGTTCGATCAAGTGATAAATCGAATAACCGCGACCCTGTTTGCCAAACCCTCCAAAAAATGAAAGGTCTTTTCTGATCTGGGACGCTGAATAACCCGAACGTGCAGACATATCCTTTGAAGAAACGGTGTGAAGGCCTTCTTTCGCCATATGATTCAGAATTTGCAAATATAAGGGCAATCGGCTGATGACAATATCAGGAACGGCTACTTCATTCATCGTTAAATTTCCTGTATAATAGAATTGGGTTTTGAGCTGGTTCGTTTTCCATATTTATTATAAACGAAACTCTGAATTAATTAAATTAAAAGGCTAAAGCCAAAGATTATCTTTGGTCAGCATACTTTATTTGAGTTAGAATTAATTAAAATTCGGATCAAACACGGAGGAGGATCAATGCGAGCAGGAAGAATCATATCGTTCATCGCAGCAGCGGTATTCATCATCTTCGGATTTCTATTCATCTTAGGCGCCTTCAGCCCTGAGGGGTCGCCCGGATGGCTTGTTGTCGGGATCATTGGGCTTGTGATTGGATTCGTTCTGATATTCATAGGCACAAAATTGAGCCCTCCCATCAAAGCAGGTGATCAAATCGTCAATTTGCAAGTTGATCTGCCTGGCGATGTCAACATGGAAACCATCAAGTGTAAATCTTGCGGCGGTCCTTTGAGTCCGGATGATATAAAAATGGTGGCTGGCGCGCCTGTTGTCCAGTGTCCCCATTGCGGAACAACCTATCAATTAACTGAAGAACCTAAGTGGTGATTTATGAAAAGATTGAGACTTTTTTTACTCTGTTTGTTGTTTTTCAGCCTGTTTGCTTTGCCCAATGTCACAACAGCGCAAAGCCTTCGGTTTACGGTACCTGTGTCGGAAGTCGAAGCCTACCTTGAGGAAGATGGCACTCTGTCCCTTTATTATGTCATCGAATTTGAAAATTCACCCAACGGCGCGCTCATTGATTATGTCGATGTCGGCATGCCGTCCTCATCCTACAGTTTGAAGAATATCCAGGCTGAGATTGATGGGATACCCATCAAGATTATTGAAAGTTCTCCCTATGTGGCAAATGGTTTCGCATTGGGTCTGGAAGAAAACTCAATCCAGCCTGGTGATCACGGGCAGGTCACAGCCTGGGTTTCAGGCGTCAAAGACGTACTGTATCCCTTTGAAGATGCTGAGAATTATGCCAGTTTTCTCTTCAGCCCCAATTATTTCGGTTCTGAATATGATAAAAGCACAAACACCGAATATCGGGTGACCATCATCCTGCCTCCGGGGGTTGGCGATGAAGAAGGTATTTACTACTATCCAAAGAACTGGCCCGGCAACCAGGAACCTGACGATGTGGGTCGGACGCTTGCGGACGATCGGGTTTATTATTCGTGGTACACCAATACCGCCAACGCCCATACCGAATACCGGTTTGGGGCAGCCTACCCAGACACTTATGTGCCTGAGAATGCCATCGCAAAAAAGGCTGAATACATCCCCCCCACCCAGCCAGGCACAACCGGCGGGAGCGGCACAATCGGCAATATCATCCGCACAATCAGTGGAAATATTTGCTGTTTTGGTTCATTCTTCTTTATTTTCGCTACTTTTGTTTGGAGCATCTACCAGAGCACGGTCGGTTCGAAAAAACGCAAAATGGATTACCTGCCTCCAAAAATGAAGATTGAAGGACATGGGATCAAACGTGGTCTGACCGCTGTTGAAGCGGCTATTTTGATGGGTCAGCCAATGGACAAAATTCTGACCATGATCTTATTTGGCACGATTAAAAAAGAGGCTGCGACCGTCATAACGCAGGATCCCCTGTCCATTGAAGTTGCAGATCCCCTTCCCGAGGGTTTACATCCCTACGAAACCGAGTTTTTAGAAGCCTTTACGCAACCAAAGTCACAGCAGCGTGGTGCGCTACAAAAGGTGATGACCAACCTCGTCAATGGTGTTTCTTCCAAAATGAAGGGTTTTTCTCGAAAAGAAACGCTGGCATACTACGAAGATATCATGCGAAAAGCATGGCAGATGGTTGAACAAGCCCAAACACCTGAGGTGAAAAGCGAAAATTACAATCAGACTCTTGAATGGACCATGCTGGACGAAAATTATCAGGATCGCACTCGCCGCACCTTTTCAAGCGGACCTGTGTTTGTTCCAATCTGGTGGTCACGTTATTCACCTTCCTATCGTCAAAGCGTTGGCGGCAGTGTGAGCACAACCGGACAAAGCATACCATCCACCGGCCAGGCGACAGGTGGAGGAAAGGTCTCATTGCCCCATATTCCAGGTTCTGATTTCGCCGCCAATGTCATCAACGGCGCAACCGGGATGGCTGCTGGCGTGGTTGGCAATCTGACCACCTTCACATCCGGTGTGACAAGCCGAACAAATCCCATCCCTGTGACCACTTCAAGATCAAGCGGTTCGGGTGGATTCCGCGGCGGCGGGGGTGGAAGCTCCTGTGCTTGCGCTTGTGCCTGTGCGGGATGCGCCTGCGCCTGTGCAGGCGGCGGTCGGTAAAAAAATAAAGCCTATCCTGCCTGGTCAACAAATCACCAGGCAGGATATCAGTCAGGAATACAGTGAACTTACTTTTTGATTCTTTTACAACCTCAAATCGTCACCCTTCCCTTCCGGAGCCGGGGTTATTCCACTACCGCAAGGAAGAAGGAGAAGATAAAACACGCGTCCATCTACGTATTGACCCGGATGGTCGCGGCATACTGATCATCAACGCCAATCGAATGATCCAGCTTAACCCTTCGGCAGCAATGATGTCTTTCCTGTTGCTGGAGGGAAATTCTGACAAACAAACCCTGAGGAAAATGAAGAGGATCTTCAAGCTCTCAAAAACAGAGGCGCAGTACGACCTCGCACAATTCAAGTCACAGCTTGGAGAATTGTTGGAGCCCAACGGCGCCTGTCCTGTTTGTGATCTTGATCTTGAAAGCGCAGCCCCGTTTAGCGCAAAATTGAGCGCACCTTACCGAATGGATCTCGCTGTGACTTATCGGTGCAACAACGATTGTTCGCATTGTTATAATGCCCGATCAAGAAAATATCCTGAAATGAGCCTTGATGAATGGAAACAGGTGATCGACAGGGTGTGGTCTTTGGGCATCCCGCACATCGTTTTCACAGGCGGTGAACCGACCTTGTTCGCGGGTTTGCCGGAATTGATCGTTTATGCAGAAGAAAAAGGTATCATCACCGGTCTGAATACCAACGGTCGCCGTTTGTCCAACCAGGATTACCTTGATGCTTTGGTAAACGCGGGGTTGGATCATATCCAAATCACCTTTGAGTCTCATGATGAAGCCATTCACGATCAGATGGTTTCTGCAAAGGGCGCCTGGAAAGAGACCGTAAAGGGATTGGAAAATGTGCTCAGAACACCTCTTTACGTCATGACCAACACCACCATGCTTGAGGAAAACCGCCACACAATCGAGGACACCCTGTATTTCCTAGCAAAGATCGGCGTTCCAACGATTGGACTGAATGCATTGATTTACTCCGGCAAAGGTGAAACTGTGGGCACAGGCTTGAAGGAAGAAGAACTCCCGGAATTGCTCGACAAAGCCCACCACATTACACTGGAAAATAACCAGCGTCTGATCTGGTACACGCCAACCCAATACTGTCATTTCAACCCCATCCAGCGCGGCCTGGGCGTGAAGGGGTGCACAGCAGCGTTGTATAATATGTGTGTTGAGCCCAATGGTGATGTGATCCCTTGTCAATCTTATTACCACGCATTGGGCAATCTCTTACAAAAGCCATGGAAAGAGATCTGGGAGCATCCTCTCGCAGTGGCGCTTCGCCATCGGACAAATATCCCTGATGGGTGCAAAACCTGCGACTTTCTCTCCGAATGCGGTGGAGGATGTCCTTTAGCCAGGGAACACCAAACCATCAGCCCCATTCAAAATCCGATTTTCTCATCAATCATTGATTCAATGGAGTGACTTTCATGGACCTATCAGAAACTTTTCAATCGATTAAGGATTTTTTTGCAAAGAAAACGCCCCTCCCTCCTGGCTTGATTTCATATCAAACCCCTCCAAGTGCACCAGAACAGTATCAACTTCATCTTCGAACTGAAAAAGACGGCACGGGCATTTTAATCGTAAATGCAGCCACTGTTTTGCACCTGAATCAGACCGCAGTGGAATTTGCTTACCACCTTATCAGGGAAACTGAAAAAGAAAAAGCCGTGGAACAGATCGCCCAACGTTATCGCATCGATAAAAAACAGATCAGCCAGGATTACGATGATTTCGTTGACAAAGTCCTGACCCTGCTGCAAACAGAGGATCTGGATCCCGTTTCCTATCTTGATATGGAACGACAAGAGCCCTACAGCGGTGAAATCTCGGCGCCATACCGGTTGGATTGCGCGCTGACATACCGGGTTGGGCAGGCAAGCCATCCGGACCACGCCCCAACTGAACGTGTGACACGCGAATTGGAGACCGATGAATGGATCATCATTCTTCACAAAGTGCAAAACGCTGCCATCCCTCATATCATTTTCACCGGCGGAGAGCCAACACTGCGTGATGATTTACCTGACCTAATCGGCGAAGCAGAAAAACTGGGCATGGTTACTGGCCTTCTTTCCGATGGCCTCAGGTTGGGTGATCCAGAATATCGACAAGCCCTCCTTCTCAGCGGTTTGGACCATTTAATGATGATCATTGACCCCAATAACCTTGAGATATGGCAGATTTTGGAAAATGTCCTGGCAGAAGACCTTTACACAACCGTTCACCTGACACTCCATCAGGGCGAAGATTTAAAGCCGTATATCAAGCGCCTGGCTGAGCTTGGCGCCAATTCACTTTCGCTGAGCACCATCGACAAGGACCTTTCTGATGCACTTCAGGATTTGCGCGATTATGCGGCAATCCAACAATTGGACCTGGTTTGGGATTTACCCGTGCCTTATTCCTGGAACAATCCCGTCTCAATTGAATTGGAAAGAAGCGAACCCATGAAACTGCCCAAAGGGGCAGGTAAAGCCTGGCTATATGTTGAACCCGATGGCGATGTTTTACCAGCACAGGGCTTATGTGAACAAATTCTTGGGAATATCCTCGAAGACTCCTGGGAGGACATCTGGAAAAAAACTTAGATCCGGTTTTTTCTCAACCTTCGAATTTGACCGATTGGCACCAACGCTATCAACAGCAGGCTCAATGGTCACAAGAAATTCGAGACCTCCTTTTTTCTCGAATTAAAAATCCATCCGACGCCCAGATTCTTGAGGTTGGATCAGGAACCGGGGCACTCCTTGAAGAAATCCAAAGCCAGCACCCTTTTCACCTGACCGGGGTTGATATTGACCGGTCAGGTCTGCTTTTTTCTCAGCACAACATGTTTCAAATCAATTTCGTCCAGGCAGATGGCTATCGTTTGCCCTACCCGCCTCATCTTTTTGATGCGACCATCTGCCATTTTTTACTTTTATGGTTACAAAATCCTCAAGCAATGCTCCACGAGATGAGCCGTGTCACAAAACGCGCTGGTTTTGTTATCGCACTGGCGGAGCCCGATCACGAGGCAAGAATCGACTACCCTCCTCCGCTTGATGATTTGGGAGATCTACAAACAAAATCCTTACAAAAGCAAGGCGCAGACACGCAACTGGGACGGAAATTAGGGTTTCTTTTTGAAAAGGCTGGATTGGATGTCATCGAAAAGGGAATCTTGGGTGCGCATTGGAAAACTGATTCCGCTACCCCACAAGATGAAACGGAGTGGAACGTTTTACACCTGGATCTTAAAGATCGTTTATCGCAGGTTGAATTGTCCAGATACAAACAAATTGATCGTGATGCTTTGCAGACAGGGTCCAGGGTATTGTTCGTGCCTACTTTTTATGCCATTGGCAAAATTAAATAAAAACACCTCACTTGAGCAAGCAAGCTTTTTTGATGCAGCATCGTATCCTGCTCTGGTTTTATAAACCCATGAATCGTCGGAAGTCAGGACAAGGAGAAACCAACCAGCCATTGTAAAATATCCATTATTCCATCAAACAATTAATGAGTTTTTGCTTGCCAAACAAACCAAAGGCGACTATAATACAAATCTGAAATCGGGGCGTGGCGCAGTCCGGTTAGCGCGCTTGCATGGGGTGTAAGAGGTCGGAGGTTCGAATCCTCTCGCCCCGACTGGAAACCGCTTATTGGCTAAGCGGTTTTTTTATAACTTGCCTAAACCAACCCCTTTCAGGTATTCTCATTAATGCTGTTAATTTACTCACAACGCCATTAATGTTCATGTCAATCACCAGCAATTCCTCATCAGACAACGATTGATGCCTTTTTTCATCTTAGGTGATAGAAACATCCAGGAAATCACTAAACGTAAGGATTTATTTGACAGTTAATCCAATTGGGAGTTCTTAATGAAATCTAAAAGACGTCTGATGTGGTTGGTGAAATTTAGTATTTGTTTGTCGGCATTGGTGGTGTTAATCGCGGTGCCAAACAAATTCGTGGTTGCA
This sequence comes from Candidatus Brevefilum sp., assembly GCA_050953525.1. GTDB lineage: Bacteria > Chloroflexota > Anaerolineae > Anaerolineales > Anaerolineaceae > Brevifilum. The sequence goes on from JBMNMW010000002.1 coordinate 142,714, forward strand.
TCTTCTTCCAGTTTATTGCCAGCCGGGGTTTTTTTCGAAATGGATCAACCGTCTCATGGGCATGTTGAGATATTCACCATCGAAATCCCTCAACTTGGCGACAGAGAAAGAAACATTCAGGTTTATCTTCCGCCGGGTTATGAATCCAGCAGCGAATCTTACCCGGTATTCTATCTCACGGATGGCGAATACCTCTTTAATCCTCCTGTTGGAGGCACTGGCGATTATGCAGTCGATGAAACCTTAGAAAAATTGTTTCAAGAAGGCGTTCTGGATCCAATCATCGTGGTAGGAATCGAACACCCCCTTGAAATCCCGTGGAGCGAGTATACGCCCTGGATCAATGAAAATATGCACGCCTGGATCAATCCAAAGCATGCTGATCCAGATGAGGGCGGAGAAGGCTGGGCATTTATTGATTTTCTTGTCAACACGTTAAAACCGGAAATCGACGCCAATTACAGGACCCTGCCTGGCAGAGAGTTCACTGCAATTGGCGGTTTTTGTCGGGGCGGGCTGATCCCACTTCTGGCAGGTTTTAAGTATCCGGGTTCTTTTTCTAAGGTAATGTCCATGTCGCCTGTCGTGTGGCTTGCCGAAGGAGGCGGAACCTGGCTTTCAAACAACCACCTGATAAACTATATCCACGACAATCCGATGCCAGACAATGTGAAATTCTATATTGATGTTGGCACAGAAGAGGTCAGTGGAAACCGCCCTGCCATTCAAGATGCAAAGGGCAAAAGGATAACCTATCCACAGGCTTATCTGGAAGGTGCCCAGGCTCTGCATCAGGCGCTTCTGAACAACCAGGTGCCAGAATCCAACCTGCATTTTCAGGTAATTGAGGGTGCACCTGGCGACCGTGATGAATGGGCGCAGAGGTTTGATGAGGCCGTGGTATGGCTCTATAATGAGGAAGCCCTAGAAAAAGTCGAAAGCATGACCATCCCAGAAACCCCGAAAGTGGAGAAGGTGGAGAAGGAATCCTCTGAAAAGACTCAGCCGATAATCAAACGTACACCTCTCCAACAGCTGACAGATCTTATTAAAACCAAATTCAGTTCATGGAAATTGGTTGGCATTTTCGCCGGAGGGTTTGTTCTTCTTGCCTGCTTTGTATTGTTTGTCAGCATTAAACGAAAGTTTTGATGGCCACAAATCACCTGCGGTGAAGACGTTTTTGATTATAAAAAGAATTAGCCAGTAAAATTAAATTGTTTTTGAAAAACAAATCTGCTTCAAACTTGTTTTAGACAACTTTATCATTAACCTTCTGCAACGCATCAAGACAATTTCAGTTATAATTAGAAAAATTTAAATAAACGATATCTGGAGTGAGAAAATGAAAAAATCAATCCGAGTTGGTTTCCTGGGTTCCGGAAGTATCGCCCGATCACATGCCTATGCCCTGGACGCTCTGAAATTCTACTATCCTGATGCACCCAACATTCAAAAGGCAGTCGTTGCCTCTCCCACACCAGAACACCGGGAATCCTTTGCCGAGCTTTATGGCTTTGAGGAAGCCCTTTCGCCTGATGCCCTCTGGGAGCGTGATGACCTGGACGCCCTCTATATTCTGGGTTCAAATACAACCCACACGCCCCAGCTTGTCAGAGCAAGCCAGCTTCCCAAATTGCAACGTATTTATGTTGAAAAGCCGCTCGGCACTTCCAATCAGGACATCCTCGATTTGGAGGCATTGAACTCTACCAACCACGGCAAGTTCATTATGGTGGGGTTTCAATTTCTGCAAAAATCTGCTATGCGAAAGGCGCTCGCGCATTGGAGAAGCGGTGTGTTTGGCGAACCAATTCATTTTCGTGCCGAGTATCTCCATAGCAGCTATCTCAGTGAAGAATACCGCCGGTTAAGACAACACCGATTTTTACCCACTCCTATTGACGGTGCGGCAGCCGATCTTGGGTCCCATCCGCTGAGTTTATTGACGGCATTTCTGGGAAATTCACTCGCAATCAAAGACGCAGGGTTCAGCGGCAGTTTCCCTGGTGTTCCTGATCATACTGATCTTTGCACCACAGCGCTGATTAAAGAAGAGCGATCAGGCGCGTATGGAACTTTTCTTGCAAGCCGGGTTTCAGCCGGCACTGGCGATCTTTTAATTTTAGAATTCTATTGCACAAAAGGGACACTCAGGTATACAACCAGGCAGCCTGATTCTTACGAAACCTTCCTTCCCGAAGAAGGCTGGCGATTGCATGAGGTCAACAGCGACTACAGCCCTGCCTCAAAATTTCCATCCGATTACTTACCATCAGGTTGGCTGCGTGCCCTCGTCCACAATCATTACCTGTTCCTGAGCAACAACACCGGGTCTGATTTCATTCCCGATCTTTCACACGGCATCCAGGTGCAGCGCTTGCTTCAACAAATTGCGGATCACATCCGAAGTTAAAGCTTAAATACCCTCTTTAACCCTTTGTTTTTGGGTACGCCGAATTAATTTGATCAGTCTGGGACCGTCATAAAGGATAATTGGCTTTCCTTCCGCCCATCCCCGTGCCTGGGCGGTGAAAGTTCCGGTTGTGATCAGGTAGGCACGCTGGGCTTCTTCATGAAGCATTGTGCCATACAGGTCGCGAACAAGCGGCTCTCCCACAGAGCCACTATAGCGTTTACATTGAACCACCCATTTTTCATCATCACTGCCTGTCACAATAACATCCACCCCATGATCGGCGCTTCCACCGGATAAACCCGTCTGGTATCCATAGGCATTAAACAAGTCAGCAACTAGTTTTTCAAATTGCTCCGGCGTCAACGCCAACAAGTCCTCCAGTTTTTCTGCCTCCCACAATCGACTCCTGCGATCTCGTAAGGTGCAATACAGCCCTGTCAGGGTGACGCTTCCTGAGATGAAGCCCAAAGCGCCAAAAAGAGAGTGGTCGAGTGGGACGGGAATCAATACAATCGGCTTTTTACCCTGCCAGTAAATAAAAATCAGGAAAAATGCCCACACGATCCAGCCGAGGAAAATCTGACCAAAGCACTTTCTCAGTCTTTCTGAAAGATGCTCGTCCTGATTGAACAAAGCCTTGAAACCAAAAAAGATCATCAACGGCCAAAAAATGTATAATATCGTAAATATTGCCGTCAGGGAATCCAAACGGAATGCTCCTTTGTGAAATATGCTAAATGGACCTCAAAACAAAGCCTATCCGATTTTACCATGTTCCGTTTTGAGACAAATTATTTGCGGTTTTTGGCAATAAACTTGCACAAAAATTAAAATAGTGAAAAAACATGCTAAAATCAAAGACAAGAAAATATTTTTTATCTACTTGGATTCAATTATTTTATTCTGCTCATCATGATTTTTTAAAGAAACGGATGGTAACAAATGAAAAAGTGGACAATTATCGCCTTATTACTTCTTGCAGTTCTCGTTTCTGGTTGTAACCTTCCCGGCAGCACACCAGCATCCCCCCAGCAGCAAGACGATGCGATGGCGACTGAGATTTCTCGCATCCTCACGGGAACACCTGTTAAGATTGAACCCTCAGCAACGCCTGAAATTGAAGAGGAAACCCCTGTCGAAGAACCAGAAATGACCCAGCCGGAGGAAGAAGCAACAGAAGCAATCGAGGACCCACAAGAAGAGGTGCAGCCAACGGAAACTGCTCAGCCAGCGCCAACATCAACGCCTGAGCCGACCCCAACTGCCACCCTTTCCGCCACAGACCCGACCCTCACATTGGGGCAGCCCGACTGGGTTGATACCATGGACAATGGTGATAACTGGCCGACCGGTTACAGCGAATACACATCCATCAAATTTGAAAACGGCTATCTCAAATTTACAGCAAATACGGAATTGGATGGTTGGCGGTTATCGTGGCCCTACCTTGAAGATTTCTATCTTGAAATCAAGTTGCAATCAACGAAGTGTTCAGGCAACGATCGTTCAGGTTTGATGTTCCGTGCGCCAGCATCACCAAATTGGGACAAAGGTTACCTCTTTGGCCTCACCTGCGATGGCCGTTACAGCCTGCGTCGGTTTGATGGGCACAACGTGGTTCCGCTCGTGAATTGGACAGAAGATGGTGTCATCAAAACCGGTGATGAGGCTGTTAATGTTTTGGGGGTAATGGCAAAGGGAGCGAACCTGACCCTGTATATCAACGGTGAGAAGGTAAAAGAGATCACCGACAACACCTATCTTAATGGTGGTTTTGGCGTTTTTGCCGGGGGCGTTAAAACTGGGGAACTGACAGTCTGGGTTGATCAGATCCGATACTGGAAAATCCCGTAAATTATTCATAACAAGCAAAAACCTCCGTGGTAATTAATCCCGGAGGTTTTTTTGTTTCAACAACAAACTATTTCAAAACACTAAACTAAACCCAACTGCTTTCCAACTTTTTCAAAGATCGAGATAACCCGGTCCAATTGTTCGTCAGTGTGGGTCGCCATGTAACTGGTTCGCAGCAGTTGACGTCCGGGTGCAACCGCAGGTGAAATCACCGGGTTGACAAAAACGCCATTTTCAAACAGCAATTTCCAGGTTAAAAATGTGAGCTCATCATCACCGATGACAATTGGAACCACGGGCGTAACAGAATGCCCCGTATCAAAACCCAGCTGGCCATAGGCATCGCGCATCTTTTGCCCGATTTGATTCACCCGTACGATCCGCTCTGGTTCATCGCGCATGATTTGCAATGCTGCCAGTGCAGCAGCTGCGTTGGCGGGTGGGATGCTGGCGCTGAAGATCAGGCTTCGGGCATGGTGTTGAATATATTCGATCACATCCAATTCGCCTGCGATGAACCCACCCAGGGATGCAAAGGATTTGCTGAAGGTCGACATGATCAGATCAACATCATCGGTCAAATTGAAATGTGCTGCAGTCCCTCGACCTCCACCCAGAACGCCCGTTGCGTGCGCATCGTCAACCATCAGGCGGATGCCATAAGCCTTGCACAGGGACACCAGCTCTGGAAGCGGAGCAATATCACCTTCCATACTGAATAATCCATCGACAACCAGCAATTTAGCCTTATCCTCTGGCAGGCTCTTCAACACCCTTTCCAGATGTTTCATATCATTATGGCGGTAGCGTTCAATTTTTCCACCGCTTAGAAAACCGCCATCCACAATGCTGGCATGATCATCTTTATCAAGGATAAGAATATCATCTCGGCTGACCAGAGAGCTAATCGTTCCCAGATTAACCTGCATGCCCGTTGAGAATACAAGGGCTGCTTCCTTGCCCACCCAATCTGCCAGCTGTTCTTCAAGCTCCTCATGCAGAGTCAGGTTCCCGTTCAAAAAGCGTGAGCCGGTGCAGCTGGTGCCAAAACGCTCGATTGCATCCATTGCTGCTTCCTTCACCTTCGGATGGGTGGTCAGACCCAGGTAGTTGTTCGATCCACACATGATAATATGCCGACCTTCAAAAACGACCTCGGTTCCTTCATTCTCATCCAGCGGAATAAAATAGGGATAACTTCCCGCCTCCCTGGCTTCTTTGACTGTTGAATACCGGTAGCATTTTTCAAATAAGTCCATTTGATCATCCTTTTTTATCTTCAAAATTTAATTATCTTCGATATGGCAACTGTGAGAATTGTTCACACGATAATTCATCACTCTAATGTTTTAACCATTTTGCTTTGATTAAGTTGCGAAAATATGCCAGATGCTCGTATAATAAACAATGATGAGCCATAACTATTGAAGGAAATTGATTATGAAAAAGCCGATTCTTATAATAAGTGTCCTTTGCCTTTCCTTATTGCTCGCGGGCTGCATTGCCGAAGAGAAACTTGAGCCGTCAGAAGAATTAATCAGCACCAAGGTTTCGCTAATTCTCACGGAAACAGCCCTGGCTGAACAGTTTTTACCAACTGAAACGCCCGCATTGCCTTTGGAAGAGCCTGAGGAGGAACCGACGATTGAGGTAAGTCCCACCGAAATTGCAACTTCGACGCCCGTTCCGACTGAAACACCCGACCTAACTGATCCGGCAGTCTTGCTGGGTGATGCAGCCTGGTCAACGGACTTCAGCGGAGATTCCAGCCCCTGGGATTACGATTCGACTCAGGCAACGTTTAAGACCTCAAATGGCGCCCTCAATCTGACGGCAAAAGCAAATGCCAACTACCATAACTGGTATCTTTCCAGTCCGAAATTGAAGAATGCCTATCTGGAAGCCACAATTGAAATGCCAACCTGCTCAGGGTCAGACCGATTTGGCCTTGCTTTTCGCGCGGGCGGAGCAGATTGGGATCAATTCTATTTTATGGGGCTAACCTGCGATGGGCAGTGGGGATTCTTTCGCATGGCACCAGGTGTGAAAATCGTACAGATTATCGGGTATCAAAGTGCAGAACCCCTGGAAGAAGGGATGCACGTTCCCCATCGTGTGGGGGTCTGGATGGATGGATCGGATTTCACCTTCTATATTGACGGAAAACAGGTGGGTTCAGCCACAGACACTGAGCTCCAAAGCGACGGGTATACCGGCTTCTTAATTGCCTTTGCAAACACGCCAGGTTTCACCGTCAAAGTTGACAAATTAGCCCACTGGCATATTAAATAAATCTGGAAAAAGGATTTGAAAAGTTCCTTCCAACAGATGAAATAATCCACTCAAAGCCTTTTAAAAAGATCCTTTTTGCCTGCCTGAAGAAAGCATTCAATGAAAATCATTCAAATCCAGCCTAAAAATCGCCGACAACAAAAAGCCTTCATCAACTTTCCATTCGACTTGTATAAGAACAATCCGTATTGGGTGCCGCCCTTCAGAATGGATATGAGAAAGATCTTCAAGCCAGAGAATGCTTTCTATCAATATGGAGAGGCTGCCTTTTTCCTGGCTTTGGACGAAAACGAAAGGGTTTCAGGCCGCCTGGCGGTTGCCAATAATTCCAGATACAACCAGTTTCATGGCACAAAGACCGGCTTTTTTTATTATTTTGAGTGCATTGATGATCATCGAGTCGCCAGAGCATTGTTTGAAAATGGTTTCAAATGGGCGAAAACAAAGGGCTTAACTCACATGCTCGGTCCCAAGGGTTTCACTGTTTTGGATGGATTCGGTTTGCTGATCGAGGGGTTTGACCAGCAACCTGCCTTTGGTCAGGCTTACAATCTCCCGTATTATCCAGAACTGATCGAAGCACAGGGATTTTCTAAGGTCAAAGATATTTTGACCGGTTGGGTTGATCGGCAAACCAAATTTCCTGAAAAAATTCAAAAAGCCGCCAGAATAATTAAGAAACGGCGGGGGGTTCATATACCAGTTTTTAAGCATAAATCCGAATTACAGGCTGTTGCTGCTGACTTACAGATGCTTTACAATGAATCGCTTGCCGAATCTGCAGGTAATCCACCTGTGACCAATGAGGAAATGGAGCAGATGGTGTCCCAATTGCTGTGGATTGCAGATCCAAAACTGATCAAGGTCATGTACAGGGGCAAAAGGCCGATCGGATGGTTGCTGGCATATCCCGATGTGGGTTCAGCATTGCAACGAGCCAGGGGTAACTTGTTTCCTCTTGGCTGGCTGTATGTTCTGTTAGAAAGCAAACGCTCACAATGGATTGATTTTAATGGTGTCGGGATCATCGAGGAATACCAGCGGCTTGGCGTCACCTCGATCTTTTTTAGCGAACTCTACGAGACGATTATGGAATCTGACCGCTATCGCTATGGAGAGTTGCTCCAGTTCCGTGAAGAAAACATCAATAGTTTGCTGGAAGTATCCAATCTTGATATTCACTTTCACAAAAAACATCGCCTGTACGAAAAAGAAATATAAACGCGACATCGAATCACCAATCGTCATAGTTGTTTTTCGACAGATCAATCAGTTCCACTCCCACTATTTGAACTGAGATCTTTGAGTTGTGGCACGTTCGTCAACCACAATTTCATTTAATCAGCAATAACCCTTAGCAATCCCCTTGCTTCCTGCAATGAATCATATTATCATACTGGTATGACCACTTACCAGTATGATTCAGAAATTAATAAGCAATGGAAGCCTATCCAAAAACCGGGCGAGATCGTGGAATCGCGCCTGGTTGATGCCGTCCTTAACGGCATATTTCCAATCAACAGTCATTTACCGGGCGAACGAGAACTGGCAGAATCATTGGGGGTGACGCGCCCCACACTCAGGGAAGCGCTTCAACGGTTAGCCTGTGATGGATGGTTTGAAATCAATCATGGTAAACCGACCAGGGTCAGGGATTATTTGCATGAAGGCAAACTGGGAGTTCTCACCACCCTCAGCGAACATCCCGATCATCTCCCGGACAATTTCATACCGGATCTCCTTAATTTTCGCCTGGCTATCGCACCCATGTACACAGCGCTTGCTGTTCAAAATTCACCCCAACAGGTGGTTGAAATTCTTAACAACCGCTTTGCAGGCTTGGACACGCCGGAAGATTTTTCGCGTTTTGACTGGGAACTGCAGGTTCATATGGCAGTGTTGGGTCAAAATCCAGTTTTTATGATGATTCTGAATAGCTTTCAAGATATGTTTTTAAATTTAGCGCCGCTTTATTTTTCTATTCCTGCAGCCTGTGCGCGTTCTAAGAAATACTATGAAGATCTTGCCATTGCTGCTGAAGCTAAAAATGCGCAAGCAGCAGAAACCCTGACCAAAGAAATGATGCAAGAGAGTATCAGCTACTGGCAGCAAACAAATTTTATGTGAACGAGTGAAATGGAGGAAATCATGAAACGAATTCAAGGTTGGGGAAATACAGCAACCGATTACCCGGTTCCCGAACCCGCCCAAAAATACTTAAAAAATGTCGTTGGTGAACCAGCCCAATTAACAAACGCAAGTATTGAGAACCTGATCAAAAAAATTCCGCCAGCAAGTTGCCCTGCACATCCTTTAATCTCCACCGATCCGGAAGAACGATTACGCCATGCGCGCGGACAATCCCTCAATGATTGGGTTGATCTCTGTGACGGTCTGATCGACAGCTTCCCGGATGGCGTTGCATACCCTGTATCAAAGGAACAGGTTCGCGAATTGATCGCCTACGCGAGAAAGAACGATGTTGTTCTCATTCCCTATGGTGGCGGATCCAGCGTTGTGGGTCACCTGACGCCTGTCCAGCAGGAAAAGGCAAGCATCAGCGTTGACATGTCCAGGATGGACCAGCTGCTGGATTTGAATGAAGAAAACCTTGAAGCAACCTTTGCCGCAGGGGTCAGCGGGCCGCAGATTGAAGAGGCGCTTCAAAAACGCGGCTATATCCTGGGTCACTTTCCTCAATCCTGGGAGTATTCAACGCTTGGTGGATGGATTGTAACCCGTTCTGTCGGGCAGCAATCCTATCATTACGGCAGAATTGAACCCTTGTTTGTGTCAGGACACATGGAAACTCCCGCCGGACCGTTGGATTTATTAAATGTACCCAAGAGTGCAGCGGGACCCGACCTGCGGCATATCATTTTAGGGTCCGAAGCCCGCCTCGGGATTCTGACCGATGCCACAGTTCGTATTCGGCGCCTACCAGAGGAAGAGCGATTTTATTCTGCTTTTTTCCCAAATTTCGAAACGGGCGTTGAAGCGGTTCGAAAAATCGCGCAGGAAGAACTCCCCCTTTCCATGGTGCGCTTAAGCGACCCTATGGAAACAGAAACAACGTTTCAACTTTCTGGCGAAGAGAAATTGGTCAGCATTGCCAAGAAAGGTCTTAATTTGTTTGGACAGAAAGATGAACGCTGTATGTTGATCTATGGACTGACGGGGCGCAAAGCAGACAATCGCCTCGCCGACCGCCATTTAGGGAATATCGTTCGCAGCCACAACGGTATGCTTGTGAAATTTTACCTGGGCAACGCCTGGATTGAGAAACGTTTCCTGACTCCTTATTTGCGCAACACATTGTGGGATCTGGGTTATGCTCTGGACACCCTTGAGACTTCACTTCCCTGGAGCAAGCTCCAGGAGGGAAGAACGGCAATCGTCAAAGCGATCGAAATGGGGCTCGAACATGAAAATGAAAAGGTACTCGTTTTCAGTCACGTCTCGCATGTTTACACCAATGGCGGTTCCATGTACGTAACTTATTTGTATCGCAGATCTCACGATCCCCAACAGACACTCAGCCGATGGCGGATATTAAAAACAGCCGCAAGCCAGACAATTGTGGACCTTGGCGGAACGATATCCCATCAACATGGTGTCGGCTTGGATCACAAAACCTACCTATCGCAAGAAAAGGGCACATTGGGAATGCATTTGATCACTGACTTAATCAAAACAGCAGACCCCTCGCAGATCATGAATCAGGGGAAATTGGTTGACCTTGACAAATAAGGAGAGAAAGAATGCTGACAAAAACCTGGCGGGAAAAAACATGGGCAGACCTTGACCAACCCTGGGATATCATTGTCATTGGCGGGGGGATCACAGGTGCAGGCATCTTCAACATGGCAGCAGAAAAAGGGTTAAATGTCTTGCTGCTTGAAGCAAATGACTTCAGTTTCGGCACATCAAGCCGCTCCTCCAAGCTTGTTCACGGCGGGATTCGCTATCTTAAGAACCGTCAATTCGATGTCGTCAGAGAATCAGTCAAGGAACGTGAAAGGATGCTGCGTGAATCGGACGGGCTTGTCGATCCGTTGCCGTTCATCTTCCCCACCTATGAATCCAGGTTGCGAGATACAAAGTTGATGAAGATCGCGGTGATCCTTTACGATCTGCTCACACCGAAATGGCAGCACCGTTCGCTCGACCATAAACAGGTAAAAGACCTCCTTCCTGCCGCCAGCGACGCAAACCTTGATGGTGGTGTCAGATATTTTGATGCCCTGGTCGATGATTCCCGGCTCGTCATGCGGGTGATCATGGACGGGATCCGTTTCGGGGGTAAAGCACTTAACTATGCGCGTGTCAGCCAGTTTTGTAAGGCTAAAAATGGATCAATTGAAGGGGTCATCGTGCAGGATGAAACTGGCCAGCTCCATCCCCAGCAAAAAGAAATTTCTGGCAAAGTGATCATCAATGCAACAGGACCATGGTCCGATCAGCTCAGGGGTATCATGGACGCACCCCCAAAATTGCGTTTGCTGCGCGGAAGCCACCTGATTTTTTCTCAGGAGAAACTGCCCATTCACGCCGCAGTGACGATGTTACATCCCAGAGACAATCGTGCTTTGTTTGCCATTCCCTGGGAAAACTGCACCCTGATCGGTACAACTGATTTAGATCATGATCATGTCGATGGCGAAACACAGATTACTCAGAACGAAATTGATTACCTAATTGAAGCAGCCCAATTTGCATTTCCGGGGTTTCCGGTCAACCCGGATGACCTCATTTCCACCTTCTCTGGCTTACGCCCGGTGATCAATACCAATGCACCCACGCCATCCCAGGAATCGCGCGCTCATCAAATCTGGGAGGAAAACGGCATGGTGAACGTGGCAGGCGGCAAACTGACCATTTTCAGGGTTATGGCAGCAGACACCCTCAACTTCGCCCGGAATCGACTTCCCCGCCAGCCTAAATTTTCACACCGAGCCCCCTGCTTTATTCACCCCACACCCAACCGTACCGAAGAAGCCAGCAATCCAGATTGGCTTTTGATGGCAGGTCGTTTGGGAAGAGATGTTAATACATTCTTTGAACAATCAGATCAGGAAGACCTGAACAAAATTGACGCCCTGTCAAATTCATGGGCTGAATTGCGTTGGGCAGCTGAAAACGAAGCGGTCGTTCACCTGGATGATCTTCTCTTGAGGCGCGTCCGCATGGGATTGCTGCTGCCTCGGGGAGGGCTCGATTACATCGATGAGATCCGCAAGCAAGTCCAAGAATCACTTGGCTGGTCAGATGAAACCTGGCAAGCTGAAATCGAGCGGTACACAACCATTTGGCGAGAGAATTACTACCTTCCGTGATGAAACGAGTAAACCTTCAAAGAAAACCGGATTTTCGCGATACAATTTAGATATATTTCGATAACCGCATGGAGGTAACCTTGAGCCAAGAACAAATTCTGGCAATTGATAACGGCACACAAAGTGTGCGGGCGCTCATATTCGATTTGCGCGGCAATCTCATTGCCAAAAAACGCGTCCCCATCCAGCCTTATTACTCAGAAAAACCGGGCTGGGCAGAACAAAACCCTGATGTTTTTTGGCAGGGTGTGTGTGATGCCTGCCAGGGGCTTTGGGAAATGGATCATGTCAACAAGCAAGCAATTGTCGGCGTTGGATTAACCACACAGCGGTCAACCTTAATCAACCTCGACAAGCACCGTAATCCTTTACGCCCCGCTATGGTATGGCTGGATCAAAGACGGACCGAGAACCTCAAGCCCGTCGGAGGGGTGTGGGGGTTCCTGTTCGCAATTTCCGGCATGAAAGAAACGGTGGCTTATCTCCAGGCGGAAGCCGAAGCAAACTGGATCAGGGCAAATCAGCCTGAAATCTGGGAAAAAACCGATAAATTTGTGTTCCTTTCCGGATACCTGACCGAGAAATTGACGGGCAACCTGGTTGATTCAGTTGGCTGCCAGGTTGGTTATCTCCCCTTTGATTATAAAAGTCAGACCTGGGCAAAGCCTTCGGATTGGAAGTGGGATGCTGTCAATGTGGAGCCAGAAAAGCTGACTGAATTAGTGAAGCCCGCTGGCGTTTTGGGTTACATCAGCAAAGAAGCCTCGCAGTCCACTGGCATGCCTGAAGGGCTGCCATTGATCGCCACCGCAGCTGACAAAGCCACCGAAGTGATCGGGGCAGGCTGCGTGGAACCTCACATGGGTTGTATTAGCTATGGAACCACCGCCACCATCAATACCACTCACCACAAATACATCGAAGTGATCCCCCTGATCCCGCCTTACCCTGCAGCGATCCCGGGTGCTTATTCACTGGAAGTTCAGATCTACCGTGGTTTTTGGCTGGTATCCTGGTTCAAGGAAGAATTTGGTCAGGATGAAAGGAGAATGGCGGCGCTTCAGGATATCGAACCGGAAGAATTGTTCAATGACCTTCTAACAGCCTCTCCCCCCGGTTCACAGGGGTTGATCCTGCAACCCTTCTGGTCTCCCGGCTTGAAGGTGCCCGGTCCAGAAGCCAAAGGCGCCATTATCGGCTTCGGTGACGTCCACAACCGATCTTATTTTTATCGTTCAATTATTGAAGGCCTGGCTTACAGCCTGCGTGAAGGCGCCGAACGTACCGAAAAAAGATCGCGTGTTCCGATCACAGACTTACGGGTTGCTGGCGGAGGCAGCCAGAGCGATGGCGTCATGCAAATTACAGCGGATGTATTTGGGATGCCCGTGTCAAGGCCGAAAATTTATGAGGCATCCGGCCTGGGCGCTGCGATTGATGTTGCAGTAGGTGCGGGTTTGCATTCCGATTTCTACGTTGCTGTAGATGAAATGACGGGTATACGTGATACCTTTGAGCCCAACCAGGAACACCATAAGCTTTATTCCGAACTATATGAAAACATCTACAAGCAGATGTATGATCGTCTGAAACCCTTCTACCGGCAGATTCGGGAAATACTCACGAAATATTCTTGATGCAATTCACAAATTCATTTTTTACGCATCAAAGCCAGGATATATGATAATCAGAACCACAACACAATCAAGCCGTCCAACCGGATTAAGGAAATATTGTAATGACCAGACCTCAGCTTTCGCAGCAAATTACCTTTTTGCATGCCCGAGATTTGGGGGCAACCTATCGTTTTTATTGTGAACTTTTAGAACTTCCACTGGTTCGAGATCAAGGAAAGTGCTTAATCTTTGAAGTCGCACCAGGCGCTTATCTCGGGTTTTGTGAACACATCGAACCCATTTCTGCTGGAAGAAGGGTGGTCCTGACCCTGGTGAGTGATGATGTGGACGAATGGTATGCATACCTCGAGCATAAAGGACTGCTGTTAGCCGATCCGCCAAAAGCCAATCCGGAATTTCAGATCTACCATTTTTTCCTGGAAGACCCCAATGGTTATACGGTTGAGATCCAAAAATTTGACCATCCGCTGTAAAGGAACGCCCTTTTTATCGCTCTTTCACAGCCAGATCCTGACTTTTTATCTGCCTGCATCCGGTTGGCGTGAAAGGCGCTCAGGTCGAAGCGTTATTCACCATTTCAAATATGCTGCGTCGCAACAAGGTCTGCATTTTCTCAAGGTTAAATATACGCCTGATTTACAGTATGATTATCGGAGCGAAAATCATTTCAACAAGGAAAATTTAAAACTGTCCGGATGGTAGACTCACAACAAAAACACAAAAATATGAATATTGTTTTTGATATGGGAAATGTCATTCTCGATTACGACCCCAGCAGGATCGTTTCGAAAGCTTTTCAGAATTCCGCTGACCAGGAATTGTTTCTGAAAGAAATCTTTCAATCAGAGAGCTGGCGATTGTTGGATCAGGGAATGCTTACCTTTGAAGAACACAATCAGCAATTGGCTGCCCGTTTCCCCCAATTTGCAGACAAAATCGATTGGATTTTGCAGAATTGGCACAAAGATCAGCCTTATATCCCCGGGATCTGCGATCTGATTGAACGTCTGGACACGGCAAAGTTTGATCTTTACCTTTTATCCAACGCAAATTCACGATATTACACCTTTGAATCATACATGGAGATTTTTAAGCGTTTCAAAGGGATCACATTTTCTTCAGATCTCAAATTGATCAAACCTCAACAGGAAATCTTTGAAAAGTTTTGTGAGATACACCAATTAATACCTGCTGATTGCCTGTTTATCGATGATCAACTGGACAATGTTCGGGCAGCGCAGAAGGCAGGCTGGCAAGCCTATCAGTTCGAAGGCGTTGGTGAACTTGAGAATTTTCTCAGCAATGTCCTGAAATTATCATTCTGATCAGCATTGCTGATTTGGCTGAGTGAGATTGTATCGACCCAATGCATCATAATTAATCAGGGAGTACCACTTGAAACATTTTTCGTTATCCTTTGGTGAAACACGCTTATCTTTTACAATTCCTGCCTATTTTACAACGGATGAACTGAACCCGGTTCCTGTCCCTGTTCTCGAAAATCCAGTGGATAAAATTCATCAGGTCTTCAAAGTGCCGTTACACCGGCTGCGATACCACTACGCAGACCATTCCCCGTCGATCGCCATTGCTATTAACGATAAGACGCGACCCGTACCCAATCCAAATCCTCTCAACGTTTTACTCGAAGATCTGAACGCGTTGGGCTTTGAACGCGAGAAGATCGCCTTATTTGTGGCTTCTGGCACCCATACCCCCATGGAGCCTTCAGAACTGCCGCTTATTCTCAGTGCTGACATCCAGGAGAATTACCGGATTGTTGTCCATGATTGTGACAAATCGCCCATGGTTGACCTTGGAAAAACATCGCGCCAAACGCCCATCAAGATCAACGCTGATTATTATCAAAGCGAGATAAAGATCATCGTTGGAAACATTGAACCCCATCACTTCATGGGCTTTTCAGGAGGCGCCAAAGGCGCTTCGATTGGGTTGGCAAGCAGAGAAACCATCGAGATGAACCACGCCTTGCTTGCCCACCCCCAGGCGACAACAGGTGTGTTCCATCACAATCCAATGCGCCAGGAAGTTGAGGAAATCGGTAAGAAGATCGATCTTCATTACTGTCTGGGAACGATCCTGAACGAAGACAAAGAGATCATTGACGTGTTTTTCAGCAATCCATCCTTTGTGATGAATGCCGCCATCCCAAAAATCAAACAGGTTTTTGGCGCCAGCGCAGCCCAACCCTATGATCTCGTCATCGCCTCACCGGGCGGGGCGCCAAAGGACATCAATTTATATCAGGCGCAAAAAGGTCTGACCCATGCTGCCCGGATCACAAAAGATGGCGGCTGGGTGATCTTGATCGCAGCCTGCCCCGAAGGTACGGGCAGCGCTTCTTTTGAAGATTACGCCAGGGCTGCCCAATCTCAGCAGGCAATCCTGGATCATTTCGACCAGGGCTTCTTCCAGGTCGGACCGCACAAAGCTTTTCAGATTGCACGGGACGCTCTTCGTGTTAATATCGTCCTGGTTTCTGAGATCCCTCCAAAAGAAGTTAAACAATGGAAAATGACGCCCAGTCCACCCCATTTGCTGCAATCTCTCATTGATTGGATACTGAACCGACTTCCTGAGGATGCCCGCATCGCCATTTTGCCTGCAGCAACACGAACCATGACCGAGGTGAGCCATGAATAACAACCCTTTTATTCGAAACCCGCATCTTGAAGGAGGAGATATCTTTTGGCAGGGTGATCGGACAGGGATACTCCTGATCCACGGTTTCACTGCAACAACGGCTGAAGTGCGCCTGATGGCTGAAAAACTCCGGGAAGATGGTTTTACGATCTCAGCACCCCTTCTTCCCGGTCATGGCACCCATCCCGATGATATGAACAACGCACGCTGGCCCATGTGGGTTGAAAGCGTTAAAACTTCCTATGAAAATCTCCTGGGCAAATGTAATCGAATCTATGTCCTGGGCGAATCAATGGGGGCCCTGTTGGCGCTTGAACTGGCAGTCCAGCATCCGGAAATAGCAGGGCTTTGTCTGTTCGCTCCCGCGATTAAGGTAAACCATTTGTGGTTGTCGTGGCTGGTGGCGCCTTTTATAAAATTCCTATCCAAATCCGGTGAAGATGATGGCTTGGCATGGAAGGGATACAATGTGAATCCAACCAGAGCCATGATTGAACTTTACAAACTTCAGCGCCATCTCCGACGGAGACTCCATCTGATCCATCACCCCACACTTGTATTTACAGGAGAATACGATCAAACAATTGCACCCGATTCCGCCAATATCGTTCTGAAAAAGATCCAGGCAAACCCTAAATGCCACATTCACATGAAAAATAGCGTCCATTGCATCCTTCTCGACAGCGAATTGGGGCTTGTTCATCAGCATGTTCTTGCTTTTATTCAAAGTTGCGAATCAATCCAATAGCTCTTCCGGTCCCAAATAAGGTGAAAAAAGGCTGTCGGTTGCAATTGACATGCACACTACACAAAGGTAAACTTGAAACCTCGGAAACTTTCCGGTTCCAAAGCCTCCCTTATTGACAACAATAGGAAGCAATGAGCTCATTTTGTATTTTTGCATGTCCAAATTTATTCCAGGCAGAATGCAAAGTGAGCGGTGCAAAGAAACAAGGCCTTATAGATTCCTCATAAAACTGGAGAAGCACAACGTTGGCAGAAAAGACTTATTACAATATTGATCTGAGCAAAACGATCTCAAACAATCGATTGATCGGGCTTCTCCGGCTGATGAAGGGTTATCACTGGTCATTTATCGGCGCCACCATCGCTCTCGCAATTGCCACCGTGTCAAGAACGGGCATTTCATTGGTCCTGCGTCAATTTGTTGATAATGTGATCGTACCGGGGGCATCCGGGACGGGTCTCATCAAATTGATTGTGTTTTTTTTAGGTCTCTCACTTCTGCAAGGCGGTTTTTCGTTCATTTCAGGTTGGTTAGCTGCTAAAACAGCTGAGGGAACCATTCGCCGGCTGCGCAATTACCTTTTTGACCATTTGCAAAGGCTTCCCTATGCCTACCATGCAGAATCCAAGACAGGTGAATTAATTTCCCGGGCCACTTCTGATGTGGACACGATCAGCC
Organism: Candidatus Brevefilum sp.; assembly: GCA_050953525.1. Lineage (GTDB taxonomy): Bacteria > Chloroflexota > Anaerolineae > Anaerolineales > Anaerolineaceae > Brevifilum. The sequence continues at coordinate 160,342 of JBMNMW010000002.1, forward strand.
GGTTCTACAGTGAACAAGCCATCGGTATCGGACGCATCCTGTTAATGTTCATTGTCAATTTTGTTGCCATCCTGCAGCTGAACACAAAGCTGGCATTCATTTCGATTATATCGATCCCTCTGATCATCTGGGTTTCTATTTATTTTTTCTCGCGAGTTTCCAAAGCTTATGAAGCGTATCAGGAACAAGAAGCTTTATTGAGCAACCGCTTGCAGGAAAATCTAACAGGGATCCGCGTGGTGAAAGCCTTTGCCCGTCAAAGCTATGAAAGCTACAAATTTGACAGGGAAAACTGGGAAAAATTCAGGTTGGGGAAAAAGCTTTTATCGATTGAAGCCCTGTTTTGGCCAATCTCAGATGTGATATGCACCGCACAAACGCTAATTTCATTTTATGTCGGCGCCATAATGGCTTATCACGGGACGATTTCTGTCGGCACCTATATGGCGTTTGCCACGCTTGTGATTTCAATCATCTGGCCCGTGCGCATTCTTGGCAGGTTGATCGTCCAAACATCCACAGGAACCGTATCTTATAGCCGGGTGGCAGAGATCGTGAAGCAAGACCGTGAACCTCTGACGGAAGGTGACTATCAGCCAGATGGAAATGTTCAGGGTGAAATTATCTTCGATGATGTCTGCTTTGAATATGAGCCGGGGATGTCTGTTCTTGAGCATGTCAGCTTCAAATGCAATCCGGGGGACGTGATCGCTCTGCTTGGGTCCACCGGCTCTGGCAAGACATCACTGGTTAATTTATTGCCGCGGTTTTATGACCCAACAGAAGGTGTCATCACCCTCGATGGGGTTGACCTGACTCGCTATACACGAAAGTATTTACGCTCACAAATTGGGATTGTCGAACAGGAGCCCTTTCTGTTTTCGCGTTCAATCAAAGAAAATATCACCTACGGCGTTCATCGCCAGGTAAGTGATGATGAAGTCACCCGGGCAGCAAAATTCGCCGCCATTCACGATGTGATCATGAGCTTTCCAAAAGGCTATGAAACCATGGTGGGAGAGCGCGGCGTAACCCTGTCTGGTGGACAAAAACAGCGGGTCGCGATCGCGCGGGCGCTGCTAAAAAACCCACGCATCCTCATCCTGGATGATTCAACATCAAGTGTGGATACTGAAACAGAAGCCCATATCAGATCAGCGCTCGAACACCTGATGCAGGACCGGACAACCTTCATCATCGCACACCGCATCCAGAGCGTTATGGATGCCGATCTCGTCCTGGTTTTTGATAAAGGTGAAATCGTCCAGGCAGGCACCCACAACGAACTGATGAGCCAGCACGGAATGTATCAGGACATCTTTAATATCCAGACACGCATTGAAGACGAGTTAGAAAAGGAAATTTCCAGTGTCGATTAATCATGAATTAGAAGAAAAAGAATTTGGAAAAATAACCGGTCAAATTTTTCGCCGTTTGCTCTCGCTGCTCAAACCTCACTGGAAAACTGTTTTAGGTTTCCTGGTCTGTATCGCTTTTGTGTCTTTCATCGACTCTTATACCACCTTTCTGAGTAAGCGCATCATCGATGAAGGGATCGTTGCAAAAAACCGTGAGGCAATTGTTCAGACCGTTATCCTTTATGGCAGTATTTTAATTTTCCAGGCAATCTTTACTTTTGGTTTTATCTACCTCGTTGGCATTCTGGCTGAGCGTGTCCGTTATGATCTGCGAAAGAACATGTTCAACCACCTCCAGCAGCTTTCATTATCCTATTTCAGCCAAACGCCAATTGGGTGGATCATGGCGAGATTGACATCTGATACAGAAAGATTGTCCGATTTGATGACCTGGGGAATCCTTGATTCAACCTGGGCGGCGATCAACATCATCACCTCAGCCATTTTCATGTTCATGATCAATCCGAAACTGGCTGTGATTGTGCTGTTTATCCTGCCCATTCTGATCGTCGTTGCATTTCGCTTCCGCACAACCATCCTTCATCATTATCGCTGGGCAAGAAAGATGAATTCACGCATCACCGGAGCCTTTAATGAGAGCATTACTGGGGTGCATGTAATCAAAGCGCTTTCTCGCGAGGATGGGAACCTTGACGAGTTTTCAGAACTTACCGATGGCATGTACGAAGCCAGTTTCAAAGCTGCCTGGCTTTCAGCCCTCTTTTTACCCACAGTTCAGATCATCAGCGCCATCGGTCTGAGTGTTATCCTGTGGCGAGGGGGAACTCAGGTACAAACAGGGGTCATGACAATCGGTGGAATTCAAGCTTTCGTCTCCTATATCACCTTTATTATGTGGCCTATTCAAGACCTGGCTCATGTTTACGCGCATATGCAAAATGCGATCGCCTCTGCTGAACGCATTTTCAACCTGATGGATACCAGGCCAGAAATAACCAATCATTACAGCGCCGTTGATATCGAATCTCTTAAAGGAGATATCCGTTTCGAAAATGTTCTTTTTCATTATGAGGATGATGATCCGGTCATTCGCGGGCTGAATTTTCACGTCAGGCAGGGCGAAATGATCGCGCTGGTCGGTCCCACGGGTGGGGGCAAGACAACGATCGTCAACCTGCTCGGTCGCTTTTATGAGCCCAGCGAGGGGACAATTTATTTCAATGATATGGATTATTTAAATATGAAACTGGAGGATATCCAATCTCGAATTGGCATTGTCCTGCAAACGCCGCACCTTTTTTCAGGATCTATCCGTGACAACATCCGGTATGGAAAATTATCCGCGACCGACGAAGAAATTGAGGATGCCGCAAAGCTCGCTGGCGCTCATGATTTCATCAACCGATTTGAACATGGTTACGACCAGGACGTCGGTGAGGGCGGCAATTTGCTGTCTGTCGGACAAAAGCAGTTGATCAGCATTGCCCGTGCGATTCTTGCAGATCCTGAAGTCTTCATCATGGATGAGGCGACCAGTTCAGTGGACACGCTAACAGAAGCCCTGATCCAGCGAGGAATGGAACACCTGATGGAAAACCGAACAAGCTTTGTGATTGCGCACAGACTTTCCACCATCAAGCGAGCAGACCAAATCCTTGTCATTGAAAACGGTCAGATTGCTGAGATGGGAACCCATAAAGAATTGATCCAAAAAAAGGGAAAGTATTACAATCTTTACACCAAACAATTCCGTCAGGAATTGGAAGCACAATATGACATCCTCAATCGTCCTGAGACTTTGCAGTCCAGCTCTTAGCCCTGCACCTGAATTCTGAAAAACACCGCAAGAAACGACCACTGAGAACCAAGGAAAAATTATGATCATATCGAAAAAAGATCACCTTCCGCCCGCAATCATCAACCCCCAGGGGGAAAACCTGCAAGAGATTCTCGGGTTGGTTGCCGGCGGTGCACGATCTCACAGTCTGGCGAGAGTCGTCCTTCCATCCAGTCATTCATCCGCACCACATTATCATAAGGTGTCGGATGAGTCCTACTGGATCCTTTCGGGGGTTGCGACCTTGAATATCGACGGAAACATTTTTGAGTTGACGCCCGGTGAAGCTGTTTTGATCCAACCCATGGAGGTGCATCAAATCTCCAATCAAACCGATGAAGCCTTGATCTTTCTGGCTGTCTGTGTGCCAGCCTGGTCGCCTGAAGATTCCTTTGAGATTGAGTGACCCGGGGATCAAGTATGCAGCTGGCTGTTAATTTTTCGTTTCCCCTCGTCCGGCTCATTCAAGATGGCTCAATTAAAGTTGATCGAATAAAAATCCCTGATTGGGATGGCATGCTTATCGAAGCGGGACCTTACGGTCCACTTGCTGTTCATTTTGATCTCGATATCGGTTTTGGGAATACGCTGAAGGCTGATTTCGAGCGCATAAAAAACCTCCAAACTCAGACCAACACGCCCCATGTCAACACACATTTGGTCGCACCGCGCCATTTTAATCCTGCAAGTCAGAAAGAGTTGCGTGATATCAATCACCTCTGGCGAGAAGAGCTGAATTTGATGAGGCGCTACCTGGGAGATACACCGGTTGCTGTTGAGAATTCCCCCTACACTCCGGATGCACCTCACCTGTCCACCCCCGCCCGTAGCGATGTGATTTCAAAGGTGATCCAGGAAACCGGCAGTATGCTTCTGCTGGATCTTTCGCATGCCCGCATTACCGCGGATACGCTTGGGGTTGACGCCAAGGATTATATCCAATCCTTACCCCTCGATCGATTGGTTGAATTACACATTACCGGCGTGAAACCTTTCCGTGGGATTCTCACCGATCATTTTGAATTAATGGATGCAGATTGGGAGATTCTCGAGTGGGCTTTATCAGAGATCCAAAAGAAAAAATGGCGTGAACCGGATATCGTGGCGTTTGAATATGGCGGAATTGGGAACATCTTTGCCTGGCGAACGGAGCTGAGGCACCTCAAGTCCCAGGTTCCGGTGCTGTATGCCATGATTCACAATTATTCCCGACCTCATTAAATCATGCTTTGAGGTTGGAATCCAATCCATCCCTGAAAACAAAAATCTCATTAAAGGGCGATCGTTATCCACGCGCTTCCTCCCTTTTGTTGATGCGTATCCCAACTGCCAAAACTGAGGCAGTCATTAATTCTACCGTCGTCAATGATTTTCTTCACGAGAAGAAACTAAAAGCAAATTTCTTGAAAGATATTCAAATTTGGTTTGATTAAAGGTAAGATTAATGAAAGTATGATGAGAAAGGAATAAAAATGACCTCACTTGGACAAAAGCTTCGTGAGCTTAGACAACAAAAGGGTTACAAACTGAATGAGGTGGCTGAAGGAGCCGGTCTCTCGATCTCTTTCATTTCGTTGATTGAACGTGACAAAGCATCGATTTCGGTTGAAAACCTTAATAAATTAGCCAATTACTATAATGTACGGCTTTTCCAGGTTTTTCAGGAAATTGAAGAAGAGGACGTCCTGGTCGTGCGTAAAAACCAGATGGAAGATCATATCATGAGCGACTTTGATGCAAAGCCGGCATTGTTGTTGCTTTCATCGGAGGATAACCTTTCCTTAAAAGCCCTTCTGGTCAACATCCCACCCGCTTCTCAGGGTGAAGAAATCCAGCTTCACAAAGGTGAAACCTTCATATCGATCAAAGAAGGTTCTGCAACCATCCATATGCCCAACAAAAAAACCCTCCATCTTCATCAAGGTGACAGCGCTCATCTGACAAGCTTCAAAGGCACTGTCATTAAAAATGCGCATGATGACCATCCCCTTCAGATGCTGATCGTTTCAACAGCAACAACCCAGCTTTTGGATGCGAACAACAACCTGCTGCCATATATTACCCTGGAAGAATAACCGTTATCAGCAATTAAGAACAGAATTCTTTACCAAAATATGGTTTATTTGGAAAGAAGGGTTAACCTCGGACAAAAGCAGAAGATTGCTCTTGCCAAATACTTGACAACCACAATTGTATATTGTATAATTCAGGTAAATTATGTCATATATGTTTCTTGGCATTGACATAATCTCAACTTTCTTACAACCTCTTATTTCTCTCTCTCCCTCTATGGAAAAGCCGCCTGATCTCCCGGGCGGCTTTTTTAGTCCATCCGGCTCATGCCCTGAGATGATATCGCCCAATTCCACAAACAATACATCTCGGAATGAGGCGTCTTTCCAATGTCATTTGATTTTTTGAACGATGTGTGTATAATTCACACGGCATGAAATTATTACTCCGCTTTGCAAAAAAATATTCCTGGGTGCTTTCAATCACCATTATCAGTATGTTGCTGCTGGTAGGCGCCCAGTTGCTGATCCCCTGGTTGATCAGAACTTTGATCGCTCTGGTGACGGAAAATCATCTATCACCTGATACGATGAAAACCATCAACTACCTGACCTTAATTGCGTTAATCACCTTCATCGCACGCGGTGTGGTTCAGTTCCTGCGAAGCTATATGGCACATATTGCCGGCTGGGGCGTCGTCTCAGACGCACGCAAATACGTCTATGAGCACCTGCAAAAACTTTCCCTCCGTTTTTATGAGGACAAACAAACGGGACAATTGATGTCCCGGGTGGTCAATGACACGGATCTGTTTGAGCTGTTGATCGCCCATGCTGTTCCGGATGTCTTTGTGAACATCATCACTTTCGTCGCCATCACGGCGGTCCTGGCAAGCTTGAACTGGAAACTGACCCTCTTCAGCATGGCGCCGATCCCCCTGGTGATTATCGCTCTGATCGGGTTTGCAAAGGTCGTCCGCCCTGCCTTTAGAAACAGGCAGAAAGATGTTGGCAATCTGAATGCCATCCTCAATAATGACAGCATTTCTGGCGTCAGGGAGATCAAAGCCTTCAACCGTGAAAGCGACCAGCTTGAGCGGGTCGAGGTGGGTATCGAAAAATATCGAGTCTCCATGCTATCTGCACTGCGCCTGATGGCGATTTTCCAACCCTTTATCGATTTTTCAACCTCGATTGGTCAGCTGATTGCGATCTTTTTCGGCGGTCGATTGGCGCTTCAGGGCGTATTGCCGGTTGCGGACCTGGTTGCTTTTTTCCTTTATTTGGAGATGTTTTACCAACCCATCAGGGCATTGGGCATGTCGTGGGAACAGGTGCAGGAAGCCATGGCAGGATTTGACCGTGTGGAAGAGCTGCTTTCAGAAGAGCCCGAAGTTGCCAGCCCGCCCAAACCCGTCCCGTTTCCCAAAAACCCTGAGGGGCACTTACAATTCATCGATGTGAGCTTCAGCTATACCGAGGGCGAGGCGGTTTTGGAAAACATCAACCTCGATATCCCTGCGTCTGACGTGGTCGCCCTTGTCGGCCCAACGGGTGTGGGGAAGTCAACCCTGGTCAGCCTGATTCCTCGCTTTTATGATGTTAAAAAAGGACAGATTACCCTGGACGGCGTTGATATCCGCGATTACCGGCTGGATGACCTCCGTAAAAACATCAGCATCGTGCTGCAGGATGTGTTCCTGTTCCACGGCACCGTAAAAGACAACATCCTGTTTGGCAACCCGGACGCTTCGGATCAGGCCGTGATCGAAGCCGCGAAAATTGCCAACGTACATGAATTCATCATGAGCCTGCCGGAAGGTTACGACACGATGATCGGTGAGCGGGGGGTGAAGTTATCCGGAGGTCAGCGCCAGAGGCTGTCGATTGCCCGGGCTGTCCTTAAAAACACGCCCATTCTGATCCTGGATGAAGCCACCTCCTCTGTGGATACCGAGACCGAACTGCTCATCCAGCAGGCATTGGAGCGGCTGATGGAAGGACGCACTACGATCATCATCGCTCATCGCCTGTCCACGATCCGCGACGCCAATAAGATCGTCGTCCTTGAGGGCAATCGGATCGTCGAGCAGGGAACCCATGAGGAGTTGTTACAAAACGAAGGGCTTTACAGGCGGCTTTACACCGTTCAGGAAAATTTCCACACTCAATAAAAACAAAAAGCGCTGAGATATATCAACGCTCGTTGAGTTATTTGATCACCGGCATGATCGTTTGGGGGTTATGCTCCAGGGTGATGAATTCAACCTGCCCCCGGGTCAATTCAATCATCCTGTTTTTGAAAGGCTCCACCTGGTCATCGGACAGGCGCAGGGTCAGGGTCACATCCGCGCCAAAGACCTCATCCCTGACCTGACCTAAATGGTCGTGAATCAGGAGTTGCGTGCGCTCGTAAAGGGAGTAAGCGACCACAAACATCAGTGTTGTTGTGGCGACCTTTCTGGCGATCGGCAGCTTGTTGAGGAGGACCCGAACTGCCTCGCTGTAGGCACGCACCAGCCCGCCCGTCCCCAGCTTCGTACCGCCGAAATAGCGTGTGACCACCACCACGATATCGCCCAGGCCACTGCCCTTCAGCACCGACAACACCGGTCGCCCGGCGGTGCCGGATGGCTCGCCGTCATCTGAGCAGTGCGCCGTGACCGAACTGCCATGACCGATGATATAGGCGGGCACGTGATGGGTCGCGTCGGGATACCTGTCCTTAATCAGGGCGATGAAATCTCGCGCTGCCTGGACAGACATGGCAGGCGCACCGCTGGCAATGAAACGCGAATTCCTCTCGGAATGCTCAGCCTCCACGTGGCGGGCAGGGATAATTTGAAGATCAGTCATAAGAATTTTCCACCAAGGTGATAGGATTGATTCTACCCCATGGGGAAAATAACCCAACAGAACAGTAGAAGCAAACCTCTCGACCTCTCTATTCGCTGCGACTAATAATTCCATGAGTTCCTATCCCCGAGAGTTTTTCTGGTCGTATTCACTGATAATAAATTCTATTGTCAAATTTTGCCAATGACCATTAACAGGATCATTTATAAGCGGGTGATCCACCATTTCACCATGTTATAATTCAACCAACATCTTTACAGAATCGGGGTTCATCACTTATGGTCAACAACTTCCACGAAAAAGCCAACTTCATCTGGCAGGTCGCCGATGATATCCTGCGCGGCACCTTCAAAGCCTACGAATACGGCAATGTCATCCTCCCTTTCGTCGTCCTTCGCCGGCTCGACATGGTGCTCGAGCCCAACAAAGACGCCGTCATCAACACCTACGAGCAGTTCAAATCCTCCCTTGACGATGAACGCCTCACACCCGTCCTCAAACAAGCCGCCGGAAAACTCGATTTTTACAACCGCTCTTTCTATGATCTGCGCCGTCTCGCCCAGGACCCCAAAAACCTTGAGCTCAACTTCACCAACTACATCAACGGCTTCAGCCCCAACGTTCGCGAAATCATCGAAAATTTCCAGTTAGATAAGGTCATCGAAAAGCTCATCAAAAACGACCTGCTCTACATGCTGATCGAAAAATTCACCGAGGTCGACCTCAGCCCCAGCAACGTCACCAACCATGAGATGGGCTATATCTTCGAAGAACTCCTGCGCCGTTTTTCAGAAATGTCCAACGAAACTGCGGGCGAGCACTACACCCCCCGCGAAATCATCCGTCTGATGGTCAGCCTGCTGTTTGCCGAGCACCAACACCAGCTCCAGGGCAAGGGCATCATCCGCTCTGTTTACGACCCCGCCTGCGGCACCGACGGCATGCTCATCACCGCCAAAGAATATATTCGCACTGAAATCAACCCCGATGTCGAGGTCACCCTCTACGGTCAGGAGCTCAACGAGCAAACCTTCGCCATTGCTAAATCAGAAATGCTCATCATCGGCGAAAACCCCGAAAACATCCGCCAGGGCAACAGCTTCACCCAGGACAAGTTCAAAGGGAGCCACTTCACCTACATGCTCAGCAATCCTCCCTTCGGCGTCAGCTGGGCAAAGGAAGCCGCCTTCATCCAGAACGAAGCCAACGACCCTAACGGGCGCTTCTATGCCGGTTTGCCCCGCAAAAGCGACGGCGCGCTCCTCTTCCTTCAACACATGATTTCCAAAATGGAGGCTGGCGGCAGTCGGATGGCCATCATCTTCAACGGCTCCCCCCTTTTCACCGGGGACGCCGGCTCAGGCGAAAGCGATATCCGCAAATGGATTATCGAAAACGATTGGCTGGAAGCCATCATCGCCATGCCCAACGACATGTTCTACAACACCGGCATCGCCACCTATATTTGGTTGGTCACCAACCGCAAACCCCGGCGCCGCAAGGGCAAAGTCCAGCTGATCAATGCGGTGGATTATTCAACCCCCATGCGTAAAAGCCTGGGCAACAAACGCAATTACTTCACTGATGAGCATATCCAGCAAATCACCCAAATTTATACCGAATTTTCCGAAAGCAGGGTCAGCAAAATCTTCGATAATCCCGATTTTGGCTTCACCAAGGTCACCGTCGAACGCCCCGCCTGCACCCCCACCGGGGACATCAAAACCGACAGAAAAGGCAACCCCACACCCGATACCGCCCTGCGCGACTATGAAAAAATCCCACTGAAGGAGGATATCGAGGCTTACTTCCAGCGCGAAGTCCTGCCCCATGTCCCTGATGCCTGGATGGATCGAAGCAAAGACAAAATCGGCTACGAAATCAGCTTTACCAAATATTTTTACGAATACACGCCCCTGCGCCCGCTGGAAGACATCAAAGCCGATATCCTTGCGTTAGAAGCAGAAACCGATGGATTATTAGGAAAAATATTGACAGAATGAAAAAGTATCCTTTTTACAAAACATGCTCAATAGAATGGGAAGACAAAATTCCATCCCATTGGGAAATTAAGTGGTTAAAACACCAATTTTTTTTCGAGAAAGGAATAAATGCGCAGAAATATACGAAAGAGTATATTATTGAGAATCCTGGGAAATATCCAGTTTATAGCGGACAAACAGAAAACAATGGGGTTTTAGGCCATATTGATACATATGATTATGATTCAAATCCTGTAATTTTGGTCACTACTGTTGGTGCAAGAGCTATGTCATCACAAATAATTGATGGGGCTTATTCACTATCACAAAATTGTGCGATAATCACACCTAAAGATAATGCTACCGATATTCGCTATTACCATTATCTTTTAATACATATTTTCCCTATTGAAAAAAAGAATATTTCGTTAATTATGCAACCCTCACTTCGTTTCTCTGATTTAGCTCAATATAAAACACTTTTCCCTCCCCTCACCGAACAACAAGCCATCGCCAACTTTCTTGACCACAAAACCGCCCAAATCGATGCCCTTATCGACCAAAAACAGCGCCAAATCGAGCGCCTCCAGGAATACCGCACCGCCCTCATCAACCAGGCAGTCACCAAAGGACTTGACCCCAACGTCCCCATGAAAGATTCGGGGATTGAGTGGTTGGGAGAAATTCCTGAACATTGGGAAATATCTCGACTGAAATTTATTGGAAAAACTCTAATTGGGCTTACATATAAACCTGAAGAAATAGTAAATGACAAATATGGTTCTTTAGTACTTAGAGCTGGCAATATCAAAAATGGGAAAATTGCGCTTAATGACAATATTTATGTTGATAAAAGGATACCTGAAGAAATAATCACACAAAAAGGTGACATTTTAATTTGTTCAAGGAGTGGAAGCCGAGCATTAATAGGTAAAAATGCAATTATTGATGAGATCGTTGCGGGAAGTACTTTTGGGGTTTTTATGACACTCTTTCGGAGTCCAATGAATGATTATTTATATTATATTTTTAATTCGAGGCTCTTCGAATTTCAATCCGGATTATTTATGACATCCACTATAAATCAATTGACTTTAAGTGTCCTAAAGAATTTCTCAGTTCCTATACCTCCAAAATATAAACAGAAAGACATTGTCGACTTTCTTGATAAGAAAACTTACAATATAGATAAATTAATCGACAAGTTAAACTCACTTATTGTTTATTACCAAGAATACCGCACCGCTCTAATTTCTGAAGCTGTTACCGGAAAAATCGATGTTAGAGATTGGAAAGGAATTGAAAATGGAATACAAACAGATTGTCCGTGATTTTGTAGAGCGCACACGCGTTAATTTAGCGCATATCGAAAATTCACTTTCGGAGGGGGATGAAGTTTATGAAGTTACGCAACTGGTCAATTCTTTGCTTGGTTTGCTGGTTTTTCCAGAACAGCGTTATTTTTATCAGATTCCTGAGACGCCGCTTAATCAACTGGAGAAACAAGGTTGGCCAAAAATTAAAGTGGTGGGTGAGTATCCAGCAGCAAATGACCTGCGGGAACAAATGCGTTATCTGCGTAATTCAATTGCCCATTTCAATCTAAGATTTCTCACGAATGAAAAATCTGAAATCTCGGGTATCCGCGTCTGGAATATTAATCCGCGCAAAGAAAGCCGCCCAAAGACCTGGGAAGCGAAAATATCACTTGACGATTTAAGAAAACTTGTGAATAAGTTCGTAGATTTGATTTTAAGTGAAGTGGAAGCGTAGGACTCAGTCCTTTGCCTGTCAAAATACCTTATTAAGGATTTGTGAATATGGCTGCACAAAACTATCTGGAACAGGATTTCGAAACCCACATTGAAGCGCATTTATTGTCATCGGGCTACCTCAAGCGCCTCTCGCAGGATTACGACAAATCCCTGTGCCTCATTCCCGATGAATTCTTAGCCTTCATCCAGGCAACCCAACCCCTTGCCTTCCAGCGTCTTCAGCGCCAATACGGCACAGCGACTCCGCACAAGCTGGTCGAGCGCCTTTCAAAACAGGTGCAAAAATACGGCGCTCTGCACGTCCTGCGCACAGGCTTCAAAGACAGGGGCGAAAAATTTCAGCTCGCCTACTTCAAGCCCGCCAGCGGGATGAACCCCGAGCACCATCGGCTCTATCAATCCAACCGCTTCAGCATCATCCGCCAGCTCAAATACAGCCAGAAGAACGAAAACGCCATCGATATCGTCCTTTTCATCAACGGTCTGCCGATCATCACCGCCGAACTCAAAAACGCCCTCACAGGGCAAATGGTCGAACAAGCCATCCAGCAATACAGGAAAGACCGTCGCCCCAATGGTGAACCGCTGCTTGCCTTCAAGCGCTGTCTGGTGCATTTTGCCGTCGGCAACGAAGAAGCCTTCATGACCACCCATCTCCAGGGCGATAAAACCCGCTTCTTCCCCTTCAACAAAGACACCATCAACCCCGTCAACCCCCACGGGCACAAAACCCATTACCTGTGGGAAGATATCTGGCAGCCCGACACCCTCCTGGAGCTCCTGCGCAACTACCTCCACCTGCAAACCATCACCGAAAAAGTTTTCAACCCCGCCTCCAACACCGTGGAGGAAAAATCACACGAAGCTTTCATCTTTCCCCGCTATCACCAGCTCGATGTGGTCAGGTTCATTTTGGGCAGATTGCAAGATGTCGGCGTTGGTTATAATTTTCTGGTACAGCATTCCGCCGGCTCAGGCAAATCCAACTCAATCGCCTGGTTAGCGCACCAGTTAGCCAGTTACTACCAGCATCCCACCGATACCGAAAGGCTGTTCGATTCGATCATTGTCGTCACCGACCGTCGTGTCCTCGACCGTCAGCTCCAAAACACCGTCAAGCAGTTCGAACAAACCGAAGGGGTTGTCTGTAAAATTGAGAAAAACTCAGCACAGCTCAGAACCGCCCTCGAATCAGGCAGAGCCATCATCATTTCCACCTTGCAAAAATTCCCCGTTATTTCTGAAAGTATGACCGCCCTCAAAGGCAAACGCTTTGCCGTCATTATCGATGAAGCCCATTCCAGCCAATCGGGCGAATCTGCCAGGCATCTCAAGAAAACCCTCTCTGTCAATCTGGAAGATGCTGAAGCAGAAGATAAAACAGGCAACGACCTTGAGGATAAAATCATCCAGGAAATCCGCAACCGCGGACCCCAAAAACACATCTCCTACTTCGCCTTTACAGCAACGCCAAAAAATAAAACCTTAGAGCTTTTCGGCACCAAAGATGCTGAAGGAAAACCCGTCGCCCATCATATTTATTCTATGCGCCAGGCAATCGAGGAAGGTTTCATCCTGGATGTCCTCAAAAACTACACCACCTTTGCCCGTTATTTCAAACTGGTAAAAACCATCCCCGTCGATAACGAATACGAAAAGAAAAAAGCCATCCGCTTGCTCATGTCCCATGTCGATTTGAGCAACCACGCCATCGAGCAAAAAACCCGCATCATGCTCGACCACTTCATTGAAAAAACCGCCAATGCCATCCAGGGTCAGGGGCGCGCCATGGTCGTCACCCGCTCACGTCTGCATGCCGTCAGGTTCTATCACAAGTTTGTCAAGGTCATGCGCGAAAAACAGCTCCCCTACAAACCCCTGGTTGCCTTTTCTGGTGAAGTCAGCGACCCCGACACAGGTGAAAAGTGCACAGAAAACAGCCTCAACCACCTCCCGTCAAGAGTCGCCATCGAAGATGCCCTCAAAACCCCCGATTACCGCATCCTGGTGGTTGCCAATAAATATCAAACAGGTTTTGATGAACCCTTCCTGCACACCATGTATGTCGATAAACGACTGGCAGGCGTGCAGGCTGTCCAAACCCTCAGCCGGCTCAACCGCACCCACCCTGGCAAAACCGACACCTTCATCCTGGATTTCGTCAACGATTCCGAAGATATCCAAAATGCCTTTCAACCCTATTTCCAAACTACCAGACTGGAAGAAGAAACCGAGCCCAACAAGCTTTACGAAATTCAAGCCCAACTCGAAACCTATGAGGTCTATACGGCTGATGATATCGAAGAATTTGCTGAAGTCTTCTATGCACGTAACCTGCCTTTGGAAAAACTACAACCCGTTTTAGATAGAGCAGTCTTCATCTGGCGCAACAAAACCGAAACCGAAAGAGAAGATTTTCGTTCAACCTTGCAAAAATACGTTCGCTTATACGGGTTCCTCTCGCAAATTATCACCTTCACGGATACCGACCTGGAAAAACTCTACACCTACGCCAAAGCGCTCAATCGCAAACTGCCCAGACGAGAAATCAAGCTGCCCTTTGAGGTTTTAGATGCCGTCGATTTAGAATCTTTGCGCCTGCAGGAAACCTTTTCAGACAGAATTCCAATCTCCACCGAGGAAATAACAATTCCTGGCATCGGTGAGGGCTCCCCCGTCACCTATGAAGATGAAAGAGATGTATTATCCGCCATCATCAAATCGCTTAACGAAACCTATGGCATCAACCTCACGCCCGAAGACAGGCTCGATATCCAGCGCATCAAAGAAAAGCTCGATGCCGACGAAAATCTCACGGCAGTCCTGGTGGCAGATAACACCCGCGAAGCCAAAGAAAACAAATTCAACGAAACCCTTGATGAACTATTGCTCAACTTCGTCCACACCAAATTGGATCTGTACAAAAAATTAACCGAACCCAACGTCAACCAGATGCTCAAGCGTCAATGGTTCGAAACGATGGCAAGTTAGCTGTATCAATGCTCTCCCATGCAGGCATCGTAAGAGTTAAATCAGGTCGTTCATAGCCAGGTTTTTGCAGAGACAATCAAATTGTTTTCATTGCATTAATTGATCATTTATGCCAACATATCGTTATGAGCGTGATGAAAAATGGTTGGTTCATTATTCAGCGCCATTTGTAGAGGCGGACCTTCGCGAAGCACTCCCTGTGCCCTGCAAGGGGTATCAAGATCACGCCCGTAGGGGTAACCCTCCGTGGTTGCCCAGGGCAGGCACGGAGACCTGCCCCTACGCAATGATATGATATTAGATAAAATTTTATTTACAAAAATTTATATGTCACTGATTCATAAGCCAATTAATAATATTATTTGTTATTCAACACCCTCTTTATGGAATTTGACAGCCTAGCTTTGATTTGAACTTATTGAACCTGGGGGTTTTTGAACAAGTTTTGAGAAGATAAATGCCTTCACCCTGTACCAATGTAGAAAGCCAGGGACCGCGGTCTTAGCACCTGTCCCCTTGCGGGGCCTGTGCCCTTTAGGGTACCTGCCCCCTTGTGAGGCCTGTTCCCTTGCGGGATTGAAAGGGCTCATTAAACCAAAAACAGCTCCAATGTCTGAAGCTGTTCGTGTGCCCCCACGGGGATTCGAACCCCGGTCTTAGCCTTGAAAGGGCTACGTCCTGGTCCCCTAGACGATGAGGGCATTTGGTTAAGCGAAAGAAATTTTACCACCCAATCGGGGTATGGTCAAGAATGATTTTTCACCAAACCTGAAATCGATTCAAAGCTCAACGGGTGTTAGAATCTCCGGTCGATCATTCTGTGGTGAATTGGCTTCCTTTGAAACAGGGTAGGATTTCATTTCATCAGCAGGATAAGGCACCATCAGTTCCATCAAATCCCTGGCGTCCGCCTCAGGCGCCAGCCACTTCCAGCGCGCTTCCTCACCCAGCATGACGGGCATCCGGTTGTGGACTTTGCCGACCAGTTGATTGGGTTCGCAGGTCAATATGGTGCAGGTGTGCAGTTCACCTCCATCAGGCGCCTGCCAATGCTCATACAACCCGGCAAAGGTGAAAGGGCCATCGTTTTTTAGCTTGAACAAATAGGGCGTTTTTGATACTCCTTTTTGACCTGCCTGCCACTCAAAAAAACCGTCCGCCAGAATCAAACAGCGTCGATACTTAAAAGCCGCCCGAAAGGATGGCTTTTCCTGAGCGGTTTCCGAACGGGCGTTGATCATGCGATATCCAATCCTGGGGTCGTCCGCCCAAAAAGGCACCAGCCCCCACTTATACAGCTCAACCGAGCGCTCCCGGGCGTCTTTTATTATCGGTATTGGCTGTGAAGGCGCAATGTTATAGCGGGGTTGGACGATGTGGGCAAAGGGCCCCAGGCCCAAAAGCTCCTGGAGTTCGCCAGGATCCAATGTCAGCGTAAAACGTCCGCACATGGTTTGTCCCTTTCAGTGCTCCGTGGTTGTGCAAAAATTTTATCACAAAACTGCACGTCCCCTCAGGATAATCACAAAGTCAAACATTCTTGCCCCATCGGCGACCACCCCGGTATAAACATCCCACCTCCAACCCAAAGATAATGAAGTGCCATTCAGATATTGAAATTATAAAACATTTGTTCTATAATTGGAGTATGGATCCCATTGACAAATTAATGACCATGTCCTTGAATATGCCCTTTGAAGCAGCGGAAGACGTCCAGCCAGCTCATGGCAAACCCGCCAGCCACGCGTTCGTCGCAACATTGAAAGAACGATTCCCGGTGACCATGGCACACCTGCCCCATGGTAAGACCATCCCGCTGCTCAAAACAATGCAGACCTCCATCTGTGAAAATGACTGCAATTATTGCTGCTTCCGTTCGGGCAGGGATACGCCTCGAGCGATCCTCAACCCGGATGAGCTGGCATCGGCGGTCGTCAAATTATCCCGGGCAGGTATCGCCAAAGGTGTCTTTCTCAGCTCAGGCATCGCCGGAGGCGGGGTTCGCTCTCAGGACAGGATTATCGCCACAGCTGAGATCCTTCGCCAAAAATATCGCTATCAGGAATACATCCATCTCAAAATTATGCCAGGCGCTGAACAAGAACAGGTTTTTCGTGCCATGCAACTGGCAGACCGGGTCTCGATCAACCTGGAAGGACCTGACGAACGAAGTCTAAGCCTTTTGGCGCCGCGTAAGGTGTTCTTCAATCAATTGCTGGAGCCTTTGAGAATGATCGAAGAAATACGAAAGTACTACCCCTCTCATCTGGCATGGAAAGGCGTTTGGCCGTCAAGCTGCACCCAGTTTGTGGTGGGCGCCGCCGGTGAAACCGACCTGGACCTCCTGCAAACCACGGTCAACCTGTATTCAAATTATAGGATCAGCCGTGCTTATTTCTCCAAATTCACACCTGTCAGCGACACGCCCTTTGAGAATATTCCAGCCCTCAATGCCTGGCGTCAGCATCGCCTTTACCAGGCTTTTTATTTACTCAGGGATTATGGTTTTGAGCTGGAGGAACTGCCCTTCATGGGGCAGGGTTATCTTGATCTTGCAAAGGATCCAAAACTTTCCTGGGCAGAGCGCCACTTTTCTCAAAACCCGGTCGAAATCAATCGGGCTGATTATCAACAGCTGATCAAAATCCCGGGGATCGGTCCGGTCTCAGCAAAAAGGATTTGTGAATCACGGGTCCATGGTAAGATCAGGGATATCACCAGCCTGCAAAAAATGGGCATCATTTCGCAAAGGGCAGCCAGGTTCATTTTGTTGGACGGACGAAAGCCAGCCTATCAACCACCCTTGTTTTGATTCAGATGAAAGCATTAACTCTTAAGCGCTACATTTCAGAACCTGTTTCCGTACATTTTGCCGTTCAACCCGCCTATTCCAAAACGCCGCCCTGCCCGGATTCTTTCACCTGGCAAGGACAGGAATTTCACATCAAAACATGCCTGCATGAATGGAAAGACTTTTCAAGGCGCGGACGGATGGCGCAAAATATGCAGCCGCAGCATGCACAGACAGCCAGTAAGCAAGGTTCATGGGGAGTTGGGAAGTTTTATTTTGATGTACAAACGGAGGAGGACCGCTATTTCCGGTTGTATTATGATCGTGCGCCCAAAAACGCACTCGACCGCAGGGGTGTTTGGATTCTATTGGCGGAACTGGGTGAGGGATAACCCTTTAAAAATGCCCCCTCAACAACGCCGTGCGGGACTTGTTTTTACACAATATCAACCTTGCTAAGCGGAATTTCACTTTCCACGAAAGTTTTTAGAAGTCCTTGTTTCTCTTCATCGTTCAAACCCTGGATGACCCATCTCAATGAGAAAGATCCATCCGGAAAAGTGTTGTTGACTGTCCGCAGGATATTTCCACCATATTGCGAAACCAGGCCTGCCAGGTAAGCCAGGACGCCTGGCCTGTTAGAATCTTTCGATCCCAGGAGGTTAATCGTGGTCCAACCCAAAACCTCGCTCATGATCCCGGCCTCGTCAAAAGCCTCATCAACATCTTCAATCCGGATTGCCCCGCCGCCCAGAGCAGAATAGAAATCATCCAGGCTCGCTGCGGCGAGCGAACTCAAGAAATTCTCAAATTTAATCCTTTCCTGGATTTGAATATCTTCCAGATCCACAATCCCGCGCTTGGCAAGCAAAGGTTTGATGAGGTTTCTCCCTTCCTCTGCTGTTTGTTTCAATGCTACCGTGATAAGTGCAGATCGCAACAGCCGGGCGGTTGAAAGATTACAGAATTCCAACCATTCTTCCGTGGGCGACAACCGCTTTCCCTGTGTGATAACGTGGACGATGTCTCCGGGCTGAACAGGATCACTCAATTCCCGAATCTCGCCATTAACCTCAACACTGTTGATCTTGTCAAGAAGGAAATCCTGGATGGATGCCACAGCATCCAATACCGTCGACCTGTCTGGCAGAAAACGGGTTCCACCCGTTGGTGTGAAAATCTGGATGGGCTTGTACCGGCTGATCGATCGACCGTTTTGAAGCGCATAGATAACGCCCCAATGATTCTCCCCCTCCATGTCTCTGGTTGCAATGGCGACCTCAACAGCGCCAAGCCCTGGCAGCCAGATTGTGACCTGCAAAGCCCGATAGCCGCGCTGAGGGCTGGCAATATAATCGTCAAAACGGTCCTGATCCAGGTTCCGACTGAAAAGGTGATTTACCCTCGACAGCAAACGGTAGCAATCATCAATATTCGAACTATCAACCAGCATCCTGAAGCTGACAATATCGTTCACAGCCGAGAAATCCTTCAAAGACGTCCGCCTATCACGTGCCATTTGGCGCAATTTCTGCCATGCCTGCCAGTAGCCGTTGACTACGATCCGAACGGTGCCTGGAATCCCTTCGTCTTCCATGACTTTTCCCAGCTTCTCAAGCGTGGAATTAATAAAGCCGAAATCAAGGCGCGGGTCTGAATCAATTTGATGCCGGACAAAATGGTAAGTTTCAGGTTCTGCATAAGGGAAAGCCATGTCTTCCAGCCATCTCCGCCAGCGATAGCAGTTTAAGATCCCCGCCAGCTTTCCATAAGCCCGAATGGCTTCTGTCGCCTTTTGCCGTCGTTTCTGGGGAGACATATATTCCAGCGTCATGATGTTATGGCTTTTATCCGCCAATTTAATAAGAAAAACCCCCGGATCACGAAATCGTGCAATTTTCCGAAGGGTTTCAAGTTCACGAGAACGACCATCACGCGGGGTGCTCATCTTAGTGACGCCGTCAACCAGGTAAGCAATGTGCTTTCCAAGTGTGCCTGGAAACATCTCCTGAAGCGCCTCGAGGCTCTCACCCTGATCTTCCACGGCATCATGCAGCAGAGAGGCAATCGTCCACGCCTCATTTTTAACCAGACGGTCAATGAATTGTGCAATCCAAACACAGTGGGTCTCGAAATAAGGCTCCCCACTCATTCTCACCTGCCCTTTATGGAGCTCCTTTCCAAGTTCATAAGCCCTGGCGATGGCGGGTGTGCGCGGCACAAAATCCCCCTCTATGTTGAATTCATCCACCATCCTGGGACGAATCTCATGAACAAACTCTACCTCAACCATAAAACAATCCTTAAATAAAAATACGGGTTCGGGCTTGATTCAGTGAGACCACTCAAATCAGGTTATTGACCATTAGTTTCTTTCGGCGTTGTAACTAATATTTGACCGCCGCCAATGCACCTGATTATCTGGTGTTGTTGATTATAACCAATTAATTTCTTTTTCGCAATTTCAATACCCGATCAATATCTCAAGCTCTTGAAATAGAACAAATATTCTATTATAATTAATATATGTCTCTTTTCAAACGCCTGCTGCACCGGAGCAATTCCACAGATCGCGGCAAACACGACGCGCCCCCCAGAAAGTCCTCAAACCCCTCTTAGAGGTAGCCCACGCTATTTAAGAGTTTGAAACGCCAGTTATTCCGATCCCGAAACACCAAATATCGCTCTTTTCGATACAAAATATCATTCATCAGGAAGCAAGGGCCACCCACGGGACATACATTCCCCTCAGCAACACAGCCGATGTTAAACATAGCATATCACGATAGGCGCTGGATTTTTTCCAAATAATCACAGAGTGCGTCAAATTCCATTGAACCTCAGCGATTACCTTCAAGGAAGTTGAACAAACCGAACATCCTCGGCATCGAGGTCCACAATGCAAAAGCTGTGCGGCTCTCGCCCCATCCCGCCCAATGCTCCGGGGTTAACGATTCTCACGCCCTGCACAACTTCATCACGTTTTTCGTGGGTGTGTCCGTGAAACAGCCATTGATAATGGTTCTCCCGCACCAGTTCCATCAGGATTCCATCGATATGGCTGTGGGTGACAGCGATCGAAACGCCGCTCAGATCGCCGCGAAAGATCATTCCCGCATAATTATCCTCTCGCATTTGCATCAGTCGTCCTTTTATCGCGCCAGTTGCATAATCCATATTGCCAAAGGCGTAGATCACTCGAAACTCTGCAAGGTGTGCCACCATGTCCAAACCGGTCAGGTCACCACAGTGAATGATCGTATCAATCCCTTCTTCTCGAAACGTGTTCAAGCCAAAGATCATGTTTGAAAGGTTATTATGCGTATCTGAAATTACACCAATTTTCATTCAAGTTTCTCCATAATTTCGACAATGATTATAAGCCATTTATGAGATTCATTCACAAAATCACCTCTGATATACCAGGAATGCCTGTGGTAAAATTATAAAAGTGAAATATTTTTCAAAAGCTCAATCCTCATTTTTTAAACCAGGGTTGATATTTCTGATCATTACAAAATCGCCCGGGGTTTTGGAGCATTAATGACGTCATCATTACAAAATGGAATCAGCGCAGCCAAAAACGGTCGCATGCAAGAAGCCCTCAACTTCTTGAAGGATGCCATCATCGAAGAACCGCAAAACGCAGATGTATGGGTTTGGCTGGCTGCCATCATAGACGACCTTGATAAACAGGAGATCTTCCTTAAAAAAGCGCTGGAGATTGACCCCAACAACATCCCTGCACAGCGCGGCATGGCTTACCTTAAAAAACGCAAGGAAGATGAAGCCAGCGTCATGGGCGAGCACCTGTCCGACCACACCAGCCCCATTTCGCCTTTCCCGGCATCCGGACGCGAGAGACAGCGCTCGGCTTCTCCTGCCTGGTCCAAACCAGTCACCGCAGATAGACCGCCCACCGCACAACCAGAAAAAAACGTTAAAGCAACGTCCACCATATCGCAGGACAGTATTTTCAAGAACCTGCCCAAATTAAGCGGGGTGGAAATCGCTTTGTTAGGCGTTGTGCTGGTCGTGTTTTGCCTGATCGGACT
Source organism: Candidatus Brevefilum sp. (assembly GCA_050953525.1). Taxonomy (GTDB): domain Bacteria; phylum Chloroflexota; class Anaerolineae; order Anaerolineales; family Anaerolineaceae; genus Brevifilum. The sequence continues at coordinate 182,020 of JBMNMW010000002.1, forward strand.
TTTGGCTGCCAGTGCGCTTTTCAAGTTCGACCTGCCACTCAATTTTCTCGCGTCAGAAAAGCCCAAATTATCGTCTCAACCGCCCTACCCGGGCGTGTTTCTTTACGAAGATGAAAAATTCTTCAATATCCAGGAGCATACCGGTTTACCCGTGGCAGATGTTGGGATCCCAACCAGCGATGAACAATTACCCATTCTTGTTTTTTACCAACCGGATATCGAAATTAACCAGGTCAATCTGATCTATCAAACCGGTGAATATATCAACTTCCAGCAATTTCGGGGAAAGGGTGGCTCAAAACTCCTCACGCCAGAGTCCGACCTTCTTGATGGATTGTATTGTCTCCAGCACGCACAACCATCCACGTCGATCCAGGTGACGCCCTATTGGTGCTTCAAGGTGGTTGCCCAATCAGTGGGCGAATGAAACAAATGATGTGACAGATGGACCTTACATAAGTGAATAATTTCAGTGTGTTCTCCCACAAAAACAGTCTATAATCAACACGGTCAACCCGATATCAACATTAAAGGTACCTATGGCAACCCATACCATCCTTGAAGCAAATTTTATTGCGCCCGAAGTCAAAAAATTTCAGATCTACGCACCCACCATTGCCAAAAAACGAAAACCTGGACAATTTGTGATTATCCGCACCTCCGACAAAGGAGAGCGAATTCCCCTGACGATTGTCGATTCAGACGAAACGGCAGGCTCAATCACGCTCATCGTCCAGGGCGTTGGGAAATCAACCCATGAAATTAATCAACTCGAACAGGGCGATGTCATCAAGGATCTGGTTGGTCCCCTCGGGAAACCCTCTGAAATCGACTATTTTGGTCATGTGGTCGTGATCGGCGGCGGGGTCGGCACTGCGGTCAGCTTTCCCCAGGCAAAAGCGCTCAAAGACGCAGGCAACCATGTAACTGCCATTGTCGGCGCTCGCACCAAGGATCTGGTCATCCTCGAAGATGATTTGCACCAAATTGCGGATCAGGTCCTGGTCTGCACGGATGATGGTTCCTATTGTTCAATGGGTTTTGTGACGGATCAATTGCAGAACCTGATCGATGCCAACACGAAGATCGATTACGTTCTGGCGGTGGGTCCTCTACCCATGATGCGCGCCGTGGCTGAAATGACACGACCGCACGGCATTAAAACCGTGGTCAGCCTCAATTCGATCATGGTGGACGGTACCGGCATGTGCGGTGGATGTCGTGTGGTGATCGATAACAAGGTCCAATTTGCCTGTGTGGACGGCCCCGAATTTGATGCGCATCTGGTTGATTTTCAAAATCTGATGAATCGCAACCGGGCTTATGTGCATGAAGAAGATTGCTCCCTCGAAGCGGCAGCAAAAGCCATCGAAAAAGAAAACCGTCGGGAAATAAAAAAAATCCCGCGTCAACCCATGCCCACTCGCAATCCTGATGAAAGAACACAGGATTTCAACGAGGTCAATCTCGGGTTCACAGAGGCGCTTGTTCAGCTTGAAGCGCAACGCTGTTTATTCTGCAAACGCCCAAGCTGTGTGATCGGCTGCCCGGTCGGTGTGAAGATCCCCGATTTTATTCACCTGATTACTGACCGGGAATACATCAAGGCTTCACGTCTTATTAAGGAAGACAACGTCCTCGCAGCTGTTTGCAGTCGGGTTTGTCCCCAATCCGACCAGTGCGAAGGCGCCTGCATCCTGACGCGGCGTGGTGAATCCGTGGCGATCGGTGCGCTTTCGAGGTTCGTCTCGGATTATGAACGCGCTCACACGGAACCCGGCGCCTATCAGGCTCCTGTTACAACAAAAACAGGTAAGAAAGTCGCTGTGATTGGTTCCGGTCCCTCCGGTCTTTCCTGCGCGGGCGATCTGATCCGCAAAGGACACGATGTGACCGTCTTCGAAGCATTTCACGAATATGGCGGAGTCCTGACCTACGGCATTCCTGAATTTCGTCTGCCAAAAGAAATTGTCCAGGAAGAAGTTCAGGCTCTGGCAGACCTGGGCGTCGATTTTCAAGCCAATACGGTGATCGGTATCACCTACACCATCGATGAACTGATGCAAGAAGAAGGCTACGATGCTGTCTTTATCGGGGTGGGCGCCGGGCTGCCTTATTTTATGAACGTGCCCGGTGAAAATCTGGTTGGGGTTTACTCCGCCAATGAATTCCTGACACGCGTCAACCTGATGAAAGCCTATCAGTTCCCTAATTACGACACCCCCGTGATCGACTGCAAGGACAAACACGTGGCAGTGATCGGCGGCGGCAATACCGCACTGGACTCTGTCCGGGTCGCGCTGCGGTTGGGTGCAGCAACCGGAACGATTTATTACCGAAGGACAGAAAACGAAATGCCTGCCCGACTTGAAGAAATCCACCATGCCAAAGAAGAAGGCGTCAGGTTTGAGTTTCTCACCAATCCCATCGAGTTCGTTGGTGACGAACAGGGCCGGTTGAATATGATCCGCCTGCTCAGGATGGAACTGGGTGAACCGGACGATTCAGGCAGGCGACGTCCCGTTCCGATCCCGGGTTCCGAATTTGAAACCCCGATTGACCTCGTGATCATCGCCATTGGCAACGGCTCCAATCCAATCATTCAGCGCACAACGGAAGATCTCGAATTTAACCGCTGGGGGAATGTCATCGTTGAAGAAAACACGATGGCGACAACCAAACCCGGTGTTTATGCCGGAGGCGACATCGTTTCAGGCGGCGCAACCGTGATCCTCGCCATGGGTGCCGGTCGTCAGGCAGCCACTGCCATTGATAACTATTTGAAAAATCAATAAGTTTTTAGAAGGGCGGGAACATGACCCATCCCACAAAAATTGTTTGCGTCGGCGCCGGAAGCTATTCTTTTGGGCTTTCTGCTGTTGTTGCTCTGCTGCGCAGCCCGGCTCTTAAAGGCAGTGAGCTGGTCCTGGTCGATCTGAACGAAGGACACCTGGAGATCATGCACCAGTTAATGTCCTGGTTAAATGATGCCTGGTACAGCCAGATGACGATCACAGCAACCACAGATCATCGAGATGCCCTGAAAGGGGCGCAATTTGTCATCAATGCCATTGAAGTGGGACCGCGAGAAGCCTTATGGGAATCAGATTATCTGATCCCGCTTAAGTATGGGGTCCGTCAGCCCTATGCTGAAAACAGCGGTCCGGGGGGCTTCGCCCACGCAATCCGCAATATCACCCCCGTCCTCGAGATCGCGCGTAATATGGAAGCCCTCTGCCCGGATGCATGGTTCATCAATTTCACCAACCCCATGCAGCGCATTTGTGCGGCGGTTCACCGTCACACAAAGATTAAAGTGATCGGGTTGTGTCACCAGCTCGGTGCAGGGTATGCCATGGTGGGCAAAGCGCTGGCAAATAACCTGGCGATCTATGTCCCGCCCGAATTTACCAGCACCCATGCCAGCGACAAATACGCGGCAGGGATGCATGCTACCGCCTTTCAGGCGCTTGAAAAAATCAAGATCACAGCCGCTGGCGTGAATCATTTCACCTGGATGCTCTCATTGCGGGATCGCCATACCCACCAGGACCTTTACCCCCTCTTTTGCGAGCGCTGGCAGCAGCTGCCCGAAAACTTTGAACCATTGACGCGCCGGATGTTTGATGCTTTTGGATTGTTTCCCATCCCGGGCGATGAACATCTCTGCGAGTACCTCCCCTGGGTGAGTGACCCGGAAACAAAACCCTGGGAAAAATATGAGCTTGAGCTTTACGAATGGAAAAGTCACAGCGATGACCGGGATGAGAAATGGGTCGAACTTGAGAACGCCATTCAGACCAGAGAAAACCCCGACAGCTACATCCCTTTTTTCAGCGAAGGCGCCCAGGAAGTGATCGAGAACATCCTCCTCGATAGCGATTTCCTCTACGAGGCAGTCAATATCCCCAACCAGGGTCAAATCCCAAACCTGCCTGAGGGCGCCATTATCGAACTGCCCGGGCTGCTGAATGCAAGCGGCGCGACCGGCATTCAACTGGAACCCCTGCCCGAAGGGATCGCTGAACTCCTCAGACGAGAGATCACGATCAGCCACCTCACCGTCGATGCCGTCGTCAACGGTGACCGCCGGCTGGCGCGCCAGGCTCTGCTCCTCGACCCGGTGATTCGTGATATGGACGTCGCAGATCAGATTTTAGATGACTACCTCCTGACCTACCGAAACCACCTCCCAACTTTTTGGGAATGACATCCAGTTACATAATTCAAAAATTAATGGTAAAAATAGGCTTGTTAAATGCCAACTCAGGAGAACAATCATGAGCGATCAGATCACGCCCCTCAAATCATCATCCCAGCCAGAAACCATCAGGTTTTTCAACGGTCCCTTGTCGCAATATGGCTTACCCAGCTGGCTGGTGTATGTGCTGGGAATTATCGGCGCAATTTATCTACTTAATCCCACAGCCGGCATGATCGAATTGATTCCCGATATAACGCCCATCATTGGAAATTTAGATGAAGGGTTGGCGATGGTCCTGGTCATGGCTGGAATTTCGGAAGCCAAAGCAAATCGAAAAAACCGTGTCGCAAAAAAGGCGAATCTGGCTGCACAGGAGAATCCGCCATCCCCAAATCTCGAAATGTAAGAACTTTTTATTATCCTTCAGATAATGACAAAAAGACTGGTTTTCCCAGTTTTTTTGTTATAATTAATATTGACGAGATTTAAATTGCATAGTATATTAGAAAATGAAGGTTAACGGAAGTTCAATAAGGCTTTGACGCGCTTTGCTCTTGTTTGGAACGTACGTTAGCAGGATCATTTGGAATTTTGTTCAAAGGAGGTTTCCAAACATGGCAGATCGAGAACTTGGCGTCGTCAAATGGTTTAATGGCGAAAAAGGCTATGGTTTTATCGCTCGCGATAACGAAGATAAAGATGTTTTCGTACATTTTACCGCGATCAAAGCAGAGGGGTTCCGTACGCTTCGCGAAGGCCAGCGCGTAGAATTCGAAGTTGTCGATGGTGATAAAGGCCCCCAAGCCCAAAACGTCGAAATTGTTGATTAACAAGTTATCATAAGTGTAATAAAAATGCGATGTGCGTCAACATCGCATTTTTATGTTTAAGCACCGACTCTGTTCTCAAAGACCTAAACTTCAAATTGCGGGTAGAATAAAACAGATTAAGCACGCAATTAAGCAGTTATTAATGACAGGAGTTAAATTTATGAATAGACATGATGTTCGCCATATTCAACAGATCATGGGTTATCCATGTGTCTCGATCACCCTGCCAACCCACCGTACTGCGCCGGAGAACCGACAGGACCCTGTACGGGTGAAAAATCTTGTACGTGAAGCAGCAAACCGGCTCTTGGAAGAATTTCCTAAGCGCGAAATTGAACCCTTATTGACCCGGCTGGAGAAACTGGCTGAAAGCATTGATTACAATTACCTGCTTGATGGCTTGGTTCTGTATGCCAACCAGGATTTCAGCCGCAGTTTTATCCTGCCCTTCTCGGTGCCTGAGCGCGTGGTGGTCGACGATACTTTTTTGACTCGCGACCTGGTACACGCCCTCAACCACACTGCCCGCTACTGGGTGTTGAGCTTGAGTGAAAAGCCCACCCGCCTCTACGAGGGTGTCCTTGATAATCTCGTCGAAATTCAGGATGAAGGATTTCCCATGGAACACACCATGCCAGGCGGCGCCAAATCCCTGCCGGGCGGCAAAGGCATCAGAAAATCCGCATATCGGGATGAATACCATCGAAAATTTTTCCGCCAGGTTGATAGCGCTTTGAAAACCTTCATGGATATTGATCGTCTCCCCCTGGTTGTTGTGGGTGTGGATCGTTACCATGCGTTTTTTAACGAGGTCACCCGCTACCAGGATCAGATCATCGGTCGGATCACGGGAAACCATGACAAAACCACCGCCTATGAGTTGAGCAAGCTGACCTGGCCGCTGGTCGAAGAAAGCCTGGTTGCAAAACGACAGCAGGTTTTGGGTATGCTGGAAAAGGCTGTTAGCGACCGCAAAGTAGCCACCGAGATCAGTGATATCTGGCAAAAAGCCACAGGTGGACTCGGTTACCATCTGCTGGTTGAGGAAAACTTTGAATACCCTGCCCGCCTGGACGAAAGCGGACAGAACCTCATCCCGGCTGAAGATGTCACCGCGCCGGACGTGATTGATGATGCAGTTGATGAAATTATTGAATTTGTCATCCATTCTGGCGGCGAAGTCACCTTCATGGAAGACGGCCAATTGGAAAAATATCAGCGCATGGCGCTCATCCTGCGCTACTAAATCGGGCAAAGACCCCCAACAACGTAAGGGTAAAACAACTGGCCTTCATCTTTGATTTGAGGAGATGAAGGCCAAAAAGAATCAAGAAAAAAAGTGAAGATAAAACACGAAGAATTTGAACAATTCGCCTGAGCATACGATCAGTGGTGCGGACACCAGTGAGAACACCCAGACTCGCTTCCCTCATATTTTTTACCTATTCCTTATTCCAAGTGACCAGAGCTTAAAACAGGGTGAAAGGCAACTTGCTTTGCAAGTATGTGCGACCTATAAATTTCCCACATTAATAATCCGTTTGTTTGTGCTGGTCTCCCGACCAGCACCCGTTGGTGGAACAACTCTCACGTGCTTCGCAGTCAGGACAGGCGAGGCGTCAATTAACCAGCAAGAACTCTTAACCGCCCTTCCTTTTTCCTCATCCTTGATTCCAAATCCCTTATTCCTGCTTTCTGATTCCTATCCCCATTCACTGCTCCAACAAAAGCCTTTGATAGATTACTCTGTTAAATTTCTCATAAAAAGAAGATGTATAAAAAATGTTAACAGGCACCTTATTTTAAGGTAACCATTCACAAGCAAGACCATCCCGATCCCTATCCAGACCAGACCAATTATAGGCTGGAGAACCGCCACACGATTCAAAACATGCCTGCGCGGCATCGTGAGTAGTGAAGTCAGAACAGTTATAATCTCGACTGCAAATACAATCCCCACCATCTGAGGGTTGAGCTGGAGCAGGAGCACTTGTGGGATCGCTTGGTATGATAGGATTTGATCTTGTTATAAGTGTTGGTGTTGGCATCCATAAGCCAAAATTACTGAATTTTGCTTGATTTTGAGCATCAGCGAAAGAACTCGAACATGCGGTATCAGGAGCATAATTAGCCGATTCTGCAAAACCCCACCGAACCAGGAAATCATTTACAAAAATATCTCCAATAACAACATATCTTAAAAGCCTATCATATTTGTCTGTTTCAGAAACATCTTTTATCAATAAAACCTGTTTCTCTAAAACGAGATAACCATTTTGGACACTCGAATATTTTTCAAACTCACCAAAGTCAGGTGCATTTATTCCAATATACCGAACCCGATATTCGACTCCCCCAATATCCACTAATATAGTACCGCCATCAACAATCTCTTTAACGTATCCAATTTCACGTTTCGTATCTTTGGGAATACATGCACCATTTGTTATAGAATGAAGTGTAGCGGTAGGTGTAGGCGTAATGGTAGGTGTAGATGTAATTGTTGGTGTGTATGTAATTGTTGGTGAAGGTGTAATCGTAGCAGTAGGAGTTTCAGTTGGTGTAAAAGTTCTAGTAGGCGTAAACGTTAAGGTTGCTGTACTCGTATTGGTTGGCGTGAAAGTTTGTGTGATTGTTGCCGAACTGTTGGGAATCATTGAAACAAAAAGTGAGCCTGCAGCGAATCCTCCAAGTAAGCACAGTGACATTAAAAGAACAATCACCAATCCAATACCAACAAAAACATGATTAACTTTGCCAAATCTATTCGCCGACAACACTTCTGCGAGAGATTTCTTTAGGTCATTTAGAAATGTTATTTTTAAGAATGGTTTTGTTTTCATCTCAGTATCTTCCAAATCAATTAATAATGGTTTTAATGCTTCTTTGAGTTGAACTTCATCTTTATCATTTTAATCATGTTTACGAATAGCATTTTCATTGCTTTTGCTGAATGTCAATTAAATAATTCTTATTCTCTAACGCAAGTGTTTCATCTAATTGCAAATACAGCTTTGAATGATATCCTAATACTCTCTTCTTTTTCTTGTAATAATCTTGTTGGTTTTCTAGCATTAAGATAAATTCCTACCGAATTTTTCCTCGTAACCAGTGAGTTTGCTTTTAATTTCCCAAAACCACAAATTCTTTCATCGAGAATATGAGTGTTTTTATAGCCCTGTATGATAAATTGTTTTTGCAGTTTATTTAACTCTTTTGACAACTCCCTGGTTTCATTTTGCTTTGTTGATTCAAAATTTCTTTTTTCTGATTTACAATTGATGCTTCATTGTCAAGATTCCGATTAGAGGTAACTCAACATAATTTTCATATCGTGTTTCTTCATTCATTATTTCTCCACCTTGAAGTAGTAACCTGATTTTTTAGATAACGATACTTTACTTTGAATAGCGTAAGTATAAATATATTCCTTTGAGTATGACTCTTCCCTGAATAATCACCGCATTTTTCAAAAAAACCACTTATCGAACATTTTAATTACTATTATAATGGTAACTGATTTTTAGTATAGGTCTACTGTGATGATTAGATGTGGGTCAAAAATTTTAATCGAAAGAATTAGTAAAACACATCATTGAAATTAAAAACAAATTATTATCAACTGAATTAAATATTTATAATTATATTTATTAAATATCAGAAACCAATTTTTTCCGTTTTTCTTCGTACTCCTCTGGGGTTAACAAGCCAAGCTCGTAAATTTCTTTAAGTTTATGCAACAACTCAATCGAATTTTTGGCTCTTGTTTCTTTGCTTGATTTAGCCGATTTTTGTTCTCTTAAAATTGCTTTCAGGTTTTTGTGTTCTTCTTTGGTTTCCCTCAGTTCACTCTGAATTTCCTGAACCATCTGTTGTGCTTTTTGTCTTCCTTCTAATATTTTCGCTCTTTCCTCTGCAACTTTTCTTGCTAATAATGCATTTGCTAGGGCAGCCTCTTTCCGCCTTGAAGCTTGATATTTTGAACCAAAAAGAATTCCACCTAAGCCACGACCCATATATTGATTTTTAGCTCTTTCTTCAGCTGCATTCTGTGATAATCGAGCAGATTTATCTCTCCACTGTTGAACTATTGCCTTCGCTTTCTCAAGATTTTCATTAAGCAAAGAGATTTTCAATTCTAATTCTCTAAGCCGTTCTTGATTCTCATCAGACATATCTCCTCCTATTGTTTATCTTTTTATTATGATACGCTTAAAGCAAATTTTCTTACGGTGTGTTTCCATTATAATACGGTTAACTCGTGGCACACAACTTGCTTTATAAGTGTGTGTGACCTATAAATTTCCCACATTAATAATCCGTATGTTTGCACTAATGAAACAACCTTCATGTGCTTCGTCCTCAAGGCAGGTAGCGGCACCAATTAACCAGCGAGAAAACTTAACCGCTTTTCCTTTTTCCTCATCCCTGATTCCTGATTCCCAATCCCTGATTCCCATTCCCTGATTCCCATTCCCCGATTCCCATTCCCCGATTCCCCATCCCCATTCACCTCCCCAACAAAAAACTCCCCTTTTTCAAGGAGAGTTCCTGTCGGGGCGGGCGGATTTGAACCGCCGACCTCACGGACCCGAACCGTGCGCTCTATCCGGGCTGAGCCACGCCCCGATCTTGATTGCACCCTCGCCAGTTTGCTTTGACCCGGTTGTGGATGCTTGAATTAACAATCGCTATTATACCCGAATTTTCTCAAAATTACATATAAAGTCGTGGCGCCTGGTTGACGATCCGCAGGCTTTTCTCGAAATCCGCCCCGATCTTTCCACAGTACCACTGGATGCCATTAAAGCGCGGTGCATTCTCAATATCCAGGATCTCCAACGCCTCTTCACGGGTGATCTCGCCTTCCCTGATCTGATTGCTGCGGAAGGTATCATTAATCGTCAATCCGGACATGATGTAGTACATGTAATCGGACATGGGAACCGTGCCGTCATCGATTCGCCAGGTGTTGGCAGTCTCATCGGAGGTCTCCCATCCATAATCATTGATCAGGGTGTTGTTCACTTCGTTTTCATCCCAGCGAATATACTCGAAAAGGCGCACAAAGTTCCTCGGCACAAAACTGATGGAGATGTACCCGGTCAGTGTGTCCCACAGGGATCGATTGATATAGGCTGGATTTTTCAGATAGCTATCCAGATAACTGAAAGCAAGTTTGAACTTTCGTTCCAAAACTCGTTTCGAATGGTCAAATTCGGGTTCAATACCAGAAAAACCCGTTTTAAAATAAGTGGTCTCCATCGGAGTAGCGCCAATCACGATCGGCTGACGATCGGTGCGCTTTGCCACCCGATGGACAAGATAGAAAAATTGATGTCCCACACCCGTCAGCAAAGGGATTGTTCCCAGATTTGGTTTTTTTAGCCAGGCTTCCAGGTTTGCCCGAATATGATCGTACTTCTTCTGCAAATTCGCAGTAATAACAATCTGTTCTACGCCCAGCTGTTCACACATCCTTTTCTGATTCCTGTGTGCCAAATCGGGCACCACGCCCCAATCATAGGTGAAGGCAACCGTGTCCAAACCCAAAACCCGGCTGACATAGTGCAGTGTATAACTGCTATCCCGTCCTCCACTGAAAGACACCACGCACTTTACCGAGCCATCCGCTTTTTGATGCAAATTGAATGCATCCCGCAAGGCATCCACGCCCCTGGGGTTCATTTTTGCGTAATGATGGCAATAGTTGCATACCCCATCCTCGTCAAAGTTAATGAAGGGAAAAGTTTCTGGCAGCACGCAGTGGGTGCAGCGACGCAAGGAATCGATCACCTCTTTTGCCCGCTCATATTCTTCCACAAATTCTTGAATTGGAAAATCCTTGTAACTGACCTTTGTTTTCTGTGAGCGTTTATTCGCCGACGCTTCATTTGTCATCATGTAAACCTCATATAAAAATAATGTCCGAAACTTTGATAAAAATAACCGCTTGCAATTATACCTTACTGTTATAAAACATCCACTTGTTTTTTTTACCCGTGCCCCCTCTCCTGATCCCGTTCAGCAATCAGAGTTTTCAGCGCTTGCTCGCTCAAAAAGCCCTGAGAGGCTCCTTTCTCGCCAATTTTATAGGCTGCAAACAGCATAGCAGCCCTCAGAGCGTGATAAGGGTCCCCGGTCTTCAGGTAGCGATCAATGAACGCCGCAAACAGGGCATCACCTGCGCCAATCGTATTGACCACCGGGCGTACCTGAACTGCTGAAAACCGCCCGATAAAGTCATCTTGTTGATATGCCAGCAGTGCGCCCTTAGATCCCAGCCCAATGACAATTACCCTGTTTCCGTATCTCCGCTGCAATTCCCGAGCTGTATCCTCTGGTGTATCAACCAGCGCCTCATCACTTAAGAACAAAATATCAGCAGCAGTAAGAAAATCCCGGTTATATTCATCTTCCAGGTCCGACAACACATGAACGTCTGTGGCGATTAACTTCCCTGCAGCGCGTGCCTCTGCCAACATAGGGCGAGCAAAATTGATGTTGCAGATCACAGCCAGATCGCAAGCCCGAATCGCCGGCACAGCGTGGTGGATCGGGTAAACCGTATCCTGAAGGTCCTTAAGGTCGGTGTGTATTTCGCGCCTGCCATCCGGATCATACAAAACCACGGATTGTGCGGTGGCGTTTCCTGTATTCAAAACCAATCCGTCTTCAATCGCATTATCTCTGAGGGCTTTGCGCACCAGAAAGGCGTTGTCATCCCCACCAATCAGAGACATAAAATCAACCTGATTTCCCAATACGGTCAGCGCGCTGGCAACATTAAAACCAACGCCTGAAACCGTGGTCTGGATTCCAAAAAAAGGGTATCGTGCGGGAAAATAGGGCAGAGGAAAGCTGTCGACCGCCAGTGTGGTTTCAATGTTGGCCAAACCCGCCACAAAAATTCGGCTCATCAACAAATCACCGGGCGCCGCGCCTGCCAAACTGCCGCTCCAGCAGATCAGCAGATAAATGAATCATCGTCGGACGTCCGTGCGGGCACGTACGCGGAGACTGGCAGTTTTCGAGGTTGCGCAAGAGCGCATGCTGTTCTTCAGGGGAAAGGACCTGCCCACCTTTAACCGCCATGCGTTTGCAAATCCGGGCAGTCAGTTTCGCTTCAATCTCTGTCCCCAGGGGGCTTTCATCCTCTTCAAAATCCTCCACCAGTGCGTACAATGCTTCCTCCGGATCACCTCCAAAAAGCAAAGATGGTATTGCCCGGATGGTAAAGGCATTCGGACCAAATGGTTCTACATCGAAACCCAGGTTATCCAGCACTGGCAGCTGCTCAGCAAGCAAACGCGCCTTTTCAGGAGGCAGTACTACATTGACGGGTTCCAATAGCCGCTGCGCGGGAACCCGTTTTTCAGCTTGCTGCGCCATGAGCTGTTCAAACAGGACCCGTTCATGGGCGGCGTGTTGATCGATCAGATACAGCCCATCAGGCCCTTCAGCCACAAGGTAAGTGGCGGCAACCTGTCCAACCAATCGCAGCAAGGGAAACCCATCAGGATGAATGTCGCCCGTATGAATTGGGATGCGAGGCTGTTGGGTTTGCCCTTCGATCTCTTCCACAACGTTGATGCTCGCAGCCATTGCCCATGCCGGGTCGATTGTTCCCCCATTCGCTTCTGGCTGGCTGCCCCAGTAATGTCTGGGTTGCAGATCAGGCACAGGGGAATAAGCCAGCAATGCCCGTCGCACCGCGCGCTGCGTACGCGTGAACACCAGGTCGCCCTCACGAAAACGCACCTCTGCCTTGGTAGGATGCACGTTTACATCCACAACCTCGGGGGGCATCTCCAAAAACAAGACCACCACCGGGTAGCGCCCCACCATCAACAGGGTATGATATGCCCTGATAATTGCAGCCGTGATTGAGGTATCCCTGACCCAGCGTCCATTCACAAAAACTGTAAGCTCGTTGCGATTCGAGCGCGTTAACGAAATGGGGCTGATGTATCCGTGAATGCGGTAGTTGTCTTCGCGAAACTCAACAGACAGCATCTGTTTTGCCACATCCACACCATACAGATTGGAGAGGACTTCACGCCGATCGCCATTTCCACTGGTTTGGAGGGAAGTTTTTCCATCGACAACCAGTTTCCAACGCACGTCCGGGTAAGCCAGGGCATAGCGTGTGACCAGCGCCTCGATATGGCGCCTTTCCGTTGAATCGGCTTTTAGAAATTTCAGACGAGCGGGGACATTGTAAAACAGGTCCTGTACACGGATATGAGTCCCTGTGGGGATACCTGCCTGTTTGATCTTGCCCAGTTTTCCGCCCTCTACGGTCAAAGCCGCCCCCACTTCGGACCCAATGATGCGCGATTCAATCGACAAACGTGATACCGAACCAATCGACGCCAATGCTTCTCCGCGAAATCCCAGGGTTTGAATGCTGAATAGATCCTCCGCGTGGGTCAGCTTGCTGGTCGCATGGCGGGAAACCGCCAAAGTCAGTTCATCGGCGGAGATACCACAGCCGTTATCCGTCACAGCGATCAGGCGTTTGCCCGCACCGCTGACTTCAATCACAATCTGATCCGCCCGGGCATCCAGTGCATTTTCCACCAGCTCTTTCACCACCGAAGCCGGCCGCTCAATGACCTCACCGGCGGCAATCTGGGATGCGATATGGTCAGGCAGAATTCGAATAGGCATAAAACCTCCGCTTGAATTATAACCCAACCTTCTTGAGCAAATTACACATCAAAGCGCACGCGTGTCTTTTCACAACCTGGATAAACAACACTCCTAGTCTGTTCGATCAGGTTTGTGAATCTCCCACAATCGAGCTAATTCATCGATTTCTGGTCTGACCTCTTCATAGCTATCAACCCGTCCTTCCCGGGCGATTTTTACACCCTGCCCCTGGTGAACGGTGCCGATATCTGCAAAAAGCACGCCAGCCTGCTCTAAAGCTTTCTCCGCTTCCGGGAGTTTTTCCGGGGGGATAGAAGCAGCGAGGGTGCCCGAAGAGATCATCTTTATAAGATCAAAATCAAATGCCTTCGCAAATCGATGAGCAACAGGAGGGACCGGAATCTTATCAAAATCCACCCTGATTTCAACATCAGAAAGCAGAGCAATCTCAAGTAAGGTCTCCAACAAACCACCTTCAGTCACATCATGCATGGCAGACGCGCCGCACTGAGCTAAAATCAGCGCTTCAGGAACGATGCTTACCTGTGTCATTAATGATCGGGCTTCCATCAGGTCGTCTTTTGTAAGACCTAACTTCTGTGCTGTTTCAGCAAAGTCATGCGCCAAAATAGCTGTCCCTTCCAGCGGGATCCCCTTGGTGATCAAAATATGATCGCCTGGTTGTGCCCCTTTGGTGAGCACCTGTTTGCCTTCAGCAATCGTTCCCAACGCTGTCACTGCGACCAGGGCGCGCGTGATGCTATCTGAATACTCCGTGTGTCCGCCGATCACTGTAACGCCAACTTCGTTGGCAGCCCGTCCAATATCTTCCATAATCGACTGCAGACGTTTCTCACCCTCATCTTTTGGCACCAGCACCAGCACCTGGATCCAACGTGGCGGCGCACCGCAGGTAGCAATATCATTGCAGGCAACATGCACTGCCAGCCACCCAATGTTTTGAACGGCACCAATGATCGGATCGACATGTGAAGCCAGCAATGTCGAGCCAATTCTGGTCAGAGCGACATCTTCCCCAAAGGTTGCCCCTAAAACCACATCAGGATCTTCCTGTCCACAATGTGGATAAATCATCCGGTTAAGTTCTTCTAAAGATATCTTGGCCATGGTCTGTTTTCAATTCCTTAAATTTCGTGGCTAAAAAATATGAGCTCTTCTTTTCCTGGGCGAAAGGAATCATCAAGCATTAAACATCTGTGAGGTTGCATCATTCAGTAAAACCTTGTGTTCCCCACTGGGGTGAACGCAATTCCAGGATCTGTTGCATGGGATACATAGGCGATCTCAAGCGCCTTTCCTGAGCTTTGCATCAGAATGAAGCTCCGGTTCCCGTGTTAAGATCCGGCGCTTTTTCTTATTCACGCTCACCAAACAACTGTGTACCTATGCGAATGATGTTGGCGCCTTCTTCGATCGCAATTTTATAGGTGTTGCTCATCCCCATCGACAAATAGCGCATGTCAACATTGGGGAATTTTTGTGCTTTGATGCTTTCAAATGCCTTTCGAGTTAATTGAAAATACGGACGACTCTGTTCAGGGTTGCCAAACCGGGGTCCCATCGTCATCAAGCCCTGAATTTTAATGTTTTTCAGCTGACTGATCTTTTCAATCAACGCCACCAGATTCTCGGGCAGCACGCCGTTTTTATTCGTTTCCTCACCGCTATTGATCTCTATCAGAACGGGCAGTTCCCTCCCCACCATTGCGCAGCGTTGGTCAAGATATTTTGCCAACCGCAGGGAATCCACCGTCTCACACACGTCAAAATGCTCTGCCACGAATTTTGCTTTGTTACGCTGCAAATGTCCGATCATATGCCACTTCACACGATCACCGACCGCTTCAATGATCGGAAGGCCTTCCTGAACATAATTGTATCCCACGTGCCGTATCCCGCCCCGAATAGCCGCTTCCACCTCTTCAAGTGTTCGGGTTTTTGCAGCGGCAACCAGGGTTACCTCTGGAGGTAATTCTTTTAACAAATTTTTAACTGAGGCTTCAATTTTTTTTAGAGTCTGATCCATCTTCTTATCTTTCAACCAACACGATGATCACCGCAACTGCGATCCCCAAAAAAAGAGACACCAGGGTAAATTCCTTTTCCTCGGCTTCCACAGCAGGCAGCAAGTGGGTTGCCCCCACATAGAGCAACGCTCCTGCTGATAATGCCAGCAACAAGCCCAAAATTGATTGGTCAATGACATGAATGAAAGGGTATGAAACCATTGCACCTAATGGCGTTGAGAAAGCAGCCGCAATCCAGGACCACCATATGGCTTTCTTTTTACTCATCCCGCCTCGATCCAAAAGCAAGTAGGTGACAATTCCCTCTGGGAATTCATGTAACACCATTCCTATGGCAGCTAAAGCGCCCATAAAAATACTCACGTTAAAAGTCACCGAATAGATAACACCGTCTATAAAGGAATGCAGGCCAATTCCAATCATCGGAATGAGGCCGAATGACAAATCTGTATGATCTTTTCTATGAAAACGATAACGATCCAGAATGCGATTGGAAACATACAATCCCATAAACCCGATCAGAACAAAACTGGGCGCCTTGCTGTTCATTTCATAGGCTTCAGGCAAAATATGCATGAGCGAGACGGTGATTAACACGCCTGCGGCAAAGCTCATAAAATGAGCCACATTCCGTTTTCCCCACTCAGAGTAATGGTTGATCACATAAATTCCGATGGTCGTGACCAGACATGCTAACCCGCTCGCTATAAGAACTGCAATAAATGTATTATCAATAGACATTAACATCTCCAAAATTCATCCATGATCCTGCTGTGTGTTCTTCGTCGATAAAATCAATTTGTGCCAATCTTTATTCAGAAAAAGGAGCTTTCTTATTATATATTAAAACGATCCCTTCAGATCGATAAATTAAATACTATCCACCAGATTCGGACGGTTCACTCAAGTGTTGTGCCACAGAGCGATCATTTTTTTCTGCAGGACAAATAATCAGCAATGCTTTTGCTTCTCTATCGTAGCGATTTTCCCAGCGATGCGGGATGTGCGCTTCGAAAATCAAACTATCCCCTTGCAACAGCTGATAAGGTTGTTCATCCAAATAGAACGTGATCTCTCCTTCCAAACAGAAAACAAATTCCTGGCCGGTGTGCACAATTGGATTTGCTTTGCTCGTTGTATGCGGTCTGAGGGTCATTAGCAGCGGCGTGCCTTCCCCAACCGCCAATCCACCCCCCAAATCTTCAAAAATGCCCTGGGGTAGATCTACCATTGTGCGTCGACCTGATTTCTGATAGACGACCTTCGCTTGCTCTCTGACCGGCTCAAAAAATGCTGTAACAGGGACGTCCAGAGCAAAAGCCAATTGCTGAAGCGTGCTGACATTTGGCGAGGTTTTCCCGGTTTCAATCAGGCTGAGGGTATTAAAATTCAATCCGCATTTTTTTGCCAGGGCACGTTGAGAAAACCCTCGCATTTGCCGAAAAGCCTGCAGGCGAACCCCAATATCGACTTCATGATCCTTTTCATCTCCTTCGGGCTTACCTTGCCCGATGACCCGAGACAAATGCTGTCGCCATTGGCTTCGGGCAGGATATGATTGAATTTGTTTTGTTTTTTGCATCAGACAATCCTCGAACTGTACTATTATTATATTACATATCGAAAATTATTCAACTATTATTTTATGGCAATTTGAGCAGTTTCTGAGCTTTATTTATTCTTTATGCGTGGATTTCAAAGAGCTCCATCCCGCAAAGCATGAAATTGTCTCTGCTTAGCCCTGCCTGGCCCTTGCTTTTGAATTTGAGTTACAATCGATTTGAATCGCAATCAGGTTTTTATAAGAAAGGAGAGGAAATGAAAAAATATTTATTCCTGATTTCATCAACTGTAGTTTTTCTATCGAGCTGCTCTAATCAAAACGAGTCTTCCAAAGGTTTGCCCTGGTGGGTATGGCTGCTCCTGATCGCAGCCCTCATTCTGATTCTTTGCTTGCTCCTGCGCAAAAAACCAAAAGAGGAGCCCAAACCAGAAAAACCGGAACATTTAAAATTAATTGAGGGTATCGGACCAAAGATCCAATCGATCCTGCATGCCGCCGGCATAAATACCTTCAGCCAGCTGGCAGATATGACACCTGATGCAATCAAAGATATCTTAATCGATGCTGGCTTGCATTTGCCCGTGACGGATACCTGGCCGCAACAGGCTCGCCTGGCTGCCGAGGGCAAACTGGATGAACTCAAGACTCTTCAGGATGAGCTCATCGCCGGACGAGAACAATAGAATAATGGAATTCCCGGGGGGAGGAATTGAAATTTTTATCACTGAAAGGGGTGGAAGTCTGTTTGAACTCAGGCTTTGACAGGGTTTAACAGTTCATCCGAACACAAAAAGGACTGTTTTCTTTTTTCCACCCCTCAATTCTTTTTATTTCTTCAAGATCAACCCGGCAATCACCCACTCAAATAGCCTGGGCGCCTTTCAACCATCAGGGTTGAACTTCCACCTTCACAATTAAGCAATCGCCAACAAGTTGCAAACTTGTTAATTTTCATCGAGCGCCGCATCACCCCATCCCTTGATCTCCATCTTTAACTGATCAATCTCAAGGGCAGCCTCAGATAATTCAGCCTGGATCTTCTCAGTTCGCTCACTTTCAGCCCGCACAAAGCGCGAATAAGGTGCAATCGCTTCCTCAATCCTTTCCAGGCTATCTTCCATCTCCTTCTCAAATTCCTTCCGCAGGGTTGTCACCAGGTCCGACCGCAATTCCGTCAAACGTTCATGGAGTTCTCTTTTTGCCTTACGTCTTTGGGTGGGGATGACGAAAAAGCCCAGCACCGCCAGCGCACCAGCCGCCAGCACACCGGTCACATCAGCGCTTGCAGTGGTCGCCAAAGCAGTGATCAGTGCGCCCAAGCCAACTGCACCTACTTCAATCGCCAGGGATGCCGCCACCGCATTTTGAGCATCAAACGCGATCTTCTCGGTTTCATATTCTTTGTCATATGAATTAACCACCCGCTCCGCTTCTTTACCAATTGCATCCAGCAGTCGCTCCCGGTCATATTTAAAATCCGCAATAAACCCATCGCCGATTATCCGGCCCTTGTGTTCCAGCCGACGGTCCGCTAAATAGGAGGTCACCGCTTTCCATTGGCGCAGGTCTGAATCAACCAGCCAATCAATCAGATCATCCACCCTGTGTTCCACCAGTTCGGGCACATCGGACACCACTTCCTGAGCAAAGTCTTCTTGTAAACGGTCTTTTTTGATCAGATCCATCACCCGGGTCAGTCGGAAGCGGTCTTCAAAAAATGCATCGCCGCGCTGTTCCATCTCAAAAAAAATATTTTCGACCTCAGCCATGCGCAGGTCAAATTCCTTTTCTTTATCCGATTGATACACGGCTTGCTGGTCCTCCACGTTGCGAAGCAGTGACAGATCTTCGTCCAGAATATTCCGTTCTTCCTGTGCTGCAGCAGCATAGCTATCCACCAGGTATTCGGCAACGCCAAGGGGATTCAGAAACTTCAGCTTAACCTGATTGGTCTGATCGAGTGTTTTGTGGATGAAATCTTCCAACGCACCAAAGCGGCTCGTTGCCCACAGCTCAGGTTCGCCTTGCTTTCCACGCAATGCCTGCCGGGCGCTCACAGTAAACATTTCCGGGGTAACGCCCAACAACATACGCGCATTTTCCTTTACAAAAGCTTCCACCTGCTTGATCTCTTCATTGTCCTGAAGCAAATCGACCTTGTTAAGGACAATGACAACCTTTTTGCCCCAATCACGGATCTGACCCATGAAAGTGCGTTCACTCTCGGTAAAGGGTCGATCGACAGATGTGATAAAGAGCACCAGATCAGACCGGGGAACAAAGTGACGGGTCAAATCTTCATGATAGCGGATAATGGCATTCGTGCCGGGCGTGTCCACAATGCTGACTTCGGAAAGTAGATCCACCGGCAGCATGATCACCTCATGGTTTTCTTCAAGGACCCTGTATTCTGCTGACTCGCCAAATCGCAAGATATTAATTTGAGATGTGGTTGGCGTGACCCCTTCTTTAAGCAATTTTTGTCCCAGCAGAGCGTTAATCACTGCGCTCTTTCCGGCATTGAATTCACCGACGATCACCAATAAAAACAAGTCATCGAGCTGCTGGATAGATCGCCTGAGCGTTTCCAAGTCTTCTTTTGTGGCATTATAATCCACCAATTTGACCCGAAAATCGTTTAAAAAATTACGTTCCCGTTGTAAAACTTGCTCCTGGGCATCGGTTAAGATTTTCATATCACTTTTCTCCTTGGCATGATTATATCTCTGGGCAAAGAGATTGTGAATGGAGGTCCAGGCAGACCTGATATTGTAGGAATTGTGTATATCAGCCCTGTCTGACTGATTTTCAATATGTTGGGAAATGCAACCCGGTTCAATTTTATTTGACCTTGGTAATTTTATCGTTGCTTTCGAACTTGTCTTTTATTTACAAAAGGACGTTTTCAACAAACATCTTGTGGTAAATCAAATTTTTCGCATCCCATCAATCAGCTTGCTTGCAAAATTTTCTTGGATATTTCCAAATTAGTCGCGATTAACTTTTCCCCCATTTTTTGCATAAGCTCACAATCCAAACGGTAGGCTGGCCCGGCGATTGCCAGTGATGCAATTGGTTTATTCTTTAACCCAAAAATGGGTGCAGCAACCGCATTGACTCCAACTTCCAGACTCTCACAATCTAGTGCATACCCCCTGTCACGGGTCACCCTCAAGTCCTCAAGGAACGCTTCTAATTTTAATTGGTTTTGTGTTTCAATATCATGGTTGTGCTTTTTTATTATTCGAAGTGCCTCTTCGTTTGGCAAGAAAGCAAGAATGGCTTTTCCCGATGCTGAGTTGTAAGCAGGCAAATGCTGGCCAGGTGAAACCGCTAATTTCACCGGCTGAGTGCTTTCGAACGTATCAATAAACAACACCTCATCCCTATCAACGATTGCCAGATCAACATTTTCGCGAAATTCTTCATTTAGCAAACGCATATAGGGCAATGAAAAATGACGAATATTGACGTCTGCAAGTGAAAGATTTGCCATTTGTAATAGACGAAATCCCAACCGATAAACACCTGTCTCAGGTTCCCGGCGAACAAAATTTTTACTTTCCAACGTCGCCAAAATCCGGTGGACAGTGCTTTTATGAATACCCACCATTTCTGAAATCTCGGTCATACTCAGTGCAGGTGTTTCCACCGTAAAACAGAGAAGAACATTTAACGCCCTCTCAATTGAACGGATTTTTTTATTTTCATTGTTTTGGTCTTCGCAATCCATACACTTTGCTCACAAATTGTTAGTTTAGTCTTTTTAATACAAATCTGTCATCTTTGGTTAAAGCCAACGATTCAATCTATCTCCGCTTTCTTAAGGTTCTATTTCAGATTTCCTTGCCCAGGTGCTGATCAAGAAAGGCAAATACTCTCTCAAGGTTTTCATCAGAACTAAAATAGGGGTCGGCATGATGAACATGATCCATAAACACATCGAGGGTCACCCTATCTTTTCCCGCAATTTTTTCAAGTTGCGCTGCAAATTCTATCGATTGCTGCACCGGCACAAGTTGATCATGATACCCATGCTGAATCAAGAAATTGGGCGCGTCCGATGTGATATAGGTCATCGGGCTGGCTTTTTTCACAAGCTCGGGAACCCGTGTAATCTGCTCACCCAGCAGGCATGATTCAGGCGATTGCGGTAAAGAATGGTCAGGAACACCGTTGCCAGTTTCAATCAATTGGGAATCCATCTCCAGAAAATCCTGAGCGGGTCCAAACCAATCAATAACTGCCAGAACTTTTGTGTTTTCGTCAGCGTACCCTGTTGAAAGATCTTCAAGATCAGGGCAACCTGGAGAAGTTCCCAACAGAGCACTTAAATGACCGCCAGAAGATGCCCCCCAGGCAGCAACTCTGTCCTTATCTAAAGAATATTCATCCGCCATTCCCTTGACAAACCGCAAAGCAGTCTTTACATCATAAATTTGTGCCGGGAATATCTCTTCACTGCTTAATCGATAATTGATGGAGACAAGGGCATAACCCCTCTTAATACCGTTCAGCATTGGCTCAAGAAGTCCATCGCGTTTATCACCGATTTGCCAACCTCCCCCATGAATATAAAATATTACAGGGAAGGGTCCATCGCCTTCATCAGGTAAATATAGATCCAACTGTTGTGAAGAAGACTGATTTGCATAGGGTACATCCAGATACTTTCGCCTGACCCAGGCAATATCGGCTTTCGGCATTTCAAAATTATCAGGGAAATTGCCCTCTCCAAAAGGAGGCTTTTTTTTCATCGGAGGCATACCTTTGGAAAAGTTTTTTCCATCAGCCGTTTCAAATGGCGGTTTCCCTCTTTTTAAAAGATCAGGCCCCGCACTTGTCACCGGTGAATCATCAGGCTGTTTCTGGGGTTTATCCAATCCATTCTTTTTTTTAGTCATTTGCCATCTCCTCAATTAAAGAACCGGGGTTCACATTTTTTCGAATTCTTACAGCGAGTGATGGCCGATTTTTAATCGAATCAAAAGCAATAGCAGCAATTAAAATCAAGCCATTGACCGCATATTGCAAATAACTTCCCATATGTGCTAACATCATACCATTATTAATAATCTGCATCACAAAGATACCTGTGACAAGCCCAAACACATTTCCTTTGCCGCCCATAAAACTTATTCCACCGATAATGGCTGCAGTCAAACACACAAACTCAGTTCCAGGTCCGGTCATCGCGCTGGTCATATTTTGTTGAGCAAGCATATCAAGAGCGGCAAGTGCAAAAATTCCGCCACAAATTCCATAGCATAGAATTTGAATCAGATCGATATTGATGCCCGACAGACGAGAGCATTCCCGGTTACCGCCAACTGCGATCACATCGCGCCCGAAATGTGTTTTGTTCAGCACAAGCCAGGCAATAAGAACCACAGCCAACGCGATATAAACATCCACTGGCAAACCAAACCATTTGTTTTTATAGATCCATCGAAATGAATCCGGCATACCAGAGAAACTCTTTGATTGGGTTATTGCATAAATAATCCCTTTGAAGACCATACTGGTGGCTAATGTAACAATAAGTGGAAAAAGTTTCAATTTCGCAACAATGATGCCGTTGATCGTTCCCATAATGAAACCCAAAGCCATCCCGATAGGAAAAACAGACCATGCTGGAAAATCAAACAACTTCATCAGCATTGCTGAGATACAACTGACCATCGCCATTTGAAAACCAACAGATAAATCAATACCTCCGCTGATCATGACAAAACAAATACCCATCCCTGCAATCAGATAAAACGTGCTCCCTGTTAGAAGATTTATTAAATTATTCTTCGAAAAGAAAGTTGGGTTTAATATCGTAAACATGATGACCAATGCAATCAAAATGATATAAACTGTTCCCTCTTGATATGCATACTTGGCACCATTCTTGAGCTTTTGATAAAAACTCCTATTTTTCATGTTTTTCATGACCTAAGACTCCTGAGTTATGCCCGACGCCAGCCGCAACACTTTCTCTTGCGAAAATTCTTCTTTTCTAATTTCATCAACAATCCTGCCATCGTGTAATACAACAATTCGATCAGACATGCCCAATAATTCTTCCATTTCTGATGAAATCATAATAATGGATTTGCCTTTATCCGCCATTGAATTCATAAGGAGATATATCTCCTGCTTGGACCCCACATCGATTCCCTTGGTTGGTTCATCAAAAATCACGATTTCCAAATCAGCCGCTAAAGTTTTGGATAGCACAACCTTTTGCTGGTTGCCACCTGAAAGATTAATGACCAGTTGTTTAATCGAAGGAATCCGAATATCAAGCAGCTTGCGGAAATATTCTGCGCTTTCTCTGCGCTTTTTTTGATTAATAAATCCAAATTTACAAAACTTTTTCAGATTTATAAGCGTTGTATTGAATTCTACTGTGTTATGCAGGACACAACCCTGTTCTTTTCGATCTTCTGGAATTAAGCCAATCCCAAGATTAATTGCGTCTGCAGGAGATTTAATATTTGCTTCTTTGTCATTAACCAAAATCGTGCCGCTGGTAGCTTTACGGTATCCTGTTATCAGCTGCGCTGTTTCCGTTCTGCCTGATCCTACCAGGCCCGCAAAGCCCAGAATTTCACCTCGATGCAGATCAAAACTGATATCCTCGACACTGTTGCCAGATAGACAATCTACCTTGAGTACAACCTCCCCCGGCTTGGGGCTTCGGAAAGGAAAGCCTTCTTTTAACTGACGTCCCACCATTTTGGTGATCAGCTGAGAACGGTTTGTCTCGGCTGTGTTTAGCGTGCAAATATAGCACCCATCTCGCAGAATTGAAATCCGATCTGAAATGCTGAATACTTCATCCAACCGATGCGAAATATAGATCACAGTGACCCCTTTTTTCTTCAATCTTCGGATGATGTTGAAGAGTAAATCCACTTCGTTTGTAGCCAATGGCGCTGTAGGCTCGTCCATGATCATAATTTTGGCATCATTGGAAATAGCTTTGCATATCTCAACCAGCTGCAGGTTAGCGGCTGAAAGTTTACTTACAATCACGGCTGGATCTAAATCAAAACCATATTCATCAAATAATTCCTGTGCCATTTCGCAGATTTTAGCATGATTAAACATCTTGCCAAACCGTCTGCCAAGAAAAATATTTTCTGCTACGGATAACGATTGCACAAGGTTAATATCCTGATACATTACAGCCACCCTGTTCTCCTGAGCAAGGACAGGGGTCATATGACGATAAATACGATCACCAAAGGCGATCGTACCCCTGTCGGGTACGATCGCTCCTGAGATGATCTTGATCAATGTGGTTTTTCCCGCGCCGTTTTCGCCTAACAGGGCATGAACTTCACCCTTTCCAAATTCCATCGAAACGTTGTTCAAGGCGACCACGCCCGGATAGGTCTTTGTCACATTATTTAGAGTTAGCACGGCATTGTTCCTAAGTTTTGCTCAGCCACACATTGCATGACCAAATCCAAATATTCGCAGAATTAAATTCGTTTTGCATTAAGATTCTAATAATTGACCGGGGTCAATGTCTCGCCTTCCAGTTTCCAATAGCATGAACCGTCAGCTTCAAACCAGCCTGCAATGGGTTTGCCACCTTCCTCAATGGGTCCGGTCAGGATATACGTGCCATCATAGGTAAAGGTTGAACCCTGGTAAACCTTCTGGCCCATATCAGGGTTCTCCTCCGTAATCGTATAAGAACCGTCTGCGTTTAAAACCAGTATGAATGGTATTTTTAGATTGAACTGTGGAACTTCTTCAATAAATGTGAACTCTTTGCCTGTAATCGCTGCAGCATCCACGGATTCACCCATGCTGATTTTCTCATTGCTCGGTCCACCTGCATGGCCTTCAGCTCCGGGGGCTTCATCACCTTCTTGCCACTGACTGGTTGTCGTGGGGTCGTTGAGTTTTTCTATGATGTTAAAATCAAGAACTGTGGGCTGATTGGCAATACTGAAGGAACTGACCTTGGCAGGGAAAGTAAATTCCGCTTCACGAGTGAACCAGACTCCAATCGCTGATGGTGTTAATTTTTGATAATCCACACCTTCCACACCACTCATAACACTGGCAGCCAGGTCTGCAATACCATCAGCCACATTGTCCCCTCCGAAAGATACTGCGCCGCGAAATACAGAACGAGTACCCTCTGTATCCGAAACAGAACCAATCAGATAACTGGATTCGTCGCCAACCACACCACCCCCAAAGACACCATAACCATCCCAGTCCGCCTCCGGTATATTGTCAACGATGTATTGACTTACGGCAGTTGCATTCAGCGACATATAGCAGAGCACAAGCCTGGCATTTGGGTGCTCCAGGAAGGCAGTCGCCGCAGTTGCAAGGGCATCTCCTCCGGGACCCACCTCATATTCATAGAAACCACCCGCATTCGCAACAAGTTCACTGTAAGCAGGATTCTCAACCTTCTCAGCTTCATCCACAATCTGACCATTGAAGTTCACATATTGACCGTCTCGATTCTTCAGATCAGGTTCGATGATTGATTTAACGCCGTTGCTCCTGGCAATTGCATCGTAATTGGCTGTGAAACTGAGCATGATCGTATCGAATTGTTGTCCTTCAAGTTTTTCCTCCGCCCACTTCTTGGCAAGCAAAGCAACATATGTGCCGATCAAATATTCGTCACTGCCCGTTACAGCATCATAAGCGTCTTCACTGATTTCTGCAGTTGCACCGCTGATGACAACCTTTATACCGACTTCTCGTGCCGCGAGCAAAGCATCTTCAATAGCTTCTATCTCAGTTGGTGCAACAACGATCATTTTTGCACCCATTGTCGTGAAGTTTTGGATTTGCTGAACCTGATTGGAGACACTGTCGTCTGCGCTTACAACCTGCACATCGTAATCCGGGAATTTTGCCTTAAGTGCCTGCCCCGTAAGATCATAAAGCGATATCATGGAAGGCACGGTCAAGCCAATTAAAGGTTTTCCTCCCGTTGATACTGTGGTTTCTGCAGGTGCTGAAGAATCGGATGGCTCTCCATTTTCAGGTTTTTCACCTGCAGGCTCTGCATCAACAAGCTCTTCACCGGTAGGCACCTCAGGCGCCTTAGGTGCGCATGCTGTCATTATTAACGTGGCGACCAGCATCACGCTCGTAAAGAATAATAGATACTTTTTCATTTCCAATCTCCTTTTGAATGGATAACGTTATTAATAAAATATTTATTGACATTTTTCAACTTGAGCCAAGACATTGTCAAATATTTTAATTTTTCACCTCCTTGTCATTCATATCTTTTTATTTAATTAAAACTTCGATATACCTTCACAACACTTTGATTAACTAATTTTTAATCATCATAATCTAAATATTAAAAGTTTCACTCCATGAAACTATGGTTTCGTTTTTTATTGAATTGCTTCTGTTTTATCATAGTCCCCGGCTCTTGTCAATACTTTTTGAGAGTATGTCATTTAAAATTGAACGGTGAATTGCTAAAAACGCCACTATAAGCACAAATTTGGGTCGATTTCTCAAAAACTGGAGGGATCAATGGCATAACTTCATAAAAGACTGACCGATAAGCAGATACGAACCTTTTTTCAAAGTTATTGTCAGGGGACCTTGTCAGGGGTGGAAATACAGAAATATCTTAAAAGTTGCCAATATAAAAACACCACCGAAGGTTTTATACTTACAGTACGTATCAATACACAATCCAATTAAGCACGTAAAGACCCCAAAATTTCGCCCGAATAACTACGAGCGTTTCAACGATATTCCAAAAACACAAAATAAGTGTTTTTCGAACAAATGACCAAAGTATTAAGACGTTCTGCTGTCTGCTGCCTATTCTCAGGCCTTATTCTCATTCCCCCCTGAACTTCAAACATGTTACTCTATCAGAACATCACCCATTAAACCGTACCAGGTTCACACCGTGTGCTTCTGCAAATGCCATTTTCTCACTCAAATAATCCGATGATGCCTGCGCTATATCTGGCAGTTTGTATTCGCGACCGGTATTGCGATACTTTGACACCCCCAGCGTATGATAGGAAAGCAAACTCAGCCCTTCCACCGACGGCAGCGTTTCGATGAAGTCAAAGATGGATCGGAGATTATCCTCCGAATCATTCAGCCCTGGGATGAGGGCAATCTGTACAACAATTCGCTTGTTGATCGAATTCAAGTACCTCAAATTCTCCAGAATTCGCACATTATTCACGCCAGTCAGCTTGATATGCTCATTGTTATCAAAATGCTTATTGTCGAAAATCACAAGATCCAGATAGGGTTCCAACTGCTTTAAGTTTTCCAAAGGTGCATTTCCGCTGGTTTGAATGGCAGTGTGAATTCCTCTTTCCTGACACAGGCGAAGGACCTCTGCAGAGAATTCCGGTTGCGCTAAGGGTTCGCCACCCGAAAGTGTGACTCCGCCCCCGGAATGTGTGTAGAAAGGCTGATCACGCGCAACGATTTCAAACACTTCCCTTGCAGTCATGACTTCGCCCGCAAGCGTTAACGCCTCGTAATAACATTTGTCCACACACAAGCCGCACCCATCACAGCGATCAAATAGCACGGTGATCGGTGCACCCTCAGACTCCTGAATTAATGCACTTTGTGGGCAGTGTTCCAGACACCGTCCGCAACCCACACATCTTTCACGGAAATAGACAAGCTCGGGACGGCTCTTTTGAGATTCGGGATTGCTGCACCAAATACACCGCAGAGGACAGCCTTTCAGGAACACGGTTGTCCTGATCCCTGGTCCATCGTGCAAGGTATAACGTTCAATATTTAATATGGTACCGGTAACTTCATCCATGGCTGATGCCCCGATGATGCTTTCCATTAAAACTCATGTTCCATTCGTTCGATGATATCGCGCTGCAGGACAGGGTCCAGCGCAACAAACAACGCGCTGTAGCCTGCCACACGTACGATCAGGTCCTTATAATTTTCTGGATGCAGGATTGCATCACGCAGCACATCGGTGGAAACAGTATTGAATTGAACATGCCAACCCTTCATATCAACATAGGCGCGTAATAATGCCGATAGTTTTTGTATGCCGGGGTCTGTTGACAAGGAATCCGGCGTCAAGCGAATATTGAGCAGCTGACCGCCCGTCATTTTTATGGTTGGTAGTTTCGAGACGGAATGAAAGATCGCGGTCGGCCCCTTCTTCCCGGTGCCCTGCGATGGCGAGATACCATCCGCTGTCGGCTCACTCTTTTTTCGTCCATCAGGCGTCGCCCCGACGACATCACCCGCGGTGATGTTGGCAGAAATGGTTACGGTTGAAGGATAGTAATTACCGCCGATCGGTCCTCTGCCATAACGCATATTCTTGAAACCGGGAATGATGTCATTGTAATCATCCAGCGCGGCGGCGGTCATTTCATCCACAAAATCGTTATCTTCACCATACTTTGGAACGAGATTGGTCAGTATTTGCCGAATTTCTTCGCCCCGCTCTCCTTCAAAGTTGTTATCGAGCGCCTGCTTTACTTCCTGGGCGGATAAGAGCTTCTCATCAAACACCAGCTTTTTCAAAGCAGCCAGTGCATTCCCGACATTAGGAACGCCGACCAGAGCACCGCTCGTCATATCATAGATGGCGCCGCCCTGATTTAAATGCTTTCCTCTTTCCAAGCAGTCGTTCACAAGCAACGAGCAGAAGGCATTCGGAACCATGTCTTCCAATGCCCAATCATTAATGTTATCAGCGGTGACATGCACCTGCGTATAATAAGAGATTTGATCCCGCCAGGCACCCAAAAGGTCATCAAACGATTCCATCCGGGTGATATCGCCATTTCCTTTCAAAAGACAAACGCCTGTCTTTGGATCACACCCGTCATTAAGAGTCAACTCCAGCACTTTTAATACATTAACCTTACTCTTGCCGTTTGCCCTGAATCCCCATTTTCCTGGCACCTGGACCTCAAGACAGCCCATCGTGGAGTAGTTCAGAGCGTCCTCATGGGTTACACCTCGTTCTTCCAAAGAAGAAACTATAATCGCGTCGTTCACAAACGCCGGCATACCAAAACCGAGTCGAACGATCTTCAATGAGGCTTGCAAAAACGCTTCCGATATGTGTGGGTGCAGGCGAATATAAAAATTAGGCTCCGACAACCGAACTTCAGCAAGCGCTGAAAGACACAACCAGCTTAATGGATTCACCGCGTCGACGCCATCACTCAACTGCCCTCCCACAACCAGATTCTGGTACATTGGGTATCCGGATTGTGTTCGGGAGTGTTTTTCAGAGCGCAACTTGATGATTGTAAACAACTTTAGATAAAAATGCTCGATCAATTCCAGCGCTTCTTCTTCCGAAAGGTAACTGCTTTCAAGATCCTGTTTAAGATAGGGATAAAGATATTGATCAAATCGACCTAAAGAAACAGAATGTCCATTACTTTCAATTTGCTGGATAAGGTGAAGCAGCCAGATCGTGATCAAAGCCTGCCTGAAATTTTGGGCTGGTTCAGCAGGAACTGTTCGCAAGTCGGCTGCCATCCGAACGAGTTCCATTTTTCTTTGTTCGTCCCCCGCAAGTTCGGCACGTTGCTCTGCTTCTTTTGCCAAACGCTCCACATAATTCAACACACCTTCGCAGACGATTTCAATCGATTCATAAAAATCGCGTTTTTCCAGCGATTCAGGTTCATAGAGTGGCAAATTCTCCCGATAGGCGGTTGCCCTCTTCCACAAATCCTTAAATCCATTTTCCAGAACCATTTGATGATCAACAACAATATGACCTTCACCGGACGTCGCCTGGCCCGCCCAGCTGGTGACGCCAATTCGGCTGGCTTCCTTCACAAAATCAGGTTGGCGTGCCTCAATCCGTTCATATAGAGAACGTCCTTTCCACCTGGGCAGAAGCTCTCGCAATTCTTCTTTTGTTTCTGAATTGATCAGGAATTTGTCATATTGACGGTGTTCAAAACGATCCAATTCTTCATAAACCCAATCCCAGGAATATTCCGGGAAAACAGGCGCCCAGCGCGGATGGGAAGCAGCCGTACCGGGGATCAGGTCATCATCTCCCAGGTATATCGTCTTATTTTCCAAATACAGCTTTAAGGCTTTGGCTCGTTTCAGGATTGGAGGGTCGCACTCAAACTGGTCATAGGCTTGTGTGTAATACCGCGCTCGCTCTGAGCAAATCCCAGGGGGTGACCCAATCAGCG
Source organism: Candidatus Brevefilum sp. (assembly GCA_050953525.1). Lineage (GTDB taxonomy): Bacteria > Chloroflexota > Anaerolineae > Anaerolineales > Anaerolineaceae > Brevifilum. Next base: position 212,505 of record JBMNMW010000002.1, read on the forward strand.
AATCCTTGATCGCCCTTACTCGTTTTTGTTTGTCGCCAGATAAATTGGTTAACATTGCTGATCTCCAAAATGTTTTTAAAATACGAACGAGAAGATAAAATCTGTTTACTTATAATACTCCACAGAACCCAATGCCGTTAATCCTTAGGGTAAATATTATTCCGTATCGAAAAAGACCTTTGCAGCAGCGCCAATCACGCCTGAATCATCACCCAATTGCCAGGGTTTCAGTTCAAAACTATCAAGAAGCTCAGGTTGAATGCTCTCTCGCAAACCTTGCATGGCAGGTTTCATCACTGCATCGCCCATCCGGGAAAGCCCCCCGCCGTAAACAATCAATTCCGGGTTAATGATTTGTGCAATGATCGATAAGCCCACGCCAAAATAGTATCCAGCAGTATGAATAATTTCATTTGCCACACGATCGCCTTTTTGGGCGGCTTCCAAAACATATTTTCCATGGATTCGTTTTTTATCAGGGGCAGCAAATTCTTTTAGAAGTGTTTCTTCTCCGGCGTCAATATGATCATACGCCATCCTTGAAATACCCACGCCACTGGCATAAGCCATCAAGCAGCCCCGCTTACCACAGGTGCAGGGCGGACCACCCACATCCACAACGATGTGGGCGATTTCACCCGCCGTTCCGGATGTCCCCAGAAACAGCCTTCCATCATTAATGATTCCGAGGCCATATCCTGTACTGAAAGTGACATAACACATATTCCGACTGCCGCGCCCGGCGCCAAAGTGGTATTCCCCCAGCGCACATAGATTGGCATCATTATCCAGGATGATGGGCCGTCCAATTCTTTTTGAGACCAAATCTCGTAACGGCACCTTGTGCCAGGCTGGCAGGTTGGAACTGATCAGCACCAGCCCTGCCGGACCGTTTACGGTGCCGCCGAAACCAACACAAACCCCTTCAATTTCCTCTGATTCAATCCCGCAGTTATGGATTAATGAGAAATAAGCCTCTTCAATTGCATCAATCACAAAGTGAGGTTCTTGTTCGGAATGGGCATATGTCTTATAACAGGTGGATAATTCACCCGCCCTGTTCACAATGCCGGCAGCGATCTTACTTCCCCCAACATCAATACCTACAGCGTATTGCTTCATTGGCTATCCCTCACTCTCCTGATTCGTCGAAATTAGCACCTCTTCCAGGGCTCTTTTGAATTCAAAAGCATGTTTTATCAGGTCATTGTCTGGTTTGAATAAGCAGGAGGTGCCGCAAACAAAATGGTTGCATCCTGTCTTCAAAAATTCAGGCAGGCGCGCTATCGACACCCCGCCATCAACAGCAATTTCAATGTCGCGCCCGGATTGGTCCGCTATCTCTCTGATCGTCTTGATATTATCAAGTCCCTTTGAATTAAAAGGTTGACCTGCAAAAGCGGGCCCAACCGTGTTTGCAACAATGTGATTAACGCTTCCTAAAACCTCATCAAAACGATCGGGCACCTGAGATGTTGGCAAAATGCCAACACCCGGGTGCATGCCCAAATCCCTGATTTTTTCAATCGTATCAAGGTAACCCTCACCTTCAGTTTCGATTTGAACGGTTACCACATCGACGCCGCTGTCTGCAATCTCTTCCAAATACATGGAAGGGCGATGACAGTATAAATGCACATCAAATCTTTTTGAACTTAATGGTCGGAGCGCTTTGATCAGGGAAAAATTTAATAAAAATGTTGGGGCAAAGACACCATCACAGATATCAAAATGGTAGGTGTCCACAATCGAAGATTCAAGCAGCTCAAAATCTTTTTTAATACAAGTAGGATTGGCACATGCTAATGAAGCGGAAATACGATAATTCATTTGCTAATTTTACCTGTAAGTTTTTACATTTTTAAATTGTCTACGAAGATAGATCGATGATCTTCGTAGACAATTAATTGAATGATAATTGACTTCTTCCTGATTCTATAAACAGCAAGCAAAACTCGCCTACAATCTTTAAGGATTGTTTTCTTAAATCACTTTTCCTTGGTCAACCACTGGAGAATATTCATAAACAATCTGTCGTAGCTTTCCCACGCAATGAATTCTTTCGATCCCCAGTGAGGGGCAAGGTCAGAAGCAAAGGCAAATGATCTTCCCTGACCATAATCCATCGCAGCCATGAATGTATCGCCTTCAATGGTAGCAATCTCAGTTGCTTCCTTTTTCGCCTTAATTTTGTTGTATCCCAAAAATTCAGGCCATGCATCATTGTCAATCCCATCAAGAACAGGGTGATCACGGTTGACAACAACTGGAGTCACACCCTCAGGATGTTCCATCCGGTCATCATAATTCATCATCTCAACCGGAAGCACATCTGCAAGCGGTGTTGCAGCATAACGTGCTTTGTTTTCAATTCCTGCAAAACTCAGATAACCGCCGCACATCAGCAAACTGCCGCCTTGATCAACAAAATCTTTTATCGCGAGCAGGCGGTTGCCCTTTTTGACGCCCTTGAATTGCATATCAGGGTGAAGCAGCAAGGTATTGCTGCCGCAATCACTCAGGATGACAACATCGTAGGGTTTCAAGTCCTCCACATTGTCCGGGAACTCCATTTGAGCCAGATGATTCGGATAATAATCCAGCTCAACATTGTTCTTTTTCAGAACGTCAAAGAAAGCATCTGCGAAAAAGTCTTCATATCGATTCAACGTCGCAGTGTCAAAACCCTTGAAATGGGTTTCCTGAACAATCCACGATTCGCCTGCAAATATTACTTTCATGATTTTCCTCTCATTTTTTAGTATTCCGGGCAGTCCCCAAACACTGCACAGGATTGATTAAAGTTCTTTTCATTACCTGGTTATTTTTTCTGCCTCATAATAAATGTATCCAGAGAGACTGCGGCGATGATCAATGCGCCCATCACAACCTGTTGATAGAATGTCTCCACACGCATCATATTGAGCCCGTTATTGATCAACCCGATCACCAAACCGCCGATGACCACATTCCAGATACGACCTTTGCCGCCAAAAAAGCTGGTCCCACCAATGATCGCTGCAGCAATTGCGAAGGTTTCATATCCAGTTGCAGCCAGGGGTTCTGCCGCGCCTGTTTTCGCAGTGATCACCATGCCAGCAATACCTGCACAAATTCCGGAGATAACAAAAACGATAATGGTATAAAAATCGATGTTGATACCGGAGAACCAGGCGGCTTCCTTGTTACCCCCATAGGCATAAATGTTCCTGCCCATTTTCGTCTTGGTGGTCATAAACCAGAGAATTGCGGCGAGGATAAGTGCAATGATGATCGCCATAGGTATCTGCCCAAACAACCGATAGTTGATGGATGCTTTAAACTCTGGCGGGAAACCGGACACTGCTCTCGCATCAGAAATGATCATGATCAATCCCCGAAAGACCCAATTGGTTCCAAGTGTAATAATAAATGGATGAACTTTTGTGAAATTCACAAGAAAACCATTTAACGCGCCCATCGCAGCCCCGGCGACAATACATCCCAAAAACACAGCAAGCCCAACAGAAATCCCTGCGTTCATCAGCTTTCCAGCAAGAAGGCCGGTTAACGCCAGGATTGAACCCACAGACAAATCAATTCCAGCGATTAATATCGGGAAGAATTCACCCAGACCGATAATAATTTTATCTGTGCTCTGGTACATAATATTGATAATATTTGCACCTGTTAAGAAATTGCTATTTTTTGGGGATAATACTGCGATCAAAATGACCAAAAGAACCAATATGGTTAAGGTGCCAAATTTTTCCCAAATTTGACTGAAACTCATTTTTTGTTTATTACCACTTATGTTTTCCATATTTTCCCTATATTATGTTGCAGCAAGAATGATTTTCTCTTCAGTTGCATCCATACCTAAGAATTCTGCGCTGATCTCTCCCTGTTTGAACACCAATATCCTGTCGCAAACACTCAGCAATTCAGGCAGCTCGGAAGAAACCATGATCACACCCTTACCTTCATTGGCAAGCTGTCGCATAATTTTATAAATTTCGCTTTTCGAACCTACATCAATTCCTCTGGTCGGCTCATCAAATAAGATAACCTCTGCATTCGCGGTCAACCATTTTCCGATAATAACTTTTTGCTGGTTTCCGCCCGAAAGCTCGGTGATATTCTGATCAATCGATGTGCACTTGATGCTGAGACTATCCTTCTGCAATAATGCTTGCTGCCTTTCTGCTTTCGATTTAACCAGCCCCGTGGCTCCTTTAATTCTTGATTTTTTCAATTGGTCAATTATTGAAACATTTTTATAAATCTCAAAATTATCAAAAAAGCCCGTCTCCCGCCGGTTTTCCGTAAGTAAACCCAGTCCTTTTTTTACGCCGTCATAGGTGTCTTTGATTTTGAGTTCTTTTCCATTGAGAATGATTTGACCGCTGCTTTTTGGTTCAGCGCCAAATAAAACATGCATCAAATCCGAACGACCTGCCCCCATCAACCCCGCAAAACCAATGATTTCATGTTCGTGAAGCTTGAAGCTGACATTCTTCACCCTGCCATTAGCCGATGAGACATTATTAACTTCAAAAACAATTTTGGGTGCGTTTTCCCCTTCCGCCTCCATCTCTTCAAGAAACTGCGTCTTGGCTTTTGAGGATAAATACTTATCTTTCAACTCTCGCCCGACCATCATCATGACGACCTCTTCTTTTGAAGCAACATCGGATAGAAGTTTGGTAGCCACATGTTTGCCATCTTTAAGCACGGTTATGCGATCGCCAATCTGATTTATCTCATCAAGTTTATGAGAAATGTAAATAATGCCAACGCCGTTGTCTCTCAGTCTTCGGATAATCCTGAATAGATTCCCGATTTCTTCAGGTGTTAATGAAGAAGTTGGTTCGTCCATGATCAGGATTTTTGCATCCATCACGAGAGCCTTGGCAATTTCCACGAGTTGTTTTTCCGAAATCGTCAATTCTTCAACCAATGTGGATGGTTGTCTTTTCAATCCAAGCAATTTCAGCATCTCAGCCGCTTTTTGATTGATCAATTTCCAATCAACCATCGGTACGCCAAAATACTTCTTGATTGGCAGCCTTCCGACAAATAGGTTTTCGGCAATCGATAATTCATTAATTACGCTGAGTTCCTGGTAAATAATACTGATTCCCATCTCCTGGGAAGATGCTGGCGTCAAACTCGAATGTGCTTTCCCGTCGAGAATAATCTCGCCGCTCGTGGGGGTATAAACCCCGCTGAGAATCTTCATTAATGTTGATTTTCCAGCACCGTTTTCACCAACCAGTACGTGAACCTCACCAGGGTTCAAATCAAAAGAAATATTGTCAAGCGCGGTTACCCCGGGAAAGACCTTGGTGATATCATGCACTTCGACTAACTTAATCATAGATTTTCTTCCTAAGGTTTTGGATAGTCACTATCCATGATTATGGAAAATTATAAAATTCTATCACCAAACGACCGTCCGAGATCGGGCGGTCGTTTGGTAAATTTCTTTCTTGTTTTACTCTAGAAACTGGGCTGCATTTTCAGAAGTAATCAGGATGGAATCCACATATTTGAATTCACCTTCTTTGTCAGGAGCTCCAGCATTCCCAGCTTTGACAGCATCCAGCAGCATGTGGAAACCAACCACACCAACCTGGGCAGGATCCTGGGCAACAGTGGCTGCCATTCGACCCTCACTCACTGATTTGACTGCATCCGGAATACCATCGGTTCCGACAACCAGCACCTTGTCTGCCAGTCCAGCATTCTCAACAGCTTCCTGCACACCCAGTGCCATCGTGTCGTTGGCGCAATAGAACGCCTTCAGATCAGGATATTGGCTCAGGATATTGGTCGCCACGTCAAGGGCTTTGTTTCGATCCCAATCAGCAGGCTGTGAGGCAACAATCGTGTACCCAGCTTCGGTCAAGGCTTCTTCAGCACCTTTTTTCCGGTCTTCGCCGCTTGCTGCGCCCGCTTTCCCTTCAATGATGGCAACCTCACCGGGTTCTGTGTTTGCAATGATGTGGCCTGCGCCCGTGGCACCCACGGCAACATTATCTGTTGTGACAAAGCCAATCAGATAACCGCCAGCTGATGCCAGTTCATCGCCATCAACTTTCTCATCCAGGTTTACAACGGGGATACCATTGGCATTCGCTGCCACAATGCCTTCAATTGCATTCGTGGGGGATATCGGGGCAATTCCAATTCCATCATAATCCTGACCCGCTGCCGTCAGCAGTTTATCCAGCTGTCCGGACAGTTCGTCTTCCGAGTTCATAGCGTCCACATAGACTTCCACACCCGCTTCCGCTGCCGCTGATTCGATTCCTTCTTTCATCGATACCCAGAATGGGTTTGCCAGCGTTTTCAACAGGAAGTATAGGCTGATATCTTCAGCAGCTTCTTCCTCACCGCCTTCCAGGAAGTCGGCTGCATTATCAACTGTGATTAACACTGAATCCACGTATTGGAAAGCAGGCTCTTTATCCAGAGCACCAGCATTGCCAGCTTTGACAGCATCCAGCAGCATGTTGAAACAAACCACGCCAATTTCAGCAGGATCCTGGGCAACCGTGGCTGCCATCCGGCCTTCGCTCACCGATTTGATTGCATCCGGAATGCCATCGGTTCCAACCACAAGCACCTTGTCTGCAAGTCCAGCGTTCTCAACAGCTTCCTGCACACCCAGCGCCATCGTGTCGTTGGCGCAATAGAACGCCTTCAGATCAGGATATTGGCTCAGGATGTTGGTCGCCACGTCAAGGGCTTTGTTTCGGTCCCAATCTGCGGGCTGGGAAGCAACGACTGTGAAACCAGCTTCAGTTAAGGCGTCTTCTGCACCTTTTTTGCGGTTCTCGCCATTGAAATTCCCGGCTTTTCCTTCAATGATGGCAACTTCGCCAGGCTCGGCGTTCTCAATGATGTAACCTGCTCCTGTGGCGCCCACGGCGACATTATCTGTTGTTCCAAAGCCGATAACATAACCACCAGCTGCTGCCAATTCATCCATGTCAACCTTTTCATCCAGATTCACAACAGGGATACCATTGGCATTCGCTGCCACAATACCTTCAATCGCATTGGTGGGGGATATCGGAGCAATCCCAATCCCATCATAGCCCTGTCCGGCGGCTGTTAACAGTTTATCGAGCTGCCCGGAAAGTTCGTCTTCCGAGTTCATGGCGTCAACAAACACCTCCACACCTGCATCTGCTGCGGCTGCTTCGATACCATCTTTCATTGCCATCCAGTGCGGGTTGGAAAGGGTTTTCAACAGGAAATATAAGCTAATATCTTCAGCTGTTTCTTCAACTTCCTTTGGTTCATCAACAACGGGTGCGTCGGTAGCAGCTGGGCTACAACCCGCAATGAGTGCAACCATCAAGAAACTGAGGATTGCAATCGTCAAAATACTTTTCTTACGCATTGTTTCTACTCCTTTAGTATATAAATATTGGTTTGTTTGCTGCAATTCATTCCTCGTCCCATCGATTTCTTCAACGGGTGTTGGCGTAATATTTGTCCTTTTGATGTCTACAATGAAACCCATTTTAAAAATGAGATGAGGTGAGTAATGGTTTACTCAAGGATAAACGTTAACTATTTATCTGTCAAGAGATCATTACACGGCTCGTCCTGTACTTTACCTTTTTGATCGCAGTCACATTTTTCAACTTTCTGTGACATAAAAAACTTGACAAGTGCGGACAAATAGCGCTGGCTCATCATCACAAAGATTTACGTGTTATTCATTTTTCAAATATCTTTCATACTCAATCTCCTCTAATTTTTCGAGTCTGCGGGCGTGTCTTCCGCCTTCAAATTCACCCTCAAGCCAATTTTTAACAATCATTTTGGCTAATTCTGAACCAACCACCCGGCTTCCCATGGCCAGCATATTTGAATTATTATGCTGCCTAGACAACAATGCGGAATAGGGTTCGCTGCAAGCAACACAACGGATGCCTTTGACTTTGTTCGCTACGATTGATATACCAATGCCCGTTCCGCAACAGATGATTCCTTTTTCACATTCTCCACTGGCTACCGCCATGGCAGCTTTGTAGCCAAATTCTGTATAATCACATCTTTCCTCGGTGTAGGTTCCATAATCCTTCCAGGGGATTCCGAGTTCATCTAAATAATCTTGAATAATCCTTTTTAATGGAAGTCCTGCGTGGTCACTACCGAACGCTATCATATTGTTTCCTTTCTTTTAGGCTATTTTGAGCAAACAAGGCTGCACCGATCACGCCGCTGTATGAATCAGTGGCTTTTGATCGGAAAATCTCCAGGGTTTCATCAGGTACCGGCTTCCGTGAATATTTATGAATATTTTCAATCAGAAATTCGTAGGGAAAATTAACCATATTTATCACGCCGCCCCCTATGATGACGTAATCGGGATTCAGAATTTGAATTTCGACGACAATAATTTTTGCCATATTTTCGATAAATTCTCGAATTTCCGGCGCATCCCCATGTTTGATAAACATTTCAGAAATGTGTGTCTCGGGGAACTTAGCCTGACGGATTCTTTCCAGTCCTTTTCCAGCTGCGTAAACTTCAGCACAACCCTGCAAACCGCAGCCGCAAGGGTCATCTTTAAAAAGAACCGGAATGTGACCAAGTTCACCGGCCACGCCATCCTTACCAATCAATATCCTCCCATCAAGAAGGATAATATTTCCAAAACCGGTTCCAATATAGAAGCCAATAAGCAAACCCTCTTTGAGCTGGTAGTGATGCATATCATAATGTAAAAGCATGCAAGTGTCCTTCTCAAACAGGACAGGTACGTTTAGCTTTTCTTCAAAAAACGATTTGGGAATATTTTCCAAGCCGGGCACATTGGGAGTCGCAATCACAAAGTTTCTTTCTTTGTTGATATTTGAAGGAAATCCCATTGAAATGGCTTTGACTTCCAGATTATGCTGATGGATATAATTAATTAGATAATTTGCCAGACGCTCCCCTGCGTCTTTACCTGAAATCGTATCCGTATCGATGATTTCTTCATGCTGCAGTGTTAACGATGAAGATACCACGCCTACCCGGATGTGTGTTCCGCCAATATCAACGCCTAGAAGACTCCCGTGATCGTTTATAACTGCACCCCTGTTGCTTCTGAAAATTCTTCTTTCATGATTCGACATGCCTGGCTGAGTTCAAGGTCTTTTTTAAATAGTCCGCTGGTCCCCATCACAAACAACCTGGTGCCAGCATCATAAAGCGGCTTGTATTTGTCTTTCCCGATCGCGCCGTCCACCTGAATTGTGTAATGGTAGTCATTTTCTTTAAGCAGTTGATCCGCCTCAGCAATTTTCGCGATCATCTGCGGGATAAATTTCTGACCGGCATACCCAACTTCGACGGTCATAATCGTCAAAATATCAACCTGGTCAAGATACCAGCGGATCATAGAAAGTGGCGTAGCCGGGCAAACAACAACGCCAAACTTGCAACCCAGGTCTTTAATCCTGCGGATGACTCGGTAGGAATCCCTCTGGATGGTCTCTGCGTGGAGTGAAATTGTGTCCACTCCCAAATCAGCCAGTGGTTCGATGTAATCGTTCGGGTTTGTGACCATCAGGTGGACATCAAATGGGAGCGTGGCTACCCGCATGATGGCTTTGATAATATCCACTGATAGCGTAATATTTTTTGCAAAGTGACCGTCCATGATATCAGCATGGTACATATCACAGCAATTGTTTAAAATTTCAATCTGGTTCCGGATATCCAAAAAATCCAAACACATCAGTGAGGGTGAAAACAAGGGTCTGGAATTTGATACTTTTTGCATAAATCAACCTTTCATTATTTCAGCATCTTCACAATCAAGATGAACTATGTTGAACCTCTAACAATTAATTGGACAGGAACTTTGTTAATGAACCTGCCTGTTTTATTTTCGGTCATCATTGCAATGAGTTTTTCTACAGCCATCTCAGCAATCTGATCAACGGACTGATGGATGGTGGTAAGCGGAGGTGAGCAAAACGCACTGGCAGAAATATCATCAAAACCGACAATCTTGATCTGATCAGGAACCAATATCTCATATTCTGAAATGGCTCTCAGCGCACCCTGAGCAAGAATATCGGATGTAAAAAAAATGCCGTCAATATTATTCGGCTTATCAAACAACTGCCTGGTTAATTGATACCCTTCTTCAAAACTGACAATATCCACTGGTATAACAAGAGTTTTATCATGGTCAATTCCTGCATCGCTTAAGGCTCTTTCATATCCTTCATAGCGGCTCAAGTGCGATGATATGCTCCCTCTTAGAAAAACGATAGCAATTCTTCGGCACCCTTTTTCAATTAAGTGTTTCGTAGCCATGTAGCCGCCCTGGAGATTCTCGCTTTCAATAAACACATGGCCGTTATCCAGTTTTGATGATATGGGGTGTCTGTCAATAAAGACAGTTGGCACATTCAGGAAATTGTCTTCTTCATAAGAATCGTGGGTGATATAAATAATACCGCTCACAAGTTGAGATTTTAGCATCGACAAATGTTTTGCCGCAATAATCCCCGATTCATTTGTGTTGCAAATAACGGATACATAGTCATGTTTGAGCAACTGTAATTGAAGCTCAAGTGACATCATAGCAAAAAACTCATTGGTTACATCGGGAACGATGATGCCAATGAGTTTTGCTTTCTTAACGCGCAAACTCCTCGCGATCTGGTTGGGACGATAATCATATTTTTCAATGATTGCCCTTACTCGTTTTTCAGTTTCTTTTGAAAAACGCCCATTTTGATTGATCACACGTGAGACGGTGGCAATGGAAACATCTGCCATATCTGCAATTTCTTGAAGTGTAATTTTTCTTATTGACATCAGAGCACTAAATGGTCGTTTGAGTAAAGGATTACCCATACTATAAACGTAAACTTACTGCCTGTCAATGGTCAATTTGAGAATGAAATCAATTATAATAACTTTAAATATTTTATAGGCACGAAAATCATCCACGTGCACGAATAATCCATGATGAAAGGAAGAAGGGATATGATTAATATTGGGGTGGACATAGGGGGGACAAAAATCGCTGCAGGATATCTTGATGAGCACGGGAAGTTGCAAGCATTCAAAAAAGTAAGTACCGAGAATGTTTTTGCGCTGGATGATGATCCAATCCAATCTCTTCAAATTTTTATTAATCAGTATATTGATGAAATCAAAATTGATCGAAAATTAATTGGTGGAATCGGCGTCGGCGTTCCTTCTGTGTTGGATAGCCATACTCAGGAAGTTGTATCGACACCCAACATACCTGAATTAAATCAGGTTCCTCTGAGCCGTCTTCTATCTCCCTTGCTTGATCTGCCCGTCTATGTAGAGAATGACGTCAACCTGATCGCCCTGGGAGAACATCTGCACGGACGAGGACAAGGCATATCTGATCTGGCCTGTGTTTTTGTGGGCACAGGGCTTGGGTGTGGGTTGATACTGAACAATAAGCTGTATACCGGTGCAGATGGGGCAGCTGCTGAATTTGGTCACATGATTTACGAACCCGAAGGACGCTTATGTGGCTGCGGCGCCAAGGGTTGTTATGAAAGTTATTGCTCAGGGTATGGGCTGACCTATGATGCCAGACAATTCTTTTCTGAAAGCGAAATTGAAGCATTTTCAAGAAATCCAAAATTTGGTTCATTTTCTCTGGCAGAATACCTGATCAATTCAGCAAAAAATGGGGATAAACGGGCAGTAGAAATCATCGAGAATTCCTTCCACATTCTGGGGCTCGCTTTAACAAGCATGGTCAATTTATTAAATCCACGCCTGGTGATCCTTGGCGGCGGCATCGTAAACGGATGGCCAGAAGCTATCGAAATCGTCAGAAATGTTGTTTATGAGAAGGCACGCGCTGTTTCCAAACAGCGGCTGATCATTGATAGCCCGGCATTACAGGATAAAGGCGGCTTGTATGGAGCCTCCGAACTAGTGAGACTAAATTTAGAAAAGAAATAAAAATAGCGACCTTTGCATCGCTATTTTCAAGCCAAAGGTCGCTCTTTCCAGACAAGAAGAAATAATCAAGGTCCGTTCTACAGCGCAGCGACGATTGAACGGATCTCTTCTTTAACAATTTGAACTGCTTTCTTAAGGTCCTTATCCACATTGAACAGACCGGATGTGCCCACAACCAGGACGTTCGCTCCTGCTTCGATCACATCCTTGAAGGTTCGACTGTTGATTTGACCATCCACCTGGATATCAACATCAAGGTTTCTTGCGTCAATCAATTCCCTGAGCTGCCTGATCTTTCCAAGCATCGGGTAAAAAAAGTTTTGTCCTGCGAAGCCCACGTCAACCGTCATGACCGTCACCATTTGAATCTCAGTCAGGAGCAGCTCAAATTGTGAGATGGGTGTGATGGGATTAACGACAATGCCGGCTTTCTTGCCAAGTTTGTGGATGGTTTCAACAGCCCTGAAAATGTGCGGCGTGGTTTCAAATTGAAGGCTGAGGATATCAGAACCGGTAGCAGCAACCTCAGGGATAAAGCCAGCCGGGTCGGTGATGCACATATGCACATCAAAGGGCTTTTCTGTAAAAGGACGACAGGCCGAAATAATATCGGGGGTCAGGCAAAAATTATGGACAAACACGCCGTCCATAATATCCCAGTGGAACATTTCCACACCGGCTTCATCCAGCAACTGAACCTGCTGACCCAATTGGCTCAGATCAGCGCATACCATGGAGGGGCAAATTTTTATATCTGTGATCATCTGGTCAAAATCCTTTCTAACAATAATCAATGAATGTTTTGGTTAATCAAGCACACCCAAGAACTCCATTCCGGACCAAAAACACCCTGTCCGATGACGTTATACTGTTCAATATTATAATCCATTCACGAGGGTTTCTTTTAGACACCGAGTTCACCTCCTGTCTCCTAGCCCTTCCCCCACTTCCTCAATGTGCTAAAATTAAATAGTATGCAACCGAAGGACCATATTCAACAGATTTTAGATACCCTCCCGGAAAAACCAGGCTGTTATTTAATGAAAAATGCCGGGGGGCGCATCATCTACGTGGGAAAAGCGATCAATCTGCGCGCCCGCGTGCGGTCCTATTTCCACGCAACAGCCCAAAACGACGAGAAAACGCGCCGTCTGGTCAGGGAAATCGCCGACATTGAATGGATCATGGTTGATTCGGAACTGGAAGCCCTGATCCTTGAGATGACGCTCATCAAGCGCCATAAGCCGCGCTTCAATGTGCGCCTCAAAGATGACAAGCGTTATCCATATATCAAAGTTCATTGGCAAAACCCATTTCCCAAGGTCACCGTTACGCGTGAGATGCAAAATGATGGCGCTCGCTATTTTGGCCCCTATACCAGCGTGTGGGCTGTACATCAAACGCTTGATCTCCTGCGAAAGATCTTCCCCTATCTGACTTGCAACCGCGAGATCACCGGAAAGGACAGCCGCGCCTGCCTGTATTATGACATTAAACTGTGCACTGCGCCCTGTATCGGGGCAATTAACCAGGCAGACTATCGCCAGATCATTGATGATCTCTGCAAATTTCTTGAAGGACGCACCCAACCGGTTGTGGAAAGGCTGGCGAAAGAGATGGAAAAAGCGGCTCAGGATCTCCAGTATGAAAAGGCTGCCGTGATTCGGGATCAGCTTTTAGCGATTGATCGGGTTGTGGAAAAACAAAAAGTGATCAGCTCAGACCAGACTGATTCGGATGTGATTGCCATGGCGCGTGCCGATAGTGAAGCATGCGTCCAGGTCTTCTTTATTCGCAGTGGCAAGCTAATCGGGCGTGAATTTTTCGTACTTGAAGGCACCGATGAGGAAAATGACGCGGAGGTTCTGGGTGAATTTGTAAAGCAATTCTATTCCCAGGCGGCATTTATTCCCGAAAAGGTCCTGCTGCCACAAGAATTGGCTGAGGCGCAAATCATCAATCGGTGGCTCAATAGCAAGAAGACGGGGGACAAAGTGGAGATCACCGTTCCCCATGATCGTCCCAACAAAGACCTTGTGGCAATGGCGATGGATAACGCAGTTGAAACCTTGAAAGCCTTGCGTACCCGTTGGGAGGCTGACACCAATCGCCAAACAAACGCCCTGGCAGAACTTCAGGAAGCCTTGGATTTGCCCGAACCGCCCAACCGGATTGAGTGTTACGACATCTCAACCACACAGGGCGTGGCCAGTGTGGGCAGTATGGTTGTGTTTGAACAGGGTGTACCCAATAAGAAACTTTACCGCCGCTTCAACATCAAAACCGTGTTGGGGCAGGATGACTTTGCAAGCATGGAAGAAGTTCTCAACAGGCGTTTCAGACGCTGGAAAACCGCCCACGAGCAGGAAGAACAGGTTGGCAGCAAGAAAACGGATCTGGCATTTTCCATCCTGCCTGATTTATTGCTGGTAGATGGCGGTAAAGGACAGCTGGGACGGGCGGTAAAAGTATTGGAAGCCTACAACCTGCTCGATCGTATCCCCGTGGCAAGCCTGGCAGAAGAAGAGGAAGAACTGTTTGTTCCCGGAAAACGGGAATCCATTCTTTTGGAACGGCACTCCCAGGGGCTGTACCTGGTTCAGCGCATTCGCGACGAAGCCCACCGATTCGCTATCACCGCCCACCGTAAGCGCCGGAACAGACAGGGGCTTATGTCCCAGTTGGATGCTATTCCCGGCATTGGGCCGGTACGCCGCAGGGCTTTGATCCAAAAATTTGGTTCGATTGAAGGGATAAAAGATGCTTCCCCTGAGAAAATCGCTGAAATCAAAGGCATCACACTGGAAATGGCACAATCAATCAAAGTTCAACTGGAATGAGGTCCACGAATGAGTAAAAGACCCGGCAGGAATCCTAAAAATCGTTTGTATCAAATCGTCATGGCAGTCATTGCATTTGTGATGATCCTTTCGATGGTTGCTTTAGCCATCAGATATTAACTGAAGGACCGCCATGACAAATCTTGGCTGGCTGGACGTCAGCGACATCAGTTTCAACGCCTTGCTCCTCCTTGAACCGTTCCATGTGACGTTCATTTCAGAATGGGAACCGAGCGAAGATATGGGGACAGCGCTTTCCGCTCATCCGCCCATTGTCTGGTATCTTAACCAGGTCCATCCCCCTGTTAAACCCTTTGTCGAGGCATGTTTGCGGTTATCAAAACTCCATCCCACACCGGCAGTCCTGCGTGAAGCAGAGATTTCAATCCTGAACCGGATGCAGGACTGGTTGATCTATATTCTGGATCCTGCCCGGTATGACCGGCTTGAATTCCTGAAGTGGGAGGATTCGTCACTTCTAAATATGGCTGATTTTCGCGAGAAGATTGTCGTGGACGTTGGATCAGGCACAGGACGGCTTGCTTTCACGGTTGCTCCCTTCGCCAGGTCGGTTTTCGCCCTTGAACCGGTACCTAACTTGCGCAGGTTTATTTACCAAAAACGGCGAGCGCTTGATCTGGACAATGTTTTTCCTATCGACGGATTGATCACGTGCATCCCCCTTCCGTCTAACTTTGCAGATATTCTCATCGCCGGGCACGTGTTTGGAGACAGTCCCGAAGAAGAATACAATGAAATGCGGCGGGTAACACGGGACGGTGGGATGATCCTCCTCCATCCGGGCACAAACGCAGAATCAGAAAATGAAGCACACCAATTCCTGATAAAGATGGAATTCGCATTTGACACCTTCGAAGAGCCAGGAGATGGGTTCAAACGCAAATACTGGAAGGTGATTAACAAAACGAGACAGAAATAGGAGAAAAGCAAATGTTGAAAAATGGCGGCTATGAATTTGTTGAAAAAACCAAGTATGCCAACCTCAGCGAGACAGGTCAAAAAACAGGCATACCTCAACCTCCCTACGAAATCCCGATGGAGAATGACAAACCTTTGATCGATCTCCCCGATCCAGCGTCCATTCAATTAGAAGACAACAGTCTGCGCAGGGTAATCGAAGAGAGACGCACCCTTCGGCATTACGTCGATGATCAACTTTCATTGGAAGAATTGACTTACCTCTTATGGTTGAGCCAGGGTGTTAAAGAGGTGGACCAAAAAAGAAATGTGGTTTTGCGCACTGTGCCCTCAGCTGGCTGCCGGCATCCATTTGAAACTTATCTTTCCATCAACCTTGTCCAGGGGCTCCGAAAAGGGCTTTACCGCTATATTGCTTCTATCAACAAACTGGTTGCTTTGCATCTGGATGAAAATTTCAATGAACAACTGGCAGAAGCCTGCCTGGGCCAGCGGCATGTGGCGACCAGCGCAGTGACCTTTATCTGGGCAGCTGTCCCCTACCGGGCAGTCTGGCGCTATGGGGAACGCAGTTACCGCTACATTTATCTTGACGCGGGGCATGTTTGTCAGAACCTGAGCCTGGCAGCGGAATCAATCGGCTGCGGGGTCTGTTCGATCGGGGCTTTCGATGATGATGCCGCGAACCGGTTGATGTCCTTCAACCCGCCCGAGATCTTTGTATGTTACATGGCGACGTTGGGTCGCCGGGGTTAAGCTGTGTTCCGTGAAAAGGTGGATGTCTGCATCCTGGTCTCCGCCGGCGCGGAATGGCGGGCTCTCGTGCCCCATTACCCTCATGCGATCGTAGAGACCACGCCCTATGGTGAGTGTTTCAGAGCCTGTCTCGCCGGGCAGGCTGTCTGCTTCATCCGGGGTGGTTGGGGCAAGGTCGCTGCCGCCGGTTCCACCCAGTACGCCATTGACCGCTGGTTGCCGGACCGGCTGATTAACCTGGGCACCTGCGGCGGTTTCAGGGGACAGGTGACGCGTGGGGATGTGATCCTTGCCCATCGGACGGTGATTTACGATATTTACGAACAGATGTCGGATCCCGAGGCAGCGATTGCCCGTTACAGCGTCGACCTGGATCTCTCCTGGCTGCCAGAACCCCCTCCCCAACCCGTTATGGTCGGGACCATGGTCTCCGCTGATCGGGACCTTGTGCCGCGTGATATCCCCATGCTGATCTCCAAATACGGAGCCCTGGTTGCGGATTGGGAATCCGGGGCGATCGCCTGGGTGGCTAAACGCAACAATATGCCCTGCATGATCCTGCGTGCAGTCTCCGACCCGGTCGGTGACGACGGCGGCGAAGCGGACGGCAACTATGCCTTTTTTGAGGAGCAGTGCGTTCCGATCATGGCAAATTTCGCCCAGCATCTACCCGCCTGGCTGAAGGCATTTGATTAAATTGGATGATCTTATAATAAGATCCCCTGGATTTTGATTATCCCAGGGGATCTGGATAAGACGATGGGCGAACAGCACACCCAACGAATTCGAAAACAATATCCATGACACCTGAAGCTTTAAGCATTCATCCTTCAGCTTTCATGCTTCAGCTCACGCTCCCAACCGCGCCCGTTCCTCTTCCACGATGCTGGCATCCAGCTTCTTAAACAGCGGCGCTGGTTGATTGAAAGGTTTACCCGGCGTCAAAGGTTCAGGCGTCCAACAATCATCCGTACCTTCAGTGAGTGCACCCTGCGGGTCATACAGCATAACCAGATGGGACCCGAGATCGTCAGCGACATCCCTTGTCACTGTTTTCCCAAATATCGGCTTTTCATAGCCCAAAATAGCATGGAGCTGTTCACTGGTATGGGGCAGGAATGGGGAAAAGATGATCTTCAACCAGTCGATCGCCTGCATCGCTGTGAAAATAGATTTGGCGGCCGCACTTTTGTCGGTTTTGACTTCAAACCAGGGACCGGTTGTATCCAAATATTTATTCACTTCCGCCGCCAGCCGCATCGCTTCCTGAATGGCTGCTCTCAGCTTGACGGCCTCTAAACTGGACTCGACCGAACTGAACCCTTCCCTGATCGTAGCCAATAATGCAAGATCTTCTTCACGCAATTCACCGGGCTCAGGCACATTTCCATCCCAGTGTTTAAAGGCAAAGGACAGCACCCGGTTCGCCAGATTGCCCCAGGTCGCTACAAGTTCGTTGTTGTTTCTTTGGTAAAACTCATCCCAATCCCAATCCGAATCCCGGGTTTCTGGCATGTTAACGGTCAGGTAATAACGCATGGGATCAGGATCATAACGCTCGAGAAAATCCAATCCCCACACCGCCCAATTTTTACTGCCAGACAGCTTATGCCCCTCCAGGTTCATGAATTCGTTGGCGGGGACGTCATAGGGCAGCACCAAAGGTTCGGGATCCTCAGCGCCCATCATGACATCGAAGGAATCTCCCACACCGATCAATTCGGCGGGCCAGATGATCGCATGAAAGGGAATGTTATCCTTTCCAATGCAATAAAAAGTCTTCGAATCCGGATTGGTCCACCAGCGCCGCCATACGTCCGGTTCATCATACAAGAGGCTCCATTCGATCACACCGGAAAGATAACCGATCACAGCTTCAAACCACACATACATGCACTTCCCTTCCCAGCCCTCCACAGGTACCGGGATTCCCCATGAAAGATCGCGTGTGATCGGGCGTCCGTGCAAGCCTTCGCGATCGATTTGCCCCAGGGATTGCCGGATGACATTCGGGCGCCAGTAATCCCGGCGCTCTCGCAAGAAATCAGCCACCCTGTCCTGGAGTTTTTCCAGGTCAAGATAATAATGGATTGTTTCTCGCAATACGGGTGTGGAGCCATCGATCTTGGACTTAGGATCGATCAATTTCTCCGCCTCCAGAAGTTGGCCGCAAAAATCACATTGATCACTGCGTACGCCAGTTCTTCCACAAAAATAACAGGTCCCTTCCACATAGCGATCAGGAAGGAATCGTTCCTGTTCGAGTGAATACCACTGAAGCGAAGATTCAGTATACAGATAGCCATTTTCCTTTAATGCCAGGAACAGTTTTTTTGCAACATCAAAATGATTGCTGGTGTGCGTGCTGGTGAAAATATCGTAGGTCAATCCCAGCTTTTGAAACAATTTTATAAAATCGTCATGATAGCGTTTGTAAATTTCCTCAGGTGTTGTCCCTTCCTCGTCTGCTTTGACGGTCACAGGAGTCCCATGGGAATCGGAGCCTGAAACCATCATGACATTCCGACCTCGCAAACGGTGATAGCGCGCCAGAATGTCCGCAGGCAAATAGGCGCCGGTAATATTTCCAACATGGATTTCAGAACTGGCATAGGGCCATGCAACCGCTACGAGGATAGATTGTGACATGATTTACTCCATACTAAAAAATCTAAATCTAAGAATGTGATCATCTTCATCATACCAATAAAAAAGCTGGCTTCAGCCAGCAATTTTTTAAAATAGTGCGCTTTACAATCATGCTGCTGGTAAGCATAACAAACGGGATCCGGACATATCCATAATGATTGTCTGCTTTCTCATCATGCGGTAATTATACAGGATTAAAACCAAACATTCAATAATATGACAGGCAAATTTATGTTATTCGGTCAGGTCATCAACGGCAAATATCCGCAAGAAACTTGCCAGCTAAGGGTGGTCACGCTGCTCTTTGCTCTCAATCGACTGGCATCGCTGGAATCAGCCGGGAACGTAGCCATCAACCATCAACGATGAGTCGGCACCAAGTATCCGCTCATTTAAAGAGGTCTTTAATTGCTTTTTCTTTTATATTGAGACGAAGCATCTTTGATCACCCTTTGTTTCGTCACCTCGAAACATTATTGGATTTATTGATCCAGCTGAAAGAAGCCTGAGGCAGATTGGCCCTTTTCAAGTAATTGTGATTGAAAATCAGATTGTGATTGGTGCTGGCATGGCGCCCTGTTTAAATTCGCCCCACAAACCAAACACAATCCCTGACATTCCTCAGTGCACAACCTGCTGATCGGCATCGCCAATATCAGGTATTCTCGATACAAAGGAGCGAGATCAATCAAACCATCATAGGGGAGAAGTAAATCCATCTCCTCGCGCTGTCGCGAAGGGAATTGATACAGTTCTTCAAATTCAGAATAAACCGGAAAATAGAAGGCATCAAGACAACGGGTGCAGGTCGTCAAAACATCTGCCTTGATCTTGATTTGCAGCAATAAGCCTTCGCTAATCCTCGAAGTTCGAACGGTACTCTCCAAATTATTGATCTGAAGATCCTCAATTTGAATGGAGTCAATGTCAACAGGCACTTCATGGCTTGTGCCGATCGATTTATTATAAAGATGTCCGACATTCAGTCGTAGTAATCCACGTTCATTGTTCACTGCGATAACATTCTTTTGTGCTATTAGGTAAAATCTTACATGCGAGATTATATCACGCACACGATTAAGCGTCAACGAAATTCGGACTGTTTTAGTGGTTTTTACAGGAGTAAATACTTTGAGTTTACCTTTATTACTGGCGACATCAAATACCAATAAAATCAGTGAGATCAGGGCGATTTTATCACCTCATATTCCGAACCTAGTCACAGCCCGGGATCTGGGTTTAACAATCGATGTTTCAGAAACCGGTAAAACTTATGCGGAAAACGCCAAATTAAAAGCGTTCGCTTTTCAACGGGCAAGCGGATTGCCTGCGCTGGCAGATGACACCGGATTGGAGGTTGACGCCCTCCAGGGTGCGCCCGGAATCTACTCCAACAGGTTCTCCCCTAAAAACAACCCAACCTACGTCGATCATCGTCAGCACTTGATCGATGAGCTGAAAAACAAGCCGCAACCGTGGACGGCTCATTTTGTTGTCTCAATGATTCTGGCATTACCGGATGGAAATTTCTTCGAAGCGACAGGCCGCCGCGAAGGCATCATTGTTCCTGAGGAAAGCGGCAGCAATGGATTCGGTTATGACCCGATCTTTTTTGTTTCCGAATATGGGGTGACCATGGCAGAACTCCCCTCCTCTATAAAAAACCAGATCAGCCACCGCGCAAATGCACTCAAAGCCATACTTCCCAGGCTGATCCAGCTATTTTCCGAACTGCCCAAAGATTAATTTATTCTTCTAATTTTCTTAATAATTCCTCATTCCTTACAACCCTTCACCATTGGTTGTAGTGAATCCTGTCTTCATTAAACCGATCCTCAGGTTCTGGGCGGAATGCAGGATGACCAACAGCCACGAGGGAAACCGGCTGGATAGCCTCGGGTATTTTAAGCAATTTTCGGATTCCGTTCACTCTCTCAGGGTTTGCGAGAATACCCAGCCAAACCGCGCCTAAACCTTTAGCGTGGGCCGCTAAAAGGATATTCTGCGTCGCAGCAGAGCAATCCAGCATCCAGCTGGTGTATTCGGATTCCAGGTTATATTTGCTGCACACCAGAATTGCCAGGGGCGCCTGTAACAGCATCTTTGAAAAAGGATGAAAATCCGGAACAGCATGCAGCACATCAGGATCGTCAATCACAACAAAGTGCCAGGGCTGCCTGTTTCTTGCTGAAGGCGCCTGCATGCCGGCTCTCAGCAGGTCGCTCAGATCCGTCTTTGATACAGGGTCCCCGGTAAATTCTCGAACGCTTCGGCGTGTTAATATTGCTTCCAGTGTTTCCATTATTCCTCCATAATAAATTCATCAAATTCGATCACATCAACATAGAAATATCGCGGATTCAGCTGCCAAGGTGTGTTCCAAGCCCCCACAAGCTGCTTTCAGCGAGATGCGTACTTTTTTCTGTCTCGGACATCGAGCAAGTTTTCGCCATCATTCATAAAAACGCGCGTGCCAACAGTTTCAAAATCAACTTTGAATACAGACGTGCCGTTTCGTTTGATACTTTACTTGTCCCGGGTCAATTGGGCTGGCTTCAGAGCTTGTAACCGATTTTCCTTAAAAGACCTTTCCGCCAGGAGATACTTTCTTCATCCTCAACACCCCTGGGGCGTTCACCATCCGCCACACCAAGGATTGCTCGTCCATCTCCCACATCCAACACGACAACATCGGTCTGGTTCGCCGTTGCGCAGAAAATTCGGCACACTTCAGACACAGCTTTGACCTGGTTGAGAATGTTAATTGGGAAAAAACCTTCTCCAAGAAAGATAACAAAAGAATGTCCAGCCGCGATCTCTATTGCATTTTCCTTGGCAAGTTCAATCATAGCATCATCCGTTCCGCTCCAGCGAACAAGGCAGTCCCCGGACGCTTCGCAAAACGCCAGCCCAAATTTAATTCCGGGCACACTTGACACCAGAGCTTCATGGATGTCCTCAACGGTTTTTATGAAATGAGCCTGCCCCAAAACGAAATTGATCGTTTCCGGTTTTTGTATCCTGATGTTTTTAATCTCCATTTTCAACGCTCCTTTTTTTGATGATTCCATTTTAACATACTTCCTACAGCGTTCTTAAATAATAAAAAAAACGCCCGGAAAAGGGGCGTTAATTAATGGTCAAAATTGGTTACTCAGGATGAATAAAGGTTCCGGTGAATACCTGACAGGGCGCGAACCTGTTCCGCCGCATGATAAGAAGAACGCACCAGCGCCCCGCTTTCCACCCATTTAAATCCAATACTGAGTCCGTAATCCCTGAACGCATCAAATTCTTCAGGTTTATAATATCGATGGATTGGCAGGTGTTTTCGGCTGGGCTGCAGGTATTGACCAATGGTCAGAATGTCGACATCCCAGTCGCGTAAAATGCGCATGACTTCCTGAACTTCATCAAAGGTTTCACCCAATCCCACCATGATGCCCGATTTCGTCAGCACCTCCGGGTCTAGCGCTCGTGCATTTGTAAGGGTCTTTTGTGAATACTCAAAGCGATCCTGAGGTTGCACCTGTTTGAATAAACGCGGAACGGTTTCGACATTGTGATTCAGAATCTCCGGTCTGGCAGCCATTACGATTCGTAAAGCTTCCACACTTCCCTTGAAGTCGGGGATCAACACCTCAACCGAACAGCCGGGCATCAACTCACGGATGCGGCGGATCACCATTGCAAAAATGGGTGCACCTCCATCCTTCCGTTCGTCCCGGTTTACAGATGTGATCACCGCATGCTTGAGCTCCATTTGCCTGACAGCCTGCGCCACACGTTCAGGCTCCATCCAATCCAAAGCCTTGGGGCGTCCGTGCAAAACATCGCAAAACCCACACGTCCGGGTACACACATCGCCCAACATTAAAAAGGTGGCTGTGCCGCTGCCCCAGCATTCGCCCATATTTGGACACCCGGCTTCCTCACACACTGTGTGCAAGGATTTTGCGCGCATCAAATGCTGTAAATTCTGATACGTATCGCCGCTGGGTGCGCGTACCTTAATCCAATCTGGACGGCGTTTGGGCGTGGTGTCAATTGTTTCTGGATTTATTCTATCTCTGGTCGGATTTGTCATCATTTTTTCTCCAGTGTTTATTATACTCCATCTGCAACTTCAAACAAAAGTCAAATAGAGATGGATCACAGGCTTCGTTCGTTGTTAACTCAGCAGAGATTTTTTCCTGTTCATCATCCATGAAACAAGTCCATTATTAAAACGCGCTTCAATTACCTGCCATCGAAAACGCTCTATTCAGCTGACCCCAAATCCATTTATTTTGGTCGGTCAGGATTTTATTTCATCTGATGTTGTTCAAGCCTCACTTGGTTTTGGAGGCACAATTAACCACATGATGACATAGATCCAAAAACCAGCGCTGCCCGTTAGAAACAGGAGCACAAAAATCAACCGGATGATCGTCGGATCAAAGGTCAGATACTCGCCCAAACCAGCACAAACCCCTCCGATCATGCCCTTACCTGGCAATCTGTACAACTTCCTTGGTTCTTCCATTGCGTCTCACTCCTTTCACACTTATTATATGATAAAACCGTGGAGGATCGATTTTTACAAATGTGTCCGTTCTTTCTTTTTGTCTGCCCATTTATGAAAATCTGATACAGTGTCATGCGTTCGAGCAAAAACTGTTAAAAAACACAATACCACAGATAGCCGCTGAGATGGTATAAATTAAAACAGAAAATGTGATCAAGGTGACATAATATGAGTTATGCAAGTGCGACGTGGCGAGTTATCGAACATCCACCCGCTCGGGGCGCGTGGAATATGGCAGTTGATGAAGCCATTTTGGAATCGGTTTATGCGCAGGAATCCCTGCCAACACTCAGACTGTACGCCTGGGAGCCTGCTTGCCTTTCACTGGGATTGGCGCAACCTTTCAGCGAAGTGGATACCCGGGCGCTTGCTCTTCACGGATGGGACCTCGTCAGGCGACCGACAGGCGGGCGTGCTATTCTACATACTGACGAATTGACCTATGCCGTGATCGCGCCTGAAATGGAGCCGCGGGTCGGAGGTGGGGTGCTTGAAAGCTACCTGCGATTATCACAGGCTCTGTTAGAAGCGCTAAAATTCCTTGGTCTATGTCCGCAGGCTGAAGAGAAAAAGAACACCGACAAGAAGACCAAACTCAACCCGGTTTGTTTTGAAGTTCCCTCCAACTATGAAATCACGGTTAATGGATTAAAATTAATAGGCTCTGCGCAAGCACGCCGCAAAGAAGGTATCCTTCAGCATGGGGCGCTCCCCCTCAAAGGAGACCTGGCGCGCATCGTCACAGTATTAAAATTTCCGGATGATGTAGAAAGAGAAAGCGCAAGGGAGCGATTGCTGGCACATGCAACCACGGTTGAACGCGAACTGGGTCATGCACCTGAGTGGCAGCAGGCAAGTGATGCCTTTCAAACAGCCTTTAAAAGCACGCTCAACCTGACGCTCCAACCCGACATCTTAAGCCCTAAAGAAATTCTCAGAGCTGAAGAATTAATGGCTGAAAAATATGCCCATCCGTCCTGGACGAAACGGATATGATTCGATGATATTTTCGCACAATCAAATGATGAAATACCTAACACACCGTTTTGCCTTGCTATTCATCCTGCTGCTGACGCTGGGATGCTCTGCGATCGGACCGAAAACAACACCGACGCCGCAGCCAACCTTCACAGTTGAGGTAACCATCGCACCGACTCCGCGACCAACAGCGACACCAACCCCTGCTCCGCTGGGAAGTGCCGGGAACCCGATAAAAATAGGCTACGTGATTCCACAAGAAAACACAATCGCGATCGACGCTGCGGAGGAAATCGCCATCCTTCTGCGCGATCAAACTGGTTTCACTGTGGAAAACACGATCTTTTCCGGCTTTTCCAGCCTGTCAAACGCCATCTTAAACGACCAGGTTGATCTCTTCTGGGTGGAACCCTTTGAATACCTGCACCTGAGCCAGCTTGGAAAAGCGACTGCGCTCGTTATGACGAATCACCTTGGTGTTTATGCCTATGGCGTTCAGTTCATCGCGCATGCTGAACGCGGGTTCACACCTTACTTTGACACCGGTCAGAGCCAAAACACCGATGATTTTTTAAGTGCAATTCAGCAATTTTCTGGCACAAGACCCTGCTTTATCAGCCCCAATTCTGTGCCAGGATACGTTGTGCCTTCAGGTTTACTGTCGCTCGCCAGCACACCCACCCTTGAACCTGTGTTCACATACAGTTATAACGCCATTATTCGGGCTCTATTTGTCCAGGGGATCTGTGATTTTGGTGTCAGTTATGCTTTAATCGGTGATCCACGCAACACAAGCGATATCCTGCAAAGCATACCGGACGCAACAGTTGATATTATCACGATCTGGCAATCCGATGGGATCATCCCGAACACAGCACTGGCGTCATCTTCAGAAATGCCTTTGAACATTCGTTTTCAAATGCAAGAAGGTGTGGTCAATCTGACCGATTCACCGGTCGGATTATCCACTTTGAGCAGAGCGTTGAACTATGAGGTTGAAGGACTGAAAGCGATCAGGGATGAATTCTATGATCCGCTCAGATCGGTGATCCATCCCCTCTCATTAGACCTCGAAGCGCTTACACATTAAAAGCAACCCCATGAAAAGCTTGCGTTCCATATTTCATTTTCTATTACGCTTTGTGCTTTATCTGACTGTGGGCGGATTCTTGCTCACAAGCCTGCTGCGGGTTGGCATGCTCCTGTATGCCAGACCGCGCACCTTCCTGGCTGAAGATTCACCATCTGCCCCAGTTGCCCTGGTTTTGGGGGCGGGACTCAACAAGGATGGCACCCCGGGTGTGGTACTGCGTGATCGGGTCGCCAAGGCGGCTGATCTTTATTTTGCCGGGAAAGTTGAAAAAATATTAATGAGCGGTGACAATTCCACCGAATACTACAACGAGCCAGGCGCCATGAAAGAATATGCGCTGTCATTGAATATCCCTGAAGAAAATATCATTCTCGATTATGCGGGACGGCGAACCTATGACAGCTGTTATCGGGCAATAGCGATCTTCGATGTCGATCAACTGGTGGTTGTCACACAGGCTTATCACCTGCCGCGTGCCCTGTTTTTGTGCAATTCATTTGATATCAAGGCAAGCGGCGTACCGGCGGATGAATCAGATTACCGTCTGCAAAGCTACAGTTTCTGGTGGTTCAGAGAAATTCTGGCATCCCTGGTTGCTTTTTGGGATGTTTATGTTACCCATCCTGAGCTCATTCTGGGTGAACCTGAACCCATCTTTCCATAGAAAGTAAACATTTTTTCAATCAACAAAAAAAGAACACTGGCATCAATATTGCACAGATAAGGAATACCTATGAACAGAGATGATGCTCTTGCGATTGTGACACAATATGTGAAGAATCCCAACCTCATCAAGCACATGCTTGCAGTTGAATCAGCCATGCGATTTTATGCACGGAAACTCGGTGAGGATGAGGATAAATGGGCAGTTGCCGGATTGCTGCACGATTTCGACTGGGAGATTCATCCCACGATGGAAGAACACCCGACTGCCGGTGAGCCGATTCTACGTGAACACGGTGTTCCGGAGGAAATCATCCGCGCAGTCCAGAGCCACGCCAACCACACAGGAATCCCACGCACAACAACCATGGAAAAAGCCCTGTTTGCATGTGACGAGATCACCGGCCTGATCACCGCCGTTGCCCTTGTGAGACCTTCCCGCGCGCTTTTCGACCTCAAGGTGAAGTCGGTAAAGAATAAGTGGAAGGACAGATCCTTCGCTGCCGGCGCTAACCGGGATGAAATTGAGCAAGGTGCAGTTGAATTCGGGATCGATCTTTGGGAACACGTGGCAAACGTGATCGAAGCGATGAATTCTATTGCCGATGATTTGGGGTTGGCAGGCACATAAAGAAAATAAACAAGGATGTGATCAATGACACTTACCGGTAAAGGATATTTTATTTGGAAGGTCAGGTTTTGTGAAAATGGTGACCCTGATCGGATTGCAGCGCTGGCAAAAGAAGCGCATTTATCCCATGTGCTAATAAAGATTGCCGACGGCGCTTTCCCCTACAATATCGACCTCGACAATGGTTTTGATTACGTCCTCCCGGTCGTTAAAAAATTACAGGCTAATAATATCGCCGTTTGGGGATGGCAATTTGTTTATGGCGATTACCCCGATCAGGAAGCTGAAATCGCCATTTCACGCGCTCTGAATTTAGGCATTCAAGGGTTTGTGGTCAATGCGGAAGGCCATTACTCAAAGCCCACGAAGGCACCCGCTGCCAGCAGATATATGAACATTCTTCGCACCCATTTAGGTAAAATGCCAATTGCGCTCAGTTCTTACCGTTACCCTTCCTACCATCCCAACCTCCCCTGGACCAATTTTCTTGATCGCTGTGACTATATGATGCCCCAGGTTTACTGGATGAAGTCACACAACAACGCAGGGTTGCAATTAAAGAAGAGTTTCAATGAATTCAAAAATATCAGGCCCTACCGGCCCATGATCGCCACCGGTCCTACCTTCAAAGAACATGGCTGGATGCCCACCAAGGAAGAGGTGATCGAATTTATGACAGTTGCCGGGCAGCTTGACATACCTGCCGTCAATTTCTGGTATTGGGAAGGATGCCGACGGGATATGCCCGAATACTGGAATCTTGTCCGTAACTTTAAATATGGACAGCAAGACGACACTCAAAGACAGGAACAAACAAGCTTCCCGGAAAAATATGTCCTGGCAATGAACTCAAAGGATCCGGAGAAAGTGCTCAGCTTGTATTCGGATGATGCTGTCCACATCCAACCAAAAGATGCCATTCAGGGCAAGCCAGCCATCCGAAAATGGATCGAAACACAAATGCAAGATCTATCTAAAACCGGGATGATACTCCTTAATCAATCCCGTGTGAGGACAAGCTGTCATTTCAGGTGGGAGGGCACCAATCAGAACGGGGTCACCCTGCAAGGACGGGATTCATTGGGGCTGGTCGATCAGAGAATTAAATACCATTATTCTTACACCAAACCCGTGTAACCTCGTATTTCATCTGCTGTTTTTCCAAAGGTTATACTAAATCTAATGGTACCGTCAGTTCCAGGATTTCATCATCTTTTTTGACATCAATGATCCTGTCGCCCGATTGCATTCTATTGCGGCTGGGGGCATCATTGACACGCACAAGGCGGCTGGCTGCTTTCTTAAAATGTAAGACGCCGTTAGAGGTCAGCAAGCCCTGCATCATTCCGATAATTTTTTCATCCTTTGCCATTCTCCAGGCAATTACGCCATAGCCATAACGTCCCTGTGTTGGGAACATATCTCCAGTAAGTCGCTTTGCCGAGCCACGATTGGTAACCAGCAGGATTTCTCCGCGCCGAGAGACAATGCCTGCCCCCACCACTTCATCCTGATTGCGAAACTTCATCCCGTTCACGCCTGCTGCGACCAGTCCCATCGGGCGTACTTCTTCTTCATTAAAGCGAATCCCCATGCCATCCCTGGATGCAATGAAAAGGTCTTCCCCACCCCTGGAAACCAAAAGTGAACAGAGTGAATCGCCTTGATTGATCCTTGTCAGCGTAAACAGCTGCGCTGAAGGTCCGGGCAATTCGCTTAACAGGGACCGCTTGACCATACCCTGCCGGCTGACCGTGACAACGTAGCCATCTTCTTCTGTGGCGCCGGGTGAGAGCGCAAACAGCATCTTAAGTCGATGGTCCGATTTGAAAGGCGCAATCGTTTTTACCAGTGCCCCCTTTTCCGGCTCATCAGCCACGGGGATGGCATATACAGATAGGGCGGCTGCTTCCCCGTTTTCAGCAACAAGGTAAAGCGTTTGGCGCGTGGTTGCACGAACGACCAGTTTGGGTGCGTCCAAGCCCCACTGGCGGAAGCTCTTATCCTTATCGGTCCGGGCGATTCGGTGATCTGCCGAAATCGCAACCCACACTTCTTGCTCAGGCACAACGTCCGCTGAGGTCACCATATCTAAAGCGGTCTCTCCTTCGTCCATCTGAATAATTTGCGTCTTTCTTGGATCCGCATAACGTTCCCGGACAGATTTCAATTCTGAAATCACAACATCGCGCATCTTTTTAGCCGATTTCAAGAGGTCTTTCAGTTCCTTAATGCGTTTAACAACCTCTTTATGCTCCTCCTCAATCTTCTTTCGTTCCAACCCTGCCAGTCGTCTGAGGGGCATATCCAAAATTGCCTGTGCCTGGATTTCATCCAGCTTGAATCTGCGCATGAGATTGGCTTTTGCCGTCTCAACTCTTTGTGAACGCCGGATAATATCAATCACCTCATCCAGATTTTCAAGGGCAATCAGATAAGCTTTTAATATGTGCAGGCGTTCTTCGGATTTCTTAAGTTCATACTCACTCCGACGTTTAATCACCTCAAGTCGATGGTCAAGAAAGACCCTCAGAGCCTGTTTCAGGGTCAGCTTGTGCGGCTGACCTTTGACCAATGCCAGGATGTTGATCCCAAAAGTCGCCTGCATGGAAGTCCGCTTATACAGTATTTTCAGTATATTTCCAGGATCTGCAGATTTTGAAAGTTCAATCACGATCCGCATCCCATGCCGGTCCGATTCATCACGAATATCGTTGATGCCCTCAACGTCACCATCCCGCACAAGTTCCGCAATTCTCTCGATCAGGGATGACTTGTTGGTCATATAGGGAAGTTCGGTTATGATGATCCTTTGCCTGCCACGATTCATCTCTTCTAAATGGACTCGTGCTCGCATACGCACCCGTCCATTGCCGGTACCATAGGCTTGTGCCAGTGTTTCCGTGCGATCGTCTGTAATAATCAAGCCGCCTGTCGGGAAGTCGGGACCTTTGATATGCTGCATTAAGTCTTCAACGCCTATGTCGTCGATCTTGTTCCAGTTTTCCAGCATCATCACCAGCGCATCAACCACCTCACCCAGGTTATGAGGAGGGACATTGGTCGCCATCGCTACGGCGATCCCTGAAGCGCCATTAACCAGCAAATTCGGTACGGCTGACGGCAAAACGACCGGTTCTTTCATGGACCCATCAAAATTGTCCATAAAATCAACGGTGTCCATATCAAATTGCTGGATCAAATCAACAGACATTCCGGTCAGGCGCGCTTCAGTATAGCGCATGGCAGCGGGTGGATCGCCATCGACACTGCCAAAATTCCCCTGTCCCTCCACCAGAAGGTAACGTTGAGAAAAATCCTGTGCCAGGCGAGCCATCGCTTCATAAACCGCCATATCACCATGGGGATGATATTTACCCAGCACTTCCCCAACAATCCTGGCGGATTTCTTGTGGGAGGTGTTGGGGCGCAAACCCATATCATACATGGCGTATAAAATTCGTCTTTGTACAGGTTTCAAGCCGTCTCTGGCATCTGGTAGAGCCCTTGAGACGATCACACTCATGGCGTAATCAAGATAAGATTGTTGCATCTCATCATTGATATTTATCGGGCGTATCGTTCCTAAATCCATCATTACTCCTCCTGTCTCATATTCAATCTGTATTGACAGGTTTCAATAAAATTGCTGCGAACATTTGTTTCATTGTAACATAAAAATCCCGAGGATCTTCTCGGGATTTTCGATTTTATTTTGCAATTACATTCGAGGCAAACTCAGTCAGCGCTGTCTAAATCTTCTTCATCGAGATCAAGATCAAAATCATCGTCCTCGTCGTCGATATCTTCGTCACTACCATTCAAAAGATCATCATCCTCATAAAGATCATCAATTTCATCAAGAAGATCTAAATCGTCAATCTCATCATCAAAAAGATCAAAGAGACGACCGTCAAGGTCATTCCTCGATGTTTCTTCCAGAGGTGTCTCATCAGCAAACTGACCCGGCTCAAAACCGGTCCCAGCAGGGATTAACTTACCGATCATGATGTTTTCCTTCAGACCATACAGTGGGTCAGAACGAGAAGAAATTGCTGCTGCGGATAAGACCTTAATTGTGTGCTGGAAGGATGATGCCGACAGGAACGAGTCTGTTTCCAATGCAGCCTTGGTGATCCCAAGCAGAATTTCAACATAGCGCGCAGGACGTTTTCCTTCAGCAACCAGCTCTTCGTTCAAACGGCGAATTTCCAGCCGGCTTACCAGGTCTTGGGGCAGGTGATGTGAATCCCCAGGTCGGACGATTTGTACCTTGCCCAGCATTTTATTAATGATCACTTCAAAGTGCTTGTCATTGATATCCTGTCCCTGGTTGCGATAGACTTTTTGGATTTCGCTCATTAAATACTTCTGCGTTTCTTCTCTACCCTTGATCCGCAGAATGGTATGCGGATTCAAGGACCCTTCAGTGATTGCCTGTCCAGCTTCGACCTTATCGCCTTCCTGAACGATCAGGCGAGAGGTCGCGGGAATTTCATACTCTTCCTGTTCCTGCACATCATATGAAACAATCACCTGTTGTCCCTCAATCCGAACCCGCCCATTGTGCTGGGCTTTGATAACAGCCTCGTCCTGGGTTGCCAGGACCGCACCGTTCTCCACTTCGTCTTCATCCTTTACAGCAATGGTCCAGTCTTCAGGGATATCGTAAGCATCCGAAATCAATGACACATTTTCAACCCGTACAACACGCTGGTCTGCATATTTCTCGGAAAAGATCACGTGGGCAGTACCGTTAATTGTGGAAATAATCGCTTCACCCTTTGGCATTTTTCGTGCTTCAAAGAGTTCTTCAACACGGGGAAGACCGGTGGTAATGTCACCGCCTGCCGCCACGCCACCCGTATGGAAAGTCCGAAGCGTGAGCTGTGTACCGGGCTCGCCAATGGATTGGGCTGCAATAATTCCCACCGTTGAACCCAATCTGACCATTTCTCCACGTCCCAGGTCGATACCATAACACTTGGCACAAATGCCATGCATCATTTCACAGGTCAGTGGTGAACGAACTTTGACCTCGTTGACTCCGAGCTCGACCACCTTTTTAACAGCCGCATGGGTCAGAGTATCATCCTGATTAAAAACGATCTCGCCTGTCTTGGGGTCAATAACGCGTTCTGCCAATACACGCCCATAAATTCTTTCGGCAAAGGACTGACCCGTAATATCCTCTTCTGCATTGATCCAAATACCATTGGTTGTGCCGCAATCTTCTTCGTTCACAATAATATCCTGGGCAACATCGACCAGACGGCGTGTCAGATAACCAGCATCAGCCGTGCGCAGGGCTGTATCCGCCAGACCTTTGCGGGCTCCATGGGTGGAAATAAAGTACTCTAGGGCTGTCAAGCCTTCACGAAAATTTCCGCGAATCGGCATGGGGATGATCCGCCCGGCAGGATCTGCCATCAAACCGCGCATGCCTGCCAGCTGGGTAATCGAATTAAAACCACCCTTACTGGCGCCGCAATTTGCCATTGTGGCGAGATCGCCAGTGGGATCAAAGTATTCTGCAACCGCTTCAGCAACTTTGTCGGTGGTTTTTTGCCAAACATCAACCACTTTTTCATCTCGCTCCTGCTCTGTCAGCAAGCCGCGGCGGAAATCGCGGTTGATCACATCCACCAAATCCATTGCGCTTTGGATGATTTCCGGTTTGGTGGGTGGGACAGTGATATCGGCAACGGCAATGGTTGAGCCAGAACGAGTTGCATATTTAAACCCAATTTCCTTAATCTCATCTGCCATCCGAACGGTCTCTTCCTGGCCGCAAATCTCATAGATATTCGCAATCAGATCACGTACGCCACCTTTATCCAATTCATCGTTAAAAAAGTGCATTCTTTCGCTTAGAATATTATTGAAAATAACGCGTCCAACAGTTGTTTCAATCAAACGCGTCTCAGGCTCATCCAGGCGGAGATTGTTTTTTCCGTAATAGGTTTCAGTTAATACTTTGATATGAGCATGGATGTCTACGTGTCCGAGTTCGTAAGCCATGACAACTTCATCGATGCTCGAAAAAGCACGCCCATCACCCTTATGCTCCTTATCAACATCCATGGTCAGGTAATACACACCCAAAACCATATCTTTTGCAGGGCTGATGATGGGTTCGCCATTGGCGGGTTTGAGCAAGTTTTTGGTCGCCAGCATCAGTTCACGTGCCTCAGTCACTGCCTTCTGCGAAAGCGGAACATGAACCGCCATCTGATCACCATCAAAGTCCGCGTTAAATGCTGTGGTCACCAGGGGATGCAGCTGAATGGCATTGCCCTCAATTAAGATCGGTTCAAATGCCTGAATTCCCAAACGGTGAAGCGTGGGGGCACGATTCAAAAGAACCGGACGATCTTTGATCACATCTTCCAGAGTTTCCCAAACTTCGGGGCGGTTCCTCTCAATGAAGCGGCGTGCGCCTTTGATGTTGGCTGCATATTCGCGAGCAACCAGTTGGGAAATCACAAAGGGTCGGTAAAGCTCCAGCGCCATTGATTTCGGCAAACCGCATTGGTGCAGCAGCAGGTTCGGACCGACCACAATCACTGAACGGCCGGAGTAATCCACACGTTTTCCTAACAGGTTGCGTCTGAAACGACCCTTTTTACCCTTCAGCATATCGCTCAACGAGCGCAGTTCACGTCGTCCCCGTCGAGAAAGCGCTTTTCCACGCTGTGAATTATCAATCAACGAATCAACCGCTTCCTGAAGCATCCGCTTTTCATTTCGGACGATCACATCGGGGGCGCCCAGTTCGAGTAATCGCTTCAAACGGTTGTTTCGATTGATCACTCGCCGATACAGATCATTCAAATCCGATGTCGCAAAACGACCGCCGTCAAGTTGAACCATGGGGCGCAAATCCGGCGGAATGACAGGCAATGTCGTCAGGATAATCCATTCGGGTTTGTTGCGAGAACGCCGGAAAGCTTCAATCACGCTCAAACGGCGTGTTGCTTTTTTGCGTTTTTGTTTGCTGCGGGTTGTCCGAATCTCTTCCCAAAGTTCCTCAGCCATGGTATCAAGATCAATTCGTTTGAGGATATCCAAAAAGGCTTCAGCTCCCATGTCCGCACGAAAAACCTGTCCCCAACTTGATTTTAAATCACGGTAACGTGACTCGCTCAGAAAGGTGAAAGGTTCCAATTCATAAAGTTCATCTCGCAGTCGAGCAGATTCTGTTTGGGTTTCTTCTGTTTTATCCTCAAGCTCATTTCGAAGCTGTTCCATTTGGATGTCAGCTTCTGCTCTGATCGTGTCTTTTTGAAGATTGAGGTGCTCAATCTCACGATCACGCTGCATCTGCAAATCGGATTCAAGCTCAACGATCATCTCTTTGACGATAGATTGGACCTCACTTAGATGTCCAGAAGTTACCTCTTCGCCAACGTCCACGATCGTGACCTCTTTATCGAGAGCCTTGAAAATAATCGGCTTGCGAATATTTTTCCCCATCCGGGTTTGAATTTCGCTTTCAAGCCGCTGTCCTTCTTTGATGACAGGGTCGATCTTCGAGCCGATCTGCTCATCATAATTCTCTTTAATCACCTCGCGCTGTGCATCATGTTCCTTCAAAACCTTATCGCGGTTTTGCTTCACTTCGGCAATTTTCAGGTTGATCATATCCCCCAACTCACGGTCAGAAAGGCTGATCTCATCTTCCAATCGCTTCAAAGCCTTTTGGCGGGCATCCTCATCCACGTAGGTTACAATGTATTGAGCAAAATACAGCACACGATCCAGATTTCTTCGCGAAATATTTAACATCAAACCAAGAAAAGAGGGAATCCGGCGTGTGTACCAGATATGAGCAACAGGAGCAGCGAGTTGAATATGGCCCATCCGTTCCCGACGAACTGATGAGCGGGTAACTTCAACGCCACATTTATCACAAACAATCCCTTTATAGCGGGGATTCTTATACTTTCCACAATAACACTGATAATCGCGTGTGGGACCAAAAATTGCTTCACAAAATAAACCGTCTTTTTCCGGTCGCAACCGTCGATAGTTGATCGTCTCTGGCTTTAGAACTTCGCCGTACGACCAGCTGCGAATGACCTCAGGGGATGCTAAACCAATCCGCAGCGCTTTTAATCCCTTTGTTTCCACTAGGAACCTCCTGTTTTACTGGAAATAATGCTGAATTCCTTAAATTAACGCGAGAAAAACCTAGAGCGAGTAAATCTACTCAGGTGTTCCGGTTTTCGAAATGCAATCTATAATTATAACAAAAACTCACGACATTTGTCAAATTTTTCAAGGACTGCATTCTACCTCATTTAAAAGCACAAGTCCAGCTTTTTGCTATTTTCCATGCTGCGGAATTTCAAGATAGAATGTGCTGCCCTTCCCCAATTGGCTTTCCAGCCAAACCTTTCCCCCGTGTCTTTCAGCAACCGATCTAACAATTGCCAATCCCAAACCACTGCCCGAATTCTCCTGACCGACCAGCGAGCTCGTCCTCTGAAATCTGTTAAAGATATTTCGCTGATCCAATGGAGCGATCCCAATGCCTTCATCTCGCACGGTGAACAAAACGCGATCAACCTGCCATTGCGCCGTGAACTGGACATCCCCACCCATCCTGGAGAACTTGATGGCATTATCCAAAAGGTTTTTTAATGCCTGTGTCAGGAAAGTGGCATCCGCTTCAAGCAATACAGGTTGCTCCGGAAGGGCAACCCTGATAGCCACATTTTTCTGTTTTGCCTGGGCGTCCATCCCATCCACAAGTTTTTGGACAAATTCATCCAGCGAAAACCTGGTCAGGTCCAGCGAAGTTCCTGCTTCCAGACGCCCAATATCAAGAAGATTCTGGACAAGATGCTTCATCTCTTCAATTCCTTCGATAATTTTTGCCACAGAAGCATCCTGCTGTTCATTCAAATTGCCCGTCAACCTTAAGATCTTTGCGTACCCGTGTACCAGGGTGAGCGGCGAGCGCAGTTCATGGCTGACCATCGTCACAAACTCCGTCTTTGTTGAATCGGTCACTTTACGCCGTGTGATATCCCTTAAGAGAATGATCTTTCCAGGTGTCCTGTCTGCCAATGCCACCGGTTGAATGAATTTCTGAAAAACAGAGCCGTTTTTAAGCTGAATTTCTTTATGATCGCTTATTTTTTCATCGCCGGTCAGAAATTCAATCGGTTCCTCCGCGTTCACAAGGGACGTGAAAGGCACACCAACCAGTGATTTTTTACCGCCGCCAAAAATCTTGCTCGCCAGCTGGTTATGATAGACCACCAGTTCCTGATCATCGACAAACAGAACCGCATCCGAAAGTAAATCCATAACGGATTCCAATTGTCGGCGCATCGCCTTCGATTTCTCCAGTGCATTCAATGTCATGACGGCAATAGAAGCTCTTTGTGAGAGGGCTTTGAAAAATTCAATCATCTCCGGATCAAGGTTTTGGTGATCCTGGTAGGTCACCCAGAACACGCCCAGCCAGGTGTTTTCCCATCTCAATGGCATGGCGATGATCACAGCGGGTTTTGGGAAATTCTTTTCTTGAGAAAGAACCTCATCAATTTGATGGTCCTGCAAAATTATTTGTCCAACAATGCGTGCATGCGAATTAATTCTGGAATCCAGATGTGCATAAGAACCGGTCAGTTTTCCCAATCCATAGCTTTGATTAATGGTCACAGGAGCCGCTCCCATACCGGCTTCTGATAACACAACACGGACCGAAGAAACCCCTTGCGCCAATGCAGCTTTCATGATCACATCCAGGGCGCCGCCTAGGTGCTGCTGTCCGGAAACACCTTTACTGACGGAATACAGGTCGGATTGTTTTAACAGCCGGTTTTGCAAAGAACCTGCCATGCCCGCAAAAACATCCCTCAGCTGACCCATTTCGCCCAGGGTCTGCTTTTTGGGGATCTTGATGTCAAATGAACCTGAAGAAAGGTTTTTTAAGGCTTCTGTGAGTTGTGTTATCGACCCGGTCAGCGGGGTGAGAAAAACCATGACCGCCACCAACACAATCAGCATAACGCCCATTGCGAAAAGAATCACAGGATAGGTCAGCTGCCACGCTTGCTGGTATACAGACCTGGCAGACTGCGTCAGGACAAGGTTCCAATCAAGCGCATCGATTGGTTGAAGGTATTGAAGAATGGCTTCTCCATTTTCAGAAAGGCCGTCAAAGTATGCAGCGATATCGAAAACTTGCCCGCGATAGGGTTGCATTACCTGCAGGGGATCGGAATGATATACAACCAGGTTTTCCCGGTTGATCAGGCCAACCTCGCCGCCTTCTTCTTCAAAATTTCTTAATATTCCAAACGCAGAACGCTCCGCTCCTGTGTTGAACAAAGGCGTCCGTCCCCACAAAATGCGTGAAAGGTCCACCTCCGGATTGGTAATGCCTACAAAAAAGTTCAATTGAAGTTGGCTTCCGTCGTCATTTGAAATTGCAGGTATGACAAGGGGCGTTGCACTGTTTAGAATTTCTTCAAACCCGATTGTTTGAGTAACAACCTGGGATACCTCAGAATCCAGGTGAGGTGGAAAACTGGTTAAAGATTGACCTGATGAGTTGAGCAGGATAAGTTGATCAAAATAGGACGATGAATTTCCCACCAGATCAAGGATAAACCCCGCCTGTTCAGGCGTACCTGATCTGATCAGATTGTTCGCCGAAAGATGGCTCAGGTAAGTTTCGCCCGCATCAACGAAGGGAGGGATGGCTTCGGAAATATCCGTTGCAGTCCGGATTAATCGATTGACCACCTCCAGCTTCAGTTTATTGTGATTAAAGCGCAGCAGACCTGCGGTCAGCACCAATAATAAAAGCAACATAAGCGGGAGCGTGACAGACAATAACCGAAATTTGAGGCTGGTTTCCCCGGGTGCAGGTATGAGTGAACCGGAACCACCCCATGCCTCGCTCATCAGAGCGCGTATGGCCACGCAAAACAAACTGCCCATCAGCAACATCCCGACCAGTGCCACCAGCTGCCTGGGCATCGCCTCAAGCGCCAGAACAATCCTTAGCGACATTTCTCTCTCAGTGGTAACTACCACAGCCATAAAAATCAAAGGTAGCGACACCAATAAACTGGCAAGGGCAGCCACGATCGGGAAGCGCAACACGCGAAAAGCAGTTGTTCTGTAACGCTGGTTCAAAAACCACCCATATACAAACGCCAGAGTCATCAAAATCAATGGTGTGAAGATGTGATGTGTATCGAAATAAGCCAGGAGTAAGCCTGACATTCCAGCGAGCAAAACGCCTAAAATTGTCCCGAGAACACCGCTGGCAACCATCCACGGTACCGCGGCCAGGAGCATCAGATGGTTTACAGGAAGGTGAGTCAGCTTTGAAGAACCCGCTAAGGGTGGTTCAAGCCCCAGAAACGGGGTGAAGATCAGCAGCAAAACGCTTAACCCTGCCAGCCAGAACAACCTGCGCCGATTAAGATTCAGTTCATGTCGATTAATTCGGAAGAGTAGAACAACAAGAGTAACCAACCAGATCCCAAAAAAAATGAGAGCTATCGGATCCCTGGGAATTTGGATGGTGTATTCGGGTAAAAGAGGCGTTAATATCTCGGACATTTTTCATCAACAATGAATGGTTAATACATTATAGCATTACATTCCCGAATTATGCAGTTTTTCTAATCTATATTTCATTCAGATAGAGAATTAACCTCGCTGCGCATCCTTATCAAATTTTTTCCAGGCGGATCGATAAAGATAAGGTTGTCGGTGTTCGATCGGTTTTGTTCTGACCTTTTCCAACCATCTGGCTTCGGCTTGTTGCGCCTCTTTAAAGCATGCTTCAGTGATTTCTTTTTTTCGTCTGGCGGATAAGCCAGCGCCATCCCAGGCTGTTTCGAAAAATTCTTTCTCCAACTGATCTCGTTCAGACGCTAACACCTGGATTCGACCTGCGTAATCTCTCAGGATTTCACGGTGTAGATTTTCGTGATTCCACCACAGGGCCAATTCGTCATAGGTTCCGGTCAAAGTTGGCCCGACATCCGGTATGCCTCCATCCATCCACACGGGTTTGAAAATCGAGGTGCACGGGGCGGATGTTCCGGTCAACCAGTGGATATCCCCATCCGGTGACAGGCGAGAAACCATCGATCCTGTCGCCTGGCTGACACGCACCGGACCAAAGCCGGCATGCATGCACACTTCTGCCCCTGTCAAACCCTTCGCCGGAGTCCAATCTTGATCTGTATCAGGACCGTGATCGCGCAAAAAGCGGATCGCCAGCGGCACATCGATCTTACCGATGTTGTTCCTGAGCAGTTCGCCCGTCCGACACAGGCGGCTGCGTCCATCAGAAAAAGTGGTGTAAATAAAATCGCTGTAACAGCGACTAAAATCAAAATCGTCCCTGCCTTTACACCAGCCTTTAGAAACCGCAAAATCCACCAGGTCTTTGGAGGCACGATCCCAGGTACTGCCAATGCTGATCACGTTGGAAATTGAACGAACGT
Source organism: Candidatus Brevefilum sp. (assembly GCA_050953525.1). Classification (GTDB taxonomy): domain Bacteria; phylum Chloroflexota; class Anaerolineae; order Anaerolineales; family Anaerolineaceae; genus Brevifilum. The sequence continues at coordinate 252,067 of JBMNMW010000002.1, forward strand.
CCCTTACCTTTTCCGCTGCCCAGTGTTTTCCAGCGGTTTCCAGGACCCAGGCTTCCTGTCTATCAGCAATCAGGAAGCCATTGTGATAGAAAAATTGGGTTGCAAATCCGCAGTTGCCGCCCTGACCATATTCCTCAAGCAGCTGGATAATGACGTTCATGGCATCCTCAGCTGTTGAAGTTCTTTCCAGAGCCAGCCGCAAAAAATCCATCCCGATCAACCCCGGACCTTTTTGATAAGGCACTTTTGTAAAGACCGCTTGGTTTCCAATGACCACACCGTGCTCATTGGCGCCCATCTCAGCGCCCCAGATCCAAAAAGGCTTCGAAAGCAAAACAGCATTGGTTTCCCTGACCTGGGGAATCGAGATGTAAGTCATTTTGACCTGCGCCGATGAATCGTGTGTTGCACGAGGAATTAAAACCAGCTCATGGGCTTCGTTCGGCTCGCGATCACTGTTCTTGCCAAAAATCACAGAGCCATCCCTGGTAGCATTTGCTAAAGCAACAAAAGTATCACACATTTTTTATCAACTCCATAGCTCTTTCTAAAACTTCGTCTATGCTCATCTCATCTGAATCGATGATGACAGCATCTTCTGCGGCTTTCAAAGGGGCAATTTCCCGACTCGAATCGATATTGTCGCGATGTTGCAAAGAACGCGAAACATCCTCATAATCAGCCTCCTCACCGTGAGCACGCAACTCAAGGTAGCGCCGCCCAGCCCTCACCTCAATCGAGGCGTCCAAAAAGATTTTCAGATCGGCATCTGGCATAACCACCGTCCCGATATCCCGTCCCACCATCACCACGGCATTCTCCTGCGCGATCCGCCGTTGTTGAGCTGTCATCGCATCTCTGACAACACGGTATGCCGAAACCTCGGAAACGTGGGCGTTGACATTATCCTGGCGAATGGCCCAGGTGACGTCTGCCCCATTGAGGAGAACGTCATAGTCTCTTCCATCCTGTATCGATGGCGGGCGCACATCAATTTTGATGTTTTCAGCCAGCTCACCGACCGAAATTTCATCGTTACACTCAACGCCCTGGTTGATGGCAGCCAGAGCCACCGCCCGATACATCACACCGGTGTCAAAATATAGATAGCCCAGCTTTTTTGCCAGCAAGGCGCCCAGGGTTGATTTTCCTGATCCGGCAGGTCCATCGATTGCAATTGTTTGAGGGTATCTCATACGTTTTGTGTTCCTATCAAAATAAATAATTATGGTAATAATTGCGCATCTGCCATCAGATCGGTTCTCACCCACAAAATGATGTGCTCATCAACGGTGGGCGCCTTACCTGATAGCAGCCATGAAAAATAATGTCCCGGCGACATCACATCCCAAGCCACCTGGCGGGACCAGACCAGATCCTGTCCCCGGTAGCTGTTTGCAAGTTCAGGAAAATCCTGTAAGCCAGTGATCAGGATGCCGGGCTGAAATTGCGGCGGAACGAAAGCTTCGAAATGAACCTGGGCATTATCCTTTAACGTCCATTCCAGTGCCGGCGAATGGCTATCCGAAACCACAATCTCAATGGCGGGAGCAAGCATTTTGTTCCCGTCCATAATGCGATCAATCGATACCTCCAACCATCGGGTTGAATACGCAGGTTCATCCGGATACCACAGGGTGTAGGCAGGTTCAGAAACCAGACTCGTTGATTTTATACCCGTCGATGCCATCCACGCGCCAAAAACAAGCAACAAACCGAGCAACAACCCGGGTAACGCAATCTCCTCTGACCAGCCAAAATCGACCAGGAGAACAACCGCCACCAGCAAGACCACGCTGCCAAAAATCGCGATCAGCGTTCCTGTCTGCTGCTCCGATGTGAGCGTCTGGCTTTCAAGTGAACGCAATCCGAGAAGTAAAAAGGCGAACAACAGGATCACAGCTGCACTCGTGACACCCATGATCAGGCGATTCTCGTCTGGCATACGAAAATTAAAGCACACAGTTCTTGCGGCTAATATCCAAAGCGGGAAGGATACCCAGATCATGTCCGCAGGTTCACTGCTAGGATACAGGAAAACGACCAGCATGCCGACCACCCACCATATTACCAAAAACAAATCCGTTTCGCTTTTCAGTAATATTCCACGCAGGCTGCCCCACAGCCCAAAGATCAAAGCGGGGAGGGCATAGGCAATCAATGCAAGGGGAAGCAGAAAGAAAGGTAAGGTATAGGCGTCGCCAAACCCACGCACAAACAACACCAGGCCCGAAAATATGCCGCTCAATCCCTCGGGCACCAGAAAAAAACTGGTCCCAACAACACCCATTGTTATCAGAAAAGCCAGCCCAAACCTGATCCAGAATTTTCCTGTTTTTTGACTGAAAATTCCGGTAAGAAACGGGGCTTCTTTGACAAGCCAGGTTGATATTAATCCGCTCAAGCCGAGAATAATGACACCCATCCAGAATCCTTGCCCGCTCATTAAAGCCAGAGCAAAGGATCCACCTGAAAGGATCGGTTTCATATTGACAAGAAAACCCAATCCCAACAAGACACAAACCAGCGCCATCATGGATGAACCAGTGATCCGGGAAAGCCCGACCATATCAGGAGATATGGCAAGAATCAGGGATGCCGCAGCTGCTGGCCAACGACCAATCTTCTCGCGAAACAGAAAGGGGACAAACACAATACATGCGCCAAAGACGGCATGCCAAAAGCGCGCCAGGAAGTTCGATGTCGAAAAAAGGAAAAAGTCGATTCCGGTCAGCCCCACAATCGACATAAAAGGTCCGAAATTTACCGACGAACGCTGCGCCGCAGCCAGGGCTTGAAGCGCAATCTCCGCCTCCATGTCTCCCAGGGGTGCCGCCCCCAATCGGATCAAACGAAATCCTAATGCCAACCCAAAGGCAAGGGCGACCAGAAGAAGATGTAAAGAAGAGTCTTTGTCAGGTTTCATAGGGCAAAAATTCAAAAATTTCTTGCGCAAAAACTTTACGAAAATAAAAAGGACCAGCGACTGTCATGATTTTATCACACGGTAGCACGATTGCTTTTCAATGCGGACTTTTGATCGTAATTATACCTGTCAGCACGAATTTCCACGAATTGCTTCACCAAAAGCCAGGTTTTTCGATCCGCCGCGCCCCAACGCTCTGCAAAGCCAACAGGTTTCCCCTTCAGCCTTACCGGAAGATAAATCAATCAATGACCCTGTAAATGACAGTTAACTTGGAGCGATAAACCTCCTCCCATAACTCCCCTTCGTAGCGATTAAATTTTTCCAGACCGTCCCCGGAATAGAAAGCCTGCTCAAGCTGTCCGACCACGATATAAGAAACATCAAACTGGTCAAGAAAATTCGTCACAAATTCCAGAGAGTCTGTTGTATAAAACGTGTTGACAGCATCCACACGTTCCTGTACAACATTATTCTGCAGGATTGTCCGCTGCTGCCTTTGATGCCAGTTCCACCCAACCACGCCGGGCAACCCCGTATAGATCGTAAACCGATTCCCCCAGCGATATTCATAAGCCTGTCCTTCAAGAATCACCGGTGAGCCTTCAATATTTTCTTGCATCCAAAGGATAGCGTCGTAATCCTCCCGCAAGTCCATCTCAACCCCCATGTCATAGTAGGTCGAAGAAGCCATAAACGTCATACCGTCAAGACCCGCAGGAGCATCCGGGCTCATCCGATCCCGAATTTTATCGGTTGTGCCCAGGGTCGTGAATAAAAAGGCTGAAGAGACCAGTCCGAACATGATCAATTGCCAGACAAAACTCAATCGTGGTTGCCAGTAGCGCAGCGACCTGACGGTCCACCCGAAACACACGCCGGCGGAAAGTGCAAACAGGATCCAGGACTGGAGATAGAATTTAAAAACGGTGTTCATACGGCCGATATCACCCAGCAAATACACTAGTTCCACGACCAGTGTGAGCGCCAGTGCTGTCCCTATGAGGAACAGGAGGAAACGCATCCCATCCGTTCTTTCAGGTCGCAGCATCAACAATACCGTCCACACACCCAGGGGAACAGCCACCAGAGCAACAGATACACCCAAGCCGAGCAAAACAATCATGGCGATCAGTGAGACAAAAAAACCTGTAATAATCCATGTCTTGTACGGTTCCAGGCGTTTCAATGCGGATTGGGGCGTGGTTTTCATCCAGTGGTAAGTTTCCCAAGCCATCCAGCTGATGATCACAAAAAGGAACAGACCCCAGTGTGTAAAATAGGAATTAAGCGGGGTGCGATTGCCTTCCCACAACTTGACCTGCGTATATCCCTGGCCATACCAGTAATTAAAGGGATAATAAAACAGGGCGGCAAGCAAAACCAGTAATAGAACAGCGCCAAGACCAACCAGCGCCTTTTCCAACCAATCCCCTCGCCGAAGAGGGATTTTTATACGGGGCGTGTGATGTTTCACCACGCTGTAGAACAAGGCAATCGAAGCCAGGACAATATAGGTATAAAAGTCCCATGTATTTGTCGGTCTTAATGCCCCGATCACGATTCCGCCCAGCACAAATCCCAGCGCCCTGCTCAACCATTTTAAGCTTCCATCCCGCGCTCCCCATCGTGCGCCGTTCAACACAACAGAAAGACTCCAGCTGACCGCAAAGACCGTGATGGGAAATGCAATCAGGTGCGCATGCAGATCGGCGTAGATAAATGTAAAGAATGGGAATTCTGTGATGGGCTCGCCAGGAATCACCCGGCTGGGGTACCAGTACCAATCACCCGGGTAAAAGGGCAGAGGCGTCCCTGTAATAAATTGCCCAAATCCCTGCAGCGACCATTGAAGATGCTGAAACCAGGTTGCTTCTTCCAGGACAGCGCCGCCGGATGCAAGCTGCTGAAATCCCCTCAAAATAAGCTTTACAGTTCCCAGGTTGCCCAGGACAGCCAAACCAATCGCCGTTGCCAGGCCGACCCAAAAAGCCATCCCAAAAAGGGGTCCCTCTTTCGAGTCATTAATCCGTAAAGCCCTGGGGCGCGATATCCCCTGATACAAATTCCAACCGACGGAGAAACTGCCGGTGATCAGAAGGCTGTACCAGATCGGCAGAACGACATTGTAGGCAATCGAGGGCACAATGCCCAGCAGCTTAATCGGCGTAGCAAGGATGACAAAGCCATAATAATAATAATTGATAAACCCGCCGGCAAACCAGGGATCGTAAGGTGGGAAGCTGGTGCTCTTCAACACGGCGTTCAGGTAGGAGAAATCCATCGGCTTTTCTCCACCTTTGTAGGGATGCCACAGGTCAGGATTTCCCGAGCGGATCAGGATGAAAAAGATAAACGCAACCAGGGCTAATCCCTCAATCAGCAGGAAATAACGCCACTCGTTTTTCAGCTCTGCCCACAAATCCTTGCGCTGCAAAAAACCCACAAGAATTGAAATAACGAGCAATCCTGCCAAAACCAGGCTGATGGTCAATTTGCTGTAAGGAACGTCAAGCGAACCAAGAATCCACACGATTAATGCCAGGATCAGGAGTCCGGCTAATTTCGAAAGGGGATAGCCGCGATCTGACAGCCCGGGCAGCGCAAGACGAACCAGGGGATAACAGAACACGCCCAGGACCGTCACAAACAGGTAAAAGACGGCTGCCCCAAGCGGCTGCGAAGAATTCAAAAGACTTTCCCGATCGAATAACTCCGACCAGGTGCCGCCTGCCCTTTGCTCCTTCAATCGATCTGCGGGTAAGTTTAAATTAAGCCGTGGATCATCAGCCTGGGCTGGATCAACCTCTTTATAATTATTCGCGTCACCCGGCGTAAAATAAACGACCTTGTCCAAATCCACCGAGCGCAGGATCGAGCGCATTTCAAGGGAGTCATACGCATCCGTTTTCTTAAAGATCAAAACTTTTGGATGATCATAAACCGTAAAGGCTTCTTCAGCGAACTGCGTATTAAATTCAATCGATCCGATCCTCGGATTGGATTGGAAAACAGCCGCAAGCTCAAAGCCAAGGTCGCCCTCAAACATGCCGGGTTCTACAACGCTGTAACACCATAAAATGTCCTTATCCTCAGGGCAGCCCAGTAAAGCGCGGTAATAGAGGGTCGTCAGCGGATAACGTTCCGGCACCCTGGTCGTCGTCCCCCATTGGCGGTTTGAAGTGATAAAAATCGTATCAGCCAGGTCCAGGTTTGTCTCGAATCTCTCCAATTTGGACTGGTCGTCAGGCCAGTACATCTCGAAATTCAAATCACCACGATAAATCCCTCCGCTCTCGCTGTAGGGGCTGAAACCATCCACCGGGTAGGGGATGGCATCATCCCAACTGCTTTCGTGGGCAGGGATAAATCCGTTCAACGCCATGATCGCACCCTGTGTTGAAGTGAACAGGCTGATATTGATCACCTGTCCTTTTTCAACCTGGAGTGGCTCGGATAAATCAAAAACAGCGAATTCACCTCGCAGGTTTTCACCAGGAGAAAAATCTCCGGAAATAACACCCTCTCGTGAACCGTTTTCTGTGTTTGGGATTTCAAGCGTGATTTCAAGATCCTGGAACGCCGTCAGCCCCGATTGATCCACGAGACGTGGGATAAACACACGGGTAATTTCGCCGCTTTCCACAATCTGGACTGTCATGGTATAGGGAGATCCAGTCCGTACACTTTGCTGTATTCCTGGTAGAGGACTTTTCATTGAAAGCCCTGTATGTGTTGTCAAATTGAGGTAGGGCGATCCATTGAGCAACAGCGCCGTTTCTGCATCAGATGAATCCGTTGAGAGAAGTTCAAGCTGGATGTAATACACGACCCCTTCATTGACCGATAGCGGGCGCTCCAGGATAAATTCATAACCTGTCCCTTTCCAATCACTTTCAAGCGGATAAAAGGTGCTTTCCACCTGCCCGACAGCGCTGATCTGCTCGGGCGCATCCTCAGAAAAAATGGTGAGTGAAACCTGCTTCATCGAAGATGATTGGGATTGATCGACGATGTGCGGAAAGGTCACCGCCGTGACCACGCCATCTGCCGGTAAATTGAATGGCATCCTGTACGGCAAATCAGATCGAAGATGATCCCCGGCGCGGTAAGGAAACGGCTGAAAAAATTCCCCATCCTGCGTTTGCATCTCCAGGGTGATTGCGCCAGGAATATTCTGGTAAATCCAGCGGCTGGCAGCCACACGGGTGTGTGAACGGGTATAGATCCCAGAGAACGAAAATGCCCAGATTGCTGTGGTCAGCAAGATGACCGCAGTAAGCAGGATGCCCGTGAGGTGAACCCATTTAGCATCGATCGTAAAGTTCCTGATTTTCCAGCCCTGTCGATTTTGCCACAATTTCACAAGCCCCCAGCCGGCAATCAGCGCCAAAGCGGGGTAGATCAACATCTGATAACGCATCGATCTGGTCCAGGAGATGGATTGCCAGATAAAGTAAGCTCCGGTGAATGCCCACAGGGGCAGGTGATGTTGCCAATCTCTTTTTCTGATGATCTGCCATCCCATGCCAAGATAAGCCAGCCATGCGAACGCACCCAATGGAACCCCTAAGCCCCAGCGGACAAGGTTGGTCAGGGAAAAGGTGATCGGACGCCGCGCCCACTGCAGCGCGGGTGGAAAGTCGACATCCCCGGATGCCTGAACACGCAGGTTTTGCAGGCTTGCCCACCATTCCGGGTTGATGCCAAAGTTAAAGAAACCGGGGCCGTTGAAGGCATAGGGTTGCCCGATCCTGAACACGATAAAACTCAGCACGCCAGCCACGATCAGGTTTCGCAAAATCGGTAGGGTTTCGTCCTGACGTTTTTCGAGGTCAAGTTCCAGATATCGCATCCATTCGACCAGCGGCAAGATCAACGCCACGACCACAGCATTTATTTTTGAGGCTGTTGCTGCACCCAGGAAGACGCCAAACAAAATGTAAGGAGCCAGCTCTCGCAACAGTCGCCATACCGATTCAAAATCGAAACTGCGTTTCTCTTCAGGCACAACCTCCGCTACGACTTCCTGATGAACAGGCGGCGTTTTCTGATCAACCATCACTTTCAGAGGTCTTTCAGGTCGTTTCAATGCCCAAACGGCTACAAATACTGCCGCGAAGGCAAACGTATTGGTGAAGGTATCCACCGTCATATAATGCGAAAGCTGGATGGGCAGCACAGCCAGAGTATAGAATAGTGCGCCCAACAACCCCACCCACCTGTTATAGAGACGCTTTCCAATGGCATAAACCAGCAAGATGGTGATCATATCAAAGGCTGCCGACGCGTACCGCCCCAGAATGGTAATGGTGTGGTAATCCATTTGACCCAGGGCATCGCCCAGGTAGCGAATAATAAATATGGGTAAGGTACCATACACAAAGAAGGTATAGCCCCGGTTGGATGGGTTCAGGCTGGACACAGCCGTATCAAAATACTCAGCAAGTCCCCCCACCGGCGAAATCGCAACCTGTACCAGGCTTAGAAATCGCTCGTCCGGATGCATGTGCTGATCTTCGTCCCAGTTGACCCCTGAAAAGCGCAGGTAGGCACCGGCAACCAGCGTAAGGATTAAACCTGCGACCAGGATTGCGTTAACCCAGACATTATTTGGTTGTTTGGGGGGGTGATCATCCGCTTGATGAGACATCAGTTTATTTCTCCCTGTGCAGGGGGGACAAAGAAAATCATAAAATCCTTGTTCTCCACATCGGAATCATAACGCCACAAAACGCCGCTTTGAAAGGTCCTCTGAAGCAAATCCTGATTTTCCGAATCCGAAATGCTCAGGAAAAACATTTTAGCTCTTGGATCCTGGCGAGTGCCCGCGATATCTTCCGGGAATATTGCAAAATCCATATCTGGAACACCTGCGTTGATCGCCACCAACCTTGAATCAACCCAATGCGGATAACCAACCACATAGGCCGTCTCCGGGCTTCCCAGGGAATCAATGAAAAGGGCGGCCACCTCGCCAATTTCCGAGGTGTTCCAGCTTGAATCCTGGTACATTGTCGCCCATTGGTTAAAGACCAGGTCAAAATTTCCCAACGCCGATCCAATCACCAGCAAGAAAACGATCACTGCCGATGCAATTGTGCCGGCTTGATTTGAATATTTTTTACGAATCGTGCGGATGATCGTTTCAACGGATAAGCCGATCAGCAAGAAAACCGGCACTACTGCACCCGCAGTCCGATTCAAACTTGGATTCTCACCTGGATAGGCGATGGATAAGATCGATGGCATCAATAATATCGGGATGGACACCAGTATCAGCAGATCCCTCCAGTCACGTTTGCGTACATAGCGGATCAATAAACTGATCACCCCGATGAAATACAACGCCCCGCCAACGAATTCCAATGCCGGTCGACCCGGGACAGAATGAGCCCAGATCACACCATTATCCCAGAAGAACATCAGGCTGGCTCTCCAAAAATTTTGCAGAAAGATCACAATGGGATGCGCCTGAAATTCCACCTCCATCCCCGTCAGGCGAGAAAAAGCCCGGTAGGCAAAAAGATCGGGATAGGCTATCCAGATGCGTAGGAGCGGAATAAAAACAATCAAGGAAATTAAAGTGATCAAAACGAGGGAATAAATCGCACTCAGTCGATGCTCTTTTCCCCGGTGATGAAGAATGTAAATCAAGATACCGCCCACAATTAAAAATGGAACGATCCTGAAGGGTGTGTAACCATGCAGCCCCAAACCCAGAAACAGTCCCGTCAGGAGGATGTCGTTAATGTTTTGTCGCCGCAGCCCACGAATAAAGAAATATAAAACCGGCGCCACAAACAGGGGATAATAGGGGATGCGCAAAGCCAGCCGAGTGAACAACAAGGGCCAGTATGCCATACCTGCAAAAAGCGCCGCCCACAAACCCACCCATTTATTGGCAAATTCTTTTCCCAGTAAATAAATAAAAAACAAGGTGAGCAGATTGGCGAACACCGCCACAGCTTTCAGATTCAAAAAGGAAACGTCAAGGTTAAAAATGCCCATATAGGCGGCTGTCAGGTAAAAATGGATCACTTCACGCCCGGTGTTGCGTGTAAAGTAAACCGCCCGACTTCCATTTAAGATATCATTGATATCCAGCAGCTTTTCCGCCTGGTCGCTGAGCATTTCAGGGGGGACGCTGACTAATCTGTAAAAATTAAAAAACAGGATCACGGCAATCACCGCCAGGACGATCACAGTCCAGTGCGTGATACGAACCTGCCACCCATCTTCTAAAAAAGTGTACCAGGCTGCCCGCAAGTCGAACCCGGGATGATGTTCTCTTTTCCAAAAAGCAAGAAACACCATCACCAATGAAAGCGCCCACAAGGACGTATTAAAGAAACGAAAAGTCCCGATGCCAAAAAGGACAAATGCAAAAACCGCAAAAATGACGCCGATCAGCAAGAATTCCACCCTCACAGAAACGGAGATTGGCTGGTCTGCAATTGGCTTACCCGATGGCAATGACCACTCTTTACGAATGATCGCAAAAACCAAACACACAAAGGAAAGCCCATAAAGAAAAAATCCGATCCAGGCTGTTCGATTTGGAGATGGTTCCAGCGAAACCTGGGCGATGAGCGCAATCACAAGCGCTGCCAGGCTTGTCCATGGGAAACCTCGGCTTTTTTCGGCTTGTACCTCGTCGATAGAATTTTGAGGTTTCGAACTCGATGAAAACCAGTCTTTTACTTTTCCGGTTACATGGTCCCATACGCTGGGTTCTTCATTCAAATATGCGCCTTTTTGATCTGACATCATGATTCCTCATCGGCTCTGGATTCTGTCTATCGACTCAAAACAATCCGTCATTCAGGAAAATCATCATACTTTATCGATCAAAACCTGACAACTTCCATACCACCAGGCACCCGGTTTCGATTTCATCAAATGCGTGATGCAAACAGATAACCGATGTTATCATGGACACGGTTTTCATGCTCTATCACACGATAACCCAGGTCCCTCAGGTAAGCAGCCAATGCATGATGATCATCTACGCCTGCGAAATCATGCCATTCCATGATGATCCGGTCAACCCTGTGTAAAATTTGGGGTGGCGCGCCCATTAAAATATCATATTCTGCGCCCTCACAATCCAACTTCAGCAAATCCAACCTTTTCAGGTGATGCTCATTGAGAATGCATTCCAGGGATACCGCCTGAACGTTCAGCAAGTCAGGATCATTCTGCACATGACCCGCCATACAGCTCTCAAATTTGAGCGGTTCGCCGGAAGAAATGTTCAGATTTAAAGGACCCTCACCAGACCAAACCGCCAGGTTATAAGGCTGCACGTTTTCTATTTTGTTCTTTTCCAGGTTTTTAACCAGCAAACGATAGGATTCAGGGTAAGGTTCATAGGCATATACGGTAACTCCAGGTTTTTGATAAGCGGCATATACGCTGAAATCACCGATCCCGGCGCCAATATCGATCACCTGCCACCCACCTTCGATTGGAACACCATAGCGGGTGTAAAAGGCATCTAAAAATGTCTCCTTGATAGACCAAACATCCATTCGTCCCCGCACAACAAACCGAAGCGGCTCTTTTCGGAAATGGAGAACTTTCTCCTGAGAGTCGCTTGCCCGCAGGAAAATCGATAACAAACGACCCAGTGGCTTGAAATGAACCAGCATTTTAATGACTGAAGTTCCATAATAAGCCATAACCTGTAAGGCTTTCATTTTCGGCTCCGTGCAACAAAGAAGGAACACACACCCCGCTCCGATCCTGGTTCATCAAGAAAGGGTCGTGTCAGCCGCCACGGCACTGCCAGCGCCCATCGTTTGGGGATCAGCACCCAGCGACCAAACAATTTCTTCGAGATCAAATAGGGTAGCCCCAGAGGATGCCCCCATTCCAATATGTGCAGGGCTTTCGGAGGAAAATAATCCCAGGTATCAACAAGCTCCAACCCGGCTTGATCCAGCCTATCCTGCCACACAGAGGGCGAATCTGTGTGGGCGTGCCTTGAGATCCGGTTGAACAATCGGGAATAGGCTTTTGCTAATTTCCTCAAGCCCAGTTTTTCCAGAAACTGGCGCCCCCACAGCGAATCCCCAAACCGGTGATTGGGCACGCAAAACACAAACAGCCCTCCCGATCGCAAAACCCGCGCCACATCATTGAGAACAGGTTGAATGTCTGGAATGTGTTCCAGCACGGATGTGCTGATCACGGAACCAAAATAACCCTCATTAAAGGGAATCTGTGAGCCTTCCCCCAGGACGAGCAGGTTGTAAGTATCCCGCTGGCGCGCTTCCCATGTCGGGGCAGGCCAGGGATCCAGTCCGACATCCAGTTTTTTCTCAAAGGCGACAGAGGCAAAATGACCATCGCCCGACCCTAAATCTAAAACTGGTGCCGTCAGAGCAATATTCTGATAATAACGATCTTCAACCGATCGTAAAAAAGCCCTGAAATAGGGCAAACTGGATAAATGGCGCCAGAGAATGGCATCAAGCTGCTGGCTATCCATGCTTTTCCAATATCTCCACGAACAGAGTTTCGTAAGCCCTGGCAACAGTTTCAGGAGCGTAAAACTGATTCAGATGAGCAATCCTCTCAGCCTCAACCGACATCTTTGAAGAAAGTGCTTTGATAATGGCATCTGCCAGCGCCGAAACATCTCTGGTCGGGACAATGAAGCCCATCCCGGTTTCCCGCACAGGCTGGCGCACGCCGGGCATATCTGTTGCGATCACAGAAGCGCCGCACATCATCGCTTCAACCTGCACCATTCCAAAGGACTCGGTCCTGTTGATGCTCGGTAACACCAAAACATCACAGACCTCATAAAACGCTGTTTTTTCTTTTTCCGAAATCACACCTGAAAAAGTCCAGTGCTCTCCCAGTCCTTCAATCATCGGCATCAACTTCTGTCGATATCGTTCCTCGCCCGGGACATTCATATACATCCCCACAAAAATGACGCGTGCCTGTGGAAAAACCTCTAACACATGCGGCATCGCATCGACAAGATATTCCACACCCTTCTCGGTTGCCAAACGAGCGACCATACCAATAATCTGTTGCTCAGCGGCTATCTTGAATTTTTCCTTAAATTCACACACACTTTCTGACAATAGCGGCGCGTTAATAATGGGAGGTTGTATTACAGTCAATTTATCCAGGTATCGGCTGAGAAAGCTGGAATGCTCTGCATAATCTCGGGTGTTATGCACAATTGCGTCTGCTAGACCGGCAGAGATCCGGTGCATCAGTTGTGTCATCCAGCCTGCCAATCGGCTGAACCAACCCCTGGGCATATCCAGATCACAATGATAGGTGATCGTAAGCAGTTTGCCTCTGATTTTAGCTATCAGCGCGACCAATCCGGACTCAAATTGGGGGACATGCAAATGAATAATGTCAGCGTCTCCCATCAGCTTCCACAACCTGAAGGGCATGGCGGGCATTATCACGCCTTTGGATAAATGAAACAGGACCGGCAGACGAATGATGCGCACACCATCATCGCTTTCGTCAAGTGGAAGCTTTGGATCATATTGTGAAGTCAGAACCGTGACCCGATGCCCCAGGGCTGCTAACGCTTTCGCCTGGCGAACAGCATAAACCGTTTGACCGGATTTATAAGGTTGATAATAAGTCAAAACCATTAAGATATGCATCACGCTCACTCAACTGTCTGTATTTTTGGCTGGCGATTAACCACCCGGCGATAAAGGCTGATTACCGCCTCCCCTCTCATCCTTAAGCCAATCAACCCAATGATGTTGGTAATCACAAAAGAAAGCACGTGAATCACAATCGCATGCGTCAGGGCAAGTGGTGAGCTCACCCCAAGAAGGATAAAGGCGGCGACCATCATCCCCTCAAAAACGCCAATCCCCGCAGGAGCGGAAGGCAAAGCGGCGCCAAAAGTGCCGACGCCAAGCACAAACACCATCCACCAAAACGGAGGATTGCTATACAGGTCCTGAAAAACAATATAGTTTTCAATAAAAGCGAACAGCCAGCTCACAACCAGGCTGCCAAAAGAGATCAGAAACGCTGCCGGGTTACTTAACACCGACAGCCCTTCTAAAACCTGGTGTGCTTTTGGCGTGACCCAGCTTTTAACAAAATGCTGCTTTTCACCCCAGGCATTCAGCCAGGAGATGATAAGCAGCCGGTAACGTGCCGTCAGATAGAGGAATAGCATACCGGACGAGGTAATGATAAAGGCTATCATGATCAACCTTTGATCAAAATTCCGACTTAGCAGCCTCGGCACCATGGAAAGCACAAAAACAGCCGCAAGAAATACGTCAAATATTCGCTCAACCATCACGCTTGAAAGCGCTTCCAGGGTTGATATCTTACCGGGCTCATCCAGCAGGACCGCGCGCCCCAATTCACCCAAACGAAAAGGGAACAGGTTGTTCAATAAATATCCGGCTCCCATGGTAAAGAAGACGTCTTTGTAGGTGACCTTGCGTTGCATAAGGATATACCAGCAATACACACGAAAAAAATAACTTAGAAAGAATACAGCCGTTATCCAAACATAGGTCATTGGGCTGATCTTAACCAGGTTTTCAACGATCAGCGACCATTTGACATTTCGAAAAACAAGCCAGATCGCGCCAGCGCTGACTCCCAATGGAATCAGCCACCGAAGCAGTTTTTGGACGAGGTCCCTCCATGAGAACTTCGTTGACACTATTTCTCCAGCCGCAAAATCGCCATGAATGCTTCCTGGGGAATTTCCACATTCCCCACCATCTTCATCCGGCGTTTACCCTTCTTTTGTTTCTCAAGCAACTTCTTTTTCCGGGTGATATCACCCCCATAACACTTGGAAAGCACGTCCTTCCGCAGGGCTTTTACATTGGCACGCGAGATCACGCGCCCCTGGGAATACGCCTGGATCGGTATCGTGAACAGCTGTCGGGGAATCAGGTCTTTTAAACGGGAAATCAGAGCTTGCCCTTTGTGATAAGCGTCATCCTTGTGAACGATTGCAGTCAGCGCATCAACCGGTTCGCCATTTACCAGAATTTCAACTTTGACCAGCTTTTCCACACGGTATTCAATAAAATTGTAATCCATGGAAGCATAGCCGCGCGTGCTGGATTTTAACAAATCAAAGAAATCAACGATCAATTCCGACAGAGGAATTTCAAAATCGATTTGAACCCGAGTCGGGGATGGGTAATCCTGGGAGATAAACACGCCCCGTTTTGTTCTGACAAGGTCCATGACGACGCCGTAATAATCCGTCGGTGTGAAGACCGTTAATGCCATCCAGGGCTCCAGAATCTGATCAATTGTGCTTTCATCAGGCAGTTCTGCCGGGGAAGAGATCTTTTTCATTTCTCCATTTTGCAGCACGACACGATACTCAACGGATGGTGCGGTAAAAACCACATCCATATCATATTCCCGTTCAAGTCTTTCCTGGATAATCTCCATGTGAAACAATCCTAGAAACCCGCAGCGGAAGCCAAAATTCAAGGCTTCAGAATTCTCAGGTTCAAAGCTCAGCGATGCATCATTCAACTGGAGTTTTTCCAATGCCTCTCGTAAGTCGGAATAGTCTTCACCGTCGGTCGGATAGACACCGGCAAATACCATGGGTTTTGCCTGACGGTAACCCGGGAGCGGCTCACTGATGCCATCTCTGGCAAGGGTGATGGTGTCCCCCACTCTGCATTCAGACACCGTCTTCAAACCGGTCGCAATATAACCCACATCACCGGCGCGCATCACCTCAACAGGAACCATATTGGGCGTAAATATGCCAATCTCCACAGGCATCGTTTTTACTTTTGTGGACATCATCAACAAGGAATCCGTTCGGGTGAGGGTGCCATTAAAAACACGCACATAGGCAACAACACCTTTGTAGGAATCATAATGCGAATCGAAGATCAGCGCTTCAAGCGGTTTTTGATCCTCACCTTCAGGAGGAGGAATGTGGTCAACAATTGCCTGGAATACCTGGTCAATATTGGTACCCTGTTTAGCTGAAATTTTGATAATCTGATCTTCTGGCGTTCCCAAAAGCTGATGGATCTCTTCAACGACCTCCTCAGTTTGGGCTGAGGTCAGATCAATTTTATTGATCACAGGGATGATGGCCAGGTTGGCTTCCAGCGCCAGATAAAGGTTCGCCAGAGTTTGTGCTTCAATCCCCTGAGTGGCATCCACCACAAGCAGCGCACCTTCACAGGCAGCAAGCGCCCGGCTGACCTCATAATTAAAATCAACATGACCGGGTGTATCGATCAAATTGAACTCATATTTATTCCCGTCATTGGCATCGTAAAACATCCGAACAGCCGATGCCTTGATCGTCACGCCCTTCTCACGTTCCAAATCCATTGAATCCAGGACTTGCTCGGTCATATCCCGGTCGGAAATCGTGCCGGTGAGCTGTAACATGCGATCAGCCAGGGTCGATTTGCCGTGATCTACATGGGCAATAATACAAAAGTTTCTTATATTCTCAATCATTCTCTATCACGATCTTCAATTCATCTTTTTGGAATATTTCCGTCCTCAAATAAACAGACCTCTATTTATATCTCACATCATCAAGGAATTCAATTTTTAGAGTAAGGTATACATACACACCTGATTATACCAGCATGAACTTCTCTTCAACTGCTCTCGAACCTGGTGATAACGAAGAAGCATCAAGCCATCAGGGGATAACAGGGTGTTTCCTCATCCTGAAATCATCGGCATCAGGTATAAACAAGGGTGTGATCAATCTAAAAATGAACAGGACAGCCCAAAAATGAGCCTGGTTTATAAACAAAGGACTTAATGAAACCCAACATCAAACTTTACTTCAGGACTATTTACTACAGTTTTTTCAAATCAGAGCGCACACCTGGAAGGATAACCCCCAAGCGTTTCTTTGTATTGATATTCATTTTCCTTTTATATCCTATCTGGTATTTCAGTATCCGCCTGGCTTATGGTTTGGATCAACTCTTTTATCCTCAACATATCCAACAAAAAATCGAACAACCCGTATTCATTGTCGGCAATTTCCGATCTGGGACAACCTTGCTTCACCGCTTGCTGGCAAAAGACCCTCAATTCACAGCGATGAAAGCATGGGAAATTTATATCGCGCCGTCGATTGTCCAGCGAAAACTGATCCATTGGCTGATGAAAGCCAACCGTCTGATTGGCAACCCGATCCAGAAATTTATCAATCGGTTTGATAAATCCCTCAAAGATTATTCCTATATGCACCGAACCGGATTGAATGAGGTTGAAGAGGACAGCCACCTTTTCTTTCACATCTGGTCAGCTTATGATCTGATTGCCTTTTTCCCATTTCCCGAATTGATCCGCAATTATATCTATTACGATGAAAATGTGAATGAGGAACAAAAAAAATGGGATTTTGCGTATTATGAGGAAGCCCTCAAACGCCATGTCTATGCGAACAACGGAAAGCGCTACGTCTCTAAAAGTCCTTCTTTTTCACCAAAGGTAAAGACGCTCCACCGCCAATTCCCGGATGCCAAGTTCATTAATATTGTCCGCTCACCTTTGCGTGTGCTTCCCTCGAGTGTCAGTATGTTTTCCAACCACTGGAAAACCTACGGAGATCCCACCGAACCCTATCCCAAACCAGGTATTGAAGTCATGCAGGAACAGACCAAACACTGGTACCTTTACCCGCATCAATACCTGAAGAACCTGCCTTCTGAGCAATATTGCGTGATTCGATACCAGGACCTGGTGAAAAACCCAAAAAGGGCGATCGAACGCATTTATCAACGCTTCGACCTCGAGCTCTCTGAAGAATTCTGGGGAATTCTCACCCGCGAATCAAAGAAGTCTAAAAACTTTAAGAGTAATCACAGTTATTCATTGGATGAAATGGGATTAAACAGTGAGGATATTCAAAGAGAATACCTTGAGGTGATTGAGACATATCGTTTAGGCGTCAAAAAATCTGTTACATAAACAGAACACAACCCATTCAGGGACCCCCATAGGCTACTGCGGTATTTCCTGAAGTGCTTTTTCAATCATTTCACCCTGATCCACCGCGTTTTCTACAGGGTTTGCCCGAAAATCTGCCAGAAATTCAATATTCCCCTTCGGGCCGCGAATTGGGGATGCGATCAAACCCACGGGAAAAAATCCTAACGCCACTGCGTTCCTGAGCGTTGTATCCAAAACTTCTCGATGGACATCCGTATCTTTGATCACGCCGGCATGCACTGCTGCTGCCTTTCGCCCCGCCTCAAACTGGGGTTTGATCAGGGCGATCGTCTGACCATCCAACCCCTGAAACCAACCCCTGACAGCCGGTAAGATCAAGGAGAGGGAAATAAATGAAACATCAATCGTCACCAGGTTGATGAATTCCGGCAAAGATTCCAGGTAACGGGCGTTGGTGCGTTCCATCACGACCACGCGAGGATCGTTGCGCAACCTCCAATCCAGAACCCCATAGCCCACGTCAATCGCATAGACTCTGGCAGCGCCGTTCTGAAGCAAGCAATCCGTAAATCCACCGGTGGAAGCGCCCACATCGGCGCAAACCTTGTCGACCACATTCACATTAAACGCCGCCAACCCAGCCTCCAGTTTATACCCGCCCCGTGATACATATCTGGGTTGCTGCTTGATCTCAATACTGGCATTCTCCTTAACCTGCGTTGAGGGTTTCGTCACCATTTCGCCATCAGCGCGCACCTCCCCCGCCATCACCAGGCGCTGGGCTTGATTGCGGCTTTCCGCCAGACCGAGTTCCACAAGCAGAACGTCTATCCGTTTTTTATTCATACCCTAATTCTATATCAAAATGCTGTCTTATCACATGGCATAGGAAAAACCGAATCAAAATCATGCCTTCCCGCCCGATCAGTCGTCGCTCTGACAATTCAATTCTTATGCAGATATGTAATCATACTGGGATATTATACAGGGATTGAATGCAATTCTTGGAACCATGTACCCCCGGACTATAGCTTAGAAATATCTTTGCTTTTACCTCCCTTGTCTATAATGAGCAATTGATAAATCGCCATGTGGAAATGAAATAAACCCTGATAATTCAGACAATCGTAATTAAGGGATTAATTTTTTGAAAAACGCGAGGGATTCTTAGTTCAGATCATCAAGGGTGTTATTCTTTCTAAGACTCCTAAAGCATGCAGACTATTAATCCAGTTATCCAAATTAACTCAGTTCATGGATTGAAAGAATTTTCAAACAATTCTTGATATTGAACCTTCAGTTTCACTGAAGGTTCAATATCCTTTTTATCCTTGGTTTTTACTTTTTACCGTCTGACAAGAGGGAAAAAGATATTCACTATTCCCGAGAGAATATTAAAAGTACCTTCCTCAAATTCCAGATCATAGTTCTCACCATTATTTTCATCATCAATTTTCAGTGAACCAATTAAGATCTTATACACGCCCACATCTTCACCAGATTCGCGCTCCAAAACGCCGGTGATCTCATCGTCATAAGCCAATGAGCCTGCCGTAACACTGTAGGTTAGCGCAGGATCAGGATCACCCTCCACTTTTTCTTGATAATCGGCAGTGATCGTGATTGGACGTTTGGTAACCGTGAGGTTGGCTGAAACCAGGGTGATCGCATATTGCTCACCCGCGGAGAGTGTGCCAATGGTGATAGCGTAAGTACCTACGTTTTCTCCCGGCTCACGCCCTAATTCCCCGGTCAGAAGCACCAATGGGTCAGAAGCGGTGTAGGTGAATTCAGGATCCTCTTCACCATAAACCTTGGTCGCCGCGTTAGCAGTGATTGTGATGGAAATCTGCTTGATGGTGAAGGTGCCCTCAACAAAGGTCGGATCATAGTTGGCTCCGCCATTACCATCATCGATAGCCAGGGTTCCTTGCTTGATCAAATAGCTACCAAGACCTTCTCCCGCATCCCGGACCAGGTCACCTGAGATCTCATCGTCATAAGCCAATGAGCCTGCCGTAATACTGTAGGTTAGCGCAGGATCAGAATCACCAATCGTTTTTCCCTTATCATCTGCTGTTATGGTAATTGAACGTTTCGAGATGGTCAGATTTTCCGGTACAAAGGTAATGGTGTAATTGGGGCCGGCTGTCATGGTCCCGATGGTGATCTGATACGTTCCCACATTTTCACCCGGAAGCCTCGCCAATCTTCCAACTAAACTATCTCCATCTTCAATCCCTTCCACTTCTTCATACGTCAATGCAGGATCCCGCAAGCCGTAAGCCTTTGTCTTTGGCTCCGCAGCAACGGTGATCGCTTTTGGTGTGATCGTGAAGTTCGCTGTGTTGTAGGTGATATCATAGTTGCCCAATACCCCTTCTGGACTGAGCACCGCAGTGATGCGATATGGTCCGCTTGTGACCGACTCACCGGCTATCCGACTGTACGCCGCTGTTACACCATCCTCAATCAGGAAGCCCGTTAGAACACCCGTCAGGATCGGATCGTCTTTGCCATAGACCTTGCTGAGATCATCTGGTGTAACTGAAGCTTCCTTTTTCGTAATCGTGAAATTAGCAGTGTTGTAGGTGATTTCATAGTTATCCAAAACTTCATCATCCTCAAGATCTGCGCTGATTTCATAGGGACTGCCAGCCACCATCTCGCCAGCCACACGGCTGTAGACAGCGGTTACATTGTCACCCTCCAGAAAACCTAAGAGCGTTCCTGTCAAAACGGGATCATCTTCGCCATAGACCTTATTGAGATCATTTGGCGTAATTGAAGCTTCCTTTTTCGTGATTTTAAATTCAGTAGTGTTGTAGGTGATATCATAGTTGCCCAGTACCCCTTCTGGACTGAGCACCGCACTGATGGCGTAAGGACTGCCAGCCACCGTCTCGCCAGCCGCACGGCTGTAAACAGCGGTCACATTATCACCTGCCAGGAAGCCGGCTAATGTGCCTGTGAAGGTCGGATCAGCACCCCCATAGACCTTGCTGGCTGCATTCGGCGTGACTGAGGCGGCTTTCTTCGTGATAGTGAAATCAGCCGTAACGAAGTTGACCGTATATTGCTCACCCGCGGAGAGTGTGCCAATGGTGATGGCATAGGTTCCTGCGTTTTCTCCCGGCTCACGCCCTAATTCCCCAGTCAGAATCACCGATGGGTCAGATGCCACATAGGTGAATTCAGGATCTTCTTCGCCATAGACCTTGGTCGCCGCGGTGGCAGTGATTGTGATGGAAATCTGCTTGATGGTGAAAGTACCCTCAACAAAGGTCAGATCATAGTTGGCTCCGCCATTACCATCATCAATAGCCAAAGATCCTCGCTTGATCGAATAGCTGCCAAGAGCTTCTCCCGCATCCCGGACCAGGTCACCTGAGATCTCATCGTCATAAGCCAATGAGCCTGCCGTAATACTGTAGGTTAGCGCAGGATCAGAATCACCAATCGTTTTTCCCTTATCATCTGCTATGACCGTGATTGACCGTGGGGTGATCGTTAGATTTTCAGGTACAAAGGTAATGGTGTAATTGGGGCCGGCTGTCAGGGTCCCGATGATGATCTGATAGGTTCCCACGTTTTCACCCGGAAGCCTTGCCAATCTTCCAACTAAACTATCTCCATCTTCAATCCCTTCCACTTCTTCATACGTCAATGCAGGATCCCGCAAGCCGTAAGCCTTTGTCTTTGGCTCCGCAGCAACGGTGATCGCTTTTGGTGTGATCGTGAAGTTCGCTGTGTTGTAGGTGATATCATAGTTGCCCAATACCCCTTCTGGACTGAGCACCGCAGTGATGCGATATGGTCCGCTTGTGACCGACTCACCGGCTATCCGACTGTACGCCGCTGTTACACCATCCTCAATCAGGAAGCCCGTTAGAACACCCGTCAGGATCGGATCGTCTTTGCCATAGACCTTGCTGAGATCATCTGGTATGACTGAAGCTTCCTTTTTCGTAATCATGAAATCAGCAGTGTTGTAGGTGATTTCATAGTTATCCAAAACTTCATCATCCTCAAGATCTGCGCTGATTTCATAGGGACTGCCAGCCACCATCTCGCCAGCCACACGGCTGTAGACAGCGGTTACATTGTCACCCTCCAGAAAACCTAAGAGCGTTCCTGTCAAAACGGGATCATCTTCGCCATAGACCTTGCTGGCTGCTTTCGGTGTAACTGTGGCGGCTTTCTTCGTGATGGTGAAATCAGCCGTGACGAAGTTAATCGCATATTGCTCACCCGCAGAAAGCGTACCAATGGTGATAGCATAAGCGTCAACATTCTCGCCCGGCTCACGTCCTAATGCACCGGTTAGAATCACCGATGCGTCAGAAGCAGTATAAGTGAATTCTGGATCTTCTTCGCCATAAACCTTGGTTGCCGCGTTGGCAGTGACGGTGATCAAGCGGTTAAAATTGGCGGTGACGGTTTTATTCCCGTCCATATTAACTTTCGTGCTGGCAGCGTCCTGGTCGTCCACATCGCCGCTCCAATTCACAAATTCAAACCCGGAAAGCGCTGTCGCACTGATATCCACTTCCGTTCCTGCAGAATAGGAATGGGTACCAACCGTTGGAACGGTGGTACCGCTGCCAGCAGGGCTAACCGCGATAGTCAGGGTGTAGGTATTAATGGTCCACTGGGCATACAGTGTGAGGTCAGCATCAAAGCTGTACTCTACCTCGTCGGCATAAGCCGTGCCGGAGCCATTCGCTGCGGTGTTCCAACCGCTGAATGTGAAGTCCGAGCGGATAAAGGTGTTCTTGGTCAGCTTGGTCGGGACGTTGGCTGTCTGCACGTCCATCGTGCCTGTGCCACCATTGGCGTTGAAGGTCACAGTGTGCATCGACAGAACCGTCCATTGGGCATAAAGCGTGTGGTCTGAGTCTGTCGTTACAAGCGTATCAGCCTTTACCTCGGTACCGCCGCTGGCAGCCGTGAACCAGCCTTTGAAAGTATAGCTAGTGCGGCTGGTCGTCGCCAGGGATCCATAGGCAGAGCCATAGGTCACTTCCATCGACTCTGGGACAGGAGTTATCCCACCGTTGGCTTCAAAGGTCACGGTGTAGGTATTGGCCGTCCACTGGGCGTAGAGAGTGATGTCAGCAGCAAAGCTGTACTCTACCTCGTCGGCATAAGCCGTGCCGGAGCCATTCGCTGCGGTGTTCCAACCGCTGAAAGTGTAGCCCGTGCGGGTAAAGGTGTTCTTGATCAGCTTGGTCGGGACGTTGGCTGTCTGTACGTCCATCGTGCCTGTACCACCGTTGGCGTTGAAGGTCACGGTGTGGGTGGGTATAACGGACACTTCTTCCTGCAACATGAAGGCGCCAAAAGCATAGGAGCGGGGGTTTTCCGGATCCTGCGGTTGTGCACGCACCTTAAAACTGCCATCACTACCAGGTTGGATATTCACCCATTTAGCCACATAGCCCGTGCTCGTATTCTCACCCGTGACAAAGTACACCGAATGATCATTAATCTTTGTTGCCCCGTTTGAGCTGGCATAGGTTGCAGCGTCCATTCCGGAAATTGTGAAACGTGTTTCACGGTCTGAATAGCTGCTTCCTCCAGCACGATTGGTTGTGGCTGCAAAAGTGTAAGTCTTATCGGGATTCAAACCGTCGAAGACCACATCTACCCAGAAGTCTCTTTCGTTGGAAGTGTTAGACATGATCACACCCTGCAGGTTGACCTTGTTATTAAATATCTCGTAAGCGTCCGTATCAGAATCAGGCATGGAGCCGCCGCTGGTGTAGTTATAGGGTGTTCCTGTTTGACTTGAAGCCGGATCAAAATTCACCGTCACTGTTACATCAGTTTCAACGCCGGTATCAAAGTCTAAAAGCATGCCATTGGTTTGACCGAGGGTAAATTCAGTGGTATTTGCCGGCGTGCTGGTGCCAGACATGTCGTTATAAGCCGTCCAGGGCGGGGTTGCAGATACTGTCCCATTGACCGCTACATTGCGGGTGGTCGCCTGATTGCTGGTGTGGGTGATATTCCCGCTGAAACTCCCTGCTGCTCCGGCAGCCAGCCGCACGTAAATTGGCGTTGTTGCCAGCGTCCCGCTAGCGGAGGGAAGCGTAATTGCATTCGTAGAAAATTCGGATACGCTGTTTTTTGAGATTTCAAAGCCAGCCGGAGGTGTGATCGTCACATCGTCAATCAGGTTTATCCCAGAGACGGTATAGTTTTTAGCCGAGGATGGCTGACCTGGCTGGGCGCTGAAGCTGGTCAGGCTGCTAACTGAGGTGTGGATGGTCGGTTCGGTGGAAGATGCTTCTTCTTGTGCCAGCATAAACACACTCGGACCGTAAGAAGTACCGCTGCTGCGCCCCTGGACGCGCACCGCAAACCCACCCTGCGAACTGGGCTTGATACCGGTCCAGCGGGCAACATAACCATTGGCTGTGTTGTCCCCGGTGCTGAAGTAGACTGATTCATTTGAAAGGGCACTAACGCCGGTGGTGCTGGCATTGGTGGCGGCAGCGGCGCCAGAAATCGTAAATACCGATACGCGATCTGTATAGCTCGAACCATCCCTGTTGGCGCTTGTGGCGAAGGTGTAGGTCTCATCTAGGTTGAGTCCGCTAAAGGTCATGTCAATATACGGTTCGTTGTCCGTCCAATAGGTCAGACCGACCATGTCGACAATCCCGTTAAAGGTGTTGTAGGCATCGGTTCCTGTGTTTGGAACAGCCCCGTCATATTGGCTGCCTGAGTCGGTGTACCGAACCGTCCCTGATGCGGTAATCGCAACCTGAACACCGGTTAATGTTGTGCCGGTGTTGTAGTCCACCAGGTCACCAATGTATGTGCCTTCTTCTGTAGGAATTGTATACGTGGTGATATTATTAGAGACTTGACCATCACGGTAAACCACATCGTTATACGCCACCCAGGAGTACATCGAGGGCTCAGTGCTTGAAGTCTTTGTTTTAGTATGCGAATCAACCAGGGCACCATCCTGACCGATAAAGTTCAATTCAATCTCGGTTTCAGTGGCAATAAGCTGCATATAACCGTAGCTATTATGGGGTGGATCTTGGGTTCCGGCACAAAACTCAGTGGTTGCCGCCGAACCTGTTCCCGTACAGGTGCGATTATCAGATGTATCGCCAGCTTTTCCTGCAATATAATATCGCACCCCGTCCTTTTCTAATCGCTCGTAATGATGGTTATGACCCCCAATAACAAAGTCAATCCCGTAACTTGCATAATCGATTATAGTGTGATCTCCAAAATAATATCCGGTTCCATTCGAATCACCATAAAATCCGGTTCCATAGGGGGGCTGGTGGACCACAACGATATTCCAAGGAGATTCTAAATCAGGCGCATTTTCTGCCAGCCAGGTTTCTTGAGCTGACCCTTCTATTTTTTCATTCCCGTCCAGAATCCAGAAATGGATATTTCCGATCTTTACGTCATAATATAGTGGTGCTAAACCGTTTGTAGATCCGGGAAGATAATTGAAATAGGCGCGATACAGATCAGAATGTCCTTTGTCATGGTTGCCATAGGCTGGAAAGAAATTCTTTTGCCCAACAAAATCGGTGTAACCATCTGTGTAGTTGTTATAACCAGCAACACATGCTGCATACGAGCTACAGCGTGGTTCGCGGTCATGATAGTTGTCCCCGGCGGTCACCACCGCATCTGGCGCCCAATCATGAATTAAGCCTGCTATAGCAGATTTTATTGGGTCGCTGATATCCACGCCATAATCCGTGATCAGCGCAACATTGGTCGGCGCACCTCCCTGGGCGCGGGGGACTTCTACGAGCTCTGCCTTCACCGGCGCGGTCCCGTTCAGCGCTGTGCCCAGCAAGATCAGCGCCATGACAAAAATATTGATTATTTTCAAACCTGATTTGGTTTTCATCATTACTCCTCTCTTCTAATAAATGATTGGACTGGATCAATTAATTTCATCTGCGATGTGGGCTGCTCGAAGCAGATCATCAAGCCATTTGGTCAGCTCCCTCATGATTGTAGAATGCTGTGCAAAGGGAAATGGTCCTCCTCTCCAGGGGTGGGCAAATGCACCTGCTTGCCGTTAATTAAAAAGAATGTCGCTTCTTCAGCGGCTGAAAAAATCCCATATATGGGATTGTTGGCTGGGGTTAAATTGATAGCTGTTTGACGCCATCCCGAGAAATTCACCCCATCAGGGTAGCCATCACCACCTGTTACGGTTCTAAAACAGGTGAAACAAAGGCTTTGGGGCAACACAAACCATGTTATTAAGGAAGCCGTATGTCCGTTATCTGCACTTGCCAGAGCGTGATATCCATAACAGAACACGATGGGGCTGTCTACCGCGATTTTGTTCACAGGGCTGAGGTCTGCTAAAGTTCCGAGCAGCGCCCTGACTCTCAAGTGGATCCTATTTTGCGCTGCGGTGATTTCTGCAAGATGCAGTCGAAAGGTTAGCCCGCTGATCATCAAGACTGCCTTACCACATAGAAGAATACGGCTCTTCCGCAAAGCGTACTGCTTTGTTAAAAGATTTCTTTTCAAAAGGCACCCCTTCCATTGGGCAAAAATGTTTTCGTTCTAAAATCATCGCAGGGTTTTTTAATCATCGTTGGCTTTCATGACCGTCAACCCCTTGAAATATTCAATACTTTATTTTTTCACATGCACACTTTCAAACAGTTCGGCATCAAATCATAAATATTTTGAGCAATTCGCTTTTTCATGGTGTGCTTTCTCAGAACACCATCAATCCAGCAAACTCAGACAACATAATTAAAGCCTCCGTAGAAATCACCCCAATATTACGATGATCACCCTTCGATCTTCATCGGTGTTTTTCAGGAAGAACGATATAAAGGGGTGAGGATCAGCTTTCTACGATAGAACGAGAGTCGATTCATCCACGGTTAACAGTAATATTAAAGAAGCCGCTGAACTATTAAGAAAACAAATAAAATTCTCTACGATGTGGGATTGGGTAATCGTCCCCTGATACAAGTAATCTAATGGCTAACGAATAAAAATATTAGAACTTCTTTTCCATACCCCTAATAACCAATATTTTTCTTCGCAACACGACATTACTCTTGTCCCATTTTTATGATGTTTACGAGTAAAAAACACCTCTAAACAAAATAATATACTTACTACTAATTATCTCATATATTTTTAATCTGTCAATAGAAGCCCTTGATTTTGTTATTCGCGAATGACATAGAAGCCCTTGATTTACGCTTAAAACTCAGAGAAATTATATTATTATCATTGCCATACACCCATCAACACAAGCGTCATCACAAGGGTTTTGATTGGTCAGCCAATCCGCTGAAGGACACCGAATCAGCCTTGATTGAGGGTGCCACGATCCCATCTTTGCTCTTCACGTTCATCATTCAATGTGTGATAATATTGGAACAATATGAAAGGATTAACGCTCATTCTTGAAACCATGCGCCCCAGGCAGTGGCTTAAAAATGTCTTTGTATTTGCTGCCCTGGTCTTTGATGGACAGTTGACCAATCGCCACTCGCTTCTGGTCACCACAGCTGCCTTCATCCTGTTTTCTCTGGCATCCAGCCTTGTTTATTTCATTAATGACCTGGTGGATATTGAAAAGGACCGGGAGCATCCTGTAAAAAAAGAGCGGCCGCTTGCCTCTGGCAGGCTGGCAAAGACCGCAGCCCAAATCGCGATTGGCATATTGTCCCTGTTGACCTTTCCAGCTGCGTTCCTCCTCAACCTGAACTTTGGGTTGATCGTCAGCGGTTATGTCCTGCTGATGCTGGCTTATTCATTGTGGCTCAAACATATCCCCCTGATCGATGTAATGATCCTGTCAGCAGGATTTGTTCTGCGAGTTGCAGCGGGGCTGGTGGTGATTGTCACCCAGCGTTTCTCGCCGTGGCTGTTCGTGGCAACGACCTTTCTATCTCTCTTCATCGGTCTCGGAAAACGTCGTGCTGAAATCCAGCTTCTTGAAACAGCAGCCGGCTCCCACCGCCGTGTATTGGAAGGCTATTCACTGGCCCTGCTGGATCAATTCATCACCATCGTCCTCAGCACCACCCTGATGACCTATTGCCTGTACACTTTTTCTGCGGAGATCAAACCCGGTAATTACAGTATGATGCTGACCATTCCTTTTGTGATCTACGCCCTCTTTCGCTATCTTTACCTGATTCGCATGAAAAATTTTGGTGGGGCGCCTGAAGAAATCGTGTTAAAAGACCGTCCCATGCAGGCGGCAATTGGCTTATGGGGGCTAACGGTTGTCCTCTTTATTTATTTGTTTTGATCGCAAAGAATCATGCCTATCCTATTTGAAAAAGCGCCAGGGAAGATCATCTTATTTGGGGAACATGCGGTGGTGTATGGGCAGCCTGCCATCGCCATACCCGTAACACGTGTCAATGCAACCGCACGCGTCATCCCCGATCTTGCTTCCGAGCACGCCGGCATTCATGTTCAAGCATTGGATATCGGTCTTGACGCTGATCTTGAAGCCCTGTCCGCCGATGATCCATTGGCGAAAGCCATCCGGTTAACGCTGGAAGAACTTGCATTGATCCACATCCCTGCCTTCACCCTGCAAATCACTTCAACCATCCCCATCGCCGCCGGGATGGGTTCGAGCGCAGCCATCTCTGTGGCGATTATCCGGGCACTTTCCGCCTACCTGGGCAAGCCCTTCCCACCCGATCTGGTCTCCGCGCTGGCATACGAAGTTGAAAAGATCCAGCACGGCACACCCTCCGGCATCGATAACAACGTCATCGCATATCAGCAACCGGTCTTTTTCAGGCGAGACAACCCAACCGAGTTTTTACACATTGAGCAACCCACCCACTGGGTGATTGCAGATACGGGCGAAACAACGCCAACACGTGAAACCGTTTCTGATGTAAATCAGCTGATCACCAATGACCCCGTAGGTTATGGAGCGCTGATCCAAAGGATCGGCAGCATTGTGGAAGCAGCCCGCACCCCCCTGATTGAAGGCGATCTCCAGCGTTTGGGTCAGTTGCTGTATGAAAACCAGGACCTTTTAGAAGAGCTTGAAGTAAGCAGCTCCCGGCTCGAAATCCTGATCAAGGCAGCCCGAAGGGCGGGCGCTGCTGGTGCAAAATTGTCCGGTGGTGGGCGCGGCGGGAATATGATCGCACTGGCGCCTGAAAAAAACATCGCTGCCGTTGAGAAAGCACTGATAGAAGCAGGCGCAAAAACCACCCTCATGACCACCCTGACCCCCTGGAGGATCGATGACACAGCCTGAACTGGTATTTCTAAAATTAGGAGGGTCACTGATCACAGATAAGGATGTCCCTCTTACGCCGCGACCTGAAACCATAACGCGCATCTCGCAAGAAATTGCCTCAGCCAGCAAGGCGAACCCATCCCTCAAACTCCTGATCGGTCATGGCTCCGGCTCCTTTGGTCACGCGGTTGCCTCCCAATATCAAACGCAGCTGGGCGAACAAAACCCGACCTACTGGCAGGGTTTCATTAAAGTTTGGCGAGCAGCACGGGAGCTCAATCAGATCATGATCCGGTCCCTCTCCGATGCCGATTTGCCTGTGCTTGCTTTCCCTCCTTCAGCGGGTGTCATGGCCAAAAGGCGCCGTCTGCACAGCTGGGATATCGCCCCCATTCAAATGGCGCTCCTTCACGGTATCATACCTGTCGTGGCAGGTGATGTCATCTTTGATCAGGCATTGGGCGGCACGATCTTCTCAACCGAAGAATTGTTCCATTATCTGGCTGAAAAGTTGCGCCCCACCAGGATCTTGCTCGCCGGGTTGGATCAGGGCGTATACCAAGACCCGCAGCATCCCGAGAATATCATTCCGCAGATCACACCTGCGCTCATTGACGAAATCGAACCGGTTTTACAGGGTTCAGCATCCGCCGATGTCACGGGTGGCATGCTGTCCAAAGTGCAGTGGATGCTTTCACTTGTGACCAAACTCCCACAGCTAAAAGTCCAGATCTTCTCAGGCGCTGAACCCGGCAACATCCAAAAAGCGCTGGCAGGCGTTGAATTGGGCACAATCATTTCATATTAATTCGGTATAATCACAATTTACACGCAATATCGGAGAAAGCATATGATTTTAACGCGTCAACAACTGGAAGAGTTAGAAGATCAGGCGCTCGCCCCTTATGGCCTTCGCAGTAAAGACTCAAAAGGACGGGCTGTTCTCGAAGATGAACCGGATTATCGCACTGTTTTTCAGCGGGATCGCGACCGCATCCTTCACACCACGGCTTTCAGGCGGCTTGAATACAAAACGCAGGTTTTCATTAATTATGAAAGCGATTACTATCGCACACGTCTGACCCACACGCTCGAGGTTTCTCAAATTGGAAGAAGTGTTGCCCGCGCCCTGGGCGCGAACGAAGACCTGACCGAAACGATCTGTCTGGCGCATGACCTGGGGCATCCGCCCTTTGGGCATTCGGGCGAAAAGGAACTTGCCCGCCTGATGATGGACCATGGCGGGTTCGACCATAACCGCCAATCCTTTCAAATTGTAACCATGCTTGAAAAGCGCTATCCCGATTTTGATGGTTTGAATCTGACCTGGGAAGTTTTAGAAGGCATTGTTAAACACGAGACCGAATATGATGTTTCCGATGCAAGGGATTTTAACCCCACCCTGCGCGGTCATCTTGAAGCGCAGATCACGAACGCTGCCGATGAACTGGCGTACACCGCCCACGATCTTGATGACGGACTCAGGTCAGGCTTGATTGTTCCTGAGCAGCTGGCGGGGATTTCTCTGTGGGAGGTGATCAACGAATCAATTGGAAGACGTCGTTCCGACCCCCTTGATGAACTCGCCAGGCATCGTCTGATCCGGCGTCTGATCGGGATCGAGGTCAACGATCTCATCCAATCGGTGGATCGCATGATTCGCCGTAGCGGTGTGCGCAGTGTTGATGAGTTGCAAAAACTCCCCTACAATGTGGTCGGGTTTAGCGAGGATATGCACCGCCGTAATAGAGAATTGAAAGATTTCTTGTTCACCAATTTATACAACCATTATCGCGTCGTGCGCATGGCGGTCAAGGCGGAAAATGTGATTGCCCGCTTGTTTGATGCTTTCCTGAATGAACCGGCTATCTTGCCTGTGCAGTATCGTGATATGATCGATGAAATTGGATTGGAACACACCATCTGTAATTACATTGCGGGAATGACCGATCGTTCTGCGATCGATGAATACCATAAATTATTCGATCCCCTGGTGCTTCCATAAATCCCGACATCTTCTTCTAATGAGGTTACAGCAATGAATGATATTCATTACATCACGCCTGAGGGCAAACGCAAATTAGAGACTGAACTTAAAGAACTTACGGAGAAAGGTCGCAAGGAGCTCTCGGAACGGTTAAAACATGCCATCTCGATGGGCGATCTTTCCGAGAATGCCGATTACCATAAAGCCAAAGAAGACCAGGGTTTTTTGGAAGGACGTATCCAGGAAATCGAGGCCATTTTGCGCAATGCCGAGATCATTGAATCCAGGGAAACTTACCAGCACGTGGCGCTGGGTGCAACCTTCACGATCAGAGAAGATGGTTATGAACCTGAGACCTATTTGATGGTGGGCAAACAAGAAGCAGATCCCCAAAACGGGAAGATTTCAGATGAATCGCCTATCGGAAAAGCGCTGCTTGGACATCAAGCTGGCGATATTGTCGAGGTGGAACTCCCCTCAGGTGGAAACATTCAATTAGAAATCATTGCCATTGCGTAGGCATCACAAAAAAATAAAAATGAGACTGTCAATATCAGCAGTCTCATTGCCTTTAACTTAAGAAATCCCCTGATTTACATTTGTTTTTCAGAGGTCGACTTTCACTCCGGGAACCATCGAATCAAAAAGAGGCTGCCCCGTCTACCTGGACAGCCTCTCTTTTCATTTTTTTAAAGGGTCAGGTTTAGATGCTCATTCGTTTCTTAGGCCAAACCGCCAGCTCAAGGGCTATCCGCTCGAAGAAGCTCTGATCAGGTGCAGCGCCTTCACCGTATTCCATATCAATAATCCGGGCTTCAAGCTGCAACGTGGCTGTTTCAAGCAAAACTTGTTTGCCGATTTCAGCCAGAATAGGCTCGCCCTTCGATTCAAGCCGCATCCGTATTTTATCATCGTTGAAGGCGTGCTCGCTCATGATCACCTTGGTAATCGTCTGAATATCATCCTTATCAAACAACCAGACCTCAAAAGCAGCGACATGTTTGGGATCGCCCACGCCGACGGTTTCCGAGATCCCAACGCCGCACTCGCCAAGAAATTCGCCTGTTGGGGCATCGATGCTGAATGAATCATCATACAGATCATCACCGATGGCATAGGTGGTCATGAATTGGGCAACTGGAAGGGCGGAGCCATTTTTCTCAGGAATTCCGTAATCATCGACCTCCGCCGGGGGATAATAACCTTCATCGTCATAGATAGGCTCGCTTGTCGCTTCCTTTCGAAAACCCAAATCTTCTTCAAAGACTTCACGAGGCGACCTGCCCCTGAGGACAAAAAAGTAAAAAGCCGCACCGCCCGCCACGATCAGCACCAAACACAAGCCGCTCAACAAGAACCAGTTTGGTCCACTGCTTTCGTCAGCAGGCACTTCCTCCACAACCTCCACAGCCTCCGTTGGCTGTTCGATCAGGGGAGTTTCAACATCTCCCGCGCCGACAATTGCGACAAAGCTTGTGATCTGATCAGGCAGCAGGAATCCCGGTGCGCCTCGAACGGCGTCCAGAGTCTCCTGTGCAGTGTCTTCCAGCTCTGCCCAGGCTTTATTGGCGATCGAAGCATCACCCACAGTGGTGGTTGTATGAATGGCCATGCGCAAATAATCTTCACGAAGATCCGGCCTGAGGTGATAGGGTGCCAGGTCCGTCCACTGAACGGGCCAAATCCCCCATCCAATGATTAATCCCAGGATTAAGCCCAGTACCACGCCGACAGGAATGGTGATACGGAAATCTTTCAGCCACATTTTTATCTTTTCTGAGTCCATCTTAAACTCCCATCATTTCTATACGAAAATTATCCCTTACGACTATTGTAGAATACATACGTTTTTTCTGCAATCCGTAATTGCTCAGAAAAGATTGCAAGCTTTATGCCATTTCGGACTCACCTAAAATTTCATCTTGCAAAAACGTCTCTTCACAATCCAAGCAGGTCAGATGACGTTTATTTGATATCACCAATGTGCCGCCGCATTTAGGGCAGGGTGTGGGAACAGGGCGCTTCCAGGAGGTAAAATCACAATCGGGATAGCGGGAACAACCATAGAAAGTCCTGCCCTTCCGGGTCTTCCGCTCGACCACATCGCCTTCATGGCATTTCGGACAGGTCATCCCAATTTTCTCCAGGTATGGCTCCGTGTAGCGGCATTCAGGGAAGTTGCTGCAGCTGATGAATTTGCCAAACCGCCCCCAACGGATAATAAGGTCATGGCCGCATTTCGGGCATTGCCTTCCCACTTTTTCCAGCTCCACTTTTGCTTCAGGCATTTCAGCTTCCGCATGTGCTAGACGCTCTGAAAATGTCCCGTAAAAATCGTCGATCACGTCCACCCATTCCGCCTTGCCAGAAGCGATCAGGTCAAGCTGGTCTTCCAGTTTCGATGTGAAGTGGATATCAGCGATCGTGGGAAAATAATCGACAACAAGGTCATTCACCAAAAACCCCGTCTCCGTCGGTTCCAGTCGCTTAGCTTCACGAACCACATATCCCCGGTTTTGAATGGTGGTAAGGATCGGCGCATAGGTCGAGGGGCGACCAACCCCATTCTCCTCAAGCGCCTGCACCAGCGATGCCTCGGTAAAGCGCGGCGGCGGCTGGGTGAAATGCTGCTCAGGGAAAAGGTCCTTCAATGTCTGGGGCTGTTGTTCTCTGATGTCATCAATTGGGATGCGTTCGCTGTCAACATCCTCATCCTCATGTCGGTCTTCGTCCTTGCCTTCTTCATAAACCACCAGGAACCCCGGGAATTGAAGCTGGCTTCCCGAAGACCTCAACAGATAATCATTTTTCTGGCTTTTTCCAACCACATCCACCGCAAGCGTGTTATAAATCGCATCCAGCATCTGGGACGCCACAAAACGCTGCCAGATTAACTGGTACAGCTTGAATTGATCCTTTGTCAAATACTTCTGGACCGTTTTAGGCTGCCTGTGGACAGAAGTGGGGCGAATGGCTTCGTGGGCTTCCTGCGCAGATTGCGTTCGCGTTTTATAAACAGATGGTTTTTTGGGAAGGTATTCGTTTCCGTATTGTTTACCAATAAATGCCCTGACTTCTTTCAAGGCTTCTGCAGAAACCTGGGTGGAGTCTGTACGCATATAGGTGATCAAACCGCTGGTGCCCTCACCGTCCAGTTCGATGCCTTCATATAATTGCTGTGCAATCGCCATCGTTTTACGGGCTGTAAAACCAAGTTTGCGCGAGGCATCCTGTTGCAAGGTGCTGGTGATAAATGGCGCCGAGGAGCTGCGCTTACGAATACCCCGCTTGATGGAACTGACATGGTACGCCGACGCACGCATATCCTCGAGGATCGGCTCAACTGTCTCAGCATTTCCTAATTCGGGGTCATCGCCGTTGATTTTGACCAGCTTGGCACGGTAAGAAACCTGTCCGCCCTCCGGCAAAAAGTCGCCATGAATGGACCAGTATTCAACCGGATCAAAGTCGTCAATTTCGCGTTCTCGCTCCACAATCAGACGTAAGGCAACGGATTGGACACGGCCCGCTGAAAGGCGACTGCGCACCTTTTTCCAGAGGATCGGGCTGATGCCATAACCGACCAGTCGATCCAAAATCCTGCGTGCCTGCTGCGCATCCACCAGGTCCATATCAATTGTGCGAGGGTGAGCAAAAGCTTGCATCACTGCATTTTCTGTAATCTCGTGAAAGACGACCCGCTGGGTTCGTTCTTCATCAACTTCGACTGCTTCAATCAGATGCCAGGCAATCGCTTCCCCTTCGCGATCGGGGTCAGTTGCCAAAATAACCTTTTCTGCTTTTTTGGCTTGTTTTTTCAGCTCTTTCACAATCTCACGTTTGTCGTTGGGCACCCTGTACTGCGGCTCAAAATTGTTTTCGACATCCACTGACAACTTTGACTTCAACAGATCACGCACATGCCCAACGGATGCACGCACCGTGTAACCCTTACCTAAAAAACGGCTGATCGTCCTGGCTTTGGCGGGCGATTCAACAATCACCAGCTGTCCTTTGCGTTCAACCTCTTTCTTACGGTTCACCTCGGGCTTGGGAAGCCCTTCGTGTGCTTCAGTTCGACCCATCCGATAAACTTTCGTTCCACAAACAGCACAAATCCCCCTCGTCACGGGGGCGCCGGCTGCATTGTATTCAGGAACCGGATCCGTAATTTCTCTTTTTTCTCGACATTTTACACAATAAGCTATTAACAATATTAACTCCTATATATAAGCATCTCGACCGCTTTCCTGCAAAATTTTCACAATGTCCCGCACTTGCTGGGCATTTTTTCGATCGCAGATCAGCAATGCATTGCCAGAATCGACAATAATCAGATCTTCTACACCAACGGTCACGATAAGCCGATCTGAAGAATCTTCACAAATGAGTGTACCGCGTGTGTCAAGCGCAATGGAATCACCACTCATGAAGATATTGCCCAAAGAATCGCCGGTCAGGGCGTCAAACATCGATTCCCAGCTGCCCACATCAAACCATCCAAGATCGATCGACGGGATCACAGCAATCTTACGGGCGTTCTCCATGATGCCATAATCGATCATCTGCGGCTTGATTAAAGGCCAGATAGACCTCAGGGTTTTTTCCTGTGCTGGTGTGCCCCACACTCGGTCGATTTGCTCGATCTGTGCAAATAATTCGGGCATCTGTTGTTTAATTTCTTCCAACACCGCATCAACCTGCCAGATAAACATTCCTGAATTCCAAACATGCTGCTCATCTGCAATCATCACTTCTGCAGTTTTTCTATCGGGTTTTTCTTTAAACCTCTCCACTTCAAAACTACCCAATCCCTGGTACTCGCCCAAGGCTGCTCCCTTTTGAATGTATCCAAAACCGGTGGCAGCATAATGGGGTGTAATGCCGAGGGTGACAAGGTAGTCTTCCTTCGCCACGTCATGAGCAGCCATTAAAAGTTGCCGCAAATGAGCGTCATTCTTGATCAGATGATCGGCGGTCAACATGGCGATCATAGCCTGCGGATCTCGATGGCGGATCGCCATCGCTGCCATCGCAGCCACCGAGGCAGTACCCCTTGGCAATGGTTCAAGAAGAAAGTTCTCGGGTGGAATCTCCGGGCAATCCTTCTGCAATAGCGGCATCTGTTCAGCAATTGTCACCACCAGAATTCTTTCAAAGGGAAAGAGCCCTTCTAATCGATCCACCGCATTTTGAAACAAACTTCGATCTCCGCTGATCGTCAATACCTGCTTGGGTCGATCTTTGCGGGAAAGAGGCCACAATCGTGTCCCACTACCGCCAGCCATAATGACAGCATAAAAATGTTCATAGGTCATCCTACACCTGCTTTCTGTTCATATCTTGAATGGAAGCATAGCGCATACCACCGACATGCTGGAGCATACCTTTTAGTTCCATCAGTGTGAGCGCTGCTGAAACCTTTTCAATGGCTAAATCGGTCTCGTTGCAAATCTCATCAATATGTTTGGGTTGATAATCGATCACCTGTAAAATTCTTGCTTCAATATCATCCGTGGGCAGCAGTCGTCGGGCATCTTTCTTTGCATCAATCTGGTCCAGATTCAACA
This sequence comes from Candidatus Brevefilum sp., assembly GCA_050953525.1. Taxonomy (GTDB): domain Bacteria; phylum Chloroflexota; class Anaerolineae; order Anaerolineales; family Anaerolineaceae; genus Brevifilum. Next base: position 288,735 of record JBMNMW010000002.1, read on the forward strand.
CATCAAAAACATCTTGCGGAGAGATCATGGCATAGGCGCCATTTTGAATCAGACGGTTTGTCCCGCGACTGACAGGCGATAGCACATTGCCCGGCACTGCAAAGACTTCGCGTCCCTGCTCCAGGGCAAAGTCAGCGGTGATCAACGCACCGCTGCGATCGCCAGCCTCAATCACAACTGTTGCTAATGAAAGACCTGAGATGATCCTGTTGCGGGGAGGAAAATTTATGCCTTCCGGCTGTGTCCCCAGCGGGTAGTCGCTGATCAATGCGCCATTCTCAACAATTGCACTGGCCAACTTTCGATGCTCGGGCGGATAAATCACATCAACGCCGCTGCCCAATACTGCGATCGTACGTCCACCCGCCTTGAGTGCATGTTGATGGGCAAGCGCATCAACACCCCGTGCCAGTCCACTGACAATCGTCAATCCACGTGCTGCCAGGTAGGTGCAGGTGTCGCGGGTAACCTGCTGACCATAATCCGATACCTTACGGGTTCCGACAACAGCAACCGAAAAGGCATCTGTGGGTGTTAGCGCCCCTTTCAGATAGATCACCGGAGGAGCCTGGTCAATTTCTCGCAATAAATCTGGATAATCATGATCCAGAAAAGTCAGAACGGTGACATTTTTTTCCAGAATTGAATCAAGAACCTGATCAAGGTCAATTTCCTGACGAAGTTTCAGAAAATTAACCCGGGCTCTCTCAGGTAACCCGGCCTGCTGGAAAGCCTCAGGAGGTGCCTGCCAGGCGGTAGAAAGATCACCAAAAAAGGTTCGTATCTGTTGAAATCGAACCGATCCAATCCCCCTGACAAGGTTGAATCCTATCCAATACTTTTTCTCGTCGTTCATTAATCCCCCTCACCGTACCATACCATCTTCCTGATGATCATCTTGTTTTCTTCCAAATCAACCGTCAGGATCATATCATCTATGACAGGAATAAGAATTTCTTTGCCATCAGGATCAACACACACGTAGACATCATTTGCCCCCGTTTCCAACACTTCCGTCAACTTGCCGGCATATTCGCCGCTTTCGAAAAAGACGGTTATTCCAATCAACTCATGGTCATAGAATCCATCTTCATCAAGAACAGGCCGTTGTGAATCAATGACATACACGAATTTATTGGTCAACTGGGAGGCAATCGTCCGATCGCCAATCTCTTTAAATTTAACGAGCAAAAGATTTTGTTTCCAGCGTGTTTCTTCAATGTTGTAAGGTGCATGCTGATGTCCAATATAAACAGTGCACCCGGGGGAGAGCAATTCAAACATTTCAATATAGATCTCAATCGGAATTTCGCCCTTCACCCCATGGGCACGCCTTAATTTCCCAACACGGAGAAAGCCAGGCTCGCCGGATCCCGGCGAGCCTGATGTTTTGAGATCTTTTTTTGACATGTTATGAAATTCGAACCCTAGTAAGGGTCAAGAATGTCAAGGTTGACTCGACTGCCTTCACGTGCAGCAGCCACCTTAAGAAGTATCCGAATAGAATTGGCAACGCGTCCGTCCTTACCAATCACGCGCCCCATATCAGATTTGGCTACTTGCAATTCCAGGTTAACGCTATTGCCTCGTTGATATTTTTTTACGTTCACTTGAGTCGGTTGATCTACCAGCGATTGTGCGACAAATTCAACCAATCCCTGAAGGTTATCACCTTTCATGTTTGCCTCGCTGCTTTCTGTCAGTTTAAGACAATCAAGGGTTTGTACGTGGGCTTGTTACCCTGTTCTTATAAAGTTCCTCAGCTTCTTCAACGAGTGCTTTTTCATCCTCACCTGCTTTTAAGCGCTCGTACCGATCCCACAATTTTGTTTGTTTAAACAGGCTGTCTACCGAATCTGACGGCTGGGCACCAACACTCAGCCAATAAAAAATCCGATCATCCTTTAAAACAATTGTTGAAGGGTTTGTGCGTGGATTGTAATGACCCACGATTTCAATATAGCGACCATCGCGTGGGCTTTCTATATCAGCCACCACAACACGGTAATGTGCTTGATTCCGGGCGCCAACCCGGCGCAAACGAATACGTACCATCGAAGTTATTCTCCTCTATTATTGTTCAGTTTTAATAAATAAGCCCGATGATTCAAAAAGGTTTGAGAGTGCGTGGAAGGGTACGCGACCTATCTCATCCTCCGGCTATCCAATCATGCGACCAAAACCTTTGCCGCCTGATTTTTGCAATGTTTTAATCAGCCGCTGAGTTTCTCGAAAACGCTTAAGGACCTGGTTGATGACCTGAACTTCCAGGCCCGAGCCCTGTGCAATGCGTCTCCTGCGACTGGCATTTAATACTTTCGGGTTGCGGCGTTCTTCAACAGTCATTGAATTGATCACCGCTTCAATTTGCATCAATTGCGACTCGGCGTCGCGAGGATCAACCTGGCGAGCAACCTGTCCCATCTGTCCAGGGAGCATCTCCATGAGCTGCCCCAGCGGACCCATCTTGCGCATTTGTTTTAATTGCTTGGCGAAATCTTCCAGTGAAAATTCACCGCGCATCAATTTCTCAGCCTGCTGCTCAGCTTCAGCCTGATTGAGGGACTCCTCTGCTTTTTGGATCAAGCCCAAGACGTCACCCATCCCCAGTATTCGGGATGCAAGCCTACCTGGATTATACTCTTCAATTGCATCAACAGACTCACCCACACCCAGGTATTTTATGGGGATACCCGTCACCTCACGGATCGAAATCGCAGCGCCGCCCCTTGCATCGCCATCCATTTTGGTCAGAATCAGTCCAGAAACAGGCAGGTCTTTTCGAAAACCCTGCGCTACATTCAATGATTCCTGTCCAATCATCGCATCAACAACAAGCAAAGTCTCATTGATGTTGATTTTCTTCGAAATCGTGTTGAGTTCATCCATCAACGCTTCATCCAGCTGCGACCTACCGGCAGTATCGAGAATAAGTACACTCACGCCGCTGTTGCGCGCTGTCCTATACGCATCCGAAGCCAGCTTTGGTGGAGGATCGTTTTCTTTATAATAAACAGGAACATCGATTTGTTCCCCTAATTTCTGCAATTGTTGAACAGCGGCTGGCCTGTAAGGGTCTGCTGCCACAAGAAGGACTCTTTCACCCTGGCTTCGAAGTTTTTTTGCCAGCTTGGCAGCCGCCGTCGTCTTCCCTGAACCCTGTAAACCAATCAACATGATCGCGTGTGGGCGCTCACCTTTAAGGTTCAGAGGACTGTGATCACCCAGGGTGCTGATCAATTCTTCATTCACAATTTTAATAACCTGCTGTGCCGGGTTCAACGCTTTAGAGACTTCCTGCCCAACAGCACGCGTTTTTACCCGTTCTGTAAAGTTTTTAACGACACTGTAATGAACATCCGCTTCAAGCAATGCAAAACGAACTTCACGCATCGCCGCGTTTACATCATCTTCAGACAGGCGTCCGTGACGTCGCAGGTTTTCAAATACTTTGGTCAGTTTTTCAGTCAGGTTATCAAACACGTCTTTTATTATATTTCCACTGAACGAACTTTCAACCTGTGATTTTAGCGTGATTAACACAGATGGTCAAGTAAACCACAGGAAAATAGTGTGCTGTTTGGAAATTAGATTTTTTATAAAGCGTCAGAAAATGAAGGCTTGGGCATCCGAAGCTTTACAAACTTTGGTCGCAACTATAACTCACATAAAGGGTTAATAGCAGAAAATGCATCAGATTAACAATTTATAATAATAAAAGGAATTCAAGATGAACAAAGTAGCAATTGTCACAGATTCGACCGCATATCTTTCTCCCGACCACGTTGCGGCTTACAATATCACCGTTGTGCCGCTTGTTGTCATCTGGGGAAATGAAACTTATCGGGATAATATTGATATCACGCCGGACGAATTTTATACCCGGCTCTCGACGACGAAGGTCATGCCATCCACTTCACAAGCCACAATTCAAGGCTTTGCTGATGTTTTCAAGAAATTACACGAAACAGGGCACGGAATTCTAACCGTGGTAATTTCCTCTGCCCTTTCTGGAACGCTTGATTCAGCCATTCAGGCAAAAGCAATGGTTCCCGAAGCAAAAATTGAGCTTGTCGATTCTCAAAGCACAAGCCTGCCCCTTGCATTTATGGCGCTTTCCGCTGCACGTGCAGCAAAAAATGGCGCCTCTCTTGAAGAATGCAAATCGATCGTTGAGTTAATTCGTGAACATACTGATGTGTTTTTCGCAGTGGACACTCTGGAGTTTCTCCACCGTGGAGGTAGAATTGGCGGCGCTTCTCGTTTCCTCGGCACCGCTCTGGATTTAAAGCCAATTCTCCAGCTCAAAGACGGAAAAGTGGAAGCGATTGAGCGTGTACGCAGCACAAAAAAAGCGCATGATCGTTTGATTGAACTTCTGAAAGATGGAATCAACGGCCATGAAAGGATCAATATGATGGGGGTAGTTTCTGCATCAGCCGCTGAATCTGCAGCCAACGTACTCAACAGGATTAAGCGTGAGTTCAAACCAGATGAGATCATCCTCGCCAACATCAGCCCCGTCCTTGGCACCCATACCGGCCCCGGCGCTATTGGCGTAGCCTATGCCGCCGGGATTGACCCGGAGATACTTAAGCCAAATCGGTAATTAATCCATTTGTTTTTAGAATATTTACAATAATTACACAACCACCAAACAATTTAATAAATAAGATTTCGGTAATAAGTAAATACCGAAATCTTATTTTTCAATAGTCTGTAATTTTCCTACCACCACTTAATTTGTTCAGTCACATATTTTCGAATCTCTGTAAATTCAGGGCTTGTGATGTCCCTTGGTCGGGGTAAATCTATTATCACTTCATCTCGGATGGTGGTAGGTTTATCTGTTAGGATCAAGATTCTTTCAGCAAGGTAAACAGCTTCTTCAATGTTATGTGTCACAAAAATAACGGTCGCACCAAGTTCTTTCCAGAGTCTAATAACTTCATCTTCCAAGAAAAACCGCAGTTTTATGTCCATCTGTCCGTAGGGCTCGTCCATTAAAAGCAGATCGGGGTTCATTGCAAAAGCACGACCAATAATGATACGTTGTGCGGTACTTACTGAGAGTTGATGGGGGTATTGATTTCTAAAAGGATCCAAGCCTAACAAGGAAATGATTTTTTCGACACGCTCCTTGATGACAGCTTCAGGATATTTTTTAATTTCAAGACCAAAACGTAGATTTTTTTCTACAGTAAGCCAGGGCATTGATGAAGGTTCTTGAAACACAAAAGCAAGGTTATGTTTTTTTACATCAGCCAATTCCCCATCAATATATAGATTACCTTCAGTCGGTGCGTAAATTCTGGTGAGCAAGTTCAGAAACGTTGTTTTTCCACAACCGGTTGGACCTACAACACACAGAAATTCTCCTTTCTTGATATTGAAAGAGATATTGTCTATGACATGGAGATCTCCAAAATACTTTGTAAGATTCTTTACTTCGACTTTGTGTTTTGTATCAGTTGAGACCATTCATAACCTCCCGATGCTAAATTGCAAGATCGGTATTCTGGGATACCATCTTACGAATCCTTAAGAATTCTTGACTAACCGTATCACGAGGTCTTGGTAAGTCAATATCGTAAATTTCTTTTATTTTCGCAGGTGCTTTACTGAATAAAATAATTCGATCACCAAGATAAATTGCTTCTTCAATGTTATTTGTAACAAATATCACTGTGCGTTTTTCTTCTTGCCAAATGCGTTGTATTTCTTCCTGCATGAAATATCGTGTTTGAGCATCCAACTGACCAAAAGGCTCATCCATTAACAAAATTTCGGGGTCATTGGTATAGGCTCTTGCAATTCCAACACGTTGTTTCATTCCACCAGAAAGTTGATTCACATAATAGTCCTCAAACCCGGTCAAACGAACAAGGTCAATATACTTTTGAGCTTTTTCGCGCCTATCTTTCTTGTCAGTTCCTGCAAGCAAAGGTCCAATTTCAACATTACCCATCACGGTTTTCCACGGTAATAATGCAAGACGTTGAAAAACCATGGCGATTCTGCTGTCGCTTCCCACAATCTTCTCACCGTCAAGGAATATTTCTCCCATTAATGGTTTTTCTAATCCTGCAATTAGATTTAATAAGACACTTTTCCCACAGTGCCCTGGACCAAGAATTACCAGGAACTCGTTGTCATAAACATCAAAAGAGATATTCTTAACGACTTCAACCACTTCATTTTCAACGACATACGTCTTTGTAATATCCCTAAGGCTTAAAATGCTTCTCTTTTCTTTGTCCATGGGCAGACCAATCCTTCTATAATTTGAGTAAATATTGCAAGCAAAGCACCCACAATGCCAATGGCGATCATTGACATCAGTATCAACGGCATATCAATTGAATCCATGCCCCTCGTAATTAAGAACCCAACTCCTGACCGCGCACCAAGCATTTCAGCAGCCAGGACGACCATCCACGCTGCGCTTGTTGATGTTCGTATTCCTGCAAAAATCGCATCCAGTGATGAGGGAATGCCTATCCGAAACAACATCTGCTTCTTGTTTGCACCAAAAATAGTGCCAACATCTTTATACAACTGATCGACATTACTTATACCCGCTTGTGTGTTGACCACGACTGATCCAATGGAACCAAATATAACAATCAAGATTTTTGGAATTTCACCGGACCCAAACCAGAGTGTGATTAACGGTATCCAGGCTAAGGGTGGAATTGCTCTAAAGGCATTAAATAAAGGCGTGAACAAAGCCTTTGCTTTTTTATTCCACCCAATTAGAATTCCAAAAGCAATTCCAAAGGTCCAGTTGAAAAGCAAGGCTGCAAAAATCCTCAACAGGCTATGCCATACGTGACCAAATATATTCATCCCTTTTACAGGTTTTTCAAACAACAAGATCAACCTGTCCAGAGTTTCTCTCGGCGATGGGAATTCAGAGTTTTTCGATGCTGAAATCCAAAGCAGGATTAACAAACTTATAGAGATAATTGGTAACACCATATACACGCGTTCAATTCGGCGTTGTCGAATTTCTGCTTCGCTTAAATGTATTGTTTTTTTATTTACAGCTTCTTCCATCCCAACACCCTGTTTTCGATAAAACCAATGAATTGAGTGATAATTGTTCCGATGAGTGCAATGACAACAATTCCAAGTATCACAAGGTCAGCCCGTCCAAACTGCCTTCCCATAAGAATCATATAACCCAAGCCGCTCGACGCTGCCAGCATTTCAGCTGCAACAAGTGTCGCCCATGCATTTCCAATCGCTACTTTTATTCCTGCAAAGGTAAGCGTCATGGCTGAAGGTATCCCGATTCTCCAGAAAGTGGTGAAATTTGATGCTCCACATGTTTTTGAAACGTTAATCAGTGTTTCACTTGTTTGCCGAATGCCCGTATAAGCATTAATCAGACAGGGCACAAAGGCAGCAAAGAATACGATGAACGCTTTCGCAGGCAAACCAATACCAAGCCAAACAATTGTTAATGGAATCCACGATACTGGCGGAATGGGTCGGATGATTTCGAAAATTGGCCGAACAAATTTATCTATGGCTTTGTACCAACCCATCAGAAATCCAAGAGGAATGCCGATAACAACTGCCAGGAAAAATCCGGATAAAGCGACGGTTAAACTCGACCAAATGTTTACCATAATTACGGCGCCATCAGGGCGTTTATCCACCAGTTTAAATAAGAACAGATTAATCACCTCAAGTGGTGAAGATAAATACCTTTGGTCAACCTTTCCGCTCATTGTCAAAAGTTGCCAGAAGATCACAAAACTCAGAATTCCAATAATCGAAAACAACATGTTTTGGTAATTATTGCGTTTGATCTCACTTTTTGCTAAGGCAACTTGTTCAGCGTCAGATAAAACTCTTTGATTTAAATTGCTATCCATAAAGATCCTAATTCATGCTCTTAAGTGGTATCTCCCGTCTCTTCCAAAAAAGAAAGAGACAGGAGATCGAATTATCTTTTCAAATTAGTAGTCGATATTCAGCTTTTCAAGCATTGCTTTAATGCCAAGGGCAACCGATGGATCGATCAATCCATTATCAAGGAATTCTGTCCGTTCCTCATTGGTATAATTGCCCTGCGAAATGAAGAAATCCAAACCCACAAGGATATCTTTTTCAGCTTGAATTAAATCGCGGCTGGTATAAAGACCTGCGTCATCAGGAGATTTCTCTGTATAAATTTCAAAATACTCCGCCATTGTGGGTCCACGATACCAGTCCATCACACGTTGGGCAACACTTTCATCGATCTTAAGTCCTTCACTTTCGACATTTTCCAGGAACCATTGCGTTGCTTGTGCCATATTTTCATCGCTTTCATACAGCCACTCAGTTGTGAACTTAAAAACAGCGACTGCTGTTTCAATCAGCTCGCGCTTGGCTTCCAATGTCTCAGGCGTAACAATTGTTCCGCAAGGAGCTTTGAAACCAAGTGAACCTGAATCGCCAATTCGAATATGGCCTGCATCTTCGGCGTTAAACGCAATCACGTTCCAAACACCCAAGCCATCACCCGTTCCCCCGTTAAAACCTGTTAAAGCGTTAGAAACATCCATGTTGATAGAGACGATGTCATCCAAAGAAAGTCCAACCTCTTTCAGAGCGCTTACAAGAGTGGCTTGTGCGGTTGTTCCAGCAGGATAGATCCATTCCGTCCCTTTCCAGTTTTCGGGATTGGTTGGGTCTTCAGCCAGAGGCGTGCCTGCTCGAGCGAATAACGCCAGGTTGTCCTCGTAGTCAACAATGTCAATGATGTGGAAGCCGTAACCACGCATACCATTTGCGAGGCCACCCAAACCAACACCACCGATATCCCAATCAGCATTTGCCTCATTCATCGCAGGCCCATTTGTAAAGGGTTTGTAGACTATTTCGATATTGAGTTCATCAAAATATCCCAACTTGTCTGCGAATAAGAAAGGATAGGACAATGGAGAACCAGTGAAGAACCCAATACGAAGTGTTTGTTTTTCTTCAAAAGGAATTAACCCAAAAGTGGTTTCTCCTTCTCCAACAGAAGTATCTTGTTTTTCTGGCTCTTTCGGTCCTTCTGGTGCTTTTGGTGCACAAGCAGAAATTAGCATTGTTAACACCATTATTACTACGAACATTTTTGCAAACTTCTTCATCATAAACTCCTTTTAATTTATTTTACCCGGTAATTATTTTTTGTTTTTCTGATTGAAAAACAAATGCAACAAAGTTTACTTTTCTTCAACTTGTTTGAAAAGCCTTTCCATGATTTTCATAACCTTATAAGCATCCTCCACAGACTAAAACATGAAAACGACAGGAATTATTCAAATCGATTTTAAATTTCTTGTCAGTTTTCATTAATGTCATTAAAATGACGTTTATAGGTCTTGTACAAGGCACTTGAATCTTCTTTGCCATAACCATTTGCAGCAGCAATTTCATTATAGAGCTGAGCGGTGCCTGCCATTACGGAAGGCGCTCCTGCATCCTTTGCCATTTGCAATGCAAGTTGTGTATCTTTTATTAACAGATCCACAGTGAATGTCGGCTTATCAAAACTATCATTGAGAATAATATTTCCAACTTCTTTAAACAGTCCGCTCACGGTCGCTGCTGAACTGCCAGCAACAGTTTGGTAAAATATATCTTTTGAAATGCCGCAATAATCAGCAATAGCCATCACCTCGGAAGAGACGGCATTGATAACCGTGAACATCATCTGATTCAGCAGTTTAACGGCATTGCCTGCCCCATTTTCGCCAACGTGGACAATCGTTGATGCGAATGTTTCCAGAACTGGTTTTGCACGTTCTATCACCTCTGCTTTACCACCTGTTGGAAGCATCCAATATCCAATTTTGGATGGTCTTCCAAGAATTGGACAATCTAAATAATCTACGCCCAAAGGCGATAATCCGGCAGCAATCTTACGAGTTGTATTCGGGTCAACTGTGCTTGTATCCACGACGATTACACCGGGTTTTACTGCTTTAGAAATTCCTTCTGGCCCAAAAACCACCTCGTTGATTTGAGGTGCCCCTGGCAGGGACATGACAATAAAACCACATTGCTCAGCCAGTTTCGCAGGTGTTGCAGCGATTTGAGCACCCTTGTCTCTGGCGTATTCTTGAGCTTGGGGAGAAATATCATAAGCAATTACAGAAAAATTATTTTCAATTAACTTATCAACCATGAAATGACCCATGGTTCCAACGCCAACAACGCCAATTGTTTGGAATTCTTTATTGTTTAATTCGATCGATGACATCGTAGAGAACGCCTCCTTCAGCCTGTGCAGGTACGTCCATTCCTAAAATTTTTGATATGGTCGGAGCAACATCGATAATTTTCGCAGGAAATTTTCTTTCATATTGTTCAACACCCGGACCAGACATTATCAGGACAGCATGCATATCATGCAAAGATGGAAGGGCAAGATGGACACCGGTAAAGTTTCCACAAAGAACAGCAGATTCATATAGTTCAGGGTTAGGAATAATCCTTTCTGTTCCATCCCGATATTTAATGGCAGACCGGTAAATGAAAGGATGCGACATATATCCGGGTTTCCACGCATACAAGACATCACCAACTCTATCGTAGCCTGGTCCTTCAAAAATTCCCAAGGTTCCTGATTCGTTTTTCTTAATTGCCAATGCAACAACATTATCACCCGTGTCTGGATCCTTCATATTATATAAAGCACGGATGATTTCTTCCTGAACTTTCTCATAATCCTCAGGCTCAACGATCCCTTGCGGGTCTCTACCCTTGAGATTGATAAAGATGTGTGCGTGACACGGTTCCAAAGGATGACATTTGGTGTTTTCCCAATTGATTGTCAAATTACTTGGATCATCATTTGATATATCCAAAACATAATCAAGCAGATCTGCTCTTCTAAGATGTTCCTTTACGTATGGGTTCCAATCAAGGTGAGTCATGCCGTGGTCTGAAATCAGAACGACATAAGTCTCATTCATATCAATATTCTCAATGATTTTTCCCAGGTTTTGATCCACCTGTATATAAACCTGACGAATCATATCCATGCACCAATCTGCAAGATTAGGATCATAAACCCGTGATTTTGGCTCAATGCCCGAATACAATACATGTTCAATATGGTCAATCGTGCCTACCCAGGAAAAAGCCAGGTCCCATTCTTTGTTTTCCAACACATATTTTGTAGCATTACCCCACCAATCTGCATGAAGCCCTAACTGCTCCAAATACATTTCCCCATCAATCCAGCCATCCATAAAAGCCCAGGGATCATCGACCTCCATAAAAGGTCCTGCGACCTCTTCAGCTTCATCGCTGAGTGAAGCAGGGACCGAGTAAGCTTTTGCTACATTTATTGAGGATTGGTAGAGTTTAATATCGCTTCCATCCTTGGCCAGTTCAATGAGTTGAAAGCGAAATCTTCCATCACGTTGATAATCACGTGCGTTAAAATTCTTAATTATCCAGGGTCCATAATCACCAATGGTGATATCGGTGAGTTGCTCGGAACAATCCTTTGAATCAGACACCAAAACACGATCATAACCTTCAGCTGTTGAAGCGTAAATAAGCACGTTCATTTTGTGTCCATCAACGTATGTTGGCGGTACCGTGATTTCAAACTCGAGATGAGGTTTATAGCTTTCCGGCAGGTTGCTCCACCCTGAGGCTTCAGTCGGTTTAATTTTTACTGCTCTGCCAGGGATCTGATTGCATCGGTGTTGCCTTGTTGAGAAAATTGAACTTGATGCAACATCCCATAAAGGCATATAAAAATAACGGAATGGGGGATTCAGCGCGCCAGCAAGTTGCACGCCATCCTCCTCAGTGATCGCCCCCAATGGAAACGTGACCGGCCAATTGATCAACGCAGTTTTCTTTCCTTCACGTTTAGCTACATCCCACAAAGTCTCGCAGAGAACTTCACGACGATCAAAAGAGGTGTGCCAGTGATCCAATTCCTCACCTAAATGCTTAACCATCAAGGAAGGAACGCCGTTTGTTCCCGAACCTGCCCCACTCACTATGGCTGTCCAAGCCGCCGCTGTCAACGGAGGGAAAACGGTTTCCAAACGAGAAAAAATACCTTGATCCATAATTTTCTTAATATTGGGTAAATTTCCTTCTGCAGCAAATTTTTTGATCAGGTCAGGCATGGCTGCATCTAAACCCAAGAACAATACTTTCTTCTGCACAAAAAGCTCCTTTCGTTATTCAATGGAACAACTTATTAAAATCTTACCAATATTATTTAGATTGTCCGTAAAGTATATTCTTTATGTTGTTTTTATATCAAATCGTTTTTACTGATTCTCCATCTGGAGATGAACTCCCGCCGTTCTAAAGGTTTTGGGAAGAGCCAAAATCTTTGGGTCTGGTCCGACATATTTTTCAGCATCCTTAAGTGCTTCTTCAAATGTCCTCCTGGTTTTCATACCCATTCCGCGAGCAAAACCTGGCTCGTATGCGCCAACAATGTAAATTGCAGAACAATTCATTTCTGCAACGTGTCCACATGAAATCATAGAGAAAGGATGGAAGGGGTGATATCCAAAATTGTACCGATACTTATCAATGTATTCTTGTTTATTACAAAAATATTCTGCATATTTTGCAAGATCTGGCAAAGTATTGTGGTAATCTTTGAGGAAAAGTTCATATAGTTCGCGATATGGGGGAAATTCTTCGTCATGAAAATATCCATTACAAATCGATGAACAAATGACCACACAATTATCATTCATTACAGGTTTGTGCCGAATAATATTTGCAGCGATTGCTTGCAATATCAAAATGGGATTTGTTCCGTGCCCATTGCCATAATGAAAGTTTTGAGGCATTCCAAACATCATTATATCGAATTTATGCTTTGCCCATGGAATATATGTGCGTTTATCAGCAACTTCCCAGGCTTTCTCTTGCATTTCAGCTGCATATCCCGAAAACACAGCAATTTGCCGCTGATAGGTATCCAGGACCGCATCACACATAAAGAATTTCTTTTCCATGCATTTTTCCATATACATCCCAATGGAATTCATTTTTCTACGCATGGTTGAATCGTTAGAAACAGGGGTAAAGTCCTTTTTGTGCATCACACTCGGAATATGATGTGCCGCAATACACTTCCAATGGGTGATCCCAGTAGCAGCCATTTTGTAACCACCAGAATAACCGCCGTATGGGTTGCCCAGGACATGCCCAATCAAAATGGCCAGATCGGATTCAAAGACTTCCTTGTTCATTATCACCCGGTTACCATTCTCATCGTATCCCAGATCAATTAGATTATCCCAGTCCTCTGCATCATGATTGATGATTTGATTGGACGGCATGAAATCGTTATACAATTCTTCGCCGAGAATTGAAAGGATTTCTTCGTCCGTGTTTTTTCTATGAAGGCCAATGGCACAGATCAATTTAATGTCCTTCTTTTCCACACCTGCTTTTAAGCACTCCTCAATCAATAAAGGAATACAAGTTTTTCGATGAGAACTGGGTTGAAATCCACCCTTAACCCGATCAGGAAAACTAATCGTTACCTTTGAACCGGGTCCAACTAATTCTGAAATAGGAGGCATTCCAATTGGATTTTGAATTGATTTTCTTGTTTCAGAAACAACATCATCCAAAAGGGGAGGGTCAGCTGTTGTTTCTCCGGGAATGAATACCTCGGCAGAATCTGGAAGAGTCGCAGCCATGTATCCTTCGCCATATTCAAAATTAATTTGCTTCATTTTTTCTCCTTTGTCTCCATTTTGTTATAGTTTCCCTGTTTCACTTTTGATTAATTTGTTTAAAAAGGATTCTGAATCCAACAAAGAATCATTGAGCCTTACATCAGGCAAAAATTAACTATGTCAATTATACACAAATTTTCTGTTTTCGTTAAAACTTCTTTGTTAACTTTCTAGCTAATTAAAAATATGTTAGTTTCCCATCCTTTCATGTTTTCCAGCAATCATCATTAATCTGCTATATAACATTCGAAATATAAGTTAAAATAAGATACTGGAAAACCACTAACCGGAAGGATGCTATGACGCCACCTCACAATATCGGTATCAAAATCCCAAAATTATTGCTTCCAAGACCTGGCATTGATCTGCAAAAATGGGCTGTGATCGCTTGCGATCAGTTTACTTCCGAGCCGGAATACTGGGATCAGGTCGAAGATATCGTAGGAGATGCGCCGTCAACACTTCACATGATCCTTCCGGAGGCGTTTTTGGGCACCCATCAAGAATCGGAACGTATTCATTCCACAAAAACAGTCATGCAGCGTTATTTGTCTACCAATATCTTCCACGAAATCAATGATTTTGTTTACGTTTTACGAACAACCGGTAACCTTACCCGACGAGGATTAATGGTCTGTCTCGATCTGGAACACTATGACTACACACCGGGCTCCGAGACTTTAATCCGCGCTACTGAGGGCACGATCCTGGATCGCTTGCCTCCGCGCATTCGCATTCGCGAGAATGCTCCCTTAGAATGCCCCCATATCCTGGTCTTATTTGATGACCCGAAAGACGCTGTGTTTGGTCCAATCGATGAAGAAATTGAAAAACTGCAAAAGATTTATAGTTTCGATCTAATGCTTGGCAGCGGACACCTGTCTGGAATTACCTTGAAAGATGAAAACATCCACAACCATATTTTCAACGCCTTAAGCGCATTGATTGCCCCCGACATCTTTGCGGAAAAATATAACCTGATTCCCGATCGCCACAAACCGCTGCTGTTTGCGATGGGAGATGGTAATCATTCCCTGGCGACTGCCAAAGCGATCTGGGAGAACATCAAACCATCTGTGGGCATGGATCACCCGGCTCGCTACGCACTCGTTGAAATCGAAAATGTGCACGATCACGCGCTCAGTTTTGAACCTATTCACCGACTTCTTTTCAATATCCACGATGATCTGGTTGATGCGATGCAAACATTTTGTAGAGATCGCCTGAGGATCAGGGAAATCGATACCTTCGAAACAATGATTTCCCTGGTGGACGAGGATACAGAATCCTGGCACCAGATTGGGATGATCACCCATGAAGGTTTCAAATTATTAGAAATCCACAAACCTGAAGAAAATTTACCTGTCGGTACCCTTCAGAAATTCCTTGATGCGTTTTTGGAAGAAGGAAAGGTGGAGCATATTGATTACATTCATGGAACCAATGTGCTTTTAGAAAAAGGACGGATTCCTGGTAATGCCGGATTCTATCTGCCCGGCATGGACAAATCAGATCTGTTTAAAACCGTCATTCTGGACGGCTCCCTCCCCCACAAGACCTTTTCTATGGGCGAAGCCAAGGAAAAAAGGTTTTATATGGAATGTCGCCTGATCCAGTGAAAATGACAAAAAGATGGGCTCTGATGATCCTGTTCTTAGTGGCAGGTTGCGCACCGGCACCAAAAATGGCTGTCAGCGATTCAATCACGCCAACTTTCAGCCCAAGCCCTACGCAAACACCCCGACCTTTACCCTCTGCAACCCAGCCGCTTGCCACGCTCACCATTCATCTGACACCAACAAATATTCCTTATCAGGTTTGCTGCCCATTAGAGGAAGAAACCCTCACAAGCCTCAGGCTCATTCTTGCCAATCCTCTCAAGATTCCGCCATTTGGTCATGATGACGGGCATCATGGTCTCGATTTTGCCTATTACCGGCGTGGTGAACGCGAATCCATCCAGGGAATTGAAGTGTACGCCATCCTGCCTGGCGAAGTCGTCCTGACTCTTGAAGACCAAATTCCCTATGGCTACGCTATTATGATCGAAACACCGCTTGCTGACCTGCCTGAAGCTTTGCAACAAGAACTGCTGGCTGGGCTTCTTGAAGTACCTCAGGACGTGGTTTATCAGGGGCAATGCCCAACTGCTGTCCCACCGCTACAGACGGATGTTATGTCGATCTATCACATATACGCCCATTTAGAAGTCCAACCGTCCCTTCAACCCGGAGAAAGCGTCAGCTGTGGTGCGTTGCTGGGGACTGTTGGCAATACAGGCTACTCGAGCAGTCCCCATTTGCATCTTGAAACCCGACTTGGTCCCTCTGGTGCAGAATTTTCCACAATGGCGTTCTATGACACTGCTTATTCAGAAGAGCAAAGAATTACCTATTGCCTGTGGCGGATGAGCGGTCACTACCAGCTCTTCGATCCTTTCATCCTTTTTGAGTTCAATGAACAGGACGCTTGACACACTGAACATATGTGCTAAAATTGAATTGGATCTGCATAGAAATATAAAACATCCAGGATCTCTATTAGAGATATAATTCCTGATAATTCTTACCGAGGAAAGAGGAAAGCAGAATGGACGATGCGAAAAAGACAGTTCTTGACAAAGCACTCAAAGACATTGTTAAACGCTATGGTGAAGGTTCTATTATGAAACTTGGACAGGCTAAACACCTCACAGTTGAGGTCATTCCAACTGGATCTCTGTCGCTTGACCTGGCGCTGGGCGTGGGCGGCATTCCCAAAGCAAGAATCACCGAGATCTTTGGTCCGGAGGCTTCGGGGAAGACGACGATCTGTCAGCATATTGTGGCTGAAGCGCAGAAAATGGGCGGTGTGGCTGCCTTCATCGATATGGAACACGCACTGGATCCAGTTTACGCAGCAAAGTGTGGCGTCAATATTGATGAGCTCCTGATCTCACAACCGGATACTGGCGAACAGGCGCTTGAGATCGCCGAGACCCTCGTGCGTTCAGGAGCGGTTGAGATCGTCGTGGTCGATTCGGTGGCAGCGCTGGTCCCTCGCTCGGAAATTGAAGGCGACATGGGCGATCCCACCATGGGCACCCAGGCACGCCTGATGTCCCAGGCAATGCGCAAACTTTCCGGCGCCATCAGCCAAACCCGGACAGCCGTGGTCTTCACCAACCAGCTTCGCCACAAAATCGGCGTGATGTTTGGCAACCCGGAAACGACCACCGGTGGAAACGCACTCAAATTCTATTCCTCGGTCAGACTGGATGTTCGTCGAATTCAATCCATCAAAGTCGGCGCAGAGATTACCGGCAACCGTGTGCGGGTCAGAGTCGTCAAGAACAAGGTTGCTCCACCCTTCCGAACAGCAGAATTTGACATCATGTACAACGAAGGTATCTCAAAAGTTGGCGATTTACTCGATCTCGCGACTGAAATGGATATCATCAACAAATCCGGTTCGTGGTATTCCTATGGGGATATCCGCATCGGGCAAGGTCGTGAAAACTCGAAGGAATTTATACGACAAAACGAGGAGCTTGCGCTGGAAATCGAAAAGGCTGTTCGCGAACAGGCTGACACCGACATTCTTGTTTCTCCCTGGTCCGACAGTGATGAATCTTATGATGATGATATTGGCAAGGATTAGCTCCCTAAACAAAAAGTGAAGGCTTCATTCTCAACAGCAACAAGAAAAAAGAGGTTCACTCATTTGCTGAGTGAACCTCTCTTCATTAAAGATACACCTATTAAATTACGTGCCTTCCTGCCAGGAATTCAGATACCTGATCTGCTCTTCAGTCAGCGTATCAATTTTTATACCCATTGACTCAAGCTTCAGGCGTGCAATCTCCTGATCGATATCATCAGGCACTGCATAAACCTTGTTTTTCAGGATATCTGCGTTTTTCACCATATACTCTGCGCTCAACGACTGATTGGCAAAGGACATGTCCATCACACTGGCAGGATGTCCCTCGGCTGCAGCCAAATTGATCAAACGCCCTTCACCCAGGATATGGATCACGCGCCCATCGGGCAGCTCATAAGCATCCACATAGGGGCGAACCAGTTTTTTACTGACGGACATCGCCTCAAGCGCCGGGATGTTGATCTCGACATTGAAATGACCAGAATTCCCCACGATGGCGCCATCCTTCATATTCTCAAAATGATGCTTGTCGATCACATTGATATCGCCAGTCAGCGTAACAAAGATATCACCAATTGGAGCAGCTTCCATCATCGGCATCACCCGGAAGCCATCCATAACGGCTTCAAGCGCTTTCAAATGATCGACTTCCGTCACGATGACGTTTGCACCCATACCGCGTGCGCGCATTGCCAGACCACGAGCACACCAGCCATAGCCGCCCACCACAAAGGTTTTTCCAGCCAGGAGGATATTTGTCGCTCGGATGATCCCATCAATCGTTGATTGACCGGTGCCATAACGATTGTCGAAGAAGTGTTTGGTCATAGCGTCGTTCACTGCGATCACGGGGAACTTCAATTCACCATCAGCCGCCATCGCCCGTAAACGGATCACGCCCGTCGTGGTCTCCTCCGTGCCGCCAATCACATCTCCAAGCTGATCAGCGCGGTCCTTATGTAAGATGCTGACCAGGTCCGCGCCATCATCCATCGTCAGGTGTGGACGATGGTCCAGGGCGGCGTTGATATGCTTGTAATAGGTGAGGTTGTCTTCACCCTTGATCGCAAACACCGGGATTTCAAAATGGGATACCAGGCAAGCTGCAACATCATCCTGTGTGGAGAGAGGGTTGGATGCTGTTAGAACCACATCTGCCCCACCTGCCTGCAGGGTGCGCATCAAATTGGCTGTTTCCGTGGTCACATGCAAACATGCCGACATACGAATGCCTTCAAAGGGCCGTTCGCGTTTAAAACGTTCCATAATTGAACGTAAAACGGGCATCTCTCGTTCAGCCCATTCAATCCTTCTGCGGCCGCCTTCAGCCAGGCTAATATCTTTTATATCAAATTTATCCATTAATTCCTCCAAAATTTATTAAACACAATGACGCAAACATTGTGTTCCTGATCGTTTACAAAAGCGCATCCAATATACCCTGATCATCATGTATGCTGCGAAATCGGTCGACAAAATCCTTCAGTTGATAACGGTGGGTTTGAGGTCCCATCCCTTCCAAACAATATGTCGCCGCAAGTGAACCCATTTGTGCGCACAATACAAGATCAAAATGATTCACATATCCTTTTAAAAATCCAGCTCGAAAGGCATCGCCTCCGCCCGTGGGATCAAGAATCCTGTTGGTTGGAAAAGCCAACACCTCTCCCTTAAGTTCACCGTTCTCATAAACCAGGGACCCATCCTTGCCCCGGGTGATGACTGTAAATTCTACAGAATTGAGAATCGTTTCCGCATCAAGCTTGCTGTGTTTCTGCAGCAGTTCAAATTCATATTCATTCATAAACAAGCCATGTGCACCGGAAATTCCTCTGACTAAACTTTCTTCATCCAGTCGTACAATTTGCTGACTCGGATCAAAGATGTAACGGACGCCTAATTCCTGGCATTCAATTACATATTTGATCATTGCATCCGGATCGTTCGGCGAGATCATCACCAGATCATCCACTGTCAGATCGAGATCAAACATAGAGAGCAACCCGGCGTCTGCCATGGCACCTGTGTAAAAACTTGCAATTTGAGCGTTGGAAAGATCTGTGTTTGCAAAGAATGAGGCTGTGAATTTTCCTTGAATAATTTTCACTCCGGAAGTATCAACACCCACTTCTTCAAGAGCTATCCTGTATTCCTCAAAATCAATGCCGGCTGTACCCACCAACTTTGGCTTCTCACCTAAAAGGCCCAGCGAATAAGAAATATTGGCTGCCACCCCACCCGGTTGGCGCACCATTTTATCCACCAGAAAGCTCAGGCTGATCGATTCGAGGTGCTCAGGCAGAATATGGTCCTTAAAATAACCTGGAAATGACATCAGGTAATCAAAAGCAATTGAACCTGTCAGTAATATGCTCATTTTAATTCCTTAGGCATCCATCGCCTTTAACAAATTTTCTTTAAATGGGGGATAGATGACACCCTTTTCCGTTATCCAACCGGAGATTAAACGGTTTGGCGTGACATCAAAAGCAAAGTTTCTCGCATGTGCATTCTCAGGGGTGGCTGGCTTTCCCATCAGATTGATCTCCAATACTTCAGCCGGATCTCGTTCTTCAATCGGAATTAATTCGCCGCGCTCAAGCTCAAAATCAATTGTTGAAATTGGGAAGACCGAATAAGCGGGAATGGCGTTATCATATGCCGCCAATGCCAGCATGTAGCTCCCAATTTTATTTGCCACGTCGCCATTCATCGCCACGCGGTCAGCGCCAAACAAAACCTTGTTCACCAATCCTTTGCGCATCAGATATCCCGAAGAGCCATCGGTGATGATGTCATAGGGAATGCCATATTGCTCCAGTTCCCATGCAGTTAATCGAGATCCTTGCAGTTGAGGGCGGGTTTCATCCACGAATACGTGGATCTTCTTGCCCTGTTCATGCGCAAATCGGATAATGCCCAATGCGGTTCCATAATCCACTGTTGCCAGGGCGCCGGTATTACAATGATGCACAATCTGATCACCATCCTGGATCAGCTCAGCGCCAAAGGCGGATATCTTTTTGTTGGTTTCCACATCCTCGTCAGCAATCTTCTCTGCCAGTTCCAGCAGGTGCTGCCTGAGGTCATCCACAGAACCGGCAAAGGCTTCCACTGCATCTAACATGCGTTTGACAGCCCAGGCAAGGTTGACAGCGGTTGGTCTGGATGCCTTCAGTGTTTCCCCTGCTTCATATAAATCCGTCTGTAATGACGGGATGTCTTTTGCGGAGGAGTTGATCGCAGCCAAAGCCATCCCATAAGCAGCAGCTGCACCGATCGCAGGTGCCCCGCGAACAACCATCTCCCTTATGGCATCGGATAGGTCCTGGTGGGTTTTATATTGATTGATTGTGAACACCCGGGGCAAAAGCCTTTGGTCAATCAATTCAATGGCCTGATCGTTGTTGTTCCAGATTACTGATCGCATTTTAATATGATCCCTTTCCGCAAAAAAACGCCCCGGCGGGCGTCTGATAAATTCTGCCTTAAAATCTACCATCGCTCAAATGTGCTCCACAAAAAACACACCCCAGTAATCTTACTTTGCCTTATCCTAATTGACCAGTGGAATCAGAGTTCAATTTTGGAATTAATTTCGTTTCCAACCCTCGGGCGCAACTTATTTATGTGTATCGTAGTTTATCGATTTCCGAAATGATTTGACCAAAATATTCATTTTTTGTAGTATCATCATAGCCATTATAAACATGGCTATCTTTTAAGTTTTTTTGTAGCACAATTAGCAGGACATTTAGAGAAGTGGAGCAGTAGATGACAGATCACATATCAGAGCAAGAAATTCGCAGAATTGTTCAAAATGTTGTAAGTCGTTCAATGGGAAAAAACCCAGCTGCATCTTCGTCAAATCAACCGGACATGTCAGGAAAAACCACCAAAAAATTCGTGGTCGCTATTGGCACTGATCATGGCGGAGTTGATCTCAAAGAAATTCTTAAAAAAGATCTGTTAGATAATGGGTATGAAGTCATCGATGTGGGGACACATACCAAAGACGCTGTCGATTATCCTGATATCGCCCTGGCGGTCGCTCAAAAGGTTGCCAGCGGCGAAGCCTGTCGCGGCGTGATCATTGATGGTGCAGGAATTGGCTCCTGTATGGCAGCCAACAAAGTCCCTGGAATTCGTGCTGCTTTATGTTATGATTATGCAACTGCGGTCAACAGCCGGGAACACAATAAAGCGAATGTGCTCACACTTGGCGCTGGATTGATCGGTACAAATTTAGCAAAGCAAATTTTAAATACCTGGTTGACCACAGAATTCGGCGGTGATCGTCATGCCAGACGTATTGACAAAATTACTGCAATTGAAAAGCGCTTTACAAAAGATGGGAAGTGACAATGACACGAGATATTAAAACCGTTGAAACACTGGTTGAAATCATCACCCGCGAGGTGTTGCTGGCAATGGCTGAACGGGATGAGGAATTGAAATACCCGGAAGGCGCGCAGTGTGTGGTTGAGGTTGCAGATGGGATCAAGGTCAAAACCTGCTTTGATAATGCAGGTAAGGTTATCAGCGCTGGCGCAGAACGTCTGACCTCCACGATCGGCGTTATCCCGGATGACAAATCCCTTGCCGGGATGATCGACCATACCCTGTTGAAGGCTGATGCAACCGCAGATCAGATCGCCCAGTTATGTTATGAGGCAAAGAAACATGGCTTTGCCTCCGTGTGTGTCAATCCAACCAACGTAAAATTGTGCGCTGATCTCTTGCGCGATTCCGATGTTAAGGTTTGTTCTGTGATCGGCTTTCCGCTTGGTGCCACAACCACAGAAGTCAAGGTTGTGGAAACCAAAAATGCCCTTGCTCACGGCGCAACGGAGATCGATATGGTCATCAATATCGGCGCGCTGAAAGCAGGTGATACCGAACTGGTCGCCAGGGATATACGGGAGGTTGTCAAAACAGCCCACGCCAAAAATGCACTGCTGAAAGTGATCATTGAAACAGCTCTTCTAACAGATGAAGAAAAAGTGATCGCCTCTCTGCTGTCAAAGGAGGCTGGCGCTGACTTCGTCAAAACGTCAACTGGATTCTCAAGCGGCGGTGCAACCGTTCATGATGTCGCCCTGATGCGCCGGGCAGTCGGCCCCGCCATCGGTGTTAAGGCTTCTGGCGGGATTCATTCCCATGAAGATGCTGAACAAATGATTGCCGCTGGCGCCACCCGAATCGGCGCGAGCGCCGGGATTAAAATCATCCGGGCAGATGGATCCGCACCAACCGAATCCAAACCCGGCTCTAAAACCTATTAAAGTGGAGTAAATCCAATGTTGATCGCCAAAGTTGTAGGAACAACCATTTCAACGATTAAAGACGAAAAAATCACCGGACAAAAGCTTCTTATTTGTCGCCAAACAGACGAAAAAGGAAACGCGATCGGCAAACCTTATGTTGCCATCGACACCGTCAATGCCGGCGTGGGAGACCTGGTCCTTACAGCCCATGGTTCAAGCGCTCGTCAAACAACAATCACTGAAAATCGTCCGGTAGATGCTGTCATCATGGCGATGATTGACAGCCTTGAAGTGGATGGAGAAATCACCTTCGAGAAAGCGTAGCGCTTATGGCTGAGTTCGATAAAGATTTACGTTCAAAACAGGAAGCAAGAAACCTTGCCACACAGGCATTTTCCGCCTGGAAGCAATGGTCTCATGCAACCCAAGAGCAGGTTGATCGTGTTTGCGCTGCGATGGCAAACGCTGCCCTGGATGCTTCTGAACGTTTGGGCATCATGGCACATCAGGAAACTGGCTACGGTGTGGCAGAACACAAAAGACTCAAAAATATCTTCGCATCGAAGAACGTCTGGGAAAGCATCAAAGATCTAAAAACCGTTGGTGTGATCCAGCATAATGTTGAACGAAAGATCTATGACATTGCCTGGCCCGTTGGTGTGATCGCAGGTCTGACCCCCAGCACCAACCCCACGTCCACAGTCATGTACAAAATCTTGATTGCTGTCAAAACTCGCAATGCAATTGTGATCTCACCTCACCCGGCCGCCCTAAAATGCTGTTACGAAACTGTCCGCATTATGGCTCAGGCTGCCGAAGAAAACGGCGCCCCGCCAGGTTTGATCAGCTGTATGCAGAATATCAGTCTGGAAGGCACTCAGGAACTGATGCACCATAAATATGTGGCATTGATCCTGGCAACTGGCGGCACGCCCATGGTTCGGTCCGCCCATTCCACCGGCAAACCCGCCATCGGTGTGGGTCCGGGCAATGTTCCGGTCTATGTCGACCGATCTGCTGATATTGAGAAAGCAGCCCGGTACATCGTCGCCAGCAAAGCCTTCGACTGCTCTACCATCTGCGCATCCGAGCAATCCGTTGTCGCAGACAAACCCATTGCCCAAAAATTACGTTCGCTGATGGAGCAGGAAGGCGCCTATTTCACCGATCCCCGCCAGACAGAAATGCTGCGGCGCTTGCTGTTTCATCCCGATGGCAGCATGAACACCACCGTGGTTGGCAAACCGGCTGAATACGTTGCAGGTATGGCCGGCTTTGATATTCCTCGCGGCACCCGTGTTTTGGTTACACCGCTTTTACGGGTGGGAAAGGTCGAACCTCTGTCACGTGAGAAACTCACGACCGTTTTGGGATGGTATGAGGAAGAAGGCTGGGAAGCTGGCTGTGAACGATGCATCGAATTGATCCAGTTTGGTGGTCGCGGTCACAGCCTGATCATCCATGCCACCGATGAAAAGGTGATCATGGCTTTCGGGCTTGAAAAACCAGTGTTCCGTATCGCTGTCAACACCATGGGCACGCTCGGTGCGATTGGTCTGACCACCGGCGTAATGCCCTCGTTGACACTTGGTGCAGGTGGGGTCGGAGGTTCAATTACCGGTGACAACGTCACGGCAGTTCACCTGATGAACACCAAACGTCTTGCATATGAATTAATCCCGCCTCCGTTGGAAGCCTTGAAACCTGGGCAACCCAAACCGGGTCCCACGCCACAGGAAATCGAAAAGGCTGTCCGCAGCGTGGTTGATGAAATATTGAAACAAAAATAATTATTGTTAATCCAAGAAAGGACAACAAAAAATGGCTTTAGACACAAAATTAATTGCTCTGGGAATGGTTGAAACCAAGGGGTTGGTCGGCGCGATCGAAGCAGCTGATGCCATGGTCAAGTCTGCCAACGTGGTTTTAATTGGTTCCGAATACGTGGGTGGCGGATTTGTCACCGTGATGGTTCGTGGTGATGTTGGCGCCGTCAAAGCAGCTACCGATGCAGGCGCTGCCGCAGCCAAACGCGTGGGCGAGCTGGTTTCGGTCCATGTCATCCCAAGGCCGCATGAAGAAGTTGAGATGATTCTGCCCAAAAACGAAAAGGGCGCATTCGTCAAATCAAGTAAATAGTGACCGAACCGTCGTCAAGCAGCGTATGGTCTGATCCAGAACAGCTTCTTACGCGAGCGGAACAAGTCATTTCACCAGGTCTTGAACGTGTCTCCCCGCCGCAAGCTTTATCACCGAATGGTCATTTGCGGGTTGGGGTGGATCTTGGTACGGCTTACACCGTGCTGGTTGTCTTAAATGAATTTAATGAACCGCTGATTGGTGAATACAAATTCGCTCAGGTCGTACGGGATGGTCTGGTCATTGATTATATCGGTGCGGTAGACCTCTTACGAGCCATGAAACAGCGCGTGGAAGCAAAATTGGGTATTCGTTTGTCCCATGCTGCTACGGGCTTTCCACCTGGCGTACCGCCTGCAGAACGGCAAGCAACAGCCAACGTGGTGGAAGCGGCTGGGATGGTCTGCAAACGCCTTATCGACGAACCAACCGCAGCCAACGACGTTTTGGGTTTGCAAGATGGCGTTATCGTGGATCTTGGCGGTGGAACTACAGGCGTTGCCATCGTTGAAGATGGCAAGGTGGTTTATTCCGCTGATGAAGCCACGGGCGGCACTCACATGTCACTGGTCATTGCCGGTGCAAACCAAATCCCGTTTGAGGATGCCGAAGCCCTCAAGCAGGACCCTGCGGAGCATAACCGCCTCTTTCCTGTCGTTCGTCCAGTGATGGAAAAGATGGGAACCATTATCGAAAGACACATTCGCGGCAGCAATGCCAGGACGATTGTACTGGTGGGCGGCACATCCCTCTTCCCCGGCATCGACAGGGTGATTGAGAACATCACAGGTTTGCCGACCCATGTGCCGCCGCACTCACTGTTTGTCACACCGCTCGGGATTGCTATGCACGATCAACCCGTTTGACGCAAATTTTTTAGATGAGGAGTATCGATGGCAGAAGGATTTTCATTACGATGTTATTGTTTTATTGACCGCATGCAAGCACAGTATTCAGCCTTTGTGGGTACAGTCACCCAGGGTGACCTGCCTGTGGAGGGTATGGCGTCTCTGTATGTTGAAATGGCACCCGGCAATGAGGTGTTCCGGGTGGTGGATATTGCCGTAAAAGCGACCGAAGCCAAACCCGGCGCACAAATTGTCGAGCGTGAATTTGGTATGTTTGAAGTTCACTCCCTCAACCAGGAAGCCGTCAAGGAAGCCGGACGCGTCGTGCTGGAACGGCTCGGTCTCAAAGAAGAAGACCGCATCAAACCCCAGGTCGTATCCACCCAGGTGATCACCCATGTCGATTCCTACCAGGCACAACTGCTGAACCGCTTCCGTAAGGGTAGTATTCTGGTCCCCGGTGAAACCCTGCTTGTACTGGAATGTGCTCCTGCCGCATACATCAATTACGCCTGCAACGAGGCTGAAAAGAATGCCAGCATCAAGATCATCCATGTCTCTTCCGTCGGTCGTTTCGGTAGAATGTGGTTGTCTGGCAGCGAGTCGGAGATCATCACCGCCAGAAATGCTGCAATCAGCGCTTTGGAGGGATTGGAAGGTGTGGCGGGTTGATTTTATCAACCCCTAAAGGAGTTATTTATGGCAAAGAAATTTTATACAGAGCGCGATATCGAAGATATGGCTTCACAGGGGCAGTATTCCCTGATCGTATCTGAAGACGTGGTGCTGACAGAACTTGCCTTCGAGAAAGCTGAGCGCTTGGGCGTCAAGCTGATTCAACCCCATCAGCTCCCTCCTTCAGCGCCTGTCAGACCCTACCTGTCCGAAACCCCCAAACCGGTTTCCGTCACGAAAACAGTCCCGGATTACCAGGCTCAAAGCGATGATCTTCGTCAACGCATTCGTCAGGCTGTCAAAGCAAAGCTCGGAGATCAGATCGATAACACTTTGCTTGAGACGATCATCACACGTGTTTTGAACAATGTTGGGGTGAGTTAAATTATGATTTTCGGTCGGGTTCACGGGACCGCTGTTTGTACTGTAAAGTATTCAGGACTTGAGGGAATCAAACTTCTGATTGTACAACCTCTTAATAAGCAGCTGGAACCAGATGGTGTGCTCCAGGTTGCTGCTGATGTTGTCCAGGCAGGCATTGGTGATCTTTGTGTCATGGCCCGATCGCGAGAAGCAGCCCTGGCAATGCCGGAGATCACCTTTGTACCTGTCGATCTGGCACTGGTAGGCATCATCGATGAGCTGAACATTCGACCTCATGGTGATTTTGATTACACTCTCAAACCCGGAACAAACCGGTTTACATAGGCAGAGAAACGTATGATTCTTGGAAAAGTTGTCGGCACTGTCGTTATAACCGTCAGCCACCACCATCTTGACAACCGACGTTTACTGGTTGTACAGCCCCTTATCAATGAGGGGGATGGTGATGACGCAGAATTTATCGCGGTTGACCATTCCCAAGCAGGTATCGGTGATACAGTGCTGGTAAATCGAGAGGGAAACGGCGCCCGCCAAGTGCTCAACCTGCCCGATGGGTGTATCGCTTCTGTCATTATGGGGATTGTGGATAGTGTTGAACTGGGGGAACAGGGGATTTAAGCCCAAAGAGGCTGAAAGCAGTAGTTTTGGAACGGGGGAAAATGAAGGTACAGCAATCACAGTCTATTCAGAACACCTGATAAAATTTTTCACTCACTGGTAGGCCAGCAGCAAGAACGACAGTCTGGTTCCCATTGGTGAGGACACCAATGGGAACCAGACAAGTGATGTACAAATTGTCGCTAAGGTAATTTCTCTCGCCGGTAAGTCTTGTAGTGCCGCAGTGTTTTCCTGCGCACCATAATTACCTTATTTCCCCGCTCTGAGCCATGATATCAACTTCATATTTAATCCCATTCACGAAAAATTCCAGCTCATATTCACCATCTTCCAGTTCAAATTCATAGCTGGTGAAGGTCACATCTTTCAGTCCAAAGTATTCTAATGCGATTTCGATCGCTTCCTCCAAACTGATGAACTGTTCCCATGACCGATCGTTCCCTTTCCAGTTTTTTTCATATTCTTCTTCAACTTTAATAAGATTACCGTTCGTAGCGTTAATATCAACTTCGTATTCAATGCCATCTACGATAATTTCAATTTCATAAACACCATGTTCCAGCTCGAATTTATAATTTGCTAAGTCAATTTCTTCGAGTTTGAATCCAAGATGGCCTAAAGCAATTTCAAACGCCTTAGCCAAACCTATCGTACCAGTTTCATACCTGCTAACACCATCAACCAGGTTCAATTCAGGTTCTGCAGGGCTTTCATCAGGCGCTCTGCTCGCTTCTTCTTCAGCAACCACCGGGGTGTCATCACCTGAGGCAGGGGGATTCTCATCTATTTTGATAGTCCCGACTTCTTTTTCTCCGGTGTCAGCAACCTGACTCGCTTCAAGCTCTGCACTTTGACTGTAACATCCTACCAATCCAATTGCCAGTATGGCGATAGTTATAATGGTCATTATTTTTTTCCAGCATACTTGTTTCATATCAAATTCTCCATATCATTATTCTGGTTTTCCTGCGCATTTCTAAGTTTGTTCGAATTTTCAATTGGAAAACCAGATCTCCATATTTATTCAGTCATCGTCGTCGTCATGATCATCATCGTCGTCATCGTCGTCATCGTCGTCATCGTCGTCATCGTCGTCATCGTCGTCATCGTCGTCATCGTCGTCATCGTCGTCATCATCATAATCATCATCGTCGTCGTCATCGTCTTCATCTGCCAGGTCGTCCTCATCCTCGTCCTCATCATCCATGTCTTCATCTAAGGCAAGCTCCACTTCCAGCAAAAACCATTCTCCTGACTTATACTTGCCAAATTCGACCTCAACAAAATCGCCCACTTTAATATCACCATCAATTTCTGTAAATGAAGTTCGTTCAAATTTTATACCATTGATGATCCAGTAATCAGGATGGATTTCATTCACAAAACCAAGGAATTCGTTATCATCAGAGTCGAAATCCGGTCCATTCGATTCTTTTTCTATCTCTTTTGCGTAAATGTTACCTGATGAATCAACCCATCCCTCGACCTCTACCAGCTGATTCAACTGGATATCGCTTTCAATTTCCGTTGCTGCTGTAATGATCACCTCTCGCCTGGATATCAGCCAAACATCCGTTCCAATCGATTCGACGACGCCCAAAAATTCAATTTCACCTTTAAAGGTGCCCGCTGATTCTGAGAACCGGATTGCAGCATTGAAGGGAGAAAAACCATTCCCTCCCAACCGGGTGGCGTATCCCTCCAGGATCATGGAAAAATCTTTTAAGGATGCCGCAATTTGGTTAAGGAGTTTGGGGTAACGATCCAGATCGTTCTTTCCGATCCTTTCCAGTTCCGACAGGGCTCTTTGAATATAGGTCTCATAGACCCGTATTGCTTCCTCCAAGTCCTCCATGCGACCCTTTTTAATTAATGCCTCAATCTCATTCAACCGCCGCTGCGCAAAGGACAGATTAAGCTGTGCTTTGTTCATCTCCTCACCGGTCAGTTGAACTCGTGTTTGTTCAATACCTACCTTTACACCAAACAATCGATCACCCGGAAGAGAATTTGAAGCCGCAACCGCGGTAATGCCCGCTCCACTGAAGAGGATGACACCTATGACGACCAACGTTGTGATTGCAGTAACGACACCCCTAGCAAATGGCGATGCCATCGAAAACCGACCCTGCAATTTCGCCAACAAACGCGATCCTTTACCATTTTTTTGTTCTTGAAAACCGTGTTTCACTGCGGCGATATACTTTTTCTTTGCCTCTCGCGCCCGTTCAGGATTGCGTGGGGGAACATTTCGCAGATCAGCAAACAGGGCTTCAAGTTCTAGGTCTGAAATTTCTGGTTCAAAATTGTCATAATTCATTTTTCACGTCCACTAAGGCTCGATTATGTTTCTTAGATTTTTTAAAGCACGGTATTTAAGTGCCCTGCTTGCTTCGACCGTCTTTCCAAGATGATTCGCGACCTTTTCGTGTGACCAGTTTTCCATAATGTGCAGGTCAACAACGATTCTTTGCTCCTCGGGAAGGGACAACAGGGCTTTTTGCAATTTCTCTACCCTTTCCGTTCGAAAAACACGCATCTCAGGGCTCGGGTTTGGGTCCATTATCTCACCTGGCTCTATCAGCTCATCCGGTTTTCGTTTGCGATAATAATCGACGATCCAGTTGTGAGCAATCCGATAAAGGTACGCTGTAATATTCCCTTTGGGAAAGCCTTCCTTTCTAACTTTTTGCAGAAATCTGATAAACACATCAGAAACGCATTCTTCAGCCAGATAATCACGACTCAAATACCGGAAAGCGTATCTATAGAGCATATCATTATGATCCTCATATAACTTGATCAGCGTTTTTTCGCTGACTTTCATCAATTCACCATATTGATTATCCATAGCGTGTTATCTTTCACACATTACAACGAGATACCACCCAAAACGTGACGCTCTCTCAAAAATTGCAATGATATTTTGATAATTCGACAGGTTCATGACCAGTAACTTTTCTGAATGAAAAAGTTTTTTCATTGTTCAGTATCAGCAGTCCAGATTTTCAGGCTTCATCTTACCTGTAAAGAATCGGTTTTCCAAATGAAGTATCACATCTGTATCACTCAGAGGCATCCCTTATTTCAGAAAACAGGGAGAGAATTTTTTGGCTTTTCAGGCCAACGTCTTTTACAAGCAATTCCTGATCCCATGGGTGTCCTCACCCATGGAAAATGCATCTCCAGCGCACAGGTTGATGCTTTGGCTATTTACCTCGCTGGTGAGACACCGGCGAGAACAACACGCCTAATCTCATGAGTGCCCTCACCCATGGAAAATGCATCTCCAGCGCACGGGTTGGTAATATGGATGTTTATCTCATTGGTAAGACACCAGCGAGAACAACAATAATTATTTTTCCTTGCAACTTTCGCACATTTCTTCCTTATGTTACACTTTATCCTATGACCAGAACAACAAAATTTATATCGCTCATGCTCGTTTTCATTTTATTCCTGACAGCATGTTCTCATGGGTCAGGTATTGAGGACATCGCCGAGCCAGTATCAGGCACGGAGATCCCCCCCGCCCATTCCTCTGCGACAGCACACCCCCTTCCCACACCGACACCCACGCCAGAACCACAAGAACTGGTCCATCTGGGGGATGATGCGCTCTTTGTCGGTGACTATAACGCTGCTTACCAGTTTTTTCAGCGCACTTTAACCCAAACAGACGACCCCCAGATTCAGGCAGAAAGCCAGTTGGGAATGGGTCGAGCGCTTTTTCTCCAGGACCAATTCGGTCTTGCGCTTGATCAGTTTCGTAAAGCTGCCCAGTCAATGGACCCGGTCGTTGCATCCCGCGCCAATTATATGATGGGCGTCACTTATACCCAGCTGCAACGTTACGATGATGCCCTCAACGCTTACCAGGCTTACCTTGAAGCACAACCAGGATTGCTCGATTCTCGTATTCATATGCTGCGAGGTGATCTCCTGACAAAGTTAGGTTCTTATCAGGAGGCGATCACCGAATATGAAGAATCCTACCGGACGCATCCATCAGGTGGGACAGATGCGCTTGCGGTTCAAATCGCTATTGCTTATGAAACCGCCGGTCAGGTGGATACTGCCCTGTTGCTTTATCAAAACATTCTCGACACCACAAGCAATGATTACATAAAAGCACAAATGGATTTGCTGATCGGACAGATTTACCTGAAAAGAGATGAACCCGATCTGGCTTACCTCTATCTGCAGGATGCTGTTGACAGCGTCCCCTACGCTTATGATGCGTATACTGCCCTCGTGATCCTGGTTGAGGCAGGCGTGGAGGTCAATGAATATCAGCGTGGCTTAATTAATTACTATGTTGGAAACTACGCTCTGGCAATTGAAGCCTTCGATCGACACCTTGCCAGCGGTGCGGAAAGCAGTTCAGATGCAGCCCTGTATTACAAAGCGCTTGCGGTTCGATCACTAAAAAGCGGCGACCCTGAAACGCAATCCCAAAACGCCATTGCACTGTGGGAACAACTCATCATCAATCATCCGGGCAGCGCTTATCTTATCGACGCCTGGGAGGACATTGAATTTACTCTATGGGCTTACCTCGGCAAACCACAGCAAGCGGCAGAACGGGCATTAGAGTTTGTCGCCCAGCGTTATGATTCACCTCAAGCGCCTGATTTCCTGTTTCTCGCAGGCAGGTCTTATGAACGGGCGGGCATGCTGAGAGAGGCAGCAGACGCATGGTCTCGAATTGCTGATGAATACCCCTCCTCAGAACAAACATTCCGCGGCGTCTTTTTCGCCGGGATTGCCCTTGTCCGACTGGGCGATTGGGCAGGCGCCAGAACCCAGTTTGATCGTGCGCTGGTTCTTGGCACGGAGCCCGATCAATTAGCCGCTGCCTATTTGTGGATTGGAAAATGTCAGGAAGCTGAAGGTGATATCAGCGCCGCACTTGACACATGGAAACAAGCGCAATTAGCCGATCCCTTCGGGCATTACAGCATCAGAGCAGAAGATCTTTTAATTGGCAGGCCGCTTTTTTCAGCCCCATCATCCTACACACTGGACCCGGACCTCACGCCCTACCGTCTGGAAGCTGAAGCCTGGCTGTGTCAGACCTTCAATCTACCGCTGGATACCAACCTGGAAAGCCCGGGGTTACTGGCACACGATCCCCGCTTCCGGCGCGGCTCAGAATTGTGGGCATTAGGCGAATACGAAGCGGCTAAATCCGAATTCGAGTCAATGCGAGCCGAATTTTCAACCGATCCAGCGCAGACATTTCGCCTGATCCCATCCCTGGTTGATCTCGGTCTGTATCGATCTGCCCTGGTTGCCAGCACTGAACTCCTCAAATTGGCCGGGTTGGAAGGCGCTGCAGCACTGGAAGCCCCGGAGTTTTTCTCAAGGATACGTTTTGGCGCCTATTACCTTGATTGGCTCTTACCCATCGCAGATGATGAGGGGTTCTCCCCTCTTTTAGTGCTGTCAATTATCCGACAGGAGAGCGCCTACGAAGGTTTTATTCGTTCCACTGCCAGCGCTCGCGGTCTGATGCAAATTATGCCCGATACAGGCGCTCAATTAGCCGATCAACTGGCATGGCCAGAAGATTACACCATTGATGATCTCAACCGCCCCTACGTTAGTTTGGTCTTTGGCACGCATTACCTGCGCCAACAGCTTAATTTATTCAACGGGGACCAGTTTGCAATGCTGGCTGCCTACAACGGCGGGCCGGGAAATACGATTGCCTGGAAGGGTTTCATAGAATCCGGCGATCCAGATTTGTTTCTCGAAGTTATCCGTATCGAGGAAACTCGAAATTACATCCGTCTGATCAATGAAATTTATTATATCTATCGCTGGTTGTACGGAACCCCTGAAGAGCGATGAAAATTTTCAAATATTGCGGATTGCTTAAAACATCAAATCTGATAGAGGAAATCCCACCCATTTAACTGCAGAAAATTTTTTAGTATAAAAAAGGTGTGACCAGAGTTGCGTCACACCTCTTTTTTATACCTTTCAACTACGCTCATTTTCCTTACGAAAAATACCTGCTGACAAAATCCTGAGCGTAAAGGTTTGTTTATAAATGACCATCCAACCACTCGGCGACATCTTCAAGCACCCGATCACGTTCCGGCTCATTAAAGACCTCATGATAAAGTCCTTCATAAACCTTGAGCGTTTTATCTTCAGATCCGGCTCGCTGCGAGAGTTTTTCAGCGCCAACAGGCAGCGCCAGCGTATCACGACTGCCCTGGACAATGATGATCGGCAGGGATATCTTCTCCATCTCCGCATCCACCCGGATCATCGCTTTCAACATTTCTGCCATCAGGCGAACCGGAGTTTTTCCCGTAAAGACAAGGGGATCTTCCAGATAGATCCGAACCACCTCCGGGTCTTTTGAAATTTCATTTGCATCTAATTGCATCATGCCCATTTTTGGCGCAATTTTCGACAGGAGCTTGGCGATGGCAATTGTTCCCTGATTGATATTATCAGGCACCGTGATTGCCGGTGCAGAAATCACCGCCCCCCGAAATGCATCCGAATGGTCAAGCAAATAGTAAGAAGTGATCAAGCCGCCCATGCTGTGCCCCAGCAGGAAGATGGGTTTGTCCGGCAGCCACGCTTTGACCATCCCTGCAAAGGTCGTCAGCGTATCCGTATAGTCTGCAAAACTTTCCACCAGCTCTCGTTGACCGCCCGATTTTCCGTGGCCGATATGGTCAAATCCGTACAGGGCGTAGCCCCTGGGAAGCATATGGTTGACAACATTCGAATACCTTCCGCTGTGTTCGCCCAACCCGTGGACGATGATAATGCCGGCTTTAATCTCGTCTTCAGGATTCCAGGTTTGATAATAAATATCTTTATCTCTGACTGATTTGAATTTCCCATCCGCATAGTGCATGGTCTCGCTCCTTTTTTTCTCTCCTTATCCAGGTCCTTTTTTGTCGCAAGCAGTTTTTGTTTTGGGTATTATCTTTTTCAATAATTTTAAGTTTGGCAACCCGCTACAGACTCAAAAATTAGCCCCTTTATAAATAACATAATCCCCCGGGTAAAAACTCGGGGGATCGTATGACAGATTATTTCTACAGCAACAATCGCATGGGCTCTTCGATGTAAGCCGCCAAAACCTGCATGAATTCTGCTGCCTCGGCGCCATCGGTCACACGATGATCGGCAGACAGGGTCATTTTCATGCGGGATCCCACTTTTAGCTCCCCATCCTCAACCACCGGCACATTCTGTGCCGCACTCACGGCCAGGATGGCTGCTTCTGGCGGGTTGATAATGGCAGCAAAATTGTCAATGCCATACATCCCCAGGTTGCTGATTGAAAAAGTCGATCCGGTGATGTCATCGTTGAGCACTTTTCCACTTCGTGCCCGTTCTGCCATCTCCTTCACTTCCTGTGCGATCAAACGAACCGGTTTTTGGTCTGCGTCACGCACAACCACAACCATCAAGCCACCTTCAACAGCAACCGCCACACCAATGTTGACATGTCCATGCCGCCGGATATGGGTACCATCCTCAAGTGAAGCGTTTAAGTTAGGATACTGGCGTAAAGCCAACGCAACCGCTTTAACAACAAAGTCATTCACAGAGAGCTTTTCAAATTCAGGCAATAATCCATTAAGTTCTTTGCGCAATGTCAGCGTTTTGTCAGTCCGATATTCCCGGGTGAGATAAAAATGGGGAAAATTCTGATTGGAATCCTGCATCCGACGCCCGATCGCCTGCCGCAAACGGCTCATCGGGATCACCTCGTCTTCAGGGACCTCACCGGCTTTAAAGACCGCCAGGGGTTGGAATGCCTTTTCAACCACCTCAGCATCAGCAACCCGACCCGCCTCACGCAAAGATTCAACATAATCCTCAATGTCTTTTTTGACGATTCGCCCCAGTGTGCCCGAGCCCTCAACTTTTGTCAGATCGATTTCCTGATCTTCAGCAATCCGCCTTGCAAGAGGTGATGATCTGACCCCGCCAGCGGGCGTTCCTTCTGCTCCATCGGTTATCTCAGCAGCTGGTGCAAGCTCCGATGTTTCTGGCAGCTCTTTTGCTCCTTCTTTCTTTTCTTCAGGCTTTTTAACCTTGGGCTCCCCACCCGCATCTGACACCAGACGTTCAATCTCCTCATCAGAAGGCTGCTCGCCTTCTTCTG
This sequence comes from Candidatus Brevefilum sp., assembly GCA_050953525.1. Taxonomy (GTDB): domain Bacteria; phylum Chloroflexota; class Anaerolineae; order Anaerolineales; family Anaerolineaceae; genus Brevifilum. The sequence goes on from JBMNMW010000002.1 coordinate 324,184, forward strand.
CGATCACCGCGATCGGCGCATTCACCGGCAGAGCAGTGCCTTCTTCGACCAGGTGACGAACCATCTTCCCAGCAGAACTTGACTCGACCTCAACAGTTGCCTTGTCGGTTTCAATTTCTGCAATCACATCCCCTTTTGCCACTGAGTCACCTTCAGCTTTTACCCAGCGTACCAGGGTCCCTTCTGCCATATCAAAGCCCAGTTTGGGCATCGTGACAAGCTCAGCCATTCACAACCTCCTTTGCAGCCTGATAAATATCTTCAGTTTGTGGAAGCGCCAGCTGTTCTAATTCCGCATTGTAAGGCAGAGGGACCTCAGCCTGTGCAACTCGTTTGACCGGTGCATCCACATAGTCAAATGCCAATTCATAAATTCGAGCAGAGACCTCCGCCCCCACACCATAGGATCGCCAACCTTCCTCAGCCACAACCGCACGGTTTGTCCGTTTAAAGGATGCGATGATGGGTTCCATATCCAGCGGGCGCAAAGATCGCAGGTCGATCACCTCCGCCTCTATCCCATCTTCCGAAAGCATATCTGCCGCTTGCAATGCAGCCGGCACCATCTTGGAATAAGCCACAATCGTCACAGCATCGCCTTCGCGCTGAACTTTTGACTTTCCCAGCGGCTCCAGATAGTCTTCATCCTCCGGCACTTCGCCTCGAGATTGATAAAGCGTGGCGTTCTCAATGAAAAGGACAGGATCTTCACTGCGGATTGCACTCTTCAACAGGCCTTTGGCATCCGCCGGGGTGCCCGGTGAGACAACCTTGAGTCCTGGAAAATGAGCAAAGATCGCATCGGGTGTTTGCGAGTGCGTCGCCCCCAGTTGACGCCCGCCGCCGCTGGTGGTTCGGATCACAAGGGGGAGTTTTAACTGACCGGCAAACATGTAATGGAGTTTTGCGGCTTCATTCACGATATGGTCCATGGCAACAAAGGCGAAATTGATCGTCATTAATTCAGCAACAGGTCGCATGCCCGTCAAAGCGGCGCCGATGGCGCCCCCCACAATCGCAGTTTCCGAAATAGGCGTATCCCGCACCCTTTTTTCGCCAAAATGATCATAAAAGCCCTTGGTAACAGCGTACGTCCCACCCCACACGCCAACTTCCTCACCCAGGATGAAAACACGCTCATCGCGTTCCATTTCTTCCCAAAGCGCCTGGGAAATGGCTTCTCGCATGGTCATCCGTGCCATTTTATTTTTCCTCGCTTTCATGTTCCAACCTGTAACCACGATATTCAACAGGTGTTTCATCCACATAAATATGCTCAAACAAAAGATCTCTTCCCGGGTTTGGACTCGCTTCGGCAAACTCAACTGATTCAGCAACGATCTCTTCAGCCAAATCGTCCTGTTCGTCCAGCTCTTTTACTGAAGCGATCTTTTCTTTGACCAGGTAATTTCGAAAGATTCCGATGGGGTCTTCATCTTCCCATTTTTTAACTTCATCCTTGCTGCGGTATCGTTCAGGGTCGCCCATGGAGTGTCCTGCGTAACGATAAGTCATGATCTCCAGCAGGTAGGGTCCACCACCTGCGCGAATCTCATCCATCACGCGGGAGACTTCTTCACGCACTTTTATCAGATCCATGCCATCAATACGCTCATTGGGCATCCCGTAGCCCTCAGCTTTTTGGCGGATCTCCGAGACCGCCGATGCACGACCTACCGCCGTTCCCATCCCGTATTGATTGTTCTCACAGATCCACAAAACTGGCAAGTTCCAAACCTTGCTCAGGTTCAACCCCTCATGAAAAAAGCCAATATTTGTTGCTCCATCTCCAAACATGCAAATCGTAATCGCATCGTCGTTTCCCTGGTATATGTCCCCCAGCGCAAGTCCAGTGGCAATCGGGATTTGGGCACCAACAATCGCATGACCACCCCAGAAATTGAGGTTTGTATCAGCCATGTGCATGGAACCGCCTTTGCCCATTGAGCAGCCATCCTGTTTGCCCAGCAGTTCTGCCATCACAACATTCGGATCCATACCCGCACTGATCGCCCAGCCATGATCACGATAAGCCGTTATGATTCTGTCTTGCGGCTTTCGTACAGAACATACCCCCGCGCATACTGCTTCCTGCCCGATATAAAGATGCAAAAATCCGCCGATTTTCCCCTTTTGATAGAGCTCAGCTGCTCGTTCTTCAAGCCGGCGGATTACAACCATTTCTCGATAAAGATCAATGTATTCTTGTTTATCCATAAACGCATATCCTTATTAAATTTTATTTAAATTATTATATTACTCCCGAGTTTTCTTAATGAATAGCCGGATTGCGATAATAATTATCAGTATACCAGTAATATCGTGCTGATAAGGCTACAATCTTATCAATTTTGCCAACGATAATGAAAACCCAGGTTAAATTACAGAACTCAGAAAAGATGAACTCTTAATTGAGAAGCCCCCAGTGTTTCATCTGGGGGCTATCAAATAATTTTTCCAACGATCAGTCGTTCTTAATCTTTGCCTGGGCAGCCGCCAGTCGCGCAACCGGCACACGGAATGGTGAACAGCTCACGTAGTCATTCCCCACAAGGTGACAAAATTCAATTGAGCTGGGATCGCCGCCATGTTCACCACAGATCCCGACCTCAAGATCAGGTCGAACCTCGCGTCCTTCTCTAACAGCAATTTCCATCAATCGCCCCACACCTTTGCGGTCAAGAACCTGGAATGGGTTTTGAGGAAGGATACCTTCGTCAACATAGGTTACCAGGAAGTTGCCTTCTGCATCATCCCGGCTGTATCCATAAGCCATCTGGGTCAGGTCATTGGTGCCAAAGGAGAAGAACTCGGCAACCTTTGCGATCTCTCCTGCAGTCAGGGCAGCACGGGGGATCTCGATCATCGTGCCAAATTTATAATCAAAATTGACACCCTTTTCATCCATCACCTCTTTGGCAATGGCTTCCAGTTGAGGTTGCACAAAATGCAGTTCATTGACATGTCCCGTCAAAGGGATCATGATCTCGGGTTTTACAACAATACCCTTCTTGGCAGCGTCGCTCGCAGCCTCAAAGATCGCTCGAACCTGCATGCGCATGATACCCGGGTACACAATTCCCAGTCGAATGCCGCGCAAGCCCATCATAGGATTGCTTTCATGCAATTTGGTGACGGCGCTGAGCATCTCCTCTTTTGCTTCCAAGCCTTCTGTTTGCCCAAGTGTACGCATTCGGGTCACTTCGACCAGCAAATCCTCTCGCGAGGGCAAGAACTCATGCAAGGGCGGGTCGATCAAACGAATAATTACCGGTAACCCATCCATCACCTCAAAAATACCGAAAAAATCTGATCTCTGATAAGGAATCAAATCGGCAAGAGCCTTCCGGTAAGCTGTTACTGCTGCTGACGCATCAAGCAATTTCTTGCCAGCAGCCAGTTCTTTCTCAACCTCCTGACGGGTTTCTTCCTGCATTGGCTGACCATCAAGCTTGCCGGTTTCCAGGAAGCCTTCCAAACGGTCAACATTATTGATCAGTTTTTGGGCTTCTTCTGCATTCAGGATCATTTTTTCCACAATCGGCAGCCGCTCAGGTTCGAAGAACATATGCTCTGTTCGGCAAAGTCCAATGCCCTTTGCGCCATAAGTACGGGATCGCTGTGCATCAGATGGATAGTCCGCATTTGCCCAGACTTCCAAACGGGCTTCTTCATCAGCCCAATCCAACAGGGTCAGCAGATCAGTTTGCTCTTCCAGGTCGGGCGTGGTCAATTCAAGTTTCCCAATAAATGCTTCACCGTTGGTGCCATCCAGAGAGACAAAGTCACCTTCTTTGACAACTTTGCCATTCGACACCAATTGCCGCTTGTCGAGGTCAATTCTCATCATAGAGGCACCGACCACACAGGGCACACCAAATTGACGGGCGACCACAGCAGCATGGGAAGTGGCACCGCCCTCACTCGTCAAGATACCTTTGGCAGCCAGCATGCCGTGAACGTCATCGGGCTTGGTAAATGGACGGACCATGATCACATCCTGTCCCTGTTCCTTTGCCATTTTCTCTGCGGTATCGGCGTCAAAATAAACCTGACCAACCGCGGCGCCCGGGGATGCGTTCACACCGGTCGCGAATAATTTATCCGAATTTTGCGCCTGTTCAACTGTCTTTTCATCAAATTGAGGATGCAGCATCTGATCAACCTGTTCGGGCTCAACCCGCATTAGGGCGGTCTTTTTATCGATCAGACCTTCATTCACCATATCTACTGCAACCTTAATCGCAGCCCTTGCAGTCCGTTTACCGGAACGGGTTTGGAGCATCCACAACCGTCCTTTTTCAATGGTGAATTCGACGTCTTGCATGTCGTTATAGTGGTTTTCAAGGTTGGTGGTAATCTGATTGAATTGTTCGAAAATTTCTGGCATTTCCCCTGCCAGTTTCTCAATCGGTTCCGTGTTACGAATGCCCGCCACAACATCTTCACCCTGCGCGTTGATCAGATAATCACCATAGAGTTTTTTCTCACCCGTACCAGGGTTACGCGAGAAAGCAACACCCGTGCCGGAATCATCGCCCATATTGCCGAAGACCATCGTCTGGATATTGACAGCTGTTCCAAGGTCGTCTGGGATATTAGCGCGGCGGCGATAATCAATCGCACGCTTTGCATTCCATGAGTTGAACACTGCTTTTACTGCCAGTTCAAGCTGTTTGAAAGGATCCTGCGGAAAATCAAATCCCTTTTCTTTTTTTACAACGTCCTTAAAGACATCGGTTAATTTCTTCCAATCATCCGCATCAAGATCCGTATCATTCTCAACACCTTTATTCTTTTTATAGCTGTCCAGCTCATCCTCAAAAGCTTCATCAGAGATACCGAGGACCACCGAACCAAACATCTGAACCAGGCGCCGGTATGAATCGTAAACAAAACGCTCATTTCCAGTCAAGGAAATCATGCCCTGTGCAGATTCGTCGTTCAAACCAATATTTAAAACGGTATCCATCATGCCAGGCATGGACATTTTTGCCCCTGAGCGACAGGAAACAAGCAGTGGGTCAGAAGGATCACCAAATTTCTTACCGGTTTCCTTTTCTACCTCTGTCAGGGCTGCCAAGGCCTGATCCCACATTCCATCGGGGAAGGTTTTGTCATCCTGATACGCGATGCATGCTTCTGTAGTAACTGTGAAACCGGGGGGGACGGGTACCCCAAAGCGGGTCATTTCCGCCAGGTTTGCTCCTTTTCCTCCCAGCAAACCGCGCACCGCATCCCAACTACCGGCAATTTTTTCTGCCTGTTCAACCTCATTGAATAAATATACCCACTTCTTTTCTGTCATTCGACCTCCTATATGTTTTTAGTCCTTTAATCTTCTTCAATCTTTATAATTATTAAACGCTATTCGCGAATAATAGCTTCCAAGAGGATAATTCTACCCTATGGTAATGGGAAGTCAAAAATATTTAATCGATAAGAAGGTTAAAGATTCGTTATATTTCTCTTTCAACAATCTGATGTGTCGATTTAAAGTCCCAAATTTCTAAATTCTATTCTTTTCCAAGGCGACCTCCCGTGGCTTCATAAACTGCAAGATGTCATTATAATAAGAAGGAGGTCAACCGATGCCCGTTCACATCATCATAAAAAAACGCAAGACAAAAGTTTTCATAGCCCTGATCCTTGTCGCCCTGTCATCGGCATGCCTGCCCTTTGAAACTGCGCTCTCTCCCGACATGACTCTGACCCCCAACACCCTCGCAGCAACCCCCACACCGATCAATAATCAACCCTTCTCAAAGTCTCAAGGACCGTTGCTACTTATTGAGACGGATTTCAACACCCACCATATTCTGGACCTGGCAACTTACACCTTATATCCCTTTGAGCTGCCAATCAAAGATCCGTCTTTCAAACTGGCGCAGTCCGTTTCACCCGGCGGTTCAGAATTACTCCTGCCGCTCGAGGGCGGAGAAATATTAATTTATGATTTCAAAACAAAGGCGATCGAAACCGTTTACCCGTTTCAAGAAGAACCCTCGCCATTTCAGCCTGCGCTGGCAGCCCAATTGGCGCATCAACGTTTGCCCAATATAAATCTTTCAGAAGAGGAATTGATCACTGCCGTTGAAAATGCATTCCTGCAATCCAATACAAAGACAAAATGGCATGATAGCGATTGGGCTTTCTTTTTCGTCGGTGAGGATGCCATCACCGAGAATCATCTGTATTTATTTAATCGCGCAAAGGATGAAAGCATGCGGGTCGAAAGCATGCCTGCCCTGGTGGGAGATTTCCAGGTCAGCCCCGATGGCAATCTCGTGCTTGTGAAAAAGGGGTACATCTTCGATCCCGGCACCTGGCAGGATGACCGCTATTATTTAATCGATATGGCGCAGAATACGGCAACGCCCCTCACCCTGCCGGAGAACGTCAGCAACCCAACCCTCTCGTGGTTCACAAACAACTTGATTGGCATCACACACCACATCGACATTGTGGGCGGTACGGATTTTTCTCTGCTGGATGTGCACTCTCTGGAAACACATCTCCTGATCAAAGGTTCATTTTCAGGCATATTTCCCATTGGGAATAATATCCTCATCCTGCAGCATAATCGAGAAGCTCAGCAGACGATCCTCTCTCTGCGAAAGCTTGATGGTCAAATTACCTCTGAGGCGGTTATCGAAGATCTGTGTTTTTTTCGAGCAGAGATCGACCCCCAGCACTTGCTCTTAAATTGCGAACAGGAATCGCTGATCCTCTCCGTTGAAGATCTCACCATTGAGACTTTTGATAAGCCTACGTCTCTGTTCAGCCCTTCTCCAGACCGCCGCTTTTTTCTGGTGTTATTGCGTGAAAAGGGTGTGAAATTATGTGAGGATGCCCTGGAGAATTGCAAAGGGATATCGCTTGAAGCAACACCATCAGAATTTTTATGGCTGCCTGATTCCTCAGGATTCCTCTATCGCACGCCAACCAGCCTGTACCACTTCAATCTCGTAAATGAAACAAGTCAGTTCCTGATTTCTTCAGATTTGTTTGGCGATTATCGAAACTTGAATGCCAGTTGGATCAGCATCGATTGAAGTCCATCTGTAAACAAAATTTCAAGAATTTAACAGCAAAAGCAGGACTTCATGCCCTCGGCTTAGATGGATTTGCCCACTTATTGTATAATAAAGCAAATCAGCATGTTTTAACATTGAGACAAGCGGTATGTGCGCTTTGAAACGATCAAATTCCTTTTCGAACGGCTTGTCTATCAGTTACAATTGGTTTCAGAACTGGAAACTGGTGCCATCAGGAACCTGCATGCGAGCAACAGACAACATGATCAAGATGACGATGAATGTAGGAATTGAATAAGAGGTCACAATGAAAATTTTGGTTTTAGGCGGAAAGCGTTTTCTGGGGATTGCCCTTGTTGAGGCAATAACAAATGCCGGTCATACACCCACCCTCTTCAATCGTGGGTTAACCAACCCCGATTTGTTCCCGGACGTCACCAATCTGATTGGTGATCGCGATGGGGATATGAGCGCCCTCAAGCGTAGAAAATGGGATGCCGTGATCGACACCAATGGGTATGTTCCGCGAGTGGTCACCAAATCAGCCGCCCTTCTTTCGAACAAATGCGAAAATTACACCTTCATCTCATCTCTTTCCGTGTATCAGGATTTCCAAACGCCCGACATTGCAGAGGATTATCGTCTGGCACAACTTGACGACCCAGACAACGAGGACTATACGGGTGATGCCTATGGCTCGCTAAAAGCCCTGTGTGAGTATGAGATCCAGCGCAATTTTAATGGGCGGGTTTTGGTCATCAGGCCGGGGTTAATCGTCGGTCCTAATGACCCCACCGATCGTTTTACCTATTGGCCCTGGCGGGTTTCACTTGGGGGCAAAGTGCTGGCGCCCGCACCCCCAGCAGCCAACCTGCAATTCATTGATGTGCGCGATCTGGCAGAATTCATTGTCAATCAGGTTGAAGCCAAAGCCGAGGGTGTTTACAACGTCACCGGCCCCAAAAAGCCAGCCACCTTTGGCTCGTTGCTGGTTGCATGTCGTGAAGCCGCTCTTTCAGATGCCAGTTTTGTCTGGGCTGAAGAACCCTTCTTGTTGCGCGAGGGCGTCATGCCCTGGGCTGATCTCCCTCTCTGGGTTCCCTCAACGGACACCTCCTTTTGCGGCTTTTATAACATCAACATCAACAAAGCCCTCAAAGCAGGATTGAACATCCGACCGCTCTCCCAAACCGTCAGTGACATTCTATCGTGGCTCAAGGGTCGTCCCCCCGTCACACGGTTAAAAATAGGGATGGATTTTGCCCGGGAAGCAGAGTTGCTGAACAAATATCAAAAATATCAAGCCTCTTGATTGCGAAGCTGTCAATAGGTATTCACTGCATTTTTTAAAGTAACGCTCCTGAATAGCCTGCATCAGGCAAGGTTACCTCTGTGATGCTGGATGTGGTCTTTTCCACAACCAGCATTAGCTCAAAAGCCACAAATCAATAAGAATTCCAATGAACACGTTCCGGGTTGTACTGTGTGCGCGCAGGTTTCTCTTCCGATGGGTAACCTGTGTAGATCACATTCAGGGGTTTGACATGCGGCGGCAGTCCAACGAGGTTGGAGATGCGTTTCGCAAAATTATGAATGGGATGGACGCCACACCACACCGTCCCCAGCCCCAGCTCAACTGCAGCCAGGAGTATGTTTTGCGTCGCTGCACTGCAATCCTGTACCCAAAACTTCGCCGCGATTGGGTGTTTCAAAAACGCGGTGTTTCCACAAACAATGATGCACATCGGAGCATTGATCTTGCCAAACATTAACGATGAGCGGATCTCTTCCAGTTTGATGGAATCTGTGACCACCACAAACTCCCAGGGCTTGATGTTCATCGCAGATGGCGCCGCCATGGCAGCCTGCAACAGGATCTCGATCTTCTCTCTTTCAACCGGTTGATCCAAATACGCACGTATACTGCGACGGGCAAAAATGGTGTCCAGCATGAGGTGTATTCCTTTTTATCCTGACCCGTGTCGCATCTGTTAAGGTCGTTGTTCAGATACCCGTTGCACCAAGGAGAGTAAACCTTCTGCCAGAGCCTCCGGGGTTTCCAGCATGGGCATATGACCGGCGTTGGGGATGATCAGCAGTTCTCCATTCGGAAGCAATTCAGCCATCTGCACCGCCTGATCCGTATCGATGAGCAGATCCTCCTCACCCGCCACAACCAGCGCTGGCACCTTGATCTCTTTCAGGAGATGCGAACGGTCCGGTCTTTCCGCCATTCCCATCGCAGCGCCAATGATCCCTGTCGGATGGGTTTTTTCAATGATCGCAGAGGATTGTTTCCGAATCGTCTCGTCTGTCGTGAGTCGGGGAACCAGTGTCTTTGCCAATTCAACAGATCCATTTTCCCGGACCTTTTCAGCCAATTCGTAGCGACCCATACGTGCCTCTTCAGAGTCTGCACCGGACCGGCTTGTGATCATTCCCAAACCCGCCAGCCGATCGGGGTAGGTCATGGCAAATGCCAGCGCAACATAACCGCCAAGGGAATGACCGCACAAAATCGCCTTTTCAATTCCAAGGTGGTCCAGCAAGCCAACAATGTCTTCTGCAAACAGACACATGTTATAAAGACCCTCAGGGGCATCACTTTCACCGTGACCACGCAAATCGGGCAGGATGGTGCGCTGCTCTCCAAAAAACGCTGACGCCATCGGCTTCCAGATGGATCGATTCAAGCCAAACCCGTGGATCAACACCAATGGGTACCCGGTTCGCCCCAGAACTTCAAAAGCAATTTGGATTCCGTTGATTTCTGTTTTCATTACCTGTGTTCTCCCTTCCTCTTATTCAATAGATGATTCTCAATAAAAACTTCTGCCTCTGCCTTTGAGCGCACATCACCGCTCGCCTGTGCTTCCCTCAATTGACTGAGCAGGCTTCCTATTTTTTTCCCGGGATCAAGCCCAAACATGAATTGCAAATCATCTCCATTGAGCAGCAAAGATGGAGAGATCACCTCGTCATAGCGTTCCCACCAGGCAGACAGAAGCGCTTTGACAACAAGGACCGCCTGTTTCCACTTCTCCTTAGAAGATTCATTCAAATCCGCGGCAGCGAGGCTTGCCAATCCAAGAAAGGCAATAGCCACACCTGCATGGCCTGATTGCAGGTAGAAATGATAAATCTCACGCCGTGTGGGAAGCCCATGCCGGTTGAGCAAGGGCGTGAGATGTGCGTACCCCCCCACCAGGTTTCTGATCCAGCCAGATTCAAGATTGCTGAACTGGAGCCGTTTTGCTGCCTCCCACGCCGTTTCTTCCCCGAAATGATCGTTATCCGCTTCATGTACTCCCATCTTAATCGCATCAGAATTGATAAGCCCACAAAATAGCGCGCCCAGGAGCGCCAGCCCTTTTTTCGATCGTCCGGATGTTAACTCCTCTGTAAAATATATTTGTGCATGCGAATTAAAAGGTCTCAGCTCGCGCAGCGCAGATCCCAACCACCAGGAATCTTCAGCCGTGACTCTCGTCTCAGTAATTACGTTAATCAAACGGCTTAGAAAATCCACAACACGTATGGTGTGATCAAGCTGGGGAAAGGCGCTGGAATTAGACTCTCCAGTTGCCTTCCGATCTATCAGATCGGGAATCAGCGCCTGGAGCGCACTTACGCTTCGGCAATCTGCAATGCCCAAAGCGGGATCAGGGCCTTCCAATATGCGAACCAGCTCATCACGTTGACGTTCCATCGCGGTTGAGGGCAGATTCACAGCCGCTGCGGACATCAACGCTTCCACACCGGTGTCATACTGAAGTCCGAATTGTCGGGCCAGGCGAATTCCGCGCAAAACCCGAACCGGGTCATCCAGTAACGAACTCTGACTGCAAACCCTCAAAACCTTGTGCTTGAGATCTCGTTCCCCACCGAGCGGGTCAATCAAAGTAGAGGTGTCATGGACTGAAACTGCGATTGCGTTGATCGTATAATCCCGGCTGGAAAGATCCTCAAACAGGTCGTCGCCTGTGAACTGGACGAAATCAAGCGGGGATAGTTTTCCTGTGGCGGTGTGGTAAAGAACGCGGGTCGTACACCGGTCGTCATCGAGCACAAAAAAGCCAACCTTGAGTTGGCATGCCACTCGCTTTGCCAGCAACGTGGGATCCGAGCTCATCACAAAATCCAGGTCATGAACATCTCTGCCCAGCAGTGCATCCCGTACCGCACCACCAACTAAATAAAGGTTCTGACCCGGTTCCAATGCCGTTTGGATGATCTCCAACAGGGCGAGGATATCAGGGCTAAAGTTCAGCCTCATACTTATCCAAATCTACAACCCCGATGAAGGGTAAATTGCGGTAATACTCATCCATATCCAGTCCATATCCAAAGACAAACTTATCGGGGATTTCAAACCCACAATACTTGACAGGCACATCCACCTCGCGCCTTGAGGTTTTGTTCAACAACGTACACACTTCCAGACTGGCAGGATCGCGCGTCCGCAATAACTCCAAAACCGAAGAAATGGTATGTCCGCTGTCAATGATATCTTCAACAAGCAAGACGTGCTTGTGGGCGATGCTGGTGGTCAGGTCCAGGGTAATCCGAACTTCTCCATCGGATTGGCGTGCCCCTGTCCCATAGGATGAAACGCCCATAAAGTCAATGGCGACAGGCGGTTTGATATGGCGAATCAGGTCTGTCAGGAACATCACGCCACCCCGCAGAATGCAAATTGCAAGGATCTTTCTCCCGACATAATCCCGACTGATCTCTTCACCAAGTTCACGCACCCGGTTTTGTAATTCTTCGTCGGAAATGAGAATTTTGGATAAGAAGGAATGATAATCTTGCATCGGACTCCCTTTCAATCTCTGGGCACTTCATGATGCTGGCGGCAGCGCGCTTCGTACATTTCCTGTGCGCCAACGACAACGATCGGTTCATCATAATGTGCGGGTTTTCCATTTACCAGTCGCTGGGTTCGGCTGGCAGGTCCTCCACAGACCATACAGATCGCCTGTAGTTTGTCTACCTTTTCGGCCAGCGCCATCAATTGCGGCATACACCCAAAAGGCTCACCGCGAAAATCCATATCCAGTCCCGTCACGATGACCCGCAGACCTTTTTCGACCAGTTTTTCGACGATATCCAGAATTTCTTCATCAAAAAATTGGACTTCGTCGATTCCAACCACCGTTGTTGAAGGGTCAAGCGTGTTTAGAATTTCCTGAGATGAATCAACAGGAAGTGCATCTAAATCGATTCCTGAATGAGATGTCACCTTATTGTGATTATAACGGTGGTCAATGAACGGCTTAAAAACCTGAACATGTTGTTTTGCAATCCTTGCCCGACGCAGGCGTCGAATCAATTCTTCGGTCTTTCCACAAAACATGGACCCGCAGATTACCTCGACTGAACCCATTTCATGTTTCATTAAGTTCTCCTAATTAATTTCTAAAAATAAAACAGGCAGATGATAATTTTATCTGCCTGTTAAGTTTACTGGATTTTTTGAATCAAATGGGAATCTAAACTGAGATTTCTTCTGCTGCTTCAGGGATCTTGTATCCCTTTTGTCGCAGGGCTTTCTTGAGATCAATCAAAGATTTGCGCCCAAACCCGCTGATCTCCAGCATTGCTTTTTCGCCGCCTTCCAGCCGTTTGAGAACATCAGAAATAGTTGAGAGCCCGGCTTCATCGAGAATGTTCTCCACCCGGGTGCCCAATTCAAGTTCGCCAACCGGAAGTTCACCGGAGAGCTTTTGTTCGTCTTTTGCCTGCTTTGTCTCCAGATAATCCTGCCGTACCTGAAGACGTTTGTAGAAGCGATCCACCTGACCTTCGCGGTCAAGGATGCGCTGTTGCTGTCCTGTATAGAACGGATGACAATTGGAGCAAACCTCAGTGCGGATTTCTTTTTGAGTCGAGCCTGTTGTCCAGGTCGCACCGCAGGAACCACAAATGACCGTCGCATCTGTATAATATTGCGGATGAATTTCTTTTTTCATAATAACGTCACAATCCTTTCAAAAATGAATACGTTCTATTCTTCGTCCTCTGGGATCGTAACAACATGCACCTTTTTGCGTCCACCTGCCATGGTTTCAAAATGAACCAGACCGTTGATCGTGGCAAAAAGGGTATGATCTCTACCCATGCCAACATTCCATCCGGGATGAATCTTGGTGCCGCGTTGCCGGACTAAGATGTTTCCGCTAAGAACATATTCACCACCATATTTTTTCACACCCAGTCGCTTCGATTTACTATCACGACCGTTTCGTGAAGAACCGCCACCTTTTTTATGTGCCATTTCACTTACTCCATTTCAATCGATTCAATCAGTAATCGCGTATATTGCTGGCGATGACCTGATTTTACTCGATAACGCTTTCTCGGTTTATATTTTAAAACGAGAATCTTACGACCCTTGAAATGTTCGAGAACCTTCGCCTGGGCTTTGACGCCTTCAACAATGGGGGTGCCAATCGATACCTTGCTATCATCCACAGCTAAGAGAACATCTTCCAGTGTCAGTGACTCGCCCACCTCATTCGGCAACCGATCAACATCAATCGTATCACCTTGAGCAGCACGATATTGCTTGCCGCCATGTTCGACAATTATAAATTTCATTTCTTCTACTCCAATCTTCACTTAACCAATTCTCTCGCGTGCAACCGCTAGAAATCGGGAAAGTTGGGGTTACATAACACGACCCCAGCATAAACCTCCTGCCGGGGCAAGGATCATTATTATAATATTTCCATTGTTAAAAGTCAACAGGTTTTGGGGATATAATCAGTGTTCTCTCCGAAGAAATATCTGACCATTTTCCTCTTGATTTATTTTTAGTTTTACACTATACTGGTTGAACTAGTGGTTAAAAGTGGAGGAAAGTGGGTTGTCGTTGAGCGCTGGCGCAACCAGCGCGCTATTGCCATAAAGGAGAAGAAGCACCAATGTTTTTGGGGCGCTACGAGCATACCATCGATGAAAAGGGTCGTGTCACCATCCCTGCGAAATTTCGCGAGGAACTGGGTGCCTCGGTTTACATCACCCAGGGCTTCGATGGAAACTTGCAAGCATTCCCATCAGCTCTGTTTGAGCAGATGTCCCATCAGGTGCGCTCGATCAGCTATCTTGACCCAAACAGTCGCATGCTTCGCCGTCTCCTTTTTTCGAATGCTGAAAAAATCAAATTTGATAATGCTGGTCGCATCCTTTTACCATTATTTCTGAGAGAGACTGCAAACCTCAAAGAAATAGCGATCGTCGTCGGCAATGGTGAATATTTTGAGCTCTGGTCGCCCGAAAAATGGCATGAACAACAGACTTCACTCAACGACATTGAAGCGAACGAACAGCGATTCAGCGCCCTGGATTTAAAAACCCTGCAATGAAAACCAAATTGTTTGGGGGGGATCCTTCGTGAACCACCCTGTCGAATCAATCCCCCACCTACCAGTTCTTTACCATGAAGTCCTGGATGCTTTGCGACCCGAGTCTGGAAAGTGCTATGTCGATGGGACCCTGGGTGCAGGCGGGCATGCGGAAGGTGTTTTGCTTCATTCAGAACCACTGGGCGCCTTGTTGGGTCTTGATCTTGATCCGGACGCGCTGGCGATTTCCACAAATCGCCTTTCCCCTTTCGGAGAACGAGTGGTCATCAAACAAGCTTCCTATAAACATCTTCCCGAAATCCTGAAAGACCTTGGCTGGCTGCAAGTACATGGAATCCTTCTTGATCTGGGTGTTTCGTCCATGCAGATCGACCAACCTGAACGCGGGTTTTCCTTCCAAGCAGAAGGTCCCCTTGATATGCGCTTTGATCGGGGGTCAGGTGTCAGTGCAGCGGATTTAATCAACACGCTGAGTGAAGCCCGCCTGGCGCAGCTGCTTTGGGAATATGGCGAGGAGCGCTTTGCTCGAAGGATTGCCCGGTCCATTGTCGCAACCAGGCCCATCACTACCACGACGGAGCTTGCGGACCTGGTCAGGAAAGCAACCCCGGGTAAAGCGTCTCGCATCAACCCGGCAACGCGCACCTTTCAGGCGCTCAGAATTGCCACCAACCAGGAACTTGAGACGCTTTCGCAGGCGTTGCCAAACCTGGTCTCATGTTTGGCTCCGGATGGAAGGATTGCTGTGATCAGCTTTCATTCTCTGGAAGATCGCATTGTCAAGCAATTTTTCAGGAGAGAAAGCCAGGACTGCATCTGTCCACCAGAACAACCTGTGTGCACCTGCGGTCACCGTGCTTCCTTAAGTATGATCTCAAAGAAGCCAATCAGGCCAACACAGGCTGAGATCAACGAAAACCCAAGGTCAAGCAGTGCAAGACTTCGGGTCGCAGAAAAGAAGTGATTTGTTTTCATAATTATTGGATTTATTAAATGAAAAGGAAGAAGAATCTCATTCAAGCCTATAAACAAGCCCCCTGGCGCACCCAGCTCCAATGGGTGGGGCTTTTTTTGCTTGGGCTGGTTCTGGTCGCTGCCATCACAGGGGTGTATCTGAGTATCAACGCCCAGGCTGCGGCTTCCGGTCGGATGATTCAGTTCATTGCACGTGATATTGACGAACTCAATAATGAGATTGCAGAATTGACCACCGAACTTGCGAAAGCCAAATCTGTTGAGAACATGCTGGAGCGATCAAAACAGCTGGGGTTCAGACTCATCAACCCTGCTGAAGCTGTTTACCTGGAAGTCCCTGGCTATAACCCGGATGATTATCTTGTATTGGCACCACCCAGAGTTGGCTTTATCGCCGAATCGCCTATCATCCGTTCTTCTTATAAAGTATCCCTCTGGGATTGGTTCAGAGAAAGAATTTGGCAGCCCTCAGAAACAGATGCGCTGCCCCTGGAGGAAATTGTCCCATGAAACCTCCATTTTTCAAACGTTACGCTATCATTTTTGGCTTTTCAATCCTTGCGGGCATCACGATCATCGCGCAGCTGGTGCGGATCAATTACACCCCCTTTGCCTCTGAATTGATTGCGAAATCTGAAGGCTACCAGGGGGTTACAAAGCTGGTCTACCCACCCAGAGGCACGATTTATGATCGCGGTGGACATATCCTCGCCACCAATCAGGTTGGTTATGAACTGGGAATCGACCTCAAGCATGTGATTGATCCCGAGTCAATTGCCTTTGCTGTTGCAACGCTGATCGATGGCGTCGAATATGCAGACGCATACACCATGGCCAGCACCGAACAGCGAAAAGAAGAGAACAGATACTTCGTCCTCTCAAGCTATGTCAGCAAAGACACCATCCAGGAAATCGAAAACTTAAAAGAAAACTATGCTCTGAGGAGAAAAGAGACAAAATCCATAAAACCCAGCCTATCCGGCCTGGTTTGGACACCCATGTCACAGAGGGCTTACCCGGAAGGTACATTGGCTTCAAATGTACTCGGGTTCTACAACTACTTCTCGCGGGAAACTGCCCAGGGTGTGTATGGCGTTGAGGAGACCTATAACCGCCTCCTATCTGGAAAGCCAGAACTGGTTTATATGCCCAATGACCCCCATTTGATTGAGACTCTGCCAGAGATAACGCCGGGCGCAAGTCTTGTCCTGACCATTGATCGAGAAATTCAAAAAATGCTGGAAGATAGTCTGGAAGAAGCTTTAGCCTGGTCGGGCGCGGAGGACGGCACAATTATCGTTGCCGCACCTGAAACTGGCGAAATCCTCGGCATGGCGACCACGCCATTCTTTGATCCCAACAATTACTGGGATTATCAGAAAACTTTCCCGGGAATCACACCATACAATCGTGCAGTTGGCGCGACTTATGAGCCGGGCTCTGTTTTTAAGGTTATCACCATGGCAGCCGCATTGGATAGCGGTGAGGTCACACCGGATTCAACCTATAGCGACTTCTCCGGTGTTTACTGGGTTGACAATACCTGGCCTATTTTCAACTGGGATGGCGGCGCCTGGGGCGAACAAACCATGTTGGGATGTATGCAGTACTCATTGAACGTTTGCCTGGTTCATCTTGCTATTGACAAGCTGGGTGAAGAACTTTTTTACCATTATCTGCAGTCATTCGGCTTTGGTCGGAGTACCGGTATTGATCTGGCTGCTGAAGCGAATTTTCCACTGCGCTTGCCTGATAATAACCGCTGGGTCGTCCTTGATCTGGCAACCCACTCCTTTGGACAGGGCATTGCAGTCACCCCAATTCAGATGGTCACAGCAATTTCTGCCCTCGCCAATGACGGGAAAATGATGATGCCTCATGTCGTCCGCAGTGTGATCGATCAGGGACAGCAGTACAATGTTCATCCTCAGGTGATCAGTTCACCTGTTTCCGCTGAAACCGCAAGAACTCTAACCGAAATGTTAGCCATTGCTCTCGAAGAAGAGGCATCTGTCGCACTGGTTGAGGGTTACCGGCTCGCTGGTAAAACTGGCACGGGTGAAATTCCGACCGAGCTGGGATACACCAGCAGTCTTACCAATGCATCGTTTGTGGGTTGGGGACCTGCTGATGATCCAAAGTTTCTTGTTTATGTTTGGCTCGAAAAGCCGACCATATCGCAATGGGGTTCTGAGGTTGCAGCGCCCATTTTCAGCAATGTGGTCGAAAAGCTTGTCGTTTTAATGAAGATCCCACCGGATAACATTCGACTTGGGATTGCGAATGAATAGATGAAGATATGATCGGTCTGAACACCTTAATCAATACTCTGGTAGAAGGAATCACAGCACCTTTGGATCTGGATTTTCAAAGCGCTGTGATCGATTCGCGCCAGGCTCAGCCAGGAAGTCTGTTTATTGCCCTGCCGGGAGAGCAAACAGATGGGCACAATTTTGTTCAGGCTGCTTTTGATTATGGCGCCCAGGTTGCGCTGGTCCACAAAGAGATGGATCAATCCTTCCCCACGGTTGATTTGAGGGATGGCCATTACAACCCGGGTCAGTGGCCGGCTGAATTCCCACTTTGCTTGCGTGTTGAAGATACCCTGACGGCGCTTCAATCCATCGCAGCGAACTGGCGAAAACATCACAATTTGCGTGTTGTTGGAATCACAGGAAGCGTTGGCAAAACCACAACCAAGGAATTAACAGCAGCCCTGCTCTCGCAAAAATACACTGTTTTGAAGAATCCGGGCAACCGAAACAATGAGATCGGATTGCCGCTCACCCTGTTGGAGCTTGAAGATCGTCATGATTATGCCGTGCTTGAGATGGGCTTTTATGTTGCAGGCGAAATTCAAACACTTTGCAATATCGCCCAGCCGCAGGTCGGTGTGATCACAAATGTCGGCACAGTACACGCAGAACGTGCCGGATCACAGGAGATGATCGCGCAGGGAAAATCGGAATTGGTTCAAGCCCTGCCCCCTTCCCCGGAGGGCATTGCCATCCTGAACATGGATGACCCCTGGGTCAGACGAATGCGAGGTAAAACACAGGCGCAGCAGATCACCTATGGGATTTATGAAACAGCCGATTTGACGGCAAGTCACATCAAATTGCTCGGGATCGATGGGCTTTCTTGCGCCCTTACCTATCAAGGCAAATCGCATCCCATCCGCTCTCCTTTGCTTGGCGAGTTCTCGGTGTATACCATCTTGCGGTCGGTTGCCGTTGCACTTGCTGAAGGGTTGAGCTGGGACGAAATCACGCTCGGCCTTTCCGCTGGTCGTGTGGATTTGCGCATGCATACATTTATGCTTCCAGATGGCGCAACGATCATAGACGATACCTATAACGCCTCACCCGAATCCACCATCGCCGCCCTTCAATTTCTCAAAACCCTGGGCGGGCGTCGGGTTGCAATCCTGGGTGACATGCTTGAGCTGGGACGCTACGAACAGGAAGGTCATCAACAGGTTGGTGCTTTTTCTGCCAGCGGCGTGGATCTTCTGATCCTGGTTGGACCAAGAACGCGGTTCACCGCTCAAACTGCGCTTGATCATGGCTTCCCAGAGGAAAAACTGTTCTGGTACAGGGACTCAAGTGAGGCAGCCAGGTCGGCAGCAGAATTGATAAAAAAAGGGGATGTGGTATTAGTAAAGGGTTCAAATAGCATGCGGATGGATAAAATCCTGACCGCTTTGGAGGCACGATCATGATGGAAAACACTTCCGTCGTCATTGCGATTAGCGGACTCAGTTTCATGATGACGATCATTTGGGGCGAACCCCTGATCCGTCTGCTAAAAGCATGGCATATCGGAAAAATCATCCGCCAGGATGGACCGGATCAGCATACCGTAAAGACGGGTACGCCCACAATGGGCGGTTTTATGATCCTCATCCCCGTCACACTGCTGACCGTTTTGTTTAATGCAGTTTCCATCTTTGGCTTCGACCTTTTGGGACGTTCCGTTTTACTGCCTTTGCTCACCATGTGGGTTTTTACTCTGTTAGGCGCCATTGATGATTGGGAAGGCATTCGGGGCCCAAGGCGCGGATTAGGTATGCGGGCTTCCACAAAGTTTATCATTCAAGTTCTTCTTGCAACAGTGATCGCATTTGCACTGCGCGATCTTTTAGATGTACCTCAATTGCTGTGGTTCACCACTGAAGAACCTCTAAGTTTGGGGGTATTCTTCATCCCCGTTGCTGTTCTGGTTATCGTTGGAATGTCGAACGCCGTTAATTTAACGGATGGCCTCGATGGCCTGGCGGGCTTGATTGCAGCAACGGCGTTTGCCGCCTTTGGGTTTGTTGCATTGGCTCAGGGTCAGAATTATCTTGCACGGTTTTGTTTCTCCCTGGTGGGCGCTCTGTTTGGCTTTCTGTGGTTCAACGTCCATCCCGCCCAGCTTTTCATGGGCGATACAGGGTCACTTGCCCTGGGGGCAACCCTTGGTGTGGTGGCATTAATGACCGGTCGATGGATCATTCTCCCCTTGATTGCGGTGATTCCTATCAGTGAAGCCCTGAGCGTCATCATTCAAGTGGCTTACTTCAAAGCCACCAAGGGAAAACGATTCTTTAAGATGGCGCCTCTCCACCACCATTTTGAGTTATCCGGGTGGAGTGAAACCCAGGTCGTACAGCGATTCTGGCTGGTGAGTTTGGTGTTTGCAATGCTGGGCATTGCGCTGACGATGGTGGAGTGAGTTCATGACAGATTGGGACGGAAAAAAGGTGATTATGATTGGTGCAGCCCGCCAGGGATTGGCGCTTTCGCGTTATCTGGCTGGTAAGGGCGCGTCTGTCACCGTTAATGATCAGCGTCCAGAGGCAGAACTGGCTGATATCAAAACATCTCTCAGCCAGCATGGGATTCACCTGGTGGCGGGTTCTCATCCGCTTGAACTGCTTGATGGGGTGGATCTCGTGTGCCTTTCGGGTGGGGTTCCCCTGCAACTGCCATTAATTCAGGAGGCTCTCCTTCGGAACATCCCACTTTCAAATGACTCGCAAATTTTCCTCGAACGTGTTCCCTGCAAGGTAATTGGTATCACGGGTTCGGCAGGAAAGAGCACAACCACAGCCCTTGTCGGCGAAATTGCTCAAAGACATTTTTTGCTCAGACACCCCAACAATACCGTTTGGGTCGGCGGAAACATTGGCAACCCGCTCATTTCATATCTTGACCAGATTCAACCCGATGACCTGGCAGTGATGGAATTGTCGAGCTTCCAGCTTGAAATCATGACGCGTTCCCCTCAGATCGCGGCGATTCTCAACCTGACCCCCAACCATCTTGATCGTCATATCACCATGGCAAATTACATCTCTGCCAAATCGCAGATTCTGACCCACCAATCACCGAACGGTATTGCGGTTTTGAATCGAGATGATGGAAACGTCCGGGAACTCTACGGAGAGGTAAAAGGAAGAAAAATAACGTTTGGGCTGAATATGCCGCATGACAAGCAGGAAGCAACATATTACAAACGTGGAAAGCTATTCCTCCAGGCGAGCGGGCAAGCCGCTAAGATCATCAATGAAAACATGATCACACTGCGTGGAAAGCACAATATTTACAACATTCTGGCAGCAATTGCAATTTCCGTTGCGGCATCCTTTTCGATGCAGGCAATTTACGAGGGTATTTCATCCTTTACAGGCATGCCGCACAGAATGGAATTTATCCGGCAATTGCATGGCGCAGATTGGTACAACGACTCGATTGCCACTGCTCCGGAACGTACTATCGCGGCACTCGAATCCTTTGAGGAGCCGATC
The DNA here is from genome assembly GCA_050953525.1 of Candidatus Brevefilum sp. Taxonomy (GTDB): domain Bacteria; phylum Chloroflexota; class Anaerolineae; order Anaerolineales; family Anaerolineaceae; genus Brevifilum. The sequence goes on from JBMNMW010000002.1 coordinate 345,357, forward strand.
GTTTTATTGGCTGGCGGGCGAGATAAGGATCTACCCTGGAAAAAATTGGCTCAGCGTATTCACGAACGTGTCGATCACCTTGTGGTGTTTGGAGAAGCGGCAGAATTGATCGAAAAAGCAGTTGGTTCATCAAGCCCCGACCAACGCCCCTTCACACTTGACCGTTGTAAAGGTTTGCAGGATGCGGTTCTGGTTGCGGCAGAACGAGCGGAAGCCGGCGATGTTGTTCTGCTTTCTCCGGGCGGCACCAGTTTTGACGAATTTATCGATTTTGAAGATCGTGGAAGGTGTTTTATCAAATGGGTGAAGGAACTTTCATAACGAGGCAGAAAAATCAAACCGGGACATCGCGCACCCTCAGATTGCCATTTGATGTGCCGATGCTGCTGATTGTGATCGTCCTGCTGGTTTTTGGATTGCTGATGGTTTATTCAGCCAGCTGGGATTATTCAATAGCCATGGGCAAGGGTCCAACCTACCTGTTTGGGCGCCAGGTCCTCTGGGTCTTGCTTGGAATTCTTGGCGCAGCAGCCACAAGCCTGATCGATTACCATTTTTATAAAAGATTCCTTGTCCCAATGTGGGTGGGAACCCTTATATTGCTGTTCGCAGTATTGATCGTGAATCGGGGACAGGGAGCAGAAGTTACCCGTATGTTGATCGGCGGATCCATTCAACCCTCAGAGCTGGCAAAAGCAGTGATCGTTATCTATCTCTCCTACTGGTTGTACAATCGCCAGGACACCCTTAACAACATCCAGATCGCCTTCATTCCATTGGGCATGATCCTGGGCATCACGTTCAGTTTCATTATGATGCAGCCCGATTTGAGCGCTGCGCTGACTGTTCTGATCCTGGGCGGCTTGTTGTTCTTCCTGGCAGGCGGTGACTGGAAAGTTATCACGCTGATTATTGCGATCACGCTCCTGGTGGGCATCCCGCTGGTCTATCTTTATCCCACAGGTCGGGACCGGATTTCATCTTACCTGGTAAGCCTCAGCAACCCGCTTGAGAGCAGTTATCACATCCAGAGGAGCCTTGAAGCCGTCGTTAAGGGAAAATGGTTCGGCGTTGGCATTGGGCAGGCGGACACCAAGTTCACCGGCTTGCCTTTGGCGCCTACAGACAGTATTTTTGCAGTCATCGCGGAAGAGACCGGCATTTTGGGCGGTTCCTTTGTGGTGATCATGTTTGTCCTCTTCATGTGGCGAGGATATGTTATTTCGAAAAATGCAACCGATCAATTGGGCGCTCTGATGGCATTCGGCCTGACAAGCTGGATTGGAATCGAGGCATTTATGAACGCGGCTGTGATTGTCGGCTTGATACCTTTCACCGGGAATGCGCTACCGCTCATCAGCGCTGGCGGGTCCAATATGGTCGTTGTATTGACTGCGATTGGGATTATTTTGAATATCTCAAAAACCTCAATCCAGCAAAAATCTACAGAAAGGAGTCCACAAGGTGCGGTTGTTGATTTGCGCAGGCGGAACGGGCGGGGGCGTGTACCCGGCAATCACCGTTCTTGAAGCGCTTGGAACAGAAAAGCATACGGTTTTGTGGGTCGGCGGTCATGAAGGTATGGAGGAAGACCTGGTTACCCGACTGGGCATTCCATACGCATCGATTGAAGCAGCTGGCGTGCACGGCGTTGGTCTTCGGCGACTTCCGGGCAACCTTATCAAATTATTGAAGGGTTTCTTCAAGTCCTGCAAGATTATTCGCGCTTTCAAACCCGATGCACTTCTCTTCACCGGTGGATTCATCGCATTTCCGATGGCGGTGGCTGGTTTGCGGAAACCCTCCTTGCTGTACGTTCCGGATATTGAACCCGGGCTGGCAATCAAGGCTCTGGCTCGCTTTTCCGATCGGATTGCACTAACAACAGAGGAATCGATGGCTTATTTTCCTGATAAATCAAAACTAACCGTGACGGGGTATCCTGTGCGACCCGAGCTGAAAAACTGGACTCACACGGATGCACTGGATTACTTCGGCTTTGACTCCGACATTCCCACCCTGGCTGTCACCGGGGGTAGCAAGGGCGCGAGATCGATCAACATGGCGTTGTTAGAGATCTTGCCAAAATTACTGGATGAGATCCAAATCATTCACATTACAGGGCACCTGGACTGGGATGTTATCGCTGCACAGACAAAGCACCTGCCTGCAGATCAGGCAAGTCGCTACCAGGCTTTTCCCTACCTGCATGAAATGGGGGCGGTCTTTGCGGCGGCAGATTTGATTCTGTCCAGAGCGGGGGCATCAAGCCTGGGAGAATATCCGCAATTTGCCCTGCCCGCCATCCTCGTCCCTTACCCTCATGCCTGGCGCTATCAAAAAATAAACGCCAGCTACCTTGCTGATCTTGGAGCAGCGGTCATTCTCAAAGATGAGGATTTAGAAACAAATCTCTACCCGCAAATCAGCAGGCTGATCACAGATCGGGAAGCCCTGAGACGGATGAGCGCGTCGATGGCGTCCATTGCAACGCCCGACGCTGCCGAAAGAATCGCTCGATTGATCAAGGACATGGTGGGTGTGCCCAAAGGAGGTAGAACAGCATGGTAAGTCTATCCGTTTTGTTCTGGATGTATGTCATCCTGTTTGCCCTGATCGGTGGTTTGCGCGGCTGGACCAAGGAAATCCTGGTATCTGCCGGGGTGATCCTGGCGCTATTCATCTTGACGGTGATTGAAAATTTCATTCCGATCATCAGCAAATCCCTCACGCCCGAAAGTTCATTTTGGGTCCGAATGGGTATTCTGGGTGCCATGACCTTTTTTGGATATCAAACACCCAATATTCCCCGTATTATTAATTCCGGAAAATTTATGCGTGACAAATTTGAGGATGTTCTTTTAGGAATTTTTCTGGGCGGAATCAATGGTTATCTCATCTTTGGGTCCGCCTGGCACTTCCTGATCGAAGCAGGTTATCCTTTCGAATGGATAACCGCGCCGGATGAGGTCACCTTAGCCGGGCAGAAGGCACATGAATTGATCAGGATCCTCCCCCCGCAATGGTTAGAACCTCCCATGCTTTACATTGCAGTTGCGCTGATTTTTGTATTTATTCTGGTGGTATTTATATGATGAAACACATTCATTTTATTGGTATCGGCGGAGCAGGGCTTTCAGCCATTGCTCAGGTATTGCTCGATCAGGGATATATCGTCAGCGGATCAGATCGGGCGGCTTCTGCCTCATTCAACACAATCTCTGCTGCCGGGGCAACAACTTACCTTGGTCACGCCCCGCAAAACATCAAAGGCGCCAATCTCATCATTCAATCTTCTGCCATCCCTGAGGATAACCCTGAAGTTGTTGCTGCATTAGCCAGCGGCATCCCTGTATTGAAACGCGCACCCTTCCTCTCGCAGCTGACCCGCGAGAAACAGACACTGGCTGTTGCCGGAAGCCACGGCAAGACCACCACCTCCGCCATGCTTGCTTGGATTCTGGATCGAATGGAACTGGATCCCAGCTTCATCATTGGGGGCGTGGTGCGAGCTTTAAAATGCAACGCACGTGCCGGTTCAGGTCCTCATTTTGTGATCGAAGCCGACGAATATGACAATATGTTCCTGGGGCTTTCTCCACAAGTGAGCGTTATTACCAACATTGAATACGACCATCCTGATTTTTTCAAAACGGAAGCAGATTATTACCAGGCATTTGTGAACTTTCTTCACCGTACAGAGTCCGGTGGAACAATCCTGTTATGCCTGGATGACCCACAAACCCAAATCCTGTATGAACAGACCACCGATGTTGACTTCAAGGTTTTGGGCTACGGCACTTCACCAGCATCAAATTTACCGGGCAGCAGACATCGTCACAAAGGATGGTTTGCCCCACTTTACACTGTCCTACAAGGATGCAGATGGAGAAACAAGCACAATCGGTTCCGTCAAATTAAGCATTCCCGGTCGGCACAATGTCCTCAATGCTACAGCTGCCCTGGCGGTGGTTCATCAATTGGGACTCTCCCTGCCAGATGCGATTAAGGCGCTGCATTCCTTCACGGGGGCAGGGCGTCGGTTTGAAGTTATGGGTGAGGTAAATGGGATCACCGTCATCGACGATTACGGGCATCATCCCACTGAGGTTGGCGCAGCGCTTGAGGCAGTGCGCTCTCGCTACCCGGACGCTCGCGTTTGGGCAATCTGGCAACCCCACACCTACACCCGCACACAAATGCACGAAAAAGCATTTGTCAGGGCGCTCGATCAGGCAGACCGCGTTATTGTTCTCAAGATTTTCGCAGCACGAGAAGCCGACACAACCATCTCAGCAGGAAAGCATCGCCGCTTCGTTGGGGCAGAACAAAGCTATTTACATTCCCGAACTCAAAGATGCCACGACTTACCTGCATCAATCGCTTGAGCCTGGTGATGTTGCCATCGTTTTTTCTGCTGGTGACGCCACCCAGGTCAGTCAGAACCTCGTCGGTTTCCTGCGCAGCGGTCAAAACAAAAGCGACAACCAAATTACAAAAAATCTCGCCGAACTTAAAGAAATCTTTGGCGATCAACTCCATGAAAAAGCGAGCCTGTCCAATTTCACCACATCGCGTGTGGGTGGGTCAGGTGCCAGCATTGATCGAAATCAACGATTTGGACGATCTAATTAAAGCATGCACAACCCTTTGGCGGCTCGACCTCCCCTTCATGGTGCTTGGGAGCGGCTCCAATGTCTTGATCAGCGATCATGGAATAGACCGCATTATCCTGTTGAATCGGGCAAATACGATCACAATCGATCCAGCGCAGGACCCACCCTATGTTTATGCCGAAGCAGGCGCAACCCTTGGGACGGTCGCCCGTCAAACGGCATTGCGGGGCTTGAGCGGCATGGAATGGGCTGCACCGGTCCCGGGCACAGTTGGCGGTGCTCTGTATGGTAATGCAGGTGCATACGGCTACGATATGTCAAAAATCATCAAGATGGCAAAAATCTTGCACGGTACTGAAGGGATACAGGATTGGACTGGTGAGGAATTGGATCATCAATACCGCAGCAGCATCCTGAAACGGGAACACCTGCCCGTTGTGATCCTTTCAGCAACCTTCAAGGTTGAAAAAACCAGCCGGGAGGAGGCATGGGAAAAAGTTAAATCCTACCAGGCACGTCGAAAAAAATCGCAGCCACCCGGCGCATCGATGGGTTCCATGTTTAAGAACCCACCGGGTGACTACGCTGCGCGTTTAATAGAAGCAGCCGGACTGAAGGGCTTTCGCATTGGAAATGCCGAGATCAGCCCCGTCCATGCGAATTTCATCATCAATCTTGAGGCTGCTGCTGCACAGGATATCTGGCAGCTCATAAGAACCGTGCAGGAAACGGTGTATGAAAAATTCGGTGTACATCTTGAACCAGAAATAGAAGTGTTAGGTGATTTTGATTAATGGTTGAAAAAACGAAGTTGGGCATCTTATACGGCGGCAGATCAGGTGAACACGAAGTGTCCCTGATGTCTGCGCGATCCGTTTTAAACGTTATTGACCGCCAGAAATTTGATGTGATTGAGATAGGCATCACGAAAGAAGGTCAATGGTACGTCGGTGATGATGTGTGGGCAAAATTAAAGGACGAAAAATATCAAGACCTTTTACCAGCCTTTTTACGTCCATGGCCCCAGGACCCGGGTGTGTACGTCCAGGAAAATGGCACGCTGGCGCTGTATGCAAAACTGGATGTGCTTTTTCCCGTTTTGCATGGAACCTATTGCGAAGATGGCACCCTCCAGGGGCTGCTGGAGCTGGCGGATATCGCTTATGTGGGCGCCGGCGTACTTGGCTCGTCAACCTGTATGGATAAAGGTTTGTTCAAGGATGTGATGACCGCCAATAGCATTCCCTCTTTACCGCACAGGGTGTTCAATCGGACGGAAATCCAATCGGACATCGATGAATGTCTCAAACAGGCTGAATCCATCGCTCCCTACCCACTTTTTACCAAACCCGCGAACCTGGGTTCATCCGTTGGGATCAGTAAATGTATGAACCGCAGCGATCTGATAAAAGGACTGCAGCAGGCTTCGCTTTATGACCGCCGCATTCTGGTTGAAAAAGGGATTGACAATCCCCGTGAAATCGAAGTGAGTATCCTTGGAAATGAGACGCCCAAAGCGTCGATACCGGGCGAAATCATTCCTAAAGATATTTTCTACACCTACAACGAAAAATATATCAACGATACCGCTGAATTGATCATACCCGCCCCCATTCCTGAAGAAATTGCTTCCCGGATTCAGAAACTGGCAATTTTGGCTTATCAGGCGACAGACTGTGCAGGAATGGCACGCGTCGATTTTCTATTGGAACGGGATACAAATGAGCTTTACTTAAACGAGATCAATACGATACCTGGATTTACAAATATCAGCATGTATCCCAAACTTTGGGAAGCATCCGGGCTGACTTATCCCCTGTTGATTGAACAGCTGATTGAACTGGCGTTGGACAGAAAAGCACAGCGTGATGAGACCATCAGGGAGTACCGAGGTTAACATGGCGTACCGCAAAGCGCGCACCCCAAACCGGGCTGATAAAATCAGAGCCCGCAAGCAGAACTCTTCCAAGGCATCCCCCAGGATGCCGATCAAGAGCAGCGCAACCCGCAAACAAAACAAATACCGGGTTCCTGTCACGCGGCGCACATCGCCGACCATGCCGGTCGTCAGTCACAAACGCAACACAGTGAGAGTGCCCTTGAAAGGCAAGGGCGTCGAACTGCACCTGCCAGCTTTACCTCGATTGCAAATTGGCTGGCGCCTGATTTCTGGCGCCCTGTTCTTGTTGTCGATGCTGGTCGTGATCAGTTTTTCCAGCATGAGTGCCTTCAAAGTCGCTGCAATTGATTTGCATGGCGCCCAGCGTCTGGACAGTGACACGGTCTTGTCACAATTCGACCTCACCGGAAAGTCGATCATCAGCCTGAAGCCCAAAGAGATCGCTGCAGAGATCGAGGCACGCTTTCCAAGTCTGAGCAGTGTGCGCGTCTCCACAAGCTTGCCTGCCAATGTATCCGTCAGGGTCACAGAACGTCAGCCGATCATCCACTGGCAGCAAAATGACGCATCGTATTGGATGGACGCTGAGGGAGTCCTTTTCCCGGTTCGAGGAGAAGCCGATCTCGCAATGACCGTCATGGCAAACGGCCCACCGCCATCAGCACACACAGCCAAACATGATTCTGAAGATGCAGATGAAAGCAGCAGTGAAACATTAAGTGATGTGGAATTATTAGCAGGTTCATTATCAGGTCAACCCAGCCATCAGCGTACAACGACTGAATTTGTGCTGGGCATCCTCACTTTGGGTCAGCATGTGCCGGAAAATAGCTTCCTGCAATACGATCCCGAATTTGGATTGGGATGGCAGGATCCCAAAGGATGGATGGTTTATTTCGGTAAGGACATAAAAGACATCGACATTAAACTTACAGAGTATCAGAACATAATGGCTGCCCTGATTGCCAAAGGCATATCCCCTACTTTGATCAGTGTGGAGTTTGTACAGGCACCGTTCTATCGAGTGGAGTAATTATTATGGAAGAACCAATTATCGTCGGTATCGACATCGGAACAAGCAAAATATGCACCCTGGTTGCACGGGTGGAAGAAGGTAGCAACCTCCGCATCCTGGGCGTCGGCATCGAGCCCTCCGTTGGACTGCGTAAGGGAACAGTCGTTGACCTGAACGCAGCGTCGATGGCTGTCTCACGTTCTGTTGAAAAAGCAGAGCGAACATCCGGGTTTGAGATTAACGCAGCCCTGGTGAGTCTGGCAGGTTCACACGTTTCTTCAATCAACAGCCGTGGCGTCGTCGGCGTTTCTGGCGGGATTGTCGACCTTGATGATATCGATCGGGCTCTGGATGCAGCGCAAGCTGTCGCCATCCCGCACAACAGGGAAATCATCCACGTGATCCAGCGCGGGTTCATCATCGATGGGCAGGATGGGATTCGCACACCGATCGGCATGCACGGATACAGACTTGAAGTTGAGGCTCACATCATCACCGCTTCATCTTCAACTGTTGAAAATCTCAGGCAATGCGTCGGCGCATCAGGGATTGAGGTTACCCAATTTGTGCTCAACCCCCTCGCATCGGGTGAAATCGTCCTTTCGGAAACAGAGCGCCAGATGGGGGTGGCAGTTGTGGATATTGGCGGCGGTACGACAGATATGGCGATTTACATCGACGGTGATGTCTGGCACACCATGGTATTGGCGGTTGGCGGCAACCATGCCACCTCCGACATTGCTCACGGCCTCAGGTTGCCCATCTCGCAGGCTGAGGAAATCAAGTTGAAATTCGGTCATACCCTTCAATCAAGCGTCAATCCCGAAGAGCAATTTTCAATTCGCAGCTTTGGCGGTGATGCCCCTACCCGGATCAACCGGATTAACCTTGCCAATATCATTGAAGCTCGGATGGAAGAAATCTTTTATCTGGTACTGCAGGAAATTCGGCGCTCAGGCTATGATGGACTCCTTCCAGCAGGTGTGGTGCTCACAGGGGGTTCCAGCCAGATGCCCGGAGCAAGGGAACTTGCCTCGCAGGTGATGGGTGTGCCTGCCAGAACTGCAAAGCCGCAAAACCTGATAGGTTTGACGGATCAGCTGGATTCACCCGCTTATTCAACCAGCGTCGGCTTACTGGAATGGGCACTGCTGATGAGCGAGTCGGGACAATATTTTGAACGACATGCACCAAAGCATGGCGGTAATTGGTCAGAAAAACTTAAGAATTTACTCAGGCGCATGATGCCCTGAGATAAAAAATAATTCATTAAATGTTTGAGTCAATTTTGTGAGTTACAAAAAGAGGAGTTTATGATGGAAATTAAAATACAACCAGAGTCGTTTGCACGAATAAAAGTTGTCGGAATCGGCGGCGGTGGGTGCAATGCAGTCAACCGAATGATCGATGAAGGATTGTCGGGGATTGAATTCATCGCCGTGAACACAGATTCCCAGGCGCTGCATTTTTCCAATGCCAAATTGCGTGTCCGAATCGGTGAAAAATCCACTCGCGGGCTCGGAGCAGGTGGCGACCCACGCATTGGACGTTTGGCAGCAGAAGAATCTGCCGAGGAATTATATGAGGTCTTAAAAGGCAGCGATATGGTCTTTGTGACTGCCGGTTTGGGCGGTGGAACGGGCACAGGCGCAGCGCCTATTGTTGCCCAAATCGCCAAGGAAATTGGCGCTCTGACAATTGGCGTCGTTACGCGTCCCTTCACCTTCGAGGGCACACATCGCTCAAAGGCTGCTGAATCAGGCGCATCCGCGTTGAAGGAACACGCCGATACTTTGATCGTCATCCCCAATGACCGATTGCTTCAAATTGTTGATAAGCGTTCAGGTTTACAAGATGCTTTCAAGGTTGCTGATGATGTCCTGCGTCAGGGCGTCCAGGGTATTTCGGAATTGATCACCATTCCTGGCTTGATCAACCTGGACTTTGCAGATGTCAAAACGATCATGTCGGAGGGCGGCGCTGCATTGATGGCTGTTGGACAGGCAAGCGGTGAGGAGCGCGCAGCCAAAGCAGCGGAGATGGCAATCTCCAACCAGCTGCTGGATGTGACCATTGACGGCGCACGAGGAATCCTGTTCAATGTAACAGGTGGTGAAAACCTTAAGCTCTACGAAGTCAATCAAGCAGCAGAAATCATCAAAGAAACCGCCCATCCAGAAGTCAACCTGATTTTTGGTGCTGTCATTGATGAAAAGATGGGTGAAAATCTGCGCGTCACTGTAATTGCCACCGGCTTTGAAGGAACCAGTATCAGTACTGCGACAAAAAAGGCGGGCGCAACTCAGGCAGCCCATGCAAAACAAAACCCGCTTCCAACCATGCTTGAGAAAGGTGCAGAGGATGAAGAAAGCCTGATGGGAACACCCCAACCGTCTGATTTTGAATTTTCCACGAGGATCAATACAGATGATCTGGACGTGCCGGCTTTCTTAAGAAAGCGTAATCAAAACAAAAATTAGCAGGATTATGAATAAATAAATGAATAAATCTCATACATCTCCTCATCGTATGTTGTAGGATTTTACGATTGGAATCTACCTTATTCAGTAGATCTGTATAAGGTGGGCATAATCCAAGCCCACTTTCTGGTAACCTGACTCATTACCAGGAAAATGGGGTTTCGTGGAAAACGCAGGCGTTGCGCAGCGTCTGCGTTTTTCCGTCTATACTCCCCTTGAAAAGAAGGTGCGGATCTGAGCAATTAAATGCGCCTTTCCTGTTCAATTGAAAACCCCAATCTTAAAATATGGCGAAGTCCTGGATATTTTAAGGTTATTCCATGCTTTTTATATTGATTTGGTTGGTTAGATATGTTACAATCACGGTTACCTTATGGATGGGGGTTTGGTTGGTGTTTGCCCCATATTTAGGGGTTTCATTAATAATATTTTTAAATAACTCTGAGAAAGAATCTTGTATGCAATGCCCTTTTTGCCATCATCAACTATCTAAAGTGATCGAAACAAATAAAAACGCACCGGGTGGAATTCGACGACGTCGTGAATGTCTCAGTTGCGGAGAGCGTTTCAGCACCTTGGAGCGGTCTATTTTGGCAACACCCCTCGTTGTGAAACAAGATGGGACGCGCGAGGAATTTAATCACGAGAAATTGATGCAGGGTATCAGGACTGCCTGCACAAAGCGACCTGTATCAGCCGCTGAAATTGAACGCCTGGTTGGAGAAATCGAATCTTCTTTGCAGAAAATGGGCAAATCAGAAGTATCTTCACGAGTGATTGGGGATATGGCAATTCAGGGGCTGAAAGATCTTGATCATGTGGCTTATATTCGTTACGCCACAGTTTATTTACAGCTCGATGATCTCAAAGACATTCGCTCAGAAATCGATCACTTACTAACAGAAGAAAATTATTCGTAGATCACCTTAGGAGACTATCATGTCACAATCGACCCAAGTGAACTCTGAGGGTTTATATCCCGCCCCCCCCATACCCAAAGGTTTACCCGCGATCGAACTCACCGAAAATTCACACCAGGTTTTATCTCGGCGTTATTTACGTAAGGGAAAAGATGGTCAACCTCAGGAAACGATCGAAGAAATGTTTTGGCGAGTCGCCTATCACGTGGCAAAAGTTGAAGAGGCATGGGATCAGGAAGTCGAATCCCGAGCAAAAGCTTTTTACCAAATTCTCATTTCAAAAAAATTCTTTCCCAATTCACCGACCTTCACAGGCGCAGGTACACCCTTGGGACAGCTGGCTGCTTGCTTTGTTTTACCAATCTCTGATGATATGGGCAGAAAGGAATCCGGGATTTTTACAACTCTGCGCAATGCAGCGCTCATCCAGCAAACAGGTGGGGGGAATGGGTTTAGCTTTTCTCGGCTGCGCCCCAGCGGCACCCGTGTTAAAGCCTCAGCCGGTGAAGCAACCGGCCCGGTCGGATTCCTCCATGTGTACGATCAAGCCTTCGGGGAAATTGCGCAGGGGGGCACCCGCAGGGGAGCAAACATGGGTGTTTTACGGGTCGATCATCCGGACATCGAAGCTTTTGTTCACTGCAAAACCGATGAAAATGCGATCACCAACTTTAATATCTCCGTCGGGATCACCGATGACTTTATGAAGGCAGTTCGAGATGATCAGGATTGGGAGCTGCGCTTCCCGGATGTTGGTTCAGAAGCATACCGCAATTTTGATGGCGATCTCGAAGAAGCCATTCAGGCAGGCATTCCGATCATTGCGTATAAAACCCTTCGCGCCCGCGAGCTTTTCAACAAAATCGTCACGCAGGCGCATCACAATGGAGAGCCCGGCATGCTGTTCCTTGACACAGCCAACCGGGCGAACCCCGTTCCCCACCTCTACCGCCTTGAATCCACCAATCCGTGTGGAGAGCAGTGGCTTGGGCCCTATGAAAACTGTTGCCTGGGTTCCATCAACCTGGCAAAACACCTGGGACCGGACCAGTCCGTCGATTGGGATTCCCTCCAAAAAACCGTTGAAATTGCAACCATTTTCCTGGACGATGTCATTGACGCCAATGCCTACGTCCCTGCTGTTCCGCAGCTTGAGAAATCAGCAAAACAAGCGCGCAGGATTGGATTGGGCATTATGGGACTGGCGGACCTGCTTTATCACGTTCAGATTCGTTATGGAAGCCAGGAAGGGCAGGAATTCAGTGCAAAGGTGATGGAATTTATCCGCTACCATGCCATGCTGACCAGCATCAAGCTCGCCCGGGAACGGGGAGCCTTTCCAGCCATTGAGAACAGCATCTATGACCCCAAAAATCTGACGTGGTCTCCGCCGAAGCCCGTCACCCCTTACAAAAACGAGATGGTCCAACCTGAAATTGATTGGGATTCCGTGGTGAGCGGGATCAAGAAATATGGCATTCGAAATGCCGCGCAAACCACAATCGCCCCCACGGGAACGATTGCCACAGTCGCCGGATGCGAAGGTTATGGCTGCGAACCTGTCTTTGCCCTGGCTTATATCCGCCATGTTAATGACAATGGGAATGACCTTCTTCTGAATTATGTCAGCCCACATTTTCAAAACGCTCTAAATCAAACAGACCTTGACGATGCAACCAAACAGGCGATCATCGATGAAGTGATTGATACTGGCAGCTGCCAGCAGATTGAAAATCTTCCACAGGAAATTAAAGATACATTTGTGGTTTCATCCGACATCACAGCTGAAGAACACATTCAGATGCAAGCTGCTTTGCAGGCGTTTGTGGACAACAGCCTCAGCAAGACTATCAATTTTCCTACAACCGCAACGCCCGACGATGTCGCACAGGCTTATATGCTCGCCTGGGAGCTGGGCTGTAAGGGCATCACGGTCTATGTGACGGGTTCTCGGGAACAGGTTGTGTTGGAGACAAACAACACCGCCAAAGCGAAGCAGGATGCAGAGGAACAATTAGCCATCTGGCATGAAACGAAAAAACCACGACCGCGCTCTTTAAAAGGCTATACCTATTCAATTAATACACCTCTCGGAAAGACTTTCGTTACCGTTAATGAAAATGGCGGCAACCAACCCTTTGAGGTTTTTATCAACACAGCCAAAGCAGGCACAGAAACAGCAGCCCACTCTGAGGCTATTGGACGGATGATCTCTTTCGTCTTGAGGATCGCCTCACCAATTGAGCCCCGCAAACGGCTTAAAACCATTATGGAACAGCTGGGTGGAATTGGCGGCGGGCGGCCGCTTGGGTTCGGTCCAAACCGCATTCGCTCATTGCCGGATGGGATTGCTAAAGCGCTGAATGAATATCTTTCTCTTTACGAGGAGAATACCCTGAACGGAGGGGATGAATGGATTGAGGCTGTGGTCCCCTTGCCGCTTTCAGGCCTCGAAGCCCAGGAGGAGGCCCACATCAAGCCAATTGGCGAACTTTGTCCCGAGTGCGGGCAAGCCTCATTTATCAGCGAAGAAGGTTGTCGTAAGTGTTATAGCTGTGGCTACAGTGAATGTTAACCGCATGTGATCGAACACGACGAGCTGTCGTTTTAAGGGAAGAATCTTCATCGTAAAAATAGAATTCATCCTGCTGTCATCATGAAAACGAACCTCAACCATCCAACAACATCTCGCCAGCCTGAGGCGCACCATCGCGCAACATTCGACCCTGAATTTCAATTTCATGGTCGGTTGATTCTCCTTTTACTCAAACCTGAATTAACTGTATAATTGTGAATGTCAAACAGGCACATGGAGGAAATAATTTATGAAAACGGATTGGCACCAGGATACAATTACACTCGAAAATGGAGTCGAGCTCTTTTATACACGCACAGGGCAGGGCGACAAACCCGCCATTGTTCTCGCCCACGGCATCGCCGATAGCGGTTCTTGCTGGCATCAATTAGCAGGCGATCTGGATGCAAAATACGACCTGATCATGTACGATGCCCAGGGTCATGGTAAGTCCTCTCGAATTGATCCTCAAAAACCTGTGAATCTTGCGGAGGATCTTTTCGGTTTGATCGAAGCCCTCAATTTGGAGAAACCCTGCGTGATGGGCCATTCCATGGGTGCTGCGGCTGCGGCTGAGTTTGCAGCAGCCCATCCGGAAAAGCTAACAGCGCTGATTCTTGAAGACCCACCCTGGTCGGATGTGGAAACCACTGCAGAACAATTATCAGCAACCATGCAAACATGGAAGAAACAAAACCAGGCAGCAAAGAAAAAAACCGTTAAAGAATTGGTCGGGTTAAAAAAGAAAGAATCCCCCACGTGGCAAGAAGTCATCCTGAAGGAATGGGCTCAGGCAAAACTTGATGTCGATCCGACAATATTTGATCAACCCGATCTCATCAGCAGAGAATGGCGCCAGCAAGCCAGTGCTATTCAGGTACCAACCCTGATCATCACCGGAGATCCTGAATTGGGAGCCATTGTCACGATAAAATTAGGTCTTGAGGCTGTCAAATTGTTAAAGTTTGGCGAATTTGGACACATCAGCAACGCCGGTCATTGTGTGCGTTACGAACAATATGGCCCCTATCTCGCCATGGTCAACCTGTATTTGAAACACAACTTACCTGCTTGATCTGATATCCGCAAGGCGACTGCCGCTTATTAAAAGACGAAATTATGACAAAACGATTAATCTTATTGGCTGGAAACATCGGTGTTGGAAAAACTTCCCTTACCGAAGGCATTGGAAAAAAACTGGGGTGGAAAACTGCTTTTGAATCCGTTGCTGACAATCCTTACCTGCCCCAGTTCTATCAGGATATGAAGACCTGGGCTTTTCACCTCCAAATTTATTTTTTAGGGCACCGGGCAATGCAGCACATTTATCTTGCAGAGCTTGCTGAATCAGCCATTCTCGACCGGAGCATCTACGAAGATGCCCACATTTTTTCACGTGCCCTGCGTCATATGGGTAATTTTCAAGAGCGAGATTACGACGCCTATCTGCGGCTTTACAACCTGGTGGTCAAGGATTTGCCCAAACCTGACCTCTTGATCCACTTACAAGCGCCAGTGCCCGTCTTGATGGAACGTATTCGCCGACGCGCCAGAGACATCGAAACAAGTATCGACGAAGACTACCTGTATTTGCTTGAGCAGTTTTATGAAGAATGGATCGAAAAATTTGATCTGTGCCCTGTCCTTACGATCCGTTCAGACGACCTCGACTTTGTTCATCAAACGCAACACCTCGACATTGTCGTTGAAAGGATCAGAGAAAGACTTCGAGGTCGCGAAGAAGTGGTTTTTTAAACCTCAAGCCGGATTCCTCAACACTTATTGAGTGAAATATTCAGATTCAGCAATGCCTTTCAAGGCTGGATATGTTTTTTTAATTTCAAGCGACATTCTTAATAACTAACATTTGCATGATCCTGTTTGGGGCAAAACCTGCTTTCTGCAAAGAGATCCACTGCAAATGGTAATTGAAGCAATCAACCACCTTCAGATCAGGAACAGGTAAAATGAATCTGAGGAGTTGACCACAGGAGTTATCCCATGAACAAAAAAATTCTATTCGTTATTATCGTCCTGGTTCTCGCAAGCTTTGCCTGTTCCATACAAAACGTGAAAATGCGAACGATCGAAACTCAGGAGGTGGAGATCTCGGAACCCCTCCCCACCTCCGACAGTGAGACGGAACTGGTTTTTAAAATGGCAGGCGGCAAGTTCCTGATTCATCCCGGCGCCCAGGGCCTTGTCGATGGCACTATCATCTATAATGTGGAACAATGGGAACCCGAATTCACCCGAAGAAACAACGCCTTCAAAATTACACAGGTCGATTCATTTCGTCTGTCTGGCATCCCGGCAGGAGATGTTGTCAATCTCTGGGATTTAAAGTTGACCAACACCCTGCCGTTGAACATCACCATCACGGGCGGCGCCAGTCAAAATGAATACAATTTTTCCGGTCTGAAAATTAGCCAGTTGGCGATCACGCAGGGCGCCAGCGAAACAGACATTCGATTCGATATCCCCAACTCGATCTTGATGGAAAGTTTCACCTTTTCAACAGGCGCTTCATCCGCAGAGATCTATGGGTTGTTAAACGCCAATTTTGAAAAAATGAGTATGTCAGCCGGGGCGGGGAATTACAAACTTGATTTCAGCGGTTTTCTGACTCACGATGTCCATGTTGAAATCAAAGCTGGCGTCAGCAATATATCCATCTCAGTCCCATCAGACATTCAAGTCGTGGTCAATAACAAGGGCACAATCAGCAACATCAACACAAGTGGAACATGGCTGGTGAGCGACACTATTTATAGGACACTCAATGATGGCTACACGCTGACCATTGATCTCAACATGGCACTTGGGAACGTCAATCTGAAACAACAATAATTGATGATTCGGACATTCTCAAATTGCTCATTGACAAATAACTGAAGCTATGATTAAATTCTATTACTCGCTAATCGGGTGCCCCCCTCACTCGGTCAGCGAGACTTTTTTTAATTTCTCTTCAAATTATCTATAAATATGATTGTCCCGGATATAGGCATAGACCTGAGGTAAAACATAATACCGGTACGCTCGGTGTTGTTTTGCCCGCCTGCGAATTTGATGGGCGGAGATTTCCAGCAAGGGTGCAATCACAAAACTTAGCTTAGCCTTCAGTTCTGGCAATTCTTGCAGTAATTCAGTCAGGCCAATTTCGTCCTCAGGCCTGCGCATGGCGCCGATCCCATTCACAGTCGACAACATTTCATGGGGCTGATACCAGTTAGGTAAATCCTGAAGTGAATCACCGCCCATTAAATAGATCAGTTCATGATCAGGAAATTGTTCTTTCAGAATTTTCACGGTATCCACCGTGTAATGTGGGCCAGGTCGGTCGATATCAACCCGGGATAAAGAAAAGGTCTCATCTTCACCAATTGCAAGATGAATCATATTCAGGCGGTGTTCAATGGATGAAATCTCCTGACCCATTTTATGGGGTGGGTCAGGCGTCAAAACCCAGATTGTATAATCGAGATCAAGTTGATCCCGTGCTTCTGCTGCCAGGATCAGATGACCAACATGAGGCGGGTCGAAGGTTCCCCCAAAAATTCCAAGCCGTTTCTTTCGCACTGCCTAATCCTGCCATTCCAATTCATAATCACCCACCAAAACCATATCCCCCTCTTCAATGCCAGCCTCTCTCAAAGCATCTTCGACCCCGATTGTTTCCATCAACCGTTGAAACCGACGGACAGATTCGCGATGCTCCCAGTAAGTCATTGCAGCAGCGCGCTCGATTGCCTTGCCGCTCACCCGCCACCCCTCATCAAGGCGCGAAATACTGAATACCCTGGGGTCTTCCTCCGCACGGTAAACAGGCATGGTCTCGGCTGGTTCCGGTTCGGGCGCGTTTTTCAAGCTTTCGGCTGCTTTCCACATGAGCCGATCAACATTTTCACGGGTCACCGCTGATATCGGGATAACCTCATAACCCAGAACAGACAAACCTTCGTTAATCTCAGGCCATCGTTCCTGAACCATCGGCAAATCCATTTTATTGAACACAACAATTTGCGGCTTCGCATTCAATTTCTCATCAAAAAGCGCCATTTCGCTGTTGATTTGTGAAAAATCAGAAAGCGGATCTTCGGATAATCCATCTAAAACATGGATAATCACCCTGGTGCGTTGGATATGACGCAGGAACGAAAACCCCAATCCCACCCCTTTGTGTGCCCCCTCGATCAAACCGGGGATGTCCGCCAAAACAAGAACTGTATCGTCACTCAAATTGGCAACGCCCAGGTTTGGAGAGAGTGTCGTAAAGGGATAATTGGCAATTTTTGGCTTTGCATTAGAAACAACCGCTAAAAGACTCGATTTGCCGGCATTGGGCACACCCACGATCCCAATATCCGCAATCAACTTCAACTCCAATCGCAAATTAAGGGTTTCTTCTGGCTCACCCCGTTCTGCCATGCGCGGCGCCTGGTTGCGGCTGGTGGCAAAATGCTGGTTGCCGCGACCGCCTCGGCCGCCCTTTACAACGGTCAGCTGCTCATATTCTTCAACAAGGTCGCCCAAAAGATCCCCCGTATCCGAATCAAACACCAGCGTTCCAGGGGGAACTGAGACAACCAAATCCTTTGCTGACTTACCGGTCATATTATTTGGACCGCCATTTTTACCGCTGTTTGCAATAAACCTGGATTTGTGCCTGAAATTAAACAATGTATTTAAAGTCGGTTTAACTTCAAGGATCACATCCCCGCCTCGTCCGCCATCGCCTCCATCAGGACCGCCGCGCGGCTTATATTTCTCGCGATGAAAATGTACCATTCCATCCCCGCCGCGACCGGATTGGACGTAGATTTCTGCTTCGTCAAAATACATAACTAACTTTTTCTTCGTTCTTTTCTTCGTTCAAAACAACTGTTCTGGTTTATTCTCAACAAAGAATCACAAGCCGGGATCACACACCTGAACGAAACGGCTTTATTTGAAAATTAAAAGCTTACCCAAAATTTTTCTTGAGTATGGATTCGAGTGTTGGCTCACCAATTTCCTGTAATTCATAGTGCACACGAAGGATTGGTTTATTGATTTTCACCACCCGGTTCAGATCAATCGGAGTCCCGGAAATCACCAGCTCAGCATCCGCTGCGTTGATGGTCTCTTCCAGATCTCGAATCATCTTGTCGCCATAGCCCATCGCCGGTAAGATCTTACCAATCGCAGGATGTTTCTCATAGGTCTCACGAATCGAGCCAACTGCATAAGGACGAGGGTCAACAATCTCGCTTGCGCCGAATCTGCGGGCTGTGATATAACCCTCGCCAAAGGGCATATCACCATGTGTATGTGTGGGCCCATCCTCAACGACCAGGACACGCTTACCCCGAATAACTTCAGGATTATCCACAAACATAGGGATTGCGCCTTCAATAATCGCAGCCGTTGGATTTAATTTGTTCAGATTGTTTCTTACAGTAATCACATCCTCAAGATTGGCAGTATCAACCTTGTTGATTACAAACACATCAGCCAAGCGTGCGTTGGTTTCACCGGGATAATAAAGCAGTTCATGCCCTGCCCGATGCGGGTCAACAACAACAATCAGAAGGTCACTCACATAGAAAGAATAGTCATTGTTGCCGCCGTCCCAAACAATAATATCAACCTCTTTTTCAGCTTCGTGCAGAATTGCTTCATAATCCACCCCGGCATAAACAATCGTTCCATTATCCAGGTGAGGCTCATACTCTTCGCGCTCTTCAATGGTGCATTCGTGCTTATCCAGATCGCCATAATCAGCAAAACGCTGAATTTTTTGCTTATCCAGGTCACCATAGGGCATGGGGTGTCTTATCGCAGCAACTTTCAATCCCATATTTTGTAAAATCTTTGCAACCCGTCGACTCGTCTGACTTTTACCAGCACCCGTCCTCACAGCACATACAGAGACGACAGGTTTAGAGGATTTGATTTGTGTGTCCCTAATTCCCAGCAATCGGAAATCAGCGCCCAGGGCATTCACCTGGGCAGCCTTGTTCATCACGTGTTCATAAGTCACATCGCTGTATGAAAATACAACTTCGTCGATGTTGTTCTCTTTTATCACCGTTTCAAGCTGATCTTCCGGTAAGATAGGAATCCCTTCCGGATACAATTCTCCAGCCAGTGAAGGCGGATATTTTCTTCCCTCAATGTTTGGGATTTGAGTAGCAGTAAAAGCAACCACTTCATAATCCTTATTACCTCTAAAGAGGGTGTTAAAATTATGAAAATCGCGGCCTGCTGCCCCCATAATCAGTGTTCGAATGCGTGCCATAGAAAATTTCACTCCTTTTTAAATATTGGTCATTGAGCATACTTCATGCTTTTACATCACACTGGGCGCATTTATCCCCAGCAAATTCAAACAATTCACCAAAACCTGCTGCGCTGCCGCCACCAGACGGAGCCGATAAGCCCGAACATCTGGTTCTGCATTCAGTACATGGCAGGTATTATAAAAATCATTAAACGCCTTCGCCAGGTCGTAAGCCAGGTTGGCAATGGTCAACGGGCGGTATTCAACCGCAGCCCGAAGGACCTCTGCCGGCAGGCGTGTCATTAATTCAATCAGATCAATCTCTGTTTTTTCAAGTTGATCGGGAAAGATTACAGCACTCGGCACATCCGTGCCTGCCTTTCTTAGAATGCTTCCCGCCCTGACATGTGCATATTGAATATAGGGCGCTGCCTGACCATTAAAATCAAGCGCGGCATCCCAATCAAAGGTGACCACCTTGGTGTTATCCCTTGAAAGCATTGTATATTTCAAGGCCCCCAGGGCAACAGCCTGTGCAATCTCATTTTTCGCTGCTTCTGCAAATTCTGGATTTTTCTCCTCAACAATCGCTTTTGCCCGCTGTGTCGCTTCGTTGATCAGGTCCTCAAACAAAACCACCGTTCCTTCGCGAGATGCCATCGTGACGTTGCCAGGCAGGTTGACAAGTTCATAAGCAAGATGATGTAGCCTGTCCGACCATTCATACCCCATAATGGCAAGCATCTTGAAAACCTGCTTCAAATAAAGCGATTGTCGCACATCAATGACATAGATCGACTTGTCCAGGTCGTAATCTTCAAATTTTTGGATCGCCAGGGGCAGGTCCTTGGTCGCGTACAGAGATGAGCCATCTGAGCGGAGAACGACAAGGATGCGGTATTCGTTTTCAGTCCCGCAAATCGCGTCCAGGTCAACAATCACCGGTCCATCAGGGCGTTCATCCCGGGCAATTCCGGATTCAATCAGCTGTTCAACCAGAACGGTGCCTTCTTCTTCAACTTCGCTTTCAAAATAGAACTTATCAAAAGATTCGTCTAAAAGATGGTAGATTTGCTCAAACCCTTCCAGAGACCACTGGCGGGTTTTCCGCCACAGGTCAACAATTTCAGGATCGCGCGCATTCCAGCGTGCGTACAATGCCCGCACTTCAGCTTCGTTTTCAGGCTTGCCGAATAAACGGTCTGCCTCAGCATAGATGTCATTCATCCAGTGGGTTTTATTTTCATCTGGTTGTTCGCCAGCGTGGTTTTTCAGGTAGTTCCACATCCATTTGATCACGTGCAGACCGATATCGCCCAGATAATTTGCCCTGACCACATCATAGCCAGCAAATTCAAGGATTCGACACACGCTTCCCCCGAGGATCACGTTGCGCAAATGGCCCACATGAAAGGCTTTGTGGGTATTGGGCTGCGAATACTCCACCATCACCGTCTTGTCCCGTTGCGGAGCGCGCCCATAGTCTTCAACCTCATCCAGCACCGTGTCCACAACGCGATGAGCATATTCCCCGGTTTGGAAATAGATATTGAGGTAGCCGTTGACCGCATCAATCCGTGAAAAACCTTTGGGCGGGACATCGATAAAAGCTCTGATCCCCTCTGCGAGCTCCTGCGCCCTTTTCGGGACAATCACCTTTTTCCCTGCTCTTGACTCAGCAGCAGCAACGGGAAAAAGCGGTACCGCAAGACCCCATTCGCCGCTGAATGGAATCTGTCGAAACTCGATCACCGGATCGGATATATCTTGCGAATCCAGATAGGCTCGAATTTGTTTTTTAATGACCGCTTTTTCACCATCAAACATACTTTTTCATCCTGTCAGGGAGACAACCCAAAACGATTATAACATTTCAATAATAAAATAAAATGCAAAACGGGAGCTGGTTATGCTCCCGCGGTTAATTATGAGTTAATGCATGGAATAAGCTCCTGCTGGGCTATTCCATTGTGTTGAGCCGGTGCATCAGACGGCTCTTTTGACGAGCAACTTTATTTTTATGAAAAATTCTTTTTGCAGCAGCTTTGTCCAATGCTTTAATAGCAATCAAAGTCTTTTCCTGTGCTTCATCTTTTACGCCACTCTCAATTGCTGCATTGGCTTTTCTCAGAGCGGTGCGTGCTCGTCCACGAAAAACGCGGTTAAGGTCGCGTCGTTTCTTATTCTGACGATTTCGTTTGATTTGCGATTTAATATTTGCCAAAGTCTTTCCTCCAAACACTTTCTGGGTCTTTCGAAATAATTACGAACAAGAATTTTACCTGACCCAAGGCATTTTGTCCAGCCATTCTTGGCATCCGATGAAATTCAAAACAAAGCTTTTTAGAAGCAATCATATCTACCGTTTCGTGCGCAGGTTTTCTCAAACGCACATAATCAAATCAATAGGTTTTATCAGATTCCTTTTGGCTTAAATCCGTAATTTCTTCAGCGTTAATAATTTCAAGCCCTCGGCTCGTGCCCAATAATTCTGCACCCGCGTTGATCAATTCAATGGCAGTATCATATGTGTTGATTCCCCCTGATGCCTTAATTCGACTCCTTCCCGATAGGGTGGATTTGATCAATCGAATATCCTCAACTGTCGCATTGGTTGCACCCGGGGGCCAGCCACCGCTGGAGTTTTTGATCCACGCCACCCCTGCATCTTCAAGCAGCCGAATCGCTCGCTTTTTTTCGTCGATCTCATCGATCATCCCAAGCTGAAGCATCGCTTTCAGGGGCATTTTTTCCGCAGCGCGCACCAATCCTTTTGCCTCATCATAAAATTCGTCGTACATCTTTGAGAGGAAATAACCCATGTTGGGAGCGTAATCAATCTCATCCGCACCTTGCTCTCTCAGATCTTGGATCAATTTGGCTTTTCCCGATTTATCCAAATTCCCCATCCCAAAATCGATGAAGGTTGCGGTTTTCACGGATGTGCCGCTCAAAATTTGCTTTGCCAGCGGTACCCAGCACGGGGCAATCATGGCAGCATTGAAAGCATATTTTTTACAAAGTTCAACATGGTTGACGATTTGTTCTTTCGTCACCCTAGGGTCAATCTGTGTATATTGAATATAGGCTGCGATTTGCTCGCGGCTGAGGTTTTTCATAAACGGCACCCTTTTATTTTAATTAACGACCATTTTGCGTCTTAATCGTCAAAATCATATTTTAATGTCGCGAAAGAGTTTGGAGGCTTCGCACAAAGTTCAGCAAGAATTTTATCATGATTGCTGCCAAAACTCACCCCCATAATTGACCGACGATTCCAGTTCGCGCTGGTGTCTCACCAGCGAAGTTTATATCATCCTACTATACCGTACGCTGCCTAAATATTTTCCATTGGTGAGGACACCAATGGAAACAGGAGCGTTGGTCTCGCCGGTGCCCCACATTCCCTCGATCTCGCTGGTGTCTCACCAGCGAGGTTTATATTATGCCACCACCGTGCGCACCTAATTATTCCCCATTGGTGAGGGCGCCAATGAAAACAGGTTTGTTAAAAATCACCGCTTTATGATGATTCCCCCTGAAACGAGTCAATATACGCTTTGATCTCCGGGATTGCCGTCAGCTTTTCATAAAAGAAATTGTTGACCACATTGATCAGTTCATCGCGTGCAGATTCCGCCTCAGCGCTCATGGTTTGGTGTTGTTCCTGGTTGTAAATCGCATCCCGGAATTTCAAAATCCTCGAAACAATTTCAGCCTCGCGGGCATCTTCCATTACACGGATCACTTCAAAAATCAAGTTTTCGGTCTGCCTGAGCAGTTGTCCTTCATCAAAGGATGAGTTTGATTGAATTGCATCGTCTACCGTCCGGATCAGCGACCACACCTGGTACAGCATGGCGGTAGGCTCATCAAATAATTCACGCAAAAAAACCGCCTCAAGGTAGCGGCCTGTTAACCGGAAGATATTGTACATCCGCTTGGCTGCCTTGCCATAATTGATCTGCTTGGTGAGATATTTTTTGACCTCACCTTCCAGTGCAGCCACATATTCTTCCAGCGCATCAGCGCTGACGTGCTGAGAAAGCTTGGCAAAAATCGGGACGGACTCCGCCTGTAAATAAACTTCCTGGAAATACGGATCCAGATAACCATCAAGCGGTACAATCGTGCCGTCCGGCGCTTCCCAGGTCACATCCAGCATGTTACTGGCGTTTGCCAGGGTGCCTTCAATCGGATCAGCCACCACCCAATCCAGCTTGCACCAACCCGGTTCCTGTGCCATTTCATCCCAAAGCAATTCCAGAGCGTGGCCTTGCGGCGAGAAGCCCACTTTCCTTCCCGCTGCAACCTCATCCGCATCCCATGCAATCGGGTTGCCAGCAGTGTAGGTGTGATTGCCCTTAACAAAATCAAATGGATAAGACCCCATTTTGACTTCAATTAACTGGTACATCGGTCCCTGCGTGGTAGAAACCACTTTGTCTCGCATAATATTCGCTAAGATCTGACAGGCTTGTTCCCTGGTATCGGCAATGATGTTCACCCGCTCAAAATAATCACAGTCACCGGGATATTTTTGGAATTTTGATTGGGCAGACGAGCCGGAAAGCGCCAATGCGGTTTCAACCCTGCCAGGTTCATCGTAGAATTCAACCAGGGCGCCAATCTTACGAAAATAATCCAGCCGCTCAGGACTGAAATCCAGCATGGCTATGTTTTGACCGAACACGCCGGTTCGTTCATCAAACTTGATCTTCTCCCAGTTTTCTCCTTCATCCTGAATCGATCTAAACCATTCGTACGCTGCTTCGACGTCCAGTTCAACGTCCAAGCGCCGGGCTGATTCAATCACTCGTTCAATGTCTGTTATTGAAATCTCTTTTTTCATTGGATCCTCTTGATTTGGTCGTATAATATAGCATACATTAATAAGACTAAATTTGTCAAGTTTCTCTTTTTAACAATTCGCTCAATTCCTCTTCTCTTTCAAGCTATAAATCGTATAATTAAAGTCCAGGTCAGCTGGTTGGACGCGGGCACCTGGTGCTCGAGGAAAGTCCGCACACCACAGGGCAGCATGCCGGGTAACGCCCGGAAGCGCGTAAGCGTTTGGAACAGGGCCACAGAAAGCATACCGCTCATCTTGGGATGTGTAAGGTTGAAAGGGTGGTGTAAGAGACCACCGGCGGGTTCAGTAATGACCCGGCCAGGTAACCCCCATGCGGTGCAAGGTCAAGCAGGAGAGAAGCCTTTTGTGGGCGGGAGCAGCCCGGCTCCCAATCATCTCCGGGTAGACTGCTCGAGCTGATGGGCAACCATCAGCCCAGATAGATGTCCATCCAGGCGGGATTCCCGCCAGACAGAATGCGGCTTACAGGCTGACCTGGTTTATTCAAAAGAATTATTCCCTGTTTCTCTAAAAAGTTTGCAATTTCACTCCAATTCTTATTATAATAAGGTATGCCTGAAATTATATTTACAGTTGGGCATAGTGACCTCAATTTTATGAGGTTCATCTCACTCATCCAGGCGAACAATATTAACCACATCATCGACATTCGCAGCATTCCTTACAGCCGTTACGCTCCCTGGAGCAATAAATCGCGCCTTCCCGACATCCTTAAGCCCTTCAGGATAAAATACACTTATCTCGGGCACAAATTGGGCGGGAAGAAACAGGCAATCGACCCTTCAGCCAAACAACCCAGAACGACACCTCGACAGGTTTATGATGAAGCGATTCAGATATTAATGGGTCTGGCCACACGCGACAAGCTTGTCCTGTTCTGTTCAGAAGGTAACCCGGCGCATTGTCATCGCCAGCGCACCATTGCACAAACCCTGCTTGCATCCGGTGTCAAGGTGGTTCACATTTTAAGTAACGGGCGTCTGAAAGAAGCCTGGAAAGAAGACAAAACTGCCCATCAACCCGCACTGATCTAATTTTTTCAGAATCTCACAATGCCTGAAATTCTGATGCTTTATGATTCCTTTTCGCGTTAAACCAGGGATGCCATCAGGTCACACAACCGCATGGTTTTCATCCTCACAAAAACCATCATTTGTGTGAGATAATTTCCATATCAATTTTTTCCCAACGATCTTCTATCCCGCTCATCACAGGTATAATAAACACAAATAGAGAAAAAGAGGTTACTTTGTTATCATCAAATCCGTTCGACAAAAACACACTGAAACACATAACAACGCTTCACGAAACCACGCTTATCCAGCCAGTTCAGATCGGTCAAACTGATCGAAGAAATGAGCTGGTATTTTTTATTAAACCTGAATTGCTGATTGTTGAAGATCAACAGAAAATCTTGAACAGCCTGAATTTAATACAGCAAAAATTCGAAGCCTACAAAGTCACTGTCCACGGAACCGTTCTTGTGACAGGCAGCTTTTTAGAAGAGAAGGAGATCATGAATCGCCATTACGGGTTCATTAACCTCCTATCGCGCAAAGCATCCGAAATCGTTGATGCAGAAATTCGAGAGCAGGTTTTCAAGGTCCTTGAAAAGGAAGATAATAAAAACCATATCATTCTTGGCGGTCACGAATTCATGGAAAGGTTCAAGACCGACATTAAAACGCTCTCCGATGTTTGGTTCGGAAAAGGCGCCCATAAATTGCGCAGCGGTTTTTATTTTATCGAAGAAATCTATCAAGACGCTCCGCTCATCCTGGTGAATGGCTTTCATCCATCGCAGCTCGAACATTTCACCCACAAAAACCATCGTATTTTATTGATGCTGCTGCACACAGATACGGATTGGTATGAGATGAAGTTTGATCTGGTTGGTGACACCTTCCCGGAACATGCCAAGCCTGGCTCAATCCGGGGGATGCTGGCTGCAGATCCCGATAAGTTTGGTTTAACCGAGGTTGGGATCAACGCTAACGGTGTCCATCTTTCTGCTGGACCCTTCGAAGCTGCCTTTGAAGTTGTCAACTTTTTCGGTGCACTGCTCGACCTGGACCCTGAAACAACCCCTCCACTGGCGATCAAACGCGCCCATGAAGCGGGATTCTCGCTTGTCAATGCTTTGAACTTGCTCTCCAACCCCGCACTAAATGATAGTGATCTGTTTACGGCAACAGAGAATCTAAACACAAACGAAGCTGTTGAGCTGATCAAATCGAAAACTACAACCTGATCAATTTACATACAACAAAAGAGGTAACCATGGATAAAATTCAAAATTCAAGAATTTTCTCAGAAATCCACCAACAACCCGATGTTATCCGGGAATTGGTCACCCACCCTCAGGATTCGATTAAAGCTCTGGTAGAGCAAATTCGATCTCGTGGTATTCATCATGTTCTTATTGCTGCACGCGGCACAAGCAAAAATGCCGGTCGGTATGCGCAATATCTGCTCGGCGCTCACAACCAGTTGGCTGTGGGATTAACCACCCCCAGCCTGTTCACTATTTACAAACAACCTCCCAATCTATCGGATACCCTTGTGATCGGCATCAGCCAGAGTGGAAAAAGCCCTGATATCGTCTCTGTGATTGAAGAAGGGCATCGGCAGGGCGCCCTGACCGCTGCGATCACAAATATTCCAGATTCTGACCTGGGGAACGCTGCGGACTTTGTCCTGAACTTGAAGGCTGGCGAAGAAAAATCCCTGGCAGCAACAAAAACATACACCGCCCAGCTAACGCTTGTGGCGCTGCTTTCCACAGAATTGAACCCAACTGAACAAGCAAAGCAGGAATTGCTGGCTTTGCCCGATCAGATGGCAATAAATTTTGCAAACGAAGCGATGATCAAAGACCTCGTTGAGCGTTACCGCTATATGACCAATTGCGTGATCCTTGGGCGTGGATTTAATTATGCGACAGCCTATGAGTTATCCATCAAAATCAAGGAGCTCACCTACACCGTCGCTGAACCCTATTCGCCTGCAGATTTTGCACACGGGCCAATCGCCGTCATCGATCGAGGTTTTCCTGCCATTGTGTTTGCCCCATCCGGCAAGATGCTGTCGGAGATGAAAAACCTCATCGGGAAATTACACGATCGGCTGGCAGAAGTGATTACCATCAGCGATCAGGAAGAGATCCTTGAGTTGGGAGATCGTCAAATTACTCTGCCGGTAGGCGTTCCAGAATGGTTGTCTCCGATAGCTGCCATTCCCGCCGGTCAAATGTTTGCGATGTACCTTTCGCATACCCGTGGGATCAACGTAGACAGTCCACGAGGACTGAGCAAAATCACAGAAACCTGGTAATTAAGCTTATACCGGCGGACCTGGTGTCCGCCGGCTTTTTTGTTTTACACGTCGTGAAGAATTAATTCATCCAAACCGCGCTTGGGGACGTGATGCACCTCATCCGAATCGCGATAATAATGGATGTCCCCACCTGGCATGAAGGGTTCAGTTACCACCTTTTCAGCCGGTTTTCCCAGCGCCAAAACAAGCAGCACCTGGTACCGGTCAGGAATTTTCAGTTCACCCTGCAAACCCTTTCGGCGGGCAGATCCGATGATGCAACCACCCAGGCCCTTCTCTGCAGCCCCCAACAAAAGCGTTTGCGCCGCGATCCCATGATCAACTCCGAAAACCGATTGGATCTCAGTATCCCCCAGGATAATGATGTAGGCTGATGGACGTTCTCCTTCCTCAGGCCCGTGCCAATCCTTCAAGGATGCAGCCCAACCCAGATAAGGAAAGATTTTGGCGTTCATCTCTGGGGTATTGCTCAACCAAAATTTGAGCGGCTGGATGTTGTTCCCTGTTGGAGCATATTGGGCTAATGCAATTAATTCTCGCAAAATCTTTCCATCAACCCAATGGGTCTCATCAAACCTCCGATAACTGCGGCTCAATCGAACCAGGGTGTGCAGATCCATAAATCGCCTCCTCTTCAACCTCATCGGGTCCTAACTTAACAGGTTTTCTACGTTCTGTTTTCATGATAATTTTCAATAAAGACAATGCTTTCATCTTTTTACCAAAATATAAGACCTGCGCAAAGTCAACGAATCATACCCCGAACCAGCAGGAAAATTACAAAAACGATCAAAAAATCAGATGGGAATCAACAATTAAAGCCTAACCTTCAACCGGTTCCTCACGGACCATGCCCGCTTCCACTCGCCAAACAGGATGGGTTGCAACAAATCGCGGCTCAAACATCGACAGGTCGGTCGAAGTCAGAATAGCCTGATCACATTCCGACAGCGCAGCCAACAGATCTGCCCGGCGCTGAACATCCAGCTCGGACATGGTTTCATCCAAAAGCAGAACCGGCCAATCTCCCGTTTTCTGTCGTAACCAGTTAACCTCTGCCAGCTTCATCGCCAAAAGTGCGGTCCGCCCCTGCCCTCGCGAACCAAATTCTCCCAGGTCAATCTGATTGCTCAAAAAGCGAAAATCATCTCGATGCGGCCCGATCGTTGTCATCCCCCGTCCAACTTCTTCCCTCTGCAGCATCTTGAGGGCAGACACCATGCCACTTTCAATCTCCTCCAGCGGCACACCGGAGCGGTCTGCAATGGTCGAGACCGGCAGCGCCATCTGTCCTCTGGGTGAAGAGAGCGGTTCGTAAGCAGGGACATAATCCAGGCGGAGCACTTCCTGCCCATTTGTCAAATTGAAATGAAAACGTTTGGCTTCTTCCTCAAGCTCCCGGATGGTTCGAATACGTTCTTTTATGATAAAAGCCCCATGCCGAGCCAGCATCCCATCCCAAACAGCCAGCTGCCCCGGGTCACCCGCCCGCTCACCAAGTTGCTTGAGCAGGGCGTTGCGCTGTGTCAGAGTCTGACCGTAGTCGCTGAGATGTTTGACATAAAGCGGCGACACCTGGGAAATGAGCATATCGAGGTAACGCCGTCGTTCTGAAGGGCCTTCTTCAATGATCCGCGCCATTTGAGGCAGGAAAATGACAGCATTAAAACGACCGATCACCGTGTTTAATTTTCGCTTTACGCCATCTAAGAGGATCTCTTTTCTAAAGCGCGTTCCCCCATTAAACCCATTGGGCTCACGGATCAAACGTACTTCAATTCGATGACTGCCATCCCGCCGCTGAAATTCTCCAATGATTCGCCCCACTGTGATTTCGTTCTCCGGTAGATTGTAATTGATCAGGTGTTTGTCAGAACTGGCATGAAAGGATGAAAACGTCGCAAGAAAATAAATTGCTTCCAACAGGCTGGTCTTGCCCTGGGCATTGTCACCCACCAACAAAAAAATTTCCCGGGGTACCTGAATATCCAGCCGGGAATATCCTCTGAAATCAGTGAGCGACAAATGCTTGAGGTACATTTGGTTTAAATGCTGTCCATTTCCTCGGGTTCGGGTTTCCAGATGTTCTCTGCCCGGTCGGTATACAAAATGCCGTTCACATGATCAATCTCATGTTGAAAAATGCGAGCCAACCAACCCTCTGCGCGGATTGTAATTGGCTTCCCCTCTGAATCCTGCCCCTTCACCGTGACGATTCTGGCACGGTCAACTTCTCCAATAAAGCCCGGCACTGAAAGGCAGCCTTCAATACCGGATACTGTTTCCTCTGACAGCCTCACAATTTCAGGGTTCACCACCGCGTACAGCTGTTTGGGAATCGATTCATCTTCCTCGTGTCCAAATTCCACGACGATAACCCTTTTAGAAACGCCAATCTGCGGCGCTGCCAACCCAACCCCGGGCGCTTCTCGCATTGTATCAACCATGTCAGTAATGAGCAGTTTTAGATCATCATCAAATCGATCAACGGTTTCCGCTTCCTGTCGCAAAACTTTCTCTGAAAATGTATAAATTTTTCTTAATGCCATTGTTATTCTCCTTCATTGATTTTACCCCCAAGTAAAGGCTTCAGCATCCCAAATATCATCGTGATGGTAACTGTGTCTCTTTATCCTCGTAGAAATTGGCAGGGATGATCATGCCTATAAAAGCCAGACCCGTCTAATGTGGGTGTCTTTCCCTGTCTTTAGCGATGGCGCGGTGATAACTCGCAATCCATTCTGAGACGCGCTCGCGTTCAGCATCAATTTCATATTCACGCACAGATGCCAGGCGTTCACCCATCCTGTAAAATATATCCTGCTGAACCTCCGATGGATTATAGACATAATCAAAGGTCAGCTTTGTGTTCCCAACCGAGATTGAGACTGTACCGAAGTTCAAAAGATAACCCCAAAAACCCAATCTCTCATATTCAATGCTGAGGATGTTTTCCAAAGGCGCTGACCTTCGCCGTTCCTTACCCAGCGGCTTCCGGTCGAGGTCAATGATCTGGTCCTTTGTGATTTTATAAATATCGTTGCGCCAATCGGCATATTGATAGATCGCCCACACAAAGCAGGCAAACATCCCGATGAATACCCAGGCCATGGTGGCAGTGACCGGCAAAAAAGCCAACCCTCCCCCCAATCTCCACACAATTAATAATAATGCAAACAAAAATAAAGCTGCGGGCAGAAAGAGGTCTTTCACCAAAACAAACCAGTGTTTGCGGTAGATGATCGCCCCGCTTGATTCATAATGGAGTTTAATAAAATCGGAGAACAACCAGCGCAGGAAACCGGGCTCTTCGTAAGTCTCAGGTTCGGTATCTGGAATTTGCTCCTCAATCTCTGCCCCGCTGACGCGAGTCTCTCCCATAGCATTCCAATCGAAGCCGATTTTTCGACCTAATTTCTCTGTCATGAGCTCAGCTTCCTCGCGACGATTGACAGTCCTGGCGCGATACCAGTAGGACTCAATCAGGCTGGCGATCACATCTGCGTTTCCGATGTCTCGCAAACGGATCGTTCCAACATAGGTCATCACAACAACATCCGCAAATTCAAACATCCTTCCCAACTGGGTGCGTTCCATCCCAACAGACATGATCGTCGAAAGAGGCGCTTCCTGCCTGCTGTCATACAGCAAAGCAACCCGTTCGATCCACACCACTCTTTTACTGGTAACGATGAAATAATCATTCTGCCAATCGATCAGGACCCACACCAGCCAGAAAACCGATATAAGCACACCCACCCCAAATGTGATCCATCCGTAAGGTCCTTTTGGTGCCCAGTGCAATCCGAGTAATAAAGAAAGTATCAGAACCCCAATGAAAAACAGGATTGGTTTCACCATCCGCCAACCCAAAAAGGCAGGATGCCGCCGAGTGATCACATGGATAAATTCGCCAGGCTGCAGCCACGGCAGGTGGATCCGCATCGAAAGACTTCGGCTGCGAATGATGACTTCCAGACGGTCATCCAAACCCGATAATTCCTCATCAACAAATCCATATTGCTCTGCACTGAAATAAAGCATGGTGGATCGTTTGCGCGCAACTGTGCGATACTCGCGGGGGTCATCATAAATCAGCGCTTCTTCACCAAAGGAATCACCTTGCCTGAGGGATGCCACGATTTGATCATCTGCAGAAAAAAGGGTTACCTCCCCCTCAAAAACAACAAACATCCCTTCGGAAGGATCACCCAGATCAAAGATCGTCTCACCAGAGCGAAACTCAACCACCTGCATCATCCCTGAAAGATAATTCAGCTGTTCAGAAGTCAGGTGTGAAAATAAGGGTACCTGGCTCAGCAAACCAACCTTTGCCTCGTGCTCGATAAACATACCCCAAGTATAAAACAACTTTTGAGATTAATAAACTCGCCTCCTGGATAGGGCCTTTTTATGAGCTGAGCTGGCAAAAGATTGTGTTTCATTTTCGGTTGCATAAAACAACATTAAGGGGGGATTTTAGCAAAAAACAGATTATTTGAAAGAATTAGCAAACGAAGGGTTGAACAGATCTGATTTTTTCAAAATTGATCCATATTTTCATTCCCAAACGAATCGTTTATGTATTGAAAAATATGTGAAAACTAATTATAATAAATAAGATGGTATTTATCCTAATATTGCTTCTCATTCCTATTTAGCTATGTAGGATAGAATCCTTATGCAATGTGCAATTTGCCATTCTAAACAAATCCCAGGAGCTCAGATTTGTGACACCTGCGGTCTTCCTGTTGCCCTGGACCCTGCTTTTGAAAATCAATATTTTTCTCGATTATCCGCCATAGCCCCGCCACAATTCATCAAGAAAATACGATCAGCGCCCTATCTCGCAAAAGAAAGGCGAATGATTACCGCCATCCTTTTCGCAATCGACAACGATGAAGTATTCAACCAGGTCGTTCCCGAGAATGAACACATTTTAATCTTGAACAAAGCGCTAGATCGCTTTGCAAAGCACATATTTTCCTATGAAGGAACCATTGCCAAAATTTGGCAGAATAGCGTGCTCGCCTTTTTTGGTGCTCCCATTTCACACGAGGACGACGCATTGCGCGCCGTACATGCTGCATTGGCAATTTTGCAAGAGATTCAAGATGTGCAAAAAGAAATCCAAACGACTTACGGCATCCCGCTCCAGGTAAAAACAGTTCTGAATACAGGACCAATTGTCATCAGCAACATTAAATCAAATTTGCGCTTTGAATTCCAATCCCTTGAGAATACGCTGGAATCCCTGACAGCTGCGTTATGCACCCCCCTGCCATCTTTTGAAGTCATCTTGCTTGAAAACGCATACCGATTTACAAAGACGTACATCGAATTTGAGAAACTTGAGGATCATTATTGCGAAAACATCGATGCAACTTTGTCCTTATGGCGCCTGATTCGCATTTCCGATAGGTTTATCAACGGGCAAAGGAAACCAGCAACGAAGGAGACAGGGTTTACTGGGCGAAAACGTGAACTTAATGCATTGATCAAACTCTCCGAAACCGTTATGGCCGGGTTGGGACGAATTGGATTGGTGCTCGGCGATCCAGGGATTGGCAAATCAAGGTTGATCATGGAGTGGAAAAACAAACTTCGCACATCACATCAGTCAGACCAAATCCGCTGGATTGAGGTGCAAGGTTTGGTTTTCGGGAGAGACTTGGGATATCACCTGTTAAAGAGCTTATTAAGATCAGCCCTCAATCTCCCTGTGATTGATACTGAAGAAAGCCTCAAAGCGAGCCTGAGAAATACTCTCTGCGAAAAACTCGACGCTGATAGTCAGAAACACGATCGATTTCTCGCCCATCTTTTGGAAATCCCCATTTCTGACGAAGAAGAACAACAAATCCATCAATTAAGTACAGTCCAGTTGCACACCCAATATTTAAAAGCGATTCGTTCCTTTTTGCAATGCATCTCAATCGATCAGCCTCTGTTCATCATCCTTGAAGACTTGCAATGGGCTGATCCGTCTTCCGTCCAATTGCTCGGAGAATTGTTGTCAATGACAGCAACCTCACCCATCTTGTTTTGTCTTGTCTCTCGACCCGATATCGAGTCAAACGGGTGGCAGCTGGTCAGGAAAGCCCAGGAGGATTTTGGTTCCCGTTTGATAAAAATTGAATTGACCAATCTCAATGATTCTCAAAGCCGGGAATTAATCCGAAAGTGGGTCAATATTGAGGAAATCCCCCCATCCATGCGAGAAGTGGTACTGACCAAATCGGAAGGAAACCCATATTTCATTAAAGTATTGGTGGAAATGCTTAAAGACGAAGAACTTTCAATCGATGATGATCAACCCTTTCCGAAAATTCCGAAAATCAATCCGAACAAAATCCCTGATAGTTTGCAGGGACTTCTCACCACACGGGTAGACCGCCTTCAGCCAGATGCACGCTTTACATTAAAAATTGCCAGTATCATTGGCAGAAACTTTCGAGAAAAAATATTGCAACACGTCCTATCCAATCGGGCACCAAAAATCAATTTAATGGAGCAGCTGAGCAGGCTTGAATCTCTCGGTATGATCAAGATCGCCCAAATTCACCCGGAATTGACCTATCAGTTTCAACACATCCTGATGTATGAGGCAACCTATCACGGAATCTTGAAATCCGATCGCAGCGAATTGCATCTGGCTGCAGGGTTGGCACTGGAAGAGCTGTATCCTGATCAAAAAGAGCAGTTTGCATCCCAATTAGCCTTCCATTTCTTAGAAGGTGGAGATCTCAGCAAAGCTTTTATTTACCTTGATTTAGCAGGGCACAGGGCAAAGGATTCCTATGCAAACGCTGAGGCAGAATCCTACTTCCTCCGGGCGATCCAACTGGCTAAGAATCCAGACAATTTTGCGCATTTATCCACCGATCTGGGTGAAGTATTGGCACAACAAGGAAAACATCGAGATGCGATCCAAGCCTGGGAACAAGCGATCCAATACCATAAAAAGCTCGGCAACACAGATCAGATAGCACAGATTTACGGCTGGTCTGCCCGTTCTGCCAGGCGAAACCATGATAATAGCCGGATCCTGGATATCTGCCGGGAAGGTTTACAAGCCATCAAAGGCGCTGTTGAAAGCCCGGCGATCGCCTATCTGCTTCATGAGATCAGTCGCGCATGCTTGTTCATTGATCAACCGGATCAAGCCCGTATGTTCAGTGAGAAGGCTTTGCATATTGCCAGGCGGTTGGATGCCTATGACGTCCAGGTTGAAGCTCTTGCAACAATTGGCATCCTGCCCGACACCGAGCCCAAACAGGCAATCGCAGCCCTCGAAATAGCGATCAGGATCAGTGAAGAACATAAATTGTTCAAGCCTGCTTCTCGCGCATATATCAACCTGGCTGCCGTTATGAACAAAACCGGCGAGATCAGACTCTCGCGTGAGTATTATATTAAAGCCATTCAGCTGGGCAATAAAGTTGGAGGTCTCCCTGATGAACATCTGATCCAGTATTCAATTGCTCTTGCCAGTCTCTGGCTTGCAGATTTTGATGACGTCGAAGCGATGAATTTGCAAGTCGCCCAAACAATGTCTGAAAATGATTCCTTTTCTGATATTTACACATTGGATCACCTGTTCATTAAAGGTCAGTTGTCAAGGTTTCAAGGTAATTTCTCGATAGCTCAGAAAACCTTTACCGCCCTGATCGATCGACTTCGCCAGATGCAAAATTCTGAATATTTTATAAAGGCTAACTTAGCTCTGGCTGAGATCATTCTTGAGAGGCAATATTTTGAAGAAAAAGCCAGAAAACCAAACATTGAAACTGGCATCGCGTTGCTCACCGGACTGTTAAAAACAAACATCGGTGCGAATGGACTCATCAATGCTTCTGTCCTCAGCTTGCTCAGCAGCTTCTACGCCCTTCAGGGCGATCTTGATCAGGCTGAACAATATATGGAATGTGCACAAAAAGAGCACGCTCTTAATCCAGATGCGCAAGATCAGGTCAGGCTTATTTTTGCTCAGGCAAGGGTTGAAGGAATAAAAAAGCAGTATAAAAAAGCCTTCGGGCATTTGCATGAAGCCCTTGATCTCGTTGAGAAAATGGATGGCCGCTGGTGGCGTTCTCGTATCTGGCTCGAGATGGGCATTTTATATCTTAAACAAAATGAACCGGAAGGCATCAACATGGCAGAAAGCCTTTTTCGCGAATCACTGGCTGAGTTCAAGCAAATGGGTGTGAACGGCTATCCTGATCTCATTCTGGATAAACTGCATCGCGTGAAGTCTATCTCCAGAGAACAGGCAATCGCCCATCACAAAATCTCCAAAGAATTAGCGGAGGCTGGTCGTGTTCAACACACCTTTATCCCTGCTGAATCTCCGCAAATTGAGGGATTCGATATTTCGAGCATCCTGCTGTCAGCACATGAAACCTCGGGGGACTTCTTCGATTTCATCGAGTTGGAAGAAGATAAATCGGGCATTGTCATTGCGGATGTGGGCGACAAGGGGGTGGGAGCCGCCCTTTACATGGCAATGTGCAGAACCTTGATCAGAACCTATGCTGGAGAACATCACCTTGACCCTTCTGAGGTGATTGAAAACGTTAACCGACGAATTTTAACCGACACACGTCGTGGGATTTTCCTGACGCTGGTATTTGGTGTGCTGGATCCCAAAGATTCGACCTTCACCTATGTGAATGCCGGTCACAACCCACCTTACTATTTAAAGAAAACGCAACAAGGTCTCGACATTATTGCCCTTGAGAAAACCGGTACACTGGTGGGTATCTTTCCAGAAAGCACCTGGGAAGTCCGAAAGATAAATATTAATCCCGGGGAGATCCTGGTCCTGTATACAGATGGCATAACTGAAGCCCAAGATGGGAGCGGGGATTTCTATGGAAATGAGCGATTAATTAAGACTCTTGAAACCTGCTTCACACAACCAGCAGAACAATACCGCAACCGTATCCTGGCAAACGTCCGATCGTTCTCAGGTTCAACGCCTCGCCTGGACGATGTCACCCTGATCGTGATCTGCCGAGATGGTTATGTGTAACAATACAACCAAACAAAGTTAACTGATCTGCAGGGGTTCATGATGCAATACCAGAACGAAAAAAGAGGCTGCCTTTTTTAGACAGCCTCTTCTCAGATTTTTAAATTTTTACCTGTTGTTTATTTTATCAACCATTTCAACTCGAAACTTCTGCCCGGTTTAATGAAGGGATTTCTTCTGTTTCCTTTTTCTTGAATACAATCTCTCCATCAGCCACATCAACAAGCACTGTATCCCCGGAGACAAATTCTCCGGAAAGCAAGCTGATCGACAACGGGCTTTCGACATGCTTCTGCAAAGCTCTCTTGAGCGGTCTGGCGCCAAAAGCCGGGTCATAACCTTCATTGGAAAGCCATTCCGTCGCGACATCTGTCAGCTCAACACTCAAGCCGTGGTCAGATAAGCGAGATTGGATATCATGCATTTGGAGCGCCACGATCTCAACCATGTCTTCTTTCGAGAGTTGAGAAAACAGGATGATCTCATCAATCCGGTTGAGAAATTCAGGTCTGAAGGCGCCTTTCAGCGCTTTTTCAATTTTTTCACGGTCAGCCTGGTCAGACAAACCCTCCTGCGAGCCCAAAAACCCGAGTGGTCCGCTTCTGGTGACATACTCGGTGCCAAGGTTGCTGGTCATGATCAAAACCGTATTGCGAAAATCAACCACACGACCCTGACCATCGGTCAAACGTCCGTCATCCAGAATTTGCAGAAGTGAATTCCAAACCTCCGGATGCGCTTTTTCGATTTCATCAAACAAAACAACCCGATAGGGTCGCCGGCGAACGGCTTCAGTCAACTGGCCGCCTTCTTCATAACCCACGTAACCGGGAGGCGCACCAAATAAGCGCGATACGCTGTGCTGCTCTCGATACTCACTCATATCGATCCGTACCAGGGCTTCCTCATCATCAAACATAAACTCTGCCAGGGCTTTTGCCAGCTCAGTCTTCCCAACACCCGATGGTCCAATAAAGATAAACGAGCCAATTGGGCGGCGGGGATCCTTCAATCCGCTCCTTGCCCGTCGGATGGCGTCTGCGATGGCAGCCACGGCTTCTTTTTGCCCAATCAGCCGCTCGTGAAGCCGCTCTTCCATGTGGAGCAATTTATTGCGTTCATCTTCCATCATCTGAGAAACAGGAATACCGGTCCACTGATGGATCACTTCAGCAATATCATTGACATCCACAATCTCATCAAGCTTATGGTCCTGTTCCCAGGCATCTCGTTTCTGATTGAATTCTTCTTCAATCCGAAGTCGTTCGGATTTCATCCGGGCTGCCCGCTCATAATCACGTTCAACGCCGGCATGCTCTTCTTCTTTCAAAAGTCGATCTATTTCGGATTTCATGTTCTTCAATTCATCCGGTAAAGAATATAAAGCTACGCGCAATTTTGCCGCCGCCTCGTCGATCAAATCAATCGCTTTGTCCGGTAGTTTTCTTTCGGTCACATACCGGGATGAAAGTTTTGCTGCCTCAACCAGCGCATCATCTGAAAAAGTTACCTTATGGTGCGCCTCATACCGGTCACGCAACCCTCTCAGCATGTCAATGGTATCTTCCACCGACGGCTCTTCAACAAAAACCGGTGCAAATCGCCGCTCAAGGGCAGCATCTTTCTCAATATATTTATGGTATTCATCAAGCGTTGTCGCGCCCACGCACTGCAATTCACCGCGTGCCAGTGCTGGCTTGAGCATGCTGGATGCATCCATTGCACCCTGGGCAGCGCCAGCGCCCACAACGTTATGGAGTTCATCAATGAAGAGGATAATCTCCCCGTCGGACCGCTGCACCTCTTCAATGGCTGCCTTCAGACGTTCTTCAAACTCACCCCTGAAGCGAGAACCTGCGATCATGGCGCCCAGATCCAGCGAAACGACCGTTTTCCCCATCAGAATTTCAGGGACATCATTGGTAGCAATTTTCTGGCTGAGTCCTTCAACAATCGCGGTTTTTCCAACCCCTGCCTCACCAATCAAAACCGGGTTGTTTTTTGTTCTTCGGGAAAGGACCTGGATGACCCGTAAGATTTCAACATCTCTACCGATCACAGGGTCCAATTTACCTGCTTTTGCCATTGTGGTGAGATCACGCGAATATTTGTCAAGGGTGCGATAACGTGATTCAGCCTTGGGGTCGGTCACCGTTTGCCCCCCGCGCAGTTCGTCAATTGCATCCAGTACTTGCTGACGCGTAATCCCCAGGTCCTCCAGCAGTCGGGCTGCCGGCGTATTCTTTTCTCCCAGGATCGCGAGGAAGATGTGCTCCGTTGAGATATATTCATCCCTCAGCCGATTGGCTTCCTGGTTTGCCTGGTCAATGATCCGCTTGACTCGCGGGGTAATAAAGATCTGCCCTGCGCCACCACCAAAGATGCTCGCTTTGGGACTTGTACGCAAAATATAATCCAACCGTTCTGTGAAATTATCAGCATCACAATTCAAAATTTCAAGCAGCTGGGATATCACACCCTGGGGTTGTTCAATCAACGCCAGCAGGATGTGTTCGGTATCAATCTGGTTGTGCCCGTAACGTTGGATAATCTCTGCCGCACGTTGTGCAGCTTCCTGGGCACGTTCTGTAAATCGATCAAATCGCATCATAATTCGTTTGTTCCTCAAACTCGTAAATTTTTAACGTTTCTTAGGAGGGTGTTAAAAGACAAATGTCATTTAAAATTATGTTTTTAAATCTTCATAATGATTTTTATAAACGACGATGGTCCCTCATAGTATATCAATTCGTAGAGGCGGAACGCTGTGTTCGTCCCTACGTTTGATAGAGAACGAACCTATTTTCAACACGCTCTTTAGAACATATGAATTATAACATTTTAATGGGCGGAATTGAA
Source organism: Candidatus Brevefilum sp. (assembly GCA_050953525.1). Classification (GTDB taxonomy): domain Bacteria; phylum Chloroflexota; class Anaerolineae; order Anaerolineales; family Anaerolineaceae; genus Brevifilum. The sequence continues at coordinate 385,230 of JBMNMW010000002.1, forward strand.
CTGTTTTTTATAAGAATATTATTAAATATTAACGATTCGGGAAGAAATAGTGCCCTAATTACGCCATCCGGTCATAAAATCAGCATCGTATCACCAAATGAGAAGAAGCGATAATTTTCATCCATCGCGGTTTGATAGGCTTTCAGGATCAATTCCCGGCTGGCAAAAGCACTCACCAGCATCAGCAGGGTTGATTTTGGCAGGTGAAAATTGGTGATCAATGCATCGACCACTTTGAATTCAAATCCTGGCAGGATAAACAGGTCAGTTGCGCCAGAATAGGGTGAGATCACCTCGTTTTCATGGGCCGCTCTAGCAACCGTCTCCAGTGTGCGCACACTGGTTGTTCCCACCGCAACCACCCGCCTTCCTGCCTTTTTTGCGGCATTGATCTGATCAGCCGTATCCTGATCCAGCTGGCACCATTCCCGGTGAATTTTATGTTCGCCAGGGTTGGTTTCAGTTACCGGTGCAAAGGTATCCAGTCCAACATGCAATATCAACCGTGTAAACTCAACCCCCAACTGCTCTAATTTTTTAATTAATTCGGGTGTGAAGTGAAGTCCGGCTGTTGGGGCAGCCGCAGATCCCGGTTCCCTCGCATACACTGTCTGGTAACGTTCAGGGTCTTCCAAATGTTGATGAATGTAAGGGGGAAGGGGAACATTTCCCACCTTTTCCAGGAAGGGTTCAATCGGCTCCTCAAAGCGCACCAAACGCTCTGCACCTTCCAGGACCATGATAATCTCTGCATTGGGGCCATTCTCAATCGTCAATTTCCGCCCTGCGGTCAGACCCTTTCCCCCTCCCAAGACCCGCCAGGTGCTGGAATCCTGCTTCTTTAAAAGCAACAGCTCCGCCTTCCCTCCACCGGGCAGTTTACGAGCAAAGATGCGAGCAGGAATAACCCGGGTTTCATTGAGGACCAGCAGATCGCCGGGGGCCAGGAAACGATCGAGGTCCCAAAATCGACTGTGCTTCAGATCATTATTCGAGCGATCCAAAACCAGCAGCCGAGAATCGTGTCGGGGAAAAACAGGGGTTTGCGCGATCTGCGCAGGTGGCAGGTCGTAATTAAAATCTTCAGTTCGTAAGTCTTGAGATTTCACGCTTAAAACAGCCTTTTTTGAGGTCCATTCTCGTGAAATTCAAAACCCAGGTGTTCATAGGCGCTGCGTGTCGCCTGCCGCCCCTGGGATGTGCGTTCCAGATATCCCAGCTGCAGCAGATAAGGTTCCACCACATCCATGATCGTATCCGGTTCTTCGCTGACAGATGCGGCAATTGTGTTCAACCCCACCGGTCCGCCATTGTATTTTTCAATCACACATAACAGCACTCGCCGGTCCAGGTCATCCAATCCCTGACCATCAATGTTGAGGAGGTCCAAAGCCGCGTCCGAAATTTCACCGGTGATTTTGCCGTCACCTCGCACCTGAGCATAGTCCCTGACCCTGCGCAGAATGCGGAGCGCCACTCGCGGGGTACCCCGTGAACGGTTGGCTATCTTGACCATACCTTCGTTCGTGCAGTCAATGCTTAGCAGGTTAGCCCCTCGCGCCACAATCTCGACCAGCGCATCAAGGTCATAATAATCTAACCGGTAAGTCGCTCCGAACCGGGCGCGCAGCGGCGAGGTGATCAATGCCAGGCGGGTGGTGGCGCCCACCACGGTGAAATGGGGCAGCTTAAGGCGAATGGAGCGCGCTGAAGGTCCTTTTCCGATGACAATATCCAGAGAATAATCCTCCATCGCCGGGTAAAGCACCTCCTCCACCAGCTTGCCCAGGCGATGGATCTCGTCAATAAACAAAATATCACCGGCATGTAAATTGGTCAGGATCGCCGCGAGATCCCCTGCTCGTTCAATCGCCGGCCCCGAGGTGACCTTGATACTCACACCCATCTCATTGGCGAGGATGTGCGCCAGGGTGGTCTTCCCCAATCCGGGCGGACCGTAAAAAAGGACGTGATCTAATGACTCTGAGCGCAATTTAGCCGCTTCAATCAGGATTTGCAAATTATCTTTGATCAAATCTTGCCCGATCAATTCCCCAAGATGACTCGGGCGCAAAGCGCGGTCAAATTGATCTTCGGGTTTGCGCTCATTATCGACGATGCGATTGTTTTTGGCTGTCATCATAGCCCCGATTATACCCGAACATCGTATTAATTATTCTCTTCCCCCCGGTCAGCGCACTTCCTGCAAACTCATCTTTTTTCAACATAATTGTGTTCAAAGCACCTTCCTGATTGTCGGTATAATTAATTACCAAACGTGTTGTGTGTTTATCATAAATTCACTTTCACAATATGCGATTTTATCAATCAAACACCATAGAGGAGACATAATGCAAAGAAAACCAATCGACATTAACAAACTTCAGGTCCTCCCCCATGATCTTTTCCGTAATCGGTCCGTCCTTCTGGCAAGTGGGGATTATGCTGCAGGAGATTACAATGCCATGACGATCGGTTGGGGTGCACTGGGCACCATGTGGAGCGAGCCCTTCGTCTTTGTGGCTGTCCGCCATTCGCGTTACACCTTTCAATTCATGGAAAAATATGACAGTTTCACCCTGTCGGCATATCCTTCAGAATATCAGCCAGCCCTAACCTTGTTGGGTTCAGAATCTGGGCGCGACGGGGATAAGATCGCCAAGTCGGGGTTGACGCCGGCAGCATCCGCGGTCGTCGCGGCGCCCTCCTTTGCTGAAGCGGAAATTGTGATTGAATGTCGGAAAGTTTATGAGAATGACCTGAACCCCGCCCATTTCTTAACCGAAGAAATTTATCGTCACTACCCCACACGCGATTTCCACCGCATTTACTACGGTTGGATTGAACATGTCGCTGGTGTAGAAAAGTATGGCGTAGAATAAAAACTCACCCGGGTTGTGGTGCAGGGTGCACCGTGCCCGTTCTAAACCTCACAACCTCTCAATTCTTATACTGAACGCGGTATAATCAAATCTGGCAATCAACTTGTTGGAGATGTGAATGACAGATAGAAAAATTCGTGTGCTCATCGCAAAACCAGGCCTCGACGGTCATGATCGCGGCGCCAAAGTTATCGCTCGTGCCCTGCGCGATGCGGGGATGGAAGTCATCTACACCGGGCTGCGTCAAACACCCGAAATGATCACAGAAGCCGCACTGCAGGAAGATGTCGATGTCGTCGGTTTGTCGATCCTTTCTGGCGCTCACAACACCCTGGTGCCTGCTGTGATTGAAAAAATGCGTGCATCCGGCATGGATGATGTCAAGATTTTCGTTGGTGGTATCATCCCCCAGGATGATGTTCCTGTCCTGATCGAAAAAGGCGTTTTCGCCGTCTATGGTCCCGGCACGGACACACATCTTGTCGCGGAAGAAATCAAGAAAGCTGTGACGGTTTAAGACAATCGATGACTCTTCAGATTAATCCTGATGCCATTCGCCAGGGAGACCGGCTTGCCCTCTCCCGGGCGCTGAGCGCCATTGAAAACAACACACCTGAAAGCCGTGAGATCATGCGAGCAATTTTTCCTTTCACGGGACATGCCCATCTGGTCGGGATAACGGGCTCGCCCGGCACCGGCAAGAGCACCCTGGCCAACCAGCTGGTCCGTCACCTTCGTCAATCCGCGCAGGGGGCAGCGGCACCCAAAATTGCAGTTATTGCTGTTGATCCAACCAGCCCGTTCACGGGTGGGGCGCTGCTCGGCGACCGCATCCGAATGCGTGATCTGGCAGGCGATCAGGGCATCTTTATCCGCTCGATGGCATCTCGCGGCGCGCTTGGCGGTTTATCCCACAACACCGCAGCCTTTACCACCCTTTTGGATGGGGCTGGTTTTGAGATCATCCTCATCGAAACCGTGGGCGCCGGTCAATCTGAGGTTGATATTGCCCGTCTGGCACACACCGTGATCGTGGTCGAAGCGCCCGGGCTGGGTGATGATATCCAGGCGATCAAGGCAGGTATTCTCGAGATTGCAGATATCCTTGTCGTCAACAAATCCGATCAACCCGGGGCGGACAATACTGCTCGTTCCCTGGCAATGATGCTTGAAATGACACATGGCGGTGACAGTCTGCACCTGGCTGGAAAACACAGGCTCCGCGAACAACAACCATCAACATCAAAAACCAGCCAGCCCCCGGATGAGGAGACCCCATGGAAGCCCCCTGTGCTCCAGGTCATCGCAACTGAAAACGTCGGCATTGATGATCTCGTCTCAGCCGTCAACCAGCACAGAGATTTTTTAATTGAGTCCGGGTTGTGGCAGGTCAAAGAAGCTTACCGAATGCGCCAGGACCTTGAGGCTTTGGTCAAGGACCTGCTGATGAAAAAATGGCAAAACCAGGTCAGTCCATCTCGACTTGAAGAAGCCCTATCCAATATAACCCAAAGAAACTGGACACCGCTTGATGCGGCTGATTTCTTATTGCTAAAAGAAGACAATCAAGATTAATTTCGATGAACGCATTGATAAAGAGGAGATAGAAAGAAACATGGAAAGAACGCTGATAAAAGATTTGAGCCAGCATATCGATGAGGATGTCACCATTCAGGGTTGGCTGCATACGCTGCGCGATCAAAAAAATATGCAGTTCATCATCTTGCGCGATCGGACTGGACTGGTTCAGATCGCCCATTACAAAAAAGGTGACCTTGAGCTGGCTGAAATAATCTCGGGGTTGGGGACAGAATCCGCCCTCACCATCAAAGGAAAAGTGGTGCGTAATGAAATTGTGAAACTGGGCGGGATTGAAATCCAGCTGCAGGATTTGCAGGTGGAAGCCGCCGCAGAAGTGCCCTTACCCTTTGAACCCTTTGGTGAGTATCTTCCCGAGCAGGATTTTCGATTGGATTGGCGTTATCTGGACCTCCGCCGGGATATCAATCATCTGATTTTCGAGGTCGAAACAACCGTTGAACAGGCGATGCGCGAATACTGGCTGAAACATGATTTCATCGAAATTCATTCACCCAAGATCATGGGCGCCCCCAGCGAAAGCGGCGCAGAGCTGTTTACCATCCCATATTTTGAGACCACAGCCTACCTTGCACAGTCACCGCAATTTTACAAACAAATGGCGATGGCAGCCGGCTTCGAGCGCGTATTTGAGATTGGTCCCGTATTTCGCGCTGACCCATCCTTTACCTCCCGGCACATGACCGAATTTACAGGCGTCGATATGGAGATGTCCTGGGTCACATCCCACGAAGACGTGATGCAGGATATGGAACACTGGCTGGCATATACCTATCAGCGCGTGATTGAAAAACACGCCGATGCGATTGAGGCTGCCTTCGGTTTTACGCTGAACGTTCCTTCTTTGCCCTTCCCGAGGATTACCATGGCGGAAGCCTTTGATCTTCTCAAAGAAGTTGGCTACACACTCCCACCTGAGAAAAAATATGATCTCGATCCCGGTGCTGAGCGTGCCATTGGCGCACATTTCAAAGAAACACAGGGACACGATTACGTGTTTGTCACCGAGTGGCCCTTCGAAGCCCGCCCATTTTATCATATGCTCAAGCCAGATGATGCCGGCATCACCCGCAGTTTTGACCTGATTGGCAAAGGACTTGAAGTCGCCACCGGTGCGCAGCGCGAACATCGTTATGAGATTTTGAAAGCCCAGGCACTGGAAAAAGGGCTGACGCTGGAACCCATACAGAATTATCTTAATTTTTTCAGGTACGGCACCCCTCCCCACGGTGGATTTGGTTTTGGTTTGAGTCGCTTTTTGATGATTTTGCTCAACCTTTCCAACATCCGGGAAGCCGTTTATCTTTTCAGAGGACCAACGAGATTGATCCCATAATTAATTTTAAGGATAAAAAATGCCTTATCTTTATGGAGAACGTATTCGCCTCCGGGCAGTTGAAAAAGAGGACATCCCCACCTTTTTGCGCTGGATCAATGATGTTGATGTGACCGAAAACCTCGTTCTCATCACCCCCTGGTCGCATACTCAGGAGGAGCAGTGGTATGAGGCGATGTTGAAGCGGCATATCGCTGAACATGCCCTGGTGATAGAGGTCAAAGTCGATGAAGATGAACAGATCTATTACCCGATCGGTAACTGTCAGTTTATCGATATCAATTGGCGCAATCGTTCTGCAGAAGTTGGCATCATGATCGGCGAGAAATCTTACTGGGGAAAAGGCTTTGGCACGGAAGTTATGCGTGTATTATTGACGCACGGGTTCAATTCGCTCAACTTAAATCGGATATGGCTTCAGGTCATTGCTGAAAACAAGCGCGGCATTCGTGCCTACGAGAAGGCTGGCTTTGTGCATGAAGGGGTTTTCCGACAGGATGAATATCGACAGGGAAAATACCATGATGTTTACATCATGAGCGTGCTCAAAGATGAATGGGAAAATAATCGATCAAATTAACAGGTTGAAGGAATAAATAGACATGGTTACCCCACACACACAACACAGTTTGTTTTTTGGGAACATCAAACTTTTCGCTGGTACGTCTTCTCCGGAATTGGCAAAAGGAATTGCAAACTATTTGGGGCACCCCCTGTGTGGTCGGGACATCGTTGAATTCCCCAACGAAAATCTGTTTGTCAGGTTACATGAAAGCGTGCGCGGACAGGATTGTTATGTCATTCAAACCACCTCTTCACCTGTCCATCGCAATTTGATGGAATTGTTGATCCTCATTCAAACCCTCAGATTGGATTCTGCAGGCAGGATCACCGCTGTGGTCCCCTACCTGTGCTATGGCCGTTCCGACAAGAAAGACAAACCTCGTGTGCCCATCACCGCACGCCTGGTCGCAGATATGATTCGGATAGCCGGCGCGGACCGCTACATGACTTTTGACCTGCACGCGGGTCAGATCCAGGGTTTTTTCTCGATCCCTGGTGATGTGCTGCGAGGATTCCAGCTCCAAAAAGATTACCTGCTTGAACTGGCGCCTTCCTTACATAATCCGGTCGTTGTCACAGCAGACCTTGGCTTTGCAAAAAAGGGTCGGGATTATGCCCATCTTTTACACACAGGGCTGGCATTTATCGAAAAGAAACGCACAGCGGACATCACCAATCCCCGCTCGATGACCATCGTTGGAGATGTGAAGGATCGCGATGTGATCCTGGTTGACGATGAGATTTGCACGGGCGGGTCGATGGTGCATGCTGTGGAAATCCTCAAAGCCTATGATGCGCGCAATATTTATATGGTTTTTATCCATCCGGTTTTTTCAAAAGGCGCGGCTGAACGCCTGGCAAAGCTCCCCGTCACACGCTTCATCACCACCAACACAGCCCCCATCACGCCCCAGGACCAGGCTTTTTTCGGCGATCGCCTTGTTGTGCTGCCCATCGACTCAATGCTGGGTGAAGTTATCAAAAGAGCTAACGAGGGCAGGAGCGTGGGCGAAATGTTCAATGAATAGAAAAAGACCAGCCAGCGGAAGAAATTTTAAAAACTGTTTCGGCAGATTTGAAATCATCTCTTATCTGTCTCTCTAAGCACAGGTCTTCCGGAACTTTAGAAAAAAGTCATTATTTTTGATACCAACAATTTCTTTAGATGCAGCCAGGAGATTTAGATGAAACCTTTTCCAACTAAACGTGCCCCTGCCTTTGCAGATATCCCGGATGAAAAATGGAATGACTGGCGCTGGCAGCTCAGCCATCGCTTAAATTCAATCGAGGACTTTGAGCAGTTGTTCACACTGACAGAAAGCGAACGCAATGCTCTCAGTCAACCCGATTTGTTTCGTGTGGATATCACGCCCTATTTTGCTTCATTGATCGATCCTGACAATCCTGATGATCCCATTCGCAAGCAAACCATCCCCACCTCAGGAGAGATCCTCCCCTTCACCGGTGAAATGGAAGATTCGCTGGCTGAAGATGCACATTCCCCTGTGCCGGGGTTGGTGCACCGCTATCCAGACAGGGTCCTGATGCTGGTAACCACGCAGTGCGCCAGCTACTGTCGCTATTGCACCCGCTCGCGCATTGTGGGCGATCCGAGCCAGAGCTTTAAAAGCGAGGACTATGAGGCGCAACTGGAATACCTGCGGAGCACACCCCAGGTGCGCGATGTCCTGCTTTCCGGGGGTGACCCGCTAACTCTGGCACCCAAAGTGCTTGAACGCCTGCTGACCTCCCTGCGAGAGATTCCCCACATCGAGATTGTGCGAATTGGTTCAAGAGTACCGGTTTTTCTTCCGCAAAGGGTAACCGACGACCTGTGTGAGATGCTGCAACGTTTTCACCCGCTCTGGTTGAATATTCATGTCAATCACCCCAATGAGATCACTGCTGAACTGGCACAAGCCTGCGATAAGCTCAGCCGGGTTGGGATCCCCCTCGGGAACCAGGCCGTTCTGCTGGCAGGTGTCAACGACGATCCCTTCATTCAGCGCAGACTGGTACACGACCTGGTGCGAATGCGTGTCCGCCCCTATTATCTTTACCAGTGCGACCTCGTCCAGGGAGCAGGCCACTTTCGAACGCCAATTGGTAAGGGAATCGAGATCATCGAGGGACTGCGCGGTCACACCTCTGGATTTGCCGTGCCCACTTACGTGGTCGACGCGCCGGGCGGCGGCGGCAAGATCCCTCTTAACCCCAATTACATCATCAGCTATTCAGACCATAAAATTGTCCTGCGCAATTATGAAGGGTACATTACAACCTATGAGGAACCGCTGGGGTACAGGCCCATCGATCCTGCTCAGGTAGCGCCCTTTAAGGATAAACTGATCGAACCCGGTCAAAGTGGTGTGTTTGGTTTACTTGAGGGCGAAAACATGTTCCTGAAACCGGCGGGCTTTGACCAGCTCCATGAGCGCGGTGGTGAGATCCACCGTTTGCGAGAAGACAAAGGAAAATGGATCCCACGCGGCATCGGTGATGGGACGGGTGGTCCACCTGAGACCCTTTCCAAACACGATAACGAATAAAACCCGCTGCCATCGGCTGTCAGCTACGAAACCCTGGACGCAGCGAGCAGGACCAGCTATGAGCTCTAACCCAATTCTTGCAGCCATGCTCGGATTTCTGCGTATTCAGGAACCCGTCCTGAAGCCAGCACTTTCTCATCAACCACCAGAGCAGGTGTGGCCATTACATCGTAGGTCATGATCTCAGTCATTGACTTCACCTTTGTGAACGTCGCCTCTATGCCCAACTCTTCCAGAACGTTACGGGTTACGGCCTCTAATCGTTCACAATTCGGACAGCCACCACCTAATATTTTAATTTCCATTTTCTATTCTCCACAAAATTATTGAATAAACCAACCAAAAATCAAACCAGCCAACGTGCTGAAGACACCGACCAGGAACACGTAAACTACTGTCTTTTTCTTGCCAATCACCGTGTTTGTGACCAGGATTGATTGCAGGCTGAGCACCGGATCTGCCAGTAAGTAGGCAAGCAGTGGTCCTCGGTGCATGCCCAGTGAAAGGAAAGTCTGAGCTACCGGCACCTCAACCAGGGTCGGGAAGTACATAAACACACCAAAGATCACACCTGCTAGATTTGCCCACAAAGTATTTCTGCCAGCTAGGGTCTGGATCCAGACAGGTGGTATCAAGGAGCGGGCAATCGAGGCAACAAATACGCCCATGAGCAGCAAAGGGATGATTTGCTTCACAAAGCGCCAGGTTTCCCACAGCCATTCCTGACGTTCCTTAGCACTTAAAATATGGGATGCCATCCACCAGATTCCCACCAGAATAAGGACTTCAACCACAAAGCGTCCGCTAATACCCACGCGCAATCCCGTCGGTGTTGTTTGAACCGCCAAAGATGCGATTATCAGAGTCAGTGTGATCAAGCCCAAAGCGACATAAGTCCAGGCATTCAAGCCTTCAAAAATATTCTTGAAACCTTTTATAGCTGTCAGTGCGATCAATACCAGGAAAAAAATCAACATCAAACCGTGGACGCTGACACCCTCAATACCCAGAGATGGGTTGGGCGGGATCAGTGTATCCAACCAGGTTTGAAGTTCCACAACCCAGTTCTTTGAAATTGAAAATTCAAATAAGACAGACCTGAGCAGACCGATTTGCAACGTCCCCGCAAGCAAGGTTCCCAGGAGCAGCAGGAAGAAAAACACGGTGTGGAAGGGGACCCCGGCTTTAGCTTGGAATAATTGGCTGTTAGCGGCTGCTTCTGCATGGGCAGCGTCATTCTTCTTAAAAATCCATGCCATCAACAAGCCAATTAAAATCCCAAAAAGGACGGACAGGACCAGCCTGGCAATCGCAATATCCATACCGATCTGTACGCCCGTAAAGGATATCGCCAGGATTTTCACAGCGGGGCCCACGAACAAAAAGGTGATAGCCGGCCCCAAACCTGCACCTTTTTTATAGATGCTGGCAAATAAGGGAATAATCGTGCAGGAACACACCGCCAGGACAAAGCCCCCCAGAGCGGACGCGGGATAAGAGATCCACTTAGGTGCGTCTCTGCCGAGATAGTAGGTGATGACTTCCTTTGGCATCAAGGCTGACAATGCCCCCGCGATAAAAAAGGCGGGCACCAGGCACAGCAGGACATGGGCAGCAAGATACGCCGCCAAACCACCTAAACCGGAATTCAGTAAGTTGATAATTGTTTCTGCGATATTCAAAGCCTCTCCTTATATTCAGATAATTGCATGTATTCAATCAAAAAAATTTAAGATGAGATTTGACTACAAAAGGGACAGGTACAATCAGCCGGGTCGCTGGGTGAACCCGCTGTCCCCAATGACCTATCCAACAAATGAAGTGTTTTCTCACTGTTAAGTTGATAAAACACATTTTGCCCAACTTTTTCATCACTGACGAGGCCAGCATCTTTCAAAAGGCGTAGCTGTTGGGACACATAAGCCTGGGGTTTACCGGTGACTGCTTGTAAATGACAGACGCATGCCTCACGCCTTCGCAATTCATCCAAAATTTGCAACCTGACCGGGTGAGAGAGCAGCTGGAAGGTTTCTGCTTGCTGCTGATAGAGTTTTTTTATTTGCATGATTTATATATCTTTTTCTGCATATATTATCATCCATCGTAATCCCCCATCTGCATCCGGTCAATATGACATTCATCACTAATTACAATGAGGTTTGGAGGTTCTCAACTGTCAATTGCTCAACTGGACCACATTAAGGGCAGCTCATCCCTCCGCCGCTGCCTGCGGGAATTGTGTCATTTTGAAATTCCTGAATGAACGCTTGGATGTCCTCTTTTGAAATATCCCAAACAAAGGTGTTATCTCTCATCAGTGGATCATAAATCCATCCCTGAACCAGCATATCATCGGGAAAACGGATGAACTGCAGGTTTTCTTTTTCAAGTTTGCTCAACACACATACCAGCTGGGTAATTTGCTCAAGCGTCAGGTCGGTTTGAATCTCACCCACCAGGGAACGGATCAATTGTGGGATTTTGGTCACCACACTCGGGCTGAGCGCCTTATCTTTAATTGCGCACATCACCAGTGTCTGGTTATCGGTTCGGGTCACATCACTGTATTTTTTTCTAATTCGTGCAAACCGCAATGCCTGGTTGCCCGACATATGCCATTGACCAGCCTCAAAATAGCCCATATTTGCGGTTTTTTCATCAACCGGCCTCCCGTCCCAATCCTGATCGAGATAAATATCAATACCACCCAGAGCGTCAATAATTTTTTGGAATGCAATCATATTGACTGCACCGTAATGATCGACATACAGGCCATAATTGTGGGCGAGCGTCAGCGCCAGCAATCCCGGTCCCCCTCCTTCACCTTCGTAATAACCCATACCCGGCCCGCCATATAAATAAGCCTGATTGATTTTTCCATGGGTGACCGTTTCAGCATATTTCTCCTTGATCCCGGGAAGTTCCACCCACAGGTCGCGCGGGATGGTCAGGACCGTGATTTTGGGAGTGACAAAATCGACGCGTGCAATTCGGATCACATCTGCCAACCCGTAAAGATAGTTGTTGACCTCGTTATCCGCCCCAATGCCAAGAATATACATCAGGGGCGGGCCGCCGCATATGGGTTGGGCTTGTGTTGCCGAGGGGGTAACTGTCGGCAAAGGTGTCTCGGTTACCAGTGGAGTTTCTGAAGGCGCCTGCGTCAATGCGGGCTCAGGTGTGAAAGTTCCACTTTCAGTTGAGGGCGTAGGAGTAAAAAGCCCCAGGGAAGTCCCTAAAGGTTTTTTCCATTGACGACCCAAAAAGACACCCCCAGCCACAAGGAAAATTGCTACAATACTGAGCAAGCTGATCAAGACCTTCTTTTTCATATCCTGAATCCGATCATTGAACGTATTTTTCTTCGATACATTTTGCAAAGACATCACAATTATACCTTGCACCAGGCGCGTGAAGATAGTTCTGAGGTTTTTGTCACGTCATGCCATCCGTTCGGTCATCGATTGGATCAAGTCTTTTCTTTCAATTTGGGGTCCAAATACGATAGACTTTATAATTCCCACCTGAATAGACTATGCTATAATTTTTTTATTCGAGTTATGTTGAGGAGGTGTATCCATGACAGACTATGTCACATTAACATGTCCACGATGCGGTGGGAAACTGGAAATAACAAACGATATTGAACGGTTTGCTTGCGGCTATTGTGGGCAAGAACATATTGTAAGGAGAGGTGGCGGGATTGTTTCTCTCACACCCATTGCCAGTGATGTGAGAGGTATAAAAATTGGGGTAGATAAAACAGCCGCAGAACTGGCTCTCGTACGCCTGGCGGAAGAAAAGGCAAAACAAATTCAAGAACGAAGTAAAGTCATACCTGACTTCTATGACAGGCACATCAGAGATGGCAATTCTGCCACACTTAATGATGAAGTATATCGATTAATAAAAACCTTAATCAACAAAGTTGATGGCAAAGGGATTTCAATTTTACTGAACAATTATGAAGTGTATGAATTGTTAAAGAATCGAATTTTAAATCTCAGCATGAGCGATTTAGACTATCTTGTTGAAAATGCACTGGATGATTCAGGCGGCAAGAAGATAAAAAACAAAGAGAAATTTGAGGTATTGATTGACGAATTATCAAGAACAAGACAATCGCTGTTAGAATTTGATGAAAAGATAAAAAATATAGAAAAAGAAATCGAAAGGAATGAAGAAATTGTCTCTTCATAAAAACAATCCATCAATTTTATAAAGGTTTGCTGACACAATCTAACAACGCTGGTTGTTTTGTGATTTTAATTAGCCCAATCGATTTCTATAAATTCGTAATCAATCCTTTCAATGCAGCCCTGGTATTTTGATTATATTCGAGAATCCCAGACCCTCGAAATTATGGTTGCAGCAATCTCACCTTCAGCTGCTCGCAAGCAATTCAGCACACATGCCACCCTCCCCAAAGGTGTATAATAAATGATTGTTCTTCTCTCGCCAAATGGTATAGGCGCGCTGTGTATGACCCTTTGGTCATAATAATGCACCCAAGGACACCTTATGACGGTTCACAAAGGAATCAAAAATCTTTCAACCTTCCAATGGCTGGTCATCAGCCTGGCTTTATCCGCCTTCGTTGTGTGGCTTCGTTTCTATCTCGGCCCCGGCAGTGTGAACCTTTTTCAGTTATTATTAGAAGCCCTTTTATTTTCGATGCTGAGTTATGCATTGATCAAATTTTTCGTCCAAAGGCGAGACACGGACAAAAAGCGGTTCCGCCTGGCATTTTTGACCGCAATTGCTGTCAGCCTGGTCTCGTTTTTCCTGTCCGGATTGTTTTTTGCGTCTGCCTGGCATTGGGGCTTGTTGATCGTCCACCTTTTCACCATCTTTGTAACCTGTTTCATCGTTTCAAACCTCACTTATGGATGGTGGGAAAACAACGCCCCGCCCTCTCCTCAAATCGAGGCGGAGGTCTTCGCCAGCCATCAGGAACATATGGGAACACCCATCAAACTGCCTTTTAGCAAACGTCTCTTTGACATCCTCTTTTCTGCTGTTTCGCTCATCCTTTCAATGCCTGTCTGGTTGCTGATCATCTTCATGATCTGGTGGGAAGATCCCGGTCCGGTCCTGTTCGTAAAGAACGCCGTAGGCAAAAATGGAATTAACTTCAAACAACTTAAATTCCGATCCATGGTTATGGATGCCGAGAAGGACACCGGACCAATTTCAGGTTATGAGAATGATGATCGGGTTCTCTTTTTCGGCAGGGTACTCCGCAAAACAGCCCTGGATGAATTGCCCCAATTGATCAACATCCTGATGGGACAGATGAGTTACGTCGGGCCTCGCCCCCAGCGCACGGTGCTGGTACACGGTTACCTGCAAAGGCTGCCCGAATATGCCCGCAGGCATCTTGTCCGCCCGGGCCTGGCGGGGTTAGCCCAGGTTGCTGATTCCTACGACATTTCCCCTGAAGAGAAGTTAGCCTGGGACCTGGTCTATATCGAAAAGTCGTCCCTTTGGCTGGACTTCAAACTTCTTTTATCAGCATTTCTCCTTGTTTTTGGGTTGCGCTGGATGTCCGACACGGACGCTGAAGCGAAGATTCGAAAACTGCTTAATTTAGAAAAGCCCGCCCTGTAAATCCCCCAATTCTCACAGGCGTTCAGATGTCTGCCGATTTCTCAGGTTGTGAACGTAAAACCAGGTTCCAGGCCACCAGCAAAACCAGGCTGACAATGATGGCGTTCAGCGCCTGACCGGCAATTGCGCCATAAAACCCCCATTGATTGATAAGCCACACACCTACCGTAAACATGCTGACCGCAGCTAAAATATTCGCCAGAAAAACTTGTTTCCCATGCCGAATTGCCCTGAAAACCATCTGCAGCGGTCGGTTGATAAACATAAAGAAATAAAACAATGCCATCAGATAAATACCGTTGGCATAAGGCAGGTAAGTTTCTCCTTTAAGCATGTACAGCATCTGGGGGGTCAGGATCACAGCCACAATCAGCAATCCGATCACGGGTATTCCGCCAAGCAAAAAGATCAAATTGAGGGTTCGCTTCAGCTTGGGAGTGCCGGATTGATCGTAAGTCCTTGCCAGAATTGGTGTGACAAAGGTATCCATGGTTCGCAGCAGAACATGAATCGGCGCCACCAGGTTTTGCAGGGTCTGATAAGCACCCGTTGCAGCAAAACTGATCGCGCCCGCAATAATGATCGGGTAGAAATCCACAACCACCCATTCCGCCAAACTGGCGCCCAGAATCCAGCGCCCAAAGCGCCAATTTTCACGCCAGGTCTGATAAATATCCTGAATCTCTCTGGTGAAACAGTCCCTTGCGAACCATATCCCTAACAAGGATCCGACCAGGGAGCCCAATCCCATCGCGGTCAAACCCGTCAGCCCGCTGACATGACCAACCCTTGAAATCAGGACAATGAAGCCAAGCCGCACAAAGTTATCGATAATGCTGATCCACATTCC
Source organism: Candidatus Brevefilum sp. (assembly GCA_050953525.1). Taxonomy (GTDB): domain Bacteria; phylum Chloroflexota; class Anaerolineae; order Anaerolineales; family Anaerolineaceae; genus Brevifilum. Next base: position 400,620 of record JBMNMW010000002.1, read on the forward strand.
TTTGTGAACCTCATTGCGCGTGTAAAACGTCCTGCGGATGAATTCTTGAGTCTGCCAGGTAAAAAAGGCGAACCATAGGGCAGATATTGTGGGACCCAGGGTGTCGTTGCCCGTTTTTGTCAGGATCCAGCCCAGGGCCCATGCGCCGATGGCAGTCAAAGTTGAAAGGATCAGTTGATGGATGGCGATCGCAGAAAAATAAGCTTTGAAGGATTTTGTGTCCTTGCTGGCGCCAAAGGAGTTTAATGGTTGGATAATCACACCGTCTTGAATAGCGCGCACGAAATAGACAGCGAAAAAACCGGTCACATAGGTGCCCAACTCCGAAGGCGATACCAGCATGGTGAGAATAATTGAAGCGGCAAAATTTGATAGCGAGATGATGCCCTGGTCAATGATGGCATACTTTCCGTTGTTGGCAAATTTTGTATTGAGCAAATTGTAGGTTTTTTTAAAATGATTTTTCAACCTGTACTCCAAAACGCCGGGGCATTTCCTGAATAATACCTTCGGGGACCATTATAATCCGGGTAGAAACCACAAAGACAGTATTATATCACCATAATCCACGATCAGCCGTCGCCAAACCTTTACACCCAGGTGAAACAATGAGTTTTTCCAGTCTGCCTTCAATGCAATCCCAATTTCATCTTTCTAAAAAATAGTTAGGTATAATAAAAATATATGGCAAGAACAACTCAATTAACAACAGATATGGTATCAGAAGAAAAAGAACGACGCATCGCGATTTTGATTGATGGCGACAATGCCCAGGCAAGTTTGATCGAGCAGATCCTGGTCGAGGCGGGTAAATACGGAAACGCCACCATTCGGCGCGTCTATGGGGATTGGACCACGTCCAATATGAATTCCTGGAAGGAATCCCTCAATATTCATGCCTTCCAACCCATCCAGCAATTCCGTTATACCGTGGGCAAAAATGCCACGGACAGCGCCATGATCATCGACGCGATGGATATTCTTCATTCAGGTCAGGCCGATGGCTTCTGTCTGGTCTCCAGCGATAGTGATTACACCCGTCTGGCAACCCGCATCCGTGAAAGCGGTTTACTGGTGGTCGGCATCGGCGAGAAAAAGACCCCCCGATCCTTCGTCAGCGCGTGCAACGTGTTCATTTATACTGAGAATATCAGTCGCCGCAGCAGATCCAATGGCGGTGGTACAAAGCGAAAAACCAGCAACCTGAGCACGCAGGAACGCGAACTGGTTGATCTGGTCAGCCAGGCGATCGACATGGTCGGGCCCGATGATGATGGCTGGACGAGGTTATCCGAAGTCGGCACCGCTTTGCGCCGCATCGACCCCGGCTTTGACCCGCGAAGTTTTGGTTTCCGTCAGCTTTCACAATTGATCAAAGAACAAAACAAGCAATTCGAGATGCGCAAGATCGCAAACGGCGCCATCATCGAGATTGCTTTACGAGATTAAGCAAAAATTACTAAAAGAAGATGCAATTTAGATTGCATCTTCTTTTTTCTCAGGCAAAGTTCGCAAAGAAAGGATAATTGTGGAACGCATCAAGGACCTGAATCTGATTTTCAAAGCCATCCTGTTTGCGATTGACAAGCACGAAGGTCAAATCCGCAAAGACGCCGAGCGCTCACCCTACATCACCCATCCACTGCTTGTGGCACAGGCGTTGCTCGAAATCGGTGATGTGCAAGATCTGCCCACATTGATCGCCGCCATCCTCCATGACACCCTTGAAGACACAAAAACAACGGAGGTTGAAATCCGCAAGGCTTTCGGAGAAGAGATCCTCCAAATCGTGCTTGAGGTGACCGATGATAAATCCCTGGAAAAGATGGCGCGCAAACGCTTGCAGGTGGTTCATGCTCCCAGCATTTCGAACAAAGCCAAAGTCATAAAATTAAGCGATAAACTGGTCAACTGCCGTGATATTCTCAATTCACCGCCTGAAGATTGGCCCATGGAGCGAAGGCGTGAATACATCCAGTGGGCTGCTGATGTGGTTGAAAACCTGCGAAACATCAACACCCCTCTCGAACTCGCCTTCGATCAGATCCTTTCTGATGCGGAGGAGAGTCTCGATTTTAAAATCAAATCCTACGAAACAATCAACGAGCGCCCCTGGGCGCCCTGATCAATCATCACCAAACTGGAGGGAACTGTGAGTCAATCCTATTTTGAACCTGAACTGACCTCAGAAGTTGATTTGTGCGACTCGCGAGGGAACCTGAACCCTTCTGCTGTGGGATGGAGCCGCCACCCGTTTCATAATTGCAACCTGAAGGGACATTGGCCGCGCAAAAAGCGCTGGAACTACTGGGCGATCACCAACCCCACACACCTTTTTTCGGTGACGCTGTCGAATATCGATTATATGGGACTGCCCTTCCTCTACGTTCTGGATTTTGAAACCAAAGCCTTTGCTGAAAAGACGCTTCTCATACCCTTTGGCGCTGGCTGTCATCTTCCACCGCAGGTTGAAGGAGATATTGACTACACAAACCCAAAAATGCCCATTCGCATGACCCATGTCAAAGGCGGCATCCAAATGGAATGCAGCTGCCCCGATCTGGGCGGTAAGCCGTTCAAAGCCAGCCTGTTTGTTCACCAGCCGTCGGGTCATGAGACTTTGAATGTGGTCATCCCATGGTCCGCACGGCAGTTTCAATTCACCAGCAAACAAAACACCCTGCCAACCGAAGGCACAATGACATGGGGTGATGCAACCATTCGCTTTGATACAGTTGATTCCTTTGCCTGCCTTGATTTGGGGCGCGGCATCTGGCCCTTTGAAAGTTTTTGGAACTGGTCCAGTTTTTCAACCAGACTTGCAGATGGACGGACGGTGGGTGTAAATTTGGGTGCAGGATGGACCGATGGCACCGGGATGAACGAAAACGCATTGTGTATCGCTGGAAAATTAACCAAATTGAGCGAAGACGTCGCCTTTGAATATGATACTGCAAATTTTATGGCTCCCTGGCGGCTTCATACCACCGCAACCAACCGTGTTGATCTGATTTTTGAGCCCTTTTTTGAACGCCACGCTAAAACCGACGCACTGGTCATTTCCTCAGAAGTTCACCAGATGCTGGGGCGGTTCAACGGCACACTGGATACTGGAGAAGGCGAGCCAATTCAAATCTCAGACGCCATCGGTTGGGCAGAAGACCACCACGCTCGATGGTAATTTAACGCCATAAAACAATTCTATAATTGCATTATTGTTGATCGGCGGCAGAAATCCGTTCGCATATCTTTTAGTTTTTAAAAATACGGTGGCTGTCTGCAAACGGGGTATAATTTTTATACTTTTTCGAAGTTACAATTAGGATCTCACCTTAATTAAAAATGATATTATTTGGTTTAAAATGTGATTTAAGTCGTATTTTAATTTTTGAACCCTTGATATGATAAATCCGAAGACCATAAAAGGAGAATTTGTTTACATGGATACTAAAATGTTTTGTTTTCAATGCCAGGAAACCATGAAAAATACGGGCTGTACGAATCGAGGCATGTGCGGCAAACCTTCCGAAGTCGCCAACCTGCAGGACCTGCTCGTGTATTTACTGAAGGGGATCTCTTTTTGGGGAACCCGGGGACGCGAAATGGGCGTCAGCCATGAAGAGACCAACCTGTTTGTCGCCAAGGCTTTGTTCGCCACCATTACCAATGCCAACTTCGATTTGGATCGCTTTGTGGCGCTGATCCAGGAAGCGGTGGCCAGGCGCGACGCTTTGCGAGATGACGCGCAGGCAAAATGCCAGGAATTGCACGGCAATCCCTGCCCCGGCAATGGGCCTGACCGGGCATCCTGGACTCCGGAGTCCTATGATGTGGATACCCTTTTAGAAAAAGCGGTTACGGTTGGTGTGATGGCAGATAAAAACCTTGATGAAGATATCCGCTCGCTCCGTGAATTGATCACTTATGGCTTGAAAGGCATGGCAGCCTATACTGACCATGCTTATGTTCTGGGTGCAAAGGATGAGGACATCCTGTTTTTCATTCAGGAAATGCTTGAGGCGATCACCAATGATGAACTGACCGCAGAGGAATTAACCGACCTGGTCCTTAAAACGGGTGAGATGGGCTTGCATGCCATGGCGTTTTTAGATAAAGCCAATACCGATACCTATGGCCACCCGGAGCCGACCCAGGTATATCTGGGCGTGCGTCCCGGCCCGGGCATTCTCGTCAGCGGACATGATCTGCTCGATCTTGAAGAGCTCCTTGAGCAAACCAGCGGGACAGGCGTGAATATTTACACCCATGGTGAAATGCTCCCCGCCAATGCCTACCCTGCCTTCAAAAAATATGACCATTTTGTGGGCAACTACGGCGGTTCCTGGTGGCATCAACGCGAGGAATTTGATAGCTTCGGCGGTCCGCTCCTGTTGACCACGAACTGCGTTATCCCAACCCGGGAGGTTTACCACGATCGCCTGTTCACAACCGGCATGGCGGGATATCCCGGTTGCCGACACATCCCCGACCGGGAACCAGGTGAACAAAAAGATTTCTCCGAAATCATCGAGCTGGCCAAGCAATGCGCAGAACCGCAGGAGCTGGAGGATAAGACCATCACAACCGGCTTTGCACACAACACGATTCTGCAGAACGCCCCTGCCGTGATCGAAGCCATTCAAAAAGGCGATATCAAACGCTTTGTCGTGATGGGTGGATGCGATGGCAGACACAAGACCCGTCAATACTACACCGATGTCGCCGAAGCTTTGCCCACCGATACCGTAATCCTCACCGCAGGCTGTGCTAAATATCGCTACAACAAACTCGACCTTGGAACCATCAATGGCTTCCCCCGTATTATGGATGCCGGTCAGTGCAACGATTCTTATTCTCTGATCAGAACTGCCCAGGCGCTGGCAGAAGCCTTCGAAGTGGCGGATGTCAATGACCTGCCGATTTCTTATGATATCGCCTGGTACGAGCAAAAAGCCGTGATCGTCCTGCTGGCATTGCTCTCACTGGGCATCCGCAAGATCAGGCTTGGTCCAACGCTTCCCGCGTTCCTGTCGCCAAATGTGATTTCAGTCCTGGTCAAACATTTTGACCTGAAGACGATCAGCGAGGTAGAAGAAGACGTCGCAGCGATGATGATGGGCAATTAACACATTAAACATACAATCCCATGGCGGTTGATGATCATCAATCGCCAATGAAATTAAAAAGGTAATGATATAAAATGATTGAACAAGTATTTACGCTGGCAAAAAGTGACGAAAGAACGATTGAGAAAATTATCCAGGACGACAACCTAGATTACATCCACATGCTCTATAACAAAGATGAAGGGGCGCCCGTTCATTTTTCGAACTCAAATGTCTATATGACAGTAGTGCGGGGAAGACTATCCATCGATCTTGGTGACCAGGAAACGCATGTTTACCCTGCTGGAACGCTTCTCAAAATTCCCTATAAGGTAAAAATGAATATCCGTAACCTGCATGATGAAATGCTGGAATTGATCGTTGTGAAAGCCCCGGCCGCAAAGAATTACGTCGCTGAATAAAACCTATTTTCTGAAGCTTTAGGATTAAACCCCGTGCTCATTTACAGCGCGGGGTTTTTGTTTTCTCATTCAATCGTATCCTCGAAGCTGCTGAACATGACAGCCTCCGTCTTGTTTTAGCAGATCAAGGCGCTGTGCCAATCGTCTGATCGTTTTCTTTCGATCTGGGCTCTGTTCCCGCTGGAAAAATTACAGGACGGGTAGGGTAAAATTATGCTTATTCATTTTAGATCAAGCAGCATGCCAAGGGATATGATCACACAAGCCCGGCTTAGAAAGATAACACGATTTAACGCACTCAGCCCCAAAACCCTGCTGACGATATCCGAATACGGCTTCGAAAGCAAGTATCAACAGGGTCAAACACTGGTGATTGAAGGTGAGGCAGCTCAATATGGCTATTTCATCCTTTCGGGCGAGGTCAGGGTGCTCCGCATGCATCGAAACGGGCGCATCCAAATTCTTGCACGTTTTGGGCCCGGCGCACCGTTAAACATCATCTCACTGCTGAATTCAAAGGGGGTCAACACTGCTTCCATTGAAGCGCTGACTCCGGTGGATGTCCTTGTTTTTGATTCGGTTTCTTTCACCAAACTGCTGGCAACCTGCCCTGATTTTTCGGTCATGATGTTAAAGATCTTTTCGGAACGCATAACCCACCTGACCGAACTCGCAGCCAACCTGTCGCTCTATTCCGTTCGGACGCGCCTTGCCCGCTTCTTGATTGAAATTGCAGATTCACCCCAAGCCTCGGGCGGATGGACCCAGGATGAGATCGCAGCACACATCGGCACAGTCAGGGATGTGGTTGGACGACTTTTGCGAGAACTTGAGTCATCCAACATCATCCTGCGCGATCGTCAGAGGATCAGACTCATCGATCGCCAGGCGCTGATTAAACAGGCTGAACAGGAAGACAGTTGATGCGTTCTCATTCTGGTTTTTCTCTTCTGTGACTTAAGTCCTATCCACCCTGCATTGTGTTGAATAATATTCTTTATAACGATTGGAATATAAATGAACCAGTATCACACACCCATTATTAATTATGAGAGGTGTACACTTTGCGGCAATTGTGTGGACCTGTGCCCCGAGAACAGCCTGACACTGGCAGAACACGGCCCAATTTTCAAAACGCCTATCACCTGCACCTATTGCACCATCTGTGAAGACATTTGTCCGGAAGGCGCGATAAGGGCGCCTTTCCAGTTCCTTTGGGAATCAAAAGAATAAATTTTTAATCAATTTATTACCATTCATTGGAGGAAAAATGAGTGCGCCTGTCAACAATCTGAGTAGAAGAAAAGAAGCGCTAAAAAACGTGATCAAACGCTTGCATGCCGGCGAATCCGTAGAAGATCTTAAAAAAGAATTTGGCCATGCCATCCAGGGCGCCACTGCAAGCGATATTGCCGATGCAGAACGGGCGATGATCAGTGAAGGCATCTCTGTTACTGAAATCCAGCGGCTTTGTGACCTGCATGTCGCTGTTTTCAGGGATTCTCTGGATGAAGAACCCGAGCCCGAATCCCTGCCGGGGCATCCTGTTTTCACCTTCCGTATGGAAAATGAGGTGATCATGCGGCTGCTGGAGGCAATGCAGGACACATTAGACAAATTCAACCAGATCGACACCCCAGCTCTTGATTCCTTACGGAAGCAAACCGAAAACCTGGGCGCGATCGAAAAACATTATTCGAGAAAAGAAAACCTGCTCTTCCCCTATCTGGAGAAAAAAGGATTTGAAGGTCCCTCCACCGTCATGTGGGGAGTTGACAATGAAATCAGGGCGCAGATCAAACAATTCCGCAATGAGATCAACCAGGATAATCCCAATTTGAGTGCAATCCGTTCCCAATTTGAGGTAATGGCTCAGAATATCAAAGAGATGATCTATAAGGAAGAAAAGATCCTGTTCCCCGAAGCCCTGAACCGGATGACAGAAGAGGAGTGGGGTGAAATTCGGGAGCAAGAGGAGGAAATTGGCTATTTTGATGTCACACCCAGTGATGCCTGGAAACCTCAAACCGCCGGTTCCACATCATCAGAAGTTGCCGAACCTAAAAAAGAACGGGGGGCAGAGGAAGGGTTGATACCCTTATTCACCGGCGCCCTGACGCGCAAGCAAATCAACCTCCTGCTCACACATCTGCCTGTGGATGTGACCATGGTGGATGAGAACGATCAGGTCCGTTACTTCACCCAGGGAAAAGAGCGTATTTTCGACCGGTCTGCAGCCATCATCGGGCGTGAGGTCATCAAATGCCACCCACCGCAAAGTGCACACCGGGTTGTGCAAATCCTGAATGATTTCCGATCCGGAAAGCGTGACGAGGCTGAGTTTTGGCTCCAACTTGGAGATAAATTCGTTCATATCCGTTATTTCGCCCTGCGTGATGCCGATGGCGCCTATCAGGGCTGCATCGAAGTTTCTCAAGATGTTTCTCACATTCGCCAGCTGCAAGGTGAAAAACGGTTATTGGATGAAGAACAGGAATCTGCTGAATAAAAATAGCGTGTTTCACCCTGATGCAATGGGGACAGGTCTGCCATCCCCACGCAATATCGTTTTCATCTTCCTGAGTAGAATTTAAAGCCAAAGAGACGCCCCAGTAAGTGGGGCGTCTCTCTGTTTGAATCGCTTATATCATTTTGTGAACTTTTTACAAACCAGGCGATCAATCGATCCCCGGATAGCGAGGTTTTACGATGACTGGTTCACCCTTCATCACGCCCTTCCACACACCAAACGCAAGGTGATGATCTTGAATGGCGCAAATTCCAAATCAACGCCCTGCCCATCAAAGGGCAGTTCGGATTGGACCTGTTCCAACATGTCCGTCTGATAAATATGATCGACATTCAGGTTAATCTTCAGACGGGTTTGTGTTCTGGTGCCCATCGCTTCATACAGCCTCAGCACCATCTCGCCTGGTACACGGCCCTCGGGGGGTTTCACCGTCTCAAGAATAATATTCGCTTGATCCAGCTCAAACAGGCTGCGTGATTCCGCTCTGCCCGGGATCATAAGCGGTGCAATGTTCAACTCGTAGCCCTGCTGCACAAGTCGGCTTTCTATAAATGGTGTGTTCCAATAATAAAACGCGTGGGTAAATTCCTGCCAGCCCCGATCGGCGGTCATATCCGGCGCCAGTGCTGATTTGAGAAGCGTCAGGTTGATGCTGTTTTTGAGCACATTCACCCCGTACTTTGAATCATTCAAGATCGCAAAGCCCCGGTTTGGCTCGACCAGCGCTGTCCATTTGTTGTTGGAAACTTCAAAGCGATCCTGGTCAATTTTACGGGAACGATGGGTGGGACGTTCAAGGTGCCCAAACTGAATCTCATGTAAGGCTTTTTGGGCGTGATATTTGACCGGGAAATTCACTTTCAGCAATTTGTGGCGCTCCTGCCAGTCAATGCGGGTGTGGAAATCCATCCGTCGTGATCCTCGCTGGAGTGTGACCGTCTGTTCCATCAGCGAATTATTAAGTTTCCTTCGGATGACCAGTTGTCCAAACAGCGGACCCTGTGCCGCCACCGTGATCTGTGCTTTCTCCGGCAGGGCAACCGGTGATTGAGAATACATGCTGTCAATATCCCAGGCATCGTAGGTCGATGGGATGTCCTGATACATGCACAGCTTGTTACACACGCCATCTGCCAGCTCTTGCCCGGTGTCTTTATCATAAATGCTCGTGATCTCGCCAAAGTCATTAAAACGCACCCTCACCAGATCATTTTCCAAACAAGTCGGGTCTGCCATGATCAGGTTTTCAACTGAAACGGGCGCGCCTTCTGAAAAGCTCTTCCAGCCAATTGGGCTTAAAGGAAGTTCGGCAAAACTGGATTCCCCGGTTTTTTGGGCTGGCAGCGCTTCTCCCTCATCGGAGATCAGGCCTTCAACACCCTCAGGCAGCTCAACCAGCGCATGTCGTTCCCATGAGAGTGAATTGAACAGGGTCCACGCTTCGCTACCATCATTTACGAGAGAGCCGGTGGCTTTTTCGGTCATTTCGGTGGCGGTCTCAATTACCTCCGTTAATTGCTCTTCTGCTTCTTCATGAACCCGGTGGATTGAAGACCCCGGTAAAATATCATGAAACTGGTTGAGGAGTAGCATCTTCCAGGCAGCATCCCAGCGCTCGAAGGGGAAGGCGTGTTGGCGCAGGACCATCGCTGCTGCACCCCACATCTCCGCTTCACGTAAAGCGAACTCGCTGTACCGGTTGAGGGCTTTTGTGCGCGCCTGGGAGGTATAAGTGCCGCGATGCGCCTGAAAGTACAGTTCACCCACATAACGGACATCGGGCCAGCCCGCTTCTTCCTGTTCCCTGAAAAAGGATATTGGTGAATCAATTCTGAACTTCGGTGCACCTTCCAGGTCTTTTTGGCGCAAGGCGAACTCCAGATGTGCTCGCGTTGGTCCTCCACCCCCATCCCCATGCCCAAAGGGAAACAGCCTCTTCGAAAATCCGTCTTTTTGGACTCTTTCATCCCAGCGCCGGATCACCGCTTCCGGTCGTGTTTCACTGTTGTAATCATTATGAAAATGCGCCATCACCTCTGACCCATCAATGCCTTCCCAGATGAAGGTGTTATAGGGAAAGGGTTCGCCACCAGTATACGCCCAGAAAATTTTCTGGGTCGAGAAGAAGCGCACGCCGCACCCGCGCATAATCTGCGGTAATGCACCGGAATAGCCAAAGACATCTGGCAGCCACAGCATTTCACAGTCCACGCCAAACTCGTCTTTGTAAAACCGCTTCCCGTGAATCAGTTGGCGGATCAGGCTTTCGCCGCTGGTCAGGTTGGTGTCCGGTTCCACCCAGGAAGCGCCGTCAGGGATCCACTGTCCTCGCTCAACTGCTTCCAGGATCTTCTCATAGAGGTCAGGGTATTTTTCTTTGACCATGACATAAAGATGGGGTTGGCTTTGAAGAAAACGGAATTCAGGGTAGCGCGCCATCAATGCCAGCTGGGTGCTGAAGGTGCGGACGCATTTCCGCTCTGTTTCTGCCAGGGGCCACAGCCAGGCGACATCAATGTGGGCGTGTCCGAAACCAACCATCTCGGGCGTCGTATCGCCATTGTGCTTCTCAAGCAGTGGTTTCAGACGATCGCGAGCACTTTGCAGGCTTTTCAGCATGACATCTTCTGGCGCTTCAAAATCGGCGATCAGAGTAAAATCTTTCAAGCCCTCATCGATCCCCATCACCCTCAATGATTCCGGATCGATATTTTCCCTTATATCCCACAGGGTCTCCACGTCCATCGCCAGCTGAAAAGCAACCTCGTTCCACACACCAAAACAACTCTCACCCAGTTTCTGCTGTGCAAGCGGCGGCTCGGGCACCGTATCACGGTCAGGCGGCGTTGGCCCTGCACGCCATTCTCGCCCGCCATGCCCGCCATAGGCTTCCATCACAATTGAATATAGATCCCCAGCGACAGCCGATTCCGTCAGAAGGATCACCTTATGAAATTCATCGACCGCGCCAGCATAAGCCTCATTTACATATACGACAGATTCAGCGCCGACATCCATTGCCAGGGCTACTGCTTTTCCGTCCAGATGGGAAGGAACAGAAAATTCGCCTTTGAACCAGCCGTATTCCCATTTTGCGCCCCAGGCTGTTCCCGGCTCAATCGGTCTGAAGGTTAATCCTTCCAAAGCCTGTGCCCGTTGAAACTGGTCCATTGTAAACGCCGTTTCAACCGGGATTTTTCCTGCTTTTACAAAAAAGTGTCGGGCAAGTTCCTCGCGCCATGCGATGATCCGATGTCGCCATTCCAAGGTTAGTGACATAAAATATCCTTTGCTAAATTCTTAAATTTTCAAAACAACCATCACAGCACAACATCAATACTGTTCCTGTGTGACCATCGCTTGTCGTATCAGGCTGTTAAACTATTCCTCCTGATCAAGGGACACCAACCGAGGACCAAACGCCGCATTGTTAATCCCCAAACACTGTCCCAACGTGTTTTGCCGCTGTGATCCAGTGATGGTCCAATGGCACTGGTTTCGTCTGTTCAAACAGATCCTCCAGAGGAACGCAGACAGCTTTTCCGCCCTGGTAAGCAACCATCTGACCGGTTTTGCCCTCTGCCAGCAGGTCTGCTGCGCGGGTGCCCAGGTAGGTTGCCAAAACCCGGTCGGTGGCGGAAGGCGTCCCACCTCTCAAGAGATAGCCCAAAATTGTGACCCTGCTTTCAACACCGGTCATCTCTTCCAGACGGTTCGCCAGAAAAAGCGTCTGACCTGCATATTTTTTCTTGAGGGTATTGATTTGTGCCTGCCGGTCTTCAATATTTCCGCCTTGATCTCTAAGCCGATTGAGTTTCAAAGAACGTTCAAAAAAAGCAACCAGCTCAGAAGAATTTGCACCCTCCGAGACCGCCACAATACTGAAACGTTTTCCAGCCTCAAGGCGTGTGTTGATAGCTTCCGCAATTTTTTCAACATGATATGGAATTTCAGGGATTAAAATAACATCAGCCCCGGCTGCAATGCCAGAACCGAGCGTCAGCCAGCCCACCTGGCTTCCCGTTATTTCAACAATAATGATCCGATGGTTGCTATGGGCAGTGCTGTGAAGGCGGTCAATTGCCTCAGCGGCAATCAATTGGGCTGTATCAAAACCAATCGTTATGTCTGTCTTCGCTATGCTATTTTCCGACGATTTAGGAAGGGTCAGAATATTCAGCCCCGCCCGAGCAAGGTGCCAGGCGGCGTTTTGAGTTTCCGCTCCACCAATACAAACCAGGCCGTCCAATCCATGCCGATGGTAAACTTCGACCGCAAGGTCCGTTCGATCGACGGTTTTTCCATTTTCAAGAACCTTGTAGGGCAGTTCACGACTCGTCCCAAGGATGGTGCCGCCTCTGGTGAGAATGTCCGAAAGGGCATTGCCACTCAGATCGACTGTTTTATCTTCCATTAATCCCCGAAAACCATCAGTGAAACCGAGGACGGTCATCCCATAGGTTTGCTGCGCTGCCCTGCCAAAGCCTCGAATCGCAGCATTAAGACCGGGGCAATCGCTGCCTGATGTGAGGATTCCAACCTTCATACTCATATTAAAATTCCTTTCTTATTGCTCTACGCATTTACCCAATTATATATCATTCCAAAAGGGCGACCCGTCAAAGATGACCGTCTTATTTTTGAGTCATTTAACTTGCAGTTGCAACACAATCCCATGAGGGGCTGTGCACGCCCATCACCTACCATACATTGAAGAGATTCTCACCAAAAAAGGGTCAGAGCGCCAATCCGATCAAAGCACCGACGATAACCAGCCAGGCGGCGCTGATCTTATATTTCAACAAAACAATTAACCCCACCAGAGCAATAATCACGGTGATGGGATCAATCAAAGCCGTTCTGGAGATTTCCCAGGTCACCCCAACCATCAGTCCCAATGCGGCAAAATTCACCCCTTCGAGGAAACCTGCAAATCGTTCCGATCCCCTGATTTTTCCGATAAAAGCAATCAGGATGATCACAATGATATGGGAGGGCAGGAACATCCCGGCTGTTGCCAAAAACGCACCTTGAAATCCACCCAACAAAAAACCAATAAACGTTGCGGTTGTTGCAAGAGGGCCTGGTGTGACCTGCCCAACTGCAATCGCATCAACGATCTGATTGTCGGTCAACCATCCTAACCTGACCACCAGGTCATTATGGATAAAAGCCATAAGAACATAACCGCTGCCCAACATCAATGCGCCGGCTTTTAGAAACACCCAGAAAAGCATGGGCAGATTAAAAGGTTGCATTTGCAGCGCAATTGATTGAAGAAAACGTGATAAGACTGGAAAAACAAGCGATAAACCGGGGCTGCTACCTTTGCGACCAATCATCCTGTAAAGGCTCATCAATACACCGCCACCCAGCAGTAACAACATTGGGCTGATACCGCCCAAATAAGCAGCAAAAACAATAACGAACATGATCAGCCCTGTTGTGTTTTTTATCCTTGGCTTGAGGATGCCCCACATCGCTGAAACAAGAATCGAAAGAACAACCGGTTTGATTCCGTAAAGAACGCCCTCAATCGCGGGCAAAGCGCCATAATGTTGATAAATCCATGCAAAGATCAGGACAACAACCGTAGATGGGAAAATATAAGATACGCCGGCAAGCACCAATCCCATCCAGCCGGCATGATGATGACCGATCAGGAGCGCCATCTCCACGGCATTCGGTCCTGGAATAAGATTTGCGAGTCCCATAAAATCAAAAAAATCGTCCTCCCCAAGCCAGCCTTTACGGGTCACAAATTCCTGTCGCATCATGCCGTAGGCTGCTGCTGGGCCGCCAAATGCAACAAATCCCAGTTTTAAAAATGCGAAAATAATCTGTTTTAAACGTTCTGGAAATGTTTTTTGCATATTCTCAGCTCTTCTAAAGGATTATGTTGATTTTCAGTCATTTGGTTTTGCATGTTCTCACCCCCCTCTTGAGAATTTGAACGGCGATAACCGCCAAAATGGATTGGATTTGTTTGATCTACGAGCATTCCTTGCAATATATTCTACTCAGGCTAAAAAAATTGCCAAACTTGCGAAACAAGTTAATGGCATGGCAAATCGTATGCACCGTATCGCCCTCTGATGTAAATAAATAAACCTGGCATTCTCCCATGCCAATCTTGTCTTCAGATTTTGAAAGGTGTTAATTTATGTGTTCTCATTTTAACATGCTTGTCTATGTTTCCACAGCACCTCCATCCCAATTTAAATAAATGATCAAATAAGTAAGATTTGACGGAATCAATTATCTGAATCCAAATATTGAGTAAAATTGGATGTGGAGACAATATGCCCAAAGATACTTTCTACAACCTGCCCAAAGAAAAACAAGATTTAATTTTAAACCTGGCAATTGCTGAGTTTGCCGCCCACCCCTATGATGTGGCTTCAATTTCAAATATCGTTCGCAAAGCAAAAATTTCAAAGGGGAGTTTTTACCAGTATTTCGAAGACAAAATGGATCTTTACCGGTATCTGGTGGATCTGAGCACCAATGAAAAATTAAAACTTGTCAAAGATATTCCAGCTCCTGCCCATTCGGAAAGCTTGTTTGGTTACATGCGCTGGCAGTTTCTTTCAGAAGTCCTCTTCGAAATCCGTCATCCAGAACTGGCTCAGATTGCTTATCGCGCCTTTGTTGATAACGTCACATTCCCGGACATGAAAGAAGAACTTAAACGCCGAGGTACCACCCAATTTTTTAAGCAGCTGATCACTCAGGGGATTTTACATGACGAGGTCGCCGTCTGGGTTGATACCGATGTGGCAGCATTTATCATGGAAATCCTTTTCTACGAGTTTGGTAAATACTTCATCACGCGGTTAGGTCTTACTGAGAAAGACTTCGAGGATATGTCCTTCATTGAAAGCGAGGAAGCCCAACAATTGATGACCAACCTGATGGACATCCTCGAAGCAGGGATCAAAAAATATCCCGAGCAACGAAGAAACGACCCGGTCAACAGTGTTGACTCTGAGGAAAACAGTGATTGAACTAAAGCACAATATCTGAAGCTTAGTTCAATCACCTGTTTTCTCAATAAAAAAAGAACAGGCTGCTCTGGAATAGCAGCCTGTTTTCAGTATTCAACTCTCACTTTTCCCTTGAAAAGGAAAACGACGCTTATTTGGTATTTTGATGATTGTTATTGTATTCAACCAGAAAACCCGTCTTGAGTAAATAATCAATGATCTCACGTGCGTTTTCTGTGGGAGTTTTTCCAACAGTTTTGATGTGAATTTCCGGTTCAATCGGCTCTTCATAGGGATCATCAATTCCCGTGAAGTTCTTGAGTTCACCAGCACGGGCGCGGGCATACAAACCTTTAACATCGCGCTGCTCGCACACCTCCAGAGGGGTGTCCACAAAAACCTCAATGAAATGCTCATCGGGCACCATCTTGCGCGCTTCACGCCTGGCCTGGCGAAAAGGGCTGATTGCTGCACAAATCACAGCGCCCGTATGTCGCACGATTTCTCCGGCTACGAAACTGATCCGTAAAATGTTGGTGTCCCTGTCTTCCTTGCTGAATCCCAGCCCTTTGGAAAGATGCGTTCTTACCACATCGCCATCCAGCACGGTTGGGTTGCGCCCATATTCCTGCAGCATGCTGATCAAATGCTTGGCAATCGTCGATTTTCCTGAACCGCTCAACCCCGTGAACCAGATACAAAAACCCTGCTTGTGGCGAGGAGGATAAGCTTCCAGTAAAATTTGGGATGTTTCCTTGCGGGTGAACCATTCAGGCAGCGGAAGATCTTTGGCGAGGTAATCTTCACGCACCTGTGTTCCCGAAATCGAAGCAGTGGCTGTACCTTCGGGCACCTGTGAGATGAGTTCATAACGGTCTTCATCGGGCAGATACACCATCATCTCAAAGGGCACCATCTTCACGCCAATTTCTTTTTCGACGGACTTGAGCAGTTCCTGAGCGTCATAGGGACCATAAAAGGGCTTCCCGGTGCTGTCGTTGCCAGGGCCTGCATGGTCGCGCCCAACGATGAAGTGGTTGGCGCCATAATTCCGGCGAATGATGGCGTGCCACACGGCTTCGCGCGGTCCCCCCATCCGCATAGCCAGTGGCAGCAAACCAAGCAATGTGCCTTTATCATAATAGTTATCAAATAGTGCCTTGTAAATTCGGACGCGGGTGTAGTGATTCACATCGCCCGGTTTGGTCATTCCAACCACAGGATGAATCAACAAACTCCCATCAATCTGTTTACTGGCGCGTTTTGTGAGTTCTTCATGTACGCGGTGCATGGGGTTGCGGGTTTGAAATGCGACCACGTTTGAATTGCCGATTTCTTCAAGTTTCGCCCGGGTCTGTGTTGGTGTCAGCCGCAACTCTGCAAAATCATCATATACAGGCAGGTTCAGCACCTTCAATTCACCTGAAAGACACAGATCACCCCATCCTGCCATCTCAGAAACAATCGGGTGTTTAACATCCACTGTGCCATAAACCTTTTCAGCTTCTTCACGCCAGTTGAACCTGAATACCTCTTCCAGGCGCATCACAGCCATGATCTGGTTATGAACATCGCGCAGCGTGACCCAATTCGCCTGGTCGGGCAAATCAACTTTATCAATCGTTAAAATAATCGGGATTGGCCAGATTGTGCCATCGGCAAGAGTCATATTTTCCATCACGGATTTATAGTCTTCCTGTCCCATGAAACGATCCAGTGGAGAAAATCCACCCACAGCCAGCAATTCCATATCATGAGTCTGACGGGGCGTCATCCGGATTGTGGGATAACTCCCCGCTTGTTTAATCAGTTCCTCGCGCTCATCGCCTGTAACAGCCAGAGAAACCAGTGATCCACCGTATGGTGTGATTAATAAATTAGATTTTTTTGTCATTATCAAATTTTTCCATTTCAATTTGGAGTAAACCGCTTTATTGTAACACACCCCTCTTCTTTCTGACAATCTTCACAATTCATTCAAAATGAGACAGGCAACGGTAAGGAAAAGGTGAAATAATACATAAAACAACCCTTCAGTCATTGGTTGCATGATACACTGATTGTAAAACGAATAAAGCTTGGAGAATAACATGAGAATTCTCTATGTTGCGGGGCGTTGGGATCCTACAGTCCAGAATGAACACAGCGGATCTGATTTTGGCGCATTCAATCAACTGAAGAAACAACCTGAAACCGAGGTTTTCCTGGCAGGTCCCTTTGAAGATAACCCCAACATTTTCGAAAAAATAATCACAAAGCTCTATCGGCTGTTTTCCAAGAAACGATGGATAAAATATCATCCTTCTGGATTAAGAAAAGCCGGAAAAATCGTCAATCAAGCGATTGAAGAATTACAGCCAGATGTGATCTTTTCCAAATATTCAGCCCCTCTGGTTCACGCAAAGATCGACAGACCTTTCGTCTATATGTGTGATTCAACTGTTAAGTGGACCAAAGATGTTTGGCCAATTTTTTCAAAACTCGGCTTTCGAATAATGGAAAACTGGGAAGCAAAATCAATTCGGGAATGTGATCGCATTATTACGTTCAGCGATGCAAGCGCCGAGATTATTAAGACATACTATCGGAAAGACTCCTCAAAAGTTGTCGTCATGCCTATTCCCGCGTATGTCCCCGAATTTATCATTCCCGCCAAGGATTCCATCCATAAACAAATCGGAGACAAACTACATCTTCTTCTTGTCGGTAAACGTTTTCATTTGAGAGGTATGGATATCGCGATTGAAACAACACAATTATTGAATGAAAAGGGATACCCGACAGAGTTGCGAATTGTCGGAATTGATGGTGTCAATCAATCTAACATAAGGTTCCTCGGCAACTTTGAAAAAGAACAGCCCGAAGAACTAGTTGCCTATTTCGACTGTTTTAATTGGGCGGATTTACTCATTCATCCTTCTCGTTTTCATTCAGCGGGCATCGTTATCAGTGAAGCCGCAGCTTTTGGCCTGCCAACCATCACAAATGCCGCCGGCGGACTGGCAACATCTGTTCAGGATGATGTTACAGGGATTGTTTTACCTGAAAACAGCAGTCCTTCTGAATATGTGAATGCCATCATCTCACTCATCAAGGACGAAAAACGCTATTCGAGATACCGTAAAGCTGCAAGAAAACGATTTGATGAAAAAGTAAACTGGGATGTCTCCGGAAAACTTCTTTTCAATATTATCCAGGAGGAAGTTCACAGGGATAAAGCCTCTCAAAAAGAGCACAACCAAAATCACTTTTCAAACAAACCTGATGAAAAGTGAAAAAACCGTCTTTAATCTGACGCCGTCATCCGTTGTTTTTCTTTTAATTTGCGGTCATTACATGGTGTATGGAATAAATTATAATTACAAAAATAAAGGTATCCGTGTTTTCATCATAAGGAGTGATCATGAAAAGCAAGCACGCTTCCCGTAAACCCATCATTATTCCCCTGATCGTCGTATTGTTTGTGTCCGTCGCATGTTCATTGGGAACGGTTATTAAAAATGATGACAATGAGAGTATGCATATTCAGCAAACCCTGGTTTCCCTCCAACAAACACAAAATGCTTTAGAAGATCAGCTTAAGGTTGAACCCCTTCAACCCGCTGAAGAAATGGAATTCATTGAACCAACGCCGTCTGATAAGACGTCCCCAGAAGAACCTGACTTGCTCTACGAAGGCATCAGCTTTTCATTTCACCCCAGCCTTGCAGGGGGTGTTGATGCAAATACGATCGACGAACAGTATTTTGGTGAAGACTATATGCCGGGGGACAATTTTCCCACGTATTTTGAATTCAAACTTACTGCGTATGCCCTGCCGGATCATTTTCATGAACCATTTATCAGGGTGTTTCCTGTTGAAGATTACCGTGCGATCAGCATCTATGCAGGCAATATCATTGACAGCCTGAAACAAACACTGATCAGCCGCCCTGCTGGTGGATCGTCAAGTTCTTTTCCCTTCCTCCCCATGTGGAATGCTGCTCAGCTGTTTTCATCTTATGTCAATTACTTTGATTTCCAAAATGGTTCAGGCGTACGGTTTTTAACTATGTATGGTCAGGCGCTTTATCCCGTCGATAATTCCAACCTGTTTTACACCTATCAGGGCATCACAAGTGATGGGCGTTATTATCTGAGCGCTGTCCTTCCCATTTCTCATCCCGGGCTTCCTGATAAGGGACAGGTCAATGATTGGTATGCCTTTGATGAGGGTTGGAACACCTACATCACCGATACAATCGCCTGGATGGAATCGCAAAATGGTAGCAGTTTTTCGCCCAGCATAGATCAATTGGATGCGATGATGGCGTCTTTCAACATTGACCGCTGATGCCAGGTGCGTTCCAGTATGATAATATAGATCATAATATTCACGTTCTGATGAAAGGAGTTTTCAGTGAAATCTTACCGAAAAGAACTCTGGTTTGATATCCCCACACGGCGAGCATTCATCAACATCACACCACAGGTGCGTGAAGCCCTGGCTGAAAGCGGGATCAAAGAAGGATTGTGCCTTGTGAACGCCATGCACATCACAGCATCTGTATTTATCAATGACAATGAATCGGGTCTGCACCACGATTATGAGAAATGGTTGGAGGGATTGGCGCCGCATGAACCGGTCAGCCAGTACCGTCACAACCTCACCGGTGAAGACAATGCCGATGCCCATCTGAAACGACAGGTGATGGGGCGAGAGGTTGTGGTGGCTGTCACAGACGGCCGCCTTGATTTTGGTACCTGGGAACAGATTTTTTATGGTGAATTTGATGGGCGGAGAAGAAAGCGAGTTTTGGTAAAGATTATCGGCGAATGAACTTGATTGCCATGATCACAGTCAAAAGCGCAGTCCTTTTATCCGGACTGCGCTTTTTTGTTCTTATACGACCACTACGTTTCGCTGCCGTTTCAAACATTCCTGATCCCCAATTGCAGCCATATAAAACATTCACCCCCATCATTGCACCCCATTAATCCTGGTGCGTAATATTTTGCCACCGGTCAAAGTTCGGCAATATTCGTTGTTTCAGGTCTCAGGGCATGCCTTCCCATTTCAACCGATCATCATCAACTAAGGTAAAATCAATCCGAACCTGCAAAATTGAGGTCCTTTATGTTCTTACCGACAACACAAAAAGAGCTTGCTCAGGCAGGTTGGGATGCCCTTGATGTGATCCTGATTACAGGCGACAGTTACATCGACAGCCCTTACATGGGAGCGAGCGTAATTGGCAAGGTATTGCTTGACGCCGGCTATCGCGTGGGCATCATCGCCCAGCCCGACCACCAATCTGACAGGGACATTACCCGTCTGGGTGAGCCCCGCCTTTTTTGGGGCGTGACTGCTGGAGCCGTCGACTCAATGGTCGCAAACTACACCGCGACCGGCAAACCCCGGCGAATGGACGATTACACCCCGGGTGGACACAACACAAAGCGCCCCAACCGCGCCACGATTGTGTATGCCAACCTGATCCGGCGCTACTTTAAAAACACCGTCCCAATCGTACTTGGTGGAATTGAAGCCAGTTTACGTCGCATTGCCCATTATGATTTCTGGTCAGATTCAATTCGTCGTTCACTGCTTTTTGACGCCAGGGCAGATTTCCTGCTGTATGGCATGGCTGAAAGTTCGGTTATCGCCCTTGCGGAAGCCCTCAAAACAGGTCAGGACCCGAAAAAGATTTGTGGCCTTTCATATATCAGCAAGACGCCGCCAGAAAATTACCTGGAACTCCCATCCTTTGAAACAGTGCTCCAGAACAAAGACGCTTTCATCGAAATGTTCCACGCCTTCTATCAGAACAACGATCCCATCAGCGCAAAAGGTTTGGTTCAATTGCATCAGGATCGTTATCTCGTTCAAAACCCACCTTGCCCATCTTTGTCGCAAAAAGAGCTGGATCACATTTATGCGCTTGAGTATGAACGAGCGCAGCATCCATACTATGAGCAGGAAGGTTCTGTCAGGGCGCTTGAAACGATTCGTTTCTCCGCCCCAACCCATCGCGGCTGCTATGGAGAATGTAATTTTTGCGCCATCGCGGTTCATGAAGGTCGCACGGTTCAGTGGCGAAGCCAGGACTCCGTTTTGGAAGAGGTGAAAAAGATCTCGCAACTACCCGATTTCAAAGGAATGATCTATGACCTGAGCGGCCCAACTGCCAACATGTATGGATTTGAATGTCCCGTCAAGCTGCGTCAGGGTGCCTGTCAGGATAGACGCTGCATTTATCCCGAGATTTGCCCAATCTTGCCAATCAACCACAAGCAGCAAATTGATCTGCTGAAAAAAATTCGTCAATTGAAGGGCGTCAAAAAGGTCTTTGTCGGTTCGGGTTTGCGGTATGACCTGCTCATGTCCGATGAGGATTATGGCGGTGCCTATTTACACAATCTGATTCAGCATCACATCTCCGGTCAGCTTAAAATCGCGCCTGAACACACCCAACCCGAAATTTTAGCAAAAATGGGAAAGCCCGATCGAGAAGCGTTATTATCCTTCAAGAAACGTTTTAATCAGGTCAACAGGGCTTCAGGGAAAAATCAGTTTCTCAGCTACTATCTGATCGCCGCCTACCCGGGCTGCACAATCGAGGATATGCAAGCTCTCAAACAGTTTGCAATCCAGGAGCTGGACGTTTTACCCAACCAGGTCCAGATCTTCACGCCCACCCCCTCAACCTATGCCAGCGTGATGTACCATACTGAGAAGGATCCCTTCTCTGGCAAAAAATTATTCGTCGAGAAGAACCCGGCTGGCAAACAAAAACAGAAGGAAGTCATCACAGGGCGCAGCACACCACCCAAGAAATACCGGAGAAGGAAAAAGCGCTGATTCGAGAGAATTGTCTGCTTTTTTAATATTGACAAAAATAGGGTGCCTATTTACAGAAAAAAGTGTCCTTAACGCGTTTTGATTTGGTAAGATTAACCAATATTATAGAGCCTTTCCGATCGATGTTGGTGGGTTGCCCCTCACGTCTGCGAGCTTTAGATGGCAACCGCACACCATTAAGTAAAAAATAGTTTATTGAAATTTTTAGCCTATGAACAACTCACTTCCGATTTTAAAATCCTTCAACACCATTCGAACCTGGATGCAGCAATACGTGCTGGATGTACACTTCCGACCGCCGGCAAACCCAGATGCGCTTGCCCATTTCGAAAAGCTGAGCGGTCTGGTTATCCCTGACAGCCTGCGCCAGCTGTTACTTCAGGCGGATGGCGAAACCCACGTCTCTGCCGGCATGTTTGGCAACTGGCGCCTGATGTCCATCGCAGAGATCCAGGCAGCATGGGGTTACCTGACGCAAATCACAAAAAAGGGCGTTTTTAATGAACTTGATCCCAAGCCTTCGCCCTATATTCCAAGAACCTGGTGGCATCCTGGTTGGATCCCATTCATCACCAGTGATGCTGGAGATTATTTCTGCCTTGACACGGACCCCATCGAACCACAACGCACCGGTCAAATCATCCTGTTTCTGAGGGAACATCCCGAACGCTATCTAATTGCCACAAGTCTTGATGATTGGTTGGCGCTGATCTCTCAGACCTTATTTGCTGGTTTCTTCGCCTACGATCCGGAGCGAGGATTTAATAATGAGGCATTCATGTGTTCAGCATTGGAGGGCAAACATTTCTTTGAGAGCAGACGGAGCCTGATTGCCAATGAACAAAACGATAAAAAAGACACTCCATAATTTCTCCGAGAAAGATCTGGCAAGCTACCAATCTTTACAGGTTGGTAATACCTGCACTTTCTACGCGATTGCCACAAGCTTGAAACTGCTTTTGAACTACCAGCTTGATCCGATCGCGCTGGCATTCGAAATCAATCAGCTTTGGTGGCGAGGAAAATTTATGCGCGTTTATCCAGGTTGGGCTGTCACACCCCGCATGCTGATGCGCATGGCGCGTTATGTTGCCAGAACAAGGAATCTCCCCATCAATGTTCATTTTCAGCACGGAGATGCCGATACGCTCACCCATTATTTGGATGACCCACACGCCATTCCGATCGTTACCCTGACATGGCTAAGGAAGAAAGTGCCGCCCATCTACCTGGGGACGACCAGCTACAATTACAATACGCTCCCGGGCCCGGGCGGGCATGCCATGATCCTGGCAGCCTACAATCCTACCCATCGATCGGGAGATGAACACGTAACCCCCTGGGGATTCATCAGCCCATGGAAGATGAATTCCTCTCAATTATTCTGGATGACGGATCATGATTTCCGCCAAAGCTGGGAACACACGCTGCCCTTCAAGGGGCGAAATCCATTGGTGATCCTCAAAAAATGAGAGCAGAAAGATCAACCTGCTTTATTTATTTTCTCTCTCAATCACAAGAGAGCTCATTTTTATTTTTTGATAAAATTCGCTAACTGAAAAACTGGAGACCCCGATTATTGATACCCAAGCGCGCTGAAGACAATCCATCTCACACCACAGCCTACTTTGCACTGTTCATGGGCATCATTTTTCTTTCCCTTTCACCGATGTTTGTGCGCTGGGCGGATGGACCAGGCATCGTGACCAGTTTTTATCGGATGTTGACTGCCTCCGTTATCATGGGAACAATTCACCTGTTAGGCAGAAATCCCAACCCAGAAGGATCCGTCTTACCCAAAAAAAGTTTAATTTGGCTGCTGCCGGTGTTGGCAGGGGTGGCATCCGGGATTGATCACGCATTTTGGAGCATTGCCGTCGAAAACACCCTGGTGGCAAATGTCACCCTGCTAAATTATATTGCACCCTTATGGGTCGCGTTATTTGCCATCCTTGTCCTGCGAGAAAAATATGCTCGCTCTTTTTGGTTGGCTCTGGCAGCGATTCTGTTGGGAAACGTGATATTTTTTTCTTCCCAAATGGATTTCTCTTCGCAATTTTCTCTGACTGGTGAGGGCTTTGCCTTCATTTCAAGTTTTTTCTTTGCCAGCTACCTGGTTATCTCTCAATATGCGCAGAAAGATTTCAAGGTGACGTCGTTTTTACTGATCTCTTCATTCTCCGCCATGATCGTTCTCTTGATCATCATCCTCTGGATGGGGTTATCACTTTTTGGATACTCCACACAAACCTATCTGATCTTTCTTTTTGCCGGTCTTCTTTCCCAATTAGGGGGCTATTACTCGATTAACTACGCGCTCAGGAAGCTGCCCGCCACGATAGTTAGCTCTACATTTTTGTTACAGCCTGTGCTAACCGTTATTTTGGCGGCGGTTTTTGAAGGTGAAGGAATTAACATCCATCAAATTCTGGGCGGCATTTTTATCATCGGCGGAATTTACTTCATCAAGGTGACAAAAAAATAAAGGGTCCCCTTCATGCAACATTAAAACCAGTCCAGGTCACCCATCAACCAGCCGGACTGAAAATAACCCGAATACGTGCCATATTAACGTGAGCTTGTTACACCTCTGTGATTGCCCGGGAATCCCCACCCAACTTCGTTTTCTGAACGTATACTTTCAGGCGTTCATAATCCTCTGGAAGGTCCATATCCATACCAAAGCCTGCCTCAGGGATGATCGCCCCTTTCACCTTAATGCCAAAGGCTACCGAAAGGCTGCGCTCGGCATCTGCCAGTGTTGCTTTTCCCCGCAAATATTTGATGATGGTAAGCCAGGTTTTTGGCTGTCGGGCAACAAGTTTCAACATCGGACCCAGGCTGATGGTATCTGCCTGCCGGTTGATCTTTCTCCGCCGATTGCCAATATCTGCAATGAGGTGTTTTTTCTTTCTGATAGCTCTGGGGGTTACTGCAAACAACTCACCGGGTAAAACTTGACAATCCTCAAAGCGTGCCACAACCCGACCGGATTTCGGGAAAACAGCCTCAGCAACAACTTCCGGCACTAGTGAGAGCACAAAATCGCTCGTTGGATTTTCGTTAAGAATTTCAAAAAATTGGTTGATCTCGTTTACTTTAATTCCCGGCGCGTCACAGGAACTCACAACGACCAAACCATCATCCTTGCCTTCTTTTTTCAGATATGCCAATCCAGCAAGAAGTTTCCTCGAAACATCCGATGCGGTCTCAACCGGCACATAATGAACGGGGAAATTAAAGGGCAAATCGGCTTCCGAAAGCCCTAAAACATATAATTCATCAACCCATGGCGATTGCGTCAGTTCTTCAATCTGCCAATCAATCAGACGCTTCCCCAGAAATGGAAGAAGCGCTTTGGATTTGTACTTTCTTTCAGGATCGATTTCCTCCATCAATCTCCGCCTGTGAGGGTCTTCGCCGCACAAGATAAAGACAGGATATTTTTGTTGGATTTGTTCAGACATGATTCCTCGCAAAATTGATGCGCCATTAAAACAATAATCCCATCAAACCTTATACTTCTTATTATAGCCCAGGTCTCGTGCACTCAACTTTTACGGAAAATAACACGAAATCCTAATAGAGCAGCATCACTTGATAGGTTCTCTTTCGCTTTAGAAATCCTCTGATTTGCAAATTAGGATGCCCTAAGACGATGACTGCCCATATGAAATGGTTGGGTTTGAAAGACTGAATAGAATATCAGCGCATCCAGCGCTGATATAATTGACCACCTACCGCCAGCCGTACAACAGAAATGAATAAAAAAGCCAGAAGGAGATAGACCCTCTGGCGAATTTCTCAAATATCCTAAATTTTAGCGTATCAAATTATGAAAAGGCTTTGTCCAATTTTTCAATGCCTGCCCGGATTCTCCGAATGGTTTCTTCTTTTCCAAGGATCTCTGCCAGCGCAGTCGCACCCCCGGGCGTGGTAGGAACGCCTGAAAGTGCTGTACGAATCGGCCACATAACCGTACCTATCTGATAGCCTTCGGTTTTTCCATAAGCTTTCAGCTCCCCAAACAGCGTCTCATTATTCCACACCTGGATACTCTCAAAGATAGGCAGTGTCTCTTTGAGTATGACAAGGCTAA
The DNA here is from genome assembly GCA_050953525.1 of Candidatus Brevefilum sp. Taxonomy (GTDB): domain Bacteria; phylum Chloroflexota; class Anaerolineae; order Anaerolineales; family Anaerolineaceae; genus Brevifilum. The sequence goes on from JBMNMW010000002.1 coordinate 426,603, forward strand.
TTTCGGGGTCACATTTGGATTTCTTATGACGGTAAAGCTCAATGTCATATTCCGGTACCTTAATAAAAAACTCGACCATTTCAGGGATATCAGCAAGCTTTTCCGTGCGCACATGCAGCAATTCGCTGATCTTGTGCATATTAAATTTTTTCAGCGGCTCAGGGTAATAGGGTTCTGCCAATACATGAAACGCTTCCAGGGGTAAAGCGCGAATATGTTCGGCATTGATCCAGGTCAGTTTGTCAAAGGAAAAGGCAGCGCTGGATTTGTTGATGCGGTCAACACTAAAAACCTGCACCAGATCGGAAAGGGAAAAGAATTCCTGGTCGTCGCCCGGGCTCCACCCAAGCAGGGCGATATAGTTCACAATCGCTTCCGGCAGATACCCCATCAGAACCAGGTCCTCAAAGGATGGATCTCCCGCACGCTTACTGAATTTGCTCCCATCCTCTTTGATGATCAGAGGAAGGTGCACATACTCGGGGATCTGCCAGCCAAAGCTTTGATACAACAAATTGTATTTCGGCGTCGATGAAAGGTATTCCTGGCCACGCATCACATGGGTGATCGCCATCAGGTGGTCATCAATCACATTGGCAAAATTGTAGGTCGGGAATCCATCCGATTTGAGCAGCACCTGGTCATCAAGCTGGGAATTTTCAACAGTGATCTCACCATATACCCGGTCCACAAAAGTCGTTTTTCCTTCATCCGGTATGCGCTGTCGAATGACAAAGCTTTCCCCTCGGCCCAATTTCTCCTGAACTTCCTTCTGATTCAAGAAACGACAGGGGTCCCGTCTCATTGGTGAATCTTCATCCGAGTGTTGTGGGTCTTTTTTACAAAAGCAGTGGTAGGCGCCCCCCATTTCAAGCAGCCTGTTTCCATATTCCTTGTAAATATCCAGACGTTCTGACTGGACATAAGGACCATAGCCACCATCTTTATCAGGACCTTCGTCATATTCAAGACCAGCCATGTCCAGGCTTCGATAAATCGCTGCAACAGCTTCAGGCACATTTCTTTCCTGGTCAGTATCCTCAATCCTGAGGATAAATTTGCCATTCATGTTACGCGCTGTAAGGTAGGCATACAACGCCGTCCGCAAATTGCCTATGTGCATATAACCGGTTGGGCTGGGGGCAAATCGAGTTCTTACCATTAATTTATTTACCTTTCAAAATTCATTTCTCTTAAAAATCCTACCATAAAACAGGCAATGATTGTTCAAGGAAAAGCGCGAATTCCTCGAAATTTGATCAATATTTTTAATTCAGGCGTTATCACGCAACGCTATGGGGTTGAGAGCAATGCGGGAACAAGATAAACCCGCACATCACCCTCCGAAAAAACAGCCCTGAGATTCTGGGTAAATTTTTCCTCGTTGACAGCGTAGGTACTCATTTCTAACGAACCCACAAAAATGTAGCGAATGTTATAGCGCTGAATGATGGTCAATGCTGATTGCCAATCAAAGGTTTCATAAAGCAAACGAACATCCTCTTCCCGGCTGCCCACCTCTTCGTAACTGCCTCGCCATTGACCCTCATGCCCGGGCCATCCCAATACAGCCGGCTGACCTGAAAGCGTGGCAACTCGTGCGAAACCTGAATATTGACCGCCTACGGCTTCTGCCACGGCGCCCAAAGGCTGCTGTTCCAACCATTTGATGGCAGCGGCTTCCTGCGGTTGTTGAATTGTAAGATAGCCTCCGGCATCCAGTCTGTATCCTTGCTCCGCATAAAAACCATTCGTTTTGGCAGGGAATGCCAGCAGGGGATAAACCAGGCTTAATCCAAGGACGATCACCACAACAACCTTCGAAACCACCCGCCCTGACCGCAGGATGAGGACTGCAGCAAAAGATGCTGAAATTGACCACAACATCCATGCCTGGTAATAAAACTTGAACACCGTGTTCATACGAGCGCCAAAAACATCCCGCAAATAAACAAATTCCGGCGCCAACACCATGATTCCACCCAATACGATCATCAACAAGACAAAGCCGTGAGAATCTCGGTGTTCATTTTCATTCTTTTCAAGCTGTACAAACCCAACAAGCAGGGATGCTCCGATGGAAAGGATCGCCGCCAGAGTCAACAAACCAAATCCAAACCGCACACGGTGCTTAAGTGCCGAGGACAATAATCCCATTGGGGTTGTTTCGCCCTGTGAGGCAATGATTTGTGCCCCAATTTCAGTTCGAGCCGCGATCAACCCCATGCCGACGGAAACTAGGGCGAGCAGCGCAATCAGAGCAACCACAAACCTGACCCCAACGCGTCCATTGGATGGCGTGTTCCGCCGCCTGAGCCAGCCAAAGTAAAGCAGGATCGGGACAAACAATGAACCAAACATAATCCACAGGTAAAGACCCCGTGTCGGATAGAGGATGTTTGGCAGAATGCCGCCCGCTTGTGATTGCAGGCTGACAAGAAAAGGAGCCACCAACCCCAGAGATAAAATACCCAGGGGCATCCCAAATTTCAATCCATCATAAATCCGATCCCAATTCAAACCCTCAGTTTGGATACGGTTAAGAACATATGCACCGAACAGCAGGGCAAAGTAAACAGGGAAATCCCAGGTATTGAGGAAGATAATTCCCCCCAGAACAAGGGCAGAGAACAAAAGGAGGTCCACTTTGAAAGGAATATGAAATCCAAGGAACCGTGATTCCTGGTTCATCCCGCCAAGGTAAATATGCAGCGCCAGACCAATCAGCAGCATCGCAAATGGAATAACGAGGACGTGGGGGTGCAGATCGCCCAGCACAAAAGAGAAGGCTGGAAACTCATCAATCGGTGAAAGACCGCTGACGTTGTCCAGCAGATCAATATCCTGCACAACGCGTGAAGCCTGCCACCACCACCAAAATCGCTGTGGCACCCATGAAAAGGGCTGTGAAGGCGGTCTGTGCAAACCCTCTATGTTGATCCAATCCCACAAGCGTGATGAGCCCTCATTACCCTTCCACCCCACACCCGCCTGATGAAGCACTTCCAAAACACCTTCAAGGTTGCTCACAAACAGCAAAAAAAGCGTGCCCATCAAAGCCCAGGCTGCATTTTGATTCCGTTTGTTCTCCGTTTGTTTCCGAGAACCGAGTAAGTTGTAAAGAACGCCAAAGGCACCCACCCCACCCAAACCAAATACGGCTGCCAGCATCAGATTAAACGCAACCCCGCCTGAGGTTGCAGTCAATTTTGCCAGCATGGCTGCCAGAATATAACCAAAATGGTAATAGGAGATGGCATAGCCCGAAAGCCACGGGTCATTGGGAGGAAAGGATTCTGATTTCAAGATAGCGTTGATGAACGCCAGTTCCATTGGCTTTTCTGTACCCGTGGCGTCTGGATCAGAGGCGCGCACAAGGACCATGAAGGTGAAACAGACAAGGAAAACGAGTTCTACAACCAGAATCAAACGCCAGTTGCGCCGAATCCAGGATGCCATTTTATGTCGTGCCTGCCACCCAGCCCACACACTGATACTGATCAGGATAACCAGCGCGAACAGGATCCCACCGGGTTGATTTTGCAGCACGTCAAGGAAGGATAGCAACCAGAAGACATAACCCCACAACAATAAACCGAGCGTACGGCTGAGGGCATAGCCTCGATCCGCTAATTTTCCAAGCACCCGGTAGGTGAGGGGAAAGGTCAACCAACCCAGCGCCACCAGGATAAAATACCAGGACAGCAAATTCCACAGCATCAATGTTTCCTCAAATCAGTGCAAAATCTTTCACTCAACCCAGTCACTTCGCCCTAATTATATCTAAGAACGCACAAAAACATTGGCTGTTTCGTGTGGGCGATCCGGAAATTTGCGTCGATGAATGCAGAAACGCACTGATTTTTCTATGAATTCCATTATCAGCGCTTAAATAATAAGGTGATCCGGTTTGGGTAAAGGGCATATGCGTCACCGGTTACCTGGTTTGGAAACACTTGAAAAGAAAAAAACACACAGGCTCAAACAGTTGAAACCAGCCTTTTTTGCAAACAGAATGCTTGCATGGTGAAGAGCATGAATTAAGATAAAATTATGATTGCAAGCATAAAGCGCGGATCCCACCATCACCGGTCATTCTGGAATGTAACTTGCATTAATCCACAATGAATTAGCCACGATCTTGATGTAGAAACCACTGGAATAATGGACTTCGATCTCTCCGTCATATTCAGTCTTTTGACACAAACACCTGGCAACCTGGTCTATCACCTGGTTTCCGGGTTGATTTTGGTGGTATTAATCGCCTTTGCAATGGCAAACAAAGCCCGCGGAGCAAATGCAAAGCTGACTTCCCACGCCCTGCAAGGCGGTCTTATCCTCTTACTGATTCAATTTCTGACCTTTATCACAATTGAAAATGCAGAAAATCTCAAATTTCTGGATACAGCGCTCTCCGTCGCTGTGTTGGAAAGGGTATTGGCCGGTTTGTTGATCACCTGGCTGATCTGGACCATACTTAAAGAAGAAATCCCCTTCCTTTTCTCGGGCTCTGCCATCTTTCTGACCCTCGTGATCATCATTGGCGGTATGATTTCCATCATCATCGCCGGGGTTGCAGAACATCCCGCAGCGTGGGGACAAAGCAGCATCCTGATCGTTTGGGAAGCCGCCTCAGTATTTTTGATTCTGTCAGGTATCACCTTACTTTTTTACACAAAGCCCGATCTTTATCTCGTGGGTATTTTCCTTCTGATCATGCTTGGGTTGGGTTATATCGTGAAATGGTTTTATCCTGAATCAACCGATCTCAGCCTGGGTTCCTTTCGGTTGGCGCAGACACTGGCTTTGCCCTGGATTTTGACCTATGTCAAGGGTTTTTACGAGGCGGAACCGCAACCTGATTTTGGGACGTCCCTACCCATAAAAAGCCCGGATGAGCCCGTCGACCTGACGCCATTGCTGGTAAAACAATTGCTGGAGATCAACCTGCAAGAGACCGCGGAAAAACGCTATCAGGCGATCGCGCATGCCCTCAGTCTGAGCCTTGTTTCTGATGTATGCTACATTGTGAAATTCCGAAAAAAGGAAGCCAAAATTGATCTGGTTGCGGGCTATGACCTGATTCGCGAACTCAATCTTAAATCTGCCACACTTTTACGAGAAGAGCTTCCGAATATTATGGATGCCTGGGAGGACAATCAAACCTACCGTTTACCCAGCCCGGGATCCAACATACCGGATACCCTGACTTTAACGCTCTTGCTGCATTACCATTTTCTTGGTAATTTGTTGGCTTACCCGCTCTCTTTGCCGGGTCAACCCGTCACTGGCGGCGTGATCTTCCTTTCTCCCTACACCAGCAAAGACTGGGGTGAAAAGCACCTTCAGATTCTTGATTCAACCCGACCAACCCTGGCTGAAGTCCTGTTAACCCGGCCTCCGCAGGAAAAATTGGAAACTGAATTGGACCAAATTCAACGAACAACGCAATTGCTCACCGAAGAAAATGAAAACCTGACCTATACCGTTGACCGTGTGGAAGCAGAGCTGGGCGTTAAAAAAGCCGCCCTTCAGCAGCTTAAAGCAAAGTATCAGACCGAGAGGCTGGAAACCGTGAAACAAATTGAGGCGTTCCAGGAAAAAATCGATCTGCTTGAAATGCAGCGCTCGGAAGAAATTGAAAAAACTGCCGTTTTAGAACAACTGAAAACAGAATTTAACCAATTGAGGAATGAACGCGACCGGCTAAAAGTCAGTCTGAAAAGGGCTGAAGCAAAAATTAAAAGCCTTGAGGTGGAAGCAGGCCAAACGGGACCAATGCGCCTTTCAACACAGAACCAGGTTCTGAGCCTCGATTCGCTGGCAGCCACACTAAAACTTGGCAAGATGTCTGCACTCCAGGATAAAAATTTGGAATTGGAAATTATCAATCCTGATGGCAGGCAATTGATTAAGACAGACCCCGATCTTTTGCGAAAGATTCTGCACGGGCTGATTAATAACGCAATTGAAGCATCCAATCCTGGAAAAACGATCGAACTGAGCTTGAGGCTCTCGCTCGAAACCGGGATGCTTATTATTGAAGTAACCGATTATGGAGAAGGATTGACCCAGACAGAACAGCAAGCCCTGTTCAGTTCAGAAGTTGAAATCATACCAGGAGTTGGTCATATCCCTGATATTCGAGAAGCCATTCGAGCCATCCGCCTGTTAAATGGCAAAATTTGGTTACGGAGTAAAAAGGGGGCTTTTACAACTTTTCGTGTCCAGCTTCCCGTTCGAATCATTGATTAATTTATTTCTCTTTACCGGCTATAATTGTAACCAATTGGAATCATAATGATGAAGAATGAAATTCACAACAACAATCAGAATGCACAAAGGCGAGTGACCTCATCCAGACGAAGAAGGCGCAAACCGAAGGCTTATGAAGTCCTTACCCTGATTGTATTTGCTATTTTAGTGTGTCTTTTTCTCTTCATCCTCACTGCCGGCTTGCTCACACCCAACAGCAGGGTCAAAGCTGCCCGAGCCTACGCAAACCAGACTCAAACGGCGGTGGCAACTTTTCCAACCCCCACACCTTTTTTGCCGGACGGAGCAACTGAAATAACCTCAGTCATTTCAACACCCGAACCTGGCGCACCTGCCCCTCCCCCCCCTGACCAGGACAACAAACCTTCACCCACGACCTTTACCTACCAGAAGCCAGAAGGTCAGGTCAATGTTCTTCTTTTAGGATCAGATATCCGACCGGATGATAGTGGTTTTCGAACGGATGTCATCGTATGGGTTTCTCTTAACCCCAAGGGTGAATTTGTCAGTGCGGTCTCATTCCCCCGTGATCTCTTTGTTCAAATCCCGGGTATGGGAGAAAACCGGATCAACACTGCCTTTCCAACCGGCGGTTTCGAACTTCTGTCTGATACATTCGAGATTAACTTCGGTGTGCGCCCGGACCATTACATCATGGTTGACTTTAATGGTTTCAAATCGGTGATCAACAATTTGGGCGGCATCGAAGTGCAAACCGCCCAGAATCTGACCGATACCTGCGCAAAATGGATCAATTCCAGCGGGATGTGCAGTGCTGGGCCTGGTCCCGTCCATATGAATGGTGAAGTTGCCCTGTGGTACGCCCGTTCACGCTATTCAACCAATGACATCGACCGCGCCAGGCGAGCTCAGGAAGTGATCGAAGCCATTTTTCATCGATTGATGAGCCTTGATGTGATCCTGCGCGCGCCCGATCTTTACAATGCCTATACAACCTATGTTCAAACGGATATTGGCATCAGCCACGTGCTGCCCTTGCTGCCCTTTGCCAGCAAAATCAATGAAACCGGTGCTATCCGCAACTATATCGTAGGCTACGACCTGGCTTATGACTGGATCACATACCAGGGCGCCCAGGTTCTCGTGCCCGATATTGAGGGCATTCGGAATTTGATGATAGAAGCTTTAGCCCTCGAATAATTTCCTGACGGTTCGACTCTTTTTTAATCCAATTCCATTTCACTTACCAAGCAGAACTTTCGCAAATCAGCCAGTAATAATATTGATACGAATTCCTTTTTTGCCTGGAATGCATCCGATCAGATCATAACAACCTGTTCTCCTGAGATCAAATCCTCACCCATTCTAAATTCGTCAAACTTCGAGGATTGTACTTATTGACAATTGCAACACCATGTATTAAACTTGCTTTAATTTACGGCTATACGAATATAGCAACGGAGGAATTTATGGAACGCTCAATGACATCTGGAACAAGCACACCCCTGCACCTATCAGAAAAAACCCTTCTACTGCCTGCAATCCAGGCATGGGAATTCTATTTGGATGACAAGGGACGTTCGCCCTACACCATCAAAGCCTTCAGAGCCGACCTTCAACTTTTAGATTCATATTTGCCCACCGACTACACCATCGGGGAGATCACCCTGAAGGATCTTGAAAATTTTGTCGATTGGCTTGAAAACAAGCGCGGCATTCCCTGCAGCCCTAAAAGCCTGTCCCGGCGGATCACATCGTTAAAGAGCTTTTTTCGCTGGCTGCAGCGCGGCGGTGTGCTGATCACCGACCCTGCGGATAAACTCGTCCAACGATCCGTCACAAGCCCTTTGCCAAGCGTCATGACCCAAGAAGAGGTGTCCAGAGCGCTGCAGATTGCAAACGCCTTTCGCACTGCCGATCCCCCTGATGCGCGTCCCTATACCCTTTTGAAGTTGCTGCTTGAAACGGCGATAAAAAAAGGCGAGTGCACGAGCATTATGCTCAATCATCTTTCAGTGGAAGATGTTGACGATGCCTATGTCTACATCCGATACACCAACCCGCGTTATCGCTATAAAGAACGCAAAATCCCACTTTCAAAGGAATGGGTTGAATCATTCAATGAGTATGTCAGCCAATATCAACCCGAAGAACTGCTTTTCCCCTGGACTCCCCGTCGGCTTGAATACCTGTTAGAAGACATCACCAGGGAAGGTAATTTTGAGAAACGTATTTCCTTTGATATGTGTCGATGGACCAGCGTCCTGGCAGACCTGGTTGATGGGCAGGATCCCGACAAAATCCGGCAGAAAATGGGCATATCCAAGATCCAGTTTCGGGAAATTCGTGCCAAACTTCGAAGGCTTGCTGTCAATTTAGGGTACGACCTTGTCCCTGGTGACGAGTAGATGCTTGATCAGGCATTTCAAAAAACAGTGCTACCGACTTTTGCAGCAAATTAAACCTGTGACTGTTTAATCAACCTCAATCGCAAAACCCGTTTGGTCTGATCGGTGATTTTATATCGTTCTGATGGGTGCTGACCAACAATCCACGCGACCCGGTCCTCTGAACACACCAGGGGCCACCTGCTTCGCAAATGTTCCGGAATCTTCCTGTTGATGAAGAAATCAGAGATCAATTGCGAACGCCCTCCCATCCCAAGGGGCTGCCAGCGCTCTCGTTTATGGCGGCTGCGTACTTCCAAAGGAAACGATACCAAATCTGCATCCAGCAGGGCTTCCGATTCAGGCGTATCCTTCAAAGTTTTGAACAGTTCTTGAATCGGTTCCCTCACCCGTTCCACTTCAAGCCACCATCCATGCTTCAGCCCATAGGGCTGATCAACATCGAGATTCCCCCTTGCGTGTGTGTCGCTCAAAATGGGCGTTCCCCAATCGGGGAGGTCTGCATCTCGGTCCTTCAGAATCAGTGAATCAGCAACAAGGACAAGGTTTAATTGGGCAATGAGATCAATTTCTCTGCGCTCCGACGGGCTCGCGACAAAAGACAGCCCTCGTTCAACAGCATCAAACCCAACATCACGCAGGTTGGGGCGCAGCTGAGCAATTGCATACCTGAGCACCCGTCTTTGGGTTGCCTTTGGGAAGGTATTCAACTGAATGCTGCTTAATTCAACCCAATCTTTTGTTTGCGCTCGCAAGCATTCTTCCCAGGCGTGTTGTGTGCAGGATTGCAACAGCTGTTCCTCTTCCCTGAGAACCTCAACCATGCGCAGAGCCACCCTGCGAAATCGCCTGTTATAAGTTTCCAGCTGGGGGATCAACTCATGCCGCAATCGGTTGCGGAAGTAGGTCGTATCCAGGTTGCTGTGGTCCATGCGCGGGACGAGGTTCTGTTCTGCCACAAAGGTATCAATCTCCTCGCGCCACAGGTCAAGCAATGGACGCACCAGCGGGATTTCATCATCCCACAGCGGAATGATACTACGATAAGGCATGCCGCTCAGCCCCGGAAGGGCTGCCCCCCGTAAAAAATGCATCAACACGGTTTCCACCTGGTCATCAGCATGGTGTCCCACAGCAACAGCCTGGGTTTTAAATATTCTGGCCTGCAGGAATAAGAATTGGTATCGCTTGTTGCGCGCTGCTTCTTCAATCGATTGCCCTGTACGGTCAACTTCTTTTTGGATTTGCACCCGTTTATTGACGAACGGCAAGCCATAGGCCTCCGCCAGATCTCGCACGAAATCCGCATCACCACCCGCTTCAGCGCGCAGCCCGTGATCCAAATGTGCAACTATCAGCCTGTAACCAAGTGATTTCAAACCCACCAGCAAAGCCAGGCTGTCAGCGCCGCCGGAGACTCCGACCAGAATTGGTAAGTCTTTTTTAAGCTCACATTTTTCTTTTGCAACCTGTGCTAACCTGTCCAAAATCATGTTTTAATTATAGCACCCTGCCAAATGAGCGCCATTGAAATAGGGTATACTACATTGTGAAATCAGGATTAAAAGGAACAGAATGCAGGAAATCATCGGGTTAACCGGCAATATTGCGACCGGTAAAAGCGTCATTCGTCGCATGCTGGCAAACTGCGGCGCCTTGGAGATCGACGCAGACCTGATCGCCCACAGGGTCATGTACCCCGAGGGCGCTGTTTTCTTAAGCATTATTGAAACCTTTGGCGAAGCCATCCTGGCAGAAGATGGGCATATCTCCCGTGGTAAATTGGCGGAGATTGTCTTTTCCGACCCCGAAAAGTTACAGGAGCTCGAAGCCATTTCCCACCCGGCTGTCACAGATGCGATTATGGCGCGTGTTCGTCTCTCACAGCAAAGCATGGCCGTGATAGAAGCGATCAAGCTCATCGAAGCTGGTCTGGGCGCAGATTGTTCTTCTGTTTGGGTCAGTACTGCGTCGCAGGCATGTCAATTGGAACGTCTGATAAAAAATCGGGCGATGACTGAACCCCAGGCGCAAAGCCGAATTTCAGCGCAACCCGCTCAACTGGAAAAAACGAAACTTGCCGATGTGGTGATCAACACGGAAGGCAGTTTTCAATCAACCTGGGAACAGGTGCAAGCCGCCTTAAAAAGCACCGTCCGAAAGAAAACTGATCTTGATGAAGCAAACCACAATGGCGGCGAAGCCGGCTGGACGAGCAAACCTGTCAACCAGTTTGCTCAGGGAGAAATCGAAGCATTCTGGTTTGAAAATCAAACAGACCACAGCCGATCGTTTTATGAAGAATCAGGTTCTCACATGCTCCTGCCCGCTCTGAAGAAGAACCAGCTTTCCCATATCATCACCTGGGACAACTGGAATTTTTCGGGAACACTGCGAGATGTGTTTCCGAAGCCAATGGAGCCGGAAGCAGAATTGCCGGTTTTGGATTTGTTTGAAAAACACGCGAAAAACCAGCAATGCGAAATCCTCTTGATCCCGTTTCGATTGGTTCAGGAATGGAACCTGCCTGTGAATGATCTTGGCTATCAATATATGCCCGTTGCACAGATCACCTACCCCGCGTGGCAGCAGGCATGTCAAAAGATCATGCTGGAGGGCGAACAATCCGTTTGGATTAAGTTCCTGGCACAACCGATGGAGCAGGTGGAAATTTTTAAAATAACCTGATATTATATATATAATGACCGAAATTATCGACAATATCCTCTTTTTATTCCAAAGATTCCGCTGGACAGACCTTTTAGATATTGTCCTGGTTACGGTTATTTTTTATAGCGTGTTGATCCTCCTGCGCGACACAGAAGCCCTGGTCCTTTTACGGGGCGTGCTCTTTATCATCGTCGTGCTCAGTTTGTTTATCAGCCTGGTCGATCTGCCGGGCTTCTCCTGGCTGATCAACACCATCCTGCCGGCGTTGGTGTTCGCCATCCCCGTCACCTTTGCACCAGAAATTCGGCGCGCCCTCGAACGCCTGGGAAGAGCTGGCAATGTGGGTTTCTTATCAATTAAGCGAAACATCGTCCTTGAACGGCAGAAGGAAACACTGGATGCGATTGTCCGGGCTTGTAGCCGTCTCTCAGAACGACATCACGGCGCCCTGATCGTGATCCAAAGGGTGCAGGGTCTGGGTGAATACATCGAAACCGGGGTGCAAATGAACGCTGCTGTAACCCCCGAACTGCTTCTGCAAATCTTTTACCCAAACACACCGCTTCACGACGGGGCGGTCATCGTGGTTGGCAATGAGCTCGCGGCGGCATCTTGCGTCATGCCGCTTTCAGCCAGCGGGGTCCTGAACCGGTCACCAGAGCGCCCCATGGGCTTGAGACATCGCGCAGCCCTGGGAACCTCCGAGGTCAGCGATGCCATCACTGTGGTCGTCTCCGAGGAAACAGGCAGTATTTCAATTGCGCACAATGGAAAAATGATCCGCCGATTGAATATAGAAAGGCTGTCCAATACGTTGCATGCCTTCTTCCAACCTACTGAATTAGACCTCAATCAAGGGCTGAAAGCTCGATTTATGGCGCTTTTCAAAACCAGAGCAACCAAAAAAGAGGATGGGGGGGGATCATGAAATTTATGGGGAAACCTTTAAAGAACCTGCCCACTTTATTAACCGCTTTTGGGTTCGCTTTAGCCGTTTGGATCTTTGCCATCACGCAAGCCGACCCGACAGAAACCCGCGCCTATCCCCGAACCCTGGAGATGGAAATCATCGGGTTAGACCCGAGTTTAATGATTTCAAACATTATCAATGGTCAGGTTTCATTGAGCGTTCGGGCTCCTTCATCAATCCTGGCGCAGCTTGAACGAAACAGCAATCTGATCCATGTTACGCTCGACCTTTCAGGGCTTTCTACCGGTGTTCACAACCTCAAACCGCAGGTCAATATCGGGTTGTCACCTGCCGAGGTCGTCCAAATTAATCCTTCAACCGTCTCCATCACTTTGGATTCAATTGTGACCGAGGAATTCCTGGTGAACATCGAAACAATTGGCAATCCCGCCATCGGGTTTGAGATCACTGAGCCCATAATTAACGAGGATTCCGTGTTCGTTTCAGGTCCTCAGGATGTGGTCGAATCCGTTGACAGGGTCGTCGGTGAGGTGAATATCGTCGATGTCGCAGAAGACATTGAACGAACCATCGACCTGAGAGCCATCGATTCTGCCGGGAATATGGTCGAGGGGGTCCGATTGAATCCCAGCAATGTTCATGTCCTGATCCCGGTTGTGCAGCGCGGTGGTTACCGCACAGTGGTGGTAAAAATTGCCACCAGCGGACAGATCGCGGCGGGGTATCGTCTGACCAACATCTTCGCCATGCCGCCAACAGTCACGATTTATTCATCCAATCCAAGGTTGGTGGAAGGGATGCCTGGCTTCATCGAAACAGCCCCGATCAACCTGAATGGCGCAAATCAAAATCTTGAGATTCGAGTATCTCTCAATCTTCCTGAAGGGATCAACGTGGTCGGCAGTCAAAATGTCACCGTGCAGGTAGGGCTGGAACCCATTGAGAGCAGCATTAATTTCGCCAGCATTCCCGTAGAAGCGGAAGGGCTTGACGATAAATTGACCGTATCGATCTCACCCGAATCTGTGGACGTATTTCTCTCGGGTCCACTGACACTGCTTGAAAAGCTGGATCCCACAAAATTAAGAGTCCTGATCGATCTGGTAGATCGTGGTCCAGGAACTTATCAGCTGGTTCCTGAGGTTGTCCTGGAAGATGAAAACATCCATGTCGATGCGATACTGCCCAACACGCTGGAAGTCACCATCACCAAACCATAACTCAAAAGAACCAATCTGGTCTCAATTCCCTGTCAAATTATGACCGACAGGTCATGTACAGTTTAACAAATCAGTGAAGAGGTTTTATTGCCTGGGGTAACCATTATCGCTTTCTTTCAGCAACCACAATTTGCATTGGGTTGCGGATACATGGAGTTTGTTAATTTCTTAACAACAAAATCATGACTCTTCACATGCTTACGATCAGCCCGGTGATAACGATATTGTCAATTTCCTTGGGGTATAATCACTTCCTATGAAAAAACCTGTTGTCGCCCTAGTGGGCAGACCAAATGTTGGTAAAAGCACCCTCTTCAACCGGCTGACCGGGGAACGTCTGGCGATCGTGGATGAGGTGCCCGGCACCACCCGCGACCGTCTTTTAGCAGAGGCTGATTGGAGTGGTTATTTCTTCTTTGTGATCGACACCGGCGGTATTGACCCCACCCAAACCAGGGGGCAAACACCTCTCTCAATCAGCTCCAAAGATTTTATCTATCAGATCCGTGATCAGGCAGAGCTGGCGATTGAAGAATCGGATGTGATCTTATTTATCGTCGATGGGCAAACAGGGCTCACCTCCGCCGATGAAGAGATCGCCGAAATCCTTCGCCGGAAACAGCGCAGGGTCAACGGTGAAGTCTTCCCGCCCATCGTCCTTGTCGTTAACAAAGCCGAAAGCGCCAAAATCCGGCAGAGTGCGCCTGAATTTTACCAGCTGGGGCTTGGCGAACCCTTTGCCATTTCTGCACTCCACGGAACCGGCACAGGGGACCTTCTTGATGAGGTCATTCGGCATTTTCAAATAACAGAAGAAGACACAGAAGAGGATGAATCGGTAAAAATTGCAATCGTTGGCAAGCCAAATTCGGGTAAATCCAGTCTGCTGAACAAGATTGTTGGACAGGAGCGCGCGATTGTCAGCGATATCCCGGGAACAACACGGGACGCGGTGGATTTCCACCTGTTTTACAACGACATACCCATCACGCTGATTGACACCGCAGGGATCCGACGAAGAGGGAAAGTCTCACCAGGGGTTGAGAAATTCAGCGTGATTCGCAGCATGAAGGCAATTGAACGAGCAGATGTGGCAATTCTGGTGATCGATGCAACCACAAGCATTACCGCCCAGGATACCCATATTGCTGGCTATATTAAAGATGCCTGGAAAAGCGCCCTTGTTGTGGTTAATAAATGGGACCTGGTGGAAAAAGACACCTACACCATTAATACCTTTACCGATCACATCCGCCAGGAATTAAACTTCATGAGTTACGTTCCAATGCTATTCATCAGCGCTCTGACAGGAAAAAGGGTGGATCGGGTTCTGAATTTAGCTCTGCAGGTTCAGGAAGAACGCCTGGTTCGGTTGTCCACATCCCAAATCAACAAGATCGTTCATAATGCACAGGACAGACATCCTGCGCCATCGAGAACCGGACGCTCTTTGCGTATTTACTATGGAACGCAAGTCCGCAGTGATCCACCGACTTTCTTGTTACATGTTAATGATCCTGAACTGGCTCATTTTTCATATCTGCGATACCTCGAAAACCAGATCAGATTGGAATATCCCTTCAGCGGCACACCCATCCGTCTGGCGCTCAGAAAAAGGCGCGATTGAACCCGTCCGTTTATAAAAAGATACGATATAATCAATTCTGAAAAAGGTTGACCAACATTTTTACTTATTAACGCGAAAAGACGATCAAAAATGGATCAATATCAATCAGAACGAATCATCGAGGATGAACAAGAAGAACTGAAGCGCAGCTCCAGACGCTCTGGCTGTATGGGGTTTTTTATAGACACCATCGAAACCATACTCCTTGCCCTTGTGCTTTTTCTGGCAATCAACGCCCTTTCAGCCCGTGTGCGTGTTGAGAATGTCAGCATGAAACCAACACTCAACCCCGGTGAATTCTTACTCGTCAACCGGGTTGCCTACAAACTCGGCGAGCCCTCAATTGGCGACATCGTCGTGTTTCATGCCCCTGGCGCTTCGGAACTGGACTATATCAAACGAGTGATCGGGCTGCCTGGCGACGAGGTGCGTGTGGCAGATGGTACAGTCTTTGTGAATGATCATCCCCTTTACGAGCCATACCTTGCCGACCAACCAAACTATTCGGGCAGCTGGACGGTGCCAGATGGTGAATACTTTGTATTGGGTGACAATCGAAATAACTCCAGCGATTCCCATTTGTGGGGTTTTGTGCCCAAACAGGACCTTGTCGGAAGGGCGCTCTTAATTTATTGGCCGCTCGAAGACATCGCGATATTGCGGACCCATGATATTGTTCAGGCGGTTCATAATTGATTTTCCCAGAGATGAGTCAGTTGTTGATGACTTCTCTGTGAAATTGTGGACGATCTAATCTGGTTCAAGAATGATTTGTAAAAAAGAAAGCCAATGAGCGAACCCCCTCCTTCACAACCCTGTTTACACTGTCACGGCGGTCGGACGCGCTTACAGGTCGCAACGCTGATGACCTGGCTGGGCGACGACCTGATTACTGTCCCCAACTTTCCTGCATGGGTTTGTGATATGTGTGGGTACTGCACTTACGATTCCCACGCCCTGGCAGAATTGAGTTTGCTTCTCAACCCGGAGGTAGGCACGCCAGTCCAACCCCTCTCAAAACCGATTGAGAAACAACCCCGACCTAACACCCCCCCACCCACATAAGCGCCATTCTTTAGAATTGATACTTAAGAGATCCTGGTAGTAAATCTTCTAGGATCTTTTTTTATTTTCAACGCATTTCATTCATATGTTTGTCTACATCAACCTTCTTTGTTTCTGGTTTGGATCAGAATTTAACAGCACTAGAATTTTTGAAATAAATTGACTAATCTTATCCAATATGCTATTATTTTAATAGGAATTATCTATTTTTTGCACATTAAAAAGGAGTTTTTATTCATGTCGATCGAACTTATTCTTCGTATTGTTTTTCTTATCATTTTTGGAATTATCGGCACTTTTCTTGGAAGACCTGTCAGCGAGCTTATTCAAGAAATTTGGTTAAATAGCCCCATTTCAACCACTTTCTATCAAATTATTACGACCCTTCTATTAGCAGTTATTGGGTTTTTTGTCGCGCCCTGGATATCTATCAAGCCAATTTCCGCTTTACGGAAAAGCTTGAGCGGCGTTTCAGCTCAAACTCTGATCTATGGAATGATCGGACTCCTGGTGGGGTTGATTTTAAGCGCCCTTCTGGCATACCCAATCTCACTCCTCCCCGACCCCTTCGGGAGCATCCTACCCTTTGTCGCTGTTATCCTGTTCAGCTACCTTGGCGTTGCTCTGTTCGTTGCCCGCCAAAAAGATCTGAACTATGCTTTCCGTTCAATCTCCAAAAAAGGTGGATCAGATGTAGTTAAAGAATCGGGTGAAGGTCTTCAGGACACACGTCGTATCCTGGTTGATACCAGCGCCATCATCGACGGACGCATAGCCGATATCGCCCGAACTGGTTTCGTTCCCGGACATTTGCTCATCCCGCGCTTCGTCTTGAATGAATTGCAATACGTCAGCGATTCGGCTGACAATCTCCGCCGGCAGAGGGGACGGCGTGGATTGGAAGTGCTTTCAGCATTACAGAAAGATAGCTCCATTCCGGTTACCATCACCGACATCGATGTCGAAGGCGTCCGAGAAGTTGATGAGCGACTGATTGTTCTGGCAAGGCAAATGAATTGCCCGATCCTGACCAATGATTACAACCTCAACCGTGTGGCGGAATTGCAGGGCGTCGCGATCCTGAACATTAATGAACTGGCGAATGCCGTAAAATCGATTTTATTGCCCGGCGAAACTCTTGAGATGAAGATCATCCAGGAGGGTAAAGAATATGACCAGGGGGTCGGCTATATGGAAGACGGGACCATGGTTGTGGTTGAAAATGGGCAGAAATTCATTGGGAAGACCATCCATATCACCGTCACCAAGGTTTTGCAAACAGCAGCCGGTCGTATGATCTTTGCCAAGCCCGATAATGGCAGCTAAATCTGTAAAACATCACTGAAAAGGAAAACAAAGATGTCTCTGAGAGTTTACAACACCCTGACACGAGAGAAATCCACATTCGAAACCCTTGAAAAAGGTAAGGTTCGGATGTATGTATGTGGACCAACGGTCTACGACAGCGCTCATGTCGGGCATGCCATGTCCGCCCTTGTCTTCGATGTTGTACGGCGCTATCTCACTTATCTCGGTTACGATGTTCAATATGTGATGAACTTCACCGATGTGGACGATAAAATCATCGATCGTGCCGAACACCTTGGGGTGGATCCTTTTCAACTTGCACAAAAGTATATTTCTGAATTCGAGCAGAATCTTAAGGACCTGAACATTCTCCCCGCAACCATTCATCCGCGTGCCACCGATGAGATCGATCAGATTATCGAAATGGTCGCTGGTTTGCTGGAAAAAGGCGTAGCGTATGAGGTTGACGGGGATGTTTATTTTCGCGTCGAATCCGATAAGAATTACGGAAAACTATCCGGACGCAAATTAGCAGAGATGAACGCTGGCAGCCGGATCCGTGTGGACGAACGCAAGGAAAACCCCATGGATTTCGCTGTTTGGAAATCTGCAAAACAAGGTGAACCTGCCTGGGATAGCCCCTGGGGTCCTGGAAGGCCCGGATGGCATATCGAATGTTCCGCGATGAACCTCAATCACCTTGGATCGCAAATTGACATCCATGGCGGCGGGAATGACCTGATTTTCCCTCACCACGAGAATGAAATCGCGCAAACCGAAGCCATTACGGGAAAGCCCTTTGCACGTTACTGGATGCACAACGGCATGCTTCAGCTAAAAGGCACCAAAATGTCCAAATCTTTGGGCAACCTGATACCCATCAACGAGTTCATTCAAGCACATCCTGGTGACGTGATGCGTCTGATCGTGATCAGCTCTCACTACCGCAGCCCGCTCACCTTCAATGACGAGGTCATCGAAGCCAATGAGCGTGCGCTTGAACGTCTGCTTTCCGCAAAACGACCCTCACTGCCCACTGCGGCTGGTGCGCCTGCTGAAATCCTCTCTGAATTGGAAAACCAGCAAAATGCTACCAAAAACGGCTTTATCGAAGCCATGAATGATGATTTCAATACAGCCGGCGCCATAGGTCATATTTTTGATCTGGTGCGGACGATCAATCAGGCACGCGCTGAAGGAGCGACGGATGAACAACTGTCATCTGCGCAAGAGATCTTCAATGAACTCACCGGTGTTTTGGGTTTGGAATTAAAAGAACACGGTGTCTCCGATTCCAACGCCGATGCCTTCATCGATCTCCTTCTCGAGCTTCGACAGGAACTGCGACAGCAGAAAAATTATGCCCTTTCTGACCATATCCGGGATGAACTGACAAAGCTGGGTGTGGCGATCGAAGATTCTCCTCAGGGCTCATCCTGGCACTGGGAGTAATCCATGGCGGAGTGGATCACAGGTAGAAATCCAGTTTATGAGGTCCTCCGGTCGCGTCGCCGGCATAT
Source organism: Candidatus Brevefilum sp. (assembly GCA_050953525.1). Taxonomy (GTDB): domain Bacteria; phylum Chloroflexota; class Anaerolineae; order Anaerolineales; family Anaerolineaceae; genus Brevifilum. Next base: position 445,589 of record JBMNMW010000002.1, read on the forward strand.
CCACCGCATATGGGTGGCAAAAGGAGTTCAGGAGCAGGGTCATCTGCCAGAAATTTTCAAGCTTGCCAAAGCGCAAAAAATCGAGGTTCAATTTGTCAACCGCTCCAACCTGGATGGCATTGAACACCATCACCAGGGCATCGCCATCAGCACGGGTGGGTACCCTTACAGCAACCTTGATACCATTTTTCAAAAAGCGAAATTTCGCCAGGAACCCATTTTTATTCTGCTTCTGGACCTGATTCAGGACCCGCAAAACCTGGGCACCTTGCTCCGAACAGCCGAGGCCTTCGGCGTCCACGGCGTGGTCTTTCCCCTGGCCCGGTCCGCCTCAATCACACCAGCCGTTGTCAACGCCTCTTCAGGCGCCACGGAATGGCTTCAGATTGCGCAATCCAACCTTGCCCAGGCGCTTGATCGGGTCAAAAATGAGGGAGGGTGGATTGTCGGATTGGAGGACAGCCCAGCAGCACAAGCGCCGGAACACATCAACTTGAAGGGTGGGGTCGGGTTGGTGATTGGCAATGAAGGCAGCGGACTCCGCAGGCTGGTCAGGGACAAATGTGACCTGCTGATGCGTCTGCCCATGCAGGGAAAAATCGACTCGCTCAACGCCTCTGTGGCGGGCTCCATTGCCTTATTCCTTGCCCGCCAGGCGCGTTCTTCTTCCTGAACAAGCGCCCTTAAAGCATTACGAAATCAAACAGGGTGATGATCTAATCGGGTCTCATCTCTCAGTTTTTAAGACAGTTAAGAATACAGCAGGAAATACCACATCACAAAAAGCGCGATCATCACGAATGCAATCAGCATTCGGACAAAAACCGCCCAACCACAACCCATTGCCATACTCGTTGTTGATTTCAACGCGGCACGATAATCCTTGATCCGGATCAATTCAATCAAAAACAGCGCCAGCAAGGCAATCCCCAACCCACCAATGGGCGACAGGAGCAAGCTTCCCGCGATCATGGCAACAAAACTGACGAGGATCGCCCACCAGCTCGCGCCTTTTGATCGGGCGCCGCCCGCCATGAAGATGTTGTCGATGACATTCCCGAACAACATCAGCACAGTGACGACTGCAAATGTGGCAATCGTCAGTGTGAATGTCCATGGCCCCACATGATAGTTAAATAAGGTTGATATCCCCCAAAGCAGAATGGATGCCCAGATCACCGTCAACCCGGGGAAGAAAACCAGGATCAACCCAAAAAATCCGATCAGGATCCCCAGGACAACAACAAATAAGAGCGGAATTTCAGCCCAAAGTGACATCAGTCAGGGCGGATGATTTCACATCCGTTCATCAAAGGCCGGATCACCTCAGGAACAACCACAGACCCATCTGCCTGCTGGTAGTTCTCCAGCACAGCGATCAGTGTACGGGGCATTCCCAATCCAGAACCGTTCAGGGTATGGACAAATCGTGTATTCTTGCTGTCATTGGGGCGAAAGCGGATGCCCGCCCGGCGCGCCTGGAAATCGCCAACGTTGGATATCGATGAAACCTCAAGCCATTCTCCACAACCGGGCGCCCACACTTCAATGTCATAGGTCTTGTGGGCGTTGAAACCAAGGTCACCGGTCGATTGGAGCAGGACCCGATAGGTCAGGCCAAGTGCAGCCACGGTTTCCTCGGCATCTCTCAACATCTTTTCGTGTTCAGCGACAGAATCCTCAGGTTTGCAGAAGGTGTACATCTCCACCTTGTCGAATTGGTGCCCGCGCTTAATACCCCGAACATCACGACCTGCACTCATTTTCTCTCTACGGAAACAGGCGGTGTAAGCAGTGTAATGGATGGGCAACTGGTCTTCCGCCAGGATTTCGTTCATATGCAAACCGGTAAGCGGTACTTCAGCTGTGGGTACCATCCACAAATCCTCTTCAGCATCTCGATAGAGGTTGTCTTTAAATTTTGGCAGCTGTCCAGCACCATACAGAATATCACCCCGAACCATAAAAGGTGGATATTGTTCACGATACCCCTGCTTGATGTGCAAACCAGCCATCCAAAAGATCAGGGCGCGTTGCAGCAAGGCTCCTGCGCCGCTCAGGACGTAAAAGCGGGAACCTGCCAGTTTGACGCCCCGTTCAAAATCTATAATACCCAAATCAGGGCCCAGATCCCAGTGCGGTTTGGGTTCAAAGTCAAATTGTGGGAGTTCACCTACAGTCCGAAGGACAATATTATCGCTGTCATCCACGCCAACCGGCACATCCGGGTCAGGAATATTCGGGATATCAGCCATCAATTCATTCAGATTAGATTCGACCGTTTGCAAATCATTTTCAATCAGCGCCAGCTTTTCGCCCAAAACACGCATTGCTTCAATCTTTGCTTGACGCTCATCATCTTTTTTCGTGCGACTGATCTCCTTAGAAACGGTGTTTCGTTCAGCGCGCATCTCTTCAACATCCTGGATCAGCTGGCGGCGTTGTTCATCCAATAAGATGATTTTCTCCACCGGAGCAGGGTTCAAATGACGTTTTACCATCGCTTCACGGATTCGCTCTGGTTCTTCTCTAATCAATTTCATGTCAAGCATTCTGCATTATCCTCCGGTTCCTTTAATATGGCCTGATTCTACCTCAAGATGTGCCAATCATTCTGGTCATAAATCGCTAGTGGGTTTCATTATTTTACTGGATATTTATCATCCAAACAGGCTCAGGTGCAACCAATTGATCCATAAAACGCAATCACATTATTCAGTTTACATGATAATCAACCTGAAAACTTATGACATTTTCAAAACGTGATTGTCGATGTATCTGTGATAAAATAGCGGCTAAGATGTTGCACTTATAATTTTTTTCGATGTGAAAGACCGTTTACCATTGATGGAAGTGCGCTTAATGAAATCCATCAAAGCCGAGCAATTTCATTTCAGACCAATGCCAAAGAGAAAGGAATGTCATGTCATCCAAATCCCAGAAAAATTCATTAACAAAATCTTCAGCAATTATCGGTTTTCTTTTGCTAACACTCATTGTAACTGTGCTGATCTTCAATGCCGTCAAACAATCATTCAACATTCACCCAGCGGCGGGTGTAGCGGTTCTCATCATCGCCGTTGGTACTTATTTCACTATTTTTGATGAGGGGAAAACCGTCCTCAAGGCAGAAATCGCGCCGGTAAGTTCCTCAATTAAATTGTATGAGTTCATTGCCGTTTTTGTGGGCAGCATATTAAGTTTTTATCTGAACAACAATCTCGGCTTGGGCTTGGTGATCGGGTCCGCCCTGGTTGGCCTTCTGGCTGTGCTGGTTGCCCCAAAATACGCCATTCCTGTGTATTGTGGCTCCTTTGCTGGTATGTCCTCTGCGGCGTTGTTCCCTGAATTCACCGGAATCATTTTGGTCAGCGTCATTGCCGGCCTGGTCTACGTTATCTGTCGGGATGTCTTCGGCGGATTTGGCGGTAAATTGGGTGCCATGGGTTTCATGAGCGCAATCGCCGCCGGGCTGATCCTCGGAAGAACTTTTGCAAGCCCGGCAATTCCCTCTTTGAACACCGACCTGTGGCTGATCCTGTTCGCATTTTTTGCTGCCCCGCTGACCTTTTACTTGAATGCCTACCTGAACAATGGCCCCGTCCTCGCCTCATCAGCAATTGGTTTGCTGGGGGGGATCGTCCTGCCAGCATTGTTTCCGGAAATCGGTGGGCAACTGGCGGTCGTGGTTATCTGTGCCAGTTTTGCTGGTATGACCAGTAAGGCGCGCTGTCCGAAATTCTGGTATATGCTCATTGCAGGCTTGTTCAGCGGGTTTCTCTTTGTTCTCAGCGTGCCATTGCTGGGCGGCTGCGGTGGAAAGCTGGGCACGATTGGTTTTACCTCAATTATGTCTGTCCTGGGGTTTGTTAAAATTATTCAAAGATTACGAAAATAGGTTGAATTCAAACGATCTGTTTCAGTTAAATACCACCCATCCCGTGCAAACCAGGCAAGGATGGGTGGTTTGTACTGGTGCTCTGATTGAATTTTCACCTCCTTCCAACAGCAAGATCTATGACCCCATTCAGGCTTTGTGTGAATTCCCTTTTAAACTAAACAAGTTATAATAATCCCATTATGCGAGAAATTAAGCAGCGGCTGACCTTGTTAATTCTATCGCTATGCCTGGCATTATTAATTCCATTCCGCCCGGTCCACGCGCAAACTGGTTCTGCGTCAGACCTGATCAACGCCGTCAACCAGCTCCGACAAAGCCAGGGGTTGGAACCCTATGCAGTCAGCGGCTTTCTAATGGGATTCGCCCAAAGCCACAGCGATTATATGGCGTCTATTGGGCGATGGACGCACACTCGCGCCGATGGCACCACATCTTTTGATGTGGGGATCAAAGAAAATGTGGCAATGGGAAACAATATGTCTGTTCAACACTGCGTAAACAGCGTTTGGTCGGATTGGACTCACATGCAAACCATGACCGGTTTCGCTTCGGGCAGTGTCGGCGCTGGTGTGGCACAGGCTGATGGGGTTGTTTACTATACACTAAACGTTCTGCCGGGCGATACGGTAATCACGCAACCACCCACAACCAGCAGTAACGACTTTGTCGCACAGGTTCCAGAGACCGAAACAGCCAACCTGCTGGTCTCCGCTTCATATCTGATCACGTCCACACCCAACACCGATGGCAGTGTCATTCATACTGTGCGCTACGGAGAAACACTCTGGGCTATCTCGGAGGCTTACGCCGTCCCAATTGATCAAATACTGGGCAATTCCGGGTTAAGTCCGGAGACCACAGAGGTTATGGAAGGACAGTCATTGATCATTGTCCCCCCAGCGGATCCAACCGCCACCCCCACCATAACCAGCACGCCCACACCCATCACCCCTACCCCCACTCAGCCACGCCCGACAATGACGCCCTTCCCAACCCGAACCCCGGCACCCACCGCCACGCCCACATCTCCGCCTTCCATCATCCATCAAACCTTGGGGGATGCGAGATACGTTGGCATCGGGCTGATCACAATCTGTGGGTTGGGGTTGATCCTGGTTGTTTACCTGGGGTTCATAAGAAAGTCCTGATTATTCGTATCCAGTTGAGAAAAACCAGGTGATTTATTCATTCATAATCACGTCGATGGGTCATACTCATCCTTTTCATATATTACAAATTTGACCCCTTGACAGTCTCCAAATCATCATGATAGACTCATAAAGTTGAATTTATTGTAGAATTTTGGAAGAAAGGAAAGCACTCAAATGGCAAATGCATTTTTCATAAGCAAAGTGCGTCGTGATCTTTCCGCCGATGCTGGTGGAAATGATTTGCTGCCGCGGAGTGCGCCTGTTGACATTTAGCATTACCTGAAATCGGTAATCCAGCCACGGGCAATCTCCAGGGTCCGTGGCTTTTTTGTTGTTACTCCTTTAAAGATTTTCTCTGGAACGACCAAGAGTCACGGATCAAGAAATCCGTGACTCTTTTTTGATCACGGACAGGACAATCAGAGAAACAGGAAGTGCACAAAGAAGAAGAGGAAAAATGGAGAAGAAGGCTTTAAAAACGAAAATCAGACCTTTCACATTGAAAGACGCCCAGAAAGTGGTTGATATTATCAACGCCTATTCCCAGGCGTCCTATGGTTTGAAAGATACTGACCTGGATGAAAGTCTCAGTGAGTGGACATCACCCGGGTTTATTCCTGAAGAGATGGCACGGGTCATAGAAGACGAACACGGGAATATTATCGGCTATGTGGACGTTTTCGACATCATGAAGCCGCATGTCATCAAGTACGTTTGGGGTGTGATGCACCCTGATCACTGGGATGAACAACTGTATCTCAACCTGTTAGCCTGGGCGGAGGGCTACACGCGCAATCGCATCGATTTGGTGCCAGAAGGCGCCCGGGTCGTTATTCAGAATGGGCTCAGAAGCAAAGACCATCAGCGAAGCGCAGCCTTGCTTGCCTATGGTTACAAACCCGTGCGCAACTACTACCGGATGGTGATCGAGCTGGATCGAGAACCCGAACAACCTGCTGTCATTAACGGCATCCAAATTGTGCCCATCCATATTGAAAGCGAATTGGAAAAAGCCCTGATTGCAGGGCAGGATGGTTTTCGCGATCATTGGGGTTTTGTCGAACACCCGACAGATAAATTAATGGAACAATGGGAACATTACATTGAAACCAGCAAGGATTTCGACCCCAGCCTGTGGTTTCTGGCAAAAGACGGTGATCAGATCGCGGGTATCTGCAGAAATCATGGGAAAATGACAGAAGACCCCGACATGGGCTGGGTCAGTGAATTAAGCGTACGTAAACTCTGGCGCAAGCAAGGTCTGGGTAAGGCGTTGCTGCTGACATCGTTCAACGAATTCTATCGTCGCGGCAAGAAACGCGTCGGATTAGGAGTGGATGCTACCAGCCTGACCAACGCCACCCGCCTTTATGAAAGTGTTGGGATGCACATCTCGGAATCATCTATCAACTACGAATATGAGCTCAGGCCCGGTAATGACCTGACAACAACAACACTTTCATGAGACTAAAACGAAAAATTATAAAAATGAGTTAACATAATGGATACACACAACGCACAAGAAATGACACCAAAAATTCAAACAAAATCCCGTATCCTTTCCAACACCCTGATTGTGTTCATGGTGGCAATGGTCTTTGCGAATATCGCCGGTGAAATGTACTACAGCATGCTTCCCCTGTACATTAAACACCTTGGTGCAGATATCATGCAGGTGGGCTTATTTTTCACCATCTCACAGATTGTCCCGCTGGTGCTGCAGGTGTTGGGCGGTTGGGTTTCGGATAGCATTGGCCGCTTGAAAAGCGTTGCCATTGGCAGCCTGATCGGTTTAGGGGCTTATCTGACGCCTATCTTTGTGCCCACATGGCAATGGCTCTTTCTTTCAGAGACCCTGAGCGCCATGACTCGTTCCCTGGTCGGTCCCAGCTTTGGCGCATTCATCGCTGAGGAGACCGCTGAAAAACATCGCGGTAAGGTCTATGGCATCACAGATACGATTTACACGGTGGTGACCGTGATCGGGCCTCCCCTGGCAGGCTGGCTGGCGGATCAGTATGGTTTCAGACTGATGCTGATCGTCGCGGGCATTATTTATGTGATCGCAACAACGATCCGACTGATCCTTGCGCGAGTTGAAGGAAAAAAACGACAGGAGACTGCCAGTGAAAAACTTTCCCTGGCATCCCTCAAAGGTAATGCTAAAACCATCCTTGGGCTGGCATTGGCGGGTGGCGTGCTCACCTGGCTGCTCCTGACCGACGGCGTCCGTGATATCGCCTTTTCAATGTCCTTTACATTAATGCCGCTTTATCTGGATGAAATTGGCGGGATGAGCCTGCAGCAGATCGGATGGCTATCATCCGCTTTTGGAATTGCTTCCATGCTGACCACGATCCCCGCCGGATGGTTTGCAGACAAATTCGGCGAACGAGCCGCCATCGCTCTGGGTTTTTTCATTGAATTCTTAGCCATGTTCCTCCTGATCCAAATGGACAATTTCATCGGCTATGCCGCCATCTGGGCTTTGTTCGGCGTGGGCGTGGGTTTGCTTTCACCGGCTTACCAATCGCTTCTCAGCAAAGTCTTGCCCGAGCGGTTGCTGGGAACAGGATTCGGGTTGATCCATGCCAGCCTGGGGATATTCTCATTGCCCGCTCCTGCAATTGGCTCCCTTTTATGGAAGAAAATCAGTCCCCAGGCGCCGTTCTACATCACTGCCCTGATTGCCCTGATCACAGTCATCCCTGCCTGGTTTAAGTTCAAGCTGAATGAACACGATTTGAAGCGAGCAGCGGTAGCCAATGGTAACCCGCCACCCACCACAAAGGAGGACTGATGATGTTTTTCTCCTGGAGAGGTTGGGATGCTGCCAAAAAATAATGTTTTGGCCCAGGTTGGGATTTCTCCCGAAAACAATACAGAGTGAGGTCGGTGTCAGCCGGCGTCAACAGCAAAAGACTTTCCCTGTGAGCGGTGGTGACCACCCCACTCTGTATTGATTTTGTTAATTAATTGAGGATTTTGAAATGAATAATAATAAATTGACAATCACCGGCTTTCCTCCTGTTGAAGGTTTACGCGTTCGTCATTTTGCTGGGGAGGCAGATTTTCCCGCGATGATCGCGATCATTGAAGCCGCGTCAAACGCCGACAACGAAGATCGATCGACCACACTGGATGATATTAAAAACGATTACAGGCATTTAAATAATTCTGATCCAGCAAAAGACCTGATCATTGCTGAAATTTCTGGGGAGGCTGTTGCCTGTTCTCGGGTTGAGTGGTTCCAGGAAGAAGACCCAAACGACCGGATTTATGCCCATTTCGTGCATATTGTTCCCGAGTGGCGAAATCAAGGCATTGAGACCGCCATGATCAGGTGGTGCGAGGAAAGATTGCAGACGATTGCCTCGCAACATCCGGTTGACAGCCAGCGTTTTTTCCAAACCTACAGCCTGAGTTCAAAACAAGGTTACAACAAAACCCTTGAAAACCTTGGCTACCAGGCAATTCGATATGAGTTTGAAATGTCACGACCGCTTGACGAAATTCCCACCAGGGAGCTGCCGGAAGGTGTGGAGGTCCGCCCTGTAAGAGAAGAGGATGTCCGTAAGATTTGGGATGCTTCTACCGAGGCTTTCAGGGACCATTGGGGGTTTACGGAACCAAATGAAAATGATTATATCTCTTACAAAGAATCAAAATATTTCCAGCCGGATCTGTGGCAGGTGGCATGGCATGATGATACAATCGTGGGAAGCGTGCTGAATTATATTGACCCTGATTACAACCAAAAATATAACTGTAAAAGGGGATGGACAGAAGATATCGCCACACAGCGAGCCTGGCGCAAACGCGGTATAGCAAAGGCTTTGATTGTGCGCAGCATGCAAATGCATAAAGCCCTTGGTATGACCGAAGTAGCGCTGAGTGTGGATACCCATAACCCGACAGGTGCACTTCAACTTTACCAAAGCCTCGGTTACCAGGCATATAAAACCATGATCACCTATCGAAAAAGGCTGGTAAACAACTTTTCATAGATTGAAATGAAATACTATTTTTTCCCTGAACAACCCTGAAGTACTGAGGAGAGATCGGGGATGGTCTTATGGTAAAATCAAACCCATTGTTTAAATGGGTTTGATTATAACTTTTTATGAAGCCACACTTCAACCGACAAACCAAACTATTTCTACTTTCCACCCTGTTTTATGGATTTTCCTTCAGTGCGTGGGATTTGTTCTTTAACCTGTACATCCTGTCTCTGGGCTTCAGCCAGGATATGCTTGGCCTGATCCACTCAGCCACGCCCCTGGCGGCGTTGCTTCTGGGACTGCCGCTCGGATTGTTGTCGGATCGGATAGGCCCACGCAAAAGTATGCTGATTGGCTTGAGCACTGGTTTTATCGGCATGATTTTTCAAATCCGCTTGCTCAACCCAGCCCTGATAATCCTCTTTGGACTGCTTCAGGGGGCAGGTTTCATGTTGTATCAAATTGCCCAACCGCCCTACATTATGGCAGTCAGCAAACAGGAACATCAAGCAACCATCTTCGGATTGAATTTCGGTTTCATAACGATCGCAAGCATGGTCGGAAGTCTTGTCGCCGGGCAAGTTCCCCACCAATTGGAAAAAATATTTGGGCTCGTTCAGGATAGCCCCGAATCCTACCGCTGGGTGATCACAGCAGGAATCCTTCTTGCGGCAACAAGTCTTATCCCGATTGTCCTTCTCCCTAAAGACAGGAAGAGCCTGCCTCAAACCAGCGCACCCGTTGCCTTGAAGGTGATCGTGCGTAAACTGCTGTCAAATCCAATTGTTCAACAGCTGGCGTTGATCAACCTGATCACCGGGTTTGGGGCGGGCTTGCTGATCCCCTATCTCAATGTGTTCCTCCGCCAAAAATTTGATATCAGCGATAATCTTCTGGGGATCATCTTCGCTATAACGTCCTGTCTGGTTTTCGTCGGTTCAATCATGACTCCCTGGCTGGCAAGAATCACCCGCAGTCGGATCATTCCAACCGTCGTGACACAATTCGCCAGCGTCCTGTTTCTGCTCATGCTGGGATTTTCACCGCTATTGTGGGTCGCGCTAATCTCCTTCCTTTTTCGCGCAGTCCTGATGCAAATGTCCTCACCTTTGCTTGAGAACTTTGCCATGATCAACAGCCCGCCGAATGAACAAGCCGTCATTGCCAGCATCCGGGGGATGGGATGGCAATTCGGGCAGGTGGTCGGGGTTCTTGTGTCCGGATTCGTTCAGGTCAGATTTGGTTTCTCGCCCCTCTTCATCGCCACCAGCGCTTTATATATCCTGGCAATTTTCCTTACCTGGCATCATTTCTTGCCTATAGAACACCGTTCCATGCCTGTTCATTAATAAGGCAGTATTTGTTTCGGGCAGTCATTTATTAAGAAGCCGTTGAAAAACAAATGGTATTTCCTAACAGGCTTATAAATCAACATATAAAATTTTAGTGAACAAGAATTCCTCTAATATCATATCGTTTCACAGGCGTGGACCTCTGTGTCCACCCTGCAAATAATGTTGAATAATGAACTAACCAATTATCAACGCCCTCTATTTAAAACAGAAAAATTTTTGTTACAATAAAAGAACAATTCGCAAAGCAAAGGATTCATGATGTCATCCATCATCACTTCATCAAGCAACAGCAAGATCAAACTCACCAGAGCCCTCCAGAGCCGCAGCCGTGCACGCCAAGCCGAAGGCGCCTTTGCCATTGAGGGGGTTCGCCTGGTGAAAGAAGCGCTTCGAGCGTCCTGGCCAATCCAATTCGTCCTCTATGATCAGACGCTTTCCGATCGCGGAGTCAAACTGCTGGAAAGCCTGCAAGACAAAACGGGGATGACTGTCGATGAAGTCACACCGGAATTGATGGCGGAGATCAGCGACACGGAAACGCCGCAGGGCATCCTGGCTGTCTTAGGACAGAATCACCCTGCGCTGCCCGAGCACCCCTCATTCATCGTGATCATTGACCAGGTCCGTGATCCGGGCAACCTGGGCACTTTACTGCGCACTGCTGAGGCAGCCGGTGTGGATGGGGTCTATCTCGCCCCTAGTACAGCGGACGCCTTTGCTCCAAAAGTGCTGCGTGCAGGCATGGGCGCCCATTTCTATCTGCCCATCATCGAAAAAACCTGGTCTGAAATTCAGGGGCTCCTCGACAGACTTCCCATCTTCCTGGCGGTGTCCGTTGGTGGTGTACCTCTTTGGGAGGCAGATTTTCAGCAACCCTGCGCCCTTCTGATCGGCGGAGAAGCCTTTGGCGTCAGTCCGGAAGGAGAACGATCTGCCACCCACCGAATCACAATTCCAATGCACGGTCGCGCCGAATCTCTGAATGCAGGCGTCGCAGGCGCGATCCTGATGGCAGAAGTTCTCAGACAGCGCCAGACTGGTTAAAAGGAGCAAACATGCGAATTCGATCGATCACCTATTTTATGGACCCCCGTTTTCCAATCAGCAAGAACCTGATTCAAAAAGCCGGTATTTTCGTTCGCCATGCAGAACAAGCCTTCATCCAGGACGGCTACCCGGTCCAATCCATCCGCTTGGCCACACCGCCCTTCGCATCCTTCCTTCACAGAGATTCGTATCTATCAGCCCTGACGCAGATTGAAAATATGACTCATGGAGAAGGCTTTGCCTATGTTGCGCTTGGACCCGCCCTGCCCGAGCATATCCATTCCTACAGCGCCATCCCTGAGATGTTGGCGCAGTCCAGCAATGTTTTCTTCAGCGGTCATCTCACAACCGCAAAGGGCGAGATCTGCCTTCCCGCAGTGCGTGCCTGCGCACAGGTGATTTTTCAGTCAGCAGCACTTGAAAAGGACGGATTTGCAAATTTACGTTTTGCAACCCTCGCAAACGTGCCGCCCTGGGTTCCTTTTTTCCCCGCTGCTTACCACCAGGGAAAAGCACCCGCCTTTGGGCTTGCCATTGAAGCGGCAGACCTGGCGGTGGATGCATTCTCTGAGGCGGACTCACTATCAAACGCTTCCGATCTGCTGGTTAAAGCCATTGAAACGCATGCCCACAGGCTTGAAGCCATCGGAGCAAGGCTGGAAAGGATTTATCAGGTGGAATTCAAAGGGATCGATTTTTCACTTGCGCCTTTTCCTACCCGGGAGATTTCCATCGGGTCCGCATTGGAACACCTGGGCGTAAGCAAATTAGGTCTCTCAGGCAGTCTGGCGGCTACAGCGTTCCTGATGAATTGCCTCGATCGCGCTCAATTTAAGCGAACAGGTTTTAACGGATTAATGCTCCCTGTGCTCGAAGATCAGGTGCTGGCACAACGGGGCGGCGAGGGCGTTCTGGGCATCAAGGACCTGCTCCTGTATTCTGCAGTATGCGGTACGGGATTGGACACGGTCCCCCTGCCCGGTGACGCGTCCATTGAGCAAATTCAGGCTGTCCTGCTGGATATTGCCGCCCTTTCGTTGCGCTTGAATAAGCCGCTGACCGCCCGCCTGATGCCCATCCCCGGAAAGCATGCCGGTGATGAAACTGGCTTTAACTTTGAATTCTTTGCACCCGGAAAAGTGCTTTTACTACCCGCCGCATCTTTGACGGGGCTCCTCGCGGGTGATGAAAATGTGTCCATCCTTGGGAAAACATCCGGCTGAGTTTTTATGGTGCGCGGGAGGGTGTGTACCTGATTTCTGTATTGAAGGTTAAAAGTACATGGTAGGGTGTGCACCTCTTTTGTGCGCACCAATAAATGATTGTGCGCGATGAAAATGTTGAAAAATGCAAAGGAAATCAGGAATCGATTGGAAAAGATACGCTTGAGCTAATGTCGAAGGGTGATCGCGGTAAATTTCACGGGGTTATCAGCAACGATCTGGATAGGTACAACACCCTCGCTGGTGAGGACACCAGCGAGAACAATCGGGTCACCGATGAACCCTGCCTACGTAGCGTCTTGAAAGGAAAGAAAGTATCTCACCTTTATGTCATTGCGAGACACGAAGCAATCCATCTCATTAATCATTATGAGACTCGACTGCTCATGTCCTGTCTGTACAGCGTCTTGAAGTCACACCAACAATGAAAGCCAATAGCACACCAATAAATGCTGGTTAGGACACCAGCGAGAACAATCGATTAAATCTGAACTTCAACGCACCTGTTTGAAATTCACCAGAATCAAGTTTTGCTGACAATTATTAAAAGTCTGCAATTTATAAGCGTTTGAAAGCGGAATGCCGTCGGCGTCAACCAGCTGGATCTGCAGGGATCCATCGCTATCCGTAACCATCCCCTCAAGGGCAAATTCAAAACCCGATTCACCATAGGCAATGGCATGATCAGCGCCGGTCAGCGCATAAGTATCGATAGCATAACCACCCAGCGTTCCAAACAGACGAACTTTCAGACCAACCAGCGGGCTGCCTTGCAGATCCCAAACCTGACCTGCGATCACCAGCCAATCGCATCCCAGCTTCGGACGGATCATCACGCTGGGAACGGGTTCGGGCTCACCATCCAAAACAAAGGGAAGAATCTCGGGCGTGGCAGACGGCAATAAGGTTGGGGATGGCTCCTGTAACACCGGTCCCTGTGTCGCAATTGTGTTGGCATCCGGCGTTGTAAGCATTATGCCGAAAGATGGGATGTCCGTCGTATTAAAAAGCATCGCATCTGGATTGACCGTCGTTAACGGATGATCCTTCTGGTAAGGTCCCCAACCAAAAACCACCATGGCCAACCAGGTAACCCCGGCAAGGATTGCCAGCATAAACACAATGCCCATGAAGCCAATTTTATTGCTGGGTTCGGGGAGACGCGGTGTTGCCATGCTCGGCGGGGGTTGCTGCGGCCCATATCGGTTTGTGGCTTTAGGGATCCTTCGTGGCGGTTGGTTGCTCATTTCAGTCCCCCAACACCTCAATCGTGCTATTTTCCCTGTTCTCAGACAGCCAAGTAGATAATGCCTGGCGCTGGAGGGTGATCAATGCATCGGAAGACAAATTTCGTTCTTCTCTGTTGACGACTTTTACGATATGAAAGCCGATTTCTGATTTGATGATGTCTGAAAAAGAGCCAACAGGAAGGCTGAAAGCCGCTTCTTCAACAGCCGGGATCAATAAATAGCCTTTTGGAACCCACCCGAGGTACCCACCAATTTGTGGGTCATATTCAAAGGCAACTTCGTCAAAATCCCGCCCCGAATTCAGACTGACCATAGCGCGTTTGGCGCCTTCTTCAGTGTAGGCAAAGACCTGGCGCAGTTCTACCTGTTCCATCGGTTCAGGTACTGCCCCGATGATCGTTTCTTTTTGATGCGCACCAAAAAGCTGCAATCTAAGCAATTGGAAGAGGTCGTCTTCTGAATACCCCCATGTCACCATCCAGGCATCCAGATCAACGCCCCCCCGAAGTTCATCTATGCGAGCCTGCACCTCTTCATCAGGAACCTCAAAGCCTGCATTCTGCGCCGCTTGCGCCAGCAATATCTGGTCGATCAAATCATCAAGAACGTATGTCCTGGCAGCATCCTGGTCCTCAACAGCCTGCCCCATCACCTCCTGTGCAGCCAGGTAACGAGAAAACTCAGCTTCCAACCACGCCTGCGGCAGCCGTTCACCATTCACAATCGCAGCCGCCGGTATTGGCGTTGCGCTTGGCGCCGCGACTGTTGCTGTGGCTGTGGGAGGTTCAACCTTCGGCGGCTCTTCTGTTGGAAGCGTCCCATTTTTTGTGCATGCTGAGAGAAACAGGAATAATAATAAAAGCCAGATATGCGGCTTGGTCCGTTTTGCAATCTGTATCCACATGATTTACATTATACCCGCGCTTGCATTGATTTATCTGCATAATTAAAAAAAAGCACCGATTGTGTTTCTTTCTCACAATCGGTGCTGTTAACCTAGTTTTTTATCTTACATCAACTTCGGTTGACGGATGATCGGTTTAGTAGCCGCCCATGCCCATGCCGCCGCCTGGAGGCATTGGAGGTTCTTCCGAAGGGATGTCGGTGATCAAGGCTTCTGTCGTCAGGATCATGGCTGCGATAGAAGCTGCATTTTCCAGTGCACCCCGGGTAACCTTGGCAGGGTCAATCACGCCGCCCTTGACCAAATCCGCGTATTCTTCTTTCAAAACATCATAACCCATACGCTTGTTCTTTTCTTTTACCTGTGCCTGGCGGACACTTTCAACAACCACAGAGCCATCCTTGCCCGCATTTTCGGCGATCATACGCATGGGAACCTCAAGTGAATTGCCCACGATTTTCACACCAATTTGCGCATCAGGATCATCTACCTTGATACCTTCAAGTGCTGAGATCGCGTTGATCAGTGCAACGCCGCCTCCGGGCACAATACCTTCTTCAACCGCAGCGCGGGTAGCAGAGAGGGCATCCTCAACACGATGTTTCTTCTCTTTCAGTTCGGTTTCAGTTGCAGCGCCAACACGGATGATGGCAACACCACCTGAGAGTTTTGCAAGGCGTTCCTGCAGTTTTTCGCGATCGTAATCGCTGGTGCTGTTCTCAATTTCAACACGAATTTGCTCGATGCGTCCCTTGATTTCCTTTGTGTCGCCTTTGCCGCCGACGATGGTTGTGTCGTCCTTGGTGCTTGCGATTTTCTCAGCCTGGCCGAGGTCTTCAATGGTCACTGTTTCCAGCTTGCGTCCGGTTTCCTCAGAAATCACAGTCGCGCCGGTCAGAACAGCAATATCCTGCAGCATGGCTTTGCGACGGTCACCAAATCCGGGGGCTTTGATCGCCAGAACATTCAACATGCCGCGCAGTTTGTTAAGCACGAGGGTTGCCAATGCTTCACCATCAACATCTTCAGCGATGATCAACAGTTCACGTTTGCCAACCTGAACAAGTTTTTCGAGCAGGGGGACAATGTCGCTGGCAGCAGAAATCTTCTTGTCATACACAAGGACGTTGGGTTCTTCGATTACAGCTTCCATATTCTCTGGATCGGTGACGAAGTAAGGTGAAATATAACCGCGATCAAACTGCATACCTTCAACATATTCCGTTTCAAATTGAAGGCCGCGAGATTCTTCAACTGTAATGACGCCGTCTTTACCAACTTTATCCATAACCTCAGCGATCAATTCGCCAATTTCCCGATCCTGTGCGGAAATCGTGGCAACATTGGCAATTTCGTCTTTGGTGGTGATATCAATTGCCTGATCGCCAATTGCTTCAGAAACCGCTTTGGCTGCCATTTCAATGCCGCGTTTCAAAAGCATTGGGTTGGCACCAGCAGCAAGATTTCTCAAACCATCGGTTACAATCGAATGTGCTAAAACAGTGGATGTGGTTGTGCCGTCACCAGCGATATCATTGGTTTTGGTTGCCGCTTCTTTCAAGAGCTGGGCACCCATATTCTCAAAGGGATCTTCGAGTTCAATTTCTTTTGCAACGGTCACGCCATCATGTGTAATTGTGGGGGATCCAAATTTTCGATCAAGTGCAACGTTGCGGCCCTTTGGTCCAAGTGTAGTTGCAACAGATTTTACAACAATATCAATGCCGGTTTTCAAAGATCGGCGTGCTTCTTCAGAAAATATAATTTGTTTTGCCATTTTTTTATTACTCCTTAAATTCTTTCAGTGACTAGCTAAGTTTTGCAAGAATATCGCTTTCGCGCAAGATCAGCAGTTTTTTGCCGTCATACTTCACTTCAGTCCCTGAGTATTTAGCAAACAAGACCTTATCGCCTTCTTTGACCTCGAGGGGCATATATTCACCTTTATCATTGCGCTCACCAGGACCGGCTGCCAGAACAGTACCCTTTTGAGGTTTTTCTTTAGCGGTTTCAGGAAGCACAATACCGCCAGCGGTAATTTCTTCTTCCTCGATGGGTTCCACGACGAGTCGATTTCCCAAAGGTTTAATTGAAATTGTCATTCGTTCCTCCATAAAGTTTTGATTATTTGGTAATATTCATCATTTAGCACTCTTTTAACAAGAGTGCTAATAAACAAATCATACCTTTTTTCAAAAATCACGTCAAGGGAGATTTTATGATTCTTATAAAAGTCTTACGTTTCCCCCGGGTGCTCTCAAGGTGTTTTTGAGTCCACCTCATCTTCAAGCGTCTCCTGTTCTTCCACCCCTTCTTCCAGCGGTTCTGCATTATACCTGCAGATTTCTTCGCCTGCCCGCACAATGCTCATCACCGAAGAATCTTCCGCAAATTGACTGCGCAATTCTGAAAACACCTTCAGCGCACGGTCACATTTGTCATCCCCTTTTCGATGGAGCCCCGAAAGAACTGAGCCATAAGTGAAATAATAAACAACGGTACTTCCTGAAAGCGGTAAGCCTTCGACGGACACCATCGGATCAACCGCAGGATCGCATCTCCGCACCTCACAGCTTTCCAAAGCATCGCACCCGTCTATGGCGCATGCCAGAGCAGGGATCGCACCCTCATAATTACGCGACTTATGATAAACCACACCCAATTGACCGTAAACCTCCGGGTTGGCAGGCGTCATCGACAAAGCATGTTTGACATTCAGCGCCGCAATAAAAAATTCGCCATCCTGTGAATAAGTATTTGCAATCGCCAGATATGGAATCGGATCATCGATTCCAAGCTGCTCGTTCAGGTTTGCTGCCATTGCAAAATTATCCAGCGCCTGTTCATACAATCGAAGATGTCGGTAAACCCTTCCCACAGCGATGTAAAGATAAGTGTAGTTTGGCATGATCTCAATGGCTTTTAAATATTCCTGGATCGCCAGATTATATTCCCCCAGGGTTTCATAAGTGTAAGCCATAATTCGGTGCACATCCATCAAGCTGGGGTCTCGTTCGATCGCTTGTTGAATGTATTGCTGTGCCTGATTCCATCGCTTCTGGTCCACAAGAACTTCTGCATAATACGCCAGCGCCAGGGTGTTTCTTGAATCAAGTTGAAGCGCGATCACCGCTTCCGCTTCTGCCTTATTAAGTAAGTCCTCCGACACGTCATCATCAACAAGAATTGGGTTTGAATTCCAATTTAAGACAAAAGCACGGACCGCCAGCACTTCACTGCTGTCTGGCGCAAGTTCTTTTGCCTTGTCAATCGAAGCCAACGCATCGCTCAACCGGCGGGATCGCTCGGCATCCGTTGTAAGCAGCGCCGATGTATAGGTTTGAACCCGGGCTAATTCTGTATAGAGCACCGGGTCATTCGGGTCAAGTTCAATCGCTTTGCGATAAGCCTCAATCGCCGCATCCAAATTGCCAGCCGCAAAATGCGTCTGACCTTCAACGACGAAAGAGTGTGTGGTTCGTGTTGGCGTGGGGGTCGGCAAGAAAAGCGGCTGCACATCTCCTTTTACAATGCCCGAAAGGATTGTAAAGAAGAAAGCGATCAATACGAGCAATACCATCACCGTGTAAGGGTTGGTTTTCTTTCGAGTGGGTCGAAAAGTGGGATCTTTACCGTGTAAATACATCAGAAACTCACAAACAGGTGGGAAAGATTATGATTCCGGCTCAGATGTCGGAATTGAAGTCGGTTCAACTTCATCCTCCTGCGCCTCGTCATCTAGCGTTTCTGTTGCGCCATTTTCCAAAGCTTCCTGACAGATGCGAATAATTTCTTCAGCGTTGAAAATAGCGGTGTCATCGTCTGGCAAGGTCTGGATCATCGCCTGAGCAACCTGAACAGCTTCATTGCAGCGATTGACACGCGCCAGAGACAGCCCATACCGACTGTAATACTCCATCACAGATCTTGAATAATCCAGAGGCAACCCCTCCACAACATCACCATCGTCCGTGATGCCGCCCCGAACCGCAAGTTCGAGGTATTTAATAGCGTTGTTGTATTGCAAATCCCGGTAATACATGGATCCCAAATTCCCGTGCATATAAGGGTCAGTCGGCGCATCGCTCATCGCCTGTTCTGCATACTGAACTGCCTTTGCAAATTCACCAATCCGGGCATAAACTCGTGAAATATACCAGTTCGGGAGTGGGTCAGCCGGGTTCAGAGAATACGCTTTTGCAAATTCGAAGACTGCCTGGTCATATTCTTCTATCGCAAGATAGTTCCTCCCCAAGGCAAGATGAAGTTCGGCAATATTATCATTTAGATCAATTGCTGTTTTAAGCTGCTGAACAGCTTCTTCATAATTACTGGTTATTTCCAAAACATAACCGCGCGCCCAGTGTGATTCCATTAATTGCGGGTCCATCTCAAGAGCCAAACGCGATTCCTCGATTGCCTGGTCAACCGTTCCCAGTTCGCCCGCATTGTTCGCAACTCGCAGAGCGAGCACGTAGGCATAAATAGCATGCGCCATGGCATTGTTGGGATCAATCTCAAGTGCAGATTTAAGGTCGGCTTCTGCCTCCAAGTATTCACCCAAAAAACCCTTTGCCCATGCCAGCAGCGAAAACGCAGAGGGATAGGTTTTGTTCAATAAGAGTGCGTTCTCGGCGTTTACCCTGGCTTCCTCGTAATCGCCGCTGTAAATTTGCAATTTCGCCAGTGTCAGATAGTTCGACATGTTCTGAGGATCAGCTTTGATGGCAGCCTGAAAAGCCTCTTTTGCCAAGCCCATCCTGCCCTCGTTCATATAAGCCTCAGCCTCGTCGGAAAAAGATTGGGGATGTCGGGTTGCGGTTGGGGTTGGGATGAAAAGAGGCGGCACGGTCGGAATGATGTAGACGTTTAAATAGACTAAAACGCCAATAATCAATACCAAAAGAGCGATCAACCAGGGATTGGACCGCCTCGGTCGCCTATTCATAGACCATTTGCTGCCGCGTAAATACATATTAAAATGATAGCACTGTGATTTATCATCCGTCAAGCAAGCCAATCAGAGACATCGCATAAATTTTAGATTAAGATACAATAGGCGTTATCAATGACCTGTGAGAACTTTCATGCTTAAAAGTAAAAAAATCTGGTTCGCAACCCTTGCTGCGATTTTCGGCTTCTTCTGGAGTTATAGTTTTTCAACTCGCATCAACCTTCTCTTTATCATCCCCTTGTGGTTAAAAATTATTGTGCTTGGTGGTCTAACCCTCAATTTCAGCCTTTTAGCCCACCATCTTGGAATTGAATTCATCCGACGAATCACTCAGCCCAAATGGCGAATTTATCTCGTGGCAGGCGCTGTGTTTCTTAGTGCGCTCATCTTTCTCCTCGTTCCTTATCAACGTGTGCCTTTCCGAACAACCCACGACCTCAAGATAACAGCGGAAGATGCTGAAGTGAAGCTCAAAGCCGTCCTCTCGCCAGATGACAATTTGATCAGCCGAGATCAGTTTTCTTCAGAAGGACAGGTTGAACCCTTTGCAAAAATGGGCTTTCGTCTTCCTCCCGGAGGGTCGCTCATTTATCAACGCGCCCAAACCGGGGGACTCACGCTATCCTTTACAATCGATTCTGCACCGGTCAAGATCGTCTGGGATGGTCAGGCTCAAATCATCAAACCGGATCAGCTCGATCTATCAGGTCAGAAGACGGCTCTGAGATGGCGCTTTTCTTCGGATGTCGCATCCAACACATTCAATATCCACCTCCCAGGAAACACCTGGGGACAACCTGACACTTTCTGGGCTACTCTTGGCGCCCTTCTCCCCATCAGCGATTTTGTCACACTTGGCACGATCATCACCTTCCTGCTCTGGCTCGCCTTACGCATCCTGAACAAGGAAACCATCACCTTCCCAAATGCTCGGCTTGTGAGGTACTGGTTGGATGCATTAATCGTGACAGCCATGGCGATGGTATTCATTAAAGTTGGATTTCCCAACTTCATCCCTTTCTGGTTTTTGCTGTTCTTTATTCCAGCAACGCTTTACCTTGCCTATCATCAGACCGCCATGTTAACGCTGATCAATGAAATCCATTTCCCTTGCTTTCCAAAAATCCAGGCTTTCGTCGAAAAATCGAGAAAGGTTCTAACGACATACAACCGCAATCGCTGGCTATTTTGGGTCATGCTAACCATTGTCACCCTGGTTGGCGGCGCTGTTCAAACGCACCTCACCAAACCGGGCATGGGCATTTCAGGAGATTCAGTGCATTATTTGCAGGGTGCAGAAAACCTGGTCAACGGCAAAGGCTATGTCTTGCACATCGCTGAAGGCGATCCTGAGCCCATCACCGGATTTGAACCCGCTTATTCCATGCTGGTCGCGATTGGGATCCGTTTGGGAAGCACCGCAGAGTATGCGGCACGTATCCTCAACCTGGTTTTGTTCTGTCTCAGCATCGTCCTCACAGGCTGGATCATTTTTCAAATCACGGGCAAAGTCATGCCCGCCTTTTTAGGCAGTTCTTTCCTGGTGATGGCGCCAAATACCATGAACATCTTCGCCTGGGTGATGAGCGAGCCATTGTTCATCGTCTTGCTGCTGGCAATTATCCTGGCATGGTATCGATACATCCAAACGCCTACCGCTTGGAAAGCATTCCTGGTGGGTGTGTTCAGCGCCTTTATGATGGCGACCCGCCTGGCGGGTGCGGTTTTCCTGCCACCGTTGGCAATCACGATGTTGATGATAAAAAAACAAAGATTCGGAAAACGCGTCCGCGATGTCTTCATTTTTGGATTCACATCCATTCTTGCACCCGGCGCGTTTTTAATCAGAAACCGGCTTGTTACGCCTTCCTCGCCACCATCTGAAGCAGGTCCTTTGGTTCCTTTTTCATCAGAGTACTGGAACATCCTGGGGAGCGAGATTGCCTCCTGGTTTAAATGGCAAACCTTTTTCAATTTGGAACATCAGCGGTTCAATGCCCTGTTTGCATCCCTTGGTTTTATCCTGATCTTATTCATCCTCTGGCTTATCTTTCAAAAAGACTTGCCAACAGAAAAACATCCCAGGACGATCATGGTTGTACTGTTCGTTTTTCCACCCATTTATATCCTGGCGATTATTCTGAACACGATCCTCTTCACACCCGACCAAACGGTTTACGGTCTGTCCCGATATCTCATCCCGATCTACATTATCTTACTGATCTTTATTTGTGCCCTGTTGAGCGTCTACTGGAAGCGCCGGGAACTCTTTCCAAAAATTTTGATCCTGTTCCTGTGTCTGGTCAGTCTGCAAATTTACTTTGAGGAATTTGTGGATGTTCTCGAAAAACAACCCCGATTATATCGTCAGTATACAGACCGCAACCACGATTGTGGGGATGAGATCAGGGCGATCGTCAACAGCCAGCCCGAGAATAGCATTTACACCAACAATTGTGAATACTTCTTTTTTACAACCGGCAGGCAGTGCCGCCACCTGCCCTCTGATGGCAATCTTTCCCAACCGAATAGCGAAATCTATCAGGCTGTTAAAGCAGGAGGTTGGGTTGCTTTTTCAGAAGAATTTGGCACAAATCCACCCGGCATTGATTATTTCCTGGGCTCATTAGAGCGTTTCGATTCTGCCTGTTATTTTGATTTTTATCGATAGTCCAAACAGTCTCTTCGTCTTTTATTTCGGTTTACCGGATATTTCCTCATGCTATTGCTGCACTGAATCCGCTCAAGAAGAGCACCACAATTCCCAGAAACGCGTTGATAAATATCAGAATCGCATACATTTTTTGTTGTTGTGCGGTAAAGTCATCCACTTTGCGCCCCAGAATAAATCCACGATAAATTCCAATCATAACCATCAGGGTCACAATGAGGTGTTTGACCGAAATCAGAGCATGATAAGGGGTTGCAAAGCTTAACAAATTGAAGCCTGTGCCAGATTGTTTTGCCAACAACAACCCTGTAATCCACAGAACAACCACACTTATGACCGTAAATACCCTAAGACGGTTCTGGTAGCTTTTTAAGATCTGCCGAGCAGGATCACTCTTAATCCCCAATTTCTTAAGGGCAGGCATCAGTGATAGCGCAGTTGTCAATAACCCGCCAACCCACAACGCTGTGAACACATCGTGGAGAGAAGACATCAATCCAAATACCAGCATTTTTTGCATTACGCACCTCCAAAACAAATAGTGCTTAGAGTTTACTGAATTTGAAATGAGAATTCTTTGACTTAAGTCGAATGGAAAAGCTTGCGATTTCCCCCGGTTATCCCTGCGCAATCTTTTTCAGGCTTGTTGGGTCCAAAAGAATAATCTGGTCACGATTGATTTCGATATACCCCAGTTTAGCAAATTTATGAAGGTTGCGATTGAATACATCAAGGACGGTTCCCAGCTGGTTGGCAATTTCCGATTGTGTTTTCCAGGATGGACGATCGATTATACCATCTTGCGCCTCTGCGATAAGGTAGCGCGCCAGGCGGACTTCAACTGGATAGAGCGAAAGGTTTTCAATGTGGTTGAGTAAATGTTGGATCCTTTGTGCCAGATTCCGTACAACCGCCCGCGAGAATGAAGGGGATTCAGTTAATCGGATCTCAATCTCTGAATGAGGGATGGCAAACACACGCGAAGCTTCCATTGCGATCACACTCACAGCATTCACTTCATTCGAAAAAACAGCAAGTTCATTGATCAACTCGCCCGGACCGATAAACCGTAGAGTTTGCTGTCGCCCCTCAGGAGACATTTTTTCAGCCTTTAACCATCCATTTAGAACAAAATAAAGTGCATTTGCATTGTCACCTTCCAGAAACAAGACCTCATCTTTTACAAGATTGATCTCGACAATAGTTGGCTGAATCCGTCTGAGATCTTCATCAGATAGTATCGCAAGCAATGAGAATTGTTTTAGTGTTTCAATAGAAAAGGACACATCAGCCTTTATTCTCAGGAGTTCGATAAATTTGTTCTCACATCACGAGGTAATTGGCTGGCAGCCTCTGCATCGACCATCCAGACCAGGTCGCCATCCACAGGTGAGATTAATTGTACGGGTTTTTCTTCAGGCTTGTAGGGTCCCGTGATCACCTCTGCCAGCATAGTTGCTTTGGAAGCTCCCTGAACCAGGATGACGATTTTTCTGGCGGCATTGATGGCATTTTTAGTTAACGTCAGCCTCCATTCTCCAGAGTCTGGCAGCTGGTTGGCAATAAACCAGTCAACCTCCTCATCCAACCCTGATGAATACGGAAACAGGGACGCTGTATGGCCATCGTTTCCCATCCCGAGAAACACCAGATCGAACTGCGGCCAATCACCAGTAAAGAAAACCCTCAAACCAGCATCGTAATCAGCAGCAGCTTTTTGAACGTCCAGCTCAGCCGGCACACGGTAAATGTTCGTTTCGGGGATGGCAATATGTGCCAGCAGAGCATCCTTTACCATTTTAAAATTGGAATCGGGATGAACGGGTGGCACATGCCGTTCGTCGCCCCAAAAGAGGTGAATTCTCTCCCAATCCAATCCGGTTTGGTGGTTCGGTTTTGCCAATTCTTGATAGATGGCACGAGGTGTGCTTCCACCCGAAAGCGCGACGGAAAACCTGCCCCTTTCCTCAATAGCTTTCTGAGCCTGCTCAACAAAGCAGGTCACGGTTGCCCTGGTTAAGGCTGTGGGTGATGTAAAAATTTCAATCTTCGTCATATTCATATCAGATGATTAACCACTCGAGCAGTGTCAATCTGAATATCCATTATCCTGCAGACCCGAGTGTTTTTTGTAATTCTTCAAACTGCTTTTTCTGTTCATCGGTCAGATGTTTGGGAACCTGAACCTGAACAGTGACATATAAATCGCCATGTTGATTGGGCTTGTTTAGTTTCGGCATGCCCAGCCCCTTCAAACGGAATATCTTACCAGAATCCGTTTCAGGCGGAATGGTCAGCTTAACCTCTTTGTCGATCGTTCGAACGCGAACATCGCCCCCCAACAGCGCAATGAAAAAGTCCACAGGCTGGTTAACTCGCAAATGATCACCATCCCGGGTGAATTGAGGATGATGCAATACCTTGATTTTGAGATAAAGGTCACCGGCGCTCTGCGTCCCACCTGCACCCTGACCGCTCAAACGGATTTTCGATCCGGATTTTACACCTGCAGGGATCTTGGCTTCGATTCGACGACCTCCCTCAAAAGATAGCGTCCTTGATGCGCCATGAAATGCTTCTTCAAGGGTGATTTCAACAGGATGCTCAATATCCCTTCCACGGCGTGCGGATTGTGGGCTCGCCCGCTGCGTGGTCTGCCTTGGAGAACGCATCCCCCCCATACCTCCAAATAAGGTTTCAAAAAAGTCTGAAAAGCCGCCGCCGAAACCGCCGCCGAACATCTGCTCAAATTCTTCTGGGGATACCGTGCGATACTGCGTCCCCCCAGGTTGCCCTTGCGCAGTCCATTGTGACCAATCAAAGTCCTCAGCACGCCCACCGCTTTGTTGATACTGCTTCCATTGTGACCCAAAGCGATCATATTTCTTGCGCTTCTCATCATCAGAAAGCACCTGGTAGGCTTCATTGATATCTTTGAATTTCTCTTCCGCATGAGGGTCGTTCGGGTTCACATCTGGATGATACTTGCGCGCCAATTTTCGATAGGCTTTCTTGATCTCATCCTGACTGGCTGTTTTCCCAACGCCTAATTCCTCATAATAATCCTTGTATTGCATCCAAAATTCCCTTTTATTCCATCATTAATGCAATTATTTTAATCCCCGATTATTTATTTAATATTAGAGTTTTTGTACAGCTTCTTAAGGATACGACGAGTCCTTTGAAATGAAAAGAGACTGTATTTTTCCACAGCCTCTTACCTATAATTTCAAGCCAGTAAATGTCTCAGTGCCTAGGCAAATTCGCCACGGCTTTCCTGCGGCAGCAATTCAGCAATCTTACGCATGATCAAGGTGCCGGCTTCCCTGATTTCCTCGCGAGAAGGGCGTGCAAGATTCTCACATTTCAGGGGACCAAAAACCTCACCAACCTGTGTGGTCACCTTCAGTCTTCTTTTTTTAAGTTTAATTGTTTCAAACAATTTCCATTCATTATCGCTGATCGTTCCCATCGGCAAAATAGGGGCACCCGTTCGAAGGGCCATATATGCAGCCCCGGGCAAAGCCCGCCGCAAAGGTCCGGAATGAACGTGGCCTTCGGGATAAATAACCAGCACGCCCTTCTGGGCTAAAACGGCTTCTGATGCTTGAAGAGCTTCAAAATTGGGCGCGCCCTGCTGAATCTTTAATGTTTCCCAGGCTTTTGGAAAAACACGCATCAGGGGTGGAGCGTTTGGCATCACAAAATCACCGATAAATTCCAAAGGAAATGAGGTCGCGTGAATGGGTGCAATCGTATCAATAAAATGGAAATGATTGCCCACAATCAGAAGCGGTCCTTTTTGGGGGATATTGTCTCGCCCAATGACTTCCCACTTTACAAGCAAGGTTTGTGCGATCTCGATGCCGAATTTTAATAATCCACGGATCAAACGCCGTCGAGGCCAGGGATACTTGTGGATATATGCCTGTATTTTTTCATTATCACTCATGTGCGTATCCTCTTTCATCACGAATTATCTTAACTGACATCACGCAACAATGCTCAATAAAATATAATCTACCATTATTCATTTTTCTCATCGGGGGTTGTCCCCGTTGCCCGACGACCATCCAGCAGAATATCTGTAATATCAGGTGTGAATGGCAGGATCAGATCGGCTCCTGCCCGTTCCAATTCCCGCCGGGTGCCAAATCCACACAGCACCGCGACGGTTTTTGCTCCCGCAGAATTGCCCGCGCGAACATCAACAACGGTATCCCCGATCATCAAACATTCTTCAGGCATCACACCCAATTGTTGAGCAGCAAAAATGACAGGGTCAGGAAATGGCTTGGTATATTTACAGGTCTGAGCTGAAACAATCGTCTTAAAATAGGGAGCGAGATCAAAATGATCCAAAAATCGCAGGGTGGAAGCTTCGTCCCTGGCGCTGACAATCCCCAATGGATAGTGTTCAAACAATTTGTCCAGCATTTCTTGCACGCCGGGGATAATAAAATACTGAGCATACCCGGCCTTCTCATGCCGTCCCTCAGAAAAACGACTGACCAATTTTGAAATAGGTGCATCCAGTCCCAACCTGTCCGCAACGCCATAAATGAAATTGGAAGGCGTTTCAATTGCCATCACAATCCACCGGGCAAAGCGAGCAGGATCTCTATTCAAAAACAGGAAAGATACTGGTTTGAGGACTCTCGATATACGCATGACCATGTGGTCATCCGTATCACTGAGCGTGCCGTCCACATCAAACAAAATCGCTTTAATCCGCGAATGTTCAATTTTTGCCTGATGAATTTTAATATCCTTACTCATTGAAGTTCTAAAATGATCTCCGAAAGGATGTCTTGATTGGGTGCAATCACCCAAAGCGTGCGGTTATGATCATGCCAAAAAGCGGCAATTTCATCTTCGCCATGATATACCCTGGCATCCGCAAGGGTGACCGAAAGCGGCGCCCAGCGCTGATTGGCATATTCATAAAAAACATCAACAAAGGTCTCAGCATCTTCCGTTGTATCCCAAACCGTATCAAGGATAAAGACAATCTCATCCTTAACTTCATTTAGATAAAAAGCGTAGGCATCTCCACCCCAGCCCTCTGCAGCTTTCAGAGCTTTTTCATCTGAAATCTGGTTCTTTTCCAGGTAAGCATTGCTCAGAATCAGGTAAGTGTACCATTCGCCCATCACATTTTGCTCAAGAAGTGTCCACCCATCACCAAGCAATTCTTCAAATGCAGGCAAATATACCACAACGGGGATATCGTCAGGATAACGTTCAGGATGCAGGATTTGTTCGGTGGATACGGGCGGATTGAGATAGACTTCATCAACCTCATCATAACCCCCTCTGTCATAGAAATATTCAACAAAAGCAAGGCCTTTATCATAGGGGAAATACAAATTCGATGCCATGTAGGCTGGTGCAGTGTCCAAAATTGGTGTTTCTAAAGAATCATAAAATTTCAACAAGTCTAAATAATCTTTGGCTGATGCATACTCTTGAAACCACAGCAACTCTGTTTTTGTGGCATCGCCTTCGGTGAGTGCCTGAACAGCAGCGCACTTCTCTGAATCCGCTTCACATTCTTCTTGATTTAAACCCAATCCATCTGCAAGGTCATAGATCTGATCTTGCAGAACATGCGTGAATTCGTGGGCATAAGTCATCTTTTCGCTGCCGGAGAAATCTGTGCCCTTGACAACAAAGATCTTTTTTATTTCGTCATCATAAAACCCGGCAATTTGTTCGCCATACATACTTTTATAAAAGTTGAGAAGATCAAAATCATCGGGAAGCAAACCCAATGTGGATAAGATCAAAACATCTTGCTTGCTGTCTTCCGGAGTGTAATCGGAAAAGAAATCTTCCTCAACAATTTTTTGGAGATCCGCGGAAGAGATCAGTGTACGCTCAACAGAATATTTTGCTTCAAGACCTCTGATTTTGGTAACCTGGGATTCAATTATATTAAGCTGTTCAACCAGCTCCTCTGGCAGTTCCTCGGGAATCGCATCTGGAGTCTCGTATGATGATCCGTTTTCATGCAGCGAATCATCACCTTCATCCGTGGCAAAGGGGAGCTCAGTTGTTGAAACAGATGAAGGTGTTGTTGATGAATCTCCGAATGTAAATGGCCAAATCACCGAAACCCCCACACCCATTCCCAGGATTAATCCCACGCAGATACAGCTCACCACAATTATTACAGCGCAACTTACCAGTATTCGTTTCGTTCGTTGATTTTCCATCCTGTCCTTTAAATGATGATCGACGTTGATTTATTTTACTTTACTGAAGAAGAATGTCCAGAAAGATGATTTTCATCAAGTATAGCAAAAACAAACCACTCAGACAAAATCTGAATGGTTTCGTTTGTTTCTAAAATTCAAATTTTTCCGATTACAAATCGAGATAATAGCCTTTACCTCTAACCGTATGAAGCAACGCAGGCTCGGTGTGATCCTCTTCAATGGCCTGCCTCAGCCAACTGATGTGAACATCGAGGGTTCGCGTATCACCGGTATAATCAGTATTCCAAACTTTGGTAAACAGTTCGTTACGCCCCACAACCTTGCCCTTATGTTTTATCAACATCTCAAGCAGATTCACCAACCTGGGTGTTAGCTTGGTTTGGCGATCATAGCAAGTGACAAGCTGTGTTTTCGTATTCAATTCGATTGGTCCTGCTTTAATCAAATATTTATAATCTGTGTCACGATACGCCTGCAAACGATTGATCAATTTTCGAACTGTAAAAGGCAATCTCAAGACAAGCGTCGCATCAACGACATCCGGAAGGGTTGCATCAGGATCGACAATTAAAATGATGGGTAAATTTCCATCAGACTTTCGAAAGGATTGACAAATTCTTACCCCGTTCGTGCGCAAAGAGGCGGCGTCAACGACCACAACATGGGGGTCAACAGAATCTAACAGGCTAAGGCCCGCTCTACCGCTGGTCACGCGCGCTATTTTATAATTCCTGCGATCAAGTTCGGCAGCAAAAGATGGATAATCTCCTCTTTTTCCCTCAACAACCAGGATCCCAAAATTTGAATTATCCACCAAAATAAAAACCCTTCTCAAAAAATCAGAATAAGGCTAGATTACAATCTCGTACTTTAAATTGTTACTATATCTTAACCCATCGTTCAACAGAAATCGACTGGCTCTCTATGTCCCGGTTGTAAAAAAATCCGATACGCTGCAAACAGGAACATACGCAACCATGACCCAACATCTCCTGTTCTATTCGTTAAATGATCATCTCAACTGTAAAAATCGATTATACTATAAAACCTTAAAATGTTTTGTCGGAATTCTTTTTTATTTATTGCGTGATGATGGTCAACGTGTTAGAATCAAATCAGTTCAACGAATCAGGAGAATGCATGTCAAAAATGATTGAGGTCGAAATAGACAGTGTTCGAGTAAGTCTGACCAATCAACAGCGAATTGTGATCTTAAAAATAGTTGGAGAAGAACGTTACCTTCCAATTTGGATTGGGCTCTATGAAGCAGAAGCGATCACGATCGCCTTGCAGGAAATTAAGATTGCCAGACCTCAAACCCATGATTTGATCAAGACAGTGATCCAGGCGCTGAATGCCGGGCTGCTCCGGGTTGAGATCATTTCGCTTTCTGATGATGTTTTCTATGGCAACCTGGTCCTCGATGTTGAGGGTAGCATTCAGCAGGTTGATTGCCGACCCTCGGACGCTCTGGCCCTGGCGGCGCGGATGGATGTACCAATTATGGTCGCAGAAGAAGTGATAGAACGGGCTGGGATAACACCGGAGGAGGACATAGATCCCGATGAGATCGAAGAAAACGCGATTGAGGATACCCAGGAGGTCGACCTCGAAGTATTTGAGGACTTTCTTAAGAATCTTGACCTGGACGATTCAGCGTCTGATGAAGATCAACCCGAGGATGAGGACTGATCCCGACTTTTTTGCTTGATTCAAACCAGGCCGGGAGATCCAGTTTGCATGGAGCCCCGGTTTTTTACACGATCGTTTTATAAAAACACCTCAAGACCAGACCGTAGCAGATGGAACCCATAATGGACGATTATAATTTCAGCGAAGACACGCTTACAGAAGCGCTCACCCTTCCCAGTAATCGCGATGCTGAAGAAGCCTTAATTGGCGCTGTGCTGATTGATCAGGACGTATTTTTAGATGTTTCTCAGTTCTTGAATACCGAGGATTTTTTTATTGTCCGTAATCAATGGATCTGGGATGCATTTCATCATATCAATGACTCACGACAGCCAATTGACCTGGTCACAGTAACTGAAATACTCACCAACCGGGGTCAGATTGAGGAAGTAGGTGATCAAACCTATTTGCTCTCATTGATCAATCGGGCTCCGAACGCCTTCCATGCTGTATCCTATGGCAGGATCATTGAGCAAAACGCCGTTCGCCGGCGAATGCTGGAAGCCGCTAACGAAATCGCTCGCCTTGCCTATCGCCAGGAGCAATCTGTTGAGACTGTTGTTGATGAGGCTGAGAAAGCAATTTTCAACATCAGTGAGCGCCGCGTCAAACGGGATCTCAAACCCATCAGTCGGGTTGCCCATGATTACTTCGACCGGATCGACACGCTTGCCAAAAGAGCCGATGATATCGGTGGTGTGCCGACCGGGTTGATCGACATTGATCACATTCTGGGCGGCTTACAAAAATCCGATCTGCTGATTGTTGCCGGGCGCCCGGGGATGGGAAAAACCGGTTTCCTTCTGGGTGCGATGCGCAATGCAGCCGTCACCCACAAAAAGCATGTTGCGATGTTCTCCATGGAAATGTCAAATGAACAACTTTTACAGCGGTTGATCGCCATGGAAACAGGAATCGATACCCAGCGTTTGCGAACAGGTAAATTAAACGACAACGAGTGGGGTATTTTTCTGCACGCGATTGAAGTTTTGGGTGAAACAAAAATCTTTATGGATGACACCCCTGCCATCACCCCGCTTGCCTTACGGACCAAGTGTCGACGCCTGCACATGGAGCAACGTCTCGATCTGATCATCGTGGATTATATCCAATTGATGTCCGGGGATACGCGCACCGATAACCGGGTGCAGGAAGTTTCGAATATTTCTCGTAATCTTAAGGTTCTGGCGCGTGAACTTGACGTGCCGGTGCTCACCGCCGCCCAGCTCTCTCGGGCAGTCGAACACCGCCCCGATAAAAAGCCCCAGCTTTCCGACCTGCGTGAGTCGGGGTCGCTGGAACAGGATGCGGATATCGTCATGTTCATTCACCGCAACAGCATGAGTGATGACCCGGAAGAGCAGAATAAGGCGGAAATGATCATCGCAAAGCACCGTAACGGTCCCGTTCACCCCGGCATCGGGCTGGTATTCATCAACCAGTTGGCGAAGTTTGAAAATGCAGCCCGGGGTGATTATCCGGGGTAACAAAGTACAGGATCCTATGAACTCAGAAAACCCCAAACCTTTTACAGGGTTTAATCAAGAGCCAATGGCGCTTGTACGCGTCCCTGAATCCTTTTTTACGGAGCTTCTCCCAAAAATTGATTCCCTGACGCTGCTTCGCCTGATTCTGTACCTTTTCTGGCATATTGAACAGCAATCTGGTGATCTCCGCTACTTTTTATCTGATGAACTTGAGTCTGACCCTGCCCTCTTGGTGCTGACCTCAGGCGTGGAAGGGCTGCGAAATGCGCTCAAAGACCTCCTAAGCCTGGGTGTGCTCCTGGAAGCAAGGCCAACCACAAAAGACCGCACTTATTATTTTTTCAACAGCCCCAAAGGTCAGTCCGCTGTCAAAGCGATCGAAGAAGGTCGGTGGCAAGAAATGTCTCACGATCGGGTTGCCATCAACCTTCGTGAGGAAAAACCAAACATATTTAAACTATACGAAGACAATATCGGCTTGATCACGCCGATCATGGCAGACATTCTCAAAGAGGATGAAGAAGTTTACCCGGCGGACTGGATCAAAGAAGCCATCCAAATGGCTGTCGCACGCAATATTCGCAACTGGAAATATGTCCAGGCAATTTTGAGCCGCTGGCATAAAGAAGGACGTGGCAATGAACAATATCGACGAGACGATTCACAGGATCCGGAAAGCTATCGAAAAAGCTGGCGAAGACAGGACTGACCGGGATCCAAACGAACCCATTCGCAAGGTGAAGATGCCTGGCGATCCAAACTGTCCGATCTGCGGCGGCATCGGTTATATCCGCCGTGATCACCCCATTGACCATCCTGATTTCGGAAAGATTTACCCCTGCGTTTGTCGAATGGAGGAAATTACCCATTCAGCAAGGGAACGCCTGTTCAGAATGAGCAGCCTCGATGCCTTAAAGGATTTAAAGTTTGACAATTTTGTCAAACACGGTCGAATTGGATTGGGAATACTTCAAGCTAATTCTCTTGAAAATGCTTACAACCAGGCAAAGAATTTTGCTGAAAATCGCCAGGGTTGGCTGGTGTTGATGGGGCGATATGGATGCGGCAAGACCCACCTGGCAGCTGCCATCGCCAACGCCGCCATCGAAAAGGGCGCCTCAACCCTGTTTCTGACCGTTCCAGACCTTTTGGACTGGTTGCGTTATTCTTATTCTGGCGCAGATCTGAGTTTTGAAGAACGTTTCGAGGAAATTCGAGAGACGCCCATGCTGATTTTGGACGATTTTGGCACCCAGAACGCCACGCCCTGGGCGCAAGAAAAGATCTTCCAGATCATGAACCATCGCTATATCAACCAGCTCCCCACCGTCATCACCAGCAATCTTTCTTTGGGCGATTTTGATGGTCGCGTTCGTTCGCGCCTTCAAGACCCCAACCTGGTCACCATTGTTAAGATTTTCGCTCCTGATTATCGAAACCCCACCGATGATATGGGGCACCCGGAGCTCTCCACACTTGACCTGCACAGCCGGCAGACCTTTGGCAACTTCAGCATGCGGCAAAATGAAAAACTCCCCAAACAGGATTTACGCGATCTGAAGACGGCCTTTGAAACTGCTCGCCAATTTGCCGAGCACCCCAACGGGTGGTTGCTTCTGACCGGTCCCTATGGGTGCGGCAAGACACATCTGGCTGCAGCCATCGGCAATTATCAGGCGAGCATGGGCTTTCCCCCCTTGATGGTCAGCGTCCCCGACCTTCTGGATCACCTCAGGGCAGCATTCAGTCCCAACAGCACCATTTCGCTGGATCGCCGTTTCGAAGAAGTCAGGACATCCCGGCTGCTGATCCTGGATGACCTGGGGACTCAATCCGCCACACCCTGGGCGAAGGAAAAGCTCTATCAGCTGTTTAATTATCGTTACAATGCCGAACTCCCCATGGTGATCACCACATCAAGCAAGACAGAGGAACTGGACCCCAGGCTTTACAGCCGCATGCAAGATGAACGTCTGTGCAAGTGGGTCGTCATTCCTGTTCCTGCCTACCGGGGATAATCAGTACATTTTCCCAAGCAAACAACCGTCCAAGAAAGCGATAAGCTCTCTCAAAAAATTGGGAGAGCCTATTCAATAGAAAAGGAGAAGAAGATGGGCGATAGCGCATCTCTCTGGTATCCAGTATGGCTTGCGCACGTTAGAATCACATTAGAATTTCAAATTGATTCGAATATTTTTCACTTTCATTGATTGGCGAGATACCTGGTATACCGCCCCATCAGCCCGACTATTTTAATCACTGGAAGAGCTGGAGGCTTGCTCAATCTGGGATTGTGATTCCTTCTTCCGCACGATATCAGGGCTGAGTTGCAGAATGGCAATTGCAACGATCACTATCGCCCCACCCAGCCATTGCTGGGGCGTTAATTCCTCCTTCAGAAAAAACGTCGAGACCAGCACAGTCACAACAGGTTGCAGAGTATTGATGATCGAGCCGCGTGCAGCGCCCATTAATTGTAAGCCGATGTTCATTGCCACAATCGGCGTCAGAGAACCAAAGATGCCAAGCGCCATCAACAACAGCCATCCCCGGGCAGAGTCTGGCAAACGGACCCCGAACAGGGGAATCATCAGCCACCCAGCCAGCATTGTGCCCATCAAGACAAAATTGGTGGCATACAACTTGTCGCGAATTCCTGCCATCAATCTTTCGCTGATAAGCATATAAGCCGCTACTGCAATGGCATTGATGATCGTAAAAAAGAAACCCAGGGGATCGATGGAAAATTTGGAACCAAATTCATAGACGACAAAGAACAAGCCAAGCACCGCAAGGGGCAAGCCCACCCAAAACAGTTTTGGTACCTTCTTACCGGTAAGGAAGGCATAGAGCACCACCAGTGATGGGTAAAAATAAATAATAATCACGTATAAGGACGAGGGCAGACGCTCGAGGGAAAACAAAGCCGCGAAGTTGGCTACAGCAAACACCGCGCCAAGCAAGAAAAGTTGGTAGCGGCGAACGGGTAGTTCTTCCTTAGCCGATTGGGATTTGCGAGTAAACACCCACAGGAGCGGCGCTGCAATCGTAAATCGCCAGATGCCGACATGTCCCGGCTGCAAATTGGTTTGCAGAGGGATATGCTTCAATAAAATACTCGCGGATGCCAGAGAAACTGCTGCAAGTGCCATCAGGCTGATTCCAATCGAACGTTGTTTCATTGATCTGTTTCCTTATAAATTCAACAGCGCAATTATACCGGAGGATGCTGTGGATGAACCAGTTCGGGTAGGCAACAAACCATCGAAATTAGCAATACAATAGAAAATATTACGGGGTTTTTCTTTTCGTTGAGCAGACTCAGAGGTCTACCGCCAATTGATATGTTCAATCCGTAAACAACCTCTGCGATTGACTTATTCAGACAATTTTAGTAGAATTTATATGATTAAAGTCTGCAGATTGGGCAACAAAGGATCTGCAATACTTATTTACAATATAAGGAGAATTCCATGAAAACAGTCACCTATTTAATTCCAAACATCTCATGCAAACACTGTACACACACGGTTGGCATGGAGCTATCTGAAATCGAAGGCGTTTCCAAAGTGGATGCGGATGTGCAAACACAGCTCGTAACCATTGAATATGACCTGCCGGCGACAGAGGAAATATTGAAAGAAACACTGGCTGAAATCAATTACCCGGTGGCAGAATAACAAACAATGAGCGAAAACAAACATCTCACCCTTCCAATACTGGGGATGACCTGCGCGAATTGTGTCGCCGCAGTTGAGAGAAACCTGAAAAAAGTTGAGGGGGTTGAAACAGCCAATGTCAACCTGTCCTCTGAGCGGGCAGCGGTCAGTTATGACCCTGACAAAGCATCCCTCAACGATTTCATTTCTCGCATCGAGCGCGCAGGTTACGAAGTTGCCATGGGTGAGGCATCTCTGGGAATCAAACATCTCTCTGATGCAGCAGATGCAAATCGTCTTGAAAAAGTACTGAACAACCTTGAAGGTGTTATCGAAGCCAGCGTCAACCTGGCATCAGAAAAAGCGATCGTGCGCTATGTCCCAACCGTGGTCAGTCAAAACGATCTGCGTCGCAGCATGCGGAGCGCTGGTTTTGAAACGCTGGATAGCGACGACCAGCTGGAAGATGCGGAAGCACAGGCACGGCAGCATGAAATTGCCCAGCAAAAACGATTGCTGATTATCGGGCTGATCTTCACTGTCCCGTTATTTGTGCTTTCAATGGGACGTGATTTTGGATTATTCCCACATGCCCTTGCACACCAGCCCTGGGTGAATTATCTTTTCTGGGCCTTAGCAACACCCGTTCAGTTCTATGTCGGCTGGCAATATTACGTAAATGGTTTCAAATCCATCCTGAATGGGTCAGCGAACATGGACGTTCTTGTTGCCCTCGGGTCTTCAGCCGCATATTTCTATTCCATACCCATCACGCTGGGATTAATCCCCGGTCATGTCTTTTTCGAAACCTCCGCGATGATCATTACACTGGTCAAATTGGGTAAGTTTTTCGAAGTGAAAGCCAAGGGTGGGGCAAGCGATGCTATTCGCAAGCTGATGGACCTCCGTCCGCGCAAAGCCTATATCGTTCGGGATGGCATTGAAATCGAAGTGCGGGTGGATGAAGTCCTGGTCGGCGATCTTGTTCTGGTTCGTCCCGGTGAGAAAATCCCGGTGGATGGTGTGGTCGTCGATGGACGATCTACCGTCGACGAATCAATGCTGACCGGCGAGTCACTGCCGGTAGAAAAAGCAGCCGGTGATGAAGTTATCGGTGGAACGATCAACAAATTAGGCTTATTAAAATTTGAAGCTACAAAGGTCGGTAAAGAAACCGCTCTTGCACAAATCATCAAACTGGTCGAAGAAGCCCAGTCGAGCAAGGCGCCCATCCAAAACCTGGCAGATAAGATCTCAGCCATCTTTGTCCCCATCGTGATTGTCATTGCTGTGATCACTTTCATCGCCTGGTATTTCTTTGTCCCGCTCAGTCCTGATGCAACAATCTCACTCTTCACACGGGCACTGATCAACACGGTTTCCGTGCTGGTGATCGCCTGTCCCTGTGCAATGGGGCTGGCAACGCCAACTGCGGTCATGGTTGGAACGGGTAAGGGCGCTGAACTCGGTATCTTGATCAAGAAAAGCGAAAGCCTTGAGCGCGCCGGCGACATCACAACCGTGGTGCTGGATAAAACTGGCACGATCACACGCGGTCAACCAGCAGTCACCGAAGTTAGGGTAGTGGATGATAAATTCGATGAGAATGAAATCATCCGTCTGGCTGCTTCGGTTGAAAAAGTGAGCGAACATCCCCTCGGGGAAGCCATCACCGCTGAAGCAAGTGCGAGAGGCTTATCTTTAAGTGAGCCGATGGGGTTCTCTGCAATTGCGGGTCAGGGTGTGCAGGCAGAAGTTGACGGGCAACGAATTCTGATTGGGAATCGGCGTCTTATTGAAACAGGCGGGTTTCCTCGCCAGGACGAAATTGAAAATGACCTGGAACGCATGGAAAAACAGGGATACACGGCTGTTCTGGTTGCGATCAATGATGGAATTAAAGCTGCGATCGGCATCGCGGATACCATCAAAGATGGCTCGGTGGAAGCAATTGGGGAGCTGCACGAAATGGGGTTGGAAGTGATCATGGTAACAGGTGACAACCAGCGCACTGCCCAGGCAATTGCCAGTCAGGTGGGTGTTGATCGTGTCCTGGCTGAAGTTCTCCCCGGTGATAAAGCAAATCAGATTAAGACTCTTCAAGCACAAAACTTGGTGGTCGCTATGGTGGGTGATGGCATCAACGATGCTCCTGCCCTCGCCCAGGCTGATATTGGGATTGCCATCGGCACGGGAACGGATGTCGCCATGGCGTCTGCGCCTGTGGTTTTAATCAGTGGAGACTTGCGCGGTGTGCCCAAAGCCATCTCCCTCTCACGTCGCACTTTGCGAACGATCAAACAAAATTTGTTCTGGGCGTTTTTCTACAACGCCATCCTGATTCCTGCAGCAGCATTGGGCCTTCTAAATCCGATGCTGGCAGCGGGCGCCATGTCTTTCAGCAGCATCTTCGTGGTGACCAACAGCCTCAGATTGCGGCGTTTTAAGTAAACAAGGTTTGATTAAGAATGACCTCAAGAAGGAGATCAGACTCATTGCGACATAAAAAGAACCAGGCACTACTCCCCGTTATCCTCTTTGGCGGTGTTATCCTCCTGACCATCCTCGGGTTGGCTCTTTCCCAGAATATTCGGCGCAATAAAATCGCCAATCCGGGATCCTATTCAAACCAGGATGAGATCCCCCGGGTGACAGCCGGGGAAGCATTCCAGGCGCTGACGGGTGGTGAGGCTGTTCTCGTGGATACACGCTCTGAGTCCGAATATCTTGAAGAGCATATTTCAGGCGCGATCAACATCCCTGTTAATCAAGTCGAGTCCTTTCTTGGAGAACTTGATCCGAACACCTGGTACATCACCTATTGCACCTGACCGGCAGAAAACACCAGCGCCCGTGCGGCGCTGATCATGCACCAGAACGGGATCCTGCGTGCGAACCCCATTGTGGGTGGTTTTCAAGCCTGGCTCGATGCTGGCTACCCGACAGAACCTTGAAAATCATAACAGGCTTACAGCAGAAAAGACCTTCGTGAAACATCACCGAAGGTCTTTTTTCTTACAGTTCTTTTGCATCATTTCATATACGATCAGAAGTTCGTTGCGAAACCCATGGAAACAAAATTCCGATCATTTGCCGGGAATTGAACGACGCGCTAATTTATCCACCCGTTCATTCATCACATTTCCCGCGTGTCCCTTCACCCAGCGCCACAGGATATCATGTCGATCAATCTCTTCATCCAGCTTCATCCAGAGATCAACATTCGCCAGCTTGCCCCCTTTCCTGCGCCAGTTACGACGTTTCCAGTCGGGCAGCCATTCGGTGATTCCACGTTTCAGATATTCCGAATCGGTAAGCAATGTTACTCGGCAGGGCTCTTTCAGAGCCTTCAAAGCCTCCAGAGCAGCCTGTAACTCCATCCGGTTGTTGGTCGTGTTTTTTTCTCCACCAGAGAGCTCTTTCTCATGGGTGCCGTGTCTCAAAATAGCGCCCCACCCTCCCGGACCGGGATTTCCCCGGCAAGAGCCATCCGTATAAATCGTCACTGATGGTTTTCCTGCCATCATGGAACCCCAACATTCAAATCATCGATCATAGTGTCCAGCTCTTCGAGGATCAGGCTTGTTTGATCTCCCTCAAGTGACATCAATCGAACGATGGCATCCTGTAACATCCACTGTGAGATTCCCCATTCATTTGAAATGGGAAGGGGTTCTGCAACACTCATCAAAGAGAGTGCCTGCACCCATTGGGGATAGATCTCTTCGAAATCAGCCAGCAGGGAGCGAGTCGTGTTGCGCACCGGCAAGGTCAGCAGACTGCGCACCAGCTGATCTTGAACCTCAGGTGTCAGCAAATGCCGGGCAAACAACCATGCAGCCAGTTGTTCTTCAGGCTTCTCTGCTGTAACCATCAACCCGGGGCCATCAAACAGAATAAAGCTGTGATCCTGTCCGGGAAAGCTGGTTACCATCCATGCATCGCCTTTCTGCGATACCTCCATCCATCCGCTTTGGATGTGGATTTGATCAAGCGTGCCGGCATACATCAGGGCATAACGGTCTGCAAAATACAAATAAGGATCCGGTCGCCGGGGTACCCAAATGCAGCCTTCGGCATCGAGAGATTTTACAAATCCAAATGCCTCCTGCCCCACAGGTGTATTGAAGGAAAAACCTCCTGTCTCAGGCATCTGTCCACCAAAGGCGCGGTACCAGCTGGCTAAAACCTGCGGATCAAAATTTCTTGGAAAGCCGCCGGTTCCATCGTTATCCCTGATATCGTCATCCAGGTTTGCCATCGTGGCAGCGCACATCTGTTTGCGGAATTCTTCCACGCTTTCAGGTGGGCTTGAAAAACCCAGTTCCTCTGCCCAGGTCCGGTTATAAAACATAACCGTCGCCTGAGGAGCCACAGGCAAGGCAATCAAGGTGTCATCGACGATAAATTGCTCAACAAAAGCCCCGGGGATATCTTCAATTTCTTCAGTATTAAAGCCAAAATCAGGATGATTGAGAAAAGCATCCAGGGATTGTGGACTGACAGCGTCATCCAGCTCCGAGAGCCTGTAGGGATGCAGGGCGACCAAATCAGGCTTAATACCGGATTCAAGATCAGACCGCAACGCCTCCACCAAAACGGTTTCGCTGCCCATTCCTTCCACATCAACCCGAATTCCCCATGGGTTATTACTCGAAAATTCTGTGGCAATGACATTAATCACACCCAGATCGATGTTGCCCCAGGGGTGCGCAAAGCGGACAATCACCCCGTCCAAAGCGTCCGGGTCAACTGTGGTCGTAATGATCGGTGTGCTGGTTGGGGCGCTTGCTTCCGGTTTGTCTTCTTTCTCAATGGGTTCAGGCTTTTTCGTCTCAGTTGCTTTTGGTAAATCCGGGTTGTCCTGATCCGTGGGATTAATTTCAGGTTGTGCACAGCCCGTAATCAGAATGGTTGCCAGAAAGACAAGGAGAATAAAAGTAAATCTTTGTTTAATTTTTGTGTTCATTGAAAAATACCGTTTTTTCATTGGATAATGATTAAGGGAACCGGGATAAATAATAAAATAAATATAACCAGCATCAAGACACCCAGCAATTTACGTTTTCGGTCAACAGGTGTGATCATATCAAGCGGTTCAGCAAAATGCCTTCCCACAAAGAAAATCAAGGCTGCCCAAACCCACCACACCTGCCAGAAAAAGCCTAAAACCAGCAATCCGCCGATGATGAATGGAAAGATCCGTTTTGCTTTTTCTTTGCCCAGCAGGACATAGAGAACGTGCCCACCATCCAGCTGGCCGGCAGGAATCAGGTTGATCGCGGTCACAAACAGACCCGCCCAACCTGCCCAGGCAACGGAATGGATGTGCACATCGGTTCCGCCCAGAGGCAAGGGGGAACCCGTAAAGAAATAGCGCAGCCAGTAAATAAAAGGCAGCATGCCGCCGTAGTTGGCTGGCGCTGGGAGCAGTTTACCAAAGGTCAGATATTTAGCAAGGAGATAGAACAGGGAATTGCCCTCAATCATATGAACATATCCCTCCGGAAGATTGCCTTCGATCGGACCAATTTCGGAAAGACTGAGCCCAATCAACAGGACAGGGATAGCCACCACCAGGCCTGCCAGCGGACCAGCAATGCCGATGTCCATCAGGTGTTTTTTGTTCCTGGGGGTCTGTTTCATGCTGATAAACGCGCCCATGGTGCCAAATGCGCTCAATGGGAAGGGTATAAAATAGGGCAGGGTTACCTTTTCACCTCGTGCCCTGCCCACCAGGTAATGTCCCATTTCATGGGCTAAAAGGATGCCAAGCAAACTGACGGCAAACGGCCAGCCTTTCAACAAAAACGTAAAAAAGCCGCCCGGGGATGTAAATGGGTTGCTCACTTCAGCAGACGAGAATTGGGCGCCGGTGAACATAACACTGATGATGGTCAGGACGAGCAGGACAACATTGACCCATACCGGCCCAGGTTTGGCCTCCGGCCGTTTCTCCACAATAATGATCGACTGTGCGTTTTCCTCTTCTCTGAAAAGTGGTATCAGGTTGTAGCGGTCCAAAGAAGCAGCCAGCCGGTCATAAGCTGCTTCACTATCCAGCAATGACAGCTGGCCCACATATTTCAGCCGGTAGCCTTGCTTTTCCCCGCCCCTGATCATGCTTTTGATTTCAAATATTTCCCTGACCAGATCTGTGATCTGGTTCACATCGGTTTGGAAATCATCATGTTGTTCGTCGCGCATCACATTCCAATCAAATCAATTCAACCATAAGTCAAAAGACACAAGGCAGGTCATCATTCTAAAATTCTTCGCAAGCCTGTTTTGTCCATCCTAATGAAAATCCAGTTCATAATACGCCCTTTGCCGGGTGAAGGGTGTGCTGCCGCTGATCACGAGAACGACAGACCTCACATCTTCACCGATGCTGATATCCCTGTGGATATCATTGTCTTCGTCAAGTTCCAGGTAAGTCACCCCGGTTTCTTTGCCAAAGGTGATCATCGAAACCCGGAAGGTTTGAGGGAGCAAATTTTGAATGCGCACAAAGCCTTCAGCCCGCCAACCGCCGTCATCCTCCTCCAGATCAGCAAAGTACTGGATGGCATCCACACGGATATCATCAATCACCATGCCTGCGCCGTTGACTGCAGCGTCCGTCACATAGTCAAACCGAACGGTCACATGCCCACCGGCAAATCTGCTCAGGTCAACGCTTTCTTCCTGCCATCCCGATGTCTTCCCATTCAGCCCACAGCCATAACTGTTTCCGGAGGGATTTTCGATCGTGCAGGACGTCGTATTCAGGATATCCCATTTTTCCCCATCCACAGAAGCGGAGACAAACACATAATCATAGTCTTGTTCAAGATCGTACCAGGTCTGATAGGTCATCTCAACCGCTCCTTCTATGCCGGTCAGATCAAAAGTCCGCTCAAGTGACATATTGGAGTGGTCGCCCATATTTGACCAGAAGTAATACTTCCCCGAGTAGGGGTCTATCGGCAGAATCGCCACGGATGTATTCCCCTTGAATGAAAGGGTGTAATCGCCATCACAAGCAATCTCCACGTAATCAACGCCAAACTGAGCAACATCAAAAAATTCGGATTCGGTCGGACATGTCGAAAGTTTTTGGGTTGGTGATGCAAGTGGTGCAGTTGGGTAATTGCTGTAAAAATAACGTCCATCAACGGCATGAGGGTCACCCAAAAAATTCGCAATCGCCCAATCCGCAAAGACGTCTTCGGCACGCAGCACTTGATTGGTGAGAGGATCACGTATATCAAGATCCGAAAGAACCGTATCGATACTTTCCATCCCGTTTTGCTCATGAGCGACCACTGCTTTGGTGGCTTCTTCGCCAAATCGATCCAGAAAGTAGGTCGTAAAAAGGAATGCAGCACCGTAATGGGGTGCATTGCTGCCGACCTCATCTCCCCAATCAGTCAGCTGAAGGTCCGGGTTCCTGACGTAGGAATAATCAAAACCGCCAGGATCAAAACCATTGATCAATTCTGCCAGCATTGAAAAACCCTCGTTAAGCCAGGTTTCCTCATTCATATCGGTGTACCAGTGAATCATGTGCTGGAATTCGTGGGCAAGCGTCCCATAAATAAATTCTTCCCACAGGTACACATTATCTGAATTGATCAGGAACATCTCATGGGCATTGGAGTATTCATGCGCTTCCGGATGCAGCTGGTCTGCGGATGAATAATAGCCCGCCAGGGATTGTCCCAACCCGCCTGCATATACAATGTAAATACGAGGATCCCCGTCCACGCCCGGCGACCATTCGCTTCCAAAGAACTCACGATTTGTTGGATAAATCTCATCATCAAATGTATCCCCAAGCGCCTTCAGGTCATTCTCTTCATAATTTACACCGTTTTCAATCCAGATATAGACATGATCACCACGATAGCGCAGAGTTGTTGTTATTCGGAAATTTTCGTTGGTGTCCACATTGGTCACCCAAAATTCTTTGCTTTCGCCAACCTGATAAGGTGCATCAGGATCAAACAGCGTTTCGGGTATCTCACTTTTGCCACCAAGCCGCATCCCCAAGTCAATGGGGTTGTTGATTGGAATGGCAGCCTGCTGGAGCGTCATCAAAGATTCATAAGCGCCCTGTACCTGGGGCAGTTCATCAATAACGACAGGGGTAGGCAGTTGGTAGTCTGTATGATCGGGCAGCTCAAAATCCTCGTTGATATT
The DNA here is from genome assembly GCA_050953525.1 of Candidatus Brevefilum sp. Classification (GTDB taxonomy): domain Bacteria; phylum Chloroflexota; class Anaerolineae; order Anaerolineales; family Anaerolineaceae; genus Brevifilum. The sequence goes on from JBMNMW010000002.1 coordinate 489,289, forward strand.
GTTTTGTTCTCCACGTGCAGCCAGGATGAATGCACCGCTGGCAAACAGAACCAGGCAAATTCCCAAGCAACATAAGGAAATCACCAACAATACGGTTACAATCACAGGTACGGATGATTTTCTATTCATAAATAAATTCTTTTCCTTTTAAGTCAGGTTTCTTAGTTTATTTTGCCCGATAATTTGGCACACGTCCCTTATTTATACTCCAAAACCAGAGCGAATAGCCATCCAGCGGCACGCAAGGCTGCTTTATAATTTACCGCAGAGATTAACTTTTCGTTGGGTTACGATATAATAACTGAGCTAAATTGTGAAGACAGGCCCCTTGCAATGGAAGGAATGACTCATGCGGGACGAATTTGATCCTGTAGCAAGCTTTGAAAATTTAATTAAAAACTGGTGGAAGATTGTTTTGGCTGCCGTGATAGGCGGGCTGCTTGGCTTAGCTTTTACATTTTTACACCCCCCACTCTATGAGTCTGAGGTTATCTTCCATACCAGCATTGATTTTACGCAGATCAATTTTGAGAATTTGGTGGGTGTGTATGGTGAACCGGTTGTATGGTCTCAATATGATGAAGATCTTGCCCTTCAAGCTATCGAACGAGTTCTGAGAAATCAAACGGGAGAAACCTTCCAGTATTCGCAAACGCTTGATCCGAATTTAAAAGTTGAGACTTTCAGGGTCTGGAGGCAAATTGAAAGGTATCACGGTCTATGGTACATCCGTTTCCGCCATACCGATCCGGAGATCGCCCGTGATGTCGTCCGTTTTTGGGCAGACAAGGGTCTCTCGGCTCTTCGAGTGGCTCAGGAAGAAGGGAAAATCGAATCCTTTGTGTTCGTGGACCAGGTAACCGAAGCCAACCTGCCCGAAAAGCCCACTTACTATAAAACCGGGGTTCTGGTTCTTTCCGGAACGGTGATTGGATTCCTGGCAGGTGTCCTGGGGGTTGATCTTTTATACCCGTATCATAAGCCGGCGAAAAAGGAGGGATAAGCTTGCTAACCTCCCTTTCAAAAAATAGCTTATACCGACTTGGGATCGGGACTCTGTGGTTCCTGGTGATTTTGGGACTCCCTGTCACCAGTTTTCCCCTGCTCGCCAATCTGACCGGGGCGATTGTGGCGCCCTTTTCAGCCATTCCCTTGGCTTTGCTGATGCTGGTCTGGCTGATCCCCTATCTGCTGAAACGCGGTAAATTTCCAATTGAAATCTTACCCTATCTTTATTTTCTGATCATCGCGCTGATCATCTCGGCGCTGGCATTCTTCATGGATGGTCATTATGCTCGTGGTCGAGATTTTTTTGGGCAAAGCCTGCGTGCTTTTATAACCGTGATCATCGGCCTCAGTTTTTATTTATCTTTCTCCGTCTTTCCTCAGGATGAAAAGCGTCTCAGGCAAACCCTGGTCTTCATTTCCGTTATGGGCATGCTCCTGATTCCGTGGACCCTGTATGAGGTGATATTGCTGCGAAAATACTCGCTTGTTCAGGGGTTTCCAGAATGGGTCATCAAAATCAGGGGCTTTCTCTCCGCCCAGTCTCCAAACATCATGTATACCAACCGGGTGACCGGGTTCGCGTATGAACCTTCCTGGTTTGTTCGGATTTTTAACCTGGTCCTGTTCCCAATCTGGTTAGCGGCGATCTTCCTGCGAAAATCAGCCTTTAGCCTAAGATTATGGGTTTTTCAGCTCGAAGACCTGTTCATGCTCCTCGGCTTGCTCGTTTTTGGTTTCACCTCCCCCCGCATTGGGCTGATCGCTTTTCTTGTTTCTTTAGCATGGCTTGGTTTAATGCTGCTAAAAAAAATCAATCATAAATTCAGAGCATGGGTCCTGAGCAAGCGAAAGCAACCTCCCAAACATATGTTTTGGGTCAATGCACTGTTTATATTGGTGATCTTCGTGATTCTCTTTGGTCTCTCAGCCGGCGCTCTTTCAGCATACATCGGCGCTGCCAGCAGCTGGGATAACCGGTTTCAGATGTTCCTCGACCTGCCAAATTTCAATAAACTCAAACTCTTCCCTCTCACCGAACTGAAAGTTCTTTACCTGGCGCGCGATCTTGCTTTTTTTGAGAGGCTGGTTTACTGGATTGCAGGCTGGGAAATTTTCAACGATTATCCATTTGGTGTTGGATTGGGGAATTCCGGATTTTATTTTAATGAGCGCATGCCAGGGGCAGGTTTGGAATCCTTCGAAGTGCGTAACCTGGTTTATCGCGCCAACTACCTGGGCAACTCCAAAAACATGTACACCCGGCTGCTCTCGGAAACCGGTTTTATCGGTCTGGCGTTTTTTGCGGCATGGATTTACTTGTTATGGCGCAGTGCGGGGTTATCACGAAAAAGCGCTTCCCCCATCCTTCAAATGGTTGGTTTGGCAGGTCAGTTGTTTATCCTGGCGTATCTTTTCGAGAATCTCAGCATGGATTCATTTGCCATGCCCGATCAATGGGTCATGACAGGGCTGATCTCCGCCGCGGGGATGGCAGCCCGGCGCGAGATTCGTCTCAGGGATAAGGTGCCAGAGTCTGCGTCGGCATGATCGGCGACTTCGAATGCCCTGTGTCTTCCAAAGCGACAAAATTGATCAAAGTCAGGTTGCGTTCACAATCCCCATAGGTATTAAAATAGATCGGGTTTGTCAGGGAAGACCCTTCCGAATTGTATACCTGGACCCAAAAACGGTTTTGTGATTCAATCACACCATCTGAAAACTGGATTTCATAACCACCCAGACCGTAGGCTAAGACACTCCCGGTAATACCCACCATCGGACCGCTGGCAGGATTTTCATCATCACCCATAATAATTGTGAGTCCCAGCACCTCGTCCCCATCACCGTCAAAGACCTGGCCGGCAAGGCCCATCCATTTGCACCCGGCTTGAGGATGGTTGAAATTGGACAGGTAAAAAGGGCTGCCCTCCTGCAAAGTAAAATCTGTATATGGGAGTGGGCTCGTTGTGCTATCCCCCTCGATCGTTTCGCCCTCAATCTCAACCGCAGGCGAGTCCGATATAGAGATCAGCGTGGCGGTGGGAATAACAAAGGGCGGCGAAACCTCGGCAACAGGCGTTTCGGACGCCCGGGGAAAGTTTCGCGGGATGCTGGTCAGAAAAGGCAGGATGTTACAGCCTGCAGTGAAAAACATCAGCGCAAGGGACAGTAAAAGCCATCTAAATCGTCTCATATCAACCTCCATCATCTTTACTTTTGCAAGTTTCATACCAGCGTCGACCGATCATGCCAGCAGAACAAGAAAACGATGAAGTTATCAGCAGGGGTTTAAAAGAAAGGCGGGAATGGATGGGAGTCGAACCCACCACGGCTCGCAACGCGACCCGACACCGGTGTTGAAGACCGGGAGGCCCACCAGGACCTGACCATTCCCACGCTTAAGCATATCTTTGCCCGTTCGGCTTGTCAACAGCGAAGCACTGTTTTAGCAGTGGTTGCCCGTGCTGGCAATCATCTTATAACCTGTTCTCGCTGGTGCTCTCACCTCTCTGATTTTGCTGGTGTCCTCACCAGCACGTGCCGGTCGGGAGACCGGCTCAATCACATGAACTATTCGTGATTTGTTCCCGCTGGTGCTCTCACCTCTCTGATTTTTCTGGTGTCCTCACCAGCGAGAGCCGGTCAGGAGACCGGCTCAATCACATGAACTATTCGTGATTTGTTCCCGCTGGTGCTCTCACCTCTCTGATTTTGCTGGTATCTTCACCAGCAAGTGCCGGTCAGGAGACCAGCTCAAACACGCGAAACCCCGTAAACGCACGAAACTCCGTTTACGCTGGTGCCCTCACCAGCGAGCAAAGCTGAAGAATTTGGTTGCAGGATTTTTCAAAGATTCACCCTTGACATAGAACAAATGTTCTGTATAATTAGAACATATGTTCCTAAAGTCACAGAGGAGAATACAATGAATCCCGCCCATCTCATTATGAATGCTGAACGAACCCATCTGGATTGGTTTCCGGGATGGTTAATCCGTAATCGTCAAACCTCCCTCTTAACACATAAAAAAATACACACAGCAAAACCTTTAACAACCGGCCAGATGCTGACTGGAATGGATCCTTTGCCTTCCGGGTCCGTATTGTTGGGTAGATGTCAGGATGGATTGCTCCTGTTAATGGCATTAACCGACCCGGAAATTGGAGCGATTTTGATCAGCGGTGATGCTGGGAGTGGAAAGACGCTTCACATCCAGGTTATAGTTGATTCAGCCATTCGGACACATCGCCCTGAAAACCTTCAGGTGATGGTGTTGACTCATCAACCGGATGAATGGGATCTTTTTTTCGAAAACAAAAGATCTCGTGGATATTTCAAAAGCTGTCACGCCTGGTATGATCATCGCGCCGAAGAGGTCCTTCAATCCTTGTTTGACCTGGCAAAAAGGCGCCTAGATGTACATGATTCAGGTGGATTAATCCTTTTAGTACTGGATGATTTTAATTTTGTCGAATCCCTGGATTATCAAGCGCAGTTTCAATTGCACTGGTTATTAACCTATGGCGTCCAATCAAATATCTGGCCGATCGCTGCAATCAACGCAGGACAGGCAAGCAGATACCGGTTTTGGATCGAGACATTTCGAACCAGAATAATTGGGAGAATCCGATCTGATGCCTATCTCAATCATACTTTGTTTAAAGATGAGATCGGGATGAAAACCCTGGAGCCTGCTACCTTCCGGGTGCGATCGGGAAGGGATTGGACGACTTATCAGATTCCACTTTTAGGTGATTGATCATGATTGGAGATCGCTGTGAATAGTGGCTTGCTGTGGTTTGATAATGACCCAAAATCAGACTTGCAAAACAAAGTGAATCAGGCTGCAGAATATTACCGGAAGAAATATGGAAAAAACCCGAATCTGTGCTTTGTTCATCCCAGCATGCTGGTACAAGAAAATTTAAAAGCCAACAAGGTTGCCCTTCGGGCAGCTCACTCCATGCCGCCTCACCATTTTTGGATTGGCATTGAGGATCTTGCGCCCCAACCTGAACATTGATCTCTTTTTCTAAAAGCTTTTGCAGATGAATACCATCTGCTTTTGAATGATACCTGTCAGCAAGAGTGCCTTAAATTATCTTTCCAGAATCAGGGTGCGATAGCCATAGGTGTTCACGATCCTGGTTTTCCCCAATGTGCTTTCTCGGACGGTGTCAGGTCGGTAGATGTGGATGTGTCCATGGATATGGTAAGCGGGCTGAAAGGTGCGAATCAGCCATTTGAACGCTTTCACACCCTGGTGGCAGAGATCTTCCTGGTCGTGAATGCCCCATGATGGGGCGTGGGTGACAAATATGTCTAAATAGCGCCCAAAGCGAATTTTGTTCAGCAACAATTTTGGAAGCAGCGAAATCACCAGCACCCACATTTCAGTTTGGGAAAACTGATGCTTTCCCTCGTTATAGCGCAGACAACCTTCGATCCCCGCCAGCAGTAACCCCGTTTTTTTGTCCCGGGTTACTTTTTTGTGCAGGTTGACTGCGCCCCAGGGCGCTGTACGGGTTGTCGTTGAGCCGTATTCAACTTCGCTGGCATGATTGCCGTGCACAAAATACACGGGAATGTCCAGGGAGGATTGGATATATTCAACATAGTGGTACGGCAAATCACCACAACTGATCGCCAGATCAATATGATTGAAGCGTTTCTTGATGTTGGGGCTGTAAACCAGCTGGCTTTTCTGGTCGCTAACGGTCAACAGGTGCACAGGTTTTATTTCGGGTTTATTTCGTTTGTTCTTCATTCCCCTGTCCTTGAAAACCCTGCATTTGTCACCCTCCGATCGCCACAGCCACCGCGACGGCTTTGTCTCGATCGTGGCTGATACTGACAGACCACTCTTTCAACCCCAATTTGTCGGCAACTTTCTTTGCGTTACCATGCAAGTGCAAAATGGGTTGGCCTGTTTCCAGGTGTAAAATTTCAATATCTTTCCAGCTGACATAGCCAATGCCTGTGCCCAAAGCTTTGGAGGCGGCTTCCTTGGCTGCAAATAGACCGCTCAGTGATTCGTTTCGGTTCCTTGCCTGTTTGATCTCACCGGGGGTGAAGACGCGTTTTATAAAGCGTTCCCTGATGGCAGGGTTTACTTCAGCCAGCCGTGATATTTCAATCGTGTCGATTCCGCTGCGTATAATCATTGGATTTCCTCAGGGCCTGCGATGGCGACCCCAAGCCTTTCAGGGTCGAGATATTTTTGGCTTGCTTGAAGAATATCTTCTCCAGTTACCGCTTGAACCAGGTTTGGATAGGTGAGAAAGTAATCCAACCCCAGATTAAAACGTTCTATGCTCAACAAAGACATTGCCACGCCGCTGTTGGATTCAAGGGCGAGCGGCAAGCGGCCCAGAAAGAAGGATTTGCTATCTTCAAGTTCTTCCTCTGATACGGGCTCCGAGACAAAACGTTTGACCTCCTCCGTGATTAACTGAACGGCTTGTTCGACATGACGAGGGTTGACCCCTGCGATCATTTCCCAGGTTCCGGGTCCCATACCCATGTTCAATGCAGAATAGGCATAATATGCCAGGCCGGAGTCTTCGCGCACGCGCTGACCAATGCGACCCATCATACCAAATTCACCCAGGATGTTGTTTCCAAGGCGGAGTGCATGAAATTCAGGCGATAGACGACTGGGAGCCAGACTGCCCATAACGATATCCGCTTGCGATTTCCCCGTGATGGTGACGGTTTCTCTCTTCGATTGATGGAGTGGATTCGCAGGATTAATCACGGGCAAAGGGCTCTGTTCGGCATTGATCCACCCACCCAGAGCCTGCTCAATTGTATGGATCGCGTGGTCGGCTTCGACCGCACCAACAATGGCAATAACCATGCCCAATGGTCCGTAGTTTGATTTATAAAAAGATATCAGGTCGTCACGGTTGATGGACGCCACGGTTTCTGGATATCCTTCTTCGGGGTGACGATAGGGATGGTCACTGTAAATGATCTGATCAAATAACAGGGAAGCCATTGAAGAAGTATCCTGCGCTCGGATAGCCAACCCGGTCAATAACTGGTTTTTCTGCCGGTTGCATTCTTTTTCAGGAAAGGTCGGCGACTGTAAACATTCTGCGATCAACCCCATCATCAGACCGAGGTCTTCACTGAGACAATGTGCGCTGAAGGGGGTGCTCAAGGTGCCCGAAGAAAATCCCAGACGGGCAGCCACCGATTCGATCCTGTCATACAGGCTTTGGAAGCCATTATTGACAGTGCCCAGCATCAATCCGTTTGCGGTCAGGTAGCCCACACCGAGTTTATCTGGGGGATCAAAAATGCTGCCGCCTTTGATATATCCTCTAATGGAAAGGGTGGGGCTGCTGAAGTTAGACCGCACCAGAACGGTGATCCCGTTATGAAGTTCAACCCGGGTGATGTTATCAGGACCAGGCAAAGCATTCAGATGATCTTTATTGATGAAAGCGGTCATATTTATGCCTGTCTTTCTTGAGGTGAATAAATCCCCACAACCCGGTTCTTCGGAACAAGGTATTTTTGGGCAGCCAACAGGAGGCTTTCGGGGGTGACTCGGGATAAATGCGGGATATAGTTTTCAAACCAGTCATAGCTGGCAAACATTTCGCTGAACCCAAGCCAGAAAGCCTGGTTGGTGATGGCTTCGCTGCTGTAAACAAACAACGCTTTGGCTTGTTTGATCGCCCGCTCAATTTCTTCTGGAGAAATTGACGTTTCCAGGATTTTGTCTATTTCCTGATCAACTGCTACCAGCACTTCTTCAGGGGTTCGGTTTGGAGGAATAGTAAGATTGAGACTGTAGAGATAGGGATCACAGGTCGCTTGCAGGGTGCCGTTACACGAAACTGCAATTTCTGTCTCCACCAGAGCGCGATAAAGACGACTGGTCCTGTTGGATGTTCCCCCAGAACCAAACATATTCAGGCTGTTGGGGCCGGTCAACAAACTGTCCAACACGGTCAGTTCGAAAAAAGCAGGGTCGTTTGCCGCCGGTGCCCGGTAGCTGATTTGAAGAAAACTCGTCTCCCCGGGTCCAGTAACCGAAACGCGTTGTTCACCATGGAGCGATGGTTCGGGTGGCGCGGTATTTTGATGAATCTTCTGGCTCGATATGAACCCAAAATGATGCCTGATCTGCTCAAGCATGGCATCCGTTGCAAAGTCGCCAGCGATCGCCAAAACAGCATTTTCCGGATGATAAAAGGCGCGATAATGTTCATAGAGTTGATCACGCGTGATTGTCTCAAGATCCCCTTTCAAGCCGATGACCTCCATGGCGTAGGGATGGTTTGAAAAGGCAGCGGCTGTCACAGCTTCACCCAGCAGAAAGAGGGGTTCGTTTTCGTTCCCTTCCCTTTCGGAGATGACCACAGTTCTTTCACGTTCCACTTCATCAGGGATAAAGCGGCTGTTTACCATTCGATCTGCTTCCAATGCCAGGCTGATTTCGAAGAGGTGGGCGGGGAGCGTCTCAAAATAGGTGGTCCAATCAAGATAAGTCATGGCATTCCAGATCCCACCCACCCGTGAAATTTCACGATCAAGGTAACCAGGGGGGTATTTGTCCGTGCCCTTAAATTGCATATGCTCGACCCAGTGAGAAATACCTGTTCTACCTCTGGTTTCATTGCGAGAACCAACCCTGTACCAAACCCAGGTGCTGATGATGGGGGCAGTGTGGATTTCTTTAAGGTGAACAGTCAGGCCATTATCGAGAGTCAGGAGTGTTGTCAAATTATTCATAAGTCAATTGAATAGATTCCCTTCAAGATCCTCAGTATTGCTGGTCATCATTGTAAATCCAATAACATACTTTAGATTTAAGTACTGTTCATTATATTCGATGATACAAGCAAGTAGAGATGGGAGGGTGTTGAAAATTGATTAGTTTACTGTTCAGTGTCATATGTAGGGGTAGACCTCCGTGTCTACCCTGGGCAACCACGGAGGGTTGCCCCTACGCAATGATATGATATTAGATAGAATTTTATTTACTAAAATTTATTATGTTGATTCCTAAGCCAATTATTAAATACCACTTGTTTTTCAACGTTCTCGATGGGTTATCAAGGTTTTTAGTTGAAAACTTGCGGAAAAGGGTTAGCTGTTATTCTGAACGGTTATGGCGCCCGGTTGGAGAGGAAATTTCTTTCCTTGGCGATTAGCTGTTTCTCTCAGTTTCTTTTTCTGACTTGTTGGCTAAATGATGATCATCTTCAGGTCGTCGGTAGCGAATCAGTAGCAAGAAGCCGGCGGCGATGGTTGCCATACCGATACCAACCCCTTTTGCTTGCAGGGGGCCAAAAAAGACATCGGGCAGTGGGTGACTGCCCAAACCAAAGATATCCGCCATGCCCGTAAAAACACAGATCACATAACCGGTGCTGATCAAGCGAGTCCCGATGTCAGCGGCAATCGTCTTTTTACCCTCCGGCCAAACAGCGTTTAAAGTCAGATAACTTCCAACGGTGATAATGCCCAGCCCGATCAGGAAAACAGAGATCTGAACGAAACCAATCACCCGGCTACGATCAAGCCCAAAAATACTGGGACGGGCGCCCAGGAGGAATAATAAATACCCCACGATCGCCAACCCCAACCCTATCCTGACCTTGATTTTTGGATAGGAAAGTTCGTTGTTTTTGGAACCATTTACAATCGGTTGGTTCTCGCTGGAGTCTGAGTCTTCGGGTTGTATTTTTTGTCGATTGTTTTTCATACTGGCAAATTGTTATTCAGGATCCTGAGCCAATTCGCATTGAAGATATTGGTGATATCCTCATCATTGTAACCCTTTTCAGCTAAACGGGGCGCCAATTTTTGGAGGTCAGCAATCGTATCGATTTCTGCTGGCACAGATTCAACACCAAATCCACCATCAAAATCGGTGCCAATGGCAACATGGCGGGTATTTCCAGCCAGCTGGCAAATGTGGTCAATCTGGGCAGTGACATGGTCTAACGACACGGATTCGCGACCGCCCTGAGCGCGCCAATCCCAATTGAGGAAGGCATTGAGGGGCACAATGCCCATAACGCCATCGCGCTCGATCAACTGCAGGATGGTTTCATCTTTTAAATGGCGGTTATTGGGAATATTCGTAATCAGAGATTCCGCATTGGCGTGTGAGGCGATCACCTGTCCCTGGTAAAAATCAAGCGCTTGTCGGGCAGATTGATGGTCCATATGGCTGATATCCAAAATGAAATTGAATTCTGACATGCGCTCTAAAAGTTCATAGCCAGCCCTGGTAAGGGGACCTGGCTCACCAGTGCCGCCGCAATATCGATTGCCTGCCCAGGCAGGACCGATCAGTCTAACGCCCCACTCATACCAGGATTCAACTTCAGCCGGCTCTTGAATTCCCTCTGCACCTTCCATCAGGACGACAATCCCAACGGGTGGGGCAGGGTCATGCGGATGTTTCAAATGGGATTCCCAGTTCTGGATGTGGGACATGAGTTCAGTTTTAAATTTGATTAATCGGAATTTTTCGGGGTGCTCGTCCGTTAATCGATGATAAGCATCCAGGTTTTCTCGATAGCAGGTGTGCGCTTGTGCTACTGTCTCATACGATTTGAGCGGATATGTGCCACGATCACGACGCTTGGGCTCACAAAAAAGTGTTCCAAAAACGACTGCGACCTTGCCCTCTTGATATTGGGGCCATCCCAGCAGGGTGTTACCGTTGAAATCGGGGATGGGCGTTGATTTTTCTGATTCTCGGATATCGTGTGCAGATTTTGAATAATCGCGCCCCAGGTTGATGATGTTCCATGAAAGGTCTTCGTGTGAATCGATGATATATGGCATGGGATTAAAAATAAGGCGCACCGGGGAATTGCCGGTGCGCTCAATGGATTAATCTAATTAGTCTTCTTCTTCAGCTTGCTCAGCTTGCGGTTCGTCAGCTTCGCTGACTTCTTCATCTTCAGGCTCTGGCGTTTCGACTTCATCATCAGAATGCGCAGTCTCACTTGTTTCTTCCGCAGGCGTTTCTTCCACCACTGCTTCAACCTCAGCAACTTCTTCAACAGCTTCTTCTTCGACTGCTTCTTCGCCCTCTACGGTTTCTTCTTCGGCTTCTACTTCGTCATCGACTGTTTCTTCTAAGGCTTTTTCTTCGCCTTCCGTTGCTTCATCAGCAGGTTCCTCTTCAGCAGCTTCCTCAACAGGCTCTTCTGCTGACTCTGTTTCGACTTCAGGTGCCTCATCGGTGACCGCATCCTCACTTACAGCTTCAGACTCTTCTACCTCTTCATCGGTAAAACCGTCTTTGAGTTCTTCAACATCAAACTCGTTGGTGAGGGTCTTCCAATCCAGATCGGAGTAAGCGGGAGAATCAACCCGGCGCAAACTCAAGCCGATTCGATGGGAGTCTTCTTCGATCTTGATGATCCGTAAGGTAACAACTTCTCCTTCGTGGAGGACTTCCTTTGGATGTTCAATTCGGCGTTCGCTGATCTCAGAAATGTGGATCAAGCCCTCTAATTCGCCTTCGATGTCCTCGACAAGCAAGCGGGCAAAGGCTCCAAAATTTGTCAGTCGGGTGATCCGCCCTTCAACCAGTTGACCTTCTGTCAATTTCGCGACCTGCTCGCTCCAGGGGTCATCCTGCAAGCGGCGGATTGACAAGCCGATGCGCTTTCGCTCCACATCAACGCTGATGACTTTCACATTGATCCCCTGCCCAACCTCCAGAATTTCGCTGGGATGGTTCACATGATCCCATGAGATTTCTGAAAGATGGACCAGCCCATCAGCGCCGCTGATATTAACAAAAGCTCCGAAATCAGCCAAACTGGTGACACGACCTGTGCGAACTTCGCCTTCTTCGAGCTCTTCGATCACACGTTCTTTGATCGAATCGCGAGTTTCACTGCTGGCGGCACGCTCAGACAGGATCAACCGGCGGCGATCGCGGTCAACTTCAATAACTGCGACTTCAATCTCTTCCCCAACCATATCGGCGTAACGTTCTTCAGGCGAATTGCCGGTGATCGTTAGCCTTCTGCCAAGGCTGATTTGAGAGGCGGGGACAAAGCCACGAATTGTTTCCAATGGCACCAATAGTCCACCTTTGTTGAAGCCCACGATTGTGGAGTGGAATGAACTTTCAGATTCCAGAAGTTCTTCAGCTGTTTGCCAGTTTTCTTCTTCTAAAGCCCGGGTGTATGAAAGAATGAGATTCCCGTTGGCGTCTTCGGGATTTACGACGTAAACAACAACTTCATCACCGACTTTGAAGGATTCGCGCGTCTCTTGGTCGATCGAATCCAATTCCTTACCTGCCAGGATACCTTCTGATTTTGCACCAACACCAACAAGAACTTGTGTTGGATTAACGCTGGCGATGGTTCCTTTTCGGATTTCTCCACGCTTTGGGAAATCAATTGTGATCCCTTCCAGCGCTAATAAGGCTTCCATCTTGTTGACAGTTTCTTCCTGACCTGCTTCTTCCCCCGATTTAATCACATCATCATTTTGGTCCATAAAATATATAACTCCAGAGTTGAATTTCTCACTGATTATAAGGGTTTATTAATTTCTTGACAACCCCGCAACTGTAACAGTTTTCTACCAAAAGGGAGAATATCAGCTAACCATATTGTACCGGTTCGGAGGAAATTGTCAATTAACTCAATTCATCCGATTATAATGTAAGGCTTAATTATCCCCCTCGGGTATAAATGTCCGGATTTGTGTTTTCGGGTCGGGCTCACTGACAATGCCTTTTTCTTGCATGGCATCAATGATACGCGCTGCGCGGGTGTATCCGATCCGCATTTTTCGTTGCAGCATGGAAACCGATGCTCGCCCTTCAGCCCTGATAATTTCCACGGCTTCATTAAACTTAGGATCAAGATCCTTTTCTTCCTCAATTTCTTCCCAGAGGGGCGCTTGTTTGAGGGGAACCCCGCCGCTGGTCTGGAATGCTGCCGAAAGGTCGGGGCGTTGGGGAGCGTTCGGAGAAACGACAAATGAACGCCAGTAGGATGTCAGTCGGTTGATCTCATGATCGGAGACAAAGGCGCTCTGAATCCGAATGGGCGCGGGCGCATCGGGCGCCTGGAAAAGCATATCGCCCCGCCCAAGCAGGCGCTCTGCCCCGGGCTGGTCCAGGATCACACGGCTGTCCACGGAAGAGGCAACAGCAAAAGCAATTCTGGCTGGGAAATTTGCCTTGATTAACCCGGTGAGGATGTCGGTGGAGGGGCGCTGAGTGGCGATGATCAGGTGGATGCCGGTTGCCCTTGCCAATTGTGCCAGGCGGGTGATCGCCCGCTCGGTTTCATCGGGTGCGAGCATCATCAGGTCCGACAGCTCATCAATAACAATTAACAAATAGGGCAGTTTCTTTTCGCCGATGCTTTCACATTGCTGGTTAAAATCAGCGATATTGCGTGCCTTTATTTCAGAAAATCTGCGATAGCGGTTGTCCATCTCACGCATCATCCATTGGAGCGCACCCACTACGTGTTCAGCATCAACGATAACCGGTGAAAGCAGGTGTGGAATGCCGTTATAACCGGTCAATTCAACCCGCTTGGGGTCCACCAGGATCAGGCGCAGTTCATCGGGGGTCATGGTCAATAAGAAGCAGGTGAGAATGTCATTGATACATACGGATTTGCCAGCGCCAGTTGTGCCCGCAATCAGGAGATGGGGCATGGCGGTCAGATCGGCGGCAACGGTATTTCCTGCAACATCTTTTCCAAGGATGATTTTTAGAGGTGAGTTGAGGTTCTGATAAACAGGACTGTTGATCACATCACTTAATAAGACGGGAACGACCTGCTGATTGGGCACCTCAATGCCGATGTACCCCTTACCGGGGACTGGCGCCTGGATGCGGATTCGTGATGCCGCCAGAGCAAGGGCAAGATCATCCACAAGGGAAGTGATCTTTGAAACTCTTACCCTGGTCTTTCCATTGCGGGTTTCAATGAATGCGGGTTCAACGCCAAACAAGGTGATGGTTGGTCCACGGCGGACATCGACCACGCGAGCCGGTGCGCCAAATGAACGCAGGGTTTCTTCGATCACCCGGGCGCGCTGTCGGTCATCTTCCTGTGTGTCGGGGGGGTCAAGGCTGGGATCGAGGATTTCATGGATATTCGGCAGCACCCAAATGGGGCTTTCAGGCATGTCGCTGTAATAAAGGCTGTCCGTTTGCTTTTGAGCTGCGCCCGACAAGGCATCACCCGATCCGCTAGCGGCAAGAGGTGGCGATACCTGGTCTGTTTGAGGTTGAAGATGTTCCTTGGATATGGTTTGACCGGGTTTTTTGTGCTCGTGGTAATGGGTGAATTTCTTTTTAATTAATAAAATAATCTGGTTCAAACCGGTTTTGATTACGTTGCTTACCCACTTGAAAACATTGGCCAGAGCAAGGTCAAGCGTCAGAACCAGGCTGATGAGCAGCCCAGCGAACAGGACAATGATGGCGCCGGGCCGACCCAGTGCACCTGAAAAGGTCAGCTTGATCGCCGCTCCAATATATCCTCCGCCTTTTCCAAGTTTGGCATCAGGGTAACCACCATCAATGGCCAGGTGGAACAGGAAGAGTAAGTTGATAAAAAACAAGAGAATCCCAATCAACCGCTCAAGCGACAGCTTTTGGAGTTTTTCATTGTTGCGCAAAAGGATCCATATCCCCAACCCCATTAATCCGATTGGAAAGATGAACACGCCCCAACCGATTATTTTGCTGAGACTGTTCACCCACCAACCTGTGATTTTCCCTGTGTCTTGGGTGAACAGGCTGATCAGCGTTAGCAACCCCACCAAAAGGATCACAACTGCGAGGATGTCGCTACGACGTTGCGGAGGAATCCCTGACAGGATGGGCTGAATCGATTTGCTGGTGGTTTTCTTTTTTTGTGGACGACTGGTTCTCGATTTTTTTGTTTTACGCCGTGCCATGCGCAGCTCCTGCATACCCAGAGTTGGATGCCTACGATTGGATTATAGCATAGCAATTATTGGGTTGCAGAATCCGGAAATCGAAATCAGGTCTTGACCCATAGAAAAAATCGAGTAGGATATAGTCGGTTCTCTTATGTACCATGAAAACAGAAACACTTGCGAGGGAACAAGTAATCTGATATAATACGTTTATTACCCAGGTTTGTGAGATATAGCTAAATTATCGATGGATAGGATAATTTTGGCTGTTACGTTGATGCAAATTTCCCGAAATTCTTTAACAATAGACATATTAAGCAACGACCGCGTTGTTGAACACTAATTCTGGGTCAGTTTGTGAATGATCATCTTTGTAAAAACAATCTTTATTAATGTCTTATTATTACCCGTTTGCTGGTCAAGATAACTGCGTCTGAGATGGTGAGCTGATGATTGGTACATATCTCCGCGCGCATGAATGAATTAAAAAAACCAAAACAAGAAGAGAAAAATTAAAGAATGGATATCATAGGATTAGAGAAAAAATCACTGTCAGAGCTACGTACGATAGCCAATGATCTTGGCATCCCCCGACCATCACGTTATAAAAAAGAAACCTTGATATTGCATGTCGCCAGAGCATTGGGAGAAGCGGAAGGCCTGGAAATCAGGGGCGGCATCCTGGAGATTATGAACGAAGGTATCGGGTTCTTGCGACAGAATTACCGGATTGGCGCAGAAGACGTTTATGTCTCCCAGGCACAATTGCGCCGCTATGAATTAAGATCAGGTGATATGGTGATTGGTCATGTTCGACCTCCACGAGAATCGGAACGCCATTATGGACTTTTAAAGGTTGAGTACATTAATGGTTTGCTTCCGGATGAAGCCCGTTTGCGACCAAATTTTGGGGAATTGACGCCGATTTTCCCTGATAAACGCTTTGATTTGGAATTCGATCCGAAAGTGCTCTCCACCAGAATCATCAACCTGATTTCTCCGATTGGGCGTGGTCAGCGTGGAATGATCGTCTCACCACCAAAGGCTGGGAAGACAACGATCCTCAAAGATATTGCGAACGCGATATTTATCAACCATCCGGATGTTCGGCAGATCATGTCGTTGATTGGTGAGCGTCCGGAAGAAGTCACCGATATGGATCGATCTGTAGAGGCTGAAGTCGTTGCCTCAACCTTTGATGAACCGGTGACTGCGCATGTGCGAATGGCAGAAATTGCCCTGGAGCGGGCAAAACGGTTGGTCGAATCTGGCAAGGACGTTGTCATCTTGATGGATTCATTAACAAGGCTGGCAAGGGCTTATAACCTGGTCGTTAATCCTTCGGGAAGGACCCTGTCCGGCGGATTGGATCCTTCGGCGCTTTATCCACCAAAGAGCTTTTTTGGCGCTGCACGAAACCTTGAAGAGGGCGGATCCCTCACGATCATTGCTACAGCCCTGGTTGATACCGGTTCCCGCCTGGATGATGTTGTCTTTGAAGAATTTAAAGGTACAGGCAACATGGAACTGCACCTTTCACGAAAACTGCAGGAACGGCGCACATTCCCGGCGATTGACATTGAGCGATCCTCCACGCGGCGCGAAGACCTGCTTTTGGGCCCTGACATTCTCCCGAGGGCATGGTTGATGCGGCGAATGTACCTCCAGATGATCAGCACGCCACCTCAGGGCGCTGGAATGGACTCTGCTGTGGCGATGGAAGCATTAATCCAACAGATTACACGCGCAAAAACCAATATGGAATTCCTGGAAACACTTAATACTTAAGGGTAGAATTCTGGTTAATGATCAAAAGGTGATCTCATTGGATAATCAACAAAAAGAAGAAACCTTAACACAACAAACAAATACCTCTCGACAAGTGTGGCTGTCCTGGGTTGTTACGGGTGTGCTGGTGGCTGTTCTTGTTTCAATTCTTTACTGGCAGCCCATTCTGGCGAACCAATTAGCCGAAAGAAACGGAAGTGAGATTCCGATTTTGGTTGAGCCTGCTGTCCATGTTACGGATAGTGACCTGGCGAGTATGCCGTATTTTGAAATGGAAGAAAGCGAGCTGTCACTGGTTCGAGTACCGGAAACCCAAACAATTGCCCCTTCGCGCCCCCGCAGCGAACCGGTAGATTATACAGTTGCGACAGGTGATGCGGTTTTCAGTATTGCAAAGAAATACAATATCTCACCAGAGACTTTGCTCTGGTCAAATTATGATGTTTTGAAAGATGACCCGCATACTCTATCGCCAGGACAGGAATTGATCATACCTCCGACCAATGGCATCCTTTATGAATGGAAAGAAGGGGATTTGCTTGAGGAGGTTGCAAGGGATTTCAAGGCTTCGGCCGATGAGATTTTAGCCTGGTCTGGCAATCGCCTTGACTTGACCAATCCGGAAATTGAACCGGGTGACATTGTCATGATCCCGGGCGGGCAGCGCGCCTTTCAACAATGGGTCGTGCCGACCTATGCGGTTGGTCGATCAGGCACCAATGCCAGCCTACCAGGTGGTTGTGAGATCACCGGGGGCGGACTGTATGGCGGTGGCTTCTTTATTTGGCCAGCAGATAACCATTATTTGTCGGGGAATGATTTTTGGTCCGGACATCTGGCAATTGATATTGCAACTGCGACGGGAGCGCCGATCTATGCTGCCGATTCGGGTGTGGTTGTCTTTGCTGGATGGGACAGCAATGGCTATGGTAATGTGGTCATGATCGATCACCAAAACGGGTACCATACATTGTATGCCCACCTAACTTCTTACGCTGTATCCTGCGGGTCCGGCGCTTTTCAGGGTCAGGTCATTGGTTATGCAGGCTCGACGGGTAATTCAACGGGACCTCACCTGCACTTCGAGGTCCGTTACCTGGGTGGGTTTGTCAACCCCTGGACGGTGTTACCCTGATTCTTATGTGCTATAATCAGGCAGTATTATGCTCCAGTAGCTCAATTGGATAGAGCAAGGCACTCCTAACGCCTAGGTTGGGGGTTCGAGTCCCTCCTGGAGTATCATTATTAATAATAAAAAAGCGCCCAATGAAGCTTAACCATAGGGATTTATAATCTCTAAAAAAACCGGCATAGTTGTGTATAGGCTATGCCATTTTGTTTTCCCAGCTAGTTAGAAGATGAACTGGCCTCCCACTATCTAAAGGACAACAGGAGCTAAAATCCGTAGTAAAAAATTAAAATAAAAAAACACCTCTTACCTAATAGCCACCAGAGAGGCTAAAAGTTGAGGTGTTTTGAAAAGAAAATATATTTTATTTACAGATAGAAAAAATCACGAGCTCGTGATATAATTAAAACATTGATATCACTTCT
The DNA here is from genome assembly GCA_050953525.1 of Candidatus Brevefilum sp. Lineage (GTDB taxonomy): Bacteria > Chloroflexota > Anaerolineae > Anaerolineales > Anaerolineaceae > Brevifilum. The sequence continues at coordinate 507,553 of JBMNMW010000002.1, forward strand.
AAGGGAGGGTAGTAAAATGGCGGTAAGCTATAAAAAACTATTTCATTTATTAATTGAAAAGGAAATGTCTAATGCTGATTTACAAAGGGAAGCAGGGTTTTCTGCTAATATAATTGCTCGCTTAAAAAGAAATGAGTATATTAAGCTACAGAGTGTGGAAAGCATCTGTAGGGTATTGGATTGTGGAGTAGATGATATTCTGGATTTTGTTCCAGAAGAGGGCTAGAAAAGAGGAGGAATATTTAATGGCAAACAGAAAAGAGGCAGAAAGAGCAGAATTACACCGTACTATTTGGAATATGGCAAATGATCTAAGAGGATCTGTAGATGGTTGGGACTTTAAGCAGTATGTCCTAGGTATGCTCTTTTATAGATATATTTCAGAAAACATAACATCTTACATAAACAAAGGAGAACATGAAGCAGGTTTTGAAGATTTTGATTATGCAAAGTTATCTGATGAAGATGCTGAATCTGCTAGAGAAGACTTAGTCAAAACTAAAGGCTTTTTTATATTACCTAGTCAGCTTTTCGAAAATGTAAAAGACAAGGCTGAGGGAGATGATAATCTTAACGAGACCCTAGAGTCTATCTTTAAGAATATAGAATCCTCTGCTCAGGGAACAGATAGTGAAGCTAACTTCAAGGGTCTATTTGATGACATTGATGTTAATTCTAATAAACTAGGTGGTTCTGTAGTAAAAAGAAATGAAAGATTGGTTAAACTAATAAATTCAGTAGCAGATATGAAATTAGGCTCCTATCAAGACAACACAATAGACGCCTTTGGAGATGCTTATGAATATCTGATAGCCATGTATGCATCCAATGCTGGTAAGTCTGGAGGAGAGTACTTCACACCTCAAGAAGTTTCTGAGCTTTTAACAAAAATAGCCCTCATGGGAAAAACTGAAGTAAACAAGGTTTATGACCCAGCTTGTGGCTCTGGCTCTCTACTTTTACAATCAGCTAAAATTCTAGGTAGAGACAATGTGAGGCAGGGTTTCTTTGGGCAGGAAATAAATATAACCACATATAACCTTTGTCGAATAAATATGTTCCTCCATGATGTTGATTATGATAAATTCGACATAGCCCATGGAGATACCCTGAGAGAACCAGCCCACTGGGATGATGAGCCTTTTGAAGTAATAGTTTCTAATCCTCCTTATTCTATTAGATGGGCTGGTGATGGAGACCCTATCCTAATAAATGACCCTAGATTCTCTCCTGCTGGAGTTTTAGCTCCAAAATCAAGGGCAGACCTAGCCTTTATTATGCACTCCCTAGCTTGGTTATCTACCAATGGAACAGCAGCTATTGTATGTTTCCCAGGGGTTCTTTATAGAGGTGGAGCAGAAGCAAAGATAAGAAAATATTTAATAGACAATAACTATATAGATGCCATTATCCAGCTTTCAGATAATCTATTCTTTGGGACATCTATAGCTACTTGTATCATGGTACTAAGAAAGTCTAAGTCAGAAAACTCAACCCTCTTTATAGATGCATCTAAAGAGGCTATAAAAGTAACCAATAATAATAAGCTAACTGATGAAAACATAGAAAACATCTTAAACATATATAAAGATAAAGAAGAAATTCAATATGTATCTAAGCTAGTAGCTAATGATGAGATTGCTAAAGAAGATTATGACCTATCAATTTCCACCTATGTAGAAATAGAAGATACTAGGGAAAAAACAGATATAAAGGTCCTTAATGAAGAAATTGAGGAGATTGTAAAGAAACAAGATGTTTTAAGAAAAGAGATAGATAAAGTGGTTAAAGAAATAGAGGAGGGATAAGATATGCGTCTAGGGAGTATCTTATCTAAGAAGCCCACAAATAAGTATCAAGAAGTGGAAGCTTTTTTGTTGAATAAAAGAGGAGATACTGGACAACAGGTAAAGCTTGAAGTTGGAAAAGTTATGTTGAATTATTTTTGTGCTGAATGTGATGATTTAAGGACTTTTGAATCTAAAGGAAACATAACTTGTATTTTTGTAAATCAACAATTAATTAGTATTGATACAGTTCTTTCTTGTGGCTGTGGGACAGATGCCCAAGCATGGTTTTTGATAGAAAGTGAAAATGAAATAAATGGACTTGCTCCAAGAGTAAGAATTGTAAAAAGAAGCGAGAAGTTATCAGAACAAGTTGCTATTAATACTAATAAATATGGAGATTATACTATGCTTCTTAATAAGGCTGAGCAAGCATATAGGGAAGGCTTAGGTGCAGGCTCTATAGTTTATTTAAGAAAAGCTTTTGAAAAGATTACGGTAGACACAGCTAAAATTTCTGGAATTGAATATGATTCATATCCAAGAGGGAATCCAAAGAACTTTTCAGGATTATTAAGAAGAGTTGATACTCAATGCTCCATCATACCTAATGAATTTTCAGCTGATGGATACAGGCTTTTTAGAGAGCTTAGTACCGTTGTTCATGGCGAATATGACGAGGAATTAGGACTAAGAAAATTTGAAGCCTTAAATCGACTTGTGATTGGTATTTTAGAAAATGTTAAAAATAGAGAAGAATTATATGAGGCTATAGGTACTTTAGGCTGGGATAAATGAAGGGAGTGTGGAAGTTGTATGAGCAAGCTTAATAATTTAATAGAAAAACTTTGTCTAGGTGGGGTGGAATACGGAGAAATCGGTAATTCATGCATAATCAAGACTGGTGATAGCATTAATAAATCATACATCTCACAAAATCCAGGTAAGTATCCAGTCATAAATAGTGGACAAGATCCATTAGGATATATAAATAAATTCAATGTTGAAAATGATGAAATAGGAATTGCAAGTAGAGGTGCTGGTGTAGGTTTTGTCTCGTGGACAGAAGGAAAATATTTTAGAGGCAACTTAAATTATTCAGTAACGATAGAAGATGAAACATTACTGGATAAAAGATTTTTATATCATTACCTAAAAGATAATAAGCACAAAATTGATGAGTTAGCTACTTTTCATGGTATACCTGCTTTAAATGCAAGTAATTTAAAAAAACTTTTAATCCCCCTCCCTCCTCTCCCAGTTCAAAAAGAAATTGTCCGTATCTTGGACAATTTCACAGAGCTTACAGCAGAGCTTACAGCAGAGCTTACAGCTCGTAGGAAGCAATATGAATACTATAGGGATGAATTATTGACCTTTGGGGATGAAGTTGAGTGGAAGCCGTTAGGGGAAGTGGCAAATAATCTTGATTCGAAACGTAAACCCATTGCTAAAGGAAGGCGAACTTTTGGGAAATATCCCTATTATGGTGCTTCGGGTATAGTGGATTATGTTGATGATTATATTTTCGATGGAACATATCTTTTAATTTCGGAAGATGGAGCCAATTTAATATCGAGGGTAACGCCAATAGCTTTTTCTGCAAAAGGTAAGATATGGGTGAATAATCATGCCCATGTTTTAGAATTTGATAGTCGTACTAGTAGGAAGTTTGTACAACACTATATAAATATGATTAATTTAGGAAGCTATCTGTCTACAGCCGCACAACCTAAATTAACTCAAAGAAATTTAAATAGAATTTCAATCCCTATCCCTCCTCTTGCTGAACAAGAGAGGATAGTCTCTATCCTAGATAAATTTGACACCTTAACAAATGACATATCCATAGGTTTACCAGCAGAAATAGAAGCTAGGCAAAAGCAATACAAATATTATAGAGAAAAACTATTAACCTTTAAAGAGCTAGAAACAAAGGAGGCATAGAATATGACTTCTTATAATATAGTAGCTTCTACAGATGATGCAACCGTTGTAGCTGAGTATAGTCCTGACTATAGGGTAGAAGGGCAAAAGTATCAATCAGAAGATGCCTTAGAAAAAGAATTTATTAGGCTTCTTTCGGAGCAGGGCTATGAATACTTATCTATATCATCTGAAGCTGATTTTATAAATAATATAAGAAAGCAATTAGAAAAATTAAATAAAATATCCTTTTCTGACAAGGAATGGTCGAGGCTCTTTAATGAGTCTATTGCCTCTGCCAATGAGGGAATTGTAGAAAAAACTAGGAAAATACAAGAAGATCATATCCAAGTTCTTAGGCTTGATGATGGGACTTCTAAAAACATTTATTTAATAGACAAGAAAAACATCCACAACAACTATCTTCAAGTTTCAAACCAATATGAAGAGGATGGTGGGACTTATAAATCTCGTTATGATGTGACTGTTCTTGTTAATGGCCTACCTCTTATTCACATAGAATTAAAAAGACGAGGTGTTGCCATAAGAGAAGCCTTTAACCAGATTAACCGTTACCAAAGGGATTCCTTCTGGGCCTCCCATGGGCTTTTTGAGTATGTCCAGCTTTTTGTTATATCCAATGGGACTCATACTAAATATTATTCTAACACAACTAGAGAATCCCATATAAAAGAATTGGCTTCCTCTACTAGAAGAAGGAGTAAAAAGACATCTAATAGCTTCGAGTTTACTAGCTTTTGGGCTGATGCTAATAATAAAATCATTCCAGACCTAGTTGATTTTACTAAGACCTTTTTTGCCAAACATACTATTTTAAATATACTTACTAAATACTGTGTCTTTACATCTGAGGACCTGCTCCTTGTTATGAGGCCCTATCAAATAGTAGCAACAGAAAGAATTTTAAATAGGATAGTGGTATCAACTAATTATAAAAAGACAGGAAGTTTAGATGCAGGAGGATATATCTGGCATACTACTGGTTCAGGTAAGACTCTGACCTCTTTTAAAGCAGCTATTCTAGCCACAGAAATTCCTACAATAGATAAGGTTATCTTTGTGGTGGATAGAAAAGACTTGGATTATCAAACTATGAAGGAATATGATCGCTTTGAAAAAGGAGCTGCCAATGGCAACTCCTCCACTAGGATCCTTCAAAGGCAGTTAGAAAATAAGAACCAACATGGTGGTTATGAAGATTATAAGATAATAGTAACCACTATCCAGAAACTAGATGTATTTATAAAAAAGAATAAGAAACATGATATTTATAATAAACACGTTGTTTTAATCTTTGATGAGTGTCATAGGTCCCAGTTTGGACAAATGCACAGGGCAATTATTAAAAACTTTAGGAATTACCACATATTTGGCTTTACAGGAACACCAATCTTTGCAGCCAATGCACCATCTGGAGGCAATCCAGCCTTCTCTACCACAGATCAGGTTTTTGGCGAGAAACTCCATACCTATACCATAGTAGATGCTATAAATGACGGTAATGTTTTACCCTTTAGAATTGACTTTATTAATACTATAAGAACACCAGCCCATATTGAAGACGAAAAAGTATTTGCTATTGATAGGGAAAAGGCTCTAGCTGCACCAGAGAGGATATCTGAAGCGGCAACCTATATATTAGACCATTTCGACCAGAAGACAATCCTTTTATTCCTTTACAGCTAAATGGGAAGAAAGAGAAAAAGATAATAAGGAAATTATAGAAAAAAGGGAATCTAGAAGGGTTGCAGGCTTTAATTCAATCTTTGCAGTAGCTTCTATTCCTATGGCTATTAAGTATTATAGTGAATTTAAGAAACAAATAGAAGAAAAGAATAAAGACCTAAGAGTAGCCACAATCTTTTCCTTTGCTCCTAATGAAGAAGAAATAGGAGGTATCTTGGCTGATGAAGACTTAGAAGCAGATAGCCTGGACCAATCTTCTAGAGATTTCTTAGAATCAGCCATAAAAGATTATAATAAACATTTTTCAACTAACTTTGATACTTCCTCAGACAAGTTTCAAAATTACTATAAAGACTTGTCTTTAAGGGTTAAAAATAGGGAGGTAGATATTTTAATAGTAGTAAATATGTTCTTAACAGGCTTTGATGCAACTACCCTAAATACCTTATGGGTAGATAAAAATCTAAGACAGCATGGCTTAATTCAAGCCTTTTCTAGAACCAATAGGATTTTAAATTCTGTTAAGTCCTTTGGTAATATTGTATGTTTTAGAGATTTAAAAGAAGAAACAGACAAGGCCATAGCCCTCTTTTGCAACAAGGATGCTGGTGGCATAGTCCTTCTTAGAACCTATGAAGAATATTATGAAGGTTTTGATAAGGATGGTAAACACCAAGTAGGGTACAGGGAGCTTGTGTCTGAATTAGAAGAAAAATATCAATTAGGACAACCCATCATAGGTGAATATAATCAAAAAGAATTTATAAAATTATTTGGCAAAATCTTAAGGGTTAGAAATACTTTAACTTCCTTTGATGAATTTGAAGATGATACCCTCCTAGCAGAAAGGGACCTCCAAGACTATCAAAGTGTTTATATAGATCTTTATCAAGATTTCAAGGGAGAACAAACAGGTGATAAGGAAAATATAAATGATGATATTATCTTTGAAATGGAGCTTATTAGGCAGATAGAAGTTAATATAGACTATATTCTTATGCTGGTGGCTAAATACAAAGATTCTAATTGCAAGGATAAAGATATCTTAACCACAATTGATAAGGCTATAAATTCATCTATAGAGCTTAGAAGCAAAAAAGATCTTATTGAAAGATTCATAGACCAAGTAAATGTTTCAACTGAAGTTGATGAGGATTGGAAAGTCTTTTTAAATGAGAATAAAGAAAAAGATATGGACAAGCTTATCAAGGAAGAAAACCTTAAGGAAGATGAAGCGAGGAGATTTATTGAGAACTCTTTTAGGGATGGCCTTATGAAAACAACAGGAACTGATATAGATAGGATAATGCCACCTGTATCTAGGTTTGCATCAAACTCAAGAACTATAAAGAAGCAGGCTATAATAGATAAGCTTCTGGCCTTCTTTGAGAAGTATTTTGGCTTGGTGTAAAAAAAGTGGGAGGGTAGATAAAATTGGATTTTAAAAAGTTACTAATTAATGAAAGAAAGCCCAAATGTAAAAGGGTTACTGCAACTTACCAGCTTGATAATGGCGTTTTAGGTGGCCCAGTTGAAAGTGAATTTAATTATAAAATAGAGAGCTCTATTAAAGTGAATATTAATATAGAACAATTAGGGATTCGAAAAATTATAATTACCTCAGATAAAGAAGTATCTACTGGAGTATTATTTTCCTTATGCCAGTCTATAGAAAAACTTCTTATGCTTTTTGAAGGAAGATTTATTCCTTTAGAATCCATGTGTTTCTCTGAATCAGATAAATTTACTGATGATGATTTAACAGAGGCAGGAACTTGGCATAAAGATAGAAGGCTAGATTGGGGGTTCGAGTCCCTCCTGGAGTATCATTATTAATAATAAAAAAGCGCCCCAAATGGGGAATTTTTTTAAAACAACTTCTCTATGTTAAAATCAAGCACGTCCGGCAGGCATGGCGGAATTGGCAGACGCGCACGGTTCAGGTCCATGTGCTCACAAGAGTATGGAGGTTCAAGTCCTCTTGCCTGCACCATAAGACCACTCTATTACAGATACAAACATTGTATCAATAACAGAATGGTTTCTTATATGCGAAGAGCCTGTTAAACAGCCATTTTGCGGGCTTTTATCTTTTGCTTTCGTGTGTTGCACGCGGGATATCATGACCTAAAAAGTTGACCCAAAATCTCAAATCACCGCCCAAATATCATTTGTGTGTTGTGTTATAAGGAAACGCCAACGAGCAAGCGGGGTGTTCACTTTTTTAGAAGGGGTGTTCATTCTGGCGTTTGATGTTCAATAAGGGCATAGAAAAACCTCAGCATGGTCGATTCAGCCTATATCCAGGTTTTTGATTCATTTTTAGGGATTATGTTATCATAAAGATACATTATAGTTATGTATTGCTTAAAAAACTTTATCTAAAAATTTATAGGAGGAGAATATGATGAAAACTCGCCATCTAACACTTATTTTACTTTTGGTATTTGTGTTTGCCTTGGCTACAGGTTGCGCAGGTAAACCTAAATCAGCCCACGAATCGGGTGTAGTCGATACCTCAGAGACGACAGAAGACCCGGTTGAATCGAAAGACCCGGAAATAGAAGAGGAGCCCGAACTGGTGTGGAGCCACAAACACGAGGATAAGATCTATAGTGTAGTCACATTCGGCGAAACTGTTGCTGTAGGGGAGCTTGAAGTAGTTCACATTCACCATCTCTCGGATGGCTCGCTGATGGATGTTTTAACACACCAGCATGCAGTGGAAGATATGGAGTTCTCCGCTGATGGAACAGTTTTAGGTGCAGGCCAGGGATATTACGGTGTGCAACTCACGGAACTTACGGACAATGCCGAACCGCTGACCGTTGGAAGCGGGTACAACAGCCGCCTCGCGTTTTCTCCTGATGGCCTTCATATAGCGACAGGTAATCGCGATGGGGTCGTTTGGATTTGGGAGCTTGATGGTTTAACCCAGACGGCCACTCTTGAAAATCCTGATCTTGAAAACAAGGCGTTTCTTGATAAAATGCTGGTCACCATCGATTATCATCCGTCAGGTAAACTGCTAGCAACAACATACTTGGATGACACCATCTATATCTGGGATATTGAGAAAAAAGAAGTAATTCAGTCACTGCAATATGGTGCCGACGCAACAGCAAACGGTACGTTCCGTTTTTCGCCAAACGGCAGTGAAATGGCTTATGCAGTAAAGGATAGCGGTGAACAGTTGATTCGACTGATTACAGTTGATGGCGGTGATGCGATAAGCGATATTGTTGTGCCAGAACGCGTAATGGACCTGAATTTTTCTCCCGATGGCAGGTTATTAGCAGTTGCGTCCTATCAGGCCACAACTATATGGGATGTTACTTCCGGGGAGTTGATCTATACATTAAATCAGACCATAACTCCGCCTGACAATATGCCGATCGCGTTAACATTTACGCCCGACGGAGGGCATTTAGCCGTCGTACGCTGGGATGAAACTATCGAGCTGTGGCGGCTTCCCGGGGCTGAACCGATAGCTTGATATGCCAACACTTTTTGGGACATACTGACAGCCGGGGCGATGCACAGAGCAACCTTCAACTTTCAATTGATAGAGCGTAAGCTATTAAAAGTTGGTTTCAAAACTGGGGTTATTCATACACAAACTATTTCACAGTCTCAGACCACACCCGAAATTTCACTTTCCAGTGTGGTCTGAGACTTGCTAACCTTTAAAGCTATTTACGTGTTTTTCTTCGATCCCTATGTGAAAGTTTCTAAAGGCGCTTTTTTTATTTGTGTTCTAAATTACCATTCCAGGTCTGTATCGTCAAAATCGATCCCGAAATCTTCTTCCTCATCATACTCTTCAGGGTCTGTCCTTACCCAAAGGATCAACAGATCGCCATCATCGGTATCCACGGTTCGGGCAGCAATGATGGGAACCTCTTTTTTTAAGCCAATAGGATCACGGTACTCAAGAAACATCGTGGTTTTGTTTGTCCAGGCTTTGTGGCAACGTTCAATCAGGGCTTCACCATTAAAGGTTCTGAGGGTTGTACGTGCTGTATCATAAAGATAAGGACCTTCGCTCAAGCCAGCTGTCCAACCGTTAATCCCCATCAGGAAATCGGATTCTACGGAATCAAAGCTTGGGGTAGGTCCTTCGATGATTGTAATTTTATTGTCCATAAATAAAAAATCCTCGAGATGCATATTACCACATAAGGATGTGAGATACCAGCATTTCAAGGATTTTGTTGGGGACGAATTTTGAAGGATTTCAATCGCTGAATTCGTCCTTGCCAAAGGCTAATCGTTTCTTGTTTTACGGATACGTTACATTATAAAACCAGTTATAGGCATAGAACCCACCCGCAGTAGCATCGAGGCGAATTGCGATCTGGCTTTGCCCTGCCAGAGATGCCGGCACATCAAAAGTGCTGGAGAAGGCACCACCCTCACCAGAATTAATGGTTGTGACATAGGTGCCTCCGACGCCTTTTGTCCACATCTTGCCCATCAGGACTTTAAAATCCACATTGGCAGGGAAGTTGCTGGTTTTAATTGTGACTGTGGCATCCTTTTTTACACCCGTGATGGAAAAAGTTGGAATTCCAGTGTAACCACCGGGTTTGCCCGTGCTGGTTCCATCCGTTGTATTGTTATAAAACCAGTTATAGGCATAGAAGTAGCCATCTGAAGTTTGCAGTCGGATCGCAATTCGGTAATCGCCCTTCAAAGAATCGGGGATTTCAAATGATTTTGTGGATTGACCGCCCTCCCCAGAGTTGAATGAAGCCACCTGGATTCCACCCACACCCTTGGTGCCGTATTTGCCCATCAGGACTTTGAAATCCTTGTCTTTAGGGAAATTGTTGGTCTGCAAAGAAACCTCTTCATCCGCTTTGACAGACAAAATGGTAATGGTTGGAATGCCTTTGTAACCATCTGTAGGCGCTGGTTTTGCGCCGCCGCTTCCACCGGTTACATTTTCAAAACGTGTGAATGTAACCAGGGAACTATCCTGAGATTCAAAGCGAATGATCAGTTTTGATTGTCCGTGCAGGCTGGCTGGGATTTCAAAGGTCTCTGTAAATGCGGTGTCTTCACCAGATTTAATCGAATCGATGACGACCCCACCAACACCTTCTGTCCCGTCTTTGCCCATCAGGACATCAAAGGTTTCATCAGCTGGAAAATCGATCCCCTTCACCGTAATGCTGGTGTCCTTTTTCACTGAAAGGACAGTCAGATGGGGCGCCAGGGGAACATCCTCTGCGGGTGTGCCGCCTGTGTGGCTGCCAAAAGTTGTGTTGGTAAACCAGTTGTAGCTGTAATAGCCGCCGGAGGTCGCATCCAAACGAATGGAAATTTTGGATTGAGAAGCAAGGGCAGATGGAATTTCAAAGGTGTATTTTTGGCTTCCGCCTGTCTTTGAATTGACTTTTCCTATAAGGATGCCATCGATCCCTTTGGTGCCCGGTAAACCCATTCGAACCACAAAATCCTTTTTGGCAGGATAATTTTGGGTTACAATGGTCACTTTTTCACCCTTCGTTACGCCTTGGATGGAGATCGTCGGAACGGTGCTCGCTGAGACAGTTTCGTTGAAAAAAGCCATCGCCAGAAAAATAACAATAATCAAAACAGAAGTAAGTTTTTTCATTTTGTTTCCCTTTCACATTTTATCTGTTATTATGACGATCTATTCACTCCAAAAGTTCCAATAAATTTAGATAAATAAACTCTGATTAAATTATACATTATAAAAGAACCGACTACAATCATGAATTGTCGGCGATCGATAAGAAGTTCTCGAGGTCGACGCAATTGATGTTGGTTTTAGAAATATGCACAAAACGCCTCTCTTACAAACCAGGTCTTAAAACCTTTTTGTCGATTACAGCGATCATGTAAAAAACAAAAAAGGTTACCCCTCTTCTTCTGGATAACCTCTTTTGTTCCGATCAATCGCTTATTTTTGTGTGATTTTGATTGTCCTTGGCTTTGCTTCTTCGGCTTTGGGGACGACAAGCGTCAGAACACCGTTCTCGAGTTCAGCGACAACTTTGCTTGAATCCAGGGGTGTGGGGAGAGAAATCACACGATGGAATCTGCCGCTTGGTCGTTCTGCAATCAAATAGTCGCAGTTTTCATCACGATCAGCGCTCAATGTGCCTGAAATGGTGACGATTTCATTGACGATCTGAATATCGAGATCTTCTGATTTGACACCCGGCAGAAGTGCGTAGATTGTGAAGGAATCGGTTTCGGCTTTTACATCGATTGGGAAAGCCAGTTCGGACGTGTAGTCCTGTTCATAGTCACGCATCATTTCTTCGAGGGAACGTCTTCGCATCGGTCTTCGGATTGGGTTAACATACAGGGTCATAATTGCCTCCATTGGTTATTGTTTCTCATTCGCTTTTATCTTATTTTGATTTTATTAACAATGTATCTGAGGAAAATTTGAAGAATGTAAGAAATGAAATTCGATTCACATGCCTTCAGATGCGTCTGTTACAATATTTGGAATAATGTTGGAGGTTGAAACCTGGAATAATGGGTAAAAAATGGTTGTTGTGGACCCTGTTGCTGGGATTGCTGATCCCGGTTGGTGTATATCTCATCTATAGATATGTCTGTTTTTTGGGAGGGCGCACACCTCAGGTCATCAGATTTTTACGACATCCTGAAGATTATCCGAATCTCATTCTCCCTGCGGGGACGCGCTGCGGTGATGCCCCTTTTGCCCTGCCTTCACGCGGCATGATTGGATTCGTCTGGGGCGATTCTTTTCGTCCCGGGCACCGTCATTCGGGTATCGATATTTTTTCGGGGAAGGCTGTGGGGGAAGAGCCGGTTTATGCGGCTTATGATGGTTATCTGACGCGCCTGGAAGAGTGGAAGGCTTCGGTGATTATCCGAATCCCATCCGACCCACTCCAACCCGAAACACAAGTCTGGACGTATTACACACACCTGGCGGACCGTTTCGGGAATACGCTGATTTCTGATGATTTTCCGCCCGGAACCTCAGAAGTTTACGTGACAGCCGGCACCTTACTGGGATACCAGGGAAATTACTCCGGCACTTTTGGAAAACCAACCGGCATTCATCTGCATTTTTCAATTGTCAGGGACGATGGAAAAGGGCAATTTTTAAACGAACTTGAAGTCAACAACACCCTTGACCCATCCCCCTATTTTGGTTTGCAGCTGAACGCCCGGGAGAACAAAGATCAAATTCCATTATGTGCACCCCCTTAGGGATCCTGATAGATCAGCCCTTCCCGTTAATCGTATAATAAGGACAAGCATTTATTCAGCAAGATCATTGGATCAGGAGTAAATATGGAAGAAATTGCACATCAAGTATTTATTGAGAAAGATTTTCGTGGTGTGGTGCTGGGCGCAATAATTCTGGATCAGGGGTTGATCCTGGTCGATGCACCCATTCAGACCGAGGATATTCTGGCATGGAAAACAAGAATTGAGCCGTTTGGTGGTGGCTTTTCTAATAAATTGCTGGTCATGATGGACACACACATTGATCGTATAACGGGGATGCGAGCGTGTGAGGTGGACATCCTGGGACATCAAAATGCGATCGAAATATTATCCAATCGGGCGCTCATGCTTCAAGCTCAGGATGTTGATTGCGGTGCAGCATATGCACCTGATGAAGCCATCACGAACATTCCATGGCCTGTGCCGAATTTATCTTTTTCTGACCAGGTTTCGTTCTATTGGGATGATGATCCTGTGATTGTGACGCACCAACCGGGGGCTCATTCAGCAGGTGTTTGGGTAGATTGTCGCGAAAAGCAGGTTGTTTTTGTGGGCGATAGCGTTGTCATGCACCAACCGCCGTTTCTCGCCTGCGCTGATCTTGATTTGTGGATTGCAGAATTGACCTTGTTGAATTCAGATGTCTATAAGGGTTATAAAATCGTCAGCAGCCGTTCGGGGCTTGTGACAAGGCGCACGGTCGATTGGATGACCCGGTTTCTGATAACGGTCAGAGAAATGGTTGCTGAACTGGCGGAAAGTGAAGACCGCGCAGAAGCGATTGCGAAAGCCGTTCCAATCCTTTTAAGAAGAACACGGTTTGATAAAGTTTATGCAAACTCTTATAAAAATCGCCTGGTATGGGGATTGACCCATTACCTTCAAAGGCATTACCCTGAGGACTTAAATTGAGATTGCAGGAGATATGCTATGAATGTTGAGGATTGCAGCCCTCTGGTCATCGTTACGAGAGGTGAAATTGTTGAATCGATGCATTTTGGCGGGTTTGTTCTTGTAGATTCTTCGGGTCGTACCCTTGCCTGCGAGGGGAACCCTCAAATGATGACCTATCCGCGCAGTTCGATGAAGCCTTTGCAGGCTTTACCCTTCATCGAGATGGGAGGACAGGAGGCATACGACCTGACGGATCAGGAAATTGCCATGATGTGTGCCTCACATTCGGGGACGAATTTGCATGTAGAAGTATTACGAAAGATGCATGAAAAGATAGGTATCAGTGAAGATGACCTGGCTTGCGGTGTGCATTGGCCGGGGGATGCGGATACCCGAACTGCGATGATCAGGGCGGGCGAAACCCCCACACCTTTTCGGCACAATTGCTCGGGTAAGCACACCGGGATGCTGGCACAAGCCCGCCTGAGGGGACTTGAAAAAACGGATTACCTTGACCCCCACCACCCTGTCCAGGTGAAGATCAGGGAAGCGATTGCAGAAATGGTGACGATGGAACCCGATACGATGCCAATTGGCATCGATGGCTGTTCAGCGCCAGTTTATGGAATTCCGCTTTACAATATGGCTTACGGTATCGCCAAACTGGCGGACCCTTCCAGCCTGGAAGAAAACCGTGCCAGGGCGTGTCAGAAGATCACCCGGGCTATGATGACGCATCCGGAGATGGTGGCTGGGCCGGGCAAATTTGATACGGACCTGATGAAAGCCGGCAGGGGGAGGGTCTTTTCCAAAGGCGGCGCGGAGGGATATCAGGTTCTGGGCGTGATGCCCGGAGCAACCGGAAAAAACGTACCTGGTTTGGGGATTGCGCTGAAAATTTCTGATGGAGACCCCGGAGGAAGGGCAAGGACCTGTGTCAGCGTGGCAATTCTGGCAGCGCTGGGCGTTTTGAACAGGGACGAAATTGAACTGTTTATGCTAGGTGGCGTCATGCCGGTTAAAAACTGGCGCAAACTGGATGTTGGTGAAATTCGTCCTGCTTTTTCTTTGAAACTAAATGCGTGATCAACAAGAGAAAGGCGTTTATGACTTCTGCTGAACAAACCTGGATCAACCAGATTAGAAACAGACTGCTGGAAGCCTATGGCGCGCCAGAATGGCGTGATCCTTTACCGGCTGTGGATGAACTTGTGTCGACCATCCTCTCGCAAAACACCAATGATGTTAATCGCGATGCTGCCTTTGACCAGTTGTGCAAAACATTCCCCGATTGGGAATCCGTCAGGGATGCACCGACAGACCGGGTTGTGGATGCAATTCGTACGGCTGGGCTGGCAAATCAGAAAGGTCCGCGCATTCAACAAGCGCTGCGAGAAATATCAGAATATAACCAAGGAAGCATAGATCTTTCATTTTTGCGTGATATGTCGCGTGATGCAGCCCGGGATTGGTTGATGAAGATTAATGGTGTGGGACCAAAAACAGCGGCAATTGTCCTCCTGTTTTCGATGGGAATCCCCGCATTTCCTGTAGATACCCATGTCTACCGGGTGACGGGTAGGATCGGAATACGTCCAAAAGCATTGAACGTTGAAAAAGCGCATGCCTACTTGGAAGAACGCATCCCTGAAGATGCCTATTTTGACTTACATCTCAACCTGATTCACCTGGGCAGGCAGGTGTGCGGCGCCAGGAGGTGGTATTGCAGCCGGTGTCCGGTGGAAGACTTGTGCGAATTTGACGATAAACATTATTAGACCGATCAAATGGCGCCTTCGTTTACATATTCAATTTGTTAAATTATTTGGTCTTTGGAAATAAATCAGGAACCCGCTGCATGTTTTACATTGCCGATCAGAGACCAGGGTCCAGTCCAGGTGATGGTGACATCACATTCCTTACCCAGTAGATTTTCGTCACTTTCAGCAAAGACAAGTTTATTGGTTCTTGTTCGCCCTCTCCAGCGATCGCGTGATTTTTCTTCGATGAGAACATTAACAGTCGTTCCTAACAGCTGGGCGTTGATCTCGGTTGCGATTTGTTCCTGCAGAGTTTCCAATGCACGAAAACGGCGCATTTTTTCTTCTTTGGGAACGTTATCATTCATCATGCGTGCTGAATAGGTGCCGTGACGCGGTGAATAACGAGCGAGGCGGGCAACATCCATTTTCAATTCTGCCAGTAGATCGTATGTTTTTTGGAACTGCGCTTCTGTCTCTCCCGGGAAGCCAACAATAATATCGGTTGCAATACTGACCCCCGGGATTTTTTCCCGAATTTTATAAACCAACCGGCGGTAGTCATCGGATGCATAGCCCCGGCGCATAGCCCGCAATACCGCATCATCGCCTGCCTGGATTGGAACTTCGATATGTTCACAGACTTTGGGTAAAGTTGCAACAGCATCCAGCAGTTCTTCGGTCATGTAATTGGGGTGCGAGGTCAGAAAACGCAGACGTTTGAGACCTTCGATCTCATGAAAATCGGAAAGCAACTTTGCCAAGGTGGATTTTTCGGGCAAATCCAAGCCATACCGATCCACAATCTGTCCCAACAGCGTCAGTTCTTGAACACCCTGATCCACAAGTTGTTGGGCTTCCGCCAGGATTTCTTTATATGGGCGTGAACGCTCTTTCCCGCGCCTGGATGGGATGATGCAATAGGCGCAGGCATGAGAACAGCCGAGCACGATGGGGATATAGGCAGAAACCAGTTTGTTCTGCACTTGCTGTGGGAGAGCAAGTTTTTCATCCAGAATCACATTCAGTTCTTCCTGTTTTTGCTCCGATTCAATTTTTGCATCGCGATTGATCAGGAAACGTATCAGTGGCTCGGGGTCGGATGGCGGTGAGAACACATCCACCCAGGGAAACCGTTCTTGAATTTTTTGATTTCCCCGAACGCCAAACAAACAACCCATCAAATTAATCACGAGATCGGGATTTTTTTCTTTAAGTGGGCGCAAGGAGCTGAGCCGACCAATGGCTTTATCTTCAGCGCTCTGCCGGACGACACAGGTGTTCAGGATAATTACGTCTGCGTTGGCAGGTTTTTTTGTTGACTGGTATCCCAGTTTTTCTAACAATGAAGCTGTTCGCAGTGAATCGGAAACATTCATCTGGCAGCCTGCAGTCCATATGTGGTATTTCATAAGTGGTTATTATACTCGACCAGGTCAACACCTTGAAATGAGTGAAATGGAGCGTGTGAAACGGAAAAAGATGGCGTTAATTAGAAAATCACAAGTCTTCTTTTGCTTGATTTTAAAAACCAAATGTGAATGAGGGTGCTTTTTCGGTTATAATTAACAAGGGTGGAGCGACGTTTTCTAAGAAATAATGGAGAAAATTCGATGGACTTTGAAACAACTGAATTTAAAAGAAGTACGGTGATTTATACCAGCGGTCGTATTGACAGTTATACCGCTTCCGAAGTGGAAGAAGCCCTGACGCAGCTGATGGAACAAGGTCAGAACAACATTATCTTTGATATGAAGGATGTGAGCTTTGTTTCAAGTGCCGGGTGGTGGGCTTTGATCCGTGTTCAGAAAGAAGCCAAGAAATTGAACAAAGGCGAGCTGGTGTTGTTAAATCTGGATGAACGCATCAAGAACTCAATGGACCTGGTTGGAATTGGTTCGTATTTTACAATTTACAATGATTTGACAGAAGCTGTGGGCAGTTTCTAAACAAACCCTGAGATCAAACAAATAAAAAATCTTCCAAAGGCTGTCTGAAAAGGTAGCCTTTGTGATTTGCTTCTCTGTTTTCCCCTGCTGGTTAATCTTTATCTTGATCAAAGGCGTAGAGTTCCTGATGAACCGCTCTGATCGCATCCAAGTCCATTTTTATGACCATTCGGTCATAGGTGACCAGACCGTTCACCTCGATCTCAACATCTGAGGTTTGGGTATAAACTGCCGCTGAAAGGCCTGCTTTTATCCAGGGGATGAGTTGTTTTCGGAGCAGGTCGATATACCCGCCTGTCAGATCTTCCTTCGTTGCGAATTTTTTGTACCCAAAATCTTTTCGGGGGTTCCAGGCATGTCCGGGAATTTTCAGGCTGTATCCACCAAACTCGGACAGAACCCAGCCACGATCAGGATCTATTGCCGGTTTGGGAAGCGGTTTGAAATAGACATGATCGCTTTTAAAATCCCCTGCGTTTTGATCAAACCAACCACTGGCATGATCCACCAACCGGGTGCGGTCATGGTCCCTGGTCCAATTGGCAATTCGGGCGGCGTCAAATTGTCCCCAACCCTCGTTGAACGGGCACCAGATTGCAATTGAAACCACGTTATAAAGCGCATCCAGCATCCTCTGATATTCAATCTCAAAATAGGATCTGCCATCACCATCCCTGCGTCCCAGCCGCCAGAAAGCGCGGTCATCCCGCTGCTTTTTGAGAAAGTTGATAAAAAAGAACCAGATCGGTTTTGGGCTGATCCCCCCGCTGACCATATCCTGCCAAATGATCAACCCTGCCCGATCGCAATGGTAGTAATAGCGGGCAGGTTCCACTTTGATATGTTTGCGAAGCATGTTGAAGCCGGCGTTTTTGATCAGCTGAATATCCCATTGTAAGGCTTCATCTGTGGGTGGTGTATAAAGACCATCTGGCCAGTAGCCCTGATCGAGAGGTCCATAGAGGAAGAGCGGTTTGTTGTTTAGGCAGAACCGCAGGGTGCCGTCTTTGACCCGTTTCAGACTGTATTTCCGCATGCCAAAATAACTGTCCACCGAATCCACTTCGTTGTCGTTTTGAATTAAGGTGATTTTCAGATCATATAAATGAGGATTTTCTGGAGACCAGGCCTGGAATTTTGGGATTGGGATAACCAGTTTTTTCCCAATTGATGTTTGGCTTTCCGCGATGACTTTGCCCTGATCCGTAATCAGGGCTTGGATGATCTGGTCGTCTCTCCCGTGTTTGATGAGGGCTTGGATTGTCACACTCGATTGGTCGTATTCTGGCGTGATTTTAATGGTTTCGATATAGGAATTTGGGACATGTTCCAGCCAGACTGTTTGCCAGATGCCAGAGATGGCGGTGTACCAGATAAAGCTCGGTTTTAGAACTTGCTTGCCGCGCTGGATCGGTTGGCTGTCGGTGGGATCGTGGACTGCCAGGACGAGGTCGTTTTCACCCTTCCTGAGAAATGACGTGATGTCAAAGGTGAAAGGATCGTATCCACCCGTGTGTTCACCAACGGCGTGTCCATTAATTATCAAGCGACAATGCCAATCAACCGCGCCGAAGTGAATCAGAATTCGCCCGCCCTGCCAGGAGGGATCAGGCATAAAATTGCGAAAATACCAGAGGGTTTCATTCGGTTTGAGCGGTCGCTTGACGCCTGAGAGTGCGCTTTCGACGGGATAGGGCACGAGGATGCGACCCTGAAAGCGGTCCGGCTGCTCAGCATTTTTATGCGTGATTGCATACTCCCACAAACCATTGAGATTCATCCATTCCTTTCGCACCATTTGAGGGCGTGGGTATTCTGGAAGGGGGCATGCGGGATCAATATTTTTTGCCCATGGTGTTAGAATGTGACCCGGGACAATCTGATAGGATTCGTGTGCCATTTACAATTCCTTTTAAAATCGTTTTATTTCATTTTACATGAGTTTTAGAAAATGGCAGTGGACGAGATTGAAAGCTTTGATCGAAACGACCGGAGTCAAGACGACCGTCAAGGAAAAAGAAGGATTTGTCAGCGAAATTGATCGGTTAATAAGAAAAATCTATTTGCAATCTATCTTGCCTGTAATGGTAAAATCAAATTAGCTTAATTTTAATTAAGGAGAACACTTATCGATGTCTGACCTAACCCACACTCCAGACTGGGTCAAGAATGCCATTTTTTACCACATTTTTCCCGATCGATTTGCTAAATCTGATGCGTTTGAAAAACCGACATTGATAGAACCGTGGGATACGCCGCCCACGCGTTTTGGGTTTAAGGGGGGGGACCTGGTTGGTGTTTATGAGAAACTGGATTACCTGCAAGACCTGGGGATCAATGCGATTTTATTTAACCCAATTTTTCGATCAGCCGCCAACCACCGCTATCATACCCATGATTATTACCAGGTGGATCCGATTTTGGGGGGCAATGAGGCGTTTTTCAATTTGCTTGACGAAGCCCATCGACGAGGGATGCGGATTGTCCTGGACGGCGTATTCAATCATGCCAGCCGGGGCTTTTTTCAATTCAATCACATCCTGGAGAACGGGGATAAATCGCCATACCTGAACTGGTTCCATATCTATGGTTTTCCGATGAATGCTTACCAGGGCAAACCAAACTATTCATGCTGGTGGAACCTGCCCGCTCTTCCCCAATTCAATACAGATAATCCCCAGGTGAGAAAATATTTGTTTGATGTGGCTCGCTATTGGATCATGCAAAACATTGATGGATGGCGCCTGGATGTCCCCTTTGAAATTAAGGATGAATCTTTTTGGCGTCAATTTCGAGAGGCGACCAAAGAGCCCAACCGCGATGCTTATCTTGTGGGAGAAATTCCCTCAGAAGCGCAGGATTGGCTTCAGGGCGATATGTTTGATGGCGTGATGAATTATCAGTTTTCAGCGGCCTGTGTGGGTTTCTTCGGGAGGGATTACAGAGACGAGGCGATGGTCTCAGGGATGATGGGTTTGCCCGAAGTGCCCAATCTGGATGCCCGGGGTTTTGCCAGGCGTACCAGGGAACTTTTAGATATTTATCCACGCCAGAACGCGCTGGCGCAGCTGAACCTGATGGACAGCCATGATATGCCACGCTTTTTGTCGATGGTGAGCGGCAATAAAGATGTTTTCCGTTTGGCGACTCTGTTCCAAATGACCTACCCCGGCGCGCCCTGCATCTATTATGGGAATGAAATTGGGATGATGGGCGGGCGCGACCCTGAGAACCGGGCGCCCTTTCCGTGGGATGAATCTCAATGGGACCATGATTTGCGAAATGCCATTAAAACCTATGCACATATTCGCCTGAAAAACCCGGTGTTGAGAACGGGTGAATATGAACCGATATTTGCCGAGGGCAGACAATTTGCTTTTGTGCGCCGCCTTGAAAATGAGAGGGTGGTGGTTGCACTCAATGCTGGGAATGAAAGCTGGGATTTAAATCTTCCTGTAAATGAAAAATTTAATGATGGTCAATTTTTTGTGGATTTGCTGAACGATGAAAACGCTGTTGTTGAAGAAGGTCACTTGCGAAAACGGCGTCTTGGGGCATGGCAAGGCGCAATTCTAAGACTGGAAGGATCGGCTCCCGGGTAGGCTGCTAACGCTATTTAAATACGTTTCCCTTCACCGAATTTCATATTTCGACCTTTGACGGATAGAAAACTATCAAAAACATGAGGATAATTTTCAGGGTTATCTTCTTTTATCCTTACGGTAAACTTTCATCAAAACGATCTTGGTGGGGTGATTAAACGGGGAAGTGTCAACAGGCGGCTGGGCTCGGATTGTGGTTGGAAAGCCGGTCACGTCCTGTGGAACGGGGATTATTCGATCAAACTCAAGGTAGGGGCTCTGACAGAGGTTTTCAATTTCTCTCATAAAATCCACGCCTGAAAAATACAGGGCATTATTAAGGATCACCAACCAGCCTCCATGCGCCGTCAGCGGGCGAACTTTGTTGATCAGGCGGGTCATTTCATTTTGAAGGTCAACCTTGCCAGCATCTGTTGTTGAGAAGAAAGGTGGATCAAGGATAACGCAATCAAAAAGCTGGCTCTGGTGCCGTAAGCGTCCCGTGACTCGAAAGAAATCTCCCTGGATGATTTCAAGGTTTTCTTCGGGCAGGTTGTTTAATTGCCACGATCGACGGGCGAGTTCTAAAAATGATCCGCCCAGGTCTGTCTGTACGACCTTCATTGCGCCGCCAGCGCCGGCAGCCACACCGAGACTGCCGGTGTAGGCAAAGGTGTTCAAAACACGCCATCCGTTTGCATTTTCCGAAAGCCATTGACGCAACCCACGGGTATCCAGGTAGAAACTGGAATCCTGGTTGATCTGTAAGTCGATGGCGTAGGTGATCCCGAATTCGTGGATGCAATCTGGCAAGGTCGTCCCCTCGACAATTTGCCCTCTTTTCATCGCGTCATCCGAATGTTGGCGTTGTTTGAGGAGGATCGAATTCAGCCAGCGCAGGTTTGTTTTTGCCCAATCGGTGATGTGTTGCAGGGTTTCCCGGATTTCTTCAGGTTTTTTTGTGTCAGTGATCACGAGGGAGGTTCCATAGCGATCGAGCATCAAACCGCGGCAGCCTTCATAAAAGCCATTGAAAAGACGCAGCGCTTCTAATGAATCCTGCAAGCGATCTCGCTGTGCAACGGCGTGTGCAATTATTTCGATCTTGTCGGAAAATCTGGTCATTGCCTAATTTTACTTGAGAATGAAATTGATCAATTTAGATTCATATAAATTAATATTTACACACGCCTAATTTAATGCTATAATAAATCAGAAATTTTAACCGGAGGTATTGTATGGTCGCTTTTATTGAGCAATTTAATCCGATTGTCCAGGCTTTGATCGCCACACTCTTTACCTGGGGTGTGACGGCATTGGGCTCAGGTATGATTTTTATTGCAAAAGATATCAGTAAAAATTTATTGAATGGTATGCTTGGATTTGCATCTGGCGTGATGATCGCTGCCAGTTACTGGTCGCTGCTGGAGCCTGCGATTGAACTATCGCGAGGGATGTCCGTCCCGGTTTGGTTTCCAGCGGTTGCAGGTTTTTTGTTGGGCGGTCTGTTCCTCTTTATTGTTGACAAGCTCCTGCCTCATTTGCATATGGGTGAAACCGTGCCGGAAGGTCCGAAAAGTTCCTGGCAACGCAGTGTTCTTTTGATCACGGCGATCACGCTTCACAACATTCCTGAAGGGCTGGCGGTAGGGGTGGCGTTTGGCGCGGCTGCTGCAGGGATTGAAGGTGCCGGGGTGGCTTCTGCGGTGGCGCTTGCGCTTGGTATTGGGATACAAAATTTCCCGGAAGGTTTGGCAGTTTCAGCCCCTTTGCGTCGGGAGGGATGGCCAGCTGGAAAAGCCTTTATGTATGGGCAGTTTTCAGGCATGGTTGAACCCGTAGCCGGTCTGATCGGAGTTCTTGCGACAATGATGATGCGCCAAATCCTGCCCTATGCCCTGGCTTTTGCGGCAGGGGCGATGATCTATGTTGTGGTGGAGGAATTGATCCCTGCATCCAAATGTGATGGTCACTCGGATATTCCCACCATCGGGGTGATGCTTGGTTTTGCTGTGATGATGTTGCTGGATGTGGGGCTGGGATAAATTTCTTTTACAGGAACAATTGCACAATCAACCTGGTGAGCGGTAAGACCTCGCCAGGTTTTTTATTTAGGCAATTTGCCAAACCTGATAAAGCGCCAGATTGCCGGTCTTTCCATCGGAATAAAAACTTTCAACCACCCTCAAACCTGCTTTTTGTGCAAGCTCGGCTAATTCATCTTCTGAAAAAGTGTGCACATATCTTAAACCAGGTGTATCGCCTGCACGCCAATCCAGAAGCACATCCCCTTCCTCAAGATCATCCTGATGCAATCCGAGGGTTGACCACGGAACAACACGCTTGCGCAGTCGGGGGCTGTTTTGCCACTGCCATACGGAAAGGGCAATCTGACCCTGCTTTGAGATCAGTCTCTTGAAGTCGTCGATAATACGCTGACGGGATTCATTTCCCGGAACGTGGTGCAGGGTGGCAAAGCACACCAGCCAATCATATTTCTGGGCTGGCAGTGCGCTGGTCCAGTCCTCATTTTCCAGATCAACCATTTTGAATGAATAATTCCCCTTTGACGGATTCCCCAGCATCTGCTGTGCGTGCGCGAGCAAGCTTTCTGCCATATCGACACCAACATAGGTCCCTTTAAAATGGTTTTGGATCAACGCTCTGCTGAAGGTACCATTACCGCACCCAACATCAAGAACAGCACCTGAGTCAAGTATGCGCCGGGAAAGTTTGCTCACACCGGGCTGGGCTTGATGGCGGGTCGCGCTGAAGGAGCTGGCGAATTGTTCATAAAAATGGCGATTGAGGTCCGATAATTGGGATCGAATGCTTAAGTCCATAGCATGATCAAGTATATTGTATCCCCACTGACTCGGCAACAGTCTGGAAAAGATTAAGAAGGGATGGCGTTAAAGCACAGCAACAGAGATTATTTACGTTTTCTTATGATCCGCCAGGAGAGTACACCAATGATCTCACCGGCAATCATACCAATCGGGAGCCATTCCAATAGAAGTATTAAAGGTGAGCGGAACCCCTCTCACTTCGATCAGGGCAGGGGCACCGCGACACCCTACGAAAGCCGGGTCAACATGTCTAAAAATGTTTACCCGAACAACTGTTTTGATAGTTAAAAAACCACAGACTGATTCAGGTTTAGAAGCAGTCTGTGTTCTCGAATTTTAATGCGTGATAACGGGCTTACGGACTGTTAATTATAAAAATAAAACCCTCAACACACAAGATCCAGTGTATAGCGCCAGGCATCATACGCTTTAGATTCCGGAACATGGACATCATCCATTTGGATCATTTGCCCTGGCTCAATCTTACGCTTAACGACAACGTCCTTAACCAAGCCTATCGGTAAATGGTCAGGGGCATCTTTTATTGAGATTGCTTCACCACGAATCTTGAAATTTCTGTTTCGCCTTCGAAGGATCGTGCCTGGTTTGAGCGTCTTTTTGGAAATAGCACAAACGCTTGCAGTTGGCTCTGAGCTGTTATCCAGCAAGATTTTTTGATGGTGTAAGACCTCTCTTATTGTCGATGGTATTTCCAGATGAACGAGGTGATAATTGCGAATTAAAGTGTAATATGGGCCCGAACCTAATTTTAAATATTTTAAGGCTGATGCTTGCTCCTGGTCGTATTCCGCTGTAATGAAAACACCCGCAGGGAATTTTTCTGAAGCCTTTGGACTTTGAAGCAAGTAATCACTAATTGGTTGACCTAAACTCTTTGCTTTGGACGCCAGCTTTTTTGAATCCGTGATAATACATTCGCTTTCCACGCCGTGCATCCCCTGTTTTGTGATCACTGCGCCCAATCCATTGGCTACCAATGCCTGTTCAATGTTGACTTTGGTTCCATCCGTAAACCCCACCACCTGCTCAAGAGAAATGCCCTGTGCTTCAGACCAATATTCCATCTCCTCAACAGTTGGATTCAGGTTTAAGAAACCTTTTAAATTGCCATAAACGAGCGGCTTAAAACCCATACTGACAAGATTCCTGTTCATTGCAGCAAGCGCCCCGGGTTGGTCCCCTTCTGCTTCAGTAATCAATCCCTTCGTTGATAGGTAGCTTCCTGCTGTAATATGCAGCTCGGCATTCATCGTCACGACCGGGATACCAGCTTCCAACACCTTGCAAAGTATGTCTGTTGCATAAACAGGGTCCCCATTACATTCAACAACAAGATCGCTTTTGTCAATGAGTTCCTGGACCGATTTTGTGTAAACTTTATCATAATTAAAAGAGCCCAAATTTCTACGCGTCAAAACACACGATACGTCCATATCTGAAAAAGCTTCAATTGTTTGTTTAAGGCCACCACCGACAAATCCGGTGCCGATGATCCCAATTTTCGCGGTATTGTTTTCTTTCATCGTTTGTCCTAAAGTAAATATTTAACGAATAATGTGGAACGAAAAATCTTTGTTCCGTTTCCAATCCTTTTTTCAAATTTACAAACCTGGTTATTATATCTTAATTGCAGAACGATTGCAGGCGGCGAATTACCTGACAAATAATCTTACTACAAGAAAAACATTGCCCCAAAAAGAATGTGACCCAGCCCTGATCAAAGCGTCTGAAAAAAAATAGAAATGCTGAGTAAACGCATAAGCATAAAATAAATGTGGAAATCTTTCTTGCTACCTGAAAGTAGAAAGACAGAAAAGACCAAAATACTCGATGCTTCTATTTCGGTTATTGATTGTTCACGAAACAATCTGAGATACGGCAAAAATCATGAGCTAACAAGCCTTAAATTGTTGACCCAATCAACGGGTTTGATTGTAAAAAACACAGACTACTTCAGGTTTAGAGGTAATCTGTGTTTTTAATTTTCAATGTGTGATAACGGGCGTTATTTAGACGGTGTCTTTCTTTTCGTTTGGCGGAACATTGGGCTTTTTTCCAAGCTGCTTATTCAACAAGATTTGTTGCTGAACGCTTTCCGGTGTTATCAAACCAATCAATTGACCGTGTTCAATGACCGGGTAAATTCTGCTGAGCGCAAATTTTGTCAGGATCTCATTCAAAGGTGCATCTGGATCAATCCCCTTTGGTTCAATCCCAATGGCAGCGTAGGCGGGCGCCCGTCTGCCCAAACGATTGGCGGTTTCGACAAGGTCTTTACGCCGGATGATACCCAAAAAATGCCCATTCGAAACCACAGGGATGTTCTGTTGACCGGTGGTCATCGATAATTCAATCACACTTTCGATGGGTTGATTGGCTTCGACCTGGAAAAACTGTGAGATCATTGCGTCCCGTACTTTTAATCCTTCCAGATCCGCTTTCATTTCAACAGCATTTGCCTCCGCCCCAGCTCCCGACCAGATAAAAATTGCGGTCAGGATGAGCCAGGGGTTTAAGAATATGCCAGCAATCCCCAGCAGAATTGCAAAGCCACGACCGATATCCGCGGCTGTACGGGTCGCTTTTGTGTAATCCATACGTGAAGCTAAAATGGCTCGCAGAACGCGTCCTCCGTCCATCGGGAAGGCGGGGATCAGGTTGAAAAATATCAGCGTGAGATTCACTGAGAGCAAGCGCAGCCAGAAGTTGTCGAGCAGCATGGTTATTTCAAGGGGCTGTGAAAATACGCCTGAAAACAGAAGCCCCACGAACAGGACCCCCGCAATCAGCACGTTGACTGCCGGTCCTGCGGCTGCAACGATTAGCTCATGTTTTGGCTTTTCAGGCATGCGTTCAAGCCGAGCTACGCCACCGATGGGGAGCAAGGTAATATCGCGGGTTGAAATCCCGAAGGATTTTGCTGCCAGGGCATGTCCCAACTCATGCAAAACGACGCTGAGAAAAAGCACCAATACAAATGCGATTTCGCTAAAAATATCGGCTGTTGTGCCGCCTGAAAAGGCAGTGATGAATCCAATCCACACCAAAAGAAGCAAGAAAGTCGGATGAATCTGGATCTGAATCCCGGCAATTTTTCCAAATTTCCATGTTTTTCCCATTTTTATTCCTTTCGTTAGATTGATTTTACGAATAATTTATAAGAATTTTATTGACAGTTTGTAAATCCAATATTAATCCCATCATCCGGTTTTTCTCAGGATATCGGGATTGTGGGTACAATGATGGCTATGAAAGCTGAAACCTGGCTGAAAAAGAGAGCCTATACAGAAACGGACAAAGCGCTTGCTCTGCAGATATTGGAGGAGATTAAAAGCGGAACTGCGTTGAATGTAGCTCAAAGAGCACATCCCCGACCGGGTGGTGCTGGTTTAATCCCGAAACATGCCCTGGTATCGGTTTATTATCAGAAGGTCGGAAGTGGTGCCTGGGAAGAAGATGAAGCTTTGCTGGGGAAGATCCGAATGAAACCCACGCGTACGCTTTCGGGCGTGACAACCGTCACCGTCCTTACACAATATCATCGCTGTCCTGGCCAATGCATCTTTTGTCCGCAAGAAGATCACATGCCAAAAAGCTACCTCAGTGAAGAACCGGGTGCGAAACGAGGCTTGCAACATAATTTTGATCCCTACGAACAGGTGCACCACCGGATTCGTGCCCTGAGGGCAGTCGGTCATCCGACGGATAAGATCGAGCTGCTGATCCTTGGTGGGACCTTCAGCGCTTATCCGATTGAATACCAGGAATGGTTCGTCCGCCGTTGTTTTGATGCGATGAATGAAGTCAACCCGGACGATGATCCGAATTTCGAAAGCCTGCCCCAGGCTCAGGCGCGCAATGTTCATGCAAATCATCGCAATGTTGGGATGGCAATTGAAACCCGCCCGGATCTCGTCACACCTGAAGCCATGCGTTGGTATCGCTATTTGGGGGTGACCAAGGTCCAGATGGGCGTGCAGAGTCTGGATGATCGCATCCTGTCTCTCAACAAGCGTGATCACACCGTCCAGGACTCTCTGCGTGCGACGGAGCTTTTGCGTGCGGCTGGATTTAAAATCGTCTTACACTGGATGCCAAATTTGCTGGGGGCGACACCCCGGTCTGACAGGGAGGATTTCGAACGTTTATGGGAAGAGGGCACCTTTTGCCCCGATGAATTGAAAATTTACCCCTGCCAGCTTTTGGAAGACACTGAACTTTACGAAATCTGGAAACGTGGAGAATACCAGCCTTATTCAGAAAAGACACTGCTCGACCTGATTGCGGATGTCAAGCCCACCGTGCCGGAATATTGTCGGATCAACCGGGTCATCCGGGATATTCCCTCGACTTACGTTGTGGAGGGGAATAAAAACACAAGCCTTCGCCAGGATATTCAGAAAGAGATCCTTCGCAGAGGGAAGGAATGTCGATGTATTCGCTGCAGAGAAATTCGGAAAACCCAGGTTGATCCTCAGGAAGTAACTTTACGAGATCTGGTTTATCACCCTGCTTCTGCTGAAGAACATTTTCTTTCTTATGAAACCGAAGATGAAAAGTTGGCGGGATTTTTACGCCTGTCGCTTCCCCAGGACACGCGCCTGGCTGGAATGCGTGAACTTGAAGACGCCGCCATCATCAGGGAGATTCATGTCTATGGGCAATCGCTGGAGGTTGGGGAAGAGCGAACTGGTATTGCCCAACACAGCGGCTTGGGCAGCCAATTAATTGAAGAATCAGAAAAAATTGCCAGAGAAAAGGGATTCCGACGACTGGCAGTGATCGCCGCGGTGGGAACCCGCGCCTATTATGCCCAAAGAGGGTTCAAGTTGGGTGAAAATTATATGCTTAAGGACTTATAGCTCTCAGATTGTTTGTGACCGGAAAAGCAGGCAGCTCGGCGCTTAGAGTAAAAAAGATAAAACTTGTAAGAGCAGAGGTTTCAACGCGAGCGCAATCAGCCCCATCATCGCGCCAACGACCCATCCCGCCAGAACATCGAAAATATAATGCACCCCAAGGGCAACCCGTGATATTCCAACCCAGGGCGCCCAGATTGCCGTAACAACACCGAACCAGGGGGGGCCCAAAGCCAGCGCCATGACCATCAGAGCGGCTGATCGAGCGGCATGACCTGAAGGGAAAGAATGAGGATCTGTAATCCGATAAATCTGACCCCACTCACCTTCGGGGCGCGGCCGACGGATTAAAAATTTGAGCAGAATGACGGCAATCGCCATAATGAATAAACCGGCTGCCAGGAATAGAGCTCGTTCTCGCCATGCACCTTTGGCGAAAAACCAGACAAGGATGAGACCTGAAATCCAGAACCAGGAATCAGCCGAGTGGGCAAAAATTTTCATAATCCAGGCCAGGGCGGATTTATTATCCGGCAACAGCAGTGTTTTTGAAATTTTGGCGTCCCAATTAAGGATTTGCCGTAATTCTTTTTTCATTGTTGAGGATCCAGATCGCGACGAAGAATTTCGAGCTGATGGATTTTATCTGCATCCATACCCACTTCAGCGAAAGGGTTAAGCAGTGCGCTGGCGTTAATAGAGAGTTTATTACAAACTTTTTTAACTGCACCGTCCAATGTAAGTCTATTCAACATGACCAGGATCAGGCTATCAATGCCCAACAGGAGCATTTGTTTTGCCGGACTCTTTCGGGCTTCGGTCAATTTTTTCCAGATGGAGTGATCCTGCTTGAAAAGTTCGGGATCAATCACATTCATATCGCCGCCGCATACCGTGACATCTCTGAAGCGGACGTATGAACGTCCTGCGTCAGGAAACCTTGCATCCATTGTCTCCCGGGAGACCACCGAGTAATAAAGGAGTTTGTCCGGGTTCTGCTCGACCTTTTGGACAAGCCATTGCACCATTTCGGGTTGAATTGCAGGGATATCTGCTGCAACGATTATTACTTTACCGTTACCAGGGTGATCCTCGGAAGATTTGAGCGTGCCCGCACGAATGTTTTCGAATAACCCTCCCTGATCAGCCAGGAAATGGGTGGGTTTTGTGGCGGTTAACCCCGCATTTTGTCCCAACCCCACAATGTAAATATGGTCAACAAATTCAGATGCACACAGTGCGTCTAAAACCCACTGTACCATTGGTTTGCCATGGATATCGACCAGGCTGCGCTTTCCGAACGGCGCCTGGGTAAATAATGGGTCGTTCGGTGAAACTTCACCGCCAGCAAGCAATACAACATTCATTTTAATCAATTCAAAACCTGGAGGACTGGTTTGAGATTAGCAGCCTGGGCGAGCTCGCCCATCATCTGGACGTAATCTTGATGTTGACGATAATCTATGACCCCGGCGTGGCCGTTGGCTGCCAGTAAGCCAGCTTCGATCATGTTGGTTCCAAATGAGCGTCCCTCATAAACAGGTGTGGTTGTCAGAAGGTATTTAACGCCCGCCTGCCGAAACAAATCAATGTCAGCGGGTGTAGTCGTATTGGTTACAATCACTTTCCCTTCCAGGCGGTCGGGCATGTAGCGGGTAATGTAGTGACAATCCCCGGCGATCACGCTTGCCCAATCAAACACCCATCCATATTTGGGATGGCGCTCCATTTGTTTTTCACCTACAGGATAAACCCACTTGAAGGGCAGGTGACCAACGATGGGCATTAGTGCGGCAGCCAGCACCTTAATCCCGGCTTCTTTGCGAACAGGAAGGTTGATACCCAAAGAAAACATGGCATCGCCAAACACACAATCAAATCCAGAATCAAGAAAAGCACGCAGCATACCATAGCGATCAACGGCTGTTGTCACAAGGGCTTTTCTTCCGATCTGATCCAGATAGGCACTGATATTTTCTTCCAATATTTTTGCAACCTGGCTTTCAAGCGTATTTTTTAATCCGCTCCCATCTACTACAGGCGTTCATTTAACATCCTGGATGAGTGGGAGAACTGAATGAAGAAGATACCTTTTCTTATCCACAAACAATGCCAGATCTGTTCCACCCATGCCAAATGCATCCACCTTTCCGTCGTATTTCCGAAATAATTCTCGGGCGGCTTGCATGTCGCCATCGGTGCCGATGCGCTCAATGCGAACGTCTTCTCCGAGGAGTTTGACGGTGGCAGATTTATTTCGTTGTGAGGAACCAATACTGATACTGAGAGCTTCTTTCATGTTTTTTCCTTATCGTTTTTTTAACTTTGGCAAGTATACCACACAGATACAATTTACTCTGCTTTGTTGGTTTTTAGCAATCATCTATTCCAGCAAACATGCGGTAATCCATCCGGTATAATAGACTGCGACCTGAAAGGAGCATGACAATTAAAAATGAAACAACCAGCCATTCTTTGGGATCTTGATGGAACCATCTTTGATACGAAAGACAGCCATTTTAAAACATGGGAATATGCGCTCAATCAACATGGATTTGACTTAAAGAAAGAAACCTTTGAAACATATTTTGGGCGGAACAACCATGCGACTTTACCTTATTTTCTGGGATTTAAACCGGAACCGGCATTGGAAAAAGACATTGTTGACCTGAAGGAAACCTATTTCAGGGATATTGCTGCCCAGGAAGTCAGCCTGGTGAAGGGGGTTGAGGATTGGTTGCTCGAAGCGAAAAGGCTCGGCTTTCCACAGGCAATTGCTTCTTCTGCCCCGATGAAGAATATCCAAACATTGCTTACAGAATTCGAATTGACTTCATATTTTGATGCGGTCATCTCAGGTGAGCATTTGCCGGCAAAGCCCCTGCCCGACGTCTTTTATAAGGCGGCTGATGCTTTGGGTCAATTACCGCAGAACTGCTGGGTGATTGAAGATTCCTTGCACGGGATTGAAGCGGCAAAAAGTGCGGGGATGATTTGCCTGGCGGTGGCGACAACCCACAGTCCGTCTGAGTTGTCTCATGCTGATTTGATACTTGAAGATTTCACACAGCCGCTGGTCGATGTTATTGCACAGGTTAGCCAGCGTTCCGGTCGCTAAACGATAATCCAGGTGCTGGTCTGAAAAAGGAAACAATGTCATATGGGGTGATATAATTCAATCCCTGCGATTAATTCTTGGAGGAAACTCACCCATCACAATGGATTATAAGCTGGATGGCATGATGAGCCAACAATTGAAAGGAGAGAAACAGTTGAATAATTATCGACCAGCTTTACTATGGGATGTAAACGGGACGATCTTTGATTCGAAGGACTGTCATTACAATACGTGGGAAAAAGCGCTGAAACAGCATGGAATTTTTCTGGAACCACACACATTCGAGAAGTATTTTGGTAAGAGCTATCAAGAAATTGTCCCTTTGCTTATGGGGTTTGAACCAGACCCCGACCTGGTAAAAGAAATTATTGACCTGAAGGAAGCTTTTTTCAAAGAGACGGCTGCCCAGGATGTTCGCCTGGTGAAGGGTGTTGATCGCTGGCTTTCTGACGTGAAAGAGCTCGGCCTGTCCCAGGCAATCGCTTCCTCTGCCCCAATGGATGATATCCAGATGCTTCTGGCGAAATTTGATCTTTCACCTTTTTTTGATGCGGTTGTCTCGGGCGAGGATCTGCCGGCAAAACCTGATCCCGCCGTCTTTTTGAGGGCTGCTGAGGCGTTAGAGCATTCACCACAAAATTGCTGGGTACTCGAGGATTCGCTCCATGGGGTCAACGCCGCGAAAAATGCTGGCATGGTGTGCGTGGCTGTAGCAACAACATTGCCGGAATCCGAGTTATCCAAAGCGGATGTTGTGCTTGAGGATTTTACAAAGCCTTTTAAAGAAGTTCTTGACCGGATAAGCCAAAACATCGCAAACCAATAGCTTTTAAGTGTTACTGAATTAAAAAATGACTATATAATTAAGGGTGGATGGTCCTTATAACCCATCCCCAATGGGCTGAAGTGCAGACCGTTGGAGTTCTATTGACGACCCAAGTTTTTTAGAGGAGATAGCGATGAAAAAAAAGAATTTTCTCAGGTCTCCCCATTACTACGGGCAAATTCTGCTGACGATTGCCATGATAACTGGTTTGTTAGCGGGATGCCAGTTGCCACAGCAAGAGACATTTGAAACTCCCAAAGCCCAACCAGAAACAGAAATAGCCAAGCAAATTGCCACGGCCACGCCCGCGCCGCGAGATGACCTGCCCCCTGCGCTGGTGGAGGTTTTTCCCATTCCAAAAAGTAAGATTGGTTTACAGCAGCCAATTTCTTTGTATTTTAATCAGCCAATGGACAAGGAATCGGTTGAGGGAGCCATCCAATTTGAGCCGAGAACCGGTGGGCGATTTGAATGGCAGGATGATCAGGTTCTGACGTTCGTCCCTGATCAAACCCTGGCGCCTGACAGTTCATTGAAACTGGTGGTCAACACCACTGCCCAGGCCGTTAACCACAAAAACTTACAGGAACCCTTTGAAATTGAATTTCAAACCGCAGATATGCTGAAGGTTTCCCAGTTTTTTCCTGAAGATGGCGCCATGGATATTGATCCGGAAAGTGTTGTTTTTGTGAACTTTAACCAACCCGTGATTCCGCTGGGCGGACAGACGGATGCTGAACCGGCTTTTTCACTTTCTCCGGAAGTCCCTGGAAAAGGTGAGTGGCTGAACACCAGCACTTACATCTTCAAGCCCGACCTTTCTATGGATAGCGGAACGCGCTATGAATTGCACCTCAATCAGAAATTAACAGCCACATCAGGCGCGTTGATGGATCCCCTGCAAACGATGGGCACAGGTTTTTCCACAACGAAGCCTTATGTGCTCTCGGTGTTGCCGCTGCCCGGGGAATTGTTGAGTCTTGACGGACCGGTCACCCTCAAGTTCAACATCAGGATGAATCAGGCAAGCGTAGAAGAGCATTTTCAGATGGTTTCATCCGGAGGAAAGGTCATAGAGGGCAGTTTTGAATGGGAAGACAATTTGAAACAATGCGTCTTCACACCGGATCGTCTGCTTGAGCGCAATATGACCTATACGGTTCAACTTGTCGCGGGTGCAGAATCACTGGGCGGCTTACCCATCAACAAGACGACAGAATCGGTTTTGACCACCTTTCCAACGCTGACCATTGATTCAGCCGTTTTTCCGCATTTTGAAACCTATTCAAATCAATACGGGAGTTTCAATCTGGTTTTTACCACACCGGTTAACGCTGATGAAATTAAGGACAAGATCACGATCGAACCGGATGCAAACATTGACCAACCCTATGTTTATAATCAAGGAAAATCGGTAAGTATTTCTGGCTTCTTCTCGCCTGAAACCGAATATTTAGTAAAAGTTGATGGAAGGCTTCAGGATGTTTGGGGAGGAAAACTGGGCGAAACGCTCAGATACCCCTTCTCTACACCGCCTTCAGAGCCAGCAATCACAGTAGCAACAGACGGATCATACAACAACATGATCTTTGTGCCGGCATCTGAATCTGAGATTGTGATGCAGGCAACCAATGTCAATACGCTTTCATTGGAATTGGCACCCATCAGTTTGGATGATATGCTCACTCTAGTGCATCCTGATAATTACAATTACCGGGAACAGTTCCTGCCCACAGTTCTGGAGAAATCAACGATTTCTTTGAACCTCACGAAGAACAAGAGCGAGCTGCTCCAAATCCCATTAACCTATCAGGGCAACCGGCTTTCACCCGGGTTTTATTTCCTGGGCGTATCCAGCCCGGACATTGAGCACACTGATTCAAATTTTGTTCAAAAACTCTTTCTGATTGTCAGCGAAAACAATCTTGTGATGAAAGTCAGTCCGGAGCAGGTCATGGTTTGGGGAACCCGACTCACTGATCATTCGCCGGTTCGCGATGCGTCGGTGAAATTGTTTACCACCGAGGGCGAACTTCTCACCAGCGGATGGACTGATGCAGATGGCTTTTATACCGGAACCTTTGAACGCTCAGAGCGTTATTATCCTACCTACTTCGCACTTGTTGGCGAACCCGGTGAAGACCAGTTTGGATTTTCGATATCGACCTGGGGACAATTTTTGAACTTGTATGAAATGGGGATTGATGTGAATTATTATCCCCCCGATATCGAATCTTATATGTACACCGATCGCCCTCTTTATCGCCCCGGTGATACTGTGCATTTCAAGGGGGCAATCTTCTCGAGGGAAAATGGTCTCCCGGTTCGATCTAGTTTGGATGCTGTGACTGTTAGAGTGATCAGCTATTCCAGCATGTCGGGGATTTCTCAAGAGCTGTATCAAAAAGAATTACCCCTGAGCTCCTTTGGAACAATTGAGGATTCAATTGATTTAAGCCCTGAAATGCCCACGGGGATATACCATGTTGAATTGAGCTCGGATGAGAGAATTTACGGTTATTTTTATTTCAATGTTGCCGCCTATCGAAAACCAGAAATAGACATCACGATGGGTGTGATGACGGATGAAATCCTGGCAGTTGAGGACCTGGTTGTAAATATTCAGGCGAATTATTATTTTGGCATGCCCAGCGCTGACCGGGATTTTCAGTGGGTTGCAATGAGTGATGACCATCATTTCTTCCTGCCTGGCTATCAGGTTGGACCTGTACAGCTGGATTGGTATCTGCCGGCAATTTCAATGTACTATTCAAGCTTTGGCGGTGTTGCCCAATCTGGCGAAGGAAAAACCGATAGCGATGGTAAGGCGATAGTCACCGTTGAAGGAAATGGACTGGCGTTGGCGGACGAGGTGCAGGGAACTGCACAAAGGATCACTTTTGAAGCCAATTTTGTAGATGAAAGCGGTTTGTGGATCAGTCATCGTGAATCCTTGCTGCGTCATCCCGAAAAATTTTATATTGGCGTGAAACCGGAGTCCTATCTGGGACGAGCGGGAACACCGCTTGAGTTTTCCATATTGACCGTTAATTGGGATAAGGATCCTGTTGAAGATATCCTGATCGAAGCCACTTTTGAATCTGTAGAACTGGTATTGGAGGAAACAGGGGATCCATTCAAGCCCTATCGGTATGTGACGATCCCGAGTGTGATTGACAGCGCCAATCCGATCACCGATTCAGAAGGGCGCGTGCGGCTTTCCTTTACCCCGCCATCCCCGGGCAATTACCAGCTTACATTGCGATCGGGAAATGCAGTCAGCCAGGTTTTGTTGTGGGTTACGGGTGAAGAAAGTGCAGTTTGGCCCAGGCAACCTCAAAACCAGATCAATCTTGTAACGGATGCTGAAATATACCAGCCCGGGCAGGATGCTCATGTCTTCATACCCAATCCTTTCGCAAAAGGGGCAAAGGCTTTGGTGACGATTGAGCGTGGAAAGGTGATGGAAACCCGGGTGGTGGATATTAATGAGTCGGGTTATTATCTGACATTTCCTATCACAGAAGAATCTGTGCCAAATGTGTTTGTTTCTGCCATTCTTCTGGGCAAAGACGAAACCAACCGCCCAAATTATAAACTCGGCATACAAGAAATCAAGGTTGCCCCATTGATAAAAACCCTTAACGTGGATTTGGCTCTTGATCCGACGGAAACCGAACCGGGTGAAACCGTGTCTGCAACTCTCTTGATCACCGATGCCGAAGGACAGCCTGTTCAGGGCGAATTTTCAATAGCGGTCGTCGATAAGGCTTTGCTCGATATGATCGAACCCAACAGCCGCCCAATTGAAGAAGCATTTTATGGCAAACAACCCTTATCCGTTCAAACCAGTCTCTCATTGAAAACTTACGCCAGTCAGCTTTATCTGGCTGCCCTTGATCTGGGTCTGGGCGGTGGTTTTGATGAGTTGTCCGGTTTGAGCCTGAGGGATGACTTTCGGGATACGGCTTTCTGGCGGTCAAATATCATCACAGGCGCGGATGGCACTTCAAAGATCGCCTTCCCACTCCCCGATTCTCTGACGACGTGGGTTGTCACCGTGCGAGGGCTGACAGAAGATTACCTGGTTGGGCAGGCTGAGGCTGAGATCATCACCCGTAAAGAACTGATGATCCAACCTGTCACGCCGCGCTTCCTTGTGGATGGCGATCTGATTGAAATCGCGGCTGTTGTGCACAACAATTCTGGAAAGGCAGTGGAAACCGATGTTTCACTGCAAGGGGTCGGGTTCACCTTGCAGAACCCGACGCAGCAAACGCAATCGATCATGATAGAAATGGCTGGTCATGCCAGGGTGATCTGGGAGGGCAGGGTTGAAAGCGTTGAAACGGTCAGCTTGATCTTTCAGGCAGTCGCAGGCGATTTGTTTGATGCAACCACACCGGTCTGGGGAGACCTGGCAGTCAAACGTTATGCGATGCCCTACACCTTCAGCACAGCAGGTTCTCTGAGTGACGCAGGTGAACGCCTGGAACTGGTCAGCCTGCCCATTTCAGCAGATCCAAAATCCGGGGATTTAACGCTTGAGCTGACCCCCTCGCTGACAACCGCACTTTTGGATGGCTTGAAAGCGATTAAGAACATGCCTTTCAGGGATACGCTATCGATCCTATCCGCTCTGTTGGCAAATTTTAACGCCCATGACGCATTGAGCAAACTTGGCGTTGATTCCCCAACGCTTGAAGCAGATCTGGAAGAAATGATGGGTGGGGGAATTCAAGAACTTTTAGATGCGCAGAACTACGACGGCGGCTGGCCCTGGTGGCCGGATGAAGTGTTTTCCGATGCGCCATCCAATCCATTTATAACGGCCTATGTGGTGATGGGCCTGACACAGGTTGCGCAGGCAGGATTGGAGGTGCCACAGCATATCCTTGATCAGGGGATGGCATATCTTTACCATGCCTTGCAAGAGCCCAAGGAACTGGATGCTGGATGGAGACTTGATCAACTTGCTTTTCAGGTGTATGCATTGCGTGATGGGGAGATGGACCTGGGGACCTATGTTGATGGATTGTTCACCAGGCGGTCGGAGCTGAACCCATGGGCGCTGGCGCTGCTGGGTTTGAGTATCGATCAGATCCAGGGACACAACAATCGGGTCAAAACGATCCTGTCGGATCTGGAAACGCAGGCGATCCGGTCAGCGACCGGTGTCCATTGGGACAGTGAGGGTTTCACATGCTGTATGCCTGGTTCACCAAATTTTAACACTGCGGTGAACCTGTTTGCCCTGGCGCAACTTGACCCGGCATCAACAAGCCTACCCCCGGCAACGCGCTACCTCCTTGTCCATAGATCCTCCGATGGTTTGTGGTCATCGACCTTTGAATCGGCATGGGCGTTGATGGCGATCACGGAAGCCTTGCAGGGAACCGGTGATTACCAGGCGGAATTTTCCTTCCAAGCATCCCTCAATGAACGCTTGATCGCAGAAGGTGCGGCGAAGGGAACGCCTCCTCTGAACGCGGTTACAGCATCAACGGGGATTATCAATCTTTACCCTGATTCACCAAATGCACTTGTGATTGAAAGGGGTGTAGGAAAAGGCACCCTGTATTACCGGGTCGATTTGCAAACGTATCAACAGGCTTCCGATGCGCAGCCGATTAATCAAGGGATTGGGTTGGAGAGGCATTTCTACCTGACCGGGAAGGGCTGTCCGGGGGGAGAGGATTGTGATCCAATTCAATCCATCGAGCTGGACCCGGATAACCCCGGTCAGATGATCACCGTTGGGCTGACCGTTAATGTGCCTGAGGATATTTATCACTTCATCCTTGAAGATTTCATTCCTTCTGGCACGGAGATCCTGGACACAAAACTCCTGACGAGTCGGACGGTCATTGAAGAACAGACCTCTTTATATGATCCTCGGTCACCCTTTACAGAGGGTTGGGGTTGGTGGTTATTCAACGATCCGCAAATCTATGATGATCATATCCTGTGGGTGGCGGACTATCTCCCATCAGGGACATATACACTGACTTATCAGCTGATCCCCACACATCGGGGCAGTTTTCAGGTTCTCCCTGCCCATGCCTGGCAATATTTCTATCCTGAAGTTCAGGGCACCTCGGCCGGGGACGTGTTTACGATCAAATGATCTCAGCGCCGACAGGCAAACTTGCGCTTAGCAATATAAAGGGCGTGCTGATTTGTGAGCATGCCTTTTATGATGCCGAACCAGCAGCACCATAATGGTAGGCGCAGCCAGTCCCCCGGGGCGCTTCTCT
Source organism: Candidatus Brevefilum sp. (assembly GCA_050953525.1). GTDB lineage: Bacteria > Chloroflexota > Anaerolineae > Anaerolineales > Anaerolineaceae > Brevifilum. The sequence continues at coordinate 546,335 of JBMNMW010000002.1, forward strand.
TATTATCTCGAAATTTACCAGATGCTGATGCGAAATATCGAGTTTGAAAGGTTACCCGGATATAAAGGGGATGGCAGCGATGAGGGCAAACCCGATGAAGACCACCAGACTGGCGATGAGCACATCACTCTTTTTTCTCGTGTCGACCATGTCAAAAAACGGGGGCTGCCCACCGATTTTGAGGATCGGTCCAGCCTTCCAGGCAAAGAATAAACCGCCAATAAAGCCGCCGATATGCCCCATGGTGTCGATGTTCATGGCGGGCATAAACCCATACACCAGGTTGATGACCAGGATAATCAAAAAGTTTGACACCGCCTGACGGGTCCGCACCGGACCGAAAAGTTTCCGATTTTGGATAATGAACATCCCTTCGGATGCCAACAACCCAAAAATGGCTGTGGATGCGCCAAGGGAGGGGGCGGGTGTCAGCACAAAGGAAAGTGTATTTCCTGCAAAACCTGATAAAAAATACAGCAATAAAAATCGTTTGTGCCCGTAAAATCGTTCCATTCGGCGACCAATAACAAACAGGGCGTACATATTGAAGAGGATGTGTGTGATCGAGCCATGTAAAAAAACGGGCGTGATTAATCGCCAGAGCTCTCCTCTTTTGATGAAGGGATAAAACTTCCCCCCATAGACGAAAAGAAAATCCACACCTGTGATGGATTCTAAGAGGTATTGCAGGATGAAAACCAAAACGGTGATCACGATCAGGATGATGGTGACAAGATTTCGATCTTTTGGGAGTTTGATCCTGACAGGTGTGACAGGCGTTTCCTGTTCAGGTCGGGGATCACCGATCATAATGCCACTTTCCGGGGGTGCACGCGATGATGTTCCGTGGTGATAATGCTTTCGATAACGTCCAGCGTTTCATCCAACCTGTTTTCGCGATTGACCACAATGTAATCAAAAATATCCAGGGTTTGATATTCTTTTTTGGCTGTTTCAACCCGCAAGTAGATTTCGTCATCGCTATCACTGTGCCGGCTTCTGAATCGATGCAACCATTCTTCCTTGGTGTCGGCTGTCAGGAAGATCAGCACCGCGTCTTCGCAGAGATTGCGAACTGTTTGTGCCCCCTGGACATCAAGGCGCATAATCACATCTTCTCCGCTTGCCAGAGCCTGGCGCACCTGCGATTTGGGTACCCCCTTGTAGGCTGAGTAAACCCGGGCATATTCCAGAAGCTCTCCGCTGACAATCATTTCTTCAAATTTATCTTCACTGTAAAAGAAATAATCCTGCTTATCGACCTCATTCTCACGGGGCAGTCGGGTGGTGGCTGTGATGACGAAGTGAAAGGGACATCCCCGTTGTTTTAAACCTTCTATCACGGTGTCTTTGCCGATGCCGGAGGGTCCTGAAATGACGATTAGCAGAGGTGTATGTTCGGGTTTTTTTATTTCAAAGTCAATATTGATCATGGACGCTTCGTTTCGCTTTACTTTGACAGGGTCAGGTTTGTTATGATGGTTAAACAAGTTTCGTTTTTGTTCGACCTAATTGTAAGCCTTGATTATAATGTATTTTAGAACATGAACTGGAGAAATACCAATGCCGACCTATAGATACCGCTGTAAAGACTGTAAAAAGCGATTTGAATTGTTTATGACCTACGAAGAATATGATAAAACATCGGTTACCTGTCCATTTTGCGGATGCTCCCACGTTGTCCGACAGATTGATCGGGTCAGAATCGCAAAATCGGGTAGAGCAAACCTGGATGACCTCTCAGATCCTTCCCAGCTTGAGGGGCTTGAAGACGATCCCAAAGCCCTGGGGCGCCTGATGCGTCAGATGAGTGAGGAGATGGGCGAGGATATTGGGCCTGAGTTTGATGAGGTGGTCTCCCGACTTGAAAAAGGGCAGGACCCCGAACAAATCTCACGGGAAATGCCAGGATTGGGGGATGAGGATATGGGCGGTGGCATGGATGGATGATTTGGGTTTCTGAGGTTAATCAGGCAAACGCTCAAGCAATTCTCCGAATGATTTGACCCAGGCTATCGACTTGAGAAAATCCCCCACGCATGAAAACTGCTCACGATAGGCGACCACAGCCGGACCAACGGGGTCTTCACCGGCTGCACCGCCTCCTGCCACATCGTTGTAAGCCCCGTAAAACGCAAAATAAGCCTGGTTGAGCTTGCGGATCAGGTAACCATTCTCCCAGAAGAAGCCGCGCCGTGCTTCCATGTAGGTTTCTGCTTCTTCCACTTTTCCTTCCGTCAGCAGCCGATCCACCTCCACGCGGGTGTTTCGCATTTCTACCTGGTAATTAAAGGATGCTTGTTCAGGTTCGGCGGGATCAAGCTGGTTGCTGCTCGATGGTGCGGGGAGAAATTCGGGATAATACCTGGCGAGGATCAGCATCCCAAGTTCCTTGCCAGCCAGTGAAGCGGTGGTCTCGTTGATGGTTCGCAGCACATCGCTGGTGTAATAATTAATCCCCAGCGGGCGCAGGGCGAGGAAATTGTGGACCCATTCGTGGGAGATCGTCTCCGTCAGCCAGACCAGGTTGGTTGTTTGGCTGACCATGGTGGGATAGGTCCCCACACCGCCAATTGGCACCACCAGCGCAGCGTGGTCCAGGTCGGCGAAGATGCGATCCTCGAGCTTTTCCATGGTCTGGGTGGTGATGCCCGGCACGAGGGGGATATCCAGCGTCTGCGTGATTGTATCTCGCGGGGAGATTACCAGCGAATAGGGCATTTCACTGGTCTGAAAGAGAGAGGGCGGCAAAACCTGACCCAGCCAATCCATTCCAACGTCATTAAGAATATCCTGAAGCTGGGCTTGCAGGATCGATTCCGCCAGGGGCGCAAGGGCATCAAGGCGGGTTTGTTCATCCTCCAACCGGACGCGGGCGGATTCGCTGGCGGTTTCCGGGTCTGAGATGTTGGGGTCGGCATAAATGATCAGCACCTGCGCTTTGAGTTCGTTCACACGCTGCACCTGCTCGAGGGTAGCGAGCACAATCCGGGATTGCTTTTCGGGGGTGAGGAAATGGTTGAAGTTCAATCCCCAATCCGCAAATTTCACCGTAATTGCATCCAGTGTCCAGGAGCCGTAATCGAACTCGATGGGTCGGGTCAGGCTGCTGACGCTGGAGGATAAGCCCCCCGGGGGGAAGGCAGAGCCAACCAGGACGGGAGGCAGGAGGAACAGCAGGGCCGCCAGGCGCAGGGTGCGCCAGCAGGAACGCAGTCCACGCCTTATATTTCGAGGGCTGATCATGGTTCGATTTTAACACATCGATCGGCGGGATTGAAGTTATCGCAGCAGGAGGGGGAGGTAGACCTCGGTTTGGCGGGATGTAAGGATTTCAGCGATATTAATGCGCAGGGCGTCCGCCGTTGTTGGGATGCGGCTGAAGGCAGTCCGTGAGGGGAGGAAGCCTGCCAGAAGGTCGTCCACCGGGTTTGCAATCCCGATCCGCGGTTTGCCACCGTTCAGCAGCCTCAGGTAAGCATAATCCTCCATACCCTCTCGCAGCAGTTCCAGGCGGATGGAGGGCACAAGGCGGTTGCTCAGGGGGTCGCATGGGTCAAATGCCAGGCTTGCATCTTTGGGTGGATAGAAGAAATACCCGTTCCCATTACTGAGCCTATTGGTGAAAGGTGTATCCCATGGATTTTCATCCCAATCCGCTGTTTGTGAATAAAAAATACCCTCTACCCGATCAACCCAAGCCAGCCAGGGAAGGATTCGGCTTTCAATGCCCTGACGGTCGATGACGGTTGGGTTGGGCAGGGGAGGATGATCGACGATTTCACCTTCTGGCGTTTTTTCGTTAAACTGCCACCAAATGGGCGTGCCCTGATTGACCCATTCATTTTGTGCTTTGGTGACCTCATAAGCAGTGAGTGAATACAGTCCAACACCATCTGGAGGGGTATCATCACCTTGTCCGGAAGGGGTCAGGTGATAGTCGGAAAAGGTCGACAGGAGAGCCGACTCGAGGTTTGCATAACAAGGTTGCGGTTCACCCATCACCGTCCCGCCGTATTCTTCCATAACACGGTTCCAGTCAAAACCGAATTTGCTGTTGAGAAACACGGTATCCGGCAGGACGAAATTCCAGACTTCTAAACGAAGGGGGATGATCGCTGAATCGATTTCGATGGTACCTTGATAGGTTCCGGCTTTTGCATTTTTGGGTACCCTGAACCTGAACCAGAGGGGCTGGTTGATATTTTCTTCGAGTGTAATTTGATGAGCAGGCGATAGGGGGTAGAGGGGATCAGGCATGGGACCCAATCGACCGTAGAAATCAGAAATTTTTTCTATCTCAACGTAATCCACCCTGAACAGCTCCACATTGTCGGCGGAGATGACCGCATTTCCATCGTTGTGAACCAGATCGCTGACCACAATTTGCACGGTTTTGGATTGATCTGAATTCACAACCAGCTGCATCGCTTCAAGTTCTCCACGTGCTGCACGAACCTGCAGGAGGGCTTCCATCACGGGTGATTGCTGCGTTTGTGAGATCTTCTCCGTGATTGGGGCAGTCCAGATGGATAAATTGCCCGGTGTTGCACCGGATATTCGATGAAAATACCCCCCCGGATTCTGGGCTTCCGATGGCACTTACTGATAAAGCACTACCGGGAATTTCGGATAAATCGGGTAGGGAATGGCCTTCATGGTTTAGCGTATCGAAATAAATAGCGTAGCTATCAGCGCCTTCAATGGCGTTCCAGCGGATCGAGCCGTTTTCCTGATCTACCAGCCTGAAATTGTTCAACCACAGGTTGACCTGATCCCCGGGTTCATAATAGCCGTGGTTATCAGAACCCGAAAAGCCATGATATACATTCACAAAAAAACGGAGATAATCCAGTTCAGCCAGGTTGGGCGATGGGCAGTTACCATAAGGCATCAGTGAAACGCTGACCGCGTTCCATTGATTCATCGCCAGAGCAGGACCACCGATTTCTGTAAATGAGCACGCTAAAACGCCGCCCAACTCAAACTGGTAGAGATCGGGGGTCTGGTCAACGGCGCTGGAGTTGACCCGGGGGTAAACCTCATAAACCAGGCTTTCATAGTCCGTCCAATCCACGCCTGGGTCCAGATTAAATACATACCTGAATCCGGTCTTGATGCTGGAAAATGTGTCAATTTCAATTGACGCGTGCAGGATGGGAGGATCTTCAGGCGTGGCTGAATTGAGAGATAGGGTTGTGTCCTCCTCACCGAACCAGTAGGGTTCCCCCAAATTATCATCAGTAACGAGTGTTTGGGCATCCAAGAGCTGGGCGCTGTACGTTTCCTGGTATGGCATGTTTTCGAGTGGCGCTCCATCACGGTAGGCAATCACCCTGAGAGATCGAACATCCAGCAAGGTGCCCTTCAACCCCAACTCGTCAAACAATTGGGTGAAATCCAGATCAACTTGAAGGACATCGCCTGCTCCCGGGGTTACCGCGATCCGATAGGGCCAGGCGGCATTCCACCAGATATCTGAATTTTGTGCTTGAATTGGAGAAGGGGTCTTGAAATGATGGAGCGGAACCAGCAGAACTGAAAGCAAAAACAACAACATAATACGCTTCATGGGTGTCTTCGATTCTCTAGGATGGGTTGTAAGCTAATTTTACAGGGATTTGGCTGCCCTGCCAAGTAAAAAACTGGGAAAGCATGAAATTTTGAGGGTCTGTTACCAGAGGTAGTAAACGTAACGGCGTCCGTTGATGAGGACATCAGAGAGAACGGAATACAAACAATTTATGGGGATGGGATAGCTGAGCATCTATTTCTCCAAGGTCATGATGTGAGTGTGGTAAATCCAGCACGGATCAAGCGTTATGGAGAGAGTAAGTTGCACCGCAACAAAACGGACAAGACTGATACAGATCTGATTGCTGAGTTCTGTTTGAAGGAGAAACCAGCCTTATGGGAGCCACTAAGCCCTGATTTAAAGCATTTACGGGCGCTTGTCAGGCGTTTGAGTGACCTCCAGGCTAATATTCAACAAGAAAAGAATCGTCTGGGCAGTGGTGAGAAAGATGCCTGGGTGATCAGCGATCTAACTGATCACGTGGCGTACCTGGAAGAACGGATCAAAGCCTTTGAACAGAAGATACAAGATTTTGTCGACCGACACCGAACTTGAAGGCTCAACAGGATCCACTGGTTTCGATTCCTGGGATCGGCGAAAAGACCTCTGCCCGGTTGCTGGCTGAGATTGGAGACATCCGGACTTTTGAAGGAGCTCCGCAATTGGCTGCTTATACCGGCCTCAATCCCAAAGGACATTCTTCGGGTTCTTCAGTTTTCAAGAAAACGCGAGTGTCGAAAGAAGGCCGATCTGAGTTGCGATCGTGCCTATACATGCCAGCCGTTGTGGCATTATCCAGGAATCCTGTTGTCAAGGATTTAGCTGAAAGGATGATGATGACAAACCACCACAAGATGGAGATTGTGGTTGCAGCTATGAAAAAATTGCTTCATTTGACTTATGGGGTTCTCAAAACCCAATTGCCTTTTGACCCCAATCATGGAGCGCAGTTTAACTTTTCCTCTTGACTTTCAAGACGGTATCTACCATTCTGGTGAGGACCCCGGCATGAATAAATTTTCTAAGAGAGCAGACCCAACGGAAGTCCATAAAAAGGTATGAGCATTTCCTCCGCATTCAATCCCCCATGACGCCCCGCCAGCAAGTTGGGCCGGGGCGACCACCACAAATATGCATCCCCGCGTGCCACCACGACCAGGTCACCCAATCGTTCAATGACGTTCTCTCTAAAGGGACCTTCTCCAAAAAGTCCACAATCAAGGGCATCTTGAGGTTTTAAAAGGTAAAACGCATCTGGCCAGGTCCGCTTAAAATAATCTCGCACCTGCCCTTCTTTTTCCGGTTTGATGTACAAAAACGCCAGGCGGTTTTCACAGGTGGGCTTCATCACCAGGCAGTTCAGCAAGTCTGGGTGCGATGCCAGATCATAGCTGGGATTCTTGCCCGTGGCAATGGAGCCGTGATCGGCTGTGAGGATCAACAGAGCATTTTTTGCTGCCGCTGGAGAGATGCGTTCCAAAAAAGCTTTTTCAAACACATTTGAAAAGGCATCAAACTGCAGGGAAACGCGCAGATCTTCTGCGCTGTAACGATGCATGAGGGTGTCCACATCACTGTAGTAAACATAAACATATTCACGAATCCCCGGGCGCTGATTGACATAATCCGCCAGATTGACGCCCAAATCAGCCTCATCCAAATAAGTGCGGACGTGAACATCCTCCATTTGCATCACGGACAGTCCGGATCCCGCAATCCGAGCATGAATGAACGCTGTCGCCTGCACGTCATTTTCTTTGAGATGCGTTCCCAGAAGCGGCTTTTGAATAAATGTATGCGGGTCAAACCCTGAGCGTACCAGTCCCCCGGGATCACCAAAGGCGCTTGCGGCTGAATGGACAATGTTGTTGATGATCATTCCAAATTCCTTTGCCCACATCTCAAAGCCAACGATCCCGTGTACGGATGCTCCTTCTCCCGTCCAGAGCGTGGTAAGCGCGGATGCTGTTGTGCTGGGACAGATGCTCGTCAGGGTTGCATAAACTGCCTGCTCATAGTATTTGTTCCATACCAACCCGGCGTGGGTCTGCAGCATGTTCTTAAACAACCGCTCCCCCAATGCGTCCACCAAAAGGAGGATGACTTTTTCATAGGGTCCGCCCAAAGCATCCAATATCAGCGGATCCAGCGGCGGCTTTCCAAACCCGGGTGTATCCAGCAGCTGACAGACCGTGCCCGGGATATTCACCAGAGAAAGTCCATCATAATAGGGCAGAATCATATCGTCATCAACTGGAAGCTCGCCCAGGCGATGGTTGTTTAATTTTGACAGCAGTTGTGATGAAAGGTCAGGCATAGGATCTCCTTGCAGGAATTGCAAATTTCACGTGCGGTTTTTTTCTCCATCAAAACATTTTTGGCGCACTGGCACTGTTCCTTCTCGGTACAGGGTAACACATCTCAGCCTGTGAACAATGATCAAAGAAGGACAAGGTAATAAATCATACGCTTACAATGATACTATAATCAAGATCAAGGAATGCACCCGATGAATCGAAGCCTCGTCACCCGCAAGACACCCATCAACATTGCTGCGTTGATCTCACTATGTATGTTCTGGCTGTCTGCTTGCGTTTCGATAACACCCGTTTATCCCACCAACCCGATACAAACCACAACAACAGCAACGGTCAGCCATTCACAAGCTTCACCCACCCCAATCACCCCGATCGTCCCATCCTTAACGCCAACTCTGACACCCAGTTTTGGGCCTTCGCCAACCAGCACCCCGCAAGCAGCCCTCGAAACCCACGCCTGGGAAGCAGTCCCGGTCATGATCGAAGCCGCCATCCTCGCGGCTGACACAGAGGAACCCTTTGGTTACACCCCCTTTTTTGTGCTGTATGGCAACGGCTTGCTGGTGACACGTTCTTGCGCTGAAACCGAGTGCACCTATCTCCAAAGCCAGCTTTCTCAAGAAGAGCTGTGCCTGTTGGTCAACACCATGGATCGGACAGGCTTTCTACACGTAAATCCCCAGAACTCTTTTGTCCCCCCGGGCACAGGGACTGAAACCCGATTGAATGTGCAGCTCTATCTGGACAACTTCATCCAAATTCAGGATTTAGATCGCTGGATTGAGAAACCCGACTGGTATCCGGCTTTTATCGGATGCCAAAACTGCTTCACCCCTCCCAGAATTGACCCGGCGATCATCAATCTCTTCCGTTTACTCAAGATCTTTGCTCTCCCTGATCCCATCGGGCTGCAAACGGACCGCCTGGCGCTGTGGCTGACCCAGCCCGTAATTGAGGGGACCCCGCAACGCTGGGATGATAGCCAGATCTCGCTGGCATCTCTGGCAGAAAACAGCCTGTGCCCCAACAGCCAACCGGGAAGGCAGGCTGTGGTGCTGGAAGGCGCGGCTGCCTATTCGATGGCAAATTTTCTGTCGGGTCAAAAGGTGCCGCTGTTTACCGACGGACAAACAACCTGGCAGGTGCAGAGCCGCTGGCTGCTGCCCTATGAAACCCCGCAAACCTGTGATCACCCGCATGGTTTGTATCCACCTGCTCAGCTGCTCGCGAATACCTGGCACTGCGAGCCCGCGATGGGCGCCATCCCCACCGCAACGTCCACAATCACACCCACATCAACAATCACCTCCACACCGCTGCGCTGACCTGATAGCATCTCCACAAATGCCAGTCAACGTCCGGCGAATCTCATTTCACGAAGATCCTTTACCCCCCTCCCATTCACTTGATAGGGCAACATCTCTTCCCCAACAGATCTGAGCGAATGATATGTCCCGAAATAATGTAGCAGATAGTATTACTCTGGTGTAAAATTGTGATAATCTACCCGCCTTTCAACTTGAAAGGGTACAACTGATGTCAGAATCAACAGCCCATTCTGAACCAAATCAAACACGCACCTTTAATTGCCAGTTTGGTGAAGAGATCATCATCGAGGATTCAGGATTTTCATTTCATCCCATTCTGAACCTGGAACTCGAAATTGATGGGTCTGTTTATATGTTTTCAAAAGAGGGCAGCCTTGAGATTTATTTGATAGGCGGCACGCTTGAAAGTGATCTTTCGATCACAGACCTTAACGCGCAATTGACTGCTGAGGTCATGGAGCACCTCGGCGATTACACCCTGCAGGACCTGGGAACGGATTCCATTCACAATGTTTCGGGATTTATCAACAAAATCCTCTTCAGCACGAGCGAAGACGACGGAACAGGGTGCGCCCTGATTTGCTCACCTTTTATTAACCAGTATTTCTTCTGCCTTGTGGTTGCCACTTCAGAATTTTGGAAACGTGACGGGCAGAAGCTATTCGACGCTATCAAATCCCATGTTCAATTTCACTCGCTCTCCAAACCCGAAATCGTTGAAAAGAAAGTCGTTCAGCATCCCGATCTAACCATTGAAACTTTCGGGACCATCACCGCTGATGAGGATTTTTTGCTGACAATTAATAAAGGTGATTTGTCACTGCTTCTGGCTGCCAGGTCAACCACGCCCAAAGACAAGGTTTTTATTACCGGGATCCACGCGCCTGATGGAAAACAGCTTTATCATTACGATCCTAACTCCAATCAATTCGAAAGCAGCCTTTTTGACCAGCCTTTACTGGGGGTAAATGGCGAGGTCTGCATTTTTTACCCGCGCAACAGTCAGCAATCGCTGGTTTCGGGAGATTATCGTCTCGCATTCCAGACGGATAGCGGCAACCCCATCCAGCAAGTACAGATCATCATACGAACCGGTCGGGCGCTGGATTTACAAATGATCGACCTCAATTTCTGGTTTGCACTTGAACACGAGTATTTTCCTTCCACGGAGACCCTGGTTCAATTTGAGAAAGACATGAGCAACGCGCTCAGCGAACAATTTAAACCCCTGAATATCCTTCCAGGCAAAATCGCATATTTTCAAGCCGCGCCGGACGAAATTGCCAGTTTTTCTACGATCAACCTGGATACCGACCTGCTCGATTGCAGCTACATGATCTCCGAAAGCACAAACAGCCAGCGAGCGCTCAACATCGGGGTGGTTGAAGAATTTTTGCATGGATCGCCACCCACGTCAGCAGAAATCAATGCGATTAGCAGCGGTTCCCCGGGCATGATCCTGACATCGGCTTCCCCCAGTTCTTGTATTCTGATCAAGTGGCCCCCCTTCAAAGATGATCTTCAAGAATTGGCAAAAGCCATCATTCAACAACTTATAGTTTTCAGCGGGATTGACACCCGAGATGCGCGACAGGATGAAAACAGCCGATCATTGATCCTCAATAAGGAAATTGCCTGGCGGCTCAGACGTCATCCCCTGTTTTATGATGGCGGCTGAGAATCAAATTCAACCCAATTGATTGAAGAATTCTTTTCAAATCGTGATTTCATGATCGCGTAAGCCTGGGGATTATTATCAACAAGGATAAACTGACGCCCCAGCTCAAGACAAACCTCACCCGTTGTGCCGCTGCCTGCAAAAAAATCGAGTACAAGATCACCAGGGTTCGATGAGGCTGCGACAATCCTGCGCAAAACACCAACTGGCTTTTGTGTGGGATAGCCGGTTTTTTCCTTGCTGTTGGTTCCTACAATCGTGTGCCACCAGGTGTCGGTGGGGAATTTTCCACGTTTCGCCTTTTCTTTTCCCACCAATCCGGGCGCCATATATGGGATCCGGTCGACTTCGTCACGGTTAAAGGTGTATTGATCAGGGTCTTTAACATAATAAAGGATGTTATCGTGTTTTGCTGGCCAGCGATTCTTTGAGCGACCCCCAAAATCATAAGCCCAGATAATCTCATTGATAAAGCAATCCCTTCCAAAAATCTCATCCAATAAAACCTTGCAGTAATGCACTTCACGATAATCAATGTGAAAATAAAAACTGCCATCCGGTTTTAGAAGGCGGTATGCCGCCTGAAGTCGCGGCTCAAGAAATCCCAGATAGTTATCAAAATAATCACGATAGGCACGCTCCCCGATCACAGTGGTCTGATAACGATTGCCCCCAAAACCAACCCGATCACCATCTTTGTCCTTTTCAACAGAGATTTGCTGTCGCGCTTGTTTTTTTCCTGTGTTGAAAGGCGGATCAATATAGATCAGATCAATGCTCTGATCAGGCAGGGTCGCCAGAATTTCCAAATTTTCGCCCAAGTAGATTGTGTTTTCCATGCCATCATTTTAACATCAAAACCTCAAGGTTTGTGGGAAGATAACGAAAAAAGGACGGCAAAAACATTCAAATCTAGGAAATTAGACTTTGCCATACTGTGTGTCACCTATTATAATGTCTCATAATATACAGGGTATTAGATTATAATAGGTTATATATTATGACAGATATAAACGTACAGGCACAAACACAAAATCTCGTTCAGGAACTCCGCCGGGGTGTGATCGTTCTGGCGGTACTCAGCCAGCTCCACGAGGAGCAATACGGGTATTCGCTGCTGACACTGCTGGAGGAAAAGGGGCTGCAGGTCGATCAGGGCACGCTTTACCCTCTGCTCCGGCGCCTTGAAGAACAAAACCTGCTGGAAAGTTCCTGGCGGGTGGAGGAATCTCGCCCACGTCGCTATTATCAATTGAACAGTTTTGGCCAGAAAGTCCTCAAAGAGATGAACACGGAATGGTCAAGGATCAAGACCACGATCGACTTGTTTTTGTTAAACGAGAAGGAAACTCGAAATGAAACTCTTTAATTTGTATTTGGCAGAAATTGAAAAACATTTACCATCGCGTAACCGGGAGGATATCCTCAAGGAAATCCAATCCACCCTGATGGATATGCTTGATGACCACAACCCTCATCCGGGGCAAACGCCAGATGACGATCTGATCAAATCCGTACTTCGTGAGTTCGGCGCACCTCACAAGGTTGCCCAGCAATACATCAAACATAATTACCTGATTGGACCGCGAATGTATCCAACCTTTCTTCAGGTGCTTAAAATCGTATTGGCTATCTTTGCTGGATTGAGCCTGATAGGAATCTTTATCACAATTACAGCCTATTCGGGCAGCACCCTCGGCCTTCTCGAGACGATTGCACAGGTGGTCGGTGGATTGTTCAGCAGCCTCATTTCCGGGTTTGGCATTGTTAGCCTGATTTTTGCAATCATCGAACGTGTTTCATCTGATGACTTGAAAATCACGGTTGAAAAGGAATGGACTCCGGATGATTTGCTCAGCCAGGAAGATCGTTACACGATCAAAATTGTTGAAATAGCGCTGGAAATCATCTTTGCACTGGCTTTCATCGTGCTGATTAATTTCTTCATCGATAAGATTGGCATTTATTTCATCGATGATACGGGTTGGGTTTCCTCTCCTATTCTCAATGAGAATTTTAATCGTTACATTCCCTTCCTTACCACAGCCAACGTGTTGACCATCATTCTGGACCTCTTCCTGATTCGTAAGGGTAGCTGGGACAAAGCGACGACGGTTGCTAAACTGGTGATCAATGTCTTCACAATCGGAATCAGCATTGCCATTCTAACCGGACCAAATATTCTCACACTTGATCCTGCAGCATGGAACCTTCTTAACATTGACATTCCGATAACCGTCGAAAGACTCACAGAACTTATCAATGCAGGGATGCGGATCCTGATCGGGTTTTCCATCTTTGGTCTGGTACTTGAATCGATTAAACGTATTTACACATTTTTCATTAAAGGCAGCCGTACCCGGATTCAGATCGAAACAGGTTAATCACATAAATCCTTAAAATATATAAACGGGACTGTTCTCAGCCGATGAGCAGTCCCGTTTTGTTCTAACAACACGCTTCGGTCGGTCTTGATCAGGAAAAAGTATGATTCCTGTTTTCAATTTCTTACCGTTGAATATGCCAATTCGCGGTATACTTGGGATTATTCAAACTCAAAATGGATATAAGGAGAACAACATGGATCAAAAACCTGAAACTGAAAATCCTGAAGACATTATGAAAGCTTCTGCAGAAGAGTGGAGCAAGCCGGAAGAACCCCAATCAGAACCCGAAGCTGTCGGTGAACATGATCGGTGGGGCTCCCCCATTCCTGTCAGCTCAACACCTTCACAGGGAAGTGATTGGCAATCTACGCCTGCAGCGCCAGGCGGCGGTTACACCGCTGAAGCACCGAAAAAAAGCAAGTCCAAATGGTGGATCATTTTAATTGTGATTGTCGTGGTTCTCTGCCTGTGTCTGTGTGTGGCATCCGCCTTGGGGCTGCCCTTCCTCGGTATGAACTTTTTCAAAGATATACCGCTGGAATTCAATAGCTGGTAAAAAGAAGAGGCTGTCGTGACGTATTTCAGACAGCCTTTTTTGTTTTTCACCAGGAATCCGAATTCTGAGGTTTTTATAGCCCTCTTTCCCGGATATGATAAATTCTTGGAATCAGGCAGGCTCCATTGTTGGTTGTATCGCGCGGGTTGTTTCGCAACCCTGTGGAACCAGCGCTGAACAACTTACCGCTGGTTGAGAAACCACCTTTGCACATCGATCAATTGCTCACCCTCGGATAGACTGGCAGGTTTATAACTTCCATCAGGCTGCATCCGCCAAGTCTTGATATTATCCTGTAAATAGATTTCTAAAACATCTTCTCGCAAATGGCGGATCAACGCGGCATCCTCAACCGGGAAGAGCACCTCAACCCGCTGGTTCAGGTTGCGGGGCATCAGATCGGCGCTCCCCATATATATAATCTCTTTGCCATGGTTATAAAAATAATAAACCCGGCTGTGCTCCAGAAATCTGCCCACCACGCTGTTCACGCGAATATTTTCACTCAGCCCTTCAACACCCGGTCGTAAACAGCAAATCCCGCGCACGATCAGATCGATCTTCACACCCGCCTGGGAAGCACGATACAACAAGCGGATCATCTCTTCGTCGACCAGAGAATTCATCTTCATGATGATCCTGCCATCATTGTGTTTTTTCTGGTTGCGGATCTCCTGATTGATTAAATCCCCAAATTTCTCTCGCAGTTTAACAGGCGCCACCATCAATTTGCGGTATTCATCCTTCGACGAATACCCTGTCAGGTAATTGAACAAATCAGTGACATCTGCCCCGATTTCAGCGTCGCTGGTAAACATACCGATATCTTCATATAACTGTGCAGTGACATGGTTGTAGTTGCCCGACGCCAGATGAACGTAACGTTGAATGTGATCGCCTTCTTTTCGTACCACCAGAGCAACCTTGGAATGCGTCTTCAAGCCCAGCAGCCCATAGGTGACATGTACCCCCTCCTGTTCAAGTAACTTTGCCCATTCGATATTGCTCTCTTCATCAAACCGGGCTTTCAATTCCACCAATACGGCAACCTGTTTGCCATAATCGCGCCGGGCTCTTAATAATTCCCGCACAACTGGCGAATTCTTCCCAACCCGGTAAAGCGTCTGTTTGATCGCCAACACACTCGGATCAATTGCTGCATAATGCAAAAACAGAATCACCGGGTCGAAGGATTCGTAAGGATGGTGCAATAGAATTTCTTTTCCGCTAATCTGGTTAAAAAATTGTTCCGGTGTGGTGTCACGGTCGATTGTGATTTCTTTCGGCATCACAGGTGAAAAACGCTCATATTTGAGGTCAGGGCGATCAATCTTTGCGATTTGGAGCAGGTGCCTGAGGATAATCGGATCTTCAAAAGTATAAATAAACTGCGGGTCAACCTTAAGATTGTCCACAAGGATTTTCAGGATGTGGCCGGGCATGCGCTTATCCACCAGCAGTCTCACAACCGACCCAAACTGCCGTCTTCGGACACTTTCTTCCATGAATTCCAATAAATCGATCACTTCCAGGCCTTGCAGTTCGATCTCCGCACTTCGCAGCACGTGAAAAGGGTGGGCTTCAATAATTTTCATACCCGGGAACAAATCGCCAAGATTGGCAATGATTACCTCTGAAATCAAAACAAAATCAAATTTGCGGATCCGTTTGATCCGGGGAGAGGTTTCATAGGCTGCTTTATATGCCGGCAGAAAGTATGGAAGCGTGCCGGGAACCTTCAAGCGGACAAAATGGCGTGTCCCAACCCGATCTTCCAGGATGATTGCAAGGTTATAGCTGAGATTCGATATGTATGGAAAAGGGTGTCCAGGGTCAAAGCCCAGTGGCGTCAACACCGGAAAGATGACTTCCTGATAATAAGCATTGACCCTTGCACGTTGCGCCTTGTTCAAATCTTTATAATGAGTGATCTTTACACCCGCCTCAAACAGCTGTGGTCGTAAAATATCCATATAACAAGCCTGTGCATCGTGAAATAATTTATGCGCTTCTTTTCGGATCTCCCGTAACTGAGCTTCTGGCGAGAGGTTCTCAAAGTAGAAAGCATCTCGTTTTCCCTGTGCGCTTATCATCAAGCTTCCCACACGAACCATAAAAAACTCATCAAAGATAGAACCCAACAATCCCAAAAATCGAACCCTTTCAAGGAGGGGGTTGTCTTCATTTTTTGCTTCAAATAGGACCCGGCGCATAAATTTCAGCATTGATAATTCCCGGTTGAGGTAATTCATCGGGTCATCAAGGGATGTCGAAAATTGAATAACTTCAGATACTTCCTCTTTTGGCATATTGCATGGACCTCCCAATATTAACTGAAGCCAAATTGCGTATGCATTAGTATACAATGTTTTTCATTTTAAATTCACCAGGGGTTTTTGTTAACCGTTGATTTTTAACGCATATGCCTATGCTGAAAAGTGCAAAATCACGAATATTTTCATGCCGAATCCAAAAAACCTCATCGATGATTGAAAACACGGTTTTGCGGTTTTTACGACTATAATAGACATGAACACTTTCGGTGGTATTGAATTGGCAACCCGTTTTATTGCATTGCATGCGTTTCATCACACAAAAGGATCAACCTTATGGATAACGACACTCGCTTTCCTCTTCCCTTTTATCGTTGGCGACCGCACCCCTGGCACGGCCTGGAAATCGGTCCGGAACCGCCCGGTCGTGTTCACGCCTACATTGAGATGACGCCCTTTAATTACATCAAATACGAAGTTCACAAAACCACGGGCTATCTTTATGTGGATCGCCCTCAGCGAACATCCGCCCTGCCGCCCACCTTATACGGCTTTATTCCCCGCACCTATTGCGATGAGCGCGTTAGAATGCTTTCCGAAAATGCCATTCGCGGCGACGGCGACCCGTTGGATATTTGCGTGGTGAGCGAAAGACCGATTGACCGCTCTGAAATCCTTCTTAATGCTGTGGTGGTCGGTGTAATCCAACTTTTAGATAACAACGAAGCGGACGATAAGATCATCGCCGTGCTGGAAAATGACTTGATTTACGGGCATGTCAGAGACATCAGTGAACTTCCTAAAGTGATGGTGGAACGTATGCAGCATTATTTTAAAACTTATAAAATGATCCCGGGTCAGGAACCCGCCATCGCTTTGAGCAGTATTTCAGGGGCAGAAAAAGCAAAAACGATTGTCGAAGCGTCCATTCTGGATTATCAGGACGCCTTTGGAGATAATTGATCATTTTATTCATGTCCTCTCAATCACTGCCGTTTGGAATCCATCCTTGTCAGGATTCAGCCTTCACGCTAAAATTTAGCCATGCGCTTTGATCTCTTCTCGCTCTTTCCAGAAGTATTTGATCCTTATCTTAATATCAGCATTCTTAAAAAAGCGCGGGAAACAGGCGCCCTAAGTGTGCATGCCCACAATATTCGTGATTGGGCAACCGACAAACACCATACCACCGACGACACACCCTATGGCGGGGGCGGGGGGATGGTGATGAAACCTGAACCCGTTTTTGCATCGGTGGAAGCGGTCCTCGGTCAACCACCAAATTGCCCCGTCATCTTACTCTCCCCCCAGGGACGCCTGTTTACCCAGGAGATCGCGTTTGAATTGGCGCAATATCCCCATCTGGCATTAATTTGCGGGCGTTATGAATCTGTGGATGAACGCATCCGGAAACATCTTGTTACGGATTCGGTCTCCATTGGGGATTATGTCCTGACGGGGGGCGAATTGCCAGCGTTGATCGTTCTGGATGCTGTTGCGCGTCTGTTGCCCGGAGTCCTCGGCGATCCTGAAGCGCCCCATCACGATTC
Source organism: Candidatus Brevefilum sp. (assembly GCA_050953525.1). Lineage (GTDB taxonomy): Bacteria > Chloroflexota > Anaerolineae > Anaerolineales > Anaerolineaceae > Brevifilum. The sequence continues at coordinate 564,000 of JBMNMW010000002.1, forward strand.
CCATGCATCCGGGCTTTTGGAACACCCTCACTACACAAGACCTCCCCTATTCAGAGGATATGGCGTACCTGATGTCCTGCTCTCCGGCAATCATGCCGAGATCGCCCGTTGGCGCAGGCACGAATCGCTCTGGCGAACGCTGGAGAACAGGCCTGACCTGTTGGCAAAAGCTGCACTGAGCCAGGATGATCTGGCTTTTTTAAAGGAGCATGGATACGAGCCAGTTGAACGAACCACCCCACCCACACAGACTTAAAGGAGGATTTATGGAAACAAAGAAAATGAACTATCTCAAAACTTTTTTGCTGGGCTTTGGTTTTTTTGGCGTCAGCGTCATCTGGTCAGTTTACAACGCTTTCGTTCCACTGTTCCTGCACGAGCGTTTTGGGCTGCACGCCGGTTTCATATCATTTATTATGGTGCTCGACAATATCGCTGCCCTCATTATTCAACCGCCCCTGGGCGTCTTTTCTGATCGGTTACGATCACCCATTGGTCGGCGTTTGCCCTTCATCGTCGTGGGCGCCCCACTGGCTGCAGCCATGTTTGGGCTGATTCCTCATGCCCAGGCGCTGCCGCTTTTCATCTTCAGCTGCATCACGCTGCTGCTGGCAATGGCTTTTTGGCGAACACCAGTGGTCGCTTTGATGCCGGACATCACGCCTTCAGAACATCGCTCCCCTGCCAACGGCGTGATCAACCTGATGGGCGGTCTGGGCACAGTGCTGGCGACACTCATCGGCGGACCGCTCTACAACATCAACCCGGCATACCCTTTCTTTCTTGCAGCCGGCCTGGTCACAGTGGCAGCCATCCTTGTGTTGATCTTTATTCGAGAGCCCAAGGAGTACATCTCCTCCAGGTTGCACCTGGCTGATCGAGCCGAAGGTAGCCAGATGGAGACCAAAGTGCTGAAAAACCTCTCGAACGTGTTCACACAGAAAGACAAAAGCCCGATGTTCATTCTGCTGGCAATCCTGTTCTGGTTTATCGCCTATAACTCACTCGATACCTTTTTTACATTGTTTGGCGTCAACCACCTTGGATTGAGCGGCGGTGACAGCGCCTTCCAAATTTCCTATATCGGATTGTCATTTATGCTCATGGCAATTCCAGCCGGTATTTTGGCACGCAGGTTCAAGCGAAAAAATGTGATCATCGGCGGCATCTGGATCATGGTCTTCACGATCATTCTTTTATACCTGATCCCAGGTGGGATGCTCACAACGAAATTTGCATCTTTGATGGGTTCTGGTTTTTACCTTTTATCCATCATCCTGATCATTGCGGGCTTTGGCTGGGCAATGATCAATGTCAACTCGCTGCCCATGGTGGTGGATATGACCGACGATGAGCACATCGGCACCTATACCGGCTTGTATTATTTCTTTTCACAATTGGCTGCCACCATCGGCCCTGTTTTGTTCGGCTGGACCATCCAGCTGGCAGGCAATGATTACAGGTTGATGATGGTGATCGCCCCGCTTTTCTTCATTCTGGCATTTTTTATGATGTTGAGGGTTAAACGGGGGGAACAAAAATCAGAAAGTGAGGTGTGAATCAGGGCAAACTGGTGAAAAACCAGCAGGCACAATACATCCGCATCTGCACAACAAGAGCATTTGATGTGAGGTTTTCCTTCAGTGTGTTTGGCTCCGTTTTTGAGATCCTGTAACCTGAGGTAGATAGTATTTTCTTGTTTTTTTCATGGCACAAAGAATGTTCAACAAGGACACGTGATTTAGATTAATCAATTTAAGATACTGATTGTTAAAAATATAATTAATGTCTTGTCTCAATTGTGATTAAACACTATACTTATAGGAGTGGTTTTAGTAAACCACAAAACTCTTAACCACAATTTTCTAAAGGAGGAGCAAGTCCATGTCCAAAAAAATTCTAATTGTCTTTTCTGTTTTGGTCATCAGCAGTATGCTTTTTGCTGCCTGTACACCAAAGACAGAAACACCCGAGGTGGAGAAGCCCGCGGAAGAAGTCAAACCAGCTGAAGAACTCGCAGTTGGGATCGTACTTCCCACCAAGGATGAGCCCCGCTGGATCCAGGACCAAACCCGGTTCCAATCCAAACTTGCTGAACTTGGATATGATGTCGAAATCCTTTTCAGCCAGGGAGATCCCTCACAGGAGAAGTCCAATGTTGAAGCTTTGATTACCAAAGGTGTCAAAGTCATCATCCTGTGCCCGCATGACAGCGCTGCTGCCGCAGCCTCTGCTGAAGCAGCCCGTGCAGCCGGTGTGAAGGTGATTTCTTACGACCGCCTGATCACCGATACCGACGCTGTAGATTACTATGTCACCTTTGACAGTGTCGCAGTTGGTGAAGCACAGGCACAATACCTGGTGGATCACGCCACAGGTGAAGGCAATCCGCTGTACCTGTATGCTGGCGCTGCCACCGACAACAACGCCTTCCTGTTCTTTGAAGGCGCTTGGAATGTCCTCCAACCCAAGGTTGCGGACGGCACTTTCTACATCGTGAATTCCGCCCAGGCTGTGTCACTCCAGGATAAGGCTGAATTGACCCGAGATGAAATGGGACAGATCATCGGCCAGGTTACAACCAACTGGGATTTTGATGATGCCAAGAGCCTGGCAGAAGCCAATCTGACCGCAGCAGCCGCCGCCGATAAGGGCGATGTCTTTATCCTTGCCCCGAATGACGGTACCGCTCGCGCGATCGCCGATGCCTTTGCCGCTGATACCGATATCTCCAGCTATTATGTGACCGGACAGGATGCTGAAATTGCTTCCGTTCAGTACATCATCGATGGCAAGCAATCCATGACCGTCCTTAAGGACGTCCGCATGCTGGTTGACGATGCGATCGCATTGGCTGCCGCCGTTGTCGAAGGCAAACCTGTCGAGACCACCGGCGAATATGACAATGGCGTGATCAAGGTTCCCGCCAAACAATCTGAGGTGATCACCGTTGATCAGAACAATGTGGTTTCAGCCATTATCGATTCTGGCTACTGGGATGCCAGTGAATTCACCGGTTTAGATCAATTGGGCGCAGAAAAACCTGCAGAAGAAAAGCCTGCCCTTGACGGTACAGGTTTCCTGGTTTGTCAGATCACGGACACGGGCGGTATTGACGATAAATCCTTCAATGCGACAGCCTGGAAGGGTATCGAAGATGCCCAAAAAGACTTCGGCATCGATGCAAAATTCCTTGAATCGCAAGAAGTTTCCGATTACGAGAAAAACATCAACGCCTTCCTCGAAGAAGGTTGTGATCTGATCGTCACAGTTGGTTTTCTCATCGCAGATGCCACTGCTGCTGCTGCTGATGATAATCCTGGCAACAAGTTCTCCATCGTTGACTTTGCCTATGATCCTGCCATCGACAATGTGGTTGGTCAGCTCTTCAACACTGATGAAGCCGCTTTCCTGGCTGGTTATGCTGCCGCTGCCGTCACCAAAACTGGCAAAGTGGGCACATTCGGCGGTTTGCCGATCCCCACAGTCACCATCTTTATGAAGGGCTTTGTCGAAGGGGTTGATTATTACAACGCAGCCAAAGGCACCGATGTTGTCGTCCTGGGTTACGATCTGCAGGATGAAACCAAAGGTCTGTTCTCGATGGACTTTGACGATCAGCAAAAGGGTCGTGAACTGGCTGTTTCCCTAATGGACGAAGGCGCTGACGTGATCATGCCCGTGGCTGGACCCGTGGGTCTTGGTGCAGCTGCCGCCATCCAGGAACGTGGCAATGCCTATCTGATCGGTGTTGATTCAGATTGGGTCCTGACCGCCCCTGAATACAAAGATATCACTTTAACCTCCGTGATGAAGATGATGGATGCAACCACCGTCGAGGTGATTAAATCCGTGATCGATGGCTCCTTTGAGGGTGGCAATGTTATCGGAACACTCGAAAATGGTGGTGTCGATATCGCTCCCTTCTATGATCTTGCTGATCTGATTTCTGCAGAAACTCAGGCAGAACTTGATCAAATCAAAGCCGATATCATCGCCGGTCAGATCAAACTGCAGTAAGAACATTTTTTACAAAATCGGGTTGGAGAAAATTCTCCAACCCGAATTTTTATTATCCATTTACTCATGATATGTAAACCTCCAGATTACAATATAAATCAAAAAAGGGGATTCTATGACACCCATTCTTGAATTAAAGGGGATCACCAAGCAATTTCCTGGTGTCTTAGCAAACGACCATATCAACCTTTCCCTTAATAAAGGCGAGATTCTGGCGCTGTTAGGCGAAAATGGCGCAGGGAAATCGACTCTGATGAATATTCTTTACGGATTGTATCAACCTGATGAGGGAGAAATTTTCATTAACGGTAAAAAAATTGTGATCAACTCTCCCAACGATGCCATCCATGCAGGCATCGGAATGGTACACCAACACTTTATGCTGATTCCGGTGTTTACCGTGGCTGAAAACATCATGCTTGGTCAGGAATCTGTTAAATATGGCGATTTTCTGGATCGGGCAGATGCTTCTAAAAAGATTTTGGAGCTCTCAGAGCAATTCGGCTTGCCCGTTAATCCCAATGATTTGGTCAGGGACATACCGGTTGGCATTCAGCAAAAAGTGGAGATCATCAAACTTCTTTACCGCCATGCTGAGATATTAATTTTTGACGAACCAACAGCTGTCCTTACACCCCAGGAAGCAGATGAACTCTTCAGTATCATGCGGTCACTTGCCAGGCAAGGCAAATCGATCATCTTTATCACCCACAAGCTGCGCGAAGTGCTGGAGGTGGCAGATCGCATTATGGTCATTCGGCTCGGTGCGGTAGTTGGAGAAAGCACACCCGAAGAAGCGGACAGGAACAGCCTGGCAGCCATGATGGTTGGTCGCGAAGTTAGCCTTGTGGTCGAGAAAGATATCAAAACACCGGGTGAGGTCGTGATAAAAATCCAGGATTTGGTTGTGACCGATAAATTTAAAAACATCGTGGTGGACCACGCTTCATTAGAAGTTCGTTCAGGTGAGGTGGTCGGGATCGCTGGCGTTCAGGGCAATGGTCAAACCGAGCTGGTCGAAGCCATTACGGGCTTGCGGAAAAGCGATGGGGGGCAGATCACACTCCTGGGAAAGAATATCACACACGCCACCCCCCGCCAGATCACTGAATTAGGCTCTGCCCATGTTCCCGAAGATCGGCAAGCCGACGGTCTGGTATTGCCTTTTCCAGTAGCTGAAAACCTGGTTTTATGTACTTATTACAAGGAACCCTTTTCAAAAGGCGCAGTGCTGCAATATCAAACCATCCTCAAACAAGCAGAACAATTAATCCACGATTTTGATATCCGTACGCCCGGCGCACTGACACCCGTCAGCAATCTATCGGGTGGCAATCAACAAAAAGTTATTATCGCACGGGAACTTTCCCGTCCCATTCAATTTCTAATGGCATCGCAACCCACCCGTGGGCTCGATGTCGGCTCGATCGAATATATTCACAAACGGATCGTCAAAAAACGTGATGAAGGGTGCGCTGTTTTACTTGTCTCACCTGAATTAGATGAGGTTATGGAGCTCTCTGACAGGATTGCTGTCATGTATCGCGGGAAAATCCTGGCGATTGTAGATAGTAGAATGGTGACCAAGGAACAGGTTGGCTTGATGATGGCTGGTGAAATGCCAGAAGAAGGTTTCACTGCTCAAGATAAACTCGTGGTGGAAAAAACCTTTTAGGAGGGTGTGCTTATGAAACGAAAACCAAACCAATTTGATGAAGCAGGTCAGGTTCTGCTTCAGGAGATTAACGAGTCTGAAGCTGAACCCACCACTCAAAAACGTTCACTGTGGAATATCATAGCCATCCCCGTCCTGGCAATTCTGACAGGGTTAATCATTGGTGCAATTTTAATTGCTGCAACCAGCCCATCTGTATATGAGGCATTTGACCGATCCTTTGGTGAGGGATTGTCAACAATTTGGAACGAAGTTTTTACAGCCTACAAAGCTTTGTTTGCAGGCTCGATCGGCGATTTCACAAAGATCAAAGAAGCCTTTCAATCTGGTGATGAAATTCAAATTCGTCGTGCTCTGAATCCCATCCCCGAAAGCCTGGTGCAAGCCACACCCTATATTTTTGCCGGCTTGTCTGTGGCGCTTGGTTTTCGATCCGGCTTATTTAATATCGGGGTTGAGGGTCAGCTTTTTATCGGGGCAGCCTGTGCCACTTACGTCGGCTATGCCTTCAAAGGTTTACCATTTATCATTCACATGCCATTGGCTTTTTTGGCCGGAGCCCTGGGAGGTGCGCTGTGGGGGTTCATCCCCGGCTTACTGAAAGCGACCACAGGTGGGCACGAGGTGATCAATACCATTATGATGAACTACATCGCCTTTCGCCTGACGGAATGGTTGCTCTCCGGACCCATGACCCGACCGGGGTCGGGCGGAATGCCGATCAGCCCTATCATCGAAAAAAGCGCCCAAATTCCCCAATTTTTCAAATCTCCGATCCGCTTTCATCTGGGTTTCTTTATTGCTTTGGCAGTTGCCTGGTTTATCTGGTGGTTGCTTTTCAAAACCAAATGGGGGCTGAACCTCCGTACGGTGGGCGCCAATCCGCGGGCAGCGAAATACGCCGGCTTGAATGTTGGCAAATCCTATATACTCGGCATGGCGATTTCTGGCGCTCTGGCTGGTATGGCTGGTGGGGTCCAAATTCTTGCTGTTGATCGCAGTATGGCGCTCGGTTTATCCTCAGGCTATGGGTTTGACAGTATCGCCCTGGCATTAATTGGCAACAATCACCCCCTGGGCGTGATTCTGACATCGCTTTTGTTCGGCACATTGCGCAACGGCGCGACCAAAATGATGGTCGTCTCCAGCATCCCCATCGATATCGTGGACGTTATGCAGGCTATCATTTTAATGTTTGTGGCAGCACCTGCCATTATCCGGAGTCTTTACCGCCTACGCAAGCCTAAACAAGAAGAAGAAACAGTCTTTGTCAGCGGATGGGGAGGAGGTCAGTCATGACAAACCGCTCGCATACGATCAAACGATATAAAATTTATGAAATACCACCCACCAGAAAACTTATTCTTGGTATTGTCCAGCTGTTCATCGCTTTGGTGATCCTGCTTGGCTTTGTGCTCAATACCAAACCAAATACCCTGACCAGATTTGTGATGACTCCCGGGGGGATCGAGATCGGCACAATGCCCGATTGGGTTATTCCAACCCTGCCAACGTTGATCCTTCTGACCATCATACCAACTGCGCTCGGTATCTATCAGCTTGCCCGCGGTTTCGGGCGGGCGTCCAATGGTATGGTTGGGCTGAGTGCCCTGTGCCTGATCTTTGGCTTTGTTACCTGGCAAGCCAGCGGCACATCGGTCAACCTGGCAGGTATGCTGACGAGCGCAGTTTCTCTGGCTGTTCCAATCACCCTGGGCGCTTTCTCTGGCGTCCTTTCTGAACGGGCTGGTGTCGTTAATATCGCCATTGAGGGGATGATGCTGATGGGAGCCATGATCGGTTCGCTAATTGGCAGCATCACCAGCAATCCCTGGATCGGCTTGATGGGCGCGATTCTTTCAGGCTTGTTACTCAGTTTAATCCATGCTGTTTTATCGATAAAATATAAAATCAACCAGGTCATATCCGGTACTGTGATCAACATTTTTTCAGCAGGGATGACGGCTTTTATCTCTCAGAAATACTTGCAAACCAACCAGGCTTTGAACACGCCACCCTTGTTCTCACGCATTCCCATCCCAGGGCTTGCAAATATCCCTCTTATCGGGCCAATGTTTTTCAATACCAACGTGTTTGTTTATATAATGTTCATCTTATTGATCGTCATTCAGGTCGCGCTTTTCTTCACCCGCTGGGGACTGCGTTTACGGTCGGTGGGAGAACATCCCCGGGCGGCCGATACCCTGGGCATTAACGTGATCAAAACCCGTTATGTGGCTGTTCTGCTCAGCGGCCTGGTGGCGGGTTTGGGCGGTGCATTTTTTACATTGGGTTCAGTGGGCCGTTTCAACGAAGGCATGACCGCCGGTAAAGGTTTCATCGGATTGGCTGCGATGATCTTCGGTAACTGGCGACCTTTGGGCGCCATGGGAGCTGGTCTGATTTTTGGGTTTGCAGATGCGATCGGCTCAAAGCTTTTACTCCTGGGCAGCGCCATTCCACCCCAAATTATGGCAATGTCGCCCTACCTGATCACGATGATCGTTCTGGCAGGCTTTATTGGCAAAGGTCAGGCGCCTGCAGCCAGCGGCGAGCCCTACGATAAAGAATAACCTGAAGAGACAACAAAGATCACAACCATCCGGTGGATTCAATCTATCGGGTGGTTTTTTGTTTTAAATGAGGATAATTACAAGCGTTAAAACAATTTGAGGTGAGGGATAACATTCAACAAACGCTTACAGATTTTAAAATTACGCTTAAAATACAGTACAATAATTAATGCCGCCGTTAATTAAAAATGTGCAGCATATTCTTCTCTCCGGTGGTAAAACCATAGAAAATCTACACTTAACAAGTAATCCAGCACTTATCATTAATTAAAGAATCTTCAGTTTCAAGTTTGATTTGCGAGGAAACGATGTCAATTATCAATGTCAACAATATATCAAAAAGATTCGGCGAGGTCAAAGCCGTCGATCATCTCAGTTTTGATGTCAAACCAGGCGAAATCTTCGGCCTTTTAGGCCCGAATGGCGCCGGGAAAACGACCACCATCCGCATGATACTGGATATTTTTGAGCCTGATTCCGGTGAGATTCTGGTGATGGGTGGCCCCATGAACGAAGAGAAGAAGAATCATATCGGCTATCTTCCAGAGGAACGCGGTCTTTACCAGGATATCCCCCTGGGGCGCTGTCTGACCTTCCTGGCATCCCTCAAGGGTATGTCTGAAAAAAGTGTCGCTTCACAATTGGACGAACACCTGAGACTCTTCGACCTTTACGAGGTCAAAGACAAGAAGGTAAAAGAGCTCAGCAAAGGAATGCAGCAAAAAGCACAGCTCATCGCAACCCTGATTCATGATCCCGAACTGGTCATCATCGATGAACCCTTTACTGCACTCGACCCGGTCAACACCGAGATGGTCAAAGCCATCCTGCAAGAAAAGCGCGATGAGGGCAAGGCAATCATTATGTCCACCCATCAGATGAACCAGGTGGAAGAACTTTGCGATCGAATCCTGTTAATCGATTCTGGACAGCGTCTGCTATATGGCTCCTTGCAAGAAATCGAACAGCAATTCACCTCGCGCGACATCCTCGTCACCACAGTCGATCCATTGCCCGAAGCAATCGAAGGGGTTTCGGAAGTTAAAAAGCTGAACGGACGTCATCGTCTGGTCCTTGATGAAACGGCTCAACCCAATCAAGTTCTGAAGCATCTGATCAATTCCGGGCTTGAACTGACAGAATTTGAGATTGCGGTCCCTCCCTTAAATGAGATCTTCATTCAGGTTGTGCAGAATAAAGAAAAGGAACAGCATGAATAAGACCTGGCAAATTATCAAATATGAATACACGAAACATGTGCTCACAAAAAGATTCCTGTTCGGGCTGCTGAGCCTTCCACTTACAATAACCCTGATGCTTGCAGTTGTCTTTCTGATTGGTTATTTTTCGATCAATACTGAACCCATCGGTATCGTCGATCAATCCGGGATAATACAGGACATCTCATCGCCCATTGAGGAAGGCAGTTTGTTTAATCCAAAAATCACCTTCCAGCTCTACCGTGGCGAAGAGCAGGCAAAATCAGATTTAAACGCAGAAATCATTCAAGCCTATTACATCATTCCGAAAGAATACCCGCAAAACACCCATGTCCAGCTCTTCTATAATGAGCAACCAGAACACAACGCACAGGCTCAGTTCAATCAGCTGGTCCGCAGGAACCTGAAACTTTTCGATAATATCGATCCGCCAATCTGGGAGCGTCTTCAATCCGGAAATATAACCACCGTTACTTCGCTGGATGGCAGCCGTGAGATGAACCAGAACCAATGGTATCAAATATTGACGCCGCTGGTTGCCGGGATTCTACTTATCATTGTCGTGATGACAAGCGGAGGCTACCTGTTACAGGCGGTTGTTGAGGAAAAAGAGAACCGCACCATGGAAATAGTGATCTCTTCTGTCAGCCCAAGCAAACTTATGGCAGGCAAAATCATTGGCAATATTGGGGTTGGTCTGACTCAGCTTGCAGTCTGGCTGCTTTTTGGATGGCTTGCATTAGCAATTGGTGGAAGATTCTGGCCTGTTTTGGCTGATTTTTCTCTGCCAACAAATTACATTCTGGTGCTTTTATTAACGCTCACCCCAACTTTTATCATGGTTGCAGCCATAATGGCTGCAATTGGTTCAACGATGACAGAAATGCAAGAGGCTCAACAGGTTTCAAGCCTGTTTTCATTATCGATGACCATCCCTTATTACTTCATAGGTGCCATCATGGAAAATCCGAACAGCACCCTTACCAAAGCGCTCAATTTTTTTCCTTTAACCTCCTCTCTTACGCTTTTGTTTCGAATGGGGTTTACGGTCATACCCACATGGCAAATCCTGTTGACCATTACCATCCTATTTCTGTTTGCCTTGGCTGCCGTGTGGTTTGCCGGTCGCGCCTTCAGGCTGGGGATGCTCCAATATGGTAAAAAACTATCCATCAAGGAAGTTTTGAAAAGAGGGCAGGCATAATGGCTAAAATATGGGTTGTTTTAAAAACAGAATTTACAAACACCATCAGGCGACGTTCTTTCCTCCTCACCCTGATCCTGGTGCCCCTGGTCCCCGCCATCATCCTCGGTGTTGTTTCCCTGATCCAGGGAAAAGAGAGCTCCGGTGGTGAAATCAGTATTTTCCAGCCATCACAGGATGACATCCGCCCAGAAGGCTATGTGGACCTGGCTGGGATTATTAAGCAAACCCCGGAATGGGTAACCGAGGAAAACCTGATCGTTTATCAAAATGAATCCGATGCAAGAAATGCTTTGAGAAACCAAAAGATCAGCGGGTATTACGTAATTGAAGCTGATTATATCGAAAGTGGGGATCTCAAATACATCCTCGAGGACTTTTCGCCGCTATCGGCGCTGGAAAGTTCATGGCTGATTAATTCAGTTATTGAATTCAACTTACTTGGATCGGATCCTGAAATTTATCAGTTGTTTCAGTTGCCAGTTCAGATCGAACACCACGATCTCTCCCCAGAAGAAACTGGATTTGATATGAGTAATCCATTGGCATTCTACATCCCTTATGGGATGACAATGCTGTTCTATATCGTGATTATGGCTTCTGCCAGCTTGATGCTCAACAGCATCTCGAAAGAAAAAGAAAACCGTGTCATGGAAATTTTGATAACTTCGATCAAACCAAACCAGCTTCTTGCAGGCAAGGTTTTAGGGCTCGGATTGGTGGGGTTGCTTCAAACGGGTGTCTGGTTGAGTTCAGCCTATTTTCTAATGCGAATGGGGGGAAAGACTCTTAACATACCCCCAAATTTCCAGCTATCTCCTCAAATCTTGTTCTGGGGAATCACCTTCTTTATTCTTGGCTATTTAATTTACGCAACCCTGATGGCGGGCACCGGTGCGCTTGTCCCTAATCTCAAGGAGGCATCGCAAGCAACTTTTCTTATGATCATCCCTCTCTTGATACCCTTGCTTTTGATCAGTCTCATTGTTGAACAACCCCACGCAACCTTACCGGTGATTTTGAGTCTTATCCCATTTACAGCGCCCAGTACAATTATGACCCGCATGGTGGTCACACAGGTGCCTGTTTGGCAAATTTTAACATCCATTGGTTTAACCATCCTGACGATAATCCTGCTTGTTCGCAGCGTCGCTGGCATGTTCAGGGCTCAATTGCTGTTGACCGGCAAGAAATTCAGTCTCGGTCTGTTCATCAAAGCCCTGATTGGGAAGCCAATTGAAACAAACAGCACGCATTCATAAGTGAAGGCTGCGTAAAAAAACAGCTGATATTTTCGGTTATTCTGAAATAATTGGAACCAATCGCTTAACTTACACGTCCATAGTATGGTTATTAATAAAACAATGGACAGAAAATAATAAGCAAAAAAATGAATGCTTCAAGTTAATGTAAATTAATATATAATATGAATGAATGAGTTTGCCCATAATCAGGCAGGAGATGAATCATGAAAAAGAGAACGACCATAATTATGCTTAGCTTTTTACTGAGTGTGATGCTGGTGGGTTGTAATATTCCAATTTTTGAGACGCCCGTATCTCAAGTTGATCTATTAAATACTGCCGCTGCCCAAACAATTCAGGCACAGCAAACAAGCATCGCACAGACGAGCCAGCCTACCCTCCCAGAACCCACACTGACAGGTACCCAGGAACCCACGCTCACAGAAACGCCTGAAGTGATCGAGACCCCCACGCCAACCCTGGAACCAACTGCAGTTTTCACCCCAACAAAGCAAGCTGCTTGCGATGTGGCCGCGTTTGTATCAGAAACGGTCTTGGATGGTTCAAGTTTCAGCCCGGGGGAATCCTTCACCAAAACCTGGACCTTGAAAAATGTGGGGTCTTGCACCTGGACATCTGATTATGATGTGATCTTTTTGGACGGGAATGCGATGAATGCGCCGGCAGCAAAACAGCTCACAACCGGGAGTGTGGAACCCGGGCAATCCGTTGTAATCAGTTTTGATCTCAAAGCGCCCCTTGCTGCGGGATCACATCGGGGCGACTTTTTACTGCGCAATGCCAATGGAGCAACCTTTGGAATTAGTGAACAGATCAAAACCTTCTGGGTCGCCATTAATGTGAAGGGCTCAGTATATGATTTCACCAAGAATATGTGCGCCAGCGGTGTTGTATGGCGGAGCAGCGCTGGGATCCTTCCATGCCCTGGCAAGCCGGGTGACGCAACCGGTTATGTCCGTAAAATTGATGAGCCTACGCTTGAAAATGGTGTTATCGACGATGAACCCGGCATGCACGTTCACCCCGAAATGGTCACGAATGGTTGGATTAAAGGCATTTACCCGGAAATCACCGTGACAAAGGGTGTTTATTTTAAAGCCATCGTTGGCTGTAATGGCAAGAGTGACTGTGATGTGAAGTTCAAATTGAATTACAGAATTGAAGGTGGCAATGAAGAAACGCTGGCAACCTGGCATGAAGTTCAGGATGGTAAATTCAACAGGGTCAAGGTTGACCTGAACAGTCTGGCAGGCAAAAAGGTTCAGTTCATCCTGGTCGTTGACGCCAACGGCAGCGCAAAAAACGACAATGCCCTTTGGTTTGGTCCCAGAATTGAACCGTAAATTTGCATAACAGCAAACCGGCGATGGTCGACCATCGCCGGTTTTTTGGTGCATTCACAAAATTAAGGTGAGTTATTCTACTTGACTTTTCAGCCACATCATCTAAAATTGTATCTTGATTTGCTTGATGCGAACATACTTTCAAAGATAGGAAACATAATGAGAATAAAAATACAACAAGCGGGTCTTCTGTTGATGGTTATGCTGTTTTTCGGTTCTGCGCTGAGCGCGTGCGGTTCAAAAGAGCCAAAATTTGATATCGAAATGCAAAAAACCGGATTTGCACAAACAGCCGAGGTTCAGGCAACGATGACCGCTCAGGCTCAGCCAACCTCCACGAGCACAGCGGTGCCAACAGCGACCCACACCCCCACCCAGGAAAGCACACCCACCCAATCCGTGGCGTTCACGGCAACCCCGGATGGACCGCAAGCTGCGACGCCCACCTCGGGTACCGTCGGCGGTTCAGATAAGGCTGCCTGGTTAGCAAACGATCCCCCCGATAACACCAAAATTGAACAGGGCGAGAAATTTACCGTCACCTGGACCATCGATAACAGGGGCACCTCAACCTGGACAACCGACTACTACATTCAATTTGCAACCGGTGAAAGGATGGATGCTGTTGAAAAAACTTTTCTTCCTTATCCTGTCCCCCCAAATCGGAATGTTCAGATCAGTATTGATTTTGTAGCGCCGCAAGCTACTGGAGGTAAACAAAGCAACTGGAAACTTTTCAATGCAAGCGGGACATCTTTTTACGATTTTTATATCATTGTTGATGTCGTCCCTGTTGGGGAATCTCAATCAATTGCGCCAACCGTAACCTCCGAACCAACCACTGAAGCACCTTAGCCTGACGATTCGACCAGCGTTTCAATTCAGATGCACGCTGGAAACCGCCTGAAAAATGGATAAACAGCAGCTCGTTCTACACATCAAATCCGAGGCTCACCGCCTCGGTTTTAATCACTGTGGAATTGCACCAGCCCTGCCTGTCCCTCACATCGATGCTTATACGGACTGGATCCAGTCGGGATACCATGCCGGGATGGCATATCTGGCGCGAGAAGATACCGTGGCAAAGCGCCAGGACCCTGACTTAATCGTTGAGGGCTGTCAGTCCGTGATCAGCCTTGCTTTGCTCTACAACCCCCCGATCAAAAATCACAATCAAATCGACCCTGGTTTTGGCAGGATATCCTCTTATGCCGTGACCTCGGACTACCACAGTGTCATCTGGGACAAACTTTCCCAATTGGAAAGTTCAATCCACAGGGCGGCTGGCGAGCATATTCGTCTGAAATCCTATGTGGATACCGGCCCCGTTCTTGAAAGATCCTATGCGACCCTGTCAGGCATCGGGATGGTTGGAAAAAACGGCTGTCTGATCATCCAGGGAGAAGGTTCCTATTTTTTTCTGGCTGAAATCCTTACCGACCTTGCCCTTCCTCCAGACCCACCCTTCACAAGGGATATCTGTGGGTCCTGCACGCGCTGCATCGACGCCTGTCCGACTTCTTGTATCCTCCCCAACCGCACGATCAATGCCGGAGACTGTATCAGCTATCTGACCATTGAACACAAAGGAGCCATTCCCGATGAACAGAAGCCTTTCATAGGGTCCTGGGTATTTGGATGTGATATTTGTCAAATGGTGTGTCCTCATAATGCCAGAACTGTATCCACACCGACAGAGCTGGGAGAACCGCTGATCTCAAATCCCATTGACCTGGTCGGGCTTTTTCCCATGACCGAAGAAGCCTTTTCAAAATTCTATGGTCGCACGCCGCTTTCTCGTGCAAAAAGGCATGGCTTGCTGCGTAATGCAGCCATCGTATTGGGCAATCAGCGTTACACTCAAGCCATTCCCATCCTCAAGAAGGCATTGGCAGAGGAAACAGATCCGGGCGTTCTCGATGCCTGCCGCTGGGCAATTGAACAGCTAACTTCATCTTCATCTTGAACGAAGTAAAATAAATCACGATGAATCAACCTGATTTTATGATCGGCAACATACCCATTTATGGCGACCTGATCCTGGCGCCTATGGACGGCATCACCGATCAGCCTTTTCGCAGCCTGTGCCGCCAACTGGGTTCCGCTATGAGCATCACGGAATTTATAAATGCGCTGGACGTTCTAACCCACCACCCCCGTTATCATCATCGATATGTTTTCAATGACAGCGAGCGCCCCCTGTCGCTGCAGATGCTGGGCGATCATCCGGAGCAGATCCTTGAAGCTGCACGCCAGCTCGTACCCAGGGTTCAGCCCGATCTTATTGATATCAATTTGGGCTGCCAATCAAAGAATGTGACTTCCCGCGGCGCGGGGGCGGCGCTCATGCTGTCCCCGGGGAAAATCGGGAATATCTTTCGCACAATGACCGATCATTTCAAAATGCCCATCACGGGCAAAATCCGGTTGGGGTGGGATGATAACCATTTAAACTATCTTGAAATCGCCAGGACAATTCAGGACAATGGCGGCGCAATGGTCGCTGTTCATGGACGAACCCGTCACCAGGGATACCGGGGAAAAGCGCGCTGGGAGCCGATCGGTGAAATCAAACAGGCGCTCGACATCCCCGTCATCGGCAACGGAGATGTCGAAACCGTATCCGATATACAGCGCATGAAAGCCGAAACAGGCTGTGATGCCATCATGATCGGTCGGGCTGCTATTGGCAACCCCTGGATCTTCAGCCGATTGGATCGGAATGAGGTGCCCCTGCCTGTGGTCGAAGAAGTTGTCTGCAAACAACTGAGTGAATCCGTTCGTATTTATGGGGAAAAAGGAGTGATTACATTTCGTAAATTCCTCAAAGCCTATCTAAAGCCTTATGCCTTATCTCATGAAGTATTGCTTCCATTGCTCAAAATTACAGACCCTGAAGAGATCAGGCAGGCGTTGAAGGACCTGTTTGCAAACCTGGATACACGCTGATCCATCAGAATTTTCAGGGTGAGCACCTCGTTTGTGCGCACCCTACGATGCTATTGTTTTCGCAGGTGTCTCACCTGCGAGCGCTGGTCAGGAGACCAGCGCAAACTCGTGGATTATTGATGAAAGAGATTATAGGTTATGCACGGTTGTGAAGTAACCTGCGTGACAACACCATATGAATTATTGCGCGCCTGAACGCATAGATTGCTTCTATTCCTTACGGGACGCTAGGAAGTCGATCGTAATGACAAAAAAAGGTGCACTTGTGTTCCCGCTGACGCCTCATTTCCCAGTGTTCCCGCTGGTGTCTCACCGGCGGGCGCTGGTCTCCTGACCAGCGCAAACTCGTGGATTATTGATGAAAGAAATCGTAGGTCAGGCACGGTTGCGAAGCAACCTGCGTGACAACACCACCTTTGTTATACATGCTGCACAGTGCATGACTTACAGATTTTAGAAACACCCCTTCCGTCCCCCGTCCCCCGTCATCCTTCTTCTGCCCCCCATCCAAATGAGTTTGTAGGGTGAGCGCCTCGTTTGTGCGCACTAACAGTGCTCTCTTCCATCGAAATCAGAGAAATTTCTCCTGCTTGATGGTTGCCCTGTCACCTTCCCCCGCTGGTTGGTTGCATATTTTTCTCAGTAAAGTATAATTTACTCCAATGACTGGTCCTGTTTCTGGTTTCGGCTGGGGACATGGAGACCTGCCAACAAACAAATTAAGGAGTAGCAGTGTCATGGCTTTAAATAAAGAACGAAAACAACAGATTATTGAAGAATACAAACGGCATGGCGACGACACAGGTTCGCCAGAGGTCCAAATTGCAATCCTCACCAAAAGGATCGCGGAATTGACCGATCACCTTCGCATCAACACCCATGATGAAAGTTCACGTCGTGGGTTGCTCAAACTTGTTGGACGTCGACGGCGGCTATTGGCGTATTTACGCCAAAAAGACTATAAAAGCTACCTGGCGGTGACCGATAAATTGAAAATCCGCAAGAAATAATTGATAGTTTTACCGTTTATTTCAAAAATTCACGCAGATCGAGCTGATGGCAAGAAAGACCACCCAAAAGTCGGGTGAGGCTATACTATGAGCTTATCTGCGTTTAATTGATTTAATTCATAGTAATCCGCAGGTCGGGAATTGAAAATTGCTGAGGGTTGGCACCTCACCGGTTTTCAGTCCCTGACCGAGCGGGAAAGTTAGAGAAGGGATAATTTACAATGCAACCCAATGCAAAAATATACCGAACAAATCTCGGTGATAAGGAAATTATCATCGAAACTGGAAAGTTGGCTGGACAGGCAAATGGTTCAGTAACCATTCGCCAGGGTGACAGCCTGATCTTTTCCGCCGTAACCATGAGCGACGTTCGGGAAGGACTTGATTTCTTTCCCCTGACCGTAGACTACGAAGAACGCATGTATGCCGGTGGGCGAATTCCCGGTTCATTCTTCCGACGTGAGGGACGTCCCCGCGCTGAAGCCGTTCTGACAGCTCGCATGGTTGATCGACCCATTCGCCCCCTGTTTCCCGATGGGATGCGCAACGATGTCCAGGTGATGCTGATGTCTCTCTCTGCGGATACGGAAAACCCGCTGGATATCATCGCAATTAACGCCGCATCGGCATCCTTGATGATCTCAGATATCCCCTGGCACGGTCCTGTTGGTGCGGTTCGGATCGGTTATCGGGATGAGGAATTCATCGTCAACCCGACCTTTTCTGAAATTGAGGATTCTTCTTTGGACCTGGTCGTGGTCGGCACCAAAGAAGCAATTACGATGGTCGAATGCGGCGCAAATGAGGTTTCAGAACAGGTTGTGGTGAAAGCGCTGGATTTGGCGCACAAAGCCATCCAACCGATCATCGAACTTCAAGAGCGGATGGCACGCGAGATTGGTAAAGAAAAACTAGAGGTGGAAACCTTTGAAATAAAACCCGCTTTGATTGACCAGGTTCAGCAAAGGATCAGTGGTCAGTTAACAGAAATCCTCCAAAAGCCTTATTCAAAAGAGGATTTGTATGGCGGGATCAGTCAACTTAAAAAAGATGTGATTGAAGCGTTGACTGCCGACAAAGCCGAAACGTTAAGTGAATCGGAGTTCAAGAGTTTGAAAAAATCCGTGGGTAACGCTTTTGAAGAAGCTGAAAAAACCATCATTCGCGAACGTATTCTCAATGAGCGGGTCAGACCTGATGGACGCAGACCCGAAGATGTTCGAGACATCTGGTGTGAGGTCAACTTCAGCCCCCGGGCACACGGCTCTGCCATTTTCACGCGTGGTGAAACCCAGGTACTTACACTGGCAACCCTGGGCACACCCAGAGACGCCATGGAAATGGACAACCTGATCCCCACTGAACAGAAGAAGCGTTATATGCATCATTACAACTTCCCACCCTTTTCCACGGGTGAGGTTGGGCGAATTTTCACCTCTCGCCGGGAGATTGGGCATGGCATGCTGGCTGAGCGCGCCCTGGAGAAAATGCTCCCGGATGAAAAAGACTTTCCTTATACCCTTCGCCTGGTTTCGGAAGTGATGTCTTCCAATGGATCATCCTCGATGGCATCCACCTGTGGATCAACCCTGGCGTTGATGGATTGTGGCGTACCCATCAAGCGACCTGTTTCAGGCGTTGCAATGGGTATGGTAAAGAAAGACGACAACTACGTGATCCTGACCGATATTCTTGGTATGGAAGATCACCTCGGCGACATGGATTTTAAAGTCACAGGCACAACCGAAGGGATTACAGCACTGCAAATGGACATCAAAATTGGTGGTATCACCACCGAGATCATGTCCGAAGCCCTCGAACAGGCACGGATTGCCCGATTGCATATTTTAGATACTATGCTCCAGACAATCGACCAGCCCCGATCTGACATCAAAGATCACGCACCTCGCATCGAAGCCATCAAGGTCCCCGTTGAAAAGATCGGCGCAGTGATTGGCAAGGGCGGTGAAACAATCCGTAATCTCCAGGAAGAAACGGGCACAAGGATTGAAGTTGAGGACGATGGTACCATCTTTATCTCCTCAGTCGACGGCGTAGGATATAAGGCTGCTCGAGAACGCATTGAACAATTGACTGAAGAAGTTCAGGTCGGTCGCATCTATACAGGCAAAGTTGTCCGCGTCACGGATTTTGGCGCCTTTGTTGAACTTCTGCCCGGCACGGACGGACTGGTGCATATTTCTCAGCTCGATACGAGCCATGTCAAGAATGTCTCTGACGTGGTACAGGTTGGCGATGAGATCACTGTCATGGTCACCAACATCGACAACCAGGGCAAAATCAGGCTCTCTCGTCAGGCGCTGCTGGAGGGCTGGACATTGGAAGAAGCCCAGGCACGTGATGGCGGTGGAAAGACCACCCCAAATCGGAGCCGTAGCCGCGATAACCGAAACCGCCGCTAAGCCGCAAATTACAATATTCCAATTAATCGGAGGCTGGTTTGATTTTAAAACCAGCCTCCATTTGTTTCCAAAAATATCATTAGGTGTTGAAAAACAAATGAAATTTAATAATAGGTTTATGAATTAATGTAATAAATTTTAGTTTCGAACAATGTCCGCCCTGCCTAAAGCGTTCTTTGGGATGGGCAACCACAGAGGGTTTCCCCAACATTTGATGTCGAACATTGACCTAACCAATTTTCAACACCCCAATATTATCGGAATTCCAGCTCACCTGCCCCACCACCGGGTAATTCTAAGGGTCAGGGTAAGTGCATTACCGGTCCGTCATGGCAAACCAGAAAGCCGGCAGAAATCCCAAGCTTCAGACAGGTCTCCTCTGACAGTTCACAGGACCCGCACAATCCCACACCACAGCGGATCAGGGCTTCAAATGAGAGTTGTGCTGGTACATTTCTTTTCTGGGCAAATTGGGCTACCGCCATGAGCATCCCGGCAGGTCCACAGGCAAAAAGCCCATCCGGTAGGATTTCATGATAAGCCTGTTCCAAAGCAGCCGTGACCATTCCGTGTAAACCAGCGCTGCCATCTTCTGTCGCCAGGCTCACTCTGCATCCGATCGACTCAAATGCTGCTGTCATGATCAATTCGCCCCTGGTTTTTGCCCCCAGAACAACCGAGACATCCACACCCTCCCGGCGGGCGTGCTGGGCAAGTAAGAACAGCGGCGCCGCGCCGTACCCGCCGCCCACCAAAAGGCTTCGCTGAGAGTTCAACGAAAACCCCTGCCCAAGAGGACCCCGAATCCAGACCCTGTCTCCAGGATTCAGCTGATTGAGCGCATGGCTGACGCTACCAACGTCCGCGATGGTGAGCGCCAGGGGGTCATCTCCGCTGACACTGAAGGGCTTTTCCCCCACTCCCGGCAGCCATGCCATCACAAACTGACCTGGCTGGATATCCATCAAAGAACGATCGAAGAAAAGAGTTCGGGTACTTGGGTTTTCAAGTCGCACCGATGCAACCGTGAAAACGCTGAAGAGATCCCTGTGTGTCACCTGCAGGCCCTCCCGCGCAGGTCATCTATTTCCTGATACCCCGCGTTATCCATAAATTCTGATAATTCCTCACTAATCCGGGCAAACACGGGGGGACCCCCCTGAGCAACAGCAGAACCAGTCCCAATCAGCGTCGCCCCCACCATGAGCATCTCAGCGGCATCCAGACCGCTGGACACCCCCCCGGTGCCAATAATCGGTACCGCAACCCGGGATGCGATTTCTTCCACACATCGCAGGGCAATTGGCTTGAGGGCGCTTCCGGACAGGCCGCCTGTACGGTTTTTGAGGATGGGTTTCCCTGCATGGGCATCAACCAGCATGGCGGGCATCGTGTTGACAGCCGTTATTGCATCCGCACCTTCGTCAACCACTGCCCTGGCAATCTCCCCAATATTCGGCACATTGGGCGAAAGTTTGATGCTGATGGGAAGGCTCACCGCTTTTCTAACCTCCCGTGTGACAGCCGCGGCACTTTCAGTCGAGGCTGAAAATGGTGTGCCGAATTCACTGGCAACATTCGGACACGAAATATTGACCTCGATCAAATCAGGTTCCGCTTCCGCAATCCTCCGGGCAACCTCTCCAAACTGGTGAAGCGTCGGGGCAAAGATGCTGGCAAACAAGGGGACATCCAAAGCAACAAGGCGGCGTTTGGTTTCCTGTAAAAGCGGGATTTCTTCGATCACGCCCGGGTTGGTGAGCCCGATAGCGTTGATCACACCGCCCGCCCACGCCAGGGTGACGGGGTTTTCATGCCCCTCGCGTGCCTCCGGTCCGCAGCTTTTCGATGTGATCGCCCCAGCACCTGCGCGAGCACACCGTTCCATCAAGCTGGCACTTGTCCCCAGAATTCCTGAAGCCAGCACAAAGGGATTCTTGAGGTGAAGATCTAAAAATTTCACGCCCAAATTTGCCATATTAAAGCCCTTGAAGATACGCTTTCACAGAAACCTCGGTTTCGCTATCGATCAAGCCGTGAGATTTCAATACCGTCAGGATCTCGTAAATATCGGTAACCGCATGGACATGAATGCCATGCGGCGCCATGGCGGCATCCCCGCCCTGTTTGCGATCCACCAGCACCACCGCATCCTCCACCACCAGACCAGCCGCGCGCAAAGCCTCTGCTGCCGCAAGGATGCTGCCGCCGCTTGTGATCACATCCTCCACCAGCACTGCCTTTTGGCCGGGTTGAAAAGCGCCTTCCACCATTTGACCGGTTCCGTGAGATTTGGCCTCTTTACGGGGATAGATCAGCGGCGTCCCCAATTTCCAGGCGATCAACCCTCCCAGCGGCAAGGCGGCATAAGGAACCCCTGCCACAAGGTCAAACCTTTTCTCGGAAAGAACGTCCAAATAGGCATGGACAACCTCTGTGAAAAGGTCTGGGAACGATCCGATTCGTCTGAGGTCAAAATAGATTGGGGATTGCTTGCCCGAAGCAAGCGTAAAGCTGCCAAACCTGACGCATCCAGCTTCAAACAACTTGATGATCAGCATTTCCCGTCTGCTGATGGCTGGCTCGGGTTTGAACCCTGTCCTGCTCAAATTAATCGCTTCTCGCACGTCAAGTGCTGCCTGGCGGGGATCAGGGGCGTTGATCACGGCACGCGAAACCGGGATGATCATCCCCAGCCCATCCGCTCGTAATCCTGCCTGCAGGGCTTGATCCAGGTCTCCACCCTGTGCACCTACACCCGGCGCCAAAAACCAGTGATCAGGGCAGATTCGGCGAACCGCCTGAAGCGCCTCAGGTTGGGTGGCGCCGATCACAAAGCCGATCTGGGCGGGTGAGCCCCAGGTCCTCGCCAGGTCAGCAACGTGTTCAAATAGGGGTGGGTCGCCATAATGCTGAATTTCACTTGCAGAAGGGTTGGAGGTATGGCACAGGACAAATGCCGTTTTATCAGGATCTTTAAGGAAGGCGTCAATGCTATCCCGACCGAGGTAGGGGCTCAACGTAATCGCATCCGCCCTGAAATGCCCATAAGCGCCGCGGGCGTAGGCATCGGCAGTTGAACCGATGTCGCCGCGCTTGGCATCTAAAAGCAGAGGGACATCCTCAGGGATCTCCCTGAGAAAATCCGCCAGAGCGCGCAGCCCCTTGGGTCCAAACTGTTCAAAGAAGGCTATATTGGGCTTGTAACAGCACACCAGATCAGACGTTTTTTCGACGATTTCATTGCACCAATTTATCAGGCGCGAATAAAGGTCAGCCCCCGCAGGCAACTTGTCAGGCATCGGGTCCAACCCGATGCAAAGCAAGGATTGGTTCGCGTGGATTTTTTTTTCCAGTTTTTTAAAAAAGTTCATTTTATTTTCCCATCTATGCTTGCCCAAGCACGGTTGCCAACAGCGCCATCCGAATAAACATGCCGTTTTGGACCTGTCTGAAATATGCTGCCCGAGGGTCACGGTCAACCTTGTAATGAATTTCGCCCACTCGCGGTAAGGGGTGCATCACGATCATTTTTTCCTTTGCTTTGGTCATCAAATCCGGTGTGATCTCAAAATAATCCTTCACTTCTTCATACTGCATAATGTCTAAAAATCGTTCTTTCTGGATCCGGGTGACATACAGCACATCCGCATTCTCGATCACATCCGCCACATCGCTGGTTTCCCGAACGTCAATTCCCCTATCAATTAAATCGTTCATCAAGTCCAGCGGCAGACGGAGCGCCTCAGGCGAGACGAAACGCAGTGAAACGTCATATTCTGAAAGCAGTTTGGTAAGGCTGTGCACAGTCCGTCCATAAAGTAAGTCGCCAACCATCGAAACTTTTAAGCCATCAACTCGCCCAAGTTCAGATTGAATTGTGTACAGGTCAAGCAGCGCCTGGGTGGGATGTTCGCCGGCGCCGTCACCTGCGTTGATAATCGGCACGTGGGTATATTTGGCGGCTGCTGCACTTGAGCCAATCTCAGGATGGCGAAGCACGATCAGATCGCAATACTGCTCAAGGGTGAGCATGCTGTCGATCAAAGATTCACCCTTGGACACCGATGAAAACTGGATACCCTCGGTAATTGGAATCACATTACCACCTAGTCGCTGCATGGCAGCGATAAAAGAAGAACTGGTTCGTGTGCTGGGTTCATAAAAAACACAGGCCAGTGTATATCGCTTCAGCAGATCGCAGGTCCCCCATTGCCTGGACATCTCCGCCATTTCATCAGCCCGCATAAAGATGTAATCCAGATCATCCTTGGTAAACTGGCTGACGCTGAGGATATCTTTTTGATAAAAATTATTCTCCACCTTCGGTTCACGTTTATAATCTTCTAAATTGAACAGTTTCAAAATTGCATTGTTGGACATATTTTAAATCTCCTACTTCTAATTCTTATTTAAAAAAAGCCTTCCATCCCGAAAGACTTCTTTTCCTCGATAAACAACCTTTCTGATTCGTCCTTTCATCTGCATCCCTTCAAAAGGCGACCAACCGCACTTCGTAAACAAAGGGTGGTCAGGAAAGGTGTATGTCGCATGCTCATCCACTTCAACCCATGTTTCAGGCTGTTCCCGCAGGTTGAAGATAAGGCGCGGGTTGGTATAAAGCAGCGCCACAACGCGCTCAAGTGTGATCCTTCCCTCAGCAACTGCTGTCAGCATCAAGGGCAGGGTCGATTCAAGCCCGGGGACGCCCGGCGGCGGGGTTTTTTCCTGGCTCACAGCTGCACCGTCCACATTGTTCCGCGACACGATCCCCTTCTCTTCAAGTGTGTGCGGGGCATGGTCGCTGGCGATGCAGTCAACGGTCGTGTTGATTTGCGCCCAGAGTGCGTCCACATCTGCCTGCGTTGCCAGGCGGGGTCGCATATCGCCCAATGGTCCCAAACGGTCGGCGTCATCTTCTGTGAGAAAAAGGTGATGGGGGGTCACCTCGCAGGTCACAGGCAAGCCTCTCTTTTTTGCATCAGAAATCAATTCGATCTCATCTTTTCGGGAAACATGGCAGATGTGAAACCGGCGTTGATAGAGGGCTGCCATGGCGATCACCACCCCTACAGAATCCCCTTCTGCATGTACAGCGATTGGTTTGCTGGCAGGCCAGTTCTGAACGATCTCACTCAGTTTTCTCACACCCTCAACTCTAAGCGGGCCATAGGTTTCATTCAAATAGACCTTCAGGGCGACTGCACTCTGTGCCAAATCGGGCAGCTGGTCGATATGATCTGCGGATGCGCCGGCATATAAAAAAACATCGCACTGACCTTCGCTTTGGGCTCTGATCTGTGCGATACGCCAATCCTGGCATGTTACCAACGGCGGCAGCGTGTTTGGCATGGCAAGGAGTGTTGTGAACCCGCCTGCCAGGGCTGCTGCGGTTCCAGTCCTGAGATCTTCTTTTTGCTCACCGCCTGGGGTTCGCAAATGAACATGTGCATCGATTAATCCGGGTATTTTCATAAAGTCCGACTTCTGATAATTTGCAAATCTATTGTTTTTATCATAGAAGACGATCTTCGTCAAGATGTTTTTTGGATAGTGTTGAAAAACAAATAATATTTAATGAAAGCAGACCTCTGTGTCTGTCCAACCCAAAGTGCCCTTTGGGTAGGGCAAACACGGAGGGTTACCCCTACATTTGATGCTGAATAGTGAAACTATCCAACATTCAACACCCTCTTTTTAATTTCTATTACTGGCCATCGAAAATGTTACCCCCTTCGAATAAAAAGCAATGTCTTTTTCTTCTCAATTATTCCTACGCGTGATCCACTTTCGGCGTGATCTGAGCCTCACGTTTTGCAGGCAGAACAAGTCGCCCGGTTACATCCCTCTTCGGCCTGCTTTCAGTTTCTAAATATTTTAAGTATGGATACAGATTTTCACAAACGATGAAGGGTCAACCCAATCGACCCAACGTGGATCATGGCAACATCTGCCGCAAAAAGGATCGGTGCTCTCCGATGGCTCTCAGACAGCTCGACCGATCGCTGTTCGGTCAGATGTCGTCGCTGGTGGGCAACCAGGGCATTTCAAACCCGGGGATGCCCAACCTCTCCGAAAGGGCTGCCCGCAATGCCTTACGATCATCCCAGAGATACTCCTCGGTTCCAAAACACATCGACTGCTCATGTCCTTTGCCAAGACAAATCACCAGATCGCCGCGCTCTGCCCGGTTGACTGCCCGACGAATCGCGTTGCCTCTGTCCGGTTCCAGCCAAAAATTTTCACCCTGAACCGCCCCGCCCCTGGTTGCTCCTTCTGCCATATCCATCAGGATCGCATCCAGCGATTCTGTCCGTGGATCTTCGGCAGTCAGGATCATTTCATTTGCCAGCTTTGCTGCGGTTTCCGGCATCAATTTGCGCTTCTCCACATCGCGCAAACCAGCCGAACCGAACACTGCGATGATCTTCCCGGAGGTCAATTCACGGGCAGCGATCAATGCCTGTCGGATGGCGTTGGGCGTATGGGCGAAATCAACAATCGCCAGAAAATCCTGCCCCAGATCAATGGCTTCCATCCGTCCCGGGATGGTCTCCACGGCGCTGCAAGCTTGCTGGATCGCCGAAATTGGAATATTCAAACCGCCCAGTGTTGCTCCAATTGCCGCCAGAATATTGGCGACATTATAAAACCCGATCATGCTGCTTTGAATTTGAAATGGCTTGCCCCATCCATTGACTCTGAATTGCACACCTTCAGGACCCTGTGTGATTTCATCCGCCCAGAGATCAGCCCGGGAATTAATGCTATACGAAAGTTGTTTCGCCCCTGTGATCTTCTGCAGGTCATCATAGGATTGGTCGTCTTTGTTCAAAATGCCCAGCTTTTCAACCCCTTTTATACCGGGTTGGGTATGGGATATCGCCTCAAAGAGTTTCCCCTTTGCTTGCAGATAACCCCGGTAATCGTGATGAAAATCGAGGTGCTCGTGGGTGATATTGGTGACCACAGCCAGATCAAAATCCACAGCAGCCACCCTTTCCTGTGCCAGTCCATGCGAGGTGGCTTCAAGCGCCACATGCGTGAGACCCGCGTCCACCATCTGTGCGAGATAACGCTGAACATCCGGGGATTCAGGCGTTGTAACATGAAAGCCGGTATCCAAAATTTCGTCACCCACCACGGCGTTTACTGTCGAAATCATACCCGCCCGGATCCCGGCTGTCCGCAAAATATGATAGATCAGGTTGGTGGTGGTCGTCTTACCGTCGGTGCCCGTCACGCCAATGACGATCAGCTTTTGCGAAGGATGGTCGTAAAAAGCGGACGAAAAAATTGCCATCGCCAGGCGATCAGCACCTTTGATCTGAACATAGGGCACATCCAATTGAATCCCGGGCTGCGTGCCGATCACAGCAGCAGCGCCCCGTTCCACAGCCGATTGAGCAAACCGGTGCCCGTCCGAGTTTTCCCCCAGCAAAGCAAAAAACACATCCCCGGGTTGAACCTGCCGAGAATTCCAGGCAATACCGCTGATATCAACATCCTGGAACGGGTTTAAAACCCACCCGGATATCGCCTCGAGGCAGTATGTTAAGCGCTTCTTTTGAATAATGGTCAAGTTATGTTCCTCATGGTTTCACTCGACAGAAAAACGCATTGCGATACGCGAATCTTAAGCAGGGTTTCACTGCCCTAATATTTTGGTGTGCATCACAATAAACCATAAATCAGCGTCGCTATTTCGCTTTCAGTCATGTTCCTCTGCATCATAATCCGCTGGCTTTTCTCCGTCGTCCGGTTTCTTTACAGTGCGGCGCACCATCCGATAAACGCCGCCCAGGACAAATGGCGCCGTTCCAATCAGCAGGATCAAAGTCCAGCGCGGGTAGCTTCCCAGACGTGTATCAAGTAAGAAGCCAACCAGGATAGCGGCACCTCCTATGAAAAAAGTCAGGCATCCTATCTTCAGCCCAATCAAAGCAGATTGTCGGGCCTGTAAATGCTGATCCTGATGATGGTTTTTGTTTTCCATTTAACTCCTGCATTCAATCCAAAAGGAAATCGATTCTCATCTTACTTCACCTGTACATACCGCTGCAAGAGGAACATCACACCTCCCAGCACAAGCCCCACAAAGCCAAGCCAGATCACGATCCCGTGTTCCAATCCCCATAAGGACCGCACATCAATCTCAAAATCAACCACTGCCACCGGCACAGGCACCAGCTCGTTCATCTCCTCATCGAAAAAGCCAAAGGACACGAGCGCTTTTCCAGGAAATTCTCCCGTTTGCACAGCAGTCACGATCCGGGATGTCTGGAGGTCTGCTCCAGGCGCCATATTGTGCTGGGCAAGCCCTGAGGGCGCCTGGGGCAGTCTGCTGATATCTACCTCCACCATCACCACCTGGATCGCATCCACCGGCACCGCCCCCTCCTGTTCAGAAAGGCTTGAAAGCGCGATGGTGATCGTACCCGAATCACCCAGCCGCAGCCAGCGCGGCCAGGAAACCGCCAGGGTGTAATCCGACAGGCTGGCAAAACCACTTCCCTCTGGCGCCGCAGGCAAAACGCCAGCAGGAACCCTCATTTGCACCCCGTCCACGGAATGGGGCCAGAACGCCCACCCCAGGCTGATCACGCCTCCAAGCATGACCAGCAGGCTCAGACCCAACAACCCGCGCCTGCTCCCCTGTCGGGGCAAAGGGGACCGATCGCTCATCCCAGCCACACTAAAGCGATCATACTGATGAATATCAAGCCCGCCAGCAAGCCTGCCAGCAGGTCAGAACCTGATTGAAGCGCCCAGTACAGGGCAAAGGACAGCGAGATGCGAATAACCAGCATTGCCGTCTTCATCCTCAGGCTGTTAAATGAATTGCGTTTGTTCCTGATCTCACCCATATCGCACCAATTAGACCCTGGAAATGATCCACGCAGTCAGCGCCACAATGACGATCGGAATAATCCCGTAAAACAGCATCTTCCGCATGACCTCACCCTCCTTGCCAGCCAGACCAACTGTACTGCAGCCCACAATCACTTTGGAGGGCGCCAAAACACTCCCCAATGAGGCGCCTGCAGTTTGGGCAGCCAGGATCAGAGGGACACTCAGGTTCATCATTTCTGCTGTGTTTTGCTGTAAAACAGCAAACAACACATTCGAATTCATGTTGCTGCCTGTAATAAAGGCGCCCAACGCGCCAATAAAAGGCGCCACGATCGGATAAAATGCCTGGCTGAAACTCTCACTCAAGCCCTGAGCCAGAAGGATGGTCATCCCACTGTGCAGCATGATGGATGCCATTCCCACCATCGCCAAAATGCCCGTGCTGGAATTGACGCCGCTCCTGACAACATCGCCAATGATCCTACGCAAATCGCCTGCCTTCAAATAGCCCAGCCAGCGAAAGAGCACAAAGGAAAGAATGCATGTGTAGAGGATCAAAGCGCCAGGATGTGAAAACAGGTTGATAACCTGCCCTGCCCCTGCCGGCGTGACCCAGCCAAAGGATGTCGCCACTTCAGGAAATTCCAACCTGAGCGCAACCTGGTTCAGGAACGCCTTCAACGGCGAAATCAGGTTGACGGCAAACGCAAGGACCACCAGGATCCCATAGCCGATCAGGGATACCCACAAGGATTTTCCTTCTTCAGCGACCTCGTCCGAAGATAAAACATCCTGCGTGTCATGCTGATTTCGATACTTTGGCAATCGCAGCATTAAAAACAGCGCCACCAGCCCTACCAGCCCTGCGCCCGTCGCCCCCATGGTCCATACCCCATTGACGACCAGAACATACTGGACCGTCCCCATGAGGATCGACAGCAGCAATACGGGCATCAGTCCACGTTTAAGGCTTTTCCACCCAGTCCCGATGATCACCACCAGCAAACCGCAGGGAAAAGTCGCCAATCCCAGAATCAACGCGGACAGGGGCGCCAGCGTTTGCCACGGCAACCCCGTAACCGCAATCAAGGTTTGAAACGAGGATGCAAAGGAACCAAAGCTGACCGCCCATCCATGCCCGACGGATGCCATTGCAACAGCCTGGATCGGTGAAAAGCCCAATCCAACCAGCAAGGGCGCACAGATGGCAACCGGCACCCCAAAGCCCCCCGTGCCCTGCAAGAAGGCAACCATGACCCAGCTGATCAGAATCGATTGCATCACGCGATCTTCTGTCAGGCCTGTCATGGCTTTGCCGATCATATCAATCGCGCCGGCTCGTTTGGTAATGCTGAACAGCAAAAGCGCCGTCCAAATGATATAAAACACATCCAGGCTGAGAAGCACAGACTTGACCTGTGCCACCGCCAACAGCTCAAACCCTGCGCCAAAGAAAAAGACAGCAACGACAACCGCCGTCAACCAGCCCAGCCCGCCTGCGCGGCCGCCCCCCCAGCGAAATACAAGCATCAGAACCACCACAGTCAGCAGGGGCAGCAAGGCGAGTAACCAGTTCCAGAATGTGAGTGATAAGCTCATGAATGATAATTTGCTTTCCAGGCAATGCTTGAACCGGGTTTGTGTCCCGGATCATTGGCGAATTTAACGCATCAGGCTCTCCAATCACCAATCCACCCGGGTTGACCGCCTTCCGGCACATCCTCCTGATCAGGTCGCCAGCCCGTTTCTGGCGTAAGGTCCGGGCTCTGCTCGATCGGGGCGCTGGTTGGACCTGTGATCGCGTCGTTCGCCAGTTTTAATACTCAACCCATTATAAACGACAATCCGGTTTATCCGGAAGAAATTAACCCGAATTTCCTTCTTCACAAGGGGTAATTAAATGGTAAAATTATGAAGCGTTTGGGGCAGTGGCGGAATGGCAGACGCAAAGGACTTAAAATCCTTCGGTAGCAATACCGTGTGGGTTCGACTCCCACCTGCCCTATGAAA
This sequence comes from Candidatus Brevefilum sp., assembly GCA_050953525.1. Taxonomy (GTDB): domain Bacteria; phylum Chloroflexota; class Anaerolineae; order Anaerolineales; family Anaerolineaceae; genus Brevifilum. The sequence continues at coordinate 594,545 of JBMNMW010000002.1, forward strand.
TTTCATTATTATTACTGTTTTCGGGGCTATTGACACAGTAATTTACAATAAACAAAAATTTCAATAACAATTTCACAGGGATTTCTTATGCTACCAGATTCTCAAACGCAACGGATTATGCAATTTCTCATGGTCAAAGAAGCCGAAGGGCTATCTCCTCTTACTATTAAATTCTATTATTCCAAACTCAAACAGGCTCCCGACCCTCTTACTCGTGATTCTATCCGCCAATGGCTTATTGAATTGCAAGAAAATCACACTCCAGGGGGTGTCCATGCTTTTTATCGAGCTGTGAGAGCCTATTGCCGCTGGTTAGAGTGGGAATATGATATCCCGGATCCTACTGAAAAGATAAAAGCACCAAAGGTGCCACAACAAATTCTGGACCCCGCTCCGCAGGTTTGGGTTGATGCACTCTTGTCTGCCTGTGATGATTCCTGGCATGGCATTCGTGATCGGGCAATTGTTATGTTGCTGGATGCCACAGGTATTCGTGCTGGCGAACTCTGCGCCCTCAATGTCGAAGCAGTCGATACCGCTCTTTCTGTGGTTTACATTGAACATGGGAAAGGGGGTTATCCCCGAGCAGTTGATTTCGACAAGCGTACTAAACGAGCAATAAAAGCCTGGACCACCATTCGTTTTGATTTACCCCCGTTTTTCCAATCCAGTTATCAAAACCGCCTCACATACGATACTCTCAGGGCGCTCATCAAACGCCGGGCATCTCTGGCTGGTGTCAGTTCCATGGGAATACATGCCTTCAGACGCAAACATGCCCTTGATTTGCATCGTGCCGGTGAAAGCCTGCTGACCATTCAACGTCGCCTGGGACATCGTTCCGATCTGGTACTCAAGCAATACATCAAACTTTCCCGTGAAGATATGATCGCAGCAGCAGTTCGCTTTCATAATCAAAAAAAATAGAGCTAAATAGATAAAACTATAGTACACAAAAGATAATTGCTGTATACTCTTAGAATACTCTTAGAAATTTATCCTTGGAAGTTTATCCAATCGATCCATAAAACTTCCTGAATTACAAAGTTTTTCCAATCGAAAAGCTGCTTTTTTATACATGAAAAACACCCGGTCGGACAGGCTTACCGACATCTCCTCCCTTTCGGGGGCGTGGAGCCTGAGTCTGATTTCCACCTCGGGTGTTTCGGATATGACCAGCATCGGTGCGCTTATATCAGAGGCGTTGCTGGTACTGTTGAAGATATTGTACCACAGTCACCGCCTGAATTGCAATACGAAAGTGGTTGCGTTTCAGGTGGTAACTGAATTGTAGGCGCCGCCGGATTTGAACCGGCATCTCACTCTCTTGTATTCTTATGTTCCCGCTGGTGTCTCACCGGCGGGCGCTGGTCAGGAGACCAGCGCAAAAGAGAAACAGAAATTTGGAATCGATTCCCACCAGCAGTCTCACCTGCGCATGGTCAGGAGACCATGCGATATCAAAACTTATGTTCTCGCTGGTGTCCCACCAGCGAACCCGAGTCATGGGACAGCAAGGCTTACCCCTCCAGCAACCCCATCTGCCTGCCCTCATCCCCCTTATGGCGCGGCGCCCGCTTGAAGGTCTGATTAACCTGCCGCATGGGAGGCATATCAATCCCCTTTCCGCCCAGAAGCTCCTCTATCGTCAAGATCTGCACCCGCGCATGTTTTCCCCAGGGCGAATCATAAAATCCCGCGCTGGCTGCCTCCGCCCGCATCGGCTGGGTCGGCTCACGCAAGGAAATCAGCACGCCAATTTGCGCCTTTTCCCGGTCCAGCACCCCCACCAGGTCACGGATATGGCTCACCCCCGTCGCCCCGCCCTTGACCGATAAAATCGCCTGTTTGGTTTTCCTCGTATCATCGTCATGAAAATACAGCCGCCCATCAATTCCTCGATCTGCCCCCTTCCTCGGGTCTGCAGGGCGCGCCCCCACCAGCCCCAACGCCCACCACTCAAACTGGAATTTATCCATATCCGCCAATTCCTTCGCACCCTCAATTGTGGTGGGTTCACCAATCACCTCATAATCGAGCCCATCGCCAAATTGATCAGCCATCCTTCTCTTAATCAACCCGATTGCCAGATGTGTAACATCAATCCCAATCCATTGTCGGTTCAGCTTTTGTGCTGCCGCCACAGCCGTCCCACAGCCGCAGAACGGATCCAGAACTACATCACCCTCATTACTGCTTGCTGAAATGATTCTTTCTAGTAAGGCTTCTGGCTTTTGTGTAGGATACCCTAATCTTTCTGAATGCCATGACCTCAACGATTGAATATCAGACCAAACATCTTGGACAGGAAGCCCTTTCGCTTCATCCAAATATCTTTTTATCCTTGCAATGCCATTTTTAGTGTAATATATTCTTCCCTCATTATCCAACTTCTTCATTGTGTCAAGGGGACAACGCCATTCCCTCGTAATACCTTTCCATTCATATTGATAGCCACCGCCAGATAAACCTGCAGCGCTTAAATCTCCTGACATCCACTTTCGACCATCAGGATCTTCAAAACGATAGTAATTCTCAATATATTCATCATCATACGCCTGATAAATTTTATTCCAGATTGCGTTTGGTGTTTTCATATAAAATAAGATCACATCATGTACAGAACCGTATCCTTCTGCGTCGCTATGAGCTGATTGTCTCTTCCAAATTATTTCATTCCTAAAATTCTCTGTATCAAAAACTGTATCCAGCAGCACCTTCAAATAATGGCTCGCCGTCGGATCACAGTGTAAATACAAACTACCCGTCTTTTTTAACGCCCTGTGGAGTTCCACCAACCGCGGCGCCATCATCGCCAGATACGCCATCATGTTGCTGTCCCCCAGCAGCAAACGAAATGCTCGCAGCGCATCCGCCACCTTCCCGCCCTGTTCCACCGTCAGCTCATACGCCCGCACCGCATTTTCATCCCAGCGCCAGGTGTCCTCAAAGGCTTGAATCTGCGCGCTCGATTGTGTGCCATTCTGTTGCGAAAACAGCACATTGTAGGTTGCATTGCTGTTAAAGGGCGGGTCCAGGTAAATCAGATCCACCGTTTCATCTTTGATATAACGTCTGAGAATATCAAGGTTATCCCCGTAGAAAAGTTTATTCATTCCTGAGTCCTTTTACCATTGGTGGTAGTAATTATAACTGGTTATTAAGAATGAAAATCTTGCGTTCTCGCTGGTGTCCCACTTCTATTGTGTTTTCGCTGGTGTCTCACCAGCGAACCCGAGTCAGGAGACCAGCGCAAAAGAGAAACAGGCATTTGGAATCAATTCCCACCAACAGCCTCACCTGCGCATGGTCTCCTGACCATGCGATATCAAAACTTGCGTTCTCGCTGGTGTCCCCACTTCCCAGTGTTCCCGCTGGTGTCTCACCGGCGGGCGCTGGTCAGGAGACCAGCGCAAACAATCCAAATCAGCGGTAAGGCGCGCGCTAATGCGGTGTGCACCAATAATAAGGTTGAAATGGTGCGCGGATGCCCTCACGCATTGCTCAGGTCAGGGTCACCCCGCCATCCCTCAACCCGTCCACTGGTCGTGCACAATCCCGACCAGGCGCCAGGCGCCTCCTTCCCACACAAACACCAGCCGCAGACTCTGCCAGTCCATCCCCTCATACTGCGGATCAAATCCGCTGAAGTGATATTCAACAAAGGAACTGCCGGGATAAAACTCGGCGATATTGTCGATGCTGTTCCCCTGACTGATCCTCTCATTGACCGCCATTTGCTCAGGGTGCGCAAAATCCGACGAATACACAAACTCCTCAAAATATCCGTCAAAGGTCAAATCAATTGGATTGCCACTGCCATCATACACGCCCCAGATATAAACCACATCCGACCCGGCAAGATTCGGCAATTCATCGGGGAAAAACACAAGTTGATCTTCCTGCACATACGCATAAGGGGAAAAGCGAACGCCCATTTCTGGATGGACAAATCCAGCCAGGCTTTCCAGGTCTTTATCCGCCAGCGTATGCATCACCTGAGCGGCTTCATCCACCAATTCATATTCCGAAAAGGTTTCCGAAATCGGGTAAGCGTCGTCAGGGTATTCAATCTCCATCTCAATCGGGTAGCCCACTTCGGGCTCTTCAGTGTCTATCAAAATCGGGAGGGTCTCAGTGGGCGCTTCAGTTTCGATAGCCATCGGGTATGATTCCGCCGGTTCCTCGGTTTTCTTGTCCTTTGCACAGGCGGTGAACAGGAAAAGTCCCAGAATGATCAGGATCAGGTGTTTTGGTTTCATATAAACCTCGCTTTTATAATTCGCTTTAGATGACTTGATATTCATCAATTTTACCAAACTCTTGTTTTCTTCGTCACCAAAGGGATTTGTTTACCCTTAACTCACAATCAGGTTTAACTGACAGTCATGTCGAAGTCAGGTCGGTTTGAATATCTCGATTTTTCCTGGCGCCAACATTTTTCATAACGAATCGTTGCGATTGCTTACCTGATAAGAATAAGGCATAATTAGGGTTAAAATGATACTGCATTGAAAGGGAAACAATGTCTGATTATCAAGAAAATAAAAATGGGCGCCGTGAGCACTGGATCGAAATTCTAATACCGATTTCCCTGATTACCGGTCTGGTATACCTGCTTTCAGTTGCAGCGAAGAATCCTCCGCAAGAACTCGAAGCGGTGATTCCGCGTGAGGATTTGTTAAACCAGATCGCGGGTTATTTGATCCTCGTCGCAGAGGGGACCGCTGCCCTGATCATTGGCGCCGCAGTCATCCAGGCATTTATCAGTTATGTCCGCCATGTGTTTGACCCCATCTCCCGTCAGATCAACTATACGGAACAAATCCGCCTCCGATTGGGGCACTCGCTCAACCTCGGTTTAGAGTTTGCAATGGCAAGCGATATCCTTCGAATTGCAATATCACCTTCCACAGCGGATATGACTATACTCCTGTCGATTGTCTTGTTAAGGATCCTGCTCAATTTCTTTCTTGCAAGAGAACTCCGAGCCTCAACAAAATTCTTCAGTAAAGAAGATTATTCTCCACCATCGCAAAATTTGCATTCAGACCAATAATTGTTATCTCTTATTCAGAAAGCGCTGCCTGTTTGTTGTGCGGTTTTTTTGTGTCAATAAAGAAACTTTTTGTCCTTAAATAATTTTTCTCCCGATTCTTGATCCGACCGAAAATCCACAGTACGCGCTCCAATGCTTTATAGATTCAACCAGCGTTCGGTCAGTTTTGGCAAATCAGCCAGCAGCCCCTGCCTGAACTCGCATTGAGGGAGTGATTCAAGGAACAGCCGCCCATATTGTTTGGTCAGCACACGCTTATCAAGGACTGCGACCACCCCGCGATCCGTTTGCGTGCGGATCAGGCGTCCAAATCCCTGCCTGAATCGCAGGATGGCTTCAGGCAGCGCATATTGAGAAAACGGATCTTCGAATGTCTCAGAACGCGCCGCGATAATGGGGTCGGATGGAACGTCAAAGGGGAGTTTGATGATCATCAGAACCGAAAGCGCTTCGCCGGGCACATCCACGCCCTCCCAAAAAGCCCTGGTTCCGAGCAAAACTGCCCGCTCCGTTTCTCTGAAGGTCTCCAAAAGCATGTTGGCAGACGCGCCTTCGCCCTGTTCATACACCTGAATGTCGTGCTGGGCAAGCACAGGCGAAATTTTGCCCGATGTGCGCTTCAACTGGGCGTAGGATGTGAACAATGCCAGCATCCGCCCGCCTGATGCCCTGGCAACGCTAACAATTGCCTCTTCAACACTGCGCTGATGCCCGTTTGAGTCGGAGGGCTCGGGCAGATCTGTTGGCACATACACCAGTGCGGCATGCTCATAATCAAATGGGGAGCCCACCACCAATTCGCTGGCGTCTTCACCGTGCAGGCGTCGCTTAAGGTATTCAAACTCTCCGTTGGCAGTCAAGGTCGCCGAGGTCAGGATCACAGATTCCTTCTGATACCACAGGTTTTTCTCCATCAGCGAACCAATGTGGAGGGGCGCCGCGTTCAGGCTGACATCCCTGAATTGAGGGTCGACTTCAACCCAGTAAATCGTGTTCGGGTCCGGTTCCATAGTCAGCCCATGGATGTTTTTCTGGATCTCGTCCAATCGGGTGACCATATTCCCCAAACTGCCCCACATGTCTTCAGCTTCCTCATTTTCCCGGTCGGCAAGTTCACTCATCGGCGCACGAAGATCCCGGATGATCGACATCAGCGCATGGAGGGTTTCATTCGTCTGCTCCCAGGTAATTTCGACATCAAACCACATCGGCAGCGTGCGGGTCGAGGGCAGGATTCTCTCCTGCTGGGCATAGGTGCCCAAGGCCCGTCCATCCCGCAATTCAAACAAAAAGGTATCCAATGCCTGAAAATACTGGTTCATCTGGCTGTCAAGCCGCATCGATAGGTCGGATGCCTTAACCACCAGTTGCGAGAGGGACGCCATTTGGGCAGGTTGGAGGGAAGTCTCTGCCAGTTCAATAAACCTGCCGAGCAAACCCACCTTCAGACTGCCCAGCTCGCGAACCAGGCGGGTGATATCCCTGGCGCGCACTCTGAAAGAAAGCGCATTGGTCGTTGCTGATTCCAGGTGATGCGCTTCATCCACGATCAGATAATCGTAGGGTGGCAGCACCCGGTTGCCGGTGGCTGTATCAGCCAGCAGCAGGGCATGGTTGACGATCAAAAGATGCGCGTTTTCAGCGGCGACTTTTGCCCGGTAGAAGGGACAGCGCCCCCCCGTCCGCTTCAAACATACCTCAAGCCGACAGCCTTCGTCCTCCGCGGATAAACGTGACCACACCATGCGCTCAACAACGCCATTCAGGTTGATCTCCGTCCGATCGCCTGTACGACTTTCCAATAGCCAGACCAGGACTTTTGCCAGAACACGTAATTCATCCACGGAATCAGGCTTCTTACGGCGCATAGCTTCCAGCCGTCGCGGGCAAAGATAATTGGAACGCCCTTTGAGAACAGCCGCCCGCACAGATAGCCCCAAAGCATCGCAAAGATCAGGAATATCCTTGTTGATTAATTGATCCTGGAGGTTAATCGTATTGGTCGAGATCACCACCCGCGTATTGTTCTTCAATGCCCAGTATGCAGCGGGGATCAGGTAAGCCAGTGATTTCCCGGTGCCCGTGCCAGCCTCAACCATCAGGTGCAAAGAATCCTGCAGGGCGTGGGCAACAGCACGCAGCATCTCAACCTGCGGCGGTCGGTGTTCATATTCCGGAAAGTAAATTGAGAATTTTCCACCCACATCCAGCGCTGCCGCGATTTCGTCAATATCCAGCAGCTGATCGCCCCGCTCACTTCCAACCGGTTGCGATTCCACTTCCTCGGGCTTCTCAAAAAGGGGTCCCCCGGCTAAAACGTCGGATTTGCGAGATTTTACCGGTTCTTTGATGCGCTGGCGCAGTACCTGTTGAAAAGCCCAGCTGCCCTGCCAGTTTAGCGGTTCACCCATGCGCACAATTTCAGCCAGTAAGTCCAGGGGTAAATCGTGGATTTTTTCATACAGCTCAATAAACACAGCATGGGTCGCCCTGGCATCATCAAGAGCACGATGGGTGGCTGGCAGCAAAACACCCAGCTGCTGGGCAAGCGCCGACAAATTGTAGCGGCTCGCCCCGGGCATCAATACCGAAGCCATTTCATAGGTGTCGATCTCGGTATTTGTCATCAGCGCGCCTGTCTGCCGGATGAATGTAAGATCAAAACTGATGTTATGACCAACCACCGGCGCGTTGCCCACGAAACCAACAAGGTCTCCAATCACCTCAGCCAAAATTGGTGAGTTTTTAACCATTGAATTGGTGATGCCGGTTAATTGTGTGATGAAGCCTGGAATCGGCTTTCTGGGGTTCACAAGGGTCGACCAGGTACCCTCAACACGGCGTCCGCTAAACTTCACAGCGCCGATTTCAATGATCGCGTCTTCGTCAGCGTTGAGACCCGTTGTTTCGATATCGATAGCTACAATTGATGACATAGGCTCGATTATACCCGTTAAAAAAAGCATTCAGCCAAAATTAAATATGCGCAGGGGACGTAATCATCACCACCCCAACCAATATCCGCCTGTTCTGAGAATTAACGCGCCTCATCTCACCGGCGCGTGGAAACCACCCTGAGGAAGCCGAACCTTCTCAGAGGAATTTGCCTGGTTTAATAATACTGATTTACGGGCGTTCTTTCAGAATCTGCTTGATGTCCGCCAGGGTTTCATTGATCTGAAAAGCGAGAATCAACAGTTCAGAATAGATTCGGGTAATCAGCGCTCCAAAAACAATTACCAGGGTTCCGCCCAACAAGCCAAGGAGAAAGCCGACCAAAATTGGACCGAAGCCCCCTTCATTGATCCCTGCAATGAGCGCCCCAAAGAAAATTACAACACCGGAAAGAATGCTTCCGATCAACCCAATCCAAAATAAAACTTTGATGATGATGGGGGTGATCATCCGCTCAAAGCTGAGGAAACTTCTAAAGCTTTTCTTCATCAAAACCTCCTATCATGCCAGGAACAAAGGGATAAGATGATTTCATTGTATCATTTTTTACCGGTGTTTTATACACTCAGCAAGCAGCCAAAGCGCAGGGTTTATCGAGTGCGTTAGAAAAACTGTCCTCACAAAAATAGGCGGTTGTAAGATGAGCGGGGCATTTCTGGCGCAGCGGAACGCCTTCAGGGGGCGATCCCATTTAATACCCATGGACCGTAAATCGAGCTGGACATCGCATCAAGAATCAACTGATCTGCCTGTTCTTCCGTCATACCTGCCGGTAAAACCAGATGGGTATACCAAAAACCAGGTCCAGCGCAGTTGAAATCTAATCCGGGATAAGCCGCCCGCAACAGTGTTTGTGCCCTGGCACAGTTTTCATCTTGATGCACCTGCGGCGGTAGTTCCACTTTTCCAATTGATAATTGATAAGCCGTCTTTGAAGAAATCGTAACCGGGAAACTAAAATTGAAACATTTGTTAGCGGTTGTCGCGCCAATCGGATCAATTCGGCTGGCAACAGGCGCGTATTGTTGATGGTTAACCAAAAGCAACACATTCTCGGGATACCATTGACGTCCATCGGGAAGCTGCATACAAAAATATACAGTGTATTCTGAATTTTCCATAAAGGCAGATAAAACCTGCGCACTCACGCCAGATGAACTTGAAATGGGAGCAATGCCAACCGTAATGGTTACCCATATCTGGCTGTTAAGCACGGATAAACCAGCCACATCCCAAAGCTCGTAGAAAACTGTATATTCACCGTCTTGCTGGGGAGCAACCAGGTCAACCTTGATTTCAATTGTCTCTCCAGGCTTCACTTCTTGCGCAAGGGGAATATGCTCCGGGCTGCCAAGCGATTCACTGCCGGGATAAGTAGAAGTCATTGTCAAACTAAAACCCTTATCCCAATCACTGGAGCTGCCATTCATAATGGTCCATGTCTTTTGGAAAGCTTGCCCGGGTTGAATATTTGTTCCATCTGGAATGGTTTCGCCCACAAAAACGAAGCCGTCTCTCTGACCTGAAGGAGCTTGAGCGATCGGCGGGGCAGATGCAGCTGTTGATGATGGAAAGGGTGTCACCGTTGCCGGTTGTGGGGTCACTGTTGAAAATGGCGTGGAAGAGCTTTGAATCACCGTTGCGGTTGGTTCTGTGTCAACCGATAAGGCTGGCGCACAGCCTGAAAGGATGGCTGTGACAATTACGCACATAAAAATATTAGATAACCAAAATTTCATCATATGCCTCATTGGATGGTGAAAGGAGGGTTGCCTTAGCCACCCTCCTTCAAATCATCTATTAATCACTTTCCGACAGCATTTTATGGAATTAACACGCCATCCAATTCGCCGCTCAAACCTGGAAGCCGATAGGCTTCGCAACGCTCAGGTGCGATCAGGATAATCTCGCCGTCCGGACATTCAGGGGTGATCACACTCACACCAAGCAAACGACTTTCTTTATCCCAGGCAATGCCGCTGATGGCACCAGCGGGGTTATCCAGCAACAGGCGTGCCGGGCTTCCATCCATTCCTTTGATAAATAGGCTGCTGTTATCACTGGCTCGATAAGCAATCCACTTTCCATCCGGCGACAGTGCCGGCATTGGCGCTTTGCGGGAAGATTTTTCCAGCAAGAACAGATCCTTGGTAATCCCAGTGCTTACATCCACCGACCGCAGAAGGAAGCCGTCCCCACTCGATCCAGGAATTGCATAATAAAGAATGGATCCATCTGGCGACCACCCTGCAATCGATTCATACCCCAGGTTGGAAAGCTGCCCTGGATTTTTACCATCACTATCGATCAAGAACACGCCAAACAAATCACCCGAGTTCACATAGGCGAGCTGGTTTCCATCAGGTGACCAATGAAGGTCTCGTCCAAAAACGCCAGCCATCTCAGTAAACTCCCCACTTGATAGATTCTGTATTCTGATTCCAGCATCGGTAGTGTACGCCATGCGTGTGCCGTCTTGCGTGAGAGCAGCCCGCCCGCTGCCTGCAGCAAGCATTTTGAGTTGGCTGCCATCCATCTCTGCCTGAACGATTTGAAGCTGGGGGTTCAGTTGAGTAAATACAACTTCTCCGTTCAGCCCTGCTGGTAATGGGCTTAATTTTTGGAAAGATTCAGCATTCAAGCAAGATGCTGAAGATGCATCAATCGCTGGAAATTGGCGTATCGTTTCCGGCTGCCATTCCGCCTGCCAGATGGCGGTAGGACTGGCGAAGCGTGGATTGGAGAATAGAATCGTCAAATCTCCTTTTGGCATATCTCCATACATGAGGCTTGTGCTAAACAATTGCCCGTTGGCTGTACCTTCGCCACCGCCTCCACCGCCAACCGCTTGATATCCTTCGATTTGAACGCTGACACCACTCAAATTCATCCCCGGTTCGATGCTAAAGGAATATCCATCTGCCCGAGCTGTTAGGGATAACAATCGAATTGTGTTTCCAGCGATTTGAACATCCTGATTAACCTCCCAAATCTGTTCGGGTTGTGGGTTCGAGCCCACATTAATTGTGGTTTTAGCAAATGCTTCCGGATCAACCTGCGAAATGATTACCCCGGAAAAGCTGATGGTGATGGGGAACTTAACGTCAGTGCCATTGATGTGCATTACCCATGAGTAACCGCCCTGACCAAGACCGGCATCATCTAATGGCTGAACATCATCAGGGACAGTGTAACTGACTTTTGTGCCGTCCGTATCCTTGATCGTTGCAGGGCCAGTGATTTGTAGCCAGCTTCCTGCTGGATAATTAGAGCGTACAGAACCCAGCAGAATATAACCATCCTCGGTTTCAATGACTTTATCAATTGAAACGTTAACTTGCGTCGATTCCGTCGAGGTCATCGTTGGCGAAGTTCCAATAATCAGACCAGGTTCTTGATCTGTTGGTGCATTTGAAAGGGTCACATCCAAGACTGGCAAAATTGTGAGGTCCGCTGGAGCAGCGACAAAATGAATTGGCAGCTCCCATTCAACAGGAACCGTGTCTGGAAGCGTGTTAAATATACAGGGCAGAACAAAGATAGCCTCATTCACACTGGCAGGTACGGGAGCGTCCACAGCAATTCTCGTACCATCCGGCAAACGCAAATATTCTCGCTCTACACATCCCGATATAGCTTCCGTTTTTGGATAGGCAGAAAGTGGAACGCCGGAGACGCCATAATCCAGGCGCGTTTCGGTCTCCGTCAGGACGGCCTGGTTTACAGATACTGTAACCCCATCACGTGTGATACTTACTGGTTCAGCCAACAGGCGAATCGAGCTGGTTTGGTCCACGATCCCCACACCCGGCACATAACCAAAAAGCTGAAGCACCGTAGCATAGACACGTTGAGGACCAATGATCAACGTGCCAATCGTCATCAGGGCAAGAACCGCGATAGCAATGGTCCATGCAGGTTGCAGCCTTGAGAAAGGAACTGGTTTTTTAGATTTTGTCAGTGCTCGTTGCATCAAATTACCATAGACCTCGTCAACAAATTCAGAACGGATCTCAGGTACGCCAAAGGATTTACGAATACGCTCTTCAAACTGGTTGGGTAAATATTTCTCATTCATTTGAAACCTCCAACTGGCTTTGCAACCGTGCCAGTAACCGGTATGTCCTTTTTTTAACAGCTTCTTCATTACGATGTAGAAAACGGGCAATTTCAGGGAAACTCATCTCAGCCAAGAAACGAAGACGGAGCAGTTCGCGCTCTTTTTCGGTTAAAGCCTGGATGAGCTTTGACAGCGCTTGTTCCTGTTCTGTTTGGATGACTTTGGATAAAGTATTATCTTCCACGGGTATCTCACTGGATTCATCCATGGATGACAAATTATCTCGTCGGCGAAAATGGTCCATCGCCTTATTGCGAGCAATACCAAACAGCCAGGAAGCAAAGTGCCCATCCTGTCGAAATTTATCAAAGGATTCGAAAGCTGCAAGAAATGTCTGCGCTGTAACATCCTCTGCTTCATGCAAATTACCTATCTTGCTGAAGAGATATCGGAAGACCTGTTCGACATACAGCCTATACAATTCTCCGAATGCTTTGGGGTCCTGTCTTGCGGCTTTAATTATCCTCGCTTCATCTGTCATTCGATCAATTTTTTCTAATGTCAATTCGATACTTCTTTCTACCATAAATTCGTCCTTTGATCGCCTCAACAATATCCTGCAGGGAATATAAATTTTTGAGCTCTATTAATTAATTCGAAAAAATCAGACAAACGGGACAAAAAGAGTATTTCAATAATCAACCACAATTCAATAATTACAGAGGATCGCCCCAACCAACAAATTGCAAGAACAGAGCCTTGCATGTTTCACAGGACATATCCGCTCACCCCTCGTAGTGGCAGGCTTGCAAAGCACTCCCTGTGCCCTGAAAGGGTATCGAACAGTGCCTGCCTCAAAGAATCTTCTTTTGGGCAGGACGATCTCGGAAATTTGCCCCTACCGGTGAATTGGATGGGGCTATCCTGATTACAAACCAATTTTGAAAGATGGCTTCCTTAACGATCCAGACTAACAAGAAGCAAGTTTCGGTCATGATCTAAGGTTTTCTGTTCCAACCGGAAAATTTACTATTTTTTTGCTTAATGCTATACTCAATCCAGATTTTCGATATTCTCGACAAGAAAGGAAACAAAAAAAATGGCTTACTCATTTACGAATTCAAAAGGAAAAACCTATTATCTTCATTGCAAAAAGATAACTTCGAAATCTGGCAGCACCCGGGATCTCTTCTTTTTTGCAGGAGACCTTCGCCCTGAATTTGCCGTCGATGAAGTACCGGCTGGTAAGAAAGTGGTCGAAATGGATACAGGCTTACCTGTTTTGAAAAAAACTGAGTAGCAACCAACATGGATGTAAAAATGATACGCCCTGATGAACGGGCGTATTATTTTTTTAATGCCCATTCACACCCCGAATGTGTTTTCCCCTGAAACCACTTTGATTTGAGGGTGGAAATGATTATAATTATGTCATAATCAGGGACAGACTTCAGAAAAGGATGTGGGTAAATGTCAAAGAGGATATTGCTGGCATATGGTACAGTTGCCGGCTCCACTGCCGAAGTTGCTGAAGCTGTGGCAAAAGTAATAGAACAAAGTGGGATCCTGGTGGATCTCCTCCCCGTTGAATCAGTTAAAGATATTGCCGGTTATGATGCTGTGATTGTCGGGTCTGCCATTCGTATGTTCAAACCCCTCAAAAAAACCAGGCGCTTTTTAAATAAATTTCGAAGAGAACTCAGAAAAATTCCGGTGGCATATTTCATTTTATGCCTGACCATGGGGAAAGAAACACCAGAAAGCATCCGTGCAGCCAGGGAATATGCGAAATATATGCTCAAGATCAAAGAACCTGTCAGTCTCGGTTTGTTTGGCGGCGTCATTGAGCATGCGAAATTGTCGGGGCTTTTTGGTAATATGATGAAATCAGTTATGGAACAGGACAACCGGAATTGGGAAGTGATCAGAGATTGGACAAGAAAGACGCTTCCGAAACTGATTGAAACCCAGTGATTTATAATATTGAGGGGTTTAATCCATCAGCGGATGACCTTGGCTGTCATCCGCTGATGTTTTTCAAAAGGAGCCTCTTAACCAAAAGGAGAGAAAAGAATGTAAAACACTCTTCTAAGAGAAAGGAAGGAGCCCAACTCTCAGGTAACAGTATAATCGAAAGCATTTGAAATCTGCTTAATGTTTTGTTAAGAGATGACAAGTAATTGTTTAAAGTTTCAAATAAAAGGACAAACTGGCGCAAATCACAAAATTACCCGGTCTTTCAGACGGTTTTATGGTTTTACATTCCCTCAGTGATTTATACTTCAAACTTTCAAAAACTTCATTCTTGGCAATGAAATACCTTTCAGATGTTTTGGGTGGGGATAAAAAAACCTCCTGGGAGACATGCCAGGAGGTTTTTTCTAAAATGAATGATCTGTTGCAGATCAGATGCCTAACGCACTTCTTCTACCAGGTCATTCGCGGTGTTTGTCATCTCTATAAGGATAGCTTCAACCTCAGCTTCATCTTTTGCGTTGTACAGCTCTGCAGCGAAATTGCCAATCGAGCGCCGTACTGAAGACCATGCCGGGAAGGTTTGAGGTTCAGCTGGGCCGATTCCCGCCAGGGTTACACCCTGACCCCAAATTGGATTCTCTTCAGCATAACCAGCAAGGAGTTCCTCAGTGCTATACTGGGTGCCATAATAACCGCTTGAGGGAACCCAGCGTGCCTGGATCTCAGGAGAAGTCAACCACTTGATAAACAGCCATGAAGCCATCTCTTTTTCTTCCGTGCTGGGAACAACGCCTAACATCTGCTGGAAGGCATTGACTGCCATTTTGCCATCAGGACCAGGAGCAGGGAGAAAGCCCCACTCATCATCATTGTCGGCATCGGTAAAAGCTTCTTCATAGTAAGGAAGGCCAGCCATCGAGCTGAGCGTGATCAAAGCCCTGCGCTGCGCCTGTTCAGGGTTTGGATAGCTCTCTGTTTGCCATACACAGCCCTTTTCCTTAAGGTCCAGGAGGTACATCGAAGTAGCAACAGCCTCGGGTGTATTAAACTCGTAAGCTGTACCGTCATCATTAAGCTCATCCCCACCGAATGCGTACAGGAAATGAAGCCAGTTCGTGGTATTGGGGGCATAAACCATGCCGCCCGTACCGGCGAAATCCGCACCCTTGGTAGCGTTGTCCGCAGCAGCGGCACAGATTTGTTCTGCCAATTCCTCAGAGGTCTTAGGCGGTTCATCAAAACCAAGTTCCTTTGCCCAGGTGAAGTTATAAACAAGCACGTTGGCTGATTGAGTCAAGGGATAAGCGACCCAGGCGCCGTCGGTTGTGGTGCCTGTCTCACGCAAGCCAGGGTACAAATCTGCCAGTTGATCTGCGGTCAGGCCATATTCAGAATCCTCAACATAAGGAGTCAGGTCAACGATGGAATCAACCGAATACCAATCTGATAGGGAGTTGGTATAAGCCTGAATGATGTCAGGCATGTCGCCAGATTGGATACCAGCATTCATCTTGTCTTCAACATCGCTGTAACCGCCCTGGTCAAAGGCTTCCACGGTAATGCCATATTCATTGGTGGCATTAAATTCATCAACCAGCGCCTGCATGGCTTGCCCTGGCGAATCGGAGTAGACATGCCAGAATTGAATACTGACGCCTTCAAACGGCGGCGCTTCATCAACCTCTTCGATCTCTTCTGGTTCTTCTACCGGCTCTTGTTCTGCTGGCTTTTCAGCCTCTACAGGTTCTTCACCAGCAGGTGGTTCAGGTGATTCTGGCGTAGCAGCAGGGCTACAAGCTGACAAAACAAATGTCAGTACCAGAACCATGCTAAGTAAAATACTAAACTTTTTCATTTTTTCATCTCCTCATCTTGAATAGATTGATTGATAGAATGTGTAAATTGATTATAGTACCAAATTGGCGATATGCCTCCTTCCTGACGAAAAAACTTATCCTTTCAATCCTGATCGGGCAATGCTTTCTGTGAATTGCTTCTGTGTAAAGAAATAAATCACCAGAATAGGGATAATTGAAATAAAAGCGCCAGCCATGGTCAGGTTGATCTCCTGCCCAGCCTCATTCACAAAGTTCATCAATCCCACAGATATCGGTCGCCAATCCGGCGTGTTGGTCACCAGCATTGGCCAGGCAAGAGAGTTCCAGGTGCCGATAAACGATAAAACGATGATGACCATCAGGGGGGCTTTGGAAAGGGGAAGCACAATTTGGAATAAAAAACGCAGATGATTGGCGCCATCCATTTGGGCGGCGTCATAAAGTTCATCAGGAACTTGCATAAAAAATTGTCGCAGCAGGAATATTGAAAAAATACTGCCCATGAAGGGTATCGTCAGAGCAGGCCAGTTGTTGATCCATGGAATGCTGGTGATCCTGCCCAACCAGGTCACGGTGAGGAAGTTGGGAATCGTAAACACCATTGCCGGGATCATCATCGTGCTGACCATCACGGAAAAGATCAGGTTTCTGCCTGGAAATTCAATCCGGGCAAAGGCATAAGCCGCCAGAATGCTGAATATTAGCTCACCAGCCAGCGTGATCAGTGTAATCAAAAAACTATTCATTAAGAACTTTGAAAACTGTGCCCTGCGCCAGGCTTCCACGTAATTTCCAAAATGCAATTTGGAAGGGAAAAAAGAAGACCCAAGGGCTTCTCCAAGGCTTTTTAAGGAGGTTGAGATCATCCAAACAAAGGGAACCAGGGAGATAAACGCACCAAGAATCAAAATGATGTAAATAAAAACTCTACGCCGGGTTGTCAAAGAGAAATGATGTTTTTGTTTGTTTTGATCTGTTTTTTTATCCATAGAACACCTTTTTCCCCTGGGTTCTGTTGTTGATTAGGGTCAGGATCAATATGATCCCAAACAACACAAAGGATAGGGCTGAGGCATATCCATAGCGGAGTTTTTCAAAGAATTCAATAAAAATTGTGACGCTGAATGTGTCGGTGGTCTTCAATGCCATGTTGGAACGTAACACCCAGATCGTGTTGAAGGCTTTGAAGGTGCCAATAATCCCGATCAAGGAAAGGAAATAGGTTGTGGGCGAAAGCAGAGGAAAGGTGATATGTCGAAAGACTTGCCAGCCATTCGCACCATCAACCTCAGCCTGATCATTCAATTCTTTGGGGATGTTACCCAAACCTGCTAAATAGATCACGACGTAGTAACCCACGTAAGTCCAAATAGAATGCAGCATGATCACACATAAAGCCAGGCTGGGTCCTGCTGCCCACTTCGGGATGCTCCACCCAAAGAATTCTCCCAAAAGGGTCATAAAACCCTTTGGTTCATAAAGCCACTGTTGAGCAGGCAAACCCAGTGTGCGAAGCAGCATATTTACAGGCGCCGATTGGCGGTTTGAGAACATCTGCTGAAAAACTGCTGCGCTGGCAATTCCCGGGGTCACATAAGGGATAAAATAAACAATCCTGAAGAAATCTGATCCCGGCACTTTTTGGAATAAAAGCACCGACAGGAACAGGGCAATGATCAATTGAAAGGGCACCGTTCCAAGTGAAAAGAAAACGGTTACTTTCAGCCCATGCCACAGGTCTTTGTCGCCAGAAGCCACAATGGTTGGGATCTCGCCAATCAGCAGCCATCCCCCCACCATCAAGAAAATTGCTGCAAAAATATAAACAAAAAATTTCCCATTGCTCCTGACCTTGTCAGCCCTACTCCAAAGAAGCCACGCCAACGCCAGCAAGATCATCCCACCAACAATGGTGATGAATTGCGGCCAAATTCCTGGATCAACTCCTTTTTCAAAAGCAATGGTATAAGCGTTTTTCACCTGTTGAAAAGTGTAATACAACAATCCAACGCCAGTTACAAGGGCGGCAACCGTCAGGGCAAAATTGGTCTGATAGCTTGCGTTCCTTTTGCTGCGCCACAGCCGCCTGACGATCACACCAAGCGCAATACTTGCCACCATCGACCAAAAAAAGATGCGCCAGGCAGGCAAAACTTGTTCTGAGCGGAGCGCTTCTCCCAATAGCTGAATGAAGAGGTTTTGCGTTCGTTTTACCCCGCGTAATTTTGTTGCAATATCCAAAACTTCTGGCAAAGCACGGTAAAACCAATTGAAGAAGGCAAAGATTGTGAAGGCATAGGCAACGCCTGGCAAAATACATATCCAGGGACGATCATCGTTTTCGCTGGCTGTTTCAATGCTTTTCTTGATTAAATAATAGACCCCCGCCAGCGCCAACAATCCCAGGATGAAAACGACCACATACGCCAGATTGCCAATTGCGTCAACATAATTCTTCAGGTGGATAAAATCAGTCCTTTTTATCCGCCATTTGTGCAAACTGACATAGAGTGCAAAGGCAACCGGGAAAATACCGAAGACAAAAATGAGGATGGACGCCGGTGCGATAAATGCATATGCTGTTAAATATTCCCGTAGTTTCCGCCCTTGCCTACCAGTAAATGTTTTCTTAAACCAGCTCTTGTTTTCCATTGATTCCAAATCGCAAATTGGCTGTTTTTTATTAATCTACCCGTCAAAATTATAGCATACAAGTGGGGAACGAGTCGCATTATTTATTGATTTGCGCTAACTCGCAGCTGAACAATCCTGGCTCCTCAAAATCAAAAGCCAGTCTTCATGCCTGGGATGTATCAGGTTTTTTGATCTATTGCACGTTGAATGGATGCTGTTAAATGCGCTCCGATTAACGTAATCATCGCCGTCAAATAAATCCAAAACAAAAGCGCCACGACCGTCCCCACCGAACCATACACCAAACTGTATTGTGACAATCCACTGCTCAGATACCAGGTAAAAACATTGTTTAAAAGTTC
Organism: Candidatus Brevefilum sp.; assembly: GCA_050953525.1. Lineage (GTDB taxonomy): Bacteria > Chloroflexota > Anaerolineae > Anaerolineales > Anaerolineaceae > Brevifilum. The sequence goes on from JBMNMW010000002.1 coordinate 613,430, forward strand.
CCAAGCCACACCAGCAACCAAACCGCCAAAAAAGGTGGCTTTCCTGTCAACCTTTACCAATGGGACCCATTGATAGATCGCCCAAAACATTAAAAAATTGGTCCCAACCGGCACGAGGAATGCGCCAATTTGCCACAAAAATGTCTCGTGCAGGGCTTTATCGTTAAAAGGAATGTTTATCACCGGGACAAGGCCAGAAAAGGTTGACGTGGCAAAGGAAAGAAGCATCAGAAACCCCAAACCAAGAATCATCAACAGCCCAATGATCCGCCCCTTGAAAAAGCTGGGGACATTTGCCTGCGGAAAAGCGCGGTTGATGTTCTTGGCAAGGATGTTGAAAACACTGGTCGCTGACCAAATTAATGAAATCAGCGCGATGAAGGTCACCGCGCCGCGCAACTCGAGAACCTGTTCAATGTTTCCAATAATGACCTCTTCAACGCCCGGGATAATATCCTGTAAGAGGTGAAGCAACTGCGCTTCTACTAAATCTTGATCGATGAAGAAGCTGCCAACCACAATAAACACGAGCAGCATCGGGAAAATTGAGAAAAACGCATAATACGCCAGACTGGCTGCTGCTTCAGGCCCTCTCTCCATACCAAATCTCTCAATCGTCCAGCGCAAAATGTCCAGGACCCCGCCGGTGAAGTGGTTAACGCGCCGGTAGATTGATTTAACCTGTTTTATAACAGTATGATAGATATTTCTGATATCCATAAAAACCTTGTTCCATGCCTATCTCATGAACAAATGATAATTATACTGGTATTTCGATTCTTCGATTTTTCAGAGAAAAGTTTGACACAGCATAGCCAACTTCAATACGTCGTACGATCCACAGCAATTCCAGAATCATACATGTGAGCGGCAGACTTCTCTCTAACCCAGAAAGGGTATAATACCCCCTGACTGCGAAACGGACTGCAAGGAGACCTTATGAACATCGAGACCATCCAGGCTTATTATGAAGCACGTGGTTTACAGTGGCCTTCTGCCAAAGACGCCCTCTGGTTCTATCTTTCAGAAGTGGGTGAATTAGCAGAAGCCTATCTGATGCACCATGCTGATGAATTAACCGATGAGGAGATCAGCATGCTTCAAACCTTCACAAAGGCAGGTCTTCACGCTGATGAGATCGTCTCCAGGGTGGATGGGTGGATTCGAAATAATGATCGCGCTCAAAAAGAAGACATCGCCAAAGAGGTCGCCGATTGTGAAATGATGTTAGCGGTTTTCATGTACAGCTTGACAAAATCATCACCGGATGAAGCGCTATTGATCAAGATGAAAGAAAAACTGGGGGACAAAGCTCATTTGATTAATCAGAACAGTGCATGACTCTGTTCTGATTTGCTGGAAATAATCTATTTACTGATTCTTACTTTGTCGTTCAAAATGTTCACATTTTAAAAACAAACATTCTTCTTCCTGGCATGTTTGTTCTGCCTATTTTAGGACAAATGATTCCTGCAAATCTCCACATTGGACTTCATATTCACCCGCAGGCAACCCTGTAACATCCAGTTGGACCTGCTCGGTAAAGGGTTCCAGCGCCATGGTGCATGCGACATTCCCTGCAGGGATTTTTGTAATGATTTGAATTTTAAAGACCTTTCCCTGGCGGGTTGTCCTGATCTCATGAATCTTTGTACATCCATCAGGAAGATATCCGCTCAGGCTCACACTGACCTGAACCGGGATGTTCCCCTTGATCTCAATACTCATGCCTTCAACCACCGCAAGAGAGCCAAAAAGGTATTTTTGGTCGCCCTGTCCCACGAAAACATTATCAACATCCAGTGTGAATTCAGTTTCCATGTCCTGGGCAATCACTGTGTATGTGCCGGCAGGGAGACCTTCAATGTCCAGTGTCAGGGTATCCTCAAATGGCTCAATCGCTAATGTGCAGGGGACATGACCGGTCGGTCGCTTGGTCATGAGGGTAACAATAAAACTCATTCCATCACGCTCAACACGGATGTCGTGAATTTCCGTACATCCATCAGGAAGAAAGCCAACAATTTTCACCTTTGCCTGGAGAGGAAAGGACTCTAAGAGCAAAATTTCTAACGAATCAATGATGGCATCCTGCTCGTAGCTATATTCTTCATCTGTCGGTGGTTCTTCAGGCGGGTTCGGCACAAAAATTGATTGACATGCCGCAAGCGCCATCAGCATCAGCCCACAAACTGCCACAAATTTCCTGATCGCATTCATTTTTTCCATTCCTTTAACCTGATCACTTGGTTTTTAGACGGAAATATGATAAGTTTTGTTCCAATCCTTCAAATCACGATCGATTGGATCAACCAGATTTAACTCAAATAATAATTATTAATTTATGATTGCTGTGTATAAAATAAATTCAGGTATCTAAAAAACTGGAAGTGCCCGAATTGCATACGCTTCAACCCCTGGGGATATTATTAAAATGTCTCTCATCTCGTGGTTCGTGAGCTAACAGACCCCATTTGGAAGGAGGATAGAAAGGGATGTTTACAATGTGATGATCTTTGATACAGCAAGCATGTTTGACTTTGCGATGACCCTGACCGATCTGACCAGGGGTTGGAAAATCCCATCTTATAAAATAGAATGAATTGGTAGCATTTATTCAAATCAGGAGCGCACTTTGATCAACAAGACCGACAAAAAACGAATTACCCTGTTCCTTGCATTTGCCTTTGGGATATCCTGGGCGACAGCTCTGGTGATTTTTATTACAGGCGGGTTAGAAAACAGCCCCTCTTTTGATGTTGGCGGCATCCAAATCAGCCTGGCATACATTCTGTTGGCAACTGTTTTCATGTTTGGTCCTGCAATCGCCAATGTCCTGACCCGTGTTCTGACGCGCGAAGGGAAATCCAACCTTCTTTTAAAACCCCTGTTCGATCAAAGGCGCTGGATTTATTATCTGTCAGCCTGGGTCCTCCCTGGATTGCTGATCATCCTTGGCATGGTGGCCTTCTTTGTCCTGTTTCCTGGTTATTTCGACAGGGATCTTTCCATGCTCACCGAGCAATTGCAGGCAGTGGACAGCACATCAAATATCAGTCCCTGGCTCATTATTATCGTTCAGACCCTGCAGGCAATTCTGATCGCGCCGATATTAAACGCGGTGTCAACCTTTGGTGAAGAATTCGGATGGCGAGGTTATCTGCAGCCCAAGCTGATGCCCATCGGCGGTCGGAAAGCCGTACTGCTCACCGGGGTCATCTGGGGCATCTGGCACTGGCCTGTGATCCTGATGGGGCACAATTATGGAACGGACTATTTTGGAGCGCCTTTCCTAGGCCCACTGGCAATGGTATGGTTCACCCTCACCCTCAGTGTGATCATGGGTTGGCTGACCATCAAGGCAAACAGCGTCTGGCCAGCAGTTATTACTCATGGCGCCCTGAACGGTATTGCCGGGCTGGGCATACTGTTGGTTAAGGGCTCCCCCAGCACGCTTTTAGGTCCAACACCAGTTGGCGTAATCGGCGGTTTGGGGCTAACCCTTGCAGCTGCGCTCATCCTTTTCCAACCAGGCGCATTATCGCCCCAACAATCGAAGCCCCTCGAGATCAGTGAGTCGTGAGTCTTTTAAACCATAAGCCCTGTTTCTTTTAAACGCAACCAGCGCTTAGAAATACCAACGAATACTGCGCAAAAAATATATCAGGCATCCTTATTTACATAGCTTATAAATACCGCAAGTTGTTCTTCTGGAATCCCCCATTTCATTACCAATAATTTTCAGGCGTTCTCTGCTTTCCAGCCATCTTTCCCAACCAGGGGAACAAATACAACCGGGATGCTGGATGTATGCTTAATTTTCCCTCCCTTTTTCGTCCACACCTCCAGTGTTTGGGAAAAACGACTCCCGACCGGTATCACCAAACGCCCTTCATCCGCAAGCTGCTCTAAAAGAGGATCGGGGACAGAAGGTGCGGCTGCACCGACAATGATACGGTTATAGGGTGCACCCGGGAGGTATCCCTGCGTGCCATCCCCCACATGAACATGGATGTTTTTGTAACCAAGTTCTTCCAGTTTCTTTTGTGCTGTTTCTGCAAGTTCAGCATGTCGCTCGATGGTATGAACTTCATCGCAGAGTTCTCCCAAAATTGCCGCCTGATAACCGGATCCCGTGCCCACATCCAGGGCTTTATGGTGGGGTTCGACCTCCAGCAACTCCGTCATCAAAGCCACAATATAGGGCTGCGACATGGTCTGCCCGCTGCCTATTCGAACTGGATAATCGTCGTAGGCATATTTTTGGACATCTTCCGGCAAGAACAAATGGCGCGGCACCGATCGCATAACATCCAAGACCTTTTCGTCTTTAATACCCCTGCGTGCGATCTGCGATTCCACCATTTTCTCACGATCTGTTTGAAAAGACGACATTCTCTTCCTCCATAAGCCGTTCAGCAATTTGCCGATCAACTTTCCCCATTGGGAAATCGCGCAGCGAACCAATTTCTGTCCATATCAGGGCTTCGCTTTCCAGATTCCGGGGCTGATGCCCATCGACCAGGTCACATAAAAACGCATGCAGCGAGATCTTAAAGTGCGTATATGCATGATTGTACACGCCAAAAGGAGCCCTGATAACAATATCCACCCCCAATTCTTCTTGAATTTCTCGCATAAGGCAGGCATGCAAATCAGCATCCTCTTCTTCCAGAGTGCCCCCCGGGAACTCCCACAGCCCCCCCAGTAACCCGCCGGGCAGCCGCTTGGCAATCAGCACCTGCCCATCCCGCCAGATCACGGCTGCGGTCACGGTAAGATGCGGTATCTTTTTACGAGGTAAGACAACCGGCCTTTCAGATTGGAGATTCAGTTTTTTAGTCAGGCAATCCTGTGCAATGGGACAGCGGTTGCAAGCAGGGTCCTTTGGTGTGCAGATCGTTGCGCCCAAATCCATCATCGCCTGATTGTATTTACCAGCGTCGCCCTCTGGTACATTCTTTTCTGCCAGAGACTGGATGATTTTCTCGCCTTTTGCACTGCGAACAGGAACATCAACATTGAAAATTCGCGCCAACACCCTGCGAATATTACCATCCACAGCCGCAACATCCACGCCAAACGCAATCGATGCGATCGCTGCCGCCGTGTAAGGTCCAATCCCCGGCAGAAGGATCAATTCCTCAGGCGTTTGGGGCAGGTCTCCATGCCACTCAGCAACCACATTCCGGGCTGCCTGGTGAAGGTGGTGTGCCCTTCGATAGTAACCAAGACCTTCCCAGGCTATCAACACATCTTCAATATCAGCCCTCGCAAGCGTGTCGATGTTGGGGAAGCGCTTCATCCAGCGTTCGAAATAAGGGATGACCGTATCCACCTGAGTTTGCTGCAGCATGATCTCAGATACCCAGATGCAATAGGGTGTATGACAAGAACGCCAGGGTAAATTCCTGGCGTTCACCTGATACCATGCTAACAATGCCGGTACAAAAGACATTAAAACTGAAATCCTCCGAACAAAGGGACAACTTTCAATTCATAATTTTGCACATAATCCAGCAGCCGGTTGTTAAGGTTCTTCCAATCTTTAGATGAGATGATCTTTACAGCCTTTTTCTTATCCGAGACAACCGCACACACCAGGATTTGAGGGTGATCGCCATAGATTGTCACCCATGCATCACTCAGTGCCATGCCGAGTTTTTGCACATCAGGCATAAATCGTCGAACAACAAATTCAAAATATTCCTGTTCCCGCCCCGGGATAATATCCCAGGACATGATCACTTTAACATTCATCAAAGATCACTTTCTGTTTGAACAATGCACCCCTTACCTATAAAGTGATATCCAACACCATCACACGGGTTTCTTCGGGGAGCACATTTGCACTTGTAATTTTAATGGATTCTTCCGTCTCAACTTCTGTTAATCCCATTTCCTTCAGGAACTTGGGCAGCGGTTCCAATCCTATTTTGTCATCATGGATATCATAATGCATTGGGATCACAATACTTGGTTCAAGCAAACTGATCACCTCGGCAGCCTTGGCAGCATTCAGGCTGGTTTTCCCACCGACGGGGACAAGCACAATATTAACCTCACCCAGACCTTCAACCTCCGTCTGACTGGGCACATCGTTCAACTCACCCAAATGAGCAATTTTCACGCTGTTATATTCAATTACATAAACCGTATTGCGCATATAGTCGGGTGATTTTTGTCGTTTGCTGCCGTTGATCAAGACACCCGTCACAAACACACCACCGACCTCATACTCTCCCGGACCCGTGATCTCAAAAGCAGATCCTCGAATGGCCTTTACGTAATTATGGGCAGGTTTATCGCAGCTAATGGTCACCATGTCTGCCCGCAGCTTTCCGGGGTCATATCCAACCACGGCGGGGTCATAGGGATCCGTAACCACAGTCGCCATGCCGCGTTCGCTGATTCGAAAACAAGAATGTCCATGCCAGGTAATTTCCATAAAACCTCCAGTATTGATTAAATGAATTATACGACGTCCCGTCAAATTAGCGAAGCAATCTGATTGGAGAGTATTGAACAACAAAAAACATCTGATCAATAATAAAGCTCATCATTTGAAGAGCTGCTTGGTGAATTACAGATAAACCTTGTCATTAACAAACCAAAATCGTCGCGGAAACCCTCTGCAAAGCACATCCTGTGCTCTAACAGAGGTTGCCCAGATCCTCCCGTGTTCGTCGTCCTTCGGGCTAGGCAAGTGCTGCCTACTCCTACGATTGGGCTGCTGCGTAGCATCCCGCAGGAAAGCAATCTAACCTGGTATCTGAGACTGCTTCACAGGCTCGCAGTGACAAAAATAATTGCGCCCGAAGGGAAACAATCTGTTTTTCTTTGGTGGCATTGCTCGATACTATTTTGTCAGGCAGGTTGCTGATGCAACCATGTGTTTTTTTGTCATTGCGACCGAAGGGAAGCAATCTGTTTTTCTTTGGTAGGATTGCTCGATATTATTTTGTCAGGCAGGTTGCTGGCGCAACCATGCCTGACCTACAATTTGTTTACCTATTAACCGGTTAGGTCAACCCTCCGTGGTTGCCCTGCAGCCCAAAAGGATACCCTGTTAAAACACGAATGTTTAACACCTTCGTTCGTGCTGGTGTCCCCACCAGCACACAAAAGGTCATCCGAAGAGGTCTACAATCATGGGTAAAACCCTTCCAAAGTTACCCCCACCCTCGTCTTTGATAATCAATGCCTCAGGTTCCTTTGGCTACAAACGGTGCGGTTAAAACCCTTCCAGGCGACTCAGATCAACAATGCCCTTCGCCATACCAGAAATTCTTTGCAGCAGCCCCAATCGGTTTTGTCTGAGGTTGGTTTCTTTCGCCATCACAAGAACCTCGTCAAAAAAGCGGTTGATAACCGGAATCATCGGTAAAAATGCACCCAAAAAATCGTTGACCGAAACCGAATCTGCGATCTCGCCCTCAGCTTCACGCAAAGATTGAAACAGCGCTCTTTCAGATTCAAGTTCAAACAAAGATTCATCAATAGCAAAGGTCTCCTGCTGATCGCGGGTAATACGCACACAACGGCTGAAAGCCGGCAGGATTTGTTCCCAATCAGGTCGTGCCACCCAGTTCGTCAGCATTCTGACCCCCATCAAAGCGCCGTAAGGATCGTGTCCCTTTTCCGCCACGATCGCATCAACAATATCATAACGAAATTCCATCTCCAGCAGTATCCCGCGCAATCGCCCAACAATAAAACCAAGACAGTTTTCAAGCGTTTCAGCCGACACATCCCGTTCTAACCCGCTGGCAGCCTCAGCCAAACCCCATCGCAGGTCAAAGTGACGTGACCAACCCATCAGGTTCTGACAAATACCAAGGGCTGCGCGTCGCTGGGCAAAGGGATCTTTGGTGCCTGACGGTGCCAGCCCAACGGCAAAAAGGCCTGCCAGCGAATCGAGGCGATCTGCCAGCCCAACCAGTAATCCGGCTTTGGTTTCAGGCAAACTATCATTTGCCGATCGCGGCAAATAGTGCTCAAAGATCGCGGTCGCAACCAGCGGATCCTCGCCGCTATGCAAAGCATAATAACGACCCATGGTGCCCTGCAGAGAGGTCATTTCGACCACCATGTTGGTCGCAAGATCCGCCTTACATAAGTAGGCGGCGCGTAAAGCGATCTTGGCTTCATTCTTATCCAGATCAAATTTTTCAGCTAATAATTCGACCAATCGCGTGATCCGTTGGGTTTTATCAAGCAGGGAACCCAATTCCACCTGGAAGGTCAGTGTTGCCAAACTCGGAACAAAATCCTCCAGCGGCTGCCCCCTGTCCTTCTCAACAAAGAATTGGGCATCATCAAAACGCGCCAGGATCACCTGTTCGTTCCCGTCGGTCACAATATCCAGGTGCTGCTGCCCACCGTTGCGAACCCCCACAAAATAAGGCAGCAGGTTTCCGTTAGGATCCTCAACCACGAAATAACGCTGATGGTTTTTCATCACCGAAATCAGTACTTCGGGTGGTAATTTCTCAAGGTAATCCGGATCAAAACTTCCGCGAAAAGCAGTTGGCGCCTCAATCAAATGGGTGACTTCTTCAAAAAGATCAGGATCCTCCGGAATTTTACCGCCAACTTCGGCAGCCAATTTTTCTGCTTGTTTTGCAATCAAAAGGCTTCGCTCTTCAGGATCCAAAATGATTCCCTGGTTTTTCAAGCTGTCAAAATATTCCTGGGGTGATTCAACAGGAAATACTTCCGGTACGGAAAACCTCAGTCCCCGTGTTTCCCGTCCACTCCGATAGCCGGCATAGGCGAAGTGAACAATCAGATCATCATGCAGTGCCAGCAGCCAGCGAATTGGGCGGGAAAAACTCACACCGCTCTCGTTCCAACGCATCGACTTGATAAATCGGAGTTCACCGATCAAACGCGGAAGAGCCTCTGCGAGAACCTTCCTAGCTGCTTCGCCCCTGACCTCCACCCGGGCAGTCACATATCGGCCGCCATCCTGATCAACCACCTGAAGGTCGTCCACATCAATACCCTTACTGCGGGCAAATCCCAGCAGCGCCGGAGTGGGGTTTCCATCCTTATCAAAAGCGCGCTCAGCAGGCGGGCCTTTAACTTCAAGCAACTGGTCTGCCTGTTTGGCAGCCAGGTCTTCCACATAAACGACCAATCGTCGGGGCGTGCCCCAGATATGAATGCCACCATAAGAAAGACGTGATTCGTCCAGCAGTGTTGAAACTTCGGTTTTAAGCTGCTCTAACGCAGAAGAAAGGTCGGTCGGTGGAAGTTCTTCTGTCCCGATTTCGAGCAGAAAAGGTGCCGCTTTCTTTTTGATTGGCTCGTTATTACCTTCAATCACATCATCCGCAGTCTCAATCCTTTCCTCGAGCCAGGGAAAACCCAGATCCTGGCGTTGTTGAACATACGCCCGCGCCACTTTGCGCGCCAGTTCGCGCGTGCGTGCAAAAATTGCCTGGCGTTCTGTCACACCTACTGCGCCACGCGTATCAAGGATATTGAAGGTGTGGGAAGTTTTAAGGACGTAGTCATGGGCAGGCAGCACCAGACCCGAATCTATGGCAAGCTGCGCTTCAAGCGCAAACATTTCAAACAACTGGTGCATTCGATCCACATCTGCAACGTCAAAATAATAGGCGCTGTGTTCACGCTCACCCATCAAATTGACATCACCATACGTGCGCTCAGGGTTCCAGCGAATGTCCTTGAAATGGCGGACACCTTGCAGGGTCATCGCGATCCTCTCCAACCCGTAAGTAATTTCAACTGAAACAGGATCCAGTTCTATTCCGCCGCATTGCTGGAAATAGGTAAACTGGGTGATCTCCTGACCATCCAGCCAGACTTCCCAGCCCAGCCCCCAGGCGCCGATGGCTGGCTGCTGCCAGTTGTCCTCGACAAATCGAATATCATGAAGTGAAGGATCAATGCCCAAAGCCTTTAGCGACTCCAGGTAGGTTTCCTGTGGATTGCCCGGGTCGGGTTTCAAGATCACCTGGAACTGGTAAAACTGCTGCAGTCGGTTGGGATTATCCCCATAGCGACCATCGTCCGGTCGAATTGAAGGCTCTACATAAGCCACATGCCACGGCTCAGGACCCAAAACGCGCAAAAAAGTTGCGGGGTTCATCGTCCCGGCGCCTATCTGGGTGTTGTAAGGCTGCCAGATCAGGCATCCCTTTTCTGCCCAGAATTCTTGAAGTTTCATGATAATGGATTGGAAATCAAGCGGTTCTGACATAAATTTAATTGCTCCAAAAAGAACGTTAAATTAATAAACTTCGTAAAATTTCTTGCTGAGTTGTATAATCGTCTCATTATACCACTCACAAAACTTGAAATTTTTATTTCAGCTCATTAACTTCGGGTGGAGCCTGATTGTTTTGGAGCTGTCGAATGAATTCAGGGGTGTTTAATTTTCGCTCTAAGAGATAAGAGAGATAATGCTCGATCAATTCTGAAATTCCAGACTCGATCGCTTCTGGAATTTCCAGCTCTTTAACAGTTTGCCATTGGGAACGTTGAAGATGCCGAAGGTAGCGCAAGGTATCCGTTTTCACTTCCCAGGCTTCGGGTCTTCCCGATCGGCATTTTGGGCATACAATGCCACCTCCCAGAGGTGAGAAGTATTGATCCTGTGCTGTGATCTTTGCCCCGCAATCAATACACTCAAATAATTGCGGTCGGAATCCCAGCAAATCCAATAAACGCATCTCGTAAAAATGAATCACCGTCCGCAGATTTGTCTGATTCGCCAATCGATCGAGTGTGTCCGTCAGGAGCCGAAAAACCCCCACGTTCTGACCATCTTCATAAGTGAACCGATCGAGAACCTCAACAACATAGGATGCCTGAGCAATCCGCTGTAAATCCGTGCGCAAGCCCATATAAGGTTCTACGGTCTCCGCCTGGGTGATGATATCCAGGTTGCGCCCCCTGGCAAGAAACAAATTGACATGGGTGAAGGGTTCAAGGTGCCCGGCTTTGCGTGATTTGATCTTCCTCACGCCGCGTGCGATCGCACTGATCTTCCCCTTTTCATAGGTGAAAAGCCTCAAGATTCGGTCTGCCTCACCATATTCTATATGTCCGAGCACAACAGCCCGGGCACGATAAGAACGATTTTTTGAGGATTTCATGGTCAAAGTCCGGGATAAAAATTATAGGAAACGGATGCTGATCTTCCGTTCCTGCGCTTCATTAAAAATCCAAAAGCATCACCCTTAATCTTCTTTGAGGTCCACCTCTCCGAAGGAATAGGGCAAGAGTTGGTCAACTGTGACCGTATGATAGAGCTTTCCCTTCGAATCTGCAATATAAACGACGGTATCCAGGCCAAACTCAGCCATTACCTGCCGGCAAGAGCCGCAGGGCGTCCCACCATTTTTAGTAACAACAGCGATTGCTTTGAAGGAACGGTGCCCTTCAGAAACAGCCTTGAAGATTGCCACACGTTCAGCGCATATCGTCAGGGGATAAACCGCATTCTCAATATTGACCCCTTCCACAACTTCACCAGATTCCGTCAGCAGGGCTGCACCCACCGAATAATGTGAATATGGCGCATAAGCCTTTTGATAAGCCTCAATCGCTTTTTGAATCAATTCATCTCTAATTTCATCTTTCAGCATTATCATCACCCTTTAGTATTGAACTTCTGCTTTCACGCCTGGCGCGCACCTTTGTGATCCTGCGACCATCCACCTGATCTACGATCAGCGTCACATCGTCTGCCCTGACTATTTCACCACCTGTGGGCACATCCCCTATTTCACCATAGATAAATCCACCAATCGTATCCGCATTCTCATTAGAGATATGCGATTTCATCACGTCGTTGAAAATGCCAAGATCAACCCGTCCCTGAAAAATAAATTCACCTTCACCGACCTGCACATACGGCATTTCTTCTGATTCATCATATTCATCCCGGATCTCGCCGACGATTTCCTCAACAATGTCCTCAAGCGTGACGACGCCCGCCACACCCCCATATTCATCCACCACAATCGCCATGTGCATACTTCGTCCCTGCATTTCCGCCAGCAACTCGTCTACCTTTTTGGCTTCGGGCACAAAATAAGCCAATCGCAACAATTCCCGGTGATCGATAATCGCTTCATCATCCTTTTGAATATTTAAGAGATCTTTGGCGTAAAGTAAGCCCACAATATTGTCAACTGTGTCCTCATAGACCGGCAAACGGGAATGTCCTGCGCTTTCAAACAAAACTCGGGCTTCACCCAGTGTGGCATGGATATCGATTGAGATCAGGTCAATTCGGGGGACCATAATTTCTTTGGCAAGCGTATCACCAAACTGAAAGATCGAATAGATCATTTCTCGTTCACCTTTTTCAAGCGAACCCTCTGCCTGCCCGGCTTCGACCCACTTTTTTAGGTCCTCTTCCGTCATCGATGCCAGTGTAACCCGATCAACAGGCGCTCCAATCAAACCCTTCAGTAAGGTGGAGAGCGGCAAGAAAATAAAATAAATCAGTGATCCCGAATATCGGAACCGGATCGCATTTTCTTCTGGTTCTTGCAAGATCCAGCCTATCAGCGCAAATTCCAGCAAGTTAAGCAAAACAAAAGCAAAAAGCAAATAAAGAAAACTCAGCCACAGGGTTTGGTAGCCGTTATATGCCGCAATCAAAACCATCAACACGCCGCCCAAAAAGAGATGACAAATGGTTTCTGCCACGCGCAGACTCAGCTGTAAGAGTGGTTTTTCAAGCAAATTAACCGTCTGATCAACAGCTGATTGCCGGTGCTCTCGTAAATTTAATAAATGCGGCAAGCGCGCATGGCTGAAGGTTGCTTTAACAACCGCAACCAGCAGATCGGTCAGCAAAACAATCGCCACACCAAACCACAAATTGAGTATGTCAGTCACTTTTCTCCAACTTCTTCTTTTCGGTTGCCGGCACACCAAAAACCAGCGTATCCGGAGGCACATCATGGGTAACCACAGAGCCAGCGCCCGTAATGCTCCTATCACCAATTTTTACAGGTGCAACCAGCATGGTGTCGCTGCCAAGAAAAACATCATCGCCGATTTCGGTAAGGTTTTTATTCTTTCCATCAAAATTGCACGTGATAGTGCCCGCCCCAATGTTGACATTTTTTCCAATTACCGCGTCACCAATATATGAGAAATGCCCCATCTTTGTGTCAGCGCCCAGAATTGATTCCTTGACCTCGCCAAAGTTCCCCAAATGGACGCCTTCTTTAAGGACAGCGCCTTTCCGCAAATGACAAAAAGGTCCCATGGTCACACGATCAAAAATCTCAGCCTGTTCGATCACAGATGCCGTCAATTTCACCTGATTGCCAACTGTCGAATTAATAATGGTGGTGTCCGGTCCAATTTCACAATCTTCACCAATCCTTGTGGAGCCGCGCAGATAGGTATTTGGCAAAATCACACAGTCTTTTCCAATCGTCACGTCAGGCTCAATATACGTCACATCAGGATTGATGATCGTCACACCAGCCAGCATCCATTTCTCATTGATTCGTTTTCGATAGATCCTCTCTGCAGCTGCTAAATGGACCCGATTGTTAATCCCGATCGCCTCTTCAGGATCATCCAGCACCAGGGATTCCACATGGTAACCCTGTGCAACCGCCAGTCCGATCACGTCCGTCAGATAATACTCGCCCTTTGGTGAAATAGGGATCTGATCCAGGGCAGTCCAAAGCCAATCAGCATTGAAACAATAGGCGCTGACATTGTACTCACGTATTGCCAATTGCTCCGGCGTGGCGTCCACTTGCTCCACAATCCCAATCACATATCCCGCTTCATCTCGAAGAACCCGGCCGAAACCGCGTGCCTCATCACCGATAAAGCTCGTCATGGTGACAGGGCTGTCGGACGCTTGATGGATCTGGATCAGTTTTTCAATCGATTCCTTGCGTAAAAGCGGCATATCACCAAAAATGACCAGAATCAGGTCCGATTTTTCATCGATCAGGTGACGGGCAACACCGACTGCATGGCCGGTGCCAAGCTGAGGCTCTTGCAGGGCAAACAAGACATCATTCTGAAGTGCGTCTCTCACTTCTTCAGCACCGTGCCCGATAACAACAACTGGAGGTTGCTCAATCAGGTCAGCAACGGCTTGCAAAGCATGCCAGATCATGGGTTTGCCAGCAATCTGATGAACTACTTTTGGATGTTTGGAAAGCATGCGGGTGCCCTGCCCCGCTGCCAGGATGATAGATGCAAGTTTCATATGGTTATTTTCCCGATCTATTAATAAATGAATTTATCGTCATAAATCATCCCCATCACTTAATTATAAAAACACGAAAACAGCATTGGGGCTTCCCAAATGCCAATCTCGTGCAAACTCTATCCGGGTTACTTTCTTCTTTTGTGCTCAAGGTATGTGTCAAAAAGCCGGGGCACCAGGATTCGAACCTGGATCAACGGATTCAAAGTCCGCTGTGCTGCCATTGCACCATGCCCCAGAACAACAAAATTGATTCTATCACATATTAGAAGAGAAACAAAGGTCAGGCACTTAAAAAGTATTATTAATCAGCTAAAATATGAATGCAAATCCTTGAATACTGATCTGTTATTGGTGGTTATCAGCGTTATAGTATGGCTTGGAAATTCCTTAACCACCAATGGTATCCTTCAAAATATGCTGGTTGACGATCGCGATGCCCAGCAATATCCAGATCACAAGAAGTAAAACTGCTAAAGCCCACAATCCAAACAGTCCAGCTAATAAATTTAAGAAAGAGACAATCTGGAAAACCACCAAAGCTCGAAAAATCCCTGATTGCCCGTTCTGCACTGGTTTAATGTTTTTTATCCAGATGAACAACCCCAAGACACTCAACAGCAAACCCAAACCAACGACGAGCGTAATAAGTTGTGTTCCTTTAATCCATGGCAGATTGACAGAAAACACACCACACGATGCATTCAAATAAGGCAAAGACCCTCGCTTCATCTGATGCATGCGAACTAAAACAAACATATTATAAGCCGCATCATCCACACCGATTGGGACTCGGACCACTTCAGATTCACCGGGTTTCAGATCAAAGTTTGTAATAAATTCCTTCATTAAAGTTACATACCCGTCTGAAACATATGTCCGGGTTTCCATTTCGAGTTCTCGACTGCTTGTGTTATCGATACGCGCGGAAACATAAGCGTCATCCCGGGGTGTGATGATTGCGGGACATCTCAACGAAGATAGACGGGTTTCACTTTTAAGAGCTGCATTAAAAAAAGTTGCTTCGATATCTCCCCAGGCTGAAATAGAACCGAGAGCAACAAATAAAATCGTTCCAACAAAAATTAATACCGCACCAAAGATACGAAATTTTCTTTTTTTCATTGCTGCAAATATTGTACAGTCAAACAGTAATTTTCGTTGGTCAGATTGAAGCAATAACAAGGATGTTGCGGCATGTCTCTAACTTCTCTGAATAGAATTTTTTCTGACATAAAAATCTACGCCTGCCGTCACGAATAGCACGCTTTCATTGAAAAACAATACTCTGGAATTTTAGCTAAATATGCTTACTGCATCCAACCAATCGTGCTTTCCCGTTCGTCCTCGTTTTCTGATGGGTCAACTTGCTTCTCAGCATCCTTTTTTCGCCGGTTGATCGCCAACCCTGCTGTCGCAAACATGCCGAGAATCATGCCGACCACCTGCAAAAAATAAATAAAGAAGGATAGAGCAAACGTGTTCCGAATAAAACCCAGCACAATTAAGAAGGGAAGAATGAACCCTAACAGAACACAAACCAAACCAGCGATAAAGAATTTACGAGGAGAATTCAGGAGTCTCATAACGTTCGTCATAAAGCCAACATGCAACCTGATGACCTTCCTCGATAAAAAATTCAGGTGGTTGTTCTATATTACAGACTCCTTCGATCATGTACTTACACCTCGGGTGAAACCGGCAGCCATCGGGTGGTTTCACCAATGAAGGCGGCTCTCCCGGAGGTACTTCTTTAAACCCCAATGAGTTCTCATAATCGGGCTCTGAAGTTGCTGTCAACAAAGCCCGGGTATAGGGATGCTTGGGGTTGGTCAGCAGATCATATTGTTTTGCTTTTTCTGCAATCATCCCGGCATACATCACAAAGATATATTCCGAGAAATAACGCACGGTGGAAAGATCATGCGTGATGTAAATAAAAGAGATTTTATGTTCTTCTTGAAGGGCGCGCATTAACCTCAAAACTTCAACTCGAACCGATGCATCCAACATTGAAACGGGCTCATCCGCCACAATGATATCTGGCTCCTGGATCAGTGCCCGGGCAATCACAACTCTTTGCTGCTGCCCACCGCTGATCTGATGCGGGAATTTATTAAGGAAGTCTTCCACAGGCATCAAGCGAACCTCTTCCATCACCTTTGTAACACGATCCAATCGTTTTTGTTTGTCTTTCATCCCACCCACGATAAGTGGTTCTTCAATAATCCGTTGAATACTCATAAAAGGTGGCAAGGCGCCGTAGGGATCCTGCTGCACATAACCAATCTGTGTGGAACGATACCAACGTAGAGTCTTGGAGTTCATCGTACTCAGATCCATATTTTCAAACAGGATCTTTCCATCTGTGATCTCGTTCAGTCCAAGGATCGTTTTCATCAAACTGGACTTGCCGCAGCCGCTCTCGCCAACAATCGCGATCGCTTCACCGCGATATAACTGGAAACTTACACCATCAACAGCATGAACGTGGCCGACATGACCAAAACCCAAACGCCGCAACTCAAACCAAACCTTCAGATCCTGAACATCCAGGATCACCTCAGGCTGCATTGATTCACCATCAGATTGGGCTTCTTGTATTGTTTCTATTTCTTCTGTCATGGATTACTCCTAAGGATTCTCATCATATAGCCAGCAGCGCACTTTGATCCCATTCTGATTAAACACAGGAGGATCCTGATCACATTTGTAAAATCTGAACTCGCAACGAGATTTAAACCGACAGCCTGTAGGCGGCTTGAGAAGACTTGGTGGCTGCCCCGTGATATATTCCAGTTCTGCATCGCCATGCAACCTCGGGACGCTTGCCATCAGTTTTTGCGAGTAAGGATGCAGCGGCTTTATGAAAAACCGTTGTGCATCGCTTTCTTCAACGATCTGACCGGCATACATCACAGCCACATTTTGCGCCAATTCACTGGAGGTCGCAATATCATGGGTGATCAATATATAACTGATCCCAAATTCATCCTTTAACCGTTTGAGGACATTAAAAATATTTGCCTGGGTTAATAAATCCAGAGCAGAGGTGGGTTCGTCCAGGATGATCAGATTGGGCAAGGTGACCAGCGCCATGGCAATCGCAGCCCGCTGTCGCATCCCGCCGCTCAGTTCAAATGGATACCTGACCAGAAAATCATCCGGAACGCCAACATTTTTAAACACCTGGCTTGCCATCTTCCAGGCTTCTTCTTTTTTCAATCCATGATGAACGATCACCGCCTCAGCAACCTGGTCACCAATTCGCAGCACGGGGTTAAGAGAGTTTAAGGCAGCCTGAGGCACCATGGAGATCCCAACCCAGCGCACATTTCGACGAAAAGCCTCATCATCCAACTTCATCACGTCCTGGCCGCCAAACCAGACTTCACCTTCATACTTGCTGGCATTACGGGGGAGCAAACGCAGGATTGCTTTCGCCAGGGAACTCTTCCCGCACCCTGATTCACCCAGGATCACAACAGAAGAGTGATTGTCCAGTTCAAAATCAACACCATCAACTGCCTGTACTTCACCTTGTTCAATTTTAAAGTAGAGCTTGAGATTTTTGATTTTCAGTAATTTATTATCCGTTGATGCAATATCTACCATTGTTTTAGAGCCCTCTCAATCTCGGGTTAAAAATACGATCCAATGAGAAGCCAAGCACAGCAAATGCCAGTCCTGTGATCATTAACAGTACCGCCGGCTGAAGAATCCAGTAATAATAACCGTTATACAAAGCGCCATTCATCTGGGCGTCATGAATTACTTTGCCCCATGTCGGAAGTACCGGGTCGCCCAAACCCAGAACTGCCAGTGTCGCTTCAAGAAAAACATAAGCAGGGATCGAAGAAACCAATCCGGGGATCAACAGAGGAACAATTCTCGGAATCAGATACAGAAATATTATCCTGGAATTTTTTGAACCGTAAGCCTGGGCAGCCTCGATATACATTGATTCTTTGATCTGCATGAAATTCGCCCGATAAGTTTTAATCCCGCCGCCAAAGATATTTAAAAGAACTGTGACGCCCAGGATAACCCAGAGACTTTTTGAATAGAAGGTGCCCACCATCACAAGGATCGATAAAAAGGGAAGTACCATATTCACTTCTGTGATGCGTTGGATCAGCTCATCCACCCAACCCCCATACCACACACCCACAGCAGCAATGATCATTGTCAGAATTGTCGTACCGACCGCAGCGATCAAACCAAATGCGAGCGCAATCGGAACCCCCCATAACAAAGCCACAGATAGGTCACGTCGCAGGTGATCTGTGCCGGCAACACCGTGCACCTTGCCGTACATCACAAATTCTGCCGCATAATCAGAATCCTCTTCAAACCTGATTCCTTCAAGATGCAATTCATAAGTACCCTTCATTACCTGAGGTGGATCAGTGTCAGGAACGACAAACAGCCCGATTTCAGGGGAAACGTTACCCAAACGTCGCTTCAATTTTGAATCCTGTGAAAAATACAATGTATGTGATTTTTGCAATCCGGTACTGGCAATCCGTATCTGATTACCGTCTGGCTGGTACCAGTAAATATCAACGAAAGGGTTTTTCTCGATGAAATCGCTGCTCAAATATAAAGCCAGCTCCTGAGGAAAGCTATCATAATCGAAATTAAATTCAAAAATGTAAGTGATATCTCCGGTACCGTCGAAATCTTCCACCACTTTTGTGACACCTTTATCCCCTTCTGCCAGAAATAGTGAGGCTGGTTTTTTCTCTTTTGTGAACCAGTTTGCCCAGGCAGGTGGAGCAGTTTTGGGATTCTGATACCATATCCCTTCGCCACCACGCCAGAGTCGGATAGCTTCGTTATAGGGGAGCTTAACGATGATAACAACGCTGGCAATGATCAGTAAGGCAATGACGACCAATCCAAAAACTGCGGAGGGATAGCGTCGAAACTCTTTAAGTGAAACTTTAAGTGCATTCATAATTATATCTACGCTTTCTTCTGCCCACCACCAACTTTAACTCTGGGGTCCACCAGGGCATAAATAAAGTCCAGCAGGAAGACGGTAATCCCTAACAAGTAAGCATAAATGATGGTCAATCCAACAATCACTGGCGTGTCGTACAACCCAACAGCAGAATATAGAGTACGTCCAAGACCTGGCCAAATAAAAACTGTCTCCGTAACAATCGCACCCGTCCACAATGAGATCAAAGTCAACGCAAATGAGGTGATAATGGTCGGTAAAGTTGGGCGCAAAATATATTTACGCTCAATTTCTCGGTCCGTCAAACCCTTGGCTTTTGCCATTTCAACATAATCTTCGCTTGAATAGATCAGGAAGAATGTGCGCCAGTTATAAATGCTGATAAACAAAACGCTGATAAACAATGAAAAAGCCGGAAGAATCATGTGTTTAAGCACATCCAAGGCGTATTCCAGTGAATTTTCTGGTGGAGGCGCTCCGATCATGCCGCCAAAGGGGAGCACACGGAGGACAGCGGCAAAGATCAGGATCAGAAAGATGCCATAGAACCAGGAAGGCGCCGATGAGGTTGGCGAAAGCGCAATCACTACCCTGTCTAAAAAGCTGCCATACTTTCTGGATAAGATCAACGCAAAATAAATACTGCTAAAAAACAACAGCAGCTGGGATGTGCCCATTAAGAGCAGGGTGGGGCCCAACCTTTCCAGGATGATTAACTTGACCTGGCGTGATCCAGTATCGCTGGTCATACGCAGTGCGCGCCCTAAATTCAATGAAAGCCCATTCCATAAAAACTTAAAACTTCGTATCACGAAAGGTTGATCCAGACCCAAACGGATTTCCTCATCAAGGACCTCCCTCTCAAATCTAGTTTTCTTCGCTTCAGGGCTAAGCAATTTGTAATCATCCTGATTTCTTAAAATCAGCCCAACGTTTTCACGGATCTGACCTCGCATAATATCGTCAACATAACCCCCCATGTTAGCAATTAATATGGTCAGGTAAACGCCAATCACAATCGTGATAAACAAGGTGCCGACGCGCATTCCAGTGTATTTCAGAACCCTGGAAAAAGTCCTCGACCTGGCTTTCTGCTTAGCGTCTGTTACTGTGTCCATAGATTTTGTTTCAGCAGTCATGCTATTTTCCTGTTTCAAAATTAGAAATAAAAAATAAATCGAGCAATAATTCCATCAATAAGATGACTTTGATCAGGGAACAAAATTGGAAACCACTTCATTTGGAATGATAGGGGCAAGACTTTACCGCCCTGCCCCTATCATCATGAGAGTTTCAATAGATTGCTGCGATGGTCAAACTTATTCAGTCACAAATTCGATTTGTGCAAAGGTTGGAATACTCACAGCTGATGGGACAACAATCACTTCCAGCTTGTTCGAACCAGCTGCCAGTGCGCTTGTGTCGTCAGCGGATAAGGTCACACTGTAAAGACCTTCTTCCACCATTTCAGCCAGACCTTTGCCAACCAGAGCGCCAGTCGCATCAAAGAGCAAGTAGTTAACTTCTTTCAAATCAGCCGTCGGATAGGGTTCATCTTCAAAGGTGACATAGGCGTCAAAAACAACTTCCTCGCCAGCTTTCACACGACCAGGACCGTCAACTTCCAGATCTGCGATCATGGGTGTACCAAAGAGATCCCATTTTCCTGAAGGATCCTGGTAATCCTGATAGCGGGTCAACGTGAGAGTCTTCTCAACGGGGAATACCTTGTTCAGGTAGAACGGACCGGAGTTGATAAAGAAGTGACCCTGGATGCGGTACCAGTCAAGCAGGTTATTGTAGCGATCTGCCGCCTCTTCAGCAGAAATGTATTTTCCGAGTGTTGCGGCATAAGGAATATAATCCTCTTCCAGCGCCTGATCCAGGTTTTCACGCAGAATTTCAAGGCTTGGGCCGCTGATGTAGCTCAGCCACTCAACTTTGAGAGCTTCGGATTTGTCGCCACTGAAAGCAAGTTCTTCATCAGTCTCTGCCAGGATGCCAAGCGCCATCATATGCCAGGGACCCTCACCGTAATCATAATATGGCCACCAGCTTGTGACATTGTATTCAGCATCCAGATACCAGACATCAGAGTAGTACTCAATGACCAGTGGGTCAGTTGAGGTAATGTTGAAGCCCTTAAAAGAGCTCTTGAAGGATTCCACCTTGCCAACCTGAGACGCATCATAGATTTCGCTGCCTTCCGTACCAGGATCTAAGGAAAGGATCAGGTACATCACAAAATCTGCAACGGACATCGGGCTGCCGTCATGCCATGTGTGTTTCTCAAATAAATCAGCAGGATAGGTCACCACACTCTTGCGTTTCGCAGTGAAGTATTCAGGGATCTCAACGACTTCAGCTTCTTCGCCTTCTTCACCTTCTTCAGCTTCAGCAACAGGTTCAGCAGCAGCCTCTTCAGCCATCATCGCCAACTTTTCATCAGCGGTGATAAAGACCTGGTTCTCAGCATCCCAATCCACCCACGCTTCGCCAGGCACCTGAATTTCAGGCGCAAAGTCGAGGGTTAGCCAGTCTAAGGTTTTACCAACCGGCAAGCCTTCTTCCACGGTGATTGCGGCGCTTTCAATCCGCTGCGGCCACACCAAACCGGTATAGGGGTCTGGAATTGTTCCGTAGTCGCCAGTGGCACGCATGGGAGCCATATCATAAACCCAGTTCGATCCAGCAAGAGGATTCCATGGATCGACCAGGGTGTCAGCCATTGCTACCACCATTTGACCACCCACTTTATCCGTATAGCGGAGTGTATGACCCCACAACGGGGTACCAGCAATGCCACCTGCCAGGTCGTATGTCACGGTAACATCGGGGTTCATCGGAGAGTAAGATGTAGAATCGTTCAGCCAGATGCGGTAGGAACACTCCATCGCCAAATAAAGCGCTTCGCGGAAGAGATCAGCGCGTTCTTCAATGGATGAAAATTGGTTGTTGGCGAGTTTTTCAGCAACAGCATCAAATTCGTCGGTGATGACATAGTTTTGCCACAGGGGAGTAAATGAATAGTCCGACTTTGGTGAATAGAAAAACTGGAATTGATCACCATCATCACGTGAAATTGCAGTGGTGATCCAGCCGCCTGTATAGAAATGCCACAAGCCTTCCTGAGGATCGCTGAGGAGCCAGATTGGGGAAGCTTCTGATGCTGTTTTATATTGCCGATCTACAGTGAAACCAATCGTTTCGAGCTGGTTAGCAAAGTAGTCGCCCATCTGCAAGCGCGAATCTTCGGTGCGGATGACGCCGATTAGAACAACGGGTTCGCCTTCGTAATGCCAGATGCCATTGACTTTTTCTGCACCCAGGGCATCCATTTCTTCGGTGACAATTTCATCTGCAAGCTCTGGATTGTAAGCATATTTATTCTCAAGCTCACGTGCGACATCCACGAAGTTGGCATAATCCGGAAAAACGCCGTTAATGGGGAAGAATTTCGGAATGCCAAGGCCGCCCAGGATCTCCTGAACAATATAATCGCGAGAAACCAGATAGTTCATGGCTTCACGAATCTTGGGAACGCCAAAAGGATTCAGCGTGTCGTTTTCAAGAATAGGTCCGCCAGGGCTGAGTGTCATTTCGTTATAGGAGCCCACAGTGGAGGCATATTTCAAGCCCTGTGATTCAACCGTCCCCAGTGTTTCAACATTGTCGGCTGCCTGAGCATACACATCAATGTCGTCAGCAAGAATTCGAGCGACAGCTGATTCGACTGAGGGGTCAGCAACTATCACGACCGTATCAAGCCATGCACCATTGCGATCAACCGCTGCTTCAACCTCAACCTCAACTTCAACTTCAACAACTTCTGTGACGACAACTTCTTCTTTTTCGACGACTGTTTCGACGATCGTCTCAGGCGTTGGTTGAGCAACAGGTTGGCAGGCAGCTAAAACCATAGCCAGCACAATCACAATACCAAATACCCTAAAATTTCTTTTTTGCATTATTTTCTCCTTCTTTAAATTTATTATCAGGAACGAGTAACTATCGACATTTGGGAAAACTCAATTTCTATAATTTTCTGCCGGTGATCACCACCTCCTTAGATAACAAAATATGACAAAATATGACAAATCCAGTAACAATTTTAAAGTAAAGTCAAAAGATATGTTTAAATAATTATTATTAATCGGTTAATAATAATTTAATAATATAGTTTTAATGTTTTTCGAATCTAATTGATGCTTGACGAAAATATATCATAGAAAGGACAGGACGTCAAGAAAAATCGGTGGTTTTAGTCCATCGAATTTCACGAATAGCACAGATAACAGTAATGTCTTATCCAAAAACTTTTTTATCAGATATTCTTTGCTTAGCAACGCCTGAACTCATTATCCACCCATGCGTTTTGATAGGTGGAAAAATCAAAGACCCAAGATTAAAACAAAAACAGGACTGCCAGTGATGGCAGCCCTGTTTATTATTTTATAACCAATTAACCTGTTATCGCAACCAAATCTTTGTAGCAAAAAGAATAAAAAGCGCCCAAACAGCGGCGTACACACCTGCGATCATCAACCCGGCAAGGATCGCGTTCCAGGTGAAACGTCTGATTTCCGATTTTGTCATCTGAACTGCTGACGAAAATCCCGATACTCTGGCAGCCCGCTTTTCTCGTCGGACGCTTCGATCATACCAGGGCATGCCTGGCACGTTCATATCACAAATCACGCGCCCGTCATCATCTTCATATTGATTTTGTTTTAGCATCACTGCACCCATTCGGATTCATCTGAATACAGATGGCAAGCAACGGTATGTCCGGGCTCAACTTCTTTGATGATCGGGACATATTTATCGCAAGGTTCAAATCTCTTCCAACAGCGTGTGTGGAATTTACAACCCGGTGGCGGGTTTGCTGGTGATGGAATACTGCCCTCAAGGATAATCCGCTCTTTCTGAATTGCAGGGTCAGGAACAGGAGCAGCGCTCAGCAGCGCCTCCGTATAAGGGTGGAGAGGATTTCTGAAGATCTGTCTCTTATTCCCAAACTCCACAATATCACCCAAATACATCACACCGACCTCATCCGAAATATGTTCCACCACCGAGAGATCATGCGAAATAAACAGATAGGTCAGCTGAAATTCGCTCTGCATATCCTCTAAAAGATTGATGATCTGCGCCTGAATGGAAACGTCCAGCGCAGAAACAGGCTCATCGCAAACGACAAATTCAGGAAGCAGGGCAAGTGCTCGTGCAATGCAAATTCGCTGGCGTTGGCCTCCCGAAAATTCATGGGGATAACGGTCTTTATGATAGGGTTGCAAGCCGCAAATCTCCATGATATGGTCAATGTAAGCATCATGCTGATCGGGGGTCGTCAACCCGTGCTCTTTAACTGCCTCGCCAATGATTTCACTGACAGGCAATCGCGGGGATAGGCTCGAATATGGATCCTGAAAAATGATCTGCATTTTAGGTCGCATATCGCGCAGTTCTTTGCGGTCCAGTGCAAAGACATCGACACCATTAAATAACACCGAACCACTTGTCTTTTCATTCAAACGCAGAACTGTCTTCCCGACCGTAGTCTTCCCACAGCCCGATTCGCCCACCAACCCCATGGTCGTGCCGCGTTTGATCTTAAATGTAACGCCATCAACAGCTTTGACATGCCCAACAACTTTTTGCAGCAATCCGGCTTTGATCGGAAAATACTGCTTCAAGTCTGTCACTTCAAGGATGTGATCCGTTTTGGTATCAAAGCTGTTCTTTTTCTTTTGAATCAATTGTTCCATCATAAACCTCAGTTTATTCGTCGATGTACAGGTAACAGGCTGCCATATGTGTGGGCGTAACGTAGACTTCTTTGGGATATTCGCCATCACATGGCGGTATGCGTTTGCTGCATCGGTCTCTAAAATAACAATAATTGGGCATATTGACAGGGTTCGGCACGTTACCGGGAATCGTATAAAGTCTATCAACTTCACGATTAACCACCGGTTTGGACTCCATCAAGCCCACCGTATAAGGATGGAGCGGGTCGTGAAAAACCTCCTCTGCCGTTCCTTTTTCAACAACTCGACCTGCATACATGACGACCACATAATCCGCCATCTCCGCAATTACGCCCAGGTCGTGGGTGATCAACATAATGCTCGAGTTGATCTGATCCTTCAGGTTCCTCAGCAGGTCGAGGATCTGAGCCTGAATGGTCACATCCAGCGCTGTGGTTGGTTCATCAGCAATAATCAGGCTGGGGTTACAGGCAAGCGCCATTGCAATCATAATACGCTGGCGCATTCCACCCGAAAGTTCGTGGGGGAACATCGAATAAACGCCCGTGTTATTGGCAATCCCCACCATGTCAATCATCTTCAAAGATACTGCTTTAACTTCCTCATCCGTCAATTCGGGATTATGCAGTTTGACAACCTCATCAATTTGTTCTCCGGCACGAAATACGGGGTTCAGGCTGGTCATCGGCTCCTGAAAGATCATCGATATTTGGGCGCCGCGGATGGTCTCCATCACCTCTGTTGGCGTTTTTGAAATGTCATAAACTCGGCTTCCAGAATTAAACCGGATCGATCCATCGACAACCTGACCCTGAGGACGCTGCACAAGCTGCATCAGAGAAAGCGCAGTAACGGATTTTCCGCAACCCGACTCGCCAACCACACCAATTGTGGACCCTTTAGGGATGTCAAACGATACCCCGTCAACGGCTTTCACTGTACCAATATCCGTGAAAAAGTAAGTGTGCAAATCGTCAAACTCAACGACGTTATCGGGGTTTTTCATCGTCGTCAGGTAGTAGCTCTCAGGAACATTTTTTCGATCCCTTTGCCTTTCAATTGCATCGGTGATCTTTCGATTGGAACGGGTAATAATCGCAGATTCACGCGGCGTAAGACGTACGCTGCTTTTTGTCTGCGTTATTTTTTCAATTGTTTCCATTAAAGTTTTTGTCTGGTTATCCATAAAGCATTCCTATCTTTTCATCTTCGGATCAAATGCATCACGAAGTCCATCGCCAACAAAGTTGAATCCGAGCACGGTCAGAAGGATCAGTGTACCAGCAGGGATCCACATAAACCAAAAGTTGGTCATGACGTATGCATCCGAAGAAACATTAATGATACTACCCCAGGAGGCAAGCGGATATTTGACGCCCAGTCCAAGGAAGCCGAGAGTCGCCTCAGAAATGATGATCCCACCCAATCCCGCAGTCGCCTGCACAATCAGCAACGGCATAACATTCGGAACGAGATGTCTGAAGATCCTGCGGCTGGTGCGGATGCCGGTTGCTTCGGTTGCCACCATAAAGTCTTGCTCGCGAAGTGATAGAATCTGACCACGCACCACACGCGCAACCCCGGTCCAGCCCAAAGCTCCCAAAATCGCCATCAACAGGAAGATCCTGCCCATGGGGTCAACTTGCAAAGTGTCCATGACTGAACCAAAGATGATCACAATCGGATAGAAAGGAATGCTATTAAAAAGATCCACAAAGCGCATCAACGCAGTATCCACTGCACCGCCAAAATATCCCGAAATGCCGCCAATGATCACGCCCAGCACAACCTCAATAATCACAACCACAAAACCAACCAGAAGTGAAACCCGTCCACCATACATCAAGCGGGTCATCACGTCCATACCGTTATTATCAAGTCCAAGTAGGTGGGTTTTTGAAGGGCGTTCGTATTGACTGATCAGAGAGGTGGGGGTTTCCCTTTTGATATAGTAATTTTGATTGATCCGATCAATTCTGTATTCAACAGATTTTCCAGTTTCATCAATGTAAACCACTTTTTCCTGTCGATCGATAATCCCATCACGAATCGCAGATTTGAAATCAACGCTGAGGAATTCGTTTTGATCGAGCGGGTTAACGATAATGTCCGAGACTTCTGCAAAAGGTTCGCCGGCACTATCGAGAACCGTGACCTGCCCTTCATCATCACTGATGGTGTAGACCTGTTCCCCGAAAGTAATTTTGGTGTCATCTTCTGCAATGGCGCGTTCAACAGCCAGCATAAAGTCAGCATTGTGGACGACCGGAACATCCTTTTGGTTATAGGCATCATAAATATTCAGCGAAGCAACCGCCACATTTTGCTCAAAAGAAACCTGATAGAATTTCCCTTTTTGTGTAATGTGATAGATCTCGCCTTCAAATTCATAGTGAGGATCTCCTGATTCCAGGGCAGCGTCGAAGGCTTCAGCAAATTTATCATCAATTGGCATATCGCCCAATGGATTAAGCTTGCCAAACAGCTGCTCTGCTATCGGGAAAAGATGCATGATCCGATAGGTTGCATCATTGACCTGTTCATACATATAAACTTCATCACCTACTGAAAACGTATCCTTGTTTTTCCCAGCAGAAAGAAGAAACTGAGCCCTTGCCGAACCTGCAAAACTTTCGCCTTCAACCACAGTGTAACGCAATTCCTCATTATAGATCGCGCCGGCATAGTTTTTTACCATGCTTCCCAGACTGGTAAAAAATTGTGCTTGCCCATAAGGTGAAAATAGTGGCCCAACAAAAGAAAACAGGAACATGAAAATCAAAATGACAAGCCCTACCACCGCCAGTTTATTGCGAATAAAACGTTTAAAAACAAGCATTCCTGGCGAGAGTATCTTGACCCGCCTTGCATCGTCAAGGCGCATCTCATCATCATTACTGTTCAATTCAACAGCGTCTGGTTCCAACCCTCGATCAAAAATATCATTATCACTCATAACTAACCACCATCAATTCACTCTAACACGTGGGTCGACCACAGCGTACATAATATCTGCAATTAACAAACTGATCTGTGTTAAAACGATCAAAAAAGTCGTATAGAACATTGCAAAGGGAATGTCGCCCCGAATCATCGCCTGATAGGAGATATAGCCAATGCCCGGAATTTGGTACAGGGTCTCCGTGATCTGCGCACCACCAAACATTGAGGGCAACAAATAACTCATATAAGAAACCAGCGGGATCAAAGTGTTTCGAAAGGCGTGCTTGTTAATCACGACTTTCTCTGACAAGCCCTTAGCCCGGGCAGTTCGGATGTAATCAGAGTTCAATACCTCCAACATATTGGTACGCGTGTAACGCATGAGCCCCCCAATGGAAAGCATCATTAGCGTGATAACCGGTAATACCATGTGATAGGCGATATCGAGCATCTGCCGGAAAGGGGTCATAGAAGTATGAAACCTTCCCGTCAGTCCATACAGGTCAAACCAACCCAGTTTGATAGAAAACACATATTTTAATATGGTCGCCAGGAAAAAGGTGGGTAAAGAAATGCCCGCCAGCGCAAAGACGGTAATGGCGTAATCTGTCCTGGAATACTGCTTCCTGGCTGCTAAAATGCCCAATGGAATGGAGATCAGCAGTTCAACCAGAAAGGTAATGATATTAATAATAAAAGAATACCAGACGACTTCCGAGAATTTTTGTGTGACCGGAATGCCATAATGCCAGGATTCACCAAAATCTCCCCTGATCGCGTTTCCTAACCAGCCGAAATAACCCGGGATAATGCCTACATTTAATCGATAAACCTCATTTAATTGGTCAAGCCATTCCTGATAAGATTTGGTGCTGAGTGGGTTGCTGGCACGTTGTCTGGCAATTTGCTCCACGTAGGAAGTGGGCAACAAACGGATGACCGTGTAGATGATCATCGCTCCAAAAAAGATAATGAAAATGCCGAGTAAAATTCTCCTGATAATGAAATTTTTCATATCATGTCCTGATTCTAAGCAATTTTGATCGTTTTAACAACGAAACATAGAGACCAAAATGTGAGCCCACCCAAGGGTGGGCTCACTAAGTACTGCAAATATCAAACTAAATGATTAGCGCATCTCAAGCAGTTCAATGTCATTCATCCAACCCCAGAAGGTGGTGATATCAGGGGTAACGGTATCAATATTGATCCGTTCGGTGCTGAAAATGATGACGTTCAAACGCTGATAGCTTGGAATCTCAACTGCCCAGTCCATAATGACGTCAAGCGCCTGCTTGTAAACAGACTTACGGAAAGGCTGATCATCGCTAAGGCGTGCATCCATAATGAGCTGATCCAGTTCTGCGTCCTGAATGTGGTAGTAGTTCGAGCCAGAGCCACCGCCACCAGGGATGTTGGTGCTGTAGTAAATCTGGTACATGTCAGGGTCAATTGTTGAACCCCATGCCATCGTCCAAATTTCCTGTGTATTGGCATCGATTGCATCCAGCATCACATTCCAGTCAGCAGGGTCATTGATTCGGAAATCCATACCGAGTTTTGCCATGGATTCCTGCGTCGAGGTGAAGATCGCAAAGTTGGGATGATCACCGGTTCCATCGGCAGGGACAAAGGCTTCGTAATCCAATTTCGCGCCTTCGGGGGCAGCGGTCAGTTTTCCATCGGCGACGGTGTAACCGGCAGCCTCAAAGAAGCCCAAAGCTGCAGCTTCAGCAGCAGCAACGCGCTCGTCAAGACCCATATCAGCAGTGTAAATTGGGTTGCCTTCGACATCAACCGAGAATGCAATTTGGTAGCCCTCGTCAGTTGGTTGAGGAGCAGCCCAGGATGTATTGGAGATCGGGTAATTGATGACGGAAGCGCCTTCACCGTAGTAGCTGTCAATCGCCAGATCACGATGAACAGAGATCACAGTTGCAATGGCTTTTCGCAGGTTCTTGGATGCTTCTGAAGCAGGATCGCCGCCAACATTGACGGTGTCTGCATTGATTCCAATGTATCCATAACCCAGGTTATCAACCATGCTGGAGGTAATCACGTCACCGGTCATTTCACCGTTGGTGTTGTAGGATTGAACTTCGGCATAGCGTTCTGAGTTGTAGCTCATCTCACCAACATCAGCGGTGCCCGTTTTAACCGCGGAGGGAACCTCAGAAGATTCAGTCTCACGGAATTGGATTTCTTTGATCTTGGGAGCGCCCTTGTAATAATTCTCGTTGGCTTCAAAATAAACAACCTTGTTTTCAAACTTGACGTACTTGTAGGCGCCAGCGCCCAATGGTGTGGGAGTCAGGCTTTCCTGTTTGGAAAGGTCGCCAAAATCAAAACCGAATTTATTGTTGTCATAGTCGTACTTATCGACATCGCCGTAATAATGCAGCGGTGTCACCTGAACGCCCAGGATGGAGTAAACAGCAGGAGCAGAGAAGCCTTCCACTGTCACTTCGACGGTGTAGTCATCAAGCTTCTTGATACCAGCGATGTTGGGAACGCCACCTTCGCCCATGCCCTCATCCTGTGGACCCCAGAAACCGATGAAAGCTGTTTTTACATTGGCATACACATCAACGTCACCGGAAGTTGATTCAGCGGGGAAAGCTGCTTGCACATCCCAACCATAGGCACCAATCAATTCATTGACATAATCGTCGAGCACAGGGAATTCATCAACCAGATCCCAGGTGGCGCCTGAAGGAGCGACAAACACGTCATCTTCTTCGCCGCCAAAACCCCACATGGTCATCGCATAAGCCATCTTCAAACCATCGCTCGCGCCAACCTCTTCAGCAGTGCGCCCACCAAAATAGGCAGTGGTGAAGCTGTCATCCAGGTAATTCGCTGCAACATAATCCGCAATCTTCTGAACCTCAGTGGTGATGTCCGCAGTCAAGCGACCCCAAACATCATCCTGTAATTCCTGGGTCCATGCATCAGCTTCTGACCATTCGTGGTCGATACCAGCAGCATAGATCGCCTCGAACAGTTCATTGTATTTTTCATAAACGTCAGAGGTTGTCTGAGTCTGGTAGTCTTTCAAACCAATGATGGGATAGGAATTCAGTGAAGTCGTACCCACATAAGATGGATCGAGGAAGGTGTAATAGGTGAAGATGACGTCATCAGCGGTCACAGGCGTGCCATCAGAGAACAGCAAATCTTCGCGAAGTTTCGCAGTATAGACCGTGGTGTCCGTTGCCTCATCATAATCCGCATTGGTGTCCGCAGGGCCGGTATAAAGATAGGGAACGCCATTGTACTCGCGAGTCTCACCTTCGATTGCGTTTTTGACAATACCACCAACACGGTCGGTCGTCAGAAGGCTAATCTGGGTCATTGCAGCCACATCCGCATCATAGGCAGATTCGGAATAGAAGGGGCTGAATTTTTGAGAGAACTCGGTATATGTAACAACAAGAGGAATATCAACAGCAGGTTCTTCTGCGGGTTCCTCAGCTGGTTCTTCAGCGGGTTCTTCGGCTGGTTCTTCTGCTGGTTCTTCAACTGGCGCTTCAGGTGTGGCAGCCGGCTGACATGCAGCTAAAACCATGCTTGCCGCTATTAGAAGACTCAGGAATAAAATAGTAAATCTTTTCATTTTTTCTCCTCCATAACGTATTTTATGTTATGAAACTAGTGAATTGAATCTAACAACTAACAAAAACTCTCGTAAATTCGCGTGGTATGCACCACCTCCTTATATAAACGTTTACAAAAAAGTCTGAGCAGGCGCGTTTTGGCATGCACACTCTTTATAGCTCAGACTTTTTTACGATGATTCAAACTATTTCCAATCTTTTCTCATTAGGCTTTGCTCATCTGCATAAGGCAAACATGCTTGATTTGAAAAGCCAATATGATTCATAATGTTATTTTAAAACCCCAAGTTTGTCAAGTTTAACACCCTGGAGGGGCTGACCACAGACCATCATTTTATCCGCCATTAATGAATAAGCAAAATTGATGTGATTCCGTTTTGCCAGGCATTCGTTTTTTAAAAAACACGCCATTCTTTGGGAATTCTCACGCGAACACCGCCTTCTATTATTCACCGTTCTCATCACCGCAGGGCATCACCTGAACGCCTTTGAAAAGGTGAAAAATCCAATACGCACAGCCTATCGTCAAAAGAGTCAGGCTTAAAAACAGAAATTCCAAGGTGAGTGCGTTCTTTGAAAAAAAGATAATAAAGAATATCTCCCCAATACCTCCGATAACGAGGATGATCAATAAGGCAAGGCTTGCTTTCTTTGCCCTGTTAAATGAAAGGTCTACCTCATCTCTATGGAATTTTCGTTTTCGCCTTGGTATTCTAAAAATACCCGTCCCCAAGAAATACAGGGTCAGAAATGTAAACACATAAGGAATCGCGACATAAAATGCATACATGCCACGATTCGCCACAAATCCGCCGGCAACATGCAAAGCGACCAGAAAAAGAAACAAAAAAATCGCTCGTTTCCGCAAGTCAATCAGCTGTTGTTCATTTATATCAACCTTAAAGAAATTCCCCCGGTAGACAGCAACTTTTTTTTCGCGCCCTTTTTTATCCAGATCAATCTGAATTTCGTAATCATCCGCATATCTTTTCATTGCTCATTGCCTTTTCCAAATTTCAAACCTGCAAACTCGTTAGAAGATGGTTATCGACAAGTATCCTTAACATTCAGTCCCGGTAACTGGGCGAAAAAATCGGAAACCGTCTCAATTTCTGCACCAAGGCATGCTTCTGAGGGGATAACCATCGTTTCGGGGACCGAAAACAGGGGAATTGCAGGCAAATGCTCGAGATAGGTTTCCTCTGCCAACCGGACTGTTTCATCATAGGAATCAGGCAAGGATAATAACGCATTTTGACAGGCGCGATCATAAGCATTGTCTTCGAAACCTGCAATATTGGTTCCAATCCATTGATTTGCGTTTCTTGGGATGGCTGAGCTCTGATAAAGCTGGCAATCCAACCCTGGGTGGGGTTGCCACGAGATAAGCGCCAAATCAAACTGGCGCCCAAACAACACCCCCTGCGGGCCGGGCGCGTAGAATGTATCTTCTGGCAACACTGTGACCGTCACACCAATCCCACACGCACCCAGCTGACCCTGGATTGCTCCCGCCAAATCTCGATGAAAGCCTGAAGGGCTGCCCAGCAATTCGAGCGCCATCGGGGTGTTTACAGGAACACCCACCACATAATATGCCAGTAAAGGCGTCTCGGGATTGCCGTCATGATCGATCCAACCAACTTCCTGAAGTAAATCGCGCCCCGTCTGGGGATCAAAAATGATACTTCCACCCTCCGCCATGCGAGATTTGCCCTGGGGTAAAAAGCTCGGCCATACCTGAGTCAAGCCATCTAGGCTTGATTCTAACAGTGCGTCACGGTCCAGACAGTGCATGATCGCCTGGCGGGCCCTCGCATCGCCCAGTATATCGGGGCGATCTCCCATCTGGGGATTATAGTAATCATCATAGGACGCCGGCTTGATGCCAAGCACAATCTGCGTCCATGAATCAGCTTCTTCGAGAAGTAGATCGTAACGATCATCAGCCCCTATTTCTGCAAGTATTTCCGGTGAACCAGCCAGATTAAATGAAGTATCAAGAACATCGCATTCACCTGCTTGAAGCGCTGACCACGCTGCTTGCAAGCCGCCATCAACCTGGCGAAAGACAATCTCATCCAATTTTGGCAAATCCTGTGGTGCGCGATCATAATTTGGATTTAAAATCAACCGCAACAGCCCATCGTCGTATCCAAAAACAGCAAAGGGCCCATAACTGGGTTTCCCACGCAGGGCAGTTGCCTCATTAACCAGTTCGTCCCACCCTTCAGAAAGCGAAAGAACATGGGATGGTAAGGGCGTCCAGAACAAGGTTTCGACTTCAGGGGTTGTAAACCCCGGTTTACCCACCCATTGCAGATTGTGATCATCGATCGCGGTATAGGATCCTGTTCGGTCTTCTACCCACTTGAGACCCGGTGCACTGGGATCGTTCGCCACCTGAAAAGAAAATTGCGAATCATGAGCCGTCAGGGGCTCACCGTCCGACCAGGCGATCTCCATTTTTATAGTGAAGTCGACCACCAGCTGATCCATTTCCAGGGGATCCAGTCCATCCCAGGTGATCGCGCATTCTGTTTCCTGGCATCCAGCAGGGCGGACCCTGACACCCTCTTTTAAAACCACCAGCGCGCCCTCGACGTCCACAACAGTCTGCCCTCGTTGAACAGCGACGGGTTGAAGTCGCAGGTCACCATCCGACGATGTGGGGATTTTTTCCAGAATTCCCGATGTTAATGACCCTTCGCCAATCACAAAGGCTGGCTCATACAGCAAGCTCAACAAATTACTCTTACTGGAAGTTTGAACGCCGTCAAAGGGAAACAATTGATCGGGCAGTTTGCTCGCGCACACCGTTAACGATTTTAGTGGTTCCAGGGTAGGGGTAAGGGTCGGCATGGGCGTGGGATCCACAATCACAACGGGATCGATCTCAACAGGCGTCTTTTCCACACCACTACTGCATGCTGAAAGGGTAATTGCCATCATTAAAATTAATAACCAACGTTTCATGAAAGTTTCCAATACTTTTTAAACTATTTAATCATCACCGATTTCATCAGCAAAATCATCTGCTTCGTCATCAAAGCGGAGTCTCAAATAGGAATGGTAACGCTCCGCTGAAACCTGACCATCTTCAACCGCTGCCCGCACCGCGCATCCCGGCTCGTGCGTATGCGTGCAATCGCTGAACTTGCATTCCGATACCAGGTCTCGCAGCTCAACAAAATAAGCATCCAGTTCTTCTGGCTCTGTATCCCACAGCGCCAAAGATCGGATTCCGGGGGTATCCGCCACATAACCTCCAACTTCAAGCGGAAACAATTCGCGCACATGCGTTGTGTGTTTGCCTTTCGTGGTCGCCTCGCTCACTGCAGACACCCTCAGCCCCAGATCAGGTTCAATAGCATTCAGAAGGCTCGATTTGCCGACACCAGAAGGTCCAACCAGTGCGGAAATTTTGTCTTTGAGGAGATCCGTCAAAGCATCCACACCCTGCCCGGTCCGTGCCGAGGTGTAAACCACCGGATAGCCCAACCGACCATACCCTGAAAACATCGCTTCTGCTTTCTCCCGGGGGATCAGATCAATTTTATTCGCAACGATCACCGCCCCAATATGTTGTTTTTCCGCGATCACCAAAAAACGGTCCAGCATTCGCAAACGTGGTTCGGGCTCAGCACAGGCAAACACAGCCACAATTTGATCAGGGTTCGCTAAAATAATCTGGTGAAAATCCCGCTTAATCCCGGTCCGCTGGCGAGAGAAGACGCTTTTTCGTTCGTGAATGTGTTCAATTGTTCCTGTGCCATCGTCCTTCGGGGTTATTGCCACCCTATCGCCCACTGCGACAATGTCTCCCTCTGCATCATCTTGCTTCAACCGACCACGCAGACGGCAAACAAAGACGCCAGAATCTGTTTTTATGGTGAGAAAACCCGATTGGGCTCGAATCACCAGTCCATCCAGCAAAGAGGTCAAGCCAACACGCTCCTATGGTTCTTCAGCGGGGATTTCTTCTTCATGCGGTGTTTCATCAGGAATCTCCTCTACAATCGGGGTCTCAGTAGGCCATGGAGTATTCGTAGGAACGGGCGTATCCGAAGGGATCGGCGTGAGCGAAGCAACCACATAAGGGAAGGCTTCCCAGGGCAAAGTAATGCCTGCGCTGGTGTAATCAGAAAAATAGAGTGAAACCACCCGTCTGAAAACAGGCGCTGCCATCTCAGAACCCTCACCGGCGTTTTCAAGGACCACAGCAATCGCAATGTCGGGTTTGTTTTCACGGTTTTCACGGGTGAAGCCGGCAAACCAGGCATGTGAGGTGCCAAATGGATTTTGGGCTGTGCCCGTTTTTCCATGGGCTCTGTAGGGCATACCCCCCAGTTCACGGTGAGCAGTACCCCTGGCTTCCTTAATAACCCAGCGCATCGCCTCTGATATGATTTCCAAATGCTCTTCGGTGACAGGTAATTTGCCAAGTATTTCAGGTTCAAAGG
Organism: Candidatus Brevefilum sp.; assembly: GCA_050953525.1. Lineage (GTDB taxonomy): Bacteria > Chloroflexota > Anaerolineae > Anaerolineales > Anaerolineaceae > Brevifilum. The sequence continues at coordinate 649,420 of JBMNMW010000002.1, forward strand.
TGTGGGTAGGTTCTTCGTTCTCAAAACCAATTGACTCGACGAGCGATGGTTTATAAAGTGTGCCCCCGTTCCCTACCGCAGCAAGAAATTGGGCAACTTGTAAGGGCGTTACGGTCATATCACCCTGTCCAATCGACAACTGAACATTTGCTTCGCAGGAGTCTGTCCTTTCAGGGATATTGCCAGCCTCCTCAGGAATTTCAATACCTGTCTTCCTCCCCAACCCAAAATCACGCGCCAGGTCTGCAATGGAATTTGTAAAGTCATGATAATAAAGCTGTTCACCAATATAATAAAACCAGGGGTTGCAGGATCGCATCAGACCCTCGGGCAGGTTCAGATCGCCACTCGGTGGTCTTTCTTTTTCCAGAGTCCAGTCATAATATTCGTTCCCACAAGCATTGATGGTATGACCACAATAAATTTCTGACTCCGGTGTAAAAACGCCCGTCTCCAGGGCGGCAGCCATGGAGATGATCTTAAATACGGATCCTAATGGGTATTGCCCGCTGGTTGCCCGGTTGAAAACAGGGTCATTTGGCTGAAAATAAGGATTGTCAACATAAACATAGTTCTGGTTTTGAAAATCAAACAGGTTTGGATCAAACTGGGGATTGGACACGATGGCGAGCACACGTCCCGTATCAATTTCCATCACCACGATCGCACCACGGTATTTTCCCAATGACTGCTGCAGATAATACTGGAGTGTCGGATCGATGGTTGTCGTGATCGATTGTCCAGGCGAAGCGCTTCTTTGAGCCAGCTTACTGATGATCTGTCCGTCCGGTGATTTTAAATAAAGACTTGCACCCCGCTCTCCTGATAATTCGTTTTCAAAAGCACGTTCCAACCCTGTGCCCCCAAAACGTTCATTGATAGAATAACCCCGGCGGAGGTATTCATACTGATCATCTTCAGAAATATAAGTCAGGTGCCCCACCGCCTGAGGTGCAATCCCGCCGTCATAATAGAAGCGAGATGAATAGTAGTTGAGGAACACACCGCTCAGCGCACTCAGAGATTTCATGTGCTGATCAACTTCCGATTGGGATGCTTCGCCAAGGGAGACGTAATCTGTAGGGTAGGCATTCTCAACCATTTCTACAATCTCTGCGATTTGGTAAATGCTCAATTTTGACATCGTTTGATAAAAGAGCCCCATTTGTTTTGAATTGAGCCCACCTGGCGTGAAACCAATTGCAACCACATCTTCCTGAGCCGCAATGGGTGATCCATCATTGGCATAGATGTTTCCGCGAGGAGTCGTTTCACGGACGATTTCCAGGATGTTGCCGTCTATCAATTCCGGCAGGATTAAACTTTCATCCCAACTGAAACGCCAGCCTTCTGATTCCCGTACCAGCGGGAACGCAATCTGGCGGGATAAAGAGCCAAAAAGATAGGTATTGTAAGTTACATTCACCGATGACAATGCCGAATTTGGATTGGTTACATTGGTCAGAATTTCATAGTCAATCCCACTACCAAACTCCAAAGTCATGGCGACAGCGGAATTGCGATAGCGATCTGAAAAATCCTCAATTGAGATCGCATTTCGACTCTCGTCGGAGAGGTAAGCATACATTGTTTCGTAATCATCTGCCGCCCAGGCGGTCATAAAACCCTGAATTGCTTGTTCAATATCAGGCGCAGGCGTGATAAAAACCTGAGGATCAGGGAGCGTTGACGTGGCAGTCGGTGCCACCTCGGTACCCTTAATTGCTGGCTGTACTGTGCAGGCAGTGATCGCCAGCAGCAAAATGATCACACATAGAGAAGTTTTTCTCATCCATATTCTCCAATAAACCCGACTGGGATTGTACTTATTTCCAAATAATGCAAGATCTGATTATACTGGGTCATTCCTCAGTTGGGGATAGGTCAGAATCCGGGGTTTGCTCTGGCATGATATAAGGTTCAACTTCCCACGGCATGAGTCCGCCAGGGTCATCATTGTTAGAAAAATACAACGAAACAGCCCGTCGAAAGAGCGGCGCTGCTATCGCTGAACCTTCGCCCGCATTTTCCACAATCACAGCCACAGCAATATCTGGACGCTCCGGGTCATTCAACCAGGAATAACCCGCAAACCAGGCATGCGGGTCTCCACTGGGCGTTTGTGCTGTACCCGTCTTCCCCGAAACAGGGACATCCAATCCCAAGACGGCCCGATAACCCGTGCCGGCTGGATCTTCCAGCACCAAACGCAGCCCTTCCTGAACCGCAGCCAGATTCCGTTCCGAAACAGGCAGTTTTCCATTTTCTTGCGGAGAGAACGTTTGGACAACCTGCCCTGATGAGGTTTTTATGGCATCAATCAGAGCAGGCTGATATAAAGTGCCTCCGTTCGCCAGAGCGGCAAAATATGCAGCAACCTGTAAGGGTGTCACCAGAATCTCACCCTGGCCGATCGATAATTGCGCGCTTTCCACACAGGTGCGGGCGATTTCCGGTATATTGCCAACCGCTTCTGAGATTTCAATCCCTGTTGCTTCGCCAAGTCCAAAACCCGTCGCCATCAATGACAGGCTGTCTTCATGCCCCTCGTTAAACAGGCTTTCTCCAATCCGGTAAAACCAGGGATTACATGAACGCACCAGACCTTCGGTAAGGGTGATTGTTCCGCTGGGTGCCACGCCGTGGCTGTAAGTCCAATCATAGAGATAGACACTATCACAAACCCAAAGACTTTGTCCACAATAAAAGCTTGAACGGGCAGAAAAAACCCCTTCTTCCAGGGCAGCAGACATTGTAATTGTCTTAAAAACAGATCCAAGAGGATATTGACCCTGGGTGGCACGATTGAAGAGCGGTTGATCTTCATTATTTAAATAGGATGTGAGGAGATCTCGATCTGGATCGCGCAGATCAAAAACATTCGGGTCGAAGTGTGGGTTTGAGACCAAAGCTAAGACGCGCCCGGTATTTACTTCTATCACCACCACGGCAGCCCGTTTGTCGCCTAAAGATGCTTGCAAACGCATTTGGAGTCCCTTGTCCAGCGTTGTATACAAGGAGTTGCCCGGTACCGCTTCGCTGGCAGCAATCAGTGTCTGGATGGCGCCCGCTTCATTCACCAGGTACAGGGAACCACCCCTTTTCCCTGAGAGTTCGGTTTCAAAAGCCGCCTCCAACCCGGCACGCCCAACCCGTTCATCCTGCTGGTATCCCAATCGCAAGTAAGTATCCAGTTCTTCTTCGGTGATATAACCCAGATATCCCAGCACATGGGGCGCCACGCCCCCATCCACATAAAAACGCTCCCTCAGCCCATCCAGCCGCAGCCCTGAAAGGGCTCGCAATTCCACAAGGTAAGGTTCGATTTCCGCCTGCGAAAGGGTCACGATCGGAAGATACCAATCATCAGGTGTGGCTTCCACCATGGCGCGCAGCGTCACGGAATCGTAAATACTGATCTGTGCCAGAGCTTGATAAACTTGTTCAGCCTGTTCTGGCAAAACCATACCGGGGACCACACCCACAGCAATCGCGTCTTCATAAGACGCCAGGGGTGCACCATTTTTATCGAAAATTCGTCCGCGGGAAGGTCTTTCTCCCACAAATTGCAAATACAGTCCCGATTTAAATTCCGGAAATATCACACCCCGTTCCCATTGGATCAGCCAGGTGTTCTGTTCACGCACCAGGTTCACAATCAGGTCCCGCCGGATCGTTCCAAAGAGTTTCGTGTTGAAATCCACGCGATATGCCACTTCAGCACGATTCTCAGAAGCCATGGCGGATAAAATTTTGTAAGCCAGACTTTCTAATGTGAGCTCCTGTGCCGTATTACGATAAGCGCTTTCGAAATCATCAAAAGAGATCGCATCCTGACTCAATGAAGACAGCAAGACATACATCGCTTGATAATCTTCAGCCTGCCACGCGTCAAGAAAATTGGTCATCGCAGTTTGTGCGGCTGAGGCTGACGCGATGTCATACATCGGATTGAGTGTTTCAAAGCCAGGAATATTCCCGGGGACACACGCATTCACCAGACAGCCGAAGAGGAGGGTCGCCACCCAGGCAAATCGCAAGCGTCGCTTCATCCTCAAATTTATCGTGCGAGCATTCATGTTGATCCTGCAACCTGTGAAAGATAAGGGCAGGTAGAGCCCAATGCTTCCTGGCAGCGTGCTGGCAGGTCCGCCGGAATTGCGACCCCAAATTTCATCAAGCCCGCGCTCAGCAAACAGATCGGCAAACCCATCACGGAGGCGTAGCAGCCGGACAGGTTTTCAACCGGGTGAAAGCCGGCGTGCTGAATTGCATAAGCCCCCGCCTTATCCTGCGGGTCCCCCGTGGCGATATAGGACTCAATTTCAGCATCAGAATAATCACGCATCGGCACATCTGTGCAGCGCACACCGCTGAAGAACTTACCGGTTTCCGTTTCCAGTATGGCAATGCCTGTGTAAACCTGGTGAATTCTTCCCCTCAGCTGCTTGAGCATTCTCCTTGCATCCTCATCATCCGCCGGCTTACCCAATAATTCATCCCCATCCACAACGATTGTGTCCGCAGCAATCACCAGACCCGCATGGTTTTCAGCAACCAGCCTGGCTTTTTCCGATGCCAGGCGTTGCACATAAGCGACAGGCGTTTCCCCTTCTGTTCGGTATTCATCAATATCCGCAGGGATCACTATAAAAGGCCAGCCGAACAAAGAAAAAAGATCTCTTCGCCGTGGCGAATTGGAGGCAAGAATGAAGTTTTTCATTGATGGGATTCTAACATATCCTGTTGAGGTAAAAGGATTAACGAGACAGTTCTCTTTTATCGAAAACAACTACAAAGCAAACAAGTTATGCGAACAGCCCGGGAAATTTCTGCCGGATACAGGCCCAAAAAAGCGATCGTTCCGCGCCGCTGCCTCCAGTTTTGTCAAATGTAGTTCTTTCAGGAATCGTGTTTTATTTGAAAGCGATCGAAATCACGCGCCACATGAACATCCGGGAAAATTGCCTGCGCTTCTTCCAGCACATCACGCTCGCGATAACGTCTTGAAAGATGGGTCAGGAACAATTGACTTACCCCGGCTTCCTTGGCTAATGTGGCTGCCCGTTCAGCGGTCAGGTGATCAAAGCGGTCTGCCAGATGTTCTTCAGCCTTGATATAGGTTGATTCGATCACCAAAGCATCTGCACCTGTTACATAAGGCAGGAGGTTATCAATTCGACCGGTGTCCCCGATGACAACCAGCGTTGTCCCCTGGCGCGATTTTCCAAGCACCTGGTCGGGTTCTATCTTTCGTCCATCGGGCAGCTCAACGCTCTTTCCTGCCACAAGGTCCCTTCGCCAGGGACCGGATGGAATGTTCAGGCTATCCGCCTTTTCTGGCAAAAATGGTCGGCGGCTCCGCTCCTCAAAACGGTAACCCAGAGAATTTGAACCGCGATGTTCCACCGGAAAGGCTGTGATCGTAAAACGTTCTGTTTCATAAAAAGTGCCGGGTTGGATCTCTTGCAAAACCACCGGTGGTTTGCCGCGATACCCGCACAAAACCACCCCAAAGATCAGGTCATGCACCCGATCCAGGGTGTGCCGTGTACCATAAATCTCAATCTCTTCCATCACCTCCCAGCGGAGGAAAGTGGAAGTCAGCCCACCCAGGCCAAGAATGTGATCAAGATGCCCATGGGTGAGTAAAATTTGGTTCAGCCTTTTAAAGCCAATTCCTGAGCGCAGAATCTGCCGCTGGGTTCCCTCGCCACAGTCGACCAGAAACCGGTACTCCTCATGCTGAATAAACAATGAAGACAAACCCCGGTGCACGGATGGCGCCGAGGCTGAAGTCCCAAGAAAAACAATCTCAAACAAAATAACAACCTGTTAGATTCACAACGCTCACTCTTTGCCCATGCCGGCAATCAAGCGCATCAGGCCCAACAATCCTAATCCGACCTGAATGCCTTCACCTGCAGAGAGTTTGGCTTCTGTGTTTTCTGTTTCTGCCCGGTTAATCAATAAATACGCTGATACCGTGCCAGCAAGCGCACCAATGATTGCCCCGACAATCATTGTTTTTGTTTTTTGGTTTTTGTTCATATTGGAACTCCCATTCAAATTCTTTGAATTATTAAATCCATTATCAAATTTCAATTGATGATACCGTACCAGACCGATACAACCTTGCGAAGATCACTTAGGTTCTTCAACGCCCAAAAAGTGAAGAAAAAATTCGACCGGCGCCAGCAAGGATGCTTTTCCAGCCGATAAATGGTGCAGCGGCTTTGTTTGTCGCCAGATTAATTCGCAAAGCATACAGTTTCACATAAGCCTGAATCAGCTGAGCATATTTCGGCACAAGCTTGATTAATCTTGCAACGGCGTAAATTATTAATATTGTAAAGATTAATACCATGACAGCAGGTATAAACATGGGCAAGGTCAGCCAAATGACCGATAAATCAGACCATTGCGAGACGACAATGCCTGTTTTTGCTCCTGAAATAGATAATATCATGACAACCATACCGGTCAACATCAAAAGACCTGCCAGGATAACCGGCAAGATTATTTGCCAAAAGCTTTGGCGTTGATGCCGCCGAAAAGCGTCTCTTTTTTGCAATTCTATGGTTACCTCTGGTTTGATTGTGTTCATGTTTCTTATTTTAACACGAGTTACACAATTAACCAAAAACCCAAGCACGTGGTGTTCAATTATTCGTCGTTAAATAAGACGGTTCGTTTTGTGTATTCGTATACAGCACCTTTTAAGTTACTTAAAAATCTCTTTCACAAACACCTTTATTAATCTATTTTTTATTGTATAATAGTATGAGAGAAATAAGTCTGATGACTTATTAAAATAGAAAATTGTTTATCTGCCGCCTGAAGAAATTTTGGCTGCGTTCATAATATCAAAGAAAAACATAGGATGATTTTCGCCGGCATCCTGCCTGGCATTGTTATTAGACAATGATGCCCATTCTGAAATAAAAAAGTCCAAACGGACTGATTGTTACATTTAGAAATTTTTCAAAGTGGGTATCAAAAAAATGAGTTCTGGATAGATATGGTCAACCTTTGCACTGCAAGTTAACCCGTTTGACCGCTAAGTTTGATGAATGTGTCATTAAACGATTAATGATTCTATCCTTTACAAAATAAAGCCAATAAGGGTTCCTTAATGATACGATGGCCGTAGCCGCTCGGGGCAGCGATACGGCTGTCTTTGCTTAAGAGAGATCCTGAAAATGGAACGCGAAATCACCGCCATAAAAGCTCAAAAACGAAATCACCAGAGGGTCAGCATCTACCTCGATGGCAGTTTCGCGTTTGGTCTTTCGAAATTTGTGGCAGCCTGGCTGAAACCCGGTCGGAAACTTTCTGAGGCAGAGATCAATAAGTTGCTGGAGAAAGATACATACGAAATCGCACTGCAAAAGGCAATGCAATTTATCAATCACCGCCCGCGCTCGGTTGAAGAAACCCGTCGGCGGTTAATTGAGAAGGGATTTAGCGAGGTAGTCGTTGAATCTACATTAGAGAAATTGCAGGAAAACCATTGGTTGGATGATCATGAATTTGCACGACAATGGATCGAAAACCGAAACACCTTCCGCCCACGCAGTGCACGTCTCCTGACTTATGAACTCCGCCTTAAAGGCGTGGCAGATGAAACAATCCAACATGCGCTTGCAGAATTCGGTGGCGACGAGACTGAACTATCCTATCAGGCTGGCATTAAAAAAGCCAAACAATGTCAGAACGAAGAAAAATCCGATTTCTTTAAAAAAGTCAGCGGCTTTTTAATTCGACGAGGGTTTCAATACAGCCTTGTCAAACCCACTGTCGAACGTTTGTGGGATGAATTTGCCCTACCTGAGCACAAGCGCACTGAATAAACTGGAAAATGGAGTGTAATTTATGGACGACCCAATCGTAATAATCATTAGTATTGCTGCTTTGGCGCTGGGTGTGGGAATTGGTTTTCTGATCAAACATATCATGATAGAAAACAATCGAAAAGCACAAAATATTAAAGCAGACCAGATCGTCAGGGATGCGCAAGAAAAAGCACGGGAGATTGAATTAGAAGCAAAGGACAATGCCCTTACAATCACACAAAAAGCCGATGACGAACTGACCCATCGGCGCAATGAATTGAACAGAGAAGACGACCGTCTGCAAAAACGGCGTGAGGAATTGGATCGAAGATTCGAGAAATATGAGGAGCGAGAAATCCGTTTGAACAAACGTCAGTCGAGCATTGACAAACGTGCCAACGAAGTCGAAAAAATACACACAGAAATCACAGCAGAACTGCAGCGAGTTTCGCAGATGACCACAGAAGAAGCGCGTGAGGTGATCCTGGCGGAAACTGAAAAAGAAGCCCGTACCGATATGGCGCGCATCATCCGTCAAATCGAAAGCGAGGCTCGTGAAAAAGGCAACACACGCGCACGCGAATTAATTGCCGATGCCATCCAAAGAGTCGCCTCAGATCAGGTGGCAGAGGTAACCACGTCAATTGTTAACCTTCCGAACGAGGAAATGAAAGGCAGGATCGTTGGGCGAAACGGTCGCAACATCCGGGCATTTGAACAAATTTCCGGCGTCGATGTCATTGTGGATGATACACCTGAGGCTGTCACAGTATCAAGTTTTGATTCTGTCAGGCGCGAAATCGCCAAACGCGCCCTTTCACGCCTTGTGATTGATGGACGCATTCACCCTGCCAACATTGAAAAAATTGTCGATGAAGAAACAGATCGAATGGAAGAAGATATCGCTGAAGCAGGAGAACAGGCTGCTTATGATGTAGGTGTTGCGGGTCTACACAATGAAGTGTTGAAAAAATTAGGACGATTAAAATTTCGGACATCCTACGGGCAAAACCAGCTTGCCCATGCAGTCGAGACTGCCAAAATCGCCAGTGTGATTGCTGCCGAACTGGGTGCGAATGTTGAGATTGCCAAGGCAGGCGCCCTCTTGCATGACCTGGGCAAGGCAATGGATCACAATATCGAAGGCACCCATGCTCAAATTGGCGCTGAATTTGCTCAGAGATATGGCGTCAACGCCAAAGTGGTCAATATCATTGGCGCCCATCACCACGAAATTGAACAGGAATCGATTGAAGCGGTGATCGTCGAAGCCGCAGACGCGATCTCTGGTGCCCGCCCCGGCGCACGACGCGAAGACCTTGAACAGTACATCAAGCGCCTGCGTTCACTTGAAAATATTGCCAACAACCACAAGGGCGTGGAAAGCAGTTATGCTATCCAGGCCGGTCGTGAAGTGCGGATCATCGTCAAACCGGAAGAGATTGATGACGTGGAAGCCCATCGCATGGCGAAGGATATCGCATCGCAGATCGAAGAAACCATGCAATACCCCGGTCAAATTCGGATCACCGTGATTCGTGAGAGCCGGGCTACGGAATATGCAAAATAATAATTAAATAACAACCATTAAAATATAAGGTGCAGTAGAGAACTAACTGCACCTTTTTGTTTCAGACAATTTCGAAGTGAGCCGAGCTGTTCCATTCACCATAAAAAGAAACAATACGATCTTGTTTCCTTATCTTCCTTTGCGTTTATCCGCACACAACCAGCACGCCACTTTTCTTTAGCCTCGAAGGTATTCCACTTCACACTCTAAAAAGGCTTGTTTCCTTCCCCAGGTCAGGGCAGGTAACCCCGTGTTATCCCTTCACTTTCAGCTATCCACCCCGCCATCTCACAAAAACGGGTTGTATGTCCGCTCATGAGCCACAGTGCTCTCCGGCCCATGCCCTGGCAAAAGTCGCGTCTCATCGGGCAAGGAAAATACTTCCTGGCGGATATTTTTTAGCAGCGTAGGCAAATCTCCCCCTTCCAAATCCGTGCGCCCGATCCCTTCACGAAAGATCACATCCCCGCAAAACAGCGCCTTTAATGCCTGGCAGTAAAACACAACATGCCCCCGGCTGTGACCGGGCACATGAACCACCCTCGCCACAGGGGCGCCACCCTCACTCAGGCTGAGTTCCATTCCCGCCCCAAATTCAATCGTCGGAGGCGGCGGTTGGGCGATCGACAAACCAAATACAGAAGCCCCTCCCCCACGTTCATACCAGTCTCGATCTTCCGGGTGCAGACCAATTGGCAGCGGCGGGTCAAACGCAAGAGCGATCTCCGCCGCTCCTGCGATATGATCAAAATGCCCATGGGTCAGCCAGATTTGGCGGATGCTCCAATTCAATTCCTCAGCCTTTGTAAGAACGGCCTCGCTTTCAAAGCTTGGATCGATCACCACAGCATCTCCTGTGTTATCATCACCAAGTAAATACACATTGTTGGGAAGCGGACCAAGTGTCAGCTTGAAAAACCTAAGCTTCATAATATTCATCACCTCCACACACAGCTTGTTCAACAGGTTCCTCAGAATGATAATTATGCCTATAAAAAAATCCGGCGCTAAATATCGAGGACAATAAAATGGCGCCTGCCCCAACTTTAAAGATCGATGCAGGCTGCCAATCATAAAGATAACCAGCAACAACAGGAGCCAGCATCAATGCCAGCGAATTTAGTGTCTCAACCACCCCAAATGCCAGTCCAATCTCCCATACTCTTACAACAGGTCTGACAAGAGCGACGGTCATGGCCCTGCTTAATTTGTACCCGCCCAGAAAGAAATAAGCGATGCCGAATAGAACAGTATTATTTCCACGCCACAACAGGATTGCAAATAGCAAAACGCATACCTGACCAATAAGAATCGCGATCCCGGAGGGTACATGTCCAAACACCAGCATCAAAAGAACACTGCCCAAAGCGTTCACAGCCCCAAGGCGTCCGATCTGATTGAAATTAAGATTCCGGTTGTTTTGCAGGAAATTTGCAGCCAGTGGCTGTGGCAATGTAACAGCAAACATGGATACAAGGATGATCAGGGATAACCCAATGAATCTTCGATTCTTAAATAAATGCTCATCTCGATCGTGCCCACTATTTTGTTCAACAGGCTGTTTCCTCAAGAAAGCCACAACCACCGATGAGAGTGTAAAGATTATCGCTGCAACATGATAAATCGCCCTGAGGTTTATATTGGAGCTGATAATCCCGCCGACGATTGGGCCCATAATCATGCCAGCATTGTACATGGCAGAAATAAAGGTGATCGATCGCCCTACAGACCAGCTCCCCCGGGCTGCCTGTACATAGGTGTTCAACGGCGCCATCACAGACGAGGTAAATCCATATAAAAACAATCCTACAACAAACATGGGCAAAGCAGGTGCCAGTGCCATAATCCATGTCGCAACCACACCTGCAAAAAATGAAAACCAAATCAATGGGCGTCGACCAATTTTGTCAGCAAGCAGGCCGGATGGAATCTGGGAAAATGTCATCACCAGTCCATTCAGCCCGAGAATTGTGCCAATCAGAATCGGCGCTGCTCCCAGCTGTTGAATATAAAGCGGTTGGAAAATCAAAAACAAGCCTTCGCCGAAGCCCCACAAAAACATCGACGCTGACAGAATTTTTAGGTCACGGGACACAGGCGGTCTCTTTCAGCCAAGGAAATCTTCAATCGGCAAAACCTGGCGGGGTAAATCTGTTAAGGATTCCAACCCGGTTTCGGTAATCACCACATCGTCCTCAATCCTGACCCCGCCTCGACCGGGCAGATAAATTCCAGGCTCAATCGTGAAAGTCATCCCCGGCGCTAATATCAGTCCGTTTTCCAAATAAATATAGGGGGGTTCATGGGCTTCCATCCCCAAGCCATGCCCTGTGCGATGGGTGAAGGCAAAGCCATAACCTGCGCCATCGATCACTGCACGCGCAGCACGATCAATCGAGCCAGCAGTGATCCCCGGTTTTCCAGCCTTGCGCCCAGCCCGATTTGCCTCAAGGACGATCTCACCAATTTCGATCAGTTCGGAATCAACCTCGCCAAAGGTGAAGGTGCGGGTGATGTCTGAAAAATAACCCTCATGCGTTGCACCCCAATCGAACAGTAAAAGATCACCCGGTTGAAGCTCGCGATCCGAGGGAACAGCATGAGGATTTGCGCTGTTTTCACCAATCGCCACGATTGGTGCGAAGGGCATTTCTGATTCAGAACCCGCCTTCAGAAGCTGAACGATGAGTTCATTGGCGATCTGCTTTTCCGTCATACCTGCTTTCAGGGTTTTCAGCATCTCCAACAATCCCGTCTGTGCCACCTGCACAGCCCTTTTCATTTTGTCGATCTCTTCAGGGTCTTTCTGCATCCGAAGAGCTGCCAACGCATGGCTGGCATCAATAAAACGAACCCCGGGGAGCGCGTTTTCAAGGAAGCTCAACTCCAAAAATCTCAATCGAACGGGTTCCACACCAATCTGACCTTCCTTCAAGTCGATCCATTCCGCAGCCTTTTCAAATGCTCCTGACCAGGTCGCCGGATCATCCCCGTAAGTGAAGGCTTTAAAAACCTCCGATTCAGGAGGTAATTTTCCCATCTCCAGCTCTGGCAGCACCATCGTAGAAGAACCCTGATGTGAAACCAGCAATACCGTTGGTCGCTCCATCAGATGAAATTTTAATCCGGTAAGATAAACCAAAGCCGGTCCGGGATTCAGCACCATTCCGTCCAGGTTAAATTTCTCCATCAATCGCCCTAATTTTGTCAATCGTTCGTTGTACATGCAACCTCCTCTGTTTTGCTGGGTATATTATAACTTAGGCTGCACAGATACAATCCATAAATCGAGCCAAAATCTCGATGCGTTTATTGAAACATACCAACAAAGCCCGATTTACCTGCAGGCAAGTTAAAACCAGATAATTCCATCCTTTCACTTCGAAAATTCAATATGCTATTTTTACAGGCGGATAACGTGTGATGAGCAACCTCTTGACACAATTTTTATTTATATTATAATTTAGACAATAATTATCTAATTAAAAGAAAGGCGACCAATGCTTTTTTGCTTATGTCTGAGGCGGGGTGACTACCCACTGCCCGGATAGCCTGACACCAAAGTGATCTCAGCCAGTCGATCTGGGTTGTGGACAGCCCCGCAAGGATTCTCCAGTGCGGCGTCAGTCAAATGCCGCACTCCCAATATGGATCTGCTGGTTTTATTTTTTAAAGACACATCCTTAGAAAGGATTGATTTCAAGGAAGATGGGAATTATGAAAATTTACAATGACATTACCGAGCTTATTGGAAACACCCCGTTGGTTCGTCTTAATCGACTCAACGCTGCGGGTGTGGCTGATATTGTCCTCAAGCTGGAATACTTCAACCCTGCGCACAGCGTAAAAGATCGTATTGGGGTGGCGATGATCAATGCAGCGGAAAAGGCAGGACTTCTCCTGCCGGGCAAGATCATCATTGAACCGACCAGCGGCAATACCGGAATTTCCCTGGCATTTGTTGCCGCTGCTCGGGGTTACCACTGTGTAATCGTTATGCCCGAAAAAGTCAGTTATGAACGCAAAATGATGATGAAGATGCTGGGCGCTGAACTGATCTTAACGCCTGCTGAAGAGGGAATGCTTGGGGCGATTGCCCGGGCTGAGGAGCTGGTCGCTTCCGACTCGCGCTATTACATGCCAGATCAATTCACAAACCCTGCCAATCCAGAAATCCATCGCCAGACCACGGCGCAGGAAATTTGGCGCGATACCGACGGCAAGGTGGATTTCGTCGTGGCAGGCATCGGCACCGGTGGGACAATCACAGGCGTTGGCGAAGGTTTGAAAGCCCACAACCCTGACATCAAGATTATTGCTGTCGAACCCGCAGGGTCCCCTGTTCTTTCCGGGGGTAAAAAAGGTCCACACGCCATTATGGGTATCGGAGCCGGCTTCATACCTGCCGTTTTGAACACCCGGATTTATGATGAGATTATCCAGGTCAGCGATGAGGATGCGTTTACCACAACTCGCCGGCTGAGCCTGGAAGAAGGTCTCCCGGTTGGGATCTCATCCGGAGCAGCCACCTGGGCAGCTTTGCAGGTGGCGCAACGCGAGGTTAATAAAGGAAAACGGATCGTCGTCATCATCCCCGATTTTGCAGAACGCTACCTGAGCACCCCTTTGTTTGATGATCTCCGCAATCAAGGACAGGGATAGGAGCAAAACCATGGAAAACACAACCTCTCTAAACACAGATCAATCGCCCTGCCTTCAAAAGGAACAGAATGCGGGTTTTTTCAAAATGATCGCTGAGGATATTTGCTGCGCACTCAAAAGGGATCCCGCCGCCCGAAACTGGTTTGAGGTCTTCATCAATTATGCCGGTCTGCACGCAATCTGGTTTTATCGAATCGCCCATGGGCTGTGGAGACACAATCTGTTCTTTCTGGCACGCAGCCTTTCGCAATTTTCTCGCTGGCTGACCGGTGTCGAAATTCACCCTGGGGCGCTGATCGGACGTCGTTTTTTTATCGACCATGGTATGGGTGTGGTGATTGGCGAAACGGCTGAGGTGGGCGATGATGTCACCCTCTATCACGGTGTCACGTTGGGCGGCGTCAGCCTGGAAAAAGGCAAACGCCATCCCACATTGAGAGACAATGTCGTGGTTGGCGCTGGGGCAAAGATCCTGGGCGCCATTGAGATTGGTTCCGGCAGCCGGATCGGTGCGAATGCTGTGGTGGTCAAGCCGGTTCCTCCCGATTCAGTTGTGGTGGGCGTCCCGGGTCAGGTTGTCCTTCGAAAACACAGACCGGTTGTCGACAGTCCCGACCTTCACCATGACCAGCTGCCAGACACCCTTGGTGAAGCAATTCGCCAGGTCTTGGCTCGCATGGATCGAATCGAGGAGAAATTAGAGGTGCATGAGAACGGGCATATCAGGACAGACGATCAGGGGCATTGGAACAGCGAGAATTTTTCCCTCTGAGTTCAACAAAAAACATCCTGTAATTCATAGTCCCGTTCTTCGGGATGGCTTAAATACAGGATGTAGATGTTTTTGTCCATTACAAAGTTAGCTGTAATGGCTTGATACAACCCCTTATCCTCCCTGATTTGATCATTTCAGCCAAAAATCCATTTTTATTAATTTTAGTATCATGGTTATGAAAATTATTGGGGTGTCACAATCGCCACAGGTTGTTAGAAGGTGTTGAAAATTGATTGGTTTACTGTTCAGTATCATATGTAGGGGTAGACCTTCGCGTCTACCCTGGGCAACCACTGCTCAAAGAGTGCTTCGCAAGGGTTGCCCCTACGCAATGATATGATATTAGATAGAATTTTATTTACTAAAATTTATTATGCTGATTCCTAAGCCAATTATTAAATACCACTTGTTTTTCAACGCCCTCTTGTTATGTGCTTGCTTATCCGGTGTCAGTTTTTAAATGCGGAGATCGATCTGTTATTGTGGTTCCTCGTGTGGGACATCTTCCTCACTCTTTTTTCTGGCATAAAGTATCTCGCGCAGGGTGCCAATCAACAGGATCAGGATCAGGATCGTGCTCCAAAAAATAATTCCATTTGAATAGCCAATCTCATCCGGGGTTGGCGGTGGGAGGGTCTCTGTGGGAACAGGTGTGCCCTGAAATTCCGGCGTGCTTGAGCCTGTTTCTGCCATGGCAGCCTCTGATGGCGTGACCGCCGGGGGTTCACATTGTGAAATCGGGCTGAAAAAAGCCACAATTGAGAGGGCAAGAACACCAAAAATCATGATAAAAAAGGACCAATGCAGCGGGATTTTTGTCTTTTTTCCATTCCCGTTTATTTCGGAATTACCCATCAATGTTCCTCCAGATTTTCAATTGCTGCCTGTGCTGCCTGGGCAGGATCAACTGCACCAAGCAAGATCTGGCGTATCCCCTCACGAAGAATCGGACCAAGGCTTACCGTGAGATCATTGGTGGGTCTTAAGCGAGTGCTTATCTCAATCTGGCTGATCTGCGCCAGCAAACCGGGGTCTCCCCAGTTTTCCAGAGAAGAAGGGCGGGGGGGGGAGATAGCCTGCAGCAAGTGTCCATTCTGAGAGGAATTTCGGTTGCACCAAAAATTCCGCCAGTTCAACCGCCAAAGCCTGTCGATTCTCCACCGGGGTTGACACAGCCCAGCTCATCCCGGTGCCCAGAGAAACGGTCGTATCCACAACCGGTAGAAGCGGCATCATCACCGCCTCTTCGGGCACCTCTTTTAAATAATTTGAAGCCCAGGTAACCACCAGGTCTGTCTGCTGATCTTTAAACGCCGCCCAAACCTGATTAGTTGTTTGAAATTGGCTCAGATCATCAGAAAAAGCACCCGAATCAACGCCAGTCTGGAACAACTGAAAAACTTCGGTCAGGGGTTCAATTTCCAACATGGGTCGTCGCTGGTTGTCCTGGACAGCTCCTCCCATCGCCATATACAGCGCCAGCGGGAAAAGTGCCTGATCACTTTCCGCAGAGAATGCAAGGCTATTTTTCTTTTCGAAAAGTTCGGGGAAGGTGGCGGGAATCGTCGGAACAGCATTGGGTCGATAGACCAGAACCAGCGAATCAGCGGCAAAAGGAAAGCCAAAGGTATCACCTTGAAGCAATGCCATTTCCCTTGTAAACGCATACCAGTCAGAATCATCAGGAATGTTGGTTAAGCCCTCAACCGAAAAGATCAGCCCTTTGAGGGCGGCAATTTCCAGGTCGGGGCGCGTCAATACAACCAGATCGGGCAATGCACCAGGCGCCGCCGCGCTCGTCGCTGTGAGGGCATCCAACAGGCCTCCAGCGCCGCTGGCCGCCTTCACGCGCACAGTGATCTCCAGCCCATCCTTTTCCTCCGAGAAAAGCTGAAGCTGTTCTGAAAAAATTTCGCCCGCGAAAGAATCGGCAGAAGGATCCATCTCCGGTGGAACCCAGATCGTCAACCCGGTCACAGGCTCAATGATCTCTTCGGGTTCAGCGGTGAACTGTGGTGTGGGCGTCATATCGACTTCCATTCCAGGTGCAGCAGTGGAAGTGGCGTGGGTGTCAGCCCACCAGGGAAAATCGAAAGGCAGCTGTTCACAACTGCTTAACAGCATTCCCAATACCAGGCTGACACTCACCAGCCGCGTCAATCTTTTCAAAACTTTCCGATCTTTCTTATCAACCATCAGGTCAAATCAATGGGTTCACTCAATAATTTTAGAATAAGCTTGACCGCATTATCCACATCATCAGAGTCTACCATTTCAGAAGGAGAATGGATATATCGGCAGACAATGGAGACACAGCCGGCTGGCACACCGCTCCGGGTCAGTTGAATCGCACGACCATCGGTGCCGCCTGCCTCCAAAACCTCAAGCTGGTAAGGAATGCCGGCATCCTCGGCTGCGTTCACCATCCAATCCACAATTCGAGGGTCGGCAATAAAGCTCGAATCCCTCACTTTGATCGCTGGTCCATCCCCAAGGGCAGTTGCCATCTTCGAGGATGGTCGGGGGGTATCACCACTCCGGGTCACATCAATGGCAAAGCCCACATCGGGATCAATGCCAAAGGCTGCTGTCGTCGCCCCGCGCAAACCGACTTCTTCCTGGGTGCTGAAAACGAAATGAACCTCGTGGGGTGTGCTTTCTAATTCTTTCAAGACCTCAATGGCGATGGCAGCCGCAATCCGATCGTCCATCGATTTTGCCACCATGCGTTTGCCCATGTCGATGAATGGACGTTCAAACCCGCACACATCCCCCACTTTCACCGGGCAGGTCTCCTTGCTGACCGCCCCAACATCAATGAAAAGATCCGAAAGCTTTGGCGTCTTCCCAAATTCAATGCCGTCCATGCCAATCACACCACGCGTACCATTCATGAACAATACCCGTCCACCATAACACGTCAGCGGATTGACTCCGCCAATATTTGTGAAGCGGACAAACCCCTGGTCATCAATGTGGGTCACCATCAAACCAATTTCATCAATATGGGCAGAGATCATCACCCGTTTGCCATTTTCTGCTTGTGTTCCCTTCCTGGCAATCAGGCTGCCAAGTGCATCAACTCGAATATCATCGGCGAAATCTTCAATCTCGGCTCGAATGACATCCCGAATGGCATATTCAAATCCGGATGGTCCCGGTGTTTCAACAAGGTTTTTAATTAAGTCTTTCATCAAATTGCTCCTAAAATTGATTATAAATCATCGATCTGATCGTTTTGTTAATCCCGGCGTTCTTCAGCCAAGAGATCTGGCGTGATCTTACTGAGGGCAGCCAGCAGCAAGCGCAGGGTATTCTCCCAATCGTCCAAACGGGCAATGCTTGCAGCCGTATGGGCATAGCGGGCAGGCACAGAAACAGATGTGCTGGGAATACCGCTTCTGGTGAGATGGATCGTGCCCGCATCTGTTCCGCCCCCACCGGGCTGTCTCAATTGAAAAGGAATACCGAAGGCTTCGGCTGTTTCAGTCAGCAGATTCACAATGCGCCGATCGGCAATCGTCGCACGATCCATAACATAAATGGCTGGGCCGGCGTCCAGGCGGGTGTTGTACTGCACATTTTGATCTTCATCGTCCCAGGTTGGCAGGTCATAAGCCGGGGTCGAATCCAGCGCAATCGCCATATCTGGGTCAAAGTGATAGGCTGCCACCCGTGCACCTCGCAGACCAACCTCCTCCTGTACCGTAAAGGCAGCCAAAAGATCAATATTTTCCGGCGCATGTTTTATAAGCTCGATCAGCGTCGCCACGCCAAAGCGGTTATCCAGCGCCTTAGCCCTGATGCTGGGCCCCAAAACCTCAAACCGGGTGGCAAAGGTTGCCCAATCTCCGGGTTTGACCCTGTCTCCAATTTCTGGTCCAAGGTCAATCCGCAGCTCGGAAACACCAATTTTGTTTTTTCGTTCAGCACGTGTGGTCATGTGAATCGGTTTTGCGCCAATCACCCCGGGAAGATGGTCCCTTCCTACCAAAACTGCCTTGCCAGGAAGCTGACGCTCATCAATCCCGCCAATATTCACGAATTGAAACAGGTTATCATCATGCTTCTTGACGATCATAAAACCGATCTCGTCCATATGGGCAGCCAGCATAACCTTGATGCGATTCTCACCTTTGCCAAACTTCTTTGCCAAAACATTACCCATCGTATCCACGCTGCATTCATCAACGATGGACTCGACCTCTTCAAGGACGATTTTGCGCACTTCGTATTCATCACCCGATACAGCCGTAGCGTTACATAGTTTTTCCAAAAGATCCAATTGATCCTGTGTGATTTTATATGCCATAAATTTTCCGTCTTTTATTAATTTGTCCATGATTACACATCCCAACGAATCTGCTCTAATGTGTCAGGGGTCAGGTCCGCAATAAACTCAGCCATCAATCGCCCCGCCCGACGAATATCTTTAAGAGACACGGTCTCAACGGGGGTATGCATATAGCGCAAAGGGATCCCCAAAATCGCGCAAGGAATGCCCTCCGCCACAATTTGGACTGCCATGGCATCGGTGCCGGACATGGTGGGCATCAGATCCTTGTGATAAGGGATTTCCAATTCCTTTGCCTTTTTCTCAAAGAGATTATACAGCGCGGGGTGAGCATTGGGGCCATACCCCAATCCAACGCCCTCTCCAAAGGGCAGACTGCTCCAGTCGCTGGAACCCGGCCCCTTTGCAAAACAAACGTCGATCACGATGGCGATGTCCGGACGAATAGCAAAGGGCGATGTAAAGGCCCCTCCCAGGGTTTCCTCCTCCTGCGATGATGCAACAGCCCACACATCCCAATCATGCGCCCGGGTTTGCAAAGCTTCAAGACACAGGGTGGTGGCGGCAACCGAGACCCTGTTGTCCAGGGTATGCCCTGCCATGGCTTCGCCGGTTAATTCCAGCGGTTCCTGGGCATAAGAAACAAGATCGCCGACACGCACCTTTTGGGCAACTTCTGCCGGACGTAAACCGGGGTCCACAAACAGGTACTGCATCTCCACCGGACCGTCCCCAACCGATTCCGGCAGTAAGTGTCCTGGCGGTTGAATGATCACGCCGCTCAGGGTTTCTCTTCCGTGAACGGTCACCGGCTGCCCCGGAAGGATGCGATGGTCAATTCCGCCAATTTCGGTGATCCTTAATAAGCCGTCTTTGATATCGGTAACCATCATACCAATGGCATCCATATGGGCGGAAATGAGGACCCGTTTCCGAGGCTCCTCCCCTGCGCCCCGTTTCAGTCCATGCAAACTTCCAAGTTTGCTCACCGTGAGTTCATCCGTAAGCGGTTCCCACGCTTTTGCGATGATCTCCCTGACAGGTCTTTCATGTCCCGAAAGACCCGCAGCAGATAACATCTCTTTTAATAAATTATTCAAATCAATCATAAATCTACAATTCCTTTTCCATCATTATTATGGGGTGTCTGTTTCCGTCGGGATCAGCGCCTCTGTCTCAGTCAGCAAGGGAGAGGGTTGTGTCTCCGTTTCAATTGGGATGGGTGTTTCGGTAGGAGGCAAAGTATTCGTGGGCGAAGGCGTGAAAGTTGGGGTGGCTGTCGAAGTCCGTGTTGGTGAGGCGGTGTAGGTCTGTGTAATTGTTGCCGTCACACTCGGCGTCAGGGTGATATAAGGTGTGCGGGTGATCGTGGGAGTGCGTGTGGCAGTCAAAGTGATTGTTGGTGTTATTTCTTCCGGCTGACTCTGTTTAACCTTCAAAATCGCGAACCCAATGCAATAACAGGGAATTGAAATCAGAATTGCCAAAATGAGAATATATCTTGTTCGTTTCTGCCTGCTCAGTTCTCTCAAACGACCTCCAACAGCACAAATCATAACACCAGGATATGGGCAAGGCAAGGTGAAGGATCTCTGCTCTGGTCGAAATCCTCTCTGCCGAACCGGTTCTCTGGTTGCTCCTTGCTGCTTTGTTACAATCGGTTCACCTGGATCGCTTATCAATCGAAATCGACAGATTTTCTTGCCGTGATCCAAACCCTGGGTGAGGATGTCATCAGTTCTGATCGCTTTTTCAGATTCCCATAGGTGCTGAGGATTTGAAATCCTGTTTTTTCAAGGAGGAAGTGGATATCCGCAATTGGATATCCCCGTTCCTGATGATCTTCATCAAATCGCTGCCAGGAATCTCCAGCTTTCGCAAACACGGTGATTGCTATAGTGGCGATCAGGTTTTCATAATCAAAATACTGGCGGTGCAGTTCAATAAAATCCTGAGTCTCGTTTTGGATATACGTTTGATGACGCATCCAATCCACCGCCAGGCCATACACTGTATTCATATCAAAAATATAAATTCCCCCCGGTTTCAGAGCTTGATATGCGCCGGCAAAAGCCTGTTGTAAATCATTAATTGTGACCAGGTAATTCAAGCTGTCAAAAAAGCAGGTCACAAGATCAAATTCATCAATGAAGGACATTGTCCTCATATCTTCAACAATGAAATTAACGGCAACGCCCTCTTCCTTTGCACGCTCTTTTGCCAGGGCAATCATCGCAGGCGATTGATCCATACCGGTGACGGTATGACCCAATTTCTTCATCGCAACCGCAAAGGTGCCCTCCCCGCAGGCGATATCCAGAAGCCGGGTGGGTTTGATTCCAAGCTCTTCCAGGTATTCAGGGATAATTGATTGTGCTAATTCCTGTGAAAATCGGAGATAAGGACCACTCTGGTAAATTGACGCAAATTGATCATAAATTGCCATAACAGCCTCCTCAGAACCGCGGACACCCTCATTATATCCGCTCCCTTATTCAACAATCCCAACCCGTCCTGCATAATTACGGATCCGTAGGGTGGGCACCTCATTTGTGCCCACCAACAAAACGTTATTAGAATTTTGTCCTTGCAAGGTAGCGCAGCAATCGTAACAATCTCTGGCTTTTTTAGATTGCCACGACCCCTTCGGGGTCTCGCAATGACAGCTTAGGTGCGCGGAACTTCACCGCGGCACTACGGTGGGCGCTAATCTTTGTGCGAGGTGATTGTTTACTTATTTTATCCATCCACTAAATCACCTTCGATCCGTAGGGTGGGCACCTCATCTGTGCCCACCAAAAATGATGTGTTGATGGTGCACGGAACTTCACCGCGGCACCCTACAGTGGGCGCTAATCTTTGTGCGAAGTGATTGTTTACATATTTTATCCATCCACTAAATCACCTTCGATCCGCGGAGTGGCACCTCATCTGTGCCCACCAAAAATGATGTGTTGATGGTGCGCGGAACTTCACCGCGGCACCCTACAGTGGGCTAATCTTTGTGCGAGGTGATTGTTTACTTATTTTATCCATCCACTAAATCACCTTCGATCCGTAGACACCTCGTCTGTACCCACCAATAAAGCGTTATTAGAATTTTGTCCTTGCAAGGAAGCGCAGCAATCGTGACAATCTCTGGCTTTTTTAGATTGTCATGGCTCCTTCAGAATCTCACAATGACAGATTAGGTGCGCGGAATTTCATTGCACTCCCTGCTCAATGACTAAAACCAAGCCTGCCAATGCAGGCAAAGAACTGAAATGATGGGAATAAATGCCTTAATCAGGTGAATAATTCTTCACGGGAATATTTTTCTTCCAGCTTTGCCAACCCGTAGGAAATTAATCCACCAAAGACAAAAAGCAGCGCAGCCAGGGCGATCGACCAGCCTCCGACGCCTGCCGGAATAATTGCAACCGTCGAACCAACGACAATCCCCAGGATCAGATGGTACAGGACCGCATAGAATTTCTTAAACAGCCATGAGACCAGCTTCGCCAAAAGCAGGACGATCACAGCCCCGCCGATACACAGTGGAATGACAACGCCAAGGTTGAGATTCTTAATCCCGGCTGCCATGGGTTGATAAAGCCCGAGGTAGATCAAAAAGTTTGAGGGGCTCATTCCTGGCACAACCACACCCAAACCAATCAGAGCGCCCGATAATAACCAGCTGATGAAAGATGGCGCGATCTGAACGCTGCCCATCCTTTCCATCAAGCGCATCAGGAAGAACATCCCTACCGCACTCAGACCCAACAGAAGCCAATGCCAAGTTTTTCGACCCTGTTTTCCCGCTGTTTTCATTAAAGAGGGGAAAGTTCCTGCAATGAATCCAATAAACAGCCAAATTGCCAGCAATTGGTAATTTTCGAAAGCCCAGTCCACAGCAGCAGAAAACACCACCACACCAATCACGCCGCCGATACCAACCGGGATAAAGAACAGTACATTTCTCAGGAATTTCTCCCGCAAATTACCCAAAAACCGCATCAGGGGTTCGTATAATCCAAACACCACCGCCAACACGCCGCCTGAAAGCCCCGGTGTGATAAATCCAACCCCCACCAGAATACCCTTCAGCAACCGAAGGATCCAATCCAAGATTCTATTGTTCTTTTGCGTTTCAGTCGTTTCCGTCATTACTCGTTATGAGCCTCTCTATAAAATAAGCAGGCGTCTTGCCTGCAAACAGCTTACCATTATACCAGATGAAAATTGGACGAAATTTTGTACAGTTTTTTGACTTCCCATTTACTTTCGGTCATTATTCACCAAACCCAACAGAACCCCGATCAACAAACATGAATTATTGCCAAAAACGATCCAGGACCCAGTTGCCTGTGTAAGCAAATAGCATCATCTTCAAAATTTTTCCGATCATGCAAAAAACAAGGAATTTCCACAGCGGCATTTTGAGAATTCCCGCCAGCAAACCAGCCAGGTCAAACAAGGGATTGGGGATAAAAGCCAGTACAAGAATCGTGATATCACCATACTTTGTCATCCACTGCGCGACCTTTTCATACCTTGCTGATTTTTCCACAATGGCTTGCCCGCTGAATCCCGCCAGATAACCCGAAAGTTCTCCAATAGCTGCACCTGTGCCGGCTGCGATGGAGACAAACAGAGGATTGAAGATTGCCCCCATCGCCGAGGTGAACACCACACCTGGCACGGGCACAAGAATGGTGGCATTCGACAAAATGGAAAGCAAAAAGATGCCTGGATAACCATATGCCTGCAGCGTCTGGATTCTGTCCCGGTTGGTCACCAGTACAATGGTCAGAATAACCAATGCAAGCAGAACTATCACACGAATGGCATGGATAGCCTTTGGAGGAAATTTTTTCTTTTTGGGGTTTTTTAGCCTTGTTTGGATCTCCGAAGGATCAGAGATTGGATCAGGATTCAAGTGGGTTTTCTCCATTCAGGAGGGATTTCAACCGCGCGATCACCATATCCAGAGCCACCGGGTTCAAGCCACCCTGGGGCACGATGATATCGGCATACCGCTTTGACGATTCGACAAATTCAAGGTGCATTGGCCGCACAGTATTCAGATATTGATCAACCACAGATTGCATGGTGCGATTGCGCTCTTCAAGATCACGTTTCAGACGACGGATAAATCGGATATCGGGGTCGGTGTCCACATAAATCTTCATGTTAAAAAGTTCACGCAGCGTTTTCTCAACAAAAATCAAGATGCCTTCAACCAGGACAATTTGTTTTGGCTCCACCCTGATCGTTTCCTGCTTCCGATTGTGTATCGTAAAATCATAAACCGGCATTTCAATCGCATTTCCCTGCCGCAATTGATTGATATGCTCCACAAGCAACGAGGTCTCAAGCGAGTCGGGATGGTCATAGTTGACCTTCACGCGCTCTTCAAAGGGAAGTTCTTTTTGATCGCGATAATAAGCATCATGGGGAAGGTACGCGATCTTATCCCTGCCGAGATGTTTGAGGATCGAAAAAGAAAGGGTTGTCTTTCCCGACCCGGTCCCACCTGCTATCCCAACGACCATCGTTTCTTTAGAATTGTCTCGTGTCATACTAAAATTATAACCGCTGATTCAGGTATAATCGTTATAAGAATTCTTATTCTGGAGGTGCTATGCGTGCGACGTTGATTGATGGAAAAGCCATTGCAGAAAAATTACGGGATGAAGTCAAGACACAGGTGAGCAAACGACTGGAGAAAGGACTTCCCGTACCGGGATTGGCGACTGTACTGATCGGAGATAACCCTGCCTCCGAGGTTTATGTGCGGATGAAACACAAAGCCTGTGAAGAAGTCGGCATCCGCTCGATAGGGAAAGTGTTACCGGCAACTGCCTCGCAAGAAGACATCGAAGCCCTGGTGCACAGCCTGAACGAAGACCCTGAGATTCACGGTGTCCTCGTCCAGCTGCCTCTGCCCGCTGGTTTGGACGAAGAGCGGGTTCTCAATACGATCAGCCTTCAGAAGGACGTTGACGGATTCCACCCCATCAACATCGGGCGTCTGGCGCAAAAAGGACGCGAGCCGCTCTTTATCCCTGCCACACCTGCCGGCGTGATGTATCTGTTGAACGAAACCGGGGTTGAACTTGAGGGCGCCAATGCAGTTGTCCTTGGCAGATCCAACATCGTCGGCATGCCGGTCAGCCTGCTGTTGGTGCGCGCCAACAGCACCGTCACCATCTGCCACTCGCGCACCAGGGATATCCCAGCGATCATCCGCCAGGCTGATGTCCTGGTTGCCGCAGTCGGCATCCCTGAATTTGTGCGCGGCGATTGGATCAAACCGGGTGCGATTGTGATCGATGTCGGTGTGAACCGCGTGGAAGATGAAACACGCAAGCGTGGTTATCGGCTGGTTGGTGATGTGGCGTTTGATGAGGCTTTGGATTACGCGGGCGCGATCACCCCCGTCCCGGGTGGCGTTGGCCCAATGACGATTGCAATGCTTTTGCGTAATACACTGCGCGCCACACGGCTTGCCGATGGAAATGACCTGGGATGATGGGGTTATTTCGATAACCGGTCAGGATCGCTGTTTTTTTCGGATAAAGGGTGTTCACTTCACCATCAAACAAATTCCAGGATAATCGTCACAGGCCCATCATTGACCAGGGCGACATCCATATGCGCGCCAAAAATGCCGGTCTGAGTGGGAATACCGCGATCGTTCATCATCGCAGCAAAAGCATTCACCAGCGGTTCTGCCAGATCTGGCCTGGCAGCGTTCACAAAGGAAGGGCGACGCCCCTTGCGGGTATCTGCAAACAGCGTAAATTGAGAAACAACAATCGCTGATCCGCCCACGTCCTGAATAGAAAGGTTCATTTTCTCTTCTTGATCTCCAAAAATACGCAGGGTAGCGATCTTATCCACCATTTGCTCTGCAAGCGTGATCGTATCCTCCTGCCCAATTCCCAGTAAAATCATCAAACCCTGATCAATTTTTGCGACGATCTCCCCATCCACCGTCACACTGCCCTCTTTTACACGCTGTAAGATTGCCTTCATACCAACCTTTCTGTCATTTCTGAAATCATTAGGGATCAATTATAGCATTTCCTATCCCCGGTTCATTTTGGCAAGACCACCCGTTTTTATGCACTATAATCAACAGGATGGATGATACATTGAAAAACACCGATTTAATCTGGGTAGATCAACCGCATCAGCTGCAGAAAATTACAGAGGAATTAGCCCAGCAGGATGTCGTGGCGATCGATACCGAGTCGAACAGTCTGTACGCCTACCAGGAACAGGTCTGCCTAATCCAGTTTTCCACACGGAAAAAGGACATCCTGATCGATTCCCTCGCCCTGACCGATCTTTCCCCTTTGGCTGTGATTTTCAAATCGACTGACATCCTTAAGGTTTTTCACGCTGCGGAATACGATCTGATCTGCCTGACGCGGGATTATGGCTTCGAGTTTAATCGCTTGTTTGACACAATGGTTGCTGCCCGAATATTGGGTTTTGCCAATGTTGGGCTGGGGTCGCTGCTCGAACAGTTTTTTGGGATTCAGATGAACAAAAAATACCAGCGCGCCAATTGGGGAAAGCGTCCCATTAACCCGGAAATGCTGGCTTACGCACGCCAGGACAGCCATTATCTGATCGAACTGCAAGAATACTTGCGAAAAGCATTAAAAACCTCGGGAGCCTGGGAACTCGCCCAGGAGGATTTCAAAAGATTAACGCAAGGCATTGAAGACACAACCCGGTCCAATGGAAATGATTTTTGGAAATTGCGTGGTGCACGCGAGTTAACACCTGAAAACGCAGCGATTCTGAAATCACTCTATCAATTTCGTGAGACGATGGCGGAAAGACAAAACCGTCCCCCTTTCAAAGTAATCAGCCATCAAACACTGGTTGAACTCTCCAGGACGCCTCCCGAAAACTGGAAAAGGCTGGTTAAACACCCATCGATCAGTGAGAGCATGGCAAAACGCTATGGGAAAGGATTGCTGAACGCCATCTTGGAAGGAAAAAAACAACCCCCTGAATACCCGCCCCAGAACAACCACCTCCCAAGTGATGAACTGGAGCGAATCGATGCATTGCGGAAGTGGCGAAAGAACACCGGCGAAAGGCTGGGGGTTCCCTCCGATGTGATCCTTCCCCGGGATGTCATGCTGCGGATCGCCTCGGTGGAAGGGCCGAGCATGGAACAACTAAAGCAGCAAATGTGGGATGTGCCCTACCGCTTTTCCCAATTTGGAGATGACATCAAAAAGATTCTCCAAAAAGGCGGTCCATCACAAAGCAGCTAACAATCCATGAGGTTGTCCATCAATAGCAGAAAAACACCTCACAGGATCAAATACAAAGATCTGCTGTTGGGTTACGGCTCGTTGGGGAAGCAGCGTAAAGGTACCTCTCGTTTCAATCCCCGTTTTAATTGTGGCTCTGCCAGTAGCAAGCCGGTCCTCTTATCGCACACCTCATCGAACATAGGGCAGCTTCCCTTGATCGCACCCGGAAATACTCCCATTCACAATAAAAAATGATCGCGTATCAAGAACATCCTCCCCGTTGATTGTTCGAAAACAAGGGACAGATATGAGATTTGACCCCTGTACTATCCATCCCGCAACCTTCGAGTATAATGGATGCCTGCAAGTTGGAGAGGTGCCAGAGTGGTTGATTGGGGCGGTCTCGAAAACCGTTGTGGTCTCTGACCACCGTGGGTTCGAATCCCACCCTCTCCGCTGAGCAATACTGTTTTATCCTTGAAGAAAAGCTGCTTTTTTATAGGGAAATTCTTGCTGTTGATCACCCATCGCCACGGTTCAGGTTGTCATCTTAATTAATGCAAGCTTACCATTCGCCGATTTTGTAAATTAAAAACGCAAGAGGAGCATCTCAGTGAACAGGTTATCAGATTGGGTTTACCAGCAAACAACTGCCGGGATTGCGCTTGTTTCCCTGGTCGTTTTCATCCTCTTCACAGCGCTGGTCCTTCCTGCTCAGAACACGCAAGTTGAATCTTACAGCGGCGGTCTGGGATCCCCCGATACTTCGTTTTATTATTCAGCGGAGCATTTATATCAATTTGCCGAACAATATGGTCCTGAAGGTCGTTCGGCCTACATCAGGGCACGGCTGATCTTTGATGCTATTTTCCCCCTTGTGTATGGCGTTTTCCTCACCACTGCACTGACTAGAACTCTTCAGGTCTGGGCGCCGAAAGATTCACCATTGCGACGATTGAACCTGCTCCCCCTGCTGAGCGTCCTGCTTGATTATCTGGAAAATGCGTCAGCGGCGATCGTGATGGCACGCTATCCGAGCAGGACCGATCTGTTCGCGCATCTTGCTGGTTTTTTCACGGCGAGCAAATGGGTTTTTATAATCGCCAGTTTTGTTTTGTTAATTGTTGGTATTGGTAAAAGCAGATGGGGCCTATCGCGCAGGCAAAAACCCCCTCAAACCTGATGAAGCAAAATTGTTAATTGGCAAAAGATCCAATTGATTTCAGTATTCTTCCCACCTGTCAACTTATTGTAATTTGTTTGGGCTTTAATACGCGCCAGGCGTACAGGAGCAGCAGAACGCACTCAACCTGGCGTTGATTGAAATTTTATTGATCCTGCTCGCCAAGGTGTTCAGCATCTTCACCATAAGGGATACCAGCGCACAGCAGCGCACCAAAAATGCACTCCAATTCATCCAGATTCTTTTCAGGAATCGGGAAATAACGCAGGATATCCTCATAGGTCACATAAGATTTTTCTCTTCCCAGCCGAAACAGTTCGGCGATTGGAGAAACCTTACCCAGATACCCTTCCATTTCATCAATCTCGCTATTTTGCTTTTGATATGTCATCATGCTCACTTCTGAAAACTCGGTTCAGGTTTTATCGAATCAAATTCTTTGCCCACTAAGCATAATGTTTTTTTTGAAAAACTGCAACTACCTGCTTCAAGATTAAGGTCACCTGTGGAAGAACCATAAGGAGGCGAGACGATCCTTAGTCCACCTGTAATGATTAAGTTTTTAACCAATCAAAACCTGTTGAAGTTGCCACATAAAAGATCATCTTGTTTCTTCCCGAAAGAATTGAATGCCTAATAAAAAAAGCCCATGCCTTCGGCACGGGCTTTTTCAGCGGGGAGGGGGGGATTCGAACCCCCGGTTGAGCTTCAAACCCAACAACCACTTAGCAGGCGGCCCCATTCAACCACTCTGGCACCTCCCCATATTCAAGGTGTTAATGTCTGCACTGATTTCAGACGGAGGGAGAGGGATTCGAACCCACGGTGGACGTACGCCCACACCTGTTTTCAAGACAGGCGCCTTAAACCACTCGGCCATCCCTCCAGGAATGAAATTCTAACATTAATTCCTGCCATTCACAAGGCAGTCACATAATTATAACCCTGATAATTAGAGATGCAATACAAACGGATTGGGCTGCTGCCTTGAAACCTCTCCAAACCCAACTGAGGCGCTTTGAAAAAATGGACGACCCTGGAGAGCAGCAGCGTTATCCGATAAAGTTATATTAAGTATTCACATCATCCCCAGCAAGACCACAGCGCCGGTCAAGCCCGGCAAAGGCAGCCGTGATATCCTTTAACCGAGGTGATCGCATGGCTAATTGGGAAAACATTAACGCCGTTCAACGGATGCAGTCCTATATCGAAACGCATCTTCATGAACCAATCACCTTGCGGGAGCTTGCTGATGCCGCGGGATATTCGCCATGGCATGCTGCCAAACTGTTTAAAACCCTGACCGGAAAATCTCCTTTTGAATACATCCGCTCTGTGCGATTGTCCCGGGCGGCTGTCCAGCTGAGGGAACACAAGGCAAAGGTCGTGGATGTGGCGTTTGATTTTGTCTTCGATTCACATGAGGGTTTCACACGTGCGTTTTCAAACGCCTTTGGCGTGACGCCGCGAAGGTACGCTCAAGAGAAGCCTCCGATCACACTGTTCTTCCCCAACAATGTCCGGGAAATATATCTTGCCTATCAAAACGGAGAATACAAAATGTCTGAAAGCATGAAAAGCAATACCATCTTTGTCCAGGTCGTGGAACGTCCTGCCAGAAAACTGATCCTCAAACGGGGTGTCAAAGCGACAGATTACTTTGCTTATTGTGAGGAGGTTGGCTGCGATGTTTGGGATGTGCTCACAAGCATCAAAGAGAGCTTGTATGAACCGATCGGGATGTGGCTGCCTGAGAGCCTGCGCTCACCCGGCACATCTGAATATGCCCAGGGGGTCGAGGTGCCCATAGATTATGCGGGTCCCATCCCGGAAGGATTTGAATGCATCGAACTGCCCCCTTGCAAAATGATGATTTTTCAAGGTCAACCCTATGATGACGCCCACTTCGAGAAGGCAATCGTCAGTCTTTGGGAAACGATGAAGGACTACAACCCCGAAATATATGGTTTCCGCTGGGCGGATGAAGATGGACCCCGCTTTCAGCTCGAACCACAAGGATACCGCGGTTACATTGAAGGACGCCCCGTGCGCGAACTTGAGAGATAAGCGCTTTGAGGCGATCTACGATTGATTTTTTCTCTTAACAACACTTTCATTCAAACCGGGAATAGCCCTTCGCGCTTTTTACAGATCCTGCCATCGCTGAATATCCACTCTCTTTGTCAATCACCCGACGGCGTATTGGTGGGCCAGGGGGTTCGTGTTGCCGCCGGAGAAAGGGTTGCAGCCTGAGTTTCAGACCTGTCAAGCAATGTGGGCGTGAGGCTGTGCATCGTGGCTGGGAAAAGCTCCAATTCCTCCCCAGAGATTGTTTCCATCATCCTGATTGTTGGGGTGGCGGTTTGATCAGAGCCTTTTCGCTGCCAGCGCAAGCCCCAAACAAGGGCTGTCAATAGCACACCCATCAAGACCAGGATTCCCAGACAGCCTGCAACCAGATGTTGTTTTGGTTTGGCTCGACCGGATGGCTTTTTTTGAAGAGGGTTGGAGAGCAAGACGACCGTGACGTTATCATAACCGCCGCCCTGATTCGCACGCGCAATCAGGGCATGGGGGGCTTCGGATTGCGACGTATTTTGGAGAATGTCCTTGATCTCTTCATCCGACACCAGGTCTGTCAGCCCATCGCTGCAAAGCAAGATCACATCACCCTGTTCAAGCCTGAAACCCTGGTTGCCAAGCGCATCAGCGTCGCTTTCATTTTCGAAATACCACAGCCGGAAATCCGGCTCAGGCTCTTTTTCTGATCCCAGGTAACGGCGAATGATATGTGCATTGGGATGTTTTCCCCCATGCTCATTCAGGATAATCCCGGCATCACGCGCCTCCTGGAGCCAGGTGTGATCTGTCGTCAGCTGCACAAGATGCCCCGCGCGCATCAGGTAAATGCGCGAATCGCCCAGGTTAGCGGTATACAAGCGGTCACCCATCACCCAGGCGCAGGCGCAGGTGGTTCCCATCCCCTCACGCCCTCGATCAGACTGCGATGCCCGAAAAATCGCGTTGTTGGTTTGCGATATGGCATCCTTCAATGTGTTGAGGGGGTCGGTTGGGTCGCCCTGGATGACCCGATCTGTGATCATGCTCACCCCCATTTCCGCCGCAATTTCCCCTGCACGGTGTCCGCCAATCCCGTCACACAGCACTGCGATACAGGCGGGTTCATTTTGTTTTTGCCCAACAAAATAACACGCAACCTTATAGCGGTCTTCATTTTGCTTTCCGGTCATACCCGCATGCGTGGCAGCATTAATTTCGAGATGTCCTGTTTTAGTTTTTTTCATAGAAGCGGCTCATAGGTTTCAACGGTGACGGCGTCCGGACGGTCCTCATCACAAATCTTGAAACGGTAGCCCACATCGCCAAAGTGAATCTGATCTCCTGTGTACAATTTTACAGGCTCTGCGCCAATTTGTGTGTAATTCACCCAGGTCCCACGGGTGGAAGCCCTGTCTTTCAGCCAGAAAGCGCCATCCTTCAGGATGATTTCTGCACAGGTATCATCCACGTTCGGCGCATTCACCTCGCGATCCCCCCCTCCAAGCAGATCCGGTCCGATGGCGAGACCATCCTGAGTGATCAGCAGGATGCCTTTCCGGTCCTGTCCGAATTCTAAATCTTGGGGGATTAACTGAGCTTTGCAAATCGTGCCCTTCGCCTCCCTCAGCGGCAGGTTCACCTCTATTTCTTCCTTTAATGGCGCGCTTTCCGGCTCTTTTCGTTTGGCGATAAAACGCCGTAAACCCCAGATCAGGAGAACGATCAGGGCGACCAGGCACAGCCCACCCGCAAGGATCTTGCCAATTTGCTCCCCAGAAATTGACGCCGGCGCTTCAGGTTCGACAACGACGATCTGAATTGGAATCAAAATCGTTCTGTCAGAAAGCCCCAATTGATCTTCAACTTCAACCTGGACGGCATATTCACCCGTTTCAAGCAGGTCCGCCAATTCCCAGGTGAGGAAATCAAAGGGTGGCTCGTTCCGCGTATCTTCCAGGCGACCATCCACATAGAGCCGGCTGGCAACAATTTCTCGTTCAAAATGATCGGGGAATTCCACCATAAAATTCAACCTGAGCAGATCAGGATGCCATGCACCATCACCTGATTCACCCTTCGAAACATAAGTCCGGGCGACTTCCTGGGGAGGGGAAATCAGAATCGGATGAGGTGGGCTGATCTGCAGATAAAAGGAGGCGCTTTCCCCGGTGAGGGTGGTATCGGGAAGGTCAACCTCCATCCGAAAGGGAAAGGTTCCTGTTTCTCTAATTTCAGACTGATAAGTCAGCTGATAAAGGTAGCCCAGGGACATCAGGTAAACTTCAGGGTCAGGCAAGGCCTCCTCGCCCGTGTAATTAAATAACTGTCCCCCGGTGAGGTTAGCCAGCTCAATGAGGGACTTTCCCTGGTCATTGGTGAGAAAATAGGGGTCGCCCACCATCCACACATTGACCCTGATCCCCGCCTGGCGGGCTCCCTGAGCCAATTCATTGATTCTTCCAATCTGTTCAGGTTTTGGCACCGGGGTGATATACAACAGGACCTTATCCACACCAAAAGGGACCACCCTGTTTCTGGCTGAATTCAAGGCTTCCTCAAGGCTGGATAGATCCGGTTCCGTGGATCGAAAACTGGTTTGATAGTGTTCAAATGAATCCACCCATTCGTCGATGGATGGCAAATGGGAAGCAATAACCCCCTCCCTGACCACAAAGGACCAGGCGTCCTTCGGAGCAGACACCCTGGTCTGAGCCCATTCGCTGAGCGCTGATTTTATTTTTTCATAATTGGATACGCCGTTTGAATCATAGAACCCAAAAATAGAGCCCCCATTCAGCGCCAGAGTAAAATGTATTCCGATCCGTTCCTGATCCAGTGCGAGGAGCTTGACCTTCTGTTCATTTTCATAGGCACGAATTTGTTCAAGGGTTAACATCGAGCCGGGAGGTGTGCCTGGTGATTGCAGTTTGAAGCGAATTGATACTTCAGGGAAATCTTCGGTGATCGGAGCCTGGATCAGGAGTTCACCCTCATCCTGAGCATGAACCTTAAGCGGGCTCCAGCAAAGCAGGGTTAGCGCTAACAAAACAAGGTGGATAACAGACGCTTGAATCATGCCAGGGGACTTGCACTTCCCCTGGCATCCAATTTTTGCTTTCTGCTTCAAGTCGACCTCGCTCAAGGTCTGTTTTGTTATTATCGTTCAGATCAGTCCGGGTCAACCTCGCCGCTTTCATCAAGTCCATCGTTGAGGGTCACGGGTTGGAGTTCCTCCTCAAGAAGCAAACGCCGGTAGGTCAGCGTCCAGCTGGTGAGGATGTAAGCCTTCAGGATGCCCGTCAGGAGAACAAACACCGGCATGGCGAGGATGAACAGAATGATTGAGATGATTAAACCCACACCAAAGGATTCAAAACCCGTCACAGCCAGATTGATGAGGATGGGAATGGGCAGGGCAAGAAACGGAAGGCTGAACAAAACACCAAGAACGAACTGCCCCACAGCGAGGATCAAGAATAGCACAACGACCTTGCCTAAATGTCGTGTGATTAATTGCCACGCACGCTGGATCCCTGCAATCATATCCTTATCTTCTTCCAGGATGGCAATCAGCGTGAAATACACCATCAAGTCAATGAACCAGCCAACCGGAATCAGCAAAAACAGTCCAAAACAACATGTGCAGACCATCAGCAACATGATCGGGATCAGCAACAACAGCGTAATAAGCGACGCAGCCAGCCTTATCCCAATCTGAAACAGGAACACCTTCCAGAAATAGGGCTTAACCGCCTTGAAGATCTGACCCAACGAAAGCGGCTTATCTTCAGGGTCTGCCCTATCCGCCAGGCTGGCGCCTTTAATCACCCCCGCGGTGCCGAGGCTTCCCAGCATCATTGCCAGGAACGAAAGCACGATCACAAGAATAATTAAAAAGATCGCAATCAGGACCCAGACTACAACAGGAACCTCCGAGAGCTTCTGAAAGAAATTCAACATTCTGTTTTCCATCCCGGGTGAAAAAGGCGAGGAGCCTCCAAAGTTACCCTGTTGGGTGCCCGAATAAACCGCGTTGCCACCCCCACTTGCGCCTCCGCCCTGCGCCGCACCGCACCCAGCCAGAATGCCGAACAACCACAGTATCTTGTGTTTCCAGATCGTCTTCCAGGCTTTTGATAATATTTTTCCAAAATCCATACGTCCTCCTCATCTATCGCTGACAGCAAGAAAGTAAAATATTAAGTACTCTGTAATTATAAGGTCAAAGCGTCAAAGCTGCGAAGATGTTATTGGCCCCACTATTTCTTCCAATCACCAAGTGAAATCCGTTTACAAACTTTTTTGTATACCGCATTTGACAATGCGTTATTGTTTCATCCAGACACTTCTTATCCTATAATCTATCTAAATTTCTTCTATCAAAAACCTATCAGTTACAGGCTATCAGAGATTACTCCTGATTGTTCTAAACATTTAGCTTGGATATATCTAAGTAGTAATTTTTTAATGTCATTCATTTATAAGATAAACTTTCCCATGTGCTCTGGTAATTGCAACATACAATTTGTTTCTAGTCAAAGCCGGCAAATCGCGAAGTTTTCCAGCAGAATATTTTTTGGCCGTTTTCTTGTTTAGCATTACACACACATCTTGGTAGCAATCTTCTCCCTTTGTTTCACCCCAATTCTTATGTCCATAACCATAATTTGCACTATTTTGATAATGTAGCTTCACAATGTTCTTGTCAGCTAGAATAGAATCTATTTCCTTCTGATCCCCAATGAAGACTATATCTGAATCATTGGTATCTATTGTAACATCGCGATTAGATTCAATCTCGATACCAAGATTTTCTGTGATAAAGTTACAGATGCTAGGACTACAGCGCCAGCTTTTTAAGAGTGACATTTTGTCGCATAGAAATCCTTTTTCTATGTACCGGTTTTCATAATCATCTCTGTCATCAAATAGACTCTTATTTACATTTCCATCCCGACTCGTATCATAGGTGTGCTGATAGAAATCTCCAACAAAAAGCATGTTAATGTTAGAAGTCATGAGTTGTTCAAGAAAGGCAAAATCTCGACCTGCAATATCTTGGATTTCATCAATAATAAACTCGTCAAAATATTTTTCCAAACGCCGCTTCACATTATCTACACCGGCCTTTTTTGTAATGAGAAGCGCTAATCTGTTACTGTGTATATATCTATTAGAAATGTAATAACCGTGAGCATCTTGTGATAAGTATCTATTTCGATTTGGCTCAAAAAACACACCTTTTGCCTTTAATGAATCTGACAAGAAAGGCTTATAACAAAACCTATACAAAAATTTAAAATAGGTCATGACGCGAATATTCTCAGGCCATTCACCATCGAATTTTTCGGCAATCTTTTTTATAAGGTTATTGTAATTATTGTTCGTATAAGTAATGATGAGAGATCGCTTGTCACACGATAAAGAATTAATGATACATGTTGTCTTCCCCGAACCGGCAACAGCAAAAATTACTCTTTTATCCATTCGATGGCCTTCTTAATATAATCAGGAACTACAATGGGCTGGCCTTGAGAGAGTAAAGTATATGCCGCTTCAGTTTTGTTACACAACATGTAGTCTCGGGCTGAAGCACCAAAAAGGCTATCACATAGTGCTGTATTGTCCGCATAAAGCACTATCTCAAATGTTTTCTTTGTATTATCTTGCTCGTAAAATATTTCTATATTTGCTTCAGATGAATAATCTTTATATTTATCTATGCAATGTTTCTCATAATCTTCGTCATTATCTGTCAGTACAGCGACTTTGCACCCAGTTAGCTTAGCAACATCAAGATACCTTTTAAAGCTCAAACCACGCACATCGATGATATGAACTCCGTTAATCTCTGGTGTACATCCAATACATGATTCATAAAACTTCTCCATTAGCATGTACTCAGATGGCCCCTCTACTAGAAGTATTTTGCTAGATAGTGCAAACTCTACGATACTAGCTGGAGGTGCCTTCATAAAATATTTTGCGGTATCATCGCTCATATCTTTTAACATAATTGGTCTGTTTACATCATTCACATGCATAATCAAAAGGTTTTTAAGTTCAAGCCGGGTACTAATCAAGCTGTTATGTGTAGTAACAAACAGTTGTCCACTCTGGGTTTCTTCCACTCGCTGAATTAGTTTTCGAAGATTGACATGGCTTAAATGATTTTCCGGCTCTTCGATAAGAATAATATCGACATTATCCCCAGAACGTTCTAAAACAAAGTCCGTCTTAATAAAAACCTGCCTGCCGGTACCTTTATTGTCAATTCCAATCTCATTTTCGTAAATCATCAAGTCCGACTCGAGCTCCATTTTTGAACCACTTTTAAGTCCAAAGCAATATTGCTTATCAGCTGGAACACGACTATTAAGTGTTTTCAGGCTAGCAACCTGAAAATTAGTACGCATCTGTCGATAGTCGCTCTTGTGGCTTACGCGCTCTTTTATATCAGCTTCAGTGTATTGAGTATACATGCGGCGCACAAAATCGTTGGTCGCATATTCTGAACTCATAATGGAACTATCAATTAGAATACTACGGATTTTCTTTTTATAGCCAGTAAACCTCTCATCCATAAATGTAGAGAATCGGATTAAATAATAGTCGTAGGGAAAATAATCCGAATTGGTAGATAGTACCGTTGTTATCTCTGCCCTATAATCCAAGTCTGGTTCACAAACCAGTCTAATACCATCACATTCAACTCCATCGGTGTTGTTTTTCCCATTCATAGTAAAATCGAAATCTCCATCAAGATAAAGTTCAATACTAAGCACTGGGAGATATTCAAAATTTCTAGCTCCAGAGTTGAATTCTTTTACAGCCTCAATATTTAATAGTTTATCTAGGCCGATTGATTCAACCCGCCGCACACTTCCACTGGTAACCAAATCAATAGCTTCAAGTACACTGCTTTTTCCAACCTCATTGTCACCTACGAAAACATTAATCCTATCATTCGGTTCAATAGTGTAATCAATGAATCGTCTGAAGTTAATCAGTCGTATTTTCTTTATTTTTGAAGCCATTGTATCCTCCATGCGGTTTTATTATCCTAACACAGCGTGACAAGCAATTTCATTCCCTTCGTAGGCTCTTAGCGCTCTTATTGCCGCTTGCTGGGGCTTTCTTCAGCTATTAAGCACACTTTTGTTCGGATTCATCATCCTCTCTCACCTTCTGGCTTTGGCTCTCAATGTAATCTAGACGAGCAAGAAATGAAATCCAGCTGCGAGTTCCATGCCCGTGCTAGCATATCGGGAAAGAAGCGGCATTGCCATCTCGCATAATAGTATCCATTCCTTTGTTTAGGACAGTTATCTTATGAGCTAATTGTTCAATCCCTACCTTGCTGCCCTTGAATCGATTGTTTAACCGATTACTACAATACGCCCTTTTTATCTGTTGAGAAGATCGAATCTTTTACCAGCTTTTGATAATTTTTCTCCTAAACCCATACGTCCTTCTTGCCCAACAAAGTCAACAAAAGTTAGGATTGTTCTTTCCAAGCCAATTATAGTGGCAAAAACGATATTTCACGAGGACATTAATCTTTATGGCTTAATTCTCTTTTTAGTTTTTAGAATTGTTAACAGGATAAAACAGGTAACGTGGCTTATCTCTTTTTTCGAAGTCTCAAGATAAGATGGCGGATGCCCGTAATAAAAAACGCAACCAACCCGCTGAAAAGAAATAGAAAAGCGATTGGCAATAAGAAAAAGTTCTCGTGCAAGATTCCCGCTTCATCAATGTATTCCACAGACGCTGCTTTGATGACGATCAGTGACAATCCCACCAACAGCAACGCCGCGCCGATAGCAATACTGACTAAATTAAATTTCGCTCGCCTTGTCTCACTTCCGTCCCTGATGAGTTTGTCCCTCATGTTGTTCATGTTGCCGCCTCCTAAAATCAGCTGATCAAGAGGTAGATGAAACACACTTGAAATTGTGATCAACATTTCAATGTCAGGAAGGTTTCGATCATTCTCCCAGTTGGAAACGGCTTGCCTGGTCACATTGAGTTTGCTTGCCATTTGGTCCTGTGTCAGGTTGTTTTCAAGCCTGATCTGTTTAATTTGCTCACCAAAATTCATTGTGCTCATCTCCATTCATCTGCACAATTATATTAGGTACAAACAGACATTCCAAGACAGCAGTGCTTGCGCACTCATTTTTTAATGACAGAGTCAATATTATCTGTAATTTATTCTCAATAAAAAGCAAATGGAGCGCATTTAAAACAGTGCTGCGAACGCCTGGTGAGATTATTGAGTCCTATCAAGCCCCTTCGATTGTCCTCTGTCTTTTTTCCAGGGTTTTTTTCGAATGCATATCTCAGTGCGACTCTGGACATCACCGATTTTCACAGCTCTTCGCATCAATCAAGTGTTTTTCTTTTTGCCTGTTTTTCGATAATTTGACTCTTTCTGGCGGTTTTTTAATTAACCCTATTCCCACTCAATCGTCCCGGGCGGCTTGCTGGTAATGTCATATACCACCCGGTTGACGCCTGCCACCTCGCTCACGATCCGATGTGCCGCCCTGTCCAGCAGGTCATTGGGCAGCCGAGCCCAATCGGCGGTCATAAAATCTTCCGATGTGACGGCGCGCAGCGCAATCACCTCATCATAGGTGCGCTGATCCCCGGTTACCCCCACGGACCGGACCGGCAGCAAAACCGCAAAAGCCTGCGCCACGTTGGGGGCTGATCGCTTTTCATTTTCCACCGCGCCCAAAAAGCCTTCCTTTTCCAGTTCGCTGATAAAGATCGCATCCGCCCTGCGCAGTTTCTCAACTCTTTCAGGCGTCACTTCACCCACACAGCGCACTGCCAGCCCCGGCCCCGGAAAAGGCTGTCTGTTCACCAGGGCATGCGGCAGCCCCACCGCCTCCCCTACTTTTCGCACCTCATCCTTGAACAAAAACCGCAGGGGCTCCACCAGTTCAAAATCCATGGCATCGGGCAGCCCTCCCACATTATGGTGAGATTTGATCCTGCCAGCATTTTGCCCATCAGGATCTCGCGATTCGATCACATCGGGATAAATAGTTCCCTGCACAAGATACGGTGGGCTTCCAAGCTGACGGGCGGTTGATTCAAAAATTCGAATAAAAGTTTCCCCGATGATGATTCGTTTTTTCTCAGGGTCCGTCACCCCCTTTAATTTCTCGAAGAACACATCCTTTGCATCGATGACGTGCAGATCTTCACCCAGCGTGCCGCGCAGCGCCGATTGGACCCAGGCACCCTCATCCTGGCGCATCAGCCCCGTATCGACAAAGACGGTCGATAATTGGGCGCCAATTGCCTTTCGTACCAGCGCCGTTGCCACACTTGAATCCACACCCCCGCTGACCGCAGACAGCGCCCGCGCACCACCCACCTGAGACCTGATCCGTCCGACAGCCTCTGCCACCATCGATTGCGCCGTCCAATCGCCGGCACAATGGCACACATCGATCACAAAACGCTTCAAGATCTCTCGTCCCGCGGGGGTATGGTGCACTTCAGGGTGAAACTGCAAGCCATAATAGCCTTGTGAAGCGTCGCCGACCGCAGCAATCGAGCCATCTTGCGTCTCAGCCAGGACGGTAAATCCTTCCGGCAAAGACTCGATGCAATCACCAGAAGGCATCCACACCTGCGGGTGGTCCCCTTCATACAGCAACCTCGAAGGCGAAACAATCTTTAGCTCTGCCAGTTCATACTTCCGCTCGTCCGCAACCTTCACCTCACCGCCCAATGCCCGAACCAACACGCTCAACCCA
The DNA here is from genome assembly GCA_050953525.1 of Candidatus Brevefilum sp. Taxonomy (GTDB): domain Bacteria; phylum Chloroflexota; class Anaerolineae; order Anaerolineales; family Anaerolineaceae; genus Brevifilum. Next base: position 689,843 of record JBMNMW010000002.1, read on the forward strand.
TCACCTATCGCCAGAATCGGAAGCCCCGATTCAAGGACATAGTCAGGCAATACAGGCAGATCTTCGACATGGGATAAATGCAGTCCACCCGACAGAATAAAACCTTCTGGATTGCGTGCCAACACGGCGTCCTCAGGCGCGTCCCGGGGGAGCAACTCGGTATACACCTGCGCCTCCCGCGCCCTGCGGGCGATCAACTGGCTGTGGGGTGAACCAAAATCAAGAATGATAATCGTTTCAGTCATGGGAATCTCCAGGTCCTGCACCGTCCTGCAATGCTGTTTCACTGATCAGGTGCCAGTGCCAGATGGGAAAAGATTGATATGTGCCGCCATTGCTGATCAGGCGGTACCCCCGTTGCGCCAGGTTAAAATCCTGCACTGATGTCGGGGGCATCCCCGTGCACAGCTGCCTATTCTTCAGCGAAGCCGATCTTCCCATCATCAAGCGACGAAATTTTGACCAGCGCTTCGACAGGCACACCCAGCTCTGCAAACCGCGCCCGCCCTTCTTCAAAGGTCTTCTCAATCAGTGTGCCAATCCCAACGATCTCAGCGCCTGCAATATGGGTCAGGCGGACCAATCCTTCGATGGTTGCACCTGAAGCAAGGAAGTCATCAATGATCAAAATCCGCTCGCCTCTCCCCAAATACTCCGGTGAGACAATTAATTCGACCATGTGTCCTTTGGTGTGCGAGGGTGCCAAAGTCAGGTAAACCGTGTCGGGCATCGTGATGGGTTTGCGCTTGCGGGCATAGACAACCGGCACCCCTAAATACTTGGCTGTCATCAATGCAGGCGCAATGCCGGATATTTCCGCCGTTAATATCTTGGTGGGGCGGGTCTCTTTAAACATTGACGCCAGTTCTTTTCCGCAGGCTTCCATTAATTCGGGGTCGACCTGGTGATTAATAAAGGGGTCGACCTTTAAAATACCACCGCTCAGGCTGATACCTTCTTCTTCAATACGTTTTTTCAATGGATCAAACACAAACACCTCTTTAAAATAGATAAGACAAAATGTAAATATTTTAAAACATATCACCTGTTCAATGAGGATCAATCACACTGAACGAAGTAATAAATCAACTTATAAACGTGGCGGTCCTTGGGATTTGGGCGGCTGCATGCTGTCGTTCTCACGCAACCGGTACAGCACTTCTTCCAGGATTTTTCGATTAAAACTGACCAGATCTGCGATCAAGCCAATCAGAAAGGTAACAAAACCAACGATCAGGAAAACAGCAGCCAGGATCAAAGATTGAATCATGCCGCTGCCCATACCGTTCAGGTAAAAATACAGGAACCGGGCGCCAATCAGAACGCCTGCCAGGATCATGACCGCGCTGATGACCGTAAAAACACGCAATGCCCGGTACATCGTAAAAGACCGCATGATCGTCACTGAAGAATTTACCATGTACGAACGGATGCTCTTAAAAAGCCGTGAGGGGCGTTCGGGGGGGTTGGTTTCAATGGGTACAAAAGCCACCCGCACTTTTTTTGCGCCTGCCTGGATCAACGTTTCCAGGGTGTAGGAATAATTGCTGAGCACCATTGTCTCCATCGCCACTTTCCGGGTGATGGCTCTGAAGCCGCTGGTGGCATCTGGAATATTGAACCCTGCAGTGGCAGAAACAACCCCGCTTCCCAGGGCTTGCAGTGCACGTTTGTGAGCAGGAAAGTGGGCGACATTCCGAACGCCGCGATCCCCAATCACCATTTCGGCTTCTCCGCTCAGAATAGGCTTCACCAATCTTTCGATATCCTCAGCCGGATATTGGTTGTCCGCATCCGTATTGACAATCACATCCGCGCCCAACCGCAAGCACGCATCCAATCCGTAAGAATAAGCGCGAGCCAATCCAAGATGCCGTGATAATTGGACAATGTGATCTGCGCCATTGGCTTTGGCAACATTAACTGTTGCGTCGCTGCTTCCATCATCAATCACCAAAATTTCAACCTGGTCAAAGCCATCGATCTCCCGCGGAAGTTGGGACAGGGTTTTGGGGAGAATCTCCGCCTCGTTGTAGCATGGAATTTGAATGATCAGTTTCATGTTGTACTTTCTTTAATTGATTGATGAAAATAAGTATATCACGATGCCGAACCCTGTCCATTACGATTAGAGATGTAAGGGGAATTAATTACAAATAAAAGTTACACCTCTCCCATTGTTCTCCCCAGGTTTTTGCATTCCATTATATACTTGTCTCTGTAAGTTGTTGCTCTATTCAGGTTCACTTTAAGTCTAAGTCGAGGGCTATTCATATGAAATCTTCCCGCATGAAATCTTTTAATTATGCCATCGGTATGTTTGGCACGTCCATTCCCATCAATTTACTCAAGACTTTTGCCGCTTCTTTTTATATCAAGGACCTCGGATTGATCACCGCAGCCCAGTGGGCATCTGTGCTCTTTATTTACACCTTCATCGACGCCATCGACAACCCCGTATATGGCTATCTCTCAGACCGCACCCGCACCAAATGGGGACGCCGAAAACCCTGGTTGGTGATCGGGACGCCCCTCCTGGTGCTGGGATTGATCGCCTTCTATACGCCAGCCTCATTTCTCAGCGGTAAATCTGCTCTGGCATGGGTAATGCTCTTCTACATCTTCACGGGCACGCTCGATTCGGTCATCAATGCCAATTACAGCGCTCTTTTCCCCGAACTCTTCCCTGATGACGACAGCCGAGCCAAAACCAACGCCATGCGCCAGGCTTTTCAGCTGGTCGCCATGATCATCAGTATTGCCCTGACCCCGCTCATTGCAGATAAACTTGGCTTCAGCATGACCTCCATTGTTTACGGCGTATTGGGTGGTGCGGTGATCTTATATATGGCGCTCACCAGTCCGGAAAGACCGATTGAACCCGATGAGAAGAAACCACAACTATGGGACAGCATCAAAAGCCTGGTCACCAACTGGAAGTTCTGGATTGCCGGCTTTGCCAATGCGTTCTACAGCGCCACCATGTCCCTTGTCCTGGCTGCTCTGCCCTTTTACGCGGAATACACGCTTGGCATCAGCAGCCTGCAGCAGACGATCCTGTTTGCCACTGTATTGCTGATCGCGATTGGAAGTGTGGCAATCTGGGCGGCCCTTGTGCGTAAGTATGCGCTCATGCCGGTTTGGCGCGCTGCTCTGATCGCCCTGACACTGAGCTTTATCCCCCTCTATTTTGCCAACACTTTTATCCTGGCAATTATCTGTAGCGCACTGGTGGGCTTCGGTTTTGCAGGCGTGATCACCACGATGGACCTGATCCACGCCAAGATTATGGATGAGGATCGACTCAAACATGATGTGCGCCGCGAAGGCATCATCGCCAACGCGCTGGGCTTCATGAATCGTCTGAACGGTTTATTCACCAGTCTGGCATTCCTGCTGATCACAAAATTCTTCGGATTTGTCAGCGGTGATGAACCGGGTCCCCAACCTGACCAGGCTTCGCTATTTTTGCTAACCGTCTTTCCTTTGATTCTTTCCGCCATCAGTGTGATCTTTGCCTTCATCTTAAAATTCCCCGATGTGAAGGCCAGATCACCTGAAATCGCAAACATTGAAACTCTCGAATAGGAAAAAGTTCCCCCATGGCACTCATTCGATTAGATCACACACCAGAAACCATCAAAGTCTGTCAGCCCCTGTATGTTGTCCTGCCTGATCCGGGCAGGATGGGAGAAAAACCACTTCGCGCACGCAAAGTGCTCTACTTGTTGCATGGATTGAGTGATGACGGGAGCGCCTGGCAGCGGTACACTCAGATTGAAACCTTTGCCAACCAGATCGGGTTGGTCGTGGTGATGCCTTCTATCGGTCGTAGTTTCTACACCGACTTGCCCAACGGTCAGGCGTATTTCACCTATCTCACCCAGGAATTGCCGCAATACCTTTTTGACGTGTTTGGTCTGGCGCCATCCCGACAGGATACTTTGATCGCCGGCAATTCCATGGGCGGTTATGGCGCCTTTAAAGCAGCATTAAACTTCCCCAAGAAATACGCAGCCGCTGCCAGTTTTTCCGGTGTGCTCTCGCTTGAAATCCTGAACCTGATGCCCGAGGATCCCCGTAAGGATGAGTTCAGGTTCATCTTCGGCGATCTGGATCAACTCAGAGGTTCACAGCACGACCCGATGACATGGTTGCAAAAAGCCGCCATGGATAAGGCTAACCTGCCGCGCCTTTTCGTCGCCTGTGGCAAACAGGATGACCTGTTTCCCATCAACCAGTTGTTCAACTCAGTTTGCCAGAACCTTGGCATACCCCTCGATTACATCGAAGAAGACGGTCAGCACGACTGGCGGTTTTGGAACAAGCACATCCAGGGATTCCTGGAGTTTGCCCTGAAAGACTCGCCCTCATAATTTGATCAACGGAAAAGGAGGCTTTTTGACACACAAGCAAACCCTGACCTATTTTATATCCAAAGATTTTGAAGGGTCTTATCTGACCCTTCCTTTTGATATGCCCGAAGGTACGGCAGAATTCCATCTGAACTATCATTATCCCGCCTTTCATGAGACTCAGGTGCCTGCTGAGCATGGAGATTTTTTGTCCCGCCAGCGAATCAATACCATTGATTTAGGATTGATTGGGCCGGATGGAAGGCAGGTCGGCGCCTCCGGGTCGGACAAGAACAGTATTTCGATCAGCACCACCTCCGCCACCCCGGGCTATCATCCCAGGCCGCTGACCCCGGGGGCATGGCAGATCATCATTGGCGCTTATAAAGTCGCCCCTCAGGGGGTCACGCTCACTTACGAGCTGACCTTTGTCCCCAAAGAAAGGAAACTCCTGATCGGTGACATCCACACCCACACAACAGCCTCCGATGGTGTGTTAACCCTCCCTGAACTTGCCGCCCACGCCAAACGCCATAACCTTGAGTTCCTTGCCATCACCGATCATAACCAGAGCACGCCCTCAGAAGTGCTTGACAGCGTCGCAGAAACCACAGGGATCACCCTCATCCCGGGAATCGAGTGGACCCATTATCAGGGGCATGCCAATTTCCTGGGGGTGGATCAGCCCTATGACCCACCTTTCTTCACCCACACGCCAGAAGAAGCCCGGAGCCGTTTTCTCTCCGCACGCGAGCGCGGCGCCCTGATCGTCATCAACCATCCCTTTGACGAAAGCAGCGGGTTTACCTACGATCTGAACACAATCCCCTTTGATTGCATTGAAATCTGGAATGGCCCCATGCGCGAATCCAACCTGCGAGCAGTGGGGTTGTGGCATTCTCTGCTGGTTTCCGGCAAAAGGATCCCCGCAGTCGGCGGCAGTGATTACCACCGGGATAACCTGTTTCAAATCCTCGGCGGACCCTGCATGGGCGTGTACGCCCTCAGCAAATCACCGGGCGATATCCTCACTGCGATCCGCAAAGGACACAGTTTTATCACTTTTGCCCCCGTTGGTCCGCACCTGGATATGTGTGTTGGGGATGCGATTATGGGCGATGCGCTTCCCTGGCAGGCAGGTCAAACCATCCAAATATCAGCGAGAAAGCTAAACAAGGGTGATATTCTGCGGGTGATCACCCCTGATCAGCAAATCGACCTCTTCCAGGCGCCTTCCGATGGGGATGCCAATCTCAATTACGCTGTGTCAACGCCAGGGTTCGCCCGCGTCGAAATTTACCGGACCTTTTTGCCCGGACTTCCGCCCCTTCCAGCATTGATCTCCAATCCGATTTATTTTGATTGAGGAATTTGGGATTGGGAAGTGGGAATTAGGGATCGGGGGTTAGGGTTGGAAAGTAAGTTGTAAATTTCTGAAGATTATAGGGTGCCGCGGTATCCCTTGTGTCTGCTGGTGTCCCACCAATGCAATTTGTCTTGGCGAGGCACGACTGCGTAGCACTTATTATTGATGCGCACAACCCTCACGTGCTTTCGCACTCAGGGCAGGCAGAGGTGCACATCCTACCGCATAGGTGAACATGTAGGGTGCCGCGGTAAAGTTCCGCGCACCACTCAACCATCATTGTGAAGCACGACTGCGTAACGCCCCGCAGGGAAGCCATCTCCAATTGTTAATATGAGACTGCTTCGCGGGCTCGCAGTGACATTATCGCAAGCACTTATTATTGATGCGCACAAATGCGGTGCACATCCTACCACTTAATTGTCATGGCGAGGTACGAAGCCATCTCACCAACTGCTCTCAGATTGCTTCGCTCCGCTGCGCTTCTCTCGCAACGACAAACATATTACCTGCTGGTGAGACACTAGCGGAATCGAGTGGTGCTTCGCTCACAGGGCAAACAGCGGGAAATAGATTACCACCCCACAGGGTGCCGCGGTGAAGTTCCGCGCACCACTCAATCGTCATTACAAGCCCGCGACTGCGTGACGCCCCGCAGGGAAGCCATCTCCAATTGTTAATATGAGACTGCTTCGCGGGCTCGCAGTGACATTATCGCAAGCACTTATTATTGATGCGCACAAATGCGGTGCACACCCTTCCGCGTTGGTGAACATGTAGGGTGCCGCGGTGAAGTTCCGCGCACCACTTAATTGTCATGGCGAGGCACGACTGCGTAGCGTCCCGCAGGGAAGCCATCTCACCAACTGCCCTCAGATTGCTTCGCTCCGCTGTGCTTCTCTCGCAATGACAAACTTATTTCCTGATTCCTGGTCCCTGATTCCTAATTCCTGACCCCCGATTCCCATTCACAAAAATTAACACCCCTCACAGTACGCACCCGCCCACAACCACGTTGACAGCGCGTTTTCCCCCATTACGCTTTCCTGTGGTTTAATTAAGAGCATCATCAGAAGTAAAAAGGAGAAAACCATGTCACAAAATTATCGTTTTTGTCTGGTTGGTTTCGGTAATGTCGGAAGGTCTTTTGCCGAACTCTTGCTAAAGAAAAAAGAAGAACTGGCAAACCGCTATGACCTCTCGGTCACAGTCACCGGGATCATCACAGGGACCCACGGCGCCGCCATTGACCCCGATGGCATTAACCTGCAGAAAGCCCTCGACCTTGTCAATGCCGGTGGCAATTTGAACAGCCTGTCCGTACAGGAAGCCCCCGAGGACACCAACGCCTTTATCCTCCACTGCCCTGCAGATTTCATATTTGAAACGACGCCGGTCAACCCCCACACCGGGCAGCCTGCCCTCGCGCACATCAAGACCGCCCTCCAAAATGGGATGCATGCCATCACCGCCAACAAAGGTCCGATTGTTCATGGCTACAAGGAATTGACTGCATTGGCGCGGGAAAACGGCAAACGCTTCCTGTTCGAATCGACCGTTATGGACGGCGCGCCGACCTTCGCCATGTTTCGGGAAGTCATGCCTGGCGCCAACCTGCACGGCTTTTTCGGCATCCTCAATTCCTGCACGAACCTGTTGCTGGGGATGATGGAGGAGGGGAAAACCATGGAAGAAGCGGTTGAATATGGACGTTCTATCGGCGTCACCGAGACAGATCCCAGCAATGACATCGACGGATGGGATGCATCCATTAAGGTTGCCATTTTGGTGACGGTAATGATGGGCGTCCCCTTCACCCCGCAAGAGGTTGACCGGACCGGCATTCGGGACATCACACCAGAAATGATCCAAACAGCAAAAGCCGAAGGTGAACGTTGGAAATTGGTCTGCTCAGCCAAACTTGAAGATGGGCGTGTTTATGCCAGGGTAGCACCTGAGCGCGTTGGCCACGATTCTCTGCTCTACACCGTGAACGGAACCAGCTCCTATCTGCAGCTTCAATTTGACATGCTGCCGGGGTTGGGAATCCTCGAAACCGACACGACCACGGAAACGACCGCCTACGGCCTCCTTGCTGATTTCCTGAATATTGTCAGGGCGCATTAAAGATGGATGAACCCATCTTCCTGTCCCTGGGCACCAATCTGGGCGACCGCCTGAACAACCTGCGCCACGCCAGGATCGCCCTTCCTCCACAGGCCCATCTCATCCAGGTTTCACCGATCTATATGACCCAGCCCTGGGGCTTTCTGAAACAACCTGAGTTTCTCAATCAGGTTGTCAAGGTTCGCAGCGAACTGGAACCGATGCCCCTCCTGAAATACCTGAAGGAGATTGAAGACGAGTTAGGACGCCAGGTCACCTTCCGTTACGGCCCCAGATTGATCGACCTGGACATCCTCTTTTATGGTGACCGGGTGGTCGCTGAAGATGGCTTGCAGATCCCGCACCCAAGGCTGCATCAGCGAGCCTTTGTCCTCGTCCCGCTGAACGACATTGCACCGGACTTTGTACACCCTGTTCTCAATCGTTCCGTCCAGGACCTGTTCGCCGATGTGGATCTTGAAGGGATACAAAAATTGTGATCGTTCTGGCATTTGTGGTCCTGCTCCTGCCCGGGTTCGCCTGGTGGGCATGGTTGGGCAAGCGCGATCAGGACCCGATTGTTTCCTTGGGGCAAATCATCGGGGTCAGCCTCACATCGATTGCATTATTCGCGCAAGCCTTATTCCTAATCAACATCCGTGTCTCAACCACCCTGATCGTAATCATATCTACCATCCTGGCTGCCCTGTGTGTTGGCGGCATCATTAAAAAAGGTGTCCGGCTCTCAAAGCAATACCACCATCACCTGTGGATTGGCTTGCTTCTATTCGCTGCTGCCATCATCTGGCGGCTGGTTCAAGCCCAGGATCTCCTGCTCCCCAACTGGGTCGACTCCCAGCATCACTTTCTGATCATCCGTGTTTTTCTGGAACAAAGAGGGCTCCCAAACACCTTGTCCCCCTACCTGGAGATGCCCTTTTTTTATCATTACGGCTTTCACAGTGCAGCCGCACTTTTCGCGGCAGTGAGCCGCCTCTCGATTGGGGATGCGATCATCCTGCTGGGACAGGCGCTCAATGCAGCAATCGGGCTTTCGATTTATGCGCTTGGAAAGGCGCTCTTTAAAGATTGGCACCCGGCAGCGGCAGCCGCCCTCCTGGTGAGTTTCGCCACGCGAATGCCCCCTTACTATCTCAGTTGGGGGCGGTATCCCCTGACCGCCGGGATGATCCTGTTACCCCTGGCAATGGCGCTTGCCATCGAAAACCTCTCTGAGCGTCGTCAACAATGGGGTTGGCTCTCACTTGCCCTTCTGATCGCTGGCGTGCTTCTCTCCCATTATTTCACCGCCGTTCTGTTAGCCCTGTTCCTGATCATTCTGGCGCTGGTTTACCTCGTCCCACGCTGGTCGACACCCCTGACAGCCTTGATCAAATTCTCCCACACCCTATTGGGCACGATCGTCGGATCCTTTCTGGCGCTTCCCTGGCTCCTGAGGGTTGCGCGCTATTCCTCAGCCAGTCCCGGGGTTCGCAGCAACTTACCCGAATCCCTGTCCGCCTTTTTCGCTGAAACGGGGCAATATGACTACATCACCAACCTTCTGGGTCCCATCAGCAACCACATCCTGATCATCATTGCCCTGATCGGGTTGATCATCGCCCTGGTGTTGAAAAAATCTAATTTTGCCTTTGGCATTTGGAGTGTTTTCCTGGGGCTGACAACCCTCCCGACCACCCTGACTCTACGCCCCTTCCGGGCGGACCATTTCGCCATCATCCTCTTTCTCCCGATCACCCTGTGGGCTGGCTGGCTGTTCTGGTGGCTCGGCCAAATCCTGGCAAAAAAGCTCAAACGAGACTGGCTGGCGACCGGTCTGGTAGGCGCGCTAATCATCGCATGGATCGCCTGGAGCGTCCCCCTCAACCTGGGGATCGTCAACCCAAGAACCGTGCTTGCCGATCAGGACGACCTGGACGCCCTGAACTGGGTGGCGGAAAACATGCCGGAGGACGCCCGTTTCTTCATCAACACAGCCCACTGGTTAAAGGGCACCTATCGCGGCGTGGATGGCGGAGGGTGGCTCCTGCCCTATACCGGTCGTTTTGCCCTCGTCCCAACCATTTTTTATGGCTTTTCGCCCGAGAAGGATGCTATCAGGGAATTGCGCGATTGGGGTGAACGCGCCAGCCAGGTGACCGCCTGCTCAAGCGAATTCTGGGACCTGGTTCGCGAGGCAAACCTGGACTGGGTTTATATTAAGGAAGGCGTGGGCGCCATGCAGCCTGCGGGATTGGCGGGATGTGAGGGGATTCAGGAAGCCTATGCCAATTCAAAAGTCAGGGTCTACCAAATAACAGGCGATAAGTAACGGGGGAGATTCGTCCCATCCAAACAGGTTTATACTAAGGATGCGTATGGCCTTATTAATCTACTGATCCGGTTTTCGAAAACATGACAATAGAAACTTCAAGAAGTGAAGAATATCCGAAAACAAAAAGGGGTACAAGCAGCTCATGGAAAGAATGGGCGCTGCTATTTGCCGTGTTTGTGTTTTCCTTGATAATCCGCGCCATTGCCGTGGACTACGGCTTCCCAATGCTGACGCATCCTGACGAAGTCTTCACCATTCAGCCTGTTATCGAGATGAGCGTGAATAAAACATTGAATTCAGGCACCTTCAACCGTCCCGGTCAGATTATGATGCTGATTGATTTCATCTGTTTGAATCTCACCAGTTACTTTCGCTTCGGCATGAGCCTGGTGCACACTTATTCCGAACACATATTAACTTTCTATCGTGACGCCCGGCTGCTGGTGGCAGTGCTCGGATCGTTCATTCCCATTGTTGCCTATCAGATCGGCAAGCAATTCAAAACTCGCTTTGCCCTGCCCGCGTTGTTCGTGTTTGCCCTTTTTCCTTCCTATGTCCAGCATTCTGTATACCTGACGCCTGACATCCCCATCACCCTGTTCACGCTATTAGTGATCCTGTTCATGCTCCTGTATCTCAACCAGAAAAAAGACCTGCTCCTCTATTTAGCGGTCCTGTTTGCGGCGATTAACACGGCGGAAAAATATCCGGGGCTCATGTCGATGGCGATCGTCTACGGCGGCATACTGATCAACACAATTGAAAATCCAACTTTTTCATTGAAGGAGAATTGGTTTGACCTCGTTAAAAAATGGGCTTTGGCAACGTTTGTTTTTATCGCTGCTCTGTTCTTTATCGCGCCCTTCCTGTTCATTGAGATTGAGAAAGTGATCCAATCCCTCTTGTTTGAAGCCCGCTCAACCCACGCCGGTGCGGACAATCTGGGCTGGGGCGGGAATCTCATTTTCTACATCAAGTCCTTCACTTCCTGGACGAATATCCTCTCCTTGCTCTTCATCGCACTCGGGGTGTATAGCCTGATTCGCAAGCGGGAAAAGACTTTATTTCTGTTATTATACGGATTGATATATTGGGTCATAATGAGCAAGTTGTCGCTCCACTGGGAGAGATGGGCGCTCCCCATGTATATCACCCCGCTGTTCCTGATCGCAGTTGGGATCACCTGCGTTTGGTGCTTTTCCAAAGAAAAGATGTTCTTAAAATACGCGGCGATCCTGGTCACCAGCGGTTTTTTCCTGTATCAGGCGATATTTACAGTGTATACGCCCATCAACATGTCATTCCCGGATACAAGGGTCGTCGCCCTTGACTTTTGCCGTGAAAACAACATCACCGCAGAAAACACGCTCTTTGAAGGCTACTCTCCTTTCTTGCCGGAAGGCATCCAGACAATCTTTGATGTTGAACCGGGTGATGCCCAAGGCAGAGATTACATCATCCTGTCTTCGGGGATGTATGACCGATATTTCAGCGACCCGGAACGTTATGGGCATCGGATCAGGTTCTACGAGGCGATCAGAAGCGAACAGAAGCTGATCGCAAAATTTGAACCCGATCCGCAACCCGCCAGCATGCTGGGCCGCATTGAGATGGTGACTTATTATATGAAAGCAAAACTCAACCACACGGAGATCATTTGCTGGCAGGGCCCGGTGATAGAAATTTATGGGATGATCAAAACCACCAGCAAAGAATAGTCCATCAATATCGCATACAACTGAGACGACCCTAAATAGGGTTTTTATTAATTCCCCAAGAAAAATCAATAACCATTGTAAAATGGTATGATTATTGATTAATGTCGCTGATTATTTAACTTGAATGAGAAGAAAATTTTGTGAAGATTTGCTATTTTGGTACCTATCGTAAAAACTACTCTCGCAACAAAATTATGATTGCTGCCCTGGAGAGTGCAGGCGTCGAAGTCATCCAATGTAATGAAAAGCTCTGGCAAGGTATTCAAGACCGTGTGGATGTGTTGACTGGCGGTTGGAAGAAACCCGCTTTTTGGTTCAGAATAACTAAAACCTACAGCAGGCTGATTTGGCGAATGACTAAAATCAAAGATTTTGATATCTTGATGATCGGCTATCCCGGGCAACTTGATGTTTTCCTGGGGAAACTTATATCCAGGCTCAGAAAAAAACCCCTGGTATGGGATGTATTTATGTCAATCCACCTTGTGGCAAAAGAACGCAACCTGGATCAGGGCAATACCTTCATATTAAACCAGATCCGCCGCCTGGAATCACGTGCTTTGAGGATACCAGATTTGCTGATTCAGGATACTGCACAATATGTTGATTGGTTTCAGCAAGAATATGGCGTTCAACCCGAAAGATTTCGCCTAATTCCAACAAGCGCTGACGATCGGATATTCCGCCCAATCAAAATAACCCGAGACCATCATAAGGAGCAGTTCGTCGTCCTCTATTACGGCACCTTCATCCCCAACCATGGGATAATGAAAATCGCACAAGCCATCAACCATCTCAGGGACCATCAAGATATCCTTTTCGAATGTATTGGCGACGGTCCTGATAGAGAAGCCTTTGAAGACTATCTTCGCGAGCATGCGCTCACCAATGTCCGAATGCTCGATTGGATGCGACAGGATGAGCTTTTGAAGCATATCGCAGAAGCAGATATATGTTTGGGCGCGTTTGGGGATACGCCTCAATCGCTTATGACCATTCAAAATAAAATTTATGAGTGTTTTGCGATGGGAAAACTGGTGATCACGGGCGAAAGTCCTGCAACGAAAGCATCCCTTCCTGAGGATATCATTGTCTTGTGCGATCGCGACAACCCGGAAGAAATCGCGAATGCAATTATGAGGTTGAAGAAACAACCCGCACTCATCCAAAAAATGTCTGATAATGCGTTTTCATATTTTCAAGAGCATTTTAGTATCGCGATCCTTGGCAAACGTTTGAAGCAATACCTTGCTGCACTTCTATAAAATTGGCAAATCATGAAAAGCGACACGCCCCACCCGAAGATTTCAGTCATCATTCCGAATCTTCACTCGCCAATTATTGACAAAACCATTGAATCGGTAATCAAGCAAGAGACCAGCGCCCCCTATGAGATCATTGTCGTGGGCATGGATAAATGGAACCTGGTCAAGAAATACCCTGAAGTGAAATATATTGAAACCACATCCCCGGTTGGTGCAGCGACAGCACGCAATATTGGCATAAAGAATGCCACGGGTGAGTGGCTGTTCTTTATCGACTCCGATTGCATCGCGCTAAATGGGTGGCTTGAAACCCTCAGAAATGATTTCAACAATGGTTGGAAAGTTGTCGGTGGCGGCACGCAATCACCTCAAGAACCGTTCTGGGTGCTGGTATACAACCTTTCGATGCTCCATGGAAATCTGACATCAGATAAGCGCAGAATAGCAAAGTTTTTACCCACCTTAAATTTGGGAGTTCATCGTGAGGTTGTCGAAAAAATAGGTCTCATGGATGAAACCCTCATGCGTGGGCAGGATGTGGACTGGACAGCTCGAATGACGTTGGCGGGCTACCGGTTGTTGTTCAATCCGCTTGTGAAGGTAGAACATCAGCCTCTGCACAACGATCTAAAATCGCTTCGAGAAATGAACAGCAAATCTGGTTATTATATGATCAACATTCGCCATAAATTTCCTGAAATCTTTACAATGCCGAAGATTTTAAGGAAATCGCAAGTTTGGACAATATTTGCCCCAATTATCGCAGCAGTGACAACACTTAAGATATTCCTCTCTTCTAAAGAGGTTCGCAATCACTTAAGGACGATCCCTTATATCTATTTACTCAAATTATCCTGGTGTCATGGTGCCGCCCGGGGCTTGAAAGCGTTTGCAACCGATGAGTGAATTCCGAAAATCCAACATTTACGTGGTGATCCCAACCTATAATCGCTCGGAAGATTTGCATGCCTGTCTTGAGTCTCTGGTCAAAGCAGGCATTGATGAAGCGCAAATCGTGATCGTGGATAATTGTTCCGCTGATGATACTGTCAAACGAGTCCAGCAAGAATTTCCTGAAACCATGCTCTTCGCTCTTGAAAGCAATCTTGGGGCAACAGGCGCCTCAAATATCGGCTTTAATTTTGCGCTTGAGCAAGGCGCACAATTCGTGCTGCGCCTCGATTCAGATACGGTCGTCAACCCTGATTTTCTAAAACCACTTTTGCAAGCAGCCTTCGATGACCCACAGATTGGCGTTGTCGCACCTAAGATTTATTATTATCAGCCCCCGAATGAAATCTGGTATGCTGGCGCAGAGGCTCATCCCTGGCATTTCGGTGCAATTCGAACGCACAGGCATGAAAAAGATGCACTCCGCAACAGTTCACCCGGAGAAGTTGATTACGCCTGGGGTGCTGCAATGCTCATCAGGCGCCAAGTCCTGGAAAAAACCAGAGGATTTGATACGGATTTTTTCGTTTATTATGAAGAGCTCGATTTCTGCAGAAGAGTTCAAAAGCTGGAGTATAAAATCTTTTATGAACCGCAGTCGAAAATATGGCATAAAGTTGGCTCAAGTGCCAACAATGCGTGGATAGCATACCACTGGAATCGCAGCAAGATGTTGTTTTTTAAGAAACACGCAAAAAATACGCCGCATCAAGTGGCGCTGGTCGCCTACGCCTTTTTATACGCATTTTTCGATGAAGTAATGAAGGTTTTCGCCTTGAGAGACAAATCAGGCAATCGGGGTCCGTTAAAATACGCGATAAAGGGATTGTCCCATGGCCTTAGTGGAACAATGGCAGAAAACTTATTTCCTTCAACGACCAAATCCCATCAATAACGAACAGAATACTAGAAATAACCCAAAGGGGCTATGGTAATAATGGTGGGAAAATGTTAAATTCATAGTGTAATAAATCACAAAATTGATTGGAGGTCAAATTATGAAGAAAGTACCATTTGTATTAATCCTTACTTTAATTCTCGTATTGGCAGTGTTTAGCGCTGGCATGGCTGCCCTTCCTGGCACAGGTTGGTGGTCAGCACTCTGGGTGCAGAACATCTCTGATACACCTGGGGCAGTTTCCATGGAAGCCTATGGAATGGATGGATCAGCACCCGTGGACAGCGATGTTTTTGATTTTGATCCTGTCAAATCACTGGTCTATGATCCAGGAATTGCTCGAAATTATCCGGACGGGAATGTGATTGGATTCCAATCCAGCCTTCCTAAAGGATTTGAGGGATCTGTCGTTCTATCTTCAAGCGTGCCTGCTGCCAGCGTTTCTCAAATCGCGAACTACAAAAACGGCTCACTTGGTGGATCGGGCACTGCAACTGCCATGTACCAGGGTATTAGCTCCGAGATATTATCTGACACCCTGTTAGCGCCAACCATTAAGCACAATTATTCCTCAGCAACAACAACCCTGTACATCCAGGCAGCCGGTGCGGATGCTGATGTTACTGTAGAATATGTGATGGCAGATGGTGGAACGTATACTGATTCGGCAACGATCGAAGCCAATCGTTCCTACCTGTTTGATCCTGTGGCTGCAGGCGTTCCTGCAAGCAATTGTGGTTTTGACACAATGGTCTCACCCTGCTTTGGGTCTGCAACAATCAGCGCATCCACACCCATTGCCGGTGTCCTTTTAGAGCACCCCCATTCCGGTACACCTGTCACCTATGTTCAGGCAATCAGGCTTTCAACACCTGCTGATATCAGCACAAAAATCTATGTTCCAGCCATCAAGAACGAATTCTGTGGTTCCACCGGTTGTGGAACAGCTGGCGCTGAAGTAATGAATGTGGGTACTGAGGACGCACTGATCAACATCACCCTGACAATATCAAAATTAGGTTCAAATGCAAGTAAAAAGATTAAAGTTGGTGATGTATATACTGATACCGCAGTGATCCCTGCTGGAGAAAACTACAATTTCAGTAAATGGAACAATAATTTGGGTGGATTGCCTGCAGGCACCATGGCAGCAGCCGTGATCGAGTCAACAAACGGGCAACCCCTGGTTGGCGCAAGCAATGACACGAAAATTCAGCCAAAGTATCCCACCACTGTAAAGATCAAATACTCATTGTTCTCGGACGATCTTGCCACACCCTGGGCTTACGTTCCCATGGTCAAAGAATTTTATGGCATTTTCACGGGTGGTGTTGATGTTCAAAATGTCGGAGACAATCCCGATTATATTAACATTGAATATCACGCTTACGGATCAGATGAAGTATGTACGCTGAAAACCAAGAACATGATCCCGGCTGGTGGCGCCGCTGAAACACACTGGGTTTCACGGGTGGGAAGTGATGTGTTCACCCTCTCTGGAGACTGTGCCGATTTTGGATGGCTTGTCGGCAAACAATTCAGCGTCAGAGCATATACTGACGGTGGTGAAAACATTGTGATGATGGCGACCGAAAACACACCTGGAAGCTCACTCGACATCAGTCGATATGAAGGTGTGAATTTACCCGGTTTCGATTAATAGCAACGGAAGAGTATTTTCCGAACCGTAACAAAGAAACTACGGCAATGCCGTAGTTTCTTTTATATTATTACGCATCTTTACGCTTTCCTGTCTTATATTTTATTGTTTAGCATGCTTCAACAAATAGCGTGATTGCCTTCAAAGATTAATTTTTTTCACTTATCGTCTTTGTCACGTGTAATTTGTAATTTTAAATTATAATCAATTCGAACTGATAACGAATTGCCCAAATAAAAACCACCACCACACAAAATATCCTTGATGCGAAATCCCATTTTACGTTCAATCATTCATTCTTTCCATAAACGATTAAATAACATTACGGGGGACTCACTTGGAGACCAGTTTGTCAAAGAGGGATTGGGTAGTGTAACCATCAACTTGGCAAATAGATTCATCGTCCTTGTCTCAGGGATTTTATTGGCAAGGTTTTTGGGGAAAGAACAATACGGGATTTATAGTTATATTCTCTCGCTAATCTTTGTTCTGATCATTCCAGCAGGATATGGGCTATCTAATTTAATTGTTCGTGAAACCGCGCGGGGGGTTACGAAAGAAAATCCAAACCTGATTATCGGGGTTTGGCGCTGGTCGTTTGTAATAACCTTAATACTTTGTGGCCTTATTTTTCTGATCAGTGCTCTTGGTTTGTTTTGGGCAGGCAGCCGATTTGGCAATGAAGAGATCAATTCATTTTTATGGGCACTGTGTCTCATTCCTCTTGAATCGCTAATCCTCCTGATAAGTGCCGGATTGCGTGGGATGAAATATATTAATCTCGGTCAAATTTCTGAGCTATTAATCACCCCAATCCTATTTCTGATTTTATTTATTGCGATTTATTTATCCCCATCTATTCCGTTGACAACAATTAGCACGATGGCCATCCGTGTCCTGTCAACCCTGGTTGCCCTTGTATTTTCAGTTATTTTCCTGCTGAACAAAACACCTCGATTCATTTTCACCGCAAAGCCCGCTATTCAAGGCAAACTCTGGTCCACCGCTGCGATCCCGTTAGCATTATCAAGTGGTTTGGGCATGATCAAATCTCGGATTACAATATTGTTAATGGGATTTTTTGTAAGCGCGGCGCAAATTGGTACGTTCCAGGTCGCATTAAGCGCTTCCGGTCTTGCAAGTTTGTTTTTACAGGCTTCGGATGTTGTTTTGGCACCACACTTTGCCTCTCTTTACACCCAGAAAAAGAACCAGACATTGCAGCAGTTGGTAACTGTGAGCACGCGAGTTGTTTCTGCATTTAACATTGTAATTACCCTATTGTTTATCTTCTTCGGAAAGCCAATAATATCATTCGTGTTCGGATCCGATCTTCTCGATTCCTATTTTCCCATCCTGATCATGCTGGTTGGGCAGCTGGTAAATTCTTTTGTTGGTTCCGTTCCTTTTTTGTTAAATATGACCGGTCACGAAAACGAAGTTATGAAAGTAGTTGGATTGTCTTCAGCATTAAACATCATCACAACCCTGTCACTTACGCCTTTTTTGGGTATTACAGGTGGTGCAATTGCCTCGGCAATCTCCCTCATTATCGCTCAAACAATTATGTCAGTCCTCGTTTACAAAAGATTGGGTATCATAAGTCATGTTTTCTATCATGGCTCAAGCTGATACTCAAATGTATTTGTTGTTGATGCCCTGGTCATTCAACAGGTGAGCTTGAAATAATTCTGCAAAACAGGATGTCTTTTGTTCTAATCAATTTTAATAATTCTCTTATTATAAGGAATATAAGTGAGCATGACCCTCCCAAATTTTTTAATCATTGGTGCAGCAAAATCCGGCACAACTGCTTTATACGCGTATCTGAGGCAGCATCCAGAAATTTTTATGTCAACACCTAAAGAGCTGCGCTACTTCTCTTATTATGGCCCCTTTCCAAAAGAACTCTCTGGCGAACACATTCACCCCGGCGTTAAAACACTTAATGAATACGAAAAATATTTCGAGGGTGTCAGAGGTGAAAAAATCATCGGCGAGGCTTCACCGATGTATCTTTATCGACCGGGCACTGCTGAGAAGATAAAAAACCTCATTCCAGATGTAAAAATGCTGGCCATATTACGGAACCCAATTGACCGTGCTTATTCATCTTATATGCATGCAATTCGGGATTGGAAAGAACCCCTTAAATCCTTCAAATTGGCATTAGAAAAAGAACAGGATCGAATCGATCAGGGATGGGATATTTTATGGCATTATAAAAATGCAGGGCTTTACGCTGAACAACTTGCGCGCTATTATGAGGTTTTTGATCGAGATAAAATAAAAGTCGTTTTACATGATGATTTAGTCTCAAGTAGTGAAACACTGATTGAAGACATTTTCAAATTCCTTGAAGTTGACAAAAATTTCAAACCAGACACTCGAAGCAGACCCAATGTTTCAGGTTTACCAAAAAACACGCATTTTCATAGTTTTATGGAAAAACTATTCATGCAGGATAATCCAATAAAAAATGTGAGTCGCGTCCTGTTTCCAAAATCAATCCGGTCAGGGTTTATGGAAAAAATAAGAAGAATGAATTTAGAAAAACGACCCATGCCCAAAGAAATAAGAGAGGAACTCGTTTCGTTTTATCAACCTGACATTATGAACCTCAGCAAACTGATCCAGCGGGATTTGTCGACATGGTTAGAATAAATAAGATTAAAAAATCCCGGTATAATTCTTAATGAGGAAAATATGAAAACAAAATTTGCTTATTTTTTACTGATCATTTCTTTTGTATTTATGATGGGTTGCCAGGCAAACTCACCAACACAGACTCTTCCTTTGCAGTCAAATGATTCCAGCGGTGGCGAAGAACAGTCCTATCCAATTGCAGATGTTCCTGCTCAGCCTGAATCAGGTTATCCAATCACCGAATATGAAGTACCCTACCCTAAAGCTCCAGATTTTTTTATTAGCCAGCCCCTGAAAGGGGGGGATTTAATTGTTGAAGGGACAGGTGAGCCAAACCTTCCTTTAAAGCTTGTGGATGTTTCTGAAGTTGGTGAAGTCCTCGGAGAGACAGTTATTAACAATGATGGCACTTTTGTCTTTTCGCTTGACGAGCCACTAAAAACAAATCATCTGGTAGGCATACAAATCGGCGATCTTGATGGCACTGAGTTTGAAATTAATAGTTTTTTATATAATGAGAATTATATTGAACGCCCCATGGTTGGCATTTTGTTTGATATGGTTATTGTTGAATAAAACAACACTCAATCAAGTCAAACTTTGAAATTCAGTGTACATAAATTACTGCATAATTGGGATGTAAATACTGTAATAAAAAGCCTGGTACTGCCAGACCTGGCTCTTTCCCTCTGCGATCATCGAATCGAGCGTAATGATCTGACCGCTCAATGAGACTGCTTCAATGGCGCGCCCCAGGTAGTTTTGCTGTGTTGGTAATTCCATCCAGCCTTCTTCACTCAGAACGAGCCCCGAGCTCGCATTCGTTTCACTTTCCTCTGATATGCCCCCCACAACATAGATTGAATCATAAATACCCGCCACGCCAAAACCATAACGCGCATCGGGCAAATCTTCAAACTCTTCCCAGGGGTCGTCGCCGTCCACGTCCCTTGATGGGAAATATGCGGCTGCTTCTTTAAGCACCCCGGAAGCATTTCTCCCCCCCAGCACCACAATTTTATCAGCGAGCGGTACGGCGCCAGCATCTCTTCTTGCGACAGCCATCCGCGTCCCCTCAAACCACGCATCCGTTCCGGGATCGTATACATACACATTCGCCAGCGCCTGCTGCCCATCCCATCCGCCAAACAGGTAAAGTTTCCCCTCAAAATCCGCCAGGGCATAGGCACTGATTGCCCTGGGCATGGGCGCCCCCTGTGTCCAGCTGTCCTGTCGCGGGTCATAAATTTCTAAAACGTCTGTTGGCGCACCGCTCGCCAATCGACCTCCAGGGACGTAAATTTGTTCTCCGATCACCCCCCCCCTGACATCCGCCACAGGTGTCGGCTTGTCGCTCAGCCGCTCCCAGCGGTCACCCTTCGGGTCATATCGAAAGACATCTTCCTCCACGCCCTCAGGGCTTTCACCCGCAATTGTATAGATCATCCCATCATAAGCGACTGCCGCCATGGCAGATCTGGGCTCGGGCATGGGCGCCAGTTCTTTCCATCGTTCGGATATGGACTCCATGGCAGGGGTTTCAGGATTTAGTGCCGGCACCAAAACCTGCGTAGTGAAAACAACGCCAAAAACAATCAGTAACAGGGACGAGACAATAAAAGCCCAGCGATATTTCTTGATTGTTTCGCGCAACGAATACCGTTCTACCACGACCACTTCTTCACCGCCTGGCTTCTCAACAACGCCGTGCTCCACGCCATACATCACCGCTTCGGTGCGCGATGCCACACCGGTCTTCTCAAAAATATTGCTAAGATGCACTTTGACGGTGTTTGGGCTGATCGTAAGTTCCTGGGCAATTTCGCGGTTGGTCAGGCCTGTCGCAACCAGGCGCAGGATCTCTTTTTCGCGAACACTTAACGGATTGTTTTCAGTCATGAATCTTTACAATGTATCCTTTTCTAAATCAAATTATACTCGCGGGCTTCATCAAGCCCCGGACAATGATTTCAGGTCCGCTTCCACCATCATTTGGATCAATTCATCAAAAGCCACTTCGGCTTCCCAACCCAGCGTCTGGTTTGCAAAGGAAGGGTCTGCCACGAGGGGAAATTTCTCAGCGGGGCGATAAAATGTCCGATCCTCAACAATGTAATCACGATAATCCAGCCCGACCGCCTCAAAAGCAACGTTGCACAGATCTCGCACGGTATGGGCAAATCCCGTACCAATCACATAGTCGCCGGGTTGGTCCTGCTGAAGCATCAGCCACATCGCCCTCACATAGTCGCCGGCAAAGCCCCAATCTCGCTGGGTATCCAGATTGCCCACATGCAAATCCTGTGCTTTTCCCAATTTAATCTTCGCAACAGTATGGGCGACCTTGCGGGTGACAAAATCCAGCCCCCGGCGCGGGCTTTCGTGGTTGTATAGAATACCCGAAACAGCAAATAACCCGAATCGCTGGCGATAATTGCCAACAATCAGATGTCCATAGACCTTTGCCACGCCATAGGGATTACGCGGATTGAGGCGCGACTTTTCGTTCTGCGGAGATTCATCGGGCTCTCCAAAGATCTCACTGGTGGAAGCCTGGTAAAACCGTGCCCGTGGGCTAACCTGCCTAATACAATCCAGCAAACGGGTCACACCGAGCGCGGTTGAATCCGCTGTCAGAACCGCCTGAGACCAGGACTGCTCAACATTGGATTGTCCGCCCAGGTTGTAAATCTCATCAGGTTGATAGGAATCCATTATTTCATACAGTGATCCCTGGTCCAGTAAATCGCCATGGACAAACTCAATCTGATCCTGGATATGAGAAATGCGTTCATAATCCACAGTGCTGGTACGGCGCACCATACCGATCACGCGATACCCCTTATCTATAAGGAATTCCGCCAGGTAGGACCCATCCTGCCCGGTAATCCCCGTGATAAGTGCCGTTTTCAAAATGCCTTTATTTCACTCATGTTCGTCATCACAGCCACCATTATACCAAGCCTGCGAGTCGCTTTACAAAAACCTCGTATTATTACTGACTTTCAGACAGGATGCCCGGTCTTTTGTAGTTAACTCTTCAAGTTGCCTTCTTACAAGGCATCGAGAAACAAAAAGTGCGTCCCTTTCAAGAACGCACTTCTGCTTTTATCGATCCCTGTCCCTTTTTCTATTCACCATTGAAAAAAGCCGGGAAAATATAACCATCGGGAAACACATAGCCATCCGTATAGACCGGAATCATCTTCTTGGCGCTGTTACCCGATTTGTCATACCCGACCACCTCAAAGATCAGGATTTGCTTTTTTGCAGCCGTAAGCTGGTGAGACGTCTTGGTCACAGGAAGATTGGTGCCCAGTGACTGGTAACCGCCGCCATTTCGATACACGCCGATATCATAATGATCGATACCTGACCGGTCGTCATTGCCCGCCCAGTTAAAGGTGACCACACTCCCCATGAAGGGCGATTTTATCGGATCGAAGGTTATTGTAGGAGGGGTATGGTCAACAATGGCGTTAAAACTGAGGTCTGCACCCTGTCTCCCCGCACTATCTGTGGCAACAGCCAGGATAATGTAGTTGCCAGACTCCGTCTTATCAAGGGTGGAAATTGGCGCCTGCCATCCGTTGGATCCGTTGGTGTCTTTGCCCAGGTAAACCCATTTTCCTTTGTCCCAATCAAGACCGTGAAACCAAAATTCTACGGATGCAATCGCACTGCCAGCGCTTCCCTTGGTCACCGTGGCGCTCACAAAACCCGTTTGGGGTAATGCTAAAACGCCATCCTTCAGGCTGATTTGCACCTTGGGGTCCGTGCCAGCGGCGCCACACTCAACATTCTTAATCAGTTTTCGAACGGAACTGATCGCTGAAGAGTTACCTTCGTAATCCCAAACCCGCAAAGCAAGCTCAAAAGGTCCATCGGGTATTGAGGTGTCGCAAAGGTTCACGGTGGATGTGAAGGTCTTATTTGTTGTCAAGACCTCTTTTACGGTCACCCAATCATCCGCATATTTTGCCAAGATTTCATATTTCTTGATGCCGATATCATCCTTCCCCCAACCTGAAACACCGAATTGCTTGGAAGTGATATATGTTTTGGTGGCAGGCGTGTTCAAACCGCCGGTTGGCGGGTTGGCTGGTTTGTTCCCTGAAGTGTAGTAGGTTCGACCTTTACCACCATAGGAGGAGGCTTCATACGCCAATCGGGGGCGTCCGCCCTGTGTGGCTGAGTCCCAATTGATATCCACATCGCGAAAGGTGATATCTTCTGCAACACCCCACACATAGCCGCTCCCCGACATATATCTTGTTGTCTCAGTTACAACCATTAAGTGCAGATGGTGCGCCGTGCTATAACCGGTGTTATCAACATCGGCAATATACTGGCCTTGCAAAACAGGCGTCCCAACTTTTTTCAAGTTGCTGGGAATGCTATTTTTTGCAATATGCAAATAGATCTGATACGTCCAGGGGTTTGTCGAACGGTCCTGCAGGGTGATGCTATTTGTGCACGAAGGGTTCCCATTTTCACAGGTATCCTTCCAATGATAGACGAAGCCACCCTTTGCAGCCACGATGGGAAACATCGTTCCATCTGCAAAATCAAAGGCATGGGTGCAATAATATTTCGGATAGCATGACGAATGACCCACAGACCATGTCAGACGTTTTTCCAAGCCGGCAGCCCACGGCAAATAGTAACCGCCGTATACGGTGCCAGATTTTGGCAGAGCAGTGCTTTCTTCAATGAAATCACCCTGAATACTTTTTTCTGCAGATTGGATTCCTTTAAAGGTTTCAGTAAATTGGTCCTCATCTTCCAAAAGGATATGCCATTTTTCTTGATCATCAAGCCTGCCAATTGCCAGCTCTGGTTCACGGCCTATCAACTCCCCGGTCTCCGGGTCAATGGCTGCCAGCCAAACGATTGCCTCTTTTCCATCTTCCTGAACCATAATGTGGTCAATCGTGTAACTGAATTGGTTCCAACGACCCTTTGCACCTGCCAGCGTATTTTCAACAGCCTTGATCAGATCTGAATCAGCCTGACCATCAGGGGCAGCAACTCGATCCTGCTCTGAAAAACCTGGTATTTTTGTCCTGAAAGGAAAATCCATCAAAGTGATTGCAGCTAAAAATACGCTGACCAAGATCAGCATGATGATTCCAATTTTCAGCGTTTTACTCATAATTTTGCTCCAGTAATCTCGCAAACCCATCCGTTTTGAATCTATTTTTGATGCGGACGGGTTTGTTATTGTGAACGATTAAGATGCAAGCTTTATGCCAGAAGAAAAGGCCGAATCCAGCAGTGATTTCTTTCAAAAAGGGAGTTCTTTTTCTGGGTATATAATTTGTGAACACTTTTTCAGACTTTCACCTGTTCATACCTCACGCAAACCATTGATCGATTTCGCTGATTTCCCCAATCATTCAGGAAAACCGCTTGCATGTAAGTATAGAATGTGATAATATAACGCGAGGAAAAAGACAATCACTGTTTTCTGAGAAATTTTGCGCGGCTCTGGAAAATAGCGAGTTTTTTATTTTAACAACCAAAGGAATGAAAATCAAAAGGAAACCAATGATCGGAGGGAGGTCGTTATGCCCAGTTCGTATTTGACACGAGAAGGCTACGAAAAATTACAAAAGGAACTGGAGTATCTTCGCACAGAAAAACGCAACGAGGTTGCAATCCGTCTGCGTGAGGCTTTGGAAGACGGCGAATTAATCGAAAATGCGGAGCTTGAAGCCGCCAAAAATGAGCAGAGTTTTGTTGAAGGACGAATTAAAGAACTTGAAATCCTTCTTTCAAACGCGCATATTATCGAAAAGATCAACCACTCAGATGCCATCCAGGTCGGCTCAAAGGTCATCGTTCAGGAAGAAGGTTTGGACCCAGAGGAATACACCATTGTTGGTGCTGCCGAGGCGGATCCGCGTCTGGGGCGCATTTCCAACGAGTCGCCCCTTGGTCAGGCATTGCTTAATAAAAAAGCCGGTGATAAAGTTAAAGTCGAAGCCCCTGGCGGAGAGTTTGAAATAAATATCTTATCCATAGCATAAGATTTTGACACCAAACATTAAACCCCGCCCAATCGGACGGGGTTTTTATTTAAATTCAGGAGGAAGCGTAAATGCTTGAAGAGTCGTTTTCAGAGTTAGAATTAAATCGCCTGGAAAAATTACGAAAAATGAAGGCAAAGGGCGTCAATCCCTATCCCATTCAGGCTGAACAAAGCCATACAAGTAAAATGGCGATAGATGCCTTCCTTCAAGCCGAAGCTGATGGCTCAGATTCTCCGGTGCAAGTGACATTAGCCGGTCGCATTCGTGCACTTCGCCCCATGGGCAAAATCGCCTTTTCCCACATCGATGACCGCGCCGGTCGCATCCAGCTTTTCTTCCGCATCAATGATCTGGGCGCTGAAAAGATGGAAGAACTTGAAACCTACTATGATCTGGGTGATTTTATTCAAGCCAGCGGTTACATGTTCCGCACAAAACGAGGTGAAGTGACCCTGTATGTGGAGGACTTCAAGATGCTTTCAAAAGCACTGCGTCCTCTACCCGCTGCCAAGGACGAGGTTGTTGACGGCGCGATCGTGCGCCATGCAACGCTGAACGATCCTGAAACACGCTATCGCCAGCGTTACGCCGACCTTGTCGTGAATCCTGATGTGCAAGATATATTTAAATTGCGTGCAGCCACTGTGAAGTCCCTGCGCGACTACCTCGACTCCCAGGATTTTATCGAGGTCGAAACCCCCATACTCCAGCCCATTTATGGCGGCGCAGCGGCCAGACCTTTTGTCACGCACCACAACCAGCTTCATCAAGATCTTTATTTACGGATTTCATTTGAACTTTACCTGAAGCGTCTTTTGGTCGGAGGGCTGGAGCGGGTTTATGAGATCGGGCGCGACTTTCGCAACGAAGGCGTTTCCTATAAACATAATCCTGAATTTACCCAGCTGGAATTCTATTGTGCATATGCTGATTACAAAGATATCATGGATATGACCGAGCAAATGATCTCATATGCCGCCAATCAGGTACTGGGAACCCAAAATATCATCTTCAATGACCATTCCATTGATCTCTCTCCGCCCTGGAAAAGGGTTTCTTTGCATGAAGGTATCCTGGAGGCAACCGGCATTGATATCGCGGTGTGTGATACAGCAGACTCTCTATCCGATGCCATGAAGTCCAAAGACATGAAATTCAAGCCAGGATCAACCTGGGGAAAACTGATCGATGGATTGATCGGGGATTATTTGGAGCCAAACTTCATTCAACCCACCATTCTGTATGATTACCCCAGGGATATTTCTCCTCTTGCCAAGAGCAAACCGGAAAACCCTGCCATTGTTGAACGTTTTGAAGCATTTATCGGTGGGATGGAGCTTTGCAATGCCTTTTCCGAGTTGAATGATCCCCTTGACCAGGAACAACGTTTTATTGAAATGGGGCGCGCTTATGAGGATAGCGACGAAGAAAAGCACCCCATGGATGATGACTACATAAATGCGCTCAGCTACGGGATGCCGCCCGCAGGTGGTTTTGGAATTGGGGTGGATCGCCTGGTGATGCTCTTCAGCGGTCGCCGGAGTATTCGAGAGGTGATCTTGTTTCCTCATCTTCGCAATCTTTCTGAAGAGGAATAAGGGTTTATTAAAAACGCGATATACTCGTATTCATCGAATACTTTCTTCATACATCTCAGCGATTGCGATAACAATGAAAACTGAAGGGCATCCATGGATGAACAGGCATTAATCAAAGCTTCACTGGAAGGCGACCTGAACGCTTTTAACGGCCTGGTGCTGCATTACCAGAACCTGGCGTACAACGTAGCTTTCCGCATCATGGGTGAACCGGATGCATCCAGCGACGCAACACAAGAGGCTTTCATCTCAGCATATCAAAAACTAGGCCAGTATCGAGGCGGGTCGTTTAAAGCCTGGCTGCTGCGGATTGTGACCAACGCTTGTTATGATGAACTTCGCCGCAGACAGCGCCAACCCGTGACCCCTCTCACGCCTGAAACGCATGATGGTAACCTCCTGGATGATCCATACTGGGTTGAAGACGATGCGCCCACGCCTCATGAAAAGAGCGAAGAAATAGAACTGCAAGCAGCCATTCAGCATTGCATCAATGCGCTTGATGAAAAATTCCGCATTATCCTCGTTTTGGTTGATGTTGAAGGACTGGATTATGAGACTGCCAGCCAGGTGGTAAACACGCCGCTTGGAACGATCAAGAGTCGATTGGCTCGAGCACGCGAAAAAGTCCAGAGCTGTTTACAGGGGTTTTGGGAACTTTTGCCAGACCGCTTTCGTCTAAAGGATGAGGACTTAGCATGAAAAACGAAAGCAAACGGACCCGGGAATTAGAAATGCTCTCTGCTTTCCTGGATGATGCCCTGAGCAAGGCACAGCGAGACAAACTTCAGGTGCGTTTGGAACATGAGCCCGAACTGCGCTTGAAGCTCCAAAACTTGCGTAAGACGAAAATCATCCTGAGTCATTTGCCGCGTCTGACTGCACCCAGGAATTTTACGTTGACACCAGAAATGGTCGCCAACCGAAAACCAGCTCGACGCCCATTGTTCACAACCATGCGAATGGCAACAGCCCTGGCAGCTTTGCTTCTGGTGGTTGTCGTCGGCTCTGATTTACTGATCAGCAGCGGATTCTTAACCAACCGTTTTCTTGCTGATAAAGCCACACCAGAATTTGCCGCAGCCGTTGAGATTTCACCCCAACCTTTGATTCAATGGGGCGATACTGGCGCTTATGGCAAGGGCGGAGCAGGGGAAGAAAGCCTTTCTTACAGCGGAGAAATGGATACATATTCCATCGCGTCACATGTTGTTGAAATGGAAGGCGATGCGGAAGCAGCGATGGCTGAAGAAGTGTATTCTCCAG
Source organism: Candidatus Brevefilum sp. (assembly GCA_050953525.1). Lineage (GTDB taxonomy): Bacteria > Chloroflexota > Anaerolineae > Anaerolineales > Anaerolineaceae > Brevifilum. Next base: position 718,042 of record JBMNMW010000002.1, read on the forward strand.
AGATAACCGAAGAGATCAGCGCAGAGCCACAAGAAACACACCATGTGGATGGTAAAGACCTGATATTGGGAATCAACTCTGAACATGCCGGGCAAATTATTGATCGACCTGAGCACGCTGGAATAACTGAGCAACCCGTGATCAAGTGGCGGTCCATCATTCGCTGGGTTGAAATTTCCCTCGGCGTGGTCTTCGTGGGGAGCGCTTTAACGTGGTGGTTCCTTAGAAAGCGTTTCAGGTAATATTTCCCAGGAATTCAGCATTAAAACAACAATACAGGGGCGTAAATTCAACTTAATTTCAAACCGTTAAATACCTTCCCTGCTGTGGAAAGGTATTCAGCGTGTTGATCAGCCATGTTTGACATAAATATTCCAACAAAGTATAATCACTCGTCGTGAAATCACAAGTTTTGATGGGAGCAGAGCGCCATGGCACAGGAAAAGGAAATTAAGGTTAAGGAGCGCTACACGGGGACGGTGCTGAAAACAACGCTGCAGGGCGCGTTGGTGGATATCGAGAGTGAAAAACCTGCATTTATACATATCTCTCAAGCAGTAAGTGAAAGCGATCCCAAAAAAGTTATCAACAGTATCGAAGAAGTTTTGAAAAACGGCGAAAAATACGATTTTTGGGTGAAACGCATTCGCAAAGATCGGATTGAATTGACCATGAAAGAACCTCTGGGGCTTGAGTGGCGAGAGATAAAACCCGAAATGACCGTTAAAGGGAAAGTGGTTCGCCTTGAAACTTTTGGGGTTTTCGTTGAAATCGGTGCAGAGCGCCCGGGACTGATCCATATCAGTGAACTTTCACACGCTTATGTTCGTACACCGGGTGAGGTTGTTCGAGAAGGTGACGAGGTTGAGGCTAAAGTTTTGGAAGTAAATCGGCGAAAAAAGCAGATCAAGCTGAGCATCAAAGCCCTCCAGGAATTGCCAGAAGAACTGCCTCCTCAACTGCAGATTGAAGAGAAAAAACAAGAAGAAGAGGAAATTAAAGAACCCGAATTGACGGCAATGGAGATTGCTATGCGTTCAGCAATGGCAAAATCCGCAGTTGATCTCCAGGCAGATGCTAAGAAGAAAGCCCGAAAAAACAAGGACACCCCAACTGAGCAAGATGAGATTTTATCCAGAACTTTGGAGAATAAAGTTGGTAAGTAGTTCTGAAAAGAGTTCGACATCAAGCTGGTGTTTTTATTAACAACGACATCAAATAACCGGGGAGGTGCTGGAAAATCAGCCCTCCCCGTCTCTTTTAACCATGGGTTGTTGGCACAGGCTGATTAACTGGCCATCCAATGATTCGCACCTTTGAGGGGAATGGAGGCATCATGACAACAAAGTACATCTTTTTTACGGGCGGGGTTCTCAGCTCGATCGGAAAAGGTGTTACCGCCGCTGCAATCGGACAAATTCTAAAAGCTCGGGGATTTTCCATCGCCGTTCAAAAATTAGATCCCTATCTCAACGTCGACCCGGGGACAATGAGCCCCTATCAGCACGGAGAGGTTTTTGTTCTGGATGATGGTGCCGAAACCGACCTGGACCTTGGGCATTATGAGCGTTTCATTGATATCCGTTTGAGCAGGGTGTGCAATGTCACAGCAGGTCAGGTTTATGCAGAAGTGATTGGTAATGAGCGACGAGGTGAATATCTCGGCGGCACAATCCAGGTGATCCCACACATCACAAACGAGATCAAGCGCAGGGTGCGCTTGGTGGGGAAAGAAACAGGCGCAGACATCGTGCTGGTGGAAGTGGGAGGAACCGTGGGTGATATTGAAGGCTTGCCATTTCTTGAAGCCATCCGCCAGATAAGGTTGGATCTGGGCAAGGAAAACACAGCCTATGTCCATCTGACCTGGCTGCCCCATATAGGCGCTACAGGTGAATTAAAAACCAAGCCCACCCAGCATTCGGTCAGAGAACTCCGCTCGATTGGTATCCTTCCAGATGTGATCGTAGCCCGTGCGGATCATCCCATCGATGAAAGCCTCCAAGAAAAGATCGCTCTGTTTTGTGATGTGGAACAAAAAGCCGTTATTCCACTGGTCACTTCATCCATTCTATATGAAATTCCGCTTCTTTTAGAAAAAACTTCCGTTGCAGAAATTCTGCTGGATCGTTTAATTCTTAAAGCTCGCAACGAAGCAAATTTGCAAGAATGGGAAAGCCTGGTTGCAGAGGTCAATCACCTGAAGCCAACTGTTGATATCGCTCTTGTTGGGAAGTATGTGGAATTACGTGATGCTTATCTCAGCGTGCGAGAGGCGCTAAACCACGCAGCGCTGGCAAATGATGTCGAGCTGAACATTCACTGGGTTCAATCGACAGATTTGGAAGGTGAGAGCGGCTTTGAAACCCTCAAACACGTTGACGGGATCATCGTCCCCGGTGGTTTTGGAGATCGGGGGATTGAAGGAAAAATCAAAGCAGCAACCTTTGCCCGAGAGAACAAGATTCCATATTTTGGGTTAAGCCTGGGTATGCAAGTCATGGTGATCGATTTCGCCAGAAACGTGCTGGGACTCACCAAAGCCCATTCAACTGAATTTGATCCCTCAACCCCGGCGCCTGTGATTGATTTAATGCCCGAACAAAATCGGGTGACGGATAAGGGCGGCACCATGCGGCTTGGACTTTATCCCTGTCTTCTGAAGGAAAACACCCGGGCAAGGGAAGCCTATCCCACAAATTATATTGAAGAACGGCATCGCCACCGCTTCGAATTCAACAATACTTACCGTGATGAATTTGAACAAGCGGGGTTGATTTTCTCAGGCGTTTCCCCAAACAACCGATTGGTTGAGATCACGGAAATCAATGAGCATCCCTTTATGTTAGGAACTCAATTCCATCCTGAATTCCTCTCAAGACCAAACCGTCCTCACCCTCTGTTCACTGCATTCCTCAGAGCGGCAAAAGGAAAAATGCAAACAAAAAAAGATGGCGGTTAGCATCTGGTAATAAGTCAAAATTCTACCTGCGCATGGATAGAAAAAATCTGATGAATAGAATAATATGGTCCGAACAGATATAATGAAAACAATTTAAAAGTTATGAAAGGCTAATTATGGATACAACAATCATTTCTGTGAATGCAATTCAAATCCTCGACTCTCGCGGCAATCCAACCGTAGAAGTGGAAGTCATCCTTGGCGACGGCTCCTGGGGTCGAGCTTCTGTTCCCTCTGGCGCTTCAACCGGTGTGCATGAAGCGCTTGAACTGCGCGATGGTGATAAAGAACGTTATGTCGGCAAAGGCGTTACCAGAGCGGTTGAAAATGTCAATTCTCGAATTGCTGAGGCGTTGCTCGGAGCAGATGCCGCCCAACAAATGGAGATTGACATGTTAATGCTCGATTTAGACGGCACCCCAAATAAAAAAGAACTGGGTGCAAACGCGATACTCGGCACGAGTTTGGCGGTGGCAAAAGCTGCAGCCAATTCAGTTGGTCTTCCGCTTTACCGTTATCTTGGTGGCGTCTATGCCCATGTGTTGCCCGTGCCGATGCTGAACATTCTTAATGGTGGGGCGCATACCGACTGGCAAACCACCGATGCCCAGGAATTTATGGTGATGCCTTTCGGCGCGCCAACTTTTTCAGAAGGGTTGCGCTGGGGTACAGAGATTTATCACGCCCTGAAAATTGTTCTCAGTGAAGAAGGGTTTGCTACGCTCGTCGGCGATGAGGGTGGTTACGCACCCGCGTTGAAGACCAATGAGCAGGCGATCGAAGTCATTCTTAAAGCCATTGAAAGAGCTGGCTACAAAGCAGGTGAGGACGTTGCAATCGCCCTCGATCCGGCTGCTTCTGAATTTTATGATGAAGAGGAAAAGCTGTATCATTTGCGCACGGAAGGGAAAAAACTCACCAGTCAAGAAATGGTTGCTTTTTGGGTGGATTGGGTCAATAAGTACCCTATCGTCTCCATCGAAGATGGACTGGCTCAGGATGACTGGGAAGGCTGGAAATTGTTCACCGAACAGGTGGGCGACCGTGTCCAAATTGTAGGAGACGACCTTCTTGTGACCAATCCGGACCGTGTGCGCCGAGCAATTAGTGAAAAAGCATGCAATTCACTGCTGGTCAAGGTCAATCAAATCGGCTCACTGACAGAAACAATGGAAGCCGTCACCTTATGCCAGAGCCATGGTTGGACAGCGGTTTCATCTCACCGCTCTGGCGAAACTGAAGATGCCACCATCGCTGACCTGGCAGTGGCGATGAATACCGGCCAGATCAAGACTGGCGCACCGGCACGTTCAGACCGGGTTGCAAAATACAATCAACTGCTGCGGATTGAAGAAGAACTGGGCAGCAATGCTCGCTATGCGGGTTGGGATGCTTTAAAACGTTAAGCGAGATCAATATCCCATCTCAAATACAAGAAGGCGCATTTAAACTGCGCCTTCTTTTTTTTATAAAACATAAGTCGCCTGAAGTTGATGGCAAATAAAAACTTTAACAACGTATTAACTTCTTTAAAAAGGCAGGTTCATTGACATGAATTTGGAACGATGTTACGATGGTCAGGATGAAGTTTCACGATTGCATTTTATTGCTACTGTAACTATTTAATTCATGAAAAATCAGCAAAACCAGTATCATCTCACAAAGTTATTTTACAAAAAAATAATGATCATGGAGGCGCCTATTAAAGGATTTTTTTGCCCGCTTTAAAGCCTGAATAATATTAACATCAAAAATAATCTCACTTGCATAATTGGAGGAAAAGTGAAAAATTTTAGACTCGTATTAATTGTAATATTAACAGCTATCATCCTGACCGCCTGCGGTCCAGCAGCTGAACCCGCAGCGGATGAACCCATTGAAATTGTGATTTGGAACACCTGGTCCGATCATCACGTCGAAGCTTTCCAGAAACTCCTTGATGACTTCAACGAAAAACATCCCAATATTACCGTCGTGCAGCAACCGCAACCACTGGCTGACTACGAAGCAAAAGTGATGCAGGCTGTGCGCGAAGGCAAGGGTCCAGACATCATCAACAGTTTCCCCACAAATGCCGCAAATTACGTCGATGAAGGATTGATTGTCAACCTCAGCAAATACATTGATGATCCAGAAATTGGTATTCCAGGCTTCAAAGAAAGTTTACCGGAAGCAGCCTACAAGACCATCACGCAATGGGATGGTGACGTTTATTTGTTGCCCCTTGCCCTTTATGGTGAGGTTTTTTACTATAACAAAACATTGCTTGACGATTTAGGATTGACCGTACCCAAAACCTGGAAAGAGCTTGAGGATGCAGGTCGGGTTATCCTCGAAGCAACAGGCAAGCCAGCTTTCGGCTTTGATAGTGAAATTGACGGTTTCCAGGTCCTCATGATGCAGAATGGCTCTGATTACATCGACACTGAAACCATGACAATTGCATTCAACAACCCGATTGCCGTCGAACAACTTGAGTGGTTCTGCGGATTAATCGATGAAGGTGTGTTCCGTCTGGTGGGTGAGGACGTCTATTTCTCCAACCCCTTCGGTTCCCAGGCAGTCGCCTCATACATTGGCTCCCCTGCCGGCGTTGGTTTTGTAGCTGATGCTGTGGGAGACCAGTTTGAATTTGATGTTGCCCCCATTCCTCAAAGCGGCATTGCCGATTACGTCTCCGACTGGGGCAATGGCTACATCATCTTTACATCAAATGAAGCACGCCAAAAGGCAGCTTTTGAATTTTTGAAATATATGCGTTCTCCAGAGGTATTGGGTGGATGGGGAGTTAGTTTTGGTATTATCCCCGCCTACCAGGATGCGATCGATCAACCTGTCTTCCAGGATTATCTTGCTACCAACCCTGCGATGAAAGCAGCCGCAGAACAAATGCACCGTACCGGATATTTGCCAGCGGTGAAAGGAACTGCTGCCCTCAGAACGATTCTTGGACGAGCGGTGGCCTCCGCCTGCACCAATGTTATGTCAGCTGAAGAAGCATTGATCCTTGCTGAACAAGAAGGAAATGCGGAGTTAGCACAGAATAAATAGCGTTTTATCGAGAACACCTTCGCACATACATATGCGAAGGTGTTCTTTTTTGAAGCCATTACACTCAGGAATTATTTTGCTTTTTTGCAACCAAACATAAAGACATCAACTTCAGCAGGATATAATTATTTGAGTTGATCTATCAATTTTCGCTGAATTTTAAAGTACGTATCGACTAAATTTAAGGAATAAATATGCCAAAATTACTTGTGTTTTGTTTAGATGCCCTTTGCACATCAGACCTTGATTATATGAAAACCCTGCCCAACTTTAGCTGGGTTTTTGAAAATGGTTCCTATGTCAAACACGCGGAACCGGTCTACCCCTCATTAACCTATCCCTGTCACGTCTCCATCCTGACCGGAAATTATGTCAATAAACACCAGGTGCCACATAACGAGATCGTAGCAATTGGGAAGATGAATCAACCCTGGTACAACCAGCGTTCTGATGTGAAATCTGAAACTTTGCTGGATGTCGCGAAAAAACACGGCTACAGCACCTGCTCATTAAGCTGGCCCGTAACAGGCGGCGCAGGTTTTGACCTGAACATGCCCATGATTGTTCCGATTGGTTACACAGGTTACGAACCAATCCAGTTTTTGGTTGGCAACGCCACCGAAGAGTTGTTGGAAAAATACTATGAAAAACATGGCCATTTCCTGATGGGCGAAGATCGCAGCCTGGATAAATACACCATGGCATTGGCTCTTGATATCTTAAAAGATTACCCGCAGCCCGATATCATGCTCGTCAAAATGTGCGATCTCGATTCAGCCCACCATGAACACGGCGTACACCATCCAAAGGTCAATGAGCAACTTGATCTTCATGATCAACAATTTGGTCAGATCCTGGATCTCGTCCGTACCAATGGCGATTTTGAAAACACCAATTTTGTCATCCTGGGTGATCACGGTCAATCGGATATTACCGAAGGCATCAACATCAATGTCCTGCTCAAGCAAAATGGATTTATCACAGTGGATGACCAGGATAATTTTGTTGATTTTGAAGCTTACGGCCATTCTGCATCACTTTCGGCGTGGATCGAACTGAAAGACAATTCTGATGCAGCCACCTATGAAAGAGTTTATAATTTCTTGAACGATTTGGTTCAGGAGAAAAAATTTGGTATCGGTCATCTCTATACCAGGCAGGAGGCGGAAGACCTGTTCAACCTTACGGGTCCGTTAGACTTCATCATTGAAGGAGAAAAACCCGTCGCCTTCAGCTCCACTTTGGAAGGCGAAAGCATTTATGATAAACCCGAATACAAAGGGTTCCCTGCCCTCAAGGCTTCGCACGGAGGCCTGCCCTGGAAGGACGAAACGACCGCTTTCATCGCTTGTGGTCCCGGTGTCAAACGTGGTGTGGTCATTGATCGTTGCAGCATTGTCGATGAAGCGCCCACCATGGCTGCGATGATGGGTTTTGAGATGCATGATATCGACGGAAAAATCTTAACAGAAATACTGATATAGGATCATTATGGAAATTCGTTTAGAAGGCTTGACAAAAAATTTTGGTGAGGTCGTTGCTGTCAACGACCTGAATGTCACATTCCCATCGGGAAAGCTGATTGCTCTGTTAGGGCCTTCGGGTTGTGGGAAAAGCACGCTACTTTACATGATTTCTGGTATCGTGCCCGCCACCAAAGGTCGCATCTATTTTAACGAAGTGGATGTGACCAAAATGGCACCTGAAAAAAGACGGGTTGGACTGGTCTTTCAGAATTATGCGCTTTATCCACACATGAGTGTGCTTCAAAATATTTGTTTTCCACTTGAGATGCAAAAAGTGCCGAAACAGGAAAGACTGGAACGCGCGCACCAAATTGCCGAGATTGTTCACATTGGCGATCTGATGGATCGTAAGCCGGCTGAGCTTTCAGGTGGGCAGCAACAGCGTGTGGCGATCACCCGCGCTTTGGTAAAAAACCCCGACCTTTTACTGCTCGATGAACCCCTCAGCAACCTGGATGCCCGGTTGCGGATAGAAATGCGTGAAGAAATCCGCAGGATTCAATCTGAAACCGGGGTCACAACCATCTTCGTCACCCACGATCAGGAAGAAGCCATGAGCATCTCAGACAGTATATTACTGATCAAAGAGGGCGTTGAACAGCAATACCAGAATTCACAGGAACTTTATAATAATCCCGCCAACCTCTTTGTCGCCCAATTTCTTGGTAACCCGCCAATCAATAGACTGGAAGGCAAGATCAGAAATGGTCGGTTCGAACTGGCGAACAGCACAGATGCCATCACACTCGCAGCTGAACTCCAGACACCTGAAGAAACAAATATGATTCTGGGCGTTCGTGCTGAAAGCATTTTCTTACAACCTGACAATTCCAGCGATTGTTTTTATGGGACGATTAACGAGATTTACCGGATGGGCAAAGAAGAATTGTTCCACTTAAAAATTGGTGAGCAAGAGGTCAGAGGTTATCTGTCCACAGATAAAGAGTTAAATATCGGAGACGAAATCCCCATCGGATTGAAGAAAAAAGGCGTGTTTCTGTTTGATCAAGTAACTGGAGAGCGATACTTATGATCGAACAGAAAAATCAGATCCTGGATAATAAACAATATTTGCAAAAAGAATCTCGCCGGCAGAAAATTCAATCTCTACTTGAGCCATTAATCTACCTGACACCTTTTTTCCTTGGAATCATCATCTTTACCCTGTTTCCGATCATCAATGTTTTTTTTATTTCTTTTCGCGAGGGCTACAAAATGCTCTCCAAAGAATTCACCCAGTATGGTTTTGGAAATTATCAGGCTATCATCCATGAGCGCTATTTTCTTCTCAGCCTGAAGAACACAGCTATTTATGTGTTCACAGTGGTGCCAATCTCAACGTTAATTTCGATTTTCTTTGCCATTTTCCTGAATAAAAAACTAAAATTAAGCTCCCTTTATCAAACAGCCTTCTTTTTACCGATGGTCACCTCCACGGTTGCAGTCGGTCTGGCATGGAAGTGGATGTACAACTTTGATTATGGCGTGTTCAATTTCTTTCTGAGTTTGTTCAATATCGCCCCCATTAACTGGCTGAATGACCCCAACTACAGTTTGCACGCGTTGATTATTTATGGCATCTGGAGCTATCTACCCTTCACCATCATCCTCGTTTTATCGGGATTGCAAAACATCAATCCTCTGTATATCACAGCGGCAAAAATTGATGGCGCCAGCAAGCTTAAGATTTTTACGAGAATTACCCTTCCACTCCTGGCACCCACCATTGGTTTGGTGTTGATTGTGAATATGATCAGTGCATCGAAAGTCTTCACGGAGCTTTTTCCACTTTTTAGCGGTAAACCAGGCGCTGCTTATAATTTATACACCGTGGTTTACTATATTTATGAACTGTTTTATGTGAAATGGCGCCTTGGCCATGCCAGCGCTGCTGCGATCATCCTTTTCTTGATCGTCCTGGTTTTCACGATGCTCCAACTCCTGATCCAACGTAAATGGAAACATTATTAACAAGGGTAGTTATGAATAAGAAACTGATTGGAAAAATTTTTACCAACCTCGTTCTTCTTGTGGGATCCATCGTCATGATTTTCCCATTCTACTGGATGTTTTTGTCCGCATTCAAATCACCGGCAGAAGTCAATTCAACGCCACCTACCTGGATTCCCGAGAATTTCAATTTTAAGAACTTCATTTACGCCTTTCAGACGGCACCCTTTGGAAAGTACTTTGTCAACTCCATCATCGTCACCGCCGCTGTTGTGGTGTTAACGATGATCGTCACCATCCTGGCGGCTTTTGCTTTTTCCCGATTAAAATTCCCCGGCAGAGATTTGCTGTTCTCTTTTTGCATCTCTTTGATGATGGTACCCTTTGAAATGATTGTAATCACGAACTACGCGACGATATCCAAGCTCGACCTGATTGACAACCTGGTCGGGTTGATCATTCCCTTCACTTCCAGCATTTTTTATACTTATATCCTGCGCAATTTTTTCCTATCCATTCCAGACTCGCTTTATTATTCAGCCCGGGTGGATGGCGCCAGCAACTGGCAATATCTCTGGCGGATCATGGTTCCCATCGCAAGGCCAGCCCTGTACACCATCGCTTTGCTCAATGCCATTCTCTCCTGGAATGCCTTCCTCTGGCCTTATTTAATTATCAATTCGTCAAAAAATCGCACACTTCCCTTGGGTTTATATGCATTTATAACAGACGGCGGCGTTCGATATGAAAAATTAATGGCTGCTGCCACCATTGTGGTTATCCCGATCATTGTCTTATTCCTGTTTGCCAGGAAGAATATTGTTGCGGGTGTCGCAAGAGGTGGCTTGAAAGGATAATGTGTATTCTCAATCGGAACAAAATATCACGGCATTCCGTACCAACTGGCTGGAAGCCATTGCCCGCCAGTTGGTTTGTTAAACTGCATGCTTTCTTGACAGGTAGTAATTTTTATTGATAGGATGAAAAAGAATAAACTACAAAATTAGGAGTGAACAACATTGAAAACAAAATTCACAATGCACACCGGCTTGTATACCATTGGGGGCGTGGTCTGCAGCGTTCAGTATGGAAAAGACCGGGTGATATTCGAAATGGGCAGCGCCTACAGCCCCGTCACAGATGTTTATGACGGTATTGTGCTGCCGCGTTCAAAAGCCTGGGTAAGAGATGCCATCCGGGTGGAAAAAATCCCGCCGATTCATGGATTGTATCGAAAAGAAGACCTGGACGGCTTTATGGATCTCATCCCGGCGGAGGAAAGCGACCTGAACACTGCCGTTTTTATCACCCACATTCACCTGGACCACATGGCAGGCATGGGGATGATTGCCCCACAAATCCCGGTGTATTTACATAAAAATGGAGAAATCATTGAACGGGCGCTTGAAGCCACCGGAGAGGGCGTGCCAACGCTTGAACGTGAGTATTTGCCTTTTGAGGATGGTGAACCGATTACAGTAGGCGAGATCACCCTGCTGCCCGTCATGACCAGCCGCCGCAGTTACAAGCAATTTGGGTTCTTCATCACCACACCTGATGGCACGATACATTGGACAGGCGACTTTTCATTACATGGCGAAGATACTGACCTGGCGATCAGAGAAATGGAATTCCTGAAAGCTAAAAATGTTGATGTTCTGCTTTGCGACACAACCGCTTTTATGGATGAGGTGTTGTTACAAATGTACGACACAACCGATCCAACCAAAATTCTACCCTCAAGGGAAGTCCCACCCGGCATGTTGGACAGCAATGATGTCAATGAAAAATTGTTCGCCATTCTTCAGGAACAAAAAGGGCTGTGTGTCTTCAATTATTATCAACGAGAAATGGATGAAGCGATGCGCTTTATCGAATGGGCAGAACAGGTCAACCGTATCTGCGTGTTTGAGCCCGATTGTGCCTACATTGTGTATAAGTTTTACCAGATCAAACCGAACATCTTCATCCCGGATTCTGAACGTTATCCCGAAGATCCTGGTTTGCAGCCGGAATGGTTCAAAGAGCTATTGAAAAACTCAACCGTGGTCAGCCCTGAAGAAATTAAAGCCAACCCTGCCGGATACCTGTTACAAAATTCCTACCGGCATATCCTAGAGCTTTTTGACCTTCCAGCGAAAGAGGGGGCTTATTTGCATGCAGATGGCATTCCGATCGGCGCATTCGATCCCGCTTATGAGAACCTGTTGCGCATCATTAACCGGACCGATTTCAAATATGTGACCTTTTTCTGCAAAAATTACTTCGGGCATGGTTATCCCCCACAGGTAAAATACTTTGTCGATGAAGTCGACCCCAAAGTACTGATCCCATGCCATGGCTTCAATCCCGAAAGATTGCTTCCGAAAAATGGTGTACAGTTATTGCCGATTGAAGGCGAGACCTATATCCTCGATAATGGAAAACTGATTTTGGAAAAAGAATATGAACAGCAAAATTAAATTTTACGAAGGTGTCACTGGCGACGGAATTGTTGCCAGCATTGCTTATGGCAAATCAAGAGTCATTTTTGACTTTGGCGGGCCATTCAACCCGATGACCCAACCCTATGACGGACAGGTTGAGAAAAGGGAGAAGTCCTGGGTGCGCGATGCAATTCGCCTTGGTCAGATACCGCCTGTGGACGGCGTGTTCAGCGAAAAAGATCTGGGTGACGAAAGTGATGTGACCCCTTACGAAGGGAGTGAATACCAAACGGGCGTGATCATTTCGCATTTACACCTGGATCACATGTCGGGGATTGGCATGATTCACCCGGATATCCCCGTGTATCTGCATGAAGATGGTTACAAACTGCAAAAACTTCTTGATCAAATTGGGGAGTCCGTTGGCGAACGGGATTACACCCCAATCAAGCTCTACCAGCCGTTTTGGATTGGCGATATCAAAGTAACCGCCTATTATTCAGACCACCCTTGCGCTGGGGCGGTCGGCTACCTGATTGAAACGCCGGACGGCAAATACTTCTATTCAGGGGATGTGCGCATGCACGGCGGCAACCTTGAAAAGGTGCTTGAAGACCTCGACAAACTGGCTGCGGAAGAGATCGATGTGCTGATTCTTGAAGCAACAACTTTTTCACCGAAAATGTACGAGCGATTCGGAGATGAGCCGCTCAAACCCTCCCTGGCGATACCGGCGGGGATGATCTCAGAACAAGAACTGCTCGAGCAAGTCGAGCGGGGTCTTGCAGACTCTTCTTCTCTCGGGATTTTCAATATCTACCACCGCGACATGGAGTTGATCAAAGGTTTATTTGATGTTGCCCGTGCAACCCAACGCGAGATCGTTTTCGAGCCAAAAACTGCATACGTTGTGATGAACATGATTGGCGAATACCCGCCTGTTTTCATCCCCGACAACGAGGAATATGAGGACAGCCAGGCAGCTTATCTTCAGTATGTGCTCGAAAAAACACCCAAAGTGGTGGGTTATGAAGACATCCTCGCCGCACCTCACAAATACTTCCTACAAAACAGCTATGAAAACATCCTTGAGCTTTTCGACCTTGCAGTCAAAGGCGCAGATTATTTCCACCTTTATGGTGTGCCCATGGTCAAAGGAAGCCGGGACTATGAAAATATGGAGCGAGTCCTCAAGTTAACAAATACGAATTACGCTGCCTTTGCCAATCTTTTCTCATACAATCATGCCTACCCAAACAACCTGATTTACATCGCGAAGGCTATAAACGCCAAATATTTGATCCCGGTCCATTCCACCAATCCTGAATTGTTTGAGTGCAAAGCCTCCATTCGTTTGCTGGCGGAAAAGATGGCGACCTATGTTCTGGAGGATGGCGTTCTAACGAAGGAATAATTTACAAAAACCGATCACAACCCGTATAACGCAATCAAATTGATTGCGTTATACGTTTTACGACGCTTAACAGAATTTACGATCCCTTCCGATACGTGCTGAACTTTGCAGTAAAATTATCCTATGACAGACACTTTTGAAACCCATAATGCCGAATTGATCAAATGTCGCAAATGCCCCCGACTGGTTGCCTGGCGAGAATCGGTTGCCCAAACCAAGCGTAAAGCCTATCAAGATCAGACCTATTGGGCAAAACCTGTTCCCGGGCTTGGTGATCAGCAAGCCCGGGTGATGGTCGTTGGGCTGGCGCCCGGCGCGCATGGTTCCAACCGTACCGGACGTATGTTCACCGGCGATGCCAGTGGAAATTTCCTTTTTCGCGCCTTACATCGATGTGGCTTTGCCAATCAACCCAACTCGGATCACATTGGCGATAACCTCACATTGACAGATCTTTTCATCACAGCCGTTTGCCGCTGTGTGCCTCCCAAAAACCGCCCACATATCTCCGAAATATTGAACTGCCAGCCCTGGCTGCAGGCAGAGGTTCACCTTTTACAAAATTTGCAGGGTTATGTCGCCCTGGGTAAGATCGCTTTCGACGGTATCTTGCGTATGTACAAAGCCCAAGATGTGGACCTTCCAAAAATGGTTTTTGGTCATAACCAGTATTATGATCTGGGGGAGAACCTCCCATGGCTGCTATGTTCTTATCATCCCAGCCAGCAAAATACCCAGACAGGTCGTCTGACAGAGGACATGTTTGACGACATTTGGAAAAGGGTGCACGGGATGATCGAGTAGAAGTAAAGAATTAGGTGGGCAAGAGGCAGGCTTTGAGCTTTAAGCTGCAATACCCCCGAACAAGCCCAGCCGGTTACAACTCTTTTTTCAAGTTACAAGCGATTTAATTTCAGCTATCCGCTCTGCCCATTTCCCATCTTTTATCCTGGTCTTATGCCCCTTCCTCTCGTTCAGGTTGCGGACAAGCATTCGAAATTGTAACCACCATCACGACCTCTGCCTGTTCTGAGGCTGCCAAAAAAGCTGCCTGCAAGCCACGCCAAACTTCACTATCAACACCAAAGATAACGGCGCTCATCGAACCCGGGTAAAACTCCAGTTCGTATTCCTTAAGTTTTTTCAATGCAGGATCGATAGCCTGGGAAAGAGAAGCTTGTCGCAAAGGATATAGGCTGAGTTGAGCAGAAATGAACCCTCCTTTGCTACGGTCTCCCCCTGCTAAAAGGGTTTCTAACTCATTCAAACTTTTAAGAATGGCAGCATGATCAGCCCCAGATTCATATAAGTGTTGGATCATTTCAAGTTTATCTTTACATGCAGTCACTTCAATCTCCGTCAACGTCGTTTTTTCAGACATAAGCATCCTCCATTTCAGGAAATCATCACGGCCAAACCGATGTAACCTCCCCAGGGTAATTTTGATGAGCGAAAGGACAAGGGCAAAATCGTCGTTTTACAATGAATTTCATAATGGGTATCAACAACATTTGCCAACATCTGTTGTAATTCGCGGGGTGTAAACAATCTCGCTGCCCCCCAGATTGGACCTCCTTTTGATCGATATTTTAAACCCAGCAAACTGTGTCGGTTGATCACACCCAAAAGTAATCCTCGCCTGGCAAGGCGTAACCCTTCGCGCAAAGCACGCTGAGGGTCACGGACAAACTCGAGCACGGTCACATAACTGACCAGGTCAAAAGATTTTTCCGGAAAAGGTAGATCAGCTGCATCCCCCAAACAGAAATGTACAATGTTATGCGTGATTGTGTGCATGAGCATTTTCATCGACCGATCCAAGCCAACAGCCTGATAGCCCTGGTCGTGGTACCAGTTTGTGAAATACCCGGTGCCACAACCGATATCCAGGATTGACTTAATACCTTCAAACCGATTCAGAAGTGAAAGCAGGAGCAGTTTTTCCTGATCCGCAGCTTTTTTCCCCGAGGTATGATACCAATCCTCATACCTTGCTGCAATTTTCAGATCATCGAATGGGTTGATGTCAGACATAATTTCACCAGGGTTTGTTCACAAAACCCAAGAACAGCCAACGCGAATTTGTTAATAATTTGGGCAGCGGTCAATGTTTGCACCCATAGCAATTGGCTTCTAAATGGTTTCAGGACGCGTGCCCCCAACGACTTGATTTACTTATCAGAACCAAACAAATTGCGATGAGCTGATTGCGCCTGAGAACAACCAGCTCCATTCTTTCATTAATCTGGTTGAAATTCTTGCCACATCCGGGCTAATTCATCCTCCTCAGGACGGATATCAACGTAGTGGGTCACCCGGTCTTCTTTAATAATCTTTACACCCTTCCCCGATACCACTTTTCCGATCACTGAAAAGGGGATTTTACGATCCTGTAATTGATGCTGGACTTCATCAACGCACTCCGGGGACACTGTCGCTGCCAATGTGCCGGAGGAGATCATCTTGAAGGGGTCAAAGCCGAAGGTATCGGCAAACCTGGCGACAATTTCAGGGATGGGGACGTTTTCGGAATGCACTTCCAATTCCACTTCAGAGAGCTGGGCGATCTCGAGCAAGGTTTCCAGCAACCCGCCGCGGGTTACATCATGCATTGAAGTAGCCCCATGCTGTGCCAGCGCAAGCGCCTCAGGGATCACGCTGACATTGTTCAACAACGCCCTGGCTTGATCAATTTCAGACTCCGTCAACCCCAGGCTGATCGCTGTGCGGCTGAAATCGCTCGCCAGGATGCCCGTCCCCTCCAGCGCTATCCCCTTGGTGACCAAAATATGGTCGCCCACCTTTGCACCCCGGGTGAGGATGGGTTGACGCCCACCGAGGGTTCCCAGTGCCGTAACAGCCACCAGCGGTCGATTCAAGTTGGCAGAATATCCGGTGTGCCCACCGATAACGCTCACATCAATTTCTTCAGCCGCTCTGGCGATATCGGTCATGATGACCTTGACCAGCGCTTCATCGTCTTTGTTGGGCACCAGCACCAGGGGCAAAATCCAGCGCGGCGGAGCCCCGCTGGTGGCAATGTCATTACAGGCAACATGCACAGCCAGCCAGCCAATATCCTGCACGGCGCCAACAATCGGGTCAACATGCGAGGCAAGAATATCACCGCCCACCTTCGTCAGGGCGACATCCTCACCAAATTCCGCGCCCAAAAGCACATCCGGATCATCAGATTTCAACAAGGGATAAACACAACGATTTAATACATCTAAAGAAAATTTTGACATTACACTCCAAGCAATAACATAACAACCGATAAAACAGTCTCAAGGTTTGTGTGGGAAGTGGGTTCCCGAGGCGCTCCAAAAATGGATGCCGTGGCGTTTAATGATTTGCGCTCTGCCGCTTTGTGCCAGCTGGTCAAGTGTCCTGCAAATTTCGTCAGCAGGCCAGGCGCCCAGAGCTTCGTGCAGTTCAGAGTCTCGCATCGGGTGCCGGGTGATGATGCCCACAATCGCGTCCATCAGGTTTTCCGTGCCGCTGAGGTCAAATGTGCCCGATGCTGGATGGACAATTTTTGCAACATTACCCAGGATAGCCCGAGCGCGCAACAAGCCATCTTCGTCTGGCGGTTCAACCCAGGTTTCCACCGGGGGTCGGGTGGGCGTAACGACATGGACTTCATCCGGTTTAATTTTTTCCAATACTCTGGCAATTTCTCTGATCGCTTCTTCGGTATCGTTCAAGCCCTTGATGAGCATCACCTCTATCCACAAGCGATGCGTATATTCCTTGCGGAAAGAAATCAAACCCTCCACCAAGTGCTCAAAGGACAAATCAGGATGGGCGCGGTTAATACGACGGTAGAGTTCGGCGCTTCCAGCATCCAGAGAAGGTAAAACAGCGTCTGCATGAATCAGCGCTTTCCGAACCTCCAGTAAATAAAGCTGCGCGCCATTGGTGATCACCGCCACGGGCAAATTCGTGATAGCTTTCACCGCAAGAATCATCTCTCCCATCTCCGAGTGCAGGCAGGTTTCACCAGAGCCCACAAAGGTGACCCAATCGATCTGCCCCGGAGGATGAGCATCCAAAGCCATCCGCACCTGTCTTAATATTTCCTTCGCATCAAAATATGCCTTTCTGATGTTCGTTACCGGTTGGCTGCGCCCTAACTGGCAGTAAACACAATTCCAGTTACAGGTCTTCAGTGGGACGGGGTCGATTCCTAAAGATTGACCCAATCTCCGGGTGGGAACCGGGCCAAAAACACGTTGATCCATAAAAATGCTTTCTTCTATGCTGATGTCAGACTGATGGTGCGCAATCTTCATTTCAACTTCGGTTGCTGCATCCATGTAAAAAACTTAAACCGGGCAGGCATAATCGGCTGATCCTGTCGGCGATATTATTATAATCCAGGTGGGTGGTTCTAACTGCTGATCGGGATAAGACGCAGGTTGTTGACGCCAGTCAGAGCCGGGTTTATCAACATTCGAGCAGGCGTGCACGCTCGTTCATGCGATAGCACAGGTTGAAAAAAATACTGCTTAACGGGAATAAATTTCTGCTTTAAGAGGGCGGCAATTTCTTGATCATGCGCCAGGCGGGTTCATAAACCTGTTGGGTGCGCCCTTCATGGTCAACATAGGACCAGTATCCAGGGGTGGCGTGCAAAATTCGATAGCCCAGACGCTGATAAAGACGCAATGCGCCCGGATTGTCCTTGGCGACATTCAAGGTGAGAAACCTCACGCGTCGTTCAAGCAGGTGGTCTTCAATAAAATTCATCAGATAAGTTCCAATCCCATAATTACGCCATTCGGGCTTAATTCGAAAGGAAAACAGATAGGCATAATCTTTGCCGTCCGCCACCCCGCTTCCTCCACCCCACAGCATCACAAAGGATTGTCCGACAACTTCCCCGGAAGGAAATTCAACCAGCCACATCTGCGTTTTCCCCAGCAGGCTGTCACGATAAATTTCTGCGTACATCCGCCGAAAATTAAGGTATGCCCCATCCCATTCAAGAGCAGTCAGGTCTTTCTTTTTTACCTGCCGAATGGTGATCTGAGAAAAATCAAATCGAGATTCGGATACGATTTTTTCAACCATCGCGCATACCCATGTTCCACAAAGGCTTACTGATATTTTTCAATCAGCGCTTTCAACAGCTCATTTTCTTGCTGCACAGTTTGAATGTCACCATCCAGCCAAGCGTCTCGCAAGGCGGTCAGGATCTGCCCATAGATCGGCGATGGGCGCAACCCCAGGTTCCTCAAATCATTACCGGTGGTGTGCGGTTCAACCGCATGCCATTGCCCCACATACATCCTGAGGTATTCTCGTAAATCCTCTTGCCGGGTGACAAGATAGACCGCGTAGATGGCCAGGCGGGGCGCTTTATCGCACAAATGCACAACAGCGCTGGGTTTGGCATGGGTCAACTGCGGCAAAGCCTGGTTAATCTGGCTCGTTACAAAAAGTAATTTTTTCAAGCTCGCCTTACAGCGCAATCGATAAGAAATTGTTCGCAGGGTTGATTCTGAAAGACCGCCAAGCCACACCAGGTAACTCAAAACCTGTCGAAGGCTAAGTCCGTCGAACTCCTCCGGTATATCCCAGATCGGGTCAATGGCGTCGGTATCGATTGATTCCAGGTTCCTTCTTACCGTCTCGTCCCAGGGCAGCGCGGGATGAATGGCTTTGAGGATGCCCAACCCGTCAAGACGATCCACCATCATGGCGGCTTTCGGCTCTGACAGGATCAGGTTGATCTCATGCTGAATACGTGACCCCGTCAATCTTTTAATCAGGGGCAGACTTTCATCCAGCAGCGCCAGGGTGCGTGGCTCAATCTGGAAGTCAAAACGCTGTTCGAAGCGCACCGCCCTGAGCAAGCGGGTGGCATCATCAACAAAGGAAAGCGCGTGCAACACCCGGATGCGCCCCTTGCGCAGGTCATTCAACCCGCCCCAATAGTCGTATATTCTCCCGAAATGATCGCCGTCCAGACGCAAAGCCAGCGTATTAATGGTGAAGTCGCGCCTGTGCAGGTCCATTTTAATACTGCTGCTTTCCACAGTGGGTAGGGCTGCAGGCTGTTCATAAAACTCCGTCCTGGCGGTGATCAAATCAAGGCTCTCCGGGTAATGATTGTGTTCGGGTAGAATGTGCTCGATCTCCAGGTCAATCGCCGCTGTCAACCACTTCGCCGTTCCAAAGCGTTGGTGGGTGAGCACCCTGCCGCCAAACTTCTCAGCAAGCCGCCGGGCAAAGAAGATCGCATCGCCCTCCACCACCACATCAAAATCAAGGCTGGGCCGACCCAGAAGCAAATCCCTCACAAAGCCGCCTACCACATAAATGGGGAGGTTGATCCTGTCTGCTTCAGAAGCCAGGGCTTGCAGCAATGCCAGCCGACTGGGAGGCAATATCTCGTTTAGTTTTTCCTGCACTTCTTCTTGAGAGGGCAGTTCTGGTTGCGGAGTCAGCGTTTTGATTAAATCGGTCCGGGTGACAATTCCAATAATCTCGTCTGTTTGGGGGTGCACCACCGGTATTTGCCCCCAATCCGTGCTGCCCATCAGCGACTGCAGCATTTCCAGCGATGCATCGGTAGGGACGGTGACATTTCCAGCCGCCATCAGGCTGTCAACGGTCAGATCCAAACCGTGGCTGATGGCGCGATCCACCTCGCGCCGGTTGAGCAATCCAACCACCTTCCCGTTGGCAACAACGGGGTAACCCTCATAGCCATAGCGCTGCATCAGACGGTGCGCTTCCCGCACGGAGGTGTCGGGGGCAAGGATCAGCGGATCTCGAGACATGATGTTGGCAACGGTGATCTTTGAAGTAACAAATTGATCCAAACGGGTAATCATATCCTGATAACACGCATCAAGAAAGCCATCAATTTCGTCTTCATCGAGGGATTCAGTCGGCCTGACAAGCGCCGATGCCGCTCGTTTGTGACCGCCCCCGCCCATTGCCTCTGCAATTGCTGAAACGTCCACACGGTCGCTGGTCGACCTGGCGACCAGTCGGATGCCCTGGGGCGTGGAAACCAGGAGGAGGAGCGCATCCGGGTTGAGGACATCTCGCATCAGATGGGCAATGCTTGAAATTTCATCCTGGATATCCCTTCCGTTGGCTTTTGCAGCCATGATGGTTTGATCGTCGATCATGAATGTGTCCACATTCCGCATCAGACGGTCATAGACCCTGCGTTGACCTTCCGAAAGAGGCGGGTAAAGAAATTGGGCGACAATATCAAGATCTGCGCCCTTTTCAAGGCAAAAGGCAGCCGCGGTCATATCCTCAGCCGTCGTAGATCCATAGGTAAACGATCCGGTGTCCTCATGGATGCCAAGCAACAGGAGGGTGGCGTGCAGGGGATTCATCGAAACTCCTTGCTGGCGGATGCGGGCGACCATCTGGCTGGCATTGGCGCCGGATTGCACAAAAAAACATTCCCAATCTTCGGGGAGGTCATCCCGCCGGGGATGGTGGTCATAAACGCGCACTCGCGTTTCTTTGCTCATACCCCTGAGGGTGATCATCGATTGGGTATCTACCAGGATGATCTCATCAATCGGTTCTCGTTGCAGGTCTTTAAAATTGATATAGGGAAGTTTGCCGCCATATTCTTCTATGAATCGCCTTCCATTGCGATTAACATTGCGCGGTAACAGGGGCAGGGCATCAGGAAACAAGAGCCAGGCTCCCAATTGTGAAGCCAGGGCATCCATATCAGCCTGTTCGTGGGTCAATATCACTTTCATTGTTAATCAATCCACCAATACGCCTGGTTGTCGAGGTTAAAGAAATTATATACTGTTTGTGACAGGCGTGCGATCAGACGATTCCCCTGGTCAAAGTCCAAACGTTCCGGATCGTAAATAAAGATCGTCAGGACGTAATCCCCAGCTGATGTGAATACCACACCCGAATCACTCATAGAATGGATCAAACCGTCCAGTGCAACGACCCAACCATGCTTATGGGCAACACTGGCTTCAGGCGGCAATCCTGCTTCGATCAAGATTCCCAGCCGGTTGGCAGCCAGTATATCCAGCATAAGCTGGCATTCATCCCGGGTAATCTCACCGGGGAATGTTTCGACCAGGAGTCCGCGCTCCGCTTTGGCGCAGCTATAGATTGCAGAAAGAAGCCACCCCGTTTCGGCCGGTACGGTCTGATTGTAAATATCCGGGTTCAGGAAGATATCACGCCGCGTGTTGGCAGGGGTCTCAAAGAGCTGAAGCACGGGAGATCCGGGGGCGAAAAAGCCAGCCAAGAAAGTATTCCCCAACCCCAGTTCCGCCAAATCTTCGCTGACGATCAGGGGTCCGCGTACGGGATCAAGATAAGCTGACATTAATGTATCCGCCGGGGGGTTCTCAGAAAGGACGATCATCTGCCGCATCAGTTCTGCGACCTTTTCAGGCGTTGGTTCAGGCGTGCGACGCAGGACAGAGACCATGATCGGGATTTTCACCGCGCTGGCAGCCGTGAAGGCGATATCGGGCGCAACAGGCGCGTAGCCATCCACGGCAAAATGCAGTATTTCCCCGTTTTGCATTGATTCGAGATACACCTCGACAAGCTCATCAAAGCCTGCTTCTTGAATGATAAACTTCAAGAACGCTTCCAACATCCCGATATCAACCTGCGATTCTAAAACATCATTCATCTTTAAAGAGACCGTGTTGACCGTTGGCGAAAGCAAAGCTGCCTGGATATCTTCGACGGCGGAATCAATATCCAGCCCTGTCCCACCCTGAAAGACTTGAAAGTTGGTTGTGCCCAATATCGGTGTGATCGGACTCCCGGCTTGCGTGTAACGCGGGATAATCTCCCGGTTGAGATAGTCCAGTACTTGAGCTTTATCCACTTCTGCGTCCAGGGGCGCCACGACGGGTTGCGGATGATGACCCTTCCACAAGTAAGCCCAAAAGGAGACCTGATCGATCTCACTGACAGCTTGTTCAACCAGATGGGGCGCGTCCAATACCAGACCCAATTCGTCGGGGTTGGCAAGCAGGGTTGCGCCCTCAATTTCAAGCCGAAGTGGGGTATTGTAGGAAGAGGTCAATCTCTCCGTGGCTTCTGACGGATTAAGACCGCCCACAGGGACGTCCGCAATCTGACTATCTGCGGGGAATTGGACGGGGAGGTGTTTAAAGCCCTGAAATTCAGCAAAGGTGATGATGAGGCTGCTGAGGATAAAAAGAAGCCCCAATCCTCCCAATGTGAGCCATAATATTCTGGATTTCACTGCTTCTCCTTGACATCATTCATTGCGTGATTCTACCCGACAGTGCAGGAACATGTATTGTCATCTGAGAAACATTTTGCCCTTACCTCAGCCGCTCGACAAATTGTGATTATTGGATTTTTAAATTTTTGTAACCCATCCTGTGAATATGTGTTAAAGTAAAGAGAAGGTATGAAAATCGCCTATCTGAATAACATACCTGGAGGATAAGGATGAAAAAAGAAAACAAAAAAGATGTTCAGGGCGTTTTGTGGTCTTTCGGCAGTGTCATCAGCGCGGCGGCTGCCTCTGCTGCCGGATGGATTCTATACAGTCGGAAATATATCCGTCACGATATGGAAATCGAAAAAGCGATTGATGCAGAGATTAAGGATTATCAATCAGAAGAGGCAGGACGACTCAGTTATTATGTCAGCCCAAACAAAAGAGGCACACCTTTATTGTTAATCCACAGCATCAATGCAACTTCAAGCGCTTTTGAAATGCAGCCTATTTTTGAACATTTTCAGGGGCAGCGCCCCGTCTACGCGCTGGATCTGCCCGGATTTGGTTTTTCAGATCGAAGCAACAGGGTTTACAGTCCTTTGATGTACCAAAACGCCATCACCAGTTTTATCAAAAATGTTATTGGTCAACCTACCAATGTGATTGCCCTGTCCCTATCCTGCGAATTTGCTGCGTTATCTGCAGTTCACGACCCTGAAAATATCCGTTCGCTTGCGATGATCTCTCCCACCGGGTTTCAACCGCCCAAAGGGGGAAGTTTTACCGAACACGCCCAAAAAAGAGGTGTGAAGAACTTCGTCTATTCCGGTCTGGCAATCGAGTTATGGAACCGACCTTTTTACGATCTGATTTCCAGCCGACCCACTATCCAGTTTTTCCTCAATAAAAACTTTGAAGGATTGGTGCCCGAGCGGTTTGTGGACTATGCCTACCAGACATCCCATCAGCCCGGCGCTCAACACGCGCCCACCTATTTCATAAGCGGAAAACTCAACACCCCCGCTATCAGAGAGACCGTTTACCAGGCGCTAACACAACCGGTTTTGGTCCTTTATGATCGGGACCCCGCCACAAATTTTGAGATGCTCCCGATATTTTTACATGAAAGGGAAAACTGGAAAGCGGTTAGAGTTTATCCAACCAAGGGCTTACCCCACTGGGACGAACCAGCCAAGACCTTCCGCGCCCTGGATGATTTTTGGTCTGAACAATAGACGGCATCCAATTTAAAATGTGTCGCATGCGACGGCCTTGCGCGCTCAGATCAGGCTGAGTGCGGCAAAGTCACGTCATATGGTGGGTGTGACGCTTGCAAGTTGCGGACAGCGTAGCATCCCTCCCAGTTTGTGAAAAAATTTCAACCCCCTATCGCTGCATGCGTGTCAGCTGTCCCCATTTATCTAATTTTGGCAAATCCACATAAGCCTGTGGTTTGAATCGCGGTTTACTTCAATTTACGATAGGTATCAAACCTTAATTGGCAGGTTCTATTTTCTGTACGCCTCCCAGGTTATTGACATGCAAAGTCCATTTGGAGCCAGGTTGGGCAGCTTCAAAAATATCGCTGTCTTTTGTGGTGTAAGTATAACTTTCACCTTTGCCATCAAAGGTGATCTGGTATTTTTCACTGCGGGTACCCTCCCGCTGCCCGCTGGCAAGCTGCAACGAAGGCCAGAATGGATTACGGTCCGTTCCGGTTTCAGTAACCACCTCAATCTCCACCCAATCTAAATAGGTATACTCGCAGAAATCATCATAGACATAATAGCTGCAATCCTGGACGACTTCACCAACCCCGGTCCCGGTATCTTCAACATAAGCCTCACCGCACACTTCAGTGGCATTCGCCACGGGTTGATCAGATGTGTAACGATGCGCTTCCGTGCAATATCCAATGCTTGCATTGGAGGGAATCTCGTCATACCACGTTTGATCGGTGACCGATGTATAGGCTTCGATCGCGATGTTTCGCTCCCAGGTTGCATTGGTCACGGTCGCAGTAACATCATCCGTTTTAAACATCATGACCATAAAAATAATAAAAGCTGCAATACATGCGAAGACAGCCAGCAAAACAAAGATTGTCGTTTTGCGACCTGCCTTTTTCTTTTCCGCAGAAGGCGGTCCGGAGGCAGCCGCTTTTGCTTCTTGCGTGGTTTCAACTTGTTGCCCTGTTTCGCGTGATTCGCCGCCCATACTGAGATCACCGCCACAATTGCTGCACAACGTTGCCGATGAAGGGTTCCGGGTGCCGCAGTAAGGACAATGAATATCCGGTCCTGCCTTTGCCATACGGATCAATGCTTCATCTTTAATGAAGTCGAAGGTTTCCTGGTCCACCCGGGTGAATTTAACATCAGGGGGTTGGGGCGCGCCGCAACCTGTGCAGGTTTGAATGGGTCCGGGGTTCTGGGTCTCACAATATGCACAAGTCCAGATCAACGGGATAAAACCAAGTGATTTTCGAGCCATAATACATCCTCCAAAAAGTTCCTTGAAACAGGTTCGTCTAATTATAAATAAAGAGACTCTTCTTGTCTACCAGGTCCAGGGGTTTCAATTTCTACTTATTTTCATGGATTTTGTTGGCGCACAGATGTTGGGCTTATCCAAAAATGCCTTTCTGCGCTAAAATCCATAATAGATCATTGCCTTAGAATATTATCACATTTCTAACAATCGATTTGTATAATCAGTCGGTAAACTTAATAACATGGCTTGATGAACGTTTTTGATAAGCAAAAAAAAGCCCTGCATAAAACAATAAACACAACCGATAATGGGCACTCATATCATCGGAGATCGGGTAAGTATGGAGGAAGCGTGGCGATTGAGAAAAAAAAGAAATCCATAAAAAACAGGTCGGGTTTATTGATTCTGATTGGCGTAGCGCTCATTGCGATTGCATTTTTTGGATGGCGCCTATGGCAGAACCGGCAAAAAATAAACGCAATTGTTGAGAACATCGAAACCGAACCCTATCATCGTCAGACCCTCTTTGCGAATGTTTATGGGACCGGCACAATTGAACCCGCCCAGAC
Organism: Candidatus Brevefilum sp.; assembly: GCA_050953525.1. Classification (GTDB taxonomy): domain Bacteria; phylum Chloroflexota; class Anaerolineae; order Anaerolineales; family Anaerolineaceae; genus Brevifilum. The sequence goes on from JBMNMW010000002.1 coordinate 743,659, forward strand.
AGCTTTTCTGACCTGGTCAACAAACGGGGTGGTGGGTGATGTTTTTGTATCTGTGGGTTCTATCGTAAAAAAAGACCAGCCATTGATAGCTCTTGATCCGGATTCTCTGTCTGTTGAGATTCTACAAGCCGAGAACGATTTGATCAATGCCCAGAATGCCCTTGATGATCTCCACGACAACTGGGGATCAGATCTTGCCCAGGCAAAGCTGGATCTATTGAACGCTCAGGAAATGCTGGATAAAATGGATCGCCAAAGAGAAATAATGAATTACCAGCGGTGTTCGAGCGAGCGAATTGAAGATTATGAAACACTTCGCGACCTGGCAGAGGAGCTGTATCAGCGGATACCAAGTGGTTATACCCTGCAAGCCATCAACACGGCACAGGCAAATTTGAATTATTGTTTGGCTGATTATTCTGATGAGGAAATTGCGGAAGCAGAATTGCAACTTGAACTGGCTGAATCAAAAGTTGATGTATTGCAGGATAGGGTCAACGTCCTCACCGATGGACCTGATCCGGACCGGGTCAAGATATTGGAGACACAATTGGCAATGGCAAAATTGCGTTTAGATTTGCCCAATTTGGAAGCGCCTTTTAATGGTACGGTGACCGTTCTTCCTGTAAAGGTAGGCGATGTGGTTCAGATCGGAACCCAGGCCATTCGGATTGACGACCTTTCGCAATTGTTCCTGGATGTTCAGGTTTCAGAAGTGGATATCCCCTTTGTCAAAGAAGGGCAGGTCGCGGATCTGGTCTTTGACGCCTATTATGAAGACACTTTTCAGGGTGAAGTGATTGAGATCTCACCCGTGGGCAATGTTTTCCAGGGAATGGTTGAATACAGCGTCAGAATCCGATTGCAGGACGTGGACGAACGTATCAAACCGGGGATGACAGCATCGGTAAATATCGTTGTGGATGAAAAGGTCGATGTTTTTGTTGTCCCAAATGCAGCCATTGTGAGCTTGGACGGGCAGGTCAAGGTGTTTGTAAAGCGAAACGGAACATATGAAGCTGTCAATGTGGCTTTGGGCAGTTATTCCGATTATTACAGCGAGGTGATTGAAGCGGAGATTGCTGAAGGTGAACTGGTCGCACTCAATCCACCTGAAGAGATCACCGGCGAGATGCGCTTTGGCTTTGGGCAGCCTCCCGGGCACAATCGATTTGGAGAATAAATCCAGTTATGACTGAAAACGGACAGGTCATCCGGATTGAAAACCTGACCAAAACCTACCAGATGGGTGAGATTCAGGTGCACGCCCTGCGCGGGGTCAGCTTCACCGTCAACGAAGGTGAGATCCTTGCCATTATGGGCCCCTCAGGTTCCGGCAAATCAACGCTTATGAACATGATCGGATGTTTGGACAATCCCACGTCAGGTGATTATTACCTGGAGGGTGAACTTGTATCCTCTTTAAAAGATGATCAATTGGCCTTGGTCAGAAACCGGAAAATTGGATTTGTGTTTCAAAAATTCAACTTATTATCAAGGGCAACAGCCCTGGCGAATGTTGAATTGCCCCTGCGTTATGCCGGCATTGATGGTGAACGAAAATTACTGGCACAAAAAGCCCTTGAATCCGTGGGGCTTGGCGACCGGGTTCATCACCAGCCAAACGAACTATCGGGTGGGCAACAGCAACGCGTGGCAATCGCCAGAGCCCTGATCAATGAGCCTGCGATTATCCTCGCTGATGAGCCCACCGGCAATCTGGACAGCCAATCAGGGGAGGAAATCATGCGGCTGTTGCAGGAACTGAACAGGACCAAAGGAACAACTTTGTTGATCGTCACTCATGATGCGGATGTCGCGTCTGTGGCAAAGCGAATCATCCACCTGCGCGACGGAGAGATTGAGAAGGAGGAGATTCGTCAATGAACCTCCTCATGAACCTTAAAGAAGCGCTGCAAAGTTTGAACGCAAATAAGCTGCGCTCCTTTCTGACCATTCTGGGTATCGTGATTGGTGTTGCTTCCGTAATCGCATTGCTGTCGATCGGTGAGAGTGCGGGCGATTCGATCACTGGCGAGATTGAGAGCATCGGGACGAATGTGATTTACATCCTCGGCGGCAATACGTTTGAAAAGGTGACCAACCCAAAGGATTTAACACTTCAGGATGTTGGGGCTTTATCAAACTCGCGCAGAGCACCCAACGTTGCTTATGTGGCGCCTGTCATTAGCGGAGGCAGTGAGGTCTCCTACGCGGGAGAAGGTTTGACGACATCGATCCTGGGCATCACTTCTGATTACCAATTCGTCCAAAACCTGACCATGGCAGAGGGTGAGTTTATCACGCACACCCAGGTGGAGGGCAGGAGCGCCGTGGTGGTTTTGGGTCCTGAAATCGCTGAAAATCTTTTAGGGAGGCGTTCCGGGGTCGTGGGCAATGCCATCCGGATTGGTGGTTATCCCTTTCGCATTGTCGGCGTGACAGAGGCAAAGGGTGGGAGTGCCTTTCAAAATCCTGATCGGAACATTTATATTCCGATCTCAACCGCCCAAACGCGGTTACCCCACGGTGAATCGCCCAACAGCGTCCAATACATCCTCGCTTCTGTTAATAAAGCAGAAGAAGCAGACCAAGCAATCAGGCAAATTACAGATATATTACGGGCGACACATCGCATCGCGCCGCGCAACCCGGATGATTTCACCATCCTCAATCAACAGGATTTTCTGGCAGTCGCATCCACAATTACGAATGTGCTGACGATATTCCTGGGTGGCATTGGCGCGATTTCACTTCTGGTGGGTGGCATCGGGATTATGAACATCATGCTGGTTTCAGTAACCGAACGGACGCGCGAAATCGGGTTGCGAAAAGCGCTTGGCGCCCGGAAAAAGGATATATTATTACAATTTCTGACCGAGTCGGTTTTGTTGAGCATGTTTGGCGGAACTCTTGGGATTGGCCTGGGATGGGTGATTGCATTTATCGTCAGCAGAGTCGCCATCAATTATGGCACGCCTATGATGATCAGCGTCACTGCCAATTCCATCCTGTTAGCAACGCTATTTTCCGCGGCGGTGGGGATATTTTTTGGTTATTACCCGGCAAACCGGGCAGCTTCCCTTGCCCCCGTTGAGGCGCTGCGCTACGAATAAATGGCAATCCATTGCAGAGGGGTAACCTCGCTGATGAAAATTTTTGGGGTTTTTCAGTGTGTTGGACTATAGAAGTGAAAAACTAGTGGCTTGGCGTAGGGCAATCGTAGGTTAAGCGTCAGGTATTTGCTGAATGCATTTGTTATAATGTAGTCAGCTAAAACACTTTTCTTCTCCTTCTGATGAGCGCCAGGGTCGGCGTCCCTGGCGCTCGACATTTAAGGTCGCAACCGGGGTAACTGCAAGGAAAGACCTTCGCTCTATGAGGACACCATTACCAGCGAGAACAACAGCGTTTCCCAGTACTTAATAAATCGTGTCAACCTGAATCAGGACGGGCTACACTGCACTGTTCCCTGCTTCCAAATTTCTAATTCCGACTCCCTAATCCCCACTTCCCGCTTTCTTATTCAACATTCACATTAAAACAAAAAAATGACCCTCCGGAGACTCGAACTCCGAACCAATTGATTAAGAGTCAACTGCTCTGCCAGTTGAGCTAGAGGGCCATTTTTAGGCAGTTATTATAGCACAATCCTTAAAAAAGTTACAGTGCTGTCAGGGTGTTTTGTGGCTCAAAACCACCGATTTATTTTTGTTTTACGTTGATTAAAAGTCATCCTCGAAGTTCTTAAAAATTGGTTCAGTCATCACGCGAAGCCATAAGCGGAAATGGTCCTCTACGAAATGCACTTTACGTTGTCTCCGCCTGATCCAAAGATCATCTTTTTGTGTGCAGGGCCATCCCTGTTAGAGACCCCGCCAGGGCACAGGAGCTGTTTCAAAAGAATGATCCTCATGAATTATTCCCATATCTATTCTGTCACAATCGTAAGCAGGTTCATAAAACCAATATTGAAGATCCTCTGTCTTTCACTGCACGCCTCTCATGATTTGACTTTGTCCACTGTGTGGAATAAAATCACAGCGATAGTGTGACAGGTTTCAGGCTGATTTCAGCCTTGGGGAACATTTTTTAATGTTAGTATGGTTATTTAGCCATTAAGAGTATTTCGCCCTGACAGGACTGATCCGCAGGGCGTTTTAGTTTATCCGAACCTGTTCTTACAAGAAATTTGATCTAATAATGGGCTCTCCCATTATAAAAATATAATATTTAAGAAATTAACAAGTTTTATAGGAGTACAGAAAAATAATAATGAAGAAAAAAGAAGTATTACGAATTATCCCGCTCGGGGGCCTCGGAGAGGTGGGAAAAAACATGACCATTTATGAATATGGTCAGGATATTTTGATTGTGGATGCGGGCATCATGTTCCCGGAAAACGACATGCTCGGGATCGACTTTATCATCCCCGATTTTGAAAACTATCTCAAAGACAAGAAACATCGTGTCCGAGGAATCATCATCACCCATGGGCATGAAGATCATATCGGCTCTGTCTATCATTTGTTGGAGGTTGTCAACGCGCCCATTTATGCCACCGGGCTAACCCGCGGCTTATTGGAAGTGAAACTCAACCGGTATGGTGTGTCCGGCAAGGCGGACCTGCGAACAGTCAACGCAGGTGACCGTTTGAAAATTGGCGCTTTTCAGATTGATTTCTTTCACGTCTGCCATTCCATCCCCGACGCGGTCGGTCTTGGAATCGAAACCCCTGCCGGTCTGGTTGTGCATACCGGGGATTACAAATTTGACCACACCCCAACAGACAACTGGCCAACGGATTATGCCATGCTGGCAGAATTTGCCGAGCGGGGCGTTCTGGCGCTGCTGGCAGATTCAACCAACGCAACACAACCGGGTTGGACGAAATCGGAACGTGTGATCGATGCCGCGCTGGATGATGTCTTTGAAAAGGCTGAGGGTCGCATTTTAGTGGCGACTTTTGCCTCACTTATCTCCCGGATGCAACAGGTTGCAGATGCCGCCGTCCGGCACGGGCGAAAAATCGCCTTCACCGGCAGGAGCATGACGGATAACATGAATATCGCGCGTGATCTCGGCTACGTCGATTTGCCTGATAAGCTGGTGGTACCGCTCGAAAAAGCATTGAGCATGCCCGACAACAAGGTGGTCATCATGGCAACCGGTTCCCAGGGCGAGCCGCGTTCGATTATGGGACGCCTGGCAAACGGCACCAACCGGAAGTTTGATATCCGTGAAGGAGATACGGTCATCCTTTCATCACAGATCATTCCGGGCAACGAGGAATCCGTTTATCGAACCATCAACAAACTCTTCCGAAAAGGCGCAGATGTGCTTTATGAGGATATCGCGCCCGTGCATGTGTCCGGACATGCCAGCCAGGAAGAAATGAAATTGCTGCTGCACCTGGTCCGCCCGAAACATCTGATCCCGATCCACGGAGAACTCCGCATGCTTGAACACCATGCAAAAATCGCTGAGGAAGTGGGTATGCGCAAAGACAGAATCGCCGTCGTTGAAAACGGTCAGGTTATCGAATTCGTGAATGGTGAAATGCGTCTCGGCGACCGTATCCCCGGGGGATATATATTTGTGGATGGCAGCGGTGTGGGTGATGTGGATCAAAGTATCGTGCAGGAACGGGAAATGCTCGGGCAGGATGGGATTGTGGTTGTAAACCTTGCCGTCAGCAATGAGAATGGCGCTCTATTAGGTACACCGGAGATCCTGTCGCGAGGTTTCATTCTTTCTGAGGAATTGGATCAGATTAAGGACGACCTCCAAAGCAGCTTGCGGCAGGTCGTTTCCAAATCCAATGGTAACCTGGAAAACGAGATCATCCGTAATCTCAAATCCACGCTCTACCAGGAAACAAAGAGAAATCCCTATATTTTTGTGACCATCAATCGAATCTAAAGCCAAAACCTGAATTTGAATGACAAAGCGAAGCGACATGCCGCTTCGCTTTTTTAATTTATCAGTTCCTAAAAGGATGGGAATAATTAAGGTTTAATCCTGATCGACAATGGATCGAGCAGGCAAAACAACCCATCCTTAAAATATGAGAGATTTTAAGATGGAAGGCCTGTGATTGCCCGTTCCATATGCTATAATTTCATTATCGGCTGCGTCCTGAAATGGGAATCAAGGGCGCTATTTTTGTCACTAAAAAACAACACGATTAACTGTTTACTATGTCCTTTGTTCACCTTCATGTCCATTCGACTTATTCGATCTTAGATGGTTTCAGCCAGATCGAACCCCTTGTGGCACGTGTTAAAGAACTTGGCATGCCAGCGATCGCCCTCACCGACCATGGCACGATGTTCGGCGCCATCGAATTCTTCAAAGCGGCTATCAACGCCGACATCAAACCTATCATCGGGTTGGAAACATACCTGGCGCCCAGAAAGATGACCGATCGGGATCCGGTCAGGGATAAAAAAGCCTTTCACCAATTGCTTTTGGCAGAAAACATGACAGGTTACCAAAACCTGCTAAAAATTGCCTCCGCATCCCAGCTGGAGGGTTTTTACTATCGCCCACGCATCGACAGGGCTTATCTCAAGGAGCACAGCGAGGGACTGATCGCCACAACCGGCTGCCTGTCAGGCGAGATCCCCCGGGCGCTTCAAAACAACGACCTTCAACGCGCTGAAACGGACCTGAAATGGTATCTGGATGTATTCGGGCGCGATCGTTTTTTTATCGAACTCCAATCTCACAACATTCAGGGGCTGCAGCTGGTCAATCAGCAACTGATCGACCTTGGAAAACGCTTTCAGGTTGAATTTATCGCGGCAAATGACGTTCACTATATTAACAAAGAAGACGCCCGCCTTCAAGACATTCTGCTGGCGATTCAAACCGGCAGTGTGATTACAGATCCCAACCGAATGCAAATGGAGGATGATTCCTATTATTTGCGCACGCCCCAGGAAATGCAAGACCTGTTCGGACACATACCTGGCGCCATTGAGAACACGCTCAAAATTGCCGAACGCTGCAATGTAGATTTAAGCCCTACGGGTTACCATTTGCCATTGTTCGAAGTGCCGGAGGGTGCTTCTTCTGCAAGCTATCTGCGAGACCTGTGCACCAAAGGCTCTGCGCGCATCTATGGCGAACGCGCCAACGATCCCGAAGTTCAAAATCGTCTCAATTATGAATTGGATGTTATTCACGAGATGGGATTTGAAACATATTTTCTGATCGTGTGGGATCTTTGCCAGTATGCACAGAAAAATGGGATCTGGTACAACGCGCGCGGCTCTGCAGCCGGTTCGCTTGTGGCTTATGTGCTCGATATCAACTTAATTGACCCGCTGGAACATGAACTGATGTTCGAACGCTTTCTGCAGCAGGGCCGCGTCAATATGCCCGATATCGACCTTGATTTTCAGGATGACCGCCGGGCTGAAATGATGCAGTACTGCGCAGAAAAATACGGTGCGGATAAAGTCGCCCAGATCATCACCTTTGGCACCATGGGCGCCCGTGGGTCCATCCGGGATGTCGGACGTGTGATGGATGTGCCGATCAGTGAAGTGGATAAAGTTGCAAAACTTATTCCCGCCATACCCGGCAAACCGGTCACCATCCAGAAAACTTTGGAAACCTCATCAGAACTGCAAGAAGTCTACAACTCCACAGCTTATTACCGGGATTTAATCGATACCGCCAGCAAAATGGAGGGTACGGTTCGCAACGCCGGCACCCATGCAGCTGGCGTAATCATCACTGACAAGCCCATCATCGATTACGTCCCCCTGCACCGCCCAACCAACCAGGCAGATGACAATCCCATCAACACTGTCACCCAATATGAAATGTCCGTGGTCGATTACCTGGGGCTGCTCAAAGTCGATTTTCTGGGATTGACCACTTTAACGATCATGTCACGCGCCTGTGAATTGATTGAACAGCGTCACGGGAAGAAATACTCACTGCGTACGATCCCTTCGGATGATCCAAAGGTTTTTGAGTTCATCAGCCAGGGGCATACCACAGGCATGTTTCAGCTTGAAGGTTCAGGCATGACCCGTTACATCATGGAGATGAAACCCCATGAACTGGCTCATGTGATCGCAATGATTGCCCTTTACCGTCCCGGCCCCATGGAATTCATCCCACAGTACATCAACCGCTTACATAAGAAAGAAAAGCCTTCCTATCGGCACCCTGCGCTGGTTCCTATTTTCGAAGATACCTTCGGCATCCCGATTTATCAGGAACAAATTATCCAGGCTGCCATGCAGCTGGCAGGTTATGAAGCCAGTGAAGCAGACAGCTTGCGAAAAGCAATCGCCAAAAAGCAATCGGATGAATTAGAAGCCCACCATGAGAAATTCATTAAGGGCGCGCATGTTCACGCCAATATCAGCAAAAAAGACGCTGACCTGATCTTCACCGAATGGCAAAACTTTGCCCGTTACGGATTTAATAAAAGTCACGCTGCCGATTATGGCGTGATCGCCGTGCAGACCGGATACCTGAAATATTACTATCCGGTTGAATATATGACCGCGCTGCTGTCCGCCTGGAAAAATGACACGGACAAAATTTCAACCTATGCCGCCGATTGTCGATCACTGGGGATCGAAGTTATGCCGCCAGATGTTAACACCAGTGATTACGACTTCAGCATCGAAGATCTCTCCGATGAGAAGTCAGTGATCCGTTTCGGTTTGGGCGCCATCAAAAATGTCGGCGCGCAGCCGGTACAGTTGATCATGAACGCCCGTCAGGAAAGACCCTTTACAGACCTGACCGATTTTGCCAAGCGGGTCGATTTGCGCCAGGTCGGACGCCGTGCATTGGAATCCCTGATCAAGGTGGGCAGTTTTGACCGGTTCGGCTCAAGGACGGCATTGCTCCAGGATTTGGATAACATCGTCGCTGTAAGCAATCACTTTTTCAGAGCCAAGGAAGCCGGTCAGATGATGTTGTTTGATGCATCCAAAGCCATGGATGATCAAATTGTCCTGCGCGAACCCCTCTACACCAATCGGCGCGAGGAACTGATCTGGGAGCGGGAGTTGATCGGCTTGTATGTATCCGACCATCCTCTGAGCCCCTACCAAAAAACGATCGCAAAAAGGGTGACTCATTTTTCCTATCAGCTGTCAGAAGCGGGCGAAAAGGAAAAGGTGACCGTGGCAGGCATGGTGGACCGCTTCCGCCAGCATCTGACGAAAAACGGAAATCACATGGGTTTTGTGAGTATTGAAGATCTTTTTGGAAAAATCGAATTGGTGGTCTTTCCCAATGTCTGGGAAAAGGTGCATCATCTGGTTGAGGTCGACAGCGTCTTGCAGGCGGAAGGGAATCTTGATACCGCCCAGGGAGACCCAAAAATCCTGGTTGAAAGCCTGACACGTATCACACTGGAAGACCTGCAAGAGGACACGGACGATCCCCCCGATCCGTATGACCGGTATCAGGAAGATGCTTTCATGGAAGACTACCTTCCAGACCTGCCGTTTGATGATTTGCCGCTTCCCGAAAATTCAAGAGATATGGAGGATAGCGACCCCCAGGACACTGAAGAAACCGATCCTGAAGCGTTAAATCAGGTTTCCCGGCAAACATCGTCCCGCAGCCAGCAGGGAATATCCGCTCCTGATAACCCACCTGCTAACATAAAGGCTCAGACAGTCCAGGTCCCCGGTATTGAGACAGCGTCGCCGCCCAAAGCGCCGGCAAAAGAAGGCGTCACAGTTTCTAAAAACTACCATTTTCTTAAGCCTGCCCTGTCCGATCCCGACCCCTTGCCCAACCCCGACCAAACGCCTCGCTGTATTTTCATCAACCTCCTCACCTGTGGAGACAAACGCAAAGACGTTCACAAACTGCGCCTGGTCCACGATATTCTTATCTCAAGGCCCGGACGTGACCAATTTGCCTTTCGGGTGCATGAAAACGGCTATGTCTACGAAATCAATTTTCCCAATGTCACCACCGGGCTGACCGAAACCTTGATCCAAAAGCTTGAGGGCATGATGGGGGCAAGCAACATTTCAATATCTTATCTCTAAACCAAACAATTGAAACAATCCGCGTGTATCAAACTTGTTTTGTGACGGGGATGATTGGCATTGTCATCAACTACCCAATTCTGGTAGAATCCAATTGTCCAAAGAAAGGGAAGACACAGAATGCCTCAAATGAATTTCGACATGATTGATATTGAACATATCACATTTGATGCCGTCGGAGAACCGGGAGATCGCGTTTTTTATCTCCAGGCAAAAAATCCGGAACAGGTCATCACCTTACTGGTTGAAAAATTCCAGATCCAAACTTTGGCTCTGGCAATTGAAAATTTAATGTCCGAATTGCGCGAGAAACTGCCAGATATTTTGGATGCCTCCCCCTCTTTTAACGAAGAGGAAATGACGCTCCAGCCGCCCTTTGACCCCTTGTTTCGCGTGGGGGAATTGAGCCTGGGCTATGATCCCCAACGCGATCTGATGGTGTTAATTGCGAAAGAAATCCCCTTGGAGATGGAAGAAAGCGTTGAAGACCTGAGTGAATTGCGATTCTGGTGTACTCGCTCTCAATTGTGGGCACTGGGACGCTGGGGGATTGAACTTGCCAGTCGCGGTCGTCCGGTCTGGCCTTCCACCGGTGAGCCAATCCTCCAACCGGGTGAATTTTCACCTAAAAACAACGGTCATAAGACCACCCCATAAAAAATGACCCTGGACAAAGACCTGACCCTTTCAGTGCTCCAAAGTGGAAAGATGCGCCTGGAGGGACAGTTTGTATATGGTTCTAACTACACATATCTTGGCATCTGCCAGCTTAATCAGCGCACCCTGAAAGTCGTTTACAAACCCATTCAAGGTGAGCGCCCCCTGTGGGATTTTCCGGTTCATACGCTGGCAAAAAGAGAGGTTGCTGCCTACCTCGTCAGCGAAGCGCTGGGCTGGGATCTGGTGCCCCCAACCGTCCTTCGAAACCAACAAGCGCCGCTGGGACCGGGCTCTGTGCAGCTATTTATCGAACACGATCCAAACACCCATTATTTCAATCTGAACGAATCCGACCGGACTCTGCTGCCAAGGGTGGCGTTGTTTGACCTCCTGATCAACAACGCGGATCGGAAAGGCGGACATCTGCTTTTTGATCCGCAGGGTAAATTATGGCTGATCGACCACGGACTCAGTTTCAATGTCGAAGATAAACTTCGTACCGTTGTTTGGGAGATGGCTGGGCAGCGGATTCCTTCCGATCTGTTGATGGACCTTGAGAAGATCTCCCAGAACTTAGGTCCCGAGAAGGCACTGTATGAAGCCTTACAGGCGCTGCTCTCCCCTGAGGAGATTGAGGCGCTGCAGGAGCGCACCCAAAAGTATCATGACCGCCAGATATTTCCCCTGCCGCCAGAGGATCGCCGGGCTTACCCCTGGCCGCTGATATAATCATCCACAGAGAGGTAACCATGACCACAAAGGCTGACATTGTCATCATACACAATATTTCACAACTCCTCACCCTGTCCGGCGGTCCGCAACGCGGCGATCGGCTCGGCGAATTGGGCATCATCCAGGATGGTGCGGTCGCCCTTCAGGATGAAAACATTTTAGCGGTGGGGTCAAGCGAAAAACTCTTTCAGACTTTCCCATCCGCATCCAGTTTTGATGCGGGCGGGCGTGTTGTCCTGCCCGGGTTTGTGGACCCACACACCCACTTTGTGTGGGCGGGTGATCGGGCAGAAGAATTCACCTTACGCCTGCAGGGAAAAACCTACATGGAAATCATGGAAGCAGGTGGAGGGATCCTTTCGACGGTCAGAGCGACCCGCGAAGCAACTGAAACGGAATTGGTCCAGCAGACCCGCCAACGGGCTGACCTTGCCCTTTCCTATGGGACAACAACCCTTGAAGTTAAAACCGGGTATGGATTGACATTCGAACAAGAGATCAAACAACTCAGAGCCATTCTGGCGCTTGATAAAGAGGGACCGTTGGAAATGGTTCCCACCTTTATGGCTGCCCACGCGGTACCACCTGAATATCAGGGTCGCACCCAGGATTACGTCCACCTGATCTGCAGTGACATGCTGCCCGACCTGGCGGCATGGTGGCAGGATCATCAACCCCGCAAACCTCTTCCCTTTGTCGATGTCTTTTGTGAGAAGGGTGTATTTGCCCTTGCGCAATCCCGTCAGATCCTTGAAGCAGCGAAAGCCCTGGGTTTTCCTCTAAAAATCCATGTGGACGAATTTGAAAATTTGGGCGGCTCCAAACTGGCTGTTGAACTTGGCGCCGCGTCCGCCGATCATCTCGTAAAAACCTCCCCTGAAGACATCCGGGCGTTGGCACAATCTGATACCGTCGCGGTATCCCTGCCGGGCACACCCTTTGGGTTGAACGAAGATGACTACACCCCTGCCAAAGCGCTGATCGAATCTGGCGCAATACTTGCCCTGGCAACAGACACCAACCCCGGCACATCCTGGTGCGAGTCGATGCAGTTCATTATTGCGCTTGCCTGTCGAAAGCTGCGCCTGACGCCTGCCCAGGCGATCGCAGCCGCAACGATCAACGCGGCTGCTGCCATCCAGCGCGATCAAAATATCGGTTCGATCGAAGCGGGCAAACAAGCCGACCTGTTGATCCTGAATACTGCCGATTATCGTCAGCTTGGGTATCGCTTTGGCACCAATCTTGTAGCCAATGTGATCAAACGAGGCAGGTTCTACCCGGTTAAATAGCCTGCGCCCACTTTCAAAATGAGCCGGGCTAAATGCACCATGGATATAACTATTCAAAACATTCTTTACGTCGTGGCAGCAATTGTGTTGATCTTTGGCGGAATACATATTTTACGGGGCTTATTCAAATTCACCTGGAAATTAATTCGGGTGGGTTTGCTGGTCGCCGTGATTGTGCTGATTGCGGGGGTCGTGCTCAAATTTGTCAATATCAACCTGCCCTGAAAAATACTTATAGAAAAGGCTCCCCGTTTTATGGAACACATCACCATCGAAGAAGCCCGTGAATGGTATCAAGATTCAGATCCCGTTCACGATTTTGCCCATGTATTACGTGTCTATCAGATGGCAGAACAACTGGCGCTTGCCGAAGGCGCACATCTCGAAATCGTTCATGCCGCAGCTCTTCTGCACGATTCACGGGGAAGCGCGCCAGGTGGAGATGGTGAAGAACGCGCTGAACACCATATCACCTCCGCCCGCTTTGCCGGAGAAGTGCTGCTCGGCAAGGGCTGGCCAGAAGAGGCTATCCAGGCCGTCCAGCATTGCATCCTCGCCCACCGCTACAGAGGTAAGGAACATGCGCCCGAAACGCTGGAAGCGAAGGTCCTTTTCGATGCGGACAAGCTGGATGTGCTGGGCGCCATCGGCGTCGCCCGCACGATTGCCTTCGCTGCATTGGAGGGGGAACCGGCTTATGCGGAACCCTCGGAACAATTTCTGAAAACAAAAAAGGTGCAGAATGGCGAAGTCTATTCCTCATATCATGAGTTTTTATTCAAACTGGCCAATGTCAAGGACCGGATGTTTACGTCCAGCGGCAAAGCCATCGCTGAAGCCCGTCACGCTTTCCTTGTCGCCTTCTACGAACAGCTCCAGGCTGAGATGCGGGGCGAACGCTGATCTCAGAGCGCACATTTTGCGGCGACGGACCGGTCATCACCCGGGGTGCCGCCTGCGCTATGGTAAAATTACATTCGCATATCCGCGGCCACCTGACCCTTGATATTCAGGCATGAAAATCTCACTCAAAAAAGGGCTTACCCTTCTGAAATGACGCGACTGGCTGTAATCACCATCAACCACCATCACACGGACATGGTTCCAAAAGCAATTGCTTCCATGTCCGATATCGCGAATGCATGCAGCCCGCACATGTTCCTGATCAACAACATCCCCGACCAGGCTATCAAAGATTGGCTTTCAAAGGAACACCCGGAAATAACGTTGATTGAAAATCTGGAACCCCAAGGCTTTGGGAGCAACATCAACAGCGTCATCCGACAGTTTCCAGATTTCGATTACTACTTGCTGGTCAACCCGGATGTGATCTGCCTGCCCGATATGGTCGCTCCACTGCTGGCGCTGATGGAAGATGACGATCGGGTCGGGGTGGCAGGGCCCATGCTGCTGAATATGGACGGAACCGTACAGCCATCAAGAAGGCGCTTTGCCACTTTTTGGGTTCTGGTGGTACGGGCGTTGCACCTGGATGCTATCTTTAAAAACTTACCGTCGGTTGACGCCTATTTTATGAACGATGTGCAGTTTGGCGCGATCACGCCGGTGAACTGGTTGACGGGCGCTGTGATGCTGCTGCGAAAATCGGCACTTGACGAGGTCGGCTTGTTCGATGAGCGGTTTCATCTGTATTTCGAAGATGAAGACTTGTGCTGCCGAATGTGGCAGGCAGGGTGGAAGGTTTGTTATGTACAAACCGCCCGTGCGTACCATAAACACATTGCGGAAGGCCGTAAAAAAATCTTCAGCAAAGCCAACCGTCACCATATCACAAGCGCCATTAAAATGTTAATCAAGTATCGTGGAAATATCGCCGATTGCGTTAAAACGCAACACTGATTTTTTACCTTTGATAAAATAAGATTGCCATGACTTCTGAAACCAACCAGCGCATAAAATCCACCCTTTTAGAATCCCGCAGTTCGATTGTCAATGGCGTGCTGATCCTTCTGGATATCATCACCATCAGTTCAGCCGCGGTCATCTCCGCCGGGATCCGGTATTTACTGGAACCTTTCATGGGGGGCGCTGTGAACTGGTCGCTGATCTTAAAGGGTTTGGTCTTCTATGTGATTTTCAATATTCTGCTGGCGTGGATCAATGGATTGTATCCGGGTTTTGGATTAGCTGCTGTGCACGAGATGCAAAAAGTGCTTTATGTCGTCACACTCGCATCGGTTTTCCTAGGTGTTTTCTTATTTTTCCAGCAGTTAGCACTTGCCTATTCTCGAATGATCTTCGCCCTGACATGGTTTCTTTCCGCGCTGTTCATGATGCTGGGGCGGTTTGCTTTACGCAATCGTTTCTCCAAATTTAAATGGTGGGGCATCCCGATGGTCGTGGTTGGCTTGCCGGAAAATGCAACGCCTGTGATCGAAAAGCTGATTCAAAGCCGGCGCCTGGGCTTTCGTCCCGTGTTTTATTATGACCCCCTTTTAAAATCCAGTGATCCGATCCACAATATACCTGCCCTAGCCAGCAGAGACGATCTCCAAGAGGTGGTCAAGCGTTTTGCAATCCAGCACGTCGCCTTCACCGACCCCATCGACAACATTCTCACCTTCAATTTTCATTGGATGCGAGATGTCTTCCCCAATATTCTCTTTGTGCTCAACACATCACCTTTTGGCTCACTCTGGGTTCGGCCAATCGACCTCCACGGGATACTGGCGATCGAAACTTACTACCACCTGCTCAACAAGCGTGAAACGATCATCAAACGCATTTTGGATACCTTCCTGACTTTGCTTTTATTGTTGTTCAGCTGGCCCATCTTTCTGATCCTGGCAATCCTGGTTTGGGTCGATTCGAAAGGCCCCATCTTTTATACCCAGGAGCGTCTGGGGCAGGATGGAAATATCTTTGATAGCTTTAAATTCCGAACCATGTTTGATCAGGCTGATAAAATGTTGCAAGACCTGTTGGAAAGTGACCCCGCCGCAAAGCAGGAGTATGAGACCTACCATAAACTTGCCAACGATCCCCGCATTACAAAGGTGGGTCGCATTTTGCGACGCTACAGCCTTGACGAACTGCCCCAGTTGATCAATGTTTTGAAGGGGGATATGAACCTGATCGGACCCCGCAGCTATCTCCCCCGGGAACTCCCTGCGATGGGCGATTATGCCCGGATTATCCTGAAAGTCAAACCGGGTATCACGGGATGGTGGCAGGTGATGGGGCGCAACGCCACCTCCTTCAAAGAACGACTCCAACTCGACGAATACTACATCAGCAACTGGTCTATCTGGCTTGATATCTACATCGTCATCAAAACAGTGTGGGTGTTGATAAACGGCCAGGGACTGTAACAGCCTGTGCGAACCCTTCCCAAAAGATTTGTGGCAGAGCAACCCCAATATAAGGTAAAATTCAGCCATTGGATCAAAATAATCAGGTAAAAAAGGATGATGTCTTTGGATTTTAAATCAGTGTGTGTGATCGGCATGGGATATATCGGGCTCCCTACCGCCAGCATATTTGCCCACAGCGGACTCGCTGTCGTCGGAATGGATATCAACAGGGATATCATCAAAGGTCTGCGGGTTGGGAAGTTGCACATCGTCGAACCCGGATTACAAGACCTGATGATGGCTGTTCTGGAAAGCGGTCGACTCAAAGTTGAAAACGAAATCCAACCCGCTGATGCCTTCATCATCGCCGTACCAACACCTTTTTATGATGATAAACGCGCCGATATGCGCGCTGTCGTTTCTGCTGCAGAGGAAATCCTTCCACATCTTCAGCCGGGCAACCTGGTGATTCTCGAATCCACCTCACCCCCCCGGACCACCATTGATATTGTTGCGCCGATTCTGGAAAGTAATGGCATGAAAGCGGGAGAAGATTTCTTGCTGGCTTATTCACCGGAGCGCGTTCTGCCCGGGCGCATTTTACAAGAGCTGGTGAGCAATGCCCGTGTCATTGGCGGCATCAACCGGGCATCCGCCGAGGCTGGTCGCGATCTATACCGCCTGTTTGTAAAAGGCGAAATCATCCTCACCGATGCCACAACGGCTGAAATGGTCAAGCTGATGGAGAACACCTCTCGCGATATCAACATTGCCATCGCCAATGAATTTTCTCGCCTGGCGCAGGAATTGGATGTCGATATTTGGGAGGCGATCAACATCGCCAACCTGCACCCAAGGGTCAACATCCTGCGCCCGGGATTAGGCGTCGGCGGTCATTGTATCGGTGTGGATCCATGGTTTCTGGTGGAAAAGTCGCCCGAAACAACCCAGTTGATTCAAACAGCCCGTCAAGTCAACGATCACCAACCCGCCTTCATCGCAGAGCTGATCGAGAGCATGGCGGATGGATTGTCGGGGAAAACCATTGCCGTCCTGGGACTTTCATTCAAGCCGAATGTGGATGATATCCGCGAAAGTCCGGCGGTTGAATTAGCCAGACAATTGCGCTGGTTGGGCGGAGAAGTGTATGCTTTTGAGCCTTTTCCTACCAGTGTACCGCTTGAAGGAATCCGCCAGGTCGATAATCTGGAAAGCGTTCTTTCCAAGGCTGACCTGATTGTGCTCGCGGTCGGTCATGACCAGTTTGTTGATCTTGACCCCTCGTCTATCCGGGAAATGACATCGGCCGATGTGGTTTTCGATGCGGTCAATGCATGGAACAAACACGACTGGGAATCAGCAGGATTCCAGTTCTCAGGGCTTGCCAGAAAAAAATAGTCACAAACACAATTCAACAGGTAAGAAAGATCTTCGCGTAAATATCTTAGTGGCTAGCGAAGTGCCATATCATCTGGATGAATTCAAAGCGCCATCATTGGGCTGAGAAAATTGGAGATGATTTAATGGTGCTTGGCAGGTTTTCGCGGATCTTAGGAATCAGCCTGCTCTCCGCTGCTGAGCGTATTAGGGTGTGTGAATTTTTTGTGTGTACCAATATTGAGAGATTGCTTCACTTCGTTCGCAATGACAATAACCTGTTTGTCATGGCGAGGAACGAAGCCATCTCCGAGTGTAAATGTTAGACTGTTTCCTTACAGGACATTTCACAGTCGCAAGCTCGCGGTGACAAAAACCTGTTTGTCATGGCGAGGTACGAAGCCATCTCTAATTTTACATTTGAGGCTGCTTCCTTACAGGACGTTTCACAGTCACAAGCTCGCGGTGTCAAAAATCCGTTTGTCATGGCGAGGCACGACGCCATCTCCAACCGCATATTTGAGACTGCTTCCTTACAGGACATTTCACAGTCGCAAGCTCGCGGTGACAAAAATCCGTTTGTCATGGCGAGGTACGAAGCTATCTCCAACTTTACATTTGAGACCACTTCCTTACAGGACACTTCTCAATCGCGGGTTCTCAGTGACAATAATCCGTTTGTCATGGCGAGGTACGAAGCCATCTCTAATTGTACATTTGAGACCGCCCCATAGGCTCGCAGTGACAACTTTTTTCTATTGTTCTCGCTGTTGAGAACAGCAACACACCAGGACGCGTATTTCCCACCTACTCTAACAATCTTTCCAGTTCTGCCCACTCCGATAATAGCGTCTCGATCTTTTCCTGCAAAAAAACGTACTGCTCGCCAAGCTGCCATACCTCGTTTGGATCCTCAGGTGGGTTTTCAAGCATGGCTGAAAGCTCTGCCTGGTGTTCTTCCAGACGGTGAATTTCAACCTCAATTTCCAGGATCCTTTCCTGCATCTTTCGTCGTTCAAAATTGGTCAAGCCTTGATCCTGCCTGATTGCTTCCTGGCCATTTCGCACAGAGTCAACCCTTTGCATACTCTGAGAAGTGACCCTGTTTTGACGTTCCTGTAAGCTGAGTTTATGCGCTTTAAATTGGGTGTAAGATCCCTCGAAAACAACCAGACTTTTCCCCTGAGGGTCGACTTCCCAGATCTGCGTGGCAAGGGAATCGATCAGATACCGGTCATGAGAAACCAGCAAAATTGTCCCGGAAAATTTGGACAGCACCGACTCCAGGACTTCTTGCGTGGGCAGATCCAGATGATTGGTGGGCTCATCCAGCAGCAAGAGGTTCGCATTTGAGAGGGACAGTTTGGCAAGCGCCAGGCGACCCCTTTCGCCGCCTGAAAGTGTGCGCACCTTTCTAAAAACGTCATCGCCAGTGAAAAGGTATTTTGCCAGATAATTTCGGATCTCCGCGGGGAGCAAGTCAGGTGCCAGGCTGTCAATTTCCTCCATCAAAGAATTGTTGGGGTTCAATCCCTCATGCGCCTGGGCGAAATAACCGATATCGAGGCTGGCTCCCAGCTGAACTCTCCCAGCATAGGGCGGGATTTGTTCAAGAATGGTCTTCAGGAAGGTGGTCTTGCCGGCGCCGTTGGGTCCGATAATTGCTGCGCATTCCTGCCGCAGCAAGAGTAAATCGGGGCAGGCAAACAAAGGCTTTCCTTCATCGTGATAGCCCACTTGTAAGTCATAGGTCCGCAGCACCAGCTCGCCAGAACGCCCGCGGGTATTGAGATGAATATGCATGCGTCGCGGCTCTTTGGGAGGCGGCGCCAGGCGATTCTCTTCGAGCAGTCGTTCCAAACGGCGGCGACGCCCTTTTGCCTGATTCGTGTTTTGCCCGGCAATATTCCGCCGGATATACTCCTGTTCTTTTTCAATGAACGCACTCTGCGCTTCAAACTCTGCCAGCCGCCTGGCATAGCGTTCGCTGCGCTGCTTAAGATAAGCAGAATAATTACCGTGATACACTTCCAGCGCAGGTGTCATTTCCCAAACCGTGTTCGAAACCTGATCCAGGAAATAACGGTCATGGGATACCACCACCAGCGCCCCCTCCCAGCTCTTAAAATAAGCCTCCAGCCATTCCACAGCCTGAATGTCAAGGTGATTGGTCGGCTCATCCAGCATCAGAACATCCGGGTTTTCCAATAGGATTTTTGCCAGCAAAGCCCGGGTGCGCTGCCCGCCCGAAAGCTGCTGCAGGGGGCGGTAATAATCTGTTTCGCTGAAGCCCAACCCTGAAAGGGTTTGCTTGATAGTCACCTCGTAGGTATAGCCACCTTGCTTTTCAAAATCTTCCTCCAGGGCGCCATAACGTATGAGGGCATCCTGATCGTCCTCGGCAGCAGACAAAGCCGCCATACAGGCGTTCAGCTCTTCTTGCATTTGCAGCAGTTCAGAAAAAGCAGTCAGGCATTGCTCCCACAATGTACCCTCACCCACCAGAGCGCCTCCCTGGGGCAGGTAACCGATCCTCAGGTTTTTTGCATGCTGAACTGAACCCGTATTTGGGAAATCCTGCCCGATCAAAATCCGCAAAAGTGTCGTTTTTCCAACGCCATTGGCGCCCACAAGCGCGATCCGAGCACCATCAGGGATCGCCAAAGAAATCCCATCAAAAATATCATCGGGTCCAAAGGCTTTTGAGAGGTCGCTTGCAATGATAACGGACATAGTTGGAAGTATACCATTTTCATTTCAACGGGACCGGGCGGCATCTGAACAATGCGCTTGCCTCGTCATCTGAAATGAACCTTGCGTGGTAGAATGACTGTCATGAAACAAAATACAAAAAGATGGCTGGCATGGTTTGGTTTGATCATCTCAGCCATTTTCCTGTATCTGGCTTTCCGGAAGATCAATTACGGCGAACTGTGGACAACGCTCAGAGGAACGCGCTGGTACTGGCTGGCGCCTGGGTTAATTGTCTATTTTTTGGGGATGCTCGTCCGCACGTGGCGCTGGCAATATTTGCTCAAGCCGCTCCAAAAGGTAAAAACCAGCACACTTTTTCCAATCATCCTGATCGGTTACATGGGCAATAATGTCTTTCCTCTGCGCATGGGCGAGGTGCTCCGTTCGGTGGTGCTGAGGCGTCATAACCAGGTCGCCATCTCAGCCAGCCTTGCCACCATTGTCGTGGAACGGATTTTTGACGCCGTCGTGATTGCTGGCTTTGTCTTACTCAATGTGGGACAGCTGGCTGGTTTATCGGGCAACCAGGCTTTAACCCAGCTCAGCGGTTTAGCGATCTGGGCAGGGGCTATCTTTTCTCTGGGATTGGTGATTTTCATCCTGATTGCCATGTTCCCCAAACCTGCCTCGCGGCTGATCCACACCATCATCCAGAAGGTCGTACCTGAACGCTGGCGGGGAGGTCTAATGAATATCGCTGACCGATTCCTGGATGGCTTGATGAGTCTGCGTTCGCCAAAGGATGCCTTGATGATCTTCCTCAGCTCCGTTTTGGTGTGGATGTTCGAGACGGTGCTCTACTGGTGTGTGGGTCAATCCCTTGGTTTGGATCTCGGGTGGCGCCAGCTGATGCTGCTGAATGGCGTGGTCAACATGGTTTTGCTGATCCCTGCTGCACCCGGTGGACTGGGCACTTTTGATGCCGCCGGACGGGCAATGCTGCAGGGTTACAGTATTCCTGCCGAATCTGCGCTGGGCTATACCCTCATCCTGCGGATCGCCCTTTGGGTTCCCATCACGCTAGCAGGCGCCATCTATTTTTTGCGGGAGGGGTTAGATTGGTCAATGGACTTCTCCGAAATTCAGGCACAGGAAGGGGAAAACCTCGACTCAATGATTAAGGAAGGTAATTCTGATGAAGACAAACCCTGATAACGTTGCCATTATCGGCGCCGGCATTGGCGGATTATCCGCTGCCTACGATCTGGCGCTCGCTGGTCAAAAGGTCACCATTTATGAAGCAGCCCATCAGGTGGGCGGGTTGGCAGCAGGCTTTAAAGAACCTGAATGGGATTGGTCGGTCGAACGCTTTTATCACCACTGGTTTGCCTCTGATAAACATATGCTGGGCTTGATTGCAGAATTGGGCTGGTCAGACAAAGTTATCTACCCCCATCCTATCACGGTCATGTATCACAAGGGCAAATTTTACCCCTTCGATTCGATCAAATCTGCCCTGCTGTACCCTGGTTTGGGGTGGGGCATTAACAAGGTTCGTTTTGGATTGGTCGGCTTATACTTACGCCTGACGAATAACTGGCAAGCACTCGAAAAAACCACCGTGGACACCTGGATGCGAAAATGGGCAGGCGATAAGGTTTACGAATCGATGTGGGAACCGATGATGTTCGGTAAATTTGGAGAGGAATATGCCAAAGTTGTCAATATGGCGTGGATGTGGGCGCGCTTACACGTCCGTACGACCCGTCTGGGCACCTTCACAGGCGGCTTTCAAAGTTTTTCCGATCAGCTGGCGGATCGCCTCCGGGAGATGGGCGTCCAAATCCAACTGGAGGCGCATGTCAAATCCATTCAGCCCCATGCTGATGATGGATTATCCATCACCACGGAAGATGGGACACAGCAGATTTATCGCCAGGTGCTTTCGACGACATCACCGGGCTTGTTGGCACGCCTGGTGCCCTCCCTGCCCGAATCCTATCTCCAGGGCTTGCTGTCACTCAAGAGCATGGGCGCCGTGGTCATGATCCTGTCCCTCAAGCATCGTCTTTCTGAACAGGGTTACTACTGGTACAACATCCCTAAAAATGCCGGCTTTCCCTTTTTATCCCTGGTCGAGCACACCAATTTTCTTTCCCCGAAATACTTTGGTGGTGATCATATTTTATATGTGGGCGATTATCTCCCACAGGACCACGCTTATTTTGATCTGAGTCAGGATGCTTTGCTGGAAATCTTTTTGCCCCACTTTAAAAAATTTAATCCCGAATTTTCGCAAGACTGGATTAAAAAAGTCTGGCTGTCTCGCACAAAATACGCCCAACCCATTCCCCTGGTCCATCATTCGAAAAACATCCCGGCAATTCAGACGCCTATCTCAGGCTTATACTTCGCCAGCATGAGCCAGGTTTACCCCTGGGATCGAGGCACCAACTTCGCAGTTGAGATTGGTCGGCGTGCGGCAAAGATGATGATTGGGGACCAAAATTCCTGATTCCAAATCCTGAATCTCGTTTTCGAACAAATGAGCATTTCTCCACAACCCATAAGTTTTTCTTGCCCCCATATATCGGATTCATGTGTTTATTTTAAATACCAAGCCCGATATATGGGGGTATGTGTTGAAAGTCTTCTCTTATTGGGGACTCCCACAAGAATAAATTTCACTTTTAATATTTATCAATTAATTCATAAATTTTAAGATTGGCTTATCTTAAAAAACCAAATTTTTTTAGCAAATTTTGACTGAATCGACTTGAGCCATTTCCAGATATCAGTTAGAATCCATCTACTCAGAACCTTATAGGCGACACATTGTTTTATAAACAGCCTTATTTATTAGCCGCCACTGATCCCCATCGCCAGTGGTGTTTTCGTAAATAGACCAAATTCAATGATGGCGGATTAGATTGTTAAGAAACGAGGACTTATTCATGGAAGCTGAGCATGCCTGGCAAGCAACACTCGGACAATTACAACTTGAGATGTCAAAAGCCTCTTTTGACACCTGGGTCAGTAATGCATCGTTTATAACTTACGATGAGGAAAACGGTTGTTTCGAGATTGGTGTCAAAAATGCGTATGCTCGCGATTGGCTTGATGACCGCCTGAGCGCAAAGATCAGCAGAATCCTGACGGGTATGATGGGGAAAACAATCCGAACATCTTTCAAAGTCTGGACACCGACCATCATGCCAGAAAGGGCTGCTGAAAAATCCGCCTCAAAATCCGTTTCACAGGCGCCCAGCCAGACATCATCACAGAAAAGCTCATCCATCAACGAACGCTATCGTTTTGATAATTTTGTGGTGGGAGCACACAACCGCCTTGCCCATGCCGCCAGCCAGGCAGTCGCTGAAAGCCCTGCCCGCGCTTACAACCCGCTTTTTTTATATGGAGGGGTTGGGCTTGGGAAAACCCACCTTTTGCACGCCATCGGCAATGCCTGCCAACCGGCAAATTTAAACATTTTATATGTCTCTTCCGAAGAATTCACCAACGACCTGATCAACGCCATTCGAACACATACCACCCCGGCTTTTCGTGAGAAATATCGGCAAACCGATGTGCTTCTCATTGATGATATTCAGTTTATTGCCGGCAAAGAATCAACCCAGGAAGAATTCTTCCACACCTTCAACACCCTGCACGGACAAAACAAACAAATCGTAATTTCCTCCGATCGCCCACCCAAAGCGCTGGTGACGCTGGAAGAGCGGCTGCGCTCACGGTTTGAATGGGGGCTAACGGCTGATGTGCAGGCGCCTGATGTTGAGACCAGGCTTGCAATCTTGCGGTCGAAAGCGGAGCGCGCCGGGCGTGCAGTCCCCGATGGCATCTTAGAGATGATCGCTCGCCAGGTTCAATCCAATGTTCGTGAGCTGGAAGGCGCCCTGAACCGTGTCCTTGCTTATTCCGACCTGAGCGGGATCCCCCTCACCCTTGAACTTGCCCACCAGGCATTGGCTGATTTCTTGCCGCACGGTGAGGAATTGCAGCCAGACGACGTCCTGGACGCTGTTTCCAAAGCCTTTGGCGTTTCAAACGATCGAATCCTTGGACGGGAACGTACACGAGAAGTCGCCTTACCGCGCCAAATCGCCATGTACCTGCTTCGTGAAGAGAGCGGTGTCTCCCTCCCACAAATTGGTGAGATCGTTGGCGGTCGGGATCATACCACTGTCATTTATGCTTGCGACAAGGTCAACAACCTGATGGAAACCGATTCCCGGATCAGGCGTCAGATCTTACAAATTCGAGAACAGCTTTATAACCGGGCTGCCCTCATCTCCTGAGTTTTATTCGGTCTTCTCCATACTTCCCCAGCTTTTCCCCGCCTTGGCATCTGTGCTGAGGGGGATATCGAGTTGGTAAGCGTTTTCCATTACCTTCTGCACCAATTCGGCGGTTTGAGCCAGTTCGTTTTCTGGCACTTCAAAAATAAGCTCATCGTGCACCTGAAGCAGCATTTCCGCATTCAAGCCTGCCTTCTCAATCTCGTCTGGCAATTTCAACATGGCTAATTTGATAATATCGGCGGCAGTCCCTTGAATTGGCGCATTGATCGCCTCGCGTTCTTCTCGCTGTCTGACCGTATAGGCTGCCCCGCTTTCCAGGTTTGGAAAGTACCGCCGCCTTCCCAATAAAGTCTCAACATAACCCCGTTCAGTTGCGGTGACACGAAGACGATCCAGGAACTTTTTTACCCCCGGGAATTCTTTAAAATAGGTTTCAATAAAGTTTTCAGCCTCTGCCAGTGTGAGTCCCGTGGCGTTAGTCAGCCCATAAGCGCTCATCCCGTAGATCAACCCAAAGTTGACCGCCTTTGCATGTCTGCGCATTTCAGGCGTCACATCTTCGAGCCTAACCCCTTGAACAGCGGCGGCTGTTGCTGCGTGAATGTCTTGCCCTGCCCGGAACGCATTCAGCATGGCTTCGTCCTGTGACATATGCGCCACGATCCGCAGTTCAATTTGAGAATAATCCACCGCCAGCAGCAACCAGCCTTCCCGGGCAATGAACCCGTTGCGCACCCGCCTCCCGACCTCGGTTCGGGTGGGGATATTTTGCAGATTCGGATCTGAAGAGGCAATTCGACCGGTTACCGTGCCCGTTTGATTGAACGATGTATGTACCCGTCCTGTTTCTGGATTGATCTGATTTGGCAGCGAATCCACATAGGTGGATCGTAATTTTTCCAGTTCACGGTATTCAAGTACCCAACCAATCACAGGATGCTGCCCAACCATTCCCTCCAGAACATCCGCAGCGGTGGAATAAAAGCCCGAGGAAGTTTTCCGTGTCCTATCAGGCGGCGTCAGGCCCAGTTTCTCAAACAAAGCCTCCGAAAGCTGCTGCGTGGAATTGAGGTTGAATTCATACCCCACCGCACCCTCAATTTTTGTTTCAATTTCTTTCAGTTTGTTTTGCAATTCTTTCGAAAATTTCTTAAAGAAATCCACATCCAGCTTGATCCCACATTCTTCCATGCCAGCCAGGATCGGAACAAGTGGCATTTCCATCGATTCAAACAAAGGAAGCGCTTCTTGTTTCTTTAAATCATCTTGCAGCAGGGGCATCAAACGCAAACAAATCGCCGCGTCTGCAGCCGCATAATTTGCGACATCCTCAATTGCAACCTGGTCCATGGTTTTCTGTGATCGCCCCTTACCGATCAATTCCTCGATCTGCGTCATCTGGTATCCCAGACGCACCCAGGCTAAATTCTTCAATCCCAGATTGCGCGAGGCAGGGTTGATCAGCCATTCCGCAATCATGGTATCGAAGGTCAGAGGAAAAATTGTCAGCCCGGCGCGCTTGAGGACGAGGTAGTCATATTTGAGGTTGTGCCCAACTTTGCCAATTTTTGGATCGGACAGAACACCTGAAAGCGCATCAAACACCGTTTCCAAGGTGAGCTGTGTCCCATCCTCATGCCCAACGGGAATGTAATACCCCTGGTTTGGCTCCAGCGCCAGGGAGATCCCCACCAGTTTTGCTTGCATGGGGTCCGTATGCGTCGTTTCTGTGTCAATCGCGATCAATTTGGCGCTCTCCAGCTGAGCTTTTAAATCAGAGAGTGCATCTGGTGAGTTTACAAGGTGGGTTTTGACCTCCGTAAAAGAATTCTCCCTTTCCGGATCTTTGGATTCTTGAGAGAACAGATCCATTTGATGCTCTTTGGAAGTCACAGGATGCATTTTACCGGTCAAATTGTTCAACTGTTCCATTAAGGATCGAAATTCCAGCTCTCTAAATAGGTTTTCGACTGATTGAGGGTTAAACCGATCGATACGAGCCTGGTCCAGATCCAGTTTCATATCCAAATCTGTGACAATTCGGGCTAATTTCTGGCTGAGATATGCCTCTTGTTTGCTTCCCTCCAGTGCAGTTTTTGCCCGCCCCGAGATCTCATCCTCATGCTCATAGATTCCGTCCAGAGATCCATATTCTCCTAAAAGTTTGAGGGCTGTCTTTTCGCCGATCCCCTTCACACCAGGGATATTATCCGAAGGATCACCGACCAAAGCTTTTAAATCCACTACTTTCTCCGGCGGCACCCCCAATTTCTTGACGACATCCTCCGGAAAGTAATCCTGTGCATCAGACATCCGGCTGCCTGCCAGGTTCACAACAATGCCCTTGCCAACCAGCTGCAACAGGTCCTTGTCTCCGGTGATGATCTTGACACCCAATCCCATTTCCTCGGATGCCCAGCGGGCAACACTGCCCAAAACGTCATCCGCTTCATAGTTTTCCTTTTCAAGGCGGGGAATATTGAAGGCATCCACAATTTCGCGCATTCGCTCGACCTGCGACCGTAAATCATCAGGCATCTTCGCCCGGGTTCCTTTGTAGTCATGATACATCTCATGGCGAAAAGTCTTGCCCCGATCGAAGGCAACCGCCAGATAATCGGGCTTCTCCTGTTCAAAAATTCTCAGCAGAATGCTGGTGAATCCATAAACACCAGCGGTTAGTTCACCGCTGCTGGTCTGAAAGACACTGGTGCGTGTTCCGCCAGCGGTCAGGGCATAATATGCCCGGTAAGCCAGTCCGTGACCATCAAGGAGGTATAAAATGGGGGGCATGATCTATCCTTTTGTCTATTGAATAATGTCTGTCAGTTTCATTTTAACCTGAATTTGGACGAAATCAAAGAAAATCGGTCAACCAGCCAAATTGACACCCCACACTCCCTGTGTTAAGATTGTCTTGAAAACGCTTTTCTGGAAGCAGTTTCATGTTTTACCAGAGTGAATGGAATACAGCGAACATGAGTCCCGATCAAGCCCCCACCATTTATGATGTAGCCGAAGCTGCCGGTGTCAGCATTTCCACGGTATCGCGCGTGATCAACACCAGTCCAAACGTCAGCCGCAACACGCGCAACCGCGTGCAGGAAGCCATAGACAAGCTCAAATTTGTGCCAAAGGCAGAGGCACGGGCGCGCGCCATGAAGGATTTTGCCCGGATTGGCGTGCTGACACCCTTTTTTACGGAACCGGCTTTTGTTCAGCGGTTGCGAGGGGTTGCGGCAGGGTTGCTTTCAACTCGCTATGAATTGAATATCTATTCCATTGATTCCATCGATCACCTTAATTATTACCTCGCCACCTTACCGATCACAGGTCACCTTGAAGGGTTGATCATGCTTTCCTTAAGGATTAGCGATGAATCAGCCGAAAAACTGATTAAAAACAACCTTGAAACGGTACTGATCGAATACCCGCGACAGGAATTTAATACGGTTGAAATTGATGATCTCGCTGGCGGCGAAATGGCAGCGGATTTTTTCATCGCCAAAGGTCATCAACGTATGGGTTTTATCGGTGATACGACCAATTTGGGTGAATATGCCATTTTGCCCATCCCCATGCGCTTACAGGGTTTTCAAAATGTGCTTGCCGAAAAAGGGTTTACCCTGGAGGAATCCAATATCTGCCAATCCGAATACAACGTCAGAGACGCAGAGAACAAAATTGAACCGATTTTGCGTCAACCCAACCCGCCCACTGCAATTTTTGCAGCGACCGATTTGCAGGCTGTTGGCGTGATCAACAAAGCCAGAAAAATCGGCATTCGGATACCGGAAGATCTGGCAGTGCTTGGCTTCGACGACCTTGACATCGCAAATTATGTGGGGCTCAGCACAATTAACCAATCGCTGGATGAATCCGGACGTCTTGCGGTCGAGATTCTGCTTGCCCGCCTCAAAGACCCTCAACGCCCGCTCCGCCATGTCCGTCTTCCGCTCAGGCTCATTGAACGAGAGACAACATAGTTTCAACGGACATGTTTGCGAATGACCGACCATATCAACAGCATACCGGACGGGCCAACACAACCCAAACCCAAAAGCACGCTGCATTACAGGTTTGAGAAAAATCAACAGGAAACAAATTATTGAAAGGATTTGAAACCGATGACAGACGTGATTGCGTTAGGTGAATTATTGATCGATTTTGTCCCTACTGTTTCCGGTGTCAGCTTGATCGAAGCGCCTGCTTTTAAAAAAGCGCCTGGCGGCGCACCCGCAAATGTGGCTGCCGGACTGGCAAAATTGGGTCATTCCTCGGCTTTTCTTGGCAAGGTGGGCGAGGATGCTTTTGGGCAGTTCCTGGTTAAAACGCTGGAGGATGTGGGCGTGAACACCCGGGGACTTGTTTTCTCCCAGGAAGCCCGGACCGCCCTCGCTTTTGTCTCATTGCGGGAAGATGGAGAGCGTGAATTCATGTTTTACCGGCATCCCAGCGCCGACATGCTCTACACTCCGGATGAGGTTGCTGCGGATTTCTTTAGGAATGCCCGGATTTTTCACACAGGCTCTCTCAGTTTGATCCACGAACCCTGCCGCAGCGCAACTTTACAAGCGCTTGAATATGCCCGAGAAAACCACCTCCTGATCTCTTATGACCCGAATCTGCGCCTCGCGCTTTGGCCGGATGAGACAGCAGCCAAACAAGGGATCTTCAGTATTTGGAATCAGGCTAATCTGATCAAAATTAGCGAGGAAGAACTTTTTTTTCTAACCCATATCGAAGATCAGGATGCGGCAGTTAAAACACTGTGGCATGACAATTTGAACGCCCTGATCGTCACCCTGGGAAAGGACGGTTGTCGTTTTTACACCGCAGAGTTTCAGGGCGCTGTCCCGGGGTTCCATGTCAACACAGTGGACACAACCGGCGCTGGCGATGGCTTTATGGCGGGGTTCCTGAGCGGTTTGCTGACCAATCCCGATGCGTGGAAATCGCCTTCGCAGTTGGAAAGCGTATGCCGGCGGGCGAATGCGGTCGGCGCCCTCACAACCACGCAAAGAGGCGCCATCCCTGCCCTGCCAACCCTGGATGAACTCAACAAGTTTTTAGAATCGCAAATTCATCCCAACCCTTAAATTACCGGTGGTTGCGTCCTCTGATATCAAAAAATGTCAAAGTGAATCCGATAAATAAGTTTGCCAATATTCCCCAAAAAGAGTCTGATCGGACGTTGAACAGACTGCTGCCCCGTCTTGAAACCAGCTTCGCTGAATTCATTGCAGCAAAACCCGTCCAATGGGCATTGTTCAGGAAACGATTGAAGGATCATTTCGGGTCTCTTTTCTCGATCCTTCTTCACCTGTATCGGGATCAATACGATTTTTATTATCACTTAGAACACTTGCTGCAAATTCTCGCCAAAGCCTGGATCGAACGACCCGAACAGCTCAAAGACCTCGATTCAAAACGTGAAACACATCCAACGTGGTTCCAGGACCAAAACATGCTGGGTGGGGTGTGCTATGCCGATTTGTTTGCGGGTGATCTGGAAGGGATCCGAAGAAGCATTCCCTATTTTAAGGAATTAGGACTCACCTATCTGCACCTGATGCCTTTATTTCGTTCACCCGCGGGTGAAAATGACGGCGGCTATGCCATCAGCAGTTACCGGGAGGTGAACCCAAAGCTCGGGACGATGGAACAATTACGAAGTTTGGCTGACGATCTGCGCGCAGAGGGCATCAGCCTTGTGCTTGATTTTGTTTTCAATCACACCTCAAATGAACACACGTGGGCAAAGCGGGCGCGTGAGGGAGATCAGGATTATCAAAACTACTATCGCATGTTCCCCGACCGCAGCATGCCGGACGCTTATGAGCGTCATCTGAGGGAAATCTTTCCTGAGGAACATCCCGGCGCGTTTACTTATTTTAAAGACATTAAAAAATGGGGCTGGACCACCTTTCACAGCAACCAGTGGGATTTGAATTATGCCAACCCTGAAGTTTTTAATCGTATGGCGGATGAAATGCTGTTTCTCGCCAACCAGGGCGTGGAAGTTTTACGGTTAGATGCGGTTGCTTTCATTTGGAAATCCATGGAGACAAGTTGTGAAAACCTCCCTGAAGCCCATTTGATTATCAAGGCATACAACGCCATTGCCCGGATCGCGGCTCCCGCACTTGTTTTTAAATCTGAGGCGATTGTTCATCCTGACGAGGTTGCAAAATACATCGGCTCCGATGAATGCCAGCTCTCTTACAATCCCTTGTTGATGGCGCTTCTCTGGAACACGCTTGCCACTCGCGAGGTTGACCTTCTTCAGTATTCCATGCAAAATCGATTTGGGATTCCAGAAAATTGCGCCTGGGTCAATTATGTCCGCTGCCATGATGACATCGGCTGGACCTTCTCAGATGAAGACGCCGCCGTTCTCGGAATCAACGCCTTTGATCATCGCAATTTCTTAAATTCATTTTATACAGGGCGATTTGAGGGCAGCTTTGCGCGCGGTCTGCCCTTTCAAGAAAACCCTAAAACAGGTGATGTTCGCATCTCCGGAACCTGTGCCTCACTGGCAGGGCTCGAAAAAGCATTGAAGGAAGAAACTGCGTTTGAAATTGAACTGGCAATTCAGCGCATTCTCCTGATCCACAGTATCATCCTTTCCATCGGGGGAATCCCGCTGATCTACCTTGGTGATGAGGTTGGCACACTCAATGACGACAGCTTCAGGACGGATCCCGCCAAATCCGATGACAGCCGCTGGGTTCACAGACCGCCTGCGGATCCAAAGCTTTATGCAAAAAGAAAAAATCCCGGAACAATCCCTGGCAGGATTTTTCAGGGTTTATGCCGCCTGATTCAAATTCGCAAATCTTCGCCTGCCATCAGCGGTGAGGACCCGCTGTTTATCCAAACAGGAAACCCCCATGTCTTCGGATATACCCGGAAAAACAAGTTTCAACACTTATTGATCCTTAACAATTTCAGTGATTTTCCCCAATCGATTGACCATAACCGGCTCAATTTATTTGGCATGGAATTCCCCTTGAAAGATCTGATCAGCGGAATGACCTGTGTAGCAGGTGTCGATTTGGAATTGGCGCCTTTTCAATCTATGTGGCTGAAAGCAGCCCGTTAATTATTTATAATCGCAATGTTGGCGTCCTATGATGACGGACACCATACAGGTTCATAATCCTTCGCCGGGTGATCGGTCAACTGGAGGAGCGTGGAACCGGGGAAAGCCATCGCGTAAATATTCTCTAAGGTGTCAAAAAACCAGTAATCAAATACCAGCCAATACCCGTCCGAAGAAACATCGACATTATCCATCAAAGGAATATATTCGAGCCGCCCTGCAGGCAAAATTGGATGCTCTCCCTGCTTCCCAATATCTTCAATCCGAAGCCCATAAATTTGCTTTGAGGGACTGCCCACACCCAGGACCTGGCTGAAGAGAATCAAATCTTCTTTCGGGTACCATACCGGGTTGCTGTTGTCGATTTCTCCTGAGCATGAGCATTGAATTGGATTCCCTCCATCAGAATCCATGATCCAGATCTGGCCAAACACTTTCAGACGAGAAAACGCCAATCGTTTTCCATCAGGTGACCAGGCAGGATCAGAATCATTATATCCACCGCTGGAGAGTTCAACGATTTCCAAATTATCTGGATTTATTTTTCTTATTTGTTTCAACCCATTAATGATCGTGGTATACGCTATCCAGTTTCCATCCGGTGACCACGCCGGACTGAAATCGCCTTCCAAAGATGTGGTTAAGGGCTTATAAATCCTGGTGTCCAGCTCAGTAATGTGTAAATTAGATCCGGGATGACTTTCACGTTTTCCCAGGCAGGGCGATGTAAACACAATTTTTTGACCATCCGGAGACCAATCTGGCTGGCATGCCCCATCCTGAAGATGCGTCATCTGTGTTGTATTTCCCGTTCGGATATCTAAAAGCCAAATCTGGGGTCTGCCGGTTCGTTCAGAAACGAACGCAATCAAACCCGGTCCGCCACCCATGGGGGTCGGCATTGGAGTAAGGGTCACAATCTCCGCAGGATCAAGGGTAGGGGTTATCATTGCCGCGCCGATAGGGGTTGTTTCTTCGTCGGGCGAGGGGGTCGCTGTTAAGTCTGGCACTTCGCTCCCCTGTGTCTCTGCGTCGAGTGTTGCCATGTCTTCCAATGGGTCAAACCACCGGGAATCAAATGTGTCCACAGGATTTAAGAGCAGGGCTGCCTGATTCCAGGAAAATATTTCGGGATATATTAACCAGGTACCGGCAATTAAAATCAAAATCAGGAGTGCAATGGATAAAACGATGCGACCAGAATGTGATTTTTTGTGACCTCTCTTCAATCGTTTCGCACGCTTGTGATCGAAATTTCCCCGTATTTTTCCGACGGGAATACCGGTATCCTCCGTATCAAAAGTCAATTTGAGCGCACGGTCGCTCAAACGATCTTCAACCGGTAAGGTTTCCATACTCTTAATCAGGGCGCTCTTAAATTCTCTTGCAGATTGCCAGCGATCCTCAAATTTTATAGAAAGTGCTTTTTCGATCGCAACGGCTGTTTTCTGAGAGACATCAGGTTGATGTTTCCGTAACGGCGTCAGGGTCAATTTCCCCGTTGTCCGAGAAAGGCTGTCTTCGGGTAATTTCCCTGCCAGAGCAGCATACAGGGTTGCTCCTAAAGAAAACAGATCGGATCGTTGATCCGTCGGCATATCCCCGTATTGCTCGGGTGGGGAATAACCGGGCGTCATCGCACGTGCCGCAGTTGTGGTAACTTCTTTATCACTCAGGACCTTAACCAGCCCAAAGTCGACCAGAACGATCTCCCCTGCCGGTGTAATTTTTATATTGCCCGGTTTGATATCCCTGTGTGTGATGGGTGGATTCTGCTCATGCAAGTAGATCAGTGCGTTGCAGATCGCCAGGCCAATCTGGAGGGCATCATACTCTGAAAGCTTGTCTTCTCGGATCCATTGATTAAGGTCCACACCTTCAATGTAATCCATCACCAGATACTGCCCTTGCTGCTCGATGACAAAATAATCAAAGACTCGTGGAAGGTTTGGATGTCTGAGCGATGCTAAAATCCTTGCTTCACGTTGAAACTGGCGCGCATATTCATCGGTCAGAAAAGAGTTTTCTTTTACTGCAACGGTGATATCTAAATTTTCATCTCTGGCGCGGTAAACAGCACCCATGCCCCCCACACCCAGGATGTCCATAATGCGATAGCGTTCTTGGAGTAGATAACCCGTATGTAAAAGCATATTAAGATTTACATTAATTATTTTAACGAATTGTATCTCAATTCAGGCTAAATGTCATTCTCAAATAGGCTATAATTCGTAAATAAATATCGGACATGAAATCTATGCTCAATCTTGACATCCGCTCTACTGTTCTAACTGCTGCGATCATCGCCGGAACTGCGGCTGTGCTCACTTTGATCTTTGGAATCACAAATATCATTAAAAGTCGCAAAATCCCTTTCTTCAAAAAGCGCCATGATCGTGTGGTGCGCGGCTGGCGATTGATCCTGGCTGCAATCCTTCTGATCCCCCTCACCTGGGTCATTTTAAATTTCTCCGAGCCGGTTGTTTATCACTTTATTTCCCCCTCACCGACACCAACGCAGACCCCAACAGTCACGCTCACGCCCACCATTACATTGTCCCCCACGATCACCCTGAGTCCCACCATCACCGATACACCGTCGATCACGAATACGCCCAGCATGCCGTCAGACCTTCTGGATGAATTTGAAACAACGATCACACCCAATCCAGAGGCAGTGTTCAGTTTCATCCAGTTTGCGCGCCAGCTGGACGAAAATTTGCAGCCAATCAACCCGGCGACCGAATTTGAAAACCCCATCGTTAAAATCTATGGCGCTTTCAGTTATAATAACATGACGGCCAGTGTGCAATGGAGCGCCCTGTGGTATCGGCAGGGTGAACTGGTCTATTATGAATCCAGCTCCTGGGCCGGCAGCACAGGCGGTTATGGGTATACCGATTGGGAACCCGAAAGTAATCAATGGCTTCCTGGGGTCTATGAGGTGCAGATCTTCGTGGGCGACCAGTGGAAATCGTCGGGATTCTTCACTGTTTCGGGAATTCCACCCACCCCCAGCACAACACCATCGCCAACGGTGTCGTTCACACCTTCCAATACGCCCACCAGGACCCGCACGATGGTGCCCACTGCGACAAAGTGGCCAACTTCCACCACCACACAGACCAGCACCCCAACCCCCACCCGCACGCCGCGTGCCCTACCCACAGAATAATCGCTCAAAAACCCTGGGTTGTTTCAAACCCGCCGTGTCTGTCGCCAAACTTGGCAGCAAATCCTGCATTCTTGCGCAGGAGGGCAGGTTGACATGAATTAAGGGCAGATTGATGCGCGTGTCGAAAATATAAAGTGATTTTCCACTTACCATGACCGTAAACCAGTGGAACCTCATTGTTGGTGCGCACCTGCTGATGCTTTTACTGGATGATTTGACTTTATGCGCATCACCCCATCATCCGCACTCAATGCTCACCCCTAACCCACATGCTTCGCCCATCGGTGGTGACCCGCACCCAGCCATGATCAAAGCTGGTCAGGATAGGATAGCCTGCGTAGGGTGCGCACCGCTCTTGTGCGCACCATGACCGCTGGATGATTAGGCTTTATGCGCATCACCCACGCTCAATGCTCACCCTTAACCCACACGCTTTGCCCATCGGTGGTGACCCGCACCCAGCCATGATCAAAGCTGGTCAGGATGGGATAGCCATCTAACAGGCTTAATAATGGATGTTCTCCTCTCAAGGGAAAATCGGAATCGTCCAGCGGAAACAGGATCACCGCTGGCGTCCATGCATTGACCTGATCCAAGGGAAAGGCTTTTGCAGAAATGCCATCCGGCAAAAGCAGGACATCGGGGTTTTCTCCCGACGTGAGCCAGTGTCCCTCGACCTTGCCCACAGGCAAAAGCGCACTGAAGCGGTCCCACTCGAGCCACAGCACCGCCCCACGCTCCCCGGACCACACAACATTCAGGACGATTTCCTGATCAATCTGAAGGCGCTGTCCTGTCTCTATGGTGGTGATGGGAATGCCCCTTTCATAGAGCGCAAGATAAAACGAGCGGCTGTACTGATTCAGGTTGGGGTCAATCCCCCACAGCGCCATTTGAATCGGATATTTATAAAGTATCCCCGTCAGACCATTCAGGTCATCCTGTCGGGCGCTTCCCACAATCACCGCATCAAGCCCCCGCCCACCGGCAGGCAGCATCTGCCCAAGACTCTGGCGCAGGGAGGATGGGCTTGCACCCCCTCCCAGTAAAACGGCGTTTCCCGCGGGAGTCTGGATCAGGACAGTACCTTTGCTATCCAACAAGGTCAGGTGTAAATACCCATCAGGTCTGGACAAGACTCGTTCCCAGGTAAGAAATACCAGTCCTGCCAGTATGAGCAAAGCTGTTTGCATGGAAAACGCTTTTCTTATCAGAGCCCGGCGTTCTTCACGGGGGAGCAGCGTCAGAGCGAACAAAACGCCGTAAAACAGCGCTACCCAGAGGATATGAACCTCAGGTAGTTCAAGGTCTCCGCCAGGCATGCGCCCCATCCAGGACACGATTCGGATGGTGTAGCGCACAAAAGGCAGCGCCAGGATCGACGCAAACCGCCCAAGCCCCGGCAAGATCATGCCCAAAAGCATGGCAAGCCCACCTAAAATTAATAGAATGGACTGCGCAGGCAAGATCAGCGGGTTGGCAAACAAGGCAATCCACGATAAGCCACCGAAATGATAAGCGGTGATCGGCAGCGTCATCACCTGTGCCGCCAGGGTGAACAACAGAAATTCGCTCACCGGAGCCACCAATCGCTGCGCCTGTTCTTCCGTCACCCAGCGCCTGGCAAACCTGGCAAACCCTTCTTCCAAAGGCTGGGCATATAGCACCATCCCCAGGGTGGCGGCAACGGAAAGTTGAAAGCCAACATCCCAGAGAATATTGGGCTCGATCAACATCATTCCCAAGCCGGCAAGACCGAGGCTGTTCAAGCCGTTCTGTCGCCTGCCAAACATGCCACCCATCACCCCCAGCGCACCCATGATCGCCGCCCGAACAACCGCCGCCTCGCCGCCGACCAGAATTGTAAACCCAACAATCCCGAGGATTGCAATGATGGCGCCTGTTTTCTGCCCAAAAATTCGACTGAACACGCTTGAGAACAAACCTGCCAGAATTGCCATATTGAAGCCAGAAATAGCAATAATATGGGTCGTTCCGGTCCTGCGAAAATCTGCTTGCAGTGCCGGAGACAAGCCCTGATCCTGTCCCAACAAAATTCCAGCCAGCAAATCCGATTCGGGCGATGGGAACAGGAACTGGATTGTTTGATAGCCGCTATCGCGCAACCGAAAAAGAAATGACCTGATCGGATTGCCTTCACCCGACCCAATTCTTTCAGCCTGTGCATAGGAAACCAGGCTGTAAACATTTTTGCGTGCCAAATAGTCCCGATAGGAAAAATCTCCCCCCTCAAAAGGTGTTTCAAGTTGACCGCTGACCAGCAGTCTATCGCCATATTGATAGTCCCCACCCAGTGGAACCCTGGCGAGCACCAGACCAGTGACGGTCATGGGGACTTGATCGGACTTGCTTACACCTCGCAAAACAATCGATTCCGTCCTGATCTTCAATTGGATGGAACTTTCTCGAACCGCCGGCGGTTCGACCAGAACGCCTACCAGCTCTACATACCCGCGGTCGTTGTAAAACGCAACGTGATCCGGCGTGATCCTGACCTGCGATCCGCCATATCGCCAACCCCCAACAAAGAAAAAAAGCACCAGAATTGCACCGGGCAAACGGTTTTCAGCCCGTGTCCACTGGCGTAAAGCATGCGTCAGGGTATATTTTTCAGATAGGAATTTAGGCAAAAGCCAGACGGTCACGCTGAGGATTGCTCCCAGAATCCAGAACCAAACTGGAAATGCGACCCATTCTGCCAACAAAATCCCTGCTGTGCACGTCAAACACAGCCAAAAAAAGGGGAGGAATCCTTTAAAGGGTAGGTGTTGAATGGGGTGTTCCTGCGACGCAACTGGCATGGTATGCCTTTCACAGATGACTGCCCCCATTTTATCAAATTTCTCGGAATCTGGCGCACTTCATCCCTCTAGACCCTGTGGGAAAAACTATTCAATTAAAAAATACACCCCTGATGACATAGTATTTCAGGGGTATTCCTCATTAATTGCTGATGATTTATCCGTTGTTTTCAGCGCGAACCTGTGCCAGCACGGCGAGCAGTTTCTGATGGATGATGGGATTAGCGCACGCGATCGTGACCGGCAGTTTCATAAAATCATCCTCACCCCGAATGCCCGTCACCACGCCGCCCGCCTCCTGCACGATCAGGGCAGCCGCCGCCACATCCCAGGGGTGGATGGAAATCGACCAGAACCCATCCAGCCGACCGGCGGCAATATACGCCATATCCAACGCCGCAGAACCCATCCTGCGCACCGTTTGGGATATTTTGCTGATGTGATAAAAATTTTGCAGATTGTCTTCAGCCGTCCCCCACGCATCATGAGGGAACCCCGTCGCCAGTAAACAATCGATCAAATTCTCAAAATCAGAAACGTGGATGGGATCCTCGTTCAAAAAAGCTCCCTTACCGCGCTCCGCCCAAAAACATTCATCAAGAACAGGATTATAAATCACGCCCAGCATCAGGGCCCCGCGATAAGCATAGGCCACCGAAACGCAGTAAATTGGGACACCGTGAGCATAATTCAAGGTGCCATCAATCGGGTCAATGTACCATTTGTGGTCTGTGTTGCCGTGAATATCTCCGGATTCCTCGGCGTTGATCGCGTGATCGGGAAATGCCTTGCGGATTTCGCCAATCAGGTAAGCCTCGGAGGCAAGATCAGCATCGGTGACCAGGTCTGTGCGCCCCTTGTGTTCCACGCCCTTGTCGCCCTGGGCATAGCTTTCCAGAATGCCCCCGGCATGAATCGCAATGTGTTTGATGAATTCAATCGTCGGTTTCATATGTTCCTTTGTATCCTTTATTTTCGGATTCATTGTAGCACATGCAAAGCGAAGTGAATTTTTTGGGTACCATCGCAGGGCGCCGCGCACCCTTCGGCTACAATCACAATCAAATTGTAAGGGTGTGCACCACATTCGTACGCACCAATAATAAGTGTTTGCGATCATGTCACTGCGAGCCTGCGACTGCGAAGCGTCCTGTAAGGAAGCAGTCTCATATTGGAGGAGGGATGGCTTCGTACCTCGCCATACCAAACAGATTTTTGTCACTGCGAGCCTGCGAAGCAGTCTCATATTGGAGGAGAGATGGCCCCCTTTCCTTTCAGGACGCTACGCAGTCGTACCTCGCCATGACAAACCGGTTTTTGTCACCGCAAACCCGCGACTGAAAAGCGTCCTGTAAGGAAGCAGTTACATATTTACAATTGGAGATGGCTTCGTACCTCGCCATGACATACAGATTTTGTCACTGCGAGCTTGCGAAGCAGTCTCATATTGGAGGAGGGATGGCCCCCTTTCCTTACAGGACGCTACGCAGACGGGACGCTACGCAATCGTGCCTCGCCATGACAAACTGCGCTGGTGAGACACCAGCGGAAACAGTGGTCTGTTTCCTATCCCCCATTTCCTGATCCCTATTTCCCAACTCCTATTCTCTACTCCCCATTTCCTACTCCCCATTTCCCAAAAAATATTTGCACCTCCCCCCGTTTGAATGTATGATTAGATGGTTCTTTAAAACTCACTGTCATTGTAATTATGTCCAAGAGATTTTTTATCCTCCTCCTGCTTGCCCTGTGCCTGTTTTCCCTGGCACGCACACCCCTACCTGCCGCCGGTGATGCGGGCGTCGTCGGTGTGCGCATCATCAAAACAGAGGGTGTAGGCTTAAAGCGCCTCAGCATGCAGCCCGATGTATACATCGACTACGGCAGCTTTATCTGGGCAGTCCTGCCGCGTTCCGAACTCGCCAGCCTGGGTATTCTGAGTGCGGACTACCAGGTCATCGAAAATCCCTATACGCTCACCCTGGGCGGGCTGTCCTTTGATCCGCTGATTTCAACCCCCGCACCGGAACCTGATTGGGAACGCAAAACACCAGGGTCAGGGCTCGACCTTAACCTGGTGCAATTTCTCGGTCCGACCAGGGCAGATTGGCTGGCTGATCTTGAAGCAGGCGGATTGGAAGTCCTTCAATATATCCACCCCTTTTCCTACGTCGTCTGGGGTGAACCTGCCAACCTACAAAACATCACCGAGCAGCATCCCTTTGTGCGCTGGACGGGCGGCTATCAGACCCCCTATGCGATCCAGCCCCAACACCGCGCCCTGAGCAGCGCGCCCATCCAGGCTCACGCCATGGTTCATCCGAATGCAGATCTTGCAGGAATCCTCAACACAATTGAATCCCTGGGCGGGAGTCAAATTTCAATGAGCAGCGGGCTCGATCCGGTATTTTTACTGCTCGATTTCACCCTGCTCGGCGACGAGCTGCCAACCATCGCCGGCCTGCCGGGTGTTTACTCTGTTCAACCCGTGCCAATCGATGGAGGCGACCGGGGTGAGCTCAGCAACCAGATCAATGCCGGCAATCATACCAGCGACAATCTGGCTTTTCCTGGATACCTGGATTGGCTGAACGGGTTGGGATTGTCCGGAGAGGGCGTGATCATCGCCAATGTGGACAGCGGGATCGACCAAAACCATCCCGACCTGATCAACAGAATGATCGCGTGTACTGGCACCACCTGCGGCGGCGATATACTCGGAGACCACGGCACCCACACTGCTGGCATCATGGCAGGGGATGGTTCCTCCGGCGTGCGCGATGCCAATGGCTTTTTGCGCGGTCTGGGCATGGCACCGGGCGCCAGCCTTGTGGAGCAGGTTTACAGCCCTACCTATTTACAGGAAGGCGGCATGCTGATTTTGATGACCCAGTCTCAGTTAAATGGGGCTGTGATCTCTGGAAACAGCTGGGGATCTGCGAGCACGCCCCGAGGGTATGACCTGAACACCCGTCTGGTGGATCTTGGCGTGCGCGATGCGAACCCTGATTTGCCCGGCAACCAACCCCTGAGCTATATCCTTTCGATCATGAATGGCAATGGCGGCGTCTCCTCGCAGGGTACGCCTGATGAAGCCAAGAATATCTTTTCCGTTGGCTCAACCTTTATGCAATACAGCAACGGCAACCAGTATTTGAAGATCAATGATCTCTCACCCAATACAGCCCACGGACCGGCATTGGATGGAAGGAACATCCCGCACATGGTCGCACCGGGTTACTCGGTTGATTCCACAAAAAAGAACAACACTTACGGACTCTTGGGGGGCACCAGTATGGCATCGCCACATGTGACAGGCGCTGCCGCTCTTTTTTATGAACAATATCGCCATCAATTCGGGGTTGACCCAAGCCCGGCATTGGTCAAAGCAGCTTTTTTGCCAGTGGCGCACGATCTGGCGGGTCATCGCGACGCTGACGGCGCTGTCCTCGGTCATCCCTTCGATTCAAAGCAGGGTTGGGGACGCTTGAATGCCGCTGAGGTTTTGAACCCTGCGGGGGAGGTTTTTTATTATGACCAGCCGGTCATTTTTGAAAATTCCGGTGAAACCTGGTCTGTGGACATCACCACGGTTGTTGGTCCTCAATCTTTGCGTGCCATGCTGGTGTGGACGGATGCCGCCGGTCATGGTTTGGGCGGGAACACGCCCGCCTGGGTGAACGATCTTGACCTCTCCCTTTCATGCAACGGACAGACCTATCTGGGAAACAATTTTGGCGCGGATGGGTACTCCACCCCTGGCGGCGCGCCTGACCCGATGAACAACACCGAGGGCATCTTCCTGCGGCTGATGGAGCCAAGCG
Source organism: Candidatus Brevefilum sp. (assembly GCA_050953525.1). Classification (GTDB taxonomy): domain Bacteria; phylum Chloroflexota; class Anaerolineae; order Anaerolineales; family Anaerolineaceae; genus Brevifilum. The sequence goes on from JBMNMW010000002.1 coordinate 785,019, forward strand.
CCTGCACCCTGACCGTGACAGCCGCCAATATCGCGGGTGACGGCGTCCCAAACATCGGCAACCAAACCGATCAGGATTTTGCGCTGGTTGTCTATCTCACCCATACAAACCATCCGCCCACCTTCACCAGCGAGCCTGTCACCCATGCCACACAGACTGTGCCGTATACCTACCACATTACCACCTATGATCCGGACGGCGACACACTTACCATTACAGCGCCCACCATACCAGCCTGGCTGACATTAACAGACCATGGGGATGGGTCAGCCACACTGGCAGGCACACCCGATGAAACTCAGATGGGCTATTATTCAATCGAATTGCTCGTGACCGATTCCTTTGGTCTGACAGAACCACAATCCTTCAAGATAAAAGTGTCCAGCAACCAGAATTTTTATCCATATTTTTTCTCTCTATTCTTTCATCAGGCACCCTGATGTTTGTGGAACATAAACACAAAAAATGCCGTCTACAGATGATGGACTTATCAAAAGTGAAAAATTTTCATTCCAATCATAAAAGCATCCTCAGGATTCTGATAATCACCCCGACTGTTTTTATGCTGCTGCTCTCAGGGTGCCACTTCCCCGGACATACTCCGTCAACCTTCCCCAAATCCGATCAGCGAAAGACGGAGATCGCTGCGATCCTCAACCCCACGCTGCTGACCTCACCAACCCCCGCGATCACACCTTTGCCCAACCTTCCCATCCCGGATGCGACGGCTGCCCACAGCGAGGACTTCGTGGATGGCGCGAACTATACCACCCGGCAGGGGGATACCCTCGTTGCAATTGCCAGCCGCTTTGATGTGCCCGTGGAATCCATCGTCACCAACAGCGTTCTCAGCCCCCAGGAACTGCTGCCGGTCGGATTGAGGTTGTTCGTGCCGGAGGAGCTTGAAGATCTCCTCCCCTATCATGCTCCGATCTTCCCCGACAGCGAAGTGATCTACAGCCCCTCGGTGGGCGGTTTTGACCCGGTTGAATACGCCTTGCAAGCCCAGGGCTTCCTTGCTGCCTACTCTGAGCAGGTCAGGGGTGAGACCATGTGGGGTCCGGAAATTATTCGCCATGTGGCGCTCACCACCAGTACCAACCCGCGCCTTTTGCTGGCTTTTCTTGAATTCCAATCGGGCTGGGTCTCCGGTCATCCCGAAGGCGCAGAAAAGGACCGCTTTCCCATCGGGTACGGCGCTCGTGATTCAGGGCTGTATAACGAATTGATGATCACAGCCAAACTGCTTGCCCAGGGTTTTTACGGCTGGCGCGATGGCAGCCTGACGAGCCTGTCCTTTTATCGCGGCGGATCGGGGCGCCTTTCCCCGTGGTTAAATGCCGGCAGCGCTGCCCTGATGCATCTTTTTGCCTCACTCTATCTTCAATCAACCTGGGACGAACAGTTGTTTGGCGCTTCATCCTTCCTGATTCTGTATCAAGAGATGTTCGGCGATCCCTGGTCGCATGCATCCAGGGTGGAACCCTATTTACTGCACACCACACAGCAGCCCAACCTGGCTTTGCCTTTTTCTGTTGGCGAACGTTGGAGTTTTACGGGGGGGCCTCATTCCACCTGGCAGACCGGTACCCCCTGGGGCGCGATCGACTTTGCCCCCATCACAGACGAGCCGCATTGCGCCATTTCAACACGCTGGGTAACGGCTTCTTCACCCGGCCTGGTGGTGCGTTCCGATCACAATGTGGTGGCAATTGATCTGGATGGCGACGGTGACGAAGGCACCGGCTGGGTCCTGATTTATCAGCACATCGCCGATAAGGATCGTGTGGACACCGGTGTTTGGCTGGCACAGGATGAACCTTTGGGGCACCCATCCTGCGAAGGCGGTCAGGCAAGCGGCACCCATGTTCATTTCGCACGAAAATTCAACGGGGAATGGCTCGGCGTGGGCGAGCCCCTACCCTTGTTTCTGAGCGGCTGGCAGGTGATTGGCAGCGCCACTCGCTATGCTGGCACGCTCCAAAAAGGGGATCAGGTTGTAACCTCGCGTCCGGATGGTTCTTCCGGCTCAACCATCATTCGCGATGAATAGATCCTGCGGCGGAACTCACAATAAAAACATTTATTAAATGAAAAAGGGTTCGCTTCTAAGCAACCCTGACCTGCCCACCCTCCCAGTAAACCTGGCGAATCGGTCCCCTTTCCCCCAGCAAGGTCGCTAACCGGTCTGAAAATTCCCCGGGATCACCGCTGGTATAAAATTGCAAATCCCCCGGTTCCTCTCCAGCATTTATCAACAACGATCCTTCCAGTAAACGGCGGGCTTGCCGGGCAATGGCGGGGGCTGGGTCAATCACATTCACATCAATGCCCGTGATCGACTGAACAAGGGGGATCACAAAGGGGTAATGGGTGCATCCCATCACGACGGTATCAATCCCGGCTTCCAGCATGGGCAGCAGTGCATTTTCAAGGATCTCCCTTGTCAGATGTCCTTCCAGATCGCCCGCTTCCACCCTTTCAACCAGGCCCGGACAGGTGGACGTTAAAATTTGCACATCCTTTGCAAAACGCTCCACAACAGAGGCGTACATTTCACCTGCAAAGGTGGTGGGGGTCGCCAAAACGCCCACTTTTCCACTGTGGGTGTTCTCTGCAGCGGGTTTGACGGCTGGCTCCATGCCCACAAAGGGCACATCCGGGAACGACCTGCGCAGCTCCTGCAAGGCAGCGGCTGAAGCTGTATTGCAGGCAACCACGATCATTTTTGCGCCGAGATTCAAAAGGAAACGCGTGATCCCAAAAGCCAATTCCCTGACATCTTCTTTGGTTCGCTGCCCATAAGGAATATGGGCTTGGTCGCCAAAGTAGAGGATATCTTCGGAAGGCAGTTGATTGCGGATCGCTCGCAGGACGGAAAGCCCCCCAACGCCAGAATCGAAGATGCCCACAGGTCGTATGCTTTCAGTTTCTGGTCCCATCTCAATTAATTCTTTCATCTCGTGCGATTCTCACTGGCTGATCAAACTCAAGCCAACCGCGTGATGCCATAAATCTTTGCCAAGTTTATCACATGCCGATATTCCTGGTGGCTTATTCGGCGGCTCAATTCAGGGAAATCATAGGCTTGATAGGCTGGGTGATACTGCGCCATAATGTTCATAAAGGTATTCTTTGAGATCTGCTCTGCAATGAACTTCAACAGCGTTTCACTGCCTGCCAGATCGTTTGGCAAAACCAGGTGCCTCACCAATAATCCCCGCAGGGCAATCCCGTTATCATCCAGCACCAGATCCCCCACCTGTCGGTGCATTTCTGCCACCGCTTCCTGGTTGACCTTTGGATAATCTTTAATCCTGGAATATTTCCTGGCAAACGTTTCATCGCCATACTTCATATCCGGCATATAGATATCCACCACGCCATCCAAGAGTTTGAGCATCTCAAGCGAATCATAACCGCCCGTGTTATATACTAGGGGAAGATGCAATCCGTTTTGGACTGCCAAAAGAACCCCCTCCAGGATCTGGGGGACAACATGGCTCGGCGAAACAAAGTTGATGTTATGACACCCCCTCGTTTGCAGCGCCAGCATCATCTCCGCCAGGTCATGGCTATCGACCTGCTTCCCCGAACTGGTCTGACTGATATCGGCATTCTGACAGTAAACACAGCGTAGATTGCAGCGCGCAAAGAAAATTGTGCCCGAACCGCGCCGCCCGCTGATCGGGTTTTCTTCGCCGTGATGGGGGAAATAGCTGCTCACCCAGGCGGATGCACCCGTTTTACAAATCCCCAGCTCACCCGCAATCCGGTTGACACCACAGCGCAATGGACAGACATCACAAGCTTCTAGATGCTGTCTGGCTTTCCGCACCCGATCTTCCAGCTCGCCTTTTTCTAAAAGTTGAAGATAACCTGGACTATACTTGGTTTCCATTATCACACTTTGGATTTTGCTATTTTTATTTTATCAAAAAATTATTTTAACAAGAAAGGTTGAGATGAAAAACAAAACTACGCCATCTCACGCTTTTTATAAAGATCAACAACTGCCATCAAAGCAGCGATGTCATCCAGTTTGGCGCCCAATTTTGAAACAGTGAGTTTTGGAAGCATTTTCGCCTGCCCTCCTCCATGGCGAAGCACAGCATCGCGCAAAGGCGATAGAAGGGCTTCATTCAATACATCGCCCGGATGACCTAAGACCACCAGCTCAGGGTCTAAAACAAAAATCAACCACAGCAGGGCTTTCCCAAGGTGATCGGCTGCTTCCACAATCACGTCAATCGCCTCTGGCTGTCCCTCATGAATGGCTTTCACAAAGCCATAAGGCTCCAATAACTCAGAAAAAACATTCGGATATCTCAACCGGGCAAGTTCGGCCATCCCCAACCCGCTGGCGTATCCCGTCAATGATCCGGGTTCACCCAGCCCGGACGGCCCGTTCTCCGTCAGTCGCATTTTCCCAATATCTCCTGCCGCATCGTTCACCCCGTGGTAGATCGAACCCTGGACGATGATCCCCGCTGAGACAACGGGCTCCATATCCAGAAAAATCATATCCTGCACACCAACTCCGGCGCCAAAATAATATTCAGCCAATGCAGCAGCATTGCTGCGAAACTCCATAAAAGTTGGCAGGTTGTACCGAACTCCCAATCGCCCTCTTATTTGCGCGTCAACCCATTCAGGCAAATCCGGAGGTGCAAGGACCATCCCCTTTTTAATGTCAAGCGGTCCGCTGATGGCAAGCGACAGGACATCAGGACTTGACAATCCCTGGGCGCGGGTCACCTTTAAGAGTTTGTCCGCCATGCTGCACACAGCATCAAAACCTTCAAGAAAAGGAACCCCGGCTGGCATCACCATTTGCATCCGCTCGTAAATGTGACCGTTCACATCACCATAAACAGCGATTGTCTTGGCGCCAGAGATGTTCAGACCAAGAATTTTTGTCTGTGCATTTAGTTCGTTGATTACAATATCAAGAGGTCGCGTAAACATTAAGTTATGACCTTTCCAGATTTTTAAAATTCAGAGTCGAGCCCTGATTATGTTCTATTATACGTCAGGACGCCTGCACATCCTAAATAAATGCTATTCTGCACTGTGAGCCGTACAACGGCCTAAAATCTGCTGGACTTTTAACCCCGATTGGCTTAGAATTTAAAGTCGCATGTCATTATCGCTGTCATCTAATTATTTGAAGCAAGGAAGGTCTGTTTAATGAAAGAATATCAAACCGAGTCTATTCGCAATATTGTCCTGGCATCGCATAGCAATGCTGGTAAAACCATGCTGGTGGAAGCATTTGCAAACTTCACCGGCGCAACCACCCGGATGGGAAAAATTGAAGACGGCTCCACAATATCCGACTTTGAAGCAGAGGAAATTCGCAGACAAATTTCACTGTCAACCGCCGTCATTCCCGTTGAATACAAAGGATTAAAACTCAATTTATTCGACACACCTGGCTACACAGATTTTATCGGTGAGATGATTTCAGCCATGCAGGTTGCTGATGGCACCCTGATCCTGGTTGATTCCGTGGCAGGTCTTGAGGTCGGAACAGAAATGGCGTTGCAATACAGCGAACAGTTCAATCTACCCAGGATGCTCCTGATCAATAAAATGGAAAGGGAAAACGCCAACTTCCAAAAAGCCCTTGAATCCGTACAAACACACATCGAAACCCGGCTGCTGCCCTTGCAGTTGCCCTGGGGCGAAAAATCCGATTTCAAGGGTGTGATCGATCTGCTCACCATGAAAGCCTATGCCAATGAGGGTAAAACAGGGGTAGAAATACCGGCGGAGTTTCAAGAAGCAGCCGAAGAAGGCCACCTTGCCCTGGTTGAAGCCGCCGCTGAAGGTGAAGATGAACTCCTCGAAAAATATTTCGAAGAGGGTGACCTCACGGACAAAGAGATCATTCGCGGCCTGCGAAAGACAATTTGGGAAGGGAGTTTCATCCCTGTGATGGTTGCTGCTGGTGCCCACAAAATCGGCATCGCTCCCCTGCTGGATGTCCTGGCTGACCTGATGCCCTCACCCAAAGATGCCAAACCCGTTGCTGCCGTTGACGGCAAGGGTGAAGAAGTCACCCTCAAGGCAGATGATTCAGGACCGCTGGCAGCCTTTGTGTGGAAGACCACCGCAGATCCCTTCGTAGGTAAACAGACCTTTTTCCGAGTCTACTCAGGCAAGATGATCGCAGACGATCGCGTTTGGAATACTAACAAAGAAACAGAAGAGCGTTTGGCAGGAATGCAAGTGCCAAATGGCAAAGAAGGGACGCCTATGAACGTTTTGCACAGCGGTGACATCGGCGTGGTTGCAAAATTAGGTGAAACATCTACCGGTGATACCTTTTGCAAAAAGGATGCACTCTTCACCCTGCCAAAAGCTAACTATCCTAACGCACTTTACCGGGTTGCTGTCTTCCCCAAGACCCAATCCGACGCTGCCAAATTGAGCACAACCCTCACCCGTCTGTGCGAAGAAGATATGACCCTCTCCTGGTACAATGAACCGGCGACGCGGCAAACCATTATTCAAGGCATGGGTGACCAGCATATTGATGTTGCCATCCGCCGTGCAGAGAGCAAATTCCAGCTTGGCATGGATACTGATGAACCAAAGGTGCCCTACGAAGAACGGATCACCCGGGAAAACTCAGCCTCGTACCGTCACAAGAAGCAAACGGGTGGTGCCGGCCAGTTCGGAGAAGTTCACCTGAAGGTTTTACCGCTCCAGGATGAAGACTTTGAATTCTCTAACGATGTCTTTGGTGGGTCCATCTCCAGCAACTACATGGCTTCCATCGAAAAAGGAATCCGCAACGTAATGAAAGAGGGCATCATTGCCGGATACCCCGCTCATAATGTCAAGGTGTCGGTGTACGATGGCAAGGAGCATCCGGTCGATTCAAAACCAATTGCTTTCGAAATCGCTGGACGAGAAGCCTTCAAGTTGGCCTTTCAGGGCGCCAACCCTGTTTTATACGAGCCGATTATGAAGGTCGAAGTGATTGTTCCTGAAAGCAACATGGGCGACGTGCTGGGTGATATGAACTCTCGCAGGGCACGTGTTCAGGGAATGGATACGGATAAGGGCCGCTCTGTTGTGAAAGCCAATGTACCGCTTGCTGAAATGCTCCGCTACACCACCATTCTCAGGTCCATGACCGGCGGCCGCGGTTACTTCACGATGGAATTCAGCCATTATGAGATGGTTCCGCACCACCTTACCCAGGAAATCATCGACGCCAAAAAGCGTGAAGACGAGGAAAAGAACGACTGATCTTTTTCAAATGTAACCTGCCAGCCGATCTTCTGATCGGCTGGTTTTTTTAATTGTTATTCACTGATAAAATTAGGCTATGGATCATAAAGAATGGGTTTTCCTTTCACCTCATTTCGATGATGTTGTCCTCTCCTGCGGTGGGCTGGTATGGGATTTGGAAAACCAGGGACACACCGTCAGGGTCTGGACGATCATGGCAGGTTTCCCTTCTGATGAGAATTTTTCACCATTTGCACAGCAAAACCATCAAGCCTGGGGCAAAGCGGGGGCGGAAGCGATAGCCATGCGCCGGGAAGAGGATATCAACGCTTGCCAGGTTTTAGGAGCGCGCTCGCGTCATTTCAGCTGGATGGATGCAATCTATCGCCATCACCCTGAGACGGGTTTGCCGTTGGTCAACAATAATGAAGAATTGTTCAGCGCTCTTCCTGAAAGCGCTTTGATTGAAGAAGTCGCGAAGAAACTGGCTCAGGAAATTCCCGCCGATGCCATCCTGGTATCGCCGATGGGCCTGGGTGGTCATCTCGATCACCGGGTGGTGGTCCAAGCAGGCCAAAAAACAGGGCGTGTCAACTTTTATTTCGCAGACTATCCCTACATCCTTTGGGATTTTGATTCATCCCACCTGACGGACAGTATTTATCAAATAATTCCTCGCCCTCTCTCAAAAGAAGCGCTGTATCACTGGCAGAATGCGATATTATGTTACTCATCCCAGCTTTCCGCCTTCTGGCAAGATGAAGATGAAACGCGGCTTGCGATTCTGAATTACCTGGCGGGTGGTGGGGGCCGGCTGTGGGAAAAATTAAAGCGAAAACATGATAATCCTTATCTTGACAGCCCCACAGCGGAGAGGTAAAATCCCAATCACCCTGAAAAAGGGGCCTGTAGCGCAGTTGGGAGCGCGCCTCAATCGCACTGAGGAGGTCGAGGGTTCGAATCCCTCCAGGTCCACTGAGTGCCCCGCAGCACGCAAGGGCACGGGGTGCAAGAAAGTTTAGAAAAGGCTCAAAATAAAAACCTTGGGCCCATGGCGCAGCTGGGAGCGCGTCTCAATGGCATTGAGAAGGTCGAGAGTTCGAATCTCTCTGGGTCCACCAATTATAAGAGCGTCCTTTTTAAGGGCGCTTTTTTTGCCCATGGCGCAGCAGCCCCCTCACGGGGGTTCGCTTCCCGCTGGTCGCTCAGGAGCGCGTCTCAATGGCATTGAGAAGGTCGAGAGTTCGAATCTCTCTGGGTCCACCAATTATAAGAGCGTCCTTTTTAAGGGCGCTTTTTTTGCCCATGGCGCAGCAGCCCCCTCACGGGGGTTCGCTTCCCGCTGGTTGCTCAGGAGCACGTCTCAATGGCATTGAGAAGGTCGAGAGTTCGAATCTCCCTGGGTCCACCAATTATAAGAGCGTCTTTTTTAAGGGCGCTTTTTTTATGCCCATGGCGCAATAGCCCTCTCAACGGGGGTTCGTTTCCCTCTGAGTCTCGCTGGTGTCCGCACCAGCGAGATCGGCATTATGCCATTTAAAAAACCCTGCCAACCCACCAAGATCAGGCTCCAGTAAAAAAAGTTGCGAAATCCATTAAAAAATCCACCTTTGTTACTTTCTGGTGAGGACACCAGCGAGATCGGCATTATGCCATTTAAAAAACCCTGCCAACCCACCAAGATCAGGCTCCGGTAAAAAAAGTTGCGGAGTCCATTAAAAACCCACCTTTGTTACTTGCTGGTGTCTCACCAGCAAAATCGATGATGGGATGAGATCGTCACGCATCTTCACTTCCTTCGGCGCTCGCGATGACAAAAATTTTTACGTGTAAATTTATCAATCAAAATGTGCTACAATCCAAATTTAACAGGCTGCGATGTTTATGCATTGATCCAAAATCCGCATTGCAGTCAGTTTTTGAGGATCAAATGAATTCAGAATTCAAAATCGCCGCCCTATTTGAGGGCAGACAATGTGCCAGTATCACCAAAGAAGGCATTGAAGGCGTTAAACGCAAGAACCCCAACAGACCTATCAGCCTGATAAGCCTTGAAGCAAGGCAAAGTGTGGACAGAGCAACCATTAGAGGACTGTGCTACGAGAAATTTACAGCGGATATCATCGTAGAATGTGATCAGATGCCGGATACTGACACACGTATTCAATCAGGAGACGTCGTGCTTGAAATTCTTCCCGAACGGAAAAGGTGCTGGCCTGAATGCGTCTTGCTTGAAAGAGAATTGCCCTGTCCGCTCATCGAGGGTGTGCGCTATGCCCGGGTAGTAAAAACAGGTGAAATTTGTCTGGGTGGGACATTCATTCTCACGGTTGATCACAATCGCTTAGATAGCGAATAAGCGTAAATTTTGGAAAATCCTGCATTAGGAGAGCAAGCAATCCAACATTCCACCCTAATGGGTGTTGAAACTACCGCTTAAAATGTGCTACAATCAACACAATAAGAAAAACATCATGGTAGGAGTAGTAAACCATCCCCCAGCGAATCGGGAATTGACGTGAAAGCCCGACAGGTGCAGCGGAGCGCCAACAAGGTTGAACTCGCCTTGCCAGCCCCTCAGGGGCAGATGGCACCGGTGAAAGCCAGTAGCCGGTGACGCCCACCGCCCGTTAGCGCGGCCCGAGCAGTCCGGATTTAATAAAATTCCGGGAAGCAGGGTGGTACCGCGGCGTTTGATGCGTCGTCCCTGTCGGGATGGCGTTTTTTGTTTAATAATGGTGAATTGTGATTCGTGAATGGTAATTTTTAAATAATAAAATTATTAATAACGCAGGACAAAAAAGAAGAATGAGGAGAAATTTATAATGGATCCGACCAGTATACCCATGTATAAACCTGGGGAAATTGAGCTGAAGTGGCAAAAGAAATGGGAAGCCGATGGTCTTTATCACGCTGATATCGACCATGAACGAACAAAATATTATGCGCTGACCATGCTGCCCTATCCCTCTGGCGATTTGCACATCGGTCACTGGTATGCGATGGCGCCTTCTGATGCACGTGCCCGCTTCAAACGCATGCAAGGCTATAATGTGCTGTTCCCAATTGGCTTTGATGCGTTCGGTTTACCCGCGGAGAACGCTGCCATCCAGCACAATATTCATCCCAAAGTCTGGACTTATGAGAATATCACCAAAATGCGTCAGCAGCTCAAATCGATGGGCGCCATGTTCGATTGGCGGCGTGAAACAATCTCATCGGATCCTGCCTACTATCGCTGGACACAATGGTTCTTCAATCAATTTTTTAAGAATGACCTTGCTTACCAAAAAGAAGCCCCGGTTGATTTTTGCCCTTATTGCAACACAACCCTTGCTCGCGAGCAGGTCCACGGTGACGACCGCCACTGTGAACGCTGCGGGACGCCTGTGATCAAGAAAATACTGACACAGTGGTTCTTCCGTACCACCAGGTATGCTGAGGAGCTCCTGGATTTTTCTGAAATAGATTGGCCCGAGCAAGTGCGCATGCTTCAAACCAACTGGATCAACCGCTCTGAAGGGGCGTCCGTGGTTTTTCTCACCGAAGATGAAGACAAAATCGAGGTCTTTACCACCCGTCCAGACACCTTATGGGGCGCAACATTTATGGTTTTGGCGCCTGAACACCCTCTCGTGAAGAAGGTGACCACACCTGAGCAAGCACCGTCTGTCGCCGCCTACCAGGAACATGCCGAAAGCATGGGCGACATCCAGCGTGAAGCCGTTAACCGGGAAAAAACCGGTGTGTTCACCGGTGGCTACGCCATCAACCCCGTCAATAATCAAAAAATACCGATCTGGATCGCTGATTATGTCCTGATGACCTACGGTACCGGTGCGATCATGGCAGTACCCGCCCATGACGAACGCGATTTTGAATTCGCAAAAAAACACGACCTGCCGATCGTTGTTGTTATCCAAACACCTGGTCAGGAATCGATTAACCCCTCTGAAATGGAAGAAGCCCTTCCAGCCTTTGGAGAGATGATCAATTCAGGTCCACTAACCGGCACACCCGCCGATGAAGCCTTTGATCGTTCCCTGGCATATCTTGAAGAGAAGGGCCTCGGCACACGATCAGTGAACTATCGCCTGCGCGATTGGCTGATCTCCCGCCAGCGCTATTGGGGCGCGCCGATCCCGATCGTCCATTGCAAGAAATGTGGTTCAGTGGCTGTCCCCGATGAGGACCTGCCCGTTGAGCTGCCTGACGATGTGGAATGGCTGCCCACGGGCAAAAGCCCCCTCAAACTACACCCCACCTGGCGCTTTACAAAGTGCCCAAAGTGCGGCGGTGACGCCGAACGTGAAACCGACACCATGGACACCTTCATGTGTTCCAGCTGGTACCATCTGCGTTACTTGAGCCCGGATTATGATCAGTACCCCTTTGACCCCAAAGAATATGATTACTGGATGCCTGTGGACATCTATACCGGTGGGATCGAACACGCTACCATGCACCTGATCTACACCCGCTTTTTTCACAAAGCCTGCCGCGACCTGGGGATCACCCGGGGCAAGGAACCCATGCTCATGCTCCACAACCAGGGCATGGTTCTGGGTGAAGATAATGAGAAAATGTCCAAGAGCCGCGGCAATGTGATTGCACCAGACACCCTGGTTGCCGCCTATGGCGCGGATATTGTGCGGGCATATTTAATGTTCTTCGCAAGGTGGGAACTGGGCGCCCCCTGGAACAGCAGTGGGATCGAAGGCACCGCTCGCTGGCTGCGAAAGACATGGTTTACCTTCCTTGAGCCCGCAAAAACCAGCGCATCACAAGACGCTGAAATGCTGCGAAATCTACGCCGAAAGCTGCATCAAACTTTAAAATCGGTGACGCACGACTTTGAAGTTCTCGGGTTTAACACCATTATTTCAAGCCTGATGGAACTTCTCAATGAGCTGAACAACGCTAAATCATCCGGCGCTTTTAGCACGGATACCTGGAAAGAAGCGGAGAGTATCTATCTGCGCATGCTGGCGCCCGTTGCACCGCACATTGCAGAAGAATTGTGGGCGCGCACCGGACATCCGTATTCCATTCACAATCAAGCCTGGCCCGAAATCGACATGGAAGCAGCCAGGGAAGAGGAGATCACGCTGATCGTGCAGGTCAACGGCAAGCTGCGCGACCGATTGACCGTACCCGTAAACATCAGCGAAGAGGATGCCAGGGCTGCTGCATTACGAAGTGAGAACATCGTGTCCTTCCTAGATGGGAAAGAGCCAAAGAAAGTCATTTATGTACCTGGAAGGCTGGTAAATATCGTCCTGTAGGATAGGGGTTAGGGAATTGGGGGTTGGAATCAGGTACGAGGTGCTTGTAAAGGGCACGGCAAGCCGTGCCCTTTTTTGGTGCCTATGGATCTATGCCACAATCCCACAAAGATGCCTCCTATGGTTCTCGCTGGTGTCCCCACCAGCGAGCCCTGGTCAGGAGACCAGCGCAATCATGTCTATTGCTAATATGGGGATCTCACAAACCATGTTCGCCTGGAAAGAATCTTGCGTATCCCTGCAGGTGCATTCACCAGCGGGCGCGCCATCCTGACCCCTTAATGTTATAATGGAACACGACATCACCATTGGCAGTGAAAGGCGGCTCAATCCTATGCACAAAAAGACAATTATCGCCACAGACCAGGCACCCAAAGCGATCGGCCCCTACTCCGCGGCTGTGAGCACGGGTCACCTGGTATTCTCCGCAGGACAGCTTGGGATCGACCCTGAGACCGGCAAGCTGGTTGAGGGCGGCGTTCAGGCGCAGACCCGGCAGGCGCTCACCAACCTTCAAGCCATTCTTGAAGCGGCAGGAAGCGGGCTTGAGCATGTGATCAAGACCACTGTTTTCTTGAAAGATATCGCCGAATTTGGGTTAATGAACGAGGTCTATGGCACATTTTTCACCGAAGATTTCCCCGCTCGCTCCGCCTTTCAGGTCGGCGCTTTGCCCTTGGGCGCGTCCGTGGAGATCGAAGCTGTTGCCCTCCTTCCGGATTAAGGTCAGGGTTGCTTTTATAAATCCATCAGATGTCGTTCATATCTTTATGCTGAATTTTCATCCTTGCAATGTTAATTCCCGGCTAGTGCCGGTCAGGCTCAACCCGGATTTAAAAAATCACATTGCATTTACAAGTTATCTGAACGTCAATAATTGGATTGGTCTATGACAAAAACTGTTTCTATCATCGTGCCCTGCTATAACGAACAATCAACGATCCATCTCTTGTTGAATGCAATTCACCGCCAAACCTATCCCCGCTCTATGATGGAAGTTGTGATTGCCGATGGCGGCTCGACCGACGGCACCCGGGCAGCAATTCAGGATTGGCAGGCTGCGCACCCTGATCTACAGGTTAACCTTGTGGATAATCCAAAAAAGATCATCCCGGCTGCATTGAATACAGCCATCAAGGCTGCCAGCGGGGAGATTATTGTTCGCCTGGATGCTCATTCCGAACCTCAAGAGGACTATGTGGCGCGTTCCGTCGCCGCATTGGAAAACGGCCTTGGACAAAATGTGGGCGGCGCCTGGGACATCCGTCCCGGCAGTGAGGGTTGGATTGCCCGCAGCATCGCGTTTGCCGCATCCCACCCCATCGGGGTGGGAGATGCCCATTATCGACACAGCAATCAGCCTGGTGTGGTGGATACGGTTCCCTTCGGCGCTTTTTATCCCCGGCTTGTGGATCAGATCGGGATGTTCGATGAAACCCTGCTCACCAACGAAGATTACGAATTCAACGCCCGCATACGCCAAAGCGGCGGCAAGATCTGGTTCGATCCCCAAATACGGACCATCTATTATGCCCGTCACACCCTGAAAGCATTGGCACAGCAATACTGGCGTTATGGGTTTTGGAAATGGCAAATGCTGCGCCGCTACCCGGAAACCATTCGCTGGCGACAGGCACTTCCGCCCCTGTTCGTGGTCGGGCTGCTCATGCTAATGATCCTGGCAGTTTTTCTTCCATTGGCAAGATGGGCGCTTATTGCAGTGCTTGTGCTCTATTTTGGGGTCCTGCTGGCAACAGGCTTGCACCATGCTATTAAACAAAAGTCTTTAGCCATCATGCCCGGGTTTGCCCTGGCGGTAGCCACAATGCACCTCACATGGGGCGCCGGCTTCCTCTGGGGTATGCTAAATCCACAATAACAAAATAGGGATAAAATGTAAGGTATGGAAAACAAATCAAGGCCAAGTCGATGGCACCTGGGTGCTTCGGAAAGAGTTCTGATTCTGCTGATCGGAGATAGCCTGATGATCGCAGCAGCCCTCTTTTTTGCACTCTATTTTTGGGCTGCCGGAGATGCCTGGATGGAATTCTCCATCGAATTTATCACAGATCGCCCCCCTTTCTGGTATTACCTGCTGCCCTTTCTCTGGTTGATCTTAATGGTTGAGCTTTATGACGTGCATCGCGCCGGCAACCGGCGTGAAACCCTCAAAGGTATCGGGCTAACAGGATTGATCTACACCCTGGGCTACCTGCTGATTTACTTTTCATCCGAACCGAATTCCCTACCCCGGCGCGGTGTCGCGTTTTTTATTCTTTTTGCTTTTCTGTTAACCCTTCTCTGGCGCCTTCTCTACATCCGCCTGTTTACATCCCCACATCTTTTGCGCCGTGCTCTGATCGTCGGCGCAGGAAAAGCGGGTGAGACGCTGGCAAAAGTGATCGAAGAACAGGAACCGCCCCCATTTAAAGTCATTGGCCTCATCGACGATGATATCCATAAGCAGGGGATCAAGATCGGCAGTTTTTCCGTTTTGGGTGACAGCACATCCCTCATCAAGCTGATCGAAGCATATCAGGTCACTGATCTGATCCTGGCGATCAGCGGTGAGATGAAG
This sequence comes from Candidatus Brevefilum sp., assembly GCA_050953525.1. Taxonomy (GTDB): domain Bacteria; phylum Chloroflexota; class Anaerolineae; order Anaerolineales; family Anaerolineaceae; genus Brevifilum. The sequence goes on from JBMNMW010000002.1 coordinate 800,127, forward strand.
GGAGAAATGTTCCAATCGATTCTGCAAGCACAGGAACTGGGGCTCAACCTGTCGCTGATGCCACAGGTCTATGAAGAGGTATTGACCAGAGTCCCCATTTTTTTGCTGGAAGCAGAATGGATTGTTCGCTCCTTTGTTGAAAAAACGCATACCAGCACCCTGTATCAGTTAGCAAAAAGTCTGGTCGATTTCTCGGGCGGTCTGATCGGCTCTCTGATCATGCTGATTTTTTATCCCTTTATCAGCATAGGAATCCTGCTCGAATCAGGCTTTCCCATTTTTTTCATGCAAGAACGGTTGGGTCGCGGTGGGCAGGTTTATAAGATTTTCAAGTTTCGTACGATGGAACGGGACGCGGAAAAAGATGGCATCCCGCGAATGGCTGAGCAAAACGATGAACGCGTCACAAAATTCGGCTGGTTTCTGAGGAAAACTCACCTGGATGAGCTTCCTCAATTCATTAACGTCCTTCGCGGTGAAATGAGCCTAGTTGGGCCGCGGGCTGAACGCCCACAAATGGTTGAGGTTTTTCAGAAAGAGATCCCTTTCTATCGCGCCAGGCTCCTGGTCAAACCAGGTATCACAGGTTGGGCACAGGTCAATTTTGGCTATGCTGGCAACGTTTTTGATACCGCCATCAAACTTGAATATGATCTTTACTACATTGAACACCGCAATTTAATCATGGATATGATGATCATCCTGAGGACAATTGGTACTATGATCGGCTTCAAAGGCCATTAAGCAAGGTGAATCCCAAATGATCATTTTCGGAAGGCAAATTCGTAATCGTTATCTTGTCATCGGAGACATCTTACTGACCCTGGCGTCTGTCCTGGTCAGTTATTTTCTCAGGCTGGAATTGATTGCCATTTTCCCCACCTATCAAAATTCGCTCTTGTGGATGATGGGCATTGCGGTCATTATCAAGCCCCTGGTGTATTATTTCTTCGGTATCTATCGGCGGCTTTGGCGCTATGCCAGCACACGAGAGCTCGTTCTGATCATGTCGGCGGTCACCGTCGCCTCGATGATCCTCTCGATTGGGATGATGGTTGTCTTCGTTTCGGGTGCGTTTTTTGGTTTTCCAAGATCTGTTTTAATCATCGATTGGCTCCTTTCCCTGGCTTTTATCGGCGGGATCCGTTTCATTTTCCGCTTGATTGCGGATCGATCTTCATCCTCCGCCGACGGCAGTCGCAGCCATCTTCTTCGCAAGAAGTGGGTGCTGGTCATCGGTGCAGGGGATGCAGGCGCCATGGTGGTTCGTGAGTTACTGAAAAACCCCCAGCTCAACATGAAGCCAATCGGTTTCCTCGATGATGACCTGACTAAAAAGGACAGCAAGATCCATGGTGTGCCGGTGCTCGGACCGATCCATGATATCAACCACATCCTGGCAACCCGCCACGTAGACGAGGTGATCATCGCCATACCCAGCGCACCCGGCGAGGTGCTGCGAAAAGTCACCAAGGTATGCACCCAGAGCGGTGTTGCCTTTCGAACCATGCCGGGGTTGTATGAACTCCTGGGCGGCGATGTTAGCGTCAACCGTCTTCGGGATGTTGAAATTACGGACCTTCTACGCCGAGAGCCCGTGGACATCGACACTGAAGCGCTTGGGCGTGTTCTGGAAGGCAAAGTGGTTATGGTCACCGGCGCTGGCGGGTCGATTGGCAGCGAACTCTGCCGCCAGATCGCACGCCAAAACCCGAAAAAACTTTTAATGTTAGGGCACGGCGAAAACAGCATCTTCAGCGCCCTGCTAACCCTTCAAGAAGCTTTCCCCTCACTCGAATTCATCCCTTTGATTGCAGATGTACGGGATGAAGCCCGCTTATCCGTTGTCTTTCAACGCTGGCAGCCTGAAGTAGTCTTCCACACGGCAGCCCATAAACATGTCCCCTTGATGGAAATCAACATTGAGGAGGCTGTCACCAACAATATTCAGGGGACAAAAAACGTTGTCAGCATCGCCCTGCAAAACAATGTCGAGCGGCTCGTCATGATCTCCACAGACAAAGCCATCCGTCCGGTCAGCATTATGGGCGCCACCAAAAGGATTGCTGAAATGCTGGTCCTGGATGCCGCCCACCAATCCCAAAAAGCCTTTTCACTGGTTCGGTTTGGCAACGTGTTGGGCAGCCGCGGCAGTGTGGTTCCCTACTTCAAGCACCAAATCGCAGCAGGCGGACCGGTAGCTGTAACCCATCCGGATATGAAGCGCTATTTTATGACGATCCCGGAAGCCGTCCATCTCGTCTTGCAAACATCCACGATGAGCCATAGCGGCGAGAGTTATATTTTGGATATGGGACAGCCGGTGAAGATCCTTGACCTGGCAGAAGACCTGATCCGCCTGTCGGGATTGGAACCTGGAAAAGATATTAAGATCGTGTTCACAGGGATCCGTCCCGGCGAGAAACTGAGTGAAGATCTTTGGGATCAGGGGTTTGCCTTATCCCCCACAACACACCCTGGCATTCACCAGGTGGACAGCGAGGATATCCTTTCGTCGGATGAACTGGATGCTGTTGTTGATCGTTTAATTCAGTATGCCAGGGAAGGAAAAACAGAAGCTATCCAGGCCCTGCTCAGTGAGACGATCCCCGGCGCGTCCATCGCGGCGATGTCAGATCCCTCGATGTGGTAGAATAACCCCTCATTGTTGATACATGTGAAGGATTGGCAGGCACATTGCTTTTAATTAATTTTGCATTGTTGATTTAGGAGAGTATGGAGTTACTGGACGCCCAAACCTGGGACCGCTTTGTTGCTGATTACCCCGAAGCACACATCCTACAAACATCTCCCTGGGGATTTCTTAAAGCTGATTTCGGCTGGAAACCTCGTTTTGTTCGCCAGGGTCAGCTTGGTGCGCTGGTTCTTTTTCGCCGTCTGCCCCTCGGCCTGACAATTGCCTATGTCCCTCGAGGGCCGGTCGGGAATGGGGATTGGGAAGGGTTCTGGCATCAGGTCGACGATCTTTGCCGGCAAGAACATGCCGTGTTCCTGCGGGTTGAACCTGATATCTGGGAGCCGGTCCAAGCAAACAACCTCTCTGCGCAACTACCCGGTTTTATGGAGACGAAACAAACCATTCAGCCGCCCCGCACCATCCTGATCGATCTGCAAGCTTCGGAGGAAGAACTCTTGCAGAGCATGAAGTCAAAAACGCGCTACAACATCCGGCTTGCGGAAAGAAAAGGTGTGGAGGTTGAGCCAAGCGACGATGTTGAATTATTTCACAAAATGATGATGATCACCGGACGGAGAGACGCCTTTGGCACGCACAGTCTGGCATATTACCGGCGAGTCTATGACCTGTTTGCACCCCGTAACGCCTGTCAATTGCTGATTGCCTCTTACAATCGTCAGCCCATTGCCGGCTTGATGGCTTTTGCTCACGGGAACACCGCCTGGTATTTTTACGGCGCATCTACGGACGAAGAGCGCAACCGAATGCCAGCCTACCTGCTTCAGTGGGAAGCCATCTGGTGGGCAAAAAATAAAGGCTGCCGTACGTATGACCTGTGGGGCATCCCCGATTACCCCGAAGACAAACTTGAAGACCAATTTTTGAAACGCTCCGATGGACTCTGGGGCGTCTATCGTTTCAAACGGGGTTTTGGGGGCGAAGTTCATCGAACGGTAGGCGCCTGGGACCGTGTTTATCAGCCTCTCGTCTATAAACTTTATCAGGTTTGGGCTGACCGCCGTCAATCCATTGCGGCTTGATTTATAAGGAGCAACCGTGAAGTTTTACAAAAGCCAGGATAGTGAACAATGGAACGCGTTGATCGCACACTTGCCCGGCGCACACGCCCTTCAGACATGGCAGTGGGGAAGCGTGAAGGCACAGTTTGGATGGGACATGCATCCTTTCACCTGGCAAGAGCAGGATGGAAAGATCAGGGCTGCAGCCCTGATCCTTCAACGCCGGATTTCCAAAGGCACCATTGCATCGGGGATGAGCGTGATGTATGTTCCCCGCGGTCCGCTTCTGGATTGGTCGGATGATGCCCTGGTGCATGAGGTATTGACCGACCTGCAGCATTTTGCAAAAACAAAGGGCGCCATTTTCATCAAGATCGACCCTGACCTGCCCGTTGGCTTTGGCACTCCAGACAACGAACACGCCAAAGATTCTCCCTCTGGCGGCTCAGTTCAGGAAAAGTTGAAAAACCTCGGTTGGCGTTTTTCAGATGAGCAAATCCAATTTCGCAATACGGTCACGATAGATTTACGACAGAGTGAGGAAGAGATGCTCGCCCGTATGAAATCCAAGACACGCTACAATATTCGCCTGGCAGGGCGTCGCGGCGTGACGATCCGACCCGGCGGTGTCGAGGATACCGACAGGCTCTATCAAATGTATGCCCACACCGCTGTGCGGGACGACTTTCTCATCCGAAATCAAGCTTATTACAAAACCGTTTGGGATACCTTTTTTAACGCAAACATGGCAGAACCGCTAATTGCCGAGGTCGAAGGTCAGCCCGTGGGCGCTGTTGTGATCTTTCAGTTTGGCGGTCGTGCCTGGTATTTCTATGGGATGTCCCTGGATGAGCGCCGTGAAACCATGTTCAACCACCGCCTGCAATGGGAAGCAATGCTGCACGCCAAAGCGGCGGGCTGTCATACCTATGATATGTGGGGAGCGCCTGACGCTTTCAATGAAGATGATCCCTTGTGGGGAGTCTTTCGATTCAAAGATGGGTTTGGCGGTCAGGTGGTGCGCACCCTGGGCGCCTGGGATTTCCCGGCACGTCCCCTGCTGTATCGTTTATACAGTCAAATTTTGCCGCGCCTGTTAAGCCTGATGCGAAAAAAAGGGAAATCGGAAACCCAAAGGAGGATAAGCCTGTGAAACCCCGCTTACACTTCGCACATCTGCCCACCCCGATCGAACCCATGCCCGGATTGACTGCCGCTCTCAAGGGTCCCCGCCTGCTGGTCAAACGCGACGATCAAACCGGCCTGGCATTCGGCGGGAACAAGACCCGCAAACTGGAATATCTGATAGCAGATGCGCAGGAACAGGGCGCTCAAACCCTGCTGAGCGCAGGCGGAGTGCAGTCCAATCATTGCCGACAGGTGGCTGCGGTTGCCGCCCGGTTCGGCATGGGCTGCACCCTCGTGCTCTTTGGTGACCCACCCGTGCCACCTGATGGAAACCACCTGCTTCACTTCCTTCTGGGAGCGAAGGTGATTTATACACAACGCGAACAGATGGAAACAAAGTTGGAAGAGGCTTATCAGGCCGCACTGGAAGAGGGAAAGAAACCTTATCTTATCCCTTACGGCGGGTCCAACCCCATCGGCGCGCTGGGGTATGTGAACGCCATGATCGAACTGGCTGAGCAGGCATGTCATCCCGATTGGATCATCTTCCCCAGTTCATCGGGTGGGACCCAGGCGGGTATGCTGCTGGGGGCGCACATCAGCGGCTTTCGTGGAAAAATTCTCGGCATCAGCGTGGATGAGCCCGCCGGGGAACTGAAGGAGATCGTCGCCAGATTGGCGACTGGCGCAGCGGACTACATCGGCGAAAAGCGGGCGTTTACCCCCGAAGATGTGCTGATGACGGACGCCTACACAGGGGGTGGTTACGCCGTGATGGGTGAACCCGAGATCGAAGCCATTCGACTCTTTGCTGAGCGCGAAGCGCTCATCCTCGATCCTGTTTATACCGGTCGCGCCGGGGCGGGGTTGATCGACCTGATCCGAAAGGGTGCCTTTACAGATACGGATACGGTGCTCTTCTGGCATACCGGCGGAGGACCAGCGCTGTTTGCCCAAAGGTATCAGGATCGATTGCTCGGGTGAATTCTTAATTCCCTAGATACTGCTATCTCCACTCCCACCCGTTTTCACTGGCGAATCCATCCCTACCCGTTCTCGCCGGTGTCTCCACCCCCCCACCCGTTCTCACTGGTGTCTCACCAGTGAGAGAAATCTCCTTACCTTAAATCTCTACACCTGTGATGTATTTCCCATTGGTGAGGACACCAATGGGAACGCAGAGATAGATTTTTAATAATACACACCCTGATCAGCTTAAATGGGTAAATAGTTAATTTCGCGGGGTACGGTATACCATTTGTTTTCGCCGGTGTCTCCACCCCCCACCCGTTCTCACTGGTGTCTCACCAGTGAGAGAAATCTCCTTACCTTAAATCTCTACACCTGTGATACATTTCCCATTGGTGAGGACACCAATGGGAACGGAGAGATAGATTTTTTAACAATACACACCCTGATCAGCTTAAATGGGTAAATAGTTAATTTCGCGGGGTACGGTATAGCATTCGTTTTCGCCGGTGTCTCCACCCCCCACCCGTTCTCACTGGTGTCTCACCAGTGAGAGAAATCTTCTTATCTTAAATTTCTACACGCGTGATGTATTTCTCATTGGTGAGGACACCAATGGAAACGGAGGGAATGACTTTTTAATAATACACACCCTGATCAGCTTAAATGGGTAAATTCTTAATTCTGTGGGGCACGGCATGCCGCGCCCCAACCAATATTCTCGAAGCTACAAGCCTGCGGCATCGCGCAGCAAATCTGCTTTATCGGTTCGTTCCCAGGTCAAATCAAGGTCATCGCGCCCAAAGTGACCGTAAGCAGCAACCTGTTGATAAACCGGTTTGCGCAAGTCAAGATCGCGGATGATCGCGCCGGGGCGCAGATCAAAGTGCGTGTTGATCAGATCTGCAATGCGTGAATCATCGATCTTGCCGGTTCCAAAGGTCTCAACGTTGATCGAAAGCGGGCGCGCCACACCGATCGCATAAGCCACCTGGACTTCGCAGCGATCCGCCAGCCCTGACGCCACGACGTTCTTGGCTACCCAGCGGGCAGCATAGGCGCCTGATCGATCAACCTTTGTCGGGTCTTTTCCGCTGAAGGCGCCGCCACCATGGCGCCCCATACCACCATAGGTATCCACAATAATCTTCCGCCCGGTCAGTCCGGCGTCACCCATCGGGCCGCCCACCACAAACCGCCCGGTGGGATTAACGTAAACGATCAGGTCATCGTCAAGCAGTTCCGCGGGCAGGGTTGGCTTGATAATCTCTTCAATCACGCCTTCTCTGATGTGTTCGTTTGTTGCATCGGGGGTGTGCTGAGTGCTGATCAGCACGGTATGGATCCGTTTGGGCTTGCCATATTCATATTCCACGGTCACCTGGCTCTTGCCATCGGGCCAGAGGAAGTCCAGATCATTCGCCCGACGGGCTTCTGCCAGCCGGCGGGTGAGCTTGTGGGCATAGTAGATCGGCATGGGCATGAGTACATCTGTTTCATTGCAGGCATAGCCAAACACCATCCCCTGGTCGCCAGCGCCGATGGCTTCAATCTCATCACCGTTGTCCATTGCGCCGTCTTTTGCTTCCTTGGCTTTGTCCACGCCCATGGCAATATCAGAAGATTGGTTAGCCAAGGCAACCATCACCCCACAGGTTTCACCATCAAAACCCTTTTTTCCGCGATCATAGCCAACCCCAATGACGACATCTCGCACCAACTTGTCAAAATCAGCAAAGCCCCTGGTGGTGACCTCACCCATCGCCATTACAAAGCCGGTCTTGGTCGCACATTCACAGGCAACCCGCGAATAAGGATCCTGCCTGATCAACTCATCCAAAACAGCATCGCTGATCTGGTCACAGAGTTTGTCCGGGTGTCCCTCAGTTACCGATTCGGACGTAAACAGGTATTTGGGTAATTTCGTAAAAGTTAGCGTCATATTTTGAGAACCTCCATGTCTCATTAAAGATTCGCACCCCTCCGGTAACATCGAGAGGGGCGTCAATGGACAAGGGCTTCCCTCTCATCTTCCAGAAATCGCTCTGCCGGAGTTGGCACCATAAAAGTTTTCGCTTTCTGGTTGCCGAGGTATCATAGGGCCGGTCCCTCCACCTCTCTGGATAAGAGTGCCGCGTGGGGCTATTTAGATTTAATACTTCGGGATTATATCACCATAACGAAAAAATGCAAATGGAATCACAAGGGTTCGGGCAATAGCAGTAAGGCACGCATTAATAATGCTGGTTCAATTTTTCAACACCCTCATTATGAAAAAACAAATGATCTTTAAAAATAGGTTTGTGCATTAATATAGCAAATTTTAATAAACATAGATTGCTATTAATAGCATATCAACCCGTAGAGGCAATCCTCCGTGGTTGCCCTGCCCAAAAGGCACCCTTCGGGGTGAGTAGACCTCCGTGTCTGCTCATGTTTAAAAAAGATGTTTTTAACCCAACAGGTTAACGGAAGAACAAAGTCATCACAAAGCCTGAAATGAACCCCCCGACATGCGCCAGATAGGCGACGCCGCCAGTATCCGCCACGATTGCCATCGAGCCAATGCCGCTGAAGAGCTGCAGAACGAACCATGACCCGATCACAAACAACGCAGGAAGATAAGCGACCCTCAAAAAAAGCAAAACCCGCACCCGATTGGTTGGATAGAGCAGCAAATAAGCGCCCAGCACGCCCGCAATTGCCCCTGAGGCGCCAACCATAGGAATATTTGAGTTCTGGCTGAAGAAACCCTCCGTCAGACTTGCACCGACCCCGGCAAGCAAATAGAAGATGAGAAACTTTTTATGCCCAAAGCGATCTTCCACATTATCCCCAAAAATCCACAGATAAATCATATTGCTAATAAGGTGAAACCAGCCGGCATGCATAAACATCGAGGTGAAGATCGTCATAATATTTGGCAACGGATTGGCAAAAAAGCGACTGGGAACGAATGCCCATTTTTGAATAAATGCATCCCCACCTATAATCTCTAAAAAGAAAACCAAAAAATTAACCATCGATAATGCGAAGGTCATGATAGGCGTTGTTTTTCGGTCGGTATTGTCATCTCCAAGTGGAAGCATGTTTTATCTCCTGACAGCGCAAATCCAATGGTGCAAATGGTTATGCAGCACAATCTGAATCGTTTTAGTTATTTCTGGTCCTCCTCATTATACTAATAATACCTTTCGCCCTCGTTATTAGCCTTCATGAAAGGTGTATCAGAAACCAAAGCGCATGACCGATCAGTCACACGCTCAGGCTGTTCATTTGTGAGGTATTCTTTCAGGAATTAACCAACGTCTGTGGTTCCGGTATTCACATACCGCGTCAGCTCGCCCACGCTCAGGTCTTTGATACCCAGTTTGTTGAGTGTGCGCCCCTTACGCCAGTAATCTGTGCTGTGCAGGATGCACCCCAAACGGATGATAGCATTGATCCCATTCACGGAAACGCCGTAGCGCTCGCCCAAAGCAGCGATTGGCACCAAACTCATCGGGACATCCTCAAAGATATAACGGTGCTGTAACGTGCTGGGGGCATTGATACCATAATAGCCGGATTGGTTTTGGATGGCTTCAAACAAGGTCTCGCCGCGCACATTGTAAGCCAATTGCAGCCATTCAATCCCCGTTCGGGCGCGCAACCCCAATGCCGAAGCCACTGTGACGCGTTCGCGGTCCACGACTTCAAGGACCCTTGCCACGGAAGGGGTCACACCATCCACATAAAACTGAAAATCGCCATGGGTGGATTCAATTCTTCCAGCGTTCAGGATGGTAAGGGCGGGATGAAATACTGCCCCCATATTGTTTAAACCTGTATGCAGCACATTGACCCCATCAATGTATTGTGGGAAAACGTGCTTGATGGCATCCATAACACGGGGCGTGTCGGTGGCGGGCAAAGCGGCTAAGGGAACCGCTTCTTTCACCCGAAATATGCGCGCCTGACTGGGCCCATCGGAACGGCTGGCGTAGATAAAGGTCTCGGCTTCTGCCAGTATGATATTCCCTGTAAACCCGTTCATTCGCAGAACATGCATAAACTCAATGCACCCACAGGTGCGCCCAGGATGCAGGATCACGATCTGCCCATCCTGCAGATGCGGTGCAAGCAGCCTGGCAACATCAGCATGCCCTGAGGATGGGACCACCACCATGATCGCTTCGGCGTCCGCCACCGCTTCCTGAATGTCGCTGGTGACTTTTTTCAATTGACCAAAACCCTGGGGTCCGCCCTGATAACTTTCCAGATCAATCCCGCCGCGTTTGGCAATTACTTCAATGTGGGCAAAGGTGCGATTGTAGAGGGTAACTTCCTGACCCATAATCGCCAGGTGGGCTGCCATGGCTTTTCCACCATTTCCAGCACCAATCACAGTAAAACGCTTGGTTGTCATCTTGCCTCCTTTAATAAATGATCGATCCGATCGAATTCTGAAATAGGTTGACCCGCATCATTTATGGCAACACAGGCGCCATCCACAATCCTGGTTTGGATCGTGCCCCTTGCAAAAGGATTGTTCTTAAGATGGGGTGCATCCAGAATGCCTTTTCGGACTGCTTCAGTTAATATTGCCGGGTCAATGAATGGGTCCGAATCGGAAGGCGGGGCGAGCTCCCGGATGGCATTCAATGTCACCCTCGCTTCTTCCACAAGAGCCGTCACCCTTTCCTTGATGAAAGGATCCTCGGACATGTCCGGCTGACCGCCAAGTGCATTTTTAATCGCCTGTTGCGCCATGGCACTGGCTTCAACGACATCCTCAGCCGTGGCGGCATGATCGGCTTCCGTATGCCCCACAATATGCACGATATGCGGTTTTATAGCCATTTGCAGATAGATGCTCGCTGCCAGGTGCGCCCGGGCAGCGGCCTTCTGAAGTGGGTAGCTCAATAAACCTGTGCGTGTCTGCCGCCAGATTTTGAACTGTCCGTCTTCTAAAGGACGGGTTATTTCTATGCAAGCCAGCATTTTGGCGAGATCCATGGCATCCGACGTCCCGGGCGGGCTGTTGAACATCATCTGGGCGATATAGTCTCTGACACCAAAGGCTTTGGCATTGCAGGCAGAAAGATATGCCGAGACAACGTAGACGACATCGGGCGCATCACGCATCCCCCAATGGTGGGGTTCATTCAATTCCACCGGGATCGATCGCTGACCGTACCATGCCATCACCTCCTGGTGTTTGCGGATGCTTTCTTCCAGCGCCCACGGACCGCGCCCATCCATCCGGTTGAACCAGAAAAGCGGGATGGCGCACCAGGCGATATTGATCGTATCCACATACATCGCCGCCAGCTCGAGAAAATCATCCGAACCCGAATAGGTGCGCATCAGCGGGTAATTGCCTCTACGGCTGGCTTGATAGAGGGCACGGTAATCTTCTGGACTGCGGACAGGCACCCCGCCCGCCCCCATACGGCGCGGATTCTGCCGCTCTGGATGGAAAAAATTCGCCTGTGCGTCCTGATCAATCCCCAGTGAGATCACATCCAGGGCTTTTGCTTCGGCAATCCTTTCAATGCCCGCCAGGGTGATTTCCATTGTGGGCTGACCGTAATGATGGCGCAGCAAGGGATAAGGCTGTTTCCACCGGATTCTTTCCACGACATTTTGAGGAATATCGCCTTCGATCAATTCGCCTTGTTTCTTCCCTCGCAGATAGGCAATAATATCTTCCAGCGTCTCACTTCCATCAAATACCGTTTCAAAGAAACTCAGTGCCTTTGCCCGTTCAGCCACAGGCGGGGTGCCTCCAAACGCAAAACGCACACCCCCCTGATGCAGCTCGTCTGCAGCCTCTGCAAATTCACCCAGCAGCCTTTCCCCCGTTTCAGGCGTCAGACGATAGGAAACCCCGACCAGGCTTGCATTTTCTTTTCTGGCGGCTTCAATGAATGCTTCAGGCGCCACCGCGGGACCTAAAAACACCGTTCGCCAACCTGCCTGTTCTGCCAGGCGCAAAAAATTTATCACCCCTGCCACGTGGACACATTCGCCCAAAGCGCCAGCAACTATTGTCTTCACCTTTGACTCCCTTACCTTTGCGTTGAGTTCAACTTACCAGGATCTAACAAGATCGAACTGTCCCCTGAATCAATTTGTTCGAAATCTTAAAATTTATTATAGCGTATTTTTTCTATCGTTGATAAAAATTCTTCCGGTTGATGATTGAGGTGCAGTCTTTCAACCGATTGGCAGCACAAATTTAAAGCACATTGACCCCCTATCAAAATGGATTTAAATTTGAATGGCGTTTACATTCCAACGCCGGGGATGGCGTAAGTTTGCCCGGAACTGCGCAGCAAGCGTGGGTTAACACGCCCCATCCGTTTTTCCGGTAAAAACAATTTTTGGAACCCCCCATATGCCTCATACAACCCGTGGGCGTCTCGGGTTGCCAGCATCGTCCAGCGAACACCTTCCGAGTCCAGCACATCCAGGATCGATTCAGTCAACCATTTCCCCAACCCCTGCCCCTGCCGATCAATCCATCAATCCGTATCCGGTTTCAGGCGTGTCATCCAATCCTCGGGTTTTTCAACACGCTCAAATCCGCCGTAGGTCGCATACAAAGACTGGGCATCGCTGGTGACAAGTACCATGCGTTTAATATGGCGCTCATCCGCATAATTACACGCAGCCAAAACCAGCCACTTACCCAGACCCTGACCTTGGTGGCTATCATCAACATAAACATCTGCCAACCAGGCAATCGTTGCCTGATCCGTCACCATGCGTGCAAAGCCAACCTGGACGCCCTGATGGTAAATTCCAAAACAGACCGAGTGTTGAATCGATCGCTCGATCACATCTCTCGCTCGACCTGCTGCCCAATAGGATCGTTTCGCCAGAAAATCTTCAATGACATCGATCTGCAAACGGTCTTTATCCGTGCTCAGCAAATACTCCCCGCGCTGCTCTTCAACGATTTCATCCATCGCAAACAGGGGGCGATCAAGGTCAAAATTGTCGGGCAGGCCTGAGATCACTTCCCGGATACGTTCCTGGTTGTGATAGCTGAAATGGTAGTGGCGGGGTTCTTCACCAGCCAGAATTCTTGGTAAAAAGACATGGATATTATCCACGACCTCAGGCGAAGAGCATGCCCAATCGCGCGGTTGCCATGCTAATCTGCCTTCATGGTTGGCTATAAAGTCCCGGTGTGGCACTTCCGCCGTGAAGATTGCGATCGTCCCCGGAGGAATCTCAAAGCCATCCCAGGTCAGCAGCCCTGCAAATTGTGGGTCGTTGATCTGATAGCCTGTTTCTTCCAGTACTTCCCTGATGACAGCCTCGCGGGGAGTCTCGCCCGGATTGATATGCCCGCCAACGCCATTCCACAATCCCTGATTAGGGGGAAAGCGTCGGTGGATCATCAGGACATCCTCTCCATTCAACAAAAAACACAGCGTAAACCCGGGAGAAATACCTGGTTGATGTTCTTTAGGGTTGATTAATGGACGCATCATCATTTAACGCCTCATTCCTGATGGGTTTGACTGCGTTCCGCAGCTGCCAGCAAGGCCTGACCCAGCTGGCGCGCTTCTTCCTGAGTCAAATAAATGTGGGTCTCTTCAGCTATTAAGAGTCGTTCGTCGGTTGGGCAGTCCTCAATAATTGAGATGCAGATGTTATCTTCCAGATCATAATTGTCACACTCAAAAAAGATATCCATCTGGAGGGTGCCGTCCAGCAAATAAAAGGTCATCGATTATTTACTCCAAATTACCAAGTTGTGGATATTTCAGAACAAATCATATCATTAATTTTACTCGAACGACGATCAACCAATGTGAATTTATTTCACCAAAAAGCCTGAAATCTCGTGAGAGTTTGATTGAAAATTCCCAACCTTCTGCAAGATTTAGCAATTTTGATAGTTTATGAGAGTCCCATTTCGGTAAACTAAGAGCGTGAAAGTAACAAAAAGCAAGACAAAGGAGTACAAATCATGGAAGTTCCACGCCACTGGCGATTAAAAAAGCAACGGTACGCCCTTGTGGGCGAAACCTGTCCCCACTGTCAGGTCAAGATCTTCCCACCCCGTGATGTTTGCCCCGAATGCGGCGGCGAAGCCAAGACAACCTATGCCTTCAGCGGCAAGGGCGAAATCTATTCATTCACCCGCATGGCAAATGCGCCGGCCGGTTTTGAAGAACAATCGCCCTACACGGTCGCTTTGGTGAAATTGGACGAGGGGCCGATTGTAACTGCCCAGTTGACCGACCTGGGTGAACAGAAAGTCGAGATCGGCATGCCAGTTGAGATGGTCACCCGCAAATTGCGCTCCGACGGCGATGAGCGCGGTATTCTTGTGTATGGTTATAAGTTCCGCCCGGTGATGGCAGGATAGCCCTTCAGAAAATAACGAACCTGAGCGCCTTCCAATGAGGAAGGCGCTTTTTGATTCATTGTAGTAAAATATATAAGACACTTATCTTATTATGAGATGGGGAATGGAAGAGTAGCCCTGATAGTGCAGCATTCAAAAACAAACAAAAGAATATGGCGTTGGGTATAGAGATCTCTCTGCCCTCATGAAAATCCACACCTGCCCATGGCAGGTAACGCAAATTATTGGATGAATGATTTACGAACAAAACTCTGTACTCTAATAAAGAAAAAGTCAGGTAAAGAAAATGAATGTCTTTGGTTTTTCCCAAAAAGCCCTCTACCGTCTGGAAGTTAACGAGCTATGGGATATAGCACATCTTATCAAGGGTGAAAAACATTATCTCCCTAAGGACAAGGAAGTTCTACTCCGCGGAGTCATCCTCCCTTTCTTACGTGAGGTTAGTAAAGCTCCCAAAAATGCTGACAAAGAGCAGGTAATGCGATCCTCACTTGTAAGAGTAGCCCAAATTTTGTCAATAGAATGTAAAAACTTTGATACGGCAAGTAATACCTGGTTCGTACGCCAAATCCGACAAAAATGGAATGAAGCTTTCCGCAAACGTCTGGAAAATCTTGACGAAGATGAATTGCAATCAATTCTCAAACAAGCAGATGTGAATCTGAAAAAGCGAGCTCAGCAAATGGGCTTTAGTTTTATCCCAGCTGCTAGTGTGGTTGCTGGTGAACTTTCGGGCTTTGGTATATATTTAGCAACCACAACCGGACTTGGAGCCATTTCTTCAGCAATCGGTGTAACTTTCCCATGGGTAGTGTATCAGGGTGCTACCACTGTCCTTGGCGTGATGTTAGGGCCAATTGGTTGGGGAATTGCAGGGGCTGGTGCTGTCGCTGGTGGTATTGCTTTTTTGAGTCAGCTGTTAAAACGTAATGATCAAAAATTAACAACCGTTGTAATTGCCATCATCATCGCGATTGGCGAAAATCCTTATGAATGGTTTGGCTTTGACGAAACAGCTTCATTTACAGAAGTTAGACAAACCTTTCGAGCAATGATGAAAACTTTTCACCCAGATTTGCTACCTAAACATTTACCCGATTGGTTAAACCATCGTTTTAATGAGTTTTTGCTACAAACTCTAGACAATTTTGAGCAGATTAGAAAACACCAACCTGAGGAGAAATCATGAATAATACCTCTCAAGAAAATACCTTTGAGATGTTTATCCAAATTTTTAAGAAATGGCTCACATTTTTGGGGATAAATACTCAACTATTTAACGAGTTAGCTGGAGATGATGCTCTACCAATATGGGTCAGGTCTTTGTCAGCTGGTGTTCTGCTATATTTGAACTCACCTATTGATCTCATCCCTGACAAAATTCCTGTGCTTGGTTTGGTTGATGATATGTTAATTATGATCATTGGTTTAGCAATAATTTTACCGCAGTTCCCTGAGGACAGATTGACATACTACCAGCGAAAATATGAGGTTGTAAGAAAACTCGAGGAGTATGAGTCAAGCTTGAAATCAACTCTGGGGATTCTCTGGGATAGACTTGCCCGATTTGTTGAAACGCTAACGAAGCGTACTTACAAAAATAAGACCGCAGCAGAAGTTGTCCAATCAGCTGAATTACGGGAATCGTTGTTTGATGACACAATGATTTTCGTTGCTAATTTAGGAATTGACCCAGAATCTCTGGATAAAGAGACAAAATTATTACCTTCACCTGAAAAGGTAATGGTAATGTTGAGCAGTGGTTTGGAGGAGGCGCAAAAACGTGACAAGAAATAAGGTTTGGTTTTCGAAAGCAAATTCTCCTCGACTGCCTATAACGCAAACTGTTAGATTAAATACCTCGCCACCTCCGTGGACCAAGTCGCATTTTTAGTTTTAAGTTCCGCCCGGTGATGGCAGGATAGCCCTTCAGAAAACAACGAACCTGAGCACCTCCCAAAAAGGAAGGCGCTTTTTGTTATGTGGGGTTGGCAGAAAGCCTTGAATGAATCAATATAAGCGCCCACCTCTAATCCCCCGTTTATAAAACATTTTATATCCTTAGGTTGATACAGCAGAAAGGATACATCAAACAATAAACTTGCTGAAAGCATTACGCCTTATAAAATTTAGAAATTACCTTTAAAATTAAGTCTCTTTCAATAACGATAACGGGCTTGTAAAAAATCGATCCTGTCCTCTCTTACCAAATAGACGATGGAATGCTCCCGGGTCAGTCGCCGTGACCATACACCAGCAGACAGGTTTTTCAGGGGTTCAGGTTTGCCAATCCCGGCAAATGGATCTTGCAGTATGGCTTCAATTAAAGCAAAAGAACGGATCGCCAGATTCCGATCTGTTTCAACCCAATAACGAAGGTCTTCAATACATTCATCCTGAAAAACAGCTGTGTTTTCTTTTCTATTCAAAGACAACTTCCTTCTGTAAAGATCCGAGGGGTAAGGGTTGAACCTCGTTTTTTAAAGCCCGTCCAAGCGCCGAAAGCAGGCGTTCTGCATTAACCGGAGATCGCAGCAGGTAAGCCGTCTCTACCAAACTGAGTAATTCCGAGGCGGAGATCATAGCCACTTCCTCCTTTCCTCGACGCTGGATTATAACGACTTCGCGGTCATGCGTTACCTTATCCATTAATGCTGCCAATCCAGCACGGGCTTGCGTATAATTGGTGTAAATTGTCATTTTGATCTCCATTCTGGACAGAAATACTGTACAGAATTTCGCATTCCCTGTCAATAGTTTTAGAGTATTAATTAACACAGAAACCAGAAAGTGGTGAATTGCGCATCGAAAAACATCTGCCTCGATATGGTTTCCGCTTCAAGGATTCACCTTGAGGGTTGGTAAGAATTCAAACCCAATGCAGGATTAAGAAGTTAATGATGAGTACAGAGCCTGAATCACCAGAAACACCCCAAAAAAGCTCAGTGGATAAAAAGGATTCCCCGGGTTTCAGCGATTTAGAAAAAGCGGCGATGAAGGAACGGGCGAGGGAGCTGAAAGCCGCAAAAACGAAAGCCGAGGATGAAGCTGCCCTGCTCGAAAAGATTGCCGAGATGCCCGAATCCGATCGCGCCCTGGCAACCCGGATCCATGAAATTGTCACATCCAGCGCGCCGTCACTTTCACCAAAAACCTGGTATGGGATGCCTGCCTATGCCAACAAGGATGGCAAAGTCGTTTGTTTCTTCCAGAGCGCAGCCAAATTCAGCGCACGCTATTCGACATTCGGATTCAACGATACGGCAAATCTCGACGATGGTACGATGTGGCCAACCGCCTTCGCACTCAAGTCGTTGACCGCTGCTGATGAGAAGAAGATCAGCCAGTTGGTTAAGAAAGCGGTCGGCTGAGGAACAGCCGTAAAGCGAGCGAGTGCCTTTCAGGATAAAAAGGCGTCCATCATTTAGAATAATCGCCCCAAAACACTGAGTCGCAACCTCAGATCGGCAATCCCGCATACGGGTTCCCGATAATGATGGCTGGATTTCTGAGGGATGGAGATGCAATCAGCAACTGCGCCATTTTCCAGGAAGGTTTCGGGAACAACCGTAACGCAACCTGCGCTGATTGTGTTAAAATAGTATGGTAAGCTATTATTGTGAGGACAAAGGTAGGAATTAAGGAATAATCGGAAAGGAGGTCAGATCGGATTTTCCTGACAGCCCATTCATTAACTTGCGCAGGTTATCCAAATAAACAGGAATTCTTATTATTTTTGGCTGAGGAAAGTGGTCGTATCCCTCATTAATCAAGCGGGCAGACATAAGTTTTGCCAGCAATCATGACTGAATGATGCAGGGAGTATATCAAATCAAATTTATTTGTCACAAGGAGAAACTATGTTTAAAATCAACACCCGTACGATCGTTGCCATTGGCATTGGTGCAGCACTCTTTACGCTCTTATTCATGTATGTCAAAATCCCATCCCCCATCCCTTCAACCAGTTTCCAAACTGCTTACGGTTTGGGCGCTTTCATGGCGACACTTTTTGGCCCGATTGCAGGCGCTCTGATCCAATTCATTGGACATGCTCTCAGTGATGCGTTTCAATATGGTTCACCCTGGTGGAGCTGGGTGCTCGCCAGCGGCGTGGCTGGCTTCGCTTTTGGTTTCGCTTTCAAACGAACCCGCGTTGAGGAAGGTGATTTTAAGGGTAAGGATATCCTGACCTTCAACATTATTCAGGTAATTGGTAATATCATCGCCTGGGTGATCGTCGCCCCTGTGCTGGATATATTAATCTACCAGGAACCTTCCAAATTCGTGTTTACCCAGGGAATAGCCGCCGCTGCCATGAATATTATCAGCGCCGGTGTTTTTGGCACCCTGCTCCTGGTTGCCTATGCATCCACCAGAACTAAAAAAGGCAGCCTTTCCAGAGGCTAAAATCTTCATAACACTTTCGATTTCTAAAGTGATGGCTGGCGCGATTCATCGTCAGCCATCACTTCATTAACACCAAAAAGGGGAAATGTACGCCTCCCTTTTTTACCATTTTCGCTGCGCGGGGTTTCTTTTTTGAATTGTTTGGTAAAATGAAACCTTGTGTGTTGATGAGATGAGAGTTCAATGGAAAAACAAGAAGCCATTATCGAATTTAAAGATTTCACCTTTCAATATTACAGTCAGGCTGAGCCCACATTATTTGATATCAATCTCCAAATATTCCCTGGCGAAAAAATCCTGATTGTTGGACCCAGCGGCAGCGGTAAGAGCACGCTTGGCAACTGTATCAATGGTCTGATACCTTTTTCCTACAGCGGTGAAATGTCAGGCAGTCTGACCATTCATTCTGAGCCCTCAAAAGAAAAGAACATCTTTGAATTATCCAAACATGTTGGAACGGTGCTGCAGGATTCCGACGGTCAATTTGTGGGTCTTGCCGCCGGCGAAGACATTGCATTTGCCCTTGAAAACGACAACGTCCCGCTCACCGAGATGCATCAACAGGTCAGTCGTGTGGCTGATATGGTGGGAATGAGCACCTTTCTTTCCTCTTCGCCCTTCGAACTTTCTGGCGGGCAGAAACAACGCACCTCCCTGGCAGGAGTCATGGTCAATGACGTGGATATCTTTTTATTTGATGAACCGCTTGCCAACCTCGACCCGGCAACAGGGAAAACAGCGATTGAGATCATTGATGACATTCAAAAAGTTTCAGGGAAAACCATCATCATTATTGAACATCGCCTGGAAGATGTCCTGCATCGCTTTTTCGATCGCATCATCGTGCTCAATGAAGGCAGGATCATCGCCGATATGGATGCACATTCCCTCGTCTCGTCCGATATTCTGATCAAAACCGGTATCAGAGAACCCCTTTACGTTACCGCGATGAAATACGCCGGGGTCGATGTCAAACAGGATTTGCTGCCCGGTTACATCACGACGGTCAAAGCCGACCATTGCAGAAATGCCCTCAGAGTGTGGCAGGAGGGGATCCCTCCACCAGAACCATCCTCCCAAAAGCCCTCCGCCATCAAGATGGAAGATGTTTCATTTTCCTATGACGGGATTCGCCCCGTGTTACAGGATATAAATTTTGATATTCGTGAAGGTGAGATGGTCTCACTTGTCGGCAAAAATGGCGCAGGAAAATCGACCCTCTCAAAACTATTGTGCGGGTTTGAAAAGGAAGATACGGGCACGATCTATCATCGCGGTGAAGACATCAGGGAAAAATCAATCAAAGAGCGCGCCGAGATCATCGGCGTTGTCCTTCAGAACCCGAACCAAATGATTTCAAAGAATTTGATCTACGATGAGATTGCCCTTGGTTTACGTTTTCGGGATGTGCCAGAAGAAGACATCCAACAACGGGTTGAGAAAGTGTTAAATGTGTGTGGCTTATCCCCCTTTATCGAATGGCCAATTTCTGCCCTCAGTTACGGTCAAAAAAAGCGCGTCACGATTGCCTCTATCCTTGCGCTTGGCCCGGAAATTCTGATCCTCGATGAGCCAACAGCCGGACAGGATTTCCGTCACTACTCGGAGATCATGGAATTTCTGGTCGAGATCAACAAAACAGGCGTGACCGTTATCCTGATCACCCATGATATGCACCTGATGCTGGAATACACACCCCGCGCCATTGTCCTGGCAGATAGCCGAATCGTCGCCGACACAGCCGCTTCCGTCGTCCTGACCGATCCGGAAGTCATTCACAAAGCAAACCTAAAAGAAACCTCTCTTTTTCACATAGCACAAATGGCAGGTTTCGCCGATGCCACGGGCTTTGTGCAGGGGTTTATCGATTATGAAAGGCGGTTGAAGAACCGATGAACGCCAAAGCCAAGCTCTTCTCTTACGATCAAATCGATACCCCCATTCATCGCCTTTCGGGGCTGACAAAATTGATTTGCTTTCTCCTGTTGACCTTTGCCTTAATGTATTCTTATGACATCCGCGTCATCCTGGTTATGGTCGTCTTTGCCTTCGGAATCATGAGAGTCTCAAAAATTAAGTTCTCACAAATTCGCCTGATGGTCATTTATGTGATTATTTTCATCCTGACCAATGCCATCATTTCTTTCTTCTTCAACCCTGAAATGGGGCCGGAACTCTACGGAACCTACCATCCCATATCCAAACTTTACGGAAGGTATTATCTTACCAAGGAACAGGTCCTCTACGGCATCACCAAGATGGTCAAATATGCTTCGGTGATCCCCTTCGGCATCATCTTCTTTCTGACCACCAATCCGAGTGAATTTGCTTCATCCCTGAACAGGGTCGGCGTGCCCTATAAGGCATCTTATGCCGTAGCGCTGACACTGCGCTACTTCCCCGATGTTCAGCGAGATTATCAGGATATCAGCCTTGCCCAGCAAGCGCGGGGGTTGGAACTTTCCCGCAAAGCCAGTCTTAAAAGCCGGGTCAAAAATGGCTTGTTGATCATCATTCCCCTCATTTTTTCCTCGCTGGACAGGATCGAATTGATCAGCAATGCGATGGACCTGCGCGGCTTTGGCAAGAGCAAAACCCGCACCTGGTACAGCAGCCGCAAAATGACAAGGGGTGATTATGTTGCAATTGGGATTTCACTATTGATTTTCATCGCCACCGTCAGCGTCTCCATTTTTATCAATAAAAGCCGATTTTACAACCCTTTTGTGTAGGAAGGCGAATATGAAACCGATCCTTGTTTTTCAAAGCGATTTTACCTACAAAGAGGGTGCGGTTTGCGCCATGTATGGGGTCGTCAAAAGTGTGGACAGAAAATTGGAAATCATCGATGGAACACATGAATTGCCACAATTTGATACCTGGAGCGCATCCTATCGCCTTTACCAGGTCATGTCCTTCTGGCCAAAGGGAACCATTTTTGTGTCCATTGTCGATCCGGGCGTCGGTACAAAACGCCGTGCAAGCGTTGCTCACACCGTCGATGGCTATTATGTCGTCAGTCCCGATAATGGATCACTGACCCACATAAAATATGGCGTCGGCATCCGTGAGATTCGGGAAATTGACGAAACGATCAATCGGCTGAAGGGTAAAAACACCGAAGGCGTCAGCGTGTTTCATGGACGCGACCTGTTTTCCTACTGCGCCGCCCGGTTAGCCAGCGGGATCATCACCTTCGAAGAGGTGGGACCCAAATATGATGTCAGTGAGGTCATCGCCCACACCATGCATGAGCCGGTGATTGGGGAGGGTTCAGCCATGGGTATGATTGAGATCAATGATCCCAATTTTGGAAATATCTGGACGAATTTCCCCTTAGACAAATTTCAGCAAGCCGGATTCAATTTTGACCAGTGGCTGCAAGTGACCATCCGCCATGAGGGTCAGGTCGTCTTTTCGCAGCGGGTTTTGTTCGTAAGAACCTTCGGCGACGCAGAAACCGGTGAGCCTATCCTGTATAATAATGAACTTATGCGGGTGGGTCTTGCTGTCAATCGGGGAAGTTTCAGCGAGATGTATAAAATCGGGCACGGCCCTGCATGGCAAATCGAGGTTACAAAGCCACCAGCCCATTCATAAAAACACTTATTTAAATCGTTTCGGTTTCACTCACTCGCACCTGGGTGACCAATCCCATCGATAAGAGATTCAAAACAACGGCGCCCAAACAGGTTGCCCAAAAACTAAGATTATACAAATCCGGGCCAACCAGATCGCCCAGCATCCGCCCCAGCGAAAATGAAGCCACGGTCATTGCCAGTATGGTCGCCCTGGCGGAAGGTATGATCTCTGTCATCAAGGTCAGTGTGCTGATCAAAATAATCTCGAAGGTCACGTAGAACAGTCCCAAACTTGTCAGCGCCCAGAACAGGGATTTTCCTGACATCGGAAGGGCAAGGGCGCTCAGGCTGTTGAGCACAAGAAAAACCAGAATCATCCGTCGCTTGCCAAACCGGTCCAACCAGAGCGTTGAGAAAATCCCCCCACCCAGCTCAGAGATACCGATGACAATCGAAGCAACCGTCAATGCAGCAAAATTGAGCCCAAACTGATCTCCAATCCACACCCCAAAGACTAAATTGATTATTTCATTCGATCCATTAAACAGGAAGCCCATCAACAACCCTGCCAGAGCAGGCCAGGTTTTAATAATTTTTCCCATATTTCGCAAAAACGTATTTGCTTCTGTTTTTTCAATTGTTTGAGACGGCAGCAGGATCATAAAAACAATGAAGAATAAAACACCGCTGAGTGTTAAGTAGTAGAAAGGCGTCACCCAGGAACTTGATTCGATCAACAACTGCACGACCGGAATGCCCAGAATGAAAGCCAGTGACCAACCTAATTCAGTAACTGCGAGGATGCGCCCGCGCCGCTCATAAGGGACATGATCACCAAGGTAGGCATTCAGCGATGGTATAAAAACGCCGTTGCCCAGTAACACCAGACTTGTCCCAACGATGAACCCCCACAACTGGGGCCACAATCCAGAGACCGCGCTTCCTGCAGTGAACAGACCCAGGCCAAGAAGAATGCCAGACTTTCGATTATGTGTATCGGCAACTGTTGCCAGGAAGGGTCCAAAGACACCCAAAAGGGCACGAATGGACAGCGCGGTTGCCAATGTGGCGGGTTCAACCCCCAATCCCTGGGCAAAGATGGGCAGGAACGGATAGACCATACGATAACTCGTATTGATCGCCATGCGCGAAAGGGTGAACAGGACAATATTGAGGTTTAGCTGCGACGCTTTTTTATGCATTGTTTATCTATTATACCTTGGCAAGCCCTTGCTTTAATTTATGTAAAATGCACCCCTTCGAGTTTTATCAAAGCAGATCGCTTTATTAAGAAATCATAGGGTTTTATCAATAGATTACAATTAAGGCAAATATCTATTCAGTTTCAAAAAATTGGAATTATTGTGTATAATCAATCAGGAATAATGTGTAATTAATAGAAATGGGTTTTGTCGCCATTATGACGATAAAATCCACCCGTTTAGATTAAGCCAAGTAGAAAAGGAGAACAAAATGGCAAAGATTATTGATATTGAGGGAATTGGCCCAGTCTATGCTGAAAAATTTATTGCAATTGGCGTCAAAACCGTTGAAAGACTGCTTAAAGAAGGCGCAACACCAAAGGGGCGTCAGGAGCTTGCAGACAAAACAGGCATCTCCAGAACACTGATCCTCGAATGGGTCAATCATGCTGACCTGTATCGGATCAAGGGCGTCGCAGAGGAGTATTCCGATCTTTTGGAAGAAGCGGGTGTGGATACCGTCCCGGAACTTGCCCAGCGTAACCCGGAAAATTTGTACGCCGCACTGGTTGAGACAAACAAAGCTAAAAAACTGGTCCGCAAACTGCCCTCACCGCGCCAGGTCGCAGATTGGGTTGAACAGGCAAAGCATATGGATCGGGTGATTCAATATTAGTTCACCCATCCGAACAATAGCATAAAAATAGACAGCTCCTCTGTTTCGCGTGTCAGGCAAACAGAGGAGTTGCACACTCAGACTGGTTTTCTTTTGTCCTCTCAGGTTTTATCATTAATCACAACGGAATATTCTATCTGTTACATTTATAAACCACGTCGTTTTTATTAAAAATGATCTTCAAATTCACAAAACATCATCAAATCACATTAAGGTTTTTGTTCGTCCTGATCCTGCTTTCTGCCTGCAGCACAAATCCGGTTGCATCATCACAAAATACAGGGCAACCCTTCATGGAATCAAAATCCCCAACCCAAACCGAAATCCGGCCAGCGCCATCTGTCACACCATCCGCAAACCCCGTCGAGCTTTTCCTGGATGAGGTTTTACCGTCTGACATTTTCACGCAGCAGGAGCCAGGCGATATCATTCTGAGCGATAACCCGGATTCACCCCTCTGGTTTGGTCCCATGGGAAAAGCGCCTGAGGGGGTTCCGCTGGTCACCTCGACCTGGGTCTATGCCCTTGCAGCGCCGTTTCCCACGTTGATCGACGATGTGAATTTACAGGACTTGCAACGCTTTTGGCGCGGTCATTCCAGTGAACCCTTTGGAACCGTGACAAAACTCCATGTTCCTGAAAATCTCAAAGCCCTTCTCGATGATCACTGGCTCCCAGGCTCTGCCGCCACCGTTGAAACCTATCAGGAGATGCCGGAAATTGAGGCTGTATGGGAAGATAACGCCTGGGCGATCATGCCCTTTCACGAGCTGGACCCCAGACTGAAAGTGATCAGTATTGACAATCACTCTCCCCTCCATTCATCCTTTGACGAGTCAGACTACGCCCTGTCATTCACCTTCCAGCTGTCCCAAACACAGGAGACACCCAACGCTGTCTCTGACGAAACCCTTCGTGAATTGACCGGCGCCATCCAAACCACCAACCGCGACCCGGAAAAGATGACCACGCTGGTGATGACGGGAGTCACCGCCCTTGTGAGGGCGACGGCTCATAAAATGGAGACCAAGGGCATCCTTTACCCCGGAGAAGCCATTCAAAGCTGGTTATCGGAGGCTGATCTGACCCATATCAGCAACGAAGTTTCTTTCTATGAGGACTGCCCATTCCCCAACCCCAATTCCCGGTGGCTCCTGTTCTGCAGCGATCCAAAATATATTGAGCTTTTTGAATATATTGGAGCAGACATTATCGAATTGACTGGAAACCATAACAACGATGCACTCTATGTTTGGGGTAAGGATGTCGTGCCCTTTACGCTCGATCTCTATGAACAAAAAGGTATGCAATTTTATGGCGGCGGTCGTGACATTCAAGCAGCCAAAAGCCCGCTCATCATCACCCACAACGGGAACCATATTGCTTTTATTGGCTGCAACGCACCAGGGCCAGATTTTGCCTGGGCAACCGAAGAACAGGGTGGGGCTGCGCCCTGCGGTGATTTCCAGTGGATGACGGCTGAGATCAGCCGCCTGAGGGCAGAGGGCGTTCTTCCAATTGCTACACTCCAGTATTATGAAGATTATTATAATTTCGCAGAATCACATCACATCAAGGATTTCGGACGCCTAGCGGAGGCTGGCGCTGTGATCGTCAACGGCAGCCAGGCACATCGACCCAAGGCTATGGCTTTCTCCTACGGCGCCTACATAGATTATGGACTGGGAAATTTATTCTTTGATCAGATGGGGATCATTGACGATTATGGGAACCAGATCCTCCAAACCCGGTGGGAGAAAATTCAGCGCCATACCTTCTATGACGGGAAACATCTCAGCACTGAATTGCTGACCGCCATTCTGGAAGATTACGCCCAGCCGCGCCCCATGACCGAAAATGAACGACAGATATTTTTAGAAGAAATTTTCAGCGCCAGCGGATGGGGTCCTGAGTGAGATTTTTTACCGGGACAATCCACGCTCAGTCATAATTCAATTTCTCCAAAATTCAATCATGCGATAACAAACCATCATCAACATGGTTTCGCCTGACGATAGCATCTGTCATCCGTGCCACTCTGGTCATCGTTTTCACGTCATGAATCCGAATGATATCCGCGCCCCGATCGATGCACAGCGCAACTGCGGCAGCCGTTCCCTCTTCACGTTCTTCAGGGGGCAAATTCAGGCTGTAGCCGATAAAAGATTTACGTGATGGGCCTGCCAGCAACGGGTACCCCAGGTCTTTGATCTCGTTCAACCGGTCAATCAGTTCCAGGTTTTGAGCAACTGTCTTACCGAAACCAATCCCCGGGTCCAGGATGATCCGTTCATCCGGAATGCCGTGTTCATGAGCAATATGGACCAATTCCAGCAGTTCATTGCGAATATCCCGGATCAGATCATCGTAATCCACCCCAATATAGCGCCCTCCCAGTTTCTCTTCCACGGCCGCAGCCTCTGTCGATAGGCGGTTGTGCATCAGCACCACCGGCACCTGCCATTCCGCTACCACAGATGCAAGCGCAGGATCGGCTTTGAACCCCCAGATATCATTGACCCAGTTCGCGCCAGCCATCAAAGCCTGAGTGGCGACCGCGGATTTCGTGGTGTCAATTGAGATCAACGCGTCCGGGAATGCCGCCCTGATCGCCCTGATCACAGGGGCAACCCGTGAGATTTCCTCACCTTCCGAAATGGCTGCAGCGCCAGGGCGGGTGCTCTCGCCGCCCACGTCAAGAATATCGGCGCCATCCAGCAAGAACTGCTCTGCCTGGGCAACTGCAGCGTCTACAACATCTTCTTGCCTTAGCAAACCATCTCCCGAAAAGCTATCCGGGGTCAGGTTGATAATGCCCATAATAAAAGTACGGGCTCCCCAGGGCAAAACCGAACTGGTTATCGTGTTCATCGCCATCCCCTGTTCATAAATGGTTTATCCGATAAATTAATCCTGACATCCACCTGTTTGAATTAACCCATTATTCTTCTGCTTCAGGCGTTTGATGGGCTTCGACCAGAATGGATACATGGTCAATCCCCCCTGCCATGCTGTAAACCTCAAAGGCGAAGGGGAATACTTCTCCCGCTTCAGGCGTGGGATCAGCCTCCCAACGGCGAACGCCAACAACATCACCTTCGGTGTTGTAGGCTGTGGCGTGCACCCAAAGGTAGTCCAAACCCCTTTGCCCAACAGGTATCGAAACCTCACCTTCGATACTTGCGATCTCATCATCGTCACGATAAGTCACAGATTGAGAGTTGATTTCAACTGCCAGATAACGGTCATCCTCTACCATCACAGGTAAAAAGTAATCCACCGTGCCGTTCACTGAATAATTGCGCGGAATCGGGGGTTGAAAATATGCCACCAAAGGCAGGGATCGACCTGCCGGCAGCAGGTTAAGGGGCATATACGCAACCTCCTGCCTGACTTGTTCTCCTCCGTTTAACGAGAATGTGCCCTTGACGTTTTCCAGCGCTGATGCCTGCCGATTCTCAACCAGCATAAAACACCACAAGCCACCCGCAGCATCTCTGTAACAATCAGGTTCTTCCCAATTCAGGCTGCTCGGCGCTGAGGTGGCAGTCGCCTCAGCTGTCGCTGCTGATGTAGGCTGTGGCATGGGCGTGACCGGGATCAGCAGCCGCGTACCCGGGCCCATCGCCCTCGGATTAACAGAGGGGTTGGCTGTCAGCAGAGATTCAAGGCTGATGTTGTACCAGAAGGCAATCCCAAACATATCATCACCATCTCGGGTGTCATAATAAATGGGTGTGGGCGTCAGGGTGAATGTTGGTGAGGGTGTGGGTGTGGGCTGCGCTGTTGGCGATCGAAGCGCAGTCGGTGTGCCCGAAGGATAGGGCCTCAGTGTCCCGATGATATCAGTCGCGAGGGGTGTCATGGTTGGCGTGACTGCACCCGAACAGGCGGAAAAAATAAGACTTATTAAACCAGCAAAACCAAAAAGTATCCGCCATTTTCTAAGCATGCCGCGATTATACCAGCGATGATCTCACACCTCCAAGCCATTGATTTGCTGTCAAATTCTGCCCTCATCTCGCCTAATCTGTAAGACTTTTGTTAGAGTCACGCTTTCAGACTTGCCAATGTCCCTCAAGCGGGCTATAATTTTTTCTGGAAATAAGTCAGAAAGTTCGTTATGCCTATCTATACCTACCAATGTGAAAACTGCGGAATCCGCTTCGATCAATATCAGAAATTCACTGAAGATCATTTGATCATCTGCCCGGAATGCGGTGAACCTGCTTTGCGCAAGGTTTATCAGCCCGTTGGGATCGTGTTTAAAGGCAAGGGATTCTACGCAACCGATAACCGCTCTCCATCCGGTCAGAACTATTCTTCCGAAAAGGAAAATGGCTCAAAAAAGGAAACCGAGAGCAAAAGCGAAGACAAGCCTGACAAAAAGAAAACGGAAACGAAATCCAAAGAGGAATAATTACACAGGATCATCCCTATCTGCGAGCGCAATGCTCGCATTTTTTGTTAAATGTGCGACCTCACGCCTCCAAAACAGACCCTGCCAGTTTTTGATAAAATTTCCCGTCTCATCCCAGTTTAGACTATAATCCTATTAACTTCACAATCCAATTAGCGGGTGCAGACCTATGAAACAGCTCTTACAAAACATGAAAACAGGTGAAACGCATATCGTCGACGTGCCCATTCCCCATCCTGGTCAGGGAATGGCGCTTGTCAGGACGGCAATATCGCTTGTATCCACCGGCACAGAACGGATGGTGATCGAGTTTGCCAAACAGGGTTTGCTGGGCAAAGCCCAATCTCGCCCTGATCTTGTTAGAGACGTCCTCAACAAAGCCCGCCAAGAGGGATTGCTGACAACGCTTGATGCAGCGATGAATAAACTCGATCAACCCATGGCTTTGGGATATTCATCAGCCGGCACAGTCGTCCAGACCGGGCAGGGCTTGAGCGCCTTTCGAGCAGGTGACCGTGTTGCCTGTGCTGGAGGAGGATACGCAGTCCACGCCGAATTTGCGGCCGTTCCTCAAAACCTGATGGCGCTTATCCCCGATGGCGTCAGCTTTGAGCAAGCTGCTTTCACCACCATCGGCGCAGTGGCAATGCAGGGCTTTCGCCTGGCGGATGTCCAGGTTGGGTCGCAGATTGCTGTCATCGGATTGGGGCTGCTCGGCTTGCTTTCGGTGGGGATCGCAGCTGCAGCCGGCTGCCAGGTTCTGGGCACGGACCTTGACCCTGCGAGAGTTGCCATGGCGGAAAAAATGGGCGCCCAGGTGGCGGCTCCCCGTCCAGATGCGGCTGAAGCCGCACGAGCGTTTTCGCATGGCAGAGGGGTGGATGCCGTCCTGATTTGCGCCGATTCCTCATCCAGCGATCCGCTCGACTTGGCGGGAGAAATCTCTCGCGATAGAGCAAAGATCGTAGCAGTGGGCGCTATCAACCTTGAGGTTCCTCGCAAACCTTTCTATGAAAAAGAATTGGACCTGGTGGTATCCCGCTCTTATGGTCCGGGTCGTTATGATCCAAACTACGAAGAAAAGGGACAGGATTACCCCATCGGGTATGTGCGCTGGACGGAAACGCGCAATATGGAAGCCTTTCTCAACCTCCTGGCGCTGGGGAAGCTGGATGTCGATCCGATCATCACCCATCGCATCCCCATTGAGGAAGGTCAGAAAGCCTATGATCTGATCACCAGCAAGGAACCCTCCCTCAGCGTATTGCTGACCTATGACGGGGGGTCCATCCCGGCGGACAATCGCATCCTGAATCGAATGGCGCCATCCGTCCAGATCAAGCCCGGCGACATCCTGGCTCTGGGTGTTCTGGGTGCGGGAAATTATGCCCGCTCTATCTTCCTGCCCGTTGTTCAAAAGGTCGGTGGAATTGCGCCCGTTGGGATTGTGTCTGCCTCGGGTGCCACCGCCCAGCATGCAGCACAGCGTCATGGCTTTGGCTTTGCAGCCAGCGATCCTAAAGCCTTGTTGAAAGATCCCGCCATCAACGTCTTAGCGATCCTGACTCGCCATCATTTGCACACACCCCAGGTTTTAGCAGCCTTAAGTGCGGGCAAACACGTCTATTGTGAAAAGCCGCTCGCCATCAACCATCAGCAGCTTGAGGAGATCAGGACAAGCCTTGAAAAAGAAAACCAACCGATGATCATGGTTGGATTCAACCGGCGCTTTGCGCCCCTGGCAAAAGCGCTCAAGACCTTCATCCAAACCAGGCACGAGCCGCTGTTTGTTCATTACCGGGTCAACGCCAATCGCCTCCCTGAAGATCACTGGTTGATCGATCCCGAAGTGGGTGGCGGGCGCATCATCGGTGAGGCATGTCACTTTATCGATTTTCTAACCTTCCTTGTGGGCGAAAATCCTGTAGAAGTGACAACCCACGGTTTGCCCGATCAGGGCATTTACAGTGAAGATAATGTTGTCATGAATTTTCGATTCCCGGATGGTTCACTGGGTGTGGTATCTTATCTGGCAAACGGTGACAAGGCCTATCCCAAGGAATACATCGAGGTCTTTTGCGGGGGTCGCATTGCCGCTCTGCATGATTGGCGAAAACTTGAAATGGTCGAAAAAGGGCAACGCAAGGTCAGACGTCATCCCTTGCACCAGGATAAAGGTCACAGCAACGCCTGGAAAGCTTTCATTGATGCACTTCAGGGTGGGAAAGAACCCCCTATCCCCTATGAACAAATCATCGGGGACACCCTGGCAAGTTTTGCCGCACTTGAATCGTTGCGGGAAAACAAACCCGTCCGAATTAATTTCTGATAAGGTTGATAAAGAGCGCCACAAATCCCACAGGTTGAAACTTCCTGATGAACCCAATCACCAAAACTTTAAAAGCATGCCACTTCCTCGGTTGTAAAAAACTCTGGCAATACGCATGCTATCAAGTGGGACTGCGCAGCGGTTACTACCGTCACAAGACGCGCCCCCAACGAGAAGTTTTTACCGGGGAGCCCGGCCTTAAACCCTTTCGAAGTTTTCCAAGCGTGTCCGAAGCACATCAAGCCCACGCCATCGCACAGGCGGATACAGTCCTGCAGGGCGAGTTTCATCGTTTTGGTGGCGAGCCTGTGCCGCTTGATCTTACCGCAGGCAGCTCACCCTTGCACTGGACGAAGCTCGAAAAACAGGCGCCTGAATCCGATCTCAAGTTCATCTGGGAGCCTGCCCGGTTTGGTTGGGCGATCTCACTCGCCAGGGCTTATGCTTTCAGCCAGAATCCAGACTATGCGAGGGACTTCTGGGAAAAGACCCTCTCATTTTTGGATGCCCACCCACCCTACCTCGGAAGGCAGTGGCAATCTGCCCAGGAGGTCGCCATCCGCCTGATGGCGATGGTGTTTTGCGATCGTGTCTTTGCCGATGCGCCGGCCACTACCCCTGAAAACAGGCTGCGTTTGTGGCAGGCGATCACTGAACACGCCCAGCGAATCCCGTCAACCCTGACCTACGCCCGGGCGCAAAACAACAACCATCTGATCTCAGAAGCTGCCGGGCTGTACACCGCAGGCATTTACCTTCCAAGGCATCCTTCGGCAAGCAAATGGCGCACCATCGGTTGGCACTGGCTGAACCGGGCATTTCAGCATCAAATTAACGAATTTGGCACCTATACTCAGCACAGCACCAATTACCACCGCCTGATGTTACAGCTTGCCCTGTTCACCGACCACCTGCGCCGCGATGCGGGTGATATTGAATGGGAACCCCTGACCCGAACGCGGCTGGCAGCAGCCACTCGCTGGCTCTGGGCGTTAACAGATCCTGACACGGGACGAACGCCCCGGTTAGGCGCCCAGGATGGCGCTTATCTTTTTCCGCTTGTATCGCTTCCATCAGAGGATTACCGCCCCGTTGTGGATGCGGCAGCCAAAGCCTTTCTCGATCAGGACGTCTACGCTCAGGATGAACTGGCTGAAATGGCAGCCTGGTTTGACCTTCACGCTCCGAAAACTGAAAGAGAGATCCAGCCTCAGGCATCGGATATGCTGCGCATCGAAAGTGGGGAGGGGCGGGCTTTTTTACATACTGCCCATTTTTCCGATCGCCCTTCGCATGCCGACCAGCTGCATGCAGATCTGTGGTGGAAGGGCGTCAATGTGGCGCTCGACCCGGGGACTTATCGCTATAACGCTCCCCGCCCCTGGGACAACGCCCTGGCAATTGCGCATGTTCACAACACCCTGACCGTGGATGGGCAGGATCAAATGCTTCGTGCGGGACGTTTCATGTGGTTGGATTGGGCACAGGCACAAATCCTCACCCACGAGGTTGATCAGGCAGGCAAGCTCAGGCGTATCACAGCAAAGCATACCGGCTACAGAAAGCTGGGCTGTCTTCACCAGCGCACGCTGGAAAGAAACAATGATGGCTGGCTGATTACCGACGACCTGCTCCCCTGTGGAAAAGAAAGAACGGGGACCCATGATGTTCATCTCACCTGGCTTTTACCTGATTTCCCCTGGGAACACCTCGATGCGCATACTTACCGTTTTACAGCGACGTCTTTTTCATTTCAAGTCCTCCTGTTCGGGGCGGACCATTTAAGTTTGTTTCGCATGGGACAGTCCATTTCCGGGGATTTACCGGCAGAGCCCCTGTGGGGATGGACCTCGCCCAGGTACGGCGAAAAAGAACCCGCCTTGATGATCAAAGCAAGCCGAAAAGGCGAACTCCCCCTTCAAATTCAAACCCTGTG
The DNA here is from genome assembly GCA_050953525.1 of Candidatus Brevefilum sp. Taxonomy (GTDB): domain Bacteria; phylum Chloroflexota; class Anaerolineae; order Anaerolineales; family Anaerolineaceae; genus Brevifilum. The sequence continues at coordinate 832,865 of JBMNMW010000002.1, forward strand.
GCAGTTTGAATGATCGATGATGATCAAAACGATGGCAGTTGGGCACACCCCATCTTCCTCTGGAATGAAGTGAAACACCTTTGTGCACGCTGGGTATGCGTTGCCTTCCCCCAACCGCTTCAGTTGTTCTTACAGTAAAAATCACATTGCCTTCTGCAGGTCAGCCCAAAATTAACCCCTGTGGCCGAACCTGTCCGGCATTTGTGTTTTTCCGAATCATGACTTTGCAATTTAACCCATATGTTCATTTTGAAGAATTTTTGGGTATGATTGGAATACTAAATGAAAGTCGAATACATTAAAATTTACGCTAATTTAAATGGATTAAAGTATGCAATTAGGAATTATTGGTTTACCACAATCAGGCAAAACAACCCTTTTCAACGCGCTGACGCGAGGCGATCGCCCGACCGATATCAGCGGCGGCAAGATTGAAGTCCACACGGCTGTTGTTGATGTCCTCGACAGTCGAGTTGATGGACTTGCAAAGATCTTTAAGCCCCACAAGGTGGTCTATGCAAAAGTGACCTATGCAGATATTGCAGGTCTCGAAGGCAAATCGTCTGAAAAAGGGATTTCTGGTCCGCTGCTTAATACGCTCTCCCAAATGGACGGCTTCATCCATGTTGTCCGCCATTTCAACAACCCGCGGGTTCCTCACTCAGCCGGCAGCGTCGACCCCCTGCGTGATTTTCAGGACATGGAAACTGAATTGATCCTCAACGATCTCATCCTGGTTGAGCGTAAACTGGAACGTTTGGATGAAGAAGTTAAGCGCGGCGGTATGGGGCGAGATAAGGGGTTGGTTGAGCGAGAAACGGAGCTGTTTCAATGGCTTCATCAACTGTTCTCAGATGGTATTCCGCTTCGGAACGAAACGCTGACCGAAGAAAAGGAAAAAATGCTTTCAAGCTATGGGCTGTTGAGCAAAAAACCCCAGCTTGTGGTGATCAACCAATCAGAAGATCAATCGCCGATTGACCTGCCCACAGCCTTCGCCAATACGCAGGTGATTTGTATGTTCGGGAAACTGGAAATGGACATTGCCCAACTACCTCATGACGAGGCGGACATATTCCTGAAAGAATACGGGATCGAAGAACCCGGCTTGAGACGGTTCATTCATTTGTCTTTCGAACTTTTAGGGCGTCTCCAATTCTTTACAGGGGCGGAAAAAGAGGTGCACGCCTGGACAGTTGCAAAGGGGACCAATGCCCAGGAAGCTGCCGGCGCAATTCATTCCGATATGGAAAAAGGTTTTATCAGGGCGGAAGTTATCTCAAGCGAAGATCTGCTCGAACTTGGTGGTTTTTCTGAAGCCAGGCAGCATGGCAAACTTCGCTTGGAGGGAAAGAAATACATCGTCCAGGATGGGGATGTGATCACCGTTCGATTCAACATTTAATTTTTTGCACACTTCATTCGTTGACGCACTTTGGGGGGGACGGTAGAATCGGGAACTATGGCTGATCTGCTGAAAGAGCTCAACCCTCAACAACAACAGGCTGTTGCTGCGCCACCAGGCCCGGTGCTTGTTATGGCGGGCCCTGGCTCAGGAAAAACGCGCGTCCTGGCCTATCGAATTGCCTACCTGATCGCAGCCCTGGGGGTTCCTCCCTATCAGATCATGGCTGTTACATTTACGAACAAAGCTGCCAGGGTAATGCGATACCGGGTTGATCAATTGTTGCAGGGAAAAGCGGATGGGTTGTGGTTGGGCACCTTTCACGCGATTTGTGGACGGATTCTCAGGCGGGAAGCAGCCCATCTGCCGGTCGATCAGAATTTTGTGATCTTCGACGCAGATGATCAACTTTCATTGGTCAAACGTGTGATCAAAGAAAATGAGATCAACAACAAGGATTACCGTCCGGGTGTGGTGCTCGACAAGATCAGTCATGCGAAAAACGAGTTATTAAGCCCGGATGAGGTTCCCATTCTCAGTTTCCGCGACGAGGTGATTGTAGAAATTTATAGGGGCTATCAAAAATATCTGGTGGCAAGTAATGCCATGGATTTTGACGATATGCTCATGTACACGACAAAATTGCTTGAAGACCAGCCCGATTTACGAGAAAAATACGCTCGCCGTTTTCATCACATCCTCGTCGATGAATTTCAGGATACCAATCTCGCCCAGTATTATTTGCTTCAGTATCTTTCCTCCGTTCATCACAATATTTTCGTCGTTGGCGATGAAGACCAATCGATTTACCGGTGGCGTGGCGCCGATTACCACAATGTGGCACGGTTTACTCAGAAATACCCTCACGCCAAAAAGATTTTGCTTGAGCAGAACTATCGTTCCACACAGACGATCTTGAATGCGGCGATGGCTGTCATCGATGAAAACCCAAACCGATCGAAAAAGAACCTTTTTTCTGATCGCGAAAATGGTGCTCTCGTGAGTTTCTATGAGGCGGATGATGATCAGGAAGAAGCAAGCTATGTGGTTGAAACCATTGGACGGCAGGTCATGCTCGGTCAGGCAAAAGAGTCTGATTTTGCGATCATGTACCGCACGAACGCCCAGTCCCGTTTGTTGGAGGAAGCCTTCCGCCGTGCAAACATGGGCTATCGACTGGTTGGGGCACAGCGTTTTTACGGTCGCCGCGAAGTAAAAGATATCATTGCTTTCTTAAAACTGATCTACAACCCCCAGGATGAGGTCAGCCTGGCGCGTGTGATCAACCTGCCGCCGCGAGGTATCGGGGCGATCACGCTTGAAAAATTACAGGCATTGGCTTCTCAAGCGGGGCTGAGCAGCGGGGAAATCCTGCTCTCTCTGGGAACGTCGCAGGGCGCTGAGTTCACAACACAATTGGCGAGGTCAGCGGATCGATTGGCACCCTTCGGAAAGATCCTTTCCCTTTGGCGTGAAAACGCCAACCGGATTTCTTTGGGAGAATTGTTTGACCAGATCATCCTTGATACGGGCTATGAATCCTTTATCAAGGATGATAGCGATGAAATACTTGATCGCTGGGCGAATGTGCTTGAACTGCGGAATGTCCTGCTGGAATATGAAGACCGCGGCCTGGGTGAATTTCTTGAAGCCATGGCTCTGGTCGCAGACCAGGATACCCTGCCGGAAAACATCGATGCACCCACGATGATGACGCTGCATACCGCGAAAGGATTGGAGTTCCCTCAGGTATTTGTGGTCGGTCTGGATGAATACTATTTACCCCACAGCCGGTCGATGGACGACCCGGAAGAAATGGCTGAGGAGAGACGCTTGTTTTATGTGGGATTGACCCGCGCCCAGGACCGTCTTCACCTGGTCAGAGCGACCAGGCGCCGAAGCCCTTACGGCGGTTATGAGACCATGCTACCCTCCCGCTTTTTGGATGCACTGCCCCCTGATTTAATCGATGGGCAGATCAAAAGCTCATACGAACGTCATGATTATTATGATCGCAACATGTTTCAATGGGATCAGCCTTACAAACCTTCCAATCATCGCAAATCCACGCCAAAACCAAAAGCACGAGAACAAACATTTTTCCCTGAAATGCAAGTTGTCCACCCCTCTTATGGCGAGGGTGTTGTGCGTAACAGCCGCCTTGAGTATGGCGACGAGACCGTTGAAGTTTATTTTGAGGGCGTGGGAATAAAGGCATTTGTGGCTTCCATGTCCAGCCTCGAAATCCTTGAGGATTAAAACTCGTGCTGGAAAACAATTCCACAAAAATATCCGCTTTTTTCCTGGTGTTCATGGTCTTAATGATTGGGATTGCCTGTCGGTTGACCTCGCCCACGCCAGCATCCTGGTCTGCGACGCCGTCAGCTGAGGCACGAGCGCAGACGGAAACCGCGGTGGCACAAGCTCAGCAGACAAACGTCGTTGAATTAAATGAAACATTAGCTGCGCTCTATCTCACAGCGACCGTACCGGAAGCGACCGTCATCCCGCAAACACAGTCCACTCCCGATGAAGCAGGTGTGGGTCCCATGCTCGTTTTTGCTGAAAAAGAAATTGGGGCGCTGCACGTTTATGACGTATCAACGGGGGAGGTGATTCATGTGGAACTTCCCGCACCAATTTATGATGACCTGCACCGTGGTCACGTAACAGGAGGAAGGCAAATATATTTACGGGCAGGCTCACCGCTCAACACCGACGAATTAGCACTTTACCGGGTCGACCTACCGGATGGCGATGTGAAGAAAATCGTTCCCGTGCTTTCAATCGATTTGCAACGCCGATTGGTCAACCAGATTGGAACCCGCACCCCTGAGACACTGGCAGCGGTGACAAGACCGGATGGCATTGCCTGGTCGCCCACCCTGAGATATCTTGCCTTTACGGCTGCGCTGGACAATAACTCCAGCGATTTATATCTTTTTGATCCTGACAACAACCGGGTCGCGCGGTTAAATGGGCTTTACACACATAATGCCACCCCCTTCTGGTCCTCCGATGGAACCTGGCTGATCACACAGGAACTTGGTACCGATGACCAGAACACAGGTTGGCGATCTGAAAATGTGACGGCTGTACGGGTGCCCGGTTATGATGACCAAAACTCCCTTTATCTCCCCGATCGGGGAAGCGAGGAAGAGGTTTTTGTTGGATGGTTGAATATGCAGCAATTTTTCAGCCATTCTCAAACATCAAATGGTCCTCAGAATTTGCGCCTGATCCACGTGGAAACCCAGAAGATAAAGATGATTTTCCCGGCTCGATTTGACCAGGTTGCTTTTGACCCCGCTTCAGGTTGGCTGGCTTTCACATTAAATGAGGAGCAGGCCATACAATCGGGGTTGACGGCTGGTGTCTACTTACAGGTTCCCGACCAAGCTGAATATCAGCTGCTAAGGGCAGGGGATTGGAAAAACTTAACTTTTGAGACGGGCGGGATGTTCATCGTTAAAGGATTGCAGGGCGTATTTGCTTTCAGTGCTGATGGAAATGAGATCTATTTACCAGAAGAAGGCAATTTGCAGATGTCGCCGCAAGGTAACTGGTTGATTGCCTGGGGGAATGGATCCCATGGGAAACCTGGCGCGAGGTTGTATCAACCCCCTAACGATCGAACTCTGCAAACATTGACAGAAAAGCCGGTTGATGGCATTTTTTGGAAACCTGATTCAACGGGATTGTTTTTGTTCAGTGAGGGCAACCTGTATCATCTCGAATTTCCCGGTTTGAATATGGTTGAAATTAAAGGCGGCATCTCAAATATCTCTCCCCTTGAACTGCTTTGGGTGGATTAAAACCCTCAAAAAAGGCTCGTATTTGAGGTGCAATCTAAAACCGACTATAATTAGTACGATATGATTCAAACGCCGAGTGTCCCACAAAATATTGCCGTGCTGGCGCACCCTGATATCCCTCAGGCTTTCGAAATCGCCAATGAGGTGCGCACATTCCTGGCACACGCAGGTCTGAAATCGAAAAGTGGCTCACTTTACGATGAAACCCTTCGGCAGGCTGTTCAGGACAGGGAATTTGACCTGTTGATTGCCCTCGGCGGAGATGGCACAGTGCTCCGTGCCGGGCACTTATGCGCGCCGGTTGACGTCCCATTGCTGGGAATCAATATTGGCCATTTTGGCTTCCTGGCTGAATTGAACCGCGAGAACTGGCGCAATATTCTTCCGAGGCTGGTCAGCGGCGATCATCGCTATGAAGAACGAATGATGCTGGTTGCCCACTGCGTTCGAGATGGAAAGCAAGAAGGCGCTTTTGATGTGCTCAACGATGTAGTGGTAGCGCGCGGTCAATTCGTTCGACCGATTGAAATTGAAGCCTTCCTGGATGGCGAAGAATTATTCCATTATATGGCGGATGGCTTGATCGCAGCCACCCCAACAGGTTCCACTGCCTATGCACTGGCGGCTGGTGGCCCAATTCTTCCGCCCGAGATCAGGAACATCCTGTTGATGCCAATTGCTCCGCACCTATCCGTCGATCGGGCAGTCGTACTCTCGGAAGGCGCTTCGGTTTTCATTAAGGTAAAAACCAAACACGAGGCTGTCGTCAGTATCGATGGACAAGAACCCGTGCACCTCTCCAGCGGTGATGGTGTAAAAATTCAGGTGCACAAAAAATCCTTATTGATGGTGCGATTTGAAGATCCTGGATTTTTCTATCGCAACCTGGCTTCCTACATGGAGCAAAATCCCCTCATCAGCATGAAAACAAACAACTGAACGTATGGATAATGCACATATCTCACCCGACCAGGAAATCACACTCCGTTGCAATAAATGTGGCAGACCGATCTCACCCCGGGAAGCCGTACAAACCCCAACCGGCTATCGCTGTCCCGAGTGTGTTCGAAATCAGCAAAAGATTTTTGACACCAGCAAGCCTTTGGATTACGTTCTGGGCTTTGTCATCGCGTTATTTCTTTCGACGATCGGAAGTTTTATCGTCAGGAACATTGGTTTTTTCACCATTTTACTGGCGCCGGCAGCGGGTGTTGTCATTGCGGAAGCTGTCCGTTTTGTGATCAAAAAAAGGCGCAGTGATCGTTTATTCAAAGTGGTTACCATTGCTATTATCCTCGGCGGATTGCCCCTGATTCTGCTGATCGGGATTAATTTTATTTTGGATCTCAGCTCAGGGTCTCTAAACTTTTTCAGTCTGTTGCCCCTTGGATATCAAGTTCTGTACCTGGTTCTGGCAGTTCCATCCGCCTATTATCGCCTATCTGGCAAGCGTCGTGCTTGAGGAGTCTCAGGAAAGCATCCATGTTAACTGAATTACATATCAGAAATTTTGCAATTATCGAACAGCTGGATCTGAACTTTGATCAGGGTTTGGTGATATTTACCGGTGAGACGGGTGCAGGTAAATCAATTATTCTGGACGCGCTTGAGGCTGTTCTGGGGGGACGTGCAGATACGACAGCGGTCAGAACGGGTGATGATCTGGCCATGGTCGAGGCAACTTTTCGTTTGCCGCCTGAAATCAAACCAGAGCTTGTTGAGCTTCTCAAATCGGAAGCTTTGCAGGACGATGAAAACGAAGACTTTGTGACGCTCGTCCGGGAGATCCGGCTTGAAGGGCGTAACGTCGCCCGCATCAATGGGCGCAAGGTTACCGCTGCGCTTCAGAGAGAGGTAGGTTCTTACCTGGTGGATATCCACGGGCAATCCGAACACCTCTCTTTGTTGCACGTTCGTAACCATTTACATTTATTGGATAGTTATGCGGATGTTGGAACGTATTTGCTGAAATACAAGGGGGTTTACGAACAACTTCGTCGAGTGCGCAAGGATTTAGAATCCGCACATCACAGTGAAAAAGAGGCTGCACGCAAGACGGACATGCTCACTTTTCAGATTCAGGAAATAGAAGCGGCAAAGTTGTCCCCTGGTGAAGAAGATATTTTGAAGCAGGAACGTAATCGTCTGGCAAATGCTGAAAGCCTGGCAAAATTTTCTCAAACGGCTTTGATGCTCATCGAAGAGGGCGCACAGGATGTGCCTGGAATCAGTGACTTATTGGGTGAAGTGGTGGAATCCCTGCAGAGTCTTGCAAGGGTTGATCCCACAGCCCAATCCTTTTTTGAGCGCGCAGAATCCGGTTTGGCTGGATTGCAGGATTTGGCGCTAGAATTACAAAGCTACGGCGAGTCGATTGAGTTCAACCCGAATTCTCTGAACCGCATCGAGGAAAGGCTTGACCTGATCAGCAACCTCAAGCGCAAGTACGGGAATACGATCGACGAAATAATCGCCTTTGGTGAAATTGCACGGGCTGAATTGGATGCCATCACCCATCTGGAAGAACACCTTGAAGAGCTGGAAGCCCGGGAGGCAGAACTGCTGGTGGTGTGCGCTGAAGCAGCACAAGACCTCAGCCGCCAACGCATTGCATCAGCGGAAACGCTCAGCCGACAGGTGGAGATCGAATTGGATGATCTTCAGATGGCGGAATCGCGTTTTACAGTGCTTATCGGTGTGCGACCTGACCCCACCGGCTTACCTTTGGAAAATGGCGAACGGGTTGCTTTTGATGCAGATGGGTATGACCAGGTGGAATTTTTTGTGGAGACAAACCCGGGAGAGGGATTCAAACCCCTTGTAAAAGTTGCTTCGGGGGGTGAGACGTCTCGCTTGATGCTGGCGCTGAAAAACGTGTTAGCCCAGGCAGACCATGTGCCCACCCTGGTCTTTGATGAGATTGATCAGGGGATCGGCGGAAGGGTGGGCTTTGTGGTCGGCGAGAAATTGTGGAACCTTTCAAGGCAGCACCAGGTGATGTGCATTACCCATCTTCCCCAGCTGGCTGGCTTTGGCGATCAACACCTCCGTGTCGCCAAGGAATTGGTGGATGGACGAACGTACACTCGCGTTGTAGCAATGGAGGACGAAGAACAGCGTCAGGAACTGGCGCAAATGTTCGGTCCCGTGAGTGAGGGCACATTAAAATCTGCAGATGAGATTATGAAGATGGTTTCTGACCATAAATCATCAGATAAACCAGATTATTGAGGAGCTTATCGATAAAAATGGGTCTTTGATCCATGATTTATCGGTTAAAATTGCTTTATAGCAAAATATTGGTAATTATTTTTTGGAAACTGGGAAGGAGCCCAAATGCCTAAATTGGAAAATGTATTAGCCGTGATTTTGGGTGGTGGGGCAGGGAAACGCTTGTACCCATTGACCATGATGAGATCCAAACCTGCCGTTCCGATCGCAGGAAAATATCGCTTAATTGATATTCCAATCAGTAACTGTATTAACTCAAATATCTATAAAATTGCCGTCCTGACTCAATTTAACTCAGTATCGTTGCACAGACACATCACCGGTACATACAATTTTGACGCTTTCCACACGGGGTGGGTGCAGATTTGGGCAGCAGAGCAAACCATGGAAAGAATGGAATGGTATCAGGGCACGGCGGATGCCGTCCGAAAACAGCTGCTCGAGATTCAATCCGCAAGTTCTACTCACGTATTAATCCTTGCCGGCGATCATCTCTACAGTATGGACTATTCAAAGATGGCAGAGTTCCACTGGCAAAATGATGCTGATATAACGGTTGCTGTGCAACCTATCGAGCGGGAGAGCGCGTCGAGATTTGGTTTATTGAAGCGCGATGCCCAGGGCAGAATATTAGATTTTGCTGAAAAGCCCAAGGATCCTCAAATCCTGGAAGATTTTATCACGCGAGACGATCATGAAAAACCTTACCTGGCGTCAATGGGGATTTACTTCTTCAATCTTCAAACCCTGGTGGATATTCTAACCCTCAAACATGGTGGAAAAGAATTTGTTGATTTTGGTTATGATATCATCCCTCATTGTGTCAGAGAAGACCACGATGTCTACGGTTACGAATTTTCAGGTTATTGGCGCGATATTGGTACCATTCGTTCATTCTATGAGACCAATCTGGACCTGACAACCGAAAAGCCAAGTTTTGATTTCTTTGATCCCAACTACCGCTTTTTCACCCATGCACGATTTTTGCCCGGGTCATGCTTGTTCGATTGCCATTTAAATAATGCATTGATTGCTGAAGGTTGTCGAATAAATCGGACAAACATTGATCATTCCGTGATCGGTTTGCGCAGCATCATCAAGAGCGGCACACAAATCAAGGATACGGTGTTAATGGGTGCAGATTACTATGATGATTCGGGTAGTATTCCAATTGGGATCGGAGAAAACTGCACCATTGAAGGTGCGATCGTTGATAAAAATGTGCGGATAGGTCAGGATGTTGTTATCAAGCCCTTCCCGTTGGGAACGGAAATTGAAACAGATGCCTATGTTGTCAGGGATGGCATTGTCGTCATTCCAAAGCATACGGTCTTACCTTCGGGGACCATGATCGGACCAAACGCATAAATAGCCCCGAACGACACCTGCACCCGATTTAGAATATTGACCTGGATCCTGATGAATGACCTGCATGATCCAGGTCATCGATAAATAAAGACTCTTTTGATAAAAGTCGGAAACTACAAATTTTAGTCTGAAAGATCACATTTCCGTTTATGCAAACCTATTACGATTGTTATCCCTGTATCTTACGACAAGCGATTGAAGCCGCCCAGATGACAGGCGCTACACCCGAACAAACCCGGGCGCTTGTTCTGCAAACACTGGAAACATTAAAACAAATTCCTGATGGTTCGACACCGCCAGAAATCAGTGCCCGCGTGCATGAACTTGTGCGTGGATTGGTTGGATGTGATGATCCTTACCTGTCTGTAAAAATAGAAGCCACAGAGAAAGCGCTCAACATGGTGCCGGAACTGCAACAGCGCATCGAGGAATCCGAGGATCCTTTTTCGACCGCACTTCGCATCAGTCTCGCGGGCAATATTATGGATTTCGGCCCCAATCCTGATTATAATCTCCGGGAAGTTGTTATGCGGGTGTTGAACCAAACGCCTGCCCTCGACGAAACCGATGCCCTGCGGGAAAGCCTGAATCGTGTGGATTGGGTGCTGTTCATCGGTGATAATGCAGGAGAGATAGTTTTTGATCGGCTTTTCATTGAAAAGATCCCCTGCCCGGTGGTTTACGCTGTGCGAGGTGGTCCGGTCATCAATGACGCAACCCTTGAAGATGCCATCCTGGCAGGTATTGATTCGGTTGCTGCTCTGATCGACACAGGCGCTCGGATTCCGGGGGTTGTGCTTTCAAAAAGTGGGGGGGCGTTTCAGGAAAAGTTTAAGGCGGCACCATTAATTATCGCCAAAGGCATGGGAAATTATGAGACTCTTTCAGATGTCTCCGCCCCTATTTATTTTCTCTTTCAAGTGAAATGTCCTGTGGTCGGCAAGGACGTGGGGGCTGATGTGCAGGATATCATCATCAGCCGGCGCGTATAATCACGTTTGTTTGGAGAGGACATTATTTTTCAGAAACCATAGATAATCTATGGTCGTTTTCGTGTAAATGAAGTAAAGTTTTATGCGTATTTCGCAACGATAGCGGATATTTATTTTTTATAACATCCTTAGGTCATCTACACTTTGAATTGCGTTTTACAGCAAAGGCTCTGTGCTGTCTTACGGAAGCCAACAGGATCAGCAGCGACAATTTTTGAAGAAGGAGAATTATAAATGGTTCCATGGTACACAAAAGATTATGAAAATATCTTTGAGGAACTTGACACATCACCTCAAGGTTTAAGTTCAGAAGAAGTTAATCAGCGTCTGCAAAAATACGGGCCCAACCAACTCGAAGAAAGAGGGTTGCGCAACCCATGGATGGTTTTGTTGAGCCAATTCACAGACGTCATGGTGATCGTTCTGTTAATTGCCACAGCCATTTCTTTCATGATCGGGGAAACCACCGATGCCATTATGATCCTGATCATCGTAATTCTGAACGCCCTGCTCGGTTTTTCTCAGGAATATCGCGCTGAAAGGGCAATGGAAGCGCTGAAGAAACTATCAGTTCCTACGGTCAAAGTGCGTCGGGATAACCAGGTGAAAGAGGTGGATGCCACCAGCCTTGTGCCGGGTGATATTATTTTGTTAGAGGCGGGGGATAGCGTCCCTGCAGATTGCAGGGTGATCGAGTCGATGAGTCTGAGGGCGGAAGAAGCCGCGCTCACCGGTGAATCTGTCCCTGTTGGTAAAATTGTTAATCGGATAGAAACCGAAAACCTAACTGTCGGCGATCGAAAGAACATGGTTTTCATGGGAACAATCATCTCATACGGTCGCGGCGCCGCTGTTGTTGTTGATACCGGGATGAAAACGGAATTGGGAAACATCGCGGATCTGCTTCAGCAGGTTCACGAAGACAAGACACCCCTGCAAAAAAAGATGGCAGAATTAGGCAAATGGTTAGCGATTGGCGCTTTTGTGCTGGTTTCCATTGTTTTCGTGGTTGGGGTATGGCGCGGTGGCGATATCCAGGAAATGTTCCTGACGGCGGTTAGTCTGGCAGTGGCTGCTGTACCCGAGGGCTTACCAGCGGTTGTGACCATTGGGCTTGCCCTGGGCGCCCAAAGAATGGTTAAACGGAATGCGCTCATTCGAAAACTTCCCGCTGTGGAAACCCTTGGCTCTGTGACCACGATTTGTTCTGACAAAACCGGAACCCTGACCGAGAACAAGATGACGGTGACCGTTTTGGATGTTGCTGGCAACAGGCTTGACCTTGCTGCCCAAATGGAACATTCAGGCGCAACCCTTCATGAAGGTGAGGAGGTGATTGCGGAAACGGATAATGACATTTCATTGTTGCTGGCGGGGGGCGCACTTGCAAACGATGCCGTGCTGCAACCCGCTGAAGATGGTGAAAGTTTTAACACCGTCGGTGATCCAACGGAGGGAGCAATGGTCGTTGCCTCTGCACGGTTAGGCCTTTGGAAAGAGCAATTAGAAAAACTCTTGCCCCGGGTCGATGAAATTCCCTTTACCTCCGAGCGAAAAAGGATGACAACAGTTCATGAAATCCGGAGACAATCGGACAACACTTATGATGAACCTTATCAAAACCTGATCAATCAATTACCTGACAACAAATATGTGATCTTCACCAAAGGTGCCGTCGATGGGTTACTGAGCATCAGCAATCGAATCTGGTCGAAGGGTGAAATCGAGCCGATTAATGCAGAGTGGGAGGGACGCATTGAGAAGGCAAATAACAATCTGGCAAATGAAGGGATGCGTGTGCTGGGTGTTGCTATGAAGTTTGTTGACGCGCTTCCCGAATCTAATAAAGAAGATGAACTTGAAAATAATCTGATCTTTATTGGATTGACGGGGATGATTGACCCGCCCCGCCCCGAAGTCAGGGATGCGGTGGCGGAATGCCGTACCGCTGGCATTCGCCCTGTCATGATCACCGGCGACCACCCATTGACGGCGTTAAACATTGCTCGAAACCTTGGGATAGTCAATGCAGAAAATGAAAATGACGGCGATACCCTGATCATTACCGGGCAACAACTGGCTGAGATGGACATTGACGATCTTGATGATATTGTTGAAGACGTGTCCACCTTTGCACGGGTCAGTCCCGAACATAAGGTAAAAATCGTTGAAGCATTGAAAAACCGCGGGCACATCATCGCCATGACCGGTGACGGGGTTAACGATGCCCCGGCATTGAAGCGCTCAAATATTGGTGTGGCGATGGGTATCACCGGCACGGATGTGAGCAAAGAAGCATCGGATATGGTGCTGTTGGATGATAATTTTGCGACGATTGTGCACGCCGTTGAAGAAGGGCGCACAATTTATGAAAATATCCGGAAATTTATCAAGTACATCCTGTCCAGTAATGTTGGGGAGATCTTCGTCATGCTGGTTGCTCCGCTGATGGGGCTTCCGATCCCATTGAATGCGGTTCAGATCCTGTGGATCAACCTGGTGACGGATGGCTTGCCCGGTCTTGCCCTGAGTGTTGAACCATCTGCACCGGATACAATGAAACGGCCCCCCCACCCGCCAAATGAAAGCGTCCTCGCTCGAGGCCTGGGTTGGTACATTATCCTTGTGGGTCCCCTGGTGGGTTTTGTAGCGCTGCTGCCCGAGTTCATCAATGATTTTACGAATGTCACCTACCCGGATGCCGTTTGGCGAACTATGGTTTTCTCAATTCTTTCACTTGCGCAGATGGGTAATGCCCTGGCAGTCCGCTCAGACAGGTTGACATTGGCGCAGTTGGGATTGTTCTCAAATCCCTCTTTGATTGGCGCTGTGCTCCTGACCTTCGCCCTTCAGCTGGCAGTGATCTATGTTCCCTTCCTTCAAAACATCTTTGATACCACCGCCCTCAGCTTTGGCCAATTGATGTTGAGCCTTGGCTTGAGCTCGATCGTATTCTTTGCGGTGGAGCTTGTCAAATTGGTCAGACAAAGATTTGAGAAAAAGTAATTCTTAATTATTTCCATTTCTTTGCAGGTGAATTAATCCAGGGTAAGCCACTGAAGCCCCGCCCTGGATTTTTATATTCACTCTAAACCTGTTGTGATAAAAGGCAGAGAACAATCACAACAGGGCAAGGTGACGATCTGATCATAATTACACGATCGGGACGTATCGACCCTTGTTTGGAAAATGATGTGGTCTTGTGTTGGGATTGGTGCTCGAATGTAAACTTTTGCTCTCACATCCTTCTCAAATCATCCAACATCCAATACAATTTAGCGCAGAAGCTGATGCCCGTTTGGAACAGCCGGGTTGTTTTATGTTTTGATCGGCAAAGACCCATCAGCCCGACAATGCAGGAGATAAAGTTAAATGGACAAATTTATTGCTGTGGCTGGAAATATTGGCGTTGGGAAATCAACCCTGGTGAAATTATTGAGTGAGGAATTGGGCTGGACGCCATTTTATGAACCTGTCGCCCTAAACCCCTATCTGGCAGAATTTTATGAGAATATGCAAGCCTGGGGATTTCATTCTCAAATTTATTTCCTGATGACACGCCTGAGGATCCACCGCAGGCTGATGGACATGAACACCTCGGTCATTCAAGACCGCAGTGTGTATGAGGACGCAGAAGTCTTTGCTTACAACTTATTTTTGCAGGATGCAATCAATGAACGGGATTACAATACCTACCGAGAACTTTACCAGGTATTGGTAGAATTCTTACCTCCGCCGGATCTGGTGATCTACCTCAAGGCTTCAGTTTCAACTTTGCTGGATCGGATTGCAATGCGCGATCGATCTTATGAGCGGACAATCAGCGCCAGCTATCTTTCAGATCTCAATGAACTCTACGACAGCTGGGTCAATCATTTTAACCTCTGTCCCGTGCTAACGGTTCCTTGTGACAATTTAGATTATGTCGCCAAACCTCAGCACCTGGCATTGATCGTCGAAAAGGTCCGTAACATTTTAATAGGGAAGGAAACTGTTCGTTTTAATTTGTAAATCGCGCAATGGCACGATTAATTAAAGGAACAAACGCGTTTAACTAAAGTTCGTTATTCGTTGATAGAAATCAAAAGGATAGCGAAGAACAGCATCTAAAAAAAGCCTGTCTGTTTCCTTTTACGTCCCCTCTTGAGGAATCTTTTCTTCGCCACACGGTATGATTGTGAATTTGATGGCTGTACGAACTTTCCCATCAATATCAACATCTACGAATTCGGGCACACAAGAGATATCAATGCCATCATTGATGAGATATCCTTTCGCTAGGATAATCGCCTTGATAGATTGATTTACCGCACCTGCGCCGATTGATTGGACTTCGGCCATACGACTCTCTCGCATGACACCTGCGATAGCCCCTGCGACTGCAGCAGTACGCGAATTTGCCGACACTTTTATGACGCTCATCATTCTCACCTTTTGTTGTTTATTACTGATTTCGAAGCTAAGGTTATATTAATGTCAGGGCATATTATTAATGTTAACTTGATTTTACAGGATTTCTCAATTCTTATCAAGAAGGAAATTTTTTAATTTTTATGGTTTTTGGTAACTTACACAAGTTGACCAAGCAAATATAGATTTTTTAACTGAATAGGGTTGGAGAAAGTCTGAAAGTAAATCCCCCACCGCTGTTTTTAATTATTCAGCTCGTGGGGGGTTTTGTTTCTTCTATTATTTTTTATGCGTCCAGTTTGTCTGTGCTTATTATTGGATGGGTTCTTTGACGCCAGGCACAGGTTTTTTCTCAGCCCTCTTATGCCGGCGTTCTTCCCGTCTTTGTCGAAGGGCTTCCACAATTTCGTGATGCTGTTTGCGTGTCAGCGGGTATAGAAGCGCCATGACAATACCTGAAGTGAGAAGGATGGCAGGCAGCGGTCCCATCACCAGGCGCACGCCCAGCAACGCGCCGGAAGATTGAACAACGTTCTGACCTTCTTTAAAACCCGAAAGCTGCAGGATCAACAAACTTGCAGGTTGAGCAATCGCCATACCCACCTTACCCATGAGGGTGATCAGACTGTAGAACATGCCCTCATTGCGTTCGCCGGTCTGCCATTCCTGCCATTCGATGGCATCAGGGATAATCGCCCACGGCAGTACCTGTGCTGCTGACACACCAATGCCAGCCATAATACACAGGATCAGGATCAGCCAGAAGGGTGTTTCGTGGTTCATAAAGATCAACGCCATCATTACAACCGCCCAAAAACCTACCCCTGCAATGTAAGCATAGCGTTTGTTCCAGTTTTTGGAGACCCAGTTCCAAATCGGCAGCGCAAGGATGGCGGTCACAAAGATGCCAACCATGATAATGATGCTTTGAGACTGGCGCTTGATAATATGAATAATAAAGAATTGTAAGTTGGATTCCACAACAACAATAGTCATCCAGGTAAAAAGATACATCATCGCGCCAAAGACAAAGGGGCGGTTTTTGAGGGCGGCTTTGAGTGAGGGGATGAATTTCGGAAGGGATTCTGTTTGATACTCTTTCCTTTCCTTTGTTCCAAAGAAAACAGCGATGATCGGCGTGGCAGCGATTACTGCCGCAGCAATCGCCATGATGAGCACTTCTCGCGAGGTGGCTTTTGTCCAATCACTGCCGACAATCAGCAGCGGAAGGATATAAGCGGTCAGACTGCCCATAATATTAAACATCATTCGGAAACTGGTCAGCTTGGTTCGCTCATCGTAATCATCGGTGAGTTCTGGCGTGAGCGCAAAATAAGGCATATAAACAAAGGTAGCAAAAGCTTCATAGACGATGTATGCCAGCGAATAATAAATAATTAAACCGGTTTGGTTAAAATTAGGACTGAGCCACAGCAAAATAAAAGAAAGCCCAAAGGGAATAGCGCCAAACAGCAAGAAGGGTCGCCTGCGTCCCCACTTTGTGCGGGTACGGTCGGAGAGATGCCCGATAATCGGATCGTTAATGAAATCCCAGCTGCGCCCAATCATAAAAATAACGGCGACAAGCCCGGGAGGAATGCCAACAACGGTCACCGCGAATACGGAGAAAAAAGCAGTAATAATAGAGTTGTTCAGGCTGAAACCAAGATCACCAGAGCCGTAAATCATCTTCTGCCAAAGGGGGATTTTTTCTGTTGCTTCCATATGAATAACCTTTCAATAAAAATAATGCAGTCCTTCAATACAACACAAAAGACCTTCATTAGTTTTGTATCAACAAAAATTGGCTGTTATTTCTATTAAGTATCGCCTCTATACAAACAGGCTCTTCTTCATTTTTTTGGGCGTTTAACCTGTCTCATCTCATCCAGGTAAGGACCGCACATCAATCGTCGCTTAGCATGTACTGAAGATGCTCAAAACCCAACCGCGTTGTGTGGTCAATGCTGAGCGGCGCCAGGGCGACTTTTTTCTCGATTAACAGCGTATGAAGGTCACTACCCACCTCAAGGTCTTCCGGGCGATAGCTGAGTTTATAAGCTATAGGACCGCGATCTGTTAATTTTTCTCGTCGGCCAGGGACAGGCACATAATAGCGTTCTTTCGATTGGCTTGTCAGAACAACAGGCGTCTCCGGTGTTGCACCCAAAGGAATATCAAGTTTATAGAAATCCACATCATCGTCGAGGCCGTGTTCAAGCATCTTTTTTGCAATTTTGTGGGTAAAGTAACCCGCTGCAGCAAAATCAACATCTTGCGAAAGAGAGAGATGATGTTCGGTACTGGTCTGCATGGAGACAGCCAGTGCTGGAATTCCCAGCGAGGCTGCTTCAAAAGCCGCCCCAACTGTGCCGGACATGGTGATGGCTGCGCCAACGTTTTCTCCATAATTGATGCCTGAAACGACAAGATCCGGTGTGCTCTGGATCACGTCATACATCCCATGCAAAACAGCCTGCCCTGGAGAGCCATCCACTGAGAAGACATCCCAGTCTCGCCCATTGACATGAAGGGTCATTTTTTCAATAATGCCTGAGGAATGGATGGGCATGGCATGTCCCATCCCCGTTTGTTGATCTCGCGGCGCAACCACATGCACAAAGCCCAGTGAATCGAGTGCTTCTGCAGCCGCCCACAGGCCGGGGGAGTGGATGCTGTCGTCATTGGTCAATAAGATTTGTTTTGTTTTATCATTCATGGTTCTTCATTGTAGTCAAGATGCTATTGATTTGCAATGTGAGGTCTGAAGTTTCAGGTAAATTGCGTATTTAAAAGGTTAAATCTCAGATGTACTGTCAAGATTCTAGTTTTTATTGAGTTTATTGTTACGGGTACGGGTTTAGATCTCCCCATCTGCACATCTGGCTGAATAAGCCTTGATCTGTTCAACCATTGCCATCAGTCCATTGGCACGCTGCGTGGAAAGGTGTTTGTTCATCCCGGTTAGCTCGAAGAATGTCAGGTCGGCAACCCTGACTTCCGCTGCGGGCTGCCCGGAAAAGACCTTCATCAACAGCGCGGCCAGACCTTTGACGATCAGTGAATCGCTATCTGCCTGAAAGAACACCACTCCATCCCGGCAGGCGCGATGAAGCCAAACCGTTGACTGGCATCCCCGCACAATATTTTCCTCAGTTTTATATTCATCAGGCAGTGATTCCAGGTGCTGCCCGAGTTCGATCAGATAGGCGTAACGTTCATCCCATTCAGGAAGGAAGGAGAAATCTTCAACAATCTCAGCTTGAATCTCTGTGATGGTTGCCATGGCCTATTTTCCTAACATCTTGAGTGCGGTGCGAATTGCGGTGATTAAGGCATCAATGTCCTCCCGGTTATTGTAGATCCCCAGCGAAGCCCGCACAGTGCCTTCGATCCCAAAGGCTGCCATGACGGGTTGGGTACAGTGATGCCCGGTGCGCACGGCCACCCCCTGGGTGTCCAGCAGGGTTCCCAGATCATAATGATGAACGCCGCTGATGTTGAATGAAAGGATGCTCACATGCTGGGGGGCGTTACCGTAAAGGGTTAGCCCGTCAATTATTTTAAGGTTTTGCCGACCGTATTCAAGCACCTCATCTTCGTGTGCCACGATAGATTCAAAGGGGAATTGATTGAGGTAATCAATGGCAGCTCCCAACCCGATGGCTCCCGCGATATTTGGTGTGCCTGCTTCAAATTTATAGGGAAGCTGGCTGAAGGTGGTCTCTTCAGCAGATACCAGGTCGATCATTTCACCGCCGCTCTGATAGGGGGGCAGGGCTTCCAACCATTTTTCCTTACCATACAGAACGCCAATTCCCGTGGGGGCATACATCTTGTGCCCCGAGAAGGTATAGAAGTCGGCATCCAGGTCGAGGACATCATGCGTAACGTGCTGAACTGCCTGTGCGGCATCCACCAGCACCGCGGCACCTGCATCATGTGCCATCCTGATGATCTCTTTGGCAGGGTTGATCGTTCCGAGGGAATTCGAAACATGGTTGAATGCCACCAATCTGGTGCGGTCACTTAATAGCTCTTTGAGCACATCCAGTCGGAGTTTGCCGTCAGAGTCAATGGGTACCACCCGAAAATGTGCACCCCGCCGCTGGCACATCAACTGCCAGGGGACAAAATTGGAATGATGTTCCATTTCTGTGACAATTACCTCATCACCGGGTTGAACAAAGGCTTCTCCGAAGGAAAAAGCAACCAGGTTGATGGCTTCCGTGGCGCCTCGGGTAAAAATGATTTCGTAATCATGTTGAGCGTTGATGTATTTCTTAACGGTTTTCCGTGCGGCTTCGTGCGCTTCGGTGGCAAGGTTTGAGAGATGATGGGTGCCCCGATGGATATTGCTGTTGATGGTCGTGTAATAAGTTGTGATCGCATCAATTACCGCTTGCGGTTTTTGGGTGGTAGCAGCACTGTCAAGGTAAATCAGGGGCTTGTCATTAACCGTGGTCTGCAGAATCGGAAAATCTTCTCTTATTTTTTGGATGTCAAATTTCATTGAAACCTTCGATTTTAATATGTAATTCTTCTAAATTTTACCCGATAATGTCAGTATTAAACCATTTCATGGTGGATAACCGGGGGATTCTCAACTGCAGGGTGGTTTACATACCATACCTTAAATTGATTGTCCTTTCCGATCGCAATGACTGCGTACTTCCTGTTGACGTTGATCGCTATCGGCAAATCATGGAAAATCGATCAATCTCGGTCTGTCGATCTCTTCCCCCAGCTTTTGCAAGGGTACGCCATTGACGAGATGTGCGCCAATCGGCGCCAGTATATCCCGAAATTGAAAGGTGCTGTCGGGTTTGGTCAGCCAGTATTGGGGTCGGTTCACCGCTACAATCAATAGATCTTTGCCGTTTTCTCGTGCATCTTGAATGAGCGGCGTCAGCAAGCCATTATCGGGGGCAACAAAGAACTGTAATCCGATTTGTGCGGCAAGCATACGCCGGAAGGTATCCACGCCGGCGCCGACAACCGCCACGTGCACTGTGCCTGCTGGAAAATAGGGCGCTGTTTTTTTGAGGATTTTGGCTGCTTCATAGACGTTGTTTGAATCCACCTGATGACTGATATCGATGATCTTTGCTTGCGGTGCAATTTCGGCAATAACGCCCTTCATTACGCCAGCAAAGTGGTTTTTTAATCCAAAATCCGTCAGGAGTGACAGGGTGCCGCATGGCTCAAGTGAATGGGAATCGGGATTTTTTTCCAAAAAGCGTGTCACATCATCATAATTCATACCCTGCCGGATGACCTCGGTGAAGATCTCAGGCAACCCCGTCCGGCGCACAGCCTGAATGGTTTCAGTAATGTTGTAGGCAATCCGGTAAAAGGTTGTCTGAATCCTGCCCTTATCAAGGATTAGAATCGCATAACTGGCGCGAGGATCGCCATCATCGGGTCGGCCAAGACTGCCGGGATTAATAAAACAGACGCCGTCCGCGGTGCGTTGAAGCGCCCTGTGAGAGTGTCCGGATAGAATAACATCCGCGCCCACCTTCCTCGCCAACGCCTCCAAGCTTTGGATTGGAATTTCAGGCACCAAAAATTCATATTCAGGATCAGGGAAAGCGTGAGACATCGCGATCTGGACGTCTTCAATGGTCAATGATCGACGTTGCGGGAGTGATTTTAAATACCTTCGTGATTTTTTGGACAGGGAATCATAAGTCCAGGCAAACATTTTCTGCTTGTCAGGAGGCTTAACACTGGACCAACCAGATTCTCGATGTTTTTTACTGAGCACTTTCTGGTCATAATTGCCCAGAATGTTAATAAAACGCGAATCCCTTATCCATTGAATGACCTGGTCAGGTTGTGACCCATAACCCACCGAATCACCAAAGTTGAGGATCAGATTGGCGGCGCCCTGCCCCTCAGCGTGCCTTAGCACAGCTCTGAGGGCAGGGAGGTTGCCGTGAATATCAGAGATCAGGGCGATTTTCATGGGGGTTCTGGTTGGTTTTCCTGTCGGATGATTCATTTTCAATCGGGTTGGGAGGCTCGTGTACAGCGGTTGTAAAAGGCGTTTCATCCGGGTTCTCAATCCGGAAAGGAGTCTCCCCTTCAGGTTTAATTTCAATGAACTGTGTGTTAATCTTATCCTGATCCGATGAAATAGGCGACAAATCTGGGTCAAAATTGAACGACGTTTGAAGAATTTCTCTTAATTTCGCCCACACATTTTCTTGCTGAAAGTGGGTCCATGCCGCCAGGAAGGATTGATATTCAAGTTCTCTGGCGTTTCTGCGGTTTTCAATCAGATCTTCAAAGCCCGGCAACAATTCTTTTAGCGGTTTGCTGTCGCCAAAATAATCTTCTATTCGTTTTTGTTCTTTTCTGATAAATTTCTGAAGCCAGTCGAGCCACACATCTGCATCATGGATTTCACCGAGTTGATCCTGAATTTCCTTCATGTAGCGAACAAAAGGAAGCAATGCGTCATCGTAGATTGGCGCAAAGATTTCCATAGTATAACGGAGATGTTTGCCAGATATGCGCATGGCATGCAATTTTTCTATATGTTCTGGTTGGTGGATATAAACTTCATAACTCAAAAAATCATCCAACCGGTCACCGATCGCTTTTAAAGATTTTTTGTATAGCGACGGTGTGTAGAGATGCGTGTTCCTTGCGGTAAATGCCATCAATTCCAAATGGGAACGCATTGTTTCAAGAATCTGGTTGCCCTGCAGGTGATTGAGTGCCCCCACAACCTTTTGTTGGGCTTTCGTTCTCTCCTGTTTCAGGCGCAGGAGCAAGCGCTCATATCCAGGTTTTAAGTTTGCATCCAACAGCAAGCCATGCTGCTGAGTCACACATTCGATCTGGATATCCAGATCGCGTGCTTTGCCCAGGGCTTTGGTAATTCGTCGGATGTGCTTCTGATAGGTTTTGTAGATTTTTGGCGATAGGCAATCCCGAAATAGACCTAAACCATTGCGAAGTCTGCGGGAAGCCACCCGCAAGCGATGAACATGCTCGATGTCATCAGACACGAGCGCTCCAGTAATTTCGCTTTCAAGTCGGTTAACCTGTTTGAGCATGTATACTGCGCCATAGATACAGGCAGGCTTTTGATTCTTTTTTCCCATTGTGTTCACCTTCAAATCTAATTGTAAACCCTCGATGGAATCAGATGAGATGAATTATAAATATGAGGCGGGCTGTTCTTCCTCAATAATCATCCTGTCAGGGCTTGTGTTTTTTAACGTAAAACGACCCTTCATTTTGAAAGGAGCGAGTGTTTTTAAAATTATACTGGGATGCATGCAAAAGTTGTGTTGTTAATTAAAAGCGCGCATCTTCAAAAACCTGATGCACAATTATTCACAATTCATTTTACGAGTATGAGAAAACAAAAAAGATCACATTCCCGAAGCGTCTGGCTTGAAGAGGTCAATTAAATTCTGGACTCTTTTCAGAGCGTTCCGAGATCAAGGAATTCGTCACCGGAAAAATCAAGTTTGACCATTTCTCCCGTGGCGATGAAGATGGTCCGTTTACAGATATTCGTCACCCGGTCAGCCATGCGCTCGATGTTGTGTGCAACCCAAATGATGTCATTTGTTCGATCAATGTCTTCGGGATTGGCGATCATGTTGTTGATCGTTTTACGATAAATATTTTTGTAAAGCCCATCAACTAGGTCATCTTCCTCCGGAATGCGGTAAGCCATTTGTACGTCTGCATTAATAAATGCACTCAAGGCACGGTGGAGCATTTCAACAGCAACATCTCCCATCCGGCTAATCTCACGAATTGGAAGCTGGATCTCTTCTTTTCCAATCTTAAGGTTAATCCTGGCGATCCTTTTCGCATAATCCCCCATGCGCTCAAGATCGGTGACCACGTCAAAAATGGCAGCCAGCATTCTCAAATCGCGGGCAACAGGCTGTTGGGTAGAAAAAATATGCAAAACGCGGTTTTCGATGGCATATTGTTTCTCATTGATGAGATTATCTTCTTTTATAATCCTTTGGGAGGTTGCAAAATCTCGATGTTTGAGTGACGTAATGGCGCTCAGCATCGCCTGTTCAACCATGCTTCCGAGCAACAGAACTTCATCCTGAAGGTCATGAATTTCGTGGTCCATGGTGCGTTGTGTCATGGATATTCCCCGGTGATTGGCTCTTCGATTTCGTGTTTTCAGCTTGATTAAATTCATGAACGCGCGCCTCTGACAGTTAGACAGTTTGTACAGTTGACGAATTTACCCTCATACAATAATCATATCCCCTGAAGATGAAATGATTTCGCGAAATCGGTTAAAAACTGATAAAGAAAAGTAAAAGATGGGTTAACATCAGGCAAGTGGAAGCGAAAAATAAATGGCGCTGCCTTCGCCTTCTTCGCCTTCCGCCCAGATCTGTCCGCTGTGGGATTCAATCGTATGTCGGGCGATGGATAAACCCAAACCCGTTCCCCCTCCTGTGCGGGCGCGATCTGCCTTATAAAAACGCTCAAAAATCCTGGCGAGATCATTCTTTGGGATACCAACGCCCGTATCTGTCACGGAAAAAATAATAAATTCACTGTCTTTTCTTGCAGATAATTGGATTCTTCCACCCGGTGGGGTGAATTTGATGGCATTGTGGATCAGGTTGATTAAAACCTGCGTGATGCGGGCAGGGTCGGCAAAGACTGCAGGTAATTCAGGCTGACAGTCAACGCTTAAATCAAGCCCTGCTCGTTCCGCTTGCAGGTACATTCGTTCATAAGCAGGGTTAAGTAGATTGCACGGTTGAATCCGCTGGAAGGAGAGCGACACCCTACCCGATTCAACACGTGACAGTTCTAAA
This sequence comes from Candidatus Brevefilum sp., assembly GCA_050953525.1. Lineage (GTDB taxonomy): Bacteria > Chloroflexota > Anaerolineae > Anaerolineales > Anaerolineaceae > Brevifilum. The sequence goes on from JBMNMW010000002.1 coordinate 856,911, forward strand.
AGTTCATTAACCAACTGAGTCAGATTATCGATTTCTGTTTCCATTCGCAAAACAAAACGTCGCGCAGCAGGCGGATCGTCAAGCGCCCCTTCCTGCAGGGTCTCAGCAAGGGCTTTCATGCTGGCAAGCGGCGTACGCAGTTCGTGAGAAACATTGCTGATAAAATCCCTGCGGACAGTTTCCAGACGACGCAACTGGGTCAGATCATGGAGCAGGATCATCGTATTTCCGGGGAGCGATGTTTTTAGCGGGATTCCGACAACTTGCAGAAAAAGATGTTGAGATCCAATTTCCAACATGGTGCTCGGAGTTTTTCCCTGGCTCGTCTGCCGCCAAAGGTCTACGAGTTGATGATAACGCATGACTTCAACAACAGATCTACCGATACCCTTGCTCTCTTCCACCTGGAAGAGCCGCTCAGCAGCAGGATTCAAAAGCATAACCTGCCCTTCGGAATCTGCGATCAAAACACCGTCTGTCATCTGATTCAGCACGGCGGTCAGCATCGTGCGTTCGCTGGTGAGTGCGGCGATTTGATTTCCAATTTGCTCTGCCATCACCTGCAAACGATGCGATAGATTATTAACCGGATCATCAGTCGGGGGGAACTCAAGATGCCTGAAATTTCCCATACTCATTTGTTCAGTCGCAATAGTCAGCATTTCGATTTGCTGTCGCAAGCGGTCTTTTATAATGTATGTGAAAAGCCAGATGATCAAGCCATTGATCACGACAAGAGCAGGGATGAACCAGAGCAGCCAATGAAGATCGGCGTAATAATCTCCGTGAGACGCCTCCCTCTCCGCCATTTCATTTAGCCGAATTCGGTTTCCATAAAACGCAGAAATCGCTGCCAACAAAATTGCCAGCAGAATCAGATAAGTGAAAACCCGCCGCCGGGATACGCCTTGCAGCATTGATTAGCCTTCGAAACGATAACCGGCACCCCTCACGGTGATGATCCGTCGGGGATTGGCAGGGTTTTGTTCAATCTTCTCACGCAGCCAGCGCACATGCACATCCACGGTGCGACTGTCACCGATAAAATCCCATCCCCAAACCCTCTCGAGGATCATTTCTCGAGAAAGGACCTGTCCCTGATGTTGTGCAAAGAAAGTGAGCAATTCATATTCTTTGGGTTTGAATGCAACAACTCTGTCGTTGATTTTAATTTCATGACGGACCATATCAAGGATCAGGTTGTCGAATTCCAATACCTCTGCTTTTGGCTTGCCGTCTTCGCCCTCGCTGATTGCCGCTTCTTCTCGAATCAGGCGGACTCTTCGCAACAGCGCCTTCACCCTTGCAATAAGCTCACGCATGCTGAAGGGTTTCGCCAGATAATCATCCGCACCAACTTCGAGCCCGACCACCCGATCAATTTCATCATCACGAGCAGTGAGCATCAAAATGGGTGTGGTCATTTCCTGACGTAAAATTCTGCAGATTTCAAACCCATCAAGACCGGGCAGCATCACATCCAAAATGATCAATTCGGGCGACCATTCACGCGCGAGTTCGATGGCTTCTGCGCCATCCCCGATCGTCTTGACATCATATCCCTGTTTCTTCAAATTATATGCCAGGGTTTCTTGCAAAGATATTTCATCATCAACTACTAAAATTTTTTCTGACATTTTTCCTCCATAGTGATTCCAGGAGCGCGGTAAACCTGTCCGCTAATTCCACACGAGAAAATTGTGACACGATCAAGCTTCTGCCATTCATGCCCATCTGCCGACATTCGTCTGGATGGGCAGCAAGATTCCTGATGGCATTTGCGAGTGCCTGTGCGTCGCCAGGTGGGACGAAAACGCCCGCTTCCGCCTGAGTCACAACCTGTCTGATGACGCCATCAATCACCAGGATCACCGCTCGTCCCGCAGCCATATAATCAAAAACTTTGTTCGGGTAGGTCGTTTGATACATTTCTATGGGCTTGAGGATCGCCAGGCAGGCATCAGCAGCAGCCAGGGCGTGGCCCATTTCCATTTTTGGCAGCGGGGTGAGAAAGGTAATGTTTCCCAGGTTGCGCTCCGCAGCCTGTTGCTGAAGGTGTGCTTTTTCCTTACCCGAACCCAGCATAACAATCCGTATGAACGGATCTGATTGTAAAAGAGCTGCCGCATCCAACACAACGCCAAGATCGTTGGACATGCCGTGGGCGCCAGCATACAGGACAATGAAGGAATTCTCCAGTCCATTTGTTTTTCTAAACGCCAATCCCCGGTCTTGCGGGTCAAACATGGCTGGGTCAGCGCCATTCGGAATCAGAACAACGTCCCTCGCCCCTCGAGCTTCAACGTGTTCAACAAAGCCAGGCGAATTGACCATCACCTGATCAGCATGGCGGTACAGAAATCTTTCAAGCCATTCAGAAAGCCTGATCAGGGTTTTATTTTTCAATACGCCAACAGCCACAGCAAAGGCCGGCCACAGATCGCGCACTTCAAGTAAAAAGGGCTTTCCTTTTAACCTTGCCAGGAGCCAGGCTGTGGGAGCCTGAAAAATGGGGGGCGTTGTGCCCCAAACCAGATCTACCTTTCGAACCATCAAGCCGTGGATAAAGGATGAGACCATAAAGCTCAGAAAACTGAGCACCCGCCACACAAAGGATCGATGCAATGCCGGCAGGGTATAGGCACGGATGATGGTCACGCCTTTATCGTCGATCTGCTTCCTGTTCTGCTTGATTTGACTTTCACCGGTGAGATAACTGACAGGGCTGGCGATGATGGTGACCCGATGGCCTTTCTGACTGAGATGCCTTGCCAGCTCGTGGTGTCGTGTGCCGCCTGGTTCGTCCAAAGACGCAAAAGCCTGATGGATCAGCAGGATGTGCATATTGTTAACATTTTACTCGATTATTAATAAGCTGTGTGAGGGTTAAAAGGAAGAATTGAGACGACCGATTTGTAAATCAAGGAAAAAATTGATTATCCATCATAATTTCATTCCTCCGGGTCTATCTGAGGATGACATTTTCGCTGACTAAAAATACCACTTTTTATCGTCTTGACCTTCCTTATCATAACGGTGTAAAATAATGATAGACTTTGCCGAAGTGGCGGAACAGGCAGACGCGCACGACTCAAAATCGTGTACCTACGGGTATGTGGGTTCGATTCCCACCTTCGGCACCATAACCGACGTTCGGGCTCATCATCACCCTGGTGAGCCTTTTTGTTTACCCTTCACCGATGTAAAATTTCTGGATAATGTAACTCAAAATGAAGGTATGATTAACTGATCATGGACACTTCGGCATTAATACTCAACCTTTTGGGCCCTGTCGAAATGCTTTATCAAGGTCAGCCACTGAGGTTGAAACGGCGCGTTGAACGTGCTATCCTGTACTTTCTCGCGGTCGAGAATCGACCAATCAGTCGAAGCACCCTGATTGACCTTTTTTGGTCCAACAAAGACGGACTTGACCAGCGCGGTGCACTGCGCACAGCCCTTTCCCGACTGCGAAAACAACTTCCCGATCCCAATTGGATCGTTAGCGAACTCGACCAGGTGTGGATCAGAGCAAATATTTTACAGATTGATGTCTTTGAGTTTGAATATCAGTTTCTCAATCTGCACCACACTTTATCCACCTTCCAGGAAAATATCGCATTGCCCCATCAAATGGTTAATCAAATTCAGGAAGTGTTGGCGATGTGGCAAGGAGACACCTTCATCGAAGGAGACGACCTTTCCATATACCCTGAATTTGAGAATTGGCGCCAGAACCGTCAATGGAAATTGGGTTATTTTCGCCGTTTCCTCCTCAAAAGACTTGCGGACCATTACAACTTATCTGGCAAGCTTGAGGAATCTTTAGATTTATATTTACAGCTTGCGTCACTGGACCTATTGAGCACTGAACTCCACCTGACAATCCTTGATCTGTTACTCAGACTTGGGCAGCATCAGGATTTTGTCGAATACTGCGACATGCTGGAAGCAGTCTACGAAAAGGAGTTCAATACCCCTTTGCCGGAAGCCATTCTTGCAAAATGCAAGTATTCCCAGATCCTGGCCATCCCAATTAGAGATCAGAACCAAAGAAAATGGCCTTCCGCCCCGACAATCCAGGTGAATTTAATTGGGCGCCAAGCGGAGCTTGATAAATTGCATAATTATTATCGAAAAGGGGGACTGGTTGTTCTTCGTGGTGAGTTGGGAAGTGGGAAAACACGGCTGGTTCAGGAATTGTTCCAAACGCTGGACGTAACGCCATCCTTGTTCGTCGCTCCGGCGCTGGATATGGAAAACGCAATGCCTTTCTCTCCTATCATCTATGCCCTTCGTCAACACATAACGGAGGATGCCTGGCGTGCACTTGATCCTGTATGGGCAAAACAATTAAGTCTTCTCATTCCCGAACTGGTTGACATCAGAGATGATATCCAACTTGCCCAATCCGAAGTAGAAACACAAGCCTTATTCAATGCCATTCTTCACCTTCTGCGGCTAACCTCGCAAAGGTATGGTCGAATGATTTTTTTGCTGGATAATGCCCATTGGGTGGATAAGCAAACCGCTCAACTTATCACCTATATTGTGTCTCAGAAGTTTTTCAGTGAATATGGCTTATTAATTATTGCATACCGTCCAGAAGAAAACAGTCTTAATCTGGATTCGTTATTAGGGCAACTTTACCGTGATTTCTCGGTTCATCAGATCATGCTTGAGGGCTTATTTCCTGCTGAACTGGGATTGCTTGTCAAAGAAGTTTGGGGAACCCTTCCTACTCCCCCGATGCTTGCACAGCTTGTCAAAGAAACAAATGGAAATCCCCTGCTTACGCTTGAAATCATTCATACAATTCAGGGATTTTCCGATGGCAATAAAGATGTTTCCAATAACGACAGCTTGCCGCTTCCTGAAAGCATCCGTGCAATCTTTCGTGAACGTCTGAACCGGCTTGATGATCGGGCGCGGCATACCCTGTTATGCGCTGCAATTCTGGGAAATTCTTTTTCTCCAAATGTATTGGCTAAGATCGCCCCCATGGAATCGTCGTCTGAAACTGAAGTGATCGATACCCTGATTCGGGCTGGTATGCTCCAATCCCCTCAAAGCAACAATCACCACCACAACCACATTCAATTTACTTACGAAAAGATACGAGAAGTTGTGCTTACTGAGGCATCACCATCACGAATCCAACTGATCCATCGCCAGGTTGCTGAATATTTAGAATCCGAACCCGAGCCCTTAATCAGGGCTTCAGCCATCGCACAGCATTATTTAGCGGGCAATGATGTGTCAAAAGCCTTTCGCTGGTTATTACAGGCAGCTAACTATGCCTGGGAACAAAGCGCTATGGAAGATGCAGTGGAAATCTATCAACAGGCGGAAGACCTTGTCCAAAGCGCGCCTGATGATTTTTTCTCAATTAATGATATTTTCAGGCTCTACAGACAATGGAGTGAACTCGCTTATCAAGCCAACCAGAGAGATATGCTTGAACAAGTGGCGCTTAAATTACAGTTTCTCGGAGAAAAATATCGCGACCCACTACTGATCGGTGTTTCGAAGATGGCTCTGGCTAATGTCTGCTTCATGCAGTTTAATTTTGAATTGAGCCTTGAGTATATAGCAGATGCGATTAAGAATCTGGAACGTACCGATGCACGGAAGAGTTTGATACATGCGATCATTCGCCAGGGTCATTATTTTTGCTGGATGAACATGTTTGAAGAAACAATTGAATGTGCACGCAAAGCTCGATCCCTCACGAATTTACTTACGGAGAACCCACCCGAAAAAGAGACTTTTGTTTTATATGTTAACCTTTTGCTCGGTATGACTCACATTGCCAGAGGAGAGCTGTTCAAAGCCCTTGATTACGCCGATATCATTCTCAGCAATGATTTATCCAGCTTCAGCCCAATTAATCAGGTCAGTGCCTATTTCATATTATCTCATGCATATTTTTTATCAGGTCAGTATTCAGATTGTGAAAAATTCGCATCGGAGGGCATGAAAAAAGCCCGGGCATTCAACAACGAATTCTTTTACGAAACATTGCTCATTCTTTGTGGAAAGGTTAAATTTATCAAAGGCGACCTGGATGCAGCGTTCGCCTTAGCTACCGAAGCCAAAATATCAGGTCAAAAGAATGCCACCAGCTACACCATGATGGATGCGAATTCACTGCTCGGTGATATTTTTCATGTCCTCAATGAACCATTAAAAGCATCCCAGCACTACAGGATGGCAAAAATTAGATCTGGATATTTAAAAAATTCACCCCGTCGTTTGCATAACGAAATTCGCCTTGCTCACTTGCTGGCTGGATTAGGCCAACTTTCAGAAGCAAGAGATAGGATAGAACAAGTTTTTGTTACCACCCAAACCCTTGGGGTGAGACACCTTTATTCGTCTGCACTGAGTACGGCTGGAAAATGCGACCTCTTTACCGGCGACCTGGTTTCAGCTGAACAAAATTTCGCCCACGCTTTTGAGATTGCCAAAGAAAATAGTCTGTACTTTGAAATGCTCATTTCGAAAATGGGGAAAGCAAGTGTCAAACTTGCGGAGAAAAAACTTTCATCAGCAGATCAACTCATCAGGGAAATTCTTATTGAGTGTGAGGAAACAGAGCATGTTTGGCTTAGACTGAATGCTTTATCCTTGCAAAGTCAGTTATGCCAGGCACAATCTCAGGCTATCCCGCCTGAATACCAGCTGATGTGGAAATCGTTAATTGACAATATGGAAAAGCACGCACAAACAGAACCTGTAAAAGCATCCTTCGATAAAATAAGACCTGTTTGGGAAGCACTCGTTGATGTTCTGTAGATTCTGTCTACGTTTTGGTAACGGTTCTGTGATACACTCTTTTACATTGAAGTTTGTTTCGCACCTGGGCACTTGGATTAGGGGACCAGGTGCAAAAGAACCGATATTGCCAAAGGGAAATGGGGAGACGGGTGCTATCGGTTCTTTTTATAATTAACCTGTCTTTAAATGCACAACGGTGACGCCTTCACCACCCTCAGACTGTCCACCACTCTCGAAGCTTCGAATGTGGGGATTCCCGGTCAACGCTGTTCGAACTGAATCGCGCAGCCGACCGGTTCCCTTTCCATGAATGATACGAACAAAAGGCAAACCAACCAGATAAGCCCTTTCGATATAACGTTCCAGCGCATCCAACCCTTCATCCACACGTTGGCCGCGTATATCCAGCTCTACGCCAGGCGAATTCTGAATTACAGACAGGGTAATTCCACTTTTAGGCGCACTGGTTTTCTTTTCCTGGGTTTCTTCGACAAATTCAGCTTTGCGAACCACATCCGACCGTCGCGCCCTCACCCGCAGCACACCAACCTGAACCTCGAGTTCGTCATCTCCGATCCCGGTCAGAATGCCGTCCTGATCGATCGAACGCAAATGTACTTTTTCCCCCAGACGCAAAGGTCCCTTCGGAGAGCGCACCTGTCTTGCAGGTGCTTTGCGCAGGATGGGTTCGGCAACTTCCTCCACCAGAACAGAAGCAACTTCTTTCACCTCATCCACGATATCCAAAGGCTGCCGGGCTTTAGCCAGCTTGTTTCGCAATGATTCAATTTCATCTTGCAACACAGTTAACGAAGATTCAGCCACCTGCCGGGATTGCTCAAGCAGGGCATAGCGTTCATCCTCAATTTGATCCAATCTCTGCGCAAGTTCATCTCGCAACGTTTCGGCTTCCAACTGAGCAGCCTGAGCAGCGATGCGCGCCTGTTGCTCCAATTCACGCTGCCGATGGATCTCATCCAGCAAATCTTCAGCGCGCAGATCCGTCGGGTCAATCTCTGCTCGAGCCGCCTGGATAATGCTCTCGGGCAAGCCCAACCGCTCCGCAATAGCAAGAGCATTCGAACGCCCCGGCAACCCGATCATCAGATGATAGGTAGGCTTGAGCGTATGCAGGTCAAACTCAACACTGGCATTCCGGATGCCCGGAGTATTATGGGCATAAGCTTTCAGCTCAGGGTAATGAGTCGCGATCATACACGTAATCTTGTGTTCTAGCAAATGACCCATCACCGCCCGCGCCAGCGCAGATCCCTCCAGCGGATCTGTCCCCGCTCCCAATTCATCTAAGAGAACCAGCGTCTGTGAGTCTGCCTGCTTCAGGATGCTCACGATATTCGTGACATGCCCTGAAAAGGTTGACAAAGATTGTTCTATGGATTGCTCATCGCCGATATCCGCAAATACCTTCTTAAAAATAGAGAGCGACGATCCTGGTTGGACGGGTATCTGCAAGCCGGATTGCGCCATCAGAACCAGCAAGCCAATGGTTTTAAGTGTCACGGTTTTGCCGCCTGTATTCGGACCGGTAATCACCAGGGCATAGGTGCTGCGATCCAAATCCACATCGATCGGCACAACCTGTTCAGGATCCAGCAGGGGGTGGCGAGCATGAAGCAAACGAAGGGTGCTGCCCGGGTGATTTTCCTCTTCCTGTCGAAAAGGGAGCAGTTCGGGTTCAGATGCATTCAAATCCTCAGCGTAGCGAGCGCACATCAAAGCCAGGTCAAGTTCGGCAATCGCCTCGATCATCCGGTTCAACTCATCCGCATGAATCGCAACCATCCGGCTGAGCGCCGCCAGTATCCGCCGGATCTCGTCCCGCTCTGCCAGTTCTAATTCACGATACTGGTTGTTCCACTCCACCACCGCAAGAGGCTCAATGAACAAGGTCGCCCCGGATGAGGACTGATCGTGGATCACAGCTTTGATTCTGCCCTTAAATTCCGCCCTCAAGGGGAGGACGTTTCTACCGCTGCGTTGCGTGATGATCGGTTCCTGCAGCATACGAACAGTGGCAGGGTCAGTGATGTACTTTTGCATGCGGGACATCATCCGTTCATAGGTGATTTTCATGTCCCGCCGGATCTCTGTAAGCTTCTCAGATGCTGAGTCCATCACTTCGCCCCGGTCAGAAATCGTTTTGCTGATCTGATCCACCAGACCTAAGCCGTCCGGCAAATCCTCCGCCAAACCAGATAGATGCGGTGTGTCTGAGATCATTTCATCCAAAATGCGCTTCAGGTTGCGCGACAGGATCAGCGTGTTTTTTACAGCCAGGAAATCCCCTGGTTCGAGGATGCCCTCCCGGCTCGCCATTCCGACCATCGAACGAATATCGGTCGCATTCTCCATAGAAAGATCGGAATGATAACTAAGCAGATGGCGTGCTTCGCGCGTCGCCCTCTGGCGTAAGCGTGCTTCGTGAAGCTCGGATGTGGGGCGCAAACCCACCGCCAGCTCTGCCGATGCACTGAAATCAGTGTAAGTCACCAGTTGGCGAACGATTTTGTGGTATTCAAGGGTGTGCAGCGCTTTTTTATCCATACGGTGCAAAGTTTATCACGGATTCACAGCGGGCGTGGCGCCCACTTTGTTCGCGCTAAGAGAGCGTCTTGCGACCTGACCTCACAGGATGATTATAAACACCAGAAACGCTGGTTCGTTATCCCTGGATTTCATAAATTTCAGCCGGCAAGCGGTAACTTAATTCCTTCTTTTATTTAAGTTGGATAAACTGACAAGCAGTTCATGAGCCTGCTTTTTGTATCCCTCGATAACGCGATCATAGAGCGGAAAACCTCTCCAATCGTCGATCCGATCCTGTTCAACAAGCCAATCATAGGTACGTTTGGCGCCAGTTTTCCAATCAATGGTCTGCTCTAAACCAAGATCCGATTTCGCGGCGCTGTTATCAAAAATGTTAGTGTACTGAAAATTTAAATAGGTGATCGTCGCTTCTTCTGGTAATGCGCGAACCAGAAAATCAGCCGGGATGTGAACCAGATTTGGCTCAGGAGCTTCAATGGCTTCAGCCAGGCGTTGATGGTATTGATTCCATGTTTGCCACTGATCGCCGGTCACATGATAGGCTTTTCCGTAGGTTTTTTGGTTGCCAATCGCGTTCACGAAGGCGCGGCCCACATCATCCACATGACAGGAAACCCACAGCGCCTCGCCGTCACCATGAACAATAATCGGCAATCCCTTCTTGATTCTATCCAGGAAATACGTTTCCCATCCCAGGCTATGGATGATCGTACCGCCCTCGCCATAGGTGCTGGCAGGACGAATGATCGTCACCGGAAAACCGGCTTCATCCTGTGCAGACAGAAAGAGGTCTTCGCATTTTGCTTTGTCACGTCCATAATCCGTACAGGATTTGCGCTCGTGGGATTCAACAACCGGAAAGGTGGCTGGCGGCTTGGTATAAACATCCACGGTGCTGCAAAAAATCAGCTGCCCAATCCGCCCCTTAAAGGCACGGATGTCACTTTCAGCCTGTTTTGGATGAAAACAGATCATGTCGATCACCGCGTCAAAATTGCCCAATTCCGACATCTGCCTCTCAAAGTTCTTTAGGTTATTTCGATCACCTTTAATAGCGCGATATGCTTTCGGGAGGCGAGGTTCGGTTTCACCTCGATTATAAAGGGTCAGGTCATGCCCTTCGGCAATTAACTGCTGGCTAATTGCCGTGCTGATCAGACCTGTTCCGCCAATTAACAAAATTTTCATTCAACACATTCTCCTCAGCTGTAAATAGAAATGGAAAAATAGCTTGAATATTTTACCTAATTGTGTTTTGGCTGTACATGTAATTTGTTAAAGGTTTTGTTAAGAAATATCTGGCAAACTTAGATAATACAATGGTAGATAAAGGAAAAAATTATTCATTTGCAGAAGCACAAAATTAAAGTTCGGAAAATATTAAATTAAAAAGAACAGTTGAAATCTTTTAAATATATGCGAGTATCGAGTAGCCACACAAAAAAATCGCTCGATGGCTCTCAATGCTATTGTCAAGATGTTTTGTTCACTCTGCAAAATTACCAATTTCAACTTCAAATTTTGCTCTATCTCCTCTGTATAATGCTTTTGTAGTACCTAAGACACGCCCGTCTTCAATGAAAGATGTTGATTTGTATAATAACAAAGGTGAATTCAAAGCAATTTCTAGCAGGTTTGATTCGTGTTCATCCGATAGAACAGCCTCAATTGATCGTTTACTTCTAACAATTTCAAACCCATATTCTCTTTTTATTTCCTCTAGAAGGGATTTTCCAGTTAGGTCAATTTCTATGATTTTTGGACAAAGGTCGTATGGGATATAAGATTTAATAATAATCAGCGGTTCTTCCTTCAAATATCTGATCCTTTCTAATCTGATTAGTTTTGATTTAGGTAAAATTTGTAAACGTCGACAAGTTGATTCATCCCCAATTTCAACCTGATTAATCAATACTTTAGTATTAGGGTAATAACCCATTTGCATCATATTTTTATACGTGCCATCTAATCGTTGTAAGATTTGACCACTAATTTTCTTATCGACAATCTCGGTTAATTTCCCTCTGTGTTGGATAATATATCCTTCATTTTCTAGTTCTTTTAAGGATTGGCGAATCACTGATTTGCTTACGTTGAACATATCACAAAGTTCAGAATGACTTGGCAGCGTTTCTTCGTTTCGCCATATACCAGTTTGTATTTCATATAATACTATTTCTTTTAATTGGACATAATAAGGAATATTACTTCTTAAATCAATTTTTCTTAAAGTTTTTACCATTTTTTCTCCATTGACAAATAGAAAGCAATTGCTTATAATGTTATTATAATATGATGAAATGATTATTGCAATATTAACTGCTTTACAACATGTATATCCTGCATATTATGTTCATCAAAATATCTGTAAAAAAATTATAATGTATTATTAATAGGAGGTGGATGTAAGGACGTTAATTTTTTATGCCGTTTTAAGTTTCATTAAACCAAAACTATCTATATAAGGAGAAAAGATGAACAGGAGATTGCTCGTTATTTTGGTCGTGATATTCTCACTAATTATCACAGGATGTGCAACTTCAGCCTTAGAGCCACAAAAATCTACACAAAGTGACGAAGAAGTTCCCAGTAAGTTGACAATTGCTCTTGTATACGGCATTCAAGGAGATGCTTTTTATATCACAATGGAAAAAGGTGCAAGAGCAAAAGCTGAAGAATTGGGTGTGGAATTGGTTGCCGATGGTCCTTCAAAATGGGATCCTGCAGTGCAAACACCCATTGTTGATGCAATGATAGCAAAAGGAATCGACGCATTAATAGCTGTTCCCAATGATCCACAAGCCATGATTTCGCCTTTGCAACGAGCTTATGAGCAGGGTATACCGGTTCTTACCACAGATCAATATATTGGTGATGGTAATTATGAAAATGGCTCTGTCACATTTCCTCTGTCTGTTATTGCCTCCGACAACTATGAAGGTGGAAAAATCGCTTGTACCGCATTGATTGAAGCAATTGGAGGTGAAGGTTCGCTTTATATCCTAACCTCAACTGCAAATGTCCCTTCAGATATAGCAAGACGAGATGGGTGTATTGAAGCGATTGATTCAGTTGAAGGAGTGACACTCGTTGGCGTAGATTACACAGAAAGCAGTGCCCCAATTGCAACCAACCAAACTCAAGCAATGCTTGAGAAAGAGCCGGAATTAAAAGCAATTTTTGGCGCCAATCTATTTAGCGCTCAAGGAGCAGCAGCAGCAATTAAAAGCGCTGGATTGGAAGGTGTAGTAAAAATTGCATCCTTCGACGCACCTGAACAAGCAATTATTGATCTTCGTAATGAAGTTATCGATATGGTTATTGCGCAACAACCAGCTCTCATTGGTAGTTTAGCTGTTCAATATGCCTATGATGCACTCATGGGTAACACAGCGGATATTCCTGCCAAAGTTAATACGCCTTTCGTTGTAATTACACGAGATAATGTCGATACTGAAGAAGCTCAAAACGCGATTTACAAATCTGAGTAACACCATTTAGAATTCTTTCCTGGGGTAATCCCAGGAAAGAATTTGATATATCTCTTCAATCATACTAATCATTTTTAGGAATTTGTTCAGTAAGCTATAAAGTGAAAACTGATGAATAATCAAACAAAAGAAAGTATTACTGCCACGCAAAATAAACAAAGGCTTAAACTAAAGACCCAATTCATTATCAGCAAACATTGGGTGTTTATATTTTTTGTTATTTTATTAGCCGGATTTTCCACTGCTCCGGGATTTTTAAGTTTAGGGAACTTTCAATCCGTTTTGGCTAACAATGCTATGTTAATAGTATTAGCAATTGGACAAACTCTTGTAATAATTTCTGGCGGCATTGATCTATCTACAGGGTGGGTAATGGGTCTAGCAAGCGTATGTGCTTCATTAATCATGAGGTTGTTTTCTACAGATTCAAGTTTGGGTTTGGTTGTTTTTTCTGGCTTTGTTACTGCCATATTACTCGGTTCATTTGCCGGTTTAATTAATGGATTAGTAATTTCACGACTTAATGTGCCGCCATTTATCGCTACTTTAGGAATGTATGGGATTGCTAGAGGATTTGGCTATATCCTTTCTGGGGGTCCACCAGTTAGCATAAATCATCCTGGCGTGGGTCATTTTGCAAATGGCTTTATGTTTTACATTCATCCTTCTGTAGGATTATCTTTATTCAAACTCCACGAAGGTTTGAAAAATTTAGAATTGCGAAACACAATTACGTTAGTGCCGTATTTAATTATATATTTTGGCATCATTTTGTTTGTTTCACATTTTGTTTTATCAAAAACCGGATTTGGACAGCATGTCTATGCTGTAGGAGGCAATATCAAGGCAGCATTACGGGCAGGTATTCCGGTTAATCAAATATTTTTAAAAGTGTATATTTTTTCTGGAATCATGGCGGGTATTTCTGGATTTTTATATGTTATGCGTTATTCTGGAGGCGTTGCTGCAGCTGGTGATGCCTTGAATTTAAACTCTGTAGCTGCTGTTGTTGTTGGAGGAGCTTCACTAAGTGGCGGTGAAGGCAATTTGATTGGCACTTTATTAGGTGCATTAATTATCGCTTTCCTGCAAAATGGGCTCATTATCTTAGGTATTGACCCATTTTATCAATATGTTGCTGTTGGCATAATAATTATTATTGCTGTTTTAATTGATCGACTAAAAAAGCAGGTGGTTAAGTGAATAATTCAAAGGTAGACACTACTAATGCAATTTGGCAAGAGCCCATTTTGCGATGTCAGGGCTTAACAAAAAGGTTTGGGGGTTTAACAGCTGTTAATAAAGTAAGCATTTATATCAATGAGGGCGAGATTCTCGGATTGGTGGGTGACAATGGGGCTGGAAAATCGACATTAATACAAATGATTTCCGGTGTTTATTCGCCAGATGAAGGAGAAATTTTTATTAATGGCGATAAGATCAGTTTTCCCAGCCCAATGGATGCTCGAAATGCAGGCATAGAAACTATTTACCAAGACCTAGCATTAGCAACAAACATGAATTCTGCAGACAACATTTTTCTAGGTCGAGAGATAACAAGAAAATTTGTCGGATTTATTCCTGTTTTAAACCGAAAAAAAATGCAGCAGGAAGCTAAATCAATTTTGAATGAATTAGATATTGAAATCCATGGTCTAACACGTCCTACCCGTGAATTGTCTGGCGGTCAACGTCAAGCTGTCGCCATCTCCAGATCAATATATTGGAATGCAAAACTTTTAATTATGGATGAGCCTACTGCTGCTTTAGGAGTCCCTGAACAAAGAAAGGTCTATGAACTCGTAAGACATTTAAAAGATCGGGGTGTGCCAATTATCATTATTAGCCATAACATGCATGATATCTTTTCGGTTGCTGACCGAATTATCGTTTTGCGTCGAGGAATTAAGGTTGGAGATTTATTAAGAAATGAAACAAATGAAGAAGAAGTTGTATCATTAATGGTAGGGACAGATTCAAATATTTCATTTAATTAACATATAAACAGTTTTTTATCCATCGTTTAATAATTTTCAAGAAGGAATTTTTTATGTCACTTAAACAATCTGATTTCAATTATCGTCTCAACACAATGGAATTACGATCATTACAAAAAATGAGCACACCTAATGGAATGATGTTCGTTATCGCTATGGATCAAAGAAATAGTATGCGAGAGATTCTTGCAGAAAGCAATAAGAATCAATCAAGCATATCATATGATGATTTGGGCAATGTTAAAACTATGTTAGTCAAAGGACTAGGAAATTTTGCCCCTGCTATTCTTTTAGATCCGGAGTGTGCACTTCCTAGAGTTGTCGACCAAGGCATTTTGCAATCATGCGTTTCATTAGTTATTGGATTAGACGCATCTGGTTACTCACTGGATGAGGAGACAAAACTGCGAAAATCTAAGGTTATCGATGGGATTAGTGCTCGGAAAGTAAAGGAGTTAGGGGGAGATGCTGGGAAACTACTGGTATATATGAGACCTGACCAAAATCAAGACAAATATTCTCAAGAGTTGATTAGAAACACTGTCGATCAATTTAATAAAGAAGGTGTGTTATTAATAGTAGAAATACTTGTGTATCCTTTGCACGATGAAAGCGATGAGGATTTTCAAAGGATCAAACCAGAACTTATTTTTAGTTCAGCAAAACTAGCCGTAGATAATGGTGCCAAGGTATTAAAATTGCAATATCCCGGTTCTGGAGAAATGTGTAAAAGAATTACTGAATTATTAAATGGCCTTCCATGGTCTATCCTTTCTCAAGGCGTTGATCATACAGTTTTTCTAAATCAATTAGAAATCGCAATAAAGAATGGTGCTAAAGGAGCAATTGCTGGCAGATCCCTGTGGAAAGATTGTATTTCACTTTCTTCCTCTGAAATGGTAAGCAGGTTACAGTCTTTAGCAATCCCTCGATTAAACGAAGTTATCAATGTTTTAACTCAATAGCTGTAGGATAAGAACCAATTTATTAAATAGATTTTATGAAAATATCATTAGGCGTAGATCTAGGTGGAACGAACATTAGGGTTGGGAAAGTCTCCTCAGAGGGACAGATTCTTGATCTGGAAATTTGTCGTGCTCCTGGTGAAAAAGAAAAAAATTTAGAAACAATAATTAAAATGATATCTAAATTTGCTACTACGGACGTAGAAGCGATTGGAATTGGTTTTCCAGGAAGAATAAGACATGCCGATGGTGTTATTCTCTCATCAGGGTTCTTAAAAATTAAAAACATGAATCTGAGCGAAATAATTAAAAATGAATTCAGCAAGCCGACTATAGTTGACAATGACGCAATTATGGCACTTTTTGCTGAACTAAAAGTAGGCTCTGCTTTAGGATACAATGACATTGCCTTGTTGACTATTGGCACCGGAATTGGTGGTGCTATTGCATCGAAAGGAAAATTGTTTTATGGTGGTGGTATTGCCGGACAATTAGGACATATTACATATAATGCAAATGGGCCAATATGCACATGTGGTCGAAAAGGTTGTGTTGAGACTTATAGCTCTGGAACTGCCTTGAAAACGCTTTTTAAAAAATATAACTTTCCTTATGCCACAAAAATACAATCCGTGATTGAAATAGCTAATAATGGTAATGAGATGGCAGAAAATTTGTTAAAAGAATGGGTATCACCATTAAGATATACGATGGATACACTTTCCGCAACAATTTCACCCGAATTAATCCTATTGGGCGGGGGGTTGGGTGAACCAGCATATAGCACATTAATTAAATACACAAAAGCTGAATCGCTATGGTTTTCTTATGATGTCCAATTATGTAAGTTTTCTGATATGTCAGGTGTAATCGGAGCTGGTTTGAGAGCATTTTGTCTCACTAAGTAACTTCTAATAATTTCGTTTTGCAATCTTAAAATTAAAGGCCCATTAATGAGTAATCGTAAGGCAATTCTAATAAATGGTGTTCCTGCGTCTGGGAAAACTGCCATTGGAAAAATAATTTCAAATCATTATCATGCTCCTTTGTTATCTTTAGATGTTATTAAAGAAGCAATATTTGATGTAATGGGTGTTGGTGATAGAGATTATAGTCGATTATTAACTCGTACATCAAAAAAAATAATTTGGTCTATTATTAAGAATTTTCCTGAGGAAACGTTAATATTCGTTGATGCTTGGTTTGGCAAACCTCCTCATAATGAATTACTTATTGAAATTGAGAATGCAAATATAACGGTGTTAGCCGAAATCTGGTGTTATGCATCTAGTGAAGTATTACGAGAACGATATGTGACACGGGTTGATCATCGCCATCGTGGACACCCAGGCCGTGAATATGGAAATGAGCTTTTTGAGCTTTCAAAAGTTGTCTCTCCAACCAATATTTGTCCAGTTTATTGTGTTGACACTACTGATTTTTCAAAAATCAATTATCAACGGATGATTTTGTGGATTGATAATGAATTAAATTTAAAAACTTGATCCGTAATACTTGGTTTTATATATTAAAAATCAAGCCAATCATATCAAAGAATTTTTCTTGAATCATTTAACAAAAATAAGTAAAACACAATAGTGGGCTGGTTAAACTAAGCAATATACAAATATTTTTGCAATAAGTTGATTGAATGTCCGGTTACGGTAATGTTATAAATCACATATTACAGTATACAAAAGTGATTTTGCCATCTTTTTACTGCTACGGAAATGTGGAATATCTGAAAGCATTAATGGCAAAATTTGTTTTTTCTCCTAAATGATCGATTTTCATTCCTGAACCAAGAAGTGGATTCAAAGTTTTGTCAATAAAAGCCGGCCGCCGGACAATACTGTCGATTGCAGTATCAAAATATCTTATATTTTTACCAATATTAATGTTCAAAGTGTTAGAAGCAACACACAAACATTAATTATTGTAGATTAATTTTTTACAGGGATCTCATCTGCAATCTCGATCCCTTTCAGTGTCATGTCACAACGGTAGGCATGGATTTCAACCCCCTGCGCATGTGCCTGACGGAGGACTTCGGTAAATTCAGGGTCAACCGTTTCATGAGATTTGAAACGGGTTGCATCCGCTCTTTGGGCAACAAACACCACACTCGCACGATCTCCCAGCACCGCCAGTTCAGCAAGCTCCCGCAGGTGTTTTTGCCCACGAGAAGTAGGCGCGTCCGGGAACATACCCACCCCCTCCTGAACACATGTGACTGATTTGACCTCCACCCAGCAAACCTGATTTTGCTCAGCAAGCCTGAAATCAAACCTGCTATCCTTGTAAGTGACTTCTCGCCGAATCTCATCGCAGGGAAACGCTTCCAGCCGCTGGTTCGAAAGCGCTTCTTCAAAAAGCTGGTTCGCCAGAGTCGCATTTACGGAACAAAAGCCGCCCTGTTCCAGTTCAGCCAGGACAAGCGTATAACGCAGCTTACGGTTTTGATTCGTGACTGGTTCCAGCCAGATCCGTCCGCCCCGGCGCAGCACACCTGTCAGGCGTCCGGTGGTGGGCACGTATGCTGAAGTCCTTTCTCCGGAGGATAATCCAACCACGGCTGTAAACCGGCTTATTCTTTGAATAAAGGTGACGGGGAGCAGTTCAGGAAATAACATGTGCTGTTTGCGCTGGTTTTAATACGGTCATGCGACTAGTGTTCATTTTCGATGCCAAATGTCATTGGTCGGGTCTTTTTCCCAATCATCCGATGGCAGGTCAAGCGGCAAGGTTTGCCACCCTGCCTTCACGCGTTCATGGACTTTTTCCCACTCAGGAAGGTCTCCCGCCTGCCCCCTACCTTCCACCCTGAAGGCACCCACAGCAGCGGATATTTGCAACGCCGTAATCGGATCCACACCCTGGATAAGACTGGAAAGGAAACCAGCAACGGCGGCATCACCTGCACCGTTGGTGGTGTGCACTTCCACCGAAAAGGCGGGCGCCCACAGTTCCCGGCTGTGCCACTCCGCTGATAATCCATCAAGCCCCCGTCCAACTTTTTTCCAGGCATCCGGCGCCGCTGTACGCAGATACAGCCCCCGTTCTCCAAGCTTGATCAGCGCAATCTTGACACCATGGCTCAGTATCTGTTCACTCAACTCATCACACAGCTCAGGCGTCACCAGCTCGATGAAGGAGGCTGTTGGATCATTGTTCATTTGATCGTAAGTTTCACGATCAAGCATAAAAGTAAGCTCTTCAACACTGGGCACAAACACATCAATCAGGGGAAGCGCATTCGCCAGAACAACTGGCCAATCAACTTCTCCTGCGGGGGTGGTGGGATCGGGCAGTGTAAAGTCGACGGATGTGCTCAACCCTGCCCGGCGGGCTTTCCGCAAGATCAAAACAAGTTCAGCGCCTTCAGCCCGGTAAACTGATTTAATCATGGATGGGTAACCAAACTGGAGTAAATCTGCCCATTGGAGCGTTTTCAGGGGAATATCGGAAGCATAAAAGCGTTCATTCGCCCCATTTGAATGGATAAAGGTGCGATCAAACCCAGGGGGATTTAAAATAACAGAACAGCTGGTTGAATTATTAGAATCGACCACCAGATCATCGTTTGCATAGGGCACTTCGCGTGCGAGAAGATCCCGAATGATTTTACCAAAGGGGTCATCACCCACTTTTGCAATCATCCTGACCGGAACCCCCAACCTTGCCAAAGTTAGCCCGGTATTCGCAACGGCACCGCCCGTACTTACGCTGAAGCTCTTTGCATCGATTAATTTACCCGGTTGGAGCAGGTCCAGAAATTTGTCCTCTGGAACTGACGAAAGATCAGGGATGATATCAATGCAGGTGCCGCCCGCGACAAGAACTTTCTTGTTGATCATAAAAGCAACTCCACATAAATAGACTGAGCATAATCCTACCACATGAAGCTTTATAACAGAGACAATCTTGCAGTACCTTTACCCGGGTTGAGAGAGAAGGAAAATCAATTAAGACAATCCAGCAGTCAAGCCACGCCCCGAACAAGATCCTTGGGGTGCCATAAGAACATGAACTCCACTGCAATAAAAGCCATCCCGCTCCCGAACAGGAAGGGCGCGCTTGGGCTAAAACCCCGCCAGGGACCAACACCCTGCCACAAAACACCGGCAATTAATGATGTAGGAAAGAACAATAAACCGATGATTGCATTATAAACACCGTAGGCAACAGACAAAGCCCAGATATGCCATGCGTCCTGCGCCTGAGCAAATCCCAGGTAAATTAGAGTGATGTAAATATTTTAGAAAATTAAAAAGATCTCAAGTTTTCGCTGCCTGCCCTGAGCGTGAAAGCACGTGAGGGGTGTCCTCACCAGTGAGTGGCGATCAGGCGACCAATAAAATCACGCAGATTGTTTTTGTTGAAGAATTGCAAGTCGTTCACGCTTGTGAAATAAAATGCGTGACAAAATTTTTAAATCTCGACGCCCAGCCACTGCTTGATCACAAAGCCAATCAGGAAGCTGATCGCTGCCACGCCCAGACTCAAACCCGCCATTTCAAAGAAGCGTTTACCAAAGGGTTCATCTTTCGCCACCGAGATGTAGAAATTGAACACAGCAATGATCAAAACCGAGATCGTCAGGGTGACGGCCAGGGCAAGATATTCGTTATTCAACAACAGATAGGGCAGGATCAGCAGGGCAACGGTAATAATATACGCCACGCCGGTATAAATTGCCGCCCGCACAGGGTGTTTTTCAGTGTCCTCAGAACTGGTGGATATGTATTCCGATGCACCCATGGAGAGCGACGCAGCAATCCCCGTGATCAGACCAGATAAGGCAATGACCTTGACATCATGAAAAGCAAGCGTAAGCCCCGCCAGGGTGCCGGTTAGCTCGACCAGGGCATCATTCAAGCCCAAAACCACCGATCCTGCGTAGAGCAGCACATCTTCATCCAGCATGCTCAGGAGTTTGTTTTCATGAGTGTTTTCATCCTCGATGACAGCTTTTGCTTCAGGAATGGCATCTTCAATCTTTTGATAGTTCACCTGAGCTTTTTCTTCGCCCAACTCCATCAATTTGAAGCCAAAGGTGAAACCAAACAACCTGCTGATGGTTGTATACAGCCAGATCTGGAAGCGGTTGGGCTTGACAGCTTCGCCGGTATAGCCTTTCCAGATTTCATAGTGGCGCTTTTCATCCTCACCAATTTCCTCCACAATCCGGCGATTTTCTTCATTTTTGAGAGTTTTGGCAATATTTTTGTAGACGTGATATTCCGTGATCTCCGTCCGCTGTGCTTTGAGAAGTTCCTGCCTGATTTCTGGTGAAAGTTCCATATATTTCTCCTTGTGAATGCAGCTTTCTGTTGATTTCGCTGGTGACTTGACCAGTGGGCGTCAGTCCATAGATCGGCGTAAACAGAACCATTGTTTATGTTCAATAATCATAGGTCATACACTTTTATGAAGCAACCCGCGTGACACTTTTTTTATATCTCAAGTTCCCGCTACCTGCCCTGAGTGCGAAAGCACATGTGGGTGTTCTCCCCAGTGAGCGCCGGTCAGGAGACCGGCGCAAACACTCCCTGGTGGATTATTCGTGTGAAAAATCGCAGGTCATACACTCATGCAAAGCAAGGTGCGCAACATTTTTTATAATCCTAGACAGCCAAAAAGTTCTGGATAATAAATTCCCCACCTTTAAACCAAAATTGTGGGCCCGGCAGGATTCGAACCTGCGACCAAGCGGTTATGAGCCGCCTGCTCTGCCGCTGAGCTACGGGCCCTCAAGCACGAAAATTATACCATATTCGTAAGGTGGGTTGGCGAGAAATACTGGTCGTTCTATTCACCTCAATATTCTGAATTCATTTAGCATTCCGTCAACTCATCCTATTTGTGCATCTTTGCCCAGGAATCCACCAGGGAGATGGTGCGGTTGAAGACCGGCGCGTCGGGTTTTGAATCCTCCGAATCGGCGCAGAAATAGCCCTGGCGCATGAACTGGAAGGGCTCACGTGCCTCAGCCTTCGCCAGGCTGGGCTCCACCTTCGCATCGCTGACCACGATCATCGAATCGGGGTTGATGTTATCGCTAAAGCTCCCGCCCTCCGGCACTTCGAAGGGATCTGCAACTTTGAACAGGTTGTCATACAGCCGGCACTCAACCGTCAGGGCATGTTTGGCGCTCACCCAGTGCAGCGTCCCGCGCACCTTGCGCCCATCGGGCGACATTCCGCCGCGCGATTCGGGATCATAGGTGGCGTGCAACTCAACGACATTTCCCCCTTCGTCTTTCACGACCCCTGTACAGGTGATGTAATAGGCGTTCATCAGCCGCACTTCAACGCCCGGCGCCAGGCGGAAGAACTTTTTGGGCGGGTCCTCCATGAAATCAGAGCGCTCAATATAGATCTCCCGACTGAAGGGCACTGCCCGGGTGGGGCTGTCCTCACGGCTTCCGGGGAAATAGGGCACATCAAAACTCTCTTCCTGGTCTTCAGGATAATTATCGATCACCACTTTCAGCGGTTCCACCACCGCCATCACACGCTTTGCGCGTTCATTCAGATCATCCCGCAAGACATGCTCCAGGAGTTCCACATCGATCGTGCTGTTGGCTTTGGCAACACCCACCGTATCCACAAAATTGCGAATCGCTTCGGGCGTGTAACCCCTGCGGCGCAAGCCCGAAAGTGTGGGCATGCGGGGGTCATCCCAACCGCTCACAGACCCTTCCTGTACCAGACGAAGCAATCTGCGTTTGCTCATCACAGTGTAGGTCAGGTTCAGACGGGCAAATTCAATTTGCTGGGGATGAAAAACTTCCAGTTGATCGAGGATCCAATCATACAGAGGGCGATGATCCTCAAATTCGAGGGTGCAGATCGAATGGGTGATGCGTTCAATCGAATCCGACAGGCAGTGGGCATAATCATACATGGGATAAATACACCATTTATCCCCGGTGCGATGGTGCGGGGCGTGCAAAATACGATAGAGAACCGGATCGCGCATGTTCAGATTGGGTGAGCTCATATCAATTTTGGCGCGCAGCGTCTTGGCGCCATCGGGAAATTCTCCAGCCCTCATCCTCTCAAAGAGATCAAGGTTTTCCTCAATCGTGCGCTCCCGGAAGGGGCTGTTCACGCCGGGCTCCGTCAACGTGCCGCGTGTTACTCGCAGTTCCTCCGCAGAAAGATCACACACGTAGGCTTTCCCCAGTTTGATCAGGCGGAGGGCGTCGTCGTAGAATGCATCGAAATAGTCCGAGGCAAAATACAATCGGGCCTCCCAATCAAAGCCGAGCCACCGGATATCCTCCTGAATCGATTCCACATATTCCACTTCTTCCGTGATGGGGTTGGTGTCATCAAAGCGGATATTGGTCAGGCCGCCATAGTCTTCAGCAATCCCAAAGTTCAGGCAGATGGATTTGGCGTGCCCAATATGCAGGTAGCCGTTGGGTTCCGGCGGAAAACGGGTGTGAACACGATCAAAGCGCCCATTTTCAAGATGTTCATCGATGATCTCCGTTATAAAGTTTTTACGAATTGCACCCAACTCATCACTCATGATCATTCTCCATTGTTTATTGCTGTTTCTCTTCAGTCTTTCGAAGGTTTATTATAGTCCATTTGGTTTTTAGTTCATAATTATTTTTGGTGTCCTGGTCACACAGGTTGTGGGCCACTTAGAAAAAATGGGATCAAACCGTGCTACGTGCAATTATCAAATTGGGGTTAATGGGAAAACAAAAACAGCCCTAGTGAAAATCCAGGGCTGTCCTTCATCTTCTTTGGTGTCTGTTACATGTCTTTCACGGCACGGGCGAGCTGCACCCCGATCTCACGCGCCTGGGCAAGGTCGGCTTCCTTTGGTCCGCCGATAAAACCGTGGCTGTTCAACACATCCCATTTCAACTTTTCTGCCAGGCGTTCAAATTCCTTCTGCGCCCCGCCGCTCCATGCAAAGCTGCCGAGATAAGCGGCTTTTTTACCGGACACCCGTTTGCGATCCGCCATCATCAAGGCATCCACCATGGTCGGGAACAAACCGCCTTCATAGGTGGGTGCTGCCACCAAAACACCACGCTGTGTCCACAAATCCGGCAGGATATAACTGATGTGGGTCTTGCGCACATCCCAAACCTTAACCGAAACGCCCTCCGATGCGATCCCGTCCAACGCCGCATTGAGCGCGTGTTCGGTGTTACGATACATCGTGCCAAACAAAGCCGTGATCCCAATTTTCCCCGGGGCCTGTGTATATTCAGACCATGTTTGATAAAGCTCAACAATCCGACCGGGGTCTTTTCGCCAGATCAACCCATGCGAGGGGGCGATCACCTCGATGGGTGTATCTGCCAGCTTACCGATCGCGCGCAGCACCGATTTGCTGAAGGTGGCTACAATGTTGCTGAAATAACGCAGCGCTTCAACCTCGTAAAAATCAAGATCAGTACAGGTATCATCAAAGATGGCACCATCCAGCGCACCATAGCTTCCAAATCCATCACATGAGAAGAGCACCTTCTGCTCGACCATGTAGGTCATCATCGTTTCGGGCCAGTGGACAAAGGGTGTGTAAACAAAACGCAGGGTGTTCTTTCCCAAAGAAAGTTCCTGACCATCCGATAGGGGTTCGATCGACTCGGTCAGTCCATAGAAATCCTTCAGCATCGTGACGGCTTTGGGCATCGCCAGGATCACCGCCTGGGGCGCCAACGTCAGCAGGTGCTTGAGGGCGCCGCTGTGGTCCGGCTCCATATGGTTGATGATGATGTAATCCAGGCTGGAAAGGTCAAAGATCTCACTGATCTGGGCAACGTAGTCCTCGGTCAGCATCTCCTTCGAAAGGTCGATCAGAGCAGACTTCTCATCCTTGATCAGGTAAGAGTTGTAGGAAACACCTTCCTGGCTGATCGGCCAAAGCCCCTCAAAAAGCTCGGTGATCCGATCATTGATCCCAACCCAAAAAACACCGGGACGAATCTCAACGGGTTTCATAAAACCTCCTATTCAGAAACAAGCTCCCGAACTTTTTCCAGCTGGCCGGAACTGCCGAGGTAATCATTCTTTTCAGCGATAAAGTCCGCATAGGCTTGCATGAAGATCTCACCTGGTTTGCGCAGGTCAAAACCTTCGGGATGGTCTCGGAAAAATTCGCGATGGACTCGGGTCCATACCAGGCGACCATCCGTGTCGATGTTGATCTTGGTCACGCCCAGTGTGGCTGCTCGCGCAAATTGGCTGGCATCAACACCCTTTGCACCCAAAATCTTGCCGCCAGCAGCATTGATTCGCGCAACCTCATCCTGAGGAACTGAGCTGGAGCCGTGCATCACCAGGGGGAAGCCGGGGAGTTCTTGCTGGATTTCCGCCAAAACATCAAAGTGCAGTGATTGGGTGCCTGAGAACTTGAATGCACCGTGGCTGGTGCCGATGGCGATAGCCAGAGAATCACAACCGGTTCGATCGACGAATTCTTTGGCTTGCTTGGGGTCGGTCAATTTTGCATCGGCTTCGTCAACCTTGACGTGTTCTTCCACGCCGCCCAGCTGTCCTAATTCGGCTTCCACCACAATGCCCCTTGCATGCGCAGCATCCACCACGCGTTTGGTGATCTCAATGTTCTTCTCAAAAGGTTCGTGGCTGGCGTCAATCATCACCGAGCTGTAAAAACCCGATTCAATGCAGTCCATTGCGGCTTCTTCATCCCCATGATCCAGGTGGACAGCAAAAATTGCATCGGGGAAAACCTCATCGGCGCTCCTGATCAGGCCTTCCAAAAAATATTTATCGGTGTAGGCGCGTGCGCCCTTACTGATTTGGATGATAAAGGGCGCTTTCGATTGGATATTGCCGCGAAACAAACCAACGGTTTGCTCAAGGTTATTGATGTTGTAGGCCCCGATTGCATATTTACCATATGCGGCTTCAAATAATTTCTTTGTGGTAACAATCATTTTTTCCTTCTTTCTAATCTATGCGGATCAAATCGCGCTGTTAAACGGTGTTCATACTTCCATACTTCATTATACCCAAATTTATTTATTACCTGCGTAAAAACAGGGCACAAGCTCTTCAATGGAAAGCAAAAAATGAAACATATTTTGTCATTCCTTTTTTGCTGTTAGAATTGGTAGAAAGATATCCATAGGAGCGAAAACAGCGTTATGATCCTGGATTAATTCGTCTGCATCGCGTGAACATCCTCTTCTTTTGATTCACCAAGCTGCAAATCACGATCATGACGAGTATCCTGCTTTGTAAGTTTGCTGGCAGTGAGCATCCTCTATTACCCTTCACTGTTTGCCCGGGTTGTGCTATGATTTTCTACGTTTTGAATAAGAGGTAAAACATGAATTTTCTGATCACAGGCGGCGCCGGCTTTTTGGGCGCTGCATTAAGCAATCGGCTGTTTCGCGAGGGGCATCATGTGCGCGTCCTGGATGATCTTTCCACAGGCGACCCTGACGCGCTCGACCCCGAAATCCATTTCACCCGCGGCGACATCAACGACCGTCCCAAACTCTGGACGCTTTTGCAGGATGTCGATTGCGTCTACCACCTGGCGGCGCGGGTTTCAGTGCCCGAATCGGTGCTCTTCCCCCGGGATTACAACGAAGTTAATGTGGGCGGAACAGTGACCTTGATGGAAGCCATTCGAGATGCCGGCACGCCCAGGGTGATTCTGGCATCATCCGGTGCAGTCTATGGCGATCAGGAAAGCTCACTCCTCTCAGAAAGTTTGCAACCCAATCCGCTTTCCCCTTATGGCGTCTCCAAACTGGCTGCGGAATGGTATGTCCGCACAATTGGCGCAATCGCCGGGATCGAAGCCGTTTGCTTGCGGATCTTCAACGCGTATGGGCCAGGTCAGCGAATCCCAACAGCGCACCCTCCTGTCATCCCAAACTTCATCCGCCAGGCACTTCAAAACGGGACCCTGGTCTTTCATGGCGACGGCAGCCAAACCCGTGATTATGTCTATGTAGATGATGTGGTGAATGCGCTGGTCGCTGCCGCAACCGCACAAAACCTCAATCGTCTGGTGATCAATGTCGGCAGCGGAACGGAGACCAGCGTCAGTGATTTGGCAAAGCTGATCATGCAATTCACCCAACAGCAGCCTGAAGAAATTTATAACCTGCTCATCAGCAGCGGCGTTTCACGGATGCGTGCGGACATTTCCCTTGCCAAATCCAAATTGAATTATGTCCCGCTGGTTCCTCTTGAAATGGGGCTGCAATTGACGATTGATCGCGATCCTCAATTTAAAAATGGGAAATAAAAGCTGAACAGCCCCAACCTCCAACCCGTTGAGAAACAGGGCCCCTATCCTTTAACGAACAATCAAGAAAAACAATAATCCCGCTTTGAGGTCGCAGGCTGTTTGCTCCTACCCTATGCCTGTCTGTGTTGGCGAGCTTTAAATTTATCTGAGGTGGCTGGCAGATTGTGAACGCAATCCAAGCCTTGCCAAAATAATGGTCATTGCGACAGTTCATCCGTGACGCATGAGGAAACGGTTAATTCTTTGGAGATGTACGGCTGTGCAGCTATCTATCCCCAAATAATTAATCAAGTAAAATAACACTATGGCTGTGTTATCCCGCACATTCTATACCCGCCCTGCCCTGGAAGTCGCTCGTGACCTGTTGGGTTGTCGTCTGGTCCGTCTGCAGAAGGGGCAGCGTTTGGCCGGCTTGATCACCGAAACCGAGGCTTATCAGGGTGAAGATGACCTTGGATGTCATGCGTCAGCGGGCAAAACGCCCCGCACCTCCGTGATGTATGGGCCGCCAGGCCATGCCTATATCTATTTCACCTACGGCATGCACTGGCTGTTCAACGTGGTTGCATCCCCCAAAGATGTACCGGCAGCGGTTTTGATTCGTTCGATCCTGCCCCTTGAGGGCGACGCTCAGATGGCTGTCAATCGTCCCTATCACGCACAACTGCCCGATTGGACAAACGGTCCGGCAAAATTAACCCAGGCGCTGGCGATTGATGGCCAGCTCAACGCTGCCGATCTCTGCAGTCAAAAATCCGTCTTATGGATTGAAAACGATCGACCCATTGAGGATGAGGCTGTTGAATTGACTGCCCGGATTGGCTTAAATTCGGTCCCTGAACCCTGGCGTTCGATCCCCTGGCGTTTTGTTGTCAACCGAGGTGCCCTTCATGGATAAGAACGCCCTTTTGTATGAACAACTCTACACCATTCGCCGCTTTGAGACCGTGCTCTTAGAAGCGTTCTCAACCGGCGTTTTTCATGGGACCACGCACACCAGCATTGGTCAGGAAGCCAACGCTGTGAGTGTCCTTTCGCATCTGACTGAACATGACGTGGTGGTCAGCAATCACCGCTGCCACGGTCATTTCTTAGCCTATGGTGGCGATCCTCAGGCGCTCTACGCCGAGTTGATGGGCAAACCCTCGGGCGTGTGCGGGGGCATCGGCGGGTCGCAACACCTGCACTGGAGAAACTTTTATTCAAGCGGCGTCCAGGGGGGCACGGTGGCGATGGCTGCCGGCATGGCGCTTGCTGAAAAGTATGCGGGCGGGGATGCAATCGTTGTGGACTTCATGGGAGACGGCACCCTGGGCGAGGGCATCGTCTACGAATGCCTGAACATGATCTCGCTCTGGCAGGCGCCGATTTTGATCGTCCTCGAGAACAACCGCATCGCCCAGACCACGCCCTCGCACCTGGCAATTGCTGGTGACGTCGGTCAACGTTTTGAAGCCTTCAACATCCCCGCAACCCGGCTCGACACCAGCGATGTCCTTGAAATTTTCGATGCTGCCAAAAACCTGATCCATGCAGTCCGGGAAGAACGCTCTCCCCGGGCACTGATCATCGATACCGCCCGACTGGGCACCCATTCAAAGGGCGATGACACGCGCTCAGTAGAGGACATTAACTTCCTCTGGCAAAGCCGCGACCCGGTCACCATTCACGGCGCACGTTTGTCGGATCAGGGCAGGGAATCAATCCACAAGCAGGTCGACATCCGGATTCAATCTGCCTTTGAAGGCGCTCTTGCAGCTGAAGGGGTGCGAACTTGAACCAGCAAATACCCACAACTGTGCTCGAATCTCTCAACCTTGGGTTGAGAAAAGCCCTTCAGGAGGATCGCAATGTGATCCTGCTCGGTGAAGACATTCTGGATCCCTACGGCGGCTCCTTCAAGGTCACCCGGGGATTATCCACCCTGTTCCCCGATCAGGTCTGGACAACGCCCATATCAGAAGCGGGCATCACAGGCATTGCGGGCGGCATGGCGCTGCGCGGGATGCGACCGGTGGTTGAGATCATGTTTGGCGATTTCACCACTTTGATTGCTGACCAGGTGATTAATCACATCACGAAATTCGGTGCAATGTATTATCCTCAGCAGGATCCCGTCTCCGTCGTCATCCGGACGCCGATGGGCGGACGCCGTGGCTATGGCCCAACCCACAGCCAGAGCCTTGAAAAATTATTTTTAGGGGTCCCCGGCCTCACCGTGATCGCACCCTTTCACTTTAAGGGTGAAACGCACCCTGGCACACCGGGTGAATTGCTTTTCAAGACGATTACAACCCTCAATTCCCCCGCCCTGTTTGTTGAAAACAAACTGCAGTATTTATTGAAGCTATTATCGCCGGATGATATGATCGAATATGAAAACTCGATCGTTCACACCAGCGCTGCACCCGGTTACCCTTTCTACAGGCTGACGTTACATTCTGCCCCTGCCGCCCAGCTGACCCTGGCTTCCTATGGCTACATGGCGCATCTGGCGATGAACGCCATGAAACGCCTGGCTTACGATCACGAAGTCTTTTGTGATCTCCTGGTGCCCACCTGTCTGGCGCCCTTCCACCTCGAACCCCTGTTTGAATCTGTCAGGCACACCGGACGTTTGCTGACAATTGAAGAGGGAACCCTGCCCTTAGGATGGGGCGCAGAAGTGATCGCAAGGACTTCTGAGGCTTTGGGCGGCACATTAAAACAATCGGCGCGTTTGGCTGCCTCCGGCATTGTCATCCCCGCTGCACCGGATCTTGAAGTAGCAAGCCTGCCGGATACGGAAGATATTATTAAAAAAGTTCTGGAAATGGTATAAAGAAAAATGAAAAAAATCAAACCCATCAAAATCCCGTTTTTAAATCCCAATGAATCACAGGTTCTTTTGGCTTCGCTGTTATTGGCTGAGGGCGATCCCATAGAAAAAGGGCAGGTCATCGCAATCATTGAAACCACCAAATCTACAGGTGAAATCCTGGCGGAAGACTCAGGCTACCTGGTCGGATTGCGTTTTTCTGAGGGCGAAACTGTTCAGGCAGGCGAAACGCTTGCCTACATTGGCGAGAGTCCATCATCCAAAAATCCGTTGCTACCACCCTGGCTTCCTGAATTGACCGACGAGGATGTTTCTCAATCCATCCCAACCGGATTACGTATCACAGAACCTGCCCGAGAACTTGCTCTTGAAAAAGGTTTGAATTTAGCCACGCTTCCAAAAGGAACGCTGGTCACACGCCAAATTGTCCTTGACCATATCAAAGCACAAACGCCGTTCGAAAAATTAAAAATATCTGATGATGATAACCGGATTGTGATTTATGGTGCGGGTGGTCATGGCAGTACGCTGGCTGCCTTAATTCAAAGTGCGGGGACTTATGAAGTCGTTGGCTTTTTGGATGATGGATTCCAGGCCGGTGACCAAATCATGGATTTAACGGTCTTGGGCGGCGTTGAGCAGTTGCCAAAACTGGCAAAGGATCAAATCAGCCGGGCAGTCAACGGTGTGGGGGGGATCGGCGATCTCCAGATTCGGCTCGCCGTTTATGATCGGCTGCGCGAAGCGGGCTTTCATCTGCCAACCGTGATCCATCCCACAGCCTGCATTGAGAACAATGTTGAGCTTGCCGATGCCATCCAGGTGTTTGCCTTTGCCTATATCGGCGTTGATTCCCGTGTGGGTTTTGGCACCATCATCAACACGGGTGCCATTGTCTCTCATAACTGCACACTGGGGCCTTTTGTCAACATTTCACCTGGCGCCACCCTGGCAGGTGGTGTGAACGTGGGCGAGAAAACGCTGATTGGGATGCGAGCAACCGTCAACCTGTATGTCAACATTGGTAAAAGCGTGCGCATTGGCAACGGGGCAACCGTCAAAGAAGATGTCCCCGATGGCGCCATCATTCCGGCAGGATCAATCTGGCCACCGCGTCGATAAACGGATCTTCAGCATAACTTGCCGGGAAGAAAGGACATTGCCATGTTATTTGGAAAGAAAAAACCCACACCCACATTTACCACGACCACCGCTGCTGAACGTGTCACGACGGTTCTCGGCCCGGGCATCAACTGGAAAGGTGACCTGCGAGGTAAGGGTGGTGTGCGTATCGAAGGCGCCCTTGAAGGTGAAATCATGATCCGGGGGCTTGTCATTGTTGGTGAAACAGGTCGCGTAACCTGTGAGACTTTGAAGGCTGACACCGTTATTGTCGCCGGCGCCGTCAACGGGTGCATCCTTGCAAATAAAATCGAGATTCGCTCCACTGGAAGGGTGTATGGGGATGTGACCACCCGGTCATTTTCGACGGACGAAGGTGCCTTTCTGCGCGGCAAGGTCACCATGGAAGAAAAAATCGACCTCTCGGATGAAGACGCCGAAGAGGATGAAAGCGATCAGCCCGGGTTGGAGAGCAACTCCGAACCCCACCCTCCTGAAACCGAGGCATAATCCATGCGGATGTCCCGACTGTTCAACACGACCCTGAGGGAAGCCCCGCCTGAAGCCGAAATTGCCAGTCACAGGCTTTTGCTCAAAGCGGGTTTTATCCAGCCGTTAGGCGCGGGGATTTTTTCCTACCTGCACCTGGCACAGCGCGCCATGAAACGCATTGAGGACATCCTGCGTGAAGAAATGAATGCGCTGGAAGGGCAAGAAATCATCATGCCCATCGTCCATCCCGCCGACCTTTGGAAGGAAACGGGATGCTGGCATCAGATTGGCGAAGAGATGGCACGCTTCAAAGCCCGATCAGGGCACGACATGGTTCTGGCGACTCATGCGTCTCGTTACGCCTGGTGCAGTGCAGGTATCTCCCAGGAAGCCGTCGTGGCAGAACTTGCACGGCGCGGGATCCAATCTTATCGTCAGTTGCCTCAACTGCTCTATCAGATTCAAACCAAATTTCGGGATGAGACCCGCCCACACGATGGGCTTATCCGTGCGCGCGAGTTCACCATGCTCGATTCCTACAGCCTTGATCGTGACCGGGAAGGATTGGATCAGCAATATCAGAAACATGGCCGGGCTTATTCTCGCATTTTTAAGCGCTGCGGGTTGCCTGTCAGGGCTGTTAACTCCGATGCGGGCTTAATGGGAGAGGCTGAAGCGCATGAATTTATTTACCTGACCCCCGTGGGCAAAGATACCTTTTTGTTTTGCTCCTCCTGCGATTACGCCGCCAACCGGCAGATCGCCAGGTTCAAAACGCCATCCTCTCCACCAGAAGCGATAGCAAAACTTGAAAAAATCGCCACACCCGATGTTACCAGCATCGCTGCTCTGGCTGATTTTCTGGAAATTCCTCCCTCACGGATAGCAAAGGCGGTTTTTCTGGTCGCAGAGCAATCCACAAGCCCGGAAAATCTGCTGGTGTTTGCTGTTTTACGAGGGGATATGAACTTGAACGAGTCGAAACTGGTAAATGCCCTGGGGCGTGCCGGGCACACCGGGATAAAGAACTTGCGCCCTGCCCGAGATGAAGAAATTCTGACTGTCGGCGCCGTTCCGGGTTATGCATCCCCGATCGGGATCAACCACGAAAATGTACTGGTTGTCGTGGATGACCTGATCTCATCCTCACCCAACCTCGTGGCTGGCGCCAATCATTCCGGATATCACCTCTTGAATACCAATCTAATCAGGGATTACGAAGCGGACATCACCGCTGATCTTGCCCAGGCAGAAGAAGGGGCGTCCTGTCCCCTTTGCGAGGGAACCCTGAAGGCGCAGCAGGGTATCGAGGTGGGGAATATCGTCAAATTGGGATCCCATTACAGCGAAGCCATGGACGTGAGATACCTCGATGAAGAGGGGAAAGCACAGCCCGTTGTTATGGGTTCCTACGGGATCAGGGTTGGCAGGCTGCTGGCTTGTGTTGCCGAAGAACATCATGATGAAATGGGGCTGATCTGGCCTGTTAGCGTTGCGCCGTTTCCAATTCACCTGGTATGCCTTCCCAGCAAGGATGGGGCTGCAGAAGAAGCCGCCGAGGCGTTTTATCAACAATTGATTGAAGCGGGTTTAGAACCTCTCTTTGATGATCGCAATGAGAGGGCGGGCGTCAAGTTCAATGATGCTGATCTGATCGGCCTGCCCTTGCGAATCACAGTTGCCCATAAATCGCTCCAAAGCGGCGGGTTTGAGTTCAAGCGTCGTGACGAAGAAACACGCCAAATCGTCTTAGCGGAAGATGCGATTTCCGTGGCCGTGGGAATCCTTGATCAAATGGAGCGGGGCATCTAAGTTCGCTTCAATCTGTACCCCTGCCCGTGGTTATTCATCTGTTAGCAGAAACCGTCCAAAAAATGAAGGCCCGATCATTGAAATCAAAAAGGTGGCACGTGATTACCGTTTTTCGATGCACTGTTTGATATCGCTGGTCATCCAGCCGAATTTTTCATGCAGTTATTTGCTCCCCGGTTATTTTCAGGTGCAGGTTGTCAGAACAATTAGAACAGCGATGCCTGGCAAAACAATGCGGCTGACACAATCGCAACACCGGATATAATTCTTTTATCGCCGAAGGCATGAAACCAGCAGCCTTCGAGGTCTGAAAACAGCTCGTTTGCCGTATGATGGTAAAATGCTCGCATGGTTTGTCCCCGTTGGGAACGGCAAAACATCATCTCCGGGATGACAAAGGCTTCAAAAACCTGCCGTGGGATGGCATCCGTTCTTGACGCGCTGCCCAAGCGACAGACGGCAGCCATGCCAACGGTGATTTAACCAACTTTAGCTGCACCAAGGAAAACACGCCAATGAAAAAACCCATTTTTAGCATCATTGCTCCTATTTATAATGAACTTAAAAATATTCCCGAGCTATATCCCCGCGTGCGGGATGTGATGGATCAAACCAGTGAAAACTGGGAACTCATCCTCGTGGATGATGGCTCAACGGACGGATCGACAGATTTGATCCGCGAGCTTGCCAGCAAGGATGAACGTGTACGACCGGTGATCTTTGCCCGCAATTTTGGTCACCAGATTGCGGTCACAGCCGGGTTGGATTACAGCCGCGGAGATGCCGTTGTGATCATTGATGCCGACCTGCAGGACCCACCCGAGGCGATTCTGGCGTTGATCGAAAAGTGGCGTGAAGGTTACCAGGTGGTCTATGCTGTCCGGTCGGAACGTGAGGGTGAGACATGGTTCAAAAGGGTAACCGCCTCTCTTTTTTACCGGATGATTTTCCGCATCACCGATGTTAATATTCCGCTGGATACCGGCGACTTCCGCTTGATGGATCGCAGCGTTGTTGATGTCATGAACCAGATGCGCGAGAAACATCGTTTTCTGAGGGGCATGTCGTCCTGGGTGGGATTCAAACAGATCGGCGTTGAATACAAACGAAAGGCTCGCTTTGCGGGAGAGACAAAATACCCTTTTAAGAAAATGTTCAAATTGGCATTGAATGCGATCACCAGTTTTTCCTATTTTCCATTGCAATTAGCAACTTACCTGGGTTTTATCGCAGCCGGATTGAGTGTGCTGGCCATCCCGATTGTCGCCATTCTCAGGCTGACCACCGGGACTGCGCTTTTAGGCCAGGCAACAACCCTGATCATTGTCCTGTTTCTGGGTGGTGTCCAGTTGATCAGCCTCGGGATCATCGGTGAATATATTGGACGCATCTACGATGAAGCCAAAGGACGCCCCTTATACGTGGTGGCAGAAGCGCCGGAGGATATGGATAAAAAATAACCTTCTCCAATTAAAACAGGCTGTTGCTGTAAATGTGCCCAGGACAAGACATACACGCCGTCCACCTGATTCCGTTCACAGCCAATTATGATAAAATTTTTTTCAAACGTCTTATCAAAGGGATCTCCATGAACATGACTCTGCCCGAATCCGCCCTGATTTTGGTCGCCATCCTGCCCAGCCAGCGGGATTTTGATATCGCACGCCTGTTCGGATGGTACCGTATCCCTCTCAAGAGTGCGCCCAAAGTGATCTCCGTGGATTATCTCGCCTTTTACCAGACAAAAGCCTTTGGTGAAGCCAAACGCTGGCAAATTGCCTTTGTTGCCGAAATCCTGGGGCATGAACTCCTTCTTCGTCGCGATCTGATTCGTGACGAGCCTGATCACCCCCGCGCCCATGAGGAGTATTTCAAAATCCAGATCGGCCCCCTCCAGCGCCTTGAAAATCCCATTCCAACAAATGACTGGAAGCGGATCACTTTTTTCTACACGACAGGCGAGCAATTCAAGGTCGCACACACGATCAATGACCTGGTGATCAAAGCCCAGGATGAACGCGATGTCCTGTGGCACACTCTGCGCGAGAGGGCATTGAAAGCAAACGAATACAAAGCAGAAGAGCTGCCAGCATCAGTTGTTGACCCCGCTATTCTGGCGCTGCTGGGCGCATTCAACCCACACGAAATCCCCCCAAATTAAAATCAAAACCGGCCAGTTTGCGGAAACCTGACCGGGTTTTTTATGAGTTGAGGGTTGGAGGACTACAGGGGTTGAACGTTTGACGCTTGCAGGCCTTTGGGACCCTGCTCCACGGAGAATTCAACTTTTTGGTCTTCTCGCAGGGATTTGAAACCATTTCCCATAATTGCAGTGTGGTGTACAAAGACATCATCACCCTTTTCGCGAGCGATAAAACCATAACCTTTTGCGTCATTGAACCATTTCACGGTTCCAATTTCTTTTTCTGACATTCTAAAATATTTCCTTTGTGTGTTGCTAAAAAGAGTTAATTCGTGTGTCGGTTATGTCATTAGAAACAAAAAATCCGTCCAGTCTCCGCAAGTCTGGACGGTTGTTACCTGAACCAAAACTGACATCACTTCATGGATTATAATACCCTCAATAAATCATAAGTCAATCATTTGGCCAGTCACCAAGCACTTCTCCAATCCGTTGATAATCTGCTAAAATCATTAAGTACAAATAATACTTAGTTCACTTATTGGATTGATTCCTATGGCTACACTCATTAAAAACAACGCCCTCATCACCGCCAGTGAGCCCTTCGAAGCCGGCATACTGATCGAAGGCGAAATAATCAGCCTGAGCACACACCCATCGCTTATGAGGAAGAGATGGCTGCCATGAGGATAAGATCCTCTAATCCATAAAAAATGATTCTCTTACTTCCCGTTGGTCTCCTTCTGCTGGCAGCCATTGCCATCTTTATCCTCAACCACTTGCGTCCAAAATTTGGCACCAGCTGGCTCATTGCTGTGGTGGGGTCCAGCTTTGCCTGGCTGGTGGTCCTACTCCTTGGATTGCGGCTGCCAACGACCCTGAAAGTGCTGAACTGGTATCCATCGGAATTCGGTCTCAAAGGCGGATTTGGCTTCATATTGGATTACGACGCATGGCCGTATGTTCTGGCTCTGACCACCATCACCCTGGCTGTTATTCTGACAGATGCTGCCCGGACGCGCTATGACAGCACACCGCTGTCCTGGGGCTTCACACTGACCGCCACAGCCCTGGGACTGCTCTCACTTCAGGCTGGCACAAGCCTGACACTGATGGGCGTGTGGATTGTTGTCGATGTACTCGAGCTCATTTATCTGCTCCGTCTGCCGGATATCGACCGTTTCTTGGGGCGCGTGGTCCTCGCCTATGGCGTCCGGATGGCATCGGTTTCACTGTTGATGATGGGAACAATCCAGGGGTGGCAGACCGACAACATCATTGATCTAACCCAAATCCCTTTGAATGTTGCTTTCATTTACTTTTTGGCTGCAGGTTTACGTCTGGGAACCTTTCCCTTAAACTTGCCCTTTCTCCAGGAACCAAATCTCCGGAGAGGCGCCGGGAACATCATCCGTTTGGCTCCCGCCGCATCAGGTCTTGCTCTCCTTGCACGTCTGCCAGCAGAGACCGCCTCTCCGGGTTTGCTGATCCGCCTGACACCGTTATTCCATTTACTGCTGGCAATTGCCGCCCTCTACGCAGCTTTTCAATGGCTTTTCGCAAAGAATGAAATTGAAGGTCGCCCCTTCTGGTTGATCGCCTGGTCCAGTCTGGCAACAGCATCCGTATTAAACGGTGCGCCATCTGCCAGTCTGGCATGGGGTTTGGCGCTCCTCCTTCCAGGAAGCCTGTTGTTCTTGTATTCTCCCCGTATCCAGAAGATGAATTTTCTACTCTATTTTGGTTTGATCGGCCTGATCGGCATCCCTTATACACCCCTCGCAAGCGGGTGGGAGGGATTGTTGGCGCGTGGTTTTAATTTCTGGACGGTTGTATATGTCCTGACACATACCATCATGGTCCTCGGCTATCTAAATCGTATTCTCCAACCCGGTGGCGAAGCCGGCGCACTGGAATCTTGGGCGCGACTGGTTTATCCAATGGGTTTAATCATCATCATTCAGGCAATCATCGCCGTTGGCCTGGTCGGTTGGCCTGGCTCGCTCACAATCGGGGTTTGGTGGTTGGCATTCGGCAGTCTCTTACTGATCACGGTTTCCATCATTCTGAGTATTCGTTTTGGGATCACCTCTCCCTATGCTCAATTACCTGCCAGCAGCAACCTTATAAGAATATTTAGCTGGGTAACACCCCGCCTGGAGCCCCTCTTTCGCCTGGAGTGGGTGTACCGTATTCTCTGGCAAATCAATCGTCTTTTAGGTTTCTTCCTTAAGAGCTTTTCAACCATTCTCGAAAGCGAGGCTGGCATTCTCTGGACAATCCTTTTACTGGTTTTATTCATTACAATCCTGACAGGTGGAGCGTTCAACTGATATGCAAGCCTTCTCTCTTACCGCATTCATCGTGATCGTGATCGCCGCAATGGTGATCCTCATCTTCCGAGATTGGCGTATTAATGTCCTCGCTTTAGGGATCCAATATCTGGCTGCATTTGTACTGGTCACCCTTTCATGGCCAATCGGCATTGCCATTATCAAATTACTCGTTGGATGGATCGCCACAGCAACCATTGGCCTCACTTGCCTGCGGCAGATGAACACAGAACCACCTACAGAACCCACATCCAGCTTATTTTTTCGGGGCATGCTGGGTGTATTGGTGATCATCCTCGTTTTCGTTCTGGCGCCCGGTCTTCAAGCGAAAGTTTTTCCAGGGTTGAACCTGTTGATCGTCCAGGGAGGTATCGTGCTGTTTGGAATGGCGCTGATGCAACTGGGAACAAATTCGGAACCCTATTTGATCATCCTGAGCCTGCTCAGCTTTCTTTCTGGCTTTGAAATTATTCAGGCAGGTCTTGAACGTTCAACCCTGCTGACGGGCTTGCTGGCGATTGTTAATTTGGGGCTGGCGCTGGTTGGGGTGTACTTCATCACGAAGCATGCCGAAAACGAACCTGATGCTATCGCAGATGAGGAAACATCACAATGACCTTAGCCATTCCACTCATCTGGGTTGTTTTTCCAATCATCATCGCTGTCCTCTCTGCGTTAGTTTACAAACGCAACGTATTGAGCATCCTTCTTGTCAGCCTGGCCTCTTTTGCGCTGGCGCTTTTAGCGGCTTTTTTCCCGGAAGATCTAATGCTGCAAATTGGCCCCATTGAACTGAAGTTCATCGAATCGATGACCATTCTGGAGCGCCAGATAAAAATAGAATATGAGTTGATGCCCTTGCTTGGCTTTATTTACGGGATGACCGGACTGTGGGCACTCAGCAGTGGTTTTCCCAACGCACCTGTTTTATTCCGTCCCATCAGTCTATTAATCACGGCTTTATTAACAGCTGCAATGGGTGTTGAGCCCTTTCTCTATGCAGCCCTATTGATTCAAACTGCTGCGCTTGTATCCATCCCCATACTCTCCTCGCCGAGCAAATCCTCAGATAGGGGCGTATTGCGATTTCTAACTTTAGAAACCCTCGCCATGCCTTTGATCTTGCTGGCAGGCTGGCTCCTTTCAGGTGTTGAAACCCTGCCTGCAGAAAGTCCGTTGATCTCACAGACAACGGTCGTCCTGGGGCTTGGTTTTGCAATCTGGCTGGGTGTCTTTCCATTTCACAGCTGGGTGCCCATGGTCAGCAGACACAGCGCCCCCAATGTATTCTCCTTTTTATTGTTTACCGCGCCAACGGTGATCCTGGTCTTCAGTCTAAATTTTCTGGATCGTTACACCTTTCTCAGATCATTGGAAAACTTTGAACCAGCCCTCCGTTTTTTTGGCACATGGATGATTGTTTTCGGCGGGCTATGGGCAGCATTCCAGGAAAATCTCAAGCGCGTACTTGGATTCGCGGTGCTGGTAGAGACCGGGTTCGCCCTGCTTGCAATTGGCTCTTTTCAACAGGGTGGACTGACCTGGATGATGATGCTCATACCAGGACGCGCTTTGGGATTCTGGCTGTTAGGTTTCGCGTTGACAGCGCTTGAGAATCGAAACGGCGAACTTGACATTGCCTCAATAAGAGGGATTGCTCGGCGTTATCCATTTCTCGCCACCGGCACGCTGGTTGCCTTACTCAGCATCGCTGGTTTACCCCTCCTGGCTTCTTTTCCAATCAAAAGCCTTCTGCTCTCCACCACTTTTACCGCCAGTTCAAGCCTTGGCATCTGGGGTTTTTTGGGCAGCATGGGTTTATTCTTTGTGACCCTGCGAATTTTGGCAGCAATGATCACACCCGACGAAGACCGCTTTTTCACAAAATGGCAAATTGGAGAAAAACCCATTGAATACGTCCCGATCCTGATCTTGATCGTCATTCTGATCGCAATTGGTTTATTTCCGCACACTTTTTTGGGATGGATCACCACAACATTGACCGCTTTTACACAATTGCGGTAGACTCATCCATACTCAAAATGATCCCGGCACCGCCAAAATTAATTTATTTTGTGTATAATTCTTGCAAAGACATCAAGAACATAACCTCAAAACGAAATGAGGTTTTTTACATCCCGTAAAAGATAGGCTAAACGAATGGAAAACCCACATACTCCTGAACAATTACTGAAACAATTGGAATGGTTGGATAATGAGAGACGTAATGACAAAACAGTCATTGCAGCCTTGCAGAGTAAACTTGAGACTTTTTCAATAGAAAACAGCGACCTGCGCACGCGGTTGAACGAACTTGAAAGCGAAGTGACGCGCCTGAACACGTTGATGGCACGACTTGAACAATTTGAGCATGATATCGCCAGTATTCGTACAGAAACCGGGCAGCAAATCGAAGATTTCAAAGGATCCATCCAGGAAAAACAAATTCAAACGAATCGAAATCAGCAGGAAATCATCACAGTCAATCAGGATATCATCAACATCAGAAAAAAGATCCAGACAATTGAGGAAATGAACATTCAAAAATCCCTCGAATCACAAAGGGAGGAAAGCTACCGGCTGGCAAGATTGAACGAAGAGCTAAAAGCTCAGATTGCTGAAATCTCTCACTCGGATGAAGGTGATAAACGTTCTCTGCGCATGATTGAAGAAAGCCAGCGTCAGGATGCGAAACGAGTCACCGATATTCAGGGAGAAGTCGCATCCTTACGCAAAC
The DNA here is from genome assembly GCA_050953525.1 of Candidatus Brevefilum sp. Taxonomy (GTDB): domain Bacteria; phylum Chloroflexota; class Anaerolineae; order Anaerolineales; family Anaerolineaceae; genus Brevifilum. The sequence goes on from JBMNMW010000002.1 coordinate 897,434, forward strand.
GCAACGATGAAACTCGCGCAAAACAGGATCTGGTAGGTGATATGCTGCGAAAACTCGAAACGCGCTTCAAAGGCCTCCTTGACGCAGAATCCGATCGGCGAGAGAGCCAGACCAGCTTCATTGAGAAAATGAGTGTCAGTCAGGTTGAGCAAGGTCGAACCTTCAAACAATGGGGTGAACGCTTTGAAAAGATGGAGCAATTTGCCGCAGGTCTGGAAGAGAGTATCAAAGAACTTGAGGATACGCACCGCTCGGTAAAAAAATCACAGACGGCCCTGGATGAAGTTACCCAACGTTTTGAACGTCGTGTCAACGAGATCACAGAAATTCAACGTCTTAATGAAGATCGTTTCCGCCAGGAATGGACAACCTTCAAGTCAGATGACCAGAAACGCTGGTCCAATTATGTCATTTCGCAGGATGAACAGCATCGAGAAATGAACCAGGCGCTTGATAGCCTGGCTGAAAAGGTCACAAATCTGCATGAACAGGTGGAAGCCATTCAGGATCAAGTTCAACAGATCGGTAAAGCAGATCTCAAGCATATGCAGATGCTGCTGTCTGCTTTCAGGGATTCGCTTGATACATACAACACAATCGTCAAAGAATAATGGTTTTCAGGATGGTTTAAGTGCAAGTCATCGGTACCGCAGGACACGTTGACCACGGAAAGTCCACGCTAATCCAGCATCTTACAGGCATCCATCCCGATCGATTGAAGCAGGAGCGCGATCGGGAAATGACCATTGAGCTGGGGTTTGCTTGGCTTGACCTGCCCAATGGGGATGAGGTGGGCATCATTGATGTGCCAGGACACCGGGATTTCATTGAAAACATGCTGGCGGGGATTGGGGGCATTGATGCCGCCCTGTTTGTGGTGGCTGCTGATGAAGGAGTCATGCCTCAGACCCGGGAACATCTCGCGATCCTGGATTTACTGCAGGTTCCAGCAGGCGTGATTGCCCTTACAAAAATTGATCTCATCCCAGAAACCGAATGGCTCGACCTGGTTGAAGAAGATCTGCGAGGGACATTGAAAGGGACCGTACTGGCGCAAGCGCCGATTGTGCGGGTGAGCGCACGCACCGGCGAAGGTATGGACGAGCTGCTCCTTGCACTTCAAGACATCCTCACCAAGCATCCTCACCGTCCCGACCTTGGTCGACCCCGCCTGCCTGTTGACCGGGTGTTTACGATGTCGGGTTTCGGAACGGTCGTCACGGGCACCTTGCTGGGTGGGCAGCTGGCAGTCGGCGATGCTGTTGAAATTCTTCCACCCGGCATCGGGGGTCGTATTCGGGGCTTGCAAACCCACAAACAAGCCGAGAACCTGGCACTGCCTGGCAGTCGAACAGCGATCAACATTTCCGGCATCCGCACCGGGCAGATCGAGCGGGGTCATGTGATCGCACACCCTGGAACCTATCAACCCTCCAAAATGATCGATGTTTGGGCACGGCTCTTGCCGGATGTTGCTGATCCTCTCAAGCACAACACTGAGGTTAAACTGTTTGTCGGTGCTTCAGAAGTCATGGCACGGGCACGTGTTTTGGGAATGCCAGAATTGGCGCCGGGCAGGGATGGTTTCCTGCAATTAATGCTGGAAGACCCCATCGTCGTTCGTCGGCAGGACCGTTTTATTATTCGCCGACCCTCACCTGCATCCACAATCGGCGGTGGACAGATTGTGGATGCACATCCCAAAATGCGCCATAAACGTTTCAACCTCCAACGATTGGATGCGTTGGAAAAGCTGCTTGTTGGAACGCCCGAGGAGATCATCATCCAAACCTCATTAAAGCTGGGAGCAGCCACCCAGGAACAGATCATCAGCTCATCGGGATTGGAAGCGGAGTCTGCAGATCTCGCCCTGAAAAACTTACTCGATCAGGGAGAATTGACTGCCTTGAAAGGCAAACAGCTGATCCTGCACTCGGAAACAATCCGCCGGCACAGACATGCTGTTGAAGAATCGCTCACAGCATTTCACAAGCAATACCCTTTGCGCTCGGGCATGCCCAGGGAAAGGTTGAAGTCTCAACTCAGACTTGCTAACGAGGTCTTCGACGGCCTCCTGCGTCAAATGTCGGATGATAAGATCCTGGTTGAATCCGGCGCCCTGATTCGTTCCTCGCAGTTCGAAATGGTTTTCTCCGAAACTCAGAAAAACCAGATTCATACGCTCTTAAAGGAATTTGAGTCCCAACCCTACACACCCCCCTCCGTCAAGCAATGTGAAGAAAAAATTGGCGCCGAATTGCTGACCGCGTTGATTGAAACCGGCAAACTGGTCCAGCTGGCTGAGGATGTTTTGTTTACTGCAGATACCTACGGGGAAATTCGACAGGCTGTTATCACCCATATCGAAACACAGGGGAGCATCACGCTGGCTGAACTGAGGGACAAATTCAATACCAGCCGAAAATACGCTGCTGCGATTTTAGAATATCTTGATCAAGCAGGCGTGACCCTTCGTCAGGGTGATGTTCGCAAGCTGAGAAACCGCTGACCACAAACCTGCACGGATCATTTACAAATCCTTGCACCCTCTTTCTATCCCCTGTAATAATAAATTGGAAATTACGGTAGAATAATCTAATATAGACCAAAAGTTTAAAATTTTTTCTGAGGAGAATATCGACGCATGACATGGAAAATATTACTGACGGATGGACTATCTGTCATATCCGATCAGAACTTACTTGCTTCTGCCGATCTGGATGATAAAAAAGGCATCTCGGCAGAAGATTTATTGAAGATCGCTGGCGACTATGATGCAATTATTGTCCGCAGCCGAACAAAGATCACCGAGGAAGTACTTGCGGCAGCGCCCAGGCTTAAAGTCGTCGGGCGCATGGGCGTTGGCGTGGATAATATCGACCTGAAAGCCGCCGAAAAGCATGGCGTCGTGGTCGTGAACGCTCCCCTTGCGACCACAGTTTCTGTGGCAGAGCTGACACTCGGGTTGATGCTGAGCTTAATTCGGGAGATTCCCAGGGCAGATGCTGGCATGAAAACCGGTGATTGGTTAAAAAAGGATCTTATTGGCACCGAATTGTATCAAAAAACACTCGGGATCATCGGGTTTGGCAACATTGCCAGGGCTGTTTGCCAGCGAGCGTCAGCCTTCGACATGAAGGTCATCACCTACGGCTCATCCAAGCCAGCAGAAGAGATCCGATCCTTTGGCGCGGAACCCGTCAGCTTCAAAGAGCTCCTCAAGCAAAGCGACCTGATCACCCTGCACATCCCTCACACAGAGGGTACACACTATTTGCTGAACGAAGTAGCCTTCCAACAGATGAAGGATGGCGTTTACATCATCTGCCCTGCTCGGGGCGGCGTGCTGGATGAAAGCGCTTTGCTGGCTGCCCTTGAAAGTGGAAAGGTTGCGGGTGCAGCCCTGGACGTTTTTGAAAAAGAACCTCCGGGCGCCACAGCCTTGGTTGAGCACCCGCGTGTGATCGGCACCCCCCATATTGGCGCACAAACCAAGGAAGCCCAGTTGCGTGCCGGGCACGATATTCTCTCCGAAGTTGTTGCAGCGCTGGGAGATCAACCCTTGTGCTGGAAAATTATCTAAATTGTCCAATCATAATTTGAGGATCAACCTCATACGATATAAGGAAAAAAGATGACAGAAAAACCTGAGCTGGAAAAAAAGTTTGAACAATTGATTGAATTGGCGGCAGAACTTGAAGACCTCGGAAATATTGAAGCGGTTCTTGGGTGGGATCAGTCGGTTTACATGCCGCCTGGCGGTGCAGAAGGGCGCGGGCTTCAGTCTGCCACGCTTGGGCGCATCATGCACGAAAAATTCACTTCGGATGAAGTAGGACAGTTAATCGTCGACCTTGAAGCAGAAGTGGGCGATTTGAATGCAGAAACGGACGAAGCCCGGATGGTCAAGGTCGCCAAACGAAATTATGAAAAACAAACCAAAGTCCCCCTTCCTCTCCTGATCGAAAGCATTAAAGCCACGACGATGGGGCATGAAGCCTGGGTGAAAGCCAGAGAACAATCCGATTTCTCGATCTTTCAACCCCATTTGGAAAAAATTGTGGACCTCCGCAAACAATACGCCGACCTTTTCAAGCCCTACGATCATATTTATGACCCGCTGCTGGACGATTTCGAACCTGGTATGAAAACAATTGAAGTCCAGGAGATCTTCAACGAACTCCGCCCGCAGCAAGTCGCACTGATCCAGGCTATCGCTGAAAAACAGCCTCCTGATAATTCATTCATTAAGCAGGACTATGACGAAGAAAAACAGGAACTTTTCGGACGCTATGTGATCACCCGGTTTGGCTATGACTGGAACCGTGGTCGTTTGGATGTGACTGCCCATCCTTTTACTACCTCCTTTGGGCATGGCGATGTGCGCATCACCACGCGTTATCTTAAAGATGATGGCGGTTCAGCGCTCTTCAGCACGATGCACGAAGCCGGACACGCGATGTATGGGCAGGGTGTGGATAAGAAATACAACCGGCATCCCCTGAACGGTTCATCTTCCCTCGCCATTCATGAATCTCAATCTCGTTTATGGGAAAACCTGATCGGACGCAGTAAAGAATTCTGGTCATTCTTCTATCCGTCCTTGCAGATGCTCTTTCCTGAGCATCTTGGCAATGTGAGCCAGCAAGATTTCTATCGTGGGATCAATAAGATTGAGCCTTCGTTCATTCGCGTGGAGGCGGACGAGGCGACCTACAATTTACACGTGATGCTCCGCCTTGAGATTGAAATCGGGCTGATGGAAGGCACCATCGAGGTAAAAGACTTGCCTGAGATCTGGAATGCCAAGATGGAAGAATATTTGGGGGTCACACCCTCCAATGATGCCGAAGGTGTATTGCAGGACGTACACTGGTCGGGCGGGATGATCGGCTACTTCTCAACCTACGCACTCGGCAACCTGGCATCGGTTCAGCTATGGGATAAAATGCTGGAAGATCATCCCAACATCCCTGATGAGATCGCCCAGGGGAAGTTCGATACAATTCTGGGTTGGATGCGTGAAAAAGTGCACCGGTTTGGAAGCAAGTTTGAGCCGCAAGAAATCATGCTCAAAGCCACGGGCAGCAAGATCACACCAGAGCCCTACATGCGTTACCTGCAGACCAAGTACGGTGAGCTTTACGATCTCTAAAAACACGTACATTTTCAAAATCTACCGCTGCCCGAAACGAACAGGGCAGCGGTAATTCTTCAGTCACAGCGGCAGTTTCTTTGCTACAGGTTGCGCGCTCCTGTATAATCATTCTATGTCCAAAAAACTCCGGTCTTTTTTCATTTTATTCCTGTTGCTCATTCTGAACACACCCCCTGTTCAGGTCAGCAACGCGCGTGAAACAACCTCCCTCACGATTCTCAACCCGGGTGAAGGTTCGGAAGTCACCTCCCCCATTCATCTCTCAGCAGAAATACAGCCCAACCCAGGTGGTCTGATTCGGGTCGCGCTTGTCAATCGGGAAGGACAGGAAATTTCACGTAAGCTTTTACGCATGGATACGGAAAAGAGCATCAGCGGTGCCACTTTTACCACAGACCTGCCCTTCGAAATCCCTACCGATCAAGCCAAAGCCCTTCTGACACTATCGATCCTGGACAACGCTTACCAAACCACAGCCCTTCGTTCGGTTGAAGTGATTCTCAGGTCAGAAGGAAGCGTTACAACCATCAATCAAACCAACCCGGAGCCCTGGCTGAAGATCGATAATCCACAGCCTTCCGTGTTTGCCAGTGGTGGTGTTCTTGTCATCGAGGGTTCGGTTACGCCAAAAGGTGAAAGCCCCGTTATTTTTGAGCTGATCACCACTGAAAAGCGCGTGGTTGGGTCGGCTCAATTAGCCATAACCACCCCCAACCAAAGGGTACCCTTTGAGATCCCTCTGAAATACACGATCCATGAATTGCAAACTGATGCGAATCTCATCATCCGTCAGACCGACCAAATTTATGGCGTCATGATTGCATTGGACATCATTCCCCTCACCCTTTTTCCTTGAATCCTTGCTCATTGCCTTGTTAAAGATATAATTGTGTGGGTTATCTCAATAGATAATATCTGCTCTACAAAGGACTGAAGCATGTCAGAAACTTTCGATATCATCATCATCGGTGCCGGAATTGTCGGCAGCCTGGTTGCGCGCTATCTTTCAAAATACAAACTGAACATCTTGCTGATTGAAAAAGAAGACGATATCGGCATGGGCACCAGCGCAGCCAACACAGCCGCCATCCACGCTGGTTATGATGCCATACCGGGCTCCAACAAAGCCGCTACCAATGTCAAAGCTGTGGATATGTGGCCGCAATTGTCTCAGGAATTGGGCATTCAATATGATCGCTGCGGTGATTACGTGGTGGCGGTCAACGAAGATGAACTTAATATTCTGGAGGAGCTTTTTGCGCGCGGCAAGCAAAACGGAGTCGCCGGGTTGGAAATTATCGATGGTGACGAAATGCGCAGGCGAGAACCCCTGATCCGCCCGGACGTGGCGGGCGCGTTGTGGGCACCCACAGGCGCTCTGGGCGATCCCTTCGGAGCCACCATTGCCGCTGCCGAAAACGCAGTGATGAATGGCGTCACGCTCAAGCTCAATACTGCGTTTGAGGATTTTATTATGGAAGGCGACCGCATCACTGGCATTCAAACCAATCAGGGTCATTTCCACAGCCGATGGGTGGTCAACGCGGCAGGTTTACATGCTGATGAGGTTATGCACAAAGCGGGAATCCGTCCCGATTTTAAAATTCGTCCCCGACGCGGGGAATACATGATCCTGGACAAAGCTGATTTTCAGCTCACGCGTCCCACCATCCTTTTTCCCACACCGTCAAATGAGAGCAAGGGAATTGTGGTTGCCTCCACCTTACACGGAAACGTGATCGTGGGACCCAATGCTAATTTTGTGGAGTCAAAAGAAAATAAAGATGTCACCCCCGATGGCGAACATGAGGTTTGGTCTGGCGGACAAAAATTGGTGCCGGACATTCAACGCAAACATGTCATTGCCCAATTCGCCGGCTTGCGAGCGACGGGCAACGCCCCCTCATCCAACCCTGATGTTCAATACAACCAGGATTTCATTATTGAAATCCCTGATGAAGTTCGGGGTTTGGTCAACCTGGGCGGGATTGAATCCCCCGGCTTCTCGGCAGCGCCTGCAATCGCTGTGCGAGTGATCGAATTGTTACAAAACGCAGGCGAGGATCTGACCGAAAAAGACGACTGGAATCCTGTGCGAATCCCACGTCCCGTTTTCAGGCATCTCAGCCGGGATGAACAGGCAGAGCTGATTGCTAATGAACCGGCTTATGGCAGAATCGTCTGCCGCTGCGAGACGGTTACGGAAGGTGAAATCCTGGCTGAAATCCATGCGCCCATCCCGGCGCGCACCTATGACGCCATCAAGCGCCGCACATGGCTGGGCACGGGAAGATGTCAGGGCGGCTTCGATATGCCCCGCGTTATTCAAATCCTGTCCAAAGAACTGGGCATCCCTCCTGAAACCGTCACGAAGAAGGGTGAAGGGTCTGAATTGCTTTTCCGACCGACTAAAACGGTCGAAAAGGATCACCTTTCATTAGAGGACCTGCTATGAAACAATTCTACGATGTGATTATCATTGGCAGCGGGCCCGGCGGTCTGGCTGCCGCCATCGCTGCCAGAGAGCATGGCGCTGATGATGTTCTGATCATTGAACGCGATTTTGAATTGGGCGGGATCCTCGTCCAGTGCATCCACAACGGTTTTGGTCTTGAATTGTTTGATCAAGATTTACCCGGTCCTGCCTATGCCCAGCATTTCATAGACAAAGCCAGGGACCTGAACATCCATACCCTGATGGACACGATGGTGCTGGATATCACCTCCGATCGGAAGATCTATGCCATCAACAAGGACAGGGGCTATATTTACCTTGAAGCCGGGGCGATCGTTCTTTCCATGGGCTGCCGTGAACGCACCCGCGCCCAGATCATGCTGCCGGGTTCACGCCCGGCAGGCGTATTCACAGCCGGCACCGCCCAGCGCTTTGTCAACGTTGAAGGACATATGCCCGGCGAGAATTTTGTGATTCTCGGCTCCGGCGATATCGGCATGATCATGGCACGCCGGCTGACCATTGAGGGCGCCAAAGTGGAACGTGTCCTTGAAATCATGCCCTATCTAACAGGCTTGTCTCGAAACTACGTTCAGTGTCTGCTCGATTATGGCATTCCGCTTCAGAAACAGCGCACGGTCAACCGTATCATTGGCAAGAACAGGGTTGAAGCGATCGAAGCCGTCAGTGTGGATCAGCACTGGAACCCCATCCCGGGGTCGGCGGAGATCATCCCCTGCGATACCTTACTGCTTTCGGTGGGCTTGATCCCTGAAAACGAACTCTCCAAAAAAGCCGGTGTCCTGCTGGATCCGGTCACCAACGGTCCTTTCGTGGACGATCATTTCATGACCAACATTCCAGGAATCTTTGCAGCCGGCAATGTGGTTCATGTGTATGACCTTGTTGACTGGGTCACAGAAGCCGGCTATGTGGCTGGCAAAGGCGCTGCCCGGTATGCCCTGGCAGAAAAAATAGAAAAAGGTCGCCCGGTGGACCTGAAACCCGGCGAAAACATTCGCTATGTCGTTCCTCACCGTTTGAACAAGGACCACCTTGCAGAAGAAGAAGTCCGTTTGCAAATGCGCGCAATCACACCCATCGAAGAACGGGTCCTGGTAACAGTTGAAGATCAGGACGGCGAAGTGATCGCCAAAAAGGCTGAAGCCTATGCCCGTCCGGGCGAGATCCTCTCGGTGGTGCTCAAACCGAAAAATTATGAAGCGGTACAGAAGGCAACGGTGTTGACGCTCAACGTGCGAAAGAGATAGAATAATGCTTTACTGGTAGAAAGATGAATGTATGCTTGAAACAAGTGAGATTATCTGTGTAGCTTGCCCAAAAGGCTGCACATTACAGGTTAAACATACGGGTAAGGATGTCATCGAAGTGATAGGGGCAGGGTGTAACCGGGGGAAAGACTATGCCATCTGTGAACTTCAGGATCCGCGCAGGATGGTGGCATCCACAGTCAGGGTCAAGGGGGGTTTACATCCCCTGGTACCTGTTTACACCAGCACAGGTTTTCCCAAACCGCTGATTCCCAATCTGGCAAAAAAATTACGTGAAATTGAAATCCAGGCGCCGGTGAAGATCAACCAGGTTGTGCTGAAAGATGCCCTCGGCACCGGAATTGATGTGATTGCAAGCCGGGATATGCCCGTTAGCGAGTAAGTGGTGGATTCGGGGAGCAGAAATTAAGAATTGGTTGGCGGTTAACCGCCAACTTATGTCAACAAAATTTCCTCGGGGGCTACGAGTTACCAGTCACAAACTATCATCTACTGGATTAATCGTTTCCAGCTTTTACGGTCCCCCGGTCCCGTAATAACTCGGATCTGTGGGATACTGTCCGCTCGGATCGTGCAACCAAACCATATCTCCCTCATTTGCCCACTCATAAACCCATTCTGCATCAGCGGGTGAAAGGTTGATGCAGCCGTGAGATTGGGGATAGCCAAAGAAAGTGCGCCAATAGGCAGCATGGATAGCGTCTGCCCCGTCGTAATACATCGTCCATGGTACATCCTGCAAATAATAAAAATCGGAGCGATCCGCCTCAAATGCACCCTGCATGGTTTCCAGAGGTTTTTTTTCAAAAATGGGGTAAACCCCTGGCCGGGACAAAAAAGGTTCCAGTCCGCTAGCGATCAGGGTTGCAAAGCGCAGTTTTCCATCTTCATAGATTGCCATAATTTGCTGATAAAGATCAATTTCAATCCAGCGCTGTGCCGTCACTCCTTCAGGTGGATCATACTTGGGTGAGAATGACCGCGCCTTCAAGCTGTTGACCCACTCATCAGGGGCGATCTCGTACCAGTGGATGCCATCAACCTCCACCGTCGCATAAACCTGAATCAGGTTTTCTCTTACATAATTGTTTCCTGTGAGGGGTGCGTCAAATGATGGGGACTGATAACTTGGGGTTTCGTCTACGATCCATCCAAAATCGTTGCGTGGATTATCAAAAAACAGCAAACCCCGATAATTTGAATAAGCTGCTGGAGCGGCACGCATCCACCCACCGGACGAAAGCTGCAGGTAGGGTTTCCCCCCAAAGTCCTTCCGGTCGATGTAGCTGATAAATCGCAAATGTCCCGGCGCGATCTGGCTGATGGGATTAATCTCTGCAACAGCGTCCTCGAATGAACCATAGATCGGAGCCGATTCATAATCAGCAAGGTTGATCTTGGCGACCAGTACGGGCATCACCCCATACTCAGCCGGCAGGTAAGCCGCTGGCAACTCTCTTGGGGGATAGGGGAAACCAGCCGCTTTCATCTCCGCTGCGGTCCGGGATGGTCCATACAGCAAGCAGGTCCCATCTGATTGCATCCCCGGCAGGCATAAGGGTAAATTGAAATAATCCTCACCCTGTTGTTGCAATGACGTCTCATCCGTCGCAGCAAAGGCAGCGCCAGATGGAAAACCGATCAAACCAATCAGCACAATCATCAATAAGTGTCTTTTCATGGTTCCTCAAAAGGTCGTTTTGTGGACATAAGTATACCTAAAATTATCCATTATGCGCCTTTTCCCCCTGCTTGGTCTGGCGGGACGATCTGCCCAGCGGATAACTTTCAAATCCACAGCTCGCCGGAAAAAACGATGACCGCATCACCGGATATCCGCACACGGTCACCAGCCAGACGCACATGAAGAACGCCGCCCCTTTCAGAAGCCTGAAAGGCTGTGAAATCCATCTTTTCCAGTTTATCTGCCCAATAAGGCGCCAGCAGGCAGTGGGCAGAGCCTGTCACCGGGTCTTCGTCAACGCCCAGCCGAGGTGCAAAAAAACGGGAAATGAAGTCATAATCCTGGTTGGGTGTCTTTGCCGTGATAATCACCTCGGGGTAAGGAAGCTGTTCCAGCTCGGCAATATTCGGCTTTGCCTCTCTGATCACCTGATCATTGATCGCCTCAAAAAGGTAGTAATCGCCCGACGCTGCCGCGCCAATGGGCGTGAATCCCAATGCCTGAACGATGCTATGAGGGACGGTCATGTGCTGATAGGTCATTGCCGGGAAATCAAGTTCGACGCACCCATTCGCCCACCTTGCCCTCAGCGTTCCGCTGCGTGTCTCAAATTCAATCGGGCGATCGCGCAGTTCGGGTTGACATTCAAAGAGAACTTTGGCGCTCGCCAACGTGGCGTGCCCGCATAAATCCACCTCGGTTTTGGGCGTGAACCAGCGCAAACCCCAACCCGATTTGCCCGGCAGCAAAAATGCGGTTTCAGAAAGGTTCATCTCCGCTGCCAGATCCTGCATCCACGTGTCTGGCTCCGGCGCGTCCAACAGACAGACCCCTGCCGGATTCCCTTTGAATGGTAAGTCTGTAAACGCGTCCACCTGGTATAAAGCATGCAGCATTAAAACCTCCTCTTTTCAAATAGCCGACAAAAGAATCGTACTATAATTCATGGCAATCTGACTGATCAATTTGACCGCAAAGAATCTGGTTTTTTATGTAAAAAGAGAGGCAACCCATTAAGATCAATCTACAGCATTATCCAAACATTGCCATTGGCCGGCGCTTGGAAAGCTCACAAGCCCCTATTTGCAAACGTACCTGCCAGGAGCCAGCAAAAACAGGCTCTATTTTGACCATGGCACAGGTGGTCTTGACGCAATTTATCAGCAATTTCAACAGGAAGTGGATCGGATCCTGTACGACAAGGGCTATGTTTTTGGCAAAGATTGGCTCACGCGAGTGTTTCCTGGCGCCATTCACCATGAGCAGGCATGGCGCGATCGTCTGCATATTGTTTTACGCTTTTTATTGGGACACCAGTCAAAATAAAAAAACGCCCAAGACAGAAAACTGCTCGGGCGTCATCGCTTTTCAACGGAAAAAATCAATACCTCAGGATGGCAGTTATCCGACCCGCACCTGTTAAAGCTTCACTATCATGGATCACTTTGACCTCGGCGTTCTTCCGCAAGGTTTCTTCCACTGCCATTTCAACAGCCCGATCAATTCTCTTGAAGCTCCCACCACAGAAGGGGCACTTATGCAGTTCCTGGACGGTGAGATAGCCGCATCCATCACAGCGGAAACCTGTCTGTTCAAAATCATGCATCACCAGAAGCGTCCGAACCCGCCCCTCGTGAATCATGTTCAGGGTATCAATCAGCCCCGTAACGCCGTGATTGCCCTTTGCTGATAGGGTAATCGACTGTTCAATCAGCAATCGATTGACATGATCCTGAGTCGCCAGCGCCTCTTTTGTCGCCTGCTCTAAAACCTCGGTTTGGGTGGCAGCCATACTCATCGGGAAGGATCCAACAATCAAGGACTGCCACGATTTGGGAAGCGCATCCCTGAAGCGGGCAATATTATCATCTGTTCCACCAAGCATGATCCGCCTGATTCGGTGTTGTTCAAAAAAATTGACTGCTGAATCGATCATTTCTTTAATGTTTCGATCGATGATACTGCCGATCTTGGCGCTGATGTCACCACCACCGCGCTGTCCAAGCACCGCCGTGCCGCCGCCACGCTTGAGTTGTTTAATCTCATCGCCTTCAAACAAATCTCTCTCCGTCAACTCCCCCAAATCAAACGAGAAAATGCGGGCTTGCTGCCTATCCACCAAAACGACACCCCATCCCATAAAAGTGTCCAGCAGATGTACCAGGGGTCTGATAACAGGTCGTTCATTTACATCAACTTCATTCGGCAGGGATAGGTTGAACTGGAATGTGTTAAAATAATTTTCTTTTTGGTTTGAGAAGATCGCCACCCCCTTTCCCAACCAGTCATACTCCAGATTGACGAAGTTTTCGACAGCCTGTACGTCTTCCGGCAGGTCAACTGGTTTCAATGCGTTTCGCAGCCAGAGCTTTGCAGCTTCGGTGTTGATTTGAGATGGGTTGGTGTTGAGGTAAACACTTAAAACCTTACCCTCCGCAGAGTATTCTAAGAGTTGCTGCAGATCTTTTTCGGAAAACATGATACGCCTCCATTTTTAGTTGTGAATAAACGAGGTGGATATTTTAAATATTCGATTGCAATTTTATTTTATCGCAACATCAACAATATTTCATAAATTGATCACAATTCTGTAAAAAAACCGCTGCGGGATCTCCCCCACAGCGGTCAAGGATCACTGCCCACTGCCCGGGCGCTCTCCCAGCATGACCGTCAAATCGACTTCTTCTTCGCCACGCAAAACTGTGATCTCGATTTCATCCCCGGGATGTTTATTGAGCATCATGTAGCTCAGCATTTCGCTAAAATCTTTGATCTCCCTGCCATCCACTCCGATGATCAGATCCCCACCCGAGAGCAGCCCCTGCACCTGGGTCGGCCGAGACCCTGCCAGCATGCCAGCCCTGTGTGCCGGACCGTTGTTGACGATTTCAACGACATACGCACCTGTGGCTCTCGTGAGACCCAGGTATTCAGCCTGGGATAGTGACAGGGAAGATAACGCTGATAAGCCCAGGTAAGGATAGGGATACGTCTCTCCGCGAACAAGCGAAGGCAGCACCTGTTTCAAAATATTGGATGATATGGCGAAACCAATCCCCGTATTGATCGCGTCGCCTGATAACGTCATCCCGGAAGTTCGAATTGCACGGTTGATCCCGATCACTTCTCCATTCAAATTCAATAGCGGCCCTCCCGAATTGCCAGGATTGATGTTCGCATCGGTTTGAATCAGATCACCAGCAGAATAAAAGGTCCCCACTTCAGTTTGCCTAATCGATTCCAGGGTGCGGCCGCGAGCTGAAACGATACCCGTGGTCATGGTTCCGCTCAAGCCGTAGGGATTGCCGATCGCAACAACAGATTGACCCACACGCACCTGGTCGGAATCGCCCAGAGGAATGGGGAAGAGCTCATCGGGGTCCACATCCACATTCACCACAGCAAGATCAGAATCCAGATCTACGCCCAGCACTTCGCCAAACACCTTGAGCCCGCTCTGGAAGTGAACTTCCACTTCTTCAGCGCTGTCAATCACATGATAGTTGGTGACAATATGACCTTCTTTGTCAATCACGAATCCCGATCCCTGGCCCGCGCCAAACTGTGAATAGATTTGAATTGAAACCACCCCCGGGCTCACGCTCTGATAAATATCTACAAGGGCGTCCTGCAATAAGACCTGATCCGGAATCACGAACGAAGGCGCTGCTACCTCTGGAGCTACCTGCAGATCGGTATCAGGTTCTTTTGTTTCTACAGACCCACCCTGCTCGGAGATTTCGCTCTCATCAGGCTGGTTGGATGCCGATTCAAGGATGCCAGAAATTGGGGCACATGCCAGCATAGAAAAAACCAGCGCACCAATCACCAGTAATAATTTAAACTTTCTCTGTTTCATTTTCTTAATCCTTTCCTCTTTTATCGTATTCGTTTTTCGTTAGACAGTCATTAACAAAATTGGGCTTTTTCGATTTTTATCCGGGTTTTTGTGCAACAACCCGCTCATGTTAAAGACCTGGTTTTACCCGGTTCAGGTGGTCAAAACGCCAGGGATATCCGCAAAAACACGTCCGAAGATCCGGGAAAACTACCGAATTATCTGCGCCAAGACAAACTGGACAAGGGTTTATAATAAGGGTGTCTGCTTGACGCTTAAAAACTATTATGCTACCATCTAATTAATATCGTTTTTATAAAAATATTTATCAATTCATAAGAACCAGGTTTGTGAAGGAGAAAATTCAATGACGAAAAAAATTGGAACTGTCATTGTCACACTTGTTCTTTTTTCGATGGTCCTTTCCGGCTGTAAAATGCCCGCATCGAAGGCGCCCTCAACAGAAGAGGCAAAATCAACCGCTATAAAAATTCAGACCGATACGCAGGGCACGATGACACAGCTGCCCATCGGTGACCCTGATGCCACGGCAACTCTGGCGCTTTTCCCCACCATCACCAATACACCGGAGCCCACAGAGGTTATTGTGATTCCAACACTAACCCGGCCGGCAGAATATACCGTTCATGAAGACGAGTATCTCTACTGCCTTGCCCGTCGGTTTGACCTCAATCCCCAGGACCTTCTCGCTTTGAATCCCGTCGGCGACGCAATCAGTCCGGGGACCGTCCTGAAAATACCACAAACGGGTTCATGGCCAGCCGGCGAACGCGCCCTGAAAGCCCACCCCACCACTTATACGGTGGTTTCCGGGGACACGATCTACTCCATCGCATGTGATTTTGGCGATCTCTCACCGGAAGCCATCATTGCAGCCAACAAACTGGAAGAACCTTACACGCTGACCGCTGGACAAACCCTCCAGATACCCTGACAAAAAATAACGATTGCACCCGAACAAAACCCTGTCCGATCTGCTGCGCGTTGGTGTTGCCATCAGCGCAGCGTTTCTTTTTTCGTGCCAACACCCAGAATTAAAAAGATAACTGAGGAGCCCCATGCCAATGATTGAACTATCCCGAGAAAAGCTATTTCAGGGGCACATTTTTGATGTCTCCAGGATCCGTTTTATGCTGCCGAACGGTAAAAAACGCGCCTATGATCTTGTTGAGCATGTCGATTCAGCCACCATCCTGCCCATCGATTCCGAAGGCACTATCTATTTTGTAAGCCAGTACCGGGTCGGCGCGGGGGATATGCTGCTCGAATTGCCTGCCGGCGTGTTGGATCCGGGCGAAACGCCCCTTGAATGCGCCCAGCGTGAGATCAGGGAAGAGATCGGGATGGCTGCGGGAAATATGCAGGAATTGGGAAGTTTCTATCTTTCGCCGGGCTACACCGATGAATATATGACGATTTTCCTGGCAAGCGATTTGTATGAAGCGCCGCTCAGCCCCGATGAAGATGAATTTTTGCACCTTGAACGGATATCCAAAGAAGAAGTCTTTCTAAGCGCCTTCTCGGGAAGAATCAGAGATGGAAAGACTCTGGCTGCCCTACTCCTGGCACAGCCTTATTTGGAGATTGACCGGGCAGGCGATCATCAGCCCAAAAACTGAGGATTCACTCGAAACAAACCACGCCAATAAATTAATGTGACAGGTTTCACCGTTCAATGTGAAGGTTATTACCTCATTGTTAAATAGAATCAGGTTATACTTATGTTGAAAATAAGGGCTGCCTTTAGATTTGATTATTGAATCAGGGAATCAATCGCGCCATTTTTAGGAATTATGCCAAACTGATTATTAAGTTTCGAAAAAGGAGATTGTTATATGACACGTCAAATGATTATGACTGACGCGAATGAGGCAACTGCGTGGGTTGCATACCGATTGAATGAGATCATCGCGATCTATCCCATCACCCCATCCTCGGGTATGGGCGAATATGCAGATGAGTGGGCTGCTGAAGGTATCCCAAATATCTGGGGAACGGTTCCAAATGTGACCGAAATGCAATCTGAAGGTGGCGCAGCGGGCGCTGTTCACGGCGCACTGCAGGCTGGAGCCCTGACAACCACCTTTACAGCATCGCAGGGATTACTTCTGATGATCCCCAACATGTACAAAATTGCGGGTGAATTGACCCCCACGGTATTCAACGTCAGCGCCCGATCCCTGGCTGCCCAGGCGCTTTCGATTTTTGGCGACCACTCCGATATCACCGCGGTGCGCGCGACCGGATTCGCCCTTCTGGCGAGTGGCTCCGTGCAAGAATCCCAGGACATAGCGCTGATCGCCCAGGCTGCCACCCTGCGCTCCCGTGTTCCATTTTTGCATTTCTTTGATGGCTTCAGAAGCTCTCATGAGATCAACAAAATTGAACGCCTGAGCGAGGATGATTTGCGAGCCATCATGGATGATGAGCTGGTCATCGAACATCGCTCCCGCGCCCTGAGCCCTGACCGTCCCGTGCTGCGAGGCACCGCTCAGAACCCGGACGTTTTCTTCCAGGGACGCGAGACGGTCAATCCCTTCTACGCCAAAACACCCGGCATCGTCCAGGATGTGATGGACGCATTTGCCGAGCAGGTGGGTCGATCGTATCACCTCTTCGATTACGCCGGCGCACCCGATGCAGAGCGGGTGATCGTCGTGATGGCTTCTGGCGCAGAGACCGCCCAGGAGACGGCGAAAGCGCTCATCAAAGACGGTGAAAAAGTCGGCGTCATCTCCGTCAGGCTGTATCGGCCCTTCTCAGTCCAGCATCTGATGGAAGCCCTGCCCAGCACAGTCAGGGTCATCGCCACCCTGGACCGCACCAAGGAACCCGGCGCCACCGGTGAACCGCTGTATTTGGATGTGGTTGATGCGGTTAAGGAAGCTTTGGATCTGGGAATTGCACCTTTTGAAAAATCCCCCAAATTGATTGGCGGTCGTTATGGTCTTTCATCCAAGGAATTCACGCCAGCGATGGTCAAAGGCGTCTTTGATGAAATGAAAAAAGAAAACCCGAAGAACCGCTTCACTGTGGGTATCCACGATGATGTATCTCACACCAACCTTGATTGGGATCCATCTTTCGAGATCCTTGGCGACAATGTCGTCCAGGCGATGTTCTTTGGCTTAGGCGCCGACGGGACCGTAAGCGCCAATAAAAACTCGATCAAAATCATTGGTGAGGAAACTGACAACCATGCCCAGGGCTATTTCCAGTACGATTCAAAAAAATCTGGCGCAGTGACCGTGTCTCACCTGCGCTTTGGCCCTGATCCGATCCGCGCCCCCTATCAGATCGCTGAAGGCGAGGCAAGCTTCCTGGCATGCCATCAATTCAGCTTCCTTGAAAGATACGACATGCTCAAATTCCTCCGTCCTAGCGGTATTTTCCTGCTGAACAGCATCTACGGACCGGATGAAATTTGGGACCAGCTGCCGACCAAGGTGCAGGAATCATTGATCGAAAAGAACCTCGAATTCTACATCATCGATGCTTATGACGTTGCCCAAAAGACCAATATGGGACAGCGCATCAACACCATCATGCAGACCTGTTTCTTCGCCATCAGCAAGATCCTGCCCAGGGACCAGGCGATTGAAGAAATCAAGAAGTTTATTGAAAAGACCTATGGCAAGCGCGGCGAAGCAGTCATCAAGCAGAATTTTGCTGCGGTCGACAGCGCCATCGAAAACATGTACAGGGTAACAGTTCCCGATACGGTTACCAGCGAAATACCCATGCTGCCCCCCGTGCCCGCAGCCGCGCCCAAATATGTGCGTGAAGTGCTCGGGAAGATCATCGAACGACGCGGCGACGATGTCCTCGTCAGTGAAATGCCCGTTGACGGCACTTTCCCCACCGGCACAACGCAGTGGGAAAAACGCAATGTCGCCCTTGAGATCCCCGTCTGGGATGCGGATGTCTGTATCCAGTGCGGCAAGTGTGCTTTTGTCTGCCCCCATGCAGCCATCCGCACCAAGGTTTACGAAGATTCCTACCTGGAAAACGCGCCGGAAGCCTTTAAACATACCAATGCGAAATTCCGCGAGTTCCGTGAGGGCTGGGCATTCACCGTCCAGGTTGCCCCGGAAGACTGCACAGGTTGTGGTCTGTGCGTTCAAAACTGTCCTGCCAAGGACCGTGAGAACCCCAGCCACAAGGCGATTAATATGATGCCGCAACCCCCCCTGCGAGAACAGGAAGCAAAGAACTGGGACTTCTTCACCTCGATTCCCTATCCCGACCGCAAGAGCTTCGTGCCCAACACAGTCAAGAATTCACAGCTGCTGGAACCCCTGTTTGAGTTCTCGGGTGCTTGCGCCGGCTGTGGCGAGACACCCTACATCAGGCTTGTGACTCAACTGTTCGGTGACCGGATGGTCGTCGCCAATGCGACGGGCTGTTCATCCATCTATGGCGGCAACCTGCCCACCACCCCCTACACCTTCAATGCTGATGGGCGCGGCCCTGCCTGGTCCAATTCGTTGTTTGAAGATAACGCCGAATTCGGGCTTGGGATGCGCCTGACCATCGACAAATTCGTTGAATATGGTCAGGAACTCCTCACCAAGCTGGTGAGCGAGGTGGGTCACGACCTGGCAGACGCCATCCTGAACGCCAATCAGACGACCGAAGAAGAAATTGAAGCCCAGAGGTTGCGCGTGGAACAGTTGAAGAAGAAGCTGGAGACGCTTGATTCCCCCACCGCCCGCAACCTGCTCTCCATCGCCGATTACCTCGTTCGCAAGAGCGTGTGGATCTTCGGCGGTGACGGGTGGGCTTATGATATCGGCTATGGCGGACTGGATCATGTCCTCGCATCCGGCCGTGACGTGAACGTCCTGGTGCTGGACACCGAAGTGTATTCCAACACCGGCGGCCAATCCTCAAAATCGACTCCTCGAGCAGCCGTGGCGAAATTTGCGGCAAACGGTAAGAACCTCCCCAAGAAAGACCTGGGGATGATGGCGATGTCCTACGGGTATGTGTATGTCGCCCGGGTGGCAATGGGCGCCAGCGACCGTCAGACGCTGCAAGCCATTCGCGAGGCTGAAGCCTACGACGGACCTTCCCTGATCATCGCCTATTCCCACTGTATTGCCCACGGCATCAACATGACGCTTGGCCTGCAGCAGCAGGATCTGGCGGTCAAGGCAGGTTTGTGGCCGCTCTACCGCTACAACCCCGAACTGGGCGCCCAGGGACAGAATCCCCTGAGCATCGACTCGAAGGAACCCACCGTACCGGTCGAAGAATATGCCTATAACGAAACCCGCTACCGGATGCTCTTGCAGAGCAACGAGGAGCGCGCTGAGATGTTGATGGCGAAGGCAAAGCGCGACGCCGCCAGCCGCTGGACGCTTTACCAGCAAATGGCGGATATGCACTACGAAAAACCGGAACCGGAAGCATAGAGCGTTCTGAAAATTTATTAATTCGCTATTCAACGTCGTCGTAGGGGCGGATCTCCGTGTCCGCCCTGCCAACAAAAAGACCGACCCGGAAGCATAGACCTTTGAATTCGGTCACAATGGCAAGTATAATCATGGTGATGGACGGTTGTTCATCACCATGATTTTTGTTTCTACCCGGTATTCAATCGAATAATTGGAGGATAAATGATGAACCTGACCACCCATTACCTCGGCCTTACGCTCAAGAATCCGCTTGTTGCAGCTGCATCTTCGCTATCCAAAAAAGCATCCACTGTGAAAAGGATGGAAGATGCCGGCATCAGCGCGGTTGTGATGTATTCGCTGTTTGAAGAACAGATCACCCACGACAGTTTGGTGTTTAACTACTACATGGAAAAGGGAACGGAACAATTTGCCGAAGCGTTGAGCTACTTCCCCGACCTTGATCGTTACAATGTTGGACCTGATCAATATCTGGAACAGATCCGGAAGAATAAAGAGGAAGTCGATATCCCCGTGATCGCCAGCCTGAACGGCGTTTCGATCTCCGGTTGGACCGATTACGCCCGAATGATGGAAGAGGCAGGCGCCGACGCCCTGGAATTAAACCTTTATTTCATTCCTACCGACCCCAAGCTGACGGCAGGCGAGCTGGAAGACCGCAAGGTTGACCTGGTGCGCACTGTTTGCGAAAGCGTCTCGATTCCGGTCTCCGTCAAATTAAGCCCTTTCTTCACCGTATTGCCCAACTTTGTGGGTCGGCTGGTGGATGCGGGCGCGGCCGGGCTGGTTTTGTTCAACCGCTTTATCCAGCCTGATCTCGATATCGACAAAATGGAAGTGGATTCCACCCTGCGCCTTTCGACTTCGGCCGAACTGCTGCTCCCCCTGCGCTGGATGGCGCTTCTGCACGGCAGGGTTGACGCCGACCTGGCGCTAACCACCGGCGTTCATACCGGCCTCGACCTGGTCAAATCCGTTTTGGCGGGGGCGAATGTGGCGATGGTCGCCTCGGAGTTTGTCGGCAACGGCGTCGAACGGGCGGCGGGAATGCTGGCGGAGATGGAAAACTGGATGACCGCCTATGGTTATAACTCGGTTGAGAAGATGATCGGGAGCATGAGCCAGAAGCATGTGGAAAACGCTTCCGCCTTTGAACGCGCCAACTACGTGAAAGCGCTCCAATCGATGGACAGCAAACTGCCGTAATCGGATGCGGAGGGGGAGAGGGTATTATTCTTTGTCAGATAGGCTGCGCCATACCTGACCTACATTTGCCGTTGTTCTCGCTGGTGTCCTCACCGGCGAACACTTCGCCTGAGATTGCCACACTTCGTTCGCAATGACAAAAAGGCACCTCCGATCCCGCTGGTATCCCCTCCAGCGGGTCAAGTCAGATAGGCTGCACCATACCCGACCTACATTTGCCGTTGTTCTCGCTGGTGTCCTCACCGGCGAACACTTCGCCTGAGATTGCCACACTTCGTTCGCAATGACAAAAAGGCACCTCCGATCTCGCTGGTGTCCCCACCAGCGAACGCCTGATCAGGAGTCCGGCGTAAACAGGAAATTTGCAGTTCAAAGTCAAGTCAGGGTATCCATTGATCAACTCGAGTTAATTCATCAGCAATTAACTCGGCCTGTTTAAGAACAGTATCCGTCGCAAGTTTTTCCATATCAGGTGGGTAGCCATATTTCCGAAGCGTTCGCTTGACGATAACCCTCAGTTTGGCTCTCGCACTTTCTTTGATGGTCCAATCAATTGACGCATTCGCGCGTACACGGTCCGTCAGAACAACTGCCAATTCTCTGAGTTTATCCACCTGCATCAACTCCCTGGCGCTTTCATTATCAGCAACAGCGGAATAAAAGGCATATTCAAAATCTGATAAACCCATTTCTTTGGGTTCCTGATCCATACTTTTAATTTGCCTGCTCAAGGCAATCAATTCGTCAATCACCTCGGCAGCGGTGATAATTTTATTGTGGTAACGCTTGATTGAGCTTTCCAATAATTCCATCAATGCTTTACTTTGGACCAGATTTTTCTTCGCCCTACCTTTTATCTCATCATTTAGCAGTTTCTTCAGCGTTTCAAGGGCAATATTTTTGTGTTCCATCCCCTTAATTTCAAGCAAAAACTCCTCTGAAAGGATTGAAATATCAGGTTTTTTAATCCCCGCAGCATCAAACACATCAATCACTTGTTCAGAAATCAGCGCCCGATCAACCACCTGGCGGATGGCTGTTTCAATCTCTTCATCGGTTCTACCGCGTCCGGTGATATTAAACTTGACCAGTCGTGCCTTGATCGCCTGGAAAAAAGCCACCACGTCTTTTACCGCCATGGCTTCTTCATGCGGCACTGCAATTGCAAAAGCTTTGGAAAGGGCTGTTACCTCATCAAGGAAGCGTTTCTTTCCGTTTTCCACACCAAGAATAAAGTTTTCCGCTGCCAGGATGAGCGACAGTTTTCTGGATGTGTCCGCAGTGAAATATTCCTGATAATCAAACCCGTTCAAAATCTGCGTCACGACTTCCAGCTTCTCACGCATCAAAAGCAAGGCTTGCTCCTGAAGAAGAAGCGGATCACCCTTGCCGCCACCATCTGAATAGAAGGATAAGGCTTGTTTTAAATCGGCGGCAATGCCTAAATAATCAACGATCAATCCGCCGGGCTTGTCCTTATAAACCCGATTGACCCGGGCAATCGCTTGCATCAGAGTATGACCTTTCATCGGTTTATCCAGGTACATGGTATGCAGTGAGGGCACATCAAATCCGGTCAACCACATATCACACACAATCACCAATTTCAGTTCATCATCGGGAGAGCGCATCCGATCAGCCAGGGCGCGCCGCTGGTTTTTGTTGGTTTGGTGTCTTGCTATTTGGGGGCCATCGGATGAAACAGAGGTCATCACCACTTTCATCATGCCCTTATTTAAATCAGGATGATGCCATGCAGGCTTGATGCGCTCTATTTCGGCGTAAAGATCGGCAGCAATCCTGCGCGACATCGTCACCACCATCGCTTTGCCCTCAAAAGCTTCCTGACGTTGCTCAAAATGGCGCACGATGTCTTCCGCCACCCTTTTTATCCGGCTTTTACTACCAACCAGCGCCTCAAGTTGGGTCCATTTAACCTTCGCTTTTTGTGTCTCAGAGAGATCGTCCTGGTCCAGTTCTTTATCCAGCTCCCTGATTAATTTTTTCCCCTCCTCGGTCAACTCAATTTTTGTCAGCCGACTCTCATAATAAATTTTGACGGTGGCGCCATCTTCGACGGCTCTGGCGATATCGTAAATGTCGATATAGTTGCCGAATACAGCCGGCGTATTTTTATCATCGCGCTCGATGGGCGTTCCGGTAAAACCAATGAAGGTGGCATTGGGCAGGGCATCGCGGATATATTTTGCAAAGCCATAGACGGTGCGCTTGCCGATCAGGTTACCCTCTGCATCCAGGTCATCGATCGTTTTCGCATGAAAGCCATACTGCGTGCGGTGAGCTTCATCGGCGATCACGATGATATTCTTACGATCGGATAATTCTTCGTAGAGATTGCCCTCTTCCGGATAGAACTTTTGTATGGTGGTGAAGACGACCCCACCCGAGGCGACTTTGAGCAATTTTTTTAGGTGCGCCCGATCCTTCGCCTGTACGGGTTCCTGCCGCAAAAGTTGGGTTGATGCAGCAAAGGTATCAAACAGCTGGTCATCCAGGTCGTTGCGATCGGTGATCACCAGCACAGTGGGGTTGTCCAATGCCAATACAATTTTGCCAGTAAAAAACACCATCGAAAGAGATTTGCCGCTGCCCTGGGTGTGCCACATCACCCCGCCCTTCTGATCCCCCTCGGGCTGATCATCCACCGTGGGCAAGCCGTACCTGGCGGGCGATTCCCTGACCAACAGCGGTTTCGTTTTGTAACCCGCAGCCCGGATAGCGGATTCAACCGCCTTATTGACCGCATAATACTGATGATAGCCGGCGATCTTCTTCACCGTCTCAATTGTGGTGATATCCGTTGCCAGATCAACCTTTTTGGTCTTTTCAAAGACAGTGAAATGGCGGATCAGGTCCAGCAGGGTGGGCTTGTTCAGCAATCCCCTGATCAGGATTTCCAGCTGGCTGATGAGGGGCGAGGCTTCGTCAATCCCATCGGCTGTTTTCCACGCCATAAAACGCCCATACTCCGCCGAAAGCGAGCCCATTTTCGCTTCCAGCCCGTCGGAGATGATGATCAGTGCGTTATAGTGGAACAAAGAGGGGATGGTCGCTTTATAGGTTTGGATCTGCTGGAAAGCCGATTTGACCGTGGCACCCTCGAGCGCCGGGTTTTTTAATTCGATCACCACCAGGGGCAGGCCGTTGACAAACAGCACGATATCCGGGCGTTTGTTGACGCCATTTTCCAGCACGGTGAACTGGTTGACCGCCGTAAACTCGTTGTTTTCGGGGTGGGCAAAGTCAATCAGCCACACGTAATCGCCGCGCGGATAGCCCTCCTGCTGGTAGGTGACGTTGACCCCCTCGGTGAGCAGGCGGTGGAAGGCTTCGTTGTTGGCAACCAGTTCCGGCGCATGGAAGCGCTGAATCTGCCGGAGCGCTTCAGCGCGGGCAGCGGGCGGCACGCCCGGGTTGAGGCGGTCGATGGTAGATTTAACCTGATCCAGCAACAGCACACCCTCATAGCTGGCGCGCAGAGGTGACCTGCCATCCGGAGCGATCTCGGGCCCAGGGGTGTAGGCGTAGCCCTGTTCCATCAGACGCTGGATGGTAAGGTCTTCGATAGCGGATTCACTGATTCTGGTCATCACCGCACCCGCACCTCACCATCCATCAATTTTTGTAAAAGAGTCTTGCGTAGGTTTCCGAGAGAACGAATTTGGAAACGAAGCCAAAAGATTTTTAGGTTCAAGGCACCAACTTCACGCATCAAATTTCCTCAAATGATATTTGTTCTGAACCTTCTTTTGGTTTCCACCGATTTGGATCCTCTGGATCCCGTTGCATTTCTCGAAAAATCTGAACATTCCCTTCCATAAAATCAATTCCTTTTTGAGTTAAACGTCTGCATCTTTTACCGTTTGGTAATTGGGAATCCTCCAATAATCCCCAAATATACTCGAATTTGCTATGATTTCCATATCCGCTGGGTAAATCTTTCCGTATTTCATCTAGAGAAAAACAAATTGGGTCCCCGTTGTTCCAAGCGTATTTTAACAAACTTATATATGCTTTGGTAAATCGTTCAGATCGAATATTGGGATTAAAAACTGGGTTAATTGCAATGGCAATTTCCGGAAATGAATGTCCGATATGCAGTCTTGATAAGGGTGCACCAATTTTTGAGAGTTTTTTATCAACAGGGATTGGTAAATGCCGGATTGAAATATGAGGATCATTTTGATCTAAATCCAAACCTGAAATTATGGTTTCACAAATTGCTTGAGTGAAAAAGCCTCCCTCTTTGGTCTCTATGGAATAAGCATCGGGGTTACTTGAAGCGAGAATTGCATATGAATTTCCGAGCTGTTTAGATATTTCATACTCTATTTGCATACCCACATTTATATGACCAACTTTTGTGCTTGCTGCGCTAAAACAAGCATCCAAAATAAAGCAAGGATAAACATCTACAGCAGATAACGATTTGATAATTTCAGAAAAAGGTAAGGCACTTAACGCAAGAATCCCTGAATCACCAAATCCTTTTAAGGTATCTGTTAAACATAAGCTGAAATCACCATTTCCAGAAACATAACCATGTCCTGAAAAATAGAAAATTAGTATGTCTCCTCTAGCTGATCGTGAACGTGTATACTCAAGCAGAGTATTTCGCAACTCATTTGTATTAGGATTTTCTAGGGCTTGAAATTTTTCTTCTTGATATAAGGCTGTCTTCCTATTTGAAACTAAAAGCTTCTTAAATGCTTCCAGGTCTTTTGAAGGTCCCCTAAGTTTGGGAAGGTTTTGATAATCAGACACACCTACTGCGATTATTTGCGTTCTGTCAATTTCAGTTAGGATAGATTCTTCAATATATTCTCTCATTTCATTTTCCTCCTCTCACCCGCACCTCGCCACTCATCAATTTTGGTAAAAGTGTATCGCGTAGATTTTCAAGGGTGCGGATTTGCGAATTGTTGGTATTTAATTTCTGAAACAACGGATAAACAATATTATTAAATTTTGTAATAAGCCATTGAGGAGGAATATACATCCCCACAGACAAAGCATTATTTCTGTTCAACCCTGGAACTGCGCTATCTGTGTTCATATTCTCAAATCCTATTGATTTAAGAACAAAGTATTCAAAGTAGAGATTTGGGCTATCTTTTTTCGTTTTTACATAAAATGTTGTATCAATTGGAAAGAAATTTTCAAAAAGATAAATGACTTTTCCTAACGTTCCTTTTCTTCCTGTAACAATTCCAGGACCTTCAATCAAAAATTCTGAATGAAAATCTACAATACCACTTGATCCAACAACAGGATAACCTGACCCTGTTCGAATTGATTGCAATAACCCCTTTCCATAGTGAAATTCAACCAAATCCCCCAGTACTCCCTCCTCCCAATCGTCCTCGACTTCTTCAATGAACCACTGGCGGAAGAGGGTCTGTGCCAGGGCTTCCAGGGTCTGGTTCTGACGGTGCAGCAGGTCAATCTTGTCATCGAGTGCGGAAAGGACCTCAGCGATGGCGCGCTGCTCGGGGAGTGGGGGGAGAGTAATTCTCAAAGTCTCAACATCTGTAGGTTTCAGGGATGGATAAGCTGATGTAGAGCCTTCTGCAATAGAATGTAGATATTCTACAGAACGATCAGACGTAAGATAATAGAAAAGATACCTTGGAAACAATTGTGATGAATCACAAGATATGACAATAAAACCAGTTGATACCACAAGATTACTTTGAGGATTTTTCATGAATCCAAAATGTCTCTGATTCGGTCGCACAGCAGAATAAACGATGTCATTTTCACGAACTAAGCGTTTAGCCCTTGAAGGTGCATTTGAAAGGTCCATCTTTTGTAATTTTTGGATCCTTCCAGATGTTATCGAACCTGTGTCTAAATACAGTATTCTTTTGTAAGGGTAATTGACTGAAATGCTCTCATTGTTTGTTTTTATATAATCTCCAAGAGTAATTTCTCTCCACTCACTCATCCAAATTCACCTTCTCCTAACGTTCAATGTTGAGAACGTTTAGCTGGCTTTCTTCTTCTATCCGAGCAGCCAGTTCTTTTACTTCCGATTCACACATTGTTTTAAAAACACCTTCTATCTACTCGCTTTTCAACTTGAGGTAGACAATTGGTGAGAAATATGTCATACTTCAGCTGCCAGCGGACAAAATTCGGCTCCATGCCGTGCGGTTTTCAGGTTGCGATCAGAAAACCCTATATCCGGTGGCTTCTTCTTTTTCACATCCTTCCTAAAATCTTTTCCCATGTGATCAAGCATTTCATGATCATCATGTTCAATTTTCTCCCTTTTCTTTACCTGAGGAGCCTGTCATGTTCAAAAAATCGGAAATTTTGAACATGATCAGCCCATCATGTTCAAAAAACCGGAATTTTTATACATGATCATTCATTGTGCTCCCCTTGCAAGAGCTTAAATAAGGGCACATTAATATAATAATTGCTGCGCCAGATTTTTTGTTTATCTAAGAAACCAGCTTCTGCCAAAGCATCTAAATAAGATGCTGCAGTCACACGCGTCACACCAACATCGCGAACAACAAATTCTATTTTTGTATAAGGATGCTTAAAAAGTGTATTGAGTAAATCGAGTGAATATATTTTCGGTAGCTGTGCTTTGATTCTTTCCTGAGTGCCAGCCATCAGGTCCCTCAACTTGTGAATCATTTCGATCGTTTCAGTTGAGGTTAATTCAATGCCGCGAAGCATAAACCCTAACCATGCTTCCCAGTTATCGTCCAATGGATCTGTTCGTAAGTAAGCCAGATAAGCATTTTTTTCCCTCACAATGTAACGGCTGAGGTAAAGGATGGGAAGATCCAGCAAGCCATGTTGTATTAGATAAAGCAAATTTAATATCCGGCCTGTGCGTCCATTGCCATCGTAAAACGGATGAATTTTCTCGAACTGGTAATGAATCAATGCCATCCGAAACAATGGATCAATTTCATCATCGACAACTTCATTAAAGAAGACCAAAAGCCGTTCAAGAAGCTCCACAACCTGATCATGATCCTGAGGTGGCGTATAAATTACTTCACCAGTGGTGCGATTTCTTACATCGGTTCCTGGACGTGTGCGAATACCAGGCCCTGGCTCTCCAATCACAAGGGTAGACTGAATTGCTACGAGATCATTCAGCATAAGTTTTCCTTGAGACTTTATCAAGGTAAAGCCCAACTTAAGTGCTTCAGCGTAGCGATCAACCTCTTTGGCAGCAGCGCTGTTGAACCGGGGAATATCCAGTTCTTGCTTAAACAGCTCATCATGCGAGGTGATGATGTTCTCTATGGCTGAGCTATCTTTTGCCTCTTGTAGCGCAAGGGTATTCAACAAAATATCCTGATTAGGTAGTAAAGGAGCGCTACCTTTGAGTTCAGCCAGACGGCGATGCGCCATAATCAGTTGGGAAGTGAGCGTTGCTGATTCAGCTATTATTTCAGGGGGAAAGGCGTATAAATCAGAAATCATAGCCGATCCTTTTTAAATTTTCACGAATACGTTGTTGCAGCTCGTCCTCGTGGGCAAATTGCTCAGCCAATTGAGCCGTCAACGCATTCATTTTCTCTTCAAAAGGTATCCCGTCATCCTCCTCCTCGGGCAAGCCCACATAGCGCCCGGGGGTGAGCACATAGTTTTTTTCCTGTACCTCTGCCAGGGTTGCCGATTTGCAAAAGCCAGGGACGTCTTCGTAGGCGCCGTCCATATTGCGCCAGTTGTGGTAGGTGCTGGCGATCTTGACAATATCCTCGTCTGAAAAACTGCGCGTGCGCCGGTTGAGCATATAGCCCACCTCGCGGGCGTCGATGAACAGGATCTCATCCCGCCGGTTGCGGAATCTGCCGTTGGCTTTGTCGCGGCTCAGGAACCACAACGAAGCCGGTATCTGGGTATTCAGGAACAGTTTCGCCGGCAGGTTGACGATGCAATCCACCAGGCGGGCTTCCACCAGCGCCCGGCGAATGTCGCCCTCGCCCGAAGTCTGCGAGGTGAGCGCACCCTTTGCCAGCACAAAGCCAGCCTGTCCGCTGGGGCTGAGGTGGTAAACAAAATGTTGAATCCAGGCAAAGTTGGCGTTGCCCTCGGGGGGTGTGCCATACTGCCAGCGCCCATCACTGCGCAGCAGGTCACCGCCCCAGTCGCTGTCATTAAAGGGCGGGTTCGCCATCACATAATCGGCTTTCAGGTCTTTATGGGCGTCGTTGAGAAAGGAACCTTCGTTGTTCCACCTGATTTGCGAGGAATCAATCCCTCGAATGGCAAGGTTCATCTTCGCCAGGCGCCAGGTGGTCAGGTTGCTCTCCTGTCCATAGATTGAAATCTGATTGATTCTGCCCTGATGGTTGAGGACGAACTCTTCCGATTGAACAAACATGCCGCCCGACCCACAACAGGGGTCGAAAACACGCCCTTCAAAGGGTTCCAGCATTTCCACCAACAGCCGAACCACAGAGCGGGGGGTATAGAACTGCCCGCCCTTTCTGCCTTCTTGCAGGGCAAATTCACCCAGAAAGTATTCAAACACATGCCCCAACACATCGACGCTGCGCTGCTGGGCTTCGCCCAGGGCGATATTGCTCATCAGGTCAATTAATTCACCCAAACTGGTGGGGTCCAGGTTGCCCCGAGCATACACTTTGGGCAAAACACCCTTCAGCGAGGCGTTTTCTTTTTCGATGGTATCCATGGCGGTGTCGATGTCCTTGCCAATTTCAGGCTGTTTCGCCCGGGCTTGCAAATAGCTCCACCGGGCAGCAAGGGGAACAAAAAAGACATTTTCTGCCCGATATTCATCCCGGTCTTCAGGGTCGGCGCCTTCATATTCGCCTTCCCCCTTTTTGAGCTTTTCATACAAGTTCTCAAAGGCATCAGAAATGTAGCGGAGAAAGATCAAACCCAGGACAACATGTTTGTATTCTGCCGCATCGATGTTTTTTCTTAATTTATCCGCTGCCTTCCAGAGTTGTTTTTCAATAGGATCCGCTGCATTGTTGTTTTCATTCGTCATAAAAAATGTCCCTAGTCCCTGTTACTTAACTGTTACAGTAATTATAATTCATAAATTTGTGGGGTTCGTTCAGTCACAAAGCAGGATGTTTTGTCGGGTAGGCTTCGTCTGAGATTGCCGCACTTCGTTCGCAATGACAAAAAGTCCCTCCGATCCCGCTGGTGTCCTCACCAACGGATCAAGTCAGGTAGGCTACGCCGCACCTGACCTACATTTGCCGCTGTTCTCGCTGGTGTCCTCACCGGCGAACGCTCGATCAGGAGATCAGAATACCACGTTCGCAATGACAAAAAGGCGCCTTCGATCTCGCTGGTGTCCTCACCAGCGGATCAAGTCAGGTAGGCTGCGCCGTACCCGACCTATAATTTCGTTCGCAATGACAAAAAGGCGCCTCCGATCCCGCTGGTGTCCCCACCGGCGGATCAAGTCAGGTAGGCTGCGCCATATCTGACCTACACCGACGTTCGCAAAGGCAAAATCTTTGCTATTCCCTATTCCCTACTCACCACTCACTACTCCCTGCTCTGAGATTGCTTCACTTCGTTCGCAATGACAAAAAAGGCACCTCCGATCCCGCTGGTGTCCTCACCGGCGGAGTTTATCATGACAAGAAATGACTGCGTAGCGTCCTGAAAGGAAGGGGGGCCATCCCTCCTCCAATATGAGACTGCTTCGCAGGCTCGCAGTGACAAAGTTTCTCTAATCCCAATTATCTCGTATAATTTAACCCATGACAGCGATTGATGAGATCAAAGCCCGGCTGGATATCGTGGATATCGTCTCAGAGACGGTCAACCTGCGCCATTCCGGCAAGAACTACACCGGCTTTTGCCCCTTCCACACCAACACCAAGACGCCGGCTTTTGTGGTCTTTCCCGACACGCAAACCTGGCGCTGTTTTGGGCAGTGCAATGAGGGCGGCGACCTGTTCAGCTTCGTGATGAAGCGCGAAGGGTGGGACTTCGCCGAAGCCCTGCGCCGCCTGGCAGAGCGGGCGGGCGTCACCCTGCAGGAATTTACGCCCGAACAGCAGGAAAAGGTTGAGGAAAATGAACGCCTGCGCGAGGTGCTCGGCATGGCAGTCACCTTCTTTCAGCGCCAGCTGCGCAACAGCCCGGCGGGGAAGGAAGCGCTGGCATACCTTCACAGGCGCAAGCTGACCGATGAAACCATCAACGACTTCACGCTGGGCTATGCGCCCGATGCCTGGGATGCCCTCACCACCCACCTTGCCTCACGTGGGATCAGCGAGGAGGATATGCTGGCGGCAGGGCTGGTGACCGAGCGAGAAGGCGGCGGGGTGTATGACCGCTTCCGCCACCGCCTTGTGATCCCCATTCGCGATCAAAACGGGCGCATGGCGGGGTTTGGGGGGCGTGTCCTGCGGGAAGAGGACGTGCCGAAGTATCTCAACTCGCCCCGAACCGACCTCTTCGATAAGGGCAGGCTGCTTTATGGGCTGGATCTGACCCGTCGTGAGATCCGTGTCAAAGACCAGGTGGTGATCGTAGAGGGCTATCTGGACGTGATCGGCCCCTACCAGGCTGGTTTTAAAAATTGCGTCTCGCCTATGGGCACAGCCCTCACCGAAGACCAGTTCCGCCTGATCAAACGCTATACCCGCAAGATCATCCTCGCCCTCGATCCCGACGCCGCCGGACAAAAGGCAACCCTGCGCGGCTTGCAGACCGCCCGCCAAACCCTCGACCGCGAGGGCGATGTGCGGTTTGATGCGCGCGGGCTGATGCAGGTGGAAGGGCGGCTCAAGGCGGATATCCGCGTGACCACCCTGCCCGATGGGCGCGACCCGGATGAGATCGCCCTTGAAGACCCGGAACGCTGGGATCAACTGATCAGGGATGCCAAACCCGTGGTGACCCATGTGATGGAAACCCTCACCGCCCGCCCCGATATTGATGACCCCAAGGTCAAAGAGGAAATCGCCAGCCAGGTGCTGCCGCTGATCGAAGATGTGGGCGGCAGCGTGGAGCGCGAAGCTTACCGTCAACAGCTTGCCCGCATCCTGAAGGTTGATGAACGCGCCCTGGTGCGACGTGCATCCGGCACAGGCACGCGCACTCGCCGCACCTATCACCCCAGGCCCGAACTGCCGCCATCCGCGCGCCCTGCCAGAGGATTCGCAAACCGCCAGCTGGAAGAAAATTGCATTAAAGCCCTGGTTGCCGATCCAACGCTGATCCATTTCATCGACCGCACCTTTCGCAGTTTTGAACTGGCTTGCCTGCACGAGGATGACTTTGCCAACACAGACTTTAAAGAAATCTTCAGGCTGATCAAACAAGCCAACGAACAGGACACGGAAGACCCACTCGATTACGTCCACAAACGGATCCCGGATGCGCTGGTCGATGATATTCTGGAGGAAGCAAAGCAGGTCAAATATCCCGATTGGCGGTTGGAATCCAACACGCCCGTCCTCGAATCCCTTCAAAAGACTTTTATTCGTCTGCGACGGATCAGGGTTGATGAGGGATTGGAACAGCTGGTTTTCCTCCAATCGCAGCAAACGGAAGAAAGCGATGAGCCGGGAATCAACATCAAAGACCTGGCGTTGGAGCATGTCAGAGCGCGGGCCAAGCTCGACCAGGCGCTCCAGCAATCCCACCCCCATGGGAAATTGCGCCCATGAACCCGCATGCTCAATTATCCGTTAAAATTAAGGATCACCGTAAAACAAATTTCGTAACGCTACCAACAACTGTGTATACAAGATGAAACCAGATCCGGAAAAGCCGCAAGAAGAAATAATCGAAAATTTTGATGAGGAAGTCCGTGATCCCGAAGCAGATTCCGAGGCTCCCGGTCCCTCCGATTTAACTTCGATCCTCGCCATAACAGACGACCCTGTCAAGCTCTATCTGCGCGAAATTGGGCAAATCGAGCTTCTTGATACGGATCAGGAATTCTGGCTGGCAACCCGCATCAAGGGGCACATGCAGGTGCAGGAAACCCGAGTCGCTCTGGAAAAGGATAGCGAATACCCGGATCAAGCTGTGCTTTTGGCGATCTTTCAAAATTTACAGACTGTCTTCAAAGAGCTGCTCACCTCAAGCAAAAGCCTTGCGCTGCCCGTACCGGATCTCACACTGCTCTTAGCCGAAGCGCAATTGTTGCGAGAAAAATGGGATCTCGATGAGCCCTCTTATTTTCGCGCCTTTCTCGAGCGCGAATACTGGAGAAACCCGGATCGTCCCGACGAGATCATTAAAACCATCTACGCAACCTATCTTTGCTTTTATTTGCTGCCAATCGATCTTGCCGATGAGATCTTAAATTCTTTGCAGAAAAGCGCCAGCCTGCCAAAGGACCGGCAGTTCAGGAAGATCCTTCCACCCCAAGAAAAGGCGAAAGCCAATTTTCTCGAAGTTGAATTATTGAGTCAAAGAGCCAACCAGGCTCTGATTCGGGCGAACCTGCGGCTTGTGGTTAGCGTCGCCAAACGGTATACCAATCGCGGGATTGCCTTTCTCGATCTGATCCAGGAGGGTAATCTGGGGCTGCTCAGGGCGGTGAAGAAATTCGACCCCCGGCTGGGTTACAAATTCAGCACCTACGCCACCTGGTGGATCCGTCAGTCCATCAGCCGTTATATCGCCGAAAGCGCCCGCACCATCCGCATACCTGTCCACATGTATGAAGCCATTTCTCGAATTATTCGTATTCAAAGGACGCTCACTCAAAAACTGAGCCGCGATCCAACTGCGGAAGAAGTTGCCCTTGAATCGGAATTCATGGACGAAGCAACCGCCAATAAGATTCGCGCTGCCCAAATGAATACGGAGGCACTTGACCCACAGACAAAGCTGGCGTGGGAGCATGCCACAAACAAGGTTCGTGAGATTCTCAAAGTCGCTCAAGAACCGATCTCATTAGAACTTCCCGTCGGCGATGAGGAGAACAGTACCCTGGCGGATTTCATCGAAGATCAGGACACATCGGCGCCCATAGATGAAACAATCAGGCAAATCTTGAGGGAGCAAATTCGCGCTTCTCTTGATAAATTGACCGACCGTGAGCGCCGGGTGCTTGAATTACGCTTCGGGTTGGAGGACGGCAAGGACCATACCCTTGAAGAAGTCAGTGATCAGTTTGATGTGACCCGGGAGCGCATCCGCCAGATCGAAGCGAAGGCGCTGCGTAAATTACGCCACCCCACCCACAGCGGTGATCTGCGGGAATTCCTTTCCTGAGCAGGAAGGCGTGAAAATGAGCGGAGATCTATGCCCTGTGATTTTTTTCTTCAAAGTGTGCAAAAGGATCTGAGCCAGATCAAAATGGAAGAAAGTCCAAAACTGTATGATCGTATCTATGCCATGGTCCGGCTGATTCCGCCTGGCAGGGTGACCACCTATGGCCGGATCGCTGAACTGGTGGGAGGGTGTACCGCCCGCATGGTGGGTTATGCCATGGCTGCTCTACGGAGCGGAAGGGCGCCCGATGTGCCCTGGCACAGGGTTATCAACGCTCAGGGCAAGATCTCTGTTCGACGCGACGGATTTGGGAGCGCACTGCAGCGCGCTTTGCTGGAGGAAGAAGGCGTTCATTTCAACCTGAAAGGGGTGGTTGATTTTGCCCGCTTTGGCTGGCCCGGGCCTGATACGCCCTATTAGGAAGGTGTTGGCAAAGCAAGGAGATTTTTTCTATAATTTCGTTGTTAGCGAGTAACTAGCTCTCATGTGGACGGGGGACGGGGAACGGTGGGAGGGTAACCCTTCGGGTTGGGTGGACCCAGCTCGATACCCTTTCAGGACACAGGGCGTACTTCGTGAAGACCCGCCCTTGCAAACCAATTTTTCAACACCCTCAGAATGAATAGTTGACATATCGACTGCCCTGACGATCATTCCACTGTTTCCGCGATGCCCCAAATGGGGCGTGTTATAATTAACCGGTTTCGTCAGATGTGTAATTGGAATTGGATTGGAGGAAGGACTATGGGCGCAAATATCGTCGTTGGTGGTTTTTGGGGGGATGAGGCTAAGGGGATGGTCAGCGCCTGGCAAACCTATCGAAGCCATGCCCTCGGTATTTTCAGGGGCTGCAGCGGGACCAATCCTGAACACGGGTTGTTCGTTGGCGAAAACTATATCAAGACCAATCAGCTGCCCCTCGGATTCATTTTCGAAGAATGTCTGATCGGGTTGGGGCCCGGAACCGCGGTAAATGTTGAGAAATTTCTCTCCGAAGTGGATTATTTCCGCCTGACACCTGACAAAGTACGGGTTGACCCCAGATGCCCTATCATCACCCCCGAAAATATCCAGGAGGAAATCGATAGTTCAAAAATGAATACGATCGGCAGCACAAAAAGCGGAACCGGGATTGCTATGGCACACGCCGCTCTGCGGATTGCGCCCATCGCAAAGGACATCGAAGCCCTTCAGCCCTATCTGGATGACGTCCCCATGCTCGCCAACCAGTTGGCGAAGCAGGGCACGATCGGCATTGAAAGCACCCAGGGCACCTTCCTTTCACGTTATCACGGGGAATATCCGAACGTAACCTCGGTGGACGTCACCACGCCATCGGTGATAGCCGGCGTGGGCTTGAATTGGCGTGCCATCAATGACGTGATTGTGTGTGTCAAAGCCCTGCCAACCCGGGAAGGCGCCGGTTCCATGGGCGAAGTGGAGGAATACTCGGAGGAGGAAATGCAGGCGCTGGGTATTGTGGAATACAGCTCGATCATCGACCCGGAAAGCGGGCAGCGAAAAATCAGAAGGAAGGCAAAGGGGCTCGATTACTCTCTACTCAACCGCATCATCATGCTGAACGGCGCCAATCAAATTGCCCTCACCTTTGTGGAGCATTACGACCCTGAGGTGCGAGATGCCACGCGCTGGTCACAGCTGACGCCGAAGGTAAAACACCTGGTGAAGGAGATTGAAAGGATCACCGGCGTCGAGGTGACCCTGATCAATACGGGTAAACAATGGTCCAGCATCCTCAGTAAAAATGATGATCTGCCCCCGGTCACTGATGCCTTGACCCGGCGGTTGATGTCTTATCCTCAATAATTTTTGTGGTTGAAATAGGCTAATCTAACAATTTCCCGATCTGCTCATCCACCCATACCTGCCCCTCAGGGGTGAGGACGCGGATCTCTTCACCAATACGCCCAAATTGCCGGTAATCCAACCCATAACCCACGACAAACAGCGGTTGAATAAACAAACCCATGTGTCTCACTTCGGGTAAATGCTTATAGCCATTAAGACCGGTATTTCTCCACTCCATGTTTTCCGGTCGCTCTTTGAACAAAAAGGCACAAATATTCCTTTGGGCGACATTCTTACTGTCCAGATATTCGCAAACCCTGACAATCGTCTCCGATGAATCAATAATATCCTCGACGATGACGACCAATCTACCATCCAGATCGGGACCTTCGTAGGGAAACACCTTCACATTACCGGTACCGTCCACACCATCATAGCGGTGGTGCGTCTTCAGCCAGGCATTTTCAAATTGGAAAGAGAGGTTTTCAAGTTCCCGGGCCAGGTCGCGATGGAAGGGGATCGCGCCATCTTTCAGGCAAAGGAGGATTGGGATCTGACCGACATAGTCAATGCTGTAAAAGATCTCCTTGGCAACCCTCTTCACCGTGGACTGGATTCGTTCCTTACTGGCAACCACTTCCCCCAGCAGCGCTTCGGGGATTTCTATTTTTTCCATCAATAAAGCCTCATAATTCCGTTTTTAAACAAACAAAACAATCCTACTAAAAAACACCTGCGATGTCAATCAAATTTTAGAAAGTTTTGAAAAATAATGATATTAACCCCTGGCGGGAACTTCCGCACACCATTAATGCAAAGCGCCTTGAGCCGCTGGTGAGGACACCAGCGGGATCAGATAAGCTCCATTTTGTCATTGCTACCAAAGTCCTTCCGTACACCATTAATACAAAACGCCTTGGTCCGCTGGTGAGGACACCAGCGGGATCAGAGAGATAATTCCTGGGCTTTCATGTTAATTCGAAGTGCCATTTCGGTTTTGGTGTAAAATCCAGGTATGAGCAAAAAACAGAGCGTATTAACCCCGCGTATCATTTTCATGCTGCTGATCTTCGTCATCCTTTTGCCCCTGTTGCCCCTGATCATCTCCGGACGCTGGAACTGGTGGGAAGCATGGGTGTTTGCGGCTGCCAGCATCCTCGGGTTTGTCATCAGCCGCTTTCTGGCAGGGCAGCGCAACCCTGAACTGCTTGCAGAGCGCGGGCAATACCTGGAGCATCCCAACCCGGAAAGCTGGGATCAACTTCTTTCGCCGCTCCTGGCTTTTGGAAGTGGGACGATTCCCCTCGCAGCCGGCTTGAATGCTCGCTTTGGCTCATCGGCGGATTTCAACCTCGTCGTTAAAATGCTTGCCATCCTGATTCTGCTTCTGGGTTATGGTTTGGGAACCTATGCCCTGATGGAAAATCGCTTTTTCTCGGGCATGGTGCGCCTGCAAACAGAACGCGGACACCAGGTAATCAATACAGGTCCCTATCGCTGGGTGCGCCATCCAGGCTATGCCGGCACATTCATCAGCAGTTTGGCGGCCCCCTTTCTGCTGGATTCATGGTGGGCATTTGTGCCGGTTCTCCTGATTTTCATCGTAATCATCATCCGAACACGATTGGAAGATCGTTTCTTGCAAGAATCGCTTGAAGGTTACCGGGACTATGCCCATTTGGTGCGTTACCGTTTATTCCCGGGTGTTTGGTAAGGGTGGATAATCATCACAATGAATAAGTTGTTGTTGTGGTTGTGGCGTGTTCTACCCCTGCCCAACCAGGTCCAGTCTGTTCTGATGTGGCTCGTGAATCGGAAGCTCGTGGTTGGCACATCCGCCCTGATCCTCAATCAGCATTCTGAAGTCCTTCTTTTTAAACACAGCTATCGCATTGATACGCCCTGGGGTTTCCCTGGCGGTTATCTCAAAAAAAGGGAAGACCCTGCTGACACCATCCAGCGCGAGATTCTGGAAGAGTCCGGCCTGCACATTCGAATCATAAAACTTTTAGAGGTGGTCCAATCACCGCATGCATTCCGGTTGGAGATCCTTTACTTAGCAGAATTAATGGGCGATGGGTTGAATTTTAAACCTTCGGTTGAAGTGTGTGACGCCCGATTTTTCTCCCTCGACCGGCTTCCAAAACTCCTCCCGGAACATGATGCAGCCATTGAGCGGTATCTACGGATGGAGGAGTGACCGACAAAATGGATGGGTTCCTAATCAATCATCCCGTAACGGCGTAATGCTGCGTTGAGGATCATATTGACCAGTTCCGCATGTTCCACTCCCTCTGCTGCTGCTTCGATCACGATATCCGAAATACCGGGAGAAAGCCCGGGCAGAGGATTGATCTCAAGGATATAGGGTTTCCAGTTTTCATGGGCGTTCAGTCGAAAATCCACACGAGCCACATCCAGCGCCCCGGTCACACGAAATACCGCTGCCGCAAGCCAGTTCAGTTCATCCACCATCTCCTCATCCAGCGGCGCCGGACAGAGGTAGGTGAGTTGATCCGCCAGGGCAACCTTCAAGCGGTTGTTATAAACAATATCCGTCTCCAAAAAAGGGGTCAGGTCAACTTCCATCGGAGGAAAAAAGCGCAATCCAGCCTGAACGCGACGTAAATTTTCATCATACGGCAAACGGCGTGCCACCGGACCGACCAGATTCCCAACCATCCCCACCGTCACTTCGCGTCCTTCAATGAAGGTTTCCACCAATACGGACTGATGATAACGATGGATGATCACCCCGATCTGTTCACGCAGTTCTTCCTCGTTATTAACGATCGACTTTGCAGAAACACCCATGCCCGTGCCTTCCCGACTGGGCTTGACAAACAACGGGAATTTCATTTTTTCGTCAAGGGGTTCATTCACGCGCTCGAAGGTTTGAAAATCGGGTGTGGGCAGGTCGTGGTATGTGAGCACCCGCTTTGTCATCGGCTTATCCAGAGTCAGCGCCAAACATAATACTTTCGACCCGGTGTAGGGGATCTGCAACTTTTCTAAAATTGCCGGTACCTGCGCCTCACGAGCATCACCAAAGTGACTTTCACAAATATTAAAACATATATCCGGCTTGAACTGCCGGACGGTATCGACAAAGGTGATGTCTCCCTCAAGAAATTCGCAATGGTGACCTCCTGAGCGGATGGCATCCACCAGCGCGTCGATGGTCTTTTCGCCGTCGAGATCATCCCATTGGTCTTCGGGCACCCCCTCCCAGCAAGGCGCATTGTTCTTCAGATTTGCAAGCAGAGCAACACGAAATTTTTTCATGTTTTGTTATCGGTGTCTCCAGTTTGTGGGAAATAGTACGTCTCATTATAGCATTTATGAATCGGTTAATGACTATCAGTTTGGGGGGAGTACGCACAAAACCATCACTGCGAGGAACATATCAAGTAAGTACACTTCAGTCTGATATTCCCTGAACAGCAAAACACCGTTTCGGTTGCCAACAATAAATAGGTCCAATGTATTTGCTTAGATTGGCACCTCATCGCAATGAAAGGTCATTGAAAATGATGCTCCGTGTTATTCGACCCTGACCATCTTGGCGTCTTCTTCCTGAGCCTGCTTGATGCCGCGTTCGATGTCAACGCCGCGCAGCATAACAATTCCCAGGACAAAGAAAATCACCAGCGAGACAATACCCCA
Organism: Candidatus Brevefilum sp.; assembly: GCA_050953525.1. Taxonomy (GTDB): domain Bacteria; phylum Chloroflexota; class Anaerolineae; order Anaerolineales; family Anaerolineaceae; genus Brevifilum. The sequence goes on from JBMNMW010000002.1 coordinate 937,207, forward strand.
GCGTCCATCACCCGTCAGCTGTGTGATCACTGCCATCACAAAAGGTCCGACGACTGTATTGAATTTCTCAGATACACTGAAAAACCCATAAAACTCAGCAGTCTTGCTCCTGGGCATCAACTGCCCGACCAGTGAGCGGCTGAGCGCCTGGCTGCCGCCCTGTACCATGGCGACCCCGAAACCAAGCAAGAGGAAGTGCCATTCTTTGCTCATAAAATAGCCAACGATTGAGACCAGGGTGTAAACCATCAGGCTAATGGTGATCGATTTTTTAACACCCAACTTCTTAGCCAGCTTCCCAAACAGGATAGAGAAAGGAGCAGCGACGAATTGCACCATCAGGAGCGTGCCAATCAGGGTCATCGTGCCAAAGCCCAGGTCTGTCCCAAAGGCAACCGCCATGGTGATGATCGTCCCGATCCCGTTCGCATACACAAAGAAAGTCAAAAAGAACCAGAAAAGATCGCGAAATCTGGTGATATCCTTTAAAGTCGCAAAAAGACGCCTGAAACCGACCGTGAGCATGTTTTGCCCTATTTCGCTGGTTTCAACCATGCGCGGCGGCTCCTTTACACGTCGGAAGATCGGAATAGAGAAAACCGCCCACCACACCGCCACGCTCGCCAGGCTGAGGCGCATCATCAGCTTGGTGGCTTCGGTCTCATCCATGCCGGGCAGCAGGGAGGGTCCAAGAAAGATCATGAGGACGTTGATCAGGAGGAGCAAGCCTCCACCAATATAACCCAGAGCATACCCACGGGAAGAGACCTGATCCATCTCATCTTCATCCGCCACATGCGGCAGCAGAGCGTCATAAAATACAAGAGATCCGGCAAACCCAATCGTGCCAAGGATGTAAAGGACCGATGCCAGCAATTGATCTCCCGGCTGATCGATCAGGTACATCAACGCGGTGCTGATCACACCCAGGGCAATGAAAAACGCCATAAACTTCTTCTTCGAGCCGCGAAAGTCTGCGATGGCGCCCAGCAGTGGGCTGATCACTGCCGCAATCAGGCTGCCGATGGCAACCGTATAACCCCAGATGGCAAGCGCGCCTTCCGTGGCGATATAAGCGGCAAAATAATTCGGAAGGATCGAGCCCATCACCGTGGTGGCAAAGGCAGAATTCCCCCAGTCATACATCACCCAGCCAAACTGGGCGCGTTTCTTCTCTTGTGGATCCATTGAAAGTCTCCTTTGCTTATGAATGGTTGGGGTAATTATATAATGGAATGAAAATAATAAGATACATATTTTGAGTTTCTAGAAATTTATAAAGTAAAATCAAAGTAAGCCGTGATGAGTGAAATGTGAATGAATCCTCGCGTTTTTATTCGCAAAAACATGATCGGTGTGCCCTTGTAAAAAAAGAAGAGGTTGTTATTTTTTAATAAATATTCACTTTAGATGAGAGGGGAGGTAGCAAAATAAAAAATAACTTGTAAACATTGTTTTATAATTCAAACGTTTTTCGCGGTAAACACACTATTTTAATCTTGCCAGATTTTACGCTAATGGATTGATGGAGAGATATAAACATTCATTTTAACAAGGGAGAATAGAATGAAAAGGATGTTACTGTTTGATAATAGAAAACGACTTTTAATAATTATTCTTATTCTAATGTTATTTCCGTTGTTTGGATTTAATCAAATTACAGATGGCGTAAACATCGATGATTGTTGCGGTCTTGGGGCAATTGCATTAGACAATGAAACCTATCAGAAATATTTAAAGCCCGTTGTGTTAGATCGAAATGATGTATTGCCAAGCGCATACAATGCAGCCAATGCTGGCATTGTAACCCCAGCAAAAAACCAGGGCCGCTGTGGCAGTTGTTGGGCTTTTGCGAGTGTTGCTGCTCTTGAATCCCATTTATTGGCTTTCGATCTTTCTTTAAACCCCCAAACTTTCGATTTGTCAGAACAACAACTGGTCTCATGTGAAAATAATTCACACGGCTGTTGCGGCGGCAATGCAAATGCGATAAGGTACTGGAAAGATCAAGGGCCCATTTATGAAGCATGTTCTCCATATAAGGAGGTAAATACCCGGTGTGAAGATGCAAAAAGCACAGTAGGATGCGATGTCAGTTCGGCGTGCCCACAATTGGATTACCGTATTACCAATTGGCATACCGTGCCCCCAAACAATTTCCGGGAATCGTTATGGGTATCTGGGCCCAGCTGGCTTTCATTTGCTGTCTACGAAGATTTTTATGATTTTTGGAATTACGCCGACCCCGGCGATGTCTATGATCATAAAACAGGGGATTATAGTGGTTTGCATGCCGTGCTTCTAATCGGTTGGGATGATAGTAAAGAAGCTTACCTGTTAAAAAATAGTTGGGGAACAGGCGGACCTGAAAATGACGGTACATTCTGGATGTCGTATAGCAATCACACTGCTTTAAATTTCCAGATGATAAATTTTGATGTGCGCGCGCCAATAGAGTTTGATTATACAACCTATCTCCCCTTAATAATGAACAACGCCAGCCCCAGGGTTTTTACAATCAAACCGGAGTTAACCGCGCCCTCAAATGATGCTGTACTGAAGACCCTTATTCCAACACTGTCATGGAAAATCAACAACAGCCTTGATCCTTCAACCTGGTTTTATTTCTGGATCTCCAGCGACCCTAATTTCAGTTACTATGATCAAATCGGGTCAGAATGGGCAGATTTGGATTCCACTCAGATTTCATCAAACCTTGAACCAGACACAACGTATTACTGGTTTGCTGCTTATGATTATTGGACTGGACAATCTTGGAAATATGGCCCTACTACCGCAGCAAGAAGCTTCAAGACGGGCTCAGGCGGTACCATCCTTCCCGCACCAACCCTGGTCTCACCCGCTGATGGAACCACAAATATAAATACCTTCCCGCTAACCCTGGATTGGGATCCTGTACCCGGTGCTCTGGAATACGAAGTGCAGTTGTGGTTTGAGTATGATCCGCCCTACTGGGGCTACTATGTTCGCCGCACGACAAACACACAGCTTGCGTATCCTAATTATTACTTTGATTCCAACACGTATTATGAATGGGTTGTGATCCCACGCAATAATTATGCCTGGGGAACGCCATCTGAATGGTGGTCCTTTACCACCGGAACAGTTCCAGGCACGTCCGCAGAAAGAGATCAATCCGCTGTCGACCGTCTCGAACTCTTTAATGAGTCAGGTGAGCGCATCCTTAACAAAGAAGAATACTTGAAGAACATGGGGGAAGAAAATTAGCATTTTTCTGTTCAAAATGGCACGTAAGCTTTCCAGTGCGTGCCATCGCACGAAAGTTTAATTCAAAAGCATGCTCCCCGAAAAAAGTGGAGCATGCTATTTTTATCTGCCAGCGTATTCCCGCTCTAAAAAACAGTTTTCATATGGACCCTCCCTTACAGGTTTTTTGTTCCTCAAACACCCCTGCGGGGTATAATGCAAAATTGCGTATTTGACAGATTAAATAAAACATTTGTGCTATAATCAGCAGAATGAGTGAACATATCATGGCACGTGAAAACTTGCGCGTGGTGGGGGCACGCGAACACAATTTAAAAAATATCACCGTGGAGATCCCCCGCGATAAGCTGGTGGTGATTACCGGTTTATCGGGCTCAGGTAAAAGCAGCCTGGCTTTTGACACGATCTTCGCCGAGGGACAGCGGCGTTACGTTGAATCCCTTTCCTCTTATGCCCGCCAATTCCTGGGACAGATGAACAAACCCGATGTGGACACGATCGAAGGTCTCTCCCCGGCTGTCTCAATTGACCAGAAAGCCATTTCCCACAACCCTCGCTCGACGGTGGGCACCGTCACGGAGATCTATGATTACCTGCGTTTGCTTTATGCCAGGGTGGGAATCCCCCACTGCCCGGTATGCGGACGGGTCGTCCAGAAGCAATCTGCCCAGGAGATCGTGGAGGTCATCGAGAACATGCCTGCGGGCAGCCGTTTGCAAATCCTTGCCCCCCTGGTGCGGGAACGCAAAGGCACCTATCAGGCGGTGTTTGATGAGATCCGCAAAGCCGGGTTCGTGCGCGTACGCGTGGATGGCGAAACCCACAGCCTGGATGAAGAATTTAACCTTGAACGCTATAAAAAGCACACCATCGAAGCTGTTGTGGATCGGCTGATTCTGCAAGACAATCAGGACGAAAAAGAAGCTCAAGCAGCCCGTTCTCGGATCACGGATTCCGTAGAAACCGCCCTTAAATTTGGCGATGGGTATGTGACAGTCCAAAACCTGTCGGAAGAGCCACCCCGCGACCTTCAGTTTTCTGAATTTCTTGCCTGTCCGGAACACGGCAGCGTCATCACCGAGATCGAGCCGCGCACCTTTTCCTTCAACACCCCCCACGGCGCCTGTCCCACCTGCCAGGGCTTGGGCAGCCGATTGGAAATTGACCCCAATTTGCTGATCCCGGACCCTTCCATCTCACTGGTCGAAGGCGCCATTGTAGAAAATGGATGGAATATACCCAGGGATGAGGGCGGATACAACTGGCAAATGCTGGAAGCCGTCGCCAAACAGTATCACATCGACCTTGAAGCGCCTGTAGAAACCATTCCCAGGGAGAAACTCGATGTCATTCTGTATGGCACACATGGCAAAGAGCTGACCGTTGAATATATCGGTCGTAATGGCAGAAGGAGTTCTTTCCGCGCATCTTTTGAGGGGATCATCAACAACCTGGAGCGTCGCTATCGGGAAACCAATTCAGATTATATCAAGATGAAAATTTCCGAATCTATGACCGAACGTCTCTGTCAGACCTGCGGCGGCGACCGCCTGCGAAAAGAAGCCCTGGCAATCACGATTGATGACAGGAACATCATCGAGGTCAGTCGCTGGCCGATCAAGCGCTGCATGGCATGGATTGAAACCCTATCAGGCGCAGATTCCCCCTTCACTGAACGCGAGCGCCTCATTTCTGAGCGCATTCTCAATGAAATCAAAGCTCGGCTGGGCTTTCTGATGAATGTTGGTTTGGATTACCTCACCCTGCAGCGTTCTGCCGGCTCTCTTTCCAGCGGTGAAGCCCAAAGGATCCGGCTGGCAACCCAGATCGGTTCGCACCTGATGGGCGTTTTGTATGTGCTTGATGAACCCTCCATCGGTCTGCACCCGCGCGACAACGATCGCTTGCTCTTCACACTGGAGGAGATGCGCGATCTGGGCAACACTGTTCTGGTCGTTGAACATGACGAGGAGACGATCCGCCGCGCGGATTGGGTTGTGGACATGGGACTTGGCGCGGGCGATCTTGGCGGCGAGGTGGTGGTTGAAGGCACCCCGAAGGATATTCTAAAGCACCCCAAATCTCTGACCAGCGCCTACCTCTCAGGGAGAAAAAGCGTCCCCGTCCCTGAAAAGCGGCGCCAGGGCAATGGAAAACACCTGATCATGAAAGGCGCACGGCAGAACAACCTGAAAAATATCACACTCAACCTTCCTCTGGGCAAATTCATATGCATCACGGGTGTCTCAGGTTCGGGGAAATCATCGCTTCTGATCGACACACTCTACCGGGCTTTGGCGCAGAGGTTGCATCATGCCCAAACGAAGACAGGTGATTTTGATGAACTGGAAGGGATTGAGCACATCGATAAGGTCATTAACATTGACCAATCCCCCATCGGGCGCACGCCGCGTTCCAACCCCGGCACATATACCGGCCTTTTTGATAATATCCGGGATCTTTACGCTGAGCTTCCCGAAAGCAAGATGCGTGGTTATAAAAAAGGGCGCTTCAGTTTCAACGTCAAAGGGGGACGATGTGAGGCTTGCGCCGGACAGGGTCAGATCAAGATCGAAATGCAGTTTCTGCCGGATGTTTACGTCCCCTGCGACATCTGCCACGGCGCGCGATACAACCGTGAGACCTTACAGATCCAATTTAAAGAAAAGAATATTGCCGAAGTCCTGGATATGACCATCGATACCTCGGTTGAATTTTTTGAGGCTTTTCCCAAAATCACGCGCCGCCTGAAAACCCTCCAGGACGTGGGGTTGGGTTACATTCGTATCGGACAATCGGGGATCACACTTTCCGGCGGAGAGGCACAACGTGTCAAGCTCTCCAAGGAACTTTCGCGGGTTTCGACAGGCAGCACTCTTTACGTGCTTGATGAACCCTCGGTTGGCTTGCATGCCGCAGATGTTCACCGCTTGATCGATGTACTCCAGCGTCTGGTTGATGAAGGTAATACTGTGGTGATCATTGAACACAATCTTGATATCATCAAAGTGTCAGATTGGATCATCGACCTGGGTCCCGAAGGTGGCGATGCGGGCGGTGAGATCATCGCCGAGGGGCAACCGGAAGAAATCTGTGAAATTCCACAGTCGTATACCGGTCAGTTTATGAAAAAAATTCTGGATTGCAGAAAAACCTCGAATTGAGTAATATCATTGAATATCAACCCTGATATCCCTTGACTGCTATCGGTGCTTTATTCCTGTAACGTCATTTCTAAGACTCGACCGTAGATTGTTTTTCGGTTAAAATGGAACCACAAACAAAAAAGGAGTGGGTGGATCCTCCTGTCAAACAAGACAGGTTCTAAGATGTAAAGGAAACCCTATGAATAAAAAAGACGCTAGAAACGTAATTTCATCCTATCGGAAAAGACAAAAACTTGGTCCATACATCCTCGGCGGGATTGCTATATTGCTGGCAATTGCCGGTATTGTGCTCCTGATTCTCTACCTCGTAGGCGGAGGTGGTGGTTCAAGGATCTCTTTATTCAGCAGTAAGACCCCCACACCCACCGAAACGCCAACGCCGACACCCGTCACCCCCACTGCGACTGCCACGATGACTGCTACTGTAACCGATACACCCACTGTCACACCGACCAATACACCAAATGCACCTTTTGAATACGAGGTACAGGAAGGTGATAACTGCACGATCATCGCTTCAGAATTCGATGTGGATATTGAGGTCTTGCTTGTTCTGAACAACCTCACCAGCAGCTGCTTTATCACACCCGGTCAGACGATCCTCATTCCAGCGCCAGGACAGGAATTGCCGACGGCAACGCCTCTCCCCACCGACATTGCTCCTGGCACGAAGATCGAATACACCATTCGACCCAACGACAGCCTGTATGGACTGGCAGACAAATTCGATAGCACGATCGAAGACATCATCAAAGAGACCAATGCCTATCGAAAAGAGCATGGGCTGAGTGAAATTAAAGATAACAACGACATTGAAATTGGCGATATTCTGATCATCCCGGTCCGTATCATCACCCCGGCGCCCACAGCGACCAGCACACGCACGTTGACTGCAACGCCGGCGCCCTGAAAAAGTCTCGGGCTACACAACAGTAACACAATCTAAACATTACGGCGGACTGGGTTGGTATACCCAGTCCGCCGTTTTTGTTTTTCCGTCTGAACATCGTGACCCTGCTTTGCGGCTGCTTCATTTACCTTAAAAAACCCTGACTTCTATGTTTACGTCTGTCCCTGCGCAAGATTTCCTTCCTCTTTCGACACTCCAGATTGTTGAAACAAATCCTGGAAAACATTAATACTCAGAGTCTGTGAGTTTTTGAGAGCCTTTCTCAGGTATGATAGTTGTTAAAACCTGTAAAAATCAAAATCATCAAACTGAAAGGATGATTTTATTATGGTTAATCTTCAATGTCCAAAATGCCGCTCGAAAGAACTGGTCAGGCTTCCTGGTGATCTTGAGCCGCCGACCATGTTAAGCGGGGCAAAACCGCCCTCCACATTTAAAACAATTAAGGTCACGCGTTTCTGCTGCACCAATTGCGGTTATACAGAAGTGTGGGTAGATAACCCTGAAGACCTGAAGGATATTCTCAAAAAGTTTGGGTTTTAAAATTCAGGTGAAGAATCGTTTTTGGCATCCCGTAGGTAAATGATCAATGATGAAAGGGCACGGTCAACTTCGGCAAGTTCTTCCAAATCAAATTGCCTTTGCATTTCCGGTAACGATTCCTGCCAGGTTTTAAGCAAATCCAACAGGAGTTCACTGCTTCCGCTTAATTCACCGGGAAATGGCACTTTTACTTCGCGTTTTGTGAACGGGAGCGACGTGATGGCGGTGAGGTCGTGGACTTCAACAGCATCCCGGGCAAACTCTGCTGTTTCTTCATCCTGCGAAAGCCGAATCAGCGCCGATTTCGCCTCAGGTGTCAGGTTTTCAATTCCTGCCAGGCTCTGGGCAACCGCCCGCCTGACATGCAAGTTCAAATCATCAGAAAGAGCAACCAGATCCGGCAAGGCATCGCTTCCCATAAGTTTTGCCAGGGTTCGGACTGCCTGGGGGCGTACAAAAGGATTGGGGTCACTGTAAGCAATTTCCCGAACATCATCAACAGCCACCAAATCCCCCCATTTAGAGACGGCAGCCAACGCCGTCTCCCGTACCGTGATCGCATTATCACGCAGCAAAGGGCGTACCAGAGGTAAAGCGGCAACGTAATCAGCCTGAATCATCATCTCGATCAAATTGCGCCGCAAGCGGTTGCTGGGGTCGCTGAGCAAGGGTGAAAGAATCGCCGCAGCTTCTTCCGCATTCATTTCCACAAGGGCCTCCACCGCGATCCCGCGCAACCCAACTTCGTGCTCCGCAATTCTCACCAGCAGCGGGATTCCCTCACGTACTTTCAATCGGGTCAGAACCTCAATGTAAAGTTTCGGAAGTTTTAAATCCTGACGATCTCCCATCTCCATGAAGTTTTCCAGGTTTTCGAGAATGATCCCACCGCATTCCTTTTTCATCAGCCAGCCGCAAGCACGGGTTGCAGCCAGGTGAATCAGGTATTCATCAGATTGTAAGAACTCGAGCAGCCGATCTTCAACCCGGGAGGGTTCCATCCGTGCCAGGGCCAATATAGCTGCCTGCACCACAATTGGGTGCAGATCATCCAGACAGAGTTCCACCTGGTTTATAGCCTGTGTCGCCTGGAGCAACCCCAAAGAATTGACCGCCGCCGCACAAACGTAATTATTGGGGTCATCGATTGCGGTCAGAAGATGTGAAACAACTTCCGGCGCGGGCATTTCCACAGATCGCCCCAGCGCTTCTGCTGCAGCGGACCGCACAAATCCATTGGGGTCGTCCATTAAAGATATCAGGATGTCGGAACCTGCTTTGAGCTCTCCCAACCTTTTAGCTGCATAAGATCGATCTCGTGGGTTCCGGGATTGAACTAATTTGAGACAGCGATCAATTTCAACTTGTTTGTCATTGTTTCTATTAAATTTGTCTGACATTGTGTACTAAGTTTACTACATTAATATCCCCTGAAAAAAGCTTACAATATCGGATTTTTAGAGGGGACGCCGGTTCGCCGGGGAAAAATTTCGGGGGTATGCGCGATTTTGTTGACCACCACAATGAAACGTTCTTCAACCACCCCTGGCAGTTCCACGTGGCGCAATCGTGACAGCCTCCCGCCCAAAAGATGGATCACCCTTTCCGCTTCCTGGGTTTCAGCAGGGGCTGTCTCACCCTTCATCGCGATCGCAACCCCCTGAGGGCGCACCAAAGGCAGGAGGTATTCCATCAGGATGGGCATGCGCGCGACTGCACGGGCGACAGCCAGGTCATAGCTTTAACGATGGGTAGAATCCTGTCCAACAACCTCGGCGCGTTCCACTACCACGGTCACCTCTTTCAGGGCAAGACGCTCAACAATATGATTGCAAAATTCTGCTTTTTTGTGGACGGATTCCACCAGGGTGACCTGTGTTTTTGGCCATACCAGCTTCAGAATTAAACCCGGAAAACCCGCCCCCGTGCCAACATCAATGATTCGCTCGGGGGGATCTTTTCGTTCCCACCCCAGCAGGACCGTCAGCGAATCGAGGAAGTGTTTGACCCGGATACCTTCCACATCTCGAATAGCCGTCAGATTGACATTTTCATTCCATTCCAGGAGTTCTTTTTCATAAATTCTTAATGCCTCATGCTGGTTCTGGGTGAGTTCAAACCCGAGGATGGTTTTGAGCGAGTCATTGAAGGAATTTTTTGACACAATACTTACCTATCATACTTCCAGATTTGGTTCGTTTCGATTGCCCTAATTATAAACAGAATTAGCGAGAACCAGCAGTAGATGTTGTACAGGAGACTCAATTTGATGGTCAGACGTGCTGATCCATTTTGTTGATCCTGCGTTGATTCCCCAGGGCTTGTGAGATCAGCATTCCCACCAGGATCAGCGCACAACCCCACAGGCCACGCGGTGAAATGACCTCATTTAAAATCAGCCAGCCGCCCAGCGCTGCAAAAGTCCCCTCCAGGCTGAGGATAATCACCGCATGGGTTGGATCTGCCCAACGCTGCGCCACCACCTGCAAGGTGTAGGCGACACCAACCGAAAGAAACGTGCTGTACAAAAGGGTCCCCAGTCCATCCACTATCGAATGCATCTGAAAAGTTTCAAATGCGGCGCCTGCAATGGCGCTCAGGAGTCCACAAATGGCAAACTGCAGAACGGAGAGGCGAATTGGCCCAACTATCGATGCATAACGGGCGATCAGGTGGACATGTACAGCCCACATAAAGGCGCCTGCCAATACAATCAGATCAGGTTTTGAAACCACAAAGCCTGTTTGCACCGAGAGGAGGTATAAACCCGCGACTGCCAGCACGGCGCCAACCCAATGCGCGAGATGCGTTCGCCTGCCCCACAGCAAACCTAAGAGCGGCACAAAAATCACATACAAGCCTGTGATGAACCCCGCCTTGCCAGCAGAAGTCCCCATCAGCCCAATTTGCTGTAACGATGCCCCGGCAAACAGCGCCAATCCCGTCGCCAAACCGGGCAGGAAACTTTGGCGCAATTTCTTTGTGGATTGTTCCAGTCCGCGCTTCCGCAGCCAGAATAAAACCGGTAATAAAGAAATTGCCCCCAGAGTGAACCGAATCGCATTAAACGTAAACGGCCCCATATGGGACATGCCTATGCGCTGTGCAACAAAGGCAAAGCCCCAAATGGCAGCCGTTAATAGCAACAGAAGGTCTGCTTTCAAGCCAGGTCCGATCTCGTTCTGAGGTTAATGCTGCCGGATATGCCAGATCACTTTTCCCAGAATATCCCCCTGCTGTACAAAGCCAAAATCACGACTGTTTGCACTGTTGATCTGGGTTCCTCGCACGTCGTAAGCACTTTCGTCTTCAATTACTCTAAAGACGCGCTTGATCATCCTGTCATACCCCGGTCTTTGGAATACGATCACATCGCCAGTTCTGATCCTGCCCGAAGGAAAGGGAAATCTTGCGATGAGGACATAATCTCCCTCCCGAAAATCGGGGTGCAGGCTGTGACCACGGACCCTGACCAGGCGCAGCATGGGCTTACAGAATAGGAAGTACGATCTCTTCAGTCACCGAATAGGGCGCATTGGCGCGTTTGGTCTCAATACCCTTAATCTGCCAGAAAATTTCAGCAAATTCATTGACGGCTTCCAGCAGAGCAAGCGCTATTTCGCGATCAACCTTCTGACGGGCTTTGGACCCCAACTGCATGATCTTGTACACCAACCCGGGAATTTGCGGATATTTTTCGATATGCGCTTCTTGAATGAAATCACCCCAGATGACGCGAATTTCATGTTTTGCCAGCTCAGCATGTTCTTCTTTGACAGCAACGTACCTTGCCATGCTGTTGTGAAAATCTATCTTATCGCCGCTGTGCGTTTCAATCAGGGTATCCATCAGGTCAATCATCCGAATAACGGTTAATGCACCGATTTGTGCAAGGTGTGGATCGTAGATCCCGCAGGGGATATCACAATGGGCATCCACGTCATCAAAGTGAAAATACTGGTCGAGTTTCTGTGTGATTTTATGAATCATTTCAGTCTCCTTTTATGTCGTCAACTATTTTGAGATTGTGTCTGTCATTTATTGTAATTGTAAAACAGATACCTGGCAAACCGTGAAGCACCTTCCACAAAAGCCCGTTTGGCTATTGCCTACGGCACCACACCGAGGTTGCGCAACTCCTGCTCTGCCACCCACCAATTGGGGTGCCATTCCAGAGCTGTGCGGAAATCTTCAATTGCCCCATTGGTATCGCCCAGGGCAAGCCTGGCGCGACCTCGCCAAACCCAGGTTTCTTCAATAGCAGGTTCGAAGGAATTACCGAGGGTGCTGTTCGCCAGATTGATGACATCCTGATATCTCCCTGTATAAAAATAGGCATAATAGGGACCCGTTTGATACCAGGTGATCCGGTAAAGATTTGGTTTTGAAGTCAGGTCATCATAAATTTTATAAGCCTGGTCAAACGCCTGGGCTGCTCCGAAATAATCTTGCAGGTTCACAAGGCTGGTGCCATAACTGTACCAGGCAAAAAACAATTCCAATCCCTGAACACGGGTTGTTTCTTCCAGCATTTTTTCCGCGGCGTACTGCAGGTTATAGGCTTCATCAGCATGAGGCCCTAAAATATTCATCACCTCTGCCTCGCGATCATAAGGGAAAATGATGATATACACATAATTGAAAGCCCGCCAATGGCGCCCAATTCTTTCATAACTGTAGGAGACATTTGGTCCGCCAAAAGAATCCTGAACAAGGAAGGTTTCATTGCTGTCGTTATACGCGCCAAGGACGTTATAATGTCCCATCCACATCTTTTCGGGGACCTCTTCGAGAAAACCGCGCTCAACCAGGACGGGGAAGCCCCCTGCGATCAACATCTTAACCATCTCAAGATCTCCCCCCCAGCGGATGATGGCATTCAGGTTGGTTTGCGTTCGGACGAAATCCACCATCTCATATGGCATCACGTTTCGATCACGAGCATTGGGCTTAAGATTGGCTGCTGTGTCCGTCTGAGTCCCTTCCCATCCCCAAAATGAAAGCGCCATGGATAGGGTTGCCGGACCGCAATTATTGAATTCCTGATATTCATGCCTGATGCCCTCCAGCGTGACAGTCTTCGGCGGGGGCGTGGGGGATGGCGTGGGCGATGCGGTGTGGGTTGGCGTAGGGCTGACGTAATTGGTTGGTGTAAGCGTTGGCACTAATGTGGGTGTGGCTGTGGAAGCCATCGCTGTTTGCGTTTGCTGGACAATTTTCTCCATTTCCTCTTGCTGTCCGGGAGAAAAAGAATCTGCGTCGGGTGGGTTAAAGAAATAAAAAATCTTTGCTCGTAAATTGTAGAGCCGCCATGAAAGACGATCATGCACGGGGGGTAAGAAGTATACAGCTATCATTAATGCGACCAATCCAGCCAGGATCAGAAGGATCTTAAGGGGTTTGCTGGTCCTGTTCCGGCGTCTATTCCATTGCTTTTTAACCATACTCGGATTATAACCTTTGCACTTCCAATTGCAAGCAGCCCCTGCATTCAAATAATTTCTGACACCGGATCAGATAGGTGGGCTATCTGCTCTTCAACACACTCATTCCTTCTCCTTGACGAATCTCCAATATTAGATTAACATCTAACTCGTTACATCAACATCAATTTATAATCGATACCCGCTGTTTTGATGATCAGATTTCTATTCTGAATCGGTTTCACCAAAGCAGCTCTTTTATTGGTATCAAAGAGATATTTACATAAATTAATTGAGGTGAAGTTATGGCACAACAACCCACCATCATATGGGATAGAGGCAGCGCGTATGATTTTTTCGTAAGCATGGCCGTTCTCTATCAACCCGATGTCTATGGATTGCGCGCGTCCTGGGCAGCAGGTGTGCGTTCCCGGATGCCCATCCCGATGCGCGATGTCCTTGATCACGCACAAAAATTTATGGGCGTACCCCTCTCCTTCATTTATGAATTACCAGAGCCCAAAGACGCTATCAGTGCGCTGGAAACCTTACGCGCCCTGCCTCCAGAAGATCGGTTGCAGGCACTGTCTTTTGGCAAAACAGATGATCCTCAAGTGAAAGAATATCAGGACCTGCTATTATCCCTGGAAGGCAAGCAGCGTCTTTCAGCCAACCTTGAAGCGCAAATCAAAGAGGGCTATCGTCCCTCGACGATGGCAACAAAAGCGGTGATCAGAGCCTTGTTTGAGGCCTGGGTGGACCGGGCAACCTTTGGAGAAGCATTATTGAAGGCCTACGATTCATTCTTTGAGAATTTTTATCAGGAAGAAGAACTCCGGATTATCCCGGCACAGGAGAAAGTGCTTGAAAACGCACAACTCCTCGCCACACACAAAGACGTCTTAACTGTGCTGGAGGAATTATCCTCTGGCGCCCGCTTGAATTTGATCTCAGATGTGTCACGGCTGGTGCTGGCACCGTCCTTTTGGGCTTCGCCCTTCGTGTTTTTCACTCAACTGGATGAAAGCACGCAGATTATTTTGTTCGGCGATCGCCCAAAGGGCACCGCGCTTGTACCTGGAGATTTGGTGCCCGAAGAGTTGCTTAATTCATTAAAAGCCCTCGCCGACCCAACCCGCCTGCGAATCTTACGCTATCTCGTGGAAGGTCCCAGCACCATCAGGGAACTGGCAAAAATACTGCGCCTGCGCCCCCCAACCGTTATTCATCACCTTCAAAGCCTGCGACTGGCGGGCCTGGTAGTGGTGACCGTATCCCCAGAAACTGAAAGGCGTTATTCTGTACGCATGAACGGCATAAAAACAACCTTTCAAAGATTACAAGAATTCTTATCAGGAGATTGATTTTGGAGGGTTCTCAGAAAGAAAAAGCAAAACCTGAAAAAGGCGTGATCACAACCTACATCGAACGGGTTCGTGCCTTCAGTCCAAACGCCCGAAAATACCTGATCAGCTCCATGATCCATGGCGCGGGTTTTGGAATCCATCGCATCCTTTTTAATTTTTTCCTGAGAAGCCTGGGTTACAACGAAACCCTGATGGGTTTATTATCAACCGTCAGCAGCATGACGGTTCTGATAGCCGCCCTGCCGATGGGCTTCCTGGCGGGCAAAATCGCAAGAAAGACATCGCTGATCAGCTCAACGATGGTGGTTGGGTTTTCCATGCTCCTGATGGTCAGCTTTCCCTCCATCCCCACCTTGATCATCGCAAACATCCTCATGGGCCTGGGTTCCAGCCTGGAAGGTGTGGTCATCGGTCCTTTTTTAATGGAAAACAGCGGCGATTTGGAACGGACTTACCTGTTCAGCATCAGCTCGGGGTTGGGTATGGCTGCCTTTTCAGTGGGTGATTGGGTGGGCGGCTACCTCCCCAGCTGGTTTGGCGGGGTCTTTCATACCAGCGCGATCAGCCCAACAGCCTACACCTGGTCGATTGGCGTGGCTGCCACACTGGTCATCCTGGCTGTGATCCCCCGATTACTCTTCCAGCACAATGAATTACCCTTCAGCGAGCGCGCCTCTTTTGCCCCGCTGTCTTTTGCCCGTGAATATCCAAAAACGCTCACCAAATTACTTTTACCCCTGTTCATTACATCGATTGGCGCCGGTCTGATCATGCCCTTTATGAACATATTTTTCAGCAACGTATATCACCAACCCGATTATGTGATTGGTGCCATGTTTGCCTGGGGTTCCCTGGCGATGGGCATTGGACTGATCCTCGCGCCGGCTTTTGCCGATCGATATGGCAAACTCTGGGTGGTGGTTTTAAGCCAGGGCCTTTCAATTCCTTTCCTGATTCTATTGGGTTTTTCTCCCATCTTCAGCCTTTCAGCGCTGTCTTATTTCATTCGGCTGGTGTTGATGAACATGAGCGGACCTGTTTATCAGACCTTCATGATGGAACAGGTTAATCCCGAATCTCGAGCCATGATTGCCAGCCTCGATAGTATGGTAAATAGTTTTGGGCGAGCATTCAGCCCCATCATCAGCGGTTGGCTGCAGGTGCAATACGGTTTCACACCGCCCTTCATTGGAACAATCACCTTATATATCATTTCGGTGATCCTGTATTATTTCTTTTTCTTGCGCCGGCGTGAGAAAAACGAACCTTGTAAACCTTGAAATCTGTAATTTTCACCCCTTGTTTGCACACCACATTGCGATTCAGGCTGTTTCCAACGTTAAAACAATTAACACCATAAAAGCGCCAACGCCATTGCTGTTTCCCAGGCAAGCACTTTGAACGATCCCTTCAGGACAGCGGCTTCCACTTCCGTCCTGGTTAACTTTAACAAGACTTGTTCTTCAAGGTCGTCAGCGTTGGGCTCTCCTACCTTGCGTGCTTCTCTTGCCAGAAAAAGAAAGGCTTTTCCATTTCCCCGGTTGCCATCCACCACAAACTCGCCCAGGTTTTCCCAGGATTCCGCTGCGTATCCCGTTTCTTCAAGGAGTTCTCGCTTTGCAGCCGCCAGGGGAGCTTCATTATTTTCAATATAGCCGCCTACGGGCGCCAGTGTTGTCCCACTGACGCTGTATTTCGTCTGCTTAAAACACAGAAATTTTCCATCCTGTGTAATCGCAACGACGATTACAAAGTTTGGCGAAATCAACCAGGGCCATTCTTCGAGGATCTTGCCATCAGGCAGTTGGACGGTGTGTAATTCAACTTCAAGATAGGGCTGCAAACTGAGAACCCGTTTTCTTTCAATGGTTTTCCAGGTTTTCATTGCGATTCTCCAAATCAAAGATGAGCGAGACAAAATTCCTGATCCGAACAGCGCTTTCAAACATCTGCCGGCAAAACACCAAGATCATCACAGGTCACCCTGATATCTTCAAAGTTCGTAAAAGTCAGGTCCAAAAAAGGCAGGTTTCGTTTTGATTTCACGGTCTCAAAGAGTCCCAGGTAATTGTTCTCGATGCCGCGCATCCAATCCAATCCCAATTTCCGTGCTGCCGCTTCGATCATGGGGTTACTTTCGGCTTCGATTTCGACAAAATCACCAAAAGGCAGTTCATCCAGCATCACGAGGGCATCACCCAGGCGGTATTCTCTTCGATACTTTTCATAAATTGCCACAACGGTGTACCCCAGGGCTTCAAAAAGAGCGCATGCCCTGTCGAAATTATCCACTACAATCTCGATTTCCGTACGCGCAATCACGCCGCCTTCGAAGTGTGGGTTTTCTTTCAAGGTAACCCTGGCTCGATCGTCCAGCCGTAACCGGAGCAGTTTTCCATGATTTTTCAAGTGATGATCGTGTAAATCCAGCCTGAAGTTCTGTTCAAATACCCTGGGATGGGTCAGCACGGCACCAATCTGAATCAACTTTTCAGCCAGAGCTTCAAGATCACGGACAAACAGCTTGATTTCACGCTCCTCATTGTCCATGTCACAAATCCGTCCTTTTCTTATTTTTTATCGCGAAACAGGCATTCACGCGGCGCGATTTCCACAGCCCGATCACCAGACCAAACCAGAGGATCGTCAGGATCAGCATAAAAGCCCAGTTTTGTTGCCCTGTAGAATCCTGCCACAGGCAAAGCCGCTCAACCCAGTATGCGAGTGGGTAAAAAATGGCAATAATCCTGAAAAAATCCAAAGCCCAACCCGCGCCGGTGAGCCAGGCCCACAAAAAGACGACACCAAGCGCCCCCCATGTGAACCCCGCCGCCAGTAAATACAAAAAGATGGCTGATGAGGTGAACTCCTGGATAATCTCTCGCTGGTTGATCGCCTGTGCAAAGCGGAGCCAACCCAGAATAGAACACAACATGATCATCCATAGCATCAAACGCACCAGCGGCGGGCGCTTTGCCCTGCGCAAAGATGCCTGGTTTCCGTCATTAGGCGATTTTTCTCTCATCCTCAATCGTGATCCGTCTCATCCGGCAAAAGCCATTCATGAGCCTGGTCTTCAATATCGCTGAGGTATCCCAGCCTGGCTAAAGCATCCGCAACTTTCTCAGCCGTTCCCGGATAGATCAGCGCTGAGGTTGGGCCGAGGATGTCGCCCAGGAAGCGACCCGCAGGTGTATCCCGTAAGGCAGTCAGGATCGCGGGGTCTTCCACACGCAAGACCATGCCCGGTTGCATTCGAACCTGGCTGCCCTTCTTTTGCCATTGATGAAGCGCTTTGATCAACACCGGGGGGACAGCCAGCGCGTGACTGCTGAGGAGTTTCTCTAGGTGAATGATTTTCAAACCCTGACCGATCGCTGCTTCAAGAGAGCCGGGTGTGATTTGGTAGACATAATGCGTATCTGTTTCTTCGGTCCACAGGCAAAAACGGGAGAGCTGATAGCGCGCCAGCCGGGGCAAGTATCTACCGGCAAGAAGGCTGCCATCGGAAAAGACTTCGGCATCTTCGTTTTCCTCCGCAAGGTCGTCTGCTGGTTGCCCCAGCAGTAGTTTTTCCGACCAATCTGAAAGCCTGAACGCCGTAACCGGCTGACCTTCACCCGGTGAAGCCAGGTCGATCAAGCCCAGCCAGTGCATCGGCCCTGTCATCAAGTAGTGGATCAGGGCACCATCCACCTCGTCCCAGTGAGAAATTCCCGTCAACAACGCACCTGTTGCCGCGTCACGCACAAGCCAGCTATCAAAATCTCCTGCTGAGCGTTGAAAATCCGGCTCGCGCTCGTAAATACCTTTGATAAAGGAATCAAGATTCCACCAGGACCCTGCGGGTATCTCGCTTAGAAATTCGAGTACTTTGTTCCTTGCCATTACCGAATCTCGATGCCAGGACCCCTCACACACAATCGCTGGCATAAGGCGCAGCTCATCAAACAAATCCGAAACCAGCCAGCCCTTTACCAACCAGCTCAACGCCGCACCACGTTTCATTTCAAGAAACGGACGGGCATCCTCCACTACCGGTTGTTCGCTGGATGAAATCAATTTCACAGCGGAGAGCAAAGCATGCACTATTACAAAAGGAGGCTGCCAATCATTTACCGCTGGTGAACGGTGCGGTTCTCCCAGACGAAGCGCCGCCAAGAGTGTGCAGCTGTGATCGAGAATTCTGTCAGCAGCTCTGATGCTGTGCAGGGTTTCTCCGGGCGATGCTGCCCTTCCTAAAGGCTGTGGACCAGTAACCTCGACAGACGGCATCCGTTCCAAAAGATCATCGGGAATGTAGGCACACTCCTCGAGCTGTTTTCCATGCCGTAAAAAATCCCTTCCGATCAACCCACGATACCACAATATCTCGGTCGCCGAGACTGGGTCAAGGTAAGGTTTCTCCCTGTCCCGCTTGCCCGGACCAACCTCGCGCAGTTCGCCAAACAGGCGGACAAACCGACTCCATTCCATTTTTCCATCATGCAAAATCAGGGTATCCAAAGCCTGGCGTGGTTCAGCTGGCAACGATTCAAGGATCTCCTGTACCATGCCAGGTTCCAGGAGTTGATGAAGCAGCGCCGGCAGCGCTGTCTTCGCATCCGGCGCAAACAGCTCAATCCCCCAAAGTTCTGCGATAATTTGCAAAAATCCGAGGTCATGGGTGCGTAATCGATGTGCTAAATCAGGCATTGCACCTCGAGTATACATTAAAACCGGTCAAATGGATGTGTTTTTAAACTTATTCTTTACAGGGTTCGGCGTGTTTTTCACTGCATCAACACCCAGGTGGTTCGCGGAATAACGCCGCTAGTCCTGCTAACGCACCAGCAATTAAAACTTTAATTCAGCAGATACGCCAGACACCACCGTGTGGTTGCTTCGAGCGCATCCGTGTGGGTGCGTTCATAATTATGCGAGGCATCCACCCCCGGGCCGATCAACGCCACCGCCACATCACCGCCAGCCCGCCAAAACGCCCCACCATCTGAACCATAGTAGGGGTAGATATCAATCCTGTGGGGGATCGCATAATCTTCCGCCAGCTGACGCATGCGCTGGCTCAACCCGTGATGATAGGGGCCGCCTGAATCCTTAACGCACAGGGTGGCGTGAAACTCATCGGAGGTCTGTCCCTCGCCCACAGCCGCCATATCCACCGCGATCAGTTCAGCGACTTCGTCCGGGATACCCGACGCAGCGCCGTGCCCGACTTCTTCGTAATTGCTGATGAAAAGCACTGTGGTTGCCGCAGGTTTGAGCCCCGCATCCACGATCGCCTTGAGCGCGAAGATGATGTTCGCAACGCAAGCCTTGTCATCCAGGTGACGGGAGCGGACAAATCCGTTGGTGATCTCCACCCGGGGGTCAAATGCCACAAAGTCACCCACCTGAATACCGAGTGCCTGCGTTTCTTCCTTGGATACAGTCCGGGCATCCAGCCGAACTTCCATATTACCGTCATTGCGTTCGGTCTTCCCCACATCCGCTGCGTGGATGTGAGTTGACGCCATTTGCATCAGCAGCGACCCCCGAACCCGTTCACCCCTGGATGCGAACACCGTCACGCCTTCGCCCTCAACCGTATTCCAGGCGAACCCGCCCAGCCTGGTTAACTTCAATCGCCCATTAGGTTTGATCTCCTTGACCATCGCGCCGAGCGTATCCACATGGGCGGTCAACGCTCGCCAGGGTGCATCTTTATCCTGCCCGGGTAGTAAGGCAACCAGAGCTCCCTTGTGGGTTCGATGCAGGCTGACCCCGGGAATGGCTTCCAGCGTCTTTTCGCAAAAATCAATTGCCCGGTCCGTAAATCCGGTGGGGCTGGGGATGTTGAGCAGTTCTGCCAGAAAACCCAGCATGCCTTCGGTGTTAATTTCAGGTAAGGTCATTATTTCCATTCCGTTTCTCAAATTGAATAATATCCTCCCGCCAGGTTGGCGGGATGGGGACGCCTTTTTGGGTGTTGTTATCATAAACCACCATTACACTTTTGCCCTGAGCGAGAGGACGCTCCTCAGAGGGTGATGCCATCTGGAAGGCAAAAGTTATCGACTTGGTCCCCAGGCGTTCCACCCGTAAGCCGACACTCAGTTCATCTCCCAAAAGGATTGGGGCAAGGTAATCGATCTCATTACGCACCACCACCAACCCCGTCAGGGCGTCTGCCCCTGGATGATAAAAGCCCACACGTTGATAGTAACCCAGCCGAGCGGATTCCAGATAGGTCAAGTACACGGTATTGTTGACGTGACCCTGGGGGTCCAGATCGCGGTAGCGTACAGTGATCGGATGATAATAGGAGAACATGGGAATATTATAGTAGACAATTGGAAATAGTGAACAGGAACTAGGAGATCACACCCGCTGCGCTTCAAAGACTTTGTATCCGATACCTAAAAGATGGGAACGCACAGTGAATGCAAAGCAGCCTCAAAACCCTGATAAAATAAGGTACAGGTGTGGAAGGAATCGGACATGAAAGAACAGAATGTGGTCCCTGCAATTGACAATCTGCTGAATGAGATCGATACAGCCATCTCAGCCCTGAATGAACAGGGTGCACAACTCTTTTCTGAGGGGAAATATGATCGGGCACGGGCATTGTTGAACAAGGTCGAGTCGATCAGCGGCTTTCGGGGGAAAGTGCTGTGCTTGAAGGATCACTGGAGGTCGTTGCGGGTGCCTCGTATGACAAAAATCACCCCGGGGGGCAAGGCTGATTTCGATGCACACACCAGGACACAGCCGCTGAAGCCCGGGCTGAGGACCAGCCCTGAAGGTTTTCGTTACCCTGTTTTGGAAGCCCTGGACCGTTTGGGCGGTGCAGGTCGGGTGCGGGACGTGTTTCGGGTTGTGGAAGAGGTCATGGCTGACCGGTTGAATATTTACGATTATCAGCCGCTGCCCTCTGACCCAAATTCGGTCCGCTGGAAAACTGCCGCCCATTGGGCGCGGCATGGTATGGTGCAGGAGGGGTTGTTGAAGGCAGATTCTCCACGCGGAATCTGGGAACTCTCCGATGCAGGGCGTGAGGCGCTCAAGCGTGCCAGAGACAACCCGGACCTCCAGCGTACGCTGTTCTCAGGCGGGTAATTTCTCCTTCGCAACCAGAGCAAAAAGACGCAGGGATGACCCCGTTTTCACCATGATACTGACCCCACACCACTTTTTACTTTACAAACCCGAACAATTTGGATAAAATAGGTATTAACAGTATTTTCTGTCCGAAATGCTGAAAAGGTTAATCCAGCCCTATCATAGGGCATCCGTTTAACCTGCACCCTTAGAATTTTACTGAGAAGTGAGTTTTTTATGCAAATTACCAAACAAGCAGATTATGCACTGCGAGCAATGCTCTACCTGGCACGGCTTGAGCCCAATCAACGCGCCGCGACCAACCGGATCGCAGAACATCAGAATATCCCGCCATCTTTTCTGGCAAAGATCGTCTCACAGCTTTCAATCGCCGGGCTGATCAATACCTCACGCGGGGCGCGCGGCGGCGTTTCTCTGGCGCGAAAGCCGGCAGATATTTCTTTGCTGGATGTGGTCGTCGCCATCGATGGTCCCATCACACTCAATGAGTGTGTCGTAGATCAGGAAATCTGCGCTTTTGGCAACAACTGCCCCATCCATGAAGTCTGGTGTGAGGCTCAAAATGAATTGGTCAGGAAATTAGGCGCATCGACCTTTGATAAACTGCTCGAACGTGAAAAAGAAAGACAAGCCGAACAATCCTGAAGCCGTAATTCACCTCAATAACACTGGGCATCTCGCATCAAAGACGTGCTATGGTTATATCTGTGCACTTCTGAAAATCCAAACCGCAAAGCGACTTTGAACACACCCGAAAACCTATGAACCCTTTCGTCATTCTGATCGCAATTATCGCTGTTCTGATCATCAGCTATATCCTCAGCCGGCCGTTCATCCAAGCCGACAGCGAAGGATCTAATGATACGCAAGCCAACAAAGATGAAGTGGATGACCGCGCCTCAACCCGTTAATCCCGATCAACCACAACGACGTGTCTTTCCCAAGCCATGCTTTATAATTGAATAACGATGTCCATGGCGAAAGTTGATTCCACACGTCAGGTTGCCATTCACGGGCTGGTCAAGCGCTACCATTTCCAACCCGTGCTGAACCATCTCTCGCTCACGCTGGACGATGGCGATTTTTGCGTCCTGGTCGGGGCAAATGGGGCAGGCAAAACCACCCTGCTGCGAATCCTGGCGACCCTTGCCAGACCCACTCAGGGCAAAATCCATTTTGGTGACCATTTGATCACATCATCACCCGCTTTGCGGCGTGAGATTGGTTATGTCGGTCACCAACCCATGCTCTACAACGACCTGACCGCGCTGGAAAACCTGATTCATTATGCCCGCCTGTATGGATGCCCCCACCCGGAAGAGCATTCCCGGGATGCGATCCTCTCCGTAGGCTTGACGGACCATCAGGATAAACCCCTGCGCACCTTCTCCAGGGGGATGCAGCAGCGGTTGTCGATCGCGCGTGCCCTTTTGCACGATCCGCATTACCTGTTTTTTGACGAACCCTATACCGGGCTCGACGCGCAAGCTTCGCAGTGGTTGGATCAACAATTGCAACAGCTGCACCATCCCGGGCGTGTCATTTTGCTGGCAGCGCATCAGCCAGGGCGCCTGCTTAGGATGGCATCCCATATCGCCTGGCTGCAGGACGGACAGATCAGCCACCACATCCCGATTGATCACATCCACGAGGTTCCCGACCTCCAGGCATACCTGCAGGAGGGCGCATGACCTCTTTCGCACAATACCTTCGGGCGATCTGGTGTATCTTCCGGAAGGACCTTCAGGTGGAGTGGCGCGGCAGACAGGGCGTTCCGGTGATGCTCGTCTTTGCGCTGCTGGTTGTGTTTTTGTTCCATTATGCGCTGCAGTTATCACCCGGCTTGCAGGCAGGGCTGGCTGCCGGCTTGCTGTGGATCTCGCTGGCGTTTGCGTCCACCCTGGGCTTGAACCGCAGCATCAGCCTTGAGCGGGAAAACAATGCCCTGGACGGGCTGTTGCTGATCCCGGTGGACCGATCCGCCATCTACTTTGGAAAATCGCTCAGTAATTTCGTTTTCACAGGGCTCATCGCCATGATCTTGCTGCCGATTCTGAGCCTGTTTTACCAGCAGAACATGTTCCACCCGGCGTTGTTTCTGGTGGTTCTGCTGGGCGCCGGCGCCTACACCGGGTTGGGCACCCTCCTATCAGCTTTGTCCATCCAAAGCCGCACCCGGGATGTGTTACTCCCCATCCTGCTGTATCCCCTGGCACTGCCCATCCTGATTGCAGCGGTGGAAGCCAGCCGGGGAATCCTGGCAGGCCAGCCCCTCAGAGACCTGCAAACCTGGCTTTTGTTACTTCTTGCCTGCCAAATCCTGTTCAGCGCTGCCGGATTGATGCTCTTTGAAACGACACTGGAGGAATAACCTTGCATAAAAAGCCATCCTTATTAACCCTTCTTGACGTCCTCTCGGCGATCTCCTTCACGGCCGCCCTGGTCTTGATCCTGTTTTTCACACCGACGGAATTGACCATGGGTCCCGTTCAAAAAGTATTTTATTTTCATGTCGCCTCTGCCTGGGCGGGTATGCTCAGTTTCATTCTGGCTGCTGCGGGGGGCATTGGCTACCTTGCCACACGCAAAACGCGCTGGGACTGGCTGTCCCTCTCGGCTGTTGAGGTGGGGCTGGTGTTCGGGTTGATTGCCATTCTGAGCGGGATGATCTGGGCGCGCCCGATCTGGAACACCTGGTGGGTCTGGGATCCCCGCCTGACCACCACCGCCATCATGGAGATCATCTACCTGGTTTACTTCCTCCTGCGCAGCAGCCTGGATACCCCCGAGACCAAAGCCCGGCTGGGCGCCGTATATGTGATCGTGAGCGTGATCACCGTTCCCCTGACCTTTCTTTCCATTCGCCTGTTCCGAACGATCCATCCCGTCGTGATTGCTGGCGGCGGCGGATCGGTGTTCAAGATGACGCCGCGTATGCTGCTTGCCTTTGGCATCAGCCTGGTCGTCTTCACGCTCATCCTTGCCGATTTCGTCTGGCATCGCTACCGGCTTGCCCGGCTGAACAGCCAGGAAGATGAGGAGGTAAGTTAACATGCCCGCCAATACTTTAACCGAAATGATCATGGGACTGGGGGTCATTACCGGCATCTTGCTCCTGTATGTACTCTCACTGGCGCTGCGGTACCGTCGCACCAAACGTGATCGGGAATCATCTGATCCCACACCCGATTAAACCATTTTCCGTCTGCCCTGCTAACAAGAATCCAATAGTTTGTTAACGATCTTCTATGATTTCCACAGTATTCTCATAATGAAAGATTAAAGGAAGCAAAAGAGGAGATCATATTATGTCAAAGATTATCGGCATTGATTTAGGAACAACCAACAGCGCCGTTTCTGTTGTTGAAGGCGGAAACGCAACCGTCATCCCTACGGCAGAAGGATCACGTCTGCTGCCTTCGGTGGTTGCATTTAACAAAAACGGCGAACGCCTGGTGGGCGTTACAGCCAAACGCCAGGCTGTCGTCAATTCAGAAAACACCATTTCATCCATCAAACGTTTTATGGGGCGCCGTTTCGATGAAATTGCTTCGGAGCGCAAGATGGTGCCCTTTGAGGTCGTTGAAGGGCCGGCTGGCGATGCACGGGTTCACATCCCGATCAACGGGAAAACCTACACGCCCCAGGAAATTTCTGCCATGCTGCTTGAAAAACTCAAGACGGATGCTGAAGCCTATCTGGGACAACCCGTGACCAAAGCCGTGATCACCGTCCCCGCTTATTTCAATGACAGCCAGCGCCAGGCTACCAAAGACGCCGGCAAGATTGCCGGGTTGGAAGTGCTGCGGATCATTAATGAACCCACCGCCTCCGCCCTGGCTTACGGATTGGATAAAAAGGAAAGCGAGATCATCCTCGTCTTTGACCTGGGCGGCGGAACTTTTGACGTCAGCCTTCTGGAAGTCGGGGACGGCGTGATCGAAGTTAAAGCCACCAACGGCGACACCCATCTGGGCGGTGACGACTGGGATGAGGTCGTTGTCAACTGGGCAGCGGATGAATTTAAAAAACAGCAGGGCATTGACCTGCGCGAGGATCGCCAGGCGCTGCAGCGTTTGCGTGAAGCAGCCGAGAAGGCGAAAATTGAATTAAGCTCCGTGATGGAGACCGAGATCAACCTGCCCTACATCACGGCGGATGCCAGCGGACCGAAACACCTGCAGCTGAAGCTGAACCGGGCGACCTTTGAAAAGATGACAGCCCACCTGGTCGAACGCACTCAGGGACCCTTCCATGCCGCCGTCAAAGACGCCAATCTGAGCGTGGACAGGATTGACGAGGTGGTCCTCGTCGGCGGCGCCACACGCATGCCGATGATCCATGACCTGGTCAGAAACCTGACCGGCGGTAAGGAACCCAATAAGGGTGTTAACCCGGATGAGGTGGTCTCGATCGGCGCAGCGATTCAAGCCGGCGTGCTGTCAGGTGATGTCAAGGATGTGCTCCTGCTGGATGTCACCCCGCTTTCGCTCGGTTTGGAAACCCTGGGCGGCGTGATGACCGCTTTGATCGAACGTAACACCACCATCCCGGTGAAAAAGACTGAGGTCTTCTCAACTGCGGAAGACAATCAGACAGCGGTTGATGTGCATGTCTTGCAGGGCGAACGCCCTATGGCTGGAGATAACATGAGCCTGGGACGCTTCCGACTGGACGGCATCCCACCTGCGCCGCGCGGCATCCCTCAGGTGGAAGTCACCTTCGATATTGATGCCAACGGCATCCTCGATGTGACCGCAAAGGATAAAGCAACCGGCAAAGAGCAGAAGATCACCATCACCGCATCCACCAACTTGGACAAGCAGGACATTGAGCGCATGGTTGAAGAAGCAGCCAAAAACCGCACTGCCGACGATCAGCGCAGAGAAGTGATTGAAATCAAAAACGAGGGCGACGCCCTGGCTTATCAGGCTGAGAAATTGCTGAATGATCTGGGTGAAAAAGTGCCCTCCGATCAGCGTGGAAACGTGGAAAGCAAAGTGAATGACCTGCGAGACGCGATCCAAAGTGAGGATAAAAATCGAATGCAGCGATTGATCGCCGATCTGCAAGCCGACCTGCAAGCCATCGGACAGACAGCCCATCAGACTGTCACGCCGGATAGCGAAATAGGCACGGACGACGGAGACGTTGTGGAAGGCGAGTTCACAGAAGCGTAAATCTGCGTGAATGGTGAATTGGAAATTAGTGATTAGAAGGCTGCCCCATCTGGGGCGGCCTTTTTAATTTTAATCTGGTTTTTTCTGGAGTCTCACCAGCGAAGGCTGCAGAAAGGTTGTTTTGTCGAACGTTTTTAAGGATGTCGAAATTGGGTGTGTAATCTTTTGACCACGCTACAACCTCACCAAATTCCTAATATCCCCATTCTTGATCCCCATTCCCAAAATCAAAAAATGAAGACAGCGCCAAGGATGAGGGGGGCATCCTCCGTACGCTGCCTTCGCAATCATTATAGCATAAAATATTATTAATCAAGTGGATTGACTTTGTGCCTCGTGATTTTACTTTTTGTCACTGTGAGCTTGCGACTGCGAAGCGTCCTGAAAGGAAGCAGTCTTTTATTAATAGGATGAGGTTGCTTCGTGCCTCCCGATTTTGTCACTGCGAGCTTGCGACTGCGAAGCGTCCTGTAAGGAAGCAGTCTTTTATTAATAGGATGAGATTGCTTCGTGCCTCCCGATTTTGTCACTGCGAGCTTGCGAAGCAGTCTTGCGTTACAGGATGAGATTGCTTCGTGCCTCGCAATGACAGGTTTGCAATATCTTTACGGGTACAGGTGACAGGATTGGCGATGACAGAAGGATGGGCTGCTTCATTCATTGAGATTTTGTTACTGCGAGCTTGCGAAGCAGTCTCTTATTAATAGGATGAGATTGCCTCGTGCCTTGCGATGACAAGATTCGAGATGGCAAAAGGATGGCAGTATTGAACTGTTCTAGCATCACAGCCAAACCCAAGTTTACTCATCCAATCTGCCCAGTTTAAACCAAAAACCCCGGCAATCCACCGGGGTTTTTCTTGTTCATCAGAATCCTCAGTCTCAGATCCAGCCACGCAGCTTCATCGCCCTGACAACACTGTCGATCGCCACCATGTAGGCGGCATCGCGCATGTAAACACCCTGGGATTCTGCCATTTGATGAACGCCCGCAAAAGCCTGGGTCATCTTATCGTCCAGTTTCTCAAGGACCTCTTTCTTGGTCCAGTAAAAGTTCATATCATTCTGAACGCCTTCAAAATAGGACGTGGTCACACCACCCGCGTTGCACAAAAAGTCCGGGATCACAAAGATGTTGTTGGCGATCAGAACCTCATCCGCCTCAGGCGTGGTGGGCCCGTTGGCGGCTTCCGCAAGGATCTTCACCCGGCTGTGGAGGTTTTGAATGGACTGTCCATTGACCTGACCTTCCAGAGCGGCAGGGATCAGCACATCTGCTTCCTTTGAGATCCAGGCATCGCCCGCTTCAATGGCATACCCCGCCTGAACGGCTTTGTCCTTGTTAATCGAGCCATACTGGTCGGTAATGCTCATTAAAAAGTCCGGATCGATCCCATCACCCTTGCTGACGGTATAGGACGCCTGGTCTTCACGA
This sequence comes from Candidatus Brevefilum sp., assembly GCA_050953525.1. Classification (GTDB taxonomy): domain Bacteria; phylum Chloroflexota; class Anaerolineae; order Anaerolineales; family Anaerolineaceae; genus Brevifilum. The sequence goes on from JBMNMW010000002.1 coordinate 965,581, forward strand.
TCCCAATAACTGACGCATGCCACCTTTCCGCCCAGGATCTCAATAAAGCCCTTGGAGGCGTATTGGGCGACATTTCCAAAACCCTGGATGGCAGCCACTGTTTTTGTGGGATCCATTTTGAGATGGCGCATCGCTTCACGGACGGTATAGATGACGCCGGTTCCTGTCGCTTCTGTCCTTCCCAATGAGCCGCCGCCGCCCACAGGCTTGCCGGTAATTACGCCGGGTGTATACACCCCGGTGATTCTGGAATATTCGTCCATCATCCAGCCCATCATCTGAGGTGTTGTGCCCACATCGGGGGCGGGCACGTCCTGCCGCGGGCCAATCTCTTTCCACAAATTGCGGACAAAAGCGCGACAAAGACCTTCTTTTTCATCCACCGACAGGGTGGCGGGATCCACCACAACGCCGCCCTTCCCTCCGCCGAGGGGGATATCGGCTACGGCGCATTTCCAGGTCATCCACATTGCCAGCGCGCAAACGGTTTCAATCGTCTCATGTGGATGGAAACGCAAGCCCCCTTTGTTTGGGCCGCGGGCATCATTGTGCTGTACACGAAAGCCCTGAAAGACGCGCGTGCTTCCATCGTCCATCCGAACCGGGATGCGCAGATGAAATTCCCGCATCGGCCAGCGCAGTATTTCGCGAACCTGATGATCCAGCCCCAGCTGATCCGCCACGTGATCAAATTGCTGCTGAGCCATAGCAAATGCGTTGGTTGTTTCTGCCATAAAAATCTCTCCTATTTAATTTGATTTGGTGAGGTTAACAAAACCCGATCGCTCAGAATGGGAGCCGGCGGTGGTGAAGTTAAATAAAATATGCAGGCATTCCGGACCCAAGCCCGCATTTGTTCTCGCTCAGTTGTCCCTGAAAAAAGAACATGCCTGCTCCACAAAAAGAGTGATCATCTTAACGATAGCCGAAAACCCCAAAAGCGTCAATGTGAACTTGGAGTAAATCCTGTAATGCCTGCCATGAACCCGTTTGGTTTTACGGTTTCAGGCCGGGCATCGCTTTGAATTTTTAAAATTATTGAATATGAAATAAGGCTTTGCAGTTCGGCAAATGTGGAACTTTATCAAATTATTATGCGTCTTAAAGATGAAAACTGGAAAATAGATAAATTTAAGGAGTAAAACCCGATGAAAAACAAAAAATACCTCATCATTGCAGGCTTGCTGATGATCGGCTTACTTTCCGCCTGTGTGGTTCCGACGGCTACGACAGAGTCTGGCGCCACTCGTTCAATGAACGTCAGCGGCACAGGTCGCGTTTCTGTTGTCCCCGATATCGCCACAGTGAGCGTCGGTGTGCGCACGGAAGCGGACGAAGTCTCTGCAGCCCTGGCTGGCAACACGGAAAGCGCCAATGCCATTGCCAGCGCATTAGAGGATCTGGGCGTTGCCAGGGAAGACATCCAGACCTCAAATTTCAATGTCTACCCCTCGGATCGCTACGATCCCATGACGGGTGAAATTACAGGTCGTTACTTCGCCGTGGAAAATACGGTGATGGTCATCGTTCGCGACCTGCCCAGTCTGGGCGATGTGCTCTCCACAGTTGTTGGCGTCGGCGCGAACTCCATCTACGGCATCAGTTTTGATGTCGCGGATCGTGAGGCTGCTGTTGCTGAAGCCCGCCAGCTGGCTATCCAGGATGCCAAAGAAAAGGCTGAAAAAATTGCTGCCGATGCCGGTGTTACGCTTGGCGATCTCATCAACATCACGGTGACCAGCGGCAGCCTCCCCATCACCTATTATGATTCGATGGGCGGCGCATACGCTGAATCCTCTGTGCCCATCGCGGCAGGCACCCTTTCCATCATCATGGAATGCAACCTGACCTTTGAAATAAAATGAAAAAGATTACCGAACCCATTGGTGAGTCGAAACCTGATTTCGGCTCACCGGTCAATTACTTTTCTAAACATGACTAAGGAGTACGATTATGAAAAAGATCGTTTTTTCCATTATCTCTATCCTAGTATTCGCTGTTCTGATCACAGGCTTTTCCACCATGCAGGTACATGATCAAAACCTGCGCACCATGAACGTGAGCGGCACAGGAACCGTGAGAATCGTACCTGATATTGCTCATATCAGTATTGGGGTGAGCTCCCAATCACCAGATATTCAAGAAGCCCTCAATGATAACAACAACAGCGCCGCAACCATCATTGAAACCCTGATCAGCATGGGCGTTGATGCAAGTGATATTCAAACCCAAAATTTCTACCTGTATCAAAGCCAAAGCTATCCAATGTATTGGACAGATGCTTCAGAGGAAGAACCTCAAACATACTATTATGTAGAGAACACCGTCTCAACAACCATTCATGATTTGGACCTACTGGGGGAAGTTCTTACAAAAGTTCTTGAAGAAGGTGCGAATACAATCTATGGCATTACCTTCGATGTGGCAGATCGAGAGGCAACCCTTGAAGAGGCGCGCAGCCTGGCGATTAAAGACGCTCAAGAGAAGGCAGCAACTATCGCAGGCGAGGCTGGAGTCAAACTGGGCGAGATCCATTCGATTAAGATGAGGCAGGATAATTATTATCCTTACAGTGAAGGTGCGTCAATGGGAATGGCGATGGGCGGTGGCAGCGACGTGCCTGTTTCTGAAGGTACGATGGAAATAAATGTCACCATGTATCTGACCTATCTGATCGATTGATCTTGTGGTCATTTTTCACAGGATGGGATATTTAAATAATCGATCCGTGGTTTTGGTTTAAATCACGGATTTTTCTTTTTAATTGTCAGGAAAGTAACACTGTTTGTTTTTTTTGAGTATACTAACAGCATTAATTAAGCAGCCTGTCACCTGATCCCATTCAGCTGTGGTCATGTCTGAGTTAAACAGGAGTTTTTAAATGCAAATTGTTACTGATAGCGGTTTTGACCTCTCCCCCCAGCAACTTGAGAATGCAAATCTCCACATATTGCCGCTTAAGATCACTTTAAGCAGGACAACTTACCGAAGTGGCATAGACATCGATAAGGAGGGCTTTTACCGGCTCCTGGAAAACACCACAGATATGCCGATCACATCCAACCCCTTCACCAGGAGAATTTATCGAAACATATGAGGCTGTTGCAAAAGAAGATCCGGACATCCTCTCCATCCACATTTCATCAGGTTTGAGCGGCACCTTTAGTGCCGCAGTGATGGCGGCAAAACAGGTACCCGACGCCAACGTCACGCTGGTGGATACCCGTTCCTTATCCGTGGAAATGGGTTGGCAAATTGAAGCAGCTATTCGAGCTGTTGCATCACACTGGCCATTAGAAAAAATATTGGCATTAATGACCAAAGTCCGCGAGCAAACAGAGGTCATTTTTACGCTGCCCGATCTATCATACCTGATCAACGGCGGCCGAATTAGCCACCTGAAAGGCTTGTTAGCCAATTTGCTGGGTATCAAGCCCCTGATCGGGGTCGATAAAGCGGATGGAAAATATTACGATCGTGGCAAAGCCCGAACTTTTAAAAATGCGATCCATGCGATTCCAGCCTACATCGCATCGAAGATTGAAACAGGTACCGCTCTGCGGGCTCAAATTGGGCACGCCGATAATCCTGAGGGTGCTGCTATGCTGAAGGAAGCCATTGATAAACTGTTTCAATGCGAATGGCTGCCCGAGTGCTCAATCTCTCCTGTGCTGGGCGCTCACACCGGGCGCGGGTTGGTGGGGTTGGTCTTTGCCCCTCTCCAAAGTTACCCCGAACTGCCCTGACAAAGATCTTTTGCCTTTCCTTGAAGGATCTTCAGATTGTGATAGACTTAACCGACATTGTGAAGTTTGCCCTGAGATGTGCTGCAGATCCTCTGACCTGTGCTATCTCAACACAAACCAAACATCGGGAACATCGAACACAAAATGAAAAACTTTCTTTTGAGTTCGTTCTAAAAAAGTTATCAGTAATTTCCTGGTAAAAGCCAGGAGAAGGAGCATTTAATGAAAAAAAACAAAACCCTCGTCATATTAATGTTCGTTTTGTTTCCACTACTGGTTGGTATGGCTTGCACCTGTGGGTTGCTGCCATTTGGGGGTAAAAATGTTAAGGAAACACAAGAGCCTACGAGAATTGTCGAAGAGATTCCCACCCAGGTTTCTCCCACAAGAGTTGCACCTGTTGTACCTCCCGTAAAAACAGAGGAAGTAAAGGAAGATCTGGATGGAGATCTGGTCATTGAAAGAGATAATTGGGGCTCCGATGAAGATTATGTCTTTGTTGGCTTCCTCCTCTCCAATCAGAATAAAGACGACATGGCATTAACGAATGTTGAATATTCGATCTACATGCTGGACGCCAATGAAGAAATCGTCGCTCAGGATTGGAGCACCTATCCTCTTCTCCTTCCAGGTGACAAGGTGGCAGTTTTCTACCAATACCCCATCCTGGAAGACGATCCAACCATCGAATCTGTTGAAATTAGCTACAGCCATGAGGGGCTCAAGAAAAATAATGGGGCTGTAAACCCGTTTAGCGTGGAAAAAATTATGTACTGGGATGCTGGATACTGGCCCATCGTTACCGGAATTGTCTATAATGACGACCCCATCGTTTACACCGATGTGCGAGCAACGATTGTTCTCACAAACTCCGATGGCAATGTCGTCGGGGGTGGCTATACCTATATCGATTTTATCCCGGGCTATGATGAAATGGGTTTTTCAGCTTATGTGGATGCTTATGATACGGTTGAAACGGTTGAAATTTATCCCGTCACCAGCTACGGCACAAAAGAATACGATGACACTAATGAGCTCTGGGAAAGAGTTTCTATTATCGATTACACCTTCTATCCTGACGAGTACGACCTGCTGTATGGCGGGGTTGTCATTCAGAATAATCTCGATACAGTTTTAGAAGATGCCCTTCTGGCGGTGACTTTCTATGATCCGGATGGTTATGTCACCAGTCAGGCGGGCGAAGCCATTGATTATCTTATGCCCGGCGAAACACTTGGTATTGCGCCTTACATCTATTCACAGCCGGAGGGTGCCAGCGCGTCCGATTTTACCATTATCATTTTCCCGGGTGAGCCAGCCAAGAATTATGAGCTGACAAAAAATGTGTTCACCGTCAATTCTGCAATATTAACCGGCAGTTATGATGATATGGTCAAGGTCAATTTTACGAATACTTACAACAAAGAAGTCAGCGATGTAAATGTCTACGCTCTGGTGTATGATTCTGATGGCTCGATCCTTGGTGGTGGCCTTTCGTACTACATTGACCCCATTCCCGCCGGCGCATCAGCGGACTTTGAGTTTTATGTAACTTACCAAACCGATGAAATAGTTGACAGAATTGAGGCTTGGGTTTTGCCCTACTACTGGACAGATTTTGAATAAATTCTCACCCTGGCTTCACTAAATCACAACCTGCGGTTGCGTTGAGGTTAACGCGCCCAGGTTGCACCTGATTTGAATAAAAAAAGACCCTGGATTATGTAAAACCCAGGGTCTTTTATTTTACTTTTTTTTATGGGATTGGGTTTTGTCCCACCCAATCGTCCCCAAGGATGACCACCAGGTCAACCCCAGCATTTGGGTCGTAATTATAAGAGATGCTGGTCGAAGGTACGCCCATCGTTTCAGACAGCCATTTCAGGGCATAGGGTGTGCTGTTATAAACAAAGATCTGAGTTGTGATCGTGTAATCGGCATAGCTTTCTTCAACAATGTTGAAACCCTGTTCTCTTAACCAGACAGCTGCCTTACCGGCATAATCACTTTGCGATGAGCCATTCCTGAGCGCAACCCGCGCCCCTTCTTCGGCGATGATGTCCTGGGTTTCCCCCTGGGCAGCCGGCGCCAGAGCACCGCCTTCACCAAAGACCTCATTGCGGATCAGACGAATTTTGTCAGGCACAGGCAATAAAATATCCAGATCGTCGGGTGATTTTCCAAATGAAATGTGTTCATTGCTGATGATTGCCTGTGTGATCAAATTTCGATCCACCTCCAGTGCGGACCAACCCAATTTAATCGCCTCACTTAACGAAAGGTTGGTGTTGATTCCGGATGAAAGGTCATTATAAATTTCAGGTGCGCGAGCGACCAGTTTTGGCATCATATCAAATTCAAGAATTCGATCGCGAACTGCCATGATCAATATTTGCTGGCGTTTTGCCCGATCAAAATCACCGCCCTCTGTTTTACGGGCGCGCGCATATGCCAGGGCATAATCTCCCGGTAAGGTGATCACACCCGGTTCAATTGTGACCGTGTTCCATTTGCCGATGCGATCAAGCACCATGGGTTCATCAAAGGTCAGACGGACGCCCTCGATATGATCGATAAAACTGATGAAAGCCTGAAAATCGATCTGAGCATAGTAGTGGATCGGAATACCCAACAATTCTTCAACCGTCCTGGAAGCCAGCGCAGCGCCGCCGCCAGGCAGGTTGTGAAGTTCTCCCAAATAATATGCCGTGTTGATTTTATAAAAATCATAACCGGGAACAGCCACCCATAGATCCCTTGGAATGGAAAGCATTCCTGCCGTTTTGTTCAAAGGATCAAGGGTTAAAACGATCATCGTGTCGGAATGTGGAATTGCTTCGGCTTCCCAATCGCGATAATCCAATCCCATTACAAGAAGATTGACCCGACTGATCCCATCCCAGGGTTCAGGGGTGGGCAATTGAGCTGCAGGGATTCCGGTTGGCTTTGGTACGGCATCTGAGTCTTCTTCATCTCCGTTTTCTTTTGATTTCAGAACGGGATCGCCGGGCAGGGAAAAGGTTTCGTTGCTTGCGACAACTTTTCGGATTGTCCGATAACCAAAGAACGCACCGACAATCGCCAGAACGATCATCAAAGCCAGGATGATCTGAGATGCTCGATCCCTCGGAAAATTTTTTGTAATGTTTTTAATCAGTTTCATTGCAATCAGCCTATTTGACGATCCAGGTTATCAATAATGATCCTGGATCAAAGTTTAAAACGTATTAAGATATCGTGGAATCAGGATGGATAAAAATTTTTATTCCATTGGAGGGGGCGGCACCGGCAGGTCTTCTATTTTGGTGTCTATCCACCTGTCGCCTTCATCAATCAACATGACCGGTATATCATCCACGATCGGATATTTTCGATCACAATCCTGACAAATCAGCCAGCATTCCTGATAAAACGTCAGTAGACCGTCTTTTTCCTGGACACAGTGCGGACAGCGCAGCATTTCAATTAAATCTTTGTTGACCATCATACCTCCAAACTATCTTCATCTCTAAAGAGACGGGTGTGTTTATTTTAATTCAAAAACGAAAAATAGCAACTTGCCCTGAACGGGGAAAGGTTTCCTTTGGACAATCGATCTGTTTAATCGCCCTTTGATTCGGGGATTTTAGTTCCGGGGCCATACTCAAAGACCGCCTGCCAGGGACGGAAACGTGTAAAGATTGTATCGGATAAGTGGACTGCGTCCCCTTTATACACTGTTCGGGTGACGGTAATGTCTGCACCTTCTGCGGCGTAATCAACCTTTTTGATCTCGCCTTGTTTGAGATCAGGGTTTTCACGATAAAGATCTTCAGGCGCAGGAACCACATTGGTTGGCCCGGTCGTCTGCCAGCTGACCGTGCGCCCATCGCCCGTGGAATAGAACTTCCAGGTAAGAGAGGAATAATCCCCCATGTAAGTTTCCATTAAAAGCCAGTGATCCGTATCATTGGTAAATTTCAAATCGACAATAGGCACATAGACGGTCGCATCCAACCCTGCCAGGTTGACATCTCTACTTCCATCACTTCGCATCTCATAATAACTGACCCGATAAGCATGTGCATGGCGTTCCACAATCGGGAAGCCAGCAAAAAAGGCTGCCCGGAAGAGGGTCGTGCTCACCTGGCAAATGCCGCCCCCCACGCCCTGAATTGTTTGTCCGCCGTAGATGATGAGGGCTTCGGCATAGCCATTTTCAAGGCTGATATTCCCAAAATTGTCCGCCAGAGAGAAGGTCTCACCGGGCGGGATCAGTAAGCCGTGAAACTGGGACGCGGCGATTTCGATATTCTGCACACGGGCTGCATCAGAACCATAAAAATAAGTTGTCTCAGCATGAACCAGTTCCGTAACCCCCAGATCAGCAGCTGTCATATCATCGGTCACGGTTGGCTTGATGGTTTCGAACGCCAGTGAAGCCTCGTGAGAGCCCTTCTTCACCTGGGCATCGATTTGCTCCAGGCTGGCTGCAATATCCAGTCTGCGTCCAATGGTAGCTGGTTTGATCACTTCTAACTGATGGGTATCATCATTGAAGATAAACCGGGTGTTTTCGGGTTCAATTGACACGCTGGACGCCAATTGCTTCAGGTAATTTGTAAAAACTTGCTGGTTGAGTGAAATTTGGTAACTCGCGTTCGAGCCCTCAGCATCATCATCTCGTGTGATGGACAGCATCCCGGCTAATTCCTCAGGAGAGATCGTCCAGGATTGAGATTCATCGGACGGATCTTGAATCACCAGCGCTTCGCTCAGAATCTCACGAGTTAATTCCGCCTGATCGCTGACATCCATAATTTGGGGCGACGTCTCATGCACAACAATCGGCACCTCCGCTTCTTGCATATACATCAGGATGGTTTCAATCAAAGCAAGTGTCATTTCAATATCCACTTCCTTGCCAACCTGGCCGTTCCTGACGACCACCTGAGTATTTTCCAGCGCCAGAGAAGCTTCCTGCACCGGCTGGTCGATCTCCGCAGCGATTGATTGAATAAAAGCCTGTGCAATACGTTCATCGTAATAAACCACGGGCGTAAGTTGTATCCCGGTGAACCAGGCTTTAACCTTTTCAACCAAACTGGTCGGAAACCATCCACGCCGACCGGTTTCATATGCGTGCTGCGCGCTGAAAGTTGGATCAATCAAATAGCCCAGGTCAATAGGACGTGCTTCCCAAACCCGATCCTCATAGGCAAGAGACACTTTTCCTTCATAGGTATAGGGTAAAGCAGACGACAAACGCTGGCTGGCTTCTTCTCTGGACAAGCCTGAGAGGTTTTCGTCCAGAATATAGATGCCCGGGTAGATCTTCTCTGCATAAACAACTTCAAAGGCAATCAGGGCAATAACTACAAGCATGCCAAAAATGACCAGGCTGATCGGAAATGACCACAGAATCTGGGTACGCAATTTATTTTTGGTAGACGAAGGCTGTTTTTCGCTCATCATGGTTGTCGATTATACTTCATGGGCTTCTTTAAGCGCACCCTGTGAAGTTCACCTCATGTTAACAACGGATTCGGCGGTCTATTTGTTCCATATAAAAAACCTTAAGTCCATGGCTCGGTAAGCCACTAAAAGTGTTTTATAATTACCAAACGAACGCCAAATCAACCCGGAATAGCTATGACTTCTTCGATCGTTTTACTGATCATCATAATTCTTGCAGCCATGGTGCTTTTTTCTATTGAAGTCCTGCCTGCGGAAATAGTCGCGCTTGGCGTCGTATTAGCACTGATCATTTCAAGTATTCTGCCAGTGGATATCGCTTTCCAGGGATTTGGAAGCGATACGTCGATCATGATCCTGGGGTTGCTGATTTTAACGGCAGCTCTGGTACGTACCGGCGTCGTTCAGAGAATTTCAAGAGCGATCCTTCTCAGGATCGGTGAGAATTTCAATCAGCTCTACTGGATCATTACTGGGACAGCCGGCATAATGAGCGCTTTTATTTCCAATACAGCGACCTCGGCTTTGTTTACCCCTATGACGATCGGTCTCGCCAGAAAATTTAAAATTCATCCTTCAAAACTTCTTATGTCCCTGGCGTTTGCCACGATTCTTGCCAGCTCAGTCACGCTGATTGGCACATCAACCAACGTCGTGGTGAGCGGCTTACTGCAGCAGCAAGGGTTGGAACCCCTGGGAATGTTTGAGTTAACCCCAATCGGCATCCCAATACTGGTGGTTGGTTTGCTCTACATGTTCTTTATCGGGCGCCATCTCGTGCCGGTGAGAGACCAGGAAAACAAGGAAATGTCTCTGGATATTCTCTCCTATGTTTCTGAATTTGAAGTGACGCCAGAATCTCCCTGGGCGGGAAAGAGTATTGGCGAACTTGATCTGGGAAAAGCATACGACCTGACCGTTCTGCAAATTATGAAACCTTCCGGTTTGAAAATCGACCCCAAAGTAACGTCTGTCTTTCAACCGGGAGATAAAGTCCTTTTTGAGGGCAATCGAAACGATTTGGTGGCATTGGAAGATCGGGAAATCGTAAAATTTACGGGCGAATTTAAGGAAAGCTCAGAAATGAAACGGGCATTGTCAATGGCCGAGGTGATCTTGCTGCCCGGGTCGCCCCTTTTGGGGCGGACGCTTGCCGGACTGAATTTCCGAGATCGCTTTGGCGTTCAGGTTCTGGGGATCAACCGAAATGGTGAAACCATCCGGCGGCGGATCAGTCAGACTCGCCTGAAAATCGGAGATCAACTCCTGTTGCAAGGGAACCCTGATTCCATCGGTGGGCTGGGAAACAAAGCCAGCTTTCGGGTTGTGACTGTTAATCCGGAAATCCCGTCTGAGTCAAACCGGGCGCTACTTGCCCTTGCTATTTTTTTAATTTCCCTGCTGCTGGCAGCCTTTGAAATTCTTTCATTGCCTGTGGCAGTCACATTAGGCGCTTTTGCTGTCTTTGTAACGCGCTGCATCACGCCAGAAGAAGCCTATGGACAGATAAACTGGTCGCTCTGGCTGCTCATTTCCTGTATGCTTGCTCTGGGTCAGGCCATGGAAGTTTCAGGCTTGGCGGACATGATTGCAAATTTTATTGTAACCAATATTGGCACCTCCAATCCCATCATTTTGCTGAGTATTTTCTTTTTCATCTCGCTATTCCTCACCCAGCCCATGTCCAACCAGGCTGCGGCGGTCGTGGTTATCCCGATTGCCATTCAGGCCGCCAATCACCTGGGGCTGAACCCGCGAACCTTTGCGATGATGATCGCCATTGGCGCAAGCTGCTCTTTCATCACACCCCTGGAACCTGCTGCGATGATTGTGTACAGCGCTGGAAATTACCGTTTTTTCGATTTCATCAAAGTTGGCTCCCTCCTGACCATTTTGATCTATTTACTCGCCATTGTCATGGTCCCCTGGCTTTGGCCTTTGTAGTTTACCCACCCTATTAAGGTATAAAATAAACGCCATGCGGGTTGATTCACAAGTGTGAAGGACCTGCGATTTCTCACAAAATTGATCCGCGCATTTGTGTCCACGTGTTTACGTCCGTGTGTTTGCGTCCGTGTGTTTGCGTCCGTGTGTTTACGCCGGTCAGGAGACCGGCGCTTTCTGGCGGGAACAAAGATGTAAGGACTTACATCGATAAAAAGGTTTGAAAAGGTCGGATTTCTTATCCGGGTTTTCTTTTTTCGTCGGGCAGGAGAGCCACCAGCGTCCCAAGTGTCATCACCCCAACACCGATCCACAACCAGTTCACCAAGGGGTTGATATAAAGCCTGAAGGTGGCAGCGTTTTGTGTTTCAGCGTCATAATCCACGAGAATCGCATAAATATCCTTTGCAAGGTTGCTTCGCGTGGATGGTTGGGTTACCGCCAAGCCCATTTCGAGATAAATATCACGTTGAGGATACAGCACTCCGATGAGGGTTTCATCGCGAGAGACCTCCACCACAGCCCGGGTCGTCGATATTCCACCTTCGTCGCCCTGCCATTCAAGTCCCGCAAATTGAAATTGGTAGCCGGCAAGCTCTGCTCTTCCGCCCCGGTCAAGTGTCACCTGAATTTCCTGCTGCAAGCCCTCCAGGCCAATGATCCCCAGACTCATCAAAACCACACCCAGATGAATCAGCAAGCCGCCATATTTTCGATGATTCCTCTTGAAAGGAAGCCAAAATGCATTTGTCCAGTTTTCGCTGTGGCGCTTGCGCAGGCGGTTCACATGTTTAAAGTACTCGCTCATAATCAGCATGCCTGACAGCGCCGCCAACCACAAGGCGCCCAATGTGAGGGCATGACGCACGCCCCCAATCAGCCACGTCGCGAGTGGAAAGATCAGCGAGATCAAACCAATCAGCCCGAAAATTCTTCCGCCTTTTGCAATCTGTTTCCCGCTCCATGTCGCTAATGGAGAAATACCCGTTAGCAACAACAGGAGCAAAAACAAGGGTCCCGTGATCCGCTTATACCATTCCGGGCCGACCGTGATCTGGGTTCCCGTAAGGAGTTCAGAGACAAGTGGATAGATCACCCCCAAAAGACAGACCAACAAAATGCTGATAAGGATCAGGTTTAAAACTAAAGTAAGAATCTCTTTTGATAAAACAAAATCCATTCCGTCAGAAGGATCAAATCTTTTCCAGCGAGAGAAAAGCAAGCCCAGAGAGCCCAATGCGACCAGCGCTGTGAAAACGAACATTGGCAAGCCAACATTACTGGCAGCAAAGGAATGCACCGACGAAAGGAGGCCTGATCGCGTAAGGAAAGTTCCGAGGATGACCAGAGTAAAGGTGATGATGATCAGGATCAAATTCCAACGTGCAAAACGACGCTTTCTCTGCGACATGAGCGCCGTATGGATCAGGGCTGTTCCGCTCAACCATGGCAGCAGGGCGGCTATTTCCACCGGATCCCAACCCCAATACCCGCCCCAACCCAGCACGTCATATGCCCAGCGCATCCCCAGCACAAGACCCAGGGATAGAAATATCCAGGCAAGCAAGATCCAGGGTCGTGCAAGTTCCAACCAATGCTGATCTTTGCGCCCACTGCCAAGAGACGCCATCGCAAAGGTAAAGGGCACCAAAAAGCCAACAAATCCAAGGTAAAGAGCAGGGGGATGCCAGATCATTCCCGGATGGCGTAACAGAGGGTTCAGCCCCTGCCCATCTACAGGTATCAGGGACCTGGCGCTCGCTGGTTGGAACACTGAAAGAAATCGCTGTCCATCCGGCATTTGCCAGAACCGCTCAAAAGGAGAATCAAACAGGACGTTTAATGCGAGGAAAAAAGCCAGGCAAAGGAATGTCACCAGCAGCGTCCAGGGGAGCATTTCTTGTTCGTTGTCCCATTTTCTGAACGCAAACACCAATGAGAAAGCAGCCAGCAGCCAGCTCCAAAAGAGCAGGGAGCCGCTTTGTCCCCCCCACAACGCTGTTACCTTAAGGTAAGCCGGCATGTTCCGACTGACGACGCTGTAAACATAAGCCACGTCAAAGCGATTGGTGAGCAATAAGATAAGCAGGGCAATCAGGCTGAACGTTACCAGCAGGAACAGCAGGATCAACGCCAAACGCACCGATTCAACGGCTGGTTTTGACTTCTGAGCCAGTCCCCACAGCGACATCGCCACCCCGTAAACCCCCAATAGAAAAGCCATTGCCAATGCCAGGTAAGCCAACGTGGATAACATAAGGCGATCTACTCCACTTGCTCAGGTAACGCTTCCTGGTAACGCGAAGGGCATTTGAGCAACAGCTCTTCGGCAATAAATACCCCTTGCCCATCCAGTTTGCCCGTCAGGATGACCTGGGCTTCATCTTTGAGCATGTCCGGTTTGGCGCCATCATAACGCACATCCAGCCGTGGATTTTGGGAATCGTTGACGGCTTGATGTAAAACCAGCTCTAACCCGCCAAGGGCATCGATTTCCCGATCTTTACCGGGAACATGGGCAATTTTAAATTGGAGAAGTCCATTTTCAGGGTTATATTCGATGCTCTCTCCCAAAACTGCCCCCGAGACCCTCAGGTTTTGACCGGTGAGATCTTTTGTGGTTTCTTTTAATTCGCGAACTGTCAGAAAAAACTGGGCACTTGATCGGGTCGCACTGATCACCAAAACAATCATCGCTGTTACGAACAACAAGCCACCGATGATGAACTTGGTACGATTTGACTGCAAGCCAGCAGGAGAAATCTCATTCATATTGTTGATTAAGTCCTGATTCCAACACAAGTAAAATAGTTCCCTCATTATATCGGATAAGGCAAGGGTTAACCACAACAATTTTATATGATTCGCCGAGCAAGAACATAACCGTGAATGTCCGTCCTATGGTATATTTTAATTAACCAAAAAAACCTCAGGGAGCGTGTATGTACATAGCAATTGAAGGCGTCATTGGCGTCGGTAAAACCACACTTGCTCGCCTTTTGCAAGATCATTTTACAGCTGAATTACTTCTGGAAATTTTTGAAGAGAATCCTTTTTTAAGCGACTTCTACAGTGATCGGCAGCGTTATGCCTTTCAAACCCAAATCTTCTTCCTGCTCAGCCGTTATCATCAACAGCGAAAAGGCGTTCGCGATGCTCTTCAGCACAATTCCTGGCTGATTTCAGATTACACATTTAGCAAGGACAGGCTTTTTGCTGAAGTTAATCTGGTTGGCGACGAACTGGAAATGTATTACAAAGTGCATGAAGCCCTCGCTGAAAAAACCACACTTCCGGATCTGGTCGTCTATTTGCGCGCAGATACACACGTGCTCATGCAGCGCATTGCACAGCGCGACCGTCCATACGAGCGGCAAATGGAAGTCGATTACATCGACACGCTCAACAAACATTACGATTTTCACTTTGGAGGATATTCGCAAGAAAATATCCTCGTCATCAATACCAATGATCTTGATTTTGTCAGAAACCCCGAGGACTTGGAATCTGTTGAACTGAGAATCAGACAAACCCTCAAAATGGCTCCTTTCCAGGAAAGCTTGCCTATCGATTTAGATATTTAGACAGGGGATTGAAAATGCGAATAACAAAGGATTTGCTCCATAAATATGCAATCGAAACCGTCAAGCAACGCCAGCGTAGTGAACCAGACCTGCACGCCGTTTATCTGACGGGCTCCGTGCTAAGCGACAATCCAATGCTGGGTGGAACAACTGATATTGATATGGTCTTTGTTCATAAATATCAGGCTCCTGTTCAGCGTGAAGTCGTACCGCTCACGCGCGAGGTTTCCCTTGATATCGTCCACACGGTTCAGGATGACTACGCCAAGCATCGTGAACTGCGCAAAGATCCAAACCTCGGATACCCCCTGACTCATTACAATATTAATCTTTATGATACTGATCACTGGCTGGAATTTATCCAATCCTGTACCAATGCTGATTTCCAACGACCAGATTTTGTCCTGACACGGGTGAAATTCTTTTTCGACCAGGCTCGCGAAAATTGGCTTTCATTAAATACAAAGTCTTTCGAAAATCATTTGGCCTGGCTTGACTTTTTTCTGGCTTCTCTGGAAGCAGCAGCAAATGCCGTTGCGGGATTGACGGGGGCGCCCCTGACCACCCGGCGTTTTATGCTCACCTTACAGGATCGACTTGAAAGATTGGGCACGCCTCATCTCATGGAAATCTTTTTACAATTGTTAGGGTTTGTCAATATTCAAGATGAAAAAATTCTGGAATGGTTGACGGATTTTGAAAATGATTATGACGTGGTGCTCACAACAGACAATTTACCAATTCACCTGGGTGCAAGTCGGCGTGCTTATTACGTCGACGCGATTCGGGCACTGGCAGAAAGCGGCGATCCATCCCAGGCTGCATGGCCGCTCATACGAACCTGGTTGGATGTTCACCTTGCCGCAGGAAAATCACGCACAAAAAGAGATGCCTGGGATAGATGTCTTGATACACTTGGATTAATCCAGGAGAACCATACTGAAAAGACTGATACGTTCGATGTCTATTTGGATCAAATTGAAATAATTCTCGAAGCGTGGGCAAATGCTTATGGGATTTAAGGTCCGTTCACTCAGCAAATTTTCCTGGCCAAACCGATCTAAATCCAAAAAATACAATAAAACTGTGGATAACTCCTCGAAAACTGTGGATAATTTACACGAAATGTGGATAAGTCGCTCAAACAGTCCAAGAATCATGTGCGGACGTGTTTAGAAATTTTGGACAAATCCAGTAAAAAAAAGGGTGCGTGCCCTTGTTCACAAAAATTCCCCCTCTCACAATAATAACTTTGGATCAGGATGTGGATAACTTTTCTTGTTAATGCCCTTATATGTTGACTTGATCGGACAACCACCCCCACATATACGGGTAAATGATCTAATTTCTACCTGACCGCTCTATTTTTCCACATATCCACACCCCCTACGACGACAACTAATTAATATTATTAAACTGGATATGTGAATAATTATTAAATCAATGCCAGTTCACACAAAATTCAATCCACCAACATAGATAGCTCTTTGAAAATTAGATCAAATATTTTCAAGAAAATGCCTTGACAATATTATACCGATCGGTATAATTGTGGTTATGGACAACCGTCACCGTTTATTGGATTGTGCGTTGGAACTCTTTGGCCAGCGCGGATATGATGCCGTTGGTGTGCGCGAGATTGTTGAAGCTGCAGGTGTCACCAAGCCCACGTTATACCATTATTTTACGAGCAAACGCGGTTTGCTTGATTCCCTGATTCAACGTGAGTCAGGTTTGATGTTGACTGAAATATTACAATCCGCCATTTATAGGGGTGATCTTGTATTAACCCTGGAAAAGATCGTTAAAGCTTACTTTAAGTTTGCCCAATCGAACACAACCTTCTACAGAATGCAGTTGGCAATGTACTTTGCTCCTCCGGAAAGTGAAGCAAACCAGGCAATTCATCCCTTTGCAATGGAACAAAGGGGGCTTTTGGAAGATGTTTTTAGCAGGGCTGCAGAAGATCACGGTAATCTCAGAGGCAGGCAACACCGTTATGCTGTGGGCTTTTTGGGAGAGATCAATGCTATGATCGGACTCTCTCTTAATCGCGAGCTCAAATTAAGCGATGAACTGGCGTTTCAACTTGTCCATCAATTTATGCACGGCATCTTCAGTTAAGAGGTAAGGTTATATATTTTTTTATTAAAAATATACCTAACGGTATGTCTAAAAAAGGAATTCTTTTATGAAATTACACTGGTTTGATCATGCGGTTTTTTATCACATCTATCCGCTGGGGTTGACGGGAGCACCGCAAAGAAATGATTTGAAGGGATCAGTTTCTCAGAAATTTGAGGAAATTTATCCGTGGTTGGATCATATACAATCGCTCGGATTCAATGCGCTTTATTTGGGACCAATATTTGAATCTTCCAGCCATGGATATGACACGGTAGATTATTATCAAATAGATCGTCGATTGGGGGATCATCAATCCATGGCTCAATTTGCTAAAGAAGTTCATCGACGTGAAATTCGCCTGGTTCTGGATGGTGTTTTTAATCACGTTGGAAGAGATTTTTGGGCGTTCAAAGACCTCCTTGCGAATGGAGAAAAATCCGCTTATCGGGACTGGTTTTCAGGTGTTCGATTTGATCAGCGCAGCGACTTTGGAGATCCGTTCTCCTATGATGGATGGCAGGGGCACCAGTCCCTGGTCAAACTTAATCTTGGACATCCCCACGTGCGCTCTCACCTGTTCGACGCCATCAAATTATGGATCGACAAATTTGAGATTGATGGGTTGCGTCTTGACGCAGCCGATAGCATCGATTTTGATTTCTTGCGAGATTTGCGCAGTTTCACAAAAAGTATTCGATCTGATTTTTGGTTGATGGGAGAAGTCGTGCATGGCGATTACCGGCAATGGGCTAACCCGGACACCCTCGATTCAGTTACCAATTATCAAAGTTATAAAGGACTCTATTCAAGTCTGCTTGATGGAAATTATTTTGAAATCGCACATGAGCTCGAACGCCAATTTGGATCCAATGGAATTTATCGTGACATGAAACTTTTTAGTTTTGTTGACAATCACGATGTTGACCGGGTTGCAAGCAAGTTGGGAAACCCGGCGTTATTGTATCCTCTGTACTTACTCATGTTCACCATGTCCGGAATTCCATCGGTTTATTATGGAAGCGAATGGGGAATCGAAGGGGTCAAAGAACCCTGGTCGGATGCTCCTTTGCGTCCCTATTATTTGAGTTTAAATGAGGCGAAAAGCAACGCACCAGAACCAGACCTGGCAAAGGTTATTAAAAAACTGAACTCTATCAGAACATCATCGGAGGTGCTTGCCTCAGGAAGTTATGAACAATTGCTCGTACGGGATCGCCAATTTGTATTCAGGCGGAAATCAGCGGATGAAACCATCATTGTTGCGCTCAACAGTGCCCCTCAGCCGGCGGAAATCGAATTAGATGTGGGCAACATTACAAATGAATGGATCGATGTGCTGAATGGAGGAAACATCATCGCTGGCTCTGATGGTAGGTTAAGACTTCAACTCTCTTCTACCTGGGGGATAATCCTGACCAATAAGCAGAATCAGGGTTAGAAATTTTTTTCTGGAAGACCAGCATCCGCACATCGCCATCGGGATGAGAACAAAATCTAATAGGTTGCGTGAGCATAGGAACAAAAACCATAAACGGGTATGCTCGCTAAAATTCACCTGAAAGGACCGATTCGCTCACCTGATAAAGGCAAAATATTAAATGTTTCACGTGAAACAACATTAAAGTAGAAAGTAGGCGATGGATTGGATTAATGGAAATTGAAATATACTTAAGGTGTAGAAATAACCGATGTTTCACGTGAAACAATGTGTTTTTTCAATGGGTGCCAAACGAAAAGGAATTGTATTTCAGAGAGAAAGAAGAATGATGTCGTACTGGATGATGGTTTGCAGCCCAAGACGTATTGAAAAGATAGATGGAAATGAACTGTTGAATCTGCTCAGGCAGGTGAATCATCCATCTTTGTGCCAGCAATATGGATTGGATCCTGCGCTTATTCCATCCGCTCTGAGACATCTCAATCTTTCCGCCCCGACCGATTTTAACGTTGTAAATTATTTTTTATTGAAGTACCGGCCGGACCCTCACCCTCCGCTGGTTTTTGAATGCAGTTTTGTCGATGAAGGGAGGGCAAAGGATACCTTTTTAAACTTCAGAAATAGCTGGATTGCGCCTGAAGTATGGGAAGAGGTTGAAAAGACCTGCAGTGTAATCTCTGTTGTATTATTGCCTTCACAATTGAAAGATATGGGTATCCTGTTTGCCTATGAAGTTGCTCGCTGGATTTTGGGGCAAGCGGGCGGGGTGTTGCAGGGGTTGGACGGCAGTTGGTATCGCCTGAACCGCTTTTCAGCGTTCCTCAAAATTGAAAGGTGATCTGAAAATTTCGAAATTGTTGAAATCTGCTGCAACTGAATAAGGAATCCAATCTCTTTTCCGAAATCATCTGATCTATTAATTAACTTACTGCTGAGAACGGGTTGCACTTCTACATAAATGAAACCTTTAATTTTTAGCGACGCTTGCAACATGTAGTCAACAATTATGAACATCCCAATAGAAATTCTGGATCGACGGGTAGCCTGTAATTCAATTACAATAAAAATCCAGTTTTAGAAAACAAAAAGGCGCTTGTGAAACAAGCGCCTGGATATTTCTTTGATGTGGGCGTTTTACCCGATGTGCATGGGCATGATGATGTGCTTGAAATGATCATCGCCCTGCGGACGAAGTAACCCCGGTGTATTGGCGGCATTGGTCTCAAGCCAGACGTGATCTGTTTTGATGACCTCTAAAACTTCCCTCAGAAAGCGGACATTAAAAGCAACCAGCAGCGGAACGCCATCCACTGAAGCATCAACCAGCACCTCTGAGGAACCTGTTTGCTCCGAATGGGCTGAAATTTCCAGGGTGCCGGGGGTAGATTCATCTGAATCGGGGATGATATTCAAACGGGCAACATTGGTGCCCTCCCGGGCGATGATCTCTGCCTGTTTGCATGCTTTCAGCAAACCGCTCGTTGGTAGAAGTGTATGGGTCTTAAAATTGGGTGGAATGATGGCACGAAAATCAGGGAAACTGCCTTCAATTAATTGTGATGCCAGTTCCAGATCATCCAAATGGAAGATGACCTGACCCCTTTCCGCTGGGAACGACATGATCATCGTTTCATCGCTGCTGCCCAGGATACGGGCTAATTCTGATAGTGCACGGGCGGGGATGATGGCTTCAATCGGAGGGGAAATCGGGTTGGGCAGGGCATCCTCACGAATGGAAATCCGGAAACCATCCGTGGCTGCCATGGTGATTTGTTCGCCATCCAGCTTGAGCAGAACGCCCGTCAGGACGGGGCGCGCTTCGTCGGTGGATGCAGAAAAAGCAACCTGGTTGACCATTTCTTTGAAGTTGGCGACATTGAGTGGGACGCCTTCATCCAGGTCGGGGACCGGAATGGGCGGAAACTCCTCAGCGTCAATACCCTTGATATTGGTATCGGACGTACCGCAGCGCACATTCAAAGTCTGGGTGCTGTTATCCAGTGTCAGAACGACATTGTCACTGGGAAGATTGCTGATCAGGTCTGTGAATATTCGCGCAGGAACGGTGATGGCGCCTTCGCCTTCAATCCTTGCACCGATCCAGCACGTGATGCCCAATTCAAGGTTGGTCGCAGAAAGGCGCAGGCGTCCATTGTCGGTTTTAACCAGGATATTTGAGAGAACCGGTAAGGTGCTTCGGGGTGACACAGCCCTGGATACAACGCTGACGCAGTGAGCCAGTTGTTGTTGTTTAACTTGAACTTTCATTGGGGATGCTCTCCTATTGAGTGGCGGTTGATAATGATTGGTATAGAAAGTATACATCGAAGGGCGTTTTTTTTCCAGTAAGCATTAAGACGTGCTCTTGCAGGATGGACCGATTTCGATTGACAGGGTTTGGGGCTTGAAGTATTCTTAATCAAGTCCGGGTGGGACCGGCGCGGCGGAGCCCTGCGAACCCCGTCAGGTCCGAGAGGAAGCAGCGGTAAGGAGGAAACTCCGGGTGCCGCCGGAAATCCTATCCGGGCTTCTTTTTTTATTTTCAAAATGGTCAGGCGTTCTATTTCGTGATATAAACCAAACCATGAGACAATCTTCACCCCCTGTATGCAATTACGAAGGCTCCAACTACCAGCAAACCTTCTGGGAAGAAGGCGGGCGTGCCTATGAGGATGCGGCTGAAGCAATTGCCTTGAAACGATTGTTGCCGGACGGGGGCAGGTTGATGCTGGAACTTGGCGCAGGGGCAGGACGAAATACGGTGCGCTATAAAAATTATGATCGGATTGTCCTGGTGGATTTTTCCCGAACTCAGTTGGAACAAGCCCGCGAGTTTTTGGGCGATTCATCGCGTTATCTTTACGTCGCAGCCGATGTTTATCATTTACCCTTTACCGATCATCGATTTGATGGGGCAACCATGATCCGCACACTTCATCATATGGCTGAACCCGCTCTGGCGCTTTCTCAGGTGGCACGGGCGATGGAGCCTGGTGGGATCTTCATCCTTGAATTTGCCAATAAGCGAAATTTAAAAGCCATCTTGCGGTATTTAATCAACAGGCAAAGCTGGAATCCTTTCACGTTAGAACCTGTGGAATTCGTCGCCTTGAATTTTGATTTTCATCCCAAAGCGATCCGCAGCTATCTGAAAGAATTAAATTTTTCCATTGAAAGACAGTTAACCGTTTCACATTTCCGCACCGAATTTTTAAAGAAACATGTGCCGACAAAAGTATTGGCGACGCTGGACGCCTGTTTGCAATGGACGGGTCAATGGCTGCAGTTCTCACCGAGTGTTTTTTCTCGTTGCCGACTTGATGGTTCTGAAGAAAAGGTAGTGGAAGAGCATCTTTTCCAGTGCCCAATTTGTCACACCGGTTTACCTGAAGCGACCCACGATATCCTTTGCCCGGGGTGCGGGACAACTTGGCAGTATCGCGATGGGATTTATGATTTCAGAATTCCAGAGCTGCCATAAGTTTTAGTAAAATTACAGGAAAATCAAGCCAGTAAACTAATGTGACTGATCGGTCATATTGTAAACAGGCATATCCTACAATAAATCCTCCCCAAATATACCTGAAATGAAACGATGAACCCATGATGATCATCATGGGTTGCTTTCAATGAGGGGATAATATGTATCAGGTCAGATTCTGTTTGCGCTCGTTTATAATAAGGGTTGAAATGAGTGATAAAGGATACAGAAATGACGAGCATGCTGTTATATGAGGAACGAAATGCCATTGTCCACTACGGGCGAAAGTTGATCGACAGTCAGCTGACGACAGGAACGGGCGGCAATCTGAGTATCTATAACCGATCAGAGGGTTTGATCGCCATCAAGCCCAGCGCAGTAGATTATTTAACGATGCGCCCTGAGGATGTGGTCGTGATCCAACCGGACGGCGAGATTGTTGATGGGAAATTAAAGCCATCTATCGAAGTTCATTTTCACCTGGATCTGTTGAACCATAGAAATGACATTAATGCCGTGGTTCACACGCACCAGGTCCATGCCACGACGATTGCCTGTATGAACTGGGAACTGCCCGCAGTGCATTATATGGTGGGCGTTTCAGGAAACAAGGTGCCGCTGGCGAAGTATGCGCCGGCTGGAACGCAAGAATTGTCTGATCATTTATTGGAAGCAATTGGGGATTTCAATGCGTGCTTGCTGGCTAACCATGGGTTGGTGACCGTTGGAGTAGACATTCAAAGTGCATTTAATGTTGCAGAGCAGTTGGAGCTGGTTGCTAAAATTTTTATTTGCTGCAAAAGCATGGGGGAGCCCGCAATACTTTCCGATGATGACATGCAATTCATGGTAGAAAAGCTGAGAAGTTACGGTCAGCCAAAATAAAAAGTTTTGCTTAAAGCCCTAACAATTACTGGTAGTTGTCCCAAATTTTCAATACAAGATCGGCATAATGGTAACCGATATCCATGGGACCATACCGGAACAGAGCTTCGCGGAAGGAACCATGTTTTGCATACAGCCCCGCCAGCATGCGGGCGCCAAAAAAGATGTTGAAATCCGGAACCTGAAGTTCTTCAATGGTCGGGCGTGAAGAAAAGCAAGGTCCGTTGATACACATGAAAGCCTCTGCCAGCCCGTCACGGGGCATGATCTGCATCAGTCCCACAGCACCGCTAACTGAATAGCTGAGTGGGTCGCCGCCGCTTTCCTGTAAGATGACCGCGGCGATTAAGTCCGGGGGAATCCCGGTTTCGTCTGCCGCTGCTTCGATCATCGGGCACCACTGAAGCACCTGCTGGGGATAACTTGTGGAAAGGGAGCAGATTTCTTCCTCTTGACCCATCACGGAGGGTGGAGAGTCTTGCGTTGTAGCCAGCATTTCTTGCTGAGATGGATCGTTAATCTCAGCGGTCTCCGTCAGCATGGGGGAGAGCAGTTCCTGCGACGGCATGCTGACTGCTGCCACTGTGCTGATCCAGATCACAATCAGACAACCCAACAAGATGGCGGGAAAGATATAAGCTCTACGCATGGCAACCGTCCTCAAGGGCAATTAGAACAACCGTTCTTTTGTAATCATGATAAATATAGCACGAATGTTCTAATCCGTCAATATCAATTTGAAATTTCTTTGACTGAAAAGGGGTTTTAATATTTTTGATCACGGTGTTCTGTTCTATGCCATCGGCTTTCAGGTTAAGTCCTGCGTGCTATAATAAAGAACGTAAACAGGAGAAGAGAAATGAAAATGCCGAAAATTATTGCCCACCGTGGAGCCAGCGGCCATGCGCCAGAAAACACCCTTGCCGCCTTTCAGCTTGCCCTGGATCAAAAGGCAGATGGCATCGAACTGGATGTGATGCTCTCAGCAGATAAGCAGGTTGTTGTGATCCATGATGAAACTGTTGATCGCACAACCAATGGTTCTGGACGGGTGAGAGATTTGACCCTTGCTCAACTTCAAAAACTGGACGCTGGCGAAGAAGAAATCGTCCCTACCCTTGAGGAAGTGCTTGATAGATTCGGGGGCAAGTATCTCATCAATATTGAATTGAAAAACTACACCACCGTTTTTGACGACTTACCTGTCAGAGTTGCCCAAACAGTGAAGTCTTTTGATTTGATGGATACCGTCTTTTTTTCATCGTTTAATCCCTTCAACCTCCCACGTCTCAGGAAACGCCTTCCAGATGCAAAATTAGGACTGCTCACTCTGCCCGAACAGGCTCGCAGCTGGGTTTGGAAATTGGTCAGATATGATGCGCTTCATCCTTATTTCGATGATGTCGATGAGGAACTTGTTGCAGCAAACCACGCCCGGATGAAAAAAGTACATGTTTGGACGGTCGATGAGCCGGAAGATATTTTACGGATGGCAAAACTCGGAGTCGATTCGATCATCACCAATTTTCCGCTGACAGCACGTCAGGCGCTGGAGGTTTGAATTTGAGACTTAGCAAGAGACTCTGGCGATTGCTTCTCGTATGGGTCGTTTGTCTCACCACTGTTCCCCTGCATCCTGTTCAAGGGCAAACACAGGGAGACCCGGAAGCCATTTTGGCAGCCATGCAACCTGAACAAAGGGTTGGCCAGCTGTTTCTTGTCACCTTTAACGGTTATGATCTTGGGGAAGGGAAGGATATTTATAATCTGATCACAAAATACCATGTGGGCGGGGTGGTCTTTTTGGCGGAGAACAATAATTTTCCCTCCGAAGATCCGGTTGAACTCACCCGGGACATGGTTGCATCCTTGCAGGAGCTTGCCTGGCAGACTGCTTCAGGAAAACTGAGCGAAGAAAAGGAGGGACAGTTCGCATCTTCACCATATGTCCCCTTATTGATGGGCGTGAAACAAATCGGGAATGGCTGCCCAAATGACCAGATCCTTTCAGGATTAACGCCCATTCCTTCACAAATGGCGATCGGCGCAACCTGGGATGTGACATTAGCTGAACAGGTGGGTCATATCTTGGGGTCAGAATTAAACCAGATTGGAATCAATCTTTACCTTGGGCCTAACCTGGACGTGCTTGAAACAGAAAATAGTGAAGCAACCAAAGCCCTGGGGGTGAGCACCTATGGCGGTGACCCTTTTTGGGTGGGAGAAATGGCAAAATCCTTTATCAAAGGACTGCACATTGGCAGTGAGGATCGGGTTCTGGTTGTCGCTCAAAACTTTCCTGGGTCCGGCAACTCCGATCGTTCACCAGACCTGGAAGTAGCGACAGTTCGAAAATCATTGGAACAGCTTAAACAAATTGAGCTGGCGCCTTACTTTGCTGTTGCGACGCCAAAACTCGATGATCCAGCCAGGACGGATGCGGTGATGGTATCTCACATCCGCTACCAGGGATTCCAGGGAAATATCCGTGCAACCACGCGCCCGATCAGCTTTGATTCAATCGCGCTGCAACAAACCATGACTCTCCCTGAATTTGCAGACTGGCGTGAAAGCGGTGGGTTGATCATCAGCGATAATCTCGGGAGCGGTGGTGTACGTCGCTTCTTTGATCCCAATGGAGTTAATTTTGATGCCAAGCAGGTGGCTCGCAACGCTTTTTTGGCTGGCAATGATATGCTTTACATTGATGATATGGTTGCCACGGGAGACCAGGATGGCTATACAACCCTGTCATCGATCATCGAATTTTTTGTTCAAAAATACAAAGAAGATGCTGCCTTTGCACAAAGAGTAGATGCCTCTGTATTGCGCATTCTCACGGCAAAGCAGGGTATGTATGCCAGTTTTACGATTAAGGATGTGCTACCTGATCAGCTTGCGGGTGGGTTGGGTGATGTGTCCGATAAAACGACGTTCACCGTTGCCCAAAATGCTGTGACGCTCATCAGTCCTTCGTTACATGAAATTGACACGATCTTACCTTCCGCCCCCATGCGTTATGAGGATTTGATCATTTTTACAGATGTTCGCACCGTTCGACAATGTTCAACATGTCCAGCTTATTATTCCCCGAGCACCAATGATTTTTCGGATGCCCTTGTAAAATTATATGGTCCTCAGGCAGGCGGGCAAATTCAGGCTTATAAAATTGCTTCTTATACATTTGCTCAACTGGCAAAAACATTGGACAATGAGGGAAATTCCTCACAAGAATCCCTTTTGGAAAATTTGCAAACCGCCGATTGGGTGATTTTTAACACCGTTGAAATTGATCCCACCCACCCGGAAACAAGCGCTTTACAGCGAATTTTGGCTGAACGACCAGAGCTGCTTACCGGGAAGCATGTGATTGTATTCGCTATGGGTTCTCCTTTATATCTTGATGCGACCAACATTTCCAAAGTGACCGCATATTATGCCCTTTACTGCAAACACACGGCTTTTTTTGAAGTTGCCTCTCGAGTTTTAATGAAGGAACTGACCCCAACGGGCGCTTTACCCGTCTCTTACAATGCCGTTGGATACAACCTGATTACGATGACTGCCCCCGACCCCAATCAGGTGATCAATCTTCATCTGGTGCTCCCTGAGGTCGAATCAATGCCCATACAGGAAGACACGCCGGATGTGACTCAAACCCCTGAACCAACGCCGGAACCAAGCTTTGCCATCGGCGATACGATTACGATTTCTACAGGGCGCATCCATGACCGCAATCAAAATACGGTACCCGATGGGACGATTGTCCGATTCAATTTCGTTTTTTCAGGCGAGCCAGGAATTGTACAGCAGTTTGAAACGACAACCAGTGAAGGGATTGCCTATTTTGCTTACCGTGTCGATTCAGCAGGCGAATTAGAAATTAGCGCAATAAGCGAACCCGCAATTCAATCTGAAGTCCTCCAAATTGATATCTCTCCAGAAGGAAGCACGTCGATCACCTCCTATACGCCAACGCCGTTGGCTTCGTTAACGCCCACAGAAATGCCATCGCCCACGCCGACTGAACTGGCAACGCCTGCTCCCACGCCCACGCCAATCGTGGAAGTTTATCCGAGCATGGGTGAATGGATGCTGGGCGTTGTTGTGATGGGCATCGGAAGCGGACTGGCTTACCTGGTTGGTTATTATTGGTGGGGGACAATCCGTTGGGGGTTGCGGTCCGGATTGAGCGCACTGATTGGCGCACTCCTGGCTTATACCTACCTCACCCTTGGCACCGAAGGAACGAAATACTGGATAGGACAATCTGGAACGACCTTCGTTATTGAAGTCGTTGTTGTTGGCTTGTTCTTGGGCTGGCTCCTCTGCCTGATCTGGTGGATTCGCACGGCGGGTCGCTATCCCTATCGGAATCGGAAGTAACTTTCAAATTATCTGGAAAATTAATATCAGAAGCGAGTGGGGGAATACGACACTAAATATTGTTAATGAGTGTCAGAAGAAGGCTGAGGACCATCAGCGAACCTGCTACGGCGATCAGAATTTTTTCCGGTATTTGGATCGGTTTGGGCTGGCGGTGATTGGAATGGTAAGGCTGTGTGATGGGGGCATCTTCATAAAAAAGTGCTTTGGTAAGTGCGTCGATGTCCTTGGGGCGATCCTCAGGATGCAGAGCCAAAGCCCAGTGGACAGCACGTTCCGTGCGTGTACTGACTGAAGGATTGATCTCTCTTATTTTTGAAAGGTGTCCCGGGTTGAGAAATCGATCCCGAACATTGGCGGGCGGCTGGTTGGTCAGCAGGTGATAGAGTGTGCCCCCAAAGGCGTAGATGTCACTGCGCGCGTCTGTATGTCCTGTATCGCCACCATATTGCTCCAGAGGTGTATACAGGGCTGTTCCCTGACCCTGCAAGATTGTGATGGTCACTTCTCCTGGTGCAAGCATTTTGACGAGGCCGAAGTCCACCAGTTTGAGCAGACCATTGGGTGTGATTTTGAGGTTGCTCGGCTTAATATCCCGGTGAACAATGGGTGGATCCTGAGTATGCAGGTATTTCAACGCACTGGCAAGCTGTCCTGCCCAATCGAGCACTTTCTCTTCCGGGAGGAAAACCTTCTTTTGGCGTGCTTCGATCATCGTTTCCCGCAGATCTTTCCCCGGCACGAAATCCATAACCAGGTAATCGCGGTCTTGGATAGAGAAGAAATCAGAGACTTTGGGGAGGTTTGGATGGTCCAGGCGGGCAAGGACGGTTGCCTCACGTTGAAATTGTTCGCGGGCTTCTTTTAGCATGGCATTTGGCAAAGCGCGATCATATCCCACCTCTTTAATTGCGCAGAGGCGCCCTTCCAGCCGAAGGTCTTCAGACAGATAAATACTGCCCATGCCACCCTGGCCGATTATTTTTTTAAATTGATACCGATTTCGCAGTACCGTGCCCGTCTTGATGGGAACTGGCATTGGTTTAAACCTCAATTAATATCAAAGCAACGACCTAACGGTGGTCTCTGATCTGTTGTGTAAATGCGGTCTGTGTTTCGGCGTGAGACCGGCTTTTCCAAACCTGGACATAGCTTGATCCTGCCACAGGTAATGGGTTGATCTTCTCTTATGACATTATTTTACCCAATTTGTATTCTGAATGCGAATATCCAAATTTACGCAAAGGCACGAACATGTTCGGGGTAAAATCAAAGTATGACAGCCTTTGTTGAGGTCGGAATTAATCTAACACAAATCCCAAAGAGCTATCATTACCACGTGCCCGATGAATTGAAAGGTACAATTGTTCCAGGCTCGTTGGTGATCGTGCCCTTTGGCTCTCAACGTGTGCAGGGTGTCGTTTTGCGCTTTATTGAGACCGCTGAAGTTTCTGAAACCCGCCCTGTTGAAGAAATTGTGGACGAAAAACCTGTTCTGACTTTTCAACAAATCCAGCTGGCTCATTGGCTGGCAGATGAAACGCTGGCGCCACTTGGTTCCTGTATTGAGCTGATGCTGCCAGCAGGGTTGAGCCAGCAGACAGACAGCCTGATTCAGTTAAAAACGACAGACGACATCGATGTGGGCACGCTTTCCTCCGTGGAGAAGCGACTGATCAATTTGCTGCGGAAACGAGGAGCCCTCCGGGGCAGGCAAATTGATGCAAATCTTCGCCATATCGAATGGCGGGGCAGTATGCGGAAACTTGCCAGACAAGGAATTGTCAGTGTGCGACCTGTCCTTCCAGAACCGCGTGTGCGCCCTAAAATGATTAAAAAGGTATCACTTGCGATCACGCCTGATCAGCTTCAGGTTTTGGATAAACCCCTCAGTCGTATTACCCGGGTACACGAACGCAGGGTCGGCATTCTCAACGCTCTCGCACGTGAAGACCAGCCCCTCGAACCAGTTCAGGTGATTGAAAAGACGGGTGGGAACCGGGGTGATTTGGATTACCTTAAAAAAGCAAACTTGATTCATGTTGCTGAAATCCAGGTTTGGCGCGATCCTCTTGAGGACACATCCTATATCCCCGCTTCACCACCAGAATTAACCTCAGAACAAATGCAAGCCTGGGAGCAGATTTTCGCACAATTACAAACAGCGCAACTTGGGGGCGCCACTGAACCCATTCTTTTGCACGGGGTCACCGGTTCAGGGAAGACGGAGCTTTACCTCAGGGCGATTAAGGAGACGCTGGATGCGGGCAAACAAGTGATGGTGCTTGTCCCTGAAATTTCACTGACTCCTCAAACGGTAAAACGTTTGCTGGCGCGCTTTCCGGGGAAGGTGGGGGTGATGCACTCACAGCTTTCAGTTGGAGAACGGTTTGACACCTGGCGAAGGGTACGAAATGGAGATCTTCCGGTAATTATTGGGCCGCGCAGCGCATTATTTGTGCCTCAGGAAGATCCTGGATTGATCATTGTCGATGAATGCCATCACGAATCTTATGACCAGCAAGATAGCCAGCCATACTACCACGGCGCGGATACTGCCGTTGCCTATGCCAGGCTGACAGGCGCTGCGGTTATCCTGGGCTCTGCCACACCCCGTCTGACGCAATATTACCGGGCTTTGTATGGGAACTGGAACTACATTGAACTGCCCAAGCGAATCCTGGCGCATCGAGAAACGATTGCCTATTATGCCCAGCGCCTGGGCGTTTCGCTGTCCTTAAAAATGGGAGAAGGCCAATCGGCGGACCTGGGGTTGCCGCCAGTTTCGATTGTGGATATGCGCCAGGAATTAATTGAAGGTAACCGCAGTATTTTCAGCCGGCAACTGCAGGCGGACATCGAACACGTGCTGGCGACCCATCAACAAGCGATCCTGTTTCTGAACCGTCGTGGATCAGCCACGTATGTCTTTTGCAGGACCTGCGGTTATGTGGTTAAATGCCCGCGCGATGAGAAACCGCTCACCTACCACGCCAGAGAGAATCGCCTGATCTGCCACTCCTGCGGATATCAACGCCAGATTCCCGCTATTTGTCCACAATGCGGAAGCAAACAAATTCGCCAGCTGGGTATTGGGACGGAGCGAGTCGAGAAACTGATCCACGAAAGGTTCCCCGGTGTGAAGACCCTGCGCTGGGATGCGGATACGACCCGGGAAAAAGGAGCGCATGAAAGAATTCTGACCCACTTTATCCAACGAGAAGCGGATATCCTGATTGGGACGCAAATGCTGGCCAAGGGACTGGATCTTCCGCTTGTGACTCTGGTGGGCGTTGTCCTGGCAGAGGTGGGATTGAACCTGCCAGATTACCGGGCAACCGAACGAACCTTTGAGGTCTTAACTCAGGTGGCAGGTCGAGCTGGACGCAGCCCTTTGGGCGGCAAGGTCGTATTACAAACCTATCAGCCGGATCATTATGCCATTCAGATGGCTGCCAAACATGATTACAAAGGCTTTTTTGAGCAGGAGATGGTTTTCCGCAGGCAGCTGGGCTATCCGCCTTTTTCCCGATTGGTACGTCTTGAATTTCGGCATCACGATCCGATCAAAGCCGAGGAGACTGCTCGGGAAGTCGCCCGCCGTGTTGAGACTTGGGTCGAGGAAGACAGGTCGAAAACAGAGCTGATTGGTCCATTGCCCAGCTATTTTTCAAGGGTTTATGGACAATACCGTTGGCAGATTGTCCTTCGAGGACCTGACCCCGTCAACCTTCTGCGTGAAAGACAGATTCCCAATTGGATTGTGGAAGTTGATCCATCCAGCCTGCTGTAAACGCATTTTGCTTATTGCTTTTGAGCGGAATTGCCGGAATCAATGGTCAACCTTATGATAGAATAAAAACCATCCTACTAAGAACCGGGACTGAATCAGTGCAAAAACTCAAGTATGCTTTGCGGTTTATCAAACTCAGCTTTCAAATGGCTGTTGAAAATGAACAACTCCAAAAACCCTGGATGATTTTCAGCCTGGGAAGCCTGGTGTTAATCCTGGCTGCTGCGATACCCCTGGCGCTTGTGGTCGGTTTGATCGGGTTGCCCCCCATCGGCATGATCTTTATCGGGTTGATCAGCACTTTTCTTTTGTTTGGTTTAAGAATATTTGGAGAAGTTGCCGCATTGAGCACCAGCCAAATTTTCAATAACCTGATCCGGTTTGATGCTGATCCTGAGGTACCCGGCGAATCGGAACCTTTTTTGGATGTATTAACCCGCAGTGGCAATGATGTTGCCTATTTCCGGCTGACCTACCCCATTTTGCGACTTTTTTATCAAGTGCGAGGGGCAATTTTAAAAGAGCCCCAGGATGCTCCCTCATGGTTCAACGCCGGCGGTTTGGTTCTCCCGGTGATTGCATTGGAACAGCTTGCCACGGATGAAGCGACGAAGCGGGTTTCAGACATGATTGACGGCAACCTCTTGAGATGGCAGCCTTCTTTTATTCCAGTCGATATGTTTTCTCGAATAATTGAAGGCGTAACGACGGTTGCAGGCATCGTTCTGGGTTTTGTGGTCGGAATAGCGATTGCCAAGCCAACGCTATTTGGGTCTTGGAGAATGTTACCGGGCTGTCTGGTCGGGTTGGTCATTGCAAGCATGCTCACAGTTGTTGGAATTGCCTTCAGCACCTTTATCAGGGCTTGTTATCACACCGCACTTTATTGCTGGGCAGAAAATGTGGCAGCTGCCCAACAATCGGAAGGAATGACGCAGGTATCCCCCCCAAAGATCTTGAGGCAGGTATTAGAAAAGCGTTTTTAATGCGTAAAGGATATTTTAAAGATGGTGCAAAGACGAGAATTACTCACCTGGAACGATGTTGATAAGATCATTGACCATCTGATTCCACAATTTGATTTAACCTTTGATGGCATGATCATGATATCCCGCGGGGGCATCATTCCCGGCGGTTTGCTGGCAGAAGTGATGGATATTCAGAAACTCTTAATCGCCGCTGTCGATTTTCCTTCGGAACTGGCAGATGTAGAACGTCCCCGCCTCCTGGCATGGCCAAAATTTATGATGTTTCCGGAAGATGACTTGCTAAGAGGCGAGCGGATCTTGATCATGGATGATGTGTGGGGGTCAGGAAGAACGATCACATCTGTCAAAAACAGAGTGTCTGCTGCTGGTGGATACGCCTATACCTGTGTGTTGCATTTCAACCCCTATCGGAACCTGTTTGGTTCCAATCGCCCCGATTATTTTGCCGCCATCACCGACGCGTTCATTGTTTACCCCTGGGAAATTGATCGGGATCTAAAAGGATCACTTTTGCAGGATCTTTAGTTGGTTCTCCTGAAGGGGCGCTTTTGGCGGTTCGCGCATCAACACTAATTTTCCAATCGGTTGGCTCAGGCAACCTGAAAGACCTTCACGAATTTAATGTCGAATTCGCTTCCCTGCAATAATTTTTTGGTAGCGCCAGTCTTATGGGCAGCCTCTATCAAAAAAGGTCGGTTTTTCAACCTGCTGCTTTCCTTAAAAGAGGAGTGAGATTCCAGGTATAGAAAAACAACAAAACAGCGGATCTGTTTCTGGAAGGTTTTAAGAAAATGGAACTTCAATGCAGGGTTTGATTATCCTGATTTCAAACATCCCGGCAGGATGATTGACTGACTGATTGGGCGCAAACCAGTGCGGGTTTTTAGTGGCGTTTTGGCTCTCAACACTGGCAAAAGCTCATCCACTGGATGAAAGCGTTTTACTTGACAATAACGTTATACAGACGTATAATATAAAACAAGGAGATAAAGAAACGCTCAACAGCGTTTTGGGGAGGTGTATTTGGTGAACGATAAAATTAAGCGTTTGGGGGATGCGGAGCTAGAGATCATGTTGGTGATATGGGATACTTCGGAGCCGGTTACGTCCAATTATATTTTGGAACGCTTGCATGGCCGTAGAAATTGGGCGCTGTCCACCTTAATGACGACCCTTGCAAGATTAGCAGATAAGGGGTTTGTTTACTGTGACAGGAGTACTCGGACAAATTATTATTCCGCGCTGATTTCAGCACAGGATTACAAGGCAAAGGAAAGCCGTTCTTTTTTAGAACGCTTATACGGTAACTCTTTGCAAAATCTCGTAACGAGCCTATACGATAGCAATACTATTAACGACGACGATTTATTCAAACTGCGAAAGCTCATTGAGGAAATCGAAGGGAGGAATAATCATGCTTGAAACGATGTTTGTTCGCTTCCTTGAAATTTCAGCTACGACCAGCATTATCATTCTGGGACTTCGCCTGCTCGCACCGTATCTCAATAAAACCTATGCAGCGAAATGGAAATATTGGATATGGTTACTATTGGCTATCCGGCTCATCATTCCCATTAACATTTCTCTCCCGACAGCACCGTTAACAGTAAACATACCCAATACCCCATCGTCAGATGCCGTTACAGTACAGCCGGATGCAGTTATTGTCCCACCAGAGCCAACACTGCCCTTAACCGAAACAGCGCAAAGGACATTCACATTGTTAGATACTTTTACAATGATATGGGTCATAGGCATTGTTGCTTTCATGATATATCAACTGGCAGGATATTTCATTTTCAAGAAAAAGGTATTGCGTTGGAGCAAAGCGCCCCAAGACCTGCGTGTTGAAAGCGCAATCCATTCGGAATCTTCTCAAATCGGCCTTACAAGAAAAGTAATTCCATTTGTCAGCGACAGTGTTTCCAGCCCTTTGATGATAGGCTTCTTTCGTCCTTTGCTTATTCTGCCGGGTGAAACATATTCTGACGCAGACCTCTCCTTTATCGCCCGGCATGAACTGGCCCATTGCAAACGGAATGATTTGTGGTATAAACTGTTGCTCATCGTTGCAAACGCTGTTCACTGGTTTAATCCCATCGTATATCTGATGTTCCATGAGGCCAGCGGCGATTTGGAATTATCTTGTGATGATGCCGTCACAAATGGAATGTCTTTTGCAGAACGAAAGGTATATACCGAAACAATCCTTGCCTCAATTCAGCGGCAAAGGATGGGAAAAACAGCTTTATCAACATATTTTTATGGAGGTCAAAGGACTATGAAAAACAGATTTATAAATATGTTGAACACAGGGAAAAAGCGCCGCGGCGTTTTCGCCTTCCTTGCGGTACTCCTTTGCACTGCCTTGGTCGGAGGATTAATTGCCTGCACAGCAGACACCGGAAATAATTCGGCTGACGGTTCAGATAATAATTATATAAATAGTGAAAAGAAAATTGGGTATATTCGTAATTTTAACACTACAAACAATAGTTTTGAATTTGATGAAATCGAATGGATAACTTTGGACGACACAGACCGAATTAAAGAACTTAATCTTAACGCTGGTAATGATTTGCCAAGCGGTTTTTATATAAATAATCCTACGTCAGATACCAAAAGTTATACAGTAACTGATGAAACAGAATATCAAATTATTGACTGGGATAATAATGGTGAAGCCTCAACAGTCGATTTGAATGGCTTTTTAGCTCGTATAAACAAGTATACGGACAACGAGCAGACGGACTTCTCTCCGCCGTTTTGGATTGTTATTGATAATAACACGATGATTAGTATAGTGGAGCAATACATACCATAATGTGAAGATTATGCAACATCTTTTCTGTAAATTCGAGCCAGAAATACCTGTTGTTCATTAACAATCGAATGACTTGCCAGCACAATAACGTTTGCCGATTTGCCATTCCTCGCTAATTTCCATCAACCTGGCTGAGATCAGTTTCAGACAAGAAGCTTCGTTAGGAAACACGCCAACCACCCTGGTTCTTCTGCGGATTTCCCTGTTGATCCTTTCCAAGCTATTCGTGGTTCTAATTGACCTCCTATGTTCTAAAGGAAAGTCGAAGACTGTAAAACCTTCAGCCAGGTTTTCCTCCATCCAGGCAGACAGTCGTGATGCAGAACGAGCATATTTTTGGATGGCCATCTGGAGGTATTGTTCAGCTGTTTTTTTATCCGGCGCATTGAACATGTGCCCGAATATCTGCTGCCACCTCCTTTCGCATTGATTGTCTTGGAACATAAGCCCCAGCATTTTGCTGAAGATGAAATTGGCAACGCTGCCACGGCACGCTGCCCAGGACAGCTCTTCGGGCTGCCCCTATACCTGCGTGGTCGTCACTGATCACCAGCTTCACACCACGCATGCCTCTATCTTTCAAGCTCTTTAAAAATGTCTTCCAATGAATTTCATGTTCACTGAGGGATACCGAAACCCCCAAAATCTGTCTTTCGCCCTCTGGTGAGATCCCTGAAGCCACCAAAACAGCCGCATCACGCACCTGTCCGGCATCTCTGACCTTCTCGTAGCGGGCATCTACATACAAGTATTGGACTTCTCCAAGAGGCCGCTCTCGCCATTCTTGTAAGGCGTCATCCAACTGCTGGGCTGCTCGACTGACTTGCATGGCTGATATCTCAACACCACACAGCTCTTCCGTGATGGCTTTGACCCTTCTGGTTGACACACCCTGCACGTACATTTCGGCTAACGCAATCAGCAGGGCTCGTTCGCTTCTCATGCCTTTTTCCAGCGCTGAGGGATAGAAACCGCCTTCTCGCACTTGTGGAATGGCAAAGGTAATCTCGCCAAGCTTGGTTCTGACCGTTTTGGGTTTGTATCCATTGGCATGGCCTTTGCGCTCTTCGGTTCGCTCGTATGCATCCGCCTGCAGATACTTTGAACGCTCTGCCTGCATGACACTGTTGAGGATCACCCTGACCAATTCAGGAATTGCTTCAAGACCATTTCTAGTCATCTCTTCTACTGTGCTTGTTGAAAGGTTATAATTTTCTTGGTGAGTCATTTAGTTCTCCTTTTCAGATGTTATGATCTTATTAGGGTACTTCTGACTCACCTCTTTTGTTAAGGTTCAAGATTTTACAGAAACAATGTTACACTAACAATGTGAAAGATAATTCACGCGAAGCGGCGGTTTTGAAGTCAATCAAAGTCGCCGTTTTGCACACTTCAGGCCAAGTTGGCCCGAAGTTCCGCATGGTTACAAACGCAAAAAATATTTTCAAAAACTACTGAAGTAGTGCAATTAGCATTTTTCGTAGATATCAGCTATAATTTTTTCAGATCCACTAATAAGGAGTCGTGCGTGATTCGCATTCGTCTGCAATAATCTTAAATAGCGTAGAAAGCCAAATCGGAGTTTGCGCTTCTTTCGCAAGGGCTTTCTCCGGGTTTTTATTTTAAGAAGGCAGGTGGATGTGTTAAAAGTGCAGGATCTTTCAAAATCATTCGGTTTGAAGTCCGTTTTCAAAAAATTAAATTTCAGTCTTAATCACGGGGAACGCGCTGCGCTGGTAGGTCCCAATGGTTGCGGCAAATCGACCCTGATGAACATTATTGCCGGCTTGGAAAAGCCGGATACCGGTTATGTGTCCCTTACCCCGCGCCGTCTGCGAATTGGATATCTGCGCCAGGGGATCCTCTTTGATGAGGACGAAACTCTGGGAGGGTATCTCAATCGTTTTTCTTCCAATTTGGAGGGATCTTTGACAGCGCTGAACGCTGTTTGCGATGAGATGGCTCTCAAACCGAATGATCCATCCCTGATCGCAAAGTATGATCAGACCTTGAAGGCTCTGGAATGGGCGCAGGAGATGGAGGGCACCCGCGTGGGGATCCTTGCCGGATTTGAACTGGCAGATCTTCCGCAAGACACACCTGTTGGTGCGCTGAGCGGAGGGCAGAAGGTGCGTTTGGCGCTGGCAGGCGTGCTGCTGGAAGCCCCACACGTGCTCATGCTGGATGAGCCGACCAATCATCTGGACCTTGGGATGCGTGAGTGGCTCAAGGATTGGGTTCTCTCTTATCAGGGCGCGATCTTGATGGTTTCGCATGACAGGGCTTTTTTAGATGCGGTCATTCACAAGGTGATCGCCTTCTCTCCTTCGGGAGATGGGGTGACCGAATATTCTGGTAATTACACAGGGTTTCTTGATGTGCGTGAGGCATCCTTTGAGGCTGCTATGCAGGCTTATGTTGATCAGCAGGAGGAGATCAAACGTTTGAAAAAGGCTGCCCGTTCTGTCAGGGATACGGGTAAATTTCATAAAGGCGGCAAGGCAGACCCTGAAAATACGGATGGGTTTTCAGCAGGATTCTTTGCGGATCGCTCCCGGGAGACATTAAAAAGAGCGAAAAATATTGAAAAAAGGATTGAATTTTTGGAAGGTGAGGACGCGCTTGAGAAACCCACCCATGCCTGGGAAATGCGGATGCGGTTTGATGAAACACCAGAAAGCGGCCAAATCGCTCTCCAGATGGAGCGGTTAACCATCGGCTATGACGGCTGCGTGCTCCTGCCCCCCATCACCCAGACGGTGACGCAGGGTCAGCGCGTGGTACTGGTCGGCCCCAACGGGGTTGGGAAAACAACCCTGTTTAAAACCCTTTTAGGGGTGGTAGAACCAATTTCAGGCAGCTTTCATTTCGGCATCGGCATCCAACCCGGATATCTTTCGCAGGAACAGGAAAGCCTGAAACCGGATCTGACTGTTCTGGAAACCCTTCAGCAGCAATCGAACCTGACCAACCATACCGCCGCGCGCTCCTTTCTACACCGCTTTCTTTTCAAGGGAGATGATGTCTTTCAGCCTGTTGAGACGCTCTCCTACGGTCAGCGCTCACGCCTGATGCTGGCATTGCTGGTTGCTCATCGCTGCAATTTGCTGCTGCTGGATGAGCCCCTTAATCATCTTGATTTGGCGTCGCAAGAGGCTTTTGAATCGGCGTTGGGCGCATTTGAAGGAACGATCCTGGCGATTGCCCATGACCGTTATTTCATCGATCATTTTGCACAGGTGATCTGGCAGTTTCAGCCCGAGGGCATTCATATCGGATTCTCGGGTGGTTATGTGGCTGAGATGATGGGTGAAGAACATGTGGATAACTGACCAAAATCTTGTGGATAGTTTTGTGGATAATTGTGGATAATTCGGATCACTGACCTATGTGAGGTAAGGACGTCAAGTCAGCTTTACCACATAGAATCCGTTTCCGGATAATTTGCGCAGGCGCCTGACTCTATGATATGATTTGAGAAAGTGATTGAAAAACAGGAGTATAACATGCCATACACGGAACACACCGTTTATGAACAAATTAAGGGTCTCATCGAACAATTGAACGCATACATCGAGCAATATCACGGCGGCTCTGTCGAACTGGACCGAATTGAGGAAGAAACAGTCTATGTAAAATTGGGCGGCGCTTGTGAGGATTGTCCGCTCTCCACGGCAACCTTGCAGGGTTGGGTTGCCGGTACTTTACGCCAGTTCTTCCCGGATATCAAAGTCGAAAAGACTGAAGAAGAATGCAATACTTAAAATTCAGGCGATTTGGGGTCCTCAAGTGTCCTTTTGGTCGGACCGTGGGTGATCTCGTTTTGCACTGTCCTGTAGAGCGTTTCGCTGCGTAAATCTTTCAGCGTGTAACAGGGCGCGTTCATGTGAACTGCCAGGTTCTGTGCAAGGCCCTGGTCAAAGTTTTCATGTTCCATGTTGATGACCACGGAATGGATATCCTCCAACGCAATTTGCTCTGCGATTTGATGGGCTTCAGCCTGCGGCGAACCTGTCCCCATGGCGACATTGCCCGCGCCGTCTGTGAGGATAATCAGCAGGGGTAAAATGTCGGGATGGAGCGTCTTTTCCCGTGTGACAACCTGAAGCGCCAGAGCCAGTCCGGCGCTCAAAGGCGTTTTCCCGCCTACGGGGACGTCCGCCAGGGCGCGCTGCGCTAATAAAACTGAATTGGTGGGCGGCAGGACCAGCGTCGCCCGATCCTTTTGAAAGACGATCAGCCCCACACGGTCACGCCGCTGATAGGCATCGGTCAGCAGGGAAAGGATGGCGCCCTTGGTGGCTTCCATGCGCTCAGCGACTGCCATCGACCAGGAGGCGTCCACCAGAAACAGGATCAGGTTGGATGCTCTGCGGATTCGTACCTTACGCTGGTAATCTTCTTTGCGCACAGAAAAGGCAATATCTTCTTTTTCGCGGATATCTTTTCGGGCTTTTTGAAAGGGTGCAGCAGCCCGCAAGGTGGCATCAAAAGCCAGGTCTTCAGGACTTCCATTTGCGGGACGGGATTGGATATACCGGCCGCGCTTTCGGTCTGTTTGGGTCTGCGAACGCCGACCGCCAGTTTTTCGCATCATGTCATCCAGCGGCGTATCCAGGCGGCGTGGTTCAAAGGTGTCACCGGGTTCCACCTTTTTGCCGCCGTCCCACCAGTGAGCGGATGCGTCTTGAAAGATATCCTGGCGGGTGGGTTCTAAAGGCTCGGGTCCTGGGGATTCGCTGCTAATCTCGAGGTGGGGGGAGATCCCGTTTTTTTTTCCATTGATTCTGAATCAGGCTTCGCCCGATCATCATCTGCAGGCGATCCCTCTGAGGAAGCCCCTTTGAGCTGTTCGATTTGATCTTGCAGTTCGGTCAATCCCATGTCGGATTGGCGAAAAGGACCGGCTTTGACGCGATGTGGAAGCGCCAATTCAGCAGCAAGGGCAATATCATGTGGCGTGATGGAGGTCCGTCCTTCAAAAGCGGCGTGGGCTCGAGAAGCTTTGAGGATGATCAGGTCTGCACGATGTCCATCGACCTGCATTCTGGAGGTCAGGTCTGCGATCAAAAGTAAATCCCGAGAGGAATAGCGGACCTTGTCCACCAGCTGCCGCGCTTTGGCGATTTGTTCGGAAAGTTCCTGTTCCTTTGGCAACCATTCCTGGCGAAAGGCGCCCGGGTCGGCTTCGAAGGAGATGTTGCGCTCCATGATCTGAACGCGCTGTCTGGGCTCCAGGATCCCGTGGATATCAACGGACAGGGCAAAGCGATCCAAAAGTTGGGGACGCAGGTCACCCTCTTCGGGATTCATGGTGCCGACCAGAATGAAGCGCGCCGGGTGAGAAAAGGAAATCCCTTCTCTTTCGACAATGTTCATCCCCATTGCCGCAGAATCAAGAAGCACGTCCACAACATGGTCATCCAGCAAATTGACTTCATCGATGTAAAGCAAACCCCTATTTGCCGATGCCAGAACACCGGGCTCGAAGTGCCGTTCTCCTTTTTGGATTGCCTTTTCAATATCGAGGGTGCCGACCACGCGATCTTCGGTGGCTGAGATCGGGAGATTGATGAAGGGCGTTTGGCGCGTTTCATAAGAGGGTTCCTCAAGTTCTGAGAAACGCTCCCGACATTCGGTGCACCAGGTGATCGGCCGGCGGGGGTCACAACCAAAGCGGCAGTCTTTGACAACCTGCACAGGGGGTAACAGAGCAGCCAGCGCGCGTGCAGCGGTGGATTTTGCTGTGCCGCGCTCGCCACGAATTAAGACGCCGCCAATCCGTGTATCGATCGCGTTGAGGATCAGGGCACGCCGCATGCGTTTTTGGCCGACAATGGCTGTAAATGGATAAATGACTCGCATTGATTTATTCTTCCGTAGATTTAATTTAGCCCATTCAGTTTACCACCTTCAAGGGTGATTCAACAGTCACGGTAAGGGATTTACACGCACCAATTCCGGCCTCGCAAGGTTGTCCGCGGTGCCTTACCGCGCACCCCATAAGAGTGAGCACCCTGTATAACATAAGATGTGATCGTCACGCAGGTTGCTTCGCAACCGTGCATGATCTACAAAAACCCTTGTCTCGCATCCCTGAATCGATTCTGTTAAGATAAAATAAGGCTATGAAAAACAACGCCTGGCAAATTTTTGGACATGACCGAGTGGTCACACTGCTAAAAAACCAAGCAACGAGCGGAAGTTTACGGCATGCTTACCTATTAACTGGCGCTGAGGGGGTGGGGAGAAGGACGCTGGCGCTGAGGTTCGCCCAGGCGCTCAATTGCAGTCAACCGCCCGCGCCGGGAGAATTTTGTGGAACTTGCCGTGATTGCCGGCAGATTCAAGCCATGCAATATCCCGACCTCGGCCTGGTGATACCGGAAGCAGGTCATCAGGACATCCTGATCAATCAGATCAGGGATCTCCAACATATACTTTCGCTGGCGCCCTATTCGGCGCGATACAGGATCGCGTTGATCCCCGATTCTCAGAGAGTGACGGTACAGGCCCAAAATGCGCTCCTGAAAACACTGGAAGAGCCGCAGGATAAGGTGATCATCCTGTTGACGGTCAGCACGTTGGAAAGATTATTGCCGACCATCGTTTCGCGCTGCGAAGTCCTTCGGCTCCACCCGGCTTCCCTGAGTGATTCCCAAACCTATCTCGAGACCGCGCGGGGCCTTGGAAAACCTCAAGCCGAACTGATCGCGCATATTTCAGGCGGCAGGATTGGCGCCGCGAATCGTATGGTGGATAATCCGCAGATCCTGGCGCATCGAGAAAATATCCTCGATGACCTGGTGAACCTGCTGTCGGCGCCTTTGTATGAAAGGTTCAAATTGGCAGAGGAGGTCTCCAGCCCTTATGAACAGGCGCGCCAGAAAGCAGGTGAAATATTACCAATCTGGCTTTCTTTTTGGCGGGATGTGTTCATCCGCGCGGCTGATGCTGATCTACCGTTGGTGAATATCGACTTTTCAGACCTGGTGAAAAAGGCAGCTGATAGTTTGGATGAACCTTCTGCCAGAGAATTGGTGATGGCTCATGAAATGGCGTGCCACCAGCTGGAACGCAACGCCAATGTCCGTCTTTTGCTTGAAAATTTGACCGTCCAGTGGCCTCGGCTGTCCCTTCTCAAACAATAATCGTATGCTCAATAGGTTTCGACTTTGTAGATCGTTAGATCTGAAAACCGGACTGTCATCGCGTTTCCGCTAATGGTCCGGGCAAATACCCCCAGGCCTCCTGTTTTGTCCCTGGCAATCTCCACCTCAAACTGGAAATGATCATTGATATATAACTGGAATTGCCCTTTAGATACGCGCAAACCAAGCCGGTTGGTTGAAGGCGCGGAAAGCTGCATATTGGTTGCCCGCTCCCAATCAAAAAGAACATAACTCTGCCCGGATTGAATCATTTCCAGCCGGTATTGACCTTTGCAGTTGATCAAAAGCCGAAAATAATCGGAATTGGATTGATGCCAGAACAGGATACCGATCTGGTCTTCGGGTTCACACAGCGAAGCCTGGATTGTCATTTCAACTGCGAAGTTTTCCGGAAGGGTATACTGGCTCAGGCTCAACAAGGAAGTGCTTGGTTTCGCCACAGCCAAAGCCAGG
Source organism: Candidatus Brevefilum sp. (assembly GCA_050953525.1). GTDB lineage: Bacteria > Chloroflexota > Anaerolineae > Anaerolineales > Anaerolineaceae > Brevifilum. Next base: position 1,007,857 of record JBMNMW010000002.1, read on the forward strand.
TTTTGGTTGCCATAGGCAATATTGCCCGAAGCGCTTTGACGGGTTTCCCACAAGGATGTATCTGTGAAATCATCCTCTGCCAGAAGTTCCGTCAGTCCAATCATCTGTCCTTCCCGGGTTGGCTGAGGGGTTGCGCTGGCAACGGCGATCAATGTTGAAGTCGGTGTCGCGGGAAACCAATCGGTCGTTGGCGTGGGTGTGGTTGTGATTGTGCTGATTGGCGTTGGAGGAGGCGGTTCGGACGGCAGTAGCGGGAGGCATGCCGAAATCAGAAATGAACCGATCAGGATCAGCATATAGCTTGTAGGCGTATGTCGAGGTAATTTTCTTAAGATAGTTTGCATCGCTGATTGTTAATTATATAATTAAAGAGACCTTCTTCCAAACACCCAAAAGTTCACAATTGTGAAGAGATGTTATAATTTTTTCTAGAAGAAACAGGTTGATATGAAAAGATTTCATGTTTTAGGATTGATTTTAATAATAGTATTCTCTGGCGTTGCGCTCGCTCTTTCCTATCAGACTGCAAATGCCGGGTTTCTGCCGCAGGCTTCTTACCAAACGCCAACGCCGAATGCTGATGGGCAAATCATTTACACCGTTCAGGAAGGAGATAGCTGTTACCGGATTTTAGTGTTGACCGGAATTACCATTGAAGAACTTATTGAGATGAACGGACTTGACGACAGCTGCAGTATTTTTCCTTCACAAAAACTGATCCTGGCAACAGTGGCGCCGTACACGCCCACGCCTGAAGGTCCCCTGCCAACAAACACACCAGGTGCGCCCACGCCAACACCCTTTGATGGGAATGGGGAACTGTGTTTCGTGCTCTTTGAAGACCTTGATGGCAACCAGAAACGTTCCAGTTCGGAATTTTATCTGTCAGGCGGTGTGGCAAGTCTCAACAATCGCCTTGGCACCTTTTCTGAAACGATGAATACAGCGGGTGGTGACCCTTCCGTGGTTGCAGTCCCCTGTTTTGAAGATGTCCCAGAGGGTGAATATAACCTGACGATGGGTATCCCGGATGGCTATAATGCCACCACCAATCTGAATATTGCCATTTCTATCTCTGCCGGCGACAGCGTTTACGTTGATTTCGGAGCGCAGCCCGGGTCTTCTTTGATTGCACCTGAGGTTGTTGAACCAGGCGGCGGGAGATCGCCCCTCCTGCTGATTGTCGGTTTGTTTTTCATCATAGGCGGGGCGGGTCTGGCGTTCTTTTTCATCCGTTCAAGGACCAAAGCCTGACGCTGGGCTCGAACGCTGTTCTTTCCACACATCTGCCTCATTGTGATAGCCGTTGGATTCCCAGAATCCGAGGCGGTCATTCGTCATAAATTCAAGACCCCGCAGCCACTTGGCACCCTTCCAAAGGTAAACGTCTTTCATTCCAGAGGCTTTGGGGATGGAACCGATCACACCACGCAAGGGAAATCCGTGTTCGGGCGTCAACGGCTCACCATTAAAATGGGTTGCTAACAGGAAATTATCCTGTAAGGCAACCTCTAGGGGCAGGTTGGCGCTGTATCCGTGGTCCGCATGCTGCATTAAATAATGGGCATCTGCCCTGGGCGTGATCCAACCCTCATCGATCAGTTGCTTTAAAGAAATACCTTCCCAGAGCGTATCCAATTTACTCCATCCGGTTACGCAATGCAGGTCAAGTCGAATGCGTGCGCGCGGCAATGACATAATCTGATCCCAGGTCCAGGTCACCACCTCTTCCACTGCGCCCCAGACCTGAAAATCCCAGATCGATGGGTTGAATTTCGGAATCGGTCCGCGATGCAGGACAGGCAATTCGGCACTTATGAATTGTCCCGGCGGCAGTCTACCATCATCTGGCATGAATTTTAGCGAGGATAAACCCATTCATCACCGGGTTTAAGAACGTGTACCTCAGCCGTTGTTTCGGCTTTTACCTTCTCAGCCCAGGCATTGGGATCCTGGGCGATCAATCCCCAGGTGTCATAATGGATAGGAATCACGTGTTCGGGGGTCAACAATTTGACTGCCCTCAACGCATCCTCGGGTCCCATCGTGTAGTTATCCCCAATTGGGAGAACCGCCAGGGTGATCCCTTCTTCTCCGATCAGACGCATATCACCAAAAAGGCCAGTGTCACCAGCCATGTAGATTTTTTCGCCGTCAAGGGTGGTCAGTAAGAGCCCGGCCGGGTTACCGCCGTAACTGCCATCGGGGAGGGCAGAGCCGTGAAGTGCGAGCGTTAATTTTAGATAGCCAAAGGGGTGGTTGAAACCCCCTCCAAGATGCTGGGCGTGGACTTTGACGCCCTGTTTTTCCAACCATTGGCAGATTTCGGCATTGGAAATAACGGTTGCGCCGGTTCGTTTGGCAATTTCAACGGTGTCCCCGATGTGATCTCCGTGTCCGTGGGTGACGAGGATGTAATCGACATCAACAGAATCAGGATCGACTTCAGTTGTCGGATTGCCTGTTAGATAGGGGTCGATCAGGATTTTATATCCGCTTGTTTGAAGAAGCAGAGTCGCATGACCGATCCAGGTTAGGTTAAATCCCATGGTTTCTCCTTTCGTTGATAAAAAATGCTTGTCTTTAGCATTATACTTCACTCAACCCGCTGGTTCTTCTCCTTAAAACACTCCTGATCGTGGTTGGAAAAGTTATTAAAACAACCCGATCGCTGTTCGATTGAATATGAAATGTGCTAAAATCACCCGATAGAATTGCTTTCTTAAATTGTTACGATGAGTGCTATTCACAGTCATGTCCTGAATAACCATGTATTCTTGAAGTCTTGAAACGATAAGGAGATTGATGTGACTCAAAATCCCGGAAAATATGCAGGATTAACCACTTTTTTGACCCACTATACTGAGGGTGATCACGCAGAAAACGCCCACATTGCGCCAATTTATCAAAATTCGGTGTTCACATTTAAAGATGTGGAAAGCGGTGCGGCGATTGCCGGCGGCGAGCAACCCGGTTTTTATTACACCCGGCTGAACAATCCCAATCATAAACAACTTGCTGCAAAGCTGACAGCCCTGGAAGCATGGGATCTTTTAAAGTCCCAACCCGAGAGAAACCCGGATGAAATTGTGGGTGGGCTGGTCTTTGCATCAGGGATGGCAGCAGTGACGGCAGCTGTGATGGCTTGCGTTAACAGCGGAGATACGGTTCTGACCCAAACGGCTCTGTATGATGGGACCTTTCTTTTTATGAAAAACCTCGCCCCGAAATATGGGATCAACGTGGTTTGGGTAGCGGATAATTCGCCCTCAGGGTGGGCGCAGGCATTTGAACAGCACCCCGGGGCGAAATTAGCCTACATTGAAACGCCGGTAAATCCAACCCTGCTCTTGACCGACCTCGCTGCGGTGACGTCCATTGCCCATCAGGCTGGCGCCCGGGTGGTGGTGGACAACACTTTTGCAACGCCCTATTGTCAGCGTCCATTTAATTTTGGCGCTGATCTGGTGGTGCATTCGACCACCAAATATTTATCTGGACATGGACAGGTCATTGGCGGGGCGGTTCTCACCACGGACCTGGCGCTGTTTTCAGAAAACTTGTACCCAATCTACAAGGTTTTAGGCGCAACACCCAGTCCAATCGACACCTGGATGGCGAATATTGGTTTGAAGACGTTCGAATTGCGCATGGAACGCCATTGCCGCAACGCGTTGCAGGTTGCTAAGAGGTTGGAGGAACATCCCGGGGTGAGTCGGGTCTTTTATCCGGGTTTGGAAAGCCATCCAGATCATAAACTGGCAAGCATGCAAATGACCGACTTTGGTGGGATGATTGCCTTCGAATTGAAGGGCGGATTCGACGCGGGTAAACGGATGATGGACCGTGTGAAGATTGCTGTCCTGGCGGTTAGCCTTGGGAATGTGGACACGCTCATCCAACATCCTGCCAGCATGACCCATTGCAACACGCCTCGCGATGTACGTCTGGCAGCCGGCATCACGGATGGGCTGGTGCGTCTTTCGGTTGGAATTGAGAATGTGGAAGATCTCGTATCCGATTTGTTTCAGGCAATGGAGGGGTAAATTCTCTCATATCCGTAAATGCCCTCACCGACACATTCACAGATGACGGCGCTATCTGAGGAAAGCGGCTGCCTTGGGGTCTGTAAAAAAGCGTTTTCTAATACACTTCTAAGACTGAGAAAGTAAATTGAAACCTTGACTGGCATTTCCTGCTAAAAGGTTCATTGCTCCCGATGGTATAATGCATTTCTTGGTAAGAATTATAAGATTTTGAAAGTGAGATCATGGCAAAAACAACTATTTCATGTCCCCAGTGTAAACAACCTGTGCTTGCGGAGATCACCCGCTTATTCGATGTGAGGGAAGACCCTCAGGCAAAACAAATCTTGTTGTCCGGTGCATATAACCTGATCCAATGCCCGAACTGCGGGTATCGCGGTCAGGCGCCAACGCCAATCGTTTATCATGACCCCGAAAATGAGCTGCTTCTGACCTTTTTTCCACCCGAATTGCATTTAGCGGTTAACCAGCAAGAGCAAATGATCGGCCCGATCATCAAGGGGATTATGGACGGTTTGCCCAATGATCAGCGTAAAGCATATCTCTTCAAGCCAGAAACGATGCTCACCCGCCAGAAAATGGTTGAGCGCATCCTCGAAAAAGACGGCATTACGCCCGAGATGCTTAAGGCTCAGCAGGATCGATTGAATCTTTTACAGCGTTTGGCAGGCACGTCACCGGAATTGCGACCGGAAGTTATCCAGCAGGAGGAAGCGCTGGTTGATGAGGAACTGCTCATGATCTTGCAGCGCCTGATCCAAAGCGCGGCTGCCACCGGCGAAGAGGAAAGTGTCCAGGTTTTAGCTGATTTGCAGCAGCAGGTCCTGGAAAACACCGAATTCGGCAAAAAGGTCCTTGAACAAGCCCAGGAACAGCAGGATGCGATGAAAGAACTTGAAGAAGCCAGCAAAAAGGGGCTGACCCGTGAAAGCCTGTTGGATTTGATCGTGAACGCGGCGGACAAAGAGATGAAACTTGTGATGCTGGTCAGTATGGCGCACAGCGGCCTAGATTATGGCTTTTTCCAACTGCTTACGGAACGTATTCAAAAGGCATCGGGGGCAGAACAGGCGAAACTCACGGAACTGCGAGAAAAACTGCTTGAAATGACCCACGAAATTGAAGAAGCACTTAAAGAAGAACAGGCAGCGGCTGCTCAGCTATTGGAAGATCTTTTGCAAAGCGAGGATGTCGGAGAAGCAACCTTACAGGCGCTCCCCAATATTACTGAGCCTTTCCTGGAAGTCCTTCGTAAACGAATTCAGACTGCACGCAAAGAGGATGACACTGACCTGCTGCAAAAGCTGCAACAAATCACTGCCGCGATTCAAAAAGTCAGCGCACCTGGAGCAAACATTGAATTAATCGAAGCCCTGATCCAGGCTGAGGATGATGCTGGGATAGATGCGATCCTCGAAGAAAACGGGGATGAGATCACCGACGAATTCATTCAATTTTTAACGAATCTTTTGAATCAAACCCAGCAACAAAAAGATCAGGTGGCGACAGCCGAGAAACTGCAAAAGGTTTATCGGCGGGTTTTACGGTTTTCGATGAAAAGGAATCTGGAACAGGCAGCCTGATTTATTCAGAATCATTGGCATAAGGGTTGTTCAGACGGAAGCCGTGTCCACGCATCGTGATGATGTACTCGGTATCGGGGTCGATTTCTGCCAATCGATCGCGCAAACGGCGGATCAGGGCGTCCAGCGCCTGTTCTGTGACGCCGGTGGCTGCATGGCTCCACACTGCTTCGATGATCTCTGAGCGTGAGATGACATTTCCCACCTGGTCGAATAAGGCTTGCAGCAGATTGAATTGGGAGGCAGAAAGGGGTGGGTCCAGCTCCTGATCAAGCACCCATACACGGCGTGCTCCGACATCAACACGGAGACGTCGTTTTTGGATGTCAAACGACAGCCCTTCCAGTGGCATGGTGGCATCTGAGCTGAGGTAGACGAAATGCTGAGCCATTGAGATTTGGAGTTCATCACCGTCATCAAGGGCGGTGAGAGCCTGGATGCGGTGACCGTTGACGTAGGTGCCATTCTTACTGTCGAGGTCTTCAACAACGGCGCCCTCGGGGCTCAGATAGACACGGGCATGGTGTCTTGAGACCTGCCGGAGGGGAATGATGATATCGCAATCAGCCTCTCTCCCCACCATCAGCTCCGGGGCGATCTTCCAGCGCTGCCCTTCCAGCGGTCCAGTTTGGGCAATTAAAAGAGGATTCTCATTGCTATTTCTAAATATCATTTTGCTTTACGCTATTCTGTCTTGAACAAGTTGTGCACTGCTTCCATTATAGTATATATCGGTGCAAATCTCCTGTCCCCACTTCGATCCAGATGTAGGAGCAGGATTCCATGCCTGCCCAATACGAGGGGCTTTTTTATTAACGTTCTATTATAAAACCAGCCCCCTTATTCCATTCCAGGTTAAATTTGGTAGAATCAAAGCAGACCTTAAGAAATGAATAGAGAAGTTTCTTGATATTTTCTTTCAATTTGATGTTGAAAAGGTCAAACAATCCCCCTGGATCCGATACAAACATCAATAATAAACCATCCAGGAATGGATTTACAGGCATCAAACAATTAATAAAGGAGGTAAGCCGTGGCTGGCATTGATAATTTTACACAAAAAGCACGTCTCGTACTCAGCCTGGCTCAACAACAAGCACAACGTTTACGCAAGCCGCAGATCAATACGGAGCACCTGTTAATTGCTCTGATCGAACTGGATGGCAGCGTTGCCAGTCGTGTGTTACGCGATCTGGGTTTAGAAATTGACACCGTCACCGAAATTGTTGAACAGGAGCTCGGTTTTGGCGAGCACACAGGGCAAGTCACCCTGTCGCCTGGCATGCAGCAGGTTATCCCATTTGCAATTGAGGAAGCCAACATGCGCAAGCAAAACAACGTTGGCACAGAACACTTACTCTTAGGGCTGACCCGTTTGAGCAATTGCGAGGCGATGAATATTCTTAAAAAGCTTGGTTATTCAGCAGAGCAAATTCGCCGTCAGGTTGAACGGGTGCTGAAAGAGTCCCAACGTGAATCAAGAACTGCACTGGCAGGACAGTCCAGCTCAAAACGTCGCCGGACAACCAAAGAGGAACAGGAAAAAACGCCTCTTGTGGATCAGCTGGCAACAGACCTGACCTCAATGGCTGAGCAGGGCAAGCTGGATCCTGTGATCGGGCGTCAGATGGAAATCGAGCGCGTGATTCAAATCCTGGCACGCCGCACCAAGAACAACCCGGCATTGATCGGTGAACCGGGTGTTGGAAAGACAGCCATTGTTGAAGGGCTTGCGCAGAGGATCATCGAAGGTGATGTTCCGGCGCCCCTGCTGGAAAAACGTTTGCTCCAGCTGGATGTTGGCTCTCTTGTGGCGGGCACCATGTATCGCGGTCAATTTGAAGAACGGCTCAAGCGTGTGATCGATGAATTGAAATCCTCAGAATCGATATTGTTTATCGATGAGTTTCATATGCTTGTGGGCGCTGGCTCCGCGGGATCATCTGTGGATGCTGCCAATATTCTTAAGCCCGCCCTTTCGCGGGGCGAATTGCAGGTGATTGGCGCAACCACGCTGGATGAATATCGAAAGAATATTGAAAGCGATGCCGCTCTGGAGCGGCGCTTCCAACCGATTGTTGTGAATGAACCAACAGTTGAGGAAACGATTGAGATTTTACACGGCATTCGACCAGCATATGAGGATCATCACCGTCTGGTCATTGAAGATGACGCGCTTGAATCGGCTGCAAAGCTTTCTGCGCGCTATGTAAGTGACCGGTTCCTGCCTGATAAGGCGATCGACTTAATTGATGAATCGGCATCTCGGGTTCGGATGTACAAAAGCCCAGCGGCGATCGATTCAAAGGAGATCATATCAAAACTGCGAGAACGCCGTAAAGAACTGGAATCTGCCAGTGAAGATGAAGACCAGGATCGCGTCGAGGACTTGCAAGACCAGATTGATGGACTTGAGATAAAACTTGAAGATCTGCGTACTGTTTGGAACCGGGAAACCAGTCCGCATGTGACCACAGAGGATATAGCAGAAGTAATCTCGATGTGGACAGGGGTCCCATTAATGCAGCTCGAAACGGAAGAATCGGCACGTTTGTTGAACATGGAAACCGAGCTTCGCGGGCACATTATCGGTCAGGAAGAAGCGATTGAGACAATTTCAAAAGCGATTCGGCGAGCACGGGCTGGATTGAAAGACCCCACCCGCCCGGTTGGATCCTTCATTTTCCTTGGTCCGACGGGTGTTGGAAAAACTGAATTGACCAAAGCCCTGGCAAAGTTTATGTTTGGCAGCGAAGATGCGCTGATCCAGCTGGATATGTCTGAATTTATGGAACGGCACAGCGTGAGTCGTTTGGTCGGCGCCCCTCCGGGATATGTTGGCTATGATGATGCGGGCCAGCTCACTGAAGCGATCCGCCGGCGACCTTACTCCATTGTCGTTTTTGACGAAATTGAAAAAGCACATCCTGAAGCACACAATATGCTCTTACAGATCATGGAAGAAGGACACCTTTCCGATGCGAAAGGACGCAAGGTTGATTTTCGCAATGCCATCATCATTATGACCACCAACGTGGGAGCGGATTTGATCCAGCGTCAATCCACTTTTGGCTTTGCGCTTACGGTGGATGAAGTCAAGCAAGAAGCCCAGGCTCACACTGAAATGCGAAAGAAATTGACGGAAGCACTCAAACGCACTTTCCGACCCGAGTTTATTAACAGACTGGATGGTGTGATCGTATTCCGTGCGCTGAACCGGGAAGACATTCGTAAGATTGTCGAATTGGAATTGGACAAGGTGAATGAACGTCTGGAAGAGAATATGATCCACATGCACGCCACAGATGCAGCCCTTGAATTCCTTGCTGAAGAAGGTTATAACCCCGAAATGGGTGCTCGTCCCCTGAAGCGTGTGATTCAACAACAAATCGAAGACCGTCTTTCGGATGCCGTCCTGGCAAAGGAATTTGAAGAAGGGCAACAGGTTCTGATCGATGTTGAAACGGTTGAAGAAGATGGCGTACCCGTCAAGAACGTGGTTCTGAAGCATGTTCAGGAAGGGGACCATACAGAAGAACCTGATTTAGAAGCTGTGGGCTTGTAAACCATGGCGAAGGCCAGAACACGCTATGTCTGCCAGGAGTGCGGACGTACTTCTCCCAAGCCACTGGGGCGTTGTCCCCAGTGCGGCACATGGGACAGCATGGTCGAAGAAGTCATTGAAACCAATGAGGCCGCTCAGGGTCGTGGATTTTTCCATGGCCTGGGCGGTCTTTCTGTTCCACGACGGCTGAATGAAATAGGCGGTGATGGTGAGGAGCGTCTTCCCGTCTCGATCAATGAGTTTGCCCGGGTGCTGGGTGGTGGCGTTGTTCCTGGCTCAATCGTATTGATCGGCGGTGATCCGGGAATTGGTAAATCGACCCTGATGCTGCAATTAATGCTGCAAATGGCGGGATCGAACCAGGTATTGTATGTCTCTGGTGAAGAATCCGAACGCCAAATTATGATGCGCGCCAGGCGGTTGATGCGCGACATGGATGGCTCAGTCCAGGCTTTGCCTGATGATTTTTATCTTGTGACAGAGACCAACCTTGACGTTATCCTGAATCATGTCCATGCGGTCAAACCCGCTTTAATGGTTATCGATTCAATCCAGACGGTTTACCGCCCGGAGATGGAATCCAGCGCAGGTTCAATCTCGCAGGTGCGGGAAAGTGCCTCGCGGCTGCGCGAACTGGCAAAAACGTCGGGGATCGCAATCTTTTTGATCGGTCACGTCACCAAAGAAGGTGTGATTGCAGGACCGCGGGTTCTTGAACACATTGTTGATACCGTGCTTTATCTGGAAGGGGATCGTTTTCAGACCTATCGCTTGTTGCGGTCGGTTAAAAACCGGTTTGGCGCCACCTCGGAGGTGGGGGTGTTCGAGATGCAAGAACGGGGCATGATTGAGATCGCCAACCCCTCGGAGGTATTCCTGGCTGAGCGGATGGTCAACGCGCCGGGCTCAGCGATTGCGGTGACCATGGAAGGTACACGTCCTCTGCTCGTTGAAATTCAAGGACTCACCAGCCATACCAACTTTGGCAACCCGCGGCGCACGGCGAACGGGGTTGATTTCAACCGCCTGTTGTTGATAACTGCCGTGCTGACGCGCCGATTGAACATTCGCCTTTCGGAACAGGATGTTTTTGTCAATGTGGTCGGCGGTCTGAGGATCGATGAACCGGCAGTTGACCTTGCTGTGGCATTGGCGATCACATCTTCAATGCGCGACCAGGCCGTAAAAGCAGACCTTGTGATGATTGGCGAATTGGGACTTTCAGGCGAGCTTAGAATGGTTGGGCAGATGGATGCGCGGCTGCGCGAGGCGGCGAGCCTCGGTTTTAAGCAGGCGATCATCCCGCGCAGCTTGAACAGGAAGCAGCCCTGTCCCGGTGGGATCGATGTGTTGGAGGCACGATCCCTGCGCGATGCCTTGAAACTTGCCCTGATTGAATAGAAAAGCAATCTCTTCTTAGCGAAGATGTACCGTTATAATGGAATAAAATGCGTCCATCAGAGTGGATCCTGATATTTTTGGCATACTTGGAGTAAAGATCATGATGAATAATGCAAAATTAAATGCCAGACCCATTTCCCGCCTTCGCCGAAACCATAGCCTGGAGCATGCTACTATCCATGTATTGAGTAAAAAATTCCCGAAATTACAGTTTGGCGGCATGTCCACACCACTTGGGTTTACGATCATCGGAGCGGTTACATCGGAGGATGTGGCTGAAGCGGTTGTGGAGGCTTTGAAACGACTGCGTGCGGGCGAGTCTGATTTGGCTTACCATCCCAACTGCGGGACAAATTATGCCATTCCAGGTCTGGCTGCCGGGATAGCTGCCTGGTTGGGCAGCCTGGGGACCGACAAGAAATTTAAGAGTCACCTTGAACGCCTTCCCCTGATGATTTTTCTGGCGACCGTTGCCCTGATTCTGTCCCGACCGCTTGCGCCCTGGGTTCAAACGAACCTGACGACAGCACCCCATCCTGATAGCCTGGAGCTGGACAGAGTCGAAACCTTTATCCGCGGCGGCATGTACATGCACCGGGTGACAACCAGAGGGTAAATCGTTTTATGGCTGAAGAAAAGCCCGTGGTGTATATTTTGCAGGGGGATGATCGGGAGGCGATTGAATCGCGCCTCAAGGAATTTCGCCGGAGTCTGGGCACGCCTGATATGGCGGATATGAACACCACCCGACTTGAAGGAAAAACGATTGACATCAACGATTTGCGCGGTGCAGCCCTGGCGCTGCCCTTCCTAACTGAGCGCAGGCTGGTCATCGTTGAGGATGCCTTGCGGTTCTTTGATGGGGGGGCCGGAAAAGATAAACAAGCCTTGGTTGTAGAACTGCTGGATTCCTTACCATTATCAACAGCACTGGTTCTGGTTGTCCCCGATTCAAAAAAATCCCGGAAAAGAGGCGGTGAATGGTTCACCTATTGGGAACGATTAACGTCCAAACACTGGCTGATGAAATGGGCGGCGCAGGCTGGCAGCCGGATGTTTATACAGGACTGCGGATTGCCTTCTGCGGGTGAGATGGTCAAATGGATTCAAAGAAAAGCCGCCGAGCTGGGGGGAAGTTTTTCAATTAGGGGTGCGCAGGCGCTGGCGGGTTATCTTGGTAACAATACGCAGCGCGTATCCCAGGAGATTGTAAAACTGCTGACCTATGTCAATTATGAGCGTCCGGTAGAAGATGATGATGTCCACGAATTAAGCATCCAGGACAAAGAAAGGGATATCTTCACAATGGTGGACGCGATTGCTGCCAGGGATGGGGAAACGGCGTTGAAAATGCTGCACCTGCTTTTAGAAGATACCGATTTCATTCCACTGTTTTCAATGGTCGTCCGCCAGTTTCGATTGATGCTGCAAGCGGTTGAAATTGCTGATAATGGTGGCAATGCTGATCAGGTGGCGAAGGTTTTGGGGTTACAGCCATTTGTTGCCAACAAGGTTTATGGGCAGGCGCGTTCCTTTGACCTTTCCTTTCTAAAGTCAATTTATCCACAGCTTCTAAAAATTGACGTTGATGCAAAGACTGGCGTGATGGATGGTCCGCTGGCATTGGATCTTTTTATCACGCGCTTGGCAAAGCGTCTTCCGCTTTAAATGACAGCCGGCTTTCACACCCTTTCAGTGTAACAATTTGTCTCAGAGCTGCAGAGTTTCATCAAGGGGTAGCTTGGGTATAATGGGGTGTGTATGGAAAAGCTAATTGTTCACAGCGATACCCCGATTAAACGCATTGGAGGCAGTCGATGCCCCTTTTAGAACTGCGTATCACATCGTTGAATCTCAGCGGCGGTGAAAAGATCTTTGAAGAATTTTCTCATGATACGCACCAATCTCGCCAGGAAGCATTGCAAATTCTGATCAGGCATTTGAACGCTGATCTGCTGTGTTTGCAGGAAGTTTCTCAGTATATCGATGCGGGCGGTGTGCTCCATACCCCGATGGACTACATCAACCATACGGGAGGTTATGGTTTTTCCAATTTCGGTGAGACCATCTCCATGCAATCCCATTTACAGGTAAAAAAGGAGATGATGGTCGATGGGGTGTTCAATGACTGGCAGGACTGGTCAAAGGGCAATGCCATCCACTCGAAGATACCCTTTGCCCGCCTCGGTGATCCTTCTCAATCAGGTTCACCGAGGAATATTCCCCTTTACCAACCCGTAAAATACGAAGGCAGCCGAGATACCGACCCGCGCTTTGTTTTGCTGTCGAGGCTGAAGGCATCACCCTTTCCCTATGTGGCAAACCTGCATCTGACGACTCTGGTTGGCGAGCGAATGCCTGAACTGGTACCTGAACGGGTCAGATTGGCAAAAGCGATGCGGCGCGCCCAGGTTGAGCGCCTTCTTGACCTTGTCAGGAAGCATATTTTAAACAGGAACGAACCACTGATCACAGTTGGTGATTTCAATGCAACCCCTGAAGAAGCATGTATTTCAAATCTTTTAGAAGCCGAGGCTGGATTTGTCCGATTGGTCCCGACCAATGAAGGACCCACCCACGCTGGTTCCGAGCAGTTGATTGACCACATTTTCTTCTATCCGAAAGAACGTCTTCTGGATTACAATTGTTGGATTGAATCTGGTGATCTGAGCAAAAGAGTTTCAGACCATCTGCCCGTTGTGGCAGATATTAGAATTAAGTAATTTACTTAACGAGGATGGACGCTGTCCAAAACAAGATGATGATCAATCAGGACAGCGTTTGTTGATCACATAAGAATGAAAACAGGAGCATCATCGCTGATGACAGGTAATGACCATAAAAAGCGACAATTCTTTGGGACAGATGGCGTAAGGGGGACGGTTGGCGTCCCACCTCTGACCCCGGATTTTGTGACACGTTTGGGATATGCAGCAGGGGTGGTGCTTTCTCAGCGTGCATCCCACCCGACTTTTACGATCGGACGCGACACCCGACAATCTGGAGAAATGCTGCAAAGCGCTCTGACCACGGGACTGCTTGCCAGCGGCGCAACCGTGATTGATTTGGGCGTGATCACAACCCCGGGCGTTGCTTTTATGGTGGATAAACTGGGTGTGGATGCTGGCGTGGTCATATCCGCTTCTCACAACCCTGTTAATGAAAACGGGATCAAATTCTTTAATACCGGGGGCTTGAAGCTGAATGAAAGCATCGAATGCGAAATTGAATCGATGCTGGAGATGGATTTTGATCTCAGTCAATTACCCGCTGGACGATATGGGCGGCGCATCGACGGGACGGATATGCGCGAACTCTATGTGGACGACCTCGTCGATGAGCATCATGATCTGTCCTTGGAAGGATTGCGACTTGTGGTGGATTGTGCCAATGGTGCAGCATCATGGTACGCCCCCGAAGTCTTCTCCCGATTGGGGGCGGAGGTCATCGTCATTCATGCCTCACCAACGGGAATGAATATCAATGAGCAGGCAGGCTCGGAACACGTTCGCCGACAGCCGCAGGATTTATTCGCGCTTATCCAGCAATTTCAAGCCAATTTTGGGATCGTATTCGATGGCGATGCCGATCGGGTAATTTTTCTGGATGAGCATGGGCATCTGGTGGACGGGGATCACATGCTGGCGATCCTGGCAGATTATTTAACTTCCCGGGGCAAATTATTATCGAATACCGTGGTCAGCACCAACATGCGGAATGGCGCCCTGGTTAATTTCTTTGGAGAACGCAGCATCAACTTCATTGAAACCCAGGTGGGGGATAAATATGTTATGGAAGCATTGCGAGAACTGCAGGCGGCATCGCATTCCGAAGGAATGATCGGCCTGGGTGGTGAGCAGTCGGGACACATCATCTTGATGAATGAAAATCATAACACCGGGGATGGATTGCGCTCAGCGATTTTTATGATCCGGGCTTATTTAGCGAGCGAGCAAGCGACACTGGCTTCCCTGGCGGAAAGCATTCATAAGTACCCCCAGGTGATCGCATCAGCGGTGGTTGCCGAGAAAATTGAACTGGATCTTTTGGAGAATGTAACAGCCCTGAAAGGTGCCATAGCGGATGCTTTACCCGGGCTGACACGGTTTAACCTGCGGTACTCAGGCACAGAGCCCAAAGTCCGCCTGATGTTGGAAGCGGACAGCCGCCACACAGAACAGGAACTGGCAGCACAGGCTTTCACCCTGTGCGATGCAGTCCAAAAGGCAACGGGCACCCAGCCCGGCAGCTTTTTGGAAGTGCTTAACGTGACCCAGGGCGGATTGGTCTCCCGTTCAGCCTGACCTTTCAGACGCGGGACGCCTGAACGTGACCGCGTATCTTATGCATATCTTATTTGAGTGATTATTTTTAGGAGAAACTGATGAACCAGCAGAAAAACAACCCAGAAGATCTTGAAATCCCCCAGCTGGGGTGGACCTTCAACCAGTTAAACAGGGATTTGATTACCGCAGAAACCCCTTCGGATTGGGAGCCTGCCATTCAAGCGATGTGCGATTTTTTAACTGTTCTTGATAAGAAAGTGATCTCCAACCCTGACTTCATTGCGGGAAGGCAGGTTGATTCATCGCGCGTTTTCAGCATATTGTTGACGTTGATCGCCCTGGGAACGCAGTATCGACTGGAACAATTCTTGCCGAAGAAGGATGAAGCCAGTCAGGCGCGACGTGCATTGATCGAAAATGAATATATTCCGGCGACGGGAAATCTTCGAAAACATGCGATCGACCTGGCTAAAAAATACCTGGATGCCCCCGTTTTTGCGAGTTTGCGCGAAGCCATCCAGCATGAGGTTTTACCTTTACTGGATAGTATGGATTTTCAGAAGGATCCTGATCGCTGGATGCCTTTCAGAGTGGTTCAAATCGCGAATATTTATGAACGTTTATACAGTTTTCGACTGCGGACGACAGAACCTTTGCTGATTGGCAATGATGACAGCCCGGGCTTGTTGCGCAGGATCTATGACCGGAAATATCTCCGGTTTGGCACCTCAGGCGTGCGCGGACGGTGGAAAAATGACTTTACCGAACGGCGCGCAAGAGGCGTGGTTCAGGCTGTTTGTGATTACCTGAATGATATTGATGTGCCCGATTTCGTTGGACATGAGAATCTGGCTGGGAAAAAAATCGTCATCGGTTATGATACGCGGCGCAATGCAGACCATGTGGCAAATTGGACAGCGGAGGTTTGCCTTGCCAATGGATTTGAGGTTGAATTTGCAAACCGTGATACGCCCACACCTGCGCTTGTTTACTATCTGACCGATTATCTTCCGGCAGATCAGGTCGCGGGATTGCTGATTTGCACTGCCAGCCACAACCCACCCGAGTGGCAGGGGATCAAATTCAACCCTCGCCTGGGTTATCCTGCCCCTACCAACGTGACCGATTTCATTGCCTATCGTACGAACGAACTGCAGCTGGTGGATGCCGATGCTCGTATTGCAGACCTTGAAGAAGCGCGTCATCAGGGGCGGCTGCGTGGTTTTGATCCGCTGGATGATTATGTGGCATGGATCAAGGATAATGGCAGGGGAAATGCCCGCATTCCGGTGGATTTTGACCGAATCCGAGAATTTTTTAGCGATAAGATGGTTGTGATTGATGAATTTCACGGGTCCGGACGCGGATACCTGACCCGCCTGGTTGGCGAAGCCGGTGTACGCTATACTGTCCTGCACGCCCAGCGTGATCCCGAATTGACCGGTTTGGACTATGCCAATCCTGAAGAACCCTTCATTGATCCCTTAAAAGATAAAGTGCGGGAGACCGGGGCTTATCTTGGTTTGGGGATGGATACGGATGCGGACCGCTTCGGGATTGTGGACAGGGGCGGCGTCTATTTCCGTCCGAACCAGATTCTGACCTTGCTGGTGCGGTATCTGGGTGTGGAAAGGGGAATAAAGGGGCGGGTGATTGCCACCCAAACCGGTTCGCCATTGATTGAGATCCTGGCAGGCAAGATTCAAGGTAACGATGAAAACAAACCCCTGGAAGGGGCGCTGCCGGGGTATGTGAATCATCCCTTTTATCACATCCGAATTGGCAGCCGCGAAGATCGGGTGTTGAAAAACGCTTTTCTTGTCCCGGTCGGCATTAAATATATCGAAGAGATACGCCGCACAGACCGCGCCTATCAGAACCAGAAAGAGCTGCCCGAAAATTGGCGAGACCGGATCCTGATCGGTGGGGAAGAATCCTCCGGTCTGACGACGCGGGGACACGTGACCGACAAAGACGGACCCTGGGCGAATTTGCTGGTGATGGATATGCTGGCATACTTTGGAACCCGACCTGACAACCCGCTGACAACGATCGCTGAAATTTGGGCTGAGACCGTTCAGATGGATGGGCTGTGGGAATCCTTTGGCTGCACACCTGATGACCCTTCTTCTCATACAGGGCGGACGGATGTGGATGCTCCTCTGGAGGCAAAGGAAGCCTTTATCAATTATTACCTTGATTTGCTGCAGAACGAATCGCATCCTGAAGTCGCCGGTTTGGAGATCGCTTTTTTGGGTGGGATTCGCTATGAAGTGGCAGAAATGCAGCTGCGCGATGAGAAAGGGGATGAACGTTATCAATTGAGGATGCGTGCTTCAGGAACAGAACCGATTAATCGGATTTATGTCGAGAGCAAGGATCCCATCGTGGGGCGTAAGATCATGGATGCTGCCCTGGAAAGACTTGAAGATCTGACCATCGTTGAAATCCGCAAAGCCTACAGCCAGTGGCGCCTGGTGGATATGCTTGCACAGACCCGCCTGACGGATAAAACTCGGGCAGCGGTGGTGGACAGGATCCAAGAAATGGGTTGGGATTTGCAGGATGTGCGGGATAAGCTGGTGACAACGATGCAGATTTTGGAAAATCGCAACCGCAAGATTGCCTTAGCCTGGTCACAGGCGCTTTTATAGCTGATAGATCATCGCTCAAAGGGTGCGCGGAAACCCTCACGCTTCGCTCAGGGCAGGGCACCGCAGCACCCTAAGATGGGTGGGCATCTTTATGTGAGGTGATTGTTTACATTTTTCTCATCTATCAATCATAGGGTGCGCACCGCAATTGTGCGCACCAATAATGTCGTATTAGAATTTTGTCCTTGCGAGAGAGCACAGCAACCGTGGCAATCTCTAGTAATTTCTTTAGATTGCCACGACCCCTTCGGGGTCTCGCAATGACAGCTTAAGAAGCGTTTGCAAGATATGGCTGTGCCTGAACCAATGTGACAGCGCACCCACCTGATTTCGCCCGTGTCAAGTCAAATGATAATGTTACCGAACGGCCTCCATTAGTTCAAATGATAATGTTACTGAAGGTTCTTTAACATTCAATCTTGTTTTATAAAAATCGACCTTTTCCAGTGGACCCAGGCAAGGCAATGCCAACAACTTCTCAATGGACTGATCTATCTTCTCGCGTAACAAAAGCGGGTTGACTGCTTTCCTGAATTCGTCTAACTCCAGGAGTCTGGGTTTATCCGCAAGATCAGAAGCCAGAAGACGATCGAGCGGAGGTTGAGCGGAATCAAAGCTTCTTCTAAGTTTGCCTTCTGCAGAGATAGACTTTTCGACTCAGACGCATGCAGGGTAAGAAGCAGTTGTGGTAGAGCCACAGAAGCTCTTCCAGCTCTCTCAAGGCTCCTAATTGGGCGGCCGCTGTCAAAACGGGACGGCTCCAGTGTAAGCACGGATCAGGCTGTTATTGTTTTCTTCAACGAAACGGTTATCGTTCTTGCGGTAGGGTTTGGAGCGGGTGACATCCAGATTGGGAACCAGCCCTCTCCAGTGCTTCATCAGTAGTTTGTTGATGAACTCAGAGCCATTATCAGGATGAAACTCCAGTACAGGAAAGGGCAATCGGGCAAAAAGATAATCAAAGCCATCTTTCATGGCGAGCAAACGAATTGCCATAAACCGGCACGATTTCGCTCCAGCCGCTGGCTACATCCACCAATTGAAGGGTGTAAGCGTAGATACCCTGGGCACTGTCACCACAATGATGGACAGTATCGACTTCGAAGTGACCTGGCATACTGGTATCCCAGGGGATTATTTTGATTGGGATGCTGGACTTCAATTTGCTGTTAGGCCTGGATGGAGCCTTGCGAAAGGCGATCTTTTCTGCACGATGCTCTGAGTTTTTGACTAATCGCTTGATCGTGGAAACACTGATGGTGGTCAGCTTTTCCTTCAGATCATTGTCCAGGCGAAGCTCTCCGTGGCTCTGCAATAATTCCGCCATCCAAAGCAGGTTGGGTTTGAGTCGTCTCGGCACAGGCATAATCCAGGCTTTTGGCAATCTTCCTGACTGCATATGCCACAGTGGGGCCATAGGTTTTTCCCCGGTTTTTAGCTCCTTGGTTTTCTGGAGAGACGCCCGTTGAGGATACGCAGAATTGACTTGCGGTGCAAGCCGGTGATTTGCACTGCTTCATCAAGAAGATGGCTTTTTTCTTGCTTGCTGCTGTCCCGGTATACGTCCCCAGATTTTGTGAATATACTTGCGTCGTTCGTTAATTGTCATAGGATCTGTTTCTGCCATCGCTGCCTCGGTAACATTTTCATTTGACCTAACGATAGCAGTTTCAGTAACATTTTAGCTGAACTAATGCGTTCGCCTTGACCATTCAAAAGAACACCTTTACAATCAGTCTAGAATTTCAAGTTTCTTGAATGAGAGATGGATATGGCATTTTACCGCAAAACCTGAGCAGTGAAAAATCCGAGCAAGGTTGCTCGCATCTTTGCCTGCATACAATCAGGGCGGTGGCTAAATCCTATGTCCTGATAAGACGATAACTTCCTCTTAAGGAGCCGTCCGTGTATGCTGGCGGCTTTTCGTGTTTTATTCTCGCAGGTTGGGTAAAACCCGGAGAAAAATTTTTATTTAGAGGAGGTTCAAATTATGTCTGATCGTTTAACACGTTTTTTTGGGTCACGCTGGGGGATTATTTCGACAGGCGGTGTTGTCGGCTTATTAGCCGCCTTACTTCAAAAAGCTGGCAATCCACCCAATATGGGAATCTGTGTCGCTTGTTTTGAGCGCGACATTGCCGGCGCGCTCGGGTTGCATCGCGCCGCAGTGGTTCAGTATATTCGCCCTGAGATCATTGCTTTTGTCCTGGGTTCAATGATCGCTGCACTCGCTTTTAAGGAATTTAAGTCACGTCTGGGTTCTGCACCGATTGTCCGCTTTTTTCTGGGGATCCTGGCAATGATAGGTGGCCTTGTGTTTTTAGGGTGTCCCTGGCGTGCAATTTTGCGGTTGGCAGGTGGCGATTTAAATGCCATCCTGGGTTTGCTTGGATTGGTAGTGGGTATTTCGGTGGGCGTTTACTTCCTTAAAAATGGATACACATTAGGTCGTTCGCGTCCTGCGCCGGCTATTGCTGGCTGGATCATGCCGTTGATCATGGCCAGTTTGCTCCTTCTGCTGATTTTTGCTCCCCAATTCAGTGAGGGTGGGCCCATCTTCTTTAGCGAATCAGGTCCGGGGTCCATGGTTGCGCCCATCCTTATATCCCTGGCTGCCGGCTTGCTGATTGGATTTTTGGCGCAGCGCACTCGTTTTTGTACGATGGGTTCCATCCGGGATGTGATCTTGATGGGCGACACCCACCTGATCAGCGGCGTGGCTGCGCTGTTGGGCGCGGCGTTTATCACCAACCTGATCCTGGGACAAGTTAAAGTTGGCTTTGCCGCTCAGCCGGTTTCTCACAGCAATCACTTGTGGAATTTTATGGGGATGGTCCTGGCGGGGTTGGCATTTACCCTGGCGGGCGGCTGCCCTGGGCGCCAATTGTTTCTCTCAGGTGAGGGCGATGGGGATGCCGCAATCTTTGTCCTTGGGATGATTGTAGGCGCTGGCATTGCGCACAATTTTGGATTGGCAAGCGCACCCGATTCTATCGTTGATGGTGTTTTGTCGGTAGGCGGAACAAGCATTTATGGCCAGTGGGCTGTCATCCTGGGCATTGTGTTTTGTCTCATTCTTGGGTTCAGCGCTCGAGAAAAAATTTCGATAAAGAATTAGGAAGGAATAATTATGATACAGGTGGATGTACGCGGATTTTCATGCCCGGAACCATTAATCCGAACACGAACCGCAGTAAATGAATTGGCAGAAGGTGAAACGCTCGAAATTCTGGTGGACACGGTAACCTCTCGAGAAAACGTTCGACGTTTCTTGATGACCAAAAATTTTGAGATCGAAATTGAAGATTTAGATGATGGCTTTAAGGTTGTTGCTCGGAAATAATGCACACTTACAGTCAGCGAGATTTGATTTATTTTGACAATTCTGCCACTTCCTGGCCCAAACCGCCAGGGGTGGCAGAGGCAATGGTGCATTTTTTGACCGGTATTGGTGCCAGCCCGGGTCGTTCAGGGCATCAACTGGCGATTGAATCCAGCCGGATTGTCTATGACACACGCGAAAAAATTAGCGCTTTGTTTAATGCACCTGACCCCTTGCATGTGGTTTTCACCAAGAATATCACTGAAGCGATTAATTTGGTGTTATATGGGTTATTAAAACCAGGCGATCATGTCATCACCAGCAGTATGGAACACAATTCGGTGATGCGCCCGCTGCGCGCTTTGGAAGAGGTGGGGGTTGAGATCACCGTTGTTCAATGCACGCCCGATGGCATGCTCAATCCGCATTCGATTGAAAAGGCGATCCGAGCAAATACAAGGCTGGTCATCATCAATCACAGCTCTAATGTTATCGGCACGATCCTCCCCATTAGAGAAATCGGGGAAATAATGCAGAAGTATGACGTATTGTTTCTCGTGGATACCGCCCAATCTGCTGGAAGAGTTGTGATTGATATGGCAAAGGACCACATTGATTTACTGGCGTTTACCGGACATAAATCCTTATTGGGCCCAATGGGTACGGGCGGTTTGGTTCTGGGCGGCCGGGTGGATTCAATCCGGATTGCGCCGCTTATCCGTGGGGGTACAGGCAGTCGTTCAGAGAAAGAACGCCAACCCGAATTTTTACCGGACGCTTATGAAAGTGGCACACTAAATGCCGTTGGGATCGCCGGGTTGGGCGCAGGGATTGATTGGATCTTGGAAAAAGGTGTGGGATCCATCCGGGAGTATGAGATTCAATTAACGCAACAACTCATTGACGAGCTCAAGGTGATTTCTGGCGTGACAGTTTACAGTCCTTCGGACGCACGGATGAATACTGGTACAGTTTCCTTTAACATAAGTGGGCTGACACCATCGGAAGTGGGGCTCAGCCTTGATGAGGATTTTGATGTCCTTTCACGTGTTGGGCTGCATTGTGCGCCAGCAGCGCACAAAACAATCGGGACTTATCCTTCTGGAACCATCCGGTTTGGGCTTGGGATCTTTAATACAAGCCAGGAGGTGGAGGGCGCCATCCAGGCAGTGGCTAAGATTGCTAAGGCGGCAAGATGACTTTACCAGAATATGCTGTCGTGCTGACTTTTGCCACCAGCTATGCCCTCCGGGCTGAAAAAATCCTCAATCAGGCGGGTATCGAGTCAAAGTTGATACCGGTTCCTCGGCATCTCAGTTCCGATTGCGGCGTGTGTGTGCGGATTTTAAATAAGGACATTGACCGGACAAGGCAGTTGCTTCATGAGAATCACTGCGAATTTGAAGGAATTTATCCCTTGCCTCCCGGCGACAGGGGATGATGATTGCCAGAGGGTTGAAATTGTTAGTGCAGGAAAAATTACATAAAAGATTTGAGAATTTTTGTTTGCTGAACCAATTTCTAATTCGGCGTCCCGGTGATGATGATCAGCGTTTGGCTGCTGTAGGCATAAAACCCGGGCTGAACAGGTTTTTGGTCGAGGAACAAATCTTTGAGGGCATAGGCAAATTCGCTCTGATCGGTGAGGCGGTCGTAGTCATCGATATCGAAAAACGGCTGGTAACGTGCAGCCAGATAACTGATCCGGCTCATGTCCAGTTTGATCTGTGGCCAACTGCCCCGGGGGAAAAGGATGGGGTGATCCACCAGGAGGATGGCTTCATCCGGAAGTTCATCCAAAAGCGCCTGGAGATCCTTGATAAACAGCAAGGGATAGGCGGAGTCTCTCATTTCATAATCGCGGTTGGCATCCCTGTGAACAAGGTAGGGATTAAAACGTTGTGATGATTCCCAGACCTGCGCCTGGACATAGGCGGTCCCGCCGGCAGGGATGTTTTGAATGGGGACGTCCTTGCCCGGGGTGCCTCCCAGCACAAGCTGCAATGGAAGCAGTTCGCCGTCGAATTCATGGGCAACGTTCAGGTAATAGACCGTGATCGGCTCGCCAAGAAAGGTGAAATTGCGTTGATGAATGCCGCGGTCGAGCAGTTGGAATGCCATGAACGCCCACAGGTCGTCAACTTCCCCGAGGTGATTCGTGTTTATCTGTGTGATGTAAAAATAAGACCAATCCACCAATTTGCCGCTGACATCTGTATAAGGAAAAAGAACGGCGGGTTGCAGCGCAACCACCGTCGGTGAAGGCGTTGAGGTGAGGGTCGGATAAGGTGTGAGCGTGACAGTTGGCGTGAAAGAAGGCAGGGGGGTAATCGTGTTTGCCAGCGTCGAGGTTTGCGTGATGGTTGGCGTATGGGTGAGGGTGGATGTGGGGCGGAACGTTTCGGTCGCAGATGGAGTCGGGGAAGAGGTTTTTCCCTGGCAGGATGCGAGGGTCAGACCTGAACACATCAGAATGAAAATCCCGGTCAGCAGGAAAAGGTTGGTTTTGATTGATCTGCGGAGCATGGAAGATCCTGTGTGGGTGATTCAGGCTGGTCGGGTAATGACTGCGGCGCCGTATCCCACCACGGAGGAACGATCACCCGTGCTGGAGCCTGAGGTATCATAGCTCAAGACTGTGGCATCTGTTGCTCCCAATCTTTTTGCCGCCCACATGACACAGGCAATCGCTGCCAATCCGCAGGCATGCCCCAATCCCCTGTCCTTCAGCTCAAACAAACCTTCCGGTGAGAAGTCAGCCACTGCTGAAAGCACATATTGATCGAGCTGTTTGGCTTTGGATTCGGGATAGAAGTGCGAGAGATCGCTGCTGGCAACCAAAAAGAAGGACTCATCCTTGAAGATGGTTCCCAGCGCCTCACCCAGGGATTTGGCAACGACGAGAGATTGATCTCGCAGCATAAGGGGGAGCAAATCAAAAGGTCCCTTGATGGCGCGCTGCAGGAAGGGCAGCTCGATTTCGAGGGAGTGCTCCTGATCATAAGCGATGGGTGTCAGATTGATCCCGAGGTCGGTTTGCAATGCTTGATCCAACGCATTCAACCTGTCTGTTGCGAGCGGAATTTCGCCCAGAGGGGTCTGGTAGGCGCGATGAGCGCTGGTCAGAATTGGATGAGGATCGTACTGGTGCATCGGGGAGATTACTGCAATCGTGTCGTAGGATGCGCCCAAAATGGTTTTGAAGGCGTGACCGGCAACCGCGCCCGAATAGCGGTAACCAGCATGAGGAGCAACCACGGCAACCACCTCACCCGGAAGGTCAGGAATCACTGCATTGTGGATGTAGTCATCCACCGTCTCTTGAAGGTCGGTGGGATTGGCGCTGTACCAGGTGCCGGCGATTGGTGAGGGTCTGACAGATGGATAGGCTTGTTTCATAGTTAAATTTTAGCATAATCCCAGGTTGATTTCTACAGAAGCGCATTGTAAAGCTTAAAAATGTGGTGCTGATCATATTTCTTTACAAGAATTGAGTCTTTTACTCATTAATCAGTGTCTGAGGAAAATAACGTTTTATACGATCCATGACAGGTGCCCCGCGGCACCTGTCATGGGCAAAGCGTGTGGGTTTCCGCACACCATTAAGCTGTCATTATTGGTGTGCACAAAGGCGGTGCACACCCTACCATGATTAATAAATAGATAGATGATGTAAACAATCACCTCACACAAAGATTGGTGCCCATCGCAGGGTGCCGCGGGGCACCTGCCATGAGCAAAGCGTGTGGGTTTCCGTATACCATTAAGCTGTCATTGCGAGACCCCGAAGGGGTCGTGGCAATCTAAAAAAATAGCCAGAGATTAGCACGGTCGCTGTGCTCCCTCGCAAAGATAAAATTCTACAACCCCATTATTGGTGTGCACAAAGACGGTGCACACCCTATGATTGATAAATGGAGAAAAAATGTAAACAAGCACCTCACACAGTGTATAAACCAGCGGTGATCATGAAGGGTTGCGCTACTGGTTTTATCAATTTCTGCTCAACCACTTTTTAAATTATTATGATAAGCTATTAATTGATACCAGGTGCAGGACGGAAAAAGCAAAGCAATCGAAAAAAACTAAAAAACAATGCCTGGAAGTTACAATTAAACTCATATTGATTATTTGTTGAATTGACCAGAAAAACTTAAACCAGTGAGGAGACAATGGAAAAAATAAACGAATTAATCAACCAGATGAAACTTGAGGAAAAGGCTCTTCTGTGCGTTGGCGCCAGTTCGTGGACGACTGCTGCTATCGAAAGGCTTGGTATCCCTTCAATGTTCGTTGCCGACGGACCCCACGGCGTGCGGCGCGTTATCGGCGAAGGAGAGCTGGCAGCAAAAAGCGCACTGGCGACCTGTTTCCCGACCGCATCCTGCGCATCGGCAACCTGGGATACCGACCTCATCTTCAGGATGGGTGAAGCCATGGCGGAGGAAGCCCATGCGCTTGGTGTGGATGTGCTGTTGGGCCCGGGCGTGAATATCAAACGGACCCCTTTATGCGGTCGGAACTTTGAATATTATTCAGAAGACCCCTATCTTTCCGGAATGATGGCGATCAGCCTTATCAACGGCATCCAGAGCGAGGGAGTTGGCACTTCGCTCAAGCATTATGCAGCCAACAACCAGGAATATCAGCGACTGAGCATCAATGCGGTTATTGATCAGCGCACCTTGCGTGAAATTTACCTGCGAGCATTTGAAATGGCGGTCACACAGGCCAAGCCCTGGACGGTCATGTGCAGCTACAATAAGATCAACGGGACCTATGGATCGGAGCATCACCAGCTGATGGTCGAAATTCTGAAAGACGAATGGGGATTTGAAGGCTTCGTCGTTTCCGACTGGGGAGCGGTTCATGACAGGGTCAAATCCCTTTTGGGTGGACTGGATCTTGAAATGCCCGGCCCACAAGACCGGCGTGTGAAAGCAGTCATCGACGCGGTCGAGTCAGGGGAATGTCCTGTGGAAGTTTTGGATGAAACCGTACGCCGCCTTCTGGGGATTGTTTTTAAGGCACACGCAATTGAGGGCAACAAAGCCTTTGATGAAGATGCCCACCATCAACTGGCAAGGGAAATTGCTTCAGAGGGCATTGTTCTGCTGAAAAATGATGGCATTTTGCCGCTGGGGGCGCAGAAAAAGATTGCTATCATCGGGAATTCCGCAGTTGAACCCCACTATCAGGGCGGCGGCAGTTCTCACATTAATTCCATCCGTGTGGATATCCCGCTGGAGGAATTGCGTTCATATGCGCTTGATTCGGAGGTCATTTATGCGCAGGGATATCACAATATTGATGCATTTGACCAGGGCTTGATTGATGAAGCTGTCCGGGTTGCTGAGGCGGCAGATGTGGCTTTGTTGTTCATGGCTTTGCCAAGGTCAAAAGAATCGGAAGGGTATGACCGAGAAGATCTGGATCTGACCACGCAGCAAGTGGCATTGATCAAAGCGGTTGCCCAGGTGCAGCCCAAGACAGTGGTGATTTTGAACAGCGGCTCTGCCATGCGCGTTCAACCCTGGGTTGAGGATGTTGGCGCCGTTTTGCAAGCCTGGATGATGGGGCAGGCTGGGGCAGGCGCCATTGTAGACATTCTTTATGGCGTGGTAAACCCCAGCGGAAAACTTGGGGAGACCTTCCCGATCGCCATCGAAGATACCTCGGCTTATCTCAACTTCCCCGGCGATGCTGGCGAAGTTCGCTATGGTGAAGGGCTCTACGTTGGCTATCGTTACCACGATTTCAAGAAAGTGCCTGTTCAATACCCCTTTGGGTTCGGTCTGAGCTACACCACCTTTGAATATTCCAATCCGCAGGTACCGGATGAGTTTACGGATGTCGATGGTTTGACGGTTACCCTGGATGTGACCAACACAGGCTCCGTGGCTGGAAAAGAAATCGTTCAGGTCTATGTGCATGACCAAGAAGCTTCGATCTCAAGGCCTATCAAGGAGTTGAAGGGCTTTGCCAAGGTGGCGTTGGAGCCCGGCGAGACCAAAACTATCGCGATCACACTGGATTTCCGCGCTTTCGCGTTTTACCATCCTGGGTATCGCGCCTGGATCACCGAAGATGGCGATTTTGATATTTTGTTCGGAGCGTCTTCGCAGGATATCCGCCACACCGTCACGACAACTTTGAAATCCTCCATCCAACTTCCCTGCATCCTTGACCGTGAATCCACGCTGAAGGAATGGATTGAAGACCCGCGCGGTTTCCAGGTTATTCAGCCCCTTCTTGAACAGATGCAGACGCATGTTGAGGAGATGTTTGGTGGAGATGAAGGCATCGGGATGGACGCCATCGGTTTTATTTCCGATATGCCGCTTCCCAGCTTGTTAATGTTCGTGCAGGACACACTCCCGACCCCGGTGGAAGAAATGGTCGCCGGATTGCTTCAACAGGCGCATGCCGTGGAACTCGAATAAGCGAACCTGATTTTTTCGTGCAGGATGGGGTGAAAACTTACCCCGATACCACAGGTTAACATCAGATGGGCTGGCTTTTTAGCCAGCCCATCATGCTGAATCACCGGGGTTTATCTCAGGAAATCCCAGGGATTGACCCTGCCATACTCATCGCTTCGTAATTCAAAATGAAGGTGGGGACCTGTTGATTTACCGGTGCTGCCCATCAATCCAATCGTGTCGCCCTGATAGACTTCCTGACCGCAGATGACATTGATCTGGCTGAGGTGGGCATAAAGCGTTTGCCAACCGGCGCCATGATCGATGACGATCATTTCACCATAACCGTAATCATTCCAACCTGCATAAACCACCACGCCGTGATCGGCTGCGAAGATCGGGTTGCCCAATCGGCCGGCGATGTCGATGGCATAATGGTTTGTTTCAGGGCTGTAATCGTAACCTGAAAGGTATCTTTCCGTCGAAGGCCAAATGAAGGTAAACGAACCTGTAACGCCATCATAGCTGGCAGAACAGGCGCCCGGGCCAAGGTGCTTGGCAGTGGCGGGTTCATCCCGACTGATGCGGGGTGTGCGCCAATCCGTAAAGGTGCCGCGCCCGCCCGGGATCACCAGCATGGTATCGGGGGGGATGTTGGGATTGGCGTAATCGCCAATCGTTTTTAGATTGAGGTGGTTGCCCTCCCAGGCGATGATATCTTCCGGTGTGACCCCGTAAACTTCGGACACACCGTTTAAACCTTCCCCGGCGCTCCATTGATGATAAACGCCATCGATGGGCAGGATATTCAATATCTGACCGGGGTAGATGAAATGAGGGTCATCGCCGAGAATATAGCGGTTACCCCACAGAATGGTTTGAGGTTCAAGATCAAATTTATCGGCGATCGAGAAAATCGAATCCCCCGTTTCCACCGTGTACTGGATCACCTCATCACGATCCTGACGAACGGGAAGGACGGTGTGCAAGTTCGCAGTCCGATCGACGCGATCTGTACCGCTGCCGCCAGCATGGAAAAAGGGAGGTGGTAATGTTGGTGTGGGGGTTCGGAGGGTTTCGGCGTTGGCTACCTCGGCTCTTTGTTGCGGACTCTTGAGGTAGAAAGTGTGTGTGACCCATACCACAAGCGTGATCAAGATGACCGTGACGCCGACAGTGCCAACCCTGACGGTCAAGTCACCCAGGCCCCAGCGTTGCAACCGTTCCCAGGTTTGAGACAGGACGGATTCGGGCTTGTGAGCATTTTCTTCAACTGTTGAATAGACAACAACCGGTTCGGAATCCGATCTTTGCCAGGGGTCTGATTTGTTTTCCATGATTTTACGTAGTGGAGTTTAACACGTTTTCTAACGAAAGGCGAATCGCCACCTCGCCCTACCACGAGAGAAGGCTGAGGGTGGGTTGTTCTTTTTAAGATCACAATTGCGATCGACCATCACATTAAATGAGGGCCGCGGATCGGTTAAGGTTGATTAAATTGATCCAGTTGTTTTGAAAGGTCGGAAATACGCTTTTCAAGCTGCTGTTGACGATAACTGACGGTAACATCAGCCTGGGTTCTTTCGATGATGCTGCGGGCGATATCCGTTCTGCGGCGCAGCCCGTAGGTCAGCGCATCGGGATAATCCATGGTGACCAGCTGGGAGTAGATATCTTCCATGACATCCAGCATGCGTTCCACTTCTTGGGAATGACCTTCTCGCATGATGTCCATGATCCGCCGGCGCAATTCTCCCACCGCTTCCGACATGCCGTTCAGATAAGTTGCATAGGGCACGCCCAGGGATTCTGGCGTGGGCCAATCCTGATCCAAAATAATAGCCACAGTCAGATGTGCTTCGCAATATTCTTTAAGCGCATCCTGCGAATAACCCGAGAAATACAGATCAGGGAAATTGGATAAGCCCTCGTGCAGAGCCTGGGCGAGACGATTGGCTTCATTGAGGTGATCCCAGGCTTGTTTGACCTCTTCGCGATGAATGGCGCGGATCGCCATCGCGGCATGCCGCGTCAGATTTCGGCTGTGCGTCAGAGCTTCATCGCGGATTTTATTCTCCTGTTCAAAGGCACCGCGAATCCGATTAGCAATTTCTTCCAAATGGTTGTTCATCATTCCTCAGAAGGCGTGGGCCGGAACAGGTCGTCTGCCAGTGAGTGTTTTACCGGCAGGGCGATCTCCCCAAAGTTTGTTTCGTAACGGCTGAGGTTATCTGCCAGCGCCCTGAGAAATAGCTTGGCGGCTATGGGGGACATCACCAGCCTTGAGCTGACTTCGGGCTTTTGAATGCCCGGTAATAAAAGCGAAAAATCGAACACGAAATCCGACGCAGTGTGCGCAATCCGGACAAAATTGACATATTTTGTTTCTAAATCATCCGGCAAATCGAGGTTTGGTATAGGATTGTTTGACATAAGCGCTCCGTTTTAGAAGGGAATTTCGTCGTCCTCCGACCCACCCATTTCGTTTTCCATTTCTCCCTGGTAACCGCCTGCATCAGTACGCCCGCTGGACAAAAACCTGACGTTTTGTGCAGTGATTTCAAAGGACGCGCCCGGGGTACCATCATTCCTTGTATAAATCCGCGGCCCACCAGATTGTGGGTCAGGTCGCAATCGACCAACAACCAGAACGGGGCTGCCTTTCTTGAGATATTGGTTACAGGATTCTGCCTGCGCGCCCCACACCGAGATGCGGAACCAGGTGGTTTCATCCACTTTTTGGCCTGTATTGCTGGTGTAATTGCGTGAGGTTGCTACAGAGAAACTGGTAACAGCCTGACCTCCGGGAGTGTATCGCATTTCAGGATCCCGCCCTAAATAACCAACGACTGTGATTTGTTGATACATATGTATTTCCTTTTCTGTGATGGAATGGACAACTTTAATTGTACATCATTATTGATAATATTTACCAATCTCTTGCATACCAGCGTAAATATTGTTCCAGATGTTCCGACCAATAATCCTCCGTGTGACCATTTTTGAAAAAGTACCATTCATGGGGAATATGGTATTGATCGAGGAGATCTGCAAAGTTTTTTGCGCTTTGCCATTCCTTATCATCACGTCCAATGTCGATGAAGACACTGGGGAGTTCGTCGGCCGGCTCCTGGGTGAACCACCTGATGAGGTTGCCGCCGTCTGCCTGGAACAGGGGCAGGCTGTGCGCCCCGATGCGGCTGAAAAGGTCGGTATTTTCAAATCCAATCTGAACCGCCCAGGCTGCCCCCCGTGACAGACCTCCAATGCCTCGAAAGTCCTTTCCCGTGTTCGTAGCATAGTGATCATCAATCCAGGATACCAGTTCCTGAACGATCAGATGAGGGAAGGTTGACGCTTGCGGCGTCTGGTAGATCACCTCATGGGGGAGCACGATGATAAAGGGGGAAATTTCGGAGTCGGCGATGAGTTTGTCCATTTGTTCAACCAGTCCCAACCGTACCCATTGATCTTCCTGGTAGGACAGCCCATGCAAGAGGTACATCACCGGGTAGCGTTCCTGGGGATCTGACAGGTAGCAGGGCGGCAGGTAGACCTGGAATCTAAATTCTGTTTCCTGCCATTCGCTGTTGATGGTGTGCGTTTCGAGAGTTCCGCCTGCGGCAAGGCAGTCGGATGGGGGCGTGCTGGAAGGCTTGGGCAAAAGACCTGTTTGAGGCTCGGGGGTCGGTGCTGGTTGTGTGGGGGTGGGCGGCTGATACGGTCCGACAGGCAATTCTCCACTCATTGGACTGCAGCCCGTTAATACATAAACGAACAGAGAGAAAAACAGGAGGCAACCCGGGGTAAATTTGGTGGTAAACGCTTGACGATTGAGCATCATTCGGATTATACTCTTATCTGCCGGGGTGTAGCGCAGACGGCTAGCGCGCCGCGTTTGGGACGCGGAGGTCGGCGGTTCAAGTCCGCCCACCCCGACTGGTTGAAGAGTGGGAAGGCGAACGCGTTGAGGTGCAGTTCTCCTTGCCATTTTTTTATCACGTATTCAAAAGGTAACCAAGGGCGAACATTGACCAAACCTTTTCTCTCGATCATTATCCCCGCACACAACGAAGCCAGGCGTTTGCCATCCTCACTGGAAAAGATCAAAGCTTTTCTTGACGGTCAGGATTACGCGGCTGAAGTGCTGGTTGTGGAGAATGGCAGCCAGGACGGGACGCTGGCTGTAGCGCAATCCTTCATGGCGCAGATGCCCAATTTGCGCATATTTTCAGAGAATCAACGTGGAAAGGGACTGGCGATCAAACGCGGGATGCAGGAATCCCATGGCGAATACCGCTTCCTGTGCGATGCAGACCTTTCAATGCCGATTGAGCAGGTAGCCCGGTTTTTACCCCCCCAATTAACAGAATTTGATGTGGCGATCGGTTCACGCGAAGCGCCGGGTTCGCGGCGGCTTGATGAACCTGCTTATCGCCACTGGGTTGGCAGGATCTTCAACACGATGGTGCGCTGGCTGGTGCTGCCCGGGTTGCAGGACACCCAATGTGGGTTCAAATGCTTCAGGGCAGAGGTGGCAGAGATTGTTTTTCCTCTGCAAACGCTGGATGGGATGGCATTTGATGCCGAGGTGCTTTTTATCGCCCGAAAAAAGGGCTTTCATGTGCAGGAAATCCCCATCGACTGGTATTTTGACCCTGACAGCCGGGTGCGCCTGGTGCAGGATTCGCTGCGCATGGCTTTGGACTTACTGACGATTCGCAGGAACGCGCGCAGGGGTGTGTATGACGCGTAGGGGCAGGTTTGATCAATCGCTGCTTCCCGACCATCCAGATTTGACATTTGAACGCGATCTGTGGCAAAGGGGTGCGAAAATTGTGGCTGGCGTGGATGAGGCTGGGCGGGGCGCCCTGGCAGGTCCGGTGGCAGCAGGTGCCGTAGTTTTATCGCCGGAGGCTGTGGATCTTGAGAACAGCCTGAAAAAAGTGCGCGATTCCAAAGAGATGACGCCAGAGGAGAGGGATTTTTGGGCAGGGGCGATCAAAGAAAAAGCGCTTGCCTGGGGGGTGGGTTTCGCTTCCAATACGGAAATTGACGATATGGGTATTTTGCCAGCGACCTGCCTGGCTGCTTCGCGTGCTTTAGCACAGCTGGCGATGCGGGTTGAACATATCCTGGTGGATTACATTACCCTCCCCGATGAGATCAGCCCCCAAACAGCGCTGGTCAGGGGAGACGCCCGTTCGTTGAGCATAGCCTGTGCATCCGTTCTGGCAAAAACAGCGCGAGACGCCCTGCTGGCGCAGATGGATGAGGCATTTCCCGGTTACGACTTCACCAGAAACAAGGGCTACGCCACCCGAGCCCACCGCTTGGCGATTGGCAAGTTGGGACCCTGTCCCCAGCATCGCCGCACCTTTGCTCCGGTTAAGGATTATTATTCCCTGTTCCCCCCTGAAATTGAAGATAAATCAGGCTGATGAAAATTATTTCTATTATTGTGGATTCAAACTTTTAGCGCAACAACATCATTAAAAACCTCATCAGGTTTACAGTAATTCAAAGCCTTACGAGGTCTACCATTAAGTTTTCTTTGAACCTTTTTGATTTCTTCTTCTGACACTTGTGTGAAATCTGTTCCCTTTGGGAAATATTGTCGAATTAATCCATTGGTGTTTTCATTGGTTCCACGTTCCCACGGTGAACCAGGGTGAGCAAAATAGACTTGTATCCCTGTGTCAATTGTGAACTGTTCATGTTGGCTCATTTCTTTACCCTGGTCATAAGTCAGCGATTTCCTCAGTTCAATTGGAACTTTCTTAAAGGCCTCTGCATAAGCTTCCCTTACATTCAGCGCATCTTTCTGGTGACCTAAGGGAACCAAGATCGTATAGCGAGTGGTTCGTTCCACCAGCGTTCCCAATGCGCTTCGCTTGTATTTTCCTAAAATCAAGTCACCTTCCCAATGCCCAGGGACGGTTCGATCAGCTACTTCTGATGGTCGCTCTTCAATTGACAGCATATTGGCAATTTTGCCTCGCTATTTTGCTCTTTCCACTTCTTCTTGATCCGGCCGTATTACTTGCTTGACGACTCGCTGAAAATGCTCGATAGCCTGTCTTTCCACTATTCCGTTTAATTTCTCGGCACACAGTACTTGGCGATCGATCTATTTCTTTGGCAATTTCTCGAATAGTTTTCTTTTGTGCCAGTCCTCTACTGATACTCTCTCGTTCCTGGTTTCCCAGTCTTTTGTATTTTTGTTTTCGCATACGAATGATTTTATCACCTCACCCGTTGCACTAAATTATTGAATCCAAGATTAAGTAGAGGCGCGGCATGCCGCGCCTCTACACGTGTGGAATTAAATTATCTTAAGATCAATGGCAGGAAGATGATTTGAGAAGGATCTTCCTGGGCGCCAAGAATGTGGATGGTGCCAGCGTTTAATTCTGTTCCGATAGCGCCCTCGTTGAGATCACCGCGGGTGAAGGACATCACCGCATCCGTACCTGGCTTGCCGATAGCTTTAACGGCCAACACCAGCAGTTCCCCATTGGAATTGTTCATTTCCGAATGCGCCAGCGCTAGCCTGATGACACCAGATTCACCAAGGTTGATAGCCTTCATCCAATCTGCAGTTAATGTACCCAATTTAACATCTTCGACTATTAATTCCAATGGGTCATAGTTGAGGATAATGTCCGCGGAGAGCATCTCTCCGGTTGTGATCGATAGATCAATCGCAATTTCAATCGTTTCATCTTGTTGCACGCTGCCAGATTGCACGGTAAGCGATGCCGTGGTACCCCGGGCTGCTGAGCCCTGTGCATATTCCTCATTCATCCAGTTGCCTGAGGGGTCGCCCATCAGGATGGCGATGAAACCCTGCCCGGTTTTATTGTCAGCCAGGTGGGGATAAACATAGTTTGCAGGGTCAAAAATCCACATGTGATCCACATCAGGGAAGGTTTCTATCAGACCGACAGAATGCTGCAAGATGAAGGAGGCATCGTAGGCGCTGATCCCGC
Organism: Candidatus Brevefilum sp.; assembly: GCA_050953525.1. GTDB lineage: Bacteria > Chloroflexota > Anaerolineae > Anaerolineales > Anaerolineaceae > Brevifilum. The sequence continues at coordinate 1,042,128 of JBMNMW010000002.1, forward strand.
TGCTGTCGCTGACGTCGGCAGCCCGGGCGGCATGGCCATCAAGTTGAATCAAATCCACCGCATGCTGCAATACCAGGGCAGCATCATAGGCAGTAATGCCCTGAATGTCATTCTCTTTTGTGGGGGTCAGCGTGTAAGCGTCTGCTGGAAAGCCGGAGATATTGAAGGTGCCATCCACACCCGTCGTAGCGCTGTGGGTGTTAGCACCCACCAGGCTTAAACTCGCCCCCGGCACTACCTGGTTTTCATGCCAGTACAGCACCTGACCGCTGACATTCAGCGTGGATACCTGGATGTAACCCGTTTTGGTCACAGTATCCTCTCCACCCGGGCCGCTGACGGTCAGGCTGACAGCATACGTACCTGGAAGGGTGTAGGTGTGGGAGGGACTGTCCTCATTGCTGGTGTTGCCGTCTCCAAAATTCCAGGATGCTGACGTCCAGTCCCCTATGGACAGGTTGGTGAACTCCACCTCCAGCGGGGCAATGCCGCTGACAGGATTGGCTGAGAATTCAGCGGCAACCGGTACAGCGATGTAAACCGAACCGGCATTTAATGTACTCGGAATGCTGCCCTCGTTGAGGTCGCCGCGGGTGAAGGACAAGGTGGACTGGGTGCCTGCTTCCCCTAGGGCTGTCAGGGTGAACACGACCAGCTCACCCTCCGCGGTGATGGGCACCGCGCCAGCCAGGGCGATTTTCACGACACCCGGCTCGTTCAAATTGGCGAAAAGGCTCCATCCATCTGCCAGCGTCCCCGGGCGCACAGCGCTGATGGCAACGTGATCCGGATCATAGGTGAGGACCAGATCTGCACCGTAAAGCTCTGCTTCTGTAAGCTGCAGAAGGATAGATGCGTCTGTAGACTCGGCGGGTAAAAGGCTCACTTCTGGCAGGCTCAGAGTTGCAGATGCGGCACGAGGTGCCTGGGCCCCTGCCTGAGAGTTTTCTCCCGGGTCGCTCCAATTCCCGGAGATGTCGCCCAGCAGGACGGCGGTGAAATTCTGACCGCTCATATCCTGGTTGAGTTCTGCAAGCGTGCGCTGGGTGGGGTCAAACTTCCAGGCCACGCTAGCCCCAGGGAAGGGCAGTGAGATCAAATCAGCTGCTTTTTGCAGGATATAGTGCGCATCCATGGAGTTGATGTGTCCATTATTGTTGACATCCGCTGCCATCGCAGCGTAGCCGCTGAGGGAGATCAGCCCGACATCGTGCTGCAGGGCAAAGGAGGCGTCATAGGCGCTGATGGCGCCGTTGTCCCCGTTTTCTTTAGAAGGTCTGAGCGTATAGGCATCGATAGCCGCACCCTGGATGGTGTATTCCCCATCCAGCCCGCTGAAAGCTTCGTAGACCCTGTCACCCGTCAGGGTGAGTTTTGCTCCGGAAACGGGTAAACCACCGTTCCAGTAAGCGATTGCGCCGGACACGTTAAAGACATTATCGACGCTGAACACCCCATCCTCTAATTCGACAGTAATGGCGCCATCATTCAGCAGGATATTTGAAATCGTCAGCGCTGAGCTGCTGCCGGGAGCGCCGACCACCTCGAATTCGATCATGGCCAGGGTACCGGAACCGGCTACCCCGCCGCCAGGGCTGCTCATCGAAAGGCGGTATTGCCCGGGCGCCTGCAGGTTGGAGGCAAATGCCCAGCCCGCGGTCAATGTGCCGGTACTGGCAGAACTTACGGTTAATATATCCGGGTCAAAGTTGACCGTCAGACTGGCGGCGACCATGCCGGTAATATTGGCGGCGTTGACCGGCACGCTGACCAGGTTGCCGGTGCCCCCGCCGGTGTTGGGTAAACTCACCTGGGCAGCCGTACTGAGGAAGGTAAAGCCATTCAGCAAGACCCCGTGCTGGCCATCCGGGTTGGTGACGCGCACATCCACCGTGGCGGGGATGTTTGCGGGTGTGATACACGTGATCTGATTGCTGCTGACGACGTTCACATTGGATGCTGCCATCCCGCCAAAGGTGACCGTCGCGCCGGCTTTGAAGTTGCTGCCCGAGAGGGTGACCGGGGTGCCGCCTTCGGAAGACCCTGCATTGGGGGTGACCATCGTCACCACGGGCTTGTCGACCACACTGATCAGGTTGGGGGTTTCCGCCCTGCCAACCCGGGTGACGCTGATGCCGTCGCTGGCTTCGATATAATATTCAATCCCTGGCGAGGTCAGCAGAGAGCCTTCGAGTGTGGCGTAGTAGTCATTGTCGATCGTATTCACCATGGCTCTACTGAGGTAATTTTCAGCGCTAACCGCCCGGTAATACAGGGTTACCGATGTAACGGCGACGTTGTCGGTGGCTGTGGCGGATAGCGTCAGCGGCTGGCCGGGCGGCGCCGAGGTGACCGGTGTGTGATGCAGCGTGGGCGGGATGGTGTCAAGGGAGGTGGCGCTGGCCACATTAGAAAAACCGGATTCACTCATATCCGTCTTGACGACGGTGAACTTGTAGAAATAGGGCTGCCCCGGGGTCACGTCCGTATCTCGAAAGTTGCGTATCTCCGGCGGAATGATGGTGGCATTGAGGCGGGTATAGTCTCCGTCGCTGCTGGCGGCGCGGTAAAGGTTGAACCCCGCCAGCAGGTCAAAATCGGTTTGCGTCCAGGTCAGGTCAACATAGCCCTCGCCGCCGGTTGCCTGCAGGTTCATGGCGGCGGTGCCGGTGGTTTCCACCCGGAAGCGGAAACGCCCGGCGTCATCGCCGGTGACCAGCCAGGGGTCATCAGCCGCCACCGCGCCCGCGGCGCGGATCAACTGGTAGCCATCGCCGGTATAAGGGGTGATATTGAAAGTCCCGGCCCAGGTGCGGGCATCCGTCCAGCCGCCTGCTACCGGGTGCACCGTGTAATCTGTCATGGGCACATCCGGCCCAAAGGAAACCAGGGGCTGAATATTCTGATCCATATCGCGGTTGAAGGTGACGGTGAAGGTCACTGGTTCGGCGCCGGCCAGCGGCGTGGGCCCGTTCAGGCAGCTTTTTGGCGCCTGCCCCTCGGTGTTGAGCAAGACATCGACCACAAAGGGGTAGGCGGTTTCGGGCGCTTGGGTGAGAATTGGTTGATATTGATATACCCCCAGGTTAAAATCATCATAAAAGTCGGTAATAGCGAAATCAATTAAATCAGATGATGTCCCCCAATAATTATCCTGTATATTAAGGATTTCTCCTCTAACACCAGGATCTGTAAAAGTTAACCAGTAATCTTTTGTAAGATTCCACCATCTGTTCAATATCGCATTATTAATAAACGTGCTCTTTGGAGATCCAACTCCACTTGCATTTGAAAACATAAAAGAGGGGAACATGGAGGGATTGCCATTTTTTGTATTAATTAGGAACACAGAATTTATTATGTTTGAATTTTTTAAACGGATCCAACAATGGTCACATAAACTCTCAGAGAGACTAGATACAGAATGGAAAAGAATAGTACCACCTGTTGTTGTTGAAAAACTTAATTCCTTGAACCTAGTTTTTGTTACCTGGCTTGAGGAGAAATCCAATGAAAAGCCGTATGGGATGAATATTTGCTCCAAAGGCAGTTGACCAAATTCACAATGATCTATTGTGATTTGTCCCTGAGAACCAAAATTCATCAATTTGGCAAAAGTAAGCTCGGTGATACCCAAATCCTTATTCCAAATATACACAATGGATAAAGGATGAAATGCACTAGGAAACATTTCAACAGGTCCAATTGGTGTTCCTTCCACAATTAACGAGCCTTCAACTTGAATAAAAGGGAACACCTCTTCCGCTAGAGGATCTTCTGGCTGCGCACTCCAGAATTGGATCTGGGTGCCTTCGGTGACGGTGACGGTGGCGCCTTCAGCGATTAACACGGCATCCGGCACCAGCCAGTAATACTCCTTACTGAGCGTCATATCCTCACTGATGATTCTGGGCAATTCTCGTCCACGCTGTACCAGTAAGTAGAAGCGCGATACAGCCGTGTAAATTACCGGGTCGTCCGGATCATAGCCGTTCTTTCCGGTGACAGTCAGCTTAAAGGGGATGACGTGATCGTTGGGCGTATCAGGGCTGGTGCTGAAGCGAAAAGGAAACGCTACACCGGTGATGGCACCCTCGGCGTCATAGATTAGGCCGTTATCCTTCCAGTTGAAGGAGCCGATCGCGCCGTAATCGATGGTATCCACCAGCATGGTCACGAAGGGGTCCGGGAAAACCGCCCCCTCAGCCCAGGCTTCCAGTGAGGCAGTCACATTGGATGCCTTGCCCCAGTGGTTGCGCAGCATAATCGCCAGCTCGACCGTCTCGCCGGCGTCGACGATGCCGTCATTGTCGTTGATGGGATTGATATCGGGCGTGTCGAAGAGCCAGTGCTGCAGGTAAGAAAGTTCCGGTTTGGGCAGTACGCTCAGGGCTGTCAGGGCATTCGCCACGCCGCCAATCGGCTGGGAGGTATTGCTGGCAATCTGCCCCATGATGAAGCGCGAAGAATAAACATCCTTATCCGCCCATTGGGTGCGCGCCAGCGCAGCAATGCCGGAAACGATCGGCGCTGCCATCGAGGTGCCCGACCAGGCAGCATACTGTTCGCCCGGCAGCGTGCTGTAAATGCCCACGCCCGGCGCCATCAGCTCGTATTCTTGGGCGTCATGGGAGATACAATCAAAATTTGAAAAGAAGGCAAGATAACTCCCGAATTCATTTGCTGTCTTTGTCGACGCCATCACCCCCAGCACCCAGTTATAGGCTGCCGGGTACATATTCATGCCACCAAGGCAGGGTAAATTTACATTAGCATCATTGCCGGCGGCGGCAACCAGCACCGCCTGCCCGAAAGCCACCGCCAGGGCGTCCTCCTCCACCTGGGAGCGGGCATAGCCCCCAAAGGACATGTTGATCACATCCGCACCCCTGGAGACCGCGTAGTAAATCCCTTCGGCAATATCCGAGGCTGCCAGCACCCCGCTGTACTGGGCGGCTTTGATCGCCATGATCTGCACGTTGTAAGCCACGCCCACACCCCCAATACCGTTATCCGCCTGGGCAGCGATGATGCCTGCCACGTGGGTGCCGTGCCCGTGGTCGTCCTGCGGGTCGCCGGAGCGTGATCCCCTAATTACTCTTGCACCGTGAATGTCATCGACGTAGCCGTTGCCGTCATCGTCCACCCCGGGAGTGCCGTAGAACTCCGCCGGGTTGACCCACATATTGGCAGCCAGGTCGGGGTGGGTGTAATCCACGCCGGTGTCGATCACTGCCACCACAATATCGCGGTTGCCGCCCGGGGGCAGTCCCTGGCTTTCCAGGTGAGCCCAGGCCTGAGGAATGTTTGCGGCATCCAGGTGCCACTGCTGGTCATACAGCGGATCCGTACCCGAACCGGGCAGTCCCAGGGGTGCGGGCTGGCTTGTAGGCGCCATAAATGACACCTCGTCAATCGGCATTCCGATCGGCTTGCGCACAAAATCAGGTTCCACCCAGGCGATGGATTCCGATTCTGCCAGGGACCGGGCGATCGTGCCCAGGCTTTCGGTTGAACGGGTCTCAGCGCGGTACCACAGGGTCAGGTCTGGCGCCGGGATCAGGTCACCATCGGCGGTGGCGATGCGCTCGCCGGGCAGCGGTTTTTCTGCGTCGGGGAAGATCTGCGTCAGGGAAAGGATATCGAATTCATCCATGGTGGCAAGGAGACCCTCTTCCATGGGTAAGACGCCCCGAGCGCCGGCGTCCCTCAGGGTTGAATCCAGCGCGAACTTGATCAGCAGTTGGCCGGCCATGTAATCACAACCGCCCGGTGGGCAGACCTCTCGTTTTTCCGGTTCCTGGAAGGGGGAATAGGCATAACGTGGGATGCCCTCGTCCGGATTGTTGCGCACCGGCCCGTAGCGGCTGGTCGGTTGTTCATAGCCCAGCGCCAGGGAGGTCAGGTAGGGGTCCGCATTTTGGACCACCCCTTCTTCTGGAATCAGTTTGGCAGGGTCTGCCTGCCCTGTTTCGGCAGAGATGCCCTCAACCGGCTGGCTCTGGGCGATTGCCGCCGGTTCCGCGGCGGCTGGTGAGGATTGGGCGGTCAGCGGTACGGCTAACCAGGACGCGAGCATGCTTAGGGTCAGGATGACCTGGATAATTACTGTGGTTAATCTGCGCATAAAACCCTCCATTTTTCTTTCGCATATGCCATTAATCAGGCATTAAAAAGACCCGATATTTGCAATTCAGTATAACACAGTGTGTCCATGTTTTGAAAAACCCCTGCGCCTTATCAGGGCAGTTGGATTGCAATTAATTGGTTCGTTGGATTTCAGAAACTATCTGTACTCATTATTTTCGATATTTCAGGACATAGAAACTCAACCCATCCTGTGGCGAGTCTGTTTCTAAGCCTCCCAATTCCCAAAACTTGAAAGATTGTAACCATTCACCCCTCCGGAGAGCCAGCCGATGGGCGGCATAACGCGTTTGAAGTGGTTCTGGCGCACCCTGCGCACCACGCACCCGACGAACTCCCGCCCAAAGCCCGCTTCGATGCAGGCTTCAGGGCTATCGCCCCGTTCGATCAGTAAATACAGCAGCCGATCGACCTCGTCGTAGGTAAAGCCCAGGTCGTCTTCGTCGGTTTGCCCCTCCCAAAGATCAGCCGAGGGTGCTTTGCTGATCACTGCTTCAGGCACGCCCAGGTGTCGGGCGAGCTGGCGCACCTGAGTCTTAAAGAGATCACCCAGCGGCTGCATGGCGACAGCCGAATCACCGTGGACTGTGGTATAGCCCAGGAGCAACTCGGTTTTATTGCTGGCGCCTACCACCAGGCCGTTGAAGGCAACGGATTGATCGAACAGCACGATCATGCGCATGCGCGCCATGATGTTGCCGGCGCGCAAACGGTTCATATCGGGGAATTTGCTGATCAAAGCGTCGACCACGGGGGTGATCTCCACCGTCAGCGACCTGACGCCAAGGGCGTCGACCATCGTCTGGGCGTCGATCAGGGTATGTTCGGGGGAAGTCTTGTAGGGCATACGGATTGCCAGAACGTTTTCTGGGCCCAGCGCCCGGGCGCATAAATACAGGCTGACGGCAGAATCGAGTCCGCCCGATACGCCCAGCAAGGCTTTGGAAAAACCAGCCCGGCTCAATTCGGACTTGATAAAATGGGTCAGGGTCGTTTCTACCCGTTGGGGGTTGATGGTCAGGTCGATCATTTTCGCTTTTTCTTCTTTCTAATTCATTTTACAGTATGGAGGTGTTCGCATTCCTCAGGAAGGGCAGCCCGAAACACCAGACAGCCATCGGTGTAAAAAATGGTGCAAAGAGCACAATTGTCCTACTTGTTGGCACATTGTGACCGTGCGATTTTTTAATGATGCGGGCGTCCTTCCAGGTATGCTTTATCTGTGTTTATTTTACCTTTATTATCCAGGCTTTGTGTTTCGGAGGAGCAATCTGTGAAGCGTTATGAGTATAATGTGAACACACTTCTTAGAAGGGCAGAGCCTTCGCAAACCGAGAATTTTGATGAACCCGAACAACCCTGAGGACACACCAACCACACCACCTGAAGAAAGTTGGAACATCCAGCCGGCTGGCTGGCGGGACCTGAACAAACTTGGTCATCTTGAGCGATTGTGTTTCAGATCTGAGGATGTATGGCCATTGTGGGATCTGATCGGTGTATTGTCTTTCCCGGGCTTCGTGCGCTTAAAGGTTGAAGTGGACGGTCGAATGGTCGGATTTATCAGCGGGGAACAGCAACCACAAAAAGGGCAGGGTTGGATAACCTCTCTTGCCGTCCATCCAGATTATCGGCGAAGGGGGATCGCGAGGGCGCTCCTGATGGCATGCGAGGAGGAATTGCCGCAGCCTGTTATCCGGTTGAGTGTACGTGCCTCAAACCAGGGAGCGATCAGTTTGTATGAGCGCGCGGGATACAGGGTTGTGGATCAATGGTTGCGTTATTATGCGGGTGGAGAGTCTGCTTTGGTACTTGAAAAAAGGCGTTGACTTTGTTGGTGATCAGGTTTATACTGGGGTCAAGAAAGCATTGAACAAAGGTGCGAATGAAAATATCTACAAAAATGATGAATGTTATTTAGCACGCCGGGCACCCCGCGCGTGCTCTTTTTTATTTATCCCTTCAAACAGAAAGGAAAAGTGCACTATGGACTACGGATTGATCGGCAAGATTGAGAAGGCGAAACGGTATGTAGAGGAACGTGAACGGATTAAATTTAAACAATTTACGGTCACTTTCGAAGGAGATAATAATGTCCACACCGTTAAGTACAATGATGGGCAGTGGCATTGTACTTGCGATTTCTTCCAAACGCGCGGACGCTGTAGCCATACCATGGCGCTTGAAACAATTCTTGAAAAGATGGTGGAGATTACCCGCCCGGATTGATCTCACCCTGCACCGATCTTCAAATATAAGCATCAGGCTGTGGGAAACCACAGCCTGTTTTTTTGTGAACGATATTGGGAAGAATGATTATTTTTCGAATTTACCAGGTTGGAGGATCCCAGCGACTTCTGACCAGTCGGGTGTTTGAATTAAGACCATCCAGTTCTTTCATGTCCTCCTCGGCTATTTCAAAAAAGATTGCCGCATTTTCTTCGATGCGTTCCGGATGGACTGATTTTGGGATCACAACAATGTCGTGGTTGATACACCAGCTCAGCATCACTTGTGCAGTTGATTTTTGATATTTTTGAGCGATCTTTGTTAATGCGGGCTCATTTAAAAATTTTGCTCTGGCAATTGGACTGTAGGCTTCAATCTGGATCTGTTTCTCACGGCAGTAATCCAGCAGCTCTTTCTGGTAAAGAAAAATATGAAATTCAACCTGGTTTACCGCCGGCACAACCCCCGTTTTTTCAACGAACTCTTCAATCAACGGAATTGTAAAATTGCTGACGCCAATGCTGCGGCAGAGACCGGCTTCGTTCATTTCGATCATTGCTCGCCATGTCATAATGCTGCGGTCAAAGTCGCCGATATACGGCCAGTGGACCAGAAGCAGATCAACATAGTCGGTTTGAAGCGCTTTAAGGCTTTTCTGAAATGATTTTTTAGTGCTCTCAAAGCCCTGGTTGGCGTTTTGGATTTTGGTGGTAATAAAAATATTCTCACGTTCTTTTCCGCTTGCCTTCCAGCCCTTACCAACTTGCCGTTCATTGTCGTAAGCCTGGGCGGTGTCGATCATCAAATAACCATGGTTGAGGGCGTGCGTGACCGCTTTTTCGCATTCACCTCCAGTTGAAAGCCAGGTTCCAAGCCCAAGATATGGGATTTCAACGCCGTTATTTAAAGATAGTGTCGATTGGATTGTTTTCTTCATGGGGCTCCTTCGGTGATCAAGGTTTTCGTCATCCTCATTATACCCGTCCCTTTTTTGGTTTGCAGCGAGTCAATGATGCCTGCGCGTGCGCGCTTTTGAGTATGAAAAACATTTTTAATGCCAGAGGACGTTTTGCCTGTTACAATGTCAGAAAGCTTTGTTCCAGTGTCATTGTAGATCTAAAATGGATGGTTATTACTTCTAATGAATGAAAGAATGGCAAGATATCGCCGTTGGCTGCGCTTCAACCTGTTTTACTTGGGGCGCCCCACCTGGGATACGGGCGTCTCTCCACCCGAGTTAATTGAGTTGTTAAAATCAACGAGCCCAGGCTGGGCTTTGGATGTGGGCTGTGGGACAGGAACAAATCTATCAACCATGGCACAATATGGATGGGAAGTGGTCGGTGCGGATTTTGCTTGGCTGTCCGTTTTAAAGGCTCGACAAGCATTAAAAAAGTTTGGCAAAAGACCGCGCGTCTATTACACGGATGTTGCACGCAAGACTGGCATCAGCGCAAAATTTGACCTGGTTCTTGATATGGGTTGTTACCATGGCTTGGCGCCATCGCAAAGAGAAAGATATCGTCTTAATCTCAAGGATTGGTTAAAACCAGGTGGGATTTACCTGTTGTATGCTCACACGCGTGCCCCTTCGGAGCAGGGACATGGGATAGCAGAAGAAGATATTGCTTTCTTTCAGGAATTTCTCAGACTGACATGGCGCCGCGAGGGTAAAGAAATTCGCCCGGATGGGGGAGGTGGAAAACCTTCGGTCTGGGCACGTTTCGATCGAAACCTCATTTAGTAATTTAGTAAATCATTAAAAATAATTGACAGGTCATGATACAATTATAGATCCATCACGGTATGATTTCTTATCCCGGATAACATTTCAAAGAAAACAACATAATTGGTCATCATTTTCCGGTTTAAGGCTGATCGTGATGAGGGCATTCAACTCGCAGGCAGATCTTCTGCATTTTCTATAAATTGGTTGTAGCGGTTTTGATTGATTGTGGGAGATAAACCAACTATGATATCTGAATTACAGATTGCTTTAAGAGTGCTGGTGAGTGCGGTCCTGGGCGCCATCGTTGGGCTTGAAAGAGAACGGAGCGATCAACCTGCCGGTTTGCGCACCAATATGGTCCTTGTGATTGGTGCAACCTTAGCTATGGTGCTCTCGATAAATTTAGGATACCTTTATGCCAAGCCAGGCACTTCGGCAGACCCCGCCCGTCTTGCTGCCCAGGTCATTTCCGGAATCGGTTTTTTGGGTGCTGGAGCGATCCTTCGTTTTGGCTATAATGTCAAAGGTCTGACTACAGCAAGTTCCCTGTGGACGATGGCGATTGTGGGGATGACCGTTGGCGCAGGTTATTATTTGATCGGCGTCTTCGCCACCGTGCTCATGCTGATCGTTTTGGCTTTGTTAAATGTCATTGAAAAACGTTTCCTTCGCACTTCGATTGCTCGATACATTTCTATTGAAGTCAACTTTCGCAAAGGTGTGGTTAAGACGGTCCGCCATATTGTTGAGGAATTTGCGGTCAGTATTTCCAATTTCACCATCCAGAAGCATGTCAAAGATGAGCGCTTGCGGATTCAGGTGGTGGCGGTCATTGATCGAGATCAACAGCTGGAAGATCTGATCGAAACCCTGTCTGATGTAGACGGTGTGCGCAGTTTAAGGGTAGATTAGACCTGCTGAGACTCAGATAAGATTCGCGAAAAATCTCCCGCAGGTTAATATTTTTGTCTCCTTACCACTGCCCCGCATAGTTTATTCTGAATGGCAAATTTTCCCTGTGCGTTAATGAGTATCGTAATTCGATAATCTGACGCAGGTGCAGTAAATCGTGCGCCACCCACGAAGCCAGGATATCTCCAGCTGATAAGTCCCCCCATGAAAATGTGATAGAAGAATTCCAATCGGGGGCTTTGAGAGAGGTCAACCACGAAAGCGAATTCCTCCTTTCCTCATCAAAGCAGGAGATGCTATCAGTCAGGATGCGCTGGTTATAGGCTTTCAGCGTCACCCAACCCATGGGATCAATTTCATGCCATGGTAATTCAGGTGTGTGTAAAATATGGTCTAAATGCGATCTGAAATCCAATACCTCTTCGTCCACCAGGTGGTTGATCACCTCAAGCAGCGACCAGCTGTCCGGATCAGGCTTCCAGCGGGCTGAATCTGGGGTGAATCCTTCGCACAGGCTGATGATAGCCTCACCTTGCTGTTTTAACCGATTTACCATCTGATAAAGGTCCATCTTCACCTCCAACGATCTTGTTCAAGTGCTGATAAATTTCAACCATCCCCAGGGTGTCCAAACCGCAATAGGCTTTCATGGCGTCTTCGGTCGCTTTTCTTTCTTCAGGTGAAGGTTCTCCGGTTTGAAGCCAGTACCATTTAAGCATGGTCTCTTCCCCGTTTTGGATCTCGAGGTCCGTATAACTGAGGTGAGGGCAGAGAACAGGCAGCACCGCTTTGAGAGATGCGCTGCCATGAAAATCAGGATGCACATAACACCCGTCTTTAAAGATCTTCATCAGGTCAAACAGGCGCGCATTGACATCCATTAAGCCATCCGCATACTGCGGGCAGCGTCGTGCCAGATCGAGGTTACGGTGTTTTTCAAAGCTCTGATTCCAAACAATGACGGACCCATGAGATCCGATATGATTCAGCAAATGGGGGGTAATCTCCGGCGCGGGGTCGTTTGGAGCAGTGTGCAGATATTCATATAGCAGGGGAACGGCGCCGGGTTTTTCAAGCACATACAGCACATACTGGAAAATGATGTGTTCATAGGGCTGGTATCCCGGGAAAAGGGGGATTGCGGGGTTGACGGTTTCATAATCAAGAAAATATAAAGGATGGTCGAGTCCGTCCAGTCTTTGCTTAATTGCTCGTTTTTCGATGAGAGGCTCTCCAAGTTTGACTGCCCGGATGTGTTTGCTTTGATTGGGATTGAATTCGAGTGCGTCAGGGATGTCATGAATGGATATAACGCCCATTTCCCGCAGAGCGGCTGCTTTTTTCCCAAGGTAGGGCAGGTCATAAACAGAATGCGGCGGGTGATCTGGGTGACACAGGCTCGGGCAGGGACAGGATTGAGGTTTGTGGCAGGCAAAGCCGGGTTGAGGGGATGGTAATTGCATTAAAGACCGGGCTATTTCGCGATTCTCAGCAACGAAGGTCCTTCGATTTTCGACCTTTTCGGACAGTTCCTTGCAGATAAAAAACCGTTCAAGCGCAAGGTCTTCAGCACGTTGATAGGTTTTATCAATGTGAAGAAGAACCACATGACGTAAGTTCAGCAAGTTTTCCAGCAGCAAGACCTGAAAGGTCAGATCGAGTTCATGTTCAGGTTTGACGCTGGTTGAGGATTTAATTTCAAAAAGATCATAGGCGTCAGCCTCCCGATCCCAAATCAATGCATCAACGCGAGACAAAAAACGTCCATCATTAAATGTCTTTTGGAAATAAATCTTTGCGTTCTGGTAACCGGGTAAAACAACCTGCTTGATGTAATTTTGTGCAAGCGCTTCAACTTGCTGCCCCTGCTGAGCCAGGTGCTGATCATAGGGCGTCAGCGCATCAACTTCGATCTGGTTATGGGCTTTTGCCCAAAGGTGCATGGGCGCTTCAAGATAAAGAAAAAAATCCGTTTTCGAAAGCATGTTTATGTCGCGATTTACTTTGATATATTCTGGAGAAGTTGGGGGAGCTGTTTTATGTTTTCCAAATGGTAATATCCTTTTTGGGTGTTGTCGAAATCCGGTATATCTTCGTGGTCCCAACTTGTTTCAGCGGGGATATGGATGGCGATGCCGCCTAATTCAAGAATTGGGGCGACATCGGAACGGAGAGAATTGCCAACCATGATAAAGCCGCGCGGGTCGAGATGATACTTTCCCAGCACGTCTTGATAGGATTGTCTGGTTTTATCATGGACGATTTCCACCTGTGAGAAATAACGACCTAACTGTGAACGTTCAACCTTGCGGGTCTGATCCAGCGGATCGCCTTTGGTGATCATCATCAGGCGGAAGGTTTCTGATAAACTTCTGAGCGTATCCTCCACATGAGGAAATAGGGTCACCTCGGCATGCAGCATCGAACGACCCACCGTTAGAATTTTCTCGATCTCCTCGCCTGTTATTTCGCCGCCCGACATCAGGTTGGCAGTTTCGATCATTGAAAGCATAAAGGCTTTGATGCCGTAGCCGTAAAGGGGCATATTGTGCAATTCAATCTTATCCAGACGTGCTGCGACAGCCTGAGGCTGTGCCCAGGGGGAGAGGATGCGTTGGAACGCTTGCTGTGCATCCTGGTAGAGAACTTCATTATGCCAGAGGGTGTCATCGGCGTCGAAAGCGATTACTTCAATCATGGGTTTGGGTCTCCCTTTGTCTGTTTATTGCAATTATACCGGCTGTTTGCAAGGCTTTTAATAAGCGGGGCTGGCATCATTTCAAGATACAAATCTGCAAAACAAATAAATGAGTTGAGGATGAAAGACCCGATGGCAGGGCATCCGGAACCGGTTTGTGAGATTTATGTCTTTCTGATACTATTGATCTAAAATTAATCTGATCAATAAAATACCGGAGGTTATATGTCCTTAGCAGCATCATCAAAAACATTTCTTGATTACCTTGAAGGCTGGGTGGAGAATTTGCCCGTTATCAGGCTTGACGAAGCCATCCCTGAACCCGAGAAATCAGCCATCATCTCCGCGGATGTGATCAACGGATTTTTGTATGAGGGACCATTAGCCAGCCCGCGCGTGGCACCCATTGGAGAGCCGATTGCCGATTTAATGCGCGTCGCGTGGGGTCATGGATTGCGCCATATTCTTCTTGTGCAGGAAGGGCATGACGAAGAATCACTGGAATTTGAGGCTTTTGGAGAGCATGCTATTAAAGGAACCTATCAGGCAGAGACGATTGATTTGATCAAAAACCTGCCATTCTTTGATCAGATGAGCATCGTTTACAAAGATTCGATCCACCCCGCGCTCAATAATGATTTTGATGATTGGGTTGCGCAGCGAGAACCCATCGAAACCATCATCGCGGTTGGGGATGTGACCGACCTGTGTTTATATCAATTGGCCACCTATCTGCGCTATCATGCCAATGCCTACCGCAAGGATAGACGGGTGATTGTGCCCGCAAACTGCACCCAAACATGGCATCTGTCGGTGGAAGATGCTCAGAATTCTCCTGCTATGCCCCACGATGGCGATTTCTTATATGCCACTTTCCTGTATCACATGGCGTTAAATGGCATTGAAGTGGTCAAATCGATCCAGACATAGGAGTAATTTCAACAATCTTAAATCAACAGGTCACAGGTTTGGTAGCCGCTGTTGTTCAAGGTATTCGATAAAATCTTTCCCTCGGCGGGCGATGTGGTATGATTAGTGGCTGGAATAATGGCTTGTATTAAACGACATCACCGAAATTATCTAAAAACAAAAAAGTTCCTGCGGAAATAAGCGATCTTACTTCTGCAGGTATTCTATTTAAAAAGGAAAAGACAATGACAGAAATTATACGCGAAAGACCTGTTGCCTTCGATTTGCCGCGCAGAATCAAACGCCTGGAAGAATTGGCGTTCAATCTATGGTGGGTGTGGCATCCCGAAGCCCAGCGTTTGTTCAGGGAAATTGATGATTTGCTTTGGGAAAAAACATACCACAACCCGGTTGCGTTTCTCAGAGAATGCGATCGATCGCGCTTGAATGCAGTTACAAATGATCGCTATTTTTTGGATAAATACACCCATGTGATGCGTGATTTCGACCGCTATATGCAGGAAAAGGATACCTGGTTCGAGCAAAAATATCCCGAGTTGGCAAATGAGTTGATGGCTTATTTCTCATTTGAATTTGGGCTGCACGAGTCCTTGATGGTATATGCCGGTGGATTAGGTATTCTTTCGGGTGATCATCTCAAAGAAGCCAGCGATCTGGGAATTCCGCTGGTCGGGGTGGGGTTCCTCTATACCTATGGTTATTTCTGCCAGAGGATCAGCGAAGATGGATGGCAGCAGGCAGAAAACGTTCCGATTGATTTTGACGACCTGCCTCTCATCCAATTGAAGGATGAAAATGATGATTTGTTGAAGATCGCGATTGATCTTCCCGGCCGCAAGGTTTACGCGCATATTTATGAATTAAATGTCGGACGGGTGAAATTCTATTTGCTTCATACCAATATTCCCGATAATGACCCCCACGACCGACAACTTACGGATCGCTTGTATATCAGCGATCTTGAATTGCGAATTTCCCAGGAGATCCTTTTGGGGATGGGCGGCGTGCGCGCCCTGCGTGCGCTGGGTTATGATCCAACAGCCTGGCATATGAATGAAGGTCATTCTGCGTTCCTGACGCTCGAGCGAGCTCTGGAATATGTCAGAAAAGGGCTGACTTTTTCACAAGCCACCGAAAAGATCAAAAAGACGAACATTTTCACCACGCATACGCCTGTGCCAGCCGGGAATGATGAGTTTCCGCTGTGGTTGATCGATAAATACTTTGTTCAGGTATGGACCGACCTCGGGCTTTCGCGTGAGGATTTTATTGAAATCGCAAAGATCAAACAATCCTGGGGTGGCGAGGCTTTCAGCATGCCGATTTTGGCGTTGAAGCTATCGCAATATCGCAACGGTGTATCCGAGTTGCATGGCCAGGTTGCAAGGGAGATGTGGCATTTCCTGTGGCCGGATACAAAAGTTCAGGACGTACCGATTGGATATATCACAAACGGGGTGCACACCCAAACCTGGCTTGCCCGCAGGCTGGGTATACTTTTCAACCGCTATCTTGGTTCAGATTGGTCTGAGCGAATTGATGATCCTGATCTCTGGGAGGGTGTGGAATCTATTCCCGATGAGGAAATTTGGCTGGTTCGAAGGCACCTCAAACGCAGATTGGTCGCCTTTGCCATCAGTAGAGCCCGCGACCGGTGGAAGAGTAACCATGTTCATCCTGTTCAGACGGTTGCAAGCGGAGTCTTGCTTGACCCTTATGCACTGACCATTGGCTTTGCCCGGCGGTTCGCCACGTACAAGCGCGGCAACCTGATCTTTAGAGATTTTGACCGCTTGTTGAAGATCGTTACAAACGCCCGGATGCCAGTCCAGTTTGTTTTTGCAGGAAAGGCGCACCCTGCAGATGAACCCGGGAAGCAAATGATCCAGGAAGTGTACAGGCAGATTAAAGACGCCCGGTTTGGCGGACGACTGGCTTTTTTGGAAGACTATGACATGAACATTGCCCGTTATCTGGTGCAGGGTGTGGACGTATGGTTAAATACCCCCCGCCGACCCCGCGAAGCTTCGGGTACCTCAGGTATGAAAGCCGGATTGAACGGCGTTCTGAACTTCTCTGTCTTGGATGGCTGGTGGCGAGAAGGGTATAACGGGCGTAATGGCTGGGCAATCGGTAATGATACCAATGAAGACGTGAGTGAGCACGAACAGGATGAAGCCGATGTGCTCAGTTTGTATGACACCCTGGAAAACGAGATTGTTCCTCTATATTATGAACAACGTTCAGCCGACGGATTGCCGGCAGAATGGATTGCTCGAATGAAAGAAAGTATCCGCACCGTCGGTCGACAATTCAGTATGCGCAGAACCGTTCAGGACTATATGAATACCCTGTATTATCCCGCCATTCTCCAAGGTATTGCTGAGCGAAATGGCAAGGAGGAAAAATAAAAAATGGAACAACTGCTTTCCCCCACAGCCTGGTTGGTTGCCTTTGGCATTTTTCTTGCCAGGGCTGTAAACATTGCGATTGACACGGTCAGGTTTATGCTGAGCCTGAGAGGCAAACGAGCGTTATCTTGGATTTTAGGGTTTATCGAATCGATCATTTTTGTGGTGGTGATTGGATCGGTTGTTAATAATGTTGAAAACATTTTGAATGTCATCGGGTATTCAGCCGGGTTTGCAACCGGAACAGTGGTTGGGATGATGATCGAACAACGTCTGGCAATCGGTTATGTTCATTTCAATATCATCAGCCGAACGAAAAGCACAGAGGTTGCAGACACTTTGCGCGAAGCAGGCTATGGTGTGACGGAAATTCCCGCACGCGGGAGGGAAGGTAATTTTATGGTGGTTGATTCCCGGGTAAAACGCAAGCAGGCGGATGAGCTTGAGGAACTGGTTTTACAGATCGACCCGGATGCTTTTATCACCTCGGAGGATATCACGCCCCGCCGGAGCGGGATCTGGCGGCCATAAAGAATTAGAAATAACAAAAACTGCGAATGAACCTTCGCAGTTTTTTATTTGATTTTTGAAGGGGCGAATATTTGTGAGAGCAAAGAATCGCCAGAAATTTTGTATTTTACGATTTGTTTGAATTATACTAATAGAACAAAGCACACAATTGGAGGTTTTATGTCTGGAAAGCCCAATAAATTTTTCCTTGGTAAAGTATTTGATCTTGACGAAAACAAGTTGCAGGATGATTTTGTTTATTATGACCCTGATGACCTGACGACCCACGGAGTCATCACCGGTATGACCGGGTCGGGCAAGACCGGGTTGGGCATGATTATGCTGGAAGAAGCCGCCTTGCAGGGCATCCCCGCCATTGCAATTGATCCCAAGGGCGATTTGACAAATTTATTATTGCATTTTCCAGACCTTTTGCCCGAGGATTTTCAACCCTGGGTTGATCAAGATGCTGCCCGTCGGGATGGAATTTCCGTGGAAGAAGCCGCACAGAAAGCCGCCTCGTCCTGGGAGAATGGGCTGGCTTCTTACGGGATCGGCAAACCTGAATTACTGGCATTGAAAGATGCCGTTGAATACACCGTTTATACACCCGGATCCGATGCCGGGATCCCCGTCAGCGTTATGGCTTCTTTTACTGCGCCGGATATCCCCTGGGATGATAACAAGGAGATCTTGCGCGAAAGGATTTCCAGCACGGTGACAGCGCTTTTAGGTCTGATCGGATTTAAAGATATTGATCCGGTGCGAATGAGAGAACACATCTTGCTTTCAAATATCTTTGAATCCAACTGGAGAGATGGTAAAGACCTGGATATGGAGACGCTGATTTTTCATGTACAGACGCCGCCTTTTGAAAAATTGGGCGTGCTGTCGTTAGAGCAGTTCTATCCTGAAAAAGACCGCTTTTCATTGGCAATGCTTCTAAATAACTTTCTGGCAGCGCCTGCCTTTCATACCTGGCTGGAGGGTCAACCCTTAAACATTGCCGAAATTTTATTCACGCCCGCGGGCAAACCGCGACACAGTGTTTTTTATCTGGCGCACCTCAGCGACCAGGAGCGGATGTTCTTTGTTACCTTGCTTTACAGCGCTATCGAGACGTGGATGCGCACCCAAAGAGGATCTGGCAGCTTGCGAACACTGGTTTATTTTGATGAGGTCATGGGCTATCTGCCGCCGGTTGCCAACCCGCCCAGCAAAGAAATTATCCTGCGGATGCTGAAGATGGCACGTGCGTTTGGTGTGGGTTTGCTTCTGGCAACACAGAACCCGGTTGATCTGGACTATAAGGCTCTGTCGAACTGCGGCACCTGGATGATTGGTAAATTGCAGACGGATCAGGACAAAGCACGTCTTCTGGATGGCTTGGAAGGGGCTGCACCTGGAATTAATCGAAGCGGTTTTGACAAAATGATCTCACAACTGGGGAAACGCGTATTCTTGCTTCACAATGTGCATGAGTCTCAACCACAAGTTTTTGGCACACGCTGGGCTATGAATTACCTTGCAGGACCGCTAACGCGCGCTCAGATCCCTGAATTGAACGCGCTGGTGAACGCGAAAGCGCGAGTGCAAATCAGTTCAGAAGAAAAACCAGCGGTGTTCTCCAAGGAACCTGCAGACGTAGCTCTGGGGCAGAGCGTTGCACCAGCGATTCCAGGGGCAATCAAAGTTTCTTACTTTCCTGTCAATCGTGGGCCTGCAGAAGCATTGAAAAATGCAGGCGAGTCGCTGGCTGGCGATCTTCCCAGCCCCAAATACCTTTATCGACCAGCCCTTGTAGGGCAGGCGCGTGTTGCATATTTGGAGCGAAAATATAACATCAGCCAGGAAAAGGTCATCACGGTCAGCATTGATGAGATGAGACGAAGGGGGCTTGTCAAGTGGGAAGATTTTTCTGTTGCCCCCTTTGACCTGGACGATCTAATGCCTGAAGCCAATCCAGATGCAAGCTTTGAACCTCTTGATAACCTTGCAGTGGTGGACGCGAAAACAGTCAGCAGCCTTGAAGCAGATTTCATCGATTGGATTTACCGGACGCAGACCCTGCCTCTTCGAAAGAATGACACTTTGGGCGTGGTCGCTGGACCTGAGGTGACTGAGGACGAATTCCGAAAAATGAGTGAGGCTGCAGCAAAGGACAGGGCTGAAAAAGAGACCGGAACGATCAAAGCAAAGCATAAAACAAAAATTGATCGATTGGAAGAAAGGTTGCGAACTGCAACAAACAACCTTGAAAAAGCCAAACAAGAGCTCAACCATCGGCGCATGGAGGAAGCGGGGAAGGGCCTGGAGAACGTGCTTGGTTTGGCGATGGGACGTCAACGGAGTCTGAGCACCTCATTGACCAAACGCCGGATGACGAGCAAGGCAAAGGCAGATCTGGATGCAAGAGAACTGGATGTCAAGCAACTTGAGAAAGATCTTTTGGAAGCGCAAGATGAGATGAAGAACGAACTTGAAGGCCTCGAAGCGCGCTGGCTGGACGCTGTCGATCTGGCGGTTGAAGAAGGGATTTCGCCCTATAAAAAGAACATATTTACCGAGTTTTTTGGTGTGATCTGGTTGCCTTATTATGCTTTTAAGGATGGCGATGCCTGGCTGACGGTTCCAGCTTTTGAGTGGTAATTCGCCTTTGTTTTCCAATTGATAGTTTGAAGAGCAGGACATTACAAAAATGCCTGCTCTTTTGTTTTTGCAGCGAAGCGATGATTGCTGTTCCCGATTATTATGCACCAATTCAGTCGTATTAACGATTATCTTATATTAAACGAGTAAATTAAAGCGTAGAGTAAGAAAAATTAAATAATAAAGTATAACAAAGGAGTAAAAATGGCAACTCGGTTTGCAAATGCAGTTTGGGAAGGTGATTTAAAAACCGGCAAAGGGTCGGTGAGCTTGGGGAGCGGTGCCTTTAGCGGCGCCTATTCTTTCTCTTCACGTTTTGAAGATGGTCAGGGGACCAATCCTGAGGAACTTATTGCAGCAGCCCATGCTGGATGTTTTTCTATGGCGCTCAGTGCGGATTTGAGCAAAGCCGGTTATACGGTCGATGAGATTAAGACCGAGGCAAGGGTTAAAATTGAAGTGATCGAAGGTGGATTTGCGATCACAAATATTAAATTGGTGACCCATGCCAGAGTGCCGGGCATCACTATGGAGGAATTTGCAAAATTTGCTTCAGGCGCCAAGCGAAACTGCCCGGTATCAAAAGCGCTGTCTGCCGTGGAAATCCATCTGGAAGCGCATTTGCTGAAATAAATTCGGAACTTCAAATTAAATCGGGGCTGTTCATTGAGCAGCCTCTTTTCGTATGTGCTGGTGGGGTGAAAGCCGCATCTCACCCTGCTATTTTCATGAGCACCCGGTGGGATTCTAAGGCTCTCTGATTCGATAAACGACCCCTGTATGACCGCTGGGACCAACATTTTGCGAGGTGAGTACGTAGACTTCACCTTCGAGATCCTGCCCCAGTGCCAGCAGGAAGGCGCCCAGATCCTCATTTTCATGATTGACGATTTGGATTTTCTCAAAATTCCATAAACCCTGATCTGAGCGCTCAGCGACGGACAGACCTCCCTGGCGCACGGGAGAGCTTATGCTCCACTGCCCAAAGATATACCGCCCATCCCATGCGGGCAGGATAGAACCGCGATACACCACGCCGCCGACGATCGTTGAACCCAGACCGCCATCAGGGTGCTTCAGGTTTGGGAATTCAATGATCGGATCGATGAGCGGGTTTCCTTGCGGGTCCTGTGTGGGGCAGTCAAGGATTGCATCCGGTATGCCGGGGTAGGCGGTGCTGAAGCAGTGCGTCCCTTCACGGACGTTCCAACCATAGTTGCCGCCAGCAACGACAATGGAGACTTCCTCCCACAGCTCCTGACCTGCATCACCCAGGAAAAGCTCATGCTCACCGCCCATATCAAAAGCCATACGGTAAGGGTTACGAAAGCCGAAAGCCCAAATTTCAGGGTGATTCACGCTGATCCGGGGATTGTCATCAGGGATCCCATAAGGGTCACCGTTGTCAATATCTATCCTGAGGACGCTGCCCAGCATGTTTTCTTCCACGTTTTGCCCGTTGCCGCCGGCATTGACATCATACCAGTCATCGGCATGCCCAAACCCAACATCCGAACCAGCGCCGCCATCCCCCAGCGGAACGTAAAGGTAACCGTCGGGTCCAAAGGTGATCGCCCCGGCATTGTGATTGGATTGCGGCTGGTCGATTTTAAGGATGATTTTCTCGGAATCCGGATCGGCTTGATGCGGGTCTTCATTGGATACGGAAAATTCGGAAAGGATGCTGGTGTGGTTGTATCCCTGCTCCCCACCAGCCTGCAGGGGAGCGCTGTAATACACAAAAAACCGTCCATTGCTGGCATACTCCGGGTGAAATGCCATGCCCAGCAATCCCCTTTCATCGTAAGAAGTATTCAGGGCAACCAATTTTGACCGGAGGTCCAGAAAAGGCGTTTCCAGCAGGTTACCCTCTTCTTGCAAAACATAGATCAAGCCCACCTGGTCAACAATAAAAAGCCGGCTGCTGCCATCATCCGGGGTGGCTAAGGCAACCGGCGCAGTAAACCCTGAAGCGATCGCCTCCAACGCGATTCGGGGCTCGAAAGGCAGGGTCTGAACAGGCTCCGGTGTGGGAGGCTGTGGGGTCGGCGAGGGGGGAATGAGGGTTGCTGTCAACAATGTTTCAGGTTGCGCTGGAATTGCCGTCGATGTCGAAACCAGTTGTTGTATCTCTTCGGTGGGCGCCGGCTGGCAGGCAGCCAGCAACAGCCCCACCATCAACAGTATGGGGAAGATGTATTTGAAATGGTATTGTTTTTCTTGTTTATTTTTCCTTTTCATTTTTGCACTTTACTTTCAGCTTGCAAAACCGTCTTATTTTGATAAGAGGTTCCCAGCCATCCAGGCGCTGGGCCTGGCAGGACTGGATGGAAAGGACCCTACAAACCGGATAAATATTACTGTAAATATCTAAATTAGATTTTATTATACCCCCGATAATCTTGCGTAAAGAACCGGCTCAGACCTTTGCTTGTGGATTTATCTAAATAATGCTCAAAGGGTCATGCCTGGTTTACATTAACAATCTTTCTGATCATCTCGCTGTGTTCAACCATGTGTTCTGTCAACATGATGATCAGTCCTTCGACGCTCGGATCAGCCTGTACCTCCCCCTTTTCATTACAAAAATTCACCCTGTTATCCCAGCGATCAGGGAAGTGGCTGACCATTTCCGACAGGAATTTGCGGTGGGCGTGAATCAATTCAAGCGCAGAAGCTGCCGAGCGCTGACGCCAGTCAAGCTGATTGCACCAAACCTCGTTTCCCGGGAATGCTCCAAAAAACACATTCGACCCCGGCAATACCAGGGCGCGCTCGAAGATAAACGCAAACACGTTGCCATCTCCCGCCAGGTGATGGAGCACTTCATTGATGGTCCATTCGCCTTCTTTTTCAGACCAATCCAGCGCTTCCTCTGGCAGGTTCTGCAAAACAGCATCCAGATCATCTAAAGATGTATTAAACCTGTCAAGTATTTTTTGTTGTTCCGAGCTCATGGGATGGTCTCCAATATTTTTGGTGGATCGTGATGAGACAAAGTTGTGGGGTAGGATTGAAATTATAATATATTTATCACGTGTAAATAACACCTGATTGGAGGATGCGAATCATGCATATTCAAGCGATGGGCCGGGTAGATGAAGAAATCATCCAGGCGTTCAAAAAGCTGATCCCCCAACTGACCGAAGTCAGCCCTACACCTTCAAAGGAAGACCTGGAAAGGATGGCTGCTTCGGAATCCACCCATATCTTTCTTGCCCGGGCGGATGCCAGCGGGCCAATCCTTGGCACGGCGACATTGGCGACCTACCAGACGCCCACCGGACTGCACGGATGGATTGAGGATGTGGTGGTGGATCGGGATGCCCGCCAGCAGGGCATGGGACGTGCTTTGACCGAAGCCTGCCTCGAAAAGGCGCGTGAGCTGGGTTTACGTCAGGTCAACCTGACCTCCCGCCCGGGTCGTGCCGCGGCAAATCGGCTTTATCAGTCCATGAGTTTTGTGCTGCGCGAGACCAATCTCTATATATTTACTTTTGGTCTTTCCACGCAGGACTGAATCAGGGGGTGGGCGTCGGTGCAGGAAGGGTTTGGGTGGGGATAAATTCCATCGTGCTCATCAGGGTTGGAACGCTTTGGTTGGCGTCCTGTGATGCGGCGGCTTGCAGCGCCGAAGCCAGCAGCGCCAGGGCGCGGGCTTGCACCTCATCGCCGGCTGCCAGGGCGCGCTGGGCTTGCCCACCAAGGGCGTGGATCGGATTTTCATCCTCCAGCAATGCCAATCGCCGGGTGGCGCGCTCCAGGTTGCCCGAAGCGGCGTAAACCTGGGCGATCGTGCTGCGATAAGTTTCTTTGAATTCTTCTCTCAAGGATGCGGGATCGGTGGATTCGTAAACGACGGGATTGATCCACCGCGTGTACAGCAATCCGAGCAGGAACCCCAGGACCAGCCCCGTGATCAAATACCAGTGACCACGCTTTTCTATGGGTGGCTGGACGCTCCTGATTTCCCGGGTGTCTTCATTCATGCTCAATCCACACGATCCTGTTCAGAATTCAGAGGGAGATCTCTAATCATCTCTGCCAGGTTGAACATCAGTTGCAGGTCATCGGTTGTGTAATTATTTTTTTGAGCATAGGCGATTGCCGCCTGAACGGTATCCAGGGGCGGCATGGGGCTGAGGTAGGTCAGCCTGGATGTTGCCATGGCCTGGTCCGCATCGTGCCCATACAGTTCGGCGACCATCAGGACAAAATCGGTCTGATAGTCCTGTCGGAGGGTATCCGGGCTGGTATCCGTGTATCGAGCGGGCGCCACCTGCCAGCCAAAAAAGATCCCGGCAGCCAAACCAACCAGGATCGCCAGGCTGAAAAAGATGAACCGCTGGGTCCTCCTCTGCAATCAGTCCTCCCTGAGCATTGGCATGTGGATCCCGTGTCTATGGGCGGCTTTGATCGCCTGATCATAACCAGCATCGGCATGGCGCACCACGCCAAGCCCCGGGTCGACCGTCAGGACGCGTTCAAGCCGACTGGCAGCCTCGGGGGTGCCATCTGCCACGATCACCTGCCCGGCGTGCTGGCTGAAACCAATCCCGACCCCGCCGCCGTGATGGAAGGAGACCCAGGTCGCGCCGTTGACGGCGTTGATCAGGGCATTCAGGATCGGCCAATCGCTAACTGCATCGGTCCCATCCTTCATGCCTTCTGTCTCGCGGTTTGGCGAGGCAACGGATCCTGAATCGAGGTGATCTCTGCCGATCACGATAGGGGCGGAAACGCGCCCCTCCGCCACCAGCTGATTGAAAGCCAACCCCGCCCTGGCGCGCTCGCCGTAACCCAGCCAGCAAATTCGAGAGGGCAGTCCCTGGAAGGGCACTTTTTCGCGTGCCATATCCAGCCATCTGTGAAGGTGCTTGTCCTCGGGGAAGAGCTCCTTGATGGCGCGGTCTGTCTCGTAGATGTCCTCCGGATCGCCCGAAAGCGCCACCCAGCGGAAAGGTCCTTTGCCCTCACAGAACAGGGGGCGGATGTAGGCGGGCACAAAGCCCGGGAAGTCGAAGGCATCCTGCACGCCGTAATCGAAGGCGCGCTGGCGGATGTTGTTGCCATAGTCGAAGACCTCCGAGCCTTTCTTTTGAAAATCGAGCATTGCCTGAACGTGCCTGGCGATGGATGCTTGCGACCTGTGGGCATATTCGACCGGGTCGTCCTGGCGGAGTTGATCGGCTTCTGCCATGGAGAGGCCGGTGGGGATGTAATTGTGCAGGTCGTGTGCGGAGGTCTGGTCGGTGACCACATCCGGAACCACGCCGCGCATGACCAGTTCGGGGAAGATGTCAGCCGCATTGCCGATCAGCCCGATCGATTTGGGCATCTCATTCGCCAGGGCTTCCTCGACCAGGGTCATCGCTTCCTCAAGTTCATCAACGACGACATCCACATAGCCCACCTCCAAACGGCGTTTTGCCCGTTCGGGGTCGACCTCCACGATCAAACCGACGCCCTCGTTCATCGTGATTGCCAGAGGTTGGGCGCCGCCCATGCCACCCAGGCCGGCGGTGAGCACGAATTTGCCCTTCAGTGAACGCCAGCCCTTTTGCTGCGCCAACGAGCCCAGGGTTTCGTAGGTGCCCTGCAGGATGCCCTGCGTGCCAATGTAGATCCACGAGCCGGCGGTCATCTGCCCGTACATGATCAAGCCTTTGGCAGCCAGTTCGTCGAAGTGTTCCTGGGTCGCCCAGTGGGGAACGAGGTTGGAATTGGCGATCAATACCCGGGGGGCGTCCGCGTGGGTCTTGAACACCGCCACGGGTTTGCCCGATTGCACGAGGAGGGTTTCATCGGATTCCAGCTCTTTGAGGGTTGCGAGGATGGCGTCAAACGCCTCCCAACTGCGGGCAGCCCTGCCGCTGCCTCCGTAAACGATCAGGTCGTCGGGCTTTTCGGCGACTGCGGGATCGAGGTTGTTCTGGATCATGCGGTAGGCGGCTTCGGTCAGCCATGATTTACAGGTGAGGGTTGTGCCGCGCGGTGCGCTGACGGGTCTTGGTTCAGACATAGGGTGCCTCCTTTGTTTTTGCGTTCAGTTCCATTATAGTCGCATATGGAGGAAGTAGAGGGGAGGGAATTGTGAGGATAGTGAATAGTAACGGGTGGTTAAGGGCGCATCATTTCTCCGGGCAGATCTGTCCAAACCGCTGGTAGGGG
Organism: Candidatus Brevefilum sp.; assembly: GCA_050953525.1. GTDB lineage: Bacteria > Chloroflexota > Anaerolineae > Anaerolineales > Anaerolineaceae > Brevifilum. The sequence continues at coordinate 1,068,514 of JBMNMW010000002.1, forward strand.
CAACCCTCTGTGGTTGCCCTGACCTAAATGGTATCTCCTGGGCAGGCACGGAGACCTGCCCCTACGGATGATCACCAAATTGATATCCCTCGCATGTTCGATGATTGAAAAAATCTGGTAGGGGTAACCCTCCGTGGTTACCCTGACTAATTGGTGCTTATATCCTGGGCAGGCACTGCTCGAAGAGTGCTTCGCAAGACCTGCCCCTACTTGATCACCAAATTATTGTCCCTTCGGCATAGTCGCGATAGATAAAATCCGGTAGGGGCAACCCTCTGTGGTTGCCCTGCCGAAGGGCTGCTGATATCTTGGGCAGGCACGGAGACCTGCCCCTACGGGGTGATTACCAAATTGATATCCCTCGCATGTTCGATGATTGAAAAAAGCCGGTAGCCCTGCCGAAGGGGTGCTGATATCTTGGGCAGGCACTGCTTCGCAAGACCTGCCCCTACTTCCCGCCGACGGGTTATGCTATAATTTTTCTAAACCACTCACAAGGGGCAGAATCAGCCATGACTGAAGCAATGGCTCGCATCAAAATCAATAAAATGCTTGAAAAAGCCGGCTGGCGCTTTTTTCCAACGCCTGACGGACCGGCGAATATCGTCCTGGAAGGGAAAGCAAAGCCGGATAAAAACGCTTTGACTGCGCTTGGCGAAGACTTCGAGAAAATCAAAGCCGGTTATATGGACTTCCTCCTGCTGGATGAAAACGGGTTCCCCTTCATCGTGCTGGAAGCCAAACGCGAGGAAAAATCGCCACTGGACGGCAAAGAGCAGGCGCGCGCCTATGCACGCTCGCAAAATGTGCGTTTTGTGATCCTTTCCAACGGCAACCTGCATTATTTCTGGGACCTGGAGCGCGGCAACCCCGAGGTGATCACCGAATTCCCGCGGCTTGAATCGGTCAAGCACAGGACAGCGTTTAAGCCCAACCCGAAAGCCCTGGCGCGCGAACCCGTGGACGAGGACTACATTGCGCTTTCCCAGTTCCCGCGTTTCAAACAGGACCCCCGCTGGCAGAACCCAACTCAAAGACCACAATTTATCCTCGATCTCGGGCTGCGTATCCTGCGTAAATATCAGCTGGATGCCGTCCACGCCCTGCAGAGGCGCGCAGATGAGGGCAACGACCGGTTTTTGTTTGAGATGGCGACGGGAACGGGTAAAACCCTGGTGGCAGCGGCGATTATTAAACTCTTTTTGCGCACCGGAAACGCCCGCCGCATCCTGTTTTTGGTGGATCGGCTTGAACTTGAAAGCCAGGCTTATAAGAACTTTGATATGCTCCTTAAAAAGGATTATCAGACGGTGATCTACAAGGAGAATAAGCAGGACTGGCGCAAAGCCGAGATCGTGGTTTCCACGGTTCAATCGCTGGCGTTTGACAACAAGTATATGCGCCTGTTTTCGCCCACCGATTTTGACCTGATCATCTCGGATGAAGCCCATCGTTCCATTAACGGCAACAGCCGGGCGGTGTTTGAATATTTTGTTGGCTACAAGCTCGGCCTGACCGCCACCCCCAGGGATTACCTCAAAAATATTGATGCAAAACATCTCTCTCAGCGTGACCCGCGCGCCTGGGAACGCCGCCAGCTTTTGGATACCTACAAGACCTTTGGCTGCGAACAGGGCGAACCCACCTACCGCTATTCGCTGGTGGATGGCGTCAGGGACGGCTATCTGGTGAACCCTGTGGTGGTGGATGCCCGCACGGAGATCACCACCCGGCTGCTTTCGGATCAGGGTTATGCGGTGATGGCGCCGACTGAGGATGGTGAGGAGCAGGAGCAGATCTATTTCCAAAAGGATTTTGAACGCAATTTCTTTTCCGAACTGACCAACCTCCAGCTCTGCCAGACCTTTATGAACCATGCCCAGCGCGATCCCCTCAGCGGCGAAATCGGCAAGTCGATTGTTTTTTGCGTCAGCCAGGAGCATGCTTCCAAGGTTGCCCAGCTGCTCAACCAGTTGGCGGATCAATACTTCCCCGGAAAATACAACTCGGATTTCGCTGTACAGGTCACCTCCAACATCCCCGGCGCCCAGGAATACAGCATCAGCTTTGCCAACAACAACCTGAACGGGCACACCCGCTTTTTGGACGGTTATAAATCCAGCAAGACCCGTGTATGCGTGACCGTGGGGATGATGACCACCGGCTATGACTGCCAGGACATTCTCAACCTGGCGCTGATGCGCCCGATCTTCTCGCCCACGGATTTCATCCAGATCAAAGGCAGGGGCACGCGCAAATGGCGTTTTAAAGTCCAGTTTAAAAATGGCAGCAGGCTGGAAGAGGTGATCAAGGAAAAGGAAAATTTCAAACTTCTTGATTTCTTTGCCAACTGTGAATACTTTGAAGAAAAATTTAATTATGACGAGGTCATCAAACTCCCCCGGGAGGCTGCGAAAATCTCGGAAGGCGGGGGGCTGATCTACACAACCCCTGAGGGCGCTGAGGTGTTTATTCCCGACCCCCTGAGAACGATTACAGAAACAATCGTCGGGCTGGACGGGATGAAGATCGACCGCAAGCTCTTCGAGCGCTTTTCCCGTCCGATTCTGGAAGACGCCCAGCTGGTGAAGGCTGTGGAAAATCAGCAGTGGGAGCAGGCGGTGAAGATCCTGCGCGAGAATTATGCCAACAAGCCCGAAGATTACGTGACCATCGAAAAACTGATCAGGTCTGAAGGGCTGAATCGGCGGCTGACGTGGAAGGAAGTGCTGATGCGCATCTTCGGGATGATCGACCATTTCAAGACCCGCGACGAACTGCTGGAGGAGGAATTTCAGAAATTTGTGGCGATCAATAAACCCGAACCCGAAAACGCGGTGCGCATCAAGAATTATATGATTGCCTATCTGACCGACGCCGAGGTGCGCCGGATCATCGACGCAGGGAATTATGCAGAACTTGCCAGCAACCCCAAACTCTCATTGAACGACCTGCTGGCGCTGGATGACTGGCTGCGGCTGGTGCCCGATTATATCAAAGACTATGTTTCAATTAATACCTATTTACCCTGACGGAAGGACGCTGAATGCTTGATTCTGAGACCAAACGCCGTATCGATAACGCTCGCGACATCCTGGTGGGCAAGGTGCCCGACCCCAAGACCCAGGTGGAGCAGATCACCTTTGCCATGATCTACAAGTTTATGGATGATATGGACCAGATCTCGGTGAAGTTGGGCGGTAAGCCTTCCTTTTTTGCCAATGGGTACGAGCAGTTCGCCTGGTCAAAATTGATGGACACGCGTTTGGGCGGTGAGGCGAGGTTGGACCTGTATGTGCGTGCCCTGGACCAGATGGCGCAGAATCCCCACATCCCGCAGCTCTTTCGCGATATATTCAAGGGCGCCTTCCTGCCCTACCGCGACAGCGAAACCCTGAACCTGTTTCTGAAGGAGATGAACGGCTTTACCTACGACCACAGCGAAGACCTGGGCGACGCCTATGAATACTTGCTCTCGATTTTTGCCACCCAGGGCAAAGCCGGCCAGTTTCGCACGCCGCGCCACATCATCGATTTTATTGTGGACTGCGTGGATCCCGACCTGAACGACAGTGTGCTGGACCCCGCCTGCGGTACGGCGGGCTTTTTGATTTCCGCTTACAAACACATTGAGGGAAAATACAAGGACAATCCGCTGAACCCCGACCAGAAACAGCGATTGACGGAAAACTTTGTGGGCTATGATATCTCGCCCGACATGGTGCGGCTGTCGCGCGTCAATATGTACCTGCACCAGTTCCCCAACCCGACCATCTACGAATATGACACCCTGACCACCGAGGACCGCTGGGAGGATAGCTTTGATGTGATCCTCGCCAACCCGCCCTTCATGACGCCCAAGGGCGGCATCCGCCCGCACAAACGCTTTGCTGTGCGCGCCAACCGCTCGGAGGTGTTGTTTGTGGATTACATCGCCGAGCACCTGAACGTGGGCGGACGGGCGGGGGTGATTGTGCCGGAGGGGATCATCTTTCAATCGAGCAATGCCTACAAAGCCCTGCGCAAGATGCTGGTGGAACAAAATTACCTGTACGCGGTGGTCTCACTGCCGGCGGGGATTTTTCAGCCCTACAGCGGCGTGAAGACCAGCATTCTGCTGTTGGATAAGGACCTCGCCAGGGGACGGGATTCGGTTTTATTCGTCAGGGTGGAGAACGACGGTTATGACCTGGGCGCCCAGCGGCGCCCGATTGAAGAGAATGACCTGCCCGAAGCGCTGGCGGCTGTCAAAGCCTTTCAGGCGGAACCGGCAGCAGAGTTGGAAGACACCGGGCTGGCATGGACGGTGAGTAAAGCCCGCCTGGGCGAGGATGGCGACTATAATCTGAGCGGGGAGCGCTATCGAGAACACATATTTGATAATTTAATTTGGCCAATGGTTTCTCTAGGTGACGAACGCTTGTTTACAATTGAATCTGGAGGTACACCAAGAACAAGTAATCCTGAATACTGGGATGGCGATATTCCCTGGGTTACTCTTGTTGATCTACCACAAAGAGATTTTATAACAAGTATCAGAGATACTAAAAGAAAAATAACGGAAAAAGGTTTGTCCAATTCATCAGCAAAAATCCTTCCGAAAAAAACTGTTCTGGTGTCTTCAAGAGCAACAATAGGTAGAATAGCGATTAATGAAGTTGAATTAGCAACCAATCAAGGATTCAAGAACATCATTATTAATGATAGAAATAAGGTGAATGAACAATTTTTGGCATTAATGATGACATCCTTAGTAGAAAAAATGGTGGAGTTGGGTTCCGGTGGGACTTATAAAGAAATTTCAAAATCGACAATGTCAAAACTACAAATCCCCCTTCCCCCACTGGAAGTCCAGCAGGAGATCGTGAATGAGATTGAGGGCTATCAGAAGGTGATCGACGGGGCGCGCCAGGTGGTTGAGAACTACAAACCTGTCATCCCCATCGACCCGGACTGGTCGCTGGTCAAACTGGGGGAGGTGTGTGAAAATTTAGATTCTCTTAGAAAACCTGTAAGCAAGTCTGAAAGAAAATCAGGTATATATCCATATTATGGCGCATCAGGTATTGTTGATTATGTTGATTCGTTTATCTTCGATGGTGACTTTTTATTAATTTCCGAAGATGGTGCAAACCTTTTAGCAAGAGTAACACCAATTGCTTTTTCAATTAGTGGGAAATCCTGGGTGAACAATCACGCACACGTACTAAGGTTTGATAATTTTGTTACTCAAGAATTTGTGAAATATTTAATCAATAATATGGATATTTCTAATTATGTTACAGGTTCAGCACAACCTAAGTTGAATCAAACGAATCTAAATTCTATAAGTTTGGCTTTACCAGATATTGATGTTCAATCTAAAATTGTCAGAACACTTACTGATGAAAATGAAATGATTCAAAACAACCAAAGAATTGTTGAATTATTTACAACCAAAATTGCCGCCCGCATCCAGTCCGTGTGGGGGGCGGGGTAGGCCACATGGGTTGCTGGCGCCTTCATATGTGACAGAATGACTTATTCAAAATATCAACAAATTTATATCGTGGACAAACCTATCCAACCCACCGGTAGGGGCAACCCTCTGTGGTTGCCCTGTCCAAAAGGCGCTTATATTTTGGGCAGGCACGGAGACCTGCCCCTACGGGTGCGTAACGTGTTTCGCAAGACCTGCCCCTACGGGTGCGTAACGTGTTTCGCAAGACCTGCCCCTACGGATGTGTAACGTGCTTCGCAAGACCTGCCCCTACGGGTAATCACCAAATTATTGTCCCTCAGCGTGTTCAATGATTGATAAAAGCCGGTAGGGGCAACCCTCTGTGGTTGCCCTGTCCTGAATGGTGTCTCCTGGGCAGGCACGGAGGCCTGCCCCTACGGGCGCGCAGATCACAGCGTGGTACATGTGACAAATTGACATCAACACATTCATATTCTGGGTAGGCACTGCTCGATACCCTTTCAGGACACGGGGAGTGCTTCGCAAGGCCTGCCCCTACGGGTGATCAATAATTTTTTATCCTTCAGCATAAATGATGATTGATAAAAGCTGGTAGGGGCAACCCTCTGTGGTTGCCCTGTCCTAAATGGTGTCCTGGGCAGGCACGGAGACCTGCCCCTACGGGTGCGTAACGTGTTTCACAAGACCTGCCCCAAGGGTGCGCAGGTCACAGCGTGGCACATGTGACAAATCCTGAACAACAAGACAATTGCTATTATAATTTTTCCATGGATGCGATCAACCAACCCTTACACGAGCGCAAAAACATCCGTTTGGTCGGGTTTGATTACGCCCAACCCGGGGCATACTTCGTTACCATTGTCACCCAGGGGCGTGCCTGTCTGTTTGGCGAAATTCTGGCAGGTGAAATGCACCTCAATGCGGCTGGCGTAATGATCGCCCGGGTGTGTGCGGAATTGCCAAACCATATCCCGTGCATGGCATGGGGGATTTATCAGATCATGCCCAACCATTTCCATGCCATTATTGAATTGATGGATGAGGTGGACACACAATCATCCAAACCAGGACAGGCACTGCTCGAGGAGTGCTTCGCAAAGCCTGCCCCTACGCGTGATCAACAATTTCAAATACCTACGGATGGTAGGCAAATTAATTCCCCGACAGGAGAGCCGCCAAACCGGCGGACAACACTGGGCGATGTGGTCGGGCGCTTTAAATCCCTGACCACTCATCGGTATATCGAAGGCATCCATACCAAGCAATGGACTCCTTTCGCAAGGCGCCTGTGGCAGCGTAACTATTATGAGCACATCATTCGAGATGAAAAGGATTACCAGGCGGTTTATGAATATGTGCTTTCCAACCCTCAGAATTGGACAGATGACCCTGAGCGTCCAGCCTATTGATTCCATAACCGTCTTTTTCTGGGCAGGCAAGGAGACCTGCCCCTACGGTTGATCAATAATTTTTTATCCTCCAGAATGAGCGATGATTGATAAAAGCCGGTAGGGGTAACCCTCCGTGGTTACCCTGACCAAAAGGTGCTTATATCTTGGGCAGGCACGGAGACCTGCCCCTACGGTTGATTGACAAATTATTGTCCCTCAGCATAGTCAACAATTAATAAAAGTCGGTAGGGGCAACCCTCTGTGGTTGCCCTGCCGAAGGGGTGCTGATATCTTGGGCAGGCACGGAGACCTGCCCCTACGGTTGTTCAAAAAATTATTGTATGGTCGATAATTGATAGAGGTCGGTTGGGGCAGCCAAGGCAACTTTTCAGATTGCCACGACCCCTTTGGGGTCTCGCAATGACAATTATTGTCACTGCGAGCTTGCGAAGCAGTCTCGAATCACAGGTTAGATTGCTTCCTTTCCTTTCAGGACGCTTTGCAGTCTTAATTGGTGTTCTGGGCAGGTCTATCCAATTCCTACCGGTGATGGCTATCTTGCTACCTGGATTGGCATCATCTATAATCACGGTACGGTATTCAAAGACTCAAGATTAAAGAAGGGATATGGCTGTCTTTCGTTCGTTCCGCTATCGGCACGACCATGAGAATGTGGTTCTTGTCCTGACCATCTTTCTCGTTCTGGGTGTGATCGTGCTCACCTCAACCGTCACCTTTTGCCTGAGCGGCGTGTTTATCATCGGCATGTTCATCCTCAGCGCTGTGATGATCCGCTCGCACCATCAAACGCTGATGCGCCAGACCGTCACGGTTGACCCCCATCGCACGCCTCAGCTGGCGGAGCTGGTGGCGGAATGCAGCCAGAAACTCCAACCGGGGCCTGTGGAGGTCTTTCTGGCGAACAAAGCCCGGATGAACGCCTACACCTTTGGCATCGGAGACCCGAAGGTGCTGGTTTTGTTTTCGCCGCTTTTGAAGGTAATGACGCCCGACGAATTGAAGTTTATCATCGGGCATGAAATGGGGCATGTGGCATTGGGACACACCTGGCTCAATACGATCGTGGGTGGGTTGGCGGGCATCCCCGCGCCGCTGGGTATGTCGGTGGTGCTTTATTCAGCCTTTCGCTGGTGGAATCGGATGTGTGAATTTTCAGCCGATCGAGCCGGTCTGCTGGCTTGTGGGGATATCCGGTACGCCGTATCGTCGCTGGTGAAGCTGGCGGCGCCGGAGATCCGCAGTCAGCAGGATTTTGATGCGGCATTGGCGATGATCGATGCGCAGGATGATCGCGTCGCCAACCAGCTGGCAGAGGTCTTCCAGAGCCATCCCATGTTGATCAGGCGGATCAACAACCTGCGGGACTATGCGCGCACGGAAGAATATCAATGGCTGCAGGCGGGCGTCAACCGAAACGTGGGGATGGTTTATGAACAGTTGGCACAAAAACCAGCGGAGGTGAATGAAGTTGCCGTGAGTGACCGGCCGGTCACACCACAATCCCAGCGTATCCCCGAAGAACGCTGGCCCTGGCTGAAACGATGAGACAAAAAACCCAGCCGCTTTCCTTGATTTAATCAGTGCCCCCAAATTTACAGGTACAACAAGGCGCTTCCTATCTACAACCTTACGAAATCCCCCAAATTGCTGAAGGTTTTCTGGGAAACAGCGCGTCCAAAAGATACATCGTCTCATCATCCCTGACGGAGCAATCCGGGTAAATATGGATAAGTTCCTCCATCCTTCGGTAGCCAAAGATCAGGTTCAAGAAGACCAGGGGTGGAAAGGCAGCCTCGCAGCCCTTCAGGTCGGTGAAATGTAGCGCATTGATTTCTTCGAGCTGACCTTTGGCAAACTTCAGGCTGAGCCCATCCCGGTAAAAATTCAGTTTGATCTCACCGGTGTAGTTGACAAAGGCGGAGCGCGCCAGGCGTTTTTCAAGGGCAGGTTTGATATGCTCGATAAATGCGGGCACATCAGGAACGCGCACAAAGTGTGCATAGGGCTTGCGAATCCTGGGAAGCAGGGTGGCAGCTACCTGATAGACCGGATGATCCTCACCCAGCCAGAAGCCAAACATTTGCTGCGCCTCGCCCTGTTCTTCAGCCTGTCGTAAGCCGGTCTCCCACAGGAAGCGGATGACGCTGGGGGTGATTTCGGTCCAGGCGTATCCAGAGGCGATTTCAAATTGGGTTGCCACGATGTTGTTTCCCCACTTAAGCGAGGGGATGCCAGTGAAGCCGGCAGGGCGCCCTTCCAGATCTTCGATGATGTAGATCTCACGGCGGTTGATGTTGAGCTTTCGTTTTCCTGTCAGTTCATAGCGCCACAGGTCCTGATCCCAGATGGCGTGAATCATGCTTCGTGAAAACCCCCGAGCGCAGGTTTTCATCAGAAAGGGAATATCCTCCTCTACGGCAAGGCGGATGCTGTAGGGCTCTTGCTGATCGTTTTTGAGTTTTGGGACATGGATTTCATACCCAATTCTTCCGCCATGCACATTAAGCGTCATTTCATAGCCAAATTGGCGGTAGTAAAAGGGAATGCCTTCAACAACTTGCACAAGCTCCCCACGCTGCTTGCTCCAGGCGTGCAGGATCTCAAATTGCCGGCGGATCAGTCCTTTGCGCCGATAATCCTCCTTTGTGCCCACCAGCTCAAGCCGACCCACCTTGAAGGGGATGCCTTCATAGGACCAGGTTTGTGAAATCAGACAGCTGGAGGAGATAATCTCACCGGTTTTGGTGTCTTCGACGATTGTAAAGTCTCCCGTGTCGAATGTGGGGCCCTCACCGCTGATCAGGTCCCGGGTCCAATCTTCAAGACCCTTCTTATCTGAATCTGATTCACTGTGGACCAAAATGTTGAATGCCGTTAGCGCTTCGGTATCTTTCCCGGTTGAATGTCGGATGATCAACCCATCTTGCAGTTCCTGAATGATATGTGATGACATTATAATTTCTCCTCAGGGTGTAATTAACCACATAATTGTAATAGATTTACGTGAGATTTTCGGTTGTAAATAGCGGTTATACTTATGACATTTGATTGGAGTGTGGATGAAACACAGATTTAAGGCTTTCTTATTCTTACTCTATTTTGCTCAAGGGATTTATGGCCCCTATCTGGTGGTGTTCTTTTCTCAGAAAGGCTTCAGCGGCGCTCAAATTGGCTTGATGCTGGGCGCGATGCCGATCTCATCAATCCTGTTCCAGCCGCTATGGGGCTATCTCAGTGATATACTCCATCAGCGTCGAATTTTGGTGCTGATCGGCTCATTGGGTGTGGCTGCGGCGTCTTTGGGTTTGTTCTACGCACAATCCTTTTGGGGGGCACTGTTGTTTCTGATTCTGTTTTCCGTCATGCTGGCGCCGATTGTCCCGATCAACACGGCAATGGTGATGGATTACCTTGAAGAGACAGGCGAACCGGAAACCTTCAGCCTGTTTCGTTTGTGGGGGTCATTGGGATTTGGCGTTTCGAGCATCCTGATCGCCGGTTTGTTCCTGGATAAAATCCACGTCTATTTTGGCTGGTTTATGGTTGTGAATTTTTTGCTTCTGGGGGGGTTGAACCTGACCTTACCTGAAGGAGGACAGTCCTTCTCGTCTTTGGGAGGCAAAGGGCTGGGCGAAATCCTCAAAAATTCAGAGTTTATGATTTTTATGGCGGGCAGTGTCATGATTGGCGCAACCCTGGGGATCAATTTGAATTACCATGCGCTCCACTTGCAACTGCTGGATGTTACGCCCTGGTTGATCGGCGCAATCGTTTCAATTCAGGCGCTGGTCGAGATTCCATTTATGCTGATGGTTCCGAGTTTGATGCGCCGGTTTTCATTGCCCTTGTTGATCCTGGCAGGCGCCCTGGCTTTGCCTGTGCGCTGGTTGCTTTATATCGTGCTCACGGAACCTGTTTGGATCATGCTGGCACAAATTATCAACGGTATTTCTACCCTCAGTTTCTTTGTGGTGGCGCTTTCCTATGTTGATCAGCTCGTCAGCCCGCAATGGCGCGCCACGGGGCAAAGTGTCTATTCCGTGATGCTGTGGGGGTTCGGGTCAGGTTTGGGCGCGTTTATTGGGGGCAATTTCTTGGATTGGTTTGGCGTGGAGTCGGTTTGGTATCTGAGCCTGGTCCTGGGTTTGATCGGATTGGGTTTGTACCTGGTCGGGTTTGGTATACGCAAACGCGCCGAACCAGAAAACACATCAAAGACTTGAAGAAAAAAATCCCGACCGGGGTGAAAAAGGTCGGGATTTTTTATTTTGCGGGTAATGGTTTATTCCAAATTCTCCAGGGCAGTTACCATTTCAGCGATCACATCATAGCCGCCTTGCCAGAATTCAGCGGTTGTGACATCAATGCCAGCCCTGCTGAGGAGCTCAATCGGCGCAATTGACCCACCCGCAGCAAGGATATCCATGTAGCGGGATTTGAAGGATTCTCCCTCTTCTTTAAATTGCTTATAGAGTGAAAGCACCAGCAGCTGTCCAAATGCATAGGCATAAACATAGAAGGGGACGCCAAAAATATGTGAGATGATCACCCATTCCCAGCGAAATTCATCCGGAATAATAACCCCGTCCCCAAATTCACTTCGGAGGTTTTCCAGGTAGGCATCGCTCAATTCATTGATCTGGGCGCCATTCATAATCATCTCGTGGGCGGTTTTTTCAAACATCGCGAAATAGATCTGACGCAGGATCGTGGCAAAGGCATCATCCATCTGTCGGAAGAGTAGATCCTCTCGCACAGCCTGGTCGCTTTCTTCAGCAAGGAGTTTGTCGATTAGCATCATTTCGCCAAAGGTGGACGCGGTCTCAGCCAGCGGTAAACAGGCATGCTGTGTGAGGGCAGTATGCTCTTGTGCCATCAGGGAATGAATGCCGTGCCCCAGTTCATGCGCCATGGTCGCCACATCATCGGGCTTACCCTGATAGTTCAATAAGACCCAGGGCGTCAGCGAAGGTTCGATGGTCGCGCAAAATGCGCCGCTCATCTTTCCTTTCCGAATTTCACTGTCGACATGACCGGCATCCAGGATTTGTTTTGCCATATCCGCAAATCTGGGATGGAATTCAGAGAAGGATTCCAGGACAATATCGGCAGCCTCGGCGAATGTGTATTCTTTATCCGATTTTGCGACCGGGGCGTAAATATCATAACGATTGAGTTTCTCCATTCCCAATCGTTTTGCCTTCAGGCGGAAAAAACGGTGGAAATGCTTGACGTTCTGGCGTGAGACCTCCAGAAGGGTTTCGATCACATCATCAGGGATATCGTTGATCAAATTTCGGACAGAAATCGGGTCTTTGAATCCACGCAGGTTGATGTTTTCATTCCGCCAATCACGGACGATGTTCTGATAGATTTGTCCGAGGATCGGGGCGTCTGCTTCATAAACTTTGTAAAGGCTCTGGTAAGCGCGAGCACGCAGGTCCGGGTCTGGATCACGCACCAGGGACATCAATTCACCCTGGGTCAGTTCCATTTCTTTACCTTCGACTTCAACCTTGAAGGTGTAGCGGTTGGTGATCGAATCATAAAGCATATTCAGGGCGGTGAACCCGGTTACGTCTTTGATGTTGATAATTTTTTCTTCAGACTCGGTCAGCGTATATTCCTTGAAATTACGCATGGCGACCAGCCAGTACCTGTAATCGCCAGATACATCCAGGAGACGCTGGGCGGTTTCCTCATCCAGTTTCTTCCACCACAGGGTGAAAAACAGGGATTTATTGTTCATTTCAGCTTCAAACTGGTTCACTCGGGCAACTTCTGCTTGGGCTCGCTGATCCTGTGTATCTGCCGAAAAGGCTAAATAAGCAAAGCCGCCCAATCGGCTGATCGATCGAAAGAAACCCTCATAGGTTTTGAGAATATCGACAAACAGTTTATCGCTGATCTCAGGTGTGAGTTGATCGCGATAATTCTGGAAGTCTTCAACACCCTTTGTTATTTCATCAAAGGCTGCCTTATATTTAGGGTCATCAAAACTCTCGAAGAGGTCTTCAAGGCTCCAATGGGTTTGGTCATAAGTCTTTGTTTCAGTCATCATCTATTCCTTTTTCATCAAAAAATGTCAATTAGTTCTATTCAGTTTACATCATTGATTTTACCCTTTGCGCAGTCTTTCGCGCAGATGGTCAATCGGTTGTCTTTGCTGCGTCTCTTCATCCCAGTAATACCAGCATTTCCAGCCATTGCTGGGGCCTACTCGAATTAACTTCGCGATCTGGTGAATGGAACCGCGCTTCCCGTTATAGATAAGCTGTCCATCGGCAAGCACCTTTGCAGTGTGGCTTCCATGCTCGCCGAAAAAAAGTTCCTGCCCTGGCTCTAGCAAACCGCTTTCAATCAGGTTGCCGAAGGGAATCCTTTCCCGACGGCGGGGGTTGGGGGTGACAAAAATGGACGAGTCGAATTTATGCTGGGCGATCTCTTCCACCCGTGCGCTTGCCAGTTTGGCATAAGCAGGATTGACCTCAATACCGATGAATCGGCGGTGGAGTTTGCGCGCCACAGCGCCAGTTGTCCCGGTGCCAAAGAAGGGATCCAAAACCACATCGCCCGGGTTGGAACTGGAGAGGATCACCCGGTAAAGCAGGGCTTCTGGTTTTTGTGTTGGGTGGGCTTTCTTGCCCTGCTCATCCTTGAGCCTTTCTTTGCCGGTGCAGATGGGCAGGTACCAATCGCTCCGCATTTGAAGCTCATCATTCAGGGCTTTCATGGTGTGGTAGTTGAAGGTATACTTTTCGCCCTTTTCTTTCTGCACCCACAGGAGGGTTTCGTGGGCGTTGGTGTATCGAACGCCATGAAAATTGGGCATGGGGTTGGCTTTGATCCACACAACATCATTTAAGAACCAGAAGTTGAGGTCCTGGAGTATTTTTCCCACACGGTAGATATTATGATAAGAGCCAATCACCCACAGGGTGCCTGTTGGTTTAAGCACCCTGCGGCAAGCCAGCAGCCAATCTCGTGTGAATTCATCATACTGAGAAAAAGAATCAAACTGGTCCCAGTTCTCATCCATGGCATCCACCCTGGTCAGGTTGGGGCGCCAGAGCTCACCTTCGAGCTGCAGGTTATAAGGGGGATCGGCAAAGATGAGGTCGATGGAGTCGGGGGGCAATTCTGCCAAAACCTGCCGGCAATCGCCCACCAGTACCTGATCCAGGGGGAGTTGATGATCATTTTGGGTCATAACAACCTTCATTTTAACGGCATTTGCCAGGAATGGGGAGTAATTCGAAAATAACAGGTCAGAATGGGTGATATCGAGGAGGTCATCGGTTATAATCGTGTAAATTGGAACCAGGACAGGATGTGAACTTACGATGACGTCTTCTAAACAAACACTCATACCGCTTCAAAAACGTTGGCGAATTCAACCCACGATCCCCGATGAAATTTCTGATGCATTAAAAGGAATCCACCCTTTGATGAGGCAGCTGCTTTATAATCGGGGGATTCAAACCCTGGAATCAGCCGAGGTTTTTCTCTCGGGGACGGTTCGCTTTTCCACAGATCCTTTCCTGCTGAAGGGGATGGATATTGTTGTTGAGCGGGTGCATCAGGCAATCTCGGGTGGACAGAAGATCGCCATTTACGGGGATTACGACGCGGATGGGGTCACCTCGACAGCCCTGCTGGTTGATTTTTTTAAGGCGCTGGGCGTGACAGCGCGGGCATACATCCCCAACAGGTTTGATGAGGGCTACGGGTTGAACGAGGATGCCATTCGCCAGCTGGCGGATGAGAATGTGGACCTGATGATCACTGTGGATTGCGGCGTCAGGTCGGTCAAAGAGGTTGACCTGGCAAATGCGCTGGGTTTATCCGTGATTATTACGGATCATCACCAGCCTGGTGATGTATTGCCGGCAGCCCTGGCACTTATCAATCCGCAGCAAAAAGGTGATGTGTATCCTGAGAAGGACCTGGCAGGTGTGGGTTTGGCGTACAAACTGGTCCAGGCTTACCTCAGTCGTTACCCGCAGTCAGGCGTTGACGCTGACGATTGGCTGGACCTGGTGGCAATCGGGACGGTGGTTGACCTGGCGCCGCTGAAGGGGGAAAATCGCTTACTGGTTCGCGCCGGGATCGATAAACTTCGCCGCACCCCCAGGCAGGGCATCTATTCGCTGGCGCAGGCAGCCGGGGTTAATCTTGACCGCTGCGATGCCACAACCCTTGGCTTTCAATTGGGCCCACGTCTGAATGCTGCTGGAAGATTAGAATCGGCGCTTTCTGCTCTGCAGTTATTGACAACGGAAGATATCTTCGAGGCGGGGCAATTGGCTCAGCAGCTGGATACTTACAATCAGGAACGCCAGGACATGACCAACGACATCCGAGAGAGGGCGGCAGCGATGGTTTTAGAAGAAGACCCTGAAGCCCAATTGTTTTTTGCGGTGGACCCCGAATTTAACAAGGGGGTGGTTGGTTTGGCGGCTTCACGGTTGACCGAACTCTATTATCGCCCCGCAATTGTTGGGCACCGAGGCGAGACTTTTACCGTGGCTTCCTGCCGGTCTATTCCCGAATTTCACATCACGCGCGCCCTGGATGTTTGTGCTGATCTTTTGGTGCGGCATGGCGGGCATGCAGCTGCGGCTGGCTTCACAGTCCGAAACGAAGACCTGGATGAACTGGTCGCGCGCTTGCGAGAGATGGCTGAAGATCAGCTGGGCGATGTGGATCTGATTCCTGTGCTGGATATCGATCGAGAGATCAAGCTGGAACACCTTAACCAAAAACATATCAGTGATATTTTTTCAAACCTGCATCAACTGGAGCCCACGGGACGCGAGAACCCTGAGCCGGTCTTTGCGTCATTTGATGTGGATGTGCGCTACGCCCGCTGCGTGGGGAGAGATGGCAGCCATCTCAAATTAACCCTGGGTGCAGGAAGGAATACCTTTGATGCGATTGCTTTCCGCCAGGGGCATTGGATGGAAGCGATGCCTGAACGGGTGGATATCGCTTACCGTTTTGAAATCAATGAGTTCAACGGGCGCAGCAATCTACAGCTGAATATCAGGGATATCAGGGCGGCTGAGTAAGGTGGGTTGGGTATCATTACGTTTGTAATAGATTTGAGTACCTTTGACCCATACTTCTGATGATGCAATTAATCTCCCCAACCCACTCTACAGGAAAATTTGGCATTGCGAACGTCGTGAAGCAATCTAAACATCAAATGAAAGGTTGCCACGTCGTTGCCCTTTTCCCAAAGCGAAGTGAATTTACCATCTGCCGGGGAAAGCAGGGTGGATGCGTCTTTTAAACCTTTTTCAAATATGGTAAACTTTCGGATAGTCTGAAATTAATAGAAAGCGTGCTCATGTATCCTGTAGCTCACCCAACTGTCCTTCAACGTGCCCGGCAGATCGTCGCCTACGATCCGATCTTTATGGATACCGAAACGACCGGACTTTCATCCGAAGATGTGGTCATCGAAATAGGTGTTGTAAATTTGGCGGGAGAGGTTTTGTTTGAATCCTTTGTCAAACCTCCCATCCCCATCCCGCCTGATTCGATGACAGTCCACGGAATAACCGAGGAGATGGTTGCAAATGCGCCGTCATGGAAGGATCTTTGGGAGGAATTGCGGGGGGTTCTTGCAGGGCGTTTTGTTGGTATTTACAATGCTGAATTTGATCTGCGAATGATGAAACAAACCCATCAGCGTTACTGGTTGGATTGGCAGCTGGACGATAAGTACTTTTTTTGTGTTATGAAACTGTATGCCGCTTTTTACGGGCAGCTCGGGAAGGGTGGGCGCGGTTATCGCTTTCACAAGCTGGAGGCTGCCGGCCTGGCAAGCGGGATTCCTTTGCCCAACTCCCATCGTGCTGTGGATGATGCCCGGCTGACAGCAGCATTGTTCCAGTATATGGCTGATTATAAACATAAATAATGGAGAATTTGATGGCAACGAGATATCCCCAAACCCGAATGGAAGATCATATCGATGAACTTCATGGACGTCAGGTTCATGACCCTTATCGCTGGATGGAAGACCTGGAAAGTGATGAACTGCAAACCTGGATCACCGCTCAAAATGAGCTGACCTTTGGTTTCCTTGCGCAATCACCCGAACGAGAAAAAATTAGAGGGCGGATGACACATCTCTGGAATTATCAAAAATATTCACCGCCCTTTAAACGGGCTGACAGGTATTTTTACATTTACAATGATGGCTTGCAGAATCAAGACGTGATTTACTGGATGGAAAATCTTGAAGATACTCCGAAGGTGCTGCTCGATCCGAATGAACTTTCTGAGGATGGCACCGTGGCGTTAAGCGGTGCCGCAATCAGCCGGGATGGGGGATATATGGCGTACGGTCTATCTGAAGCAGGTTCGGATTGGCAGACCTGGCGTGTGCGGCGTGTGGATACGGGAGAAGACCTTCCCGACAGGATCTCCTGGGTGAAGTTTTCAGACGCCAGCTGGGATGAGAACAGTCAGGGCTTTTTCTACAGTCGTTACGATGAACCATTGGAAGAAGCCCTCAAACAGGCAAATTATTACCACAAGCTTTATTACCATCGCCTGGGTACAGATCAATCGGAAGACCGTCTTGTTTATGAACGCCCCGATCAAAAAGAATGGGGATTTAATGGGCATGTAACCGAGGACGGTCGCTATCTGTTGATCAATGTCTGGAAGGGCACCGCTTCAGAGGTGGGCGTGTTTTACCTTGATCTCTCAAAGCCGGACGCGGAAATTGTCCCCTTGCTGCCCGACTTTGACGCAGAATATAATTTTGTGGGTAACGATGAGAACCGCTTCTATTTTATAACGGATCGCAACGCCCCTCAAAACCGACTTGTGGCAATTGACATTGATCATCCTGCACCAGATCAATGGCAGGTGGTCATCCCTGAAGATGAGGATAAACTGGAAAGCGTCCAATATGTGGGGGGACGTTTTATCTGCACCTATCTGCACCACGCCGCGCACGATGTCCGGTTTTTTACCGTGGATGGCATGCCAGATGGGGTTTTAGATCTCCCGGGCTTTGGCATGGTGCTGGGGTTTGCGGGGCGCAGTGACGACCCTGAGACTTTTTATAAATTTTCAAACATAAATACCCCCGGAACGGTTTATCATTTTGATGTGATCACAAAAAAGAGCCGAGTCTACCAATCCCCTGATGTTGATTTTGACCCCGATGATTATGTCACCGAGCAGGTATTTTATACCAGCAAGGATGGCACGCGCATACCGCTGTTCATCAGCCACAGAAAAGATCTTGTGATCAATGGGAAAGCCCCTACCTATCTGTATGGCTACGGCGGGTTTAACATCGCGCTTCCGGTTGCCTTCAGCGTCCCCAACCTGGTGTGGATAGAAATGGGCGGCATCTACGCCCAGGCACATCTGCGCGGCGGTGGGGAATATGGGCGTGAATGGCATCAAGCCGGAATGAAGAAAAACAAGCAAAATGTTTTTGATGATTTCATCGCTGCGGCGGAATTCCTGATTGATGAGGGCTTTACAGACAAAAGCCACCTCGTGATTGGGGGGAGGAGCAATGGCGGCTTGTTGGTTGGCGCTTGCATGACACAGCGACCTGACCTGTTTGGGGTGTGTTTGCCGAATGTGGGCGTGATGGATATGCTGCGCTTTCATAAATTTACAATTGGCTGGGCGTGGGTCTCAGATTACGGATCACCTGAAGACCCGGATGAATTTGAGGTGTTGCGAGCCTATTCTCCGTACCACAATACTCGAGAGGGTGAAACCTATCCGCCGACCATGGTCATGACAGGCGACCATGATGACCGCGTTTATCCGGCGCACAGCTTCAAGTTTGCCGCCAGTTTGCAGCAAGCACAGGCTGGAGATGCCCCCGTGTTGATCCGAATTGAGACCCGAGCCGGGCACGGTGCAGGAAAGCCAACCGCCAAGTTGATCGAAGAATTCTCGGATATGTGGACCTTTGCACGGTATTTTGCGGCGAAGGATTAACGATTTAGAGATGGCATCACATCAGCGATGTGATCCGAGAAACTCTGGCGGCGGATTTATTTTTGCTTCAGTTCAATTTCAGATATATAAAGGTCTGCGCCAGCGTTTCTATCGGTCGAACCAGCCACGAAAGCGATCTGAATAAATCGAATCTCTTCCGGGTCAATCCCAAGCAGGTTGTTGTTGATTTCTTTCTTAATATCGATGGAGAAGGTTTTGTAAACCTTATTTGATTCAATGGTCAAGTTGTGGATTGTGTTGGTGTCGGATAATTTGTCCGGTGCGCCGACAAAGGCTGTTCCTGCGAACAAGCTTTCATTAAAATTGATGATACGGGTGGCGCCCAGCATTTCTTCCTCTGCATCCAAATAGATGATGCCAATCATCGCATATCCGCTGCCGCTGAACCCCATGATCAAGCCTTCGGTAGAAAAGGTTTGGAATGTGGCGGAGAACTCCAGGTCGAGATTAGAAATTGGGATGGTTTGATAAAATTGCACGTGTCCCAACCCTTCGTGATCAAGATGAAGCGCACGACCAAAATCGCTGCTGCTGAAGGGCACAATATTGGTCTTACTGCTGCCGCCTTCATCTACCAGAACGCGTTTCCAATAATCAAAATCTTCCAAAAAATACCCGTTTTTCACTAAATTGTCCCGGTCAGGTGTGGATGGGGTTGGCTCGAATGGAATGGAGGTGAACTCCGTGGCAGCAGGTGGCGGTTCGGAGGTTTCCGCAGGGATTTCAGTGGCAGTTGGTGATGGCATTTCGATGGCTTCTGAGTCCTCAAGCTCCATTTCCTCCGACAGGATATCTGCCACTTCTTCTTCTGGGGAAACAATGACATAAGGCATTAATTCGCAACCCGTATGGGCAAATAATAATATCGCGCTGATACATATTAAGAAAACCTTTTTCATTATCATGGCCCTCCTGTGCTTAAAACTTTTGATTTAAATTGTATCATCAATGATCACCAACATTTGAAATAATCAAAGCCACCCGATTGTTTCCTCACGCTTTCGTCAGATAAAATACCAGCTCTTTGGGGCAGCCCTCGGACTTCCATCTTCGATTTATGATACAATCAAAACGTAAACAAATCTTACAAATTCCACGATTAAAGGAGGAATGAATTCATATGACGCAAGAATCTGCGTTCAGACTCACATACGCGACCATGTTCAATCCACCCGAAGAATTGCATACCCGTTTCGCGCAAGCAATGGATCATCTGAAGGACAATCTGGGGCAGGAATACCCGATGTTCATCGGTGGTGAAGAACGTTATTCCGAAGAAAAATTTAAAGAATATTCGCCTATCAACACTGAAATGCACCTGGCGACGTTCCAAAAAGGCGGAGTCAGGGATGCTGAAGACGCCATTGCCGCTGCTCGTGCTGCCTTTCCCGGTTGGAGTCGGATGAACTGGGATGAAAGGGTTTACCTGATCCGAAAGGCGGCGGATCTCATCGACCAGCGCCTCTTTGAAATTGGCGCGGTGGTCACCCTTGAAGTTGGAAAAAACCGCATGGAAGCCCTGGGCGACGTCGCTGAAACGGCTGATTTAATCCGCTATGCCTGCAGTCAGATGGAACTTAACAAGGGTTATATCGCCAAAATGGGCAAAGACCCTCTGCAGGGCTATGATTCCACCAACACTTCTGTCCTCAAGCCCTACGGGGTTTGGGTTATTATCAGCCCCTTCAACTTTCCCGCAGCCCTGACAGGCGGTCCCGCTGGGGCAGCGCTTGTTGCGGGAAATACCATTGTGATCAAACCTGCCTCCGGCACCACCTGGACAACCGCTTTGCTCGTGGATTGCTTCCGACAGGCTGGCATTCCCGATGGCGTGGTCAATTTTGTTTCAGGGCCCGGCTCAACGGTGGGCAACGCCCTTGCTGAATCCAATGATGTGGATGGGCTCACATTTACGGGATCCCTTGAAGTTGGCATGGGTATTTACCGCACCTTTGCGCAAGGGGATTATGTCCGTCCGACCATCCTGGAATTGGGCGGTAAAAACCCGGCGATTGTTTCTAAAAATGCGGATATTGAAGACGCCGCGCTCGGAATCGTTCGCTCAGCCTTTGGCTTGCAGGGGCAAAAATGCTCCGCCAATTCCCGTGTCTTTGTTGAAGAGGAAGTCTATCAACAACTTGTTGACCGGATTGTGGTCCTGACCGAAAAGCTCAATATCGGGGATCCGGTGTTGCGGGAGACTTATTTGGGGCCTGTTATCAATCAGAGTTCCTATCAGGACTTTCAAACCTATTGCGCCGAACTGAAAGAAGCGGGCAAAATTCTGACCGGTGGAGAGGTTTATACGGAAGGTGATTTAAGTAAGGGATATTTCTGCAAACCCACAGTTGCTGTGGACGTCCCCATCAACCATCGTTTATGGGCGCATGAAATGTTTTTACCGATCACGATGATCCATCCGGTAAAAGACCTGCAAGAGGCGATGACAATTGCAAACAGCACAAAATACGGTCTGACAGCAGGCTTTTATGGAACGGAGGACGAAGTCGGCTGGTTCTTTGATAACATTGAAGCAGGTGTGGTTTATGCAAACCGACCGCAGGGATCAACGACGGGTGCCTGGCCGGGCTTCCAACCCTTTGGGGGATGGAAAGGCTCCGGCGCTACCGGCAAGAATGCAGGTGGATTGTATTACCTGCCCTATTACATGCATGAGCAAAGCCAAACGCAACTCAGACGTGTTTGACCTGACAGAGATTTCACTTTAGAAAATTCCGGATGGTGTACTCCACAGCCATCCGGTTTTCAGCATTTCAAATGATCCGTTATCTCCTCTCTCGCATCGGTTGCCTGATGATCTTAGCAGGCAGTGTCATCCTGATGATGGGCATTGCAGCCTTGCGATCCGATCAGCCCGCCCTGAATTTTCTGGCGATCGGTATCCTGCTCTTTTTTCCGGGTCTTGCGCTGTGGCAAAAACTGAGACACAGGCAGCCCCGACCTGATCGGTTTTCATTGTTGAGACGGCGGGGACGACGAGATTAATGAAACACGGGTATCTATAAGTAATGAGAAGGTTGATATGACTTCGAAATTAACTTCCTTGAGCGATGCGATTCGTACACATGTTCATGATGGTGACACCCTGTATGCCAGCGGATTTACCCATCTGATTCCCTTTGCTGCAGGGCACGAGATCATCCGGCAGGGAATAAAAAATCTGGTTTTAGCCAGGGCAACGCCGGACCTGATTTATGATCAGATGGTGGCAGCTGGTTGCGCCCAAAAACTGATCTTTTCTTATATCGGCAACCCCGGGGTGGGCTCCCTGCGCAGAATCAGGGCTGCGATTGAGGCGGGTGAACTGGCATGGGAGGAATATTCTCACTTCAGCATGATCAGCCGGCTGCAGGCTGGTGCCAGCGGACTGCCTTTCATGCCCATGAAGGCGACCGGCGGTGCGGATTTGATCGACAGAAATCCATGGTATCGAAAGATCACCGATCCTTATAGCGGTGAAGAAGTCGTTGTTGTTCCGCCTTTGGTTCCGGATGTGGCTATTGTGCACGTACAGAGGGCAGATATCCTTGGCAACGCCCATGTGTGGGGCATTACGGGTGAACAACGGTTGGCTGCCTTTGCGGCACAGCGTGTGATTATCACTGCTGAGGAAATTGTGGACGGAGCGGTGATCCGCTCGGACCCTAACCGCACCTTGATCCCCGGTATGGTGGTGGATGCGGTCTGTCATGTTCCCTATTGCGCTCATCCCTCCTACACCCAGGGATACCATGACCGTGACAATGAGTTTTATTTAGCCTGGGATGAGATCAGCAAGACCGAAGAAAGCGTTCAGGCTTACCTGGATGAATGGGTGTTTGGGGTGCCCGATCGAGCAAGTTACTGGGAAAAACTCGGTACTGAGGTTCATCAACGGCTGGCGGTGGGGGAACGGTTTTCCAAGAAAATCAACTATGGTAATTATTAAGGTTGGGATGCTATGAACGGTGAACACAATTACAACCCGAATGAATTAATGGTGGTGAACGCATCCCGCTTATTACGGGATCACGATGTCGTCTTTGTGGGTGTTGGCATCCCCAATTTAGCCTGCAATTTGGCGATGCGAACCCATGCGCCAAACCTGCAAATGATTTATGAGGCGGGTGTGATCGGCGCGCAACCTTCGCGACTGCCCCTTTCGATTGGCGACCCCACGCTGGTTTCAGGAGCGCTGTCTGTGTGTGACATGTTTGACATTTTCACGTTTTATCTCCAACGTGGAAACGTGGATGTGGGTTTTTTGGGCGGCGCTCAAATTGACCGGTTTGGAAACATCAATGCAACTGTGATCGGGGATTATGATCATCCCAAGGTGAGACTGCCCGGTTCAGGCGGGTCGATGGAAATTGCCGCCTGGGCGAATCGCTGTTACATCATCACACCACACCAACGCCGACGCTTTCCGGCGCGTGTTGATTTTCATACATCGATTGGTTTTTTGTCAGGCGGAGATGCTCGGGCAAGTACAGGTGTGCGCGGCGGCGGACCTCAGGCTGTTGTTACGAACCTTGGGCTATTACAACCTGATTCAACGGGGGAGTTGATCCTGGCAGCGCTTCATCCAGGCATCACCTTTGAACAGGTTCAGGAAAACACAGGCTGGCCAATCCGACAGGCAGCGGATTGTGAGGTCACAGAACCGCCAAACAGAGAAGAATTGCGCATCCTCAGGGAAGAGCTCGACCCACAAGGCATCTATATTTGATCAGGAATCTCAGGGAAGAAAAAACGAGGAAAGTACATGAGAAAAGAGATAAATATCCTGTCAACATTAGATTTGACAGAGGAACAACGCAGCCAGATCGCTGCGGTTTCTGAAGATATTCAACTGACTGTGATCCCATCTGTGGGCGTTGAAAATGTGCCGAAAGAAAAATGGGAAGAGGTAAATGTGCTTTATACACGGAACGTCTTTCCCCTTCCGGAACAGGCGCCCGGTTTGAAATGGATTCAATTGCAGAGTGTGGGCGTGGACTCATTTTTAGATCAACCCATCCTCCAGCAAAAAGGTCTCATCACCACATCGATGAGCGGTGTGATTATGAACCAGGTTGCAGAATATGTCCTGATGGCAATTTTGGCATTGAACCGGAAACTCCCTCAACTTTACCGGTACCAACAGGAAAGAAAATGGCCAAAACAGACTGAAAAGTATCAGCGACTGATCCCACAGGAGCTCAGGAGCAGCACGGTGGGCATTGTGGGCTATGGCAGCATCGGGCGCCAGGTTGCACGTTTGCTGCACTCTCTGGATGTAACCATTTTGGCAGCAAAGAAACATGGTATGGAGCCGGAAGATAAGGACTTTACACAGGAGGGTATGGGTGACCCCCATGGCGATTATTTTGATCGGCTTTACCCCATCGAGGCGCTTCACAGCTTGTTGAGAGAAAGCGACTTTGTGGTTTTGACAGTGCCGCTGACCGAAGCGACCCATCATCTGATGGATGAGGATGCCTTTTTGGCGATGAAGTCTTCAGCTTACCTGATCAATGTGGGTAGGGGCGCTCTGGTTGACCAGGAAGCCCTGGTTGCAGCTTTGGAATCCAGGCAAATCGCTGGCGCGGCGCTGGATGTGTTCGAGGAAGAACCGCTGCCAGAAGACAGCCCTTTATGGGCATTGCCGAATGTGATCCTCAGTCCGCACATCGCGGGTCTCAGTCAGAACCTGCCTGAGGAGACGTTCTCATTCTTTCTGGAGAATTTGCAACGACACGTGGAAGGACTTCCTCTTTATAACGAGGTTGACCTTTCAGAAGGTTACTGACCGTCCGGTTTTTGCTTTCTGTTTCATCCGATGACCGCCAGGGGGAATTTGATGGCGCTCTCGGATCGGCTTTTGTGTACAAATGTTCCAATTTGAACCCTCGCATGGTAAAATCATCGCATGGATTTGTTTGATCACGCCATGCAAGAAGACCTTCGGCATCATGCGCCTTTGGCAGATCGTGTCCGCCCTCAAACACTGGATGAGATCGTTGGACAGGAACATATCATCGGGGAGGGGCGTCTTTTGCGCCGTGCCATTCAGGCAGACCGCTTATTTTCCTCAATTATCCTTTTTGGACCTCCGGGTACCGGGAAAACGACCCTGGCTCGGATCATCTCCAACATGACCAAAGCGCATTTCACCAGCTTGTCGGCTGTTCTGGCAGGCGTTGGTGACCTGCGAACTGTGATTGCAGAAGCGACCGAGCGGCGACGGCTTTATCGTCGGCGGACGATCCTGTTTATTGACGAGGTGCATCGGTGGAACAAATCCCAACAGGACGCGCTGCTGCCGCATGTAGAATCGGGTTTGCTGACGTTGATTGGAGCGACAACGCAAAACCCCTATTTTGATGTCATCAAAGCGCTGGTTTCGCGCTCACGAATTTTTGAGATGCATCCCCTGACCGATGAAAATATTCAGGAAATTCTTCAGAGGGCAATAGATGACCCCGAAGTGGGATATGGTAAGTTGAGTGTGGTTCTGATACCGGATGCCATGGCACACCTGGCCCGCATGGCGGGGGGTGATGCGCGCAATGCGCTCAATGCTCTGGAATTGGCGGTGGAAACAACCGTCCCTGACAAAAATGGGAAGATCATCATCGACCTGGACGTGGCGCAGGAATCGATCCAGCGGCGTGCGGTGTACTATGATAAAAACGACGATTCTCATTACGACACAATATCGGCCTTTATCAAGTCGGTGCGCGGGTCTGACCCTGATGCAGCCCTGTACTGGCTCGCTAAAATGCTGTATGCGGGAGAAGATCCCCGTTTTATCCTGCGCAGGTTGATCATTTTGGCAGGTGAGGATATTGGCATGGCAGACCCCATGGGGCTGGTGGTGGCAAACGCTGCTGCCCAGGCTTTTGAATATATTGGGCTGCCCGAGGGGATCTTCCCGATTGCGGAAGCAACGCTTTACCTGGCAACTGCGCCAAAATCGAACTCGGTTTTTGCTTACCATGCGGCTCTGGAAGAAATTGAGAAGAATGGCGCAGGCCCTGTCCCGCTGCATCTGATGGACGCAAATCGTGACGCGAAAGGTCTGGGTCATGGACAGGGTTATGATTACCCGCATAACCATGAGGGGCACTGGACACCCCAGCAATATCTGCCCGGGAATATTATAGGGCGGGTATTTTATCAACCATCGGATCAGGGGTACGAAGAGGAAGTGGGGGAACGATTAGGACGGTGGCGCCAGACACAGGCAAAGGCTTTGGAAGATCTTAAAAAGGAAAACGGGGAAGGGGAGGAAGACTGAGTTGGCAACATTTTTATTAATCAGGCATGGAGACAACGATTCCCTGGGAAAGTATCTTGCCGGTCGGAAACCCGGGGTGCATTTGAACGAAAGCGGGATACAGCAGGCACAGAATTTGGCAGAACGCCTGGCGCATTATCCCATTAAGGCAGTCATCTCCAGCCCTTTGGAACGAGCCCAGGAAACCGCCGCGCCGATCGCAAAGTCCTTCGGGTTGCGCATTGAAATTCTTCCGGCCATCAACGAGGTTGATTTTGGGAAATGGGAGGGAAAGGATATTGAAGTTCTGAGAAAAGAGCCGCTGTGGGAGGATGTGCAAAACCGCCCAGGGCAGGTCCGGTTTCCCGAGGGAGAAACACTTCAAGAAGCACAGGATCGAATTGTTGAGGCGCTTGTTGCCTTAAATAAAAGATATGCTAAAAATGATTTGATCGCGTGTGTATCCCATTGTGATGTGGTCAGACTGGCGGTGTCTTATTTTTTGGATATATCCCTGGACAACTTTCAGCGGCTTGTGATTTCACCAGCCTCGATTACGATTCTTTCATTTAATGACCAAAAACCAAGGTTTGAGACAATCAATTACACCCTAGATTTTCCTGAACATCGCGAATAAGGAATGCCAACGGACAGGAGGGTTGTTTCAGGTTGATTGTAAGCATCTCATTTATAATTGAGCTGCATTATGTTGAATAACAGAAAGGACAGGATGATGGAGCAATTTCGTGTTCCGCCCAATACCAGAGTTAAGATGAGTCAGTTCCCAACCACCTATGATGGTGACATTGGCAAGAAAAAAGGCAGGGAGAAATTGCTGGAATTGAGGGGAACCCTGGCTGAACTTCAAGAATTATTGTTTGCTGAGCACAAGCAAAAAGTTCTGATCGTTCTGCAGGGCATTGATACCAGCGGAAAGGACGGTACGATCGCTCACGTTTTTGGAGATGTTAATCCCCAGGGAACCAATGTCGCCAATTTTAAAGTTCCGACAAAGATTGAGCTGGATCATGATTATCTGTGGCGTGTTCATAAACATACCCCTGGCAATGGTGAGATTGTGATCTTCAATCGATCACATTATGAGGATGTCCTGGTGGTGCGCGTTCATCAATTGATGCCGCAAGCTGTTTGGGAGAAGCGGTATGAGCACATCAATGAATTCGAGCGCTTGCTGGCAGATGAGGGCGTCACGATTCTGAAGTTTTTCCTGAACATCAGTAAAAAAGAACAGGCGGAGCGTTTTCTGGCAAGGCTTGATCGCCCAAACAAGCGCTGGAAATTTAATCCCGGTGACCTGGAAGAACGTAAACATTGGGATGATTATGCTTCCGCTTATGAAGATATGTTGAGCCAAACAAGCACCGATTGGGCGCCGTGGTACGTGATCCCGAGCGATCGAAAGTGGTTTCGCAATCTGGCGATTGCCGCTATCATTGTGGAAAAACTGGAGAGTCTGGATATGCAGTATCCTGAAGAAGTCCAGGATATTGACCAGTATCGTGAAGAATTGCTCAAAATGGTCGAAGACGATCCTGCATGAATAATCAACCATCAGGGGACATGCTACGTTTTGTGATTGCCGGCTGTCTTAACCGGGATTTTGTGCTGCCGCTCTCAGGGCCTCCACAATTAGATGCCTTTGGAGGGGGCTTGCCTTATGCCTCAATTGGGTTGAATATTTGGGGTGAGACGTCGGGTTTGATGGCGCGGGTGGGTAAGGAATACCCCCTGGAATGGTTAGAACGGCTGAAATTGTTGGGCTTTGACCTATCAGGTATCAGGGTTACGACCGCTCCGATCGAAGCCAGGCGTTTCCGTGCCTATACTGATTTTAATACACTCCATACGCAATATCCGGTTCGGCATTTTGCTGCCCGTAATTTAACTTTTCCACCCGAGTTGCTTGGATTTCAGGGTAAAGAAATTGGGGCGCCCAGCATCTCATCGCCCTCCCACCAGTCACTGCAGATTTCCGATGTGCCTGATGCATATTTGGAAGCAAGTGCGATTCACATTTGCCCGATTGGTCTGTATTCCCATATGATCTTGCCTGCCGTCTTCCGCCAGGGGCAGGCAACCACCATTACACTCGCCTCTGACCCGGGGTACATGACGCCTGTTTATTGGGGGGAAATTCCAAAATTACTGTCCGATCTGACGGCTTTTATCACCACGGAAGAAGAGGTGAAGAACCTTTTTCAAGGGCATCAAACGGATTTATGGAATATGGCAGCAGATCTGGGCCAGCTTGGTCCCGAGTTTGTTGTGATCCAAACAGAAGCCTGGGGGTATTGCTTGTTTGATACGCATAACGGAAAGCGATGGATGATCCCTGAGTATCAATCCAGAATAACTGATCCAACAGGGGGTAAAGATGCTTTCGCCGGGGGATTCCTGGCAGGTTATCGAAAAAATTATGACCCTCTGGAGGCAGCATTGTGGGGTAGTGTTGCCGCGTCGCTGGTTGTGGAGGGGAGTGGTGTATATTACGCATTGGATGCAATGCCCGGGTTGCGGGATGCACGTTTGCTGGCATTGCGAGAACTTGTCAGAGAAGTCACTTAAGAGAAATCAAAGAAGGCTACCTTACCTGCTTTCGAAAAGACAGACATCGTGTGAGCCTGGTTTTGATCGCTAAATTTCGAATTTGGCGAGACGCTTTCCTGGTGATCAATTTGCTGCTGTGATGGTTGCTGTACTGGCGGATTTCATATTCATTGACGATGTCTGAAATCGTTTCTTTTTCTTCTGGGAGCAAGATAGAAAGCGCCTTGCCGCGTTCCCCTGGGGTTTCGGCGGGATTAATGGAATAGCCAAGGATCCTGAGCGAAAGACCGATTTGGTGGTAGGCTTTTTCGATTGCTTTTGTGCGAGATCGATTGATCCACAGTTGCAAAAATTCAGGAACAGGCTTTCCACGATTGATCAGGCGGCGTTCCAGCATGATGGGCAGGAATTCGATTTTTCCAGGGCGGAGAGATTTCCTGAACAGAATGAATAAGGTAGAAATCAGAAAAACCGAACCAGCCACGAGAAATACCCAAAGTTTGGTTCCTGGTTCTTCAAACTCAATCTGTTCTGAGGGACTCGGTTCAGTCTCGCCATTCATCAGTTCATCTGGAATGTCCATGCTTAATTCATCAGGACTCAGCGTGGGTTCCAATTTTTGAAGGTCATCCTGAAGGGGAGTTTCGCCAATGTCTTCTGCAGCCGGGGTACCACTTGGAAAGATAATTGGAGGTTGAGACGCCGTAGGCTCAAAAATGACCCAGCCGTAACCCGGGAAATAAACTTCCGGCCAGGCGTGGCTGTCCCTGGCAAGGACGGTGTAGGTGCTGGTTGCCGGGTCATAATCGCCCTGGGCGTAACCTACGGCGAGACGGGCAGGGATCCCGACGGAACGCAACATGAGAACCTGAGCCGTCGCATAATAATTGCAAAACCCGCGTTTCTCATCCAGCAAGAACCACTCGATGGGGTCCACACCCGGGGGTGGTTCGGGCAGGGTTCTTGAATAATCAATTGTCGTTCGTAAATAGCGGGTGATGTCCAGTGTGGTGAAATAGGGGTGGGAATTTTTGTTTGCGATGTCTTCGGCGATATCTTTGACCCTTTCAGAAAAATCATCAGGCAGCTGCAGGTAAGAGGCCAGCCATTCCGGGTATTCGGTGATCGATTCCTGTAAATCAGCAACCGTTATGATGGGTATGTTCGATTCAGCCTGATAGCTGTCTCTTTTGTTCAACGCTGGTTTTGCCAGCACAGCGATCAAATCCTCTTCTGTATCAGAGATTGGGTTTGTAATTGCTGTGACAGGACGGTCAACCGCGGTGGGTGACCCCGCTGAAAACAGGAGTGTCATGTCCCTTAAGTTACTTGTGTAGGTGAAGGTGAAAGAATGTTCTCCCTGCCATTCGGGATATAGAATAGCAAATTCTTCCGGGAGCAAATCATCCTCCCGCAATTCAATACTCGTTGTCCAAATCCCATCTTGATAATAATCGTAGCTGCGCGCCCGCCAGTAAGGTCGGTATTCCGGGTAAAGCGCTGAGTGAGAAGTCACCATGAAAACCACCTGGTCACTTTCGGGCGTCCCCGTGCCCAGCCCGATTGATTCGCCGAAAAAACCCAGTCTGGGTTTGCCTGGAACTAAGGCTTCGAAATTGAAAATGCTTGAAAACCGATCGCTAAATTCATGCCAGCGATTTGTGATTTTAAGCCACAGTGATGAAAACCGGGTCCCATTTTGAGGGCTGATGGGGATGATGGCGACGAGGATCATAATGATTGTTACAATCATCACAATCGTTTTCGTGAGGTCGGCATGGCTTTGATCGGTTGTGAAAATGCCCTCCCCCCGCCATTTGCGTTGATAATTGAGGGATGTCATTCTCCCCAAGATCAGCAGGCTGAGGAAGAGGAAGATCATCAAAAACCACATGTTGCGAGCAAGGTGTTGATCATAGTTGCTGATGACAAGCAAGGTGAAACCGAGAGGAATTACCGATGCCCAATAAGCCCCTTTCCGAACCAGCAGAAAGGTTGAGGATGTGCCCAATAACCACAAGGCAAAGGACATGAAAACTAGGAATAAAATGGGATCATCGAAAGATTCGCCAGCAATCAGCTGCGTGAAAGTCACACGCAAACGCCATCCAACGTGGTATAGAATGCGGTCGTGCCAGGTAATATCTGGCTCGATTGTCGTACCAAACAACCAGCCGATGATGAAGCTGGCATAAACTGTCGATATGCATCCGCAAACCAAAGGAGAAAATCGGCTGTATCCGAGGGCAACGCCCGTGATGCTGGCAAAAAATGCCAGATAGACGAGGAGATGGAGGTTCTCAACCCAGTCTGTTGCCCACAGACGCATCGCAACCAGAAGGATGATGATGACCACCATCAGGGCGGTCCACACATCCCACCAGCGATGGAGCGATGACCTGATTCCCTTCACTTTCATATGAAAAGTTTAGCCAATGTCTGGTGAATCGTCAATTATTCCGCTGCCTTAACGGAATGTTTTTGTTCGACAGAAGGCTGAATAGAAAAGGAGGATATTGAAAGCCGGCTTCACCATCAAACCTCCGATGTTCGGTTGAGATATATTTTTTTGTAATGAATTTGAGACTAAATCTTCTTTATAAATCGGTTGATCTTTTCCAGGGCTTGTTCAAGTTGAGCGTAACTTGTTGCATAAGAACAGCGCACAAAGCCATTACCTCCAGCGCCAAAGGATGAGCCCGGCACAACGGCAACCTTCTCCTCTAAAAGGAGCCTTTCTGCAAATTCTTCGTCGCTCAGCCCGGTGTTGTGGATGCTGGGAAAGACATAAAATGCCCCGTGAGGTTCGAATGTGGGAAGTCCAATCTCATTCAACCCGTGGTAGAACAACTTGCGCCTGCGATCATATTCGGCATGCATCTCCTGTAAATAAGGTTCGCCTATTTTGAGCGCTTCCAAAGCGGCAAATTGAGAAATGGTTGGTGCAGACATAACAGAATATTGATGGATCCGCAACAGCCCGGTAATCAATTCGGCAGGGCCAGCTGCGTAGCCAATTCGCCATCCAGTCATGGCGTAGTTTTTAGAAAAACCACCCAAAAGAAGGGTGCGCGGCTGCATACCTGCCAGTGCGGGGAAGCAGACGTGTTCGTGGTTATATACAAGGCGGTCATAGATTTCATCGGAGACGACGATCAGATCATGTTTTTCTGCGATTTTGGCAATTGCTTCAAGATTTTCTCGGCTGACAACCGCACCGGTGGGATTGTTGGGGTAGCCGATCAGGATCGCTTTTGTTTTAGGCGTGATCGCTTTTTCGATCATTGCCGGGTTGGGTTGAAAGTCGTCTTCCATGGTTGTGAAGACCTCAACCGGTTTGCCCCCTGCCAGAGCGACCGCCGCCTGATAAGACACAAAGCAGGGTGTGGGGATGATGACCTCATCACCGGGGTTGAGTAAGGCTGTAAAGGTAAGAAAGAGGGCTTCGGAAACGCCAACGGTGATGATAATTTCAGTGGCGGGGTCATAACTGACCTTGTATTGGCTTTCAAGATGATCGGCAATGGCTTTTCTCAGGGAAAGCAGCCCATTGTTCGAGGTGTAGTGGGTTTCTCCTGCTTCCAGTGAGCGAATACCCGCCTCGATGATGGGTTGAGGGGTTGTGAAATCAGGTTCGCCGATGCCCAGGGAAATGACATCATCCATGGTGGCGGCTATATCAAAAAATTTGCGAATTCCTGAAGGCTTAAGAGACCGTACGATATCGGATAAATAGCTTTTTGACATTTATTCTCCTTGAAAATGTGACGCGTTTTAGAAATTCTTGCTGTTTATTAAATATCTCTCAGGTTGAATTTGCCAGCAATCTTCCCTGATGGTGTAAAACAGATCAAACAGGGATGACCCCGGGTTACAGCGCACCAGGAAACCAATTCCTGTGGGCGTTCTTCGACGCTGAAGGATTTCAATCACCTGATATCTGTGATTATCCCAGGTAAAAGCACGTGGGGTTTCAGGGTAGGTACTGCCGGCATAACATTCAACATCAGGCATCATCTTGCGATCCAAGAATCATCACCCAGATTGACCTTACCGGATTGACCGTTAACCGTGACATTGTTCCCCAGCAGGGAACCTTCCAGGATGCTGCTGGTGATGTGCGCGCCATCGCCGATGATTGAATCCTGCAGGACACAATTATGAATAACCGCGCCTGCGCCCACGGAGAGGTTGGGACCCAGAATGGATTTGCTGACCCGTGCTTCAGGATGAATATTCACCGGCGGAATGATAATTGAATCATCAAGATGGGATAGATTCTGGCTATTGTCCCTGCCGTGTTCAAGGAGATACTGGTTGGTATCCAGCAGGGCTTCCATCGTGCCTGCATCAAGCCATGTATCCACCAGTTCCGTGCGCATCATCAAGCCGCGGTCCAGCATGATATTGATAGCATCTACCAGGTAAAATTCCCCTTTGAGTGAAATGTTTAGCCTGACCTGTTCTTCGATGGCAGAAATCAGGTCTTCTGCTTCTTTAAAATAATAACAGCCAACAACGGCAAGGTTGTTGTGCAAATCCTTTGGTTTTTCCACCAGACGGGTGACTTTGCCGTTCAAGTCTGCTTCTGCCACGCCAAATCTGCGTGGATCAGGGACAGCTTTGACCCATGCAACGGCATCCATTTCTTCTTTATCAAGAAAGGAGAAGTTGTTTTCGATGAGCGTATCCGAAAAGGTGATCAGCAAGGGACCATGCAGGTATTCGCGTGCGTGCCAGAAGGCATCAGATTGACCCTTCATCTCCGGCTGGATGGCATAATCGACATGCCAGTCAGGGTAATGTTTAGCGACATGTGCTTTTATCTGATCGCCCATGGTGGGACCGAGGATGAATACAAACTCGGCTGAGTGAAAATCGGGTACGGTTGTAAACATCTTGAGAACATGATCCAGGATCGTACCGCCTGCCAGTGAAACCAGCGGTTTGGGTTTGTTCCAGGTGAGGGGGCGCAGACGGGTGCCGAAACCTGCCATCGGTACGACGATCTTCAAAGGTTTAGACATAAAAAATCTCCTTATTTTTGTGATTTGAGATCAAAGGCATTTGTTTATGCCGCTGGTTAATCATCAGATAAGCATAGCCTGTACTGATTGTTTTGTTTTCTCAAGAAAGGTTCCACCACCTGAGTAAAAATGGGCGGACGATTGTTTTACCGGGTCGGTTAATTCAAGATGCGCCAACAGATCGACATGATCGTCTTTGTTGGCGAGCAATCTCATCCTACTTATTATAATATCATAATGGATATCGATGGCGGGTTTGAAGTGCTTGCGAAATTTACATTATAGGAAACACACCTTTTCAGAAACATATTGAGATAATGTTTGAGGTTATTCTAAATGTTCAAATTTAAAAGTTGTGCGCCATGGCGTGTTTGTGTACGATTTACAGATATGAACTTGAGACTGAAAACGCAGGTAAAGTGCAAGCCGGATGGGTGACAGAAATTCAATATTGCGGTATCCTTGCACCAGCATCACAGTCAGCGGTAACCCTGAAAAGTTATCAAGGACTTCGCTTGGATTCGTAAAACTGTTGGTTAAAGTAAGTGATTTGTCGCTGGTAATTGAAAGTTATTATCGAAAAACGGGCTATTCAACGCCCAGTCCTGTCAAATTAGTGAACTAAGAAAGGTTAAGAGGTGCCCATGTATTTCCTTGGTGTTGACGTCTCCACGACGAGCAGCAAAGCTTTACTCATTGATGAAAAAGGCCAGATTATTGGTGTTGAGTCTTCACCGCATACCCTGCAATCACCCAGACCGCTGTGGTCGGAACAGGATCCCCTTGAATGGTGGAAAGCAACTTCTCAAAGCATTCAATCTGTGATTAAAAAGGCGGGGATTGATAGTGATTCCATTGGGGCAGTCGGGCTTACCGGTCAGATGCATGGCTTAGTATTATTGGATGAATCAGGGGATGTTTTGCGACCTGCGATCTTATGGAATGATCAACGCACCCAGGCGCAATGCGATGAAATTCATCAAGGGGTTGGAAAAGAACGATTCATTCAAATCACTGGCAATGTTTGTCTGACAGGATTTACCGCGTCCAAGATCATGTGGGTGAAAGAAAATGAGCCCGAGATTTATCAACAAGTCAAACACATTCTCCTGCCCAAGGATTACATTCGTTATCGCCTTTCAGGGGATTATGCCATGGACAAGGCTGACGGATCGGGAACGGTATTGTTTGATTTAAAATCGCGGGATTGGTCCGCGCCATTGCTTGAAACGCTGGACATCAACCCCGCTTGGTTGCCGCCCACATTCGAAGGTACTGAATTTACCGGATCAATTGCACCTGAAGCGGCTGAACAGACGGGCTTAAAGGTGGGCACCCCCATTGTAGCAGGCGGAGGTGATCAGGCGGCTCAGGCGGTTGGAATCGGCGCTGTTGAATCGGGCATTATCGGGTTGACCGTTGGCACAAGCGGGGTTGTGTTTGCACCCACATCAGCGGGATTTGTTGAGCCAGAAGGAAGGTTACATGCTTTTTGCCACGCTGTACCGGGATTGTGGCATTTTATGGGCGTGATGCTTTCTGCAGCCGGTAGTTTGCAGTGGTATCGAGATAAATTGGCGCCCAATCTGGATTTTGACACCCTGGTTCAGGAAGCAGAAACGGTACCAGTGGGCAGCGAAGGGCTGCAATTCCTGCCTTATCTGAGCGGTGAACGGACCCCATATCCAGATCCGCTGGCACGGGCCGGATGGATTGGCATTTCGGCTCGTCACGGAAGAGCCTATCTGACCCGGGCATTGCTTGAAGGTGTCTCTTATGCTTTTAAGGATATCTTCTCACTCATCCAAACATCAGGATTGGAAGAGATTAAAGAAGTCCGTGTTTCGGGTGGTGGGATGAAGAGCAGGGTCTGGCGGGAGATCATGGCATCCGTTTTGAATACTGAACTCATCACCGTTAATGCCACCGAAGGTGCTGCCTTTGGTGCCGCATTGCTTGCGGGGGTTGGCAGCGGAAATTGGCCAGATGTTCCCACTGCTTGCCAGATGACCATTTCAAGAACAGGTTTGACCCAACCGGATGCGAGGGCGTCGGAAATTTATGCGCAGGCATATCCGATTTTCCGAGAATTGTATCCTGTGCTGGCACCCAGTTTTATAAAAATGAATGAGGTTGCGGAAGGCGAATAGCGAACCTGGTCGCAGGGATCAGCGTAAACGGTCTCGCAGGGTATGGGATAACCGATTGAACTCTGGCGTGTAGCGTATCTCGGGCTTGCGTGGGCGCGGCAGGTCAACCGACAGCTCCAACTCGATGGTGCCCGGGCGATGTGAAAGCACCATGACTTTGTCCGAGAGGTAGAGCGCTTCCGAAATGGAGTGCGTCACCATCAAGACGGTTTTTTTGCGTGCCTGCCAGATCTGCAGCAGTTCCTCGCCCATATTTTCACGGGTCAGAGCATCCAGAGCGCCGAAGGGTTCGTCCAACAACAAAATATCCGGATCTTGAATCAATGATCGGGCGATTGCCACGCGCTGTGCCATCCCCCCTGAAAGATCCCGAGGATAGGCGTTCTCAAACCCTTCCAGCTGGACCAGTTTGATCAATTCAGTGACCCTCTGCTGGATTTCATCCCCCGGCGTGCCGTTCAATTCAAGCGGCAGGGAGATGTTTTCGACCACGCGCCGCCACGGCATCAGGTTGGGATTCTGAAAAACCAGCCCCACCCGATCGCGATGGTTATGATAATGATAAGCACCATGGGTGGGTTCGACCAAACCCGCCAGCACGCGCAGCAAGGTGCTTTTTCCGCTGCCCGAGGGTCCGATCAGACAGGCAAATTCGTTTTCTGCAATGTTAAAAGACAGGTCCCCAAGGGCATGTACGGTGCCGCTGGCATCACTGAAAATGACCCCCAGTTCTTGAACGCTGAGCACAGGTTCAGGGGAGGAGGTCATTGGTATAAGCCTTTTCAAGATTTAGAGATTTTTCCAGCAGCCCCATTTCTAAAAGCACCTGCTGCATATTTTCCCATCCAGCTGATTCGCTGAACCCAAGTGGGTCAGTCTGGTAGAGCTTGATCGATTCACTCAGGATTTCTTGCTGCAAATTACGATCGGCATCGGCGAGATTTTCAACATATTTCTTACTGATCTCAAAGGCAGCATCGGGGTCCTCGATGGTATCGTGAATGCCTTTTAGCATCGCGTCAATAAAAGCAGTCACTGTTTCAGGATCATTCTCAACCATATCCTCATTGGTGACCAACCCATTTGCGACAAGCTGTAAATAGTCTGCCACCCGGATCATCGAGATATCATAACCTTGCGATCGAAGAACAACCGGTTCATTGGCAATGTAGATCACGCTGGCTTCTGCCTGATCGGAGACCAAAGCTTCCACCTGGTTAAAACCAATTGAAAGGAGGTTGACATCCTCTTCGGTGAGCCCGGCGTTGAGGAGCAGCGCTTTGAAACCGATGTAGCTGGCGCCATAAAGCCCGGGAATGCCGATGGCCTTTCCTTGCATGTCCTCAGGCTTGTTAATCTGACGATCTTTAAAAGAAACGACGCCCACAGGATAATCATGATACCAAGCAGCCACATAGGTAATGGGTAAACCTTGGGCGCGCGCCAGCAAAACCTGTTCGCCGCTGGCAATGGCAAAGGTTTGCTGCCCGGCGCCGATCAATGCCACCGCGTCAGCTTCGTTGCCATATTCAAGCTCGACTTCAAACCCCGCCTCCTTGAAATAACCTTTGTCAATGGATACATAAATCGGGGCGAATTGAATATTGGGAATGTAACCCAGCGTTAATCGGACGTTCTGAAGTTCTTTTTCATTATTAATTTTGGCTTCCCCACAGCCGCTGAGCAGCATGCCAGCCAGGATGATTCCTATCAGAAAAAATCCCCAAATTTTCTTAACCATAAAATAACCTCCAAAAAATTAACATTATCTTGATCTATGACGCCAGGCTTGCCATGCTAATAAACGTGTTTCAACCAGAAGGACCAGTCCGTAAAGGGAAATGGCGATAAACATTAACGTGATGATGGCTACAAATACCAGGGCTGTGTCGTATTGACCGCGTCCGACATTGATT
Source organism: Candidatus Brevefilum sp. (assembly GCA_050953525.1). Taxonomy (GTDB): domain Bacteria; phylum Chloroflexota; class Anaerolineae; order Anaerolineales; family Anaerolineaceae; genus Brevifilum. The sequence goes on from JBMNMW010000002.1 coordinate 1,106,318, forward strand.
AGAAACCCCAAACCGCGATCCGCACCGACCAGCTCGCCGACCACGGCTCCGATGACAGACAGGGTTGCACCAACCCGCATCCCGCCCAAAAAGATGGGCAGTGCGGCAGGGACTTCAAGCTTCATAAAGGTTTGTGCCGGGTTGGCACGCAGTGTCCGCATCAGATCGCGCAGATCTTGTGGGACTTCGCGCAGCCCAACAACAGTGTTGATTAGCACAGGGAAAAAAACGGTCAGGCTGCAAATCAGGATTTTGGAAAATGTTCCTGAACCAAACCAGATGATCAACAAGGGGGCGATGGCGACAACCGGTAAAGATTGGCTGGCGACCAGGTATGGCGAAGCCAGTTTTTCAAGCACAGGTGATTTTGATAAGAGGTAGCCGAGGATGGTGGCAGTGATGCCGCCCAGGCTTAACCCTGCCAGGACTTCTCCGAGTGTGACCGCTGCATGGCGCAGAAGCTGGCCCTGCAAGAGCGAGACCTTAAAGCGCTGCCAGACCAGGATGGGACCGGGCAATATGAAGGCTGGAAGCCCCAATCCGGTCGCCAGTACATGCCAAATCAGCAGACCGGTCACCAGTGAAACGACCAGCAAGAGCAAGCGGTTTACCGGGCTCGAATTTGATTTAGGTTGCGTTACGCCGTCTTCGGTCATAAAAAATACCCCGAGCAGATTTTCGGGGCATATTTGTTTTCCTTAACAGGGATAACCTTCTCTCATTCGGACTGTAACCGCCGGCACCGGAATCTCACCGGTTCCTGCACGCTTTCGTGCTCGTGGGCTCTCCCAGGAATTGGGACTACCACCGGTCGGGAATTGGATCAGCGATCCTCACCCTGCCCCGAAGGTTTGATATTGTCGCAAGTAATTATAGCACGACAAAGCGGACTGTCAATTGGAATAGGGAGTAGGGAATAGTGAATAGGGAGTAGGTTATGCATGGTTGCGAAGCAACCTGCGTGATGATCACAATTTTGTCATGCATGCTAAAAATGAGGTTTTTTATACAAGGGAATTATGAATTGGGAATCAGGAATCAGAAAAGCTTGACTCGCTCTGATTCAGGTTGTAATAATTTCATCCAATGGACATGAATCCCCAGAATCCCATTTTAATTCCCCGACCATGTCCGTTATAATCATTCTGTCCCTTGCCAGGATCTGCAAGAACCTGTAAAATAACAAAACATTTGTTCGAATCAGCCAGAGGGATGTATGCCCGTCAATTTACTTGATATACAGCGAAAACTCAAAGACTTCAGCGCACAAGCGAATGCCCACCAGCAGGCGATCACCCATCGGCATCAGGAACTGCTCAACTTGATGGAAGGGTATGCAAACCGCCTGGGTGAACTGCGAGAAATTGTGGATCGGGCGGCTTCACGTGTTCCCAATTTGCGATGCGCGGTGTCCCGCGACGAAGCCCTTGATCTGGTGGTTCCTAAGACAGACCTGCCTCGAAAGGTAACCGTTTTGGCAGCGGATGGTTCACAGATCAATCCCAGCCGGCATGCCCGGGTCGCATTTTGTGTGATCAACGTCGGCGTGATCAAAATGGAATTGGGTTCCGGGAGAGCGCCTGAGATTCACACGCAAAGCCATCTCCTTGATTATGATGCGCTTTTCCAACCCGGCGGTTGGATGATCTCCGAAGGCATGGTTGCCCTCAAGCGTGACCTGCGTGAACGTGAAGCGCTTGTTGAATTTGCCGGTGAGCTTGAGCCCCCTGCCATTTCCATGACAGATGGGCCTTTGGAGCTTTTCCAGGAACCGCAGGAATCCGAAGAATACAACCGCACATTGGATCGGTACCTGGAAGTGTTGGGACGTTTACATGACCTTGGCTTGATGACGATCGGTTATGTGGATAAACCCGGCAGCGATCTGGTTGGCAGGATGCTGGAGCTGGCTCAGATATCCGATGATGACCTGCAGGATTATCAGCGCCAGGGGAGGCGTTTCGCCGGGGTCAGTGACGTCCTGCTGTTTCAGGATCTTCTAAGAAACCCGGGTGACCGTTCGGCGCTCTTTATGATTTATTCGAAAACAGCCCTGCGTTTTGGCAAAGACCTTTTGCCTCATTTCTTTTATCTGAATGTGGGGCAACCCGGGAAGCGGCATCTTGCCAGGGTTGAAATACCCGGATGGGTGGCAAACGATCCGGAAAAAGTTGGATTGCTGCAAGCAGTGCTGACCGAACAGGCAGCCATCCTTGGCACCCGGCCTTATCCTTATATCCTGCACAGAGCCCACGAGGTGGCTGTGGTAACCATGCCAGAACATCAGCATGTGGAGGAAATGATCGTGGCAGAATTCTCACGTAGAGGGATACCCCTGGGTGAAAAATCTTATAAACAATTCCACAAGGACTTAGATACCAGGAAAACGAGGTACAGGTGATGCAAGCGATTCAAATTGGACGGTTATTACGTTCAGGGACTGCTGGATTTGTCGTTGGATGCCGGGTCAACCAGCTCGATACACCCCATTTTGGCGCCATGGTCAGGGCGCCCCTGGCGCCAGATTACCAGGTATTCGGACTGATCTATGACATTCACATCGAGGATGATGGTTTGGTCAGACAGTTGATTACAGCGCAGGATGTTCCAGAGGAGGTTTTGCAGGACAATCGAGAGAACCGTAATGTGCCGGTTGAGCTTGCCGTTTTGGCTCTGGGATACCAAGAGGGGGAGCAGGTTTTTCATTTGCTGCCGCCGCGTCCGCCGTTGAGCCTGGATGCGATCTATCTTTGTACGCCGCAAGAGGTTGTCCACTTCACAAGCGCCGGACGGTTTGGCTACCTCCGTCATATCCTGCGAGTGGCGGATAAGCCGCTTGAAGAACTTTTAGCTGCCCATTTAATGACAGCCCGTCGGGCACACCTGGAAGAAGGTAACCGGGAATGGTATGAAAAAGCGCTCCAGGAATTGATTATTCTGATGCGTGATGATTACCAGGCGCTGAATCGTGTTTTGAGTGCGGTCAGCGATATTGGATAGCAATGATGAGAGATGGTAGGTGAAGGTATGGAAATGGAATCGAACTTCAAGGCTGGACCAATCGGCTATGTTGTTGGGGGAGGTTTGAAAGCAAACCTTCAGGTGCGATTAAATGTGCCTGCTCAAAGTGTTCAGGAGGGGGCTTTTGTGGTGGCTGAAAGCGGTGGGTGGTTGTTTTATGGTTTGGTTACCGACTTGCTCTTGGGTTCAACAGATCCTCGTTTTGCGGATGAGCCCTCTGAGGGACGCCTGCCGAGAGAACTTTCCAGCCTGCTTCATGGTCAGACCCTTTTTACGAACCTGGAAATGATGCCAGCATTGATGATGGAACAGGGTCCTGCACCTGACGATCCGGGATATGATGTCTGGTTTCAAAAAGTTCTGGATGAACAGATCCGCCCTGAACCGGTCAAGACCGTGCCGCAGCATCATGCCCAGGTGCGGCTGGCGCGTGCAGAGGACATCGCTGAGATCTTTGGCAAGGAAGATAAAGGGGGATTCTTTCGGATTGGCGACACCATCGAAGGTGGGCATCCCGTTTGTGTGAACCTTGACAAACTGGTTCAACGCTCGGCAGGAATATTTGGCGCCACCGGCACGGGTAAATCCTTTCTGACGCGGGTGATCCTGGCGGGTTTGATCAAGCGTGATAAGACCTCGGTGTTGATCTTTGACATGCACAACGAATACGGTCCCGATGATACTGCCTCGGATACGGGCGTGCGCGTTCCGGGATTGCGCGGCAAATTCCCTGCCAAGGTGCGAATGGTGGGGTTGGGACGCGGTGCATCTATTCGCGGCATGAACCCGGACTATAACCTTGAAATTGCGGAATCGGATATTCGTCCTGATGATATCTTGATGCTTTCTCAGGAATTGAACCTCAGGGAAACGACGCCTGCAACGCTTGAAGCCCTTCGGAGCAGTTTTGGGTATGACCGCTGGTTTCATGCGTTTAAACACATGCGGGTGAATGCCTTTGAAACGGATGAAGAATCGGGCAAACGCGTGCCGGCACCGGATAGCGTGGCAGCCTGGGCGGAAGAGGCTGGCGTTCACGTGGGCGCCGCTGAATCTTTGCATTCCAAACTCGGGCGCTTATTTAAAGCCCCCTATATTGTCGAAAGTCCACCTGCCGATGCGCTGAGCCAGTTAATTGCCAATCTGGATGGCGGACAGCATGTGGTGCTTTCCTTTGGCGTCCATGAGAAGGACCTGGATTACCTGTTTGTCTCCAACCTGCTCACACGGCGTATCCGGGATGAGTGGGAAAGGCGCACCAACAATTATCGCAGCGGACGCCAGGGCGCAGAGGAGCCCCGCCAGCTGGTGGTTGTGGTGGAGGAAGCCCATAAGCTTCTCAACCGTGAGATGGCATCGCAAACCACCTTCAGTACCATCGCCCGCGAGATGCGCAAATATTATGTGACCCTGCTGATCATTGATCAGCGTCCATCGCAAATTTATGATGAGGTCATGTCCCAGCTGGGAACGCGAATCACGGGTTGGCTGGGTGATGCTGATGATATTCATGCTGTCCTGACGGGTTTGGCTGGGCGAGAAGCCCTGCGTGGCATGCTCGCCCGCTTGCAGCCGAAAGAAGAAGTGCTGATGCTGGGTTGGGGTGTTCCCATGCCTATCCTGGTGCGCTCAAGGCGTTATGATGATGCCTTCTGGGAAGATATTTTGGTAAAAAAGCCCAAACGCAGCAACGATGAATTATTAGAAGATTTAGGTTTTTAACTATGATTCCTGTCAAACTTCGTATTGAGGGTTTTCTCTCTTATCAACAACCAGTTGAACTGGATTTTACTGGAATAGATCTCGCCTGTATTACCGGGCAAAATGGCGCCGGGAAAAGTTCTCTGCTGGATGCGATCACCTGGGCTTTGTTTGGAAGGGCGCGTAAACGTGATGAATCGGTGATTAATACCCATCCTTCTGTCAAGGCTGCAGAGGTGATCCTTGATTTTGATTATGAAGGCGATCGCTACCGGGTTCAACGCAGCAATCCACGCGGCAAGACAACTTCTCTAGAATTTTTTATCCTGTCTGAGGTCGAAGGCGAACAATCTCGCTGGAAGCCCCTGACCGAACATACATTGAGGGAAACCGATCAAAAAATTGTGAACATCCTGCAGATGGATTTCGAGACCTTTACCAACGCATCCTTTTTCCTGCAGGGCAAAGCCGATCAGTTTGCTGTTGCCCGTCCGGCAGAAAGGAAGCGGATCCTCAGCAACATCCTGAATCTGGATGTTTGGGAAACCTACCGTGAGGAAGCCAGCCTGCGCAGACGAGCAATTGAAAGAGAAGTGAGGGAGTTGGATGGACGTCTGAGTGAAATCCAGAGTGAACTGGACGAAGGACCTGAACGAAAAGCCAGGCTGGAGGAATTACAGGGCAGGCTGGCCAACCTGACCGAGCAGCGAAAATCACAGGCGAAAATCTACGAAAATGTTCAACGTTTGCATACCTCACTTCAGGAACAGCACAAGATGGTTGAAACCTTGCGAGCCCAAATGGATGCCTCTCAGCGAGATTATGATCGGATCAACGCCACGCTAACTCAGCGGTTGGAAGAGAGGACGGGTTATGAAGCCATCATGGAACGCGCCGCTGAGATCGAAAAAGCTTACGGCGATTGGCAAACCATCCGAACTGACCTCGGTGCGATGGATGAGATAGCAGAAACCTACCGCCAGCATGAAGCCCTGCGGCAGGAGCCATTGAGGATCATTCATGCAGAAGAGGCACGGCTTGAACAAGAAAAAGCGACCCTGAAAAATCAAAAAGCAGAAGCTGAACAAAACCTTCAGGAAGCAGCAGCTTGTGAAACACAGATCGTAACAGCCCGACAGGGGATTGAACAAACCCAGATGAAAATTTCCCGTCGAGAAGCGCTGGACAATGTTCTCCAGGAATTACGGGATAAATTTGCGGATGCCAAAGCTGAGAATCCGAGGCTGGCTGAAGAGGGGAAGAAATTAAGCGCTCGAATCGAGCAGTTGAAAGATACAGACTCAGCGGAATGCCCCGTGTGCGGGAAGCCCCTGGGTAAAACAGATCGCGATTTGATGGTTGAGGAATTGAGCGAAGAACTTGAAACCATGCGAGAGCGCTACCGGGAAAACAGTGAACTTGTGAAGAATTACGAGTCAGACTTGAGCAAAATCGGAGCCGAACTGGCAGATTTGAAGAGCGCGGAAAGCGAACTGCGTGAAGCGAACCGGATTGTTGATCAACTTCAAAACCGCGCTACTGCCCTAAAGGATGCACGAAAGACCTGGGATGAAAAAGGCGCCCCGCGCTTACAAGAGATCATGAATACCCTTACAGAAGGAGCCTTTGCCCTTGAAGCCCGTCAGAAACTGGATGCGATTAAAGTGGATTTGGAAAAACTGGGTTACGATCTGGACGCCCATGAAAAATTGCGCCAGGCTGAAAAGGAGGGGCGAAAAACGGAAGAAGCCTTGATGGAAGTGAACCAGGCGCGTGCATCTCTTGTACAAATGGACCGTGAAATTGGTGCACTTGAAAGTCAGGAGGTTGAGAAACGTAAGGAATTGGACACAACCCGTTCTGTATTCGATGATACAGTTGCGAAACTGGCTGCATCTGAAGCAGGATTGCCTGACCTCGCCCAAGCCGAAACGGACCTGTATGATATTCAGGAGCAGGAAAACAAACTCAGCAAAGACGTTGGCTATGCAGAAGCGCGTGTCAGGGTGCTGGCGCAGCAGGAGGAAAGGAAAGCAGGTTTGCTTGATGAGCGCGAACAGCAAACTCATCGGATTGCTGATCTGAAGCAGCTTGAGCGCGCCTTTGGTAAAGATGGCGTACCTGCATTGCTGATTGAACAGGCTTTACCGGAAATTGAAGAGACGACCAATGACCTTCTGGACCGCCTGACCAGTGGAAGGATGACCTTCCGTTTTATGACCCAGCGCGATTATAAAGATGCTGCCCGTGAGGATAAAAAGGAGACCCTGGACATCGTCATCAGTGATAGCGACGGGACCAGGGATTATGAAACCTATTCGGGTGGAGAAGCCTTTCGAATCAATTTTTCGATCCGTCTGGCACTTTCAAAGATTTTAGCCCGCCGAGCAGGTGCACGCTTGCAGACCCTGGTCATTGACGAAGGCTTTGGCAGCCAGGATGCACAGGGCAGGCAGCGACTTGTGGAAGCGATCAACCTGGTACGCGATGATTTTGAAAAGATTCTGGTCATCACGCACCTGGAAGAATTGAAGGATGCCTTCCCAACCCGGATTGAGGTGGAAAAAACGCTCGAGGGGTCGCAGTTAAGTGTGATCCAGGCGTAAATTATGTGTGGTTGCGCCCGTATAAGGTGTTTGTCACGACGGGAGCTGCGACCTACGTAGGAATTATTTGTAGGTCACGCATGGCGTAGCCTGCGTGACAAACAATTAACATACAACCATTAACAAATAATTGATTTTGACAAAAAAAGGTTTGTGAAGAATTACTCTCCCCATAATTGATTATTTGGTTCCTGCCAATTCGTGGTTTTATCGTAAAGACCTCTTTTTGCCCACTCTATAACGCTGCTTTGCTGCCAATCATTTATGTTGTTCACATAACCATGTTTTATTGGGTTGAAGTGAATGTAATGAATGTGGTTTTCAAGATCCGTCTCATCTCTTATGATATGATCCCAGAACCGCTTTTGCCAGACATTTACAGAACCAGTGATATCCATTCTTTGTTTGTATTGATAGGTGAAATTCGATTTTAAAGAATGCATAATTTGGCTGAAATTTGATTGTCCAGATGGGCGAATTAAGATGTGAAAATGGTCAGGCAGAATAACATAAGCAAGGAGAGAAAACGGGTGGAGAGAATTTACGTTTTTAAGAATATTGAATAGCAGAGCGACCATCTCAGGGTTATCAAAAACGGGTAATCTATCTTTGAGTACCTGAGTAATAAAAACAATTTGCCCAGGATAATAATAACGACGGATGTTCATAATGACGATACTTTTGTATTAGTCACGCCGGGAGGCGAGACATACGCAGCAATTTTATGTGTGTCACGCACGGTGCAGTCTGCATGACACACCCATGAAATGATCCAGTAAAGTTTCTCTATTGTAATTGTCATGCCGGGAGGCATGACCTACGCGTTAATTATATGTAGGTCACGCATGGCGCAGCCTGCGTGACGCACCCATAAAATGATCCAGTAAAGTTTCTCTATTGTATTTATCACGCCATGAAGCGTGACCTCTGCGGCAACGTGTTACATCAAATGTGTATGGCTTTCCCACCAGCGACTTCGGCGGCTTCCATGATCGCTTCCGAAAGGGTGGGGTGCGCGTGCACATTGCGGGCAATCTCATGGGTGGTCAATTCCCAGCGCTGCGCCAGCGTCAACTCGGGCAGCAATTCGGACACATCCGGACCAACCATTTGTGCGCCAAGGACCTCACCGTATTTCTTGTCGCTGATGATCTTCACAAAGCCCTGGTAATCACCCAGTCCCAATGCTTTACCGTTAGCTTGATAGGGAAATTCGCCCACCGAGACATCGTAGCCCAGTTCCCTCGCCTGCGCTTCGGTATAACCGAAGGAAGCTGTCTGAGGGAAGCAGTAAGTTGCTCGCGGCATCATGTCGTAGTTCAATTTGACTGTTTCCACACCCGCGATATTTTCAGCAGCAACGATACCCATCGCAGATGCAACATGCGCCAGGAGCAGTTTTCCAGTGACATCGCCGATCGCCCAGATGCCATCCACACTGGTCGCCATGCGGTCGTCGACTTCAATAAAACCTCGCTTGTCGAATTTGACGCCGACCTCTTCAAGCCCCAAATCCTTGCTGTTGGGTCGGAAACCAAGCGCGGCGAGCGTCAATTCAGCTTGAATGACCGTATCACCATCAGCCGTTTCAACGGTGACTTTGGTGCCGGCTTTGGTTGTTTCTACCTCTTTAACCTTGGATTTGGTCAGGATCTTGATACCGCGTTTCTTGAAAGCCTTTTCAATTTCCTTGCTGATGGCTTCATCTTCCACGGGCAGTAAATAATCGAGCATTTCTACAATGGTCACATCCACACCGTAGGCGTTCCAGATGGAGGCAAATTCGACACCGATCGCCCCGCCGCCAATGATGACGGCGGATTTGGGCAAGGTTTCCCTCAGGATGGCGCCTTCATAAATCACCACTTTTTCGCCGTCCAGTTCGACGCCGGGAACGGTAAAGGGGTGCGAGCCGGTCGCGATGATGATGTTCTTCGCTTTCAGGGTGGTCGCCTCACCTTCATCCGGCGTCACTTCCACGGTATCTTTGGCGGTCAAGCGGGCAGCGCCCATATGAACATCGATGTTGTTCTTCTTCATTAAAAAGCCAATGCCGCGCACCAGCCGATCTGAGACCTGCCGGCTGCGTTTGTAAGCCACGCCATAATCCAGTTCGAGGTTTTCAAAGCTGAACCCAAACTCTTTCCCGCGTTCACGCAGGGTGTGCGCCACATCCGCATTCTTGATGAGCGCTTTAGAAGGGATACAGCCGACATTTAAACATACGCCGCCGAGGAATCTTTTTTCTATAATGGCGGTTTTCTTTCCAAGTTGAGCGCTTCGAATCGCAGCGACATACCCACCAGGACCAGCGCCAATGACAACAACATCATATTCGTTCATAGGATGAACACTCCTTTTTAGTCAATTTATTTTAATAATGGCAAATCATTTATCAAAACTGCGCTCTAATTATACCGAATCTGTCTGACTTTAGAAATTGTGCGAATTGAATTGAGGCAAAATAGTGCCTGAATAATTACTGGAATAAAGAAATTAATGATGCAGAAGCTTTCACTAAATTAAACACAATACTCTAATCTTGATCAGGTTTTTCGCTGACTGATTGATGGGCAGCCGAAAATCATATTATTAAGGGAGAGACCTATTAAAAACAGGACATTAAATTGGATTGTTTTACTGCTTGTTTTACCTTTATTGCTTTAATTCTATTCAACCGAGCAGAGGCTGTCATACTACAGGAAACGTCGCTAGGAAAACGCCCAACTTGTAATAATTTCACCGGGGAGGGGCTGATGATCACTACAACTATCCGGTTCTTTTGAGCTGATTTGGGAATCTATGAGATTATTTCCGTTTAAGTTAATAATCAATTATTAACATTTCCCTATTGTAATCTCTATCAAAACGTGATAAATTTATAAAGTCAAACGCTTGGGTGCCCCCCTCACCCAGGCGTTTGGCACTTAATGGGTTGAGTGTTCGAAATATGAGTGGGATACAGGACACATCTATTCTTTTCAACATCCGAATATAATAAGATGGTTCCATATCAACACAACAATCATCAGGAGTCTGCCTGTGACAATTTTTGAGATCCGAGAATGCAGTAATGCGGCTTGCCGATTGAGATTTCCAATGGATCCTTCGCAACACAGCGGAGCTTATTGCCCGCGCTGCGGTGAACCGATGGAAAAAGTGTATGGTTCATTCACAAATCAGGATTGCGCTTCAAAAAATACCGCCCCGAAGCGAAAAATTGTTGCACTGCTGGACAATATCCGCAGCGCATATAATGTCGGAGCGATGTTTCGGACAGCGGATGGCGCCGGGCTGCAGCATTTATTTCTTTGCGGTGTTACCCCCACGCCAGATGAGCAGGGCTCACTTCAAAAGACGGCGTTGGGTGCTGAAACAACCCTGCCCTGGTCTTATTACCCCAATGCGCTTCACCTTGTTGAAGAGCTAAAGAAAGCTGGCAACCTGATTGTCGGGTTGGAATGCGCGCCCAATGCGACCTCCATTTTTGACAGCGGGGCGTTTCCAACAACCTGCCAGCCCCTGGTTTTGGTGATTGGGAATGAACGCGCAGGGATCGATCCCGCCGTATTGGACCGGTGTGACCTGATTCGTGCCTTGCCCATGGCGGGTAAGAAGGCATCTCTAAACGCGGCTGTGGCTTTTGGGATTGCGGCTTACTGGCTGGCTTTTTCATAAGATATAATAAAATTTGCCAGATAATTTGGTATTCATCTTAACGGGTTGAATGGGCATGATAAAAACTGAAAACCTTACAAAAATATTCACGATCAAAAAGGGCGCTGATATTCCAGCAGTGGTTGATCTGACCTTGGACATCGATGCGGGAGAGGTGTTTGGTTTTCTGGGTCCCAATGGCGCCGGCAAAACCACCACTGTGCGCATGCTGACCAGTCTTATCGCGCCCACGTCGGGTTTGGCATCTGTAAACGGCTTCAAGGTCGGAGAAGAAGATCAAGCTATCCGGCGATCCGTGGGCATCCTGACGGAAAGCCCCGGGCTTTATGACCGGTTGAGTGCGCTCAAAAACCTTTCCATCTTTGCCAATTTATATGATGTGGAAGACGTTGACCGCCAGGTGCAAAAGTATTTGAGTATGCTCGGTTTATGGACGAGGCGTGATGACCCCGTGGGCAGCTTCTCAAAAGGAATGCGACAGAAATTAGCGGTTGCCCGTGCAATGCTTCATGAGCCACCCCTGCTCTTTTTGGATGAACCAACCAGCGGGTTGGATCCTGAATCTGCCAGCCTGGTGCGCTCATTTATTGAAGAACTGAAGGGTGAAGGACGGACAATTTTTATCTGCACCCATAATCTGAATGAGGCAGAACGCCTCTGCGATCGGATTGGAATTTTTAAGACCCACCTGATCGAAATTGATACCACAGCCAATCTTCGGCTCAAATTTTTTGGGCGGAAGGTTGTGTTTCACCTGGGCGAACTTGATCCTCTCTGGTTGAATCGGATACAGGCGCTGGCGGGTGTTCAGGATGTCAGGGCGGTGGATAATAAACTGGTTATTGGTATGAAAGAACCGGAAACACTCAACCCTCACATTGTTCGAACGCTTGTGGATCTTGGTGCAGATGTGTTGTTTGTGGGTGAACTGCGGCATTCTCTTGAGGAAATTTATATGGAGACGATTAAGGCAGCAGGCGACGAGGATGTGGGACCATGAAGCATATCATCACCATCATCGACAAGGAATGGGCAGAGGTATTCAAGAATCGGATCGTATTGTTCACGATGATCCTGGTCCCTCTCATCTTTATAATCCTACCCCTGGTGATGCTGTATTTGACCGGCCAGGGGATGGGAGATATGGGTGGGCTGGACACTGCCGATGTCCCGACGGGTTTCCTCTCACAGTGCGACCCCGAAATGACGGGCGGGGACTGTATGCAAATTTATCTGATCACCGAATTTTTATTGTTGTTCATGATGATGCCGATCATCATTCCGATCACAATCGCAGCATATAGCGTTGTGGGCGAAAAGACCACGCGCAGCCTTGAGCCGCTTCTGGCAACCCCGATCACCACTTTTGAGCTGCTGGCAGGGAAGAGCCTGGCTGCTGCGATACCGGCGATTATTGTCGGTTGGGTATCCTTTGGGATTTTTCTGATCGCCCTGCCGCTTACCGGAACCAGCAGCGCTGTCATTCGTTTTATAGCAGGCCCAACCTGGCTGCTGGCAATCTTTGTTGCAGGGCCGTTGATGGCGATTGCTTCTGTTAATTTTGCTCTGTATATTTCATCACGTGTCAATGATCCGCGTACGGCTGAGCAGGTGGCGGCATTGCTGCTTCTTCCGCTGCTCGGGCTTTTATTTGCCCAGCTGGCAGGCATAATTGTGATCAATGTTATGACAATGCTAAACTTTATTGGCGGGATGATCCTGGTGGATATCGCCATGATCTATATTGGCGTATCGATATTTCAGCGTGAAAATATTCTCACATGTTGGAAATAACCCCTTGAAAATCACAGGGTGAAGATTGTTGAAAAACAAGTGATATTTAATAACAGGTTTCTGAACCTGGATGATTGTTTTTATTTACTGCAATGAGGACTGATATTATATTCTTTTGTTGGGGCAGACCTTCTGTCAAGACTATCTCTAAGGGCAACTACTGCCCGATACCTTTACAGGTACAGGAAGGATGTGAAAAATGACAGTATTGGATTGCGTTCAGGCGGATATCACCACGCTGAATGTTGATGTGATTGTGAACGCCGCCAACGAAACACTTTTGGGCGGGGGAGGTGTGGATGGCGCCATTCACCGGGCGGCTGGCCCACGCCTTTTAGAAGAATGTCGGAAACTGAAGGGGTGTCAGACCGGGGATGCGAAGATCACCGCCGGGTACAATCTGCCTGCCAGGTACGTCATTCACACGGTTGGTCCCGTCTGGCATGGGGGAACACGTGGCGAACCCCAGCTTCTGACCTCCTGCTACCGCCGAAGCCTGGCATTAGCCGTCGAGCACCAGGTCAGGTCGATCGCCTTCCCCTGCATCAGCACCGGGGTTTACGGCTACCCCAACCAATCTGCCTCCCAAATTGCGGTTTCCACAGTGAAGGATTTCCTTCAATCCAATTCCTTGTTAGACCGGGTGATTTTCTGCTGCTTTTTAGATGAAGATTACAGGATCTACAAGGATTTGTTGGGATCGAATTAAACGGATATCAATCTGCCTGATGAAAACAGATCATAACAATCATCGTCAGTTGATTTCAAGGAAAAGACCAGACACGGTTATGTGGCTTTTTTCTACCTTTCCCATAACACGTACCATCTTGGGCAGCTCGAACAGCTGCGCAATCTGGCAGTGCGAACAGAAAAAGTGATCTGATCTTTGATCCTTGCACATTGACTGTATCTTAAGAGATTTAATGATGAAGCCATCGTTATCGAAATTCAGTGCTATGAAAATTAAAATAATGAGAAAAGTGAAAAATTTCAGTATCTTGTTTCTTGGATTGATGCTATTTCTGGTCTTATTTCGATCCGCAAGTGGGCAATCCGAATCCTATCAGATCGGCGTGAGGAAAAACTTTGGCTACGATATGGGCAACACGATCCAGGGACGCTTTACGGTGCGCCTTTTGGGTGATGCAGCGAATGTGACGCGGGTGATTTTTTATCTGGATGGTGAGATCCTGGGTGAGGTGAATTCAGAGCCGTTTCAGTATTCCTTCCGTACGGATGACTTTGCACCGGGCGTTCACCGTCTTTCTGCCGAAGTGCAATTGGCGGACAGCTCACGCCATCAGACACCCGAACTGCCCTATCATTTCCTCAGTTCGGAAGAGGCAAGCCAGCAGACGATCCGACTTTTTGTTTGGATTGGAGGTGCCATCCTTGGGACCATGCTGCTTGTTGGGTTGATTCAATGGGCGATCACAAAAAAGAAACCCTCTCTAAAATCATCAGCGGGTTTATCACAAAACTACGGAATGTTCGGCGGCGCAATTTGCCCGCGTTGTGGCCGCACCTTTCCACGTCATATTTGGGGTATCAACCTTGTGGTAGGTAAATTGGACCGCTGCGAACATTGCGGTAAGTGGTTTTTGGCAACGCGTGCCACGCCGGATGCCTTGCGAGCTGCGGAAGAATCCGGGCTAGACGACCCGGCATCTGATGAGATTATTCCATCTGCGATCAGAGATCAAAATGAAGGATTGGAAGATACGAAATTCTTTGATAACATATAAATTTTAGGATGGTGAGAGATAACAATCTCTAAAGGGGGCAGTGTAAGCACCAAATTAAGTGTCATAAATCCTTTGCGAAGAGTCTCCTGCAAGGTGTCCGTGCAACGTTCCAGAGATGGGGTCTTATTGAACCTTTACGAGCCCGGGGGTAGAATCCGGATGAACAGAGTTTTTGGAGGTACCATGGAAAAACAGCTCGTAACAATCGAAGAAAAACGAGAAAAGGCTCAGAGGTTAAAGGGAGGGGTGATCATGGATGTGGTCACACCTGAGCATGCCAAAATCGCTGAAGATGCCGGCGCAGTTGCTGTGATGGCGCTTGAGCGCGTTCCGGCGGACATACGCGCATCTGGCGATGTTGCCCGAATGAGCGACCCCGAGCTAGTTCTTCAGATTATGGAAGCAGTTTCCATTCCTGTCATGGCAAAGTGCCGTATCGGGCATTTTGTGGAAGCTCAGATCCTTGAATCCCTCGGAGTGGACTTTATCGACGAATCAGAGGTATTAACCCCTGCTGATGAAGCCTACCATATTAACAAACAGCAATTCACAGTGCCATTTGTGTGCGGATGCCGCAACCTGGGTGAAGCTCTGCGCCGAATCGGCGAAGGTGCGGCAATGATGCGCACCAAAGGCGAACCGGGCACAGGCGATGTGGTTGAAGCCGTACGGCATGCACGCACTGTTTATGGCGAAATTGCCCGCCTGAAAAATATGCCCGAAGATGAATTGATGTCTTTTTCAAAGGACATTGGCGCTCCCTATGAACTGGTCAGAGAAACCCGCAGATTGGGAAAGCTTCCCGTTGTAAATTTCGCCGCTGGCGGGATCGCCACGCCGGCTGATGCTGCCCTGCTGATGCAGTTGGGCGTGGATGGGATCTTTGTTGGTTCCGGTATTTTTAAGTCGGGTGACCCGGTGAAGCGCGCTAAAGCGATCGTTCAGGCGGCAGCCCATTATGACAATCCGGAAATTCTGGCTGAGGTTAGCCGGAATCTGGGTGAAGCGATGGTCGGTCGCCAGATCACAGACATCCCTGAAGAAGAATTGATCGCTAACCGCGGTTGGTAAAAGGGAGGGTTTGAGGGCGACTCGAATGAAAATTGGTGTTCTCGCCGCATCTTTCTATCCAGAATCGATCTCTGGAGTGCGATTTCACGGGTGTTTTGTGGAGATGATGGAATCATAAACCTTCAGCCCGTTTTGTGGTCCGATTGGCCTTTCATAATTCGACACAGACGCCAGCTTCTTTGTCTGGACAATATTCTTTTGCTTACTCGAGGGGATCCCCTTTGCCTGGCGCATCTTTTTTCTTCCATTGGTCCCTCTGACCATTTGTTTGCGGGTGTTTATGACTCGGGTGAGAAATCGGATAAGGTGGTCGGTCAGGTCTATCAGTCCCCTCATTTAAACAGTGCCCATCTTGACTACATTCTCCTTACCGAAAACGCCGATCCATCCGACGTGATCCCGTTGTTGGAGGGTTTGGTAACAAAGGTAGGGCATTGGGGTGCGAAAATGGTGGTTGCTGATTTGCCAATTGATTCAGATCTTTTCACGCAATTTCGGCAAGCCGGGTTTTTCACTGTGGCAAAACAGCGCGTCTATCGCATTGAAAACCGCAGAACCCTTCGCAAGAAATCGAATATGGGATGGCGGGCATGGTCACGCGAGGATGTTCCCGCAATGCGCAGATTGTATCAAAGCGTGGTGCCGCCGCTGATTCAACCTGTTGAGCCGCTTTCCCGGCATGAGATGGTGGGCATGGTGTATTATGACGCGCATGGCGCCTTGCAAGCCTATGTAGACCTTGTCTATGGGCCCAAAGGTGTATGGGCGCTGCCGATTATCCACCCCCACACCGAAGAAAATATGGTCGATATGCTGGAACAAATGATTGGTGATTTACCCGAATTAATTGGCAGACCCGTGTATTGCGCGGCTCGTTCGTATCTGCCATGGGTGGAACAGGCATTGAGCCAAATATCTGCTGATGAAAGCCCTGAACAGGCTGTTTTGGTCCGGTATCTGGCGTTGCATCAAAGGGTGGAGCCTGATTTTGGCACGTTGTCCCTTGAAAATGGGAAACCAGAACCAACGGTTCCTCTGGCGCCAATTAAAAATCACCGTGGATAAAAACAATGCACAAAACCCGGTGATTTTCAAAGCTCTTGTGAATCATTATCGGATACAATTCTTTATAAGTTGAGATGATTTGTAAGTAAATAAAATAAGACAAAATGAAAGAAAAGAATAACGGTAGGAAATTTGAACAAATTTATGCTTGAGCATCAAAAAATAACGGATGACCTTGATCGCATGCTGGATGTTTTGCCGACGTATATATCAAAAATTGTGCGGGAACTGGATGACAGCGACAATCTATTAGAAATCATCATGGATTTGGGGCGACGTCCCAAAGCCCGATTTGTTCAGAACGAAGCCATCCTGAGCGAAAAAGAAGTCAGCTATGAAGAGCTTCATTCGGTCACAAAGTTGATCAGCGAATTTGATGATGACAATCGTGCCGGAATTGAACGCACGCTGCACCGCATTTCTGCGATTCGAAACCGGCGCGGCGATGTGGTTGGGCTGACCTTTCGGATTGGGCGCGCGGTTTATGGCACCAGCGATATCATTCAAGACCTGATCGAATCAGGTTCCAATATCCTGATTTTGGGCAGGCCGGGCGTTGGCAAGACGACCATATTGCGCGAAGCAGCGCGCATTCTGGCAGATTCTGCCCGTGTGATCATTGTGGATACCAGCAATGAAATCGGCGGTGACGGCGATGTGCCCCATCCCGCCATCGGTGCCTCCCGACGGATGCAGGTGGCGCAGCCTTCGTTGCAGCACGAAGTAATGATTGAGGCTGTCGAAAACCACAATCCTGAAGTGATCGTGATCGATGAAATTGGACGTGAACTGGAAGCCATGGCGGCGCGTACGATTGCCGAGCGCGGCGTTCAATTAATTGGGACTGCCCACGGCAACACCCTTGAGAACTTATTGCTCAACCCAACGCTTTCGGATCTGGTTGGCGGGATTGAATCGGTGACTCTTTCGGATGAGGAGGCGCGTCGGCGCGGCACCCAGAAGACGGTTCTTGAACGTCGGGCGCCAGCAACTTTTGACGTCCTGGTAGAAATCCAGGAGCGGAATCGAATTGCTGTGCAAAAAGATGTGTCGGAAGCGGTCGATGCACTTTTGCGCGGTTATCCACTTCCGCCAGAGATCCGTTTTCGGGATGATGAAAACAAGATCCATATTCAAAAACCAGCCGTGCAAAAACTGAGCACAGCAGCACAGGCTTTAAGCAGGGTCAATAAGCGCGACACGGCGCCCTTTGCACGTTCGTCCAGTGCCCAACGTCCCCAGACAGGGGAGCGTCGGATTGAGGATTTTGGTGAATTTCAGGATGGTTCAGTGGTAGAAAGACAATCGCTGAAATCCATCGCAATTTTTCCCTATGGCGTGGCTCGTAATCGTCTGTCGCAGGCGGTCAAACAATTGAATGTTCCAGCCAGAATCGTGCGTAGCCTGAAGGAAGCGGACGCGTTACTGACGCTGAGACGTTATTATCGCGAACGGGAACAACCTGTGATTGAAGCTGAACAGAAAGGACTGCCCATATTTGTGTTGCGCTCCAACACCAGCCAGCAGATGGAACAATTCCTGGCTGATCTGTATAACCTGTCTTCAACCGAGCATCAGCCTCCGCCGAAAAATGACACGCTGGACCAAACGCAGGCTGCTATTCAGGCAGTTTTAAATGGGGAGCATTGGGTCGATCTGGACCCGGCAGCCGCCACCGTGCGCCGGTTGCAGCATGATATGGCGCGCAAAGCAGATTTGATCTCACATTCTTATGGTAAAGAACCCAACCGCTATGTCAGGATATTTAGAAACTAATTATGTTTATTACCCTTGAAGGACCGGATGGCAGTGGAAAATCATCCCAGCTTCCCGCATTGGCAAATTATGTGCGGGATGCGGGATATGACCTCGTAGTAACACGTGAACCGGGTGGGACGCCAGTCAGTGACCAGATCAGAGATGTGCTGATGAAAATGGAAAACGTGTCAATCGTCCCACGCACCGAGATCCTGTTGTTCCTGGCAGCCCGGGCACAGCATGTCGATGACCTGATCAAACCCTCCCTGAAGGCAGGAAAAATCGTGATTTGTGACCGTTTTAGCGATTCAACCCTGGCTTACCAGGGATTTGGTCATAAAACGGACCTTACCATACTGAGACAGCTTCTCAATTTTGCGACAGATGGACTCGTCCCCGATTTGACCTTGCTGCTGGATGTGCCGGTCAACGTCGGATTTGAGCGGAAATGGGCGAATGCTTCCGAGTGGAACCGGCTGGATGATTATGTGGAAACCTTTCACCAGCGTGTTCGGCAGGGTTATCTGGCTTTGGCGAAGGAAGAACCGGCGCGCTGGGTCGTTATTGACGCGTCGCAAAGCAAAGAAGAAGTACAATCTGCCATGAGAGAAGCGATCATGGCGCGACTTGAGGTTCATTGATCTTTTCGAATCAATCCATATTAACAAGAGAGGTTATTTGTGATTAAAAAATTTTCATTTATTTTTCTGCTGGCTGTCTTGCTGGTCACAGCCTGTTCACCCGCAACAGAAGTGACGTCCACTGCTGAGCCAATTGAAGATGCAGTCGGGACAGTTGAAGAGGAGATACCGGCGGTGTCAATCGACGGTGATTGGATGCCATGTTCAACCATTTATGATTACCAGACCACGCTCGAAACGAATCAATATCAGGCAGCTGTTGATCAGCAACCTCCGGTCACCGAAGATGATTGGATTTATGGTAATCCTGATGCGCCGATCACCGTGGTGGAATATGAAGATTTTCAATGCCCTGCGTGCCCCGGGTTTTCGCTTGGCATCAAGCAGCTGATTGATACATACCCCTCAACAATCCGGGTCGTCTTTCGCCACTTACCCTTAGCCTCCATTCATGACAAAGCCTATTTATCCTCGATGGCGGCAGAGGCGGCTGGAGCCCAGGGAAAATTTTGGGAGATGCATGATATTTTGTATTACTTCCAGAGCACCTGGACTGGAATTTCTGAAAGCGAATTTGTGGAATGGGTGAAGGAACAGGCTGAAGCGCTTGGTTTGGATATTGTACAATTTGAAAAGGATCTTTTTGATCAGGAAGCCAGGGAAGAATTGGAAGAAACGACTGAGAAACGCCTTGAACAAGGGTTGCACTATACGCCCTTTGTGGTCGTTAATGATCGGGTTTGGAGGGACAACAAACCCAATTTATATGGACTCATTGGTGTTTACGAATTTGGTGGATATGAGGAGTGCCCACCCTGGGTGATTAAAGAAGGGAAAACTTACCTGGCACGCCTGAACACCAACGTGGGCGAGATTGAAATCAACCTGTTTGCAGACGTTGCGCCACTGGCGGTGAATTCATTTGTGTTCCTTGCTCAAAAAGGCTGGTTTGATGATGTGTTTTTTCACCGGGTGATTGAAGGGTTTGTCGCGCAGGCGGGCGATCCATCCGGAGAAGGCATGGTCGGTCCGGGGTATACCTTTGCCAATGAGACGGAGAATAATCTTTCTTATGATCGCGCCGGCGTGGTTGGCATGGCAAATGCAGGACCTGATACCAACGGCAGTCAATTTTTCATTACGCTTGCTCCAACCACCGATCTGGATGGTGGGTATACCATTTTTGGCGAGGTGACCGAAGCAAGTCTGGCTGTTCTGGATAAGATTGCCTTTCGAGATCCTCAAACAGCCCTGAATTTTTCAGACGCAACCCAGATATTGGGTATTGAAATCATCGAAAATTAATGATAATTGAGATTTATGCAAGTTTCAGCAAATAAACAAAATCGTCGTTACCTTCTTATACTCATCATCAGTGCTTTGGGAATCCTGTACCTGCTTATTCAGGCGCTGACGATGTTTCTGGGGGTGGTGGTTTCGATGTTTGTTCAGCAAGGGGATCGCGCCCAGCTGATGCCCATGGGCACTCTGGCATGGACTTCGCTTTTATTGTCGCTGTTGCTGGTGCCGATCCTGTTTTTCAGCCTGAAGTCCTGGAAAGGACAACCCATCCCTCATTGGGCAGATATCTCAAAAACATCACTGCGAAAATGGGTCATCGGAATGGTTGTGCCCTGGCTATTGCTGGTTTTACTTGGCCATTGGCTGGTTGGGAAACCGACCATAGCAACTTTCCTTTTGGGGCCGATCAACTTTTTTGTGATGGTGATCCCCATCGCGCTGACCCTGGCAGCAACCCATCCAAAATCGGACGGCGGGTCGCAGTTACGCCAATGGGGAACCTTTGGCTTCAGCCTGCTGGTTACGCCAGCCATCATCATGATCATTGAATTGGTGGCGATTATGATCCTGGCTTTGGTTGGCGGTGTTTGGCTGGCTTATAAAGTGTCGATCGATCCCTCGATAGAAATTGGATTGATGAATACGGTCAATCAGATCGTGAGCAGCGGGCAGGACCCAGATGCCGTACTGCAGCTCCTGAAACCCTTTGTTCTCCAACCTGCAGTGCTTGTTTGGGTGGCTTTGATCTTCGGCGGATTGACACCCATAATTGAAGAATTATTCAAGCCTCTCGTGCTCTGGACGTTGGCGGGAAGACAGGTTTCTCCCCGGCAAGGATTTGTTGGCGGGTTATTGTGTGGGGCAGGCTTTGCCCTCCTGGAAAATCTGCTGTATTTCTCAATGGCTGTCACCCCGGAAGATTGGTTGTATACAGCCATCGGCAGGGCTGGCACGGGTGTCTTGCATATGCTGGGCTCAGGATTAATTGGCTGGGGATTGGCAAAAGCCTGGCAAGCAGGGAAAAGATGGCATTTGGCAGTGACGCTGGTGGCTGCTTTTCTTTTCCACGGTGTATGGAACGTCGTTGCGCTGGCTATCGGGATGGTGCCGCTGCTGACCGGGGTTGAAGACGAATCCTTGTGGCGTCAGCTGGCATTGAATTCCCCGCTCATTCTGTTGCTGGTTTTTTGCCTGTTTGTTTTATTCGGCGTTAAATACCTTGTGAAACGTGAAGAAGTCCAATCCGTCACTGACAGCAATCATCAAGTTTGGAGATAACCCGATTGGATAAAAAGCCATTCCTTGCGCTTATTAAGTTTTTGGTCAGGACCTTAACGCAATTTGAAATCGTTAACTATGATTTGATCCCCCAGACTGGCGGTGCGCTCATCACGACCAATCACCTCAGCCGTTTGGATACCCCCTTGTTGCTAACACTCACAGAGCGGAAAGACCTGGTGGCGATCGTTGCCAAAAAATACGAAAAGAAACTTTTTTTCAAATGGATCCTGGAACGAATTGGCATAATGGTATGGATGGACCGCTCACGAATCGATTTCGCTGCCCTGCGTGAAGCGCTGGATTATCTCCGGCGCGGCGCTATGGTTGGCCTGGCGCCGGAAGGGACACGGAGCAGGGACGCAAACGGTTTGCTGGAGGGCAAGCAGGGGGCAGCATTGCTGGTATCTCGGGCTGCAGTTCCGATTGTGCCCGTTGCGATCACGGGTTCCGAGAAGATCAACAAGGCTTTATTGCACCTCAGAAGACAAAAAGTCACCATCCGGGTGGGTGAACCCTATATGCTTCCAGAAATGGATCGGAATGATCGCCAGGTCTGGCTTGCACGCAATACGGATGAGATTATGTGCCGGATTGCTGCTCTTTTACCTCCGGAATACCGCGGGTTTTACGCCCAGCATCCGAGACTGCTCGAATTACTTTCAGAATCTACAGCAACCGATGAATAGCCCTATGAAAGGGATCAAAAGCCGCTGTTTTTGACGGTTTTTGTTTTTTTAAGTTTGTACAGCGTTTATTACAGAATGGGGTCGTCCTGTTGCGTAACAGGTTCTTTTTTGGTTTGCAAAGGATATAATCGATAGCATGCTAACAGAACTGGATTTAGGCGATATTGTGCGAATGCGTAAGCCGCATCCTTGTGGAGGTTATGAATGGCGTGTGGTGCGTTTGGGCGCCGATATCGGCCTGGAATGCCTGACCTGCCAGCATCGCATCATGTTGACCAGGCGCGCTTTGAAAAACAGGGTGAAAACCATCACTTCGATAAGCCCCGAAGCGGACTTTCACAATGAATAAAAAACCCCATATTCTTTTCCTTTATTCCGACACCGGGGGCGGGCATCGTAGCGCTGCCCTGGCGATCATTGAAGCATTGGAGGCTTACTTTCCCAATCAGGTGACCACGGAGATGATCGATTTTTTTGAGGCTTATGCGCCGCCGCCCTTTGATAAGGCAGCCGAAGCCTATTCGGTAATGGCGGAAGTGCCAAATCTTTGGGAACTTGGCTACCGTTTGAGCAACGGTAAATACCGATCGAAACTTGTTTATGATGTGCTTTGGCCTTACATTCGAAAAGCAGCTGCAAACCTGGTACACGAGCATCCCTGCGATATGTTTGTTTCCGTCCAGCCCATCATCAATACCCCACTGCTGCGGATCATGGGCGAAGAACACAAACCCTATGTGATCGTAATCACAGACCTGGTTTCCACGCATGCCTTTTGGTATAACCGGGACGCCACGTTGACATTATCGCCCACGCAAGAAGCAAAACAGCGCGGTGTGAGTTTGGGTGTACCAGAGGACAAAATTGAGGTGTTTGGGCAGCCCATTTCCGATCATTTTCGCCAACCGATATTACCCAAAGATGTCTTGCGTTCCCAGCTCGGCTGGCCTCAGGACCTGCCCGTGATTTTGATGGTGGGCGGAGGCGAAGGGATGGGACCGCTGGAAGAAACAGTGCTCGCTGTTGATAAGGCTTCTCTGCCGTTGATAATGGCTGTGGTCACCGGGCGCAATCAAAAACTAAAAACCAGGCTTGAGAACGCTGGACTAAAAACCCCTCACCAGATCTTTGGCTTTGTTGAAAACATGCCCCAGCTTATGTTTGCTGCCGATGTGATCGTCACCAAAGCAGGTCCCGGGACGATTTCAGAAGCCTTTATTGCGGGTTTGCCCATCATCCTTTATTCACGGATGCCGGGTCAGGAGGAGGGCAATGTCCTTTTTGTGGTTGAAAAGGAAGTGGGCGTGTGGGCGCCTGAACCGCAGCAGGTTGTGGAAACACTGCATGATTGGATTAATCATCCCGAAATCATAAAAAATATGGCTGAAAAGTCCAGAAGTTATGCCAGGCCCGATGCATCCAGGGATATTGCTGAACGAATCATTCAGATTGTTCAGCAGCAATAAATCTGATATGATAATGAAAAAGTGCCATGCCTATTCTTGATGACCGATCTTTTGAATTTTTCAGCCACAGTCCCCAGCAAACGCGGCGGGTTGGTATTCACCTGGGCGGCTATCTGGGGATTGGCGATGTGGTTTGTCTGGAAGGTGATTTGGGAACTGGCAAAACAACCCTTGTGCAGGGGATTGCCCAGGGATGGGGGGCATTGGATCCCGTGTCAAGTCCAACTTATGTGATCGTCAATGAATACCGCCGTGCAGATTCCCAGCGCTTATACCATCTGGATGCTTACCGTCTGGAAAGCAGCCTTGATGCGGAAATGCTCGATTTTGACCGCATGCTTGTGCTGGGTCCGATTGTCATCGAATGGGCGGATCGGATCAGGGAGGTCCTGCCGGAGAAATACCTCTGGATTACAATGCAGCATACCGGTGTAGAACATCGTTCAATGTATGTCACCTCAGAGAACAAGCGCTATCAAAAAGTCGTTCAAAACCTGCAACGAAAATTATATGGAGTATTCTAGTGTTATTAGCAATTGACACATCAACCGCCTGGATCAGCCTGGCGCTTTATGATGGAAATTTTATTCAGTATGAGGCCACCTGGCAGGCTCAACATCACCACACCGTGGCATTAGCCCCGGCACTGGCTGAGATGTTTCAAAAAACCGGTCTGAAGGGCGAAGATTTGACGGGTTTGGCTGTTGCACTGGGACCTGGCTCCTTCACCAGCCTGAGAATTGGCCTGGCTGCGGCAAAAGGGCTTGCACTTGGTTTGAATATTCCGATGGTGGGCGTTTCTTCACTGGACATTGTTGCCGTCGCACAGCCCCTGGATGAAAAACCGATGATTGTTGTCCTGCACGCCGGAAGATCTCGCCTGGCTTATGCCACTTACGAGGCGGTGGATCATGCCTGGAAAGCCGTATCTGAGCCCGCTGTGATTGATCCTAAGGACCTGGTTAAATTGATTAAGAACCCCACCCTGATTTGTGGTGAGCTTTCCGGGATAGACCGCTCGATTATCGGTCGCCGCTGGAAGAACGCTGTCATTTCATCCCCCGCAAATTGTTTACGCAGAGCCGGGTACCTGGCTGAATTAGGTTGGGAGAGGTTAGATAACAACCAGCCTGATGATCCTGTGACCTTGGGACCGATTTACCTGAGTACGATTGATAATCCCCTCCCGGCATGAATGGACATACATTCTATTAATTTTTCAGTTCAGCCAGCCGCGTGCAACTTTTGCTGGTTTGAATCGGGTTTTTTGGTTTTGAGCAGACTCTACTTATTCGCACTGGATTGGAAGAAATGATGAGCCAGGGCACGCACGCATCTGTGATGCGTATGGCTCTTTCATTTATGAATGAAGTACAATTTGCCGGCATTGCGAAACACGGATAACATTATTCATAATTCATTATCTTGGCTTCTAGGAATGGAGGTTCGTCTTGTCATCAGAAGAAACCCTCAATGAAATTGCTCAGCAAATCGTGGTATGCACCCGCTGTAAATTGCATCTCTCCCGAAAAAAAGCAGTTCCCGGCGCAGGCAGCGCGGAGACGGCTGTCATGTTCATCGGTGAGGGACCGGGCTTTCATGAAAATGAGCAGGGACTGCCCTTTGTGGGCCAGGCCGGTCAGTTTTTGGATGAGCTGTTGAGCCAGGCAGGCTTGTTGCGTGAGGATGTGTTCATCACCAACGTGGTAAAATGCCGACCTCCTGGTAACCGCGACCCCCAGCCTGAAGAGCTGGAAGCCTGCCGTTATTACCTCGATCGCCAAATCGAGGCGATTAACCCTGATGTGATCGTTACGCTGGGGCGCATTTCGATGAGTTATTATATTAATAACGGAAAGATCAGCAGCATTCATGGAAAGCCAATCTGGTTTGACAACCGGATGATCGTCCCGATGTTTCACCCCGCTGCTGCACTCCACCAGCCCTCTTTACGAGAAGTGGTTATGGATGACTTTGCCAGGCTGCCCGATCAGATCCAAAAGGCAAAGGATGCGCGAAGACAAAACCCGGAGGTGGTTTCCCAAAGCCAACCAGTTTTGGATGATGATGAACCAGATGAAAACTCAGTTGAGCAGCTCAGCCTCTTTTGAGGATTGAGCGGTTATGATAAAATTTTGATTTGCGAATTTACACTTGATTGAAAGAAAAGGTTATGGATCAACTCAAGGAAACATTGATTAAGAAACTTAACGACCGAACTGCCCGGGTTGGCGTGGTGGGGCTTGGATACGTCGGCTTGCCCCTGGCGGTGGTTTTTGCCCAGGCGGGGTTTGATGTTGTGGGCGTTGACCCCATTGCGGAAAAAGTAGAAGCTGTCAACCGGGGTGAGAGCTATATCCTTGATGTGGACGCGGACAGTGTGGCAGCGCTTGCGAAGGCTGGCAAGCTTACTGCCACCACGGATTATGCCGTTCTCAAAGATATGGACGCTGTCTCGATCTGTGTGCCGACACCGCTGCGAAAGACGGGTGATCCTGACTTAACCTATATTGTTTCCGCAACCAAATCCCTGGCGCCCCATTTGCACAGCGGTATGGTCGTTGTTCTGGAATCCAGTACATACCCCGGCACGACCCGTGAGCTGGTCTTGCCTGAACTTGAGTCCCTCAGCGGACTTACAGTTTGTGAAGATTTCTTTTTAGCCTTTTCACCTGAAAGGGTTGATCCGGGTCGTCAGGATTGGACGACGATTAATACCCCCAAGGTGATTGGGGGTATCACCCCCGAATGTGGTGAGGTGGCAGCCACCTGGTATGATCAGGCGATTGACGTGGTTGTGCCCGTCTCCACCTGTGAAGTTGCAGAGATGACCAAGCTCCTCGAAAACACCTTTCGGATGATCAACATTGGTTTGGTTAACGAACTGGCGATTATGTGCGACCGTCTCCATGTGGATGTGTGGGAGGTGATCGATGCTGCAGCGACCAAACCCTTCGGGTTTATGAAATTCACGCCGGGGCCGGGGCTGGGAGGGCACTGTATTCCCATTGACCCGCTGTATCTTTCCTGGAAATTGAAAACTTTAAACTACAATGCACGGTTCATCGAACTGGCGTCTGAAATCAACACTTCGATGCCGCGCTATACCCTCGGAAAGATTCAGGATGCGCTCAATCTCCACAAAAAGGCGGCAAATGGTAGCCGAGTTTTGATTCTGGGTGTGGCGTATAAGCCGAACATTGACGACATCCGCGAATCGCCTGCTCTGGATGTGATCCATTTGCTCCAGGAGAAGGGCGCAGATGTTGTTTACCATGACCCCTTTATTCCCGAAGTGGACCATGAAAACTTGGTCATGACATCCGTGCCCGATCTTATGAGCGAGGTGCGCCGGGCAGATTGTGTGGCGATAATTACCAATCACAGTCAATACGATTACCCTGCGATCCTTAAGGAAGCCCAAATCGTGGTGGACACCCGGAATGCGCTGGGGAAGCTCGGCAAGGATAATCCCAAGGTGGTCAGGTTATAGTGCCGAGGGTGTTGAAAATTGGTTAGTTCAGTATTCAGCGTCATTTGTAGGGGCGGACCTCTGTGTCCGCCCAACCCGAAGGTGCCCTTTGGCAGGGCAACCACGGTGGGTTGCCCCTACTCAATGCCCCTGCATCTTTTAACGGGCGGTGCAGGTTTGACCGGTTCTCGAGCCGCTCAATTTCTAATCGAGTGCAGACGTGCCAGATAGAAACCCCATGAAAAGATTTTTTGCGTCTGTGAAAACATGGGGGAAAGATGCCGCCCTGAAAAAGGTGGTCGGCAATTCAGCCTACTTGTTTGGCAGCCAGGTGATCAGCGCTGTTCTGAGTATCCTCACCGCCAATTTGCTGGGCGTTGCCAGCTTTGGTGAACTGGGAGTGGTGATCAGTTTTGTGACCAACATCAACAGGTTGCTCTCCTTTCGAATGGGCGATTTTGTGGTCCGTTATATGGGCGGATTTCTGGCACAGGACAGGCAAAAAGAAGCGGCGGCAGTTATCAAACTGGCAGCCTTAATTGAATTGAGCACATCGCTGCTGGCTTATCTTGTGCTGGCATTGCTTTCCGGATGGGGCGCTGCGACCTTCGTCAAAGACCCATCAACCCGGTCTTTATTTGTGATCTATGGGATTTCTATTCTCGGCAATGTCATGGCTGAAACAGCGACCGGCTCCCTGCAGGTGACCGGGCATTTTCGTTCACAAGCCCTGTTGAACCTGATCCAGAGCATCTTGACCGCCGGTTTGTTCCTCCTGGTTATTTTGAACAAAGGGGGCATTTTTGCCGTGATGCTGGTTTACCTTGTCGGTAAAATGATCCTGGGGATTGGACCGGTCTTACTTGCCATTCACTGGCTCCCGAAAAGTTTGGGGCATAACTGGTGGCGCACGCCCATTCGCGGTAATTTACCCGATCGAAAAGAAATGCTGCGCTTTGCAGTCAACTCAAATTTTAGCGGTACGGTGACAATCCTTGCTCGCGATAGTGAAGTCCTGTGGGTCAGTTATTTTTTCGATACAGCCGTTGCCGGCTATTTTAAAGTGGCTCTGGCGGTGATCAACCTGATGGTGATGCCGATCACGCCCCTCATCAGCACGACCTTCCCCGAGATTACTCGCCATGTCGCCAAAAAACAATGGACGCGCCTGAAAACATTGCTGGCACGCGTTACGATGATCTCCGGCGCCTGGACAGGGATGGTTGCCCTTGGGTTACTGATTTTGGGTCGTCAGCTGCTGTTTTCGCCCTGGAACTTCTTTGGACGCACAATTTATATTTACAAGGAGGCGTTTGCCCCCGCTTTTCCTGTCCTGCTGATCTTGTTGTTCGGATTTGGGGCAGCCAACATTTTCTTTTGGGACCGCTCCTTGCTACTTTCTTTCGGGAAGGCAGAATTGCCCCTGAGGGTCAGTTTTTTTACCATGTTCGGTAAGGTCGTTCTGGCGTTTTTAATTGTCCCGGTGCTGGGTTATCTTGCTGAAGCAGCCTTGTTCAGCGCTTATTTTATGGTGTCTGTGGGGATTTTGGTATGGTACGGAATTTTGGAAACCAGAAAGCACCAGAAAATGGAACCTGAAACAGCCCCTGAAAAATTATTGAATTAATAGTGTGGGGCGCCCTCATCCGGGCACGTCAGCAAGCGGGTAATTTCCACAGTTAGAAAAAGAATGTAAAATCCGGTGGTCCTTTGCTGCCCCGGGAGGTGCTGTAAGTAAGATTTCTCTCTAGCGGCAGTTAATGCAGCCAGCCCCCAATATCCTGCCAGCAGTAATCAAGATGTTCAGCCAGTGTCGCTTTGAGTTTGCGCCTGACGTGGGATCGGGCTGCAAGCATCAGGTCCAATCCCCCGATTTGGTCCAGCTGTTTTCCGATGTTGCGGGCGCCCGTGTGATGGCAGCGGCGATCAAAGGGGCCGCCGGGTTGCAGCGACAGGTAATCTTCCAACTCCCCAATTTTAACAAGTTCCGTCAGAAGACGGTTCACCTCGCGCTTTTGCTGGGGTGATAATTTTCGAATGGCAGGGTGACCAAACAATATTTCCCAAATGCTCATGGGTCAAATCTCTTTCTTCTACAGGTTTCCTCATATTATAGACGAAAAACCGGGTTATTATTACCCTTTGAAAAACTCATCCTCTTATGGATTTCTTATTCAAACCGATTATATTTGTTTCAGTCAAGAAAATTTATTCTCTGGAGAAAATGATGATGGCAGATCAACCTGATAAATCAAAGAGTCACGATATCCCATTTAAGGCTGAAACTCAACAATTATTGAATATCCTCATTCATTCCTTATACACCGAACGCGAGATTTTCTTGCGTGAATTAATCTCGAATGCGTCAGATGCCCTGGCGCGTCTGGATTATGCCATGCTGACGGAACGGGAAGTGCTGAGCCCCGAGGCGCCCCTTGAGATCCGC
Organism: Candidatus Brevefilum sp.; assembly: GCA_050953525.1. Lineage (GTDB taxonomy): Bacteria > Chloroflexota > Anaerolineae > Anaerolineales > Anaerolineaceae > Brevifilum. Next base: position 1,136,051 of record JBMNMW010000002.1, read on the forward strand.
ATCAGAGTGGATCAGGGGCAGAACCTGCTGGTGATCGAAGATACCGGCATCGGGATGACCCGGGATGAAATGGTCGAAAACTTGGGGACGATTGCACATTCGGGCGCCAAAGCGTTTGTGGAAGCCGCAAAGCAAACAGATCGGAGCCCCGCGGAGATCATTGGTCAGTTTGGCGTGGGTTTTTATTCTGCCTTTATGGTTGCAGATTCAATTCAGGTGATCTCGCGTTCGTATCAACCTGAGAGCGAGGCAGTCGCCTGGATTGCAAGTGGGGAAGATACTTATCGGCTGGAGCCAGCTGAGTATGGAGAACGAGGAACCCGGGTTCAGCTCATGTTGAAAGGTGATGCGGCGGAATTCCTTGATGAATCTCGCCTGCGCCAGGTGATCAAACGACATTCCGATTTCGTACCCTACCCGATCTACATCGGCGATTCCGAAACCCCCGTCAACCAGCAAACCGCACTCTGGCGGCAGAATCCGCGCGAACTGGAACAGGATGCCTATCAAGAATTTTACAAACAACTGACGCTGGATTTTAATGATCCCCTGGTGTATGAGCACATGGTGGTGGATGCGCCTGTCCAGATGTATGCCCTGTTGTATGTCCCCAAAAACCCGCAAAACTTGGTCTTTTCAACCCGTAAAGAACCGGGGTTGAAACTTTACGCCCACAAGGTGCTCATTCAAGAATTCAGCACGGAACTGCTCCCGATTTATTTGAATTTTGTGCAGGGCGTGGTTGATTCTGAGGACCTTCCCTTAAATGTGTCACGAGAAAGCGTTCAATCGAATAAAATTATGGGGCATTTGAAGCGTTTGGTGACGGGGAAGGTTTTCGAAATGTTGAAAAAGCTCAGCGACGAAAAGCCGGATGAATTTATTGTCTTTTGGGAAGCCTATGGCGGGATGTTGAAAGAAGGCGTGGCGATCGAGCAAGAAGAACCGGAACGCCTTTTCCCGCTTTTGCGCTTCCATACAGATCAGGACCTTCAGGGGTGGACATCTTTGAAAGAATACCTTGCGCGGGCGAACTCCGATCAAAAAGAAATCTATTATTTCCTGGGTGAAGACCCTAAAGCTGTGCATTTCAGCCCTCATATGGATGCATTCCGCAAGGCTGGTATTGAAGTGCTGGTGCTGGCAGAGCCAGTCGACCCCTTTTTGCTCATGCAGCTGAAAGAATTTGAGGCGCACCCCCTGGTGAATATTGTCAATGCAGAATTGCCGGTGGATGACACTGCGGATGATGCGGCTGATCAGGCGTCGGCTTTGGACGAACAGGCCAGTACGAATCTGGTATCACGGGTAAAAAACATCCTGGGTGAACGGGTGAGCGATGTGCGGATGACATCGCGCCTGTCGGATTCCCCTGCCCGTTTGGTCGATGCGGAAGGTGCGCCTGATCCCTCCTTGCAGCGTGTTTACCAAATGATGGATCGAAAATTTGATATGCCCAAAAAAGTCCTGGAACTCAACCAGCGCCACAGGATCATCACCGGGCTGGCAGAACTGCCGGAGGATGCCCCCAAATTTACGTTGATGATCGAACTGCTCTTCGAAAACGCCCTGCTGGTTGAGGGATTACACCCCAATCCTGTCAGCATGATTGAACATATTCAGGATTTGATGGTTGATGCGCTGGAAAAAAGGGTTGAATGAGGTCCTGTTCTAACCCTAACCGATCCACTCAATGATCGTGCTTTCTCCCTGACCCACGCCTACGCAGAGGGTCGCCAATCCATAAAATGGCGCAGGGGATGATTTTGCTCGTCGCTTCATCTCGTAAAGCAGGGTGGTCATGATCCGTGCGCCGGAACATCCCAGGGGATGACCCAGGGCGATCGCGCCGCCGTTGACGTTGGTGATCTCGTGGGGCAGGTTCAATTCTTCCATCACACCCAGCGCCTGGGCTGCAAAAGCTTCATTGAGCTCAATCAGCTGCACATCGCTCATATTGAGCCCGGCACGCTTCAGGGCCTTTCGGGTTGCGGGGATAGGACCCAACCCCATCACGCCTGGTGCGACGCCGGCCGATGCCATGCTGACAACGCGTGCCATCGGTTTCAGTCCCAATTCACGCGCCTTTTCTCCGCTCATAATCAGCAGCAGCGCTGCCCCATCGTTGAGCCCCGAACTGTTGCCCGCAGTTACCGTACCATTTTCTTTGAAGGCGGGTCGTAAGCGGCTGAGCGCTTCTAAAGATGTATCCGATCTGGGACGCTCATCGGTATTAAAAATAAGGGGGTCGCCTTTTCGCTGCGGGATCGGAACGGGAAGAATTTCCTCTAAAAACTTCCCCGTTTCGATGGCTGTGACTGCCCTCTGGTGGCTGGTAAGCGCAAATTGATCCTGGACTTCACGCGTGATCCCCTTCATCTCGGCGATATTCTCTGCCGTGATCCCCAGGGCATCCACGCCGTGCAGGTCTTCCATTTTTGGATTGACAAAGCGCCAGCCCAGGGTCGTGTCATAAGCCGTCAGATTGCCGACCAAACTGGTCGATTTGGGCAGGGCGTAGGGCGCCCGACTCATACTCTCCACACCGCCAGCCAGAAAAACATCCCCATCCCCGACCATAATGGAGCGGGCGGCGATATTGATGGCGGTCAACCCGGATGCACACAGGCGGTTGACAGTGACGCCTGGCACAGACACCGGCAGACCCGCCAGAAGGGCTGCCATCCGGGCGACATTGCGATTGTCTTCGCCGGCCTGGTTGGCACATCCAAGATAGACCTCTTCGATCAAGGCGGGGTCAAGCTGGTTCCTTTCGATGATGGCTTTAATCGTCATCGCCGCCAGATCATCGGGGCGGATGGTGGAAAGTTTGCCCCCCAGGTTGCCAATCGGGGTTCTGAGGGCATCAATGATAACGGCTTCGGGCATGATTCACTCCTCATAACGGTGGTTTAAAAGGATTTTACCATTGCTGAGGATAAATGCCGCGAGAAAAAATGTAGCGCTGGTAATGAGTCCCGTTGTAGGTCGCGCACAACCGAAGATTTGCGTGTTTTTCATCAATAATCCCCGAGTTTGCGCTTGTCTCTTGGCCAGCGCTCGCAGGTGAGACATCCCTCACGTGCTTCGCACTCAGGGCAGGCTGCGAAAACAATAGCATCGTAGGGTGCGCGGACGGACCCCGCGCACCATTAAAGCTGTATTATTGGTGCGCACAAATGCGGTGCACACCCTACAGGTCTGTTTTAAGTGAGCGGTGATGCTTGCATCGGGCATCTGGCGTAGTTATGGGTCGCGCACAGCCGAAGACTTACATGATCTACGATTTTTTTCATTAATGATCTACGAGTTTGCGCTTGTCTCTTGGCCGGCGCTCACAGGTGTCTCACCTGCGAAAACAATAGCATCGTAGGGTGCGCGGGGTCCGTCCGCGCACCATTAAAGCTGCATTATTGGTGTGCACAAATGCGGTGCACACCCTACAGATCTGTTTTGAGTGAGCGGTGATGCCTGCATCGGGCATCTGGCGCAGTTGTGGGTCGCGTACAACCGAAGACTTGCGTATCTTTCATCAATAATCCACGAGTTTACGTTGATCTCCTGACCGGAGCTCGCAGGTGAGACATCCCTCACGTGCTTCGCACTCAGGGCAGGCTGTGAGAACAATAGATAGGGATATAAAAAAGCACTCCGCCGGGTGATCTTTAGAATGATACCGATTGTCCTGTTACCCAGGTTGCTAAGCAAAATCGGAGAGACTTTTAGTGTATACTTATGGGACAAGTCTTGGATCATCTCACCAAATCAAAGATCGGGACGATGTATTTTATTCTCTAAATAAGGAGGATCTCGTATGCCCGCTAAGGGATATATTGTTGTTAACGAATTGTTTTGTAAGGCTTGTGAGCTGTGTGTGACAGATTGTCCAACCCAGGTTTTGGCGCTGGATATGGATCGGCTGACGCCCTCGGGGTATCATCCTGCACACATGGTCAACCCTGAAGCCTGCACAGGTTGCGGTATCTGTGCAATCGTTTGCCCCGATGCAGCAATCACTGTTTATCGATACGAGAGACAGAAAGCAGGGGCATAAGATGGCAAAAGAATTAATCAAAGGAAATACGGCTGTTGCTGAAGCTGCTCTTCGTGCCGGCTTGGAAGCATATTTTGGATACCCGATTACACCTCAAACAGAATTGTTAGAGCATCTCTCAGCACGAATGCCTGAGCTGGGACGTCCCTTTGTGCAGGCAGAAAGTGAGCTGGGTGCGATTAATATGGTCTATGGCGCTGCCTGTACCGGTAAACGGGTGATGACCTCATCTTCGAGTCCGGGCGTTAGCTTGATGATGGAAGGGCTTTCTTATATTGCAGGAACGGAACTGCCCACAGTTCTGGTTGATGTGGTGCGCGGTGGGCCGGGTTTGGGCAATATCGCGCCTTCTCAGAGTGACTACAACCAGATTGTGCATGGCGGTGGGCATGGGGATTATCGCATGATCGTCCTGGCGCCTGCCAGTGTGCAGGAAGCAGTTGATCTGACTGTTCTGGCGTTCGATCTGGCTGAAAAATACCGCAGTATCGTGGTTGTTCTGATGGACGGCAGCATCGGTCAGATGATGGAACCGGCGGAACTTCCTCCCATGCAACCCCTCAGAACAGAAATTCCCGAATGGGCTGTTCGTGGCACTCAGGGCGGTGAAAAGCGGGTGCTCACGTCCATTAACCTGGACCCACCCGCTCAGGAAGCATTGAACCTCAGAACAATAAAACGCTGGAAGGAAATTGAACAGAACGAAGTTCGCTATAAGGGCTATTTCCTGGATGATGCGGAGTATGTCGTTGTGGGTTTTGGTACGGCTGGGAGGGTCGCTCTCTCAGCGGTGCGCGCAGCCCGCGAGAACGGGATCAAGGTTGGTTTGCTGCGTCCCATCACGGTGGCACCTTTCCCGAATGAGATTCTGGATACGTTGGCTGAAAAGGTTAAAGCTTTTTTGGTGGTCGAGATGAACTCGGGACAAATGCTTGAGGATGTTAAACTGGTCGTCTCGGGACGTAAACCGGTGGAATTTTACGGGCGAATGGGCGGTGTAGTGCCCTTCCCGGATGAAGTCCTCGAAGAGATTGAACTCCTGGCAGAAGGTTCCCTGACGACAGAAGGAGATCCAAGAGAGCGCTGGATAGCCAAATTAACAGAGAGAATCGGATAAAGGAGATGATGATGGTAATAACAGATCGTCCTGCTACCGTTTACTATGAACGTCCCGAAGCCCTTGAGCCCCGTGTGACCCATTATTGTCCCGGTTGTACGCATGGCGTTGCTCACCGCCTGGTCGCTGAGGTCCTTGAAGAGATGGGCGTGGTCGAAAACACAATTGGCGTTGCATCTGTGGGATGTTCGGTTTTTTCATACAACTATTTTGACATGGATTTCGTGGAGGCGGCACATGGGCGTGCGCCGGCAATGGCAACGGGCATCAAGCGCGTCTATCCTGACCGCATTGTCTTCACCTATCAGGGTGATGGGGATCTCGCGTCGATTGGGATGGGCGAGATCGTTCACGCCGCAGCCAGGGGAGAAAAGCTGACCGTGATCTTCATCAACAATACCAATTATGGCATGACGGGCGGGCAAATGGCGCCCACCACACTCCCCGGTCAGAAGACGACCTCTTCTCCGACAGGGCGCGATGTTGAACGTCAGGGCTTTCCCATTCGCATGGCGGAATTATTGGCAACCGTAGAAGGCGCGGCTTATATTGTTCGCCGGAGTTTGCATTCCTTCCGTGAGATTAGAAAGTCAAAACAAGCCATTCGAACAGCCTTTGAAGTTCAAAAACACAATTTGGGTTTTTCGCTGGTAGAACTGCTTTCGACCTGCCCAACCAACTGGAGGATAACGCCGGCGGATTCTCGGCAGTGGCTTGCTGATAATATGCTACCGGTGTTTCCACTGGGCGATTATAAAATTTCACCCGCAGTCGCGGATTTGAAGGTATAGGGAAGGATCAAAATGCAACAGGAAGTGATAATCGCAGGTTTTGGCGGACAGGGCGTTCTTTTCACCGGTCAGTTGATCTCTTATGCAGCTATGGATGAAGGCAAGGAAGTGACCTGGATCCCCTCCTATGGCCCTGAGATGCGCGGCGGTACGGCGAATTGCACCGTGGTGGTCTCCGATGAAGAAATTGGTTCACCCCTTGTCAAGAACCCAACCGCTGTGATGGCGTTTAATTTGCCTTCCCTCGAAAAATTTGAGCCGCTGGTTAAAAAAGACGGTCTTTTGGTGGTGAACAGTTCCATGGTCAACCGACCGGTGACCCGGAAAGATATCAAAGTTGTCAGCCTCCCAGCCAATGATATTGCTGAATCCCTGGGCAGCAAACGCTCTGTGAATATGGTGATGCTGGGTGCTTTGCTGGCAAACATGGACTTACTTTCCCTTGAGGTGATTGAGCAATCTCTTGAAACCCATCTACCGGAAAGGCACAAGCGCTTTCTTGAGGCGAATAAGGTTGCTCTTCGCAAAGGGGCTGAGTATCAGGCTGTTGTAATTCAATAAAGCATACAGATCAAAATAAAAATGCGAGACCCCGGCGGTTTTTTAACCAACTTCCGGGGTTTTCTTTTCCACACAATCAAAAAATAAATGGTAAAATTGGCGGGATGAAAATTAACGGTGCATCAGTGATTGAGCTATGCTGAAGAAGATTCCAAATGATGAACGTTTGATTGTGGTCGCTGTGGTGAGCATCCTTGAGCTGAAGGTTTTAAATTTCAACCAGCGGATGGCGTCCCTTTCAACATTACGCAGCCAGAAAGGGATATGATCTTTAATGGTGATACGTCGATCCCTCTTTTATCTACTTCAAATTCCATCCCACTTCTGTGCCAAAACAAGAAGTAATTGTTGATAAAATTGAGAGCTGGGAAATCTGGCATGAATTGTTCTTTGGCAATTGAGTGCTATGAGACCAGCTTTTTTACATTAAAATCGATATAGGTTATTAAACATAAAGGAATTAATGAACGAGAATCAATATAACGCAGCTATAGAAAAAAACTATAAGTGGAATTTTTTCTGGATGACAGTAGACAACTCCATGTTTTTCTTCATTTTCATGGGCATGTCACCGTACACTATTTTGCCACTTTATGTTAACCACTTCACAAAATCCAGTATTCTGATCGGATTGATCCCCACAATTTACCTTGTCGGCTCAACCCTTCCTCAGTTATTTATGGCTAATTTCTTGCGGACAACAAAATTGCGCAAAAAATACATGATTATTGCAGCAGTTGTCCAACGATTTGGCATTTTGGGTTTGTTAATTCTGGCCGTTGCTCAACCTCGGCTTGGGCTTTCCTCTTCTTTAACCCTGACGCTGTTTTTCTTGTTGTTTGGGATACAGAACTTTTCCAGCGGTTTTTATGCCCCTGTTTGGATTGACTTTGTGGGAAAGAGCATTCCGAGAAATCGTGGCCTTTTATTCGGTATCTCTAACTTCATCGGCGGCTTGATGGGGCTTGGCATTGGCTGGCTGCTTTCATTTTTGCTCTCTAAATACAACATCGACCAGGCCATCCTGATGATTTTTGGAATGGCTTTTGCTGCCTCAATGATATCGCTAGTGGCGATCCTCTCCTGGCGGGAAGTGGTTCCACCGGATTCCTATTTCACTGTCAATGGCAATAGCACAAGTTCATTCCGCGATGTTCTGACGGATAAAAATTTCGTCAACTTCCTGATTTGGCGCGCATTGATGGTGGTCCTTGAAATTGCCACACCTTTCTATTCGATATCTGCACTGAAATTGCCTGATGTCAGCCCTGCACAGGTGGGAATCTTCACTACAATTCTTTCGTTCTTCCAGGCTGTGATTAATCCTTTCTGGGGATGGCTCGGAGATCGTAAAGGATTCCTTAATGTGATTAAGATTTCCTGTTTGGCGGGTGTCATTGCAGCACTGCTGGGTATATTTTCCCCCAATTTGATCTCCTATTATTTGATTTATGTTTTCTTAGGGCTGATGCTCAGTGGGATTTCAATCAGCAACTTTAACATCATTTACGATTTCAGTCCAAAGCAGTTGGTTTATATGTATCTTGCTGTCAGTCAAATTTCGTTAACGCCGCTATCAAGCGTAATCCCTTTGCTGGGAGGTCTGATTGCCGATAAGTTTGGCTTTATCACAAATTACTGGATTGCAGCCGGCGTAGGTGCATTCAGCCTTGCAGGAATGATCGCTTCAGTGAAAAATCCCTTTAAGAAAAAGGTCTCAGATTTAAACATGGGATTAGAATGAAAACCTTACTTTAGTTAGGTACCAACCTGTTTCGATATGGTTCTCTTTATCCAGGATTAAGGAGATCACTTTGCTCAAACAAGCAACGCTTAACCAACAAGTTTTATCCAATATTAATCATTGGGTGTAATAACTCTGTAATGATTATTTCTAATGTGGTTGAAAGGGCAGGCTTTGTAGCTTATAATCACCCGTATGTTTTTAATCGATCCAATGAACATCATGCTAAGCATCGGAGATGTTATATACTTCGGTCAGTAAAGCACAAATAAAAAGGATTGTTTTTTAAAATTAAATCCATTTTTCATCAATCAGATCAAAACACACGAAAGGCAAAATCATGAGAACTCTTTTAAAAAATGGTATTAGCTTTTCAACCAGCAATTTTGAGGTTGAACCGATCAATATATTGATTGATGGCTCTAATATTGAATCCGTCAGCACAGAAGAGATTCAGGTCGACCATGATGTCAACATTCACGATTTGAATGGAAATCTCATCATCCCAGGCCTTATTGACAGCCACACCCACTCCGCACAATCCTTTGGCAGTGGAATTTATGACAACATTCACCTGACCCAATGGTTATACACCCTGGGACAACTGTTTAAACTTTCTGAAGAAGAAACTTATTTAGCTGCCCAGCTCAGTAGTTTAGAAGCCATCCGATCAGGAACAACGACCCTGGCGGAAATGACGACAGCAGGCGCTCATGGAGAAGCTTGCATTCAGGCAATTGCAGATTCAGGCCTGAGAGCAGATGTCTGTATGGCTCTCGGAGATTTTCAAGAGGGAGATAACGATCCACCGGAGTTGAATGCTACTCAAACACTGGAGATAATGCACAATCTGTATAAAGATTGGCATGGTAAATATGACAATCGTATTACTGTTCGTGTCAGTCCAGTGGGGCTACCCGCCTGTACAGAAGAATTGATTCGTGGTTCACGTGCCCTTGCAGACGAATTGGGTGTTGGAATTCACACCCACTGTAGCGAAGGGGATATTGAGACAGAAAATGCTTACGAGCGGTTTAACATGAGCGAAGTTGAAGCATTAGAAAAGTTTGGTTTGCTTGGTCCGGATTGTCAGCTTGTACATTGCATCTGGCTCACCGATCGCGATAAAGAAATCATTGCAGAATATGACTGCAGTGTTGTCACCTGTCCTTCAACCAACACAAAAATCACAGACGGTATGCCGCCAATGCCCCCCTTGTTTGACCTGAATGTCAACATTGCCATTGGTTGTGACGGCAAAGCCAGCAGTGGAACATTTGATATGCTGCAAGAAGCCCGTTTGGTCTCACTTTTGGGCAAAGTGAGCACCATGGATTCCGCCACATTCCCAGCAGAAGTAATTTACAACATGATGACAAAAAACGGCCGGCGAGCAATTGGCTTCGAGACAAAAGTTGGAGAGATTAAACCTGGCTATAAAGCGGACTTAACTGTGATTGAATATCCATTACCGCATCTTATTGATGAGCGTCGCTTGTTGTCGAACCTGATCTTCACCGCCACAGGAGGGGATGTGCTTTCAGTCATGGTTGATGGAGAGTTTCTTTTAAAGGATAGAAAATTTACAAAAATCGACGAAGAAGAAGTCTTGGCAAAAATTCTTGAAGCAATGCGAGCAGCCACACATATCGTCCCACCAAAGAACTGGCTCGTAAAATAATTTTTGTTATATAATAAGGTGCGTTTGATCTATGAAAGGAGGCCCCAAAGCCAAAATCAGATGATGAAAATTCGTTGTTGATTTCGTTAAAAATATAAAATATTTTAAAAGGAGATAAAGGTGAAAAAACTCTATAAAGTTAGTTTTATTGTTTCAATTGTCTTGGTTCTGACCATGCTGTTTACTGCATGTGCCCCCGCAACCGAACCAGAAGCCCCCGCAACGGAACCAGAAGCTTCCGAAGCTGGAGAAGCCCCCTTTAAAGCGGCTATGTTAACTGACCTTGGTGGTCTGGCAGGCAGCGACGAGGTAAAAGGTTTCTCAGACCTTGGATGGGATGCTCTTCTTCAGGCACGCGATGACCTTGGTATAGAAGTTACTCTTCTTGAAGCCAAAGAATTGGCTGACCTTGAGCCCAACCTTAGGAAAATGGCTAGCGAAGGCTACCAATTTGTGGTTGGGGTCGGTTTCTTGTTTACCGACGCAATCGATGTGGTTGCTCCAGATTTCCCCGACACCCATTTCGCCATTGTTGACAGCGTTGTAGAACAACCAAACGTCGCCTCAATCGTATTTGGTGAAGAACAGGGTTCATTCCTGGTAGGCGCAATTGCTGCTGGCATGTCGGAAACGGGCGTCATCGGTTTTATTGGTGGCATGGAAAGTCCCTTAATTGAAAAATTCGAGGCAGGTTATGTGGCTGGCGCCCGAGCGATCAACCCTGACATCCGTGTCCTCACAAACTACGCTGGAAACTTCACTGATGTGGCAGCTGGTAAAGAAATTAGCCTGACCCAAAACAATCAGGGCGCTGATGTGATTTACTCCGCGGCAGGTTCAGTTGGTTTAGGTGCGATCCAGGCAGCTGAAGATCAGGGTTTCTGGGCAATTGGTGTTGATATTGATCAGGATGGCCTTGCCCCCGGACACGTGTTAACTTCAATGCTCAAGCATGTTGAGATTGCTCTCTACGATGTTTTGAAATCAGCATACGAGGGTAATTTTGAAGGTGGCATTCACCATTATGACCTGGCAGTTGGCGGCGTTGGATACAGCGACCTGACCTACACCCGCGACGCGATCCCCCAGGATCTGCTTGACCAGGTTGATGCACTTGCAGAACGTATTATTGCAGGTGAAATTGATGTCCCAACCTTGCGAGCTGATGCAGACGTGTTTGTTCTGCCTTAAACAGCCGATTCTTATTAATTTTAACTAAACAAGGTAGGTGGGAGAAGGCTTTCCCACCTACCTTCAATAAATAAGAATGGAGATATATTGATGTCTCAAATCTTAGACATGAGGGGTATCTATAAAAAGTTTGGTGATGTTATTGCCAACAACAATATCAACCTTTCAATTGAACGTGGCACTGTCCATTCTATCGTTGGAGAAAATGGCGCTGGCAAAACAACGCTGATGAATATTCTGTTTGGACTTTGCACAGAAGATTCAGGAGAGATCTTTTTTGAAGGTGAGAAAGTATCCATCAAAAATCCTTCAGACGCCATACAGCTTGGTATTGGAATGATCCATCAACATTTCAAACTCATCCCCGCCATGACGGTAGCAGAAAACGTGATGCTGGGAATGGAACCCAGAAAACATAAAATATTTCTTGACAAAAAAGAAATTATCAATCGCTCAAAAAGATTATCAGAAGAATACGGCCTGGCAATTGATCCCACAGCACTGGTGGCTGATATTTCTGTTGGCATCCGACAGCGCGTGGAAATATTAAAAGCCCTGTACCGGGATGTCAAGCTTCTGATCTTAGATGAGCCAACGGCGTTATTGACACCCCAAGAATCAGCAGACCTGTTCAAGATCATTCACCTGCTGAAGAGTAACGGTATAACGATTTTATTCATCTCGCACAAGCTAAAAGAGATCATGGAGATTTCTGACCGGATTACTGTCTTGAGAGATGGTCAATATGTTGAAACCTTTGAGAAGGCAGAAACCAACGAGATACAACTGGCACAATCGATGGTCGGCAGGGATGTATTATTAAAACCTGCAAAGCCGCCGAAAGAAATTGGTGAATCAGTTTTATCAGTGACAAACCTCACCGCTTATGATTCTAATCAGAAAAAGGTGTTGGACAATTTGACTTTTGATATCCGCGCAGGTGAGATTCTTGGTATTGCTGGTATTGACGGTAATGGTCAGACCGAACTCGTTCAGGCGCTTATTGGTATTCAGAGCATTACGACAGGTTCGATTGAGTTAAATGGTCAGCAGATCGAGCACTTGTCCGTAAGAGAAATGCGCGGAGCAGGCATTGGCGTTATTCCGGAAGACCGCCTTGAGGAAGGCCTGGTCGTGGATTTTGATATTAAAGAAAACTCAATCCTTGGCATCCATAAAGGGGAACCTTTCGAAAAGAATGGTTTCATCAACTGGAAACGTGTCTCGGACAACACAAATCAACTGACCCAGCTGTACAATATCAAAACCCCCAGTATCAACCAACTGGCAAGACTGCTTTCAGGTGGCAATCAGCAAAAAGTGATTGTTGCAAGAGAAATATTCCACGCGCCTGAAATGATCATCGCAGCACAACCAACCCGGGGATTGGATATTGCAGCCACAGAATTTGTGCACGGTCAGCTGGTTGCAGAAAGAGACAAAGGAAAAGCCATTCTTCTGTTATCTCTTTCTCTGGACGAGATAATGCTGCTCTCTACCCGGATCGCTATTATCTACAAAGGTGAAATAGTCGACATCATTGATCGAGATAAAGCAAGTATTGAAGATATCGGCTTGAAGATGCTTGGCGGAACCTACGAAAAACTTTCGATTTAATTAAGAAATGGAAAAAATATGACAAAAGTCCGTGCATTCCTCACTAAGTACGAAGCAATTTTCACCTCCATTATCGCAGTATTGCTTGCCTTTTTTGTCATTGGGCTGATATTGCTTTTCTCCGGAAGAAACCCTATCGAAGCTTTCTTCTATTTCTTTAAGGGTGCTTTTGGAACAACAACCAACTTTGCAGACACTTTGTCCCGCATCACCCCGCTGCTGATTTCAGCCATTGGCTTTTTGGTTGGTGCAAAATCTGGCGTGTTCAATGTCGGGATCGAAGGTCAGCTGCTGTTGGGATCTATGACAGCGGCGGTGCTTGGCTATACAATTAACCTTCCAAAGGTTATTCATCTACCCCTAATTTTGATTGCCGGCTCGTTAGCAGGTGGACTGTATGCTTTATTACCTGCCTGGATGAAAGTCTATCGAGGGGTGAATGAGATTTTAAGCACGATTATGTTTAATTATCCTGCTTCCTTTTTCACCGCCTATCTTGTCAACAAGGTTTTGCCCATTGAAGGTGTGGTTCCCGCCAGTCCCTTTATAAATGAAACAGCTCGATTGACGCGCTTGATCCCGGGAACACGCCTGCACACCGGAATATTTATTTCTTTGGCGCTTGTTGTCGCCATATACATCCTTATTCAAAAGACATCCCTTGGGTATGAAATGCGTGCTGTTGGTCTGAACCAAAAAGCGGCGAGATTTCATGGCATCGAGGTGGAAAAGCGCATGATGCTTTCATTCTTTCTGAGTGGCGCATTGGCTGGTTTGGCGGGTGCGATTGAAATAGCGGGTGTTCATTATCGATACCTTGATCGGTTCTCTCCTGGATATGGTTTCGATTCAATCACTGTTGCGCTTGTTGGCCTGTTAAATCCATTTGGCGTAATGATTTCATCGACATTGTTTGGCGCCCTGAAAACTGGAATTCTTGATATGGCTGTTTATACAGAGATTCCCCGTCAGCTGGTGACCTTGATCAACGGTATTGTTGTCTTGTTTATTGCAGCAAACAGTTTGATCAAAACGAAGTTTCTCAGGTTGGTTGCGGGAAAAGAAGCCGAGTTTGATGACGCTGAAACGAATTATGTAGATGTTGATCCTCCAACTGTCGATGCTAAGGAGTAAATAAAGTGAATTTTATTGATATCATCAAATCCGTTTTTACCCTGGCCCTGTTAAATTCAATGATTCGGATCAGCTTATCGATCGTATATGCGGGTATGGGTGAAATGATTACCGAAAAATCGGGGGTTCTCAATATTGGCGTTGAAGGAGTTATGCTGTTTGGCGCTTTTTCAGCAGTGATTGGAACCTACTTTACTGGAAGTCCATGGATTGGTTTACTTCTTGCGGTTCTTGTTTCAATTTTGATTGGCTTAATTTTCTCTTACATTGCGATAACTTTAAAAAGCGAACAAGCCATTGTTGGGTTGGCGATCTATCTGTTAAGTGTTGGTATGACGGGCTACCTTTTGCAAGTCATCTTTTCTCATGGTGGCAACTCGCCCAGAGTAGAGACTTTGCCCAACATTACTTTTGGATTCTTACAGCATTTCCCTGCCTTAGCCAAGGTGTTTAACGGACACTCAGTGCTGATGATTCCAGCATTGTTATTACCAGTGATTTTGCACTTTTTCTTCCAAAACACACCCTGGGGAACCTGGATACGTGCAGCAGGAGAAAATCCGCATGCGCTGGCAGTGGTCGGCATCAATCCAATCAAAGTCCGTTATATTTCCACAATTGTCGGCTCTGCATTGACGGGCGTTGGCGGTGCTTATCTCGCTATTTCGCAAACCTCCCTTTTCTCCGAGAACATGGTGGCAGGCAGAGGATTTGTGGCTTTAGCTGCCTGTATTTTCGGCGGCGCCCGACCCTGGAGTGTCTTCGCGGCAACGATATTTTTCGGCTTTATGGATGCGCTACAAATTTCGTTACAAACAGTGATTCCTGACACAATCATCCCGCGATACCTCTTTATGGCTCTGCCTTATTTATTAACCCTTTTCATTTTGGCGGGTTTTGGTAGAAGAACAGGCGGTCCATCTAATATTGGACAACCTTATCATGAAGAAAGTCGCTGATCAGTCTGAGCATCAGATTATTCCTATGACTTTTTAAGTGCTCAATTGACTATGTTGGAGGCATAGATGAAAAAAGTATGGATTGACACTGACCCGGGTGTGGATGACACATTTGCAATATCCATGTTGTTTGAAGCGAAGGATCAGATTGATGTTATTGGTTTTTCAACAATATTTGGTAACGCAGATGTCGACCAAACCACGATAAACACGAAAGTCCTTTTGGAAGCAGCAGGGAAACAGAAATTGCCGGTTGCCAAGGGTGCTTATTACCCACTCTACGTTCCGTTGGATACATCGCCACACGTACACGGTGAGAATGGCATGGGCGATATGCCCCTGCCGGAACCGACAATGAAAGAATACGACGTTAGCGCACCACAGGCAATCATTGATGCCATCTACGCGGACCCCCACGAGGTCACTTTGTTATTAATTGGCCCGCTTACCAACGCTGCCATTGCGCTTTTACTCGAACCAAATATTGTCAATTATGTGAAGGATGTTGTTATTATGGGTGGCGCTGTTCGCTGCCCTGGAAATATCACACCTGTTGCCGAAGCAAACTTCTTCCACGATCCACATGCCGCCCAGATCGTTTTACGGGCGAATTGGCCCATCACACTGGTACCTTTGGATGTATGCGATGGTGGAATGGTCCCACAAGCTGCTTTAGAAAAAATCTGCAGTGCTGATAAACCCCTTGCACCATATATTGCAGGTAGTTTGCCATTTTTCCAGAAATTCCTGGAACAATATAACATCTTTGAAAAAGTAGATTTTCCCGATGCGCTGGCTGCTGCTTATCTGCTTGAGCCTGAAATTTTCACAGTCGAGCGCTCAAGGGTTTTCGTAGAGACAGAAGGCTCTTGTCAGGGACAGTCAGTTGAGGTGCCCAGAAGCCAATGGTATCAAGATGCCAGTGAAAAACGAACGTTTGATGCAGATCAATCAACTGGCTTGATGGATGTATTGTTTGGCGTGGATACTGACAAATTCAACGAGTTAATTCTTAACCTGTTGGTTTAAAAACCCAAATTTACAACCTTGTTTTTGATTGGGCGAGGTGGAAAAGATGTAACCAACCAGTATGGTTCACTACCCAACCAGCCCCCAGCATTTGAGGTGAACCAACGAGCGAAACTTGACAGACCCGCCGGAGGTAGGATATAATCGTGCCTGCAAAAATACTGTAGTTTAACCATCGGAATGTTTTTGGTTTCGCCTATCTATAACAATTAAAAAGCAGGTGTTTTAACGCCCCAATTATTTAACTAAAAAGGAGTAAAGCTATGAGTCATGAAGAACACCGTCAGCATCATATTGATATGATCACTGGAGAGGCAGCCCCCACGGTTTTGATACCTGGCGACCCTGGCCGTGTGAAAATCTTTGCAGAATTGATGGACGAAGCACACCAAGTTGCTCATAAACGTGAGTATTTAACCTACACTGGAACGAAAGATGGCGTAGCGATATCGTGCACCAGCACAGGCCTTGGCCCTTCACCAACCGCAATTGGCGTTGAAGAATTAATCCGAATTGGTGCTAAGAACATCATTCGGATTGGTACGTGTGGTGCAATCCAACCCTTTTTAAAACCAGGTGAAATGATCATCGCCACCGGAGCCATTCGCGGAGAACGAGCAAGCGAAGAATTTATTCCTATTGATTATCCAGCAATGGCAGACTACCGCATTGTGCGAGCGCTGATTGACGCATGTGAGCGCCTGGATGTTCCTTATCACAAAGGATTGGTCAGAACCCACGATGCCTTTTACTTAGAGTCTCCCTGGGCGTTTGGCGATTACAAAGCAAGACTTCAAAAATGGATTGACCTGGATGTGCTGGCAGTTGAGAACGAATCCTCAGCGATTTTTGTTATCGCAGGCATGCAGGGTGTACGAGCCGGGACTATTTTGTTAAGCGGCTATCCAATATTTGAAGAAAAAAATGGAGATCCCAACCTGGAAGAAAACATCAAGAAATTGGTCAGTGTGGGTATTGAAGCAGCGAAGATTTTGCATGAAAGAGGCCTTGATTAGGGGCAATAGGAGACGATAGCATGAAAAAACAACATCACATTCATTTATTACCAGGGGATGTAGGCGAAACTGTCTTCCTGCCGGGTGATGTCAGCCGGGCAAAAGTGATCGCAGATCATTTTGATTCAGCTGAACTGGTGGCAAGCAACAGACAATACAATACTTTTACAGGTATGTACCAGGGCGTTAAAGTCAGTGTGACATCGACCGGCATTGGCGGAGCAGCAGCAGCTATTGCAATTGAAGAGCTCGTCAAAGTTGGCGCGAAGAACTTTATCCGGATTGGAACCGGTGGAATGATTCAGACCTGGCTGCCGATTCCGGGTGTTCTGGTGATTACGGGAGCCATTCGAGGTGACGGATTGACCAGAGAATACTTCCCACCTGAATATCCTGCGATTGCTGACCTGGATATTGTTGAAGGTATGCTTGCAAGTGCCGATGAATTGGGGATTGAAGTTCACACCGGTTTGGAATGGTCGCACGATTCATTCTACGCTGGTTCTATCTATTCCACACTGGATATCCTGGAAATTGAAAAACCCTGGATTGACGCGGGCGCCTTGATTGTCTCACAGGAAGCATCGACTGTGTTTACTGTCGCAATGGCACGAAGATGTCGCGGCGGCGTGATTCTGGCTTCTGCTGGAACTCACCAGAATCCTGACATCTCCGCTACCGAGGAAGAAATGGTCACTGCAATTTCCAATGCAACGAAGATTGCTTTGGGTACTGCAGTTAAATTGCATGAACTCGACCACGGCAAATAACCATCCGCTACATTAAAAATGAGTGGTTCTTCTCAAGTGAGAAGAACCACTTTTTAGTTAATGAGTATAGAACAGCGATGCTTACGCATCATTTCACTCTATCTTCAGACATTTTAATCTGATCCGGGCAACATTCTTTTTGAGGCATCGCTCATAAGATTGTTTGTAAGACGATCGGTCTGCTGTTTGTGAACCCGATACCCGTTATAATGAACCTGGTCGTAATCGTGCCGTTCGGTGTAAAATGAAGACCGGTAAAATAATCGTCATTATTAAAGAATGGAAAACCTCATGAAATTTCGGATGTCATCTCCTGATCTGAACGATGCTGACCGCCAGGCGGTTTTGGACGTGTTGAATACGCCCAACCTGAGCATGGGGGCGCAGATTGAGGCTTTTGAGCGTTCTATTTGTGAAACAACAGGCGCTAAACATGCCATTGGCGTCAGCTCAGGAACAGCCGGGCTCCACCTGTGTGTTCGGGCTGCCGGGATTGGAGCAGGCGATATTGTGGTGACGACACCATTTTCATTTGTTGCCTCAACCAATGCTTTTTTGTTTGAAAAAGCGGTGCCCGCTTTTGTGGATGTGGATCCTGCCACGGGTAATATGGATGTGGATCAGCTGGAAAATGCTGTTGAAGCGCTCTTCGAAGGTGGAGACAGGGCGTTGAAGTGGCTCCCGCGTCGCCTGCCGCCCGAGAACAGGGGCGCTCTCAAGAATGTGAAAGCGATTCTGCCGGTGGATGTGTTTGGACAGCCGGCAGATTATGACCGGATTAACGCTATCGCGCGGCAGTATCATCTGACAGTGATCGAGGATTCCTGTGAAGCTTTGGGCGCTGAATACAAGGGGCGTCCGGCTGGGATGCTGGGCGATTATGGCGTGTTTGCGTTCTATCCCAATAAGCAAATCACAACAGGCGAGGGCGGCATGGTCGTCACCGATGATGACCGGGCGGCTGAACTTATGCGCGCCTTGCGCAACCAGGGACGCGCCCCCGGAGATACCTGGCTGCAGCACACCTACCTGGGTTACAACTACCGCCTGGATGAAATGAGCGCAGCATTGGGATGGTCGCAAATGTCCCGCCTTGATGAATTGTTGGACAAGCGCTCACAGGTTGCGAATTGGTATTCTGGGCACCTCTCAAAAATTGACGGGGTGACAGCGCCAGAATTGATTGAAAGCACCACGCGTGCCAGCTGGTTTGTTTACGTGATCAAGGTCGATAAATCCGCTGATCGTGACCGATTCGCATTGATTTTAGAAGAAAAAGGCGTGCCCGTGCGACCTTATTTTTCTCCCATTCACCTGCAGCCCTTTATGCAAGAGATGTTTGGCTTTGAGAGTGGAGATTATCCTGTCACAGAAGACCTGGGGAATCGGAGTTTGGCGCTGCCTTTTTCAGGCAGGATGACTGAAGAAGAAGTGAAAAGCGTGTGTGAACGGATTGCTGATGCTCTGATTGCATCAAAAAACCACGCCTGAGTTTCAGATTGCAGGCTCTCATGGAAAAAACCTTCTATCCCCAAAAGCGCACAGGCGCTCTTTTACAAGCCGGATTGATCTTGATCTTTGCCGGGGTGGGTGGTTATTTCTTCTATCGTGCAACTTTGGACCAGGAGGGGTTGGATTTCCTGCTCCACATGATGATCGCCCTGGTATTTTTTGCGCCACTCCCCCTGCTGTTTTACAGGTTATACAGTTTACTCACCTCAGTTTATGTTCTCAGACGTGATGGTCTCCTGATTCGATGGGGTTTACGTCGGGAAGATATTCCCCTGGATGCGATCGAGTGGATCCGTCCTGCGGCTGATCTTGGCTTTCGATTGCCCATGCCGTGGCTCCGCTGGCAGGGCGCCATTTTGGGCAGCCGCCGGGTCCCTGAACTGGACCTTGTTGAATTTGTCGCTTCCGACGCTGCTCATATGCTGATGGTGGCAACACCGGAAAAGATTTATGTGATCTCGCCAGATGAACCACAGGCGTTCCTCTATTTTTTTCAGCACATCGCTGAACTGGGCAGCCTGATGCCCCTGCAGGCGCAGTCGATTTATCCCAAGGTCCTTCTGGGGCATGTATGGGAGGACAGCTGGGCTCGCAGGTTGATCCTGGTGAGTTTTGGGATTGGTTTGATCCTTCTGGCGGTGGTTGGGCTTTCCGTCCCGGGCTTGCGCTCGATCGAATGGCTGGGCGGTGTTGAGAGGGCGCCCGCCGAACGCTTGCTTCTGTTACCTGTGGTGAATGGGATGATCTGGCTGTTTAATTTAGCTGCAGGCATCTTTTTTTTCAGGCAGGGAAAGGACCTGAAAATCGCGGGGTATTTGATTTGGGGAACTTCAGGGTTGCTGGGGCTTATGCTCCTGGTGGGGAGTTTAATCCTGATGTTTTGACGCAAACTTGGTTGCGCATACCAGGGATAGCATACTTATGAGTGATATTTATTTATTGGTTATGAAACTGGCGATTGGTTTTTTGATCAGCGGGGCAATCGCCTATGGTGCTTATCGATTTCAGGCGCTTGACCGGAGTGGTGCCATTGCTGCCCTTGTACTGGGTGCCTTCACAATTGGTTTTGGTGGCGGCGGTTGGGCTGTGGTCCTGCTCACATTCTTCATTTCAGCCAGCCTGCTTTCAATACTCTTCAGGTCGCGCAAAGCAGACGCCAAAAATGATTATGCCAAAGGTTCCCGCAGAGATGCAGGGCAGGTATTGGCAAACGGAGGCGTGGCTGGATTACTTGCGGTCTTTTATTTCATTCTAAATTGGGTTAACCCTGAAAGCAGCCTGCGACAAGTTTTATGGCTGGGCTTTGCCGCCAGCCTGGCAGGAGCCAGCGCAGATACATGGGCGACGGAACTGGGCATCCTCAACCCCCGCCTCCCTGTCATGATCACCAGTTTTAAAAAAGTGCCGGCAGGCACATCGGGCGCGATCAGCCTGGTGGGTTCTTTAGGCGCATTGGGCGGCGCGGCGCTGGTTGCGGGCGCGGCAGCGCTGATGGTTTCATTTGGCTGGGCGCCTGAGGGCAGATTGCCGCTCGGGGTGCAGTTTTTGGTAATCACGATGGGGGGGACTGCAGGCGCCTTTGTCGATTCTCTGCTGGGGGGAACCCTTCAGGCAGTGTATTACTGCCCCCGCTGCGAAAAAGAAACAGAACGACACCCGGTGCACATCTGCGGGACGCCAACAACTCAGAAACGGGGATGGGCCTGGTTGGATAACGACCGGGTCAATGCAATTTGCACAATCAGCGCGGGGTTGGTGGGGATGATGATTGGAAAAATTCTATAGGATTGTGAATTGTGTATGGGGGACAGATTGACAGGCTTGTATCACTTATTGGAGAAATTTAATAGCATAGCAACGCATTAAACCGCGTTGCTATGCCGTGATTAATTATTTTGCAACCAGCTCAGCAATTTTGACGAGCACCTCCACCGCCTTTACCATGGCAAAGGTCGGGATAAACTCATATTTTCCATGACCGTAATGCCCACCGGTGAAGATGTTGGGTGTGGGCAATCCCATATAGGAAAGCCGGCTGCCGTCGGTGCCGCCCCGCACGGGGTCAATTTTAGGCGTAAGACCCACAGCCCTGACAGCTTCTATGGCGATCTCCATGATCTCAGGATGTTTTTCAACCTGTTCGCGCATGTTGTAATATTGATCGCTCACTTCGAGTTCGATGACCCTGTCACCATATTTCTGATTGATGAAATCGGCTGCCTTTTGGATAAGCAGTTTTTTATCCTCAAACCGCTCCCGGTCATGATCCCGGATGATGTATTCCATCTTTGCCTCTTCGACCGTGCCGCCGAATTGGAAAAGGTGGAAAAAGCCCTCATATTTTTCAGTAAATTCAGGTCGTTCGAAAACGGGCAAAAGGTCATTAAATTCCATCCCAATCAGAAGCGCATTGCGCATTTTCAGCTTTGCATTTCCGGGATGGACATTTCGTCCGTGGATGGTCACCTCCGCCCCGGCGGCATTAAAATTCTCATATTGGACTTCACCCACCTCGCCGCCATCCACGGTATAGGCAAAGTCAGCGCCGAACTTCTGGACGTCGAAATAATCCACACCGCTTCCCACTTCCTCGTCGGGCGTGAAGCCAATTTTAATTGTCCCGTGTTTAATTTCCGGGTGGTCGATCAGATAGGCAACAGCCGTCATGATCTCAGCGATGCCAGCTTTGTCATCAGCGCCCAACAGCGTGGTCCCATCCGTTGTGATGATCGTTTTGCCAACATACTTCTTCAGATCAGGGAATTCCTCCGGCGACATGAGAATACCCTTTTCTTCGTTCAGGACGACCGTGCCTCCGTCATAATTCTCAATGAATTGCGGGTTGACATCTTCACCTGAAAAATCGGGGCTGGTGTCCATATGCGCCAGAAAGCCGACGACGGGGATATTTTCCTGATCGGTGTTGGCGGGCAGGGTGGCTGTGACATAACCATAGGAATCGGTGCTGGCGTCTTCCAAACCTAACGCTTCAAGTTCTTTTTTGAGTAGTTTTGCCAAATCAAATTGTTTCTGTGTGCTGGGGTAGCTTGTTGATTTGTGAGCCGATTGGGTGTCAATTTTAATGTATCGGATAAAACGTTCAATGACTGATTGCATAGAAACCTCGCTAAAATGGTGTAAATGATGTGTCGTTCTTGTTTGTTTGACAATAAACAGATGACGTAATTCGATTCAAAATCCAGAGGAATTGTATCACGTTCCATCTCGCTTAATTGTGCCGTGTAATTGCCTTTCACAGGTCTGATTAAATTACTTATAATTAATGCCCTGAGTGAATTAGCAAGCGATTTGACGAACTGGAGTGAATATGTGTTTTCGTGAGAAACAGCCTATGAGGATCATCATGTACGGGATAGTGGGCGTTTTGCTATTTCTGGCGTCCTGCACACCCTATCTGGCGCCAATGACTCCCACGCCGGGTGCCACGGCGTTCTTGACTGAACACATGACGTATGAGGTGGTGAAGGTGTATCCCCATGATCCTCAGGCCTTTACGCAGGGATTGATCTTCCTGGATGGGTTCTTCTACGAAAGCACCGGGCTTTACGGGGAATCGTCACTCCGGAAAGTGCAAATTGAAACAGGGGAAGTGTTGCAGAGCGTTGAGCTCAGCCCAGCTTACTTTGGCGAGGGGTTGACCGATTGGGATGACAGCCTGGTGCTATTATCCTGGCGAGAGGGCACGGGATGGGTGTATGACCTGGCGGATTTCAGCTTGCGAGACCAATTCTCATACGCCACTGAGGGATGGGGTTTGACGCAGGATGGGGAGTGTTTGATCATGAGCGACGGCACAGCACATTTGTATTTCCTTGACCCGGCGACCTTCAAAATTCTGGATTCGGTCCTGGTCATGGATAATGGGGTTGCGGTTGAGAAGCTGAACGAACTTGAATTCATACGGGGGGAAGTTTTTGCCAACATCTGGCAGACGGACAGCATCATCCGAATTGACCCAAAAACAGGGGAGGTACTTGGGTGGATTGATCTGAGCGGTATTTTACCGGTAGAAGAGCGTACAGCTCAAACGAATGTATTGAATGGGATTGCCTACGATGCGGTGTCGGACCGATTGTTCATTACCGGGAAGTTCTGGCCAAAATTATATGAGATTCGACTGGTGCCGATCGATCCAGAAGGATGATTCAAAGAAAATTAAAAGGCGGTTCGAATTAATATCCGAACCGCCTTGCGTGCGTTCAGTTGTGTTTACTTGTTCTTGGATTTGCCATCGATGATGTTTTGTTTTGGGGCGCCTTTGATCTCGATTCGGCGAGGTTTGACCTCTTCCTTTTTGGGAAGGTGGATCTGAAGTACACCATTTTCAGTTTCCGCCTGGATGTTTTCCACATCGACAGTACCGGGCATAGAGATCGTTCGGGAGAAGGTACCAAAACAACGTTCACGCAGATGATAGCGACCTTCTTTGCCCTCTTCCTTAAGCTCTTCGCTCATTTCACCTTTAATCGATAGGGTATTGTCAGTATAAGTGATTTCGATTTTTTCCGGGTCCATACCAGCCACGTCCGCCTTGACAATGAATTCGTCATCTTTTTCAAGAACATCCAGCGGCATGCGTAAGTTCATGGGCTCACCAAAAGCGACGTCGGAATCCTCATACATGCGATCGAACATGCGCTCCATTGCACGGCTCCAGGAAAGCATATCATGAACAGGGTTGCGTCGAATTAAATTTGCCATTTCTTCCTCCAGTTTTCCTTATGAGTTTACTTTCACCTTAAACTTAAACTTTTTATATATGAATTTCATCAATGGAATGTAAGCGAAATATAAAAACATTTTCACTGAAGGCTTTTTTCCGGCTTTGACGTGAGAATCCCCCTGTTAATCGGCTTATAACTTTTCGACCACCCAGAAGTGAGATAAACCCATGCGCTGCAGGGGTGTTTTTTCCAGTGCCTGCAGGAGACCCCTGAGGATCTTTCCCAGGGCAGGTTTGCTCGCAATGATATTATCGTAAGCGCCAAAGACCGTGGTTTTTTTGACGACCCTGACGGGCAGGCCGTCGAACAAATTTCTTAAGTTTTTGCGCGAATAAACATTGACATGTGGCGCCAGATTGTCGCGCCAGGTTCGGGGGAGATAATTGACCAGAGGGACATTGCCGAAGTGATATTTGCCCCGCCAGTAAACCCCGTGGGTTTCGAAGGGATAGCCGCGATTGGGACAAAACAGCACCAATCGTCCGCCTGGCTGTAAAACCCGAATCATTTCTCGAATTGAAACACGGTCATCCGCAACATGCTCCAGCACTTCGTGACTCAGGATTAAATCGAATGTCGCTGAAGGGAAGGGTAGCGCTTCCGCTGCGCCGTTAACCACCGGGTTGCCGGACAGTTTTGCGGTTTGCAGACGCTCCAGTTCAATATCAAGCCCAACAATTGCATGGACAATTTCCCCCAGATGATCGAGGTACATGCCCACGCCGCACCCATTGACCAGCACCTTTCCGGAAATGCGGTCCTCGGCTGCATCAAGGATCATTTGCAGGCGGCGGCGTTGACCATCGCGCCAGACATAGGATGGTTCGCCGCGCAGGGCAGCCTTTTCCAAATTGGCTGGGAGTTTCACGGTTTTTCGACCTTTCCTGCTTGTTCGTTAGCGACGGAGGGAACCCAAACCATGATGGACGTTCCTTCGCCCGGCGCGCTTGAGATTTCCAGGTCACCCCCCACATTTCGGGCACGGGTCTGCATGTTGGAAATGCCATGCCCCAGTGCCAGCTGAATCTGCTGCAGATCGAATCCCTGACCATCGTCATGGATTTCCATCAAAACACGATCCTGCGTGGTCCACACCAGGATTTTAACGGATTTAGCCCGGGCATGTTTGGCGACATTTGCCAGGGCTTCCTGGCAGATATGGAACAGGGCGATAGCATGGGAATCTGGCAGGTCTTCCAGCCCTTCTTTCGGTCCGCTGAGCTTTGCCTCGATCAATGAATTAGCCCTGAATTCATTGACAAGACGCTGCAATCCGTCCATTAAATCCTCTTCAAAAAGTTGGCGAGGGCGCATGTCCATGATGAATGCGCGTAAATCGCGGATGGTGCTGTTGAGATCCTCGATGGACTGGTTGATCAGCTGGCGGGTCAGTTCGGGCTCTTCACCGAGCAGAAGCCTGGCGTGTTCGAGGGACAACCCAACCGCGTAAATGGATTGGATAATACCGTCATGCAGGTCCATCCCGATTCTTTCGCGCTCCTCAAGCACGGCTAATCTACGCCCCTGGATATTCAGGTTGACATTTTCGATGGAAACACCAATCCAGGATGCGATTGAGGATAATAATTGCTGATCCATCGGTTCCAGGAGCTTCTCTTGTGTGAGACCGATACACAAAACCCCCGAAATTTCACTGCGGCTGGTGAGCGGGAAACAGGCAATCTGATGGGTATTTTCTTCTAAAAGCGCTTCGTTTCGGAGGAAGGGATCATCGATGAAGGGAAGGTTTACCAGGATAGGTTTCCCACTTTTGGCGGTTTTTCCAATTAATCCCTCATTCAATGTGATGCGGTCCTGAGACCAGATCGGTCGCGGCGATTTACCCTGGTGGAGGACTTTTTCGAAGATGTGGTGACCGTCATCACCGAGATAGACTTCACCGACATTTGCGGTGAAGTAAGCCATCACACGCTCCAGGGCAGTGTCGAGGAGTTGATCGACGTCGGAGGTTGAAGCCAGCGTGGACGCGAGGTTGTTGATCAGCGCCAGGTCCTCGTTGCGGCGTGTTAATGTGCGATCTCTATGGTGTAATTTATCATAGGAACGGGCATTTGTGATGGCGACTGCTGCGTAGGCTGCCAGCATTTCGATGACGCGCTCATCGTTCTTGGTGAAAGGTTCGTTGTTGTCCTTGTCGGTCAGGTAAATCTGCCCCAGATGCTCATCGCCTGAACGAATGGGAACACTCAAAAGGGAGGTCATCACCGGATGGTTGTTTGGCAAACCTTCACTGAGCGGGTCTTTTTGGATGTAATCAATGCGGAGGGGCGCTTTTACCTCGGTGACTTCGCTGATCAGGCTGCGTCCCTGGGGTTGGTGCCCCGTCTTTTCGCGGTTATCGTGGTTGATCCCCACGGTGATAAAACGGGTCGTATGACCCATTTCATCTTCCACGCCGATTGCCCCAAAGGTCGCGCCAACCTGTTCGCAGGCAATGCGCACAATCCGCTCCAGCAGAGTATCGAAAGTGACATCCTGAACAAGCTCGAGGCTGGCGCGGTGTAATGCTGCCAGACGGTCTTCAAGTTGTTCATAGGATAATTTTGTTTCGTTTGTCATTGCGGAGTAATTTTACCCCAAAGGGAAGCGCTCTTTCCAGAGGGTGAAAAATTTTAACGGACCAACACCGAAGAAAAAGCCGCTTTTCATCAAGTGATTGCAAAATTGATAGCTTTTGGGAGGGAGTGCCCGGTATATTTTAATCGTCGCTTCTTAATTGGCTTAATTCCAAAAAGTTAAGTAAAAAGAAGGAACGGTTTGTTGTAAATGAAAATTATGGGAGATGATGCTGGATATGTCTAAAGATCCTGATCATGATGTGAAATTTTATAATTTGAATTCGAAGGCGCGCCTGGAACAACTGAAACAGGAGACCAGCCTTTCAAAGGAAGACCTGGCTGTTCTTTCCGGTGAAATGGGATTATCTGCCGATCAGGCAGACCATATGATTGAAAATGTGATTGGCACCTTCGGACTTCCTCTGGGGGTTGCCCGTTACTTCAGGGTGAACGGACGTGATGTTTCTGTTCCCATGGCTATTGAAGAGCCATCCGTGGTGGCAGGCGCATCGTTTATGGCAAAATTAGCCCTTCCAGCCGGCGGCTTTTTTGCAGAAAGCGACCCTCCCGAGATGATCGGGCAAATTCAGGTGCTGGATTTACCCGACCTCGCCCTGGCAAAGAAACAGCTGCTGGCTGAAAAAGACAATTTGCTCTCTGCAGTTGCAGAAGTGGACCCGGTTTTGATGAAATTGGGTGGCGGTCCCAGAGACCTTGAGGTTCGTGAGATTACAGAGTCTCCTGCTGGACCTTTCCTTGTGGTGCACCTGGTTTATGATGTGCGGGATGCGATGGGCGCAAATGCCGTCAATACGGCAGTTGAACGTTTGGCGCCCCGGGTGGAACGGATCACCGGGGGACGTGTTCTCCTGAAGATCTTAACGAATCTTGCAGACCGACGTTTGACAAGGGCACGTGTCACCATCCGAACAGAGGAACTGGCGTTCAATGATTTTTCCGGCGATGTTGTCCGGGATGGCATTATTGAAGCCTGGGCTTTCGCTGCCGCTGATCCTTATCGGGCGGCAACCCATAATAAGGGCATTATGAATGGGGTTGATGCCGTGGTGATTGCCACCGGGAATGACTGGCGTGCGATTGAAGCTGGCGCCCATGCCTTTGCGGCACGAGAAGGACGCTATCAAAGCCTGTCGGCCTGGGGTAAGGATCAGGACGGCAACCTGGTCGGAACGCTTGAAATGCCCATGGCAGTGGGCATTGTGGGCGGCGCCACACAGGTGCATCCTGTTGCAAAGGCGAACTTGAAGTTAATGGGGGTTTCCAAAGCATCCGAACTGGCAGGGATCATCGTCTCTGTTGGACTGGCGCAAAACCTGGCTGCCCTGCGTGCCTTGGCGACGGAAGGAATCCAGCGCGGTCATATGGGTTTGCATGCCCGCCAGGTGGCAGTTGCGGCAGGCGCCTTGGGTGCTGAGATTGATCGACTGGCTGACCGACTTGTGGCGGATCGGATTGTTCGGATTGACCATGCCAGGAAAGTATTAGAAGAATGGAGTAAGTCCAAAGATGAGTGAACATACACATGAGGTGTTGATGAATGTGCCTGCACGCCCGGTTGGGATTGTGGGTTATGGGGCGTATATTCCCCGTTATCGACTGCCCGGAACGGAAATTTCAAAGGTCTGGAAGGGAACGCCTTCTCCCGGACCCGTCAAAGAAAAAGCTGTGGCAGGTCTGGATGAGGATGTGATTACGATGTCGATTGAGGCAGCCCGGAATGCGCTGGCTCGAGCGGGAATCAGCCCGCACCTCTTGCGAGCAGTCTGGGTGGGGTCCGAATCGCATCCCTATTCTGTAAAACCATCCGGAACGATTGTGGCTGAAGCGATCGGGGCGCTCTCACACATCCAGGCAGGGGATTGGGAATTTGCCTGCAAAGCAGGGACAGAAGCCTTTGCAGCGGCTATGAGTTTGGTGGGGTCACACATGGGTGATTATGCGCTGGCAATCGGGATGGATACTGCCCAGGGCAAGCCCGGCGACGACCTGGAATACACGGCGGCTTCCGGTGGTGCGGCGTTTGTTATCGGACCAGCCGAGAACGCCCTGGCGACGATCGATGCTCATTATTCTTACGTGACGGACACGCCGGATTTTTGGCGACGCGCCGATCAAAAATATCCCGAACATGGGCAGCGCTTTACGGGTGAACCGGCTTATTTTCATCACATCGCCTCGGCTGCCAGGGCATTGATGGATGCGGCAGGTCTGAAACCGGAGGATTTCAGGTATGCTGTTTTTCATCAACCCAACGAAAAATTCCCGAATCGGGTCGCCAGGCAGCTCGGCTTTAAACCGGAACAGACCAAAACAGGTCTGCTCTCTCCGCTGATTGGCAACACCTATGCGGGTTCATCGCTGACCGGACTCACGGCTATTCTGGATGAGGCTTCTCCCGGTGACAGGATCCTGCTAACATCCTATGGTTCGGGTGCGGGATCCGATGCACTGATTTTCACTGTGCAGGACGCCTTGCTCGAACGACGCGAAGCGGCGATCAGCACCCGGGCATACATTGACCGGCGCACCGAGATTGATTACGGCACTTATGTGCGCTACCGCACCAAGATCGCTTTGGGATAGGGTGAAACATGGAAAACAATCAATCAGATGTGGTCATTGCTGGAATCGGGCAAACGCCTGTTGGCGAACGTTGGGACGTCTCTTTAAGAGAACTGGCTGCTGAGGCGATCCTGCCCGCCCTCAAGGATTCGGGAGGTCTGAAACCCGATGTGATCTATATTGGGAATATGCTGGCAGCATCCGCTTCGCGCCAGGCGAATTTGGGCGCCCTGCTGGCGGAGGATGTGGGCTTGAACGGCATTGAAGCCGTCACGGTAGAAGCAGCCGATGCTTCGGGCGGTGCAGCCTTGCGGATGGCGTATATGGCGATCGTGTCGGGCGCGGTGGATGTCGCCCTGGCGGTTGGCGTCGAGAAGTGTTCGGACGTTATCGGATCAAGATTTGAAACCCACCTCTCACAAATGCTGGATGCTGATTATGAGGCAGCTCAGGGGTTGACGCCGATCAGCCTTGCCAGCCTGCTTTTTAACCGCTATCTTTACGAAAATACCGCAGAGCACAGCCATTTTGGAGGGTTCCCCGAAGTCGCCCATGCGAATGCGGTTTCAAATGCCCATGCCATGTTTCGGTCACCTCTGAGCGGGGAGCATTATCAGGCGCAGGCGCAACAAAGTGAAAAAGCATTGACCATCTATGATCTCGCCCCCTTTGCCGACGGCGCTGCGGCAGTTCTGCTGACTCGTGAAGATAAACTCCCACGCGATTTCTCACATATCCCCGTGCGCGTGATTGGCTCCAGCCTGGTGGCGGATTCGCTTTCGATCCATGACCGGAACACACCCCTCGTTTGGGACGCCGCTCGAATTTCTATTGAAAGAGCATGTCGCAGTGCGGGGATCATGCCAAAGGACCTGGATTTTTTTGAATATCACGATGCGACATCCCTGCATGCAGCCATTTCTCTTGAGATGGCAGGCTTCGCGCCGATTGGAAAAGGTTGGACCCTGGCGAACCCGGCGGGGATTGGTATGCAGGGGCAAATCCCGGTGGCGACCTTTGGCGGACTGAAAGCGCGAGGTCACCCACTGGGGGCGACAGGGGTTTATCAGGCAGTTGAAGCGGCGCTGCAGATTCGTGGCGAAGCCGGTAAAAATCAGGTTCCTGATGCGCGGGTGGGATTGATTCAGAGCCTGGGCGGAATGGCAGCCACTGCGGTTGCCCATGTGCTTTCATACTGATCAATCTGTTAAAGGAGATAAATAGCATCTGGTCAGCAGGGGGTTGATTTAATTGCTGCGTGCCTATCATTGGTGGTCACCGATGGGGATTGATGTTACAATCGAAACCTATAAATCATGGTAATTGAGGAGAGACCTTATGAAGGTGTTGATCACCGGCGGCGCTGGTTATATCGGCAGTACCATTTGCTCCGCCCTGGCAGATAAGGGGCACATCCCTATCATTCTTGATTCGCTGGTTACGGGGCGGAAAGAATTTACCAGGGGACACCTGTTTTATCAGGGGGATATCGGTGACCAGGATGTGGTCAGGAAGGTGTTTGCGGACCATCCAGATATCTTTGCGACCATTCACTGTGCAGCCCTGATCGTGGTGCCGGAATCGGTTGAAAAACCCTACGAATATTATCGCGAAAATGTGGTCAAATCGATGACTTTCTTTTACCAACTGGCACAACTGGGCTACCCCCGGGTCGTGTTCAGTTCCTCGGCGGCCATCTACGATGTGGTGCCGGGTTTCATGGTCACCGAGGAATCCCCGATTAAACCCGGCAGCCCCTATGCCCGCACCAAGTACATGATGGAAATGATCCTGCAAGACTTCACCCATGCCTATCAATTGCAGGGGATCGCACTTCGATATTTCAATCCAATTGGCGCAGATCCACAAATGCGGTCGGGGATGCATATCAAGGAACCGAGCCACATCCTTGGGAAGCTGGTGGAAACAGCGATGGGTGTCTCCCCGGTTTTTCGGATTACGGGAACAGACTGGCCCACCCGGGATGGTACGGGAATCCGGGATTATATCCATGTCTGGGATCTTGCCCTGGCGCATGTGAAGGCGATGGAACGCTTTGATGAGGTTCTGCATGCTGCCGCAACGCCCGATTTACCCTATGTTGCAATCAACCTGGGGACTGGCAAAGGCGTGACCGTGCGGGAGATGGTGGATGCGTTTGAAAAGGTTCACGGTGCAGCCATTCCAAAGGTAGAAAAACCGCCTCGCCCAGGGGATGTCGCCGGATCCTACGCGAATGCCAATAAAGCCCGCGATCTTTTAGATTGGGCAGCGGAGAAGCCGATTGAAGCAGGTATCCAGGATGCGCTTAAATGGGGTGAGATTCGGGATCATATCCTTGGCTATGACAATCAGTGAGATTGTTGGGTATGATCATGGTTATAAGGATGTAAAAAACCAATAGAAAGCCGTTTATGATTTTTAATCTCACACTCCCCACGCTCATCACGAGGATCATCACGCTCTTGCTCGCGTTTACCTTTCATGAGTTTGCCCATGCCGCAGTCGCAGTGTCACTGGGTGACCCCACCCCAAAGATTCACGGTCGTTTGACGCTGAATCCACTGGCGCATCTGGACATGATGGGCACGCTCACCCTGCTGCTGGTGGGTTTTGGCTGGGCGAAGCCAGTGCCCGTTAACCCCTATGCCGTCCGCCAGAAAACACCTGCCGGGATGATGCTGGTTTCGCTGGCAGGACCGGCGACCAACCTGCTGCTGGCAGTACTGGCTGCGCTCCCCTTGCGCTTTGGCTGGGTGCCATTGCGCCCTGCCGCCAGCATGTTTTTACCGTCTCCGGGGAGTTTTCTGTTTGAATTCCTGACGATCAACCTGGCGCTGTTCTTTTTTAACCTGCTCCCCCTGGCGCCGCTGGATGGCGAAAAAGTGATCACCTATTTCTTGCCCGATCACTGGGCTGATGCATTTGAACGTATCCGTCCCTACAGCCCCTTTATCCTTTTGGCGATTGCATTTATCCTGCCGATGTTCGGGATTAACCTGCTTGATGTGATCATCTGGCGTCCCTTGCGAGGATTGGCTTCCTTTTTGATTGGCAGATGATGGGCGTTGTGACCTGATGGCATATTACTGCTATATGGTGCGCTGTTCCAACGGCGCGTTTTACACGGGTTGGACCACAGACCCCTTGCGCCGACTGAAGGAACATAATGCGGGGCGCGGGGCGCGCTATACAAGAATGAACGGGCCGGTTGAGCTGGTATATGTGGAGGAGGTGCCGGATCACGGGACGGCTTTGAAACGGGAGGTTGAGATCAAGAAGATGGGGCACGGGAGGAAAGCGGAACTGGCGAAGGCAAATGATTTGCCCGCGAAATTTTGCCAACAGGGTTCGGGGGAGGAAGGTTAGGGGAGGTTAGAGGAATTTGCTGGTGAGGACACCAGCAGGAACAGAACAAAAGGACACCAACGGGAATGGTGGGGGAACATTTGCTGGTGAGACAC
The DNA here is from genome assembly GCA_050953525.1 of Candidatus Brevefilum sp. GTDB lineage: Bacteria > Chloroflexota > Anaerolineae > Anaerolineales > Anaerolineaceae > Brevifilum. The sequence continues at coordinate 1,168,598 of JBMNMW010000002.1, forward strand.
CAGCAGGAACATAAAAATGGATGCCAGCAGGAACGGGGGAATACCAGCGGGAACAGAGTATTTTATTTCAAGCGTGACGCTGTATACAACAGAAGGGCAACACCCAGTACGGAAACCACCACCAATCCAATCCCGACCCACAGGGTATCTCCGCTGAAGATATTGGCGAGGAAGGAAGTCCTCGTCTTTTCTGCGACAGTTGGGGTTGGCTCAAATGGGACGGGCGAGGGCTGTTCCTGGATCGGGGTCGCTGAGGGTCGCAAAGTTGGCGCCAGGGTGGGCGGTGGGCTGATTTGCTCGATTTCTTCAACCTGAATGCTGGCGGGAACAATGATTAATTCCTGGTTGATTTGAATGGGCGTTTCTTCTGTTAAATTGTTTTGAGACATTAAATCAGCAAAGGCGATGTCGTAAGCATCCGCGATTGTCCACAGAGATTGTCCGAACTGGACAATGTGAAACACACTGCCATCCGGGTTGGGTGTGGCGACGGTTACAGGTTGGATCAGCGGTGGTGGGGTGTCTGTGGGACCGCTGGGGGTGCTGGTTGGTTCGACCTGGGCTGCAGCAGGTTGCGAGATTGCATTGCTGTTGACATGCCCAAAATCAACCACGTAAACTGTCATCCCGGAGGCGTCGAGCGCGACGCCCGCGCCAAATTCATTATGGAAGGTGGTCAGCATGTTGTTCATATGAGCGGAGTCGTTCCAGCTGACATAAACGCAATCCTGTGCGGTCAAACCATGACCGCGCGCCCAGTTTTCTGTGACCCACACCCGGGCGCCCTCACCATAGCCGGCAGCGACTGCCCGGTCATAGGAGCTGTTTCCGCCTTCTCCCGTGTGCCCGCCCGGATTGCCAGCGGCGATCCAATTCGCGTGGTACTGTGCAGCTTGCATCAGGTAAGGGTTGACCGCCAGCGGCGCCAGCCCATTGGCTGCTCGCAGGTTGTTGATCGCCTGGTGCATTGCATCCGGTGTGCCTGCCTGTGCCTGGGCGCGCCATGACGGCAGCAGGGCAAGGGCGAGGATTAACCCGAAGCCAATCACCCCTGATAAGCGATGCCATGTGTTTTTGTCCATTTTGTTGCTAAAAACTGATATGTAACAGGAAGTACGACAGTTGTTTCGCCATTGATTTTATCTTAATCGCGAGGATCTTACGAGTTCCACGCCAATTCCGATCAGGCTGATAACGACCAATCCGACCCCTATCCACAGGGGGTTGGCATTAAATATCGTTTTCCAAAGGGTGTTTTCCGGGGATGGCGCCTGTTGGGTTGGCGTCACACCCATACGGGTGGGCGTGGGCGATGGGATTTTTGTCGGTGTTCGAGAAGGGCGGGGTGTGGGTGTGTTGTTGACTTCCTTCGTGTTTGATATAGGTTCAGTTCCCTGAACCTTGATCGTGGCAGGAATGATCAGCAGTTCCTGGTTGGGGAATATTTCAGTATCCTCAAGAAGACCGTTTTGCGCCAGAAGGTCTTCCAATGGGATGCCGTAAGCATCGGCAATTGCCCACAACGTCTGCCCAAATTGGACGATGTGGATCACCGATCCATCGAAATAGGGTTCAGCGGTGATGATCGACTGAATGTATTCCCCGGGTGAGAAGGTCGGCGCTGAGGAGGGTGCCTGAGGTTGCGCTGGCTGCTGCGGGATGGTGCCGCCGAGTACGATGCCAAACTTGACCACATAGACCGTCATTCCATCCCGATCAACAGCGACGCCCGCACCAAATTCATTGTAGAAAGATGTCAGCATCTGGCTGTTATGAATACCGGAGGGAAGCCACATATCGTACACAACGCCACTGGCAGTCAGCCCGTGGCCGCGCGCCCAGTTTTCAGTAACGCGTACGCTGAGCCCTCCGCCGTAACCCGCTGCCAGGGCACGATCAGCGGCGGTGCTTCCGTTTGCACCGGTATGACTGTATTCACCCGTCTCAGCCATCCAGTTGACATGGTTCTGGGCAGCAATGGTGAGCGCCTGATTTTCCACAAGGGGCGGCAGCCCATTGGCAGCCCGGTAGCCGTTGATCTCTGCCAGTACCTCCCAGGGTGTTCCCGCTTGCGCTTCAACGGTTTGGTCGATTATCAAATCAAACCCAAAAAGGATGATCAGGGCAAGCAGGGTCAGGAAAAAGTGTTTACACGATCTTGTCATACGTTTCCAATAGATGGTGAAAGTGGGCTGCATATTTTTGGGGAAAATGGGGCAGGGGGTTAGAATGGTTCGATTCTACTGCAGAAAATTAAATTCATCAAATGGGGGGTCTGACGGCAAAATTCTATTAGTCTCTGGGTTAAGGCACAACGATGATCTGATCGCCGTGAATGACTTCTCCGACCTCCCACACGGGCTGCCCTGTTTTTTCAGCCTCCGATAAAAACGCCTCAAATTTTTCTTCAGGTACACCCAGAAGTAAACCGCCGCTGGTCTGGGGGTCGAAAAGCAGCATTTCATCTACTTCGGAAATTTCGGGATCCAATTGAACGAACTGGCTGTAATACAGCTTATTATCAAAAGCCCCACCAGGAAAACGCCAGGCATCGGCATGTTTTTTGGCGCATGCGATAAAAGGGATTTTGTCGAGGGAAAACCGGATCCCAAGCTCAGCGCTTGAAGCCATCTCCCAGGCATGACCCAGGAAACCAAACCCGGTCACGTCGGTACCGGCTTTGAGTTGGTGCCTGACAGCCAGCTCCATGGTATTCCGGTTTAATTGCATCATCCAGGAAACGACTTCTTCGATGTCTTCCGAAGTGGCTGTTCCCTGTTTAATGGCTGTCGTTGTTGTGCCAAACCCCAAAGGTTTGGTCAGGACAAGTCGATCGCCCGCTTGTAATCCGTTTTTGCGAATCAATTTGTCCTCATTGGCGAATCCGAGCGCCACCAGCCCAATCTTTGGCTCTTTATCCTGGATCGTGTGCCCGCCGGCAATGACGACGCCTGCTTCGGCACTTTTTTCGCCTAGGCCGCGAATGATCTCGGTGGAAATTGAGATATCCAAATCGGGCGGTAGGGCGGCAATCGTCAATGCAAGGAAGGGACTGGCTCCCATTGCATACACGTCGGATAGACTGTTGGCGGCTGCGATGGCGCCATATTGATAAGGATCATCCACCACGGGTGTGAAAAAATCAGTGGTCATCACCAGCACACGCGCGTCATCCAAACGCCAAACGGCAGCGTCGTCAGGCGCATCCAACCCGAGCATGAGGTTGGGCAAATTTACCTTGCTGTAAATATCTCTAAGCGGCTGCAGAACCTGCGCCAGCGCTTCTGCGCTTAATTTGGATGCTCAGCCCGCGCAGCTGGAAAGCGTTGTCAGGCGAATCTGGCGACCGGATGGAGCAATATCTGACATACAAAGGGTCCTTTAAAGAATAAATAAAAATTTACGATGCTTTTTTTTCAATCAAAAGCATTCTGGAGGAGGCGCTCTTCGATCAATCCTACCCTGCCTTCGGATGCGTAAGCATAGACTGAGGCTGAAAAGATGCCGTTCAGTGTTGTGTTCAGCAGGCTTAAGATCATAATAAGTATGACCAGCAGAATGCCAATGATGGCAACAGGCCAGACGTTATCAAGAAGTATGAACAGACCGACGCCGATGTTAACCAACACACCCCCCCCTGCCAACCCAATCAACAGGAAAATCAAACCAATGGACATGGTGCCGACGATTTGTTCTCCCCAACTGCGTTTGAGGAGTTCCCAGCTGCGTTTGACTGCTTCGATGGGGCCAAGGCCTTCCACGGCAATCACGGGCACCACCAGAAAGGTGAGTACGCTCCAGGCTGCGCCAAGCAGCGATGAAAGCATGCTGGCGAGTCCTCTTCCTTTTTCCTTTGATTGGTTTGATAGCATCTTTAATATAACGCCCACCGTGGCAGAGACAAGAGACCATCCCAGGATGGGCGAAATCCGGTGTAAGGCGGTCTGAAAGCCGTCCTTCAGGGTCGGGTTGCCGCCGCGCAACCTGATCATCGCCGCTCCGACCAGGGCTGTACTCATAAAATAAACGACAAAATACTGCACCAGGTAAAACAGGAACAAAACAACGTAGCCAAAAAACGGGATACCGGTGTTGATGATCTGGTCGAGAAAATTCCCAACCAGGGTCGGGATTAGAAAGGTCAGGGTAATGACCACCATCATCACGGCAGAGATGATGGGAAATACGATCAATTCTTTGTCGTGCTTCAGGACATTCAGACTGGCTTTGGTTAATTCCCAGCTGCGTTTGATCTTATTCATCTGACCTCCTCGTTTATTCGTGTTAAGTAAGATCAATTGTATGGTGTAAGACCTTTGGATGTCAATAGGGAAGGAAACTTGTCTCTGCACTCTAATGACGCTGCTTTGCGAAGTGTGGAAACCTCTGATTTTTATGCAAATCCAACCTGTTGCATGGTGATGGAAGATGCATCATAATCAGATGGGCAGGGAGAAAAAACCAACTGGCTTTTGCTTGCCTCCGCTATTTGTGCGTGGTATAATTTTTCTTCGCGCCTGTAAGTAAGCGGCAACACTTTTGAAAGGTTAGGAACGAACGATGAACAAAGCTGAACTAATAAAATCAGTTGAAGCCCCTGTCAATGAGAATATCCCGGAGCTGACTCCCGGTGATTCAGTGAGCGTACACCTTAAAATTAAAGAGGGTGATCGGGAAAGAATCCAGGTCTTTAAAGGCACACTCCTTTATGTGCGTGGAAGAGGCAACGACGCTTCATTCACTGTGCGGCGTGTGGCAAGCAACGGAATAGGTGTCGAGCGTACCTTCTTGATGCGCTCTCCCCGCATTGATAAAGTCGTTGTTGACCGACACACAAAAGTACGTCGCGCACGCCTGTACTTCCTTCGCGAACGCACCGGTAAGGCTGCTCGCCTAAAACAGCGATTCTAAGCAGCAAGAAGATTGTTGTTGGACCTCGCAATCCTATCGGGATTGTGAGAGTTTCACCTCATCAGGGCTCAACTGCGTGAGTTGTCTCACGTAAGAGAAGTTGATTCATGATGAGGTGTTTTTTATTGGAGGAAACCATGGATAAAACACAAAAGCCCCTGATCGGCATTACAGCAGGGACGATAAAAAACAGATCCGCAATCCCGGTCTGTCAGGTGGGCCAGGCTTATGTTGACGCGGTGCGGCGTGCGGGAGGCATCCCGGCGATCATCCCGGCGGGAATTGAACTGACTGATCTGACCGAACTGGTTTCGCGCTTTGACGGTTTCATTCTCTCCGGCGGCGCGGATATCGATCCCGAGCGCTATCATGGACAACCGCACCCAAAGATTTTTGGGGTCTCGCCCCAGAGAGATGCGTTTGAATTTGGGTTGTTGATGGCTATCCTGGAGGAGGATAAACCCTTGCTGGGAATTTGCCGCGGATTCCAGGTGTTGAATGTGGGTTTGGGAGGGACGCTCTACACGCATATCGATGATCAGCTTGAGGGTGCGATCAAACATGATTGGTTTCCTGACTATCCAAGGGACAGACGCTCTCACAACATCCAGCTGGCGCAGGGCAGCTTTCTTGAACGCCTGTTGGAAACGGATCAGATTTCAGTTAACAGCCTTCATCATCAGGGCATCGATGTGCCTGGAAAAGGATTGGAAGCGATCGGGTTTGCGCCGGACGGTTTAATCGAAGCGGCAATTGTGAAAGATGCCCGGTTTGCATTGGGGCTGCAGTGGCATCCTGAATGTTTGCCGGATGACCCTCACAGCCAGACTCTGTTCCATACCTTTGTGCAGGCGTGTATTGATTAGCCATATCCTTGATGAAAAATCAAGCATAGATAGAAATATCACTTATGTCCGCATCACCATTTAAACCCGTTAATGAGGTGAATGTCTCAACGTCATCCTTACTGAAGACCTATCTGGGGTCTCAGAAAGGGCGGGTAATCCTTTTGGCGGTATTCATATTTGCCAATTTAGGGTTGCAGCTGCTCATTCCTCAGATCATGCGAGAATTCATTGATTCAGTGATAAGTGGTGTTGCAATTTCCAGCCTTGTCCGTTTGGGTGTCTATTATATTTTTTCAGCACTGGGTCAGCAGCTGATCGCCGTGATCAGCACCTATTATTCTAAAACGGTTGGTTGGCGTGCGACCAACGCTTTACGGGAAGACCTTACCCGCCATGCCTTGAATCTGGATATGAGCTTCCACAAGGCACATCCCCCGGGAGAGATGATCAGCCGGATTGATTCGGATGTGAATACGCTCAATGATTTTTTCTCTCAATTTTTATTAAAATTGCTGGGAAACTTTTTAATGATATTCGCCATTTTGATCCTGCTATTTGTTGAAGATTGGCGCATTGGTTTGGCGCTCACCGGCTTCAGCCTGGTGGCGCTTGTGGTGCTGGTAAGGTTTCGCAATATCGCAGTACCTCATTGGGAAGCCGAACGAAAAGCAGAGGCGGATTTTTATGGTTTTCTTGAGGAAAGGCTGACGGGTACAGCGGATATCCGTGCCAATGGCGGCAGGGCTTACACCATCAGACAGCTTTTTGTCTACATCCAGACGATGTATCGCCGCTCGGTTAAAGCTGCTTTAATGGTGAATATTCTGCTGAACACCATGTTTCTTATGTTTGCACTGGGAAACGCCATCTCTCTGGGTGTGGGAGGCTCTCTTTACTTACAAGGTGTAATCACAATTGGCACGGTCTACATTGTCTTTCAATACAATCGTATGCTCGAAAAGCCGCTTGATGAAATTGCCAGGCAGCTAACCAATGTACAAAAATCAATGGCAAGCCTCAAGCGGGCACAGGAACTATTGGCGATCAGGAGCAAGATAATTGCTCCATCAATCGAATTGCCCGATCAATCCCCGCCTGCGGGCACCCCCGCAGCTTTGATTTTTGAAGATGTGTCCTTTTATTATGAGGATGAGCAACCTCAAGATGCAGGTGAAGCTCACGACAGAATTGCCAATGAAAATGTGCTGAAGGAAATTTGTTTTCGGCTTTCACAGGGTGAGATGCTGGGTTTGCTGGGGCGAACGGGCAGCGGAAAAACCACACTGACCCGGCTGCTCTTCCGCCTGTATGATCCTCAATCCGGGCGAATTTCCTTGGAGGCGGGTGAAAACGGTGAAGTTGTTGATATCCAGCAGCTGCCTTTGCCGGTATTGCGAAACCAGATTGGCATGGTAACCCAGTCGATTGAGCTTTTTCATGCGTCGGTACGGGATAACCTGACCTTTTTTGACACGGGTATCTCAGATGAGAAAATTCTTGATGTGATTCGGGAGTTAGGGCTTTCGCATTGGTACGCCCGGTTAGAAAACGGGCTTGACACACTGCTGGAATCGGGAAATGGCGGACTTTCGGCTGGCGAAGCACAGCTGCTGGCTTTTGTACGCATCTTTTTACAGGATCCCGGTATTGTGATCCTGGATGAAGCCTCATCGCGCCTGGACCCCGCCACAGAGCACCTGATCGAAAAAGCTGTGGACCGGATGATCGCAGGACGAACTTCACTGGTGATCGCTCATCGGTTAAAAACCGTGGAGCGAGCCGATAAGATCATGATTCTCGAAAATGGACGTATCATTGAATTTGGTGATCGGAAGGCTCTGGCACATGATCCGAATTCTAAGTTCAGCAGCCTTCTCAAGGTTGGTCTGGATGAGGTGCTGGTATGAGTAAAAGAATTGCAGACCAGGCAGCGCAACGTCCCAGCACATGGTGGTATATCTGGCAATTAACGAAGTTCCGTCCCTGGGTGTATGGCGCCTTTGGTTTGATGGAAATTTTAAGCTTCGGCGTCTTCCCTCAATTGAGCGGATTTCTAATTCAGGCAATTTTTAATCAACTCACGGGTGAAACGCAAACCGGTTTCAGCCTGATAAGCCTGGTTGCTTTGCTGGTTGCGATTGCCCTTGGTCGAGGGATGGCATTTTTTACTGATGTTTTTCTGTTTTACTCCTTTTACTTTTCGGTGACAGCCCTTCTGCGTCACAATATATTTGATTCGATCCTGCGCCGACCGGGAGCGAAGGCTGTGCCTGAGTCTCCCGGGGAAGCGGTGAGCCGTTTCAGGGATGATGTCCAGGAGCTTGCTTTCTTCATGTCTGAAATGCTGATCGTGTTTGGTTTTGGATTCTTTGCAATCATTGCGTTGATCGTCATGCTGCGTATCAACACCACCATTACACTGGTCGTTTTTATTCCTCTGGTGATTGTGGTCTTCATCGCGAATTTTGCAAACTCAAAAATCACGGAATACCGCCGAGAAAATCGAGAAGCAACAGGCAGGGTGACGGAGTTTATTGGGGAAATATTTGGCGCGGTGCAGGCGGTGAAGGTGGCTGGCGCAGAGGATCGCAGCGTCGACCATTTACGCACTTTGAATGATGTTCGCCGAAAAGCATCTCTGAAGGATGAGTTGTTCACGCAAATCTTGCACTCAGCGTTTAATAATACGTCTCATATCTTCACGGGGCTGATTTTACTTACGGCTGGTTCTGTCATGCAAGCAGGGCAATTCACGGTAGGCGACCTGGCTTTATTTGTGTATTATCTTTCCTGGGTGACAGATTTCTCAGCTATCATCGGGGATAAAATTGCCTGGTTCAAACGGTTGGGGGTTTCGATTGACCGTATGGTCCACCTTTTGCAGGGCGAAAATCCTGAACAACTGGTTGAAAGAAACCAGATTTATCTGCGTAAGGACCCACCCGATGTGCCTTTTATCCGTAAAAGCCAGGACCATGAATTGAGGACTCTGGAAGTAAATAATTTGAGCTATCGTTTTCCAGAAACAGGGCGTGGTATTTATGATATCAATCTGCATCTCACCCGTGGCGATTTTGTTGTGATCACAGGGCGCGTTGGGTCAGGGAAATCGACCTTGTTGCAGGCATTGTTGGGATTACTGCCGTCTCAATCGGGTGAGATCTATTGGAATGGCGAACGGGTCACAAACCCCGGTGAATTTTTTATCCCGCCCCGCAGCGCTTATACACCTCAGGCGCCTTTATTATTCAGTGATACCATTCAAAACAACATCCTATTTGGCATTCCGGAAGAACACTGTGACCTGCAATCAGCAATCGAGATGGCGGTCTTTGAGCAGGATTTATCTGAGATCTCCGGTGGTTTGCATGCCAAAATTGGCGCCAGGGCGGTTAAACTCTCGGGTGGTCAGGCTCAGAGGTTGGCAGCCGCGCGCATGCTCGTCCGCCAGGCTTCGTTGATGGTGCTGGATGATATCTCCAGTGCTCTGGATGTTGAGACTGAAAAGATGCTTTGGGATCGGATTTTTGCCAACCAGGGTGATGCCACCTGTCTGATCGTCAGTCATCGGAAACCCATTCTGAGACGAGCAGATCAGATTGTTGTTCTGAAGAATGGGACGATTGAAAGTGTGGGAAGCTTGGAGGATTTGCTGCTGATCAGCAGCGAGATGCAAAGATTGTGGTATGCAGATGATTCGGTTGCGGAATAATTTCGGTTTTATCATAGGGCATTGACGCAAATTGCATGTAAGGTGGCGTGTTTTTTTAAAAAATTGATGACGATTGAAGAAAGCAAAAATCCCGGGTTATAATAATTTGGATGAGGTTTTTGTATCAACCTGTGAGCGCAAAGTGTTGATGATGGGTTTGTATGTATGAAAGAAAAGGTTAGAAAAGATTATACGCAGTTTGATAAGACAAAACGACTGTTGACATGGAATCGAATGCTGGCTGTTTTGTTCAGGGTTCTGCTCCTGCTGGGTGTGATCTTTTTGGCATTTACCATTGTTGCTTGGATTTTCGCATCCTGGTTTAATAAGTGGGCTGTAATTTTAGCGCTGGGATTGATTGCAGCAGGCGTCATTCTTGCCCGCGTGGAATATCAAATTCATCAACGTTTGCATGACTGACCCCTGGGCTGCCCACCCGCTTGAATTTTGATGTCCGGGTGATTGCCGAGCTCCTATTTATCCGATTGCTCTTTCATGTTTAAAAATCAACATCCCTGTGGACAAAACAGCAGGGATGTTGATGTAAATATCCTCGGAAACCGTTAACTTTTGAGGTTGTTTCATCTTTTAAAAGATTTCGACAATTGAAGTTACCAGCAATGCGATCGATAGCAGGCTGATTAAAACGACGAGACTGGAAGCAAAAATATTCTGGAGACGATTGTTTTTCCATTCTCCCATCAATTGCGCGTTGTTGCTGAGCTTCAGTAAGAGAATAAGAATGACTGGTAAAAGAAGCGCATTGAGGGATTGTGAAAGCCACATCAGCGGGAACAGGGGGATACCGGGGATCATGACGATGACGACGCTCATCACAACAATCGCCCCGTAAATCCCATAAAACACTGGGGCTTCCCGGATTGAATGATTTAAACCACGCTCAAAACCAAAGGCTTCACAAAAAGCATAGGTGGTGGAAAGCGGTAAGACGGACATGGCTAAAAGGGATGCGCCGAGCAGCCCGGCAGAAAAGAGAATTTTTGCCGATTCGCCCACAAGCGGTGAAAGGACCAGAGCAGCCTGTTCAGCGGTTTCAACTTGAATACCTGCGACGAACAATGTGGCTGCTGTGGCGATGATCACAAAGGCAGAGATCACGTTTCCCCAGGCAGCGCCAAGGACAACATCAAGTTTGGTGTACTTGTAATCTTTGAGGGTCAGACCTTTATCAGCAATGGATGCCTGCATATAAAAGATGCCCCAGGGCGTGATGGTGGTTCCAACAGTTGCCAGCATCGCGATGATAAAGTTGGTATCGAACTGGAAATTGGGGACGAGGGTTGCTCTTAAAATCTCACCCCAGGGTGGTCGGATCATAAATACGGTGACGACATAGCTGAGTGCGGACAGGGATAATACCAACAGAGCCTTTTCAATAACTTTGTAAGAACCTTTCAAAACGGAATAGCTTATGAGAATTGCCGCAAGCGGCGCTGCAATATAACGGCTGATCCCGAACAGTTCTGCAGAAGCAGCGACACCGGCGATCTGGGCGACGGTTGTGCCGAGATTGGCAATAAAAAGGGCAAACATTGCAAATGCTGTGACTTTGACGCCAAATCTTTCCCTGATGAGATCGGCCGTGCCTTTGCCCGTGACGACCCCCATGCGGGCTGCAATTTCCTGGATCACAACCTCACCAAAAGTGACAATCAGGATAATAGACAGGAATTGATATCCGTACGTGGACCCTGCCATGGAATAGGTGGCAATCCCCGGCGCATCGTTGTCTGCGCTTGCTGTGATCAGGCCAGGTCCGAGAACTGCAAGGTAGATCCCAAGTCTCCGAACCCATGCTGGAATTCTGTTCTTTTTCATTGATGGCAACTCCTTTCTATGTTTAATAGAATCTCGGTAGGCGTTTCTTCCATGCAGTCGGTAAGACCACATCGATCGCATCATCAACGGTGACAATGCCCAACATCTGTTTGGTGTCCGGATCAATCACAGGTATGGACAATAAATCGTATTTTGCGATGAGATAAGCGACCTCATCCTGTGGGGTCAGCGGCTCCACAAAGATCTCCTCCGGCTCTTCCCATTGATGGATGCTGCTCCTGAGGTCAGCCATGACAAGATCTCGCAGGGTTATCTGCCCCCGCAGTTGACCATCTTCGCTCAGGATGTAAACGTAATACATGACTTCATCATCATGTGCATCTTCGGATTTTCGTAAATAGTCGAAGGCTTCCTGCACCGTGATATTGTAGGGAACATGGGCGAACTCGGTGGTCATGATGCCGCCGGCAGTGTCTTCCGGATAGTTCAGCAGGCTGCGAACCTCAGAGGCATCATCGGCTTCCATTAAGTTGAGCAGGGCTTCACTGGTTTGATCGGGCATATCCGCCAGAAGATCGGCAGCCTCGTCCGGATCCATCAACTCCAGGATATCCGCTGCTCGTTCAGGTTCAATGCTTGACAGGATGCTCATCTGCACTTCGGTGGAACTTTCTTCCAGCGTATCGGCAAGGTCTTCATCGGTAAAACCTTCCAAAATGGCGGTTGAGGACTGCCGATCCAGTTCGTTTACAATCGCGGCGATATCAGCGGGAGGCATTTTTACAAGTTTGCTTTGAGACACACTTAATCGTAAGGGGTCGTCATATTCAATTGAAGCGACAAATTCCCAGGGAATGACAATGGGTTCGGGTGTTTTTTTGAATGCACTTCCCAAAGCGCGGCCGACTTTTTCCAGCCCCAAACGGCGTAACAACCCCGTTCCGCTCACGTCCACGCCAGTCAACACGAAATGATCCCGTGCACGTGCCAGCTGCAGGTCATTAACCCGCACCAAGCGCCTGCCTTCGGTATCCACGATCTGTTGATCAAGGACAAGATCCATAAGTGGAAGCTCATGACCGGTCGGTTGATAGGGCTTGATCTGATCGGCGCCAATTTTAAGGGTGATGCTCGGCCATAAACTGGCAATTTGAGTTGCTGGAATTAATTCGATGCCGAGGGTGTTTTGCTTGAGGGACAAAGCAACAATGGGTGGCATATTTTTTTCGGTTCCATCGATTAAAATATCTTTTAATTTGCCTAAAATGCCCCCATAGCCATCCCAAACAGTCTGGTTGATCAGCTGGCTGATATAGATCATCTCGCGCCTCCTTTTTGGTAGAAAGTCGTTTAATAAAACAAAACAGGAATCTGAGGCATTCCCAGACTCCTGCTACCAAAAAGGCGCAATCAGTTAATCAGGGATGCATCTCACGTCCTAATCTCAATTTGTGGTTAGGTCTATCGCTCGTACTGTCGCTATCTATTGAGTTTGAACCTGTATTCTCTTCCATTGTTCCTTAATCTTTAATGTTCTCAAAACAATTCTGTCTGTAATTATACAACAAAATTTTTTAAAATATTAATTTTCTTGACAATCAGGATCTTTGGATTATAATTTATATATGAATAAGTGCTCATATGTTCAGGGATAGATTGTGATGATGATTAATATGATTCTGGATCAACAAAAAGAAAATATGATCTCTGACGAGACGATCCATGCCATGGCCGAGATGTTCAAGGTCATGGGCGATCCCACCCGGTTGCGAATCCTATCTTTGCTGGCTGAGAAAGAACTTTGTGTGGGTGAACTGGCGGATCATCTTGCGGTTTCGCAAAGCGCTGTTTCACATCAGCTTCGCATTTTGCGGGCGCTGAACATCGTTCGGTTTCAGAAAATGGGACGCGAAGTGTTCTATTCGCTGGCAGATGACCATGTTCGCGACATTCTCTCCAGAACGATTGAGCACATCTTATGTGATTGAGGTATTCGATTTTAATGACTGAAAGAACTTATAAAATTTCGGGTTTGGACTGTATGGAGTGTGCCAGAGGTTTGGAAGCATCGGTGGCGCAGCTGACAGATGTTGATGAGGCAAGGATCGAGTTCTTCAACGGCACCCTGTTCGTGCGAGGTGAAATTGACGAAAAGTCCTTCCGAAAGATAATTAACAGCCTGGGATATGACATCTTAGATGAACAGTCGTCACCCTCATTGCCGGTGGATGAGCCCAACGTTGTGATTGGTTTTTGGCGATATCTCCTGCGGCAGCAAGAAGCCCGTTTGGCGCTCATTGCAGGCGTGCTTATCCTGCTTGCTTTTATTCTCAAGTGGTCAGGATTACCGAATTGGACGGTCAACTCCCTGCAAATCGGTGCGTTGCTGCTGGCTGGATGGCCAATTGCCCGAAGCGGAATTGTCAATTTATGGGTTAACCGCACCTTTAATATCAATTTTTTAATGACCCTTGCAGCGATTGGCGCGGTTGTGATTGGAGAATATGCTGAGGCGGCTACGCTGATCTTCCTGTTTGATATCGCAGAGGCATTGGAAGGTTTCACCAACGATCGGGCGCGCCGTGCGCTGTCGCATTTGTCCGACCTTATCCCCGATAAGGCGATCCTCCTCAAAGACGGTAAGGAAAGCGTGGTCGCTGTCGAAACCCTTGAACTTGGTGATCGAATCGTGGTACGACCAGGTGAAAGGATCCCGCTGGACGGCATGATCCTTGAAGGGGAAAGTGACATCAACCAGGCACCGATCACGGGTGAAAGTCTTCCTGCTATAAAAAACGTGGGAGACCAGGTATTCAGTGGGACGGTGAATGGGCATGGTCGTTTGATCCTTGAAGTCACTCACCTGGTTGCAGACAGCATCCTTCACCGGATCATCCAAATGGTGACGGAGGCACAATCCAGACAATCACGCAGTCAGAAATTCATCGATCGATTTGCCAAATATTACACGCCCGCCATGGTCATTCTTGCGATTTTAATTGCGACGATCCCGCCCCTTGTTTTTGGCGAACCTTTCTTACATCCCCTGGATGGCAGCCGGGGCTGGCTTTATCGTGCACTGGTATTGCTCGTAATTGGCTGCCCCTGCGCGCTGGTGATTTCAACACCTGTGACGATGGCTGCCAGCCTGACGAGAGCCGCCAGGGAGGGCGTTCTCTTCAAAGGTGGTGTCTTTGTTGAATTACTTTCCAAGATTAAGGCTTTTGCCTTTGATAAAACCGGCACCCTCACCCATGGCGAACCAAAAGTGGTGGCATGTCGTGATCTGGGTTGCAAAGGTGATTTGGAATGCGAAGCCTGTGATGATCTGGTTGCTTTAGCCTATGCACTGGAAAATCACAGTACGCATCCGCTGGCACAGGCGGTGATTGAAGAAGCCAGAGAGCGCGGCGTGATTGGGAAATATCCTCCTGCGCTGAACCTGACCACACGCGGCGGGTTGGGGTTGGAAGGAGTGATCCACGGCGAAAAAGTTACGATTGGCAATTTGCGGTTATTTGAAGAGGAACACCTGATACCGGATGCCGTTCGGAAATGGGTCGTCCAGACCGAAGCGGAAGGAAATACAGCCATGCTGATTTGTGACGGGAAAAAAGTGCGAGGTTTTATTGCTGTGGCGGATACCCCGCGCCATGATGCCCGTGAAGTTGTTGAAACTTTAGGTGACCTGGATAAACATGTCGCGATGCTTACTGGCGACAATGCCATCGTTGCAAGCGTGGTGGCAGAGAAGTTAGGGCTGCAGGATGTGCGTTCGGGGCTTCTGCCCGAGGATAAACTGGATGAAATTGCAAAATTAAAGGATCAATATGGGGCGGTCGCCATGGTGGGTGATGGGATCAATGACGCCCCGGCTTTGGCATCGTCTGACCTGGGAATTGCCATCGGTGGAAGCGGAAGTGCCCAGGCGATGGAGACGGCTGATGTGGCCCTGATGGCAGATGGCATCAATAAACTCCCCTTTGCTGTCAAATTATCCGAATTTACCAACCGCTTGATCCGGCAAAATATTGCCTTCAGCCTGATCAGCAAACTGGCTGTGGCGGTGATCGCCTTTTTAGGATATGCTCCTTTGTGGCTGGCTGTCTTTGCGGATATGGGTGTGTCTTTGCTGGTGACCCTGAACGGTCTGCGAGCGATCCGGTTCAGGGGCGGGCTTACTTCATAACATTGCCAAATTGGCGCCTGCGACGCTCAGCCCATGGTTGTGGAATTGTGCATAGAAATAGGATCCGGTAGAGTCGTTCCTGACCCTTTTAAATATTCCCTTTTTATTTTTTATATGCTATACTCATACCGCTGTCAATGAGAGTTGACGCAACTATTTCACACATCTCTGAATTTGCCTTGCGTGCCCATATCATGGGTGAGGGGCAAGCGAGAAGGAGATGGAGGATTAAAACGCAAAGGAGTTAAATAAAATGTCACCTGTTGTATCAATGAAAGCGCTCCTCGAGAGCGGCGTCCATTTTGGTCATCGTACCAACAAATGGAATCCTAAAATGCGTCAGTATATCTTTACTGAACGCAACGGCATTCATATTATTGACCTTCAGCAAACGGTCACGCTTTTGGAGGAAGCCTACAATCTGGTCCGTGATGCGGTATCTCAGGGTGGGACGATCCTGTTTGTCGGCACCAAACGCCAGGCGCAGGACACCGTCCGTGATGAGGCGGAACGTTGCGGGATGCCTTATGTCAACGAACGCTGGCTGGGTGGGACGATCACCAACTGGATCACCATTCAGCAAAGGATTTTTGAACTTGAGAATCTTGAACGGATGCGCGACAGCGGTCAGTTTGATCAATTGACCAAAAAAGAAGGCTTGTTGATGGATCGGGAAATTGAGCGTTTGGACAAACGCTTACACGGTATCCGCACAATGCGACGGATTCCCGACATCCTGTTCGTGGTTGACGTGATGCGGGAAGACACAGCAGTTCATGAAGCCAACCTCAAGAATATTCCCGTCATTGCGCTGGTCGATACAAATTGCGACCCTAAGAACGTGGACTATTTGATCCCTTCCAACGACGATGCGATCCGCTCGATCAGCTTGCTGGTGGGCAAGATCGCCGACGCTGTGATAGAAGGCAAAGCCATTCGCAGCAAGGATATTGAAGAGGAAGAACTGCGAACCGACAAAAAGCCGCCAGAAGTCATGCGCTTTGTTGAAGATGAAGAAGAACTGGAAGACGAAGCTTTGCTCGGTGAATCCACCTTGAAGCACCTCGGTACCGCATCAAAACCAAAGAGTGAGAAAGCCGCGCTTGATGATGAAGATGAAATTGAGGACGAAGCACAGGAAGACAAAGTGGATGAGGAACTCGACAACAGCGAAGAAGAATAACCACACAAACAGCATTGGAAGAAGATTGGAAATAAAATAAAATGGAAATCACAACTGAAATGATCAAAGAATTGCGAGATGCCACGGGATGCGGCATTCTCGATTGCCGGGCAGCGCTGCGCGATGCTGATGGCGATTTTGAAAGAGCAAGTGATATTTTGAGAGAGAAAGGTCTCGCCAAAGCAGCGAAACGTGCCAGCAGAGAGGCTTCCGAAGGCATCATTGAAGTTTATTCTCACGGAGAAGGTCGGCTGGCTGTGATGGTTGAGCTGAATTGCGAAACAGATTTTGTTGGTCGGTCGCCAGAATTTTTGGAACTGGCGCACGAACTGGCTCTGCAAATTGCTGCTGCAAACCCCTTATATATCCTTGAAGATGACATCCCCGAATCAGCACTGGAACGCGAACGTAAAATTGCCGAAACACGTGCCAGAGAAGAAGGGAAGCCGGAAAATATTATCCCCAAGATCGCTGAAGGCTATTTGAAAAAATACAAGGAAGAAACCGTCCTTTTAAATCAACCCTATATCCGCGACAGCAGCATGACGGTGCAGGATCTGGTCAATGCGCAGGTTGTTAAAATGGGAGAAAAGGTTGTTATCAGACGATTCGTGAGGTGGGAACTCGGTTCTGAATCAAGCATTCCAGCAGAGAATGAATAATAACGATGGTGAGGCCAGCCCCTGGGTTGGCCTTATTTGAATGAGAGGCTGACACATTCAAACTCGGGAGGATCCATGTCCACAAAAAAAAATAAGCTGATTTACAATCGAATTTTGTTGAAAATCAGCGGTGAAGCGCTGGCAGGCGACAATGGCTTTGGGATTGACCCGGATAATGCGACTCGCATCGCTGAACGGATCAAAGAAGTGCACGAAATGGATGTGGATATTGCCATCGTGATTGGCGCTGGCAACCTGTGGCGCGGGCAGAGCGGCAATCATGCGGGCATGGACCGGGCGACGGCTGATTACATGGGCATGCTGGCAACTGTTATGAATGCCCTGGCTTTGATGGATGCCTGTGAACGGATCGGCGTTGTTACACGCGTCCAGTCCGCGATTGAGATGCGGACCGTAGCCGAACCCTATATTCGCCGCAGAGCAATCAGGCATCTTGAAAAAGGGCGTGTGGTGATCTTTGGTGGTGGAACGGGCAACCCCTATTTCTCGACCGACACTGCAGCTGCCCTGAGAGCCATGGAAATTGATGCCGATGTGCTGATAAAAGCAACCAAAGTGGATGGGGTCTATGATAAAGACCCCGTTATTTATCCGGGCGCGAAGAAATTTGAGCAGTTAACTTATATTGATACGCTCAATCGTCGACTGGAAGTGATGGACAGTACAGCCATCTCGCTCTGTATGGAGAACAAACTACCCATCCTTGTTTTGAACCTGTGGGACGAAGAAGCGCTTCCGCAGGCGCTGGCTGGAAAAAAGGTTGGCACCCTCGTCCAGGAAGATCTCAACTAATCCTGTGCGAAGGGTTCTCATCTTGACCGGATGGTATAAATAGAATAGAATTTATTCGCTTTGCCCTCGTAGCTTAATGGATAGAGCAACTGCTTGCGGAGCAGTAGGTTGTGCGTTCGAATCGCACCGAGGGTATTTTTTTGTTAAAACGTTTCATCCAGCAATCAATTTCCCCTCTCATCTTTTTATTGATTTTATTTTACCCGTACTTATAAACAATCATCGGTATATTTAAAAACCGAGCCAGTCTGGATGATAATTCGGATGATCAACCTGAACCAACTGAAACGAGAAAAATCCATATTTACAACACCACTGATCCTTTTGATCATTTGCATCGTGGCGTATGGCTTGCTGATTCCTACCCTGGGGTATTACTGGGATGATTGGCCCTATGCTTGGATCAACCATATGTATGGACCTTCAGGCTACCCAGATTATGTTGCACTGGACAGGCCCTATTCCGCATGGATATTTATGCTGCTTACTTCCATCCTGGGTGAGCAACCCATCGGTTATCATATCAGCGCCCTGCTTCTGTTCTGGTTGTGTACGGTGCTTTTTTGGGTTTTGTTGAGGTTGCTGTGGCCTGAACATAAGCAGCCAGCCCTTTGGACAGCCATGCTGATGGCTGTTTATCCGGGTTTTTTAGGCCATCCCCAGGCGATCATTTACAATCATCACTTTGCGAGTATGGCGCTTTACCTGTTTTCATTGATTGGTATGGTCAAAGCCATTCAAGCATGGGCGGATAAAGCAAAGCCTGGCTGGCATATGCTCTGGTGGCATCTTCCATCCCTGGCAGCGTTGATGTTGAGCCAATTCTCGATTGAATACTTTATCGGCTGGGAAGTTCCCCGTCTGTTGATCGCCTGGTTTGCACTCAGACGCTTCGCCAACAACACAAAAAAACGGGCAGGAATGACGATCCTGAACACATTACCGTATTATTTTGTGAGCATGATTTTCTTGTTCTGGCGAGTGTACATATTCAGGTTTCCCACGTACAGTCCAATCCGGGTGGGAGAGGCTGAGTTTGGCTTGCGCGAATGGCTTGTAAACATTTTTGATCAAATTGTAAGTGCAGTTTTTCTGGCATGGGAGAGGGCGTTCCCGCAGCTTTCTCTAGGCGATTTCAGCCGCCCCTTCTGGCTGGCTTACCTTGGCTTGATTTTCTTGACGAGCGTCTTCGCTTTTATCATCCTGTATAAATCTCATCTTGAATCAAATTGGCAGCAGGATGCAAAAATTGACGAGGAGCCTCCCTTTGGGAGATCTGCACTGATGGTCGCAATGGCTGGTTTGGCTTTTGCCGGCTGGCCCTTCTGGCTCACGAATCTTACGATTAATATCGATTCACCTTTTCGGAGCCGTTTTACGCTTGCTTTTATACCGTGGATTGCGTTGCTGCTGGTTACGATCTTCCATTGGTTTTTCCAAATTCGTCACCGGTGGGCCAAGATTTTAAATCTGGTCGTGATCAGTTTGCTGGTTGGCGGGTCTGTGGGTTATCACCTCTGGAATGCTAATTATTACCGCCACCAATGGCTGGTGACCCAGCGTTACTTCCAGCAACTTGTCCAGCGCATTCCAGATTTAGAAACCGGAACATCCCTGATTATCAACGACTTGCAAGCCATCAGCTTGAACGAAGATGATTCGCTGACGGCTATTCTTAATTGGACGTATGCACCGGATCAAACAGATCCGCAGATGGCGTACATTGTGCAATATCTCAGTGAGCGCCTGGGTTGGGAGATACCTGATCTCAAACCCGGATTGCCAATTGAGCAACCTTTTCGCTCTCTGCACTTTTCAGGGACAACAGATCAGATGCTGCTGGTTTACTATCAACCGCCAGGATGCCTGCGGATTTTGGATGGTGAACACCCCGACAGGCTGCCGCGCGATTTTCCCGATTGGATGCTCCCCGCCCTGCCGTTTTCCAATCTATCCGTCATCCGAACAGACCAGCAAGAACACGCTGTCCCACCCTTACATTTGTTTGACGTGGTCGACAGCGAAACGTGGTGTCTTTATTTTGAAGAGGCTGATCTTGCAAGCCAGAGGGAAGATTGGGCTAAAGTAGCCGAATTGGGGGATCACGCTTTTACTCTGAAACATCAATCCAATGAGGTTTCTGAGCTTTTTGTGTTCATCGAAGGCTATTTATGGATGGGCCGTCTGGAAGACGCTGAAAGAATTTCCGTTTTGTTGAGCGAACGAAGCGGAGGATATTATGATACGGGCATTTGTCGCTTGTGGCGTGAAGTCGAGAGCGAGATACCCGGCGGCTTTGCGGCTGATGATGACCTGGCAACCATCTATTCCAACTTTTGTGGGGTTAAATAAATCCATTTAAAAAGAAAGGGGTGAACCAGGGTTCTAATCCCCCCTGCATCAGGTACCAGCTACCACCCCAGCATGGTGACCAGAAAATAGCCCAGCATGGCTGCCCAGATCCAGGTATCGATTCGATCGAGGAAACCGCCGTGTCCGGGGATCAGATTGCCTGTGTCTTTGACGCCGGAACTGCGTTTAAACAGGCTGATCAGCAAGTCACCGATCGGCGACAGGATACCCATCACCAAACCCATGACAGCGCCCTGCCACAGGGGTGTGGCTGTGGGAAGAAAACCGACCAGGCGCCACAGCATGATGAGCAAAACGCCGCTGATCACGCCGGCAGCCATCCCGCCGGCAAACCCTGCCCAGGTTTTATTCGGGCTGAGCCGGGGCACCATTTTAGATTTTCCGATCCAGCTCCCAAGGTAATAGGCGCCGCTATCCACCAGCCAGGTGGTTGGAAGGGCGGTCAGGATCCAGCCCAAGCCATTCGGCAAAGTCCTGATCGCGATGAAAAAACTCCCTGCCCAGCCAAGGTACAAAATCCCTGTGAAGGTGACCGTGAATCCTAAGGCTGCACTCTTGACACCTTGTTCATACTGGATCAGGGCGGTCATGGCGGTCAGAAGCAGGACAATTAAAAGCAGGAGATCAAGGTGTTGCCCATCAAAAAACCAGCGAAAGCCCAAAGCCAGACAGATGCCTGGCAGCAGCGATAGCAGAGGCGGCGGGGCGCCTAATTTACCAAATAGCTGGGCATATTCCACCGCAGCCACCAGCAAAACTATCGAAATGAACAGGTTGAACGCCCAACCCCCCAGATAGATCATGATCAAAACCAGGGGAACAAAGATCAGGGCAGATTTGACGCGTTGTGAATGCATGGTCAGGGTCGTGAGGGATTATTCTTGCAAGCCGCCAAAACGACGTTGACGTTGGGCATATTCATCCAGGGCTTTCCGTAATGCTTCCTTATCAAAGTCAGGCCAATAGACTTTTGGGAAATACCACTCGGAATAGACCGTTTGCCATGTCAGAAAGTTGCTTGTGCGGAGTTCACCGGAGGTACGGATGACCAGATCCGGGTCGGGGAGATTGCGTGTAAACATATACTGGCTGACCAGTTTTTCGTCGACCAAACCTGGGTCAACCTGATCCTTCAGGATGTTCTTGATGGCGTGAACGATTTCATCGCGCCCACCATAATTGAAAGCCAGAGCGATTGTAATTCTTTCGTTATTTTTTGTCAGATCGATAGCAGAGCGAACCTTTTTCTGAAGGACTTCTGAAAGACCATCGAGATGACCGATGTGAACCAGTCGCGCACCTTCCCGGTTGAGTTCATCAATTTCCTGATCGATGACCTCAGACAGGATGTGCATCAGACCGGTGACTTCGGCGCGCGGGCGCGACCAGTTTTCAGTGGAGAAGGCATAAAATGTGAGATATTTAATGCCGAATTCAGCGCTGGCACGGATGATCGTACGCAGATTTTCGGTGCCTGCACGATGACCAGCCAGACGTTGCAACCCGCGTTCCTTTGCCCAGCGTCCGTTGCCATCCATGATGATGGCAACGTGCCGGGGAATTTTTCCTGAATTTTGTTTTGCTTCTTCACGCATCATTGATTTTACACTTCCAGGATTTCTGCCTCTTTACGAGAGCCGATTTCATCGACTTTGGCATTGAATTTATCGGTCAAATCTTGCAATTCCTTTTCACCGCGTTCCTGTTCATCTTCTGAGATCAAGCCTTCTTTTTCAAAGTCTCGCAAGTCTTTTATTAGATCGCGGCGGACATTTCGCACCTTGACGCGGGCATCCTCCATACGATTGCGTACAACCCGCACAAGTTCGTGCCGTCGTTCTTCGGTAAGTTTTGGAATGGTAAGCCGAATGGTCTTGCCATCGTTGTTGGGCGTGAGCCCCAGGTCGGAGGCAAGGATGGCGCGTTCAATATCTTTGAGAGAAGCGGGATCAAACGGTCTGATCAACAATTGGCGTGGTTCAGGCACGCTGATTGAAGCCAACTGGATCAGTGGTGTCTGAGCTCCATAATATTCGATGGGCATCCGCTCCACCAAACCGGGTGAAGCGCGTCCGGTTCTGATGGTAGACAGGTCTTCTTCCAGCATATCCAGGGCGGATTGCATTCTTTCAACGGCATCATGCAGGACATCTTTTATCATGTTAATCCTCCTTGTGTTGTTTTCTTTGATCGCCTTGTTCGATTGCGCGCTTTATCTTTGATTCCTCGGTTTTTGGTTGTAACCTGAGGCGCGCAAAAGCAAATGGTTGCGGGTTATTTATATCTTGATCGAGATTATTTTATCCTATGGATCAGTTTCCAGATAGTAACCAATCGATCATGATCTGTTTTTCTTCATCGGTCACCTTGGCGCCTTTTTCAATCATGTCGTCAATCGTATTGCTCCAGCCTTCTTCGTTGTAGTCTGCCGAGAAAACGAGGCTGGTTGAGTGACAGCTGCTGCACTTGTCGGTGATTAACGTTTCCGGATCGATGGCTTCCGTTGCAGGCAATGGCGTGGCTTTCGCACAGGAGATGATCAGAACCAGCAGGATCATGCCGATCATCGTTAGAAAAAGTATTCTTGTTTTCATTATTTCCTCCAGAAAAACACGGATCGTAATTATCGATACGTCAATTATAATCTGAGATTACGCCTTGGGGTTGATCTGATTTTCTCAGTCAGGGAAATGCAATGCGGTTATTGTACCAGCTCAGGTGTTTTGTCTGAAACCTTTTGATTTCAACGAGAAGTTTTGATTTGAAGTAGGAAACAAAAAACCCCCGGCCGGCGTAAACCAGGGGCAGGGAGAAAGTCAAATTCGAAGGTCATCATTTGTTCAATTAGATTTTAACATAAATGACTCAAGGTCTTGTTATTGAAAGGTTAAAACCCGATCGATTTTTGGCTTAATCCAGCCTCCAGAGACATTAAAAAATTATACTCCTCGACCTGGACTCGAACCAGGAACCTAACGGTTAACAGCCGCTCGCTCTGCCAATTGAGCTATCGAGGAATGCGTATGGTATTATACGGAAAATTGACCGGCATGTCAAGCAATTTGTGGTCAGGAAGCGCTCCTGTCTTTCCCTGATTCATCCAGGAAATAACACCTCAAAATTGACTCAGGATGATCTGACCAGCTCATCTTTATAATACGTCCAACAACTCCTTGATTTGAGAGGTTGCAAATTGTTTTGGGTATTTACCAAAGTTATACAGATCTAAAAAGTGTGCGTTTTTGTTTAGACTCCCGATTCAACACCGTCAATGATCTCCTTCGCGAGCTGATTCAGGACTGTTCTTTTCCCGGTTTCGAGCTCACGATGGGTCGCGTCCCAATAGATATCCAGCAGTTCGATCTTACTCAGGCTTCCTGCTGTACGTCCCTCGGGCAACCGCACACGGGCTTCCGCTAAGGAACGCTTCACCAGATGAAACTCAAATGACTCGGATGTCAGGTTGCGCAAACCAGTTTCATCTATCAAGGATTCCCATTCACGGGGGTATGTGATGACCATTCGGATGATGGCATCTTTAATCTCGCTTTGCGGGGGCAGTGCTTGTTGAAGCCTCTGGTTGATGCCCTGATCAGATTCTAAATTGAGCGAAATATCAAGAAATTGGCGGATGTTTTTGAGCTCACGCCAGTCGACAGTTGTATTTCCTTTGCCTACTTCTGCCAGGACAAAATATTTTTTATCCTGAACCTCACCAAAATCAACGCGTTCAATGGAACCGGGATAAATCACAGGGGGTTGTGAGCCTTCATTCAAATCCTGTGCTTTATGGATATGACCGAGGGCGACATAATCCAATCTTTTATCTTTAACCAGGGCAGGCGGCAGGGTGAAGTCGTTGCCCAGGATCACCAGGCGTTCCGCACCGTATTTTGCGCCCTCAACGGAGGCATGGGCGGTCAGGATGATCGGTAAATTTGGATCAGCCGCGTTCAACCAGTTATTGATTAAAGTGCTCAGGCGATCATTGATTTCTTCATAAACTTGCTTGCGGTCTGCCCCTTCCATTTCCTGGCTTGCAATCAGCCCGGAACGGGAAATCCAGGGCAGCGCCAGTACCTGGACGGGTAAGCCTTCCAGTTGCTCAGGTTTTAAAAACACAGGCGTATCGATCACATGGATGTTGGGAACTTCCAGAGTATCAAATTCCTGGATGGCGTGTGCCCGACCCGTGGCAGGAGAGATGTCATGGTTGCCGGTGAGCAAGAGCGTCGTGATCCCTGCCCGCGAAAGCTGTATCATACGTTTTCCCCATTCCCTTTGAAAAGTAGGTGCCGGGGTACGGTTTTTATAGGTATCTCCCGCAAAAATGACCATATCAACTTTTTCATCGATCGCAGTTGCGATGATCTCGTCCAGGGATTTGAGAAAATCGATGACCCGCATGGGAAGTCCGCTTTCAGGGTCATGCTTGCCATAATTGGCCATATCGATATGTGCATCTGCAAAATGAAGGATTTTTAACATAAGTCGATTATAACATCCTGTTGATAACTAACCTGGAGGATTGTTCAACAGGCCATCAATTAAAAGATGTCTGCGACAAAAATGAGTTGAAGAAGAATTGTTTTCTTATCGGACCCGGTGGGGATCATCCCAGGGCTGGTGGGTTTTCTTCCTCCATCTTTTGCCTGGCAAGCTTTCTTTCCAGCCGTTTCTCATCAAGCAGCTGTAATTTGCGCACCTGGATGCCGGTATTAACCATAAAATAGGCCAGCAAGATGAACGCGATCGCCCCCACGAAGAGGGTATAGAGTGTGGTTGCACCGAAAAAGGGGAGATTTAAAGTTTTGATGCCGATGAAAAACATCAGCGTATTGGAAATAATTGCCAGCACCCGGATCTCTGTTGGGCCAAATCGAATATTGGTGATCTGAAATATGCCCGTGACATAGGTGATCAGGTAAACCATGATTGACACCAGCAAATATCCAATCAACGCAAAACAGGCGACGGTAAGATCAACATAAGGGGAAAGGCCTAACCCCACAAAGATCAGCAGTGAGCTGATGGCATCGACCCAGTGATCTACCAGATAGCCGTAGCGCGGCCTCTCAATACGGCGATAGCGTGCCAGGGTGCCGTCGAGGCTGTCACCAAACCAGTTGAGAATAAAGCCGAAGCTGGCCAGCCACAGGAACCAGGGTTTGACGTTGGTCAGGATATAACTGACGAAGATGAGAATCGATGCCAGCGCCCCAAGCCAGGTTAATAAATCCGGGGTCACCCACTGCGGCATATGTTTTGCCAGCCATTGCAGCGCCGGGCGTTCCAAAAAGCCCAATAAAATATCGTTCTCTCGTTTGTGTTTTTCAACTTTTGACATATGTTCCTCTTAAAATATTTGGATCAGATTCCCAGGAATTGAGGCCAGACCGGATAAAACATCGCCCATTGATCCGCATATTCCTTCAGCAGGGGTTCCGCATGGGTCAATACACGGTTGACATTGGAAAGGGTTTCGGTCTCCAGATCCTCCTGCGCTTCCATCCAGATCGGTTGGGATACCCTGAGAAGGTATCGGTTACCGGTTTGGGTAATTGCAGCGACCACGAAAACGGGAACGTCGTGATCTTTAGCCATTCGCACATAGGTGACGGGCAAACTCGTCTGGTATCCAAAAAAGGTCGGCTTGTATTTTTCCCGTAATTTACCGGTCAGGGGACGATCGAGCCCGGTCAGGATGCTTTTTCCGGCGCGTAAATTGTTCCTGGCTTGCCTGAAGGCACTCAGACTCATCGGAGTGATGTCGATGCCCAGACTTTCCCGAATTTGATTCTGCATAACATAGGTTTCATCCGGGTTTGGGAATGAAAGAACCTGAACATTGATGTTGTGCAGTTTGAGGGCGTAACCCATCAGGTCGAAATTGCTCAGATGGGGGCAGACCAGCACGCAAGGCTGACCATTCCAAATTCGCTCAAAAACCAATGCGGTTTCGGGTGGAAAATCAACAATTTTTCGCAAACTTTCAGGCTTGTTGAGAAAATAGAAGAAATCAAAAATGCACTTTGCTGAGGATTGAAACACCTTTTCAGTCAGATCTTTTAAGGTTTTTCTATTAATGGACTGGTCATGAATGACCCATTGATTGGCTCGTACAGCCCTGACCTGGGGATTGTCTTTATTTTGCGCTAATCTTTTCCCAACAAAAGCCGCGATGTTTAATCCCGTCTTGCGAGGCATGACCCTGCCAAGCAAAATCCCCAGCCGGATGAAGATCGGGCGTTCCAATCTACTTAAATTTTGGATCGTGTCGTGTTCAACCTCTCCGACAACCTGGTTCTCTCTGTTCATTTTATTATTCAAAATTGATTTCCTTGTTGAACCAATTTTACTACATTCCCGATATGGACACGTGTTTGAATCAATTGGAACAGCCTGATAGGATGCAAGAAAGGATGTCTCCAAGACAACAAACCCTCATTTGTGGTATAACTGCTTTTACTGGAAATCAATGATTTCGTCCGAAAATCTTTTTTCCAAAAACAAGGTAAAGGAACAGTTTTCCAAAGATACGCAAATGAAAATCGTATGTATTGCCGCTTCATACGTGCCATCCAACACCGCAAACAGCATTCAAGTTCTCAAGGCGACAGACGCCCTGGCTTCATTGGGCAATAACGTCACCTTATTGGTGCCAGGAGATAAAAGTGCGGAATGGGTGGACCTTAAAGCACATTATGGATTGCAGCAGAGCTTTGAAATCCGCTGGCTTCCTGAGCATCTGAGTTTCCGTCGCTATGATTTCGCTCTGAAAGCGGTGCGGGAAGCCGTCAGGATGAAGCCCGATCTGATTTACACCTGGATGTTGCAGTCTGCTGTGCTGTCCCTCTGGCGAGGCTTACCCGTTATTCTTGAACTCCACGATCGTGTCACCGGTCGGCTTGGTCCGTGGTTATTTGAACAATTTTGGCGAGCAGACACAAAAAAACGCCTTCTGACCAATACCACCGCCTTGAAAAAGATTTTGGTGAAAGAATATGGGTTGAAGGATGTCGCTGAAGATATTTTTGCAGCCCCCAACGGTGTGGATTTGGAACGTTATTCTGATCTGTTACAGCCCGAAGCGATGCGTGCAGAATTGGGCTTGCCGCAAGCCTTCACGGCTGGTTACACCGGGCATTTTTATGCCGGCAGAGGGATGGAATTGATGCTGAACCTTGCAAAAACCCTTCCGGAGATCAATTTCCTGTGGGTGGGTGGGCATCCAAAGGATATTGATTTGTGGAAGGAACGGTTGGCAGAGGCGGGGGTGAATAACGTCACACTGACTGGCTTTGTGGATAATGCCATTCTGCCGCGCTATCAGGCTGCTGCCGACGTCCTCCTGATGCCATACGGCGCATCAATTGCCGGAAGCAGTGGCGGCGATTCGGCTGAGGTAGCAAGCCCCATGAAAATGTTTGAATATCTGGCGACCGGGCGGGCGATCATCAGCAGCGATCTACCTGTGATCCGGGAAGTGCTGGATGAAACCAACGCCGTCTTTTGCCCTCCGGATGACCTTGCTGCCTGGAAAGAGGCACTGACAGCCTTGATACGGGATCCTTCCCAGAGGGAAAACCTGAGCCATGCTGCCAGGAATACAGCCAGCAATTACACTTGGCGGGCACGGGCAGAAAATGCGCTGGATGGTTTTATCCTGCAATCAGCTGGCAGCGCGGGGGAGGCGCAGTGACCGAAAGCAGACCGCGGGATTTTCGAATCTGGTTCGGGGTTGTTTTGGCGGTCGCAATTTTATTGCGGGTCGCCCTGTTTATCGCCTATCCACAAATCTCATTCAGTGACACCGCCAGTTATCGCCGTTCGGCGAACGCCATTTTGGGTGGGATGAAGGCTTACGACGGGACGCGCACTCCTGGCTACCCGGCTTTCATGGCGCTTTTAGGTCCAGACCGGGTGGTTTATCTTGTGCAGCTGGTCATGGGTTTGGTGATCACTTTGATGTGGTTTTGGATCGGATGGAAAGCTACCGGAAAGCCGATTTTTGGTGGGTTGGCTGCCCTGATCCACACACTTAACCCGGGGCAATTGTTCTTTGAAGCTAACCTGTTAACCGAGACCTTATCGACATTCTGGTTAATGCTGGCGCTGTTGGGTGCATTTATCTGGCTGGAGCGTCCTAAAACGCAATCCATCGGTTTGGGCTTGGGCATTGGTTTGAGTGCTGCCCTGGCAGCCTTAACACGCCCTTTGTATATCTTTATGCCGGTTTGGCTGGCAATTTTCCTATCTTTTTCATTGGAAGGCAAAAAACTGAAATTTAACTGGAAAAGCTGGGTGAGCACCTTGCTTCCAGCCATCCTGGTTGTGGGCGGCTGGATGCTGTGGATCAAGGATAATTACCACTCCTTCAACCTGACCACCATGTCGGGTTATCATCTTGTTCAGCACACGGGTTATTATTTTGAAGATGTGCCGGATGAAGACGCTGTTTTGCGAGATGTTTACCTGGATTTTCGTGCTCGGCGTCTGGACGCCTATGGAACCCAGGGCAATACCATCTGGGATGCCATCCCGGCTCTGCAGGAAGCCAGTGGGCTGACCTTTTACGATCTCTCGCGTGAACTTCAGAGGATATCCGTCCAATTGATCCTGACGCATCCCTGGCAGTATCTTGGGCGGGTCTTGCGTGGGTGGTGGCTGTTCTGGCGTGCCCCGGTTTACTGGTCTGCTGATAATTTTGCTAATGTCAGACTGGCGAATTGGATCGGAGCCTTTGTTCAGGGCGCCAGAGGATTGATCTTTGGCGCAAATGTCGTCTTTATCCTCACCTCTCTGGCAGCCTGTATATCAAAGCGTTTGAAGGAAGTGTGGGCTTTGCGTCCGTTTTCATGGCTGTTAGCCGGTTCGGTTTGGGCATCTTCGATTGCTTCTTCCATCCTCGACCACGGGGACAACCCGCGTTTCCTGATTCCCCTTCAAACCGCAGTCATTTATTGGGTTTTATGGATCGCTGTTCATTCAGTGCAATCCTTGAGATCAGCCCAAAAAGGATAGGAGCTTTAATTGGATCAAGTGAGACAAAAACTTTTCGATCATATCCTCACTCGATTGGGTTTGTTGGCGCTGGTCAGCCTTGGGCTGGGGGCGGTTTTTCAAATTATTCTATCGATAGGTGATTTTTTATCCGGCTGGTTGGCGGCATCGTTATTGTTGTTTCTTTCCGGTGTGTTGATTTATGCTGCCTGGAATGCCGTCGGACGGGACAGAATGTTAGCCTGGATATTAATTCTGGCTTTTTCCCTGCGTCTGGCTTTGGGTATTTTTCTGGCATGGGGGTTGCCACAATTTGGTTATGATGAGGAGCCGCAAAAAGCGGGCTTTGTGTTTGAAGATGCCTATCGAAGGGAAAGGAATGCCTGGCATTTGGCAAAATCTGGCGAGCCGCTGATGATTGCCTTTGGGGATGCCTATGAAACAGATCAGTATGGAGGCATTCTCTATCTGAGTGCTTTTGTTTATCGCTATCTCAGCCCCGATGCGTTCAGACCCACCTTGATCGCCATTCTCTCAGCAGGATCAATCACGCTCGGCATCCCGTTTCTGGTTGCAGGAATGAGACGTAAGTTTTCCAAACAAATCACTTTGGGAGCCGCCTGGTTTTTGGCTTTGTATCCTGAGGCGATTTTGCTGGGAGCATCTCAGCTGAGAGAACCCTATTTCATACTGCTCTTCGCGGTAATGGTTTGGGCAGTCATTCATATTTTAGGTAAGACCAATTACAAAAATGCCATTCCGATATTGTTCTTCGCGTTGGGTTTGCTGGTGCTTTTTTCCTATCGGATGGCAATGTCCATCGGAGGTGTTTTGTTGGTGTGGGTCTGGATAGAGCTATCCAGTCGAATACAACGTAAATGGATTGTAGTGGCTGGCTGGGGCGCGATCATCCTGGGGGCGGTTGTAGTGGTTGTGGTGATGAAGGATTGGCTGGACGCAGTCTTGTTTTGGGATACGCTTGTGACCATCAGGAAATCAGGCAGGGTGACGTTTCATCTTGAATCTCTACCCGACTGGATGCGTTTCCCCTTTGTTCTTGTCTATGGTATTTTTCAGCCCGTTCTGCCGGCTGCCATTGCTGCGCCTGCACCCTGGATCTGGCGTGGATTGGGAATCTTTCGCTCGGTGGGGTGGTACGTATTGCTGCCCCTGATCGCCTATGGATTAATTCGGGTGTGGGCGTTGGAAAAAAGTGAAAAGAAACGCTGGCTGATCCTGTTCACTATTTTTTCATGGATTTGGATCCTGATTGCATCTGCACGCGCCGGCGGAGATCAATGGGACAACCCCCGGTATCGGACCATTTTTCTACCCTTGATGAGCGTGACTGCGGCCTGGGCGATCAACCATGCGAAAAAGATAAAGGACCGCTGGTTTTTGCGAGCGGTGCTGATTGAAGTCATTTTCCTGGGCTTTTTCTCAAACTGGTATCTCAAGCGGTATGCCGGAACCCCACCTCGCCTGGAGTTTTACCCGATGATTGCCATCATCCTCGGACTCAGCGCCCTGGTGCTTGGCGGGGGATGGCTGTGGGATCATCACAGGGAACGCCGACAAGCGCCCCGGGATCCGGTTTAAGGCATCAGGCAATTCGGCTCATGGTAAAGTTATGGTTAATCGGATGCGGTTGGGCATTTAAAAACAGGATGCTTCAAAACCTGAGACGTTGTTCATAATGGGCTGGTTCATCATTGGGTGTCAAATGTAGGGTACGTCTCCGTGCCTGCCCAACGAAGGAAGTTTTGGACTCTCTTTGCTCTTCTTGACCAACAGGTTGTGAAGGTTATAATTTAGATGATCAAATTTTAAAGGAGCGCTGCCGGCGATAGACAGTTTCGCGATCTTGGATCGCGGTTGTCGGTGAATCGACCTGGATTAAAAATGGTTGATTCCCAATTAAAAAAGAAACTGCACCCAGGCTGGTTATTGGTCGCTTAGTTAACAGATTGGCTCGAAAAAATATGAAGTTCAAGGTTAAGAGGAAATATGGATTTTGGATTTGATTGGACAAAGAAAAAAATTTGCGTCACCGGGGGGGCAGGATTTTTGGGGACACACCTGATTAATGAGATACGCGCTCGTGGTGCAGAGCAAATCTTTGTGCCCACCATTGATAAATACAATCTTGTGCAGCGTGAATCGATCCTGAAAATGCTCGATGATTCCCGTCCGGATGTGATCATTCACCTGGCGGCGCATGTGGGGGGGATCGGTGCGAATCGCGAGCATCCTGCAGAATTTTTTTATGACAACCTGATGATGGGGGTTCAGCTTCTTCACGAAGCCTATGTCAGGGGCGTGGAGAAATTCGTTGCGATCGGGACTGTTTGTGCCTATCCAAAATTCACGCCGGTGCCCTTCAAAGAGGACGACCTCTGGATAGGCTACCCCGAAGAGACCAACGCTCCTTACGGACTGGCGAAAAAGATGCTTTTGGTACAGTCCCAGGCTTATCGTGACCAGTATGGCTACAACAGCATCTTCCTCCTTCCGGTAAATCTATACGGTCCCGGCGACAATTTCGATCCACGCTCTTCTCATGTGATTCCAGCCTTGATCCGCAAGTGTATTGAAGCCAGGGCGCAGGGTGTGGACCATATCGAGGTATGGGGCGATGGATCACCCACACGCGAATTTATTTATGCTGAGGATGCTGCCCGCGGGATCGCGCTTGCCACAGAACGCTATAATAAATCCGATCCGGTCAATTTGGGCTCTGGCTTTGAGATCAGCATCAAAGATCTTGTCCAAATGATTGCGCGCATGACTGGGTTTGAGGGCGAACTGGTGTGGGACACAACCAAGCCTAACGGTCAGCCCCGCCGCGCTCTGGATACCAGCCGGGCAAAACAAGAATTTGACTTTGAAGCCCGCACGGATTTTGAAGAAGGTTTACAGAAGACCATCGATTGGTATCTCCAATTCAGGAAATAGCCTGGACCATTTATGGAAAACACGCGTCAGAAAGACAACCAATTACCTATCACCTATTTACGTCCAGCCAGGGGTTGGCTGGCGGTTGATTTTGGTGAGCTCTGGCGCTACCGTGAATTAATTTATTTTCTCACCTGGCGTGATATCAAAGTGCGCTACAAACAGGCGGTGCTGGGTGTTGCCTGGGCGGTTTTGCAGCCCTTATTGACGGTTGGCATCTTCACGGTCATTTTTGGAATTCTTTTAGAAGTGCCCTCTCAGGGCATACCTTATCCCCTGTTTTCGTTAACGGCATTGCTGCCCTGGCAGTTGTTTGCCACCTCATTGCAGCGTTCCAGTGTCAGCCTGGTGGGGAACGCCAACCTGCTCACCAAGATCTATTTTCCGCGTCTTGCGATCCCCCTGTCATCGGTGATGGCTTCCCTGGTGGATTTTGGCGTTTCCTTCATGATTTTGCTGGCTGTGATGGTGTATTATCGCTTCTGGCCTGGTGTGAACATCCTCTGGATTATCCCCCTGAGTTTATTTACCCTGTTCACATCACTGGCGATCGGACTGTGGCTTTCCGCCCTGAACGTTCAGTACCGTGATGTGCAGCACATGGTGCCGTTTATCATCCAGGTCTGGATGTATGCCTCACCGATCGTTTACCCCATCGAAACCATTCCTGTAGGGATCTGGCGTTCGTTGTATGGGCTCAATCCGATGGTGGGCGTTATCCAGGGGTTTCGCTGGGCGCTTTTGGGGGGCGACGCACCGGACCTGACAATGCTGATCTCGGTTGCTGTGGTTCTGGTCTTACTTATTACGGGTGTTTATTATTTTCGGCGAATGGAAAAGACCTTCGCCGATGTGGTGTAGGTGCAATGACAGAACTGGCTATCCGGGTAGAAAATATTTCAAAACGCTATCGGATCGGGGCTTTACAAACCCGGGCGGATACGCTGCGTGATGTGGTCGTGAACAATGTACGCCGGATGGGACGGTTCGTAAGACGAGCCGGAAACGGAGATGATCAAAATCCATCTCACATTTGGGCGCTCAAGGGGGTTTCTTTTGAGGTGCCCCGGGGGCAGGTGTTGGGCATCGTGGGAAGGAACGGCGCGGGGAAGAGCACCCTTCTGAAGATCCTCTCCCGGGTGACGGACCCAACCGAAGGGTTTGGTGAAATCCATGGAAGGGTTGGCTCGCTCCTCGAGGTTGGGACGGGCTTTCACCCCGAACTCTCTGGACGTGAGAATATTTATCTGAATGGTGCCATTCTCGGCATGCATCGGGATGAGATCGACCGCAAATTTGATGAGATTGTGGATTTTTCTGAGGTTGCGAAATTCATCGACACCCCGGTTAAGCGTTATTCAAGCGGGATGTACCTGAGATTGGCTTTCGCGGTTGCCGCTCATCTTGAGCCGGAGATCCTGGTGGTGGATGAGGTGCTGGCGGTTGGCGATGCCGAGTTTCAGCGAAAATGCCTTGGAAAGATGAGTGATGTTGCCCAGGAAGGACGCACGGTTTTGTTTGTCAGCCATAATATGTCAGCAATTTTGAGGTTGACCCAGGAAACCATTGTCCTTGACCAGGGGAAGATCGTCATGCGCGGGAGGACGCCTGAAGCGGTTGACGCTTACCTGAATATGGGTCTGACGGAGCAGGGCGAACGATTATGGCAGGGGGATAATACAGTCAACTCGAAATCTCCTTTCCAACCGATCGCATTGCGGGTGTTGAACCCGCAGGGCCAAATCGTTGATACCGTTCAGTCATCGGAAGGGTTTACGATTGAGCTGGAATATAATCTTAAAGAAGCGATCAGCGGCTTGCGAGTGGGCCTGTATGTGATGACCACCCGTGGCGAGTATGTCTTTACCACCTTTGACACGGATGACCCGGGGTTGTTTGAGTCCTTTAGTGAACGACCGGCCGGTCATTATTTCAGCAGATGCAGCATGCCACCTGGTTTGATGAATGAGGGTCGCTTTGTTTTGGGCGTGAATGCCAGCGTTTATCGCATCCAGCGATTTTTTCAGGATGACAGAGCCCTCACATTTACAGTTGATGCAACAGGCGCCCCCGGAACCCAATGGCCAGAAAACAGGCTGGGACCGATCCGGCCCAGCTTGGATTGGAAGATCGAGAAGCAATAGAGTTTGCCATGAATCGAAATCGGATAAAAAATATTTTGGGAGGGCTGCCCTATACTGTTGAGCTTTACTGGCACATGGTTCAGCGTCATAAGGACTGGCACGCCCATTACGATCTCAGCTTTCTCGAAGCAGCACTGGCACAATCCGTTGAAGAAGCCCTATCTTTTCGTCAGCAGCGTGAGGCGGGGAAAAATGTGTTCATATTTACCTCATTACATTACTGGATAGAATTTTCCGCCCTCCTGGCAGTGGTTTTAGCTGCAAAGGGACATCACGTCACCTTTTCTTTTTTACCCTACGCGGAGTGGGATCGGCCCATCCCGAAATTTGAACTGCGCAGTCAGAACTTATACACACGGCAGGTTTTATCTTCCGCCAACCCCCTTCTCAGGGTGCAATCTTTGCTGGAAGTCAAACCGCCATCGAAAAGTTTGCCGAAGGAGTTGATCCGGGCTGTGGAAGAGGTCAGCATCTTTGATGCCCAGTACACGCTCCAGGTCGAAGACATAACCAAAGAGGAGGAGGTCTACAAACTCCGATATCAGCGGAACCTGGAAGCTGCTCAAAAAGCACGCACCTGGTTGACAGCGCACAAATCTGACGTGGTGATTGTCCCCAACGGCACCATCCAGGAAATGGGGGTGGTTTACCGGGTTGCCCGGCATCTAAAAATCCCGGCGGTGACCTTTGAGTTTGGTGATCAGCGCGAGCGGATCTGGATCGGTCAAGATTCTGAGATCATGCAGCATGAAACCGGAGCTCTCTGGAAGGCAAAGGGGGAAGAGCCTTTAGATAATGACCAGGTGAAACGATTGCAGGAACTTTACGCTGCCCGAGTAAACGCAAAGACATGGAAGAACTTCACGCGCAAATGGCAGGAAATCCCCACACAGGGCGGTAAAGCCATTCGGGAAAAACTTAAGCTGGATGACCGACCGGTCGTTTTGCTCGCCACCAATGTTTTGGGTGACAGCCTGACGCTCGGAAGGCAGGTCTTCAGCAAGAATATGGCAGAATGGATTGAGCGCACGGTGACCCATTTCGCCCAACACGACGAAATCCAGCTGGTGATCCGGGTTCACCCCGGCGAAACCCTGACGCATGGAACGTCGATGGTGGATATTGTCAGGGCGCAGTTTGAGGATATTCCCGAACACATTCACATGATTGAGCCGGAAGAAAAAATAAACACCTATGATATTCTTGATATCACCGACCTTGGACTGGTCTATACCACGACGGTTGGGTTGGAGATGGCAATGCGCGGTATCCCCGTGATTGTGGCGGGGCAAACGCATTACCGTGATCGAGGGTTCACTCGTGATCCGGAAACATGGGAAACTTATTTCTCCACGCTCAATGCTTTGATCGCCGATCTGAAACATGCCCGTTTGAACCAGGAACAGGTAGAGCTTGCCTGGCGTTATGCCTACCTGTTCTTCTTTAATTTTCCTAAAGCCTTTCCCTGGCATTTACTTGATCTGGAAGAAGACTTTAACAACCGACCGATCTCCTTTGTTCTGGGTGAGGAAGGCCATCAACGTTATGATGAAACCTTTGATAACCTGGTTGGGAAACCCCTGACATGGTGATCGATTTACAGAAAAAATGAATGGTCAAAATTGATGAGTGATCAAGATGTAAAAAAGAATGTGCGGGAGTTTTATGACAGGGTTGGCTGGCAAAAGACCAGCGAAGACCTCTTTCAAAACGCCGAGTATGAGGACCTGCGCCCGGTATCACGGGATTACATTCATAAATGTCATATGCGCGTCAAGCGGCACCTGGCAGCAGAAGGGGATTATTTGCTGGATGCCGGATCCGGCCCCGTTCAATATCCTGAATATGTGACTTATTCCGAGGGCTATAAAGCACGGGTGTGTATGGATATCTCGATCGTCGCTTTGCAGGAAGCTCGCAAACATCTGGGCGATCACGGCATGTACGTGGTGGGCGATGTCACCCATTTGCCCTTCGCCGCAAACACTTTTGATGGGATTGTCTCGCTGCACACGGTGCATCATGTTCCGTTGGAAGAAAAGGTGCCTGCCTATGAGGGGCTCTATCGGGTATTAAAACCCGGCAAATCCATGGTTTCCGTGGACGGGTGGACCGGTGCGCCCTTGATGGCTCGCCTGGCAGGATTTATGGAATTTATGCGTAAATTGCGGAGGGATTGGGAGCGAAAGAAAAAACAGGAGGTCAACCTGCAGCCTGCCCCGGCGAACGCTGGAATCGAAGCAGTTGGCGTGGCTGAACCCCTCCAAACCAAACCCAGCGGCACCTTTGTTCAGAAACTTGATGCAGCGTGGTTGATGAAGGCTCTTGACGGTAAGATGCCGTTTCAGATTTTTGTGTGGCGCAGCGTGAGTGTCAATTTTTTACGCTCGGTCATCCACGCAGATTGGGGCGGTCGTTTTTGGTTAAGCGTAATTTATCGACTCGAAGAATGGTTCCCGCAGTGGTTGGGGAAGGTCGGGCAATATCCCTTAATTGTGGTTGAAAAACCCGAAACAGAAAGCGGATCCTGAACGGCGCAGGTGCATTATAATGTGGATTAATTTCCAAGGAGAATGACATGGATTGGACGGATAAGAAAATACTGGTCACAGGCGGAACAGGCTCCTTCGGCAAACGATTTGTGGAGGTGATGCTGAAGGAATACCATCCTGCCAGGTTGATCGTTTACAGCCGGGATGAATTGAAACAGCATGAAATGCGCATGGCGGGTTTTGATCATCCCAATTTGCGCTATTTCATTGGTGATGTGCGCGATCTGCCGAGACTTCGCCGAGCCTTTAACGGCGTGGATATTGTGGTACATGCCGCCGCGCTCAAACAGGTGCCCGCCTGTGAATACAACCCAATGGAAGCTATCAAGACCAATATTCTCGGAAGCAGCAATGTGGTCGATGCCGCTCTGGATGCCGGGGTCAAGAAGGTGCTGGCGCTCAGCACCGATAAGGCAGTCAGTCCGATCAATTTGTATGGCGCGACCAAACTTGCTGCGGAAAAGTTGATGGTGCAATCCAACGCCTATGCCGGCGGGATGGCGACCCGGTTCAGCTGCGTCCGCTATGGGAATGTGGTCGGGTCGCGCGGCAGCGTCGTCCCCTTGTTTATTAAACAGCGCGAAACAGGCACTGTCACACTGACCGATGAACGCATGACCCGGTTTTGGATATCGCTGGACCAGGGAGTGCGGTTTGTGATCCGCTGTATTGAACAAATGCAGGGAGGGGAAGTGTTTGTGCCCAAGATCCCCAGCATGAAAATGACGGATCTGGCGGAAGCCATCGCCCCGGGTGCGAAAGTGAATGTGATCGGGATCCGACCCGGTGAAAAGCTCCACGAAGCGCTGATCTCGGAAGACGAATCCAGGACAACGGTTGAGCTGGAGGATATGTATGTGGTTCAACCGGCAGCTGCGCTGTGGTTTGGGCATTACTGGTCGGATATTGGAACGCCGCTGCAGGATGGCTACCACTATGCCAGCGATAACAACACAGAGTGGCTGACTCTGGAGGACATTCAGAAGATGGTTGGGTCCATCGCGGGAACACTGGAAGAGGAATAAGAATCTGATGCGTTTGCTGATTACAGGCGCCAGCGGTCTTTTGGGTTTGAATTTGTGCTTGCTGGCGAGTGCGCAGGGGCATGACGTGACCGGTTTGTCCCATTCGCGGGGGCTGCAGGGGATTCCCTTTGATCTAAAACAGGTTGATTTACGAGATGAGGAAAAAGCCAGAGCGCTGATCGCAGGGGCTGAACCCGAAGCAATCATTCATTGCGCTGCGGTTGCCAATATCAATGAAGCTGAAAAAGACCCTGAAGGTACGCACCTGATCAATGCTGAAGTTCCCGGATGGCTGGCGGGGGCGGCGGCTGACTGGAAGATACCCTTTGTTCATATCTCAAGTGATGCTGTGTTTGATGGCGAGGTCGGTGACTATCGTGAAACAGACCCAACCCATCCATTAAGCCTGTATGCCCAAAGCAAGCTGGAGGGCGAACACGCCGTCCAGGGCGCCAATCCAGATGCCATCATCGCCCGGGTTGTGTTTTACGGCTGGAGTCTATCCGGGACACGCAGCCTCTCGGAATTCTTCTTCAACAACTTACAGGCGGGCAAATCTGTGAACGGTTTTGTGGACACCTTTTTCTGCCCTTTGTATGTTGAAGATTTGGGGTATACGCTGTTGGAGATGATCGACAGGGGGTGTGCGGGGCTTTACCATGTGACCAGCCCCGAGTGCCTGAGCAAATATGAATTTGGCGTGCGGATTGCGAAACGGTTCGGCTTTGACTCTGATCTGGTTCAGCCGATCAGGGCAACTGATATCGACCGGGGCGTAACACGTTCCCTCAACCTGACCTTGAGTTCAGAAAAGGTGCAGGCTGCCCTCGGGCACCCTCTGCCCTCGGTGGACGAAGGCATTGAGAATCTTTTTGAGCGCTGGCAGGAAGGCTTGCCGGCGTATTTACATGGTCTTGCTGTCTGATGGATGGATTTATAAGGAGGTCAAATGACCATTCGAATCGGTAATCACCTTATTGGGAAAGATCATCCGACCTATTTCATTGCTGATATTGCTGCAAACCACGATGGAAGTTTGGAGCGGGCAAAACTGCTGATCCGCCTTGCCAAAGAAGCAGGGGCGAATGCGGCAAAATTTCAGAACTTCCAGGCGCCAAAGATTGTCTCCGATTATGGATTCAGCCATATGGATTCCCAGGTGTCCCATCAAGCAAAATGGGAGAAATCCGTGTCCGAAGTCTATGCTGCAGCGTCGGTTCCCTTTGACTGGACGCCCACTCTGAAGGAGACCTGTGATGAGGTCGGCATTGACTTTTTCTCTTCCCCCTACGACTTTGAGGCAATCGATATGCTGGATCCTTACGTCCCGGCATATAAAATCGGATCGGGTGATATCACCTGGATTGAAGCCTGTGAATATATGGCACGTAAGATGAAACCCGTTTTGCTGGCGACCGGCGCATCGAATATCGGCGATGTGCAGCGGGCGGTGCAGGCGATTTTGGCGATCAATCCCGAACTGGTGCTGATGCAGTGCAATACCAATTACACGGCAGAGGATGGGAATTTTGACAATATCCACCTCAACGTTCTCAAAACTTTCCAGAGCATGTATCCTGATTTGGTGCTGGGCCTCTCGGACCATACCCATGGGCATGCAACCGTTTTGGGGGCTGTCGCCCTGGGTGCCCGGGTGATCGAGAAGCACTTCACCGATGATAACGATCGGGTGGGGCCGGACCATCCCTTTGCGATGAACCCCACAACCTGGGCTGAGATGGTCGGAGCCACTCGTCAGCTGGAACGGGCGATGGGCTCGGGCGATAAATTTGTGGCGGAGAATGAACAGGAGACGGTGATCATCCAAAGACGCTGTTTGCGAGCTGCCCGACAGATTGAACCCGGTGAACTGATCAGCCGCGAGATGATCGATGTGCTTCGCCCGGCAACCGCAGGTGCGATCCTGCCCTACGAGATCCAGAACCTGATCGGCTTGAAGGCGCTGGAGAAAATTTCATTCGGAGAGGAACTGCGTTGGACGCAATTTGGCAATCCGTAATCCAAATCCGGGCAGCCATTTGGAAAAGAGTGGGCTGATGCGGGTGCTTTACTTTACGGGTGCAAACAGCCCACACGATCGGCGGTTTCTATCCGCATTGGCCGAGACTGAACACCGGGTTTTTGCCTTACGCTTTGCAGATTGCACTCCTGAGACACCCGCAGGCATCACCGAACTGGACTGGCCTGAGGGTCGCCCCGATTGGTCCGATTGGGATGGCTGGCAGGCTGCCAAGAAACAGTTTCTAAAAATCCTTGACCACATTCAACCCGACCTGGTGCACGCAGGACCGATTCAACAATCGGCGATGTTAACGTTTCTGTCTGGCTTTCACCCCCTGATCAGCATGTCCTGGGGGTCTGATCTGTTGAAACTTGCAAAGAGAAGCCCCTGGATGAGACATGCGACTCGCTGTGCGCTTTCAGGGTCGGACCTTTTTTTGGCGGACTGTCGCACGGTGGCAGATGAAGCCCTCCGTTATGGCTTCCCGCCTGACCGGATCGTCCAATTTCCATGGGGTGTCGACCTGGCGCATTTCTCTCCAAAAACAGCACGCCCACCCGGAATTAAATTGCGAGAATCCCTGGGGTGGGAGGATCAGTTTGTGATCCTGTGCAACCGTTCCTGGGCACCGATCTACGGCGTCGATCTTCTGGTGCAGGCTTTTGTGAGCGCCGTTCATGTCAATCCGAACTTGCGCCTCCTGCTTGTGGGAGACGGTCCCCAGGCGGCTCACATCAAGCGCATCCTGGAACCCGTGATACACGCTGTGCATCTGCCGGGGCAGATGGACCTCGTTGATTTGCCGGCTGTTTATGGCGCGGCGGATCTTTACGTCACGCCGTCATACTGCGACGGCTCTTCGGTCTCCCTGATGGAAGCCATGGCTTGCGGTTGTGCGGTGCTGGCATCCGACATCCCCAGCAACCGGGAATGGGTGACGCCCGGACAAACAGGGGATTTGTTCAAGGATGGAAACCTGAATTCGCTGGTGGAGAAGCTACTTGCTTTGCCTGAGGACCCCAACATAGCCAGCTATGGAAAAGCGGCACGTTTGGTGGCCGAAGAATGGGCAGATTGGCAGCGTAATTTTCAGAGACTGCTGACGGCTTATGAAATGGCGGTCGGTTAAGGTGTATTTTGTAAATTGGATACAATTTAAATTTAAGTTGGATAGACAAGTTTAATAGGACTGTGCAAATTTGATGATGAACCCGAGAGACCCCTCTGTTTTAGCCATCATCCAGGCAAGGATGGGCTCAAGCCGTTTGCCAGGCAAGGTGCTGGCTGATATTGGTGGCAAGCCCATGCTTTTGCACGTTGTGCTCAGGGCGCGACGTGCCCAAACCCCTGGGCGAGTGATTGTGGCGACCACCACCGATCCCGGGGATGATCCCATTGTTGAATTTTGTCGCGCAAAAGGCATCCCATGTTTTCGTGGTGATGCGATGGACGTACTGGACCGTTACTATCAGGCTGCACGCGCCTTCAACGGGAAGACGATTGTCCGGCTGACAGCGGATTGCCCTCTGATTGATCCCTCTGAAATTGATCGAACCCTTCGAGCCTTCTTTGATAGCAAGGTTGATTTTGCTGCCAATCGCTTACCGCCACCCTGGAAGCGCACTACCCCGATTGGGATGGATACGGAGGTTGTTCGCTTTGACGCCCTGGAACGCGCCTGGCGAGAGGCCGAGGAAAAATATGAACGGGAACATGTGATGCCTTACTTCTATGATCAGGAAGGGCGATTTAAGACGCTGCTGGTGGATCACGAACCTGATCTTGGGCATTTGCGTTTGACCGTGGATACACCCGAAGACCTGACCCTGGTACGCAATATTTTTAGAGTTTTCAATAATTCTGATGAAATTTCACTTAACGAAATTCTTGATCTTTTGGAGAAAAACCCCGGTTGGCTGAAGATCAACGCCAACATTCATCACAAATCATTTACAGAAGTCGATTCACGGGGCTGACAGAGTTTGGCAGCCTGGATGATCGGGGTTGGGTTAAGTTTCTTGGATGTTATAATTCAAACGCAATACGATTTGAGAAAAATTTTATGAGATGTTATTTGTGCGGATCGGACAGTAAAAGGGTTTTTAACAGGGTGGACTCCTTTGGATTCCCTCTGATTTACTATCAATGTGACCAATGCGGTTTGGTCTATCAATTGCTTGAAGAAAGCCAGGCAGCCGATCCGGAATTTTATTCCGAAACCTATCGTAAGATTTACCAGGATCATGTGGAACCAACCGCCAAGGATATTTATGTGCAGGAAAAACGTGCGCCTTTTCTGATCCAATGGATTAAGAATTATCTTCCCCATCCTCCAAAAAGGGTTTTGGATATTGGCGCATCCACCGGCATCCTTCTGGAAGCCTTTCGCAACGCTTTTCAATGTGAGGTGGTTGGCATTGAACCCGGTGATGCCTATCGCGCCTATGCTGAAGGAAAAGGGATCAGGATGGCGCCCGCTTTGGATGACCTGATCGGCGAGCATCCCGAGCAATTTGATCTTGTCAGCATGATTCATGTGATCGAACACCTTCCAGATCCGGTTGGAACTCTGAAATTAATCCGGGAAAACTTGCTGACCAGCAACGGACTGATTTTGGTGGAAGCGCCCAATTTTTACGCGCATGATAGTTATGAGCTGGCGCATCTGACCTGCTTTACCCCGCACACGCTGGTTGAAGTTCTCAGGCAGGCAGGTTTTCAAGTGCAGAGCCTGCGCCGACATGGGTCGCCGCGCTCAACCCTGCTGAACCTGTATGTCACCGCCGTTGCACAGCCAGCAGGTGATTCTCCCTTGCTCCCCCCGATACGGCCTGATCGGCTTGTCCCTCAAAGACGCCAGGTTGGGCTCCTCTATCGTCGATTTGTTCAAAGGCTATTTCCTCACAAAGCCTGGCTGCCCCTGCCAGGAGAAAAGATAGGCTGACCCGATGCCCTTACTGACCCTGTTCACCGCACCCAAACCCTTTGTGGACCCGCACGTCACAATGATCCAGCGCAACACCCTCAAAAACTGGTTGAAGTTGGATGACGACATTGAAGTGGTGGTGATCGGCGACGACCCCGGCATTGCTGAAGTCTGTGAGGAATTTGGCCTTCACCATCTACCTGACGTCAAAAACAGTCCACAGGGGATACCGCTGATCAGCTCGATTTTCTCACGGGCACGGGATGTGAACAACTCGCCTTTCCTTGTTTATGCAAACGCGGATATTCTCTTTTTGCCAGCGCTTGTGGATTCGGTCAGGGCGATCGCGGAAGAAAAACCGCGATTTTTGGGCGTGGGACAGCGCTATGACCTGGATGTAAATGCGCCGATGGATTTTGCCGGAGATTGGGCGGATGAATTGAGAGAACGCGCCCTCACTGAAGGTGAATTACACGCGCAAACCGGGAGTGATTATTTCATCTTTCCCCGGACATGTTTTCAGGAGATACCCGATTTTATGGTTGGCAGGGCGGGATGGGATAACTGGATGATCTTCAAGGCGCGCTGGGAACACTGGTCGGTGGTCGATATGACGCCAATGCTGACCATCATCCACCAGAACCATGATTATGCCCATCTCGCAGGCGGCATCAAACATTATCACCAACCCGAAACGTGGGTCAATGTTTACCTGGGGGGTGGACGGCGGACGATTTTTGAGTTGACCGATGCCACCCACACTTTGCGGGATGGAAAGCTTGAAAAAACGCCGTGTCATTGGAAACGGTTTTGGCGTGAAGTTGAGATTTTCCCCCTGATTGGGCTGCACTCAAAGTTTTTGGGATGGCTGTCCTTTGCCGTTTTTCATCCCATCAAAGCCTTTATGGAAATCAGGGGCTGGTTGATGTACAAGATAAACGCCTTGAAAAAGAAACAAGAATTGAGAATACAGGAATAAACCCATGCCGCGTATCGGTCAAAACCCATCC
This sequence comes from Candidatus Brevefilum sp., assembly GCA_050953525.1. Classification (GTDB taxonomy): domain Bacteria; phylum Chloroflexota; class Anaerolineae; order Anaerolineales; family Anaerolineaceae; genus Brevifilum. The sequence continues at coordinate 1,212,727 of JBMNMW010000002.1, forward strand.
CGGGGACAGAGTCTCGACTTTACCCCCGCGCGCACCACGGTTGCGGTGCTCGTGTATGCCCCCCATCAAGCCGGTTATTTTGAAAACCGGATGGATGTGACTCGGCTGACCATTGAAAGCATTTTAGCCAATACAAAGTCACCCTTCGACCTGCTGGTCTTTAATAATGGCAGCTGCCCCGAAATCAGCGACTACCTCCAATCGCTGTATGATCAGGGTTCGATCGACTATCTGATCCATTCAAAGCGGAATATTGGCAAATTAAATGCCTTGAAAATCATTTTCAATTCTGCCCCGGGTGAGATCGTGGCATATACCGACGATGACGTTTTCCATCTTCCGGGATGGTTGGAGGCACATCTGAAAGTTTTGGATACCTTTCCCAGGGTGGGGGCGGTGACGGGCTTTTATATCCGGGTGAGGGTCGCTCTGAATTCTGGGAGCACCCTGGCTTTTGCCAATCAACCCGGTGTGGAAAGCCAGCAGGGGCTCTTGATGCCCCGCAAGTGGGAAGAGGAGTATATGATCAATGCCGGTCGATCGCCGGAACAATATGCGGAGGAGGTCGCCGGGATTGAAGATGTGATCGTAAAATATGATGATCTTGAAGCATGGGTCTCCGCACATCACTTCCAGATGGTGTGCCCGAAAGCGGTCGTTCAGGAAATATTGGGTGAGATGATGCCCGAGGGGTGGAGTGATCGAATCATGGGGCGTATGCTTGAGATGGACGATCTCATGGATAGAAAAGGGTATCTGCGCCTGACCACCCGACAGCAAACAGTTCGCTTGATGGGCAATGCGATTTCTGAAGAAGTTGCCGACCTGGCAAGCAAATCGGGGCTCTCCGTAGAAGCCGCCGCGCTGCCATCCGCCCCGTCGGGCTCCTTGATGCAGCGACTGGCACAGGTTAAAGGAATCCGTTTTATTTTGCAGGGTATCGTTAACCGGATCTACCGTTGGCTGCATCCATGAGTTCTTGTAAAATAAAAATTTTAATGAAATAAAAACCAGGTTCAATCGATTGGTCATTTACACAGGCAGGTTGTTTTGAAATTTTTAATTGCAGGTTTGGGTTCAATTGGCAGGCGTCACTTACGCAATCTTTCCGCACTCGGCGAGAAGGATATCATTCTTTACAGGACGCACCGCAGCACACTGCCCGATGCAGAATTGGCGCCCTATCAGGTGATGACAGACTTGAAGGAAGCCCTCGCGCTTTCGCCGGACGCCGTGATCATTGCCAACCCAACAGCAAACCATCTGGAGGTTGCCATCCCGGCAGCGGAGGCTGGCTGTGGTCTCCTGATTGAAAAACCCCTGACAGGGCGCAGCTCGCCCCAGATCGCGGACTTACAAAAGGCTGTGACTGAAAAGGGCGGCAAGGTGCTGATCGGATTTCAATTCCGTTTTCATCCCGTTTTAGTTCAAATCAAAGAATTCCTCGCCTCGGGGAAACTGGGCTGGCCCTATTCCTTCAGAGCGCACTGGGGTGAATATCTGCCCGACTGGCACCCCTGGGAGGATTACCGGCAGAGTTACGCTGCCCACAAAAGTATGGGTGGTGGGGTGGTCAATACGCTCTCCCATCCCCTGGATTATGTCCGCTGGTTGTTTGGTGAAGTGAATGTCTTATCCGCGTGGACCGGAAAAATCTCTGATCTTGAACTGGATGTGGAGGACGCAGCAGAAATTATCCTGAAGTTTGAAAGTGGCTGTGTTGGGTCGATCCATCTCGATTACTACCAGCGTCCACCCGCCCACTGGTTGGAAATCAACTGCGAAAAAGGTCATATTCGTTGGGATAATGATACCGGGGAGGCGCAGATTTTCCTTGTTGAACAGCAGGGATGGACAACCCTTCATCCACCTGCGGACTTTGAAAGAAATGACCTGTTTCTGGCAGAGATGCGGCATTTTTTGGCAGTGCTGCGAGGCGAAGCGGAATCGCGCTGTACCTTGCGTGATGGAATTGGCGCGCTTAATCTGACGGAAGCCGTCCATACGTCAAGTGCTAGCCGTCAATGGGTGCATTTGCAATAAGAATGGATTGATTTCCCTGATCATGCAGGCAGGATGAGTCACCTGATATGAAGGTTGGACGATTGGATAATTTGCGATAAAACAGATTCACGCTGGTATAATATCCAGCACGATGCGTGACAAACAGGAAAAAATATGGCAAATGTAATGGATCAATTCAGCTTGGATGGGCGTACCGCCCTGGTGACCGGCGCTGCGGGGCTTTTAGGAAGACAGTTCACGCGGGCGCTTGGACAGGCAGGTGCCAGCATTGTGGCGGCAGACCTGGATATGGAATCTGCAGAACAGCAGGCACAGGCACTTCGTGAAGAGGGCATACCCGCCCTGGGTTTGAAGGCGGACATCACAGACCCGCACTCTGTTGAAACGATGGTTTCCAGCGCTGTTGCTGAATTTGGCAGACTGGATATTCTGGTGAACAGCGCCGCGATGGACCCAAAATTTGATCCTGAGAATCTTGATGCACAATCTGCAAATGCTTTTGAAACGTTCCCCCTCGAAGCCTGGCAACAGGCAGTGGATGTCAACCTGACCGGTATGTTCCTGGCATGCCAGGGGGCGGCACGACAGATGGTGCGGCAGAACAGCGGTGTAATCATCAACATTTGTTCGACATACGGGTTGGTCGGTCCGGACCAGCGGTTGTATGAACGTCCGGATGGACCGCAGCAGTTTAAACCCGTTTATTATTCGGTCACCAAAGCCGGTGTGCTGGGGCTGACCCGTTACCTGGCGACCTATTACGCAGGCAAGCCGATCAGGGTGAACGCCCTCACACCGGGAGGAATTTTCAATCAGCATGATGATGTCTTTCTGAAAGGTTATTCGGCTCGCACAGTGCTCGGTCGTATGGCAAATCAGGATGAGATGAACGGCGCAATTGTGTTTTTAGCGTCGGACGCGTCATCTTATATGACCGGGGCGAACCTGGTCGTGGATGGGGGATGGACGGCATGGTAAAACACGCTGAAGTTTTGGCGATCATCCCGGCTCGTGGTGGTTCCAAGGGTATCCCCCGAAAAAACATCCTTGAATTTGACGGATACCCATTGATCGCCTATTCGATTGCGGCGGGGTTGCAGGCGAAAACTGTGACACGGGTGATCCTTTCCACAGATGATGCTGAAATAGCGGATATTGCCCGGGAATGGGGTGCGGAGGTACCTTTCATGCGCCCGGAAAGTCTGGCGCAGGACGATACGCTTGACCTGCCGGTCTTTGAACATGCCCTGAATTGGCTGGATGCAAATGAGGGCTATCGACCCGATCTGGTGGTTCAGCTGCGCCCAACTTCGCCCATTCGCCCTGTCGATCTCATCGATCGGGCAGTGAAATTGCTTTTAGAGCACCCGCATGCCGATTCAGTGCGAGGCGTTGTGCCAGCCGGGCAGAACCCGCATAAGATGTGGCGAATCGACCCGGAGGGCAGAATGCAGCCCCTGCTGTCGGTGGCGGGGATTGCTGAGCCCTATAATGCCCCCCGCCAGGCCCTCCCTGCGGTTTACTGGCAGACGGGGCATATTGATGTCGTGCGTCCGGGTGTCATCCTTGAAAAAAAATCGATGAGCGGCGACTTGATTTTGCCCGTCCACATTGACCCGGCATACACTGTGGATATCGATCAACGTGCTGATTGGGTTTGGTATGAAGCCCGGGTGCGTAGGGGCGACTTGGAGATGGTATATCCGGGTGCGCGCCCTCGTCCATGGCCCGATAAGGTGAGCCTGGTGGTGTTTGATTTTGATGGGGTGATGACAGATGATCGGGTGTGGATCGATCAAAATGGGATTGAGAGCGTTGCTGCCAGTCGGAGCGATGGGATGGGGATTGACATTCTATTGAAAGCGGGCATCAAAGCTGTCATCATTTCTTTAGAGGAAAATCCCGTTGTTTCTGCTCGTGCCCAAAAATTGGGCTTACCCCATTTTTATGGCATCAGGGATAAAGCCCAGTTGTTGAATAACTATCTTGAACAGGAACAGATTGCCTCATCGGAAGTTGTTTATGTTGGCAATGACATCAACGATCTGCCCTGTTTTCCCCTTGTTGCCTGCGCGGTTGCTGTTGCCGATGCGCAGCCTGAAGTTCTTCGGCAGGCTGACCAGGTTCTCAGCCGCAAAGGCGGTTTCGGAGCAGTGCGTGAGGTTTGTGATATTTTGCTGAGCCGATTGGAAGAAAACAGAAAAGAAAAAGAATAACCAATTAAAGGAGTTGATCATGACCCGAGAAATCAAACTTGGTGACCGATGGGTAGGTGAAGGACACCCAACTTATATTATTGCAGAAATTGGAATTAATCACAACGGCGATGTGCAGGGCGCCAAAGATTTGATCAAAGCCGGCTATGAAGCCGGTGTGGACGCGGTTAAATTCCAAAAGCGGACACCGGAAATTTGCGTACCTGAACACCAAAAGAATCAGATGCGGGACACGCCCTGGGGTTATATCACTTACCTTCAATACCGTTATGAAGTCGAATTCACCCAGGAGGATTACGAAGAGATTGATGCTTACTGCAAAGAACTGGGGATCGATTGGATGGCGAGTTCGTGGGATATCCCTTCCCTGGAATTTATTGACAAATTTGCCCCACCCGCGCACAAAGTCCCATCCGCCCTGCTGACGGATCATGAATTGTTGCGCGCAATGAAGCAGACGGGTCGCCCGATCATCCTTTCCACCGGTATGTCCACGATGGAGGAGATCGAACAGGCTGTGGAAACCCTGGAGATGGATAACCTGATCATTTGCCATACCACCAGCAGTTATCCCTGCCCGCCCGATGAACTGAATTTAAAAATGATTCCGACCCTGATGGAAAAATTCCCCTGCCCGATCGGTTACTCAGGGCACGAGGTCGGGCTGATACCCTCTGCGGTGGCGGTGGCGATGGGCGCCAGCCTTGTGGAACGCCATGTGACCCTGGACCGCGCGATGTGGGGATCGGATCAGGCGGCATCCATTGAACCTCAGGGCGTGCGCACCCTTGTGAAATATATTCGGGTGACCGAAAAAGCCCTGGGTGATGGCGAAAAGCAGGTTTATGACAGCGAAAAATCAGCCTTGAGCAAACTCCGCAGGTACAGCATCTAAGTTTGACCCTCATTTTAAGATGAATTTACTCAACCGTGCAAGTGACCGATTCAAACTGCACCAGTCCCGGAAGGCGATTGATGCGGATATCCTTCGGATGGCAAAAGCTGTTGCCAAAGCATCCCCCAAGACTGATGGCAAGCGGATTGTCTCATTCAATGCGTCGACAAGGATCACCGGCCTCAGCCTGAACGCCGCATTCGCCATGCTGACCGGCTGGTCACTTCGATTGCAGGGAGTTGAGGTGATTAATTTTGTCTGTCAGCGAGGGATGACCCGCTGTGTTTTGGGGACGGATCAGAACGATGTCAAAAAATTACCGCCCTGCCGACAGTGCATCAAGCAATCTGCTGTGATCTACAGCCATGCCAATGTGGTCCGATGTGATTTCTATCCGAGTCCTGATCTTGCTGAAGCGCTCCAGGATGCTGATCTTTCAGTTCTAAGGCGTTTTAATTATGAAGGGTTGCCGCTGGGTGACCTGTGTTTGCCGTCGATGCGCTGGATTTTACGCAGGCACCACCTGATCGATGATGAACCTACACGAATTCTTTACCGCCACTATATCCTTTCGGCTTTTAAGGTTGCCATGCAATTTGAGCGGATGCTTTTGGAAAAGGATCCTCATGCGGTGCTGGTATTTAATGGGATGCAATTCCCTGAGGCGACTGCCCGATTTGTCGCTCGCCGATTTGGACTGCCGGTCGTTTCTCATGAAGTAGGGCTTCTTCCCTTTTCGGCTTTTTTCACCGAAGGTGACGCGACCGCTTACCCCGTTAACATCCCTGCTGATTTTCAGCTAACCGATGCGCAAAACCAGAGGTTGGACGCCTACCTTTCAAAACGGTTTAAGGGTGATTTCAGCATGGCGGGTGTCCAGTTCTGGCCCGAGATGAGCAGATTGGGCGAGGCGTTCATTGAAAAAATGAATACGTTCAAGCAGGTGGTTCCGATCTTCACCAATGTGATCTTCGACACAAGCCAGCCGCACGCCAATGTCCTTTTTCCGCACATGTTTGACTGGCTGGATAAAATCCTTGAGACGATCAAGCAGCATCCTGAAACACTGTTTGTGATCCGGGCACACCCCGATGAATCGCGACCGGGAAAAGCCAGCCGTGAGTCGGTCACAGCCTGGGTGCAGGATCGAGGCGCCGATCAGCTGGATAACCTGGTGTTTGTGAGCCCGGATGAATACTTCAGTTCGTATGAAATGATCCAGCGGGCAAAATTCGTGATGATATACAATTCAACCATTGGGATGGAATCCTCAATTATGGGTATGCCCGTTCTCTGTGCGGGCAAGGCGCGCTTTACGCAATTGGAAACGGTGTTCTTTCCTGCCACACAGGACGCGTATATGGCGCAACTGGAAGAATTTCTCTCAGCAGAGAGAATTGAGATTTCACCAGTCCATCAAAATAACGCCCGCCGGTTTTTGTACTACCAGCTTTATCGAACATCGTTACCCTTTGATGATTATCTTGAACCGGATGGCATCTGGCCGGGTTTTGTGCGTCTGAAGCCCTTTGCCTGGCAGGATCTTTTACCTGAACATTCGAGCGCACTCAGGGTGATTTCGGAAGGTTTGTTGGAAGGCAAAGAATTTTTACTGCCAGAGGATGAGGATTTCCGCTAACGCGGACCGTGAATGGGGGAATGGGTTTTGAAATGAAGGATTATTGGAATCAGTCCTGACCGGTTTTTTCTTTGAGAAGGTAGATGGGGCGTTTTTTGATATCCTGGAAGATATAACCGATATAGATCCCGATAAAACTGACGACGGTGGTCAATGTCCCCCCGATGATCAGAAGCATGAACATGAGCGAACTCCAGCCAGGTTCAAGCGATTTCTGGTTGCCCGTCACCCAAAAACTGAGAACATAGATGACTTCGATCAATGCCAGCAGATAAAACAGCCCACCAATCGCCAGACCGAATTTTAATGGAACCAGGGAAAAGGAGAAGATCGCGTCCTCTGCTAATTTGATCATCTTTCCCAATGTGTATTTTGTTTCTCCAGCCAGGCGTTGTTTGGGTTGATAGGGCAAAATGACAGAACGATAGCCAACCCAGCTGACCATGCCCCGTAAAAAGCGGTGGTACTCGGGCATGGCTTTGAGCGCTTCCACCACCTGACGGGATAAAAGCCTGAAATCGGCTGCATTCGGTGTGATATTGAGATTGCCAACTGTGTTGATCACACGGTAAAAAAGATGGGAGGAGAGACGCTTAAACCAGGGCAAGGTATCATCCTCCTGTCGCTGGGCAATGACGATCTCATACCCGGCTGTATGGAGATTGAGCATCTCGGGAATCAATTCAGGTGGGTTTTGCCCGTCGCCATCTATGGTGATCACAATGTCCCCTATGGCGTGGTCAAGCCCGCAGGTCAACGCTGCCTGATGCCCAAAATTGCGGCTGAGCGTTAACACCTGAACGCGTTCATCCTCCTTTTGGAGGTCAGTCAGGAGGTTTGAGGTTTCATCAACCGAGCCGTCGTCCACATAATAAATCCTGGTCCTGTTGGGCAGGGTGTTGATGACCTCGACGAGCTGCTGGTGAAAGGTGCGAAGGACGCTTTCTTCGTTATAGAGGGGGATGATGACGGCAATCTCGGGTAAGGGTTTGGAATTCATGGAATTTGGTAAACCTCCCATCCGTAGCTGAACATGGTCAGGTCGATCACCGGGTCTGGAATTTCACAGAATCCTGCACGATTCAAAAACGGGCAAAGTAGGACGGGAAAATTGATGTTAAAAATTTGAAAATTTTTAATAAATTCTGCTATCGGGATGAGGTTGTGATCCATTTTCTGGAAGATCACCCTGCGGTGTTCCATAGAATATCGCTCTTCTGTGCCTGCTCTCACCGTCAAATTGGGTTGATTTTCGATAAAGGGCAGGATGACGATTCCCTTGGATGACCGGGGCAGGTTTTCGAAAACTTCTTTTTCGATAAAAGCATAAGAGATGTCGCTTCGCCCTGCGAAATCTTGAAAATATTTTTGGATCATCCGCTCGTATTCGTTTTTCGAATCAAGGCCGTTAAACAGGTCGCCGTTTTGAGGGACAATTTGAGCCACGCTTTCCAACATCATTGCATTGGCACGATCAAACGCGAGCTGCATACGACCATGGGTAAGGAAATTTGGAAGCGTTGCCAGGAAGAGCAGGAGTGTCAGCGCGACCAGGGGGAAACTGACCCAACGAATCGCTGGTTTTGCGGACTTGAAGAGCGCAAAGATGGATGGCGAAAGGTGTCCGACGAGCACGGCAATTCCCAGGCCAAAGGGCAGCAAATAATAAACCTCAGCATACTCCCAGGGGAGCAGCACGGCCATCCAGAGAGCAACCCACGCAGCCCAGTTAAACAGGCGCTGCTGCTGCTGTTCTTTAACCTTATTTGCGGCGATGGCGACGAAAGATAGAATCGCCAGCGGCAGCAGGTAGTGAAAATAAAAAGCATACATCGTTGCCCAGCGTAAGACCCTTGGGATCATGTCCTGCACGTTCAGGTCGTAACGCTTTGTATAGGTGCCCCCGCTGATCGTCGCTGTTCCCCAGACCGACCGCAACCCAAAATACGCCGCAACCGCCAGGGCGACAGCGCCCAAAAACAGCAACAGCGCCAACCTGTTCTGTGAGGGCGTTCTTTTTTGAAAAAGCAGCGCATACCCCAGCCAAAGCCCAACGATCGGGATCATGATGATGGCGGTCTCTTTGACAAGCATGGCAGATAAAACAGAAAAGAAAGCTAAGGTGGTGAACAAAAACTTCCTTGAATTGCTTTGAGAAGATGTGATTTTTTCAAAACTCAGAAGGGATGCCAATAAAAAGACCAGCTGGAGCGGTTCACCCTTCGAGAGCGTGTAAAAATTCTCGATGACGGGCATTGATAGCACAAAAACCAGAGAAGCGATCAGAATTTGCACATCATTTGCCCCAAACATTTTCATCAATGCCCTGATTTCGAGCACAAGGATAAGCAACAGCGTCATTTGTGCAAAGAAGAACCAAAAAGGGCGTGACCCTGCAACTGCATAGATAACCGTGTAATATAACCAGTAAACCGGGCGAAAACGCCCTGCTTGCAGGTCATGACTCATGCTCCAATCACCCTGGAGGATATTCCTGGCGTTAGAAAGCATTGAAAAATCATCCAGTAACCCAAATTGGGGTGAACGAAGTCTCGGGATCATGATTATCACAGCGATCAGTAATGGAAGCAGTGCCATCAGAATGGAAGTTCTTTGTTTTTGTGTCATTGGCTTGTACTCCGCACATGAGTCATTATAATCTATCCCTGATTAAGTCTGTAGATTGAGGTTTTTAGCCTCCCTGAAATGTAACGAAAGCAAGGGCTATTATCAAGCCAGCGCAATCGGGGTTATAATAACAGACTGGAAGATTACACAGTAAAAGGTCTTAATATGACTTATAAGATTATTGCGCTGGTTCCCATGCGCCATCAATCGATGCGTGTGCCTGGCAAGAATTATCGCGATCTTGCTGGCAAACCTCTTTTTTATCATATTCTGAATGCCCTGCTTGATGTTCCCGAATTGGACGGCATTTTGGTGGATACGGACAGCCCTGTAATCCTTGAGCTTATAGAAAAGGACTATCCGGGCGTTCTTACGATTTCTCGCCCGGAAGATCTGCGTGGTGATATGGTTCCAATGAACGAGATTCTGCTGCACGATATGGGTGAGATTGATTCCCTGTTTTACCTGCAGACGCATTCAACCAACCCGCTTTTACGCCCTGAAACCATCAAGGACGCCATTCAAACCTTTTTTCAAAATATACCTGAATATGATTCGCTGTTTGGTGTGACCCGACTGCAGACGCGCTTGTTTGATCAACTTGGCCACCCCATCAATCACAATCCTCAGGTTTTGCTACGCACCCAGGATTTGCCGCCTGTTTATGAAGAAAACTCTTGTATTTATATTTTTTCAAAACAGACGCTGCTTAGCAGACGAAACCGTTTGGGAGAACGACCATTGATGTACGAAATTCCAGCCATTGAAGCCTGGGATATTGATGAAGAACTTGATTTTACAGTGGCAGATATGCTCTTCCGCCAGCTTTATGGACAATCCTGACAACCGCACTTATTTTAACCCTGTGTAGGAGACAATCATGACAAAAACCGTATTGGTGACTGCGCCTTATATTTTGCCTGAAATGGATCGATTTCAACCTATCCTTGAATCTTTTGGATTAGACGTAATTGTTGCAAATGTGAATGAACGCCTATCGGAGGAAGAGATCCTGGGCTATGCGGGTGAATTTGATGGAACGATTTGTGGTGACGATCGCTATACGCGCAGGGTCATTCAGGCTTGCATCCCCCGTCTGAAAGTCATTTCCAAATGGGGCACCGGGATCGATTCAATCGATCAAGACGCCGCACGGGAAATGGGAGTGATGGTTGGGAACACGCCGAATGCTTTTACCGTGCCTGTGTCGGAGAGTGTGATTGGATATATGCTGGCTTTTGCCCGAAACATACCCTGGTTGGACAGCCAGATGAAAGCAGGTAACTGGAACAAGATCAATGGAAAGACGCTCAGTGAGAGCATCCTGGGCGTGATCGGTGTGGGGGATGTGGGCCGCGCCGTTCTGCGGCGAGCAAGGGCATTTGGAATGACCTTGCTGGGCAACGATATTGTTGAGATTGCGCCTGATTTTTTGCTGGAATATGGCGTTGAGATGACATCCCTGGAGGATCTCTTAGCCCGTTCTGACTTTATCAGCATCAATTGCTCCTTAAATCCCACCAGTCATCATCTGATCAACGCGCAGAGTCTTTCACTTTGCCAGCCGTCAGCGGTGCTGATCAACACAGCGCGCGGCCCGGTCATTGACCAACCTGCCCTGGTGCATGCTCTGCAAAATGAGCAGCTGGCGGGCGCCGGGCTTGACGTGTTTGAAGATGAACCTCTGCCCCAGGACAGCCCCTTGTTAGCGATGTCCCAGGTCCTGCTGGCGCCGCATAACTCCAATTCGAGTCCCAGATTCTGGGAGAGGGTCCACTGGAATACCATTAAAAACCTGTTGATCGGGTTGGATATCCCTGCACAATCTCTTGATCAAATAAAGAGCAAATTCTAAGATCGATGGACAAAAGATCAAAGCTATGGAGCGTGTTAAAAATTGGTTCGTTCACTACTCGGCGTCTAATGTAGGAGCAACCCGCCGTGGTTACCCTACCAAAGGGTACTTCGGGATGGGCAGACATGGCTCGATGCCCTTTCAGGGCACAGGGAGTGCTTCGCGAGGGTCTGCCACTACGAAATGATATAATATTGGTCAAGATTGTAGTTAACAAAAATGATTTTCTAGAGTCAAAAACTTTATATTAAATATGATTAACACGTGAATTTGACTCAGGTCGAAAAGTTGAACAGATAAAATTACTGCGAAAGAAGTGAAAATGTCAGAAAATAAAAACCAATATTTGTTGATGACAGGCGCAGCCGGCGGCATTGGACGGGCAACCGTTCGCGTTTTTGCTGAAGAGGGTTGGAAGGTGATCGGTGTCGACCGTGCCCCAAAATTTGCCGAGTTTCCTGATGATGGCGTTTACATCCAGGCAGATATCTCCCTTCCCGAACAGCAAGCGGAGATTTATGAAAAAGTTTCCGCGGTGACGTCATCGCTGGACGCCGTTGTGCACAATGCGGCTGTGCAAATTGCAAAGCCGCTGATCGAAACAACTGCTGAGGAATGGGACCTGGTGATGGCTTCCAATTTGCGCTCGGTATTCCTGGGGGCAAAGATGGCTTATCCATTGCTCAAAGAAGGCGGCGGCGGGGCGATCGTGAATGTGTCTTCCGTGCATGCCGTGGCGACCTCCGCCGATATTGCTGCCTATGCTGCCAGCAAGGGTGGACTTTTGGCGTTGACCCGAGCCATGGCGATTGAGTTTGCACCCGATGAGATTCGGGTGAATGCGATCTTACCCGGCGCGGTGGATACGCCCATGCTGCGGGCGGGCTTTGATCGAGGTCACCTTGGTGAGGGGAATGTGCTTGAGCGATTGGAAAACCTGGCTCGCAAGACCGTCAATGGACGGGTGGGTCAACCGGAGGAGATTGCGCGCTCGATTTACTTCCTTGCCGACAACAACCAATCTTCATTTATTACCGGACAGGCTTTGATTGTTGATGGCGGCGCGACGGCTCGTCTGAGCACGGAGTAGTGAATGACTTTCAAAGAAACATTGAAAAAGATCACACCCACTCCGCTATGGGCATTTGCTTCTGATCGGTATTGGGCATGGTATAACCGTGACCGGCACCTGGTTGCGCGCATTTTTTCGCCGGAATGGATGGCAAACAAAGCACGCCTGGAAACCTGGCGGGATCGTTACCGGGGCGAGCGCTGCTTCATCATTGGCAATGGGCCGAGCCTGCGCAAGATGGACCTTGGAAAATTAAAAGATGAATTTTCAATCGGAATGAACCGGATTTACCTGGCATTTGATGAAAACAACTTTACATCCTCGGTTTTGGTCTCGGTGAATGACCTGGTGCTGGAGCAATGCTATCAGGAAATGCAGGAACTGGAAATCCCTAAATTTATCACCTGGCGGGCTCGGAAGTTTTTCAAAGCCGACCCTGAGACCCTGTTCCTCGACACGGACTATACGCTGCCTGAAAACTTCAACGGTGATGCAGCCGGACGACTCTACGAAGGTTTTACGGTAACCTATGTCAGCCTGCAGCTGGCTTATTTTATGGGTTTCACCACCGCCATTCTGATCGGCGTGGACCATAATTTTGCCACCAAAGGACCTGCTAACCAGGTGGTCACATCGGAAGGCGATGACCCCAACCACTTCGCAGCCAATTATTTTGGCAAGGGTTTTCGCTGGCAGCTGCCTGACCTGGAGGGTTCGGAACGCGCCTACCGGATGGCGAAACTGGCTTATGAAGCCGATGGACGGATCGTGCTTGATGCGACTGTGGACGGGAAGTTGACCGTCTTCGATAAGGTTAACTATGAGGATTTGTTTTAGATGATGACCCAACCTCTTGTTTCTATTGTCACCCCCTCCTATAACCAGGCAAGGTATCTGGAAGATACCATCCGATCAGTTTTATGCCAGAATTACCCCCGGATCGAGTATTTGGTGATCGATGGCGGATCGACGGATGGTAGCCAGGAGATCATCCAAAAATATGAGAGTCAACTGGCTTTTTGGGCTTCTGAGAAGGACCAGGGTCAGGCGGATGCGATCAACAAGGGTTTCCATCGGGCTTCAGGCGAGATCGTCGCCTGGATCAACTCGGATGATTTTTATTATCGTTGTGAGGTGGTGAGCCACGCGGTTCAGGCGCTGGTTGAAAATCCTGAACTGGGCATGGTCTATGGCAACGGGGTCATGGTGGATGCCGATGGAAACCTGCTGGACTGGCATCCTTACCGGCAGTATGGCGTGGATGACCTGCTGGCATTCAATGTTCTGCTGCAGCCGGCAGTTTTTATGAGGCGAGAAGCGCTTGAAAAGGCAGGCTACCTGCGACCCGAAAGCCATTTGATCCTGGATCATGAATTGTGGATACGGATTGCAGCGAATTACCCCATTCGTCACACAGACGCGTATTGGGCAGTGGAACGGACTCATGAAGACGCAAAGACGATCGCCCAATCAGCGAAGTTTGTGGGTGAGGCGTTTGCCTTTGTGGAGGGTCTGCGCCATGAACCGCTTTTTGATGATGTGTTTGAAGCGCATGATCAAAAGATCAGGGCGGGATTACATGTTTTTTCAGCCCGCCGTTTGATTGACGCCGGACTTTCGAAGATGGCACTGGAACATTTCAAGCAAGCCTGGCGGATCGAGCCGCAGGCAGTATGGGCTGTTTGGTATAAATGGGTGCAGGCATTGGGCGGCGCAGTGGGTTTGGGGGGGATTTTTATCTGGTATCGGAAGGCGCGCCGAAAGCTAACCCACAGAGGAAAGAAGCTGTTCCCCGGCGAAAATGGGCTGCAGCAATGCGAAAAGAAGACCTGAATTTTGCTCAGGCGGAAGGGCTAGTTTAGCCCTCAGATGTTCACCTCTTGCGGATCTGTGCTTATTCACCTTTCTCAGTATAATTGATACGCAAATGATGACGTAATTTTCCGGGACGAAATCCTGATAGAAAGTTAATTGATTAAAAAATGACCCAAAAACCACTTGTCTCTGTGATCACACCCTCCTACAATCAGGCAAAATTCTTGCGCCAGACGATTGAATCCGTGATCTCCCAGGCTTATGACCCCCTGGAATATATCATTATTGACGGCAACTCGACGGATGGCAGTCTGGGGATCATCAGGGAATACGAAGCCCACCTTGCATACTGGGAATCTGTCCCTGATAAGGGTCAAACCGATGCGATCAATAAAGGTTTTGCAAGGGCGAAGGGCAAGTATTTGGCCTGGTTGAACTCAGATGATATTTATCAGCCGGATGCGGTTGCCGAAGCCGTCGAATTTCTTGAAAACCATCCCGACGTCGGGCTGGTCTATGGTGATTGCTCTTTCATTGATGCCAATGGACGAAAAATTGGCGATTTCCCAGCAGCACAGACCGATTATGATCGATTGCGACGGGGTTATGTGCATATCCCACAACAATCAGCCTTCTTCAGAGCGGACCTCTGGCAAAAGGTAGGACCTTTAGATCCCTCGTTTTATTTCGCCATGGATTATGACCTGTGGGTCAGACTGGCAAAGGAATCCCGTCTGGTGTACTTGCCTGGGCGTGATTGGGCAAGTTTTCGATTGCATGGCGACGCCAAGACGGTCGCGGCAGATGCACGCTGCTGGCCGGAGATGTTGCGGGTTCATTACCGGGAGGGCGGACGGTGGTTGTCGCCGATCGTGTTCAAATACGGTTTACGGAGACTGGTCGCGCCGCTGATCAACCACAAGCGGCAAAAAATGTTCAGAGAATCCGAAACGCCTGCTCATGAAAAATAAAAATTTACTCAGTCCCATGAAAGATGATAGGCTTAATATTTTGGAGGTTAAAAAATATGACTGAACGACAGGGAACCACGAAAAACCAGGATAAACGTGTGAATGACGGTTTTCTGATGGAGATTTACCAAAATGTGCGCCTGATCCTTCGCTTGATGAAGGACTCGCGCGTCAATATATTGCTGAAACTGCTGCCGGTAGGGGCATTGATCTATCTGCTGACCCCTGTCGATTTTATTCCCCTCAACCCGGTGGACGATGGGTTGATGCTGTGGCTGGGTGGTTACCTGTTCATTGAACTGTGTCCTGATGATGTGGTGGAAGAACATCGCAAGACGCTTCGAGGGGAACCGGGGCAAAAACCTGCCGATTCGCAACCAGATGTTGTTGAAGGAACTTATCGCGATATAGCCTAATCCATAGGATTCCTCTTCTCTCTGTGTTATAATTCTAATTACTTAACAGTGGCTTAACAGTGATTTAAGGATTCGAATCGGAGGTAAACCCGTGGCAAATCGAAGCTGGAAAGTAATAAAAATCTCATATTGCGATCGTGCAGGCGAAGAGGTGGCGCTGGAAGCCGATATTGTTTACCCGGCGACATTTTTACCCGAACAGCCCCCGCGCATCTTTGCGCACCGCTGTTCCCGCGGATTGGCTTGCAATAGCTTCAATCAACCGGGATGCTGCTGGTCGGGCACCAATCCAAATTACGACCCCTTCAAAGGACCCGAGATCGAAAAACCGGAAGACTGAAAGGTCTTGTTCATCAAGTCAAAATAAAATAAGCGCCAAAACGGCGCTTATTGTTTTCTTTAAGATCGATGCACTTAAAAGTTTCCCCGGCGTGTTGACCCCTGCTAAAAAAGAAAAGGTGTGAGAGGGAACAGTTTAGATCACACCCAGTTCATTTCCAACCTTCTGAAAAGAATCCAGGGCTTGTTCCAGGTCTTCTGCAGAATGGGTGGCAGAAATCATCACGCGGATGCGAGCCATACCCTTCGGGACGGTTGGGAATCCGAGCGCCATCGCGAAGACTCCTGCGTCATAAAGCTTTCGGCTGAATTCGCGCGCCAGATTCGCGTCACCAAGCATCACCGGGGTGATCGGTGTCATGCTTTTACCCGTGTCAAACCCCAGGCTTTTCATACCTGATTTGAAGATGTGCGCGTTGTGCCAGAGTCTATCGACCAGTTCGGTTGATTCTTCGAGGATATCCACGGCAGCAATGGTGGCGGCAACATCCGGCACGGTCACCGCGGATGAAAACAGGAAGGGACGTCCTCGCTGGCGGAGCCATTCAATGATCTTGGCGTCGCCCGCTACAACCCCGCCCATCGTGCCAAAGGCTTTTGAAAAAGTGCCAACCTCCACATCGACCCTGCCATGCAGGTGGAAATGGTCCACGATGCCGCGCCCCCCTTCACCGAGGACACCTTCCCCGTGGGCATCGTCCACCATCAGCATTAAATCGTGTTCCTCAGCAATGTCTGCAATCCGATCCAGGGGTGGAAAATCGCCATCCATCGAAAAGACTCCGTCTGTGATGATCAGCCCTCGCCGATAGCTTCCTTTGTTTTGCTGGATCTGTTGCTGTAAAGAATCGGTATCGGCGTGGTCGTAGCGGACGATGGTTGCCCCTGAAAGCCGACAGCCGTCGATGATGGAGGCGTGGTTGAGCTCATCAGAAAAAATCAGGTCCCCTTTACCTACCAGGGCAGGAATGGTGGCAAGATTTGCAGTGAAGCCGGATTGGAAGGTGATCGTTTCTTCAGCCCTTTTGAATTTTGCCATTCGTTTTTCGAGTTCGAGGTGGAGGTCCATCGTGCCGGCAATCGTCCTGACGGCGCCGGGACCAACGCCATACCTGTGCATGGCTTCTTCAGCCGCCCTGACCATCCGGGGATGATTGGCAAGCCCCAGGTAATTATTGGAACAAAAGTTGAGTACCTGCTTGCCATCCACCATGAGCCGGGCGCCCTGAGGTGAACTCAGGGTGCGGATGGTGTTATACAATCCTGACTCTTTTAGAGTCTGCAATTCCTGATCGATCCATTTTAATTTGGCTGACATAAGGCTCCCTTTTGATTCTTGGTTAAGATTCATTTTTATTATACCTGCAGATCGGCGCGGCCTGCCTGTTCATTGTTGGTTTTTACAGGTGATCGCTCAGGCGATTGACCTGATTTTGCCCGTAGCCACGCCCCCGCTTACCCTGATGGTTAGAAATTTTTCCGAACAGAAAACGCCAGATAACCCAAACCTGTTGCCGGATTCCATCGTAAAAAACACGACCAATCCCGTTTATAATTCACATTCAGCATTCACGAACGCTCCCATTCTAAGGTATCATATAACATCAGATTGAGAACGCTTTGCCCGAACCCATTGAATGGAAAAAGACAATGACCGATGAAATTACCCCTGAAATTTTCGATCGCCTGGTCGAGCTGGCAGCCTTCACCTTCGATCCGCAGGAAGCGGAATCCCTGCGAGAAGAATTGAACAAACAGCTCAGAGCGATCCAGTATTTGACAACCTTCACGGTTGATGACAACATCCCCATGGCGTCTTACGGGGGACTCTATCCCCCAGCGAACTGCCCGCCGCTGCGAGAGGATGATTGGGAGCCCTTTGAGAATCCGCAAGAGATTCTGGCACAGGCGCCCGAAGTTGAGGATGGTTATATCATTGTCCCCGATATTCCCCACACGGAGTTAGACTGATGACCGAGTCAATTTTCAATTATTCTGCATTTGCGCTGGCAAAAAAAGTTCAGGAGGGTGCGCTCTCTGCGGTTGAGATCCTGGAAGCCGCGCTTGAACGGGTTAGCATGGTGGATGGTCGTCCGGGGGGGCTGGATGCTGGAGACCTTACAGAGGAAGACCAGGAAAAAATACACGCCTTTATCACCCTGACGGAGGATCGTGCTCGCGAACAGGCTGAGGCAGTCGATGCCCGGATCAGAGCCGGGGAAGCGGTGGGCCCGCTGGCGGGGGTGCCCATCACGATCAAGGACATCTTTTGCATCAAAGACGTGCTCACCACTGCAGGCTCACGCATGTTAGCCAACTTCATTCCACCATACACCGCCACAGCCGTCGAACGGCTGGAAACAGCGGGCGCCGTGACTCTGGGTAAGGTCAACCTGGACGAATTTGCCTACGGTTCTTCATCAGAATCATCCGCATTCCAACCCGCCACGCGCAACCCCTGGAACCCTGCCCGGGTGCCGGGCGGCTCATCAGGGGGCTCGGCGGCATCGGTGGCGGCGGGCGAAGCCTGGCTTTCCCTCGGCACGGATACCGCCGGCTCCATCCGGCAGCCCGCCGCCTACTGCAGCGTGGTGGGTCTTAAGCCGACCTACGGCAGGATCTCACGTTATGGTCTGATTGCCTTTGGATCTTCGCTGGATAGTGCCGGGCCGCTGGCGCGCGATGTGCGCGATGCCGCCCTGATGCTTGGCACGATGGCGGGAGCTGACCCTCGGGACAGCACGGCGGCAACCGTGGCTGTTCCAGATTATTTGGAAAAGATTGAGGAAGGCGTCAGGGGGATGCGAATTGGTTTATCCCCTCAGTTTATGCAGATCACTTATCCAGACGCCAATGCCGGTGAATTCCTGACGCAATCATTGCCTGAGGAAATTCGAAAGGCAACCTTGCACGCCGCCGAAGTGCTGGCAAACATGGGCGCAGAAATCATCGAAGACGTTCCCATGCCGCACACGGTTTACAGCATCCCTACCTACTATGTTATCAGCCGCGTGGAGGCGGCATCCAACCTGCACCGTTTTGACGGCGTTAAATATGGTTATCGCACCACGAGCGACTTTGAGGATCTGCACGATATGTTTCGCAAGACCAGGGCGGAAAGGTTTGGGCTGCAGCCCAAACTGCGCGTTTTGATGGGGACTTTATTCAGTACTGCCCACTACAATGAACGCTATTATCACCGGGCATTGAGAATGCGCAGCCTGATCCGCTCCGATTTTGATTCTGCGTTTGATCCGAAGGGCGCTTACCGTCTGGACGCGCTGCTGACCCCCACCACCCCCACCACAGCTTTTAAGATGGGCGATGTCTATGGTGATTCGGTCCTGATGCAGTATGCTGATCAGATGACCGTGCCCGCCAATCATGCCGGCATCCCCGCACTATCCATCCCTGCTGGTATGGATCACCAGGGGCTTCCGATTGGGGTTCAGTTACTCGGTCCTGATTTTATGGAAGAGACACTTTTCAGGATGGGGTATGCCTTTGAACA
This sequence comes from Candidatus Brevefilum sp., assembly GCA_050953525.1. Lineage (GTDB taxonomy): Bacteria > Chloroflexota > Anaerolineae > Anaerolineales > Anaerolineaceae > Brevifilum. The sequence goes on from JBMNMW010000002.1 coordinate 1,232,109, forward strand.
GGGGACAGCACAGGAAAGCTGGCGAAAAGCGAAACCCAAGATTTTGGAAAATGGAAATGGAGCGTTGCTATGACCGATTTTGAAGTCATTATCGGACTCGAAACCCATATTCAGCTGAACACGAACACCAAGATCTTTTGCGCCTGCAAAGCGGATTCCTGGGGAGACCCGCCCAACACCAACATCTGCCCGGTATGTTCCGGTTTGCCCGGTGTTTTGCCCGTGTTGAACAAGGCGGTGGTGGAGAAAGGCGCCATTCTGGCGGCTGCGATGCATTCCGAGATTCAGTTAAAATCCTGCTTTGATCGAAAAAATTATTTTTATCCGGATTTGCCCAAGGGATTTCAAATCTCACAATTTGACCGGACTCTGGGAAAGGGGGGCTACCTGGATTTACCTATGCCGGATGGTGAGGTTCGGCGGGTGGGAATCGATCAGCTGCATCTTGAAGAGGATGCTGGCAAGACCAAACATGAAAATGGGAAGCGCTACGTTGACTTTAACCGCTGCGGTGTGGCTTTGGTGGAGATGGTCACCAAGCCGGATCTGCGTTCCGCCGATGAAGCTGCGCAATACCTGATCAGGCTGCGACAACTGCTGCGCTGGTTGGGCATCTCTGAGGCGAATATGGAAAAAGGGCATTTGCGAGCGGATGCCAATGTCTCGATCAGGCCGATGGGGAGCACGCATTTGAACACCAAGACGGAGATTAAGAACATCAACTCGATTGAAGCGGTGCGCACAGCGATTAATAAAGAGGTTGAACGCCAGATCGACGTGGTCGAATCGGGCGGAAGGGTGGAAGCCTGGACACTGGATTGGGATGACACTCACAACCGGCTGACCAAGATGCGCTCCAAGGAGAGCGCTGAGGACTATCGCTATATTCGAGAACCTGATTTGCTCCCCCTGGCGCTGGATGAAGCCTGGCGGGATGAGATTTTGGCATCTCTGCCGGAACTGCCGCTGGAGCGGCGGGCGCGCTTTATGGTAGAGTTTGGCTTGCCGGAATATGATGCGGATATTCTGACCGGCGACCGTCCGCTGGCAGATTATTTTGAGAAAGTTGCTAACGCTTATCAGGGCGACCCCAAGGCTGTCTCCAACTGGATCATGAACGAGATCCTGCGGATGCTGAACGAACTTTCAATTGAAGCAGACGGGCTGATTATCAAGCCCGAGGACCTGGTTGAGGTGATCAGAATGGTGGATGCAGGCAAGATCAACAACGCCACCGGCAAAGCCCTGTTGGGCAAGGTGCAGGAAAGCGGTAAGCCACCTGCGTTGATTGTCGAGGAGGAAGGTTTGGCGCAGGTCAGCGATGATTCGGCGCTGCAGGCGGTGATCGACAGCATCATCGCGGATAATCCGGGCGAGGTTGCAAGTTTTCGGGATGGGAAGGATGGGCTTTTGGGCTGGTTTATGGGGCAGGTGATGCGTGCAACCCGGGGTAAAGCGGACCCGGCGTTGACCCGGGACCTGTTGCAGAAAGCCTTGCGGGGGGAGTAAATCATTGACCTAACCGGTTGTTTCGCGTAAAATATAAAAGCTTTTAATGCGGGCGTCGCCAAGTGGTAAGGCATCAGCCTTCCAAGCTGACATTCGTGGGTTCGAATCCCATCGCCCGCTTTTTTTTATTTAAAGGGGTGGAGTGATGGTGCGCGGACGAATTTTGCATACCTACGAAAAATGTGGTATTCGGTAGTTGGTGTGCACCGGTTTTGTGCACACCAACAATGGGGAATGTGGTGTGCAATGATGGTGCGCGGAAATTCCCCGCGCACCCTACGAGGTGGGATGTACACCGGTTTTGTGCGCACCAATAATACGAGAATAATGGCGTTCGGTAGGGTGTGCACTGATTTTGTGTGCATCAACAATGGGGAATGTGGCGTGCAATGATGGTGCGCGGAAATTCCCCGCGCACCCCACGAGGTGTGCGGTGGGATGTGCACCGGTTTTGTGCGCACCAATAATGCTGTGGAAATTATTCTCCAAAATCTTGATTCGGCTTTACGTTTCGATAATTGCCACCCCAATCCAAATCGTAATATCCTTGTTTGACGAAATCTTTAAAACTGGATGCCTCCCAATCCTGCACGCGGTCCACAAGCCCATGTTTGACAGGATTAAAATGGAGGTAATTGAGATGATGCTCAAAATCATTCTCGTCAAAAATGGAATGTTCCCAAAAACGCCGCTGCCAGATGGCTACCTCTCTCCGCTTGATCATCGTTTTGTTTTGCGGAGGGTGTATATTGAATTGTTCACAATATTTAATTGAGAAATGACGTTTAATTGCGCCAATTCGCTTTGAATAGTCAAAATTGTCTTCTGGCATTTGCCAGATCAGGTGAATATGGTCTGGCAAAATGCAATGGGCAATTGTGGTAAGGGGTTGATATTTGCGAACGTGGGAGACCGCGTCAGAGAATAATGATCGTGCGCAGGGTTGCGAAAAGATTTTCTTGCGCTGGTAGGTGACCAGCGTGAAAAAATATATACCACCTGGAGTATAAATTCGTCGGTATTCTGGCATGGGATAATTATATTACAGAGGGGGGGTGCGCACTAATAATACGAGAATAATGGCGTTCGGTAGGGTGTGCACCGATTTTGTGCACACCAAAAATGGGGAATGTGGTGTGTTAATGGTGCGCGGAAATACCCCGCGCACCCTACGAGGTGCGTGGTAGGGTGTGTACCGTTCTTATGCACACCAATAATGCGAGAATAACGGTGTTCGGTAGGGTGTGCACCTCTTTTGTGCGCACCAAAAAAGTGGAATATTTAGATTGCTTCGCAGGCTCGCAATGACACTTGTGTGGTGTGCACCAATAACAGTGAATACGGTGTGAGATGATGGTGCGCGGGCGGGCACCGCGCACCCTACGAGATGTGCGGTAGGGTGTGCACCTCTTTTGTGCGCACCAACAATGGGGAATGTTTAGATTGCTTCGTATCTCGCAATGACAATTATGTAAGGCAACCCGCGTACCCTACATGGTGTGTGAGGGGGTGTTGTGGTTGGGATCCATATCCAGCTGGACGATCTCCATGCGGGCACGATCCAGGAAATCCAGTGCGTTTTCATCCACCCGATAGGCGAAATGGTAAACCAGGCGAACAATGCCGGCGTTGATCAGGGCTTTGGTGCAGTTGATGCACGGGAAATGGGTGACATAACAGGTGCTGTCCCGGGTTGATACCCCGTGAAGCGCCGCCTGGATGATGGCGTTGGTCTCGGCGTGGATCGTGCGCACGCAGTGCCCCTCCACCAGCAGATGACCGACCTCGTCGCAGTGGGGCTGCCCGGATGGCGAGCCATTGAAACCGGAGGTCAGGATGCGTTTGTCGCGCACCAGCACACAGCCCACCAGGGCACGATCGCAGGTGCTGCGCTCGGAAACCGCGAAGGCGATTTTCATAAAATAGGAATCCCAATCAGGTCGCATGGCGTCAATCATAGCATATTTTTAAAGAAGCAACAGGGTGAAAACCACAGTTTTTCCCCGAGCGGCGAAAGCCTGCGAGGTCTGTGTGTACCCATCGGCGGGTGCGCGCAACGCCCTCCGATCATGCCACAGCCAGCACACGCAGGTGCACCTGCCTGAGGTGGCCGCGGCGGCGGTGCTCGGCGAGGTAAATCCCCTGCCAGGCGCCCAAGCTGAGCTTGCCGTAATCGATGGGCACGGTCAGGCTGATGGGGGTGATCATCGTGCGCATATGCGCCGAGGAATCGTCGGCGCCTTCGATTGTGTGCACGTGCCAATCCTGACCCTCGGGTGCGACATGGCTCAGGTAGCTTTCCAGATCTCGCCGGGCGGTGGGGTCATAACTTTCGTTGACCACCAGGGAGGCGCTGGTGTGCGGGACAAACAGGAAAGCCATCCCCGTGCGCACCTGCCACCCGTCAATTTGCTCTTGAACCTGGCGGGTGAAATTGTGCAAGCCCTGTTTTTCGGTCTGGATGGAAAACGTGGTGGAAAACCAGTTCATTGTGAATCGCCTTTCGTGGTGCAAATTTGGGGGCGTTTGCCCGGGGCACCACAACCTTAAAATATTCTAAATTACCTTGACCGCTTAATTATTGTCCTTTATACTTGCAGTTATAGATTATAAGGCATTTGGGCAAGGGATGTATGAAAGGTTTTCAGCGCAATGCCTCAGGGAGTTTTATTAATAGCGCATCCTTTTTACTGTATCAACCCTGTTATAGATCAGAGAGTGATTTGACAACGTATCGGTTTGCAATATTTACCACGATCACGAATATGACCATTCAGACCACAGAAGGTTTTTCGCTGGCCTAAACTCGGCTGGCGTCTTTGTTTAATTGAATAAAAACGGATCTAATTTTTGGAATTTGCCGGAAATGAGGGTTATTTTGAGGTAATTTGCCAGGTGATGGGGGAAATAGACCCTTGTTATCATTCAACCTCATCCCCGGTGAAGAAAGGAGGGCGTTATTGAGATAGGCTGAAGAGAATTGCTGAGCCTTCTCGAGGGGTGCAAGGGGAACCTCGGGGGAATTGAGCTGCACGCAGGTGCAGGAAAATGTAAGAAATGATTTAGGAGGAATAAAAAATGTTTACGAAAAAAACTTTATTCAAAACCCTGGGCTTATTAATTGCGGTGGCGGTTCTGCTGGCGTTGCTGCCCGGGGCTGTGCTGGCGGACGACCCACCGACAGGGGTTACCGTTTGCGCAGAGGGCTGTAACTATACAGATATCCAGGATGCCATCGATGCGGTTGGACCGGAAGACACTGTCATTGTGAAAGCAGGAACCTACACTGACGGCGGCGAATCTGGCTACGAAGTCAAAGGTCGGCACCTGTATCTTGAGGACGGCGTGATTATTGCAAACTCCGGTAACTGCTTCAGCATAAACCATTCGCATTCCTACATCGTGGCCGAAACCTCGGGCAGCGCAATATGTCACGCTAATAATTATTATGGCATTGATTCAGAAGTGCCAAAAATCGAGGACATTCTTATCGATGGATTGGAGATCACCGGCAAGGACATCAATGGAGATCCAGTAAATATTCAGGCAGGCATACGTTTTTCACAACCCAGTACCAACAACATGAGCGTAAAAAACGTTTCGATCGTGAATAACTACATCCACGATATTCGATACGATGTTGACGACGGTAATCTTCTTCATCCTGCAATATATTTTTCGGGTTCTGTGCTTGGCAATTTAACCATCCAGGGCAACCGTTTCGTGGACACTGGTGGAATAGCATATTACAGTGATACAGCGGATGCCAGGTACAACTACTGGGGCACCGCTGGGGTTACAGAAAAAATGGTTAAGCATAATTGGTCACTTTCTTCAGCCGTAATTGACTTCAGCCCCTGGTGCACCGACCCAGACTGCAGCGGCTTCGGCTACACGCTGGAAGCACCTTTTAACCCCGATGTACCTCCACAAGAGGAAGGCCTCTACTTCGGAGAAGACGAAGCGGGCAACCCCGTCTTCATCGTGGTCGGCGATGTGACCTTGCCCGGCGGTCTCCAGGCAAGCCAGGAAGGAATGCTCATCTTTATCACCCAGGGCAGCGCGCTGGCGGGCAACTCCCCGTGTGTGCATGTCACTGCAGATAACGTCACCATAGAAGGTGAACTGCCCGGAATGCAGTCCTGTGTTCCCACCGGTGATTCCCCCGGCATTCTGGTAGACGAGGACGTGCAGGGCTTGCGGGTCAAGAATCTATACTTTGACGCCACAGAAACAACCAGCGAAATAGGCATCGATTTCTTGGGCGGTATTGACGGGTTCATGCTTCTGAACAACTATTTTGATGGCTTCGACACTGCGATTAAATTTGACGGCGCGATCACCACCAACTTCGATGAGTACTTCATCCAGGGCAATATGTTCAAGGGTGCAACCATCGACGCAGGCAGCAACATCGGAATCGACGCCCGTTACAATAGCTGGGGTGTGAACGCAGCTTCCACAATCACAGGCGTAACCACAACCCCCTTCACCCATGCGGACCTGTGGGTTGAGACGGACTTCGATGCGTTCTATTTCGATAACAAGGTTTTAGTGGGTACAGAAATTACCTACACGGTGAAAGCCAACCTGACCGAAATCACCGGCGCCGAGTTCACACTGACCTACCCGGCCACGCTGTTGACGTTGGGCGATGTTACTCCCGGTACTGACTTTGGTGCGATACCGTCTGTACCAAGCTTGATTGACACAGCAACCGCTGGCGAGATTAAGTTCGCAGGCACCATCTACGATGAAGAAACAGGACCGTTTTACCCGGTCACCGGTACAGACATCGTTCTGTATACTGTTGAATTTACAACGGGCGCGGCTTTGAACACTGCGGAACTGGCGCTGGTTGAAATCCTCCAGGGCTTTAGCATGACCCCTGGCGTTGAATATTACACCAACCACGTCTACCCGCTGAAGCTGGACGACGCTGAACTGACCATCTTTGACCTGCCAACAATTACATCGGATGATGTCCAGGGCTATTACCTGACCGGTGAAGAGCGTGAATTCAACATTAACATGCAAAACCCGGCTACCGGTCTCGACTACGCGCTGATGATCTTCGATTATCGGCTGGATGGCGTCAGCAAGGCTGATATTGAAAGCTTTGAGTTTTATGCGCCAGACCTTGACGACTGGATCGTCATGGGTTCCAGAGGCTATGAGACCTATGGTGACTGTGATCCAGGCCCTGGCATTTGCGGCCAGTTTGGCTGGGCGCCGGGCGGGTTTGGGCCTGTAGACACTACTTTTAACGAGACATCTAAATTCCGGGTCACCTTCAAGGATGGTGTCAGCGGCACTTTTAACTTCACCCTCGAACTTTCCGGCAAGTACACATATGCTGACCCGGATTGGACGCTGTTGACGACCTATGAAAATGAGCTTGTTGTCTACACCAAACCGGTCATCACTTCAGATGACATCCAGGGACCCTACCAGGCAGGGGTTGAGGAGCAATTCAACCTGGAGATCACGATTGACCCAGCAATGTGCACAAATGACGCCATTGAATTTGCACTGCACTTCGACTTCCCCGATGGCACAAAACTGACCTATGCTGGCACCGAATACGTCTGCGATGCAACCGGCTGCACGATCCCGGTCGATCCATGCGATCTGAAACCCTTCACTGTGGTCTTCCCCCATGCTTACGAGGGTCAGGTGACGGTCAGCCTGTTTGACACGGAATGGCCCAATCGCCTGCTGGCTGATGAGACTTTTGACTTCAGCGTCTACGACATTGCTCAGGTCACCGGCAGGGTGACCATGCAGGGCCGTATGAACCGCGGCGGCGTGGAGATGACCCTTACAGATGCCTCTAAAAACTACGTTGCTATCTCGCTGGATCAGATGGGCACGAACCTGACCTTCGCGGATGTGACTATCGGCTTATACGAAGTCACCACAGAGCAGGATCGTTACCTGGACGTTCCCGGCGCTACGCTCGTGGTTGCCCCGGGCACAGAACTGCCTTTTACGAAACCCTTCGGGAGGCGGTGACGGCTGCCCAGGATGGCGCTGTGCTGTGGCTATTTGCAGACCTGACCATTGCACAAGCTGATTACATGAACTCTTCCTATGCCGTGATGATTGCTGGAAAATCCATCACGCTGGAGCTCAACGGGCACACGCTGACCTCGGCTGCGGATGCGACGGTTTATGTTAGCGGTACGGGCATGTTGCGAGTGCGCAACAGCCGGGGCGGAGGCGCAATTCAGAATAATGGCAACGGTCATGCCGTGGGCGTTTATGGCACCTTTGTGATGGAATCGGGCGCATTGGTCTCAGAAAATGGGTACGCTCTCTATAACTACAATTATCAGGGTACTCTGTATGGCACCTCGACCATCCTGAGCGGCTCGCTGACGGGCTATGAGCGGGGCATTGCCAACTGCGGGGTCCTGACGATCCACGATGCGGAAATTGCCAGCACAGATGAGGAAGATGGCGTTGATCTTGACAACTCAGGCCACCTGACCATTGCTGGCACGGTTGAAATCAAGTCCTTGATTTTAAAGGATGGTAACCACGCTCCAGAGGTGCCCGGAAAAGGAACACTGCTTCTTGTTAGTGGCGCTGATTTCAAGGTAACCGGTCAGGTGGTACCTTATTCTACAGCCACGATCATCATCCACGCAGGCGCCACTGTTGACGGAATTGGCGTTTCAGCGCCGGGCGTATACGTCTATGATGGAAGCGCCTGGGCTCCACAATAAGCGGACCCATTGACCGTGTTGCAGGCTGGTGCCTGTTTCCAGCCTGCACGATGATTTGATTAAAAAAATAATAGGGCTCACCTGCTGATTTTTCGGCAGGTGAGCCGGACTGGACTTATTCGATGAAGCGTTTATTGCCGCTTCTGCTGGCTTTAATGGTGCTGCCTATCACCGCTTTGTTCCCCGCCGGGCAAACCCGCGCCCAGGGTGAAACGTTGGTGCGCGTTTCGCCCGCGCAGGTGACGCTGGCACCCGGGCAGAGCACGACGATTGCGGTCTGGGTGGAGAATGTTGAAGATTTATTTGGATTTGAGCTGGAACTTCGATACAACCCGCAGTTTATCTCAGCCAGCGGATTGGAACCGGGGTCATTTTTAGAATTAGGTTGGATCGTTCAAAACGAAATCAATGATGAACAGGGCATTATCCTGTTCGACATGTCCCAAAAAGGTCTTGAAACTGAATCGAAATCAGGTTCAGGCGTTTTGATTCAATTTGAAATTACCCTGCTTGCAGAGACGGCTCATACGGATATATGGATAGAGCATGTTTTATTAACCGACCGTGATAGTTTTGAGATTAATTGCGATGTCCAGCATGGGTCGGTCCGATCGCCGGGTGCGGTTTCGGTTCACCAGCTCTACCTGCCGCTGGTCCTGCGTTAACCCGATATGGGCAGAGTGGAAGATCCTGGATGAGGACGGATAGCATCATGACGATCAAGCGGTTCCTGATTTACCTTCTGCTGGCGGCAGCCCTGGTGCCGGGGTCAGGTTCGGCTCGCGCCGCAGGTGGGACAACCGTCTCGGTAAGGCCGTCAGAAGTGGACCTGCTGGTAGGTCAAACCGTGGAGATCGAGCTGTACGTGACGGACGGGGTTGACATCAATGCCTTTGAAGTCACCCTGGCCTACGATAAAGATGTGGTCACGTTGCTGTGCCCTCACGGCGGCAGCACGCCCTGCTGGCAGAGCGGTGGTTTTTTACAAGACTTAATGGTTGTTACTGACGATATCAAACCGGGCTCATTTTCCCTGGCCATTATTCAGATTGCTCAGCCGGATGTATCCGGGGAGGGCAGCTTGATCAGGCTGACCTTCCAGGCTGCCGCCTTTGGCGCATCGGATATCGAGATCCAAAAGGCAAAATTTTCTAATCGTGATGGTGTTCAAACCGAGCCGCTGACCGAGGATGGCATTCTGCAGGTGTTCCCGCCGCGCGTTAACCTGATTGGCGCCCTCTCACGCCAGGGGCAGGGTAACACCGGGGGCATCCCGGTCAACCTGGGGGTTGGTCTGATTTATGGATATGGCCCCTATGAAATTGTCAGCCGGGTTGGCGGCAAACTGAACCTGCCCTTCGGGAAGGTGGGTGGGCGACACCTACACCTTCACCACAGCCCAGCCGGGCTACCTTAACCTGCAAAAATCCCTCACCCTCAACGCTGACCTGACCCTGCCGCCCCTGCGCCTGCTGGCGGGGGATGTGAACGGCGATGAACTGGTGGACACGGCAGATCTGGAGGCGATCGGGGCTGTTTTTGATGCGTCGGGCAGCGGTTTGGCGGCGGACCTCAACGGTGACGGCGTGGTGAACCTGCAGGACCTGGCGCTGGCGGCGGGCAACTATGGACTGACCCCGGCGGAGGCTTATGGCGATTGGCTTCCGTGAGGATTTTGAAACAGAAGATTTTGTTCTGCAGGTAAAATTAACGGGATGATGCGATGGATCAAAACACTTTTACTGGGGATCGGGCTGGCAGCGCTGGTTCTGTGCGCGCAGGGCTCGGCTGTGGCACAGGTTGCGCCGCGGCTGGTCTTCATCCCGACGGCTTCGGAGGTGCCCCTGGGCACGAATTTCAGCCTGGAACTGGCGATTGAGGACGGGATTAATTTGAACGCGATGGATGTGACGGTGAACTACGATGCGAACATTCTGAGCCTGACGGGCTGGTCCTACGGGGACTATTTCAGCAACCTGGCGACGGTCAGCGAGGTGAATCAGCCCGGCACGCTGCGCGTGGCGGCAACCCAGCTGGCTTCCCCCTTTGTTTCGGGGGATGGGGTGTTGCTGAAAATGTCCTTCTACGCCCGGGGGACGGGGCTGAGCTCGCTGGTGATCGAAAAAGCAGAACTGGCGGGGGGGACCGGGGAAAAGATCCTGCCCGATCACGAGGATGGGTCGGTGTGGGTGACGCTGGCAGCGTCCTACACGCCCACCCCGACGGCGACGCGCACCCCGATGGTGTATATCACGCCGCCGCCCACCAGCACGTCCCCTGTGGGTGTCACCGGTCACGCCCACCCCTACCAGCACGCCTTACGGGTTTGTGGCAAGCCCGACAGCGCCGGCCTCACTGTTTCCCTCACCCCTGCCGGGGACGGAACACCCCGCGGGGGAAAGCACCTGGCCTGTCCAGGCGCCGGGCAGCGAAGCCGCGTTGATGACCGAGACGGCGCTGGAAAATCCAATGCCCACGCCGGGATCGTCCCATGCAGGAATGGAAGCGACGGCACAGCTTGACGAGCCCCCAAAAACGGAGGGGGCGCCGATCGAGGGAGCCCAGGATGGAATCGAAACACTGGAAGAATCGCAAGAGGATCAGCCGCTCAGACGGATATTGAACATCGCGCTGTGGGCGCTGTTGATCGTTTCGGTGGGCTGCCCTGCTGGTGATGGCTTTGATCTTGATTCTACGTCGACGAAAGCGAGAAAGGGATTTATTGTTATGAAAAGGATGGAAACAAGGTTGGTGGTGCTTGCCCTGCTCCTTTTGGGATTGGTTTTCGCACCGCTGGGGGATGCTTTCGCCCAGGGTCAGACCTCTGCCCGGGGCGGCATATTTAAGGATGTTGAATTGAAGCCGGACGGACGGGCGGAAGTGCCGGTTGAGATCAGGGGTGTGAACGAGCTTTACGCAGCCGATATTGAAATCCGCTTTGACCCGAACGTGATCCAGATTGAGGATGCCAACCCCGATGTGGACGGCATCCAGCCTGCCCTGGGCACCTTCCTGGATGCCGGGCTGGTTCTGTATAACAGGGTCGACAATCAGGAGGGGTTGGTGCAATTTGTGATGACCCAGGCAAACCCCAGCGAGCCCAAATCGGGCGATGGAATCCTGCTGGTGCTGTATGTGGTGGGCTGTGGCGCAAGGAGAAAGTGACCTGACGGTCACAAATTTGGAATTATCCGATCGGGGGGGAGTGGAGATCCCGGTGGAAGTGGTGGATGCCAAAATCAGCGTTTCTGATGCGGCGGTTGCCTCGCATGCGGCGCCTGTTCCCGTGCAAGATCAGGCCGGGTTAGTGCAGATCCCGACCATGGCGCCAGTTGAAGAAGCACCGACCCGGATGGCGCCCACGACCCCGGTTGAGACAAAACTTGAAGAAGCGTTGGCAGCGGAACCCGACACGGAGGAAGCGGAACAGGATGACCTGCAAGTGACCGGGGCTGATGCTGACACAGTCAAAGAGGAAAAAGCCCCGACGAAAACCCTGCTGGATTACTGGTGGATCGTGTTAATCATAGCCATCGCGGCGATCGGGGCGGCAGTTTACCTGATGAGGAATAAAAACAATGAAAGCAAGGTGGGTTAATCACTGAATTTGCATCGTAGAGAATCAGGGAAGGAGTGAAATTTTATGAGTATGCGAAAAGGAATAATCATTGGAATCGTGGTCATTGCGCTTCTTTCGGGAGGTGCTTTTGCCAGCCATGTGTGGGCATCGGGCAATCAGCAGCCTGATGCTCGTGGGCTGGCGGGGGTCAAACCGGGTGAGCTCATACTGCAGCAGAAGGCAGGTGAGGGCGACTGGGAGGAAACCATCGGCGACCTGGCGCTGGGCTATTCCGTGGCGCTGGACCCCGATATCGATTTTTATTATCTGGACATCAAGACCTTGCATGCCGACCCTGCCCTGGCAGACGGCTTGTATGGATTTTTCTTTGACCACATCCGGGCGCCGGAAGCCTTCTGGACCTACTGGGCGGACCAGGGCGTCAGCGAGGGAGCGACGGGCTGGTCAGGGATCATGTGGGAGATCATCAACGGGCAAGAGCCGATGTTTTACCTGAAGGTGGATGGTTCGTCCTATCAGCTGGTGGACGGCTTGCAGTATTTGAATACTGGCGTTGAGAATCCCTTGCGGATCAGCGGAGATTACCCATTGAGCACCTATCACTATGGAGGTTGGGTGGAAGATGTTGAGGAAGGCGAGGAATATCTCAACATCCAAATGACCTTCACCAGGGAAGCCGGGGTTTCGCTGATTGCGGATCACTGGACGATTGACGGCTGCGGCTACCTGGATGTGTATATCCACTTGGTAAACGTGCACGATCTGTATGCGCTGGATGTGGCGTTGACCTTTGATCCCGATGTGCTGGAAGTGGTGGATTTACTGTCGGGTGAAGAAAATCCAGGCGTCAACCTTCTGCCTATTAACACCTGGTTCAAATCGGATTATATCGTTTATAACAATGCCTATAACCAGGCTGAAGATGATAATGAAGCCGGGACAATCCGCTATGTCGCCACCCAGAAGCGCGGCGCCACGCCGGTCAGCGGTGCTGGCGATGTGGCCAAAATCCGCTTCCGGGCTAAGGCGCTGGCGGATGACACACCCGTCACGATCACCAAAGCCGAATTCTCGGATCGGGACGGTTTCCTGGTGGGGAGGCCGGCTGGCTATGAGGTGCCTGCGGCAACCATCACCACGCAGTTCACCGCCGCCGCTGGGCTGGATTTGGATATTATTCGCAAGGATGCATCCACGGTGCAGCTGCAGTGGCCGAAACCCGGGGAAGATTCCGGGATCAAAGATTACACGCTTCATAAATCTAAACTGCCCTATTTTGAGCTGGGGGACACGGAGGTGGAAGGGATCACGACCGGGTTTGATAAGACAGGCGACCCGATCACCTACGATGACGCCGTGCTGGGAGATGTGGTCGATAATTGGTTTTACGCCCTGCAAGTGGCTTGCGAGAATGATTACGAGAGTCCGCTGAGCTGGCAGGTGGGCAAGTTTGAGTATGAGCTGTTTGAGAGTTTTGAAGAAACGGACTTTACCTGGATTGGGATTGTGTTGGATAACACTATGGGGCCAGCACTGGAATATGCAAGCGATCTTGAAGAACATATCGAAAATTTCAACACAGGAGGTGCCTTAAGCGTCGATGTATTGACTATAAGTGAATGGAATCCAAGTTCTCAGCAATTCACGCTTTACCCCAATTTAGATTTTGCACTTGACTTAGGAAAAGCTTATCAAGTTGAAGTCAGCACAAATAGCTTCCAGGGAGCAATATGGGCACAGGTGGGAAAATTACCACCTCAAGAAGTCTTTACTTATACACTACACGAATCATTTGAGGAGACGGATTTCGCTTGGGTTTTACAACCTCTGTATATGTATCAAATCACCAAGGCTTCAGAGCTTTCTAATGAAATAGAAGAGTTCGCTAACCCACCCGTTGAAGTGCTAACGTTGAGTGAATGGAATGGTCCTGCACAGTCATTCACTCTTTTTGAAGGTGTAAATTTCGCAACCAGATTTGGCTATCCTTATTTGGTTGAAGTTGACATTATTGATTCTTACGACGGTACTTCACAATGGCCTTAGAATCACGAAGATAAAAGCGGCATTTAATTTATCTTCATAAGGGAGAAAATATAATGAATAAAAAGCGAATAATTTCAATATCTATAGCGGTTTTACTAACTTTTCTTGCTTACAATATTGCGATTGCAGGCTTGACTTCAGAATGGGGCACTGTAGAAACAAAACCTCCAGCAGGTGGCGTAAACTGGGCAGCCTGGTTGGATCGAGGTGCGCAGACACCATCAGAAATTATGACAGAGGATGCATTTAATTGTGTAGCTGGATTGGATACAGGATATACCGATGACGGATGGTTTATGCAGGTCAGAAATTTTAACTTTCCAAGAATAAATGACAATGATCTTATACAAATGTCATTTGGTGGATTAGGTACCCACTCTGGGAAACATTGGTACTACAGTTTTAACTGGGAAGGTGGTGGCACAGATCCAACTCAGACTATTCATCCTGAAGTTGCTCTCACTACTGAAAATGGTCCACCATGTCCAACTATCTATCCAGTAGGGGTAGAAGAATTTGATGAGTACAAAAATTTTACTGTCAATTTTTTTGGTCAACCTAATACTACATATCAAGTTTATCGAAGTACGACACCCTCTGGAGCAAATAATGGAGAGAGTAATGGTCGATATCGATATCAGGATAGTGTGACGACCAATGCGATTGGTAACGGTGTTTATGAAGATCCTCAAGCAATTCCTCTAACTGTCAATGCTTGGTATGTCGTGATTTATTTTGACACGAGCGGAAATGGCCAGCATGGTTGCCACAGCGAACCCCCCAGTCCCACCGGCACCCGCGTCATTGAATTCAAGACCGAATTTGACCTCGCTGAGAAGGTCATTCGCCTTTCCTGGGAGAAGGTCGCGAATGATATCCTGGGCTTCAACCTGTATCGCAGCACCAGTAAAGACATTGAAGGGGACAAGATTTATTCTGTATGGATCGGGGATCCGGATGCTGACAATGAAGGTCTTTTCTCTTATGTCGATGATGATGCACTTGAATTTGGCGAAACCTATTATTACACGCTTGAAATTCTTGGTTTGGATATGTCCAGAGAAAACATAAGGCCAATGTCAATCTCGCAGCGGGCTGGATATTCCTTCTTTATACCGCTCATTCAAGAAGGCGATTAAATTTAGGGTACAGGGCGTGTATGGTCTTGGCGTACGCCCTGTATAAAATTCTATTTCTGTAATTTCCCGATATATTTTTATTCCTGTTCATTTTCCCGCGCAAGGCTGTTTGTTTGCATTATTTTAAGATGCCGCGATAGATTTCATCAGAGTGCTATAATAAGATGAATATCCTGGCACAATTGGCAATATTGTTAGAATAATGCTACAAAAAAGGACGCTTTGGAGAGCATCTACCCGATCACCCGCACAAAAATAATTATCCCACGCCGACATGATGAAATATTAACTCGTCAGCGGTTGTTGGAAATCCTGAATGAACTCCTGGACCAAAAACTGATCATTGTTGCCGCACCCGCCGGCTATGGCAAAACATCCCTGCTGATTGATTTTGCCAATCATTCTGTCTGGCCGATTTGCTGGTTATCACTGGACAGCCTCGACCAGGATCCTTTTCGGTTTATCTCACATTTTATCAGCGCCATCCACGCCCATTTCCCCGATTTTGGTCAGAATTCCATCTCGATATTGAATCATACACCCCAGGACAAGCTGGAGATCCCTGCTCTTGTGACGACCTTGATTAATGATATTTACGATCACATCAAAGAGCATTTTATCTTGATTCTGGATGATTACCATCTGGTGGAGGAAAACGAGCGTGTGAGGGAATTTGTCAACCAGTTCATACAGGATGTCGATGAGAACTGCCACCTGATGATTTCCTCCCGCCGCCTGCTGACCCTACCGGACATGCCGCTGCTGGTCGCACGCAACCAGGTGGGCGGCATTTCTTATAAAGAAGTTTCTTTTCTTCCGGATGAGCTTCAAGCTTTGCTGCTCAAGAATTATCACCTTTCAATTTCCGATCAATCCGCAGAATCAATTACGCAGCAAACCGAAGGCTGGATCACTGGATTGCTGCTTTCAACCCAGCTGCTTGAAGAAGAGATCGGCGAACGGATTCGGGTTGCCCGGGTATCGGGTGTTGGGTTGTACGAATATTTAGCCCAGCAGGTGTTTGAAGTCCAGCCGGGCGATGTGCAGGAATTTTTACTGCGCACCTCGCTTTTAGAAGAATTTGACCTTGAAAAGTGTGAACGTGTGATCGGGGGAGCATTGAATGTCAGCTGCCCCTGGCAGGAATTGATGAATGCTTTGATGGTGCGGAATCTGTTTGTCCTGCCGGTTGATGAAGGCCCGGGGCTCTGGCTTCGGTATCATCACCTGTTTCGTGATTTCCTGCAAGCGCGCATGCTGCAAAACCGACCGGATGAAGCCTACAAGATCACGATTGCTTTGGGTGATGATTTCGCCTTTCAAAAGGATTGGGACCGGTCTTTCAGACTGTATGAGCAGGTGAATGCCACCGAGAAAATGGTCAGGATGCTTGAGATTGCTGGTTCGGAAATGATCGCCAAAGGACAGCTTCTGACCTTGCAGGGATGGCTAAATAAACTGCCGCCAGAAGTTTTGAATTCACGGTCCTCATTGATTTCATTACAAGCCGCCATCATGATCGGTATGGGTGAGGTCAGAGAAGGGTCTGATCTTCTTGATCGAGTCATTAATCTTTTGGATAAGGGTGAATTGGATAAGGAAACGCTAACACTCAGCCTTATCCGACGCTCCTATGCACACCGCGTCCTTGGAGATTATGAAAGTTCGAAGAAAGACAGCCAGAGAGCAATTGATATCTTACAGGACGCGCCCGAGCTGTCCATGATCAAAGCAGAGGCAATGCGAATCCTGGGCGGAACCTATTATTTGCAGGGGGAATTGAAGATCGCCCTGGTGACTTTGAAAGAATCGTTACGAATTTTCGAAGCCTATAATGATCAGCAAAACATACCGAAGCTTTTATTCAATATTGGCTTTATGAATTTTACGATGGGGGATTATGACCGTGCTGAACTGATGTATCATGACGCGCTGGAATACTGGCAATCGGGTGGAAATCTGGCATGGGCTGCTGAGCTCTTGAATAATCTTGGTGTATTACAGCAATTAAGGGGCGATTATGAACCCGCTGCAAAAAGCTTTGAAAAGGCGGTTGATTATGCCAAGATCAGCAACTCAGCGCAATCTGAAGGTCTGAGTCTGGCCAGTCTTGGCGATCTTTATCGGGACCTGGATGCGTTTTCAGAGGCGATGGATGTTTATAAACAGGCTCAGGCGATCGCAAAGCAATTAAATGACCAGTTTTTGGTGTTTTATCTTGACCTTGCTGAAAGTGTGGTCAGCCGCATGTCGGGCAATCTGGAAAAAGCAAGCGTTCTGATGAAAGACCTGGAAGCCAGATCGACCGGTGTGGATTCGGCATATAAAACGGGGTTGCTCAATCTGGAATGGGCCATGTATCATTTGAAAAAAAAGGAACTGCAGCTCGCCTGGGATTATGCCCGGCGTGCATTCGATTATTTCCACACGGAAGGACATCGCAACGAAACCTTGAAAGCGGCGTTTTGTTGTGGGGTTGCGCTGAATGGTTTGGGGCAGGATGATCAGGCAATGGCATACCTTGAAAAGGTGATGGGCACAATGGTTGTCAATGAGTATGCGACGCCAATTGTTATTCAGGGAAGAGAACTGAGAGAGGTGATTTCAGGGTGGGTTGGCAGTCAGGAAACCACAAAATCGATTGAAAAACTGCTTCATCATGTTGAGAATTATGAAGAAAGACTGCCTGAGATGCGCCGCAATATTCGTCGACAGGCAACAATTGTGCCCTTTGCACCCCCGCGTATGTCCATCCAATCCTTTGGCAAAGCCCAGGTTTTCCTCAATAATAAACTTGTGACCAGTAATGATTGGCAGACCCAAATTTCACGGGATATGTTCTATCTGATCCTTGCCCATCCTGATGGCTTGACCAGAGAACAAATTGGGGTGATCTTCTGGCCAGATGCATCCGCAGACGAATTAAAGCTGCGGTTTAAAAACGCGTTGTATCGTCTGCGACGAGCCGTTGGGCGAGAAGCGGTTATCCTGGAAGATGATTACTACCAGTTCAACCGCGCTCTCGATTACGAATATGATGTGGAGACCTTTAAAAAATCAATTCAACAAGCTGAAAATGCCGATGATGAGCGGGAAAAAGCCAGTTATTATGCAAAAGCTGTTGAAACTTACAAAGGTCAGTATCTTTCAGATATCGATGAAACCTGGGCGTTTCTTGAAGAACAGCGATATTCTCGCCTCTATCTGAATTCACTCTTGAATCTGGCAAATTATTTTATGAATAGAAAACTGTATCATAAAGCCCTGGATTATTGTCATAAGGCGATTTCTGAAGACCCATGTCTTGAAGATGCACACCGGTTGGCGATGCGGATTTATGCTGCGATTGGCAATCGGGCAGCCATTGCCAGGCAATATGACCATTGTTGTTCAATTTTATCCGATGAGATTGGCGCCCCACCCTCCAAACAAACCAGAGACCTCTACGAGGCTTTGATCCAGAATTAATCCACTGAACTAATTCCCCACACAAAATAAACTTTCTGAGCCTGTTTTGCAGAGCAATTTTGTACTTAATTCAAGTATGATTGTGCTAAGAATTGAGAATATTTCTCGTTTGCAACCCATTTAATAAACTGATTTATCAGAAAGGATTTAGCATGAACAAGTTATTTGGAAAGAATATCGACTCCTCCACCCCTGTTGGAAATCGCATCCTTCGATTGGTCATTACATTAGCCATTCTGGCTCTCTTTGTGATGGCTGCAGGTGCGCCGGGCGGACTGGGCCCCATAGGAATGTAAATTCATGATCATGATTTTTGCTGTTGTGATTGGTGTTATGGCGGGTTGGCTAAAGGCAGCGATTGAGCGTATGCCTTTTGAAATACCCGAATTGCGGCATATCTGGCTTGTGCTCTTAGCGAGTTTACCGCAATATCTGGTTTTTTTCCTGCCAATAACGCGAGAAAGAATCGATGAAAACTGGATCCCGTTTATTCTTGTTGGCTCGCAGATCATTCTGCTGGTATTTGTCTGGTTGAACCGAAGAGCGCCTGTGTTTTGGGTGCTGGGCACTGGGCTTTTGCTCAACTTCACTGTCATCAGCCTTAATGGTGGGTGGATGCCTATCTCGCCCGGGACGCTTGAAGCTCAGGCTGTTCATTCAAATTACTGGCAAATAGGCAGCAGGTTGGGGTTTACCAAGGATATTGTATTGGAAAAAAGCGATACAGTTTTGTGGCTGCTTTCGGATATTCTGACACTGCCAGGGTGGATCCCTTATCGTGTGGCGTTCAGCATCGGGGATATCCTGATCTCAGCTGGTGTTATTGGATTTTTCGTTCACAACAATCAAACCGAGCACACATATTTTGCTGATTTTAAAGAGGAACCTATACAATGAAAATGAATCATCAAAACAATAAAGAATTTAGCCGTCTGTTAACAGCCGCTGTCATTAATGGCTCATTTTGCCAGACATTATTGACCAACCCGCAGAAGGCAGTCTCCGGCGGATTTGGTGGAGAGGTTTTTAATTTTAGTGCGGATGTGATGAAAAACCTGTCCTCGATCCATGCAACTTCTTTAGCAGATTTTGCATCACAGCTGACGAGTCTCTAAACAGAATACAATCTTTCAGGACAATCAGGCGAAGGTCGTTGTTGGATGAGATGAATTGCAACGACGACCTTCGCCCCTGGTCTTTTTCATAAGTAGAGAAGGAATAGTGTTGTTCGTGGCGATCTGGCAACACGCGTACATTGTCAAGACACAATATGTCTTCGCGCGTTAATCAATCAAATCAGGGTCATTTTTTTAATTCAGAATTATCTCTGAATACGCTATAATTAAATTGCTGGCTAAATTCTCTAATCAAACGGAGGCAATAATGAAAAAAATTGGAAACTTTATTTTAGGAGCTTTGCTGGGCGGCGTAATTGGGAGCAGCCTTGTAATTTTGTTTGCGCCAGATTCCGGTGAGGAAACCAGGGCTGCGATCGAGAACTACTTTAAAAATCTGCAATCTGAGATCAAGCGTGCAGCCGATGAAAAACGTGAAGAGCTCGAATCGCAATTGGAGAATCTCCGCTCAGGTTAAAATAGGCCTGTTGAATAGGAAACACCCTGAAAGCAATTAAAAAAACATGATGTAAAGATTCACGCCTGCCTCCTGGCAGGGGTGAATGGTTTTAACGACGCGAATGGATCAGGGGTAGGGATAAGAATGAGGATCGAAATAGGACGAGTCGGGGTAAGGATAGGCGCCGCCGGAACCGGTTGGGGTGGGTGTTGGTGCAAGGATTGGTTTAGACTGTGGTGACGGCTCAATGAGCTGGGCGGGTGATAATGAGGAAGCATCCGGGGTTGCTGTGATCGAGTCTGCCTGGAGCGTTGGCGTGGGGGTAAGTGATGCAGACATGACGCTGATATCTTCAACGTAATCAATGCTTGCCTGACAGGCACCAGGTTCCAGAAATAATTTTATACTTTCCCAGTTGAGAGGATAGTTGTTTTGAATAGCCCTTTCCATGGCGTCCGACAGGCAACCTGGCCCGGCATTGTAGTTGACGAGTGTGAAACGCCAGAGGTCTTCATATGAACTGACCTCACCTGCCATGAGCTGGGTCTGATTGTGAAAGATTTGTCCGACCTGCTCACAATTTGCCAGCAAACTGCGTGCGAAAATGCTTATGCTGAAATTTGCCTGACGCAAGTCAATCCCCAGGGGGCATTCGGGGCAGGCTGCATTAACTTTTTGAACCAGAGCTCCACGAAGCATCTCCTGTTCGGCAATATCAAGATTTCCAAAACCACGCTGGCAAACAGTCGAATCAAGGATAAGCGGGCAGAATTGACTGAAGAAACTGGGGTTCCAGAGCAAGACGGTGTCGGCGCCCAGTTCGCTCAGGTGCCCTAAGCCTGCTTCCTGGTAACTTGTTGAAAAGCCCGGCCAAAACTGACTTTCTCGGCTAAAGATATTTTTTAATAATTGACTTGGTATTCGAGTTTCGTTTGCGACTGCGATAATTTCGCTGTTAAATTGGTTTTGCCATTCGTTGATCAGGACGCGGGAAGCTTCGAGTCCGCATTGGGTGGCGTATCCGGACGGCTCGAGGCCCCCATACTCGCATTCGCTGGTATCCACAAGGCCTTCTTTGATCAGGGTGCCCGCCAGATAATAGTAGGGTTGGTTTGAAAAAAGTGCGTCAGGGTGGTCTGGCGATGAGAGCCAGAGCGGAGGACCGCCAACTGGTGGAAAGGCTGACCAGATCTCCGAGCAGCTGGATGTGATTTCACCCAGGTATTGCGAGCTGATAATATCCACATACCACTGCGGCGCATCCTGTGTGAGAACGTCTGGCGCCGGGAAATCACCATAGGGAACTGCGCGAACCTGCGCGGTGAAGGTTTCTGAGGCGTCCCCAAAGCTTGATTCAGCCCAGAAAACGACGGAGATGCCGGCTTCACCGGTCGCCGGGATCGGGACGGTGCACTCATTTCCTTTGCAATTGAAAGGTTCTGTGCCAACATAACCCTGGATGTTGATGATGTCTTCGTTGGGGAGTGGCTCTTCACCCATGAAATGCAGTTGAGGAAGAACACTGCATCGATTTTCCGGCGGCGTTGGTTCACATCCAGCGATATCAACAAAAACTTCAGGTGGGAGTAATTTAACCTCAATTTGCCGTTCGCCAGGTGTGACCGCTGCTAAAAATAAATAAAACCCGGTGCATTGGGATGCCGTTGAGATTTGACTTGAAAATGTGCAGGGTGGTGTGGAAAGCCACCTGGAAAGGAGATCGTCTCCGCAATAATATCGAACCTCTTCCTGTTCGGGCAGCCCCTCATGTTCAATATAAACCTGGCAAACCGGTTGCGGCGAACTCCAGGAAAGTAACCACCATTCATAGGTTGTGAAAGAGATAGAAATTTCCGCTTTTCGCACCGGGCTGTTTGCGTGCAACCCGTAAGCGTCCACAGGGTCAGGATCAGAGAAAGTCACGCCCGCCAATACACCTGCCACGATGACTGTGGTGAGGATAATGAGTAAAATTGGTTTTGTTGACTTTTGTAATAACATTATTTTATTTATCGCTATTAATCTAACCCGATTATGGATACCCGGGATGCTGGTCATCAGGATATGGGTATCCTTGTGGTGTGGGGGTGGGTGTCGCTGTCGCTAATTGGTAAGGTTCCACCGGCAAGGTTGGCGTTTGAACAGGAAGGGTTGCTGTGATCGAGGTCGCCTGATTGGAAAGCGTAGCCTGATAGGCTGCTGTGATTTGTGCTTCAAGGGTTTGAACCAGGTTCGTCTGCGGTTCGGGAATCATCACGTCATCAAGTGCCTGCTGAAGGAGCGCCATCATCGATTCCTGATCCGGCAGGAAAACTTGCACCTGGCTGTAGCCAGGGATTTCCCACAGCTGCATTTGCTCCCAACCAATCATATAATAACCAATTCGATCAAGATCTGCCAGTCGTAAAGCCAGCGGTACCAGACCCATCAATTCGGTCAGGGATAGATCTGTTATCACCCAACCCTCATAACTGGCGTAAAGCACAGGGAGCTGGATCAGGTTGCCATCGTTTGCCAACTTCTGGAAGATCAGGCGCAGGAGTTGCTGCTGTCGGCGCATGCGATCAACCTCGTCCATGCCTTCTCTGAAAGAAGCATAGCACAGCGCCAATGACCCATCCATGGGCACCAGACCGGCACGAATACCGCCGCATGCCTGTGGCATGGGCTGAAAAACAGTCACGTCAATACCTTGAAGATCGTCGACCAACCATTGAAAATCACCGGGATGAGCAAGGACGAATCGACTGGGGCGCAAGCCAAAATTATATTCCAGGGTTCTGCGCAATGTCTCAACGCCACCCAGGGCATAGGCGGTATTAAGACGCTGCATTGTATAACCGGGAATGTAAACGTACAGATCGCCTGGGATGGAAACCAGGCTCGCTTTTGCGAAGCGGGGGTGGATGATGACCAGGTGGATTGCCTCCGTCCTGCCGACAAAGGGTGGTTCGGTATCCGAACCCAGCAGCACCCAGATCAGCACCTCCTTTGAAATGCTCAGATCTCGGATCGGCGGAGGTATGGCTGTCGCAGGATCAATACTGGGTGGCGGAAAATCTTCCCAAACAGGTTGATCTCCCATTTCTGATGAGCTCGCAGCGGTGGGTGTTCCTTCCTCTGGCGCATCAGGCACCGATAACTGATTCGGATCGGGTGTGAGGGCTGTCGATGTCGGCTGCAGGGGGCTGACTTCGCTGTCAGGTTGATAGGTTTGGCAGCTTTGCAATCCCAAAGCCAAGATTGCCACAATTAAAAATATCAGCGCACCCAGATTGATTTTCAGGTGTTTACCTTGATCACCATTCATAAGATCCCAGAAATAAATTATAGCACGAATCCCATGTGTGTAAGGATGTTAATTTCCAAAAATTTGCCTGAGAACAACCCGAATCATTAAGAGTTTTATCCTGTTATGGGCGCTTGACTTGAGATAAAATTGAGTTAGAGACTCGGAGGTCCTCCCATGAAAAACTCAAAATGGAAAACGCTTTCTTCTTTACTCGGTGGGTTCTTATTGATCACTGTCGGTGTGGTTATTTTATTGAGCAATCTCGACATCATAACCCTGAACTGGAATTTAATCACTGGCCCATTAATGGCGGCAGTGGGTGTGATCTTTCTGATTGTTTTTGTCCGAGACAGAGCTTCATGGTGGGCTTTGCTGCCGGGGTTTGCGCTGATCGGCATTGGTGTGATCATTTTCATGTCGGAATTCATGGGAAATGCAGTAGATCGTTGGGGAGGAATGATTTTCCTGGGGATGTTGAGCCTGGCATTTCTGTCGATTTATATTTCACATCGTGAAAACTGGTGGGCGGTGATCCCAGGCGGCGTCCTTTTGACCCTGGCGGTGGTGACCCTGTTTCCTGATGATATACGAATTTCTGCAACGATCCTATTTTTTGGATTGGCGCTGACCTTTGCTCTGGTTTATGTTTTGCCAAACCCTGCCGGGAAACTGACATGGGCTTTGTATCCGGCTGGCATACTCGCTCTGGTTGGGATCCTGGCTTTGACAGGAGCCACCAGCTTGATGAATTATATATGGCCGGTTGGATTACTGCTTACCGGCGTCTATGTGATTTATCGTTCAGTCCGGAATTGAGGCGCTTGAAAAAACATCAGGAATTTGGATAAATGCGCCTGGTTTAATTGCTCCTTTTTGTTTGGCCTGTTATGGCGCGTCAATCACCTGACGTTGCAGAGTAAGGATTTCCTGCACGCCTTTTTTTGCCAGCGTGAGCATTTGGGCAAGGTCATTTTCTGAAAAGGGATTCTTTTCAGCAGTGCCCTGAATTTCAATCATTTGTTCGTCTGAGGTCATCACGATGTTGAGGTCCACATCAGCCTGGCTGTCCTCTTCATAGTTCAGATCAAGAATCGGTTGACCGTTATGGATGCCGGCGCTTACAGCCGCAATTTGGATGTGGAGTGTTTCTGGGGGAATGGCGTCGGCTTCGATTAGCGGCTTGAGCGCCAGCGCCAGTGCGACATAGCCGCCAGTGATGGAAGCAACACGTGTCCCACCATCCGCCTGGATTACATCACAATCCAGCAGCAGGGTGCGTTCGCCAAGCATGCTGAGATCTACAGCCAGGCGCAGCGATCGCCCGATCAGACGCTGGATTTCCTGTGTGCGACCTTTGAGTCCCAGAATTTCACGCGGCGTTCGAGTGAGGGTGCTGCGTGGGAGCAGCGCATATTCTGCGGTTAGCCATCCGCGCCCCTGACCTGACAGCCATCCGGGAACACCATGCTGAATTGTCAGGTTGCAAAGGACACGGGTTTCTCCCCATGTCACCAGGACAGAGCCTTCCGGGTAAGACACGAAATCGGGGGTAAAGGAGAGAGGACGCAATTGATCAAATCGGCGTCCATCCGGTCGAGATAGTGTTTGAAGGTTCATTCTTTCATTATAAGCGATGTATGATCCCAATGATTGGAGCTGGTAGGGGGGTATTGAGGGGGCCCTATCTTGAGCATCTTAATAAAAAATATGCCCCCACGGGAATTCGAATCCCGGTTTTGGCACCTGTGCCCCCTGCGGGTATTGAGAGGGTCCTATCTTGAGCATTTTAATAAAAAATATGCCCCCACGGGAATTCGAATCCCGGTTTTGGCCTTGAGAGGGCCACGTCCTAGTCCACTAGACGATGGGGGCATGAGTGAAATTTTAACATAAACGTAAAACAGCGTCAATGTCAGAAATGCATATTCTGAAACGAATTTTACATGGACTCAGGCTATTAACATCCGCTGCAATCACCGGATGTGCTGCACCCGCTGCATCCGCTTGCGAGATGCCCCTGGGCGATTTCCTGCTCTGTTCCCGGGCGCAAATTTAAAACCTTCGTTTTGAACAACAAATCTTTGCCTGCCATGGGATGATTCATATTCATTTTCACAAGTTCATCGGTGATTGCCACGGCGATACCTGTGAAGATGTGACCATTCTCGTCCTGCATTCGCATGGGATGTCCAAGCTTGATTTCGAAACTCTCCGGGAAGCTGGAAAGCGGAACATCAATTTCCAAATCGGGATCATATTCTCCGTAAGCATCCTCTGCTTTAACCCAGACCTCTTTCTCATCGCCAAGTTTCATGCCCTCAATTTCCTTCTCCAACCCCGGGATAATGTTCCCATGCCCGTGAAGGAACTCGATGGGCCCGGAATCTATTTCTTCACCCTCGACTTCCAGTTGATAATCCAGAGTAACGACAACATTTTTTTCAATCAGATGGGTTAGTTTTTCAACCATTATTACACTCCATTGTTATCGGATCCGGGCTTTTCTGCACCGGTTGACTGTATTTTTTAAAGATTGCATGATTATACTGTATGGGGATTAATATTCCAACACGCAGGCGCTTTTCTTATAAGGTTTTTATATTTTTTTTGCAAAGGCGATTCCTGCCTTGCGGTATAATGGGTTTATTATCACCTGTTCTTGTATGGAGCAAAAAAATGACAAAGAGTCCACTCGCCGGAAAACCTGCCCCACTTGAATTATTGATCGATGTCCCCCAATTAATTTCTGCTTATTACACGGAAAAACCCGACCCGGATGAAAGAAGTCAACAAGTTGCCTTTGGGACCTCCGGTCATCGTGGATCGTCCTTTGATTGCTCTTTTAATGAGGACCATATCCTGGCGATCAGTCAGGCGATTGTGGAATACCGTGCTGAGCAGGGCATAACCGGCCCGCTGTATATCGGCAGGGATACCCATGCACTCTCCGAACCGGCTTTGAGAACGGCTGTGGAAGTCTTCGCCGCTGGTGGTGTTCAAATCATGTTACAGGAAGGATTGGGCTATACGCCAACGCCTGTGATCTCCCGTGCGATCTTAACTTATAACCTCGCCCATGATGATGTTCGGGCGGATGGTGTGGTGATCACGCCCTCGCACAACCCGCCACGCGACGGCGGGTTTAAATACAACCCACCGGATGGCGGTCCTGCCGGTACGGAAGTTACGCTAGCCATTGAACAGCGGGCGAATCAACTGATGCGTGAAGGGCTGAAATCCATCAGGAGGATGCCGTGGAAAAAAGCGCTTAAAGCTGACAGCACCCATCTGATTGACTTTGTCCAACCCTATGTTGACGATCTTAAGCACGTGATAGACATGGAAGCCATCGCATCTGCAGGAATCAAGATCGGGGTTGACCCGCTGGGCGGTGCGGGTATTGATTACTGGGACCCGATCGCAGAGACCTATAAACTCAACCTGGAGGTAGTCAACCGGGTCGTTGACCCGACCTTCCGTTTTATGACGGTCGACCATGATGGGAAGATCAGGATGGACTGTTCTTCTCAATATGCGATGGCTGGTTTGATCGGATTGAAAGATGAATTTGAGATTGCCTTTGGAAATGATCCCGATTACGACCGGCACGGCATTGTCACGCCCAAAGTGGGTTTGATGAACCCCAACCATTACCTATCCGTTGTTGTGTGGTATCTGTTTACCCACAGAATGGACTGGTTGGCAGATGTGACGGTGGGAAAGACTGTGGTGACCAGCGCCATGGTTGACCGTGTAGCAAAATCCTTGGGGCGAAAGATCACAGAAGTGCCGGTTGGTTTCAAGTGGTTTGTTCCGGGTTTGCTGGATGGCAGCCTGGGATTCGGCGGTGAGGAAAGCGCAGGGGCATCTTTCTTGCGCAGAGATGGCACCACCTGGACCACGGATAAAGATGGGATTATCCTCGATCTGCTGGCGGCTGAAATGCTGTCCATAACCGATAAAGACCCTTCCTGCCATTATGAGGATTTAGAAGCCGAATTTGGGAAAGCCTATTATGCGCGGCATGAGGCAAAAGCAACTCTAGAACAAAAGGCGGTTTTTAAGAAACTGACACCTGAGATGGTGAAAGCGGATTATCTGGCTGGAGAAAAAATTGAGACAATTCTGACCCGGGCGCCTGCAAATGGCGCAGACATTGGCGGATTGAAGATCACCACAGAAAACGGCTGGGTGGCTGTCAGACCTTCAGGCACGGAGGATATTTATAAGGTTTATGCGGAAAGTTTCAAGGGGCACGACCATCTGATGATGATCCAGGAAGAAGGTCAGGCGATTGTGCAAAATCTATTTGACGAAGCTCTTTGATCGATTGGGTGTGTTTCCATGCCCCAATTTCCTGTGACGCCCTCACAGGAAATTTGTTGACCCTGTTTCGTTGACCATGGTTTGAAGTGATTTTTCATTTTTTGGAGGATATCGATATGTACCAGATCAATGTTATTGAAGTCATCGTTAATGAATTTTTGCAAAGCCTGGGAGGATGGCTGCGCGCGCCGATGCTGGCAATTACAGCATTGGGTTATGAAGAGTTTTTCGTTTTACTTTTACCCACGCTGTATTGGTGTTTTGACCAGATGGTCGGGCTGCGGGTTGGGATTGCCCTGTTACTGGCAAACTCAACCAACGCGTTTTTTAAATTCCTCATGCAAGGTCCACGACCCTACTGGATCAGCGAAAAGGTGCGTGCGCTGTCCCATGAAACCTCTTTTGGGATCCCATCGGGTCATGCCCAGATCGCAGCATCGGTTTGGGGCTGGCTGGCTGTTGAGGTGAACAAACGCTGGTTTAAAATTCTTTCCGTCATCATCATTTTCATGATCGGATTTTCCAGGCTTTATCTGGGCGTTCATTTTCTGAGTGATGTGCTCATGGGTTGGATTCTGGGGGGACTGTTGGTGTGGGCGATGTTTGCATGGCACAAGCCGATGGGCGCGTGGCTTGGCAAGCAATCCCCTTGGGCAAAAATTGGGTTGATTGCTGCGAGCGCCGCCCTGTTCGTTTTGCTTGCTTTTGGCGCAAAATGGCTGGCAGGTCCCTGGGAAATTAATCCCGATTGGGTAGACAGGGCTGGCGAGGTGAACCCCTACAATCTGGATGGTATCTTCACCGCTGCCGGCACCTGGTTTGGTATGTTAAGTGGATTTGTGATCCTGACCCAGACCAGAGGGCGTTTCCTGGCTGACCAGGGCGGCTGGCGGCGAGTGGTACGGTTCGTTGTTGGGCTGATTGGCATCCTGATTTTGTATATCGGCTTGGGGCAGGTCTTCCCTCGAGGCGCCAATTTTGTTGGGTTTGGGTTCCGTTTTTTGCGTTACACTTTGATCGGCTGGTGGGTGGCGTGGTTGGGACCGCTGGCGTTTGAAAAGATGCGCCTGCTGGACTTTGAGCGCCAAGTGCAGAAGTGAGCGGCTGCTTGAGGCCCTTTACAAAATTTGGTGAATTTACATCATGAAAACCTTAAAATTAAGTCCCGCTGGACCTGATGTCAGCGCGATCTGCCTCGGTTCAGCCTATTTTGGCACGCAGATCAGCCCGGACGATGCATTTGAGGTTTTAGATGCTTACTATGAGCAGGGCGGACGTTTTGTTGACACCTCAAACAATTATGCGGGTTGGTTGCCCGGAGCAAAGGGGGGCGAATCGGAACGGACGATTGGCGCCTGGCTGAAATCCCGCAGGGTACGTGACGAGGTATTTCTTGCCACCAAGGTGGGATTTGACTATCCGGGGGTTGAAACGGGCACATCGAAAGGGCACGTTCTTGCGGAATGTGAAAAGAGCCTGATGAATTTGGGCGTGGACCATATTGACCTTTATTTTGCCCATCTGGATGACCGCAGGACGCCGCTTGAAGAGACTCTGGGTGCTATGAATACGCTGATCGGGGAGGGAAAGGTGCGGTGGCTCGGCGCCAGTAATTTCTTTGCCTGGCGGATGGAGTCAGCACGCCTGATCTGTGCTGAAAATCACTGGTCGACCTTTGCAGCGCTTCAAAATCATTTCACTTACCTCAAACCTCACCCGGAGGTGGATTGGTCTCCGAATGTGCTCATGAACCGGGAGCATGTAGATTTTGCGCGAGCGCACAGAATCAGGTTGATGGCGTATTACGCGCTTTTAAAGGGAGCGTACAGCCGGGCTGATCGCCCGCTGTGGGAGTCCTACCGGGCAGAGGAGAACCAGCAGCGCCTGGCGCGCCTGAAACTTGTGGCTGATGATCTTGGAGCGACTTTGAATCAAATCGTGTTGGCGTGGATGCTCCACCTTGATCCGGAGGTCTTGCCCATCACGACCGCCAGTCGAAAAGAGCATTTAATAGAAAACCTGGGAGCGCTCAGGGTTTCAATTTCGCCAGAGCAGATGGACTTTTTGAATTTTACGGATGTTAAGAAGCGATAGTCTCTGAAGGTTCAGATTTGTGCGCTGAACTCCCCGCAAGGAAACCCTTATAAAAACGGTCGATCAGGGGCAGCGTTGCATGGATGGATGCCCGGGTTGCTATCATCGCTCGATTCTGCAAAGCCGCGCTCTGGCGCAAATCCGGTTGTTCCAGCGCCTTGACGATGGCGCGAGCAAGAGCATCGGGGTCTTTCGGGTTGACCAGGAATCCATTTTCACCGTCAACGATCCATTCCTGAAGCGATTCAATGTCGCCAACCACTGGGAAACAACCGCAGGTAAGCGCTTCCAGAAGGGCGTTGGGCGTGCCGTCGTGGCTGCTGGGTGAGACGAATACCTCAGATTCTGCGAATAATGACCACAGAACATGTTGGGAAAGCGGCGGCAGGAGATCGATGGATGCTTGCGCACCTGAAGCCCTGACCCAACGCTCTGCCTGATTGTTGCCTGCCAGATTGGGGCAGATGAAACGGACATTCGGATGTTGGGCGAGGACTTTGGGAATGGCTTTGAAAAACACGTCCTGATGAACCGAACCCGGGCGATAGCCGCGTGGGTTGACCACCCATGTGCCTGTTTTTTGGATGCCAAATGAATCACTTGGAAAAATGTCTACCTGTTGAATTTTGTCTGCATCCAAACCGCCCGAACCGGGGACGACCAGGGTTGGGGCTGATCGATTCAACCCCCATGCCTGTGCCAACCGGACGTCCCTGTGCGTGTCGGATGATAGCCCGTCGGCGCGTGACAGGCAGCGGCGGGTGAAACGGCGCATCAGGGCGGAACCCCTGGCATGCAGGGTGAGGTCATTGCCCCATGTTGCCACCAGGCAGGGGATTTCCACGGGCGTGTAGCTGGCGAGCATTCCTTCAAAGGGGATGCGCAGGGCGTGCACCAGGTCAGGCTTGATCTCTTGCACCCATGTTCGGTAAACATTGGCGTGATGGGACAGGGTCAGGGGGCCCAGACGGTAACGCAAGAACTGCAACAGCGGGGCAAGACCTTTGACCCATGTTTTAGAACCCTTACCCGCGTCTGATCCCTTGCGAGAAGCGCTGCCCCCGCTGTAGCGGCTGAAGGCAACCGGGAGAACCTGAAAATGCTTCAGACCCCGGGGTGGCTCACAGGGGAAGGTTGAAAGCAGGCTGACATCATAATTCAGAGACTGGACGTGCCTGATCCAGCTTTGGGCTGTCGGGCTGCGTCCATCGGCGACGATCAGGATGTGGAACGACATCAGGAAGTCCTCTGGAGAGCGTCTAAAAAAACCGAAACCATCTTTTCGAGGTTGATCTCTTCTTTGACAATGCGGTAGCTTTCTTCACCCATGCGCCTCAGGTTGGGGAGATCGGATAGGGCTTCTGAAAGCGTTTGTACGAGCGCATCGATGTCGTCCGATGGGATCTGCCAGCCATTTTCCGGACGCACCAGATCAGCCTGGGTACCGTCCGCCTGGGCGGCAATTACGGGCAGCCCATAGCTCATGGCTTGCTGCAAAGCCAAACCGCCCGTCCCCGGCAAAACGAACAAATCCGCTTTTTGGAATTGTTCTTCCAGATCGTCTCCGTAAAGTGCGCCGGTGAGGTGGGCTTTGGGGTAAACCTTCGCTGCCAGAGCCTCAAGCGCCGTACGTTCGGGTCCATCGCCAACGATCAGCAGGTCTGGCTGAAGCGATGCGGGGAGCCTTGAGCAGGTAGTGATCAGGTTGTCGAGATTTTTGCGTGCCTGCAAGCGTCCCACGAAAAGGAGCCGGAGATTTTCCGCTGACAAATCTTTGGTGCGTTGGGGAAGGGGATGTTCGGGCGCCGGCGTCATGGCGTTGATCGCAATAAAAACCCGGTCTTTCGGGAAGCCCGAATCGACATATTCTGCCGCGCCGGTCTGGCTGTAGGTGATCAGGGCGTCAAAGGATTGGATTAGCTTTTTCCGGCGTTGCAAGCGAATTTTGCTGAGGAGCCCTGAAGGGGGAGGTGACCCCAATCCCCACCCGATCACCGGGCGATTGCGGGCCTTCATCCAGCGCAGTGCTGCAGGAATCCGCAGGTAGCGGGGGTTGGCTTCAACGATCAACACGTCCGGGTTGACCTGTTTTAACCATTTCATCAAGCCGACCTGGATACAAAGGTAAAGACGTCCCCTGAAAAGGTGTAAATTTTTACCATGAGTCAGGCGGGCGTTGTCCAGCTTTTGTACGGGTTTGATGATTTCTTCGGGACGTGGATTCCCCGCAAAGATTTCCAATCCTCCCTGGCAAGCCTGACCGAGTGCGTTGAAGAATGCTTCTCGATAGTGAGGAAGGACTCGCTGGATCAACCCGACCTTGCCTGCAAACATATCAATTCCCCCCGATTAATACCTGAAGGTAGGCATCCACCATGGTATCCAGGCTAAAAACAGCCTCTGCACGCGCGCGTGCCCTCTGGCGATAGGCTTGGTTATTCTCCAGGATTTCAACACAGGCTTCAGCCAGGGGTGCCAGATCGGGCTCTTCAAGCCGCCAGTGATCTGCGCCGTAAGGCACCACCTCACCTGCACCATCTTGAACAATTTCCTTCAGGGCGCCCGTGTCATATGCGGCAACGGGGCAGCCGCAAGCCAGCGCTTCGATCACGCTGTTGGGGCAGGCAGCATTCAGATCAGCGCTGAACAGCAGATGAGCACCCCGGTTGAGCCCGGGAATTTCTTCTTGAGGGACGACGCCCTGCCAGGTGATCCACGCGTTGGGCGACAGGGCATGGCAATAGGCCATTAAGTCAGCACTGACGTCCCCGACCACCATCAATTCCACGTTTCGACCATGGTTGATTTTTAGCGTATGTATGAGTCTGACTGCCGTTTCCAAACCCCTGGAATAAGCGCCGCTCAGGTGTCCTTCCACGAGCAAGATGCGATCGTGACCGGCAGGAGGTTTTTCGAGCCCTTCGGGTGCAAAGGTTTTTGTATTAACCCCGTTATAAACCATCTTTGAAGGCAGGTTGGTGGGTTGATAAACGCGATCCCACCAGGCTTGACTGAATTCGCTCTGATAAATGATTTTGTCTGCCAGATGGCGGCGGATGAATGCCAGCAGGCGATTGTTGCTCTCGGATTTGAAGAAGGCTCTTGGGGGCGTTTTTTCCACCCTGTGCATCCAGTTCATCCCATTCAGCCTTTGGATGATGGGAACATTCTTCCGCTTAGCCCGCCACAGCGCAAGCAGATGGCGTGTCCCACCGATCACGAGGATGGCGCTATTTTCAGGGTCAGAAAGATCAAAAGAATAGGGGATTTGCCTGGCTTGCAAGCCCCGGATGAACTTTGCTTGAAAGGAGACCATGCCCCCCAGGCCTGATAATTGTGGCACCATACAGATTTGTTTTTTCATGTCAAGGATTTACGTGATCGGCGGACGGCTGCCAACCATGCGGGCTGGCGCACCCGCCCAGATCTCATTTTTACCTGTGGACTGGAGGAGGACGGCGTTTGCCCCCACAACGGTGCCATTGCCCACCTTGAGGACGCCCTCTTTGCAGAGCACCTTGCAGCCCGGTGAAAGGATCACATCGTCGCCAATTTCGATGCCCTCAAATTTCGATTGTTCTCCGGGCAGGTAAATATCGGCTCGCCCCAGGGTGACTCCCTGATAAATGTGGACTCGATCCCCAATTTTACTCTTACTGTGGATCACCACGCCGTATCCGCCGTGTTCAAGGATGAAGTCCTTGCCAATCGGTACCGAAAGTGGGATTTCCGACCCCAGCAGTTTGAGGAGGTAATAAAACATTTTTCCTAACACGGGAATTTGGCGAGCATAGACGAGGCGCGTGTAAACGTCTTTTTTAGCCATCAGTCCCCTTCCCATCTTTCCAGCAAGGCGCGCACGATCTGCTGGGCGGCATGTCCATCGCCGTAAGGGTTGACGGCGCCAGCCATGGCTGCATGCGCGTCGGGGTCATCCAATAAGCGCCGCGCCTCCTGCAAAATTGTTTCAGGGTCCGTGCCCACCAATTTGAGGGTGCCGGTAGCCACGCCTTCCTGCCGCTCGGTGCGTTCGCGCAGGACCAGAGTCGGGATTCCCAGCGATGGCGCTTCTTCCTGGATGCCGCCCGAATCGGTCAGAATGAGAGCGGCGTGTTTCATGAGGTGAACCAGGTCCAGATAATCCAGAGGCGCCATGAGTTTGATGTTGGGGATTTCCGCGAGGCTTTCATAGACTGGTTTTTGGATATTGGGGTTGAGATGAACTGGATAGATGATGGTGACAGAATCGGCATACTGATTCGCCAGCTGCTTGATGGCGCGGCAAATGTTTTGGATGGGCTCACCGAAGTTCTCGCGACGGTGCGCGGTGACCAGGACCAGACGTCGATCACCCGAAAGGATGTCGCCCTGCTTGAGCAATGCCTCCACCGCTGGCGGAGCAGGTTTTTCGATGATCATTTTGAGCGCGTCAATCGCAGGGTTACCCGTGATTTTGATGAGCTCATCCGGGATACCCTCCCGCAGCAAGTTCTGGCGGTTATTTTCAGTGGGTGCAAAGTGCAAATCAGCCAGAACGCTGGCAATGCGCCGATTGCCCTCTTCGGGGAAGGGCTGCCATTTATCAAAGGAGCGAAGCCCGGCTTCCACATGTCCGATTTTGACGCGCTGGTAATAGCCCAGGACCGCGGCAACCATCACGGTGGTGGTGTCTCCCTGGATCAGGATCCAGTCCGGCTTTTCTTGCTGGATGACCGGATCGAGGTCAGTTAAGATACGAGCGGTTAATTGGGATAGGTTTTGATCAGGCTGCATGATGTCCAGATCAAGATCAGGCTTGATCCCAAAGACATCCAAAACCTGGTCCAGCATTTCACGGTGCTGTGCCGTAACACAAACCCGGGTGTCGATTTTATAGGCATGTTTCTGACATTCCTTGATCACCGGAGCCAACTTCACGGCTTCGGGCCGTGTGCCAAAAATGACCATAATACGCATTTGTCGGTTCATATGTCACCTATTATACTTTAAGCTGATAAGGGTCAAAGTGTTGCATAGGAAAAGATAAATTATTTGATAAAAACTTTCATCCTTATGCTATACTTTTAATCATGAAAAAGTTCTATTGGGAGAAATGGAAACATGAACTTGATCTTCTGGGGATCAGTCCACTGGCTTGTGCCCTGTTCGATCGCGCGGGCCCTTTGTTCCCATTTTTCGGTCAGCTGATGCTGATTGGTATGCCGCTTTTCAAGGCAATCCCTTTTGGAGAGCAGTACCGGCAGATGATCACCCTGTTGGGTGATGAGGAAAGCATCGTTCAATTCAAAGATTTTCTTCAAGGGACATCATGATCGATTGGTTTTTGGTAGGATGGGTGATGATTGGCGTTTCAGCGGTTTCGTTACTGCTGTTGACGCTTTTCTTTCGGTCAAGAAAAGGCTACGCAGCCAGAAGGCTGGCTGCGGTGGATGCTTTCAGAACATCCCAGTCTGTATCCATCGAACAGGGGCGGCTTCGGCAGATCCTCCTGGGGGATCAATTGTGGACTTCTGCTTACCCGGGACTTGGTTTACAGGCATTGACGATCCTCCCAAAACTTCTTGATGTTGAAACCACGGTGGATGGCGGGTTGAGCCTATCAGCCGGTGAGGGATCCCTGGCTGTGTTTGCCCGACAAATCATCGAAGGTCGTTATACGGATGGTTTTTCTACTGCGCTGAGTTCATCCGGTGTTCGCTCCATGATGCCGGGCGTGACGCCCCTCTCGCTGACTGCCGGAATGCTTTCTGAACTCTCTGCTCATCCCCACGGTTCGCTGGGTTTGTTGGGACACTTGAGCCCCAGTGTGCTGCTCCTGGCAGAAACGGTTCACCACCAAAAAGGACATGTTTTTGGCGCAGGAGGCTCATTATCTGCCCAGGCAGTTCTTTTTCCCGTGCTTCAAGATCTCCTCCTGGGTGAAACGGTGTATATGCTGCCTGGATTAATTGATCCGGATGCAGGTCATCAGGCGGGCTGGTTAACAGAAGATATTTTGCGTTTTTTGCTGATTTGCGGGTTGATCGTCGGGGCTGTTTTAAAAATGATAGGTGTGCTGTGAGAAGAATTCTGATCTCCCTGGTTGCATTGCTGGTCGGTCTGGTTGTGCTGGCGGGTTATTTCTTTCCCTTCCAGTTGAGCTCCGTCCTGCCCCTTATCATTGAAGCCGCACTTTTGCTGGTGGGCGCTGCCGGGTTGATCGGCATTGGATACCTTGTTCGCATGCATACTCTAAAATTGGTTCGCA
Organism: Candidatus Brevefilum sp.; assembly: GCA_050953525.1. GTDB lineage: Bacteria > Chloroflexota > Anaerolineae > Anaerolineales > Anaerolineaceae > Brevifilum. The sequence continues at coordinate 1,268,116 of JBMNMW010000002.1, forward strand.
AGAAGCGGGGTCGATTATTCAGCATCATCTTTTTAATTGCCTTTTTAATCGCGTTGGTGGCAGGCTTGGCGCTGCCGCCGGGGAATGCGTTTTATCGGAATCTGATTTTAGGCGTACAGGTCCCGGTTGAGGCCGGTTTGCTCAGCGTTTTGGCGGTGATGCTTCTGGTTGCCAGCCTTAAGCTGATCCGCACCCGGGGCTGGACGCCTCTTTCGATCGGTTTTCTCAGCAGCGCTTTGCTGTCCTTCATCTTTGATCTGGGATTTTTGCAGGCAGAGCCGGGCACACTTTCTGCAGAGCTTCTCAGTTTTCTGGAGCGCCTGCCCTGGATCGGGGCAAGGGGCATTTTATTGGGTATGGCTTTAGGCGGTTTGATCGTCGGCTTGCGGGTGTTATTGATGATTGACCGACCCTATGGAGAAGAATGATGCTGCCCCTGATTTGTCCTGAATGTGGTGCTGAAAATCCTTCCGATTCGGAACGCTGTCAAGATTGTCATGCGTTGTTAATGGATCGTAATGAAGAGGGACAGACCAAAGCGGTGGGAGATCATGAAGAGTCACTCGACCTTTTGTCAGGAACGGAGCATGATTTACCTGATCTGCTGCACGCATTGCGGCAGGATGAGGGAGCGCCTCACATCGAAGGAGATCAGGAAGATTTATCCCCTGAAGATTTTGTAGAATCATTTTCGCTTCCAGACATTGATGAAAGCCTGATTGACGGGGAGATTGCTGAACCGGAGATGCAGTCCGATGAACTGCAGGATGAGATTCCGGATTGGTTGCTCCGAATCCGTCAGCGGACGAGTGAGGAGCCTGATTCAGTAGGTGAAATCACACAAAAGATTCAAGCAGCGCAGGAATCCCTGGTGGAAGATGAACGCGCAGATCGACAAGACCATTTCTCCTCGTGGCTTGAAAAACTGGGCGATGACCCCGAATCGGCGCCTGAAGTGGCTCCTATTGAGAAGCCAGTCATTGATGATTCGGAAGAGCTCCAGCCAGATGGTGAGCCGGATTGGCTTGAAAAAATACGGCTGGCGGAAGGAAAATTTGACAGCGATGGGGCAGAGGATGATGACGAAAACCGGGATGGCGACAGCCTGTTGCAATGGCTTGTTTCACTGGAAGACAGCGCCCAGAAAGGTCCTTCGACCTCTCTTGACGAAGGCGAGAAAAGCCCTCTGAAGGAGGAAACAAGCGAGGAAGAACCCGGGTGGGATGAACCCTTTTTCGCTCAGGAAGATACTCAGCAAATCAGAAGCCTTGAACAGGATGCGTCGGATCAGCCCTTTTTGGACGTCAGTCGTGAGGAACAAATACAGGCGGATCAGCTGGCTGCCACAATTGGCGATGAAACCGCGGTGCGGTCGATAAAAACCCACCGTCGCGCCCGATCGTCCTGGTTTTTACAATTAGGTTTAGCGCTGGTGCTGATGGTTGTTTTGGGTGTGGCTTTGTTTTATGGCGCGCCAATTGATTCCAATCTTTCAGTGAAACCCCAAAATCAAGCTTTATTAACCTGGGCGGACACCCTGCCGCCGAATGCGTCGGTACTGATCCTTTTTGACGTTCAGGCGGGCTATGCCGACGAGATCAACCTCATCGCACAACCTGTTTTGAACCTGGTCCTTAGACCGGGACGGAAAATCAGCCTTATTTCTTCCAGCCCGGCGGGCGTATTGCTTGCCGAGCAATTGTTTGATGAAATGCTGGAAGTTGAAGGAATGGTAGTGGATGATTTGGGCTATGTTCCCTTTGGAATGTTGATGGCCTACGGAATAGCATCACCTGCAAACGAAGCGCGTTCTCTACTTGGATTGGAGCGCGATGATTTTGATGGCGTTCTAATCCTTTCCGATAATTTCGAAGGCGCAGCTGCCTGGATTGAACAATTCAGTGCAAAGAACCCCGATATCCCGCTGAACTGCCTTGTGACCGCTCAGGCTGGACCTTTGCTTGCGCCCTACTGGGAGACGGGACAGATTTCAGGATTAATCTCCGGACTATCAGACGCTCACCGAATTGAGGCTGCTCTTGGTGGGAGCCAGGACGCGGCTTATCGCTGGCGTGCTTATCGTTTTGGCATTTTGATCGCAATTGTCATGCTGGTTGTTGGCGCAACGATTGTCGACGAAGGAAAAAATAAAGATGAAGGGCAGGTTGGTGGATGATCACGTCTGATCTGATGTGGAGTGCGGTCGGTTTTTTACTCACGATTATGGTTTTAAGCTACCTGATCGGAGATAATGCCTTTTTCCGATTGGCAATCCATATTTTTATCGGATTGACAGCAGGCTACCTGGCTGTATTGCTGATCAGGCATGTGCTTTTACCGGGTTTGATCCAACCCTTACTTGAAGAACCCGGGCAATCGCAGCTGCGCTTGATCCTGCCGATCGTCTTGATTTTGCTGTTAGCCCTGGGCCAGGTGCCGCGACTTTCATGGCTTGGACGGATACCCCTTGCGTATCTGGCTGGTGTGACGGCTGCACTGGTGATCGGAGGCGCTGTATTTGGCACGTTGATTCCGCAAACCCGGGGAGTGATCGACGCTTTTGATCCTGCCCGATGGACGTCTGTTTCGGGGCAAACCTGGCCTTCCATCACGAATGCAGTTGTTGTTTTGATTGGCGTTGTGGGAACGCTGAGCTATTTTCACTTTGGTCAGAAATTGAAGCCTGGCAATCGACAGGACATGGGTGAGCGTCCCTTCATCCTTGAAAGCCTGAGCAAAGTTGGTCAGGTCTTTATTGGCATATCACTCGGCGCCCTTTTTGCCGGTGTTTTTTCAACGGCTTTGTTGGCTCTCATCAACCGTTTGATCTTCATGGCTCAATTTGTGATGGGCTTGCTTGAGGGTTCATGATGGCATCGCCCCTTTTTGCTATTCTTGGCCTTGATATCGGAAAGATCAATACCCGGGCTTCCCTGTTCACAATGCAGGATGGACGCTATAAATTTCATGCTGGCGCCATTTCACCAACAAACTATGGAAAGGATGGCTGGATCGGCCGGGGTGTTGTTCATGCTGTGCGGGATTTACAGCAAAAGACCAACCGGATTCTTTTGAAGCCCTCCGGAAGCCCCTATATGGCAGATCAGGATATCCGCTTGAGTGTTGATCGGATCGCCCTTGCCAGTTCAGCTTGCGAAAGTGTCAACACGGTTCTTTTGGGATTGACTGAAAAGGGCTCCCTGACGGCTGGAAGACAATTGGCAGGTTCTTTGCCTCTAACCCTGACGGGCGCCTTTGGTCTGGCAGATCTGAGGGATGAAAACGGCATGGCAAGCAGATTGATCCAGCTTCGACCTGAACTATTGATCCTGACAGGTGGGGAGGATGGGGGAACAGAGCAGCCACTGGCACGCTGGATGGAAGTTGTCAGGCTGGTGTGCAAGATTTTGCCGGCTGAAGCCAAGCCTTCGGTCGTTTTTGCTGCCAACCCCAAAATGGAAGAAAGTATGCGTCGACGGGTGGAGCCGCTTACCAGACTTGTAATTGCTCCAAACCCTCAGCCGGGTTTTGGGCAGCCCGATTTTGCCCCTCTCCAGCGGGCGCTTGATCGAGAAGTCACGCGGATTTGGCAACAGAATCAACCGGATCTGCATGACCTGTCCATTATGGCGGATGGTTTGGTTGGCACAAAAAGTTTTACAATGGACAGGATGGTGCGTTATCTCAGCCAGGCTGAACCTGAAGGCGCAGGCAGCGCATCGAAAAGCGGACTTCTTGCGATTGACCTGGGTGGCGGATCGATTGTTGTTTCAGCGGGGTTGAACGGTCAGCACCGCACTGTGATGCTTCCGACCCGGGAAGAACTTTCTGAAGCATTCCTTAATCAGGATTGCCCTGAAATTCACCGGTGGACATCGGAACCCGTTTCAAGACAAGAAGCGGATCAATTTCTTTGCAATGCTTTGTTGCAACCCGGGAGAGTGCCGGAAACGCTGCGTGAGCTGGCTTTGACCCAGGCAAAAGCGCGCATCGATCTGCGGAGGGCGCTCAGGGAATGTTCGCATCATACACCCTGGTTTGGATATGATCCCGAAAAAGGATTGACCGGGCACTTTGAACCGATCGTTGCCTCCGGCGCGGTGCTGACACAAACGTCAAACCCTGCTCAGGCGTTGTTGATTCTTCTGGACAGCCTGCAACCCTGGGGGATAGCCACATTCGTTCTTGATCAACATCATATTTTGCCCATGCTTGGCTTGATTGGCGCAATCGAGCCGATCCTGCCGGTGCAGGTGCTCAATTCTGAGGCGTTCTTGAATCTTGGCTGCGTGATCAATGTTGTGAGCGCGGCTCCTGAAGGCGAGAGCGTCATCACTGTGGGCGTGAAGCCTGAAACCGGAAAGTCATACACCGTTAATGTGCTCAAGGGAACCTTGCGTCGATTGGTGATCCCTCCTGGGCAGACTGTGGTGCTGGACCTGGACCCAAAACCGAAAACGGATGTTGGTTTTGGCGGCAAGGGACAGGGCGGACGAATCAGGGTGGTCAGCGGCGTTCTTGGCGTGGTGATCGACGCACGCGGCAGACCGCTGAAGTTGGCGGAGGATGATGATGCGCGCATTGATCAGCTTAATCGATGGATGTGGTCCGTTGGGAATTAATGTGGGAAGACGTGATGATCGTTGACGTAATCAGGCAAGCAGATTTTATTGAAGTTCAGCGCACCCGCAAGCTTCCTTTCCCCGGGCGTTTGCTGGTGAAGATGGGTGATTCCGTCAGCCCGGAGGATGTTGTTGCTGAGGGGTCAATCCCGGATGGCTTTGTCGTGATCGACCTTTGCAAAGCACTTGGTGTTCCCCTTGATGACGTTGCTTCCTGCCTGGTGCGTGAAGAGGGCGAGTGGGTGCAAAAAGACGATATTTTGGCGCAATCTGAAGGGGCGATTGAGCGCGTGATCAGGGCACCTGCGGACGGCAAGATTGTGGATTGTACTCAGGGTGAGATTATCCTGGCCTCAGGCGAAAATCTTGTTCAGGCCAGGGCGGGTATGGTGGGTGTTGTGGATGAGGTGCTTCCGGAGGTCGGGGTCATTATCAAAGCACGGGGTACCTTGCTGCAGGGTTGCTGGGGCAATGGACATTTTGGATCGGGAACTTTACGGGTTATTGAAGAAAGCATTGAGGAATCATTGAGTGGTGACCATCTGGAATCGATTGAACCCGGGCAGGTGGTCGCTGTTGGCTCTTGCCAGGATGCGGAGCCTGTGTTGAACCTGGCAGAAAAAGGCGTGAAGGGGATTTTGATAGGTGTTTTATCCACCAGCCTGATTGCAGCCGTGAATAGTCTTGGCATACCGGTCATGGTTTTGCAGGGTTTTGGCGATTTTCCACCGGACAAAAACAGTTTTGCCCTGATGAAATCTCGAGAAGGTGCACTCGCGAGCATCAATGCCAGTCAGGTTGATCGAACTTCCGGTTGTCGCCCGGAGGTGATCCTGCAATGGGAGGGTGATAAGGGTGAAGGGGATTTGGGGTTCAGATCAGAATTATTGCCCGGTCAGCGCGTCCAGGTCAATTCAGGGGCGTACTGGGGAAAGATGGGGGTGGTCATTGACCTTCCAAGAGCGCCAATCCATTTTGAGAGCGGCCTGCTGGCTTTATCAGCAGTTGTTCAGCTTGATCATCATGAGGATGTGGTCAGCGTACCACACCAAAATCTGGTGATTATTCGCGAATAGGGTTTCACTGACACATCATTGCTGATTCCATTTGAGCGTCCAAAAAAGAATACCATCCTTGCCACAACTTAACACGATCTGCGCTTTATCTGGCGGAGGGTCACACTTCACTATGATCCGGGAGAAGCTCAAAGCCCGGTAAATTCAGATCGCTTCATTCACACTGGTTTGTGCGACGCATCAAATGGGGAACAAAACAAAGCGCTCATGTGGGAAATCCTGTCCCTTCTCCAAAGTCTTATGATTGGGGATTGTATCTTTGCTTGTTTACTAAGGTAAAATAGGTGCAATGAAAAATCGCAGCAAATTTTTAATACATGCCCTGGTCGTACTTCTGGTACTGGTTTTTGGTTTCTCCGCCTGTGCCCCTACCACGCCAACAGAGGCGCCAGCCGTTACGGAGACGCTTTCTGCTGATCAAGAAACGGCAGAAAGCCCAACCGTGCCGTCTCCCACGTCCGCACCTGAGCTGCCCACGGTTTTGTTTATGGTGGGTGCACAGGCAAACCCGGAAATGGCTGTTCGGATTGAGGAGGCGCTTAGAGAATTGGCAGCAGGCAGTCAGCAAGACTTTAAAGTCCTTCAGGGCCTTTCTGAGGATCAGATCGCCCCAAACGTCGCCCTTGTTGTAGGGCTTGGACAGGATCTCGATCTTGCTGGCGCGGCAACCCGCGCACCGCAGACTGCCTTTGTGGCAGTGGGTCATCCTGAGGTTGTTCCGGCAACGAATCTGAGCGTTGTTGGCGATCCGACCAGCGATCAGGAAAGACAGTCGTTTATGGCTGGCTACCTGACTGCTTTGCTCTCAAATGATTACAAGGTCGCCGCACTGACTGCACCTGAAGCTGAATGGCGCACTCTTGTTCTGGATGCATTTACCGTGGGTGCAGAATTTTTCTGCGGATCCTGCAGACCGCTCTATCCGCCCTATTTAGATTTTCCGCAAAGTTATGATCTTTCAGAGGAAGCAGCTGCTGCTGATTTTCGCCCCACCATCGATTCGCTTGCTGCCAACGGGGTTGAAATTGTTTACGTCCCGGGGCCGCTGGCGACGCCTGACCTGCTCACTTATCTGGGTGAGCGGGGCATAAAAGTTGTGGGGGATCAAAGTCCTGACATGATTCGGAATAATTGGGTGGGAACTGTTGTCGCTGATCCCGTGCCAGCATTGGAAATGATGTGGTCGGATTGGGCGGCAGGGGTTGAAGGTCTGCGACTTCCGGGCAAGATCAGATTGATAGACACTGATGCAGGTTTGGTCTCAGAAGGGCGGCAGCGTTTGTTTGATGAAACCAACGCGGATCTGGAAGCTGGATTGATCTTTCCGAGGTCTGTACCCTGAAACAATAAACTATTCGCGATTAATTGGATTCGGGAGGGTTGCCTCTGAAAGGCTCTGCAGTCGCCTGACCGGGTTGGGAAATCCCTTCCCTTTTTAGAACTTTACCAATTGTCAGCACAAGGATCCTGAGATCCAGCCAAAAAGACCAGTGATCGACATACCATACATCCATCTCGAACTTTTTTTGCCAGGAAAGGATATTGCGTCCGTGAACTTGCGCCCATCCTGTTATTCCCGGAAGCACATCGTGACGCCTGGATTGTTCTGCGCTGTAAAGCGGTAAATATTCAACCAGTAACGGCCTGGGCCCCACGAGGCTCATCTCACCCTTGAGAACATTGAACAACTCGGGCAGTTCATCCAGGCTGGTTGACCGCAGAAACCGACCTAATTTTGTCAGACGTTTTTCGTCAGGAAGAACTTGACCATGCGAATCTCTGAAGTTTTGCATCGTGCGAAATTTGTAAATTGTGAAGATTTTCCCTTTCAGCCCCGGTCGTTTCTGGCGAAACAGGATAGGAAAGCCGTGCTGGCAGGCGATCAGGACACTGAGAAACAGGAAAACGGGCGAAAGGATCAACATCACGGGTAAGGTAACCAGCAGATCAAAGATCCTTTTTTTAAACGGAACTGATTTTGAGAAAACAAAGAATGACATACAACTTTGATTGTACCAAAAACTGCGATAAAATAGACTTATACTAGGGGTATCAGCAAAATGGAACATTAAAATGAAAGGACAAAGATGGACGAGCGGATATTAATAATTGAGGATGATGAAGAAATACAACGTCTCTTAAAACGCGCGCTCACTTATCAGGGCTATATTGTCGATACCGCACTTTCGGGGAAGGCTGGTTTGAAGCTGGCAAGTGAGCAACGCCCTGACCTGGTGATTTTGGATTTAATGCTTCCGGGGATGGATGGGATGGAAGTGTGTAGAAAATTGCAGAAGATCGGTAAACAACCCATTCTGATGTTAACCGCCAAGGATACAACGCAGGACAGGGTTCATGGGTTGGATGCAGGCGCGGATGACTATGTTGTCAAACCTTTTGAAATGGATGAATTAATTGCGCGCATCCGGGCTTTGCTCAGGCGAACTCTCGCCGATCGGGTAAAAGTGCTTGCGTTTGAGGATTTGCAACTGGATAGCGGCACCCGGAGAGCCTATCGCGGCGATCGGGAGATTGTTCTCACAACAAAAGAATACGACCTTTTAGACTTGTTTTTGCGCCATCCCCGGCAGGTAATGACCCGCGAAGTGATTTTTGATCGAGTTTGGGGTTATGATTTCGGTGGAGAGAGCAATGTCCTGGATGTGTACATTCGTTATATTCGACAGAAGCTGGAAGAAAATGATGAACCGCGTTTGATCTATACTGTCCGTGGCGCGGGATATGTTTTACGAGGGCCAGAAGAATAAAACAGCCGATGTCGCTTCGCAATCGATTAACAAGGCTCTACACCGGATTGTTGAGCAGCGTGGTTTTGCTTTTCGGTACCGCAATTTTTGGCACATACTATTTGATAACCACCCGATCTGTGGATCAGAACCTTGAATGGGTTTCACAGAAAATATTGGACACAATCACAATGGATGTGTCCGGAGAAATTTCCTCTGATGTCAACGCGGCGCAGATATCCCGTTTGTGTTTCATTCATGTTTGGTCAAGGGATGGTCAGCTGATCGATTCCTCAGAAAATGCTGAAGATATAAGTGAACCCCTGAGCCGATTAGATTTTGATAGCACCAGGCAGGTTCACAGAAATGTAAAAATTAATCACGTTCCTTTTCGAGTCTTATCCTCGCCAGTTATGATGGATGAGCAAAATAAAGGATTGTTACAGGTGGGGGTGTCTATGGAAACGCAGCGAGCATCGCAGCGATTTTTGCTGTTTATACTGGTTGTTTCCGCAGCAACCTTGATTTTTCTTTCCTGGCATATCAGCTGGATCAGGGTGGGAAAATTTGTTGAACCGATCACCATGATGGCAGAAATTGCTGACACCATTACCAGCACCAACGACCTTTCGAAGCGGATCCCTTTCAGCCCCAGACCCAATGAGGAAGCGAATCATATTGTTTTGATATTTAACCAAACCCTGGCAAGGTTGGAGCGTTTGTTTAATTCTCAAAATAGATTTTTGGCTGATGTCACCCATGAACTTCGCACGCCTCTGACGGTTATCAAAGGAAATGTTGGCTTGATGCGGATGATCAAGGAATATGATGAGGAAGCCCTGACCAGCATTGAATCGGAAGTAGACAGGCTGACACGCCTCGTGGGTGATTTGCTGATTATGACACAGGCGGAAACGGGAAACCTGCCTTTGTTCTTTGATGTTATTGAGGTTGATAAGCTTTTATTTGATATTTATGAAGAAATGCAAGTGCTTTCCAAGGGACAGCGCGATATCCAAATTGATGAGATTGAACCAGCAATTGTGACAGGCGACCGTGATCGGTTGAAACAGGTATTATTAAACCTTGGCAGCAATGCCATTAAGTATTCCCCTCCTGGCACAAAGATTAACTTAAGTTTGTCACTGCATGACAGCTGGGTTCTGGTCAAAGTGCGTGATGAAGGACAGGGCATTCCAAAGGAAGAATTAAGCCTCATCTTTGAGCGACTTTATCGAGGAGATAAATCTCGTTCTCGGAGCAAAGCATCCGGTGGGTTTGGGTTAGGTTTGCCGATCGCTTACTGGATTGTTTACAATCATGGTGGAAGGATCGAAGTGGAATCAGAATCGGGGGAAGGAACGACCTTCACGGTGTGGTTGCCTGTTTCGCAAATGGATGTGCCAACCCGACCCCTGAAGTCGAGAAGACAGCGATAAAAAGGCAGTGTATTTTCACTGGATTGTATCGTTGCTGTACTTAACTCCAATTCTATTTGTATTTGAAAAATGTTTTAAAGCGTGGTAAGTTTATACCGTTATTTTAATTGGGTAGAAAATCAATCGACTGAAGATAAAAACAGCTTATCATCCACCCGATTTTGTTGACAAACAATCAAAAAAGATATTGATTATCTTTTCTATGGGGTTTTGATGGGCTGATTTCTTTTTATAAAGACAATCTTTGAGGACTTAAATTAATGCAGATAGAATTTTTAATCATTGCCGCTTTATTGATTATTGTAAGTATTTTCGCCAGCAAATTATCAGATCGATTTGGCATCCCCGTGCTGCTTTTGTTCCTGGCAATCGGAATGATTGCGGGTTCGGAGGGGCTCGGCGGGATTTATTTTGACAATGTCCCTGTTGCCAACGCCATCAGCATTGTTGCCCTTGTGCTGGTGCTTTTCTCGGGTGGTTTCCAAACGAAGTTCGATCATGTCCGTCCTGTGATGGTTCAGAGTTTTTCACTGGCGACCGTTGGGGTTTTATTGACTGCGGCGATTGTGGGCCTCTTCGCAAGCCGCCTGCTGAACATCTCGATCTTAGAAGGGATGTTGCTGGGTTCAATTATGTCTTCAACAGATGCAGCGGCTGTATTTTCGATCTTGCGATCCAAGGGGATTAGCCTGAAAGGGAACCTGAAACCTTTATTAGAACTGGAATCAGGGAGCAATGATCCAATGGCTGTTTTCCTGACGATTGGCATGATTCAGTTGATTCAACAACCAGACCCTTCTATTCTCCAGATCATTTTGCTCTTTTTCAGACAAATGATCTTAGGGGCTTTGATAGGTTATCTGATGGGTCGATTTGTTGCTTTTCTCATGAATCGGATTAACCTGGGATATGAAGGTCTTTATCCCGTTTTGAGTTTGAGTTTGGTCTTGCTGACCTATGGTGTCACGGATATTTTAAAGGGGAGCGGTTTTTTGGCTGTCTATTTTATGGGGATCGCTATGAATTATCAAAATTTCGCTCATAAGCGGACCATCCAGCGATTCCATGATGGCTTTGGCTGGTTGATGCAAATAATCATGTTCGGGATGTTGGGCTTGTTTATTTTTCCCAGTCAGCTGCTTCCGGTGGCAGGCGTGGCGTCACTGGTTGCGGTTGTATTGATCCTTGTTGCCAGGCCAATCAGTGTTTTTCTTACCTTAATTCCCAATTCTCTCAAACTTAATGAAAAGGTATTAATATCCTGGGTTGGTTTACGTGGAGCAGCACCCCTTATTTTGGCTACATTTCCGCTTCTGGCAGGGATTCAGCACTCTGGGATGTTTTTTAATATCACTTTCTTTGTCGTCCTGATCTCTCTCCTGCTGCAGGGGACCACGCTCCCACCGATTTCCCGGTGGCTCGGTTTGGCTGCGCCGTTAAAAGATGAAACGATCTATCCGCTTGAATACCAATGGGTCGCTGGCATGGAAAGTGACCTGGTTGAAGTGGATATTCTTCCCGATTCTCCGGTAACGGATAGAACAATTGCTGAATTAAACTTCACAGAAGATTTGCTGGTCGTTTTGATTAAACGAGGGGATGAATTTATCACCCCCAAAGGGAGAACGACTTTGCGAGAAAATGATAAAATGCTGATTTTATCTGATGAGAAATCGTTAGATTTTATTAAAGATCAATACCAATTAGAGTGGCAGCAGTACGAGCCATGAGAGATTCGTATTAAAAAATATTTACTGCTTTCTCTTGACCTTTACCCTCAAATCGGATAGACTCTTAGATTGCACGCCGAGCGATTTTTTATCATTTAAAGTCTTGCGCTTAGATTTGGGCTTTGGTATAATCGGTCAGTCGTAAGGCGATTTGTATTTTAAAAAATCAATATTTTGCCGATGTAGCTCAATGGTAGAGCAATCGCCTTGTAAGTGATAGGTTATGGGTTCGATTCCCATCATCGGCTCAGGTTGCACATTTGCGATCGGGATCTGTTTTGCTGAAACGACCCCGATCTCGAGTGCGTAACAAGCACTTGATTTTGGACGGTTACCCAAGTGGACAAAGGGGGCTGACTGTAAATCAGCTGGCACAGGCCTTCGTTGGTTCGAATCCAACACCGTCCATGTCTGGCAGCCAAGGCTCCCAGTTAGATCGGCTGCCCTCATAGCTCAGTTGGTAGAGCGCATTCTTGGTAAGAATGAGGTCATGGGTTCGAATCCCATTGAGGGCTTTTTGCCGAAATTAAAATTTTTAGAAAAATTAGAATGAGGCATTTAAGCTAAGGAGAAAGGTATTTATGGCCAAAGAGAAATTTGATCGATCGAAACCGCACCTGAACGTAGGCACGATGGGACATATCGACCATGGGAAGACGACGCTGACGGCGGCGATCACGAAAGTGCAGGCGTTGAAAGGGCTGGCGGAGACAAAAGACTTTGTGTCGATTGACAATGCACCGGAAGAAAAAGAGCGCGGGATCACCATCAACATCTCGCATGTGGAATACGAGACCGAAAAACGGCACTATGCGCACGTGGACATGCCCGGTCACCGTGACTACATCAAGAACATGATCACGGGAGCAGCGCAGGTGGATGGTGCGATCCTGGTTGTGGCAGCGCCGGACGGCCCGATGCCGCAGACAAAAGAGCACGTGCTTCTGGCACGCCAGGTGGAAGTGCCAAGCATCGTGGTATTTTTGAACAAAGTGGACATGATGGACGATCCTGAATTGTTGGAACTGGTGGAGATGGAACTGCGCGAGATGTTGAGCGGCTATGGCTTCCCCGGAGACGATATTCCGATCATCCACGGGAGCGCGCTGCAGGCGCTGCAAAGCACCTCGACAGACCCGAACGCCCCGGAATACCAGTGCATCACCGAACTGATGGACGCGGTGGACAGCTACATTCCTGAGCCCGAGCGAGCGGTGGACAAGCCGTTCATGATGCCAGTGGAAGACGTGTTCTCGATCAAGGGACGCGGCACGGTTGTGACCGGTCGTGTGGAGCGAGGAATGATCCATACCGGAGACCCGGTGGAGATTGTGGGCTTGCAAGAGAAGAGCATGAACTCGGTGGTCACGGGAGTGGAAATGTTCCACAAACTGCTTGACGAAGGTATGGCAGGAGACAATGTGGGCTTGCTGTTGCGCGGGATCGGACGCGAAGAAGTAGAGCGCGGCATGGTGGTGGCGAAGCCGAACAGCATCACCCCGCACACGAAATTTGAAGGTGAAGTGTATGTGCTGACCCGAGAAGAGGGCGGACGCCACAGTGCATTTTTCTCAGGCTATCGACCGCAATTCTTCATCCGGACGATGGACGTGACGGGAGCGGTGAAGCTGCCGGAGGGTGTGGAGATGGTGCTGCCAGGGGACCGGGTGACGATAGAAGTGGAATTAATTGTGCCGGTGGCGCTTGAGAATGGGTCGCAATTTGCGATTCGAGAAGGCGGCCTGACGGTTGGCGCAGGTGTGATCACGAAGGTTATTGCGTAATTAATATTTAGGAAGGATGGCATGGTTGCCCTGGTCTTGGGGCAACCATGATGAAAGAACATGGCAAAAAAGAAAGGCATCCGCCCGGTTATTACACTTGAATGTACGGTATGCCATGAGCGGAATTATACAACTGAAAAAAATAGACGCAACGACCCAGGTCGATTGGAGTTGAAAAAATACTGTTCGAGATGTAAAGAACATTCAATACATCGCGAGGTAAAATAAGCCTTGTGAGGCAACCCTTCGCATCGATGGCCAGCCTCACAAATATTAGAGGCCAGTAGCTCAAATGGCAGAGCACCGCTCTCCAAAAGCGGGGGTTGTGGGTTCAAGTCCTACCTGGCCTGTCTTGTATTTTTCAACGCCGTCTCTGTTGGGCGGCGTTTTAAGCGTAAACAAGGAGTGACTTGTGGCAGCGAAAAAGGTTAAGAAATTATCGATATTTCAAAGGATCCAGCGTTTCTGGCGTGAAACCATTGGTGAATTACGAAAAGTCACCTGGCCAACCCCGCAAGAAGCCTGGAAGATGACCCGAATTGTGTTGATCGTCATGGTCATCATGTCGCTAATCTTGGGTGTATTGGATATGGCATTTTCACGATTGGTTTCTTTCCTGGTGGCCTGACCCAGGTTTTCAGACAGGTTAGAAACAGTTAAGGACATTATGGCAGCAGATATAAATCCAGAAGAACAGGTTCCGGAAGAAGAACTGGAAAACACCATTTCTGAAATGGGCGAACTTGACGCGTCTGTGGAAAGTGCTGCTGAACATGAGAGCGAAAAACCACTTGACGCTGAAGCCGCCGATGAGGAAGATGGTCGCTCATGGTATGTCATCCATTGTTATTCAGGGTATGAGAACAAAGTTCGTTATAACCTGGAACAACGGATTGAATCCATGGGTATGAAAGATGAGATCTTTGATGTGGTCATTCCAACCCAGGAGGAAATCGAAGTCAGAGATGGTAAACGGCGTTCGATTGAACGCCATGTTTTCCCTGGCTATGTCCTGGTCAACATGATATTAAGCGAAGAGAGCTGGTATGTTGTTCGCAACACCCCGGGGGTGACGGGTTTTGTGGGCATGGGAAATGAGCCCATTCCTTTGCGGCCCGAAGAGGTATCTCAGATCTTGAAGCGGATGGAGGCAGAAGCGCCGACCATTAAGGTTACGTATCGACCCGGTGAAAAAGTTCGCATTATCGATGGTCCCTTCAATGATTTTCATGGCACTGTTGATGAGATTGACATGGAGCGTTCAAAAGTTCGCATCATGGTCAACTTCTTTGGTCGTTCAACACCGGTTGAATTGGACTTTTTACAAGTCGAAAAAATATAAAAATATTTTTAGTGAATTGTGGGAGGGATTTTTCCCGCTTGAACCACAAAGGAGTAGTTAAGTGGCAAAGAAAGTAAAAGCAATTGTTACCCTTCAAATCCATGCAGGAAAAGCCAACCCGGCGCCTCCGATTGGCCCGGCTCTGGCACAGCATGGCGTAAATATTATGGCATTTTGTAAGGACTATAATGGAAGGACGGCCTCGCGGGCAGGGGAAATTGTGCCCGCTGAGATCACGATCTTTCAAGACAGTTCCTTCCGTTTTGTATTAAAATCGCCCCCGGCTTCAATTTTGCTGAGCAAAGCGGCGGGGATTGAAAAAGGTTCCGGAGAGCCCAATCGTGAAAAGGTTGGAACGGTCACCCGTTCGCAGATTCGCGAAATTGCTGAGCAGAAGTTTAACGATATGAACGCCAATGATATTGAAGGTGCGATGCGCCAGATTGAAGGCACCGCCAAAAACATGGGCATTACCGTCAAAGAAGATTAACAGTCACGTGGGAGGGTGAAGCCACCCGCTAACACCACAAAGGAGTTTTTATGGCAAGGCATAGCAAGAAATATTTAGAAGCACTCACCAAGGTCGATCGACAAAAATTATATGCACCGCAAGAGGCTCTCAAGCTTCTCAAAGAGGTCAGTTTTGTTAAATTTGACGAGACGATTGAGGTTCACGTACGCACATCCCTGGATCCCCGCCAGGCTGACCAGCAAATTCGTGATGTGGTTGTTTTACCAAATGGACTTGGTAAAACAGTCAGCGTTCTCGTTTTTGCCCAGGGTGAAGCAGCAGAGGCTGCTCGAGAAGCTGGCGCTGACCATATTGCTGATTCAGAAGAGATTGTTCAGAAAATTCAGGGAGGTTGGACCGACTTTGATGTGGCTATTTCAACCCCTGATATGATGGGTACGGTGGGTCGTTTGGGGCGTATTCTTGGCCCTCGTGGGTTGATGCCCAACCCCAAAGCTGGAACAGTGGTGTCAGCGGATGGTATACCGGGCGCGATCAACGAAGCAAAAGCTGGCAGGATCGAATTTCGCCTGGACAAAACCGCCAACATTCATGTCCCGATTGGCAAAGCCTCCTTTGAGGTTGACGCGCTCAATGAAAACCTGATCGCTTTCGTCGGCGCCCTCAGACTGGCACGACCAGCGGGTGCAAGTGGAAATTTTATTCGGCGGATTACATTGACATCATCCATGGGTCCAGGCATCAAAATTGACCATTACGACCCTTCGATTGCTTAACTTTTTGTTTTATTGTGCTATAATGCATGTTGCAAAATTAACAACTGAATAAAACTTTGCTTAAGAAAGCAGGTGCGCCGTCTGGCGCTTAATAACCCGCCGAGGTGAAGGTAAAAAGAATTTATAAATTCGCGAAGGGCAGCCTTCGAAGAAAAGAAATCTTTACCTCAGCGGAAATCTGAAGTAAAGATTTCTAAGTTTAATAGACCTTTCCGGAAGGAGGTGAAGAAATTGGCATTTTCTCGAAAAGAAAAAGAAGCAATGGTTCGACAATATAAAGATTGGATTGATAACAGTCAAGCCTTCTTTATTTTATCTTATCAGAATATGAATATGAGAGTGATTGATGAAGTGCGCGCGGGTTTGCGTGAGGTGAATGCAGAGATTCATGTGGTTAAAAACAGGCTGTTCAAACTTGTTTTAGACGACCTGGACTTGCCTTATGAAGATAGTTTTTGGGAACAGAATAGAATTATTGCATTTGCATTGGATGACGTTCCCAGTGTTGCAAAGGCAGTAAGCAGCCTGTCGCGCGGCAATGTATTTGAAGTTCGACTTGGTTACATGGACCAAAAGCAGCTCTCAGCTGCTCAGGTTAAAACATTGGCTGATCTGCCACCGCAACCTGTTATGCGTGGCATATTGCTGGGCACGATTATGGCATCAGCTTCCAAGCTTGTTCGTACTTTGGCAGAGCCAGCCCGTTCGATGGCTGCAGTTGTCAAAGCCTTCTCTGAAGAAGGTCAGGCAGCATAAGGAGCTGCTCGGGTTAATGCGTTTGAATAGTTAACAAACAACGGGCGCGAAAGCGCCTATGAGATCAAAAGAAATTTTGCAAGGAGATAATCGAAATGGCTGATTTAGAAAAATTAATGGCTGATTTGAGTGAGCTTACTGTTTTGGAAGCTGCTGAACTCGTCAAAATGCTGGAAGAAAAATGGGGCGTTTCTGCGGCTGCTCCAGTTGCCGCCATGGCTGCTCCCGCTGGCGGCAATGGTGCTGCTGAAGAAGAAGCAGAAGAAAAGACTGAATTTGATGTGGTCTTGAAAAATGCCGGTCCTAAGAAGATTGAGACCATCAAGGTCATTCGCCAGCTGACAAGCCTTGGTCTGGTGGATGCCAAGAACATGGCAGAAACCGCTGACTCAAAGGTTCTCGAAGCAGTTGGAAAAGACATCGCCCAGGATGCGAAGGAAAAACTCGAAGCCGCTGGTGCGGAAGTTGTATTGCAATAATTTGCACACTGTATAGGATAAGAAAAAAGGCCTCCTGTTCTGTAGTGGGGCCTTTTTTGATGGAAAATCTTTTAACTGGGTGGGTACATCAGGGATCAACTGGTATCGACACGGCGAATCACAAGGACAACCTTTCCTTGGACCTGAACCTGTGCGGGATTGTCGATGATAATTGGTTTCATCATCGGGTTTGCGGGTTGTAAACGGATTTTACCGTTC
Organism: Candidatus Brevefilum sp.; assembly: GCA_050953525.1. Lineage (GTDB taxonomy): Bacteria > Chloroflexota > Anaerolineae > Anaerolineales > Anaerolineaceae > Brevifilum. Next base: position 1,285,558 of record JBMNMW010000002.1, read on the forward strand.
TCATTGTAGAAGTATTTGAGCGTGGTTTCGTCGCGATCTGATAGCCAAACGGCAACCATTTCACCATTTTCGGCACGGTTGACCGGGCGCATCACAACGATATCGCCGTCATTGACCATCGCGTCGATCATTGAATCTCCCTCGACCTCAAGGGCAAACAACTCCTCGGTTTTTTCGCGCGGCGAAAGCAAACTGCGAGCGATTTCGATGCCCGTTTCCTGATCATAATAATTAAAATCGGAAGATGGGACAGGGACAGGTTCACCTGCCACAATCCGTCCAATGACGGGAACGCTGAATAGATCTGAAATTGTTTGAGTGGTTGAGACGAGGTTGCCCTCCAGCGTGCGCAGCAGGCGAATGCCACGGGAGACATTACTCTCTCTTTCAATAAAGCTCATCTCCTCAAGCTGGTTGAGGTAATAATTGACCACCGATGTTGAACTGATGTTGGTGTTTTCCCCGATCTGACGGATCGATGGAGGGAAGCCGTTTTCAATTTGAAATCTCTCAAGAAACTTGAGGATATTTTTATGACGTTCCCCTAATCCCGTTTTTTTTCTTGCCATCATGCAGACTCCTTTTTTGGACTGCTCATTTGTGCTAATTATTTATTAATAATACACGAACATGTGTTCGATGTCAAGGTCTAAAAAGATTTGTATAAAGCAAAGCTTTTGATTCTCAGCATCGTCAGCAAAGAGCGATTGTCGTTAAAACCTTGGGTTCAAGGGTATAATGCTGTGGTGATTATTCCAGATTGGCAAGAGCAAAATTAGCACTGATTATTATGAAAAAATTCTTTCACCAACTACGTTCTTTTTTATCAGAAATCTTCATCTCCAAACGCGACTTGTGGGATTACGTCCTGATTTTGATTGGCGCCCTGGTACAGGCGCTTGCCCTCAGGCTCTTTCTCATCCCATCAGATCTGGTCGGTGGAGGTGTAAGCGGCCTGGCGCAGCTAATCCATCATTACACGAAATTTCCAATTGGCTTAATGGTTCTTGTCGGTAATGTGCCTCTCTTTGTCCTTGGATGGCAGTATCTGGGGGGACCCAAATTTGCCTTTCGAACGATCGTAAAAATTGTTGCTTTTTCAATTCTTACAGATACGCTGGTCTTTTTTCTTCCCATCGATGGCGTTACCGATGATATGGTCTTAAATACTGTTTATGGCGGGCTGCTGCTTGGGGTTGGATTGGGAATCGTTTATAGAGGGAGAGGCACCAGCGGGGGATCTGATATTTTAGGCAGGATACTGAACCGCCACTTTGGGATTACTATTTCACAGGCATATTTAATCACCGATTCTCTGGTTGTTTTAGGTGCTGGTTTTGTGTTTGGTTGGTCTAAAGCTTTATACGGGCTTGTTTTGATTTATGTGAGTGGCCTGGCAGCAGAGGTGGCTTTGGAGGGGACGAATATTGTCAGAACGGCGATGGTTGTCACCAACCAGCCTGACGCGATTGTCAAGGCGATCATTCAAGATTTGGGACGTGGGGTGACCATCCTTACAGGTAAGGGAGGTTACACAAATGAGCCGAAGTCGATCGTGTACTGCACTGTGGCTCGCATGGAGGTTAACCATTTAAAGTTCATCGTCCATGAAATTGACCCCGCGGCTTTTATGGTGATTGGCCAGGCTCAGGAAGCCCTGGGTGAAGGCTTTAAACCTTTAAAAGAGGATCATTAAAGATCAGTCCTCTAAAATTTTATAACTGGTAATGATCTCCGTTGTGCCGCGCAAGGAGGCGGACACGGAACAATATTTCTCTTCAGAAAGTTTGATTGCCTGCTCGACATTCTTTTCCGTCAAACCTTTCCCTTTTAGCCGAAAAGTCATGTAGATCTTTCGAAAAGCCCAGGGTGGGTCTGGATTCTGTTCGGAGGTGACATGCACCTCGAGAAAGGAAAGCGGGGTTCGTTTTTTGGTGAGAATTTCAATTACATCCACCGAGGCACAGCCTGCCAGTGCGGACAGGATGAGTTCGGATGGTTTCATGCCGAAATTCTCGCTCGGGGTGGATAAAGTTACCGAGTGACCTGTTGAATCGGTAGAAACAAAACGTTTTCCATCAGGAATCCATTGAACAACTGTATTGGTTGCCATACCACTCCTCGAATAAATTTAAACGGATGATCTATGCAGCAATTTTCCCTAAAAGCTGAATCAGATCATGGATTTTTTCCTGGTGCTTTGCTGATCCCTGATCACCTTCAGGATGTAATAAACACTCGTTTGTGACCGCCTGTAAAAAATGGAGGCTGGCAGCGTGGGTGGCGGAACGAATTGCAGTCAGCTGCTGGATGATTTCCTTGCAATCACGTTCCTCATCGATCATCTTTTGTACACCACGCAATTGGCCCTCAATTCGTGCCAATCTTTTCTTTACCTGCTCTTTGATCTCGGGATCATTTGTCTGGATCATTATTTTATGTTCCTGTCATTCAGGCCGCCGGCCTGATAGGGGTTAGCCTGCTCAGCTAAAACCGCCAGAACTTCCGCAGTTTGAGCTGGCGCTGAAGGATGAGCCGCCTCGAGCAAAGGAGGCGACGGTGGAAACACGTTTGTGTGTATTGGCTGATTGGCACTCCGGGCAATCGGGCGAGTTGGCGTTGGGATCAGAAAAACTCACCAGTTTTTCAAACTCTTTACCACATTCATTGCAATGATATTCATAAATTGGCATAAAAAAAGACCTCCAGAAATGCTATACTAAGGTACAGTATAGCATTATGAAAAAGTTCTGTCAAGCAGATTCTTCAATCAAAGATTCCTTTGTTAACAACAATGGCTTTTCTTCGTAAATCAATTCCTGTGCAAAAGAAATTGGGAGATCATGATAAGGATGATAAAAATTTGCTCGTTCGCAATTTAACGTTATAGCAGGGGTGGATCTCTGTGTCCGCCCAGCCCAAAGGTTAACCTACGGATTAATTTAATATCAGTCACAATCATAATTAATGAAAATTATTTAGGTTATAAATAGCCTAATATCCTTTGTTTTTCAGCGCTCCCATGGTTTTGCTTGACAGGTAGGTGAAAGTTAATCATAATTAGCCTTATCAGCTAAATAGGATCTGCGAAGACAGAGGAAAGTAGGCTGGCAGAAGTTGACAGGGCGGTGCGGGCGCGACTGAGACCCGAACCCTTCTGAAACCAATCGAAGTTCCCTCTCGAGCTGCTCAGGTGAAGTCGCTGGTTGCGCTGGTAGTTTGAGCCGTCCCGTCCGACGTTACCCGGATGACCGGTCGCATCGAATGCGGTTGGTGATGAGTGGGTCGTGCAGTGTGCCTGTACGATCAATCAAGGTGGTACCGCGGGTTTCCCGTCCTTTGAAGAGGACGGGTTCTTTATTTTAATGTTGGAGGTATGCGATTAATGGAAGAAAAAGAACGAGTATTAGCCGAGCTTGAGGAGATCAAGAAAACAGGTTTGTCCCAACTGGATCAGGTTGATCATGAAAACGAATTGGATTCCTGGCGTGTGGCGCACCTGGGGCGCAGTTCACCGGTGATGGGCGTTTTCAGTAACATGGCTAACCTGGACAAAGAACTGCGACCCTTGATGGGGAAGGCGGCGAATGAAGTCAGGCAGGCATTGGAAGCAGCCTATTCGGAAAAAAGGAAAGTGATTGACGATGCTGCCCTTATGCACGCCCTTACAAACGAAAAACTGGATGTGACCATGCCCGGAAGGACGATCACCCGGGGGCGGCTTCATCCACTGACCCGGGTGCTCAGGCAGGTCACACGCATCTTTGGCGATATGGGGTTTCAGGTCTACCCCTCGCCTGAGGTAGAAACCGATGATAACAACTTTACCTACCTGAACATGCCGCCCTATCATCCTGCGCGCGATATGTGGGATACCTTTTACACCAGGGAGGAGGGCGTCTTACTGCGCACCCATACTTCTCCCGGACAGATCAGGGTCATGCGTGAGCGTGCTCCTGAACCAATCCGTGTGATTTTGCCGGGCGTGACCTTTCGCTACGAGCAGCTTTCAGCGCGCAGTGAAATCGAGTTTGCACAGGTGGAGGTGCTTGTGATTGGAAAAGGTGTGACCTTTGCGGAATTAAAAGGAACACTGGAAAATTTTGCGCGAAGGCTCTTTGGAGAGGATGCCCGCACACGGTTGCGCCCCTCACATTTCCCCTTCACCGAACCCAGCGCTGAGATGGATGTGGGTTGTTTTGTGTGCGGTGGGAAAGGTTGTGCGGTGTGCAAGGAAACCGGTTGGCTTGAAATTTTGGGTTGCGGGATGGTGCACCCGGTGGTGCTTGAATACGGCGGGTATGACCCGGAGGTGTATTCGGGTTTTGCAGTTGGCATGGGCATCGACCGCAGCACCTTAATGCGCTACCGCATCGATGATATCCGTCACTTCAGGAATAACGATATCCGGTTTTTGAGACAGTTTTGAGAGTGGTGAGTGGTTAGTAGGAAGCAGGTATTAGGAATCAGGATTTAGGTAAGAAGTATTAGGATTAGATATCAAGTTTGAAATCTGGGAAGGTTGAGGAAGTTTTTGTGGTAGGGAAAAATCAAGGTTTGGAAACCCTGGAGGTTTGGCTCGGGTCAGTTGATTATGCTGTAGCTATTTGCAAAAATGTTATTCCAAATTTCCCTTCTGATGAACGGTGGGCGTTAGCTTCACAACTACGTCGAGCTGTTCAGAGCATCCCTGCCAACGTCGCTGAAGGTTATGGGCGTTACAGCTTTCAAGAAACCATTCATTTTTGCTACATCGCCAGAGGCTCGATGACAGAAACAAAAACTCACCTATTATTGGCTTATCGCATTGGTTACATCGATGATGACATGCATCAAAAATATCAATCAGAACTCACTGAGTTAGGAAAGATGCTGCATGGGTATATCAGCCATCTCAGAAAACAGAAGAGGATCCATTCCATTCGCGAAACAACTGAATCCAATGGGTATGATGTGTCGTGATCATATTTTTCCTAATACCTAATTCCCAGTACCTAATACATGAGGTAGTAACGATTGAACATACAAATGAACACTAATAACACGAGGAACACATGAAAGTACCGATAACCTGGTTAAAAGATTATATTGACATTGACAACTTAGGGCTGGAAGAACTGGCCAAGATCATGACGATGGTTGGGCTTGAAGTTGAGGAAATTCACCTGGTGGGGCTGCCCCAGCCAGAAGCGGAGATGCATGAATTTAAATACACCGGGATTTCGTGGCCGGCGGAGAAATTTATCGTCGCCCGGGTGGATGAGGTGCTTCCGCATCCCAATGCTGACCGGCTGGTATTGTGCCGGTTGAACGATGGAAACGAGGAACTTATCATCCTGACCGGCGCGCCAAACCTGTTTGAATTCAAGGGAAAAGGTCCCCTGGAAAAGCCTTTAAAGGTGGCGTATGCGCGAGAAGGGTCTGTGTTGTATGACGGGCATCAGCCAGGACATCAACTCACCAAACTCAAGCGGATGAAGATCAGGGGTGTTGAATCCTACTCGATGATTTGCTCTGAAAAAGAATTAGGGATCTCTGATGAACATGAAGGCGTGATCATTTTGGACGCGGACGCCCCGACCGGGATGCCCCTGGTGGATTATATGGGCGACGCAGTCTTCTCTGTGGACACACTGCCTAATATGGTGCGTGATGCAAGCATGCTGGGTGTGGCACGCGAGATCGCTGCTGCAACTGGGAGGGAGCTGCGCATGCCGGACCTCAACATCGAGATGGCAGGCCCCCCGATTGAGGGGCGGGCAGACATCACGATTGAAGACCCTGAACTCAATCCTCGTTTTGTGCTCGGGCTGATAGAAGGGATCAAAATTCAACCCAGCCCCTACTGGGTCCAGCGCAGGTTGAACCTGGCGGGGATGCGCCCGATTGACTGTATTGTGGATGCAAGCAACTATGTGATGCTCGAAGTGGGTGAGCCCTTGCACGCTTTCGATTATGATTTTCTGGTGAAGAGAGCTGGTGGAAAGTCACCTCAGATTATTACCCGCACTGCCCATGTTGGCGAGAAATTGACCACACTGGATGGGGTTGAGCATATTCTGGGGGCGGATATGGAACTGGTGACCGATACTGCTGGACCGCTTTCGCTGGCAGGTGTGATGGGCGGTGAGGAAAGCGGCGTCACGCCTGAAACACGAAATGTTTTGCTGGAAGGCGCTTCCTGGAATTTTATCAATATCCGTAAGACACTCAGCAAACTCAAGATCAACTCTGAAGCCGCCTATCGCTTCAGCCGGGGTGTGCATCCCGCGCTGGCAGAAGTGGCAGTCCGCCTGTGCCTTAAACGGATGGCGGAGTGGGGTGAAGGCATCATCGCCGAGGGCTTGATTGACAACTATCCCAACCCACCGGAAGACCCGATTGTGGAAATCACGACGGGGTGGGTGAATGCCAACCTTGGCACGGACATCTCCACGGAAGAGATCGTCGAGATCCTGAAGCGTTTGGAATTCGCATGCGAGGTTGTGGATGATGTGATCACAGCAAAAACGCCGCCCCATCGCCTGGATATCCATTCGGGGGTGATCGGAAAGGCAGATGTGTTGGAAGAGATCAGCCGGGTTTATGGCTACGATAAAATCCCTTCAAGGGGACTCAGTCAGCCCCTGCCCGAACAGCAGGCTGGTGATGAAATGGTGATGGAGGAAAACCTGCGTGACCTGCTGGTCACATTAGGCTTGCAGGAATTGGTGACCTATCGGATGACCTCGCCTGAACGGGAAGCGCGCCGTTTCCCGCCGGGTTATGATGCGCCTCCCGAAGAATATCTGGAGATTCAAAACCCGATCTCAGTGGATAGGCGGGTTATGCGACGCAGCCTTTTGGCGACGATGCTGGAGGTATTGGAGTATAACAGCAGCCTGGATGAGCGCCTGGCATTGTTTGATATGGGGCCGGTTTTCCTTCCCGTTGAAGACCAGCAGCTGCCTGAAGAAAGAATGATGCTTGCAATCGGGCTGACGGGAATGCGAGATATACCCTCCTGGAAGAATGGCGAACCCGGCGACATGGATTTCTATGATTTAAAAGGTATTGTGGATGGCATGATGCAGGGGATGCATGTTGAGGATGTCAGTTACCGTCCGAGTACGCACCCCAGCCTGCACCCCGGGAAGACCGCTGAGGTCTTGATTGGCGATCGGGTCGTGGGCGTGATCGGTGAATTGCATCCATTGGTGAAGGCGAACTATGAATTTGAGGCTGCACCTGTGTATGTTGCCGAATTTGATTTGGCGAAGATATTAGCATCCAGCAGGATCCTGTTTGATGTGGAAGCCATCCCGACCTATCCGCCCGTGTTAGAGGATTTGGCGGTGGTGGTGGATGAGGAGGTTGCCGCCGCTGAGGTGGAAACGGTGCTGTGGAAGGGGGGAGGTGACTACCTGGCGAAGGTGAAACTCTTTGACATTTATCGTGGGAAGCAGATTGGAGAGGATAAGAAGAGCCTGGCATTTAGCCTGACCTATATTGCCCCTGATCATACCTTGACGGATAAGGAAGTCTCAAAATTACGTCAGAGGATTATTAAACTTCTGAAACAGGAACTGGGGGCGGAACTGAGAAGTTAGAATACGATAGCAGTTTTATTTGGACGCCCCGCGGGGCGTCTTTTTTATGTGTAGATCTGGATTGTTTCTGCAGCACCTTCTGATGCCGCACACCATTACAATAATGTATTTTGGTCCGCTGGTGAGGACACCAGCGGTAAACAGTGGTAAATAAAATTTTGCAGGGCACTGCGATGCACCTTTCACGTATCATGACTGTGCAATCGTGTAGGGTGCGCGGTGATTTGCCGCGCACCACCTTTACCCGCGTTCGTTCCTGCTGGTGTCTCACCAGCAGACTACCAATGATCGGTTTACCTTTTCTGATGAGAACAATCCTCGGCGGGTTGCATTCAGGGATGATAACAAAAATTCCTGATTCCTGATTCCCAATCCCATACGGATGTTGTCACGCAGGTTGCTTCGCAACCATGCATGACCTACGCGTATCAGTCGTGTAGTAGGATGTGCGGTGATTTTCCGCGCACCACCTTTATCGCGCTTGTTCCTGCTGGTGTCTCACCAGCAGACTACCAATGATCGGTTTACCTTTTCTGATGAGAACAATCCTCGGCGGGTTGCATTCAGGGCTGATAACCAAAATTCCTGATCCCTTATTCCTGATTCCCAATCACATACGAATGTTGTCACGCAGGTTGCTTCGCAACCATGCATGACCTACGCGAATTATGCCGCTGGTGTCCTCGCCAGCGGGAACAGGGACCTACGCACCTAATTATTTGTGCGCACTATTCGACTGGTTTTCTTGCCACGATCACCAGTGAGAGCCCCTGCCAGGGCAAAACTGGGTCGATCAGCTTGAAGATGGGCACCAGCATATTAAAGAGCTTCAGCCCAACGCGCCCGATGACCTGCTGTTTGGCAATTTTTCCCCGCCACCACCATCCCAACACGCCGACCTTGTTCAGGGTGAACAGTTCTTCGACCTTATAATCCAGCTCTGCAAACAAGCCCTTGAGCCGATCTTTATCATAGCGTCGAAAGTGGCCGATGGCTGAATCAAGGGTGGAATACAGGTTCTGACTGCGCGGGACGATAAAGATCATGCGCCCACCCGGTTTGAGAGCGAGATCAGCATGGCGCACCACCTGGCGATCGTCTTCGATATGCTCAAGGACGTTCGAGCACAAAATTGTGTCTGGCAGGGGAAGGTCTGGCGGCGGGGGCTGGTTGGCATCCCATACCTGAACCTCCACACCCGGTGTATTTCCATAGGCGTTCTGCAAAACTTCTAAATAAACCGGGTCGATTTCGGTAGCGATCACATCGGTGTACTGCATCAGGATGCGCACATTGTTGCCGATCCCTGAGCCGATCTCGAGGAGTTTCTGACCAACATAGGGCTTGGTCCGCTGGAGCGTCCATTCGGTGTATTTTGGGGCGGCTTCCATATCGATCAGGTCCTTGTGCCCGTAGTCGCCCTCGAACATATCATCAATCACCCAGTATTTCAAAATGGTCCAAAGCGCCTCCCAGCCGTCATGCCAGGTGATCTTTTTTCCCTCGTGATAGGTCCGACCATGGTAGCTGATCGGGACCTCGAAGATCCGCAGCTTGCGTTTGGCAAATTTTGCAGTTAATTCTGGTTCAATTCCAAAACCCTTCGACCTGATCGGGATGGTTTTAGCGATTTGCAGTCGAAAGGCTTTATAGCAGGTTTCCATATCGGTCAGATTCAGGTCTGTAAACCAGTTGCTCACAAAGGTCAGGAATCGATTTGCGAGGGTATGCCGGAAATAGAGCACGCGCCGCTGTTCGCGTTCGGCGAATCGGGAACCGTAAACCACATCCGCCACGCCATCCAAAATCGGTCCCAGGACGATCTCGTAATCTTTGGGGTCGTATTCAAGGTCTGCATCTTGAATGATGGCGACATCACCGGTGGCTGCTTTGATCGCAGCCCGCACGGCATTTCCCTTGCCCTGATTCTGTTCGAGCAGGATCGGGTGGATGACAGCGGGATGGGATTGATGAAGATCATGGAGAATTTCACGTGACCCATCTGTGGAGGCGTCATCCACAATCACGATTTCAAGCGCGTTGATACCATCGACTTGCTGATGCATCACACGCTGGACTATTTCTCTGAGGGTGCGCTGTTCGTTGTAAACAGGCATCAGGACTGATAATTTCATAAGAATTCCGAATAATATTACTAAGGATTAGATTATAACATAGCGCACTTCTGACCACTGTCATCCAACGAGCGTTCTCTGTTCATAAATGGGCTTTCTGGTCAAAGCCTGATGCCCACCTCAACTTTTTTGCGGCTATAATGGTTTTTGCAAGAGAAAGGAAGAATACAACACGTGCTGGAGAATAACATGGATTTTTTAAGGCGCCCCCGGGAGCAATCATGACACCCCCTCTCATTGTTTTGCTGGTTCTCATCGTTTTGGGCTTAATCTGGCTTGTTTATCTGCTGATTTGGGGCACACCACCTTCGATCAACTGGGCTGTTGAGAAGATCACATTGCGGAGGCTGTGGGCAGATCCGGAAACGCTGACGGTGATGGGCGTCGTTGACAACACATGGATGGACTTTCACAGCAGTCAGCTGACGGATATCTCGCCCCGGTATATGGCGAAAATGCGCCGGCTTGATCGTGAAGGGTTGGCATTGATCCGTCGGTACGGGCGGAAACCCCTGGAAGGACAGAATGCAATCACCTACCAGCTGATGTGCTGGTATTTCAAACAAAACCTGGAGGGGCACCGCTTCCCCTGTCACTGGGTGGCGGATCCGGTCTTCATGGGGCCTTACCCGGTCAACCCAGTGTTTGGCGTACAGATTAACCTGATCCAATTCCTGTGCACCTACCACAAAATTGACGGGCGCCAAAGTGCCACACGATACATAAAACGGCTCCAATCCGTCCCCTGGAAAGTGGCTGGATTGATGGAGAGCTTGATTGAGAAAGAAGAGGCGAACGTCCTCCCGCCGCGCTTTGTGGTTAAAAAGAGCCTGGCACAAATTGATGATTTTCTGGCGTATTCAACAGAGGAAAACCCACTTTACACCTCGTTTATGAGGCGGATGCTGGCTTCCCAAAAGATCAGTGAACCTGTTGCACGTCGCTTTGGTGACAAGGTAAAAAAAGCAATTGAGAGAGAGGTGATACCCGCGTACCGTTCTTTGTCCGGGTATTTACAGGAATGGCTGGAAAAAGCGCCGGAGCAGGATGGGGTCTGGCGGCTTCCGGAAGGATCGGATTATTATGATTTCCTTTTACGCACACATACCACCACGGATTTATCCGCTGAGGAAATCCATCAACTCGGCCTGGACGAAATTGAGAAACTGACGAAATCTTTGCAAGAGGCATTGTATGCGCTGGGTCTGCCTTCGGATGAGCCCGGTCTTGAGCTCAGGCGCTTGATGGAAAATCCTGAATTTGCTTTTAGCGGTGAGGATTGCCGGGAGGAGATCCTGAACACCTACCAGGCTATCCTTGATGAAGTTAACGAGCATGTGCCAGAGATCTTCAACCACGGCAAAATGGATAAGATTGTGGTGGAGCGGCTGGCGGAATATAAGGAGCCCGATTCCCCGATTGCCTATGCCCAGCCGCCCTCAATGGACGGGAGCCGGCCGGGCACCATGTGGGTTAACCTGCGCGAACCGCGCCATATTTACCGATGGGGGATGCGCACCCTTGCCTACCACGAGGGCATTCCCGGACATGTTTACCAGCTGGCGCAGGCGCAGAAGATCCGCGGCTTGCCGACCTTTCGACGCGCATATAGTTTCAATGCCTACATTGAAGGATGGGCTTTGTATGCGGAACGCCTGGGGTGGGAGTTGGGCCTCGAAGATGAGTTTAGCAATTTGGGGCGTTTGCAAGCCCTGTTGTGGCGGGCAGCCAGGCTGGTGGTGGATACGGGCATTCATGCAAAAAGGTGGACGCGGCAGGAGGCGATCGACTACATGGTCGAGAAAACGGGGTTGCCCGAAAGGGATGTGGTCAGCGAGGTTGAACGCTATATCGTGATGCCGGGGCAAGCCTGCGCTTATTACATTGGATATCTTAAAATGGCTGCATTACGACACAAGGCGGAGACGGTTTTGGGTACGTTGTTTGACCTTAAGGAGTTTCATGACGTGGTCCTCAACAGCGGGAGTTTGCCGCTGACCCTGCTGGAAAGTCTTGTAGATGACTATATTGATCGGAAAAGCCAGTTAAACAACCCCGAACAACCTGAAGAGTAACGACGATAAGCAACACGTTAGAAAAGCGAGTGTTGTTTGTTCCTGCCCGTACGAGATGGTAAAGCCGTTTTATTTAAAGACGAAGAGTTAATCGATGCCAGTGGCTTTGCGGGTTGCCTCCAAATAGGGCACCCCGATCTGACGCGCCTTCCGGGCGCCTTCTATCAGGATCCGGTCAAGATAGGCTTTATCCTGGATCAGGGTATCAAACTGTGCTCGCGCCTCGCCAAAGTGAGTCAGGACCGCATCTGCCAGTTCCTTTTTAAGTTCCCCATAGGCAGCGCCGCCATGGATATAGAGATGGCGGATTTCCTCCAGCCGATTTGGATCGACAAAGAAACCTAAAAGAGTGAACAGCGTGTCACCTTCCGGGTTCTTGGGATCTTCGGGACGCTTGCTGTCGGTCACGATGCGCATGATCTGTTTACGAAGCGCTTTTTCAGGGGCAAAGATCGGGATGGTATTGTTATAACTCTTGCTCATCTTTTGGCCATCGGTGCCGGGGACTTTCATCACAGTTTCCTGGATCAACCCTTCGGGAACCTTGAGGGTATTCCCATAGGTGCGGTTGAAGGCTTCGGCAATATCCCGGGTGATCTCAATATGCTGTTTTTGGTCCAGCCCCACCGGCACGACATCGGAGCCGTAAAGCAAGATATCGGCAGCCATCAGAACGGGGTAATAAAACAAGCCTGCATTGATCCCTTCGTCAGGCTCGCGTTCAAGCGCCAGGTTTTCATCAACGGCTGCCTTGTAGGCATGCGCCCGGTTCAGCAGACCTTTTGAGGTGAAGCAGGATAGAATCCAGGTGAACTCGGGGATTTCAGGGATGTCAGATTGACGGAAGAAAATGGCATCGTTCGGGTCGAGCCCCAGCGCCAGCCAGCTGGCAGCAACTTCGTAAACGTGCTCCCTTAATTGATTGGGATCATGTAAACTGGTAAGGGCGTGGTAATCGGCAACGAAATACATACCCTGGTAGTTTTTCATCAGGTCGAGGGCGGGGCGGTACATGCCAAGGTAATTGCCAATATGCGGTTTGCCCGTGGGTTTGATGCCGGTTAATGCGATGGGTTTCATGTTTTTCCTTCCAATGTCCGTATTTTAATCATGCTTCAAGAAGCTTATTATAAATGATTTACTGGTGTTCAATAAACTAATTCGTTAATGATAGTACCATTGACCGAAATTTTGAACATGCAGTCGCCTGGCATAACTCGATATTGACCATGACATTTTTTAATTCTGATCATGCGCTGTCCGCAAAGTAAAATCGGCGTTATGATTGTTGAAGTATCGAGACACCAACAGGGTTGCAGAAAAGGGATAAGCCATGGACGAGATAATTGAAAAACTGAAGAAAATCCAATGCTTTTTGATGGATATGGATGGGACGATCTACCTGGGTAATAAACGCTTGCCAGGGGCTCTGGAATGGTTGACATTCCTTGAAGAACGTGATATCCGTTATTATTTCCTGACCAATAATTCTTCACGCTCCAGCGTTGAATATGCAGAAAAATTAAATCGTCTGGGCTTTGAGATTGATAAGGAAAGTATTTTTACCTCGGGGGAGGCAACTGCCCTGCATCTGAAGCGAACTTTTCCTGGTGCCAGCCTGTATGTGGTTGGCACGCCTGCCCTGGAGAAGGAATTTGAAAGACATCAGTTTACGCTCTCAGTTGATGACCCGGATGTGGTCGTCCTGGGATTTGATACAACCCTGACCTATGAAAAACTCTGGCGTTTGTGCGATTGGGTGGTCGCCGGCAAGCCCTACATTGCCACGCACCCCGACATCAACTGCCCAACTGAAACCGGCTTTATGCCGGATGTGGGGTCCATGCTTACCCTGGTGGCAACGTCAACAGGACGAGAGCCCGATGTGATTGTGGGGAAGCCCAACGCACCCGTCGTTGATGCTCTGGCGGAAAAGACGGGCCTGCCAATTGAGGTGCACTGCATGATTGGTGACCGTCTGTACACGGATATCGCCCTGGGGCAGTGGGGAATGATGACGGCTCTGGTGCTCAGCGGCGAGACCAAAGAATCCGATCTGGCAGGTTCTGAATTTAAACCGGATTTGATCGTACGGGATATCGCTGAGATGCTGGATGTGATGATCCGGGTTGATTCATAACTTTGAACAGGCGAGCATGGGATCGACTATAGAAAAACTGACGCACATACTGACGCCGTTGAAATTAGGAGCCTGGCAGTACTATTCTACGCTTGAATCGACCAATGATCTGGCGCTGGCATGGTTGCAGCAGGGTACATCGGATTGGTCGCTCATTTTGGCAGATGAACAGACGGCTGGCCGGGGAAGAAATCTGCGCCCCTGGCTTACCAGGCCTGGCTCCGGATTGGCGATGAGCCTGGCCTTCAGATTGAATCCAGTGGAACAGTCCCACGTCCCGCGCTTTACCGCGTTGGCAGCGCTGAGTCTGGTAAAGGTTCTGGTTTCCCATGGTTTGGAGGCTGAAATTAAATGGCCAAATGATATTTTGCTTTGCGGCAAGAAGGCAGGGGGCGTGCTGGTTGAAGTGGATTGGGTGGGCGATGAACTGCTGGGGTTAGTAATCGGTATGGGCGTTAACGTGGGCGTTGAATCGGTCCCAACGACCCACTTACGTTACCCCGCAATCTCAATTGAAGAAGCGCTTGGGGAACAAATGGACCGCTGGGGACTGCTGGCTAACATTTTGAAGGAAATGAAGGTGCTTCGGCGCATGCTCCCCGATCAGGATTTTGTGGATCTGTGGAATGCCAACCTCGCATTTTGTGGACAATGGATCCGTTTCAAAGAACGTGGAGAGACGGCACAACGGGTGAAATTACTGGGCGTATCGGGGGAGGGGGAACTCAGATTGCTGCAGGAAGATGGTAAAAAAAAGACAGCCATTGACGGTGAGATCGTGATGGCTGTCTCTGATACATGAAATTGTTTTATTCTGTCGGCGGAGGCAATTCCGTAATCCTTGCCAGACCTGCCACCGTGTCCCCATCTTTAAGGTTCATGATGGACACGCCGCGCGTCGTTCGCCCCTGGATGGATATATTTTTTACATCCATACGAATGACAATCCCCTTGCTGGAAATGAGAGAAATCTCATCATCTTCTTGAACAACGATGGCTTCTTTGATCTTTCCAATGGTCTCAAAGGCGTGTTTGTCGATCGTTGCGACCCCCATCGTCGCACGACCTCTGGGGGAGTATTCAGTGAGCTTTGTGCGTTTCCCAAAACCATTTTCTGTGATCACAAGCAGTTCCCCATCAGGTTCAACAACTTCCATTGACGCAAGCAGATCTCCAGATCGCAAACGGATACCCATTACACCCATCGCTTGCCTGCCCATTGCGCGGACTTCCGTTTCAGCAAACCGGAGTGCCTGTCCGTCACGGGTGATCAGCATGATTTCATTTTCACCGCTCGTCATACATACCCAGCCCAACAGATCATCTTCATCGAGAGAGATAGCGATCAAACCAGAGGGTCGAACGGATTCAAATTCGGACATTTCGACGCGCTTGACACGCCCTTTGAGGGTTGCCAGCATAAAGTAATTGACATCACTGAAATCAGCAACCGGCACCACGGCTGTAACCTGTTCCTCATGCGCAATATTGATGATGTTGACGATCGAAACGCCACGACCAATTCTCGATTCGTCGGGAAGCTGCCAGACCCTCTCAGAATAGACCTTGCCCTTGTCTGTAAAAAACAGGAGCGTGCTGAGCGTGTTGCAGCGCAAGAAAAATTGGACCTCATCCTCATCGCGCATGGATTGCCCGATCACACCACGCCCGCCCCTGCCCTGAGATCGGTAGGTGGATTCTGAGACCCGTTTTACATAGCCTTTCTGTGTCAGACTGACGAAAACATCCTCTTTTTTGACCAGGGATTCCTCTGAAAGGTCGGTTGTAGCATCCGGGGCGATTTGAGTCCTGCGCTCATCGCCATAGGTTTCTGCAATCTCGTTGAGGTCGCCGCGGATGATCTCGAGAATTTTCTTGGGATTTGCCAGCAGATCTTCGAGGTATTCGATCTCGCTCATGATCTGTTTGTGCTCGTCGACGATTTTCTGACGCTCAAGGGCTGCCAGCCGTCGTAATTGCATATCGAGGATTGCCTGCGCCTGGATCTCTGTCAATTCAAAGCGAGACATCAGGCGTTCTTTGGCGATCTCCGCATCGGGTGATTCGCGGATGGTCTGAATGACGTCATCCAGGTTTGCCAGCGCGATCAGCAACCCTTCCAGGATGTGCGCCCTTCTTTTAGCCTGTGCAAGCTCAAATTCGGTTCGCCGGGTGATGACGTTCTGGCGGTGTTCGAGGTAAGCATGCAGAGCGCGTTTGAGGGTGAGAAGACGGGGTTCGCCGTTAATGAGGGCTAAGACCTGTGCGCCAAAGGTCGATTGAAGCGGCGTGAATTTATACAGCTGATTTAATACTTGTTTTGGCTGCGATCCGCGTTTTAATTCGACCACAATTCGGATGCCATTTCTGTCCGATTCGTCGCGCATATCGCTGATTGAATCCAGCCGTCCTTCACGTACGAGTTCAGCGATTCTCTCGATCAGCGTGGTTTTATTCAGTTGATAGGGGATCTCGGTGATAATGATCACAAACTTGCCGTTGGATTTTTCTTCGATAACCGCCTTGCCCCGCAAAATGATCCGACCTCGTCCGGTGCTGTAGGTCTGACGAATGCCTTCATCGCCCACAATCAAACCGCCTGTGGGAAAGTCCGGTCCCGGCAGGTAATCCATCAGATTTTCAACGCTGACATCATCCATCTCATCATAGCGGTCGATCAGGTAATTCAGCGCATTGACCAGTTCTCCTAAATTGTGTGGGGGGATATTGGTCGCCATCCCGACGGCGATCCCTGATGACCCGTTAAGCAGCAGGCTTGGAAGCCGGGATGGTAAAACCTCCGGTTCTTTGAGAGAGCCGTCAAAATTGTCCAAAAAATCAACGGTGTCCTTGTTCAGGTCAACCAGCATCTCCTCCGCTATTTTTGAGAGGCGGGCTTCGGTGTAACGCATTGCCGCTGGTGAATCGCCATCAATCGAACCAAAATTACCCTGACCGTCCACCATCAGGTAACGTAGCGAGAAATCCTGTGCCATCCTTGCCATGGCATCGTAAACTGCCGAGTCGCCGTGGGGATGGTACTTACCCAGCACCTCACCCACGATTCTGGCAGACTTCCTGTGGGGTCCGGAGGCGCGGATGCCCATATCACGCATGGCATACAGGATGCGTCGGTGAACGGGCTTCAGTCCATCCCGAACATCTGGCAAGGCACGCGCAACGATCACGCTCATGGCATAATCGAGATAAGCCTCGCGCATTTCATTGTCTATATCAACCTGCTGAACAGCACCAATATCTGACATAAATTCTGGTCCTTATTGAGAAATGAAGATGGTCTTTCCTTCAAACAAACACCTCCGATTTAGCATAAAAAGGAGGTGAAAGTTATGCTTTGATTGAACATTTATTATACCCCAGAATATGTTTTTTGGGCGTTTTGGAGGTGAAAAAACTTTCGATAATAATGAAGGAGAAACAAGCCACTGAGTAGACAAAGCGCAAAAGAGGCCATACTTTGACCACTGCAACATATCCCCCCCGGGGGGTTTCCCAATGAAATCAGATTAGATAGAATGGCTCCGGTTGAAAACATAAGTGCATGAAATTATGGATCATTTATTTATGCTGATTTTAATTAGAATCATTCGGTTCGGACAATCTGACTGAGATCTGGATTAAGTGTTGTTCTTATGATCATCATCGAAGCAAGCGATCTGTTTCATTCCTATGAATATGAGGGCAGTCAAAGCCGCTCAATAGATGGGATTTCACTCCGCATTGATCAGGGGGAATGGATCGCCATATTGGGCCAGAACGGGAGCGGGAAAACCACCTTTGCCAAACATATCAATGCTTTACTGAGTGTCCAGGAGGGGGAGCTCACCGTCGCTGGGCTTGATGCAAAGGATCCAGCAAACGCCTGGAAGATCCGCCAGGAATGCGGCATGGTATTTCAGGACCCAAACAACCAGTTTGTCTCCTCTGTTATTGAAGAAGATATCTCCTTCGGATTAGAAAATTTTGACACACCTGATAACGAAATCCCAGAAAAGGTTGCAAAAGCGCTTGCTCTGGTGGGGATGGATGGGTTTGAAAAGAAATCCCCACATATGCTTTCTGGCGGACAGAAACAGCGAATTGCGATTGCCGGCGTTATGGCAGTCGACCCGGATATTATCCTTTTTGATGAAGCCACAACCATGCTTGACCCCGAGGGTCGGCAGGAAGTCCTTTCAACAATCCAGAGGCTTCACGCTGAGGAGGGTAAGACGATCATTATGATCACGCATTTCATTGAAGAAGCCGTTCTTGCTGATCGTGTACTTGTCTTTAAACAAGGGTCGCTTGTGGGGGACGGCGCACCGGGGGAGATTCTGAGTGACCTTGATTTGTTGGATCGTGCCGGTTTGGCGCCACCCTTACCCGTTAGCGCCTATTATGACCTGAAGAAGGCGGGAGTGATCCTCCCCCGTTGTCCTTTAACGATTGAAGACCTTGTTGAGGCTTTATGCCAATTGAGATAAATCACGTATCCTATACCTATTTCCCGGGGACTGTCTTTGAAGCAGCGGCGCTTCGGGATGTCAGCCTGCGGATTGAGGATGGTGAATATGTCGGAATCATGGGACAGACGGGGTGCGGAAAATCCACATTGATCCAGTTGATGGTGGGGTTGATGGTTCCATCGGAGGGAAAAATCATCGTTGATGGAAAAGATATTAATGAGCGGGGTTATCAGCGGGAGGAGTTGCGAAAAAAAGCCGGGATTGTCTTTCAATATCCTGAGGTTCAATTGTTTGAAACAACTGTTGAAAAAGATGTCGCGTTTGGATTGAAACATTCGGGATTGTCAAAGGCTGAAATTGCTGAGAATGTTCGCTGGGCGATTGAAACGGTTGGGCTGGACTTTGAGAAAATCCGCGCTGAATCGCCTTTCAGCCTCTCGGGGGGCGAAAAGCGGCGGGTAGCAATTGCAGGAATCCTTGCTGCGAAGCCGAAATTCCTGATTCTGGATGAGCCGATTGCAGGATTGGACCCCAAGGGCAGGGAGGATTTTCTAAAGCTATCGGGGGATTTGAATGCAGACGGAGTCACAATCATCATGGTTTCTCATAATGCGGACGCATTAGCAGAATACGCACAGCGTGTGATCATTCTCGATGATGGGCATTTGATCATGGATGCTCCTGTAAAGGAAGCCTTCAGAGATGTTGAATTGTTGAGAGATAAGGGCATTGGCATTGGTCAGGCAAGGGAGATCGCGCATCTGCTAACCGCCCGCGGCTACCCTGTCCCCGAAGATACCGTTCGCTATAAAGAGCTGTTGCCCTTTTTAATTGGGATCGGAAAGGGGGGGGATTGATGCGCCGCCTGCCCACCGGAATGTACCTGCCGGGCGATTCTGTGATCCACAGGTTGGACAGCCGCATCAAGTTGCTGGCTTTGTTCATTGTTGTCGTCTCCATATTATTTATTAATTCTTTGATTGGCTATGGAATCATGGTGGCATTTATGGCAGTTGCTGTGTTTCTATCCGGTATTTCTTTGAAGGTGGCGCTAAACTCCGTCAGAAAATTGTCCTGGTTTTTTCTCTTGATTTTTTTAATGAATACTTTGTTTTACAGTACAGAAAATGCCTGGTTTTCTTTTTGGAAAGTAACCCCATCACCCGCTGGTTTGATGCAGGGGCTTGAAGTGGTTCTGCGAGTCGCCCTGGCGCTGATTGCCAGTAACATCATGACGAGCACCACTGCCCCTATGGAAATCACAAATGCGATTGAAAGCCTGATTTCTCCATTGAAGTTGATTGGGATCCCAACCGGACAGATTGCCATGATCCTGTCGATTGCGATCCAATTTATTCCAACACTATCTGAGGAGACGGATACGATTCGGAAAGCGCAGATGGCAAGGGGAGCAAGGTTTGACAGCACAAAGATGACGGAAAAGGCTGAAGCCGTCATGCCCCTGGTTGTGCCGATCTTTTTGGCAGCCTTCAAGCGAGCCGATGAGCTTTCCATCGCGATGGAAGCCCGAGGTTACCGCAGTGCATCGGGCAGGACCAGAAAGAAATTTGATCCGCTGAAATATCAAGACATGAGCGCATTGGCAGTTGTAATTGCGATATGTGCTGTGTTATTGATAATCAGGTTGAAAACCTGATTCCCGTAAGGGTTAGAAAATATACATATTTTAAAGGAGTTATGTCATCATGAAAGAAATGTCAGTTGTCAAGAAGTCGATTATCACCGCTGTGTGTCTTGCGCTGTGTGTGGTTTTGCCGCAGGCATTCCATGCTGTCCCTAATGCAGGCTCGGTTTATTTACCGATGCACATACCGATTTTGCTGTGCGGCTTGATCTGCGGATGGCAATATGGTTTGTTGGCTGGGATCGCAGGACCCGCGCTATCAACTTTGTTCACCGGGATGCCGCCAGTAGCGGTTTTGCCCGCCATGCTGGTGGAGTGTGCTGTGTACGGCCTGATGAGCGGTTTGATGATGAAGTTGATTCGCACCCGGAAAACCTACCTGGATTTATACATCAGCCTGATTGTTGCTATGCTGGCTGGGCGGATCGTTGCTGGTATCGCCAGGGCATTAATTTTTGCACGTGGGAGCACGACCATCGCAACCTGGACAACCGGCTATTTTGTCACCAGCCTGCCGGGAATTATCATCCAGCTCGTGCTGCTTCCCAGCATTGTTTTCGCCCTGATGAATGCCGGTTTGATCCCAAGGCGCTATCCCAAATCAGCGGGATAGAGGCTGTAAAGAGGTTATTAAAAAAGCCAGTCGCTTTGGTTTTTCTTAGCATGCCGCAGGCGGCAACTCAGGATGGTCAATGAAATGAACAAGCAGGAAATCATCAAATTTTTTGATCGCTATGCACCGCAATGGGATGCGGATATGGTCCGCGATGAAGAGGTCATCAACACCATCCTTGACAATGCAGGTGTGAAGGCTGGTAAATCGATTCTGGATGTGGGCTGCGGTACAGGGGTGCTAGTGCCGGATTATTTGGCGCGAGGTGTGTCTTCTGTGACCTGTGTGGACATATCGCCTGCAATGATCTCCTGCGCCAGAGAAAAGCATCCCCAACCCAATCTCAGGTTGATTTGTGCTGATGTTGAGACATGCCAATTTGAAACGCCATTCGACCGCATCATTGTTTATAATGCGTTCCCACACTTTCCTCACCCTGCCCGGTTGATTGAAAAGCTGGCGGGAGATCTCAACCCCGGGGGCTTATTGACGGTTGCCCACGGTATGAGTCGCGCCAGCATTGACCGGCATCATGAGGGGACGGCGAGCAGCGTATCTATCGGATTGATGCATGAAGATGCGCTTGAAAAATTGATGGGTTTGTATCTGACGGTGACGGTCAAAATTTCGAATGATAAAATGTATCAGGTTGTTGGCTTCAAAGACTAACGGATAAAAAAGCGCTGTGCCAAACGTCAGGCACAGCGCTTTTGCTATTTTATGAACCGGTCGATAGCATTATTCAGGTCTTTAATGGCCTGCTCATCGCCATCCTTTACAGCCTGAACAATGCACTCGCTGATATGATTCTTCAACACAAGGTTGCCGGTGTTGTTGATCGCTGCCCTGACTGCGGCAAGCTGGATCAGGATTTGGCTGCAACCCGCATCGTTTTCTACCATTCGTTTGATTGCCTCGATGTGACCGACGGCTTTTGATAGACGATTGATAACGGCTTTTTTCTCTGCCTGGCTGTGGATGTGTGGCTGGTGGCCATGATCATGGGTATGATCTTCTGGTTTTTCAGTTTCATGATTGTGGTCATTTTTCATGGCAGGCTCACTTTGTTTGCAGGTCCTGATCATCGTTTGTGAAAAATAAGTATCCCCCATATATTACCATTGAAGCCGATTTTTTTCAGCTGATGCTCGTTAGCTCAAATGATCATGTTACTGAATAGCATGCTGATCATATGGATGGGTATGTGGCTTTGCAGACCCTGCTTTGGGTGCTGGGTAGAGCCTTAAGATTCTTTGCTGATACGTATTAATTTTTTACACGCACTTAATTTGATTGACCTTCGAACTTATTGTTGCTATAATTTACTTCACTTAGAGCGCGTAACTTCGCAGACCCTGCAAAGGGCTGCTGGTTGGAGCGCACGAAGGAAGGGCGCGTAGCTCAGCTGGTTAGAGCGCACGGTTCACATCCGTGAGGTCGATGGTTCGAGTCCATTCGCGCCCATTTTGTTTTTTAATCCTCACCACAAAGCGGTTCACATCCTGCCCCCTCCGCCAAGCGGCGGGGGTGCTTCGCGAAGGCGATGGTTCGAGCACTTTGCAGTCCGCTTCCATTGATTGCGGCTTATTAAATCGCTGCCCTAAATCATTTTTCTTGATTAATAGATCGTGTTAGAGTACCCTTCGTTTTCTCTCTAATTTTAAAAGCGAATTTTTTTACATAGAGTAAGAAAACAATTTATAATATTTCTATTGATTTTACGAATGAAAAGGATATCATGAGCGTTTATAAAGTAGGTTACATCATTGGAAGTCTTGCCTCCGTTTCCATCAACCGTCTTCTGGCAGAAGCGCTTATCAAAGTTGCACCGGAAGAACTGGAATTTTCCGAAATCGAAATCAAGGATTTACCGTTATACAACTATGAACATGATCCTGACTATCCGCCCGTCGCGAGAGCATTTAAACAAGCCATCGCTGAGGTTGATGCGGTTCTGTTTGTCACACCGGAATATAACCGTGCTATCCCCGGCGCCCTTAAAAATGCCTTTGATTGGGCCAGTCGTCCTTATGGGCAGAACTCCTTCACGGGGAAACCCACCGCTATCATTGGCACATCTCCCGGGATGATCGGTACGGCTCTCGCCCAACGGGAGTTGCGGGGCCTGTTGAATTTCAGCCATGCGCCGCTCATGACCTTTCCCGAAGCCTATATTCAGTTCAAACCTGATTTGATCACCGATGATGGTGAGATCACCGCTGAATCGACCAGGGAATTTTTGAGCAGTTTTATGGCGGCATTCCTTGAGTTTATCCAGCAAGTCTATGTTGTATTGCCCCGATAAGATCTGAAAGACCTGCGTTGTCCGCTTTTGGGATGTGATTGTTTTGCCAGGGGTTGAATCAACGCGAGAGGGTGTCTGAGCATTTAAAATTGATTCTCGGAGTAAGACAGGTGAAACTGGCGCGATTGGCTGTCAGGTTGGGCAGGAAATTTCTGCCGCTTGCAATGTGGTGAACGGATTTGATTGAGGTTGGTTTTTATTGAAAGCGACGGGGACCTATTTCATCCAGCCTTTCTTGACGAAGTATAAAACCATCACTACCGGGAAAAGGATAGAAGCCAGGATCACGGCCACCAGGACAGGCGTACTGGTCCACCAGACATAGTGTTCGATTGGCGCAAAGAAATTCATACCGAAGAAACCAGCAAGAAACGAGATCGGCATGAACAGGGTTGTGATAATTGTGAGAGTTTTCATGATCCCGTTCATGCGGTTATTGACCACGGATAAATAGATCTCCAGAGCATTGCCTGTCAGGTCCCGCAGATTTTCGATGATTTCATACAGCCTTGAAAAATGATCATAGACATCACGAAAATACATGCTCGACTGATTTCCAATCACCGGATAGTCCCCGCGCGATAATTTGTTCAACACTTCACGCTGAGGGCCAATGCTCTTTTGAAGCTGCAAGATGCTGCGTTTGAGGGAAAAGATTTCTTCCAGTATGGAGGGTGATGGATTATCAAAGAGCTGGTCTTCAAGGACACTCAAACGAAGCTCCATTGTGCTGATGTTTTCCATGAAATCGGTGGCAGTCTCATCGAACAACAGGTAAAGGATGTTTTCCGGGCTGTGATTGTGACGTCCATCAGCCATCTGGAATGCTTCCCAAACCTTATCAACGGTCCCACTTTCTTCCGGGTGATATGTGATGATGTAGTTTCTCCCGATAAAGATGTCGACTTCCTGTGTGATCAAATCTGAGTCAATCCTGTCCTCTGCTTTGATCATCTGGGTGACCAAACAGACATAATCTTCCCAATCATCAATTTTGGGAGCGTGCGTTTCTTCGAGAGCATCATCAATCGCCAGTGAATGAAATTTGAAAATATCCTGAAAGACGACCCGGCTGGTTGCGGGTGAAGATCGACAGAAGTCCATCCACAGCGTTTTTTCCGGTGTCTGTAAAATGTCAGCGCATGCCTCAACGGATTTATCCTTTTCAAGGTTGCCCTGCTGATCCCAGCATAATATACGAATCATGATCAAAGTCCTGTTCTTGAAAAATGGGTAAGGTGCTTACGCTTATTTTATATCATTTTTATTGCATTTCAAGAATAACGCAAAGCTTCAACCCGCTCTCGCTGCTGGAAAAAGGAAGGGCAAGGACTGACAGGTGAGAACTGCTAAAACTTAAAATTTTAAAAAGATGTTATACTAAATCGAATTTTAAAATAGGGAGAACATGATTGAATACAAACAAACCGCGATCAATCCATCGACAAGAAACCTCATTACTGGAAAAAATGGGCAATGGAATCCATGAATATACGGATGCTTTACGAAATACGCCCTATGCCTTCAAGCTTGTTTGGTCTGCAAGCCGAAAAGCAGCCCTGGTCGGGGTTTTTCTGACGCTGATTGCTGCTGTTTTGCCAGCTGGAGAAGCCTGGGTTGGCAAACTGATCATCGATTCGATTATTGAAGCAGCAAACACGAAAATGGATATTGCACAGGGCATTCGATTTGTGATGCCGTACCTTTTGTTAGAATTTGCGCTGGTTTTTGTCCATTCTGTCACAAATCAGGTTCGTTCGCTTTCCGATCGTATATTGCAGTCGAAACTGACCAACCATATCAATACCTTAATCATGGAAAAGTCGATCAGCCTCGATTTACAGTTTTTTGAGAACCCGGTTTTTTACGATACATTGCAGAATGCACGCAGGAGAGCGGATGTGAGTGCCCTCAGTATTGTAAATTCAATGCTGCGGATGGTGCAGCAGGCGATCACCCTGGTTTCGATAACCATCCTGCTGCTGAGATTCAGTGTGTGGTTAGCCATTATTGTTTTTCTCACCGCGATCCCTTCATTTTTGTCACAATCGCAATATGCTGAGCGGGCATTCCGTGCAATTACTAAAAGAGCGCCTGAATCTCGACTGTTGAACTATCTTGAAACCTTATTGACAGGTAATGATTATGTGAAGGAAGTTAAACTCTTCGGTTTGGGCGAAAGCTTTATTGAACAATACAAAACTTTGTTCACCCAGTTTTACCTGGAGGACAAGGCGATTGCAGAGAAAAGGACTGTGGCAGGCCTGGGTTGGGGATTGCTTTCGAGCATGGCATATTATGGCAGTTATGCCTGGATCGTCATTCAGACGATTATAGGCGTGATCACTCTGGGCGATATGTCGATGTTCCTGTCGATCTTCCGACAATCACAGCAATCCATTCAATCCTTGTTAGCCAATCTAAATTCCCTTTATGAAAGCAATTTGTTCCTCGACAATTTGTTGACGTTTATGGAATTAGAGCCTGCTTTAAAAGTACCCACCAATGGTTTGATTGTCCCGGCGCCAATCATCCACGGGATTGAATTCAAGCATGTATCTTTTTCCTACCCCGGTTCGGATAATATGGTGCTGAAGGATATCAATTTGCACATTCATCCGGGTGAGCGCATCGCTCTGGTAGGGCTGAACGGAGCCGGAAAAACGACATTGATCAAATTGTTGGCACGTCTGTATGACCCAACGGAGGGGCAGATTCTTCTCGACGGCGTTGACATCAGAGATTATGATCTGGGGAGTCTGCATCAACGGTTCGGCGTCATCTTCCAGGACTTTGTTCGCTATCAGTTCACAATCAGGGAAAACATCGGATTTGGACAGATCGATGAACTGGAAAACCTTGATTGGATCAAACAAGCCGCCTATCGGGGAGGCGCTACCGAGGTGATCGAAGGTTTGCCTGACGGCTATGAAACGATGTTGGGCCGCCGATGGGAGCGTGGAAAAGAGCTTTCTGGCGGGGAATGGCAAAAGATTGCCCTGGCGCGGGCATTTATGCGCAAGGCTGAAGTGCTGGTTTTGGATGAACCAACCTCAGCGCTGGATGCTGCGGCGGAATATGAAGTGTTCAAACGTTTCGACGAATTGATGGGAGATCGGATTGGTGTGTTGATCTCTCACCGATTTTCCACAGTTCGGATGGCGCACCGGATCGTGATGCTGCAAGAAGGTATGATCCACGAACTGGGCAGCCATGAAGAACTGATCGCTCTGAACGGCGCCTATGCGCACCTGTTCAATTTGCAGGCTGAAGGGTATCGATAAAAGAATTCCCTTGATTCATTTGACCAAAATAAAGCCACGACGCCTTGATGTTGACAATTTCATCAAGGCGTTTTTTCGGGTAGAATCCTTCCAGGTTAATCGACCAAAGACTATTAATACCTGAAAGAATCTGAAATGCCTTTTGAATTACAAGCCCCTTATGTCCCAACCGGGGATCAGCCCCAGGCGATCGCTGAACTGGTTCAGGGAATTAATAAAGGCTACCAGCACCAGGTATTGCTGGGCGCCACCGGCACGGGGAAAACCTTCACGGTTGCCAATGTGATTCAGCAAGTGCAGCTGCCAACGCTGGTGATGGCGCATAATAAGACCTTGGCTGCCCAGCTTTATGCAGAATTTAAAGAATTTTTTCCGAACAACGCGGTTGAGTTTTTTGTGTCCTATTATGATTACTATCAACCCGAAGCTTATGTCCCCCAGAGAGACCTTTACATCGAAAAAGAGACGGACATCAATGAGGAAATTGACAAGCTGAGGCTGGCAGCTACGACCGCCTTGATGTCGCGTAAGGATGTGATTATTGTGGCGTCCGTATCGGCGATTTATGGATTGGGTGATCCGGAAGCCTACCAGGACACTGTGGTTCACCTGAGGGTGGGCGAGATCTATCGACGTAATGCGCTTCTGCGGCGCCTGGTGGAGAGCCAGTATGCACGCAATGATTTTGAACTCAGGCCTGGAGTGTTTCGGGTTCGGGGGGACACCCTGGAAGTACTGCCTGCTTACGATGGCACGCGGGCGTTTCGAATCAGTTTCTTTGGCGATGAGGTCGAGCAGATCATTTCGCTGAACCCACTGACCGGTGAGGTGTTCAGCCGCCTCGATTCGATCGATATTTACCCTGCCAAACATTACATCACGGAAGATGAACGGATGAAGCACGCCATCGAGAATATCGAGGGGGAGCTTGAAGAACAGTTGCACGAGCTCCGGAAGAATAAGCGTTTGCTTGAAGCCCAGCGCCTGGAACAGCGCACCCGTTATGACCTGGAGATGCTGCGCGAGATTGGGTATTGTTCCGGGATTGAAAACTATTCACGCCATATCGATGGGCGCCCAGCAGGATCGGCACCCTGGACCCTGATCGATTTCTTGCCCAAGGATTATTTACTGGTGATCGACGAATCCCATATGATGATCCCTCAAATTCGGGGCATGTACAACGGCGACCAATCCCGTAAGCGTGTTTTGGTGGAATATGGCTTCAGGCTGCCCTCCGCCATGGACAACCGCCCCCTCAAATTTGAGGAATTTGAACAACAGATGGGGTTTACGCTGTACACTTCAGCGACGCCTGCAGAATATGAAATGAAAAAAGCAAACCAGGTCGTGGAGCAAATCATCCGTCCCACAGGCTTGATCGATCCGAAGGTGATTGTTCGCCCCACGGAAGGGCAGATTGACGACCTTGTGGGCGAGATTAACCGACGGGTTGTCCGGGAAGAGCGGGTTTTGGTGACTACCCTTACCAAGCGCATGGCTGAGGACCTTTCGGATTATCTGATGGAGCTGGGAACAAGGGTGCATTACCTTCACTCTGAGATCGATACCCTGGAGCGGGTGGGGATCCTGCGCGACCTGCGCCTGGGTGTGTTCGATGTGGTGGTGGGGATCAACCTGCTGCGCGAGGGGCTGGACCTGCCCGAGGTATCGCTGGTGGTGGTTCTGGATGCGGATAAGCAGGGATTCTTGCGGTCGGGAACTGCCCTGATCCAAACAATCGGGAGGGCGGCGCGGCACGTGAACGGGGAAGTGATCATGTATGCCGATGCGGTCACCGATGCGATGAGCCTGGCGATCAATGAGACCAATCGTCGGCGAGAGATCCAAATGGCGTATAACCGGAAACACCATATCGAACCTGCCAGCGTGGTCAAGATGGTGCATGACCTGACCGACCGTCTGACGAGGGAAGCCGGTGTTGATGAAACCGGTGATGTGCGGCGAAAAGCGAGCAAACTGGATCAGAAGGAATTGCTGCGGGTCATCACCGAGTTGGAAAATCAGATGAAAGCGGCAGCCAAAGAGCTTGCGTTTGAGCAGGCGGCGATGCTGCGTGACCAGGTTTATGAACTGCGCACGATGCTGGCTGACGAATCGGACCTGCCGCCGTGGAAAAAGGTTCACCTCCTGACAGGTGGGGATAATTGATTTCAGTGGGATTATTATAATTTGTTTGTGATTGTAACTTTGTAGATGGGAATCAGGAATTAGGGATTGGGAATCTTGTCATTGCGAGGCACGAAGCAATCTCATCCTGCAATATAGGACTGCTTCCTTACAGGACGCTTCGCAGTCGTAAGCTCGCAGTGACAAAAACGCAAGAAACGAAACAATCTCATCCTGCAATATGGGACTGCTTCCTTACAGAACGCTTCGCAGTCGCAAGCTCGCAGTGACAAAAACGCGAGAGACGAAACAATCTTGCCTGTAATGTGAGACTGCTTCCTTACAGGATGTTTTACGATTGCAATCCCATCTACTGGCATTGCCAGTCTTTTCACCTGTTCCCGTAAAGATATTGCAAACCTGTCATTGCGAGGTACGAAGCAATCTCATCCTTTAATAAGAGACTGCTTCCTTACAGGACGCTTCGCAGTCGCAAGCTCGCAGTGACAAAATCGAAGATATGAAACAACCTCTCTTTTCCTATCCCCCTCACAATTCATCATACAAATCTTTCCATTCAGGATTCATCTCGTTGATCATGTCAATCTTGCTCTGTCTTGAGCCCCCTTTGATTTGCTTTTCACGATCAATAGCTGCATTCACATCATCACCACATTCAAAATATACAAGCTTGATAATCTTGTATTTACTGGTGAACGATCCACCTTTGCCAGCTTTGTGTTCAGCTACTCTACGTAGAAGGTCATTGGTTACCCCCGTGTAAAGGACCGTATTGTTCTTGTTGGTCATGATGTATATGCAATAATCATTGGTTCTCATTATTTTCTCGGTAATGTTGTGATTGGGTTAAGAAGGCGTGTAGTGTAACATAAAGATTGCGTCCTTACAGGACGTTTTACGGTTGCAGATCTGTCATTGCGAGGCACGAAGCAATCTCATCCTATTAATAAGAGACTGCTTCGCAAGCTCGCAGTGACAAAAACGCGAGGCACGAAGCAATCTCATCTTGTAATATAGGACTGCTTCGCAAGCTCGCAGTGACGGAATCGCAAGGGACGGCCTATGTGCGAAAGCGCCTATGCCGTTGGGCGCACCCGGAACTGATCAAATTCGCCATTGGCACCGTTGAATGAATAATCGACATGGTTCACAACGGCGCTGGTCGGGCCCTTGCGCAGCCACCTGAGAAACAGGGTAAGGTTTTCAAGATCGCCCTCCGCGAGCACCTCAACACGTCCATCCCACAGGTTACGAACCCAGCCGGTCAGGCGCAGGTTTTTGGCAGTGTGCAGCGTGTAGTATCGAAAACTCACGCCCTGAACACGTCCGCTGATATAGGCATGTAATCGGGTCTTGGGATTCTCAGTCCTCGTCCCAGTCGTCATCTTCATCCCAATCATCAAAGTCATCGTCATCGACATACATCATATCAAAGAGGTTGACCTGTTCGGTGAAGTTAAGGTTTTCGAGGGCTTCTTCCAAAATTTGGGTTTCTTCCTCGTCGTCAGTTTCGACAAGACTCGTTTCAATCAAATCTCGAACCCCCTCGCCCCCAATTTTTGAGAGCGACCAGATGATGCCGTAATACAATTCATCGTCGTCTGTGCCCTCTTCCAATATGTCGAAAAGCGGCTCACGCGCTTCCTGAATTTCCAGCTCACCGGCTGCTCTGATCGCCTCAAGGCGCACGGTTTCATCGGGATGATCGATCATTTGCAGGACAAACGCGTGCCAGCGTTGATCGCATGAGCGGCCCATGGCAAACAAAGCGCTTTGCAGCCATTCCTCGTCATTTGAATCACAGGCTTTTTGGATGAATTGCTGAATATCTGTATGGCAGGCAAACCCCAGGGCTTCGAGGGCGCGCCGGCGAACCAGCACATCATCGGCGCCCAGATGCGTATCGATCAATCCTTTCAATACGAGCTGGTAAGTTTCATTTTTGATCTCTTCCAGTTCTCCAAGATAGACGTAAATTCCCAGCCCGGATGCCGCGCCTGCCCGGACGATCGATTCGACGTCCTCCCTCATGATTTTCAGGAGAACCGGCGCCAAGGCTTCTTCTTGAGATTCCCACAACAGACGAATGGCGGTCGCCCGTGCGATAGGGTCAGCATCCTGCAAGCACATTTTTGCAACAGCGTCAAAAAAGAGAATAGAATCGCCTTCAGCCAGGTTCTCCATATCTTCCAACATGCCGCGTCGGCGCAAGGTTTCCACTTGCGGCCAGAGCGAGGTCAGTTTTTCAAGATCTTCTGTTGATATATCGGAAAAGAAATACAGCAGGTGGGCTGGAAAAGGTTTTTCTTTGTCCAGGAGAGCGGTTTCTATCTCGGCAAAGTCAAATTGTTTTTGATAGGGAAATTCCATCATACTTGCCTCCAAATCACCAACATCAGGGAATGACGACAGGGTTGGTGAAATCTAGAATCGTGATATAGATCATCAAGCCGATCAGGAGCATGAAGAAAACAGAGTTGACCACATTCTCCCATTTCTGTGGAATGCGTTTTTTGAATAATAATTCAGGCAGTAGAAACAAAATCCGACCGCCATCCAGCGCAGGAATGGGAAGCAGGTTGGTAATTCCCAGTGCAATTGAAATATTGGCGATAATGGAGAGTGTGAAGATCGGCAAAGGTTCAGCAGTTGGCAGATCGGATTCCTGATCCATGGAAACAGCCTGACTGTAAATATCGTAAATCCCTTTATAACCAACCGGTCGGGCTAAGGAGGGATCGACTGTCCCCTGTATCAGCCTTCCGGGCAACAACAACGTTTCCTTGATGATGTAACCGGTGGCTTTGAAGGCATATCCGACGGATTGGAAGAAGGGGGTTGGTTTAAGGGGATTTGTCAAACCAATTCCCATGGCGCCCTCACCCTCGGGCGGATCTATACGAGGAACAATTTGAACGGACGAGGTCTGCCCCTCGCGCTCAATGGTCAGGGTGGTTTCCGTCCCTGCATTCTGGTTAATGACCTCGATCAAAGCATCAATGTTTTCAATGACATCCCCATCGACGGAGAGGATAATATCGCCAGGTTCCAACCCCACCATCATGGCGGGCGAACCGGGCACAACCTGTGAGATCATAGCCTGATCTGAGGCGGGGATGCCGACTGCGCTGTAGATCATGACGAGCAAAATCGTCCCGATGATAAAATTCATGGTCGGGCCCGATAACAGGATGATCAGTCGCTTCCAGGCTGGCGCCGCTGCCATGCCGCCTTCGACGGTTTCATCCGCCTCACCTTTGGGACGCACAAATCCCCCGAAGGGAATCCAGTTAAGCGTAAACTCGGTCCCCTTCCATTCACCGATCTTTGCCAGTTTGGGAGGGTAACCAAAACCAAACTCCTCAATTTCCACGCCGACCGCACGAGCAGAGATAAAATGCCCCATTTCGTGGAAGAAAATTAAAAGGCTGATCACAAATACAACCTGTAAGATTAATAAGATGATATGCATACATTTTCCTTAAGGCCCCGCGGATCGATCGTTTTGCGGGAATAATTCTTTGAATTTATATGAATATTATACCTCTTCGATTGTGCAATGTCTTTTGACCTTCCTTGAAGGCAAGGGGTCAATCACGCTTGGATCCATATCGCATTTGCAATATTTCCGGGAGAATTTCACGGATTTTTGTGCGATGTCCAGCATGAGGATAAAAAATTCTATTTGTGATGGCGAGTATAATGATCCTATCCACCTGCTCAAACATCGTCAGAGGGATAAGGCAAAAACCATGTCGAAACCATATCTCGGAAAAATATTACGCGTTGACCTGAGTACACATCAGTGTTTCGAAGAAAGTATAGATGATGAGGTCTATGCGCGGTATCTGTCCGGTGTTGGTCTGGCGGCGTTCTGGTTGTATACCCACATTCCTGCCAGCACCGATCCGCTCGGTCCGGACAATGTTTTAGGCTTTGTCTCCGGGATGCTTACAGGCACGCCCTCATCCTATACCGGGCGCTGGCTGGTGGCTGCCAAGTCGCCCCTGACAGGCACCTGGGGTGAAGCCAATTGCGGCGGTTACTTTTCGATTGCAATCAAACAGTGTAGGTATGACGGTATCTTTTTCAGCGGGACCAGCCCGAAACCCGTGTATCTTTACGTCGGCTCAGGTGAGCCTGAAATCCGCGATGCCGCGCACCTTTGGGGTTTGGACACTGTCGAGACGGAGGATGCTCTCAGCAAGACCCACCAGGGCAAAAAGCGCATCGCAGTGGCAAGCATTGGGCAAGCAGGTGAGAACCTCTCGCTGATTTCAGGCATCTGTCATGATGGGGGACGCATGGCTGCCCGTTCAGGCTTGGGCGCCGTGATGGGGTCCAAGAACCTGAAAGCCGTCGTATTGCAGCGTTCAGGCAAGGTCGGTGTTGTCGATCGCCAGGGTATGCGGGATTTAAATGCGCAAACCCGTAAACACGCTCGCATCCAGCTTCCAATCCCGGGTTGGGTCATGCCCATCTTTGGAAAACTGCTCCGCAACCCGTGGCTGACCATGCGAATGGATGGCTTGCTGACCAACAGCGTATTAAAGAAATGGGGGTCCGCCGGCTTTTTCCAAACCTTTGTAGAATGGGACGATGCGCCGATTAAAAACTGGTTGGGCTCTCACCAAGACTACCCCGAAAGGAAATCAAGGGCTTTCTCAGCAGATCGCATCCAGGATGCGGAGAAGGGTAAGTATCACTGCTATGCATGTCCAACGGGATGCGGCGGGAAATTTATGATGCCTGGCACGGAGATGGAAACCCACAAACCGGAATATGAAACGATCAATGCCTTCGGCGCCCTGTTGTTGATGGATGATTTTGACAGCGTTGTTGAGATTAATGACCTGCTCAACCGGGCTGGCATGGATTCAATCAGCGCAGGCGCGACGATTGCCGCCGCCATCGAATGGGTTGAGGCGGGCTTAATTTCTGATGACCAGACGGGGCGGCTTGATCTGAGGTGGGGGAATGCCCAATCTGTCCAAACGCTTGTTGGGCAGATGATCTGTCGTGAGGGCTTTGGCGCTTACCTGGCGGATGGTGTCGTGGCGGCAAAAGCGGCGCTTGGAATTAAGCGAAGTGATGCTGCGGTGCATGCGGGCGGGCAGGAACTCGCCATGCATGATTCCCGCCTGGATGCGGGCTATGCTCTGCATGCCAGCGTGGAACCCAACCCGGGGCGGCATACCACCGGCGCTTTTTTGTATTATGATCTCCACCGGCTGTGGAAGGTGATCCCGGAACTGCCCCGCATACCCTGGCTGTCCTTTAAGAGGCGAGGTCGAGCATTTGATCACCGCGATGGTATCCGGGCAGCCGCCAATGCCTGTTTTATTAATTTCTATAACGGTCTGGGCGTGTGCTATTATGGCGCCCACCTGGGGGTGGACCGGCTGGCTTTGTTCGATATGGTCAACGCAGCCTGCGGTTGGGAGCGGACCCCGCGGGAATATATGCAAATTGGGCAACGGATCCTCACGCTGAAACAGCTTTTTAATATCAAGCAGGGGATTGACCCCGCCACGATCAAACCGAGCCGGAGAGCACTGGGGCAGCCACCTTTACAAAGGGGAGGCAACCGGGGGGTCAGCATTGATTTAGAGAGTTTGAGAAAGTTTTATTGGAGCATGATCGGATTTGACGCCACCAGCGGTATTCCGACCCGGGAACTATTGGAGGAATTAAATCTGGTGTCTCTTGCTGATGAATTGAACCTGCCAGCGCTGGTTGTGGAAGGGGATGCGATTGAGCAAGGTCAGGGAATTGATCCTGATAAACAGCCGGCTTCTTGAAGCAATAATAAATGAAACGATCAGGTATTAATAAACGTTAAGCACCTTCGTTCCCATGGACCAATCTGGCTGGTCCGGCTGGCAGAGCCAGCAACACGTTCAGCACACCTGGAAATTGCTGCAACCTAGAACGGATTTCTTCCATATCACTTTGCGTACAGATCACATGCACATTTGGGCCTGCATCCAGGGTGTAAGTGACGGAAAGCCCTTCAGCCTGCCACGCTTTGACAGCCTTCATAATCGCCAGAGACTGCGGTTCCCAGTAAAAAAGTGGAGGGGATTGGGTCATCATCACCGCGTGCATCAGGTTGCTGTCGAGTTCGGTGATTTGTGCAAGGGCGGAAAAATCTTTATTAAGAATGGCTGCCCGGCACAGATCCATTCTGCGCCGAGAATCGTCGACGCGCGCAGCCTGAAGCGGGCTTGTCATAGCTTTCGCCATCCCGGTTTCCGAGCCAACCGGTTTGTGCTGATCGCTCAGGATGATGATCAGGTCAGCCAGCGCCCAGTGATCCGGCGGGGCAATTGAAAAGGCATGGGATTCCCCGGTGTGCGGGTCCATGCGCCACTCAACGAATCCACCAGGAATGGAGCGGCTGGCAGAGCCTGAACCGAGCCTTGCCAGTTTGGAAAGGTCTTTTTCGTCAAGCGATAAGCCCAGCGCAACGCTGCCAGCCAGCGCCAGGGCAGCAAAGGCAGACGCGGAAGAAGCAATGCCGACGCCGGTGGGGAAATTGTTCTCACTGTTAATATGGGCGAAATAAGGCTTGCCTGCAAGCCGGCGGAGTTGATCAAGGAATCTGCTCGCCCGTGTGGATGCATCGCCGGACTGCGGATGACCGTTGAGAACCAGGTGGTCATAACGAAATTGTGGGTCGAAACGCACCGTCGTCCGTGTGAACAATCCCCCCAAGTTCATGGATAGTGAATCATTGACGGGTAGCTTTTGGACTTCATCTCTGTTTCCCCAGTATTTGATGAAGGCGATATTGGGGTGGGCAATTGCGGTTGCTTGCATCTCCATATTAAAAAGCATACTCAATTCACAGGCAGGGGTCAATTATGGCGGATGATGAAGAGGAGGTTATTTAGACATCAGCCTGGTGAGGAACGTGTCCAGGCCTGCGCTTTCTGGATGCGTGCGTTGAGGGGCGGGTGGCTGTAGAACAGGAACACGACCCACGGCTCGGGGTCAACCTCACCCAGGTTTTGATTGGCAAGGCGGGTGAAGGCTGAGGCAAAAGCCTGGGCTTTCCCGGTTGCTTGCAGCGCATAATTATCTGCAAGTCCTTCGCGCCAGCGGGAAAAGGCATTGTCGATGGGCATGATCACCAACCCGTACAGGGAGAGCAGGATCATCAGAATGGGCAGATTGGCAGGGTCGGAAACGCCGGACAAGCCAAATGCTCCGAGTGCCCAATCCATAGCGAGTGAGATCAGGAAAAAACCAAGCGCCGTGGTCAGGGTGCCAAAACCGATCAGCCAGGCGATGTCCCGGTGAACATGATGTCCGAGTTCATGGGCGAGCACAGTTTCAATCTCATCAGGTGAAAACTCCTCAATCATCGTATCCCCGAGCACAATCCGCCGCGTGTTGCCAATGCCGGTTAGAAAAGCGTTTGCCTGTTTGGTGCGGCGGGACATATCCATTTTGAAAACACCTTTAACCCGGGTGTTTGCGTTATCTGCCAGGCGCATCAATCTTTCCGCCAGATCGGCATGTTCTTCTCCGAGGGGGGTGAATTTGTTGAAGATCGGCATGATCAGGATCGGTGAAAGATTTGCCAAAAGCACACTGAACAGCAGCATGCCGCCCGTCAGCCACAACCACCAGGTATCTTCATGAGTCCTCAGGAGCCAATACACCAATTCGATGAGCAGCAGACCAAAGATAGCGCTGACCACCAGGGTTTTAAGCTGGTCGGCAATCCAACCCTTGCGGTTTTGCGTGGATAACTCAAAACGGTGTGGTAAGGTGAACCCTGCATAATATTCCAGCGGGAGCGTGATGAGGGTGTAAGACCCGGCAAAGATCATGGCGAAGATCGCAATCAAGAGCCACTCGTTGGGAATGAAAGTCTCCAACCAGCCGCGCAAACCCACCGACCAGCCGGTCACAAGCCACAGGAGCGCATAAACCAGACTGATGATCTGATTGACCACCCACAGACGGCGTTTGATGAGGGCATAGGTCTTTGCCTGTTTTTGTCGTTCAAGGTCCAGTTCTGGCATGGTTAATTTCCTTATCGTCTCATTTTTAGATGTCAAATTGCTAATTTGTGATTATCCCAGGGCTGGTAGAGCTGGTTTTCGATGCCGATCCTGCTGAGCATGCGTCCCACGGTGGCGTTGACCAGATCATCGATGCTTTTGGGCTGGTTATAGAAGGTGGGGCTCAGCGGGAAAAGGATCGCACCCGCAGAAACGGCTTCCGACATCAGCCTCAGATGACCGCTGTGAAGCGGTGTTTCCCGCACTGCCAGTACAAGGGGGCGACCCTCTTTGAGGCACACGTCAGCCGCGCGCTGGATCAGGTTATCCGCATAGGCATGAGCCACCCCCGATAAGGTCTTGATTGAACAGGGAACGATGAGCATGCCCTGCGTCTGAAATGAGCCCGATGCAATCCGGGCGCTGAGATCATCGGGCGGATAAAACCGATCTGACATGGCGACGACTTCTTCGAGTCTATATTGGGTTTCCTGTGCGATCACCTGTTCACCGGTGGGGCTGATGATCAGATGGACTTCATAATGGAGCGCTTTGAGCGCCTGAAGGGTTCTCAGCCCGTAAAGGGCGCCGCTGGCGCCTGTGATAGCAAGAATGATGCGATTATTTTGTTTCATACTGGAATTATACCGACTTTTCAAGAAGGATTCAGGATAGGATACCGTGATGACCTTTTGTTCACCATGACCTCTGGATTAAGATAGTCCACCCGTCGTCGCAGGTGCGAGGCATGCCTTGCGTCTTCAGAAGCATACCTGCTTTTAAAACCATTGCGAACGGCTCGTTTGTCTCCTTGTTGAAGAGTTGATCTCATAGTGATCATACTGGATTTGATATCCTGTTCGTAATTTTGACGGAGGACGTCAGATTTTTGATAGGTAAATTTGAAAACCCCACAAAAGCAACAGGGTTGTCGATGGAAAATTAATGGAAATCGTCTTGCATGCCAGAACGATCAACCCCAAAACCGCTTCAGGCAAATGGAGAAAATGGTGGCAGTGAATGTGGTTTATAATCATAACCATCAACCAATCTCAATACACCCATTAAAAAGGTGTATCACGAATGGAACAGTATCTCAAACCTCCAAATCCATATTTAAGTGCGCTGATCACTATTGGTGGGCTGGCCGCATTCAGCCTGCTGGCAGTCTCTGTGACGCTGTTACTGACGGTCTTTGAGCTGGTAGGACCGGTGCCTTTGTGGATCAGTCTGGCTTTTTTGGTTTTCTTTGGCCTGACCTGGTTGGTCATCTTGCTATTAAACGCGCGTAAGCGACAAAAAATTCACGCCTTTTTGCGCAGTGAACGTCCCCTGGTACGCTGGACCTATTCCCAAACCGAGTGGAAGCAGATCAGGATTGCTGAATGGGGCGAGAATCGGGGGGATTGGAAGATGCAGTGGGGTTGTTTGAGTTTGCTGCTGGCTTTGGCTGGCATGCTGACCGGAATCATGCTGGGGGTCGGCAAGGGTGCGGGTTTGCTGGTCGGGTCAGCGCTGGTCGGTCTGCTCATAGGCGGGCTGGCAGGTGGAGTCCTCGGGGGGTTGGTGGCTGGTGGGAATCATCTGGGCGTGTGGCTGTCTTACCGGCAGGAAACCCCTAGCCAGGTGGCGCTGGGACGCGGTGAGGTTTTTGTGATTGATGATTATTTTCGTGCAGATGATATTTCCTGCGAGATCCTATCCGCCAGGTTGCTGCCAGGACAGCCACAAAAACTGGAAGTATCACTCAAGTTCCCGCCCCGGCCGCGCATGCCAGATGAGGAAACCTGGCAGATTCCTGTCTTTGGAGAAAACATCGAGCGTGTCGAAGGGATTCTGGGCGAACTGACTCAGCTGCCGCTTGGATGAATGTTTGGCTTCCAAATGGGGTAACGCTTAGCCTGAAGGGCACCCGGCATCCTTTTATTGCACAGGGTCGTAAGCCTCAACATTATCAATCAGCACCTGGAAGTTGGGATTGGTCATGTCTTCATATGTGTACAAAAAGAAGGCGGCTGGACCCGTTTTGGTGAAGGGCTGCTCGATAAAGACGATGTCGACCACCTCGTCATTGATATTGAGCTGGATATCGCCCAGGTAACAGCCAATATAAATCCGATTAACGGCTGTGGCGGGTTGGCTGAAGGCGGAGGAGGAAAGCCAGTAATCAGACCCTATCGTCAGCGGAACGAGTTCACCATTTACGACCTGTTGAATGGCATATCGACCGGCTTGAAAATCAAAATCAACATAATAATAATTTTCCGCATCCTGCAACTGGCAGATCACCCCGAAGGTGCCTTCGTGGGCGTTGGCAGGCCCCTGGACCTCAAAGAGGATATCTTTGGGATGAAACGCAACCGGCAGGTAAACGGCCTTAAAACCGCGCTTCTCTTGCAGGATAAAGCGGTAGGCTTGGTTTTCATAGCGGAGGATGGTTGTGCCATCATCCTTGACCTGCCACCCCAGGGCTTCGGAAGAAAAATCGTCCACAAAGCGATGGTCCGTCAGGTATTGTGACCCGGTGAGGGGCTTATCGGGACTGCTTAAATCAGCAGTTGGTTCGGGGATATCAACAGGTTGTTCAGTGGGTGGCATGGCAGGTGGGACGGCTTCATCTGGCTCATCAGCGCTGAGGGGTACGTCTGTGGGTTGCGCCAAAGCGGTTGCCTGAAGGGCCAGGGCGATTTGGGTTTGCTGGATTCCCAAAGCGGTTTCCGTCTGTGACAGACTTGATTGGGATTGGTCAAGCGAGGTTTGAACGGCTGCGCTTTTCGATTGGCTGAGGTTGAGGTACAGGCCGCCCACGCCACACAGGGAGACCAGGCATGAGATGCTCACCAATCCGGTCAGCAGAACTATGCGCACCGCCTTCGAAGATTGTTTTGAGGCCTCATTTTTGTTGACCGACCGGTTGAAAACCAGGAAGGCAAACAGTCCCAGCCCAGCCAGTCCGAACAACAAAACCAGGATGCCCACCCACAGGGGTGGATTTCTGAGAAAGTCCGGCAGCAACCGACCCAACCATGAGGTTTGAGATGGTCTTGTGAAGTCTGACCAGTCCAAATTTTGATCATCCGGCCAGGTGGCCAGTTCTGCTGTGACATCAAAGGTTGTGATTGGGGATAGACCGGTATCATCGGCGCTGACCATCTGCCCGGCGACCACATCCACCATCTCACCGGTAGTCAGGGATTGGAACCACATCTCCCCTTCGATCACCTTGAGGATGGAAGTCTCTCCGGTTTCTTCAGCAACGAAAACGGTGCCCTTGGTACCGGTCACAGCCTGGTTCATGGTCACATCCAGTGTGCCCTTTTCAATCATTTGTCTGACATTGACTTTGATGTTTCCCCAGAGAATGGCAAGGTTCGATTTTCTGGGTTCGCAGGTGTCAAGGATCACTTCCGACCGGGGTTTCATTGTAAAGGTGCTCATGTCTGTAAAGCCGACAATTGCGCCACTATCCCCGCCGGTTTTTATATGTTGATTGCACAATATCACCATATCGCGCTCAGCCGGAGCTTCATCATAGCGAGTACAAAATACACTTACCTCCCCCCAAAATTCGGTAAATCGTGCACCGGAATCGCCAGCACATGGTTTTGGTTCCAATTTTTGTGGGGTATCGGGTCCTGTTCTCGGGCAAGAGTAGAAGTAAACGTAATCGGCAGAGCCACTACCCAGGCAGGTTTCCCCTTTAATGGTGAGCCAAAGCCCATCGCCAGGCCTGCCGGTGGGCACCTGGTAATTGAAGGGTTCAAAGAAATATCCGTTGGGTTCAAGATTGAGGTTAACCCCGCTATTGCCAGTTTCGAGATAGTTGTCGAAATTGACATCGATTGAAGTTTTAATATCACAGGGCTTATCTAAGGTCAAAGATCGATCCGCAGCCCATTCAGCTACGATTTCAGAGTCAAGTTGCTCTCCCGGAATGAGGACATCCGGAAATGGTTTCCAGGTATGTGTTATGGATAAACCTTCTGCAGACATAAACAGGTTTGTCCCCTGTGCCAGGATTGCCACATCATCAAAAGCTGGCGAGGTTGAGATTTTCGGCAAGTCTTTTTTTAATTTCCATACACAGTTATCCGGTGTGGGACTGGGGGCAGGCTGTTGGCGCTCTGCTGTCATGTCGATGTGGAAGAAGAACTCTAATTTTCCGCACGCATTTGCCCCACATATCTCAACTTCAACTTTCCCTTCCACAGTCGGCTGGTTGTAATCGGCAGGTACGTTGTAGGTGATGGACGCTTCCTGGGTTTCAGTTCGGTTCTGCACCAGGACAAAATTTTCATCTTGCGGCCACTTGAACATATGGCTTTGATCAACCAGATAACCATATAAGCGGGCATAGGAAACCGAACCGCCTTTGATCGGGTCGGATGATCGGGTGACGATCATCTTGCCGGACAGGGTGATTGGCCCGCCGGTCCAGGGGCCTTCGTAATGGTTGGTTGTGCCCTCGCGCAGTTTAAGGTCTGCACCGGTCAGGGTGAATTCCAGGTAGGCATCGTCGGGGTGACCCATTGAACCGGTGACCGTCCCGTCCTGGGCGAGGAGAGATTGGGGTTGTGGGATGAGGATGATCATCAGGGTACAGGTGATCAGCATGAGATGGATAAGTTTGATATGGATCGTTTTCACAGCAGCTTTTCCTCCGAGATTCAATCAAAGAATAAAGGATGGTTTGACCGGAACCTGGACACCCTGTTGATGATGAAATCCGCAGACATCAGAGGATGATTATTTTAAACAACTCAAATAGCCTGAAGGGCACCCGACATCCTTTTATTGCACAGGATCGTAAGCCTCAACATTATCAATCAGCACCTGGAAGTTGGGATTGGTCATGTCTTCGTATGTGTACAAAAAGAAGGCGGCTGGACCTGTTTTGGTGAAGGGCTGCTCGATAAAGACGATGTCGACCACCTCGTCATTGATATTGAGCTGGATATCGCCCAGGTAACAGCCAATATAAATCCGATTAACGGCTGTGGCGGGTTGGCTGAAGGCGGAGGAGGAAAGCCAGTAATCAGACCCTATCGTCAGCGGAACGAGTTCACCATTTACGACCTGTTGAATGGCATATCGACCGGCTTGAAAATCGAAATCAACATAATAGTAATTTTCCGCATCCTGCAACTGGCAGATCACCCCGAAGGTGCCTTCGTGGGCGTTGGCAGGCCCCTGGACCTCAAAGAGGATATCTTTGGGATGAAACGCAACCGGCAGGTAAACGGCCTTAAAACCGCGCTTCTCTTGCAGGATAAAGCGGTAAGCTTGGTTTTCATAGCGGAGGACAGTCACGCCATCATCCTTGACCTGCCACCCCAGGGCTTCGGAAGAAAAATCGTCCACAAAGCGATGGTCCGTCAGGTATTGTGACCCGGTGAGGGGCTTATCGGGACTGCTTAAATCAGCAGTTGGTTCGGGGATATCAACAGGTTGTTCAGTGGGTGGCATGGCAGGTGGGACGGCTTCATCTGGCTCATCAGCGCTGAGGGGTACGTCTGTGGGTTGCGCCAAAGCGGTTGCCTGAAGGGCCAGGGCGATTTGGGTTTGCTGG
This sequence comes from Candidatus Brevefilum sp., assembly GCA_050953525.1. Classification (GTDB taxonomy): domain Bacteria; phylum Chloroflexota; class Anaerolineae; order Anaerolineales; family Anaerolineaceae; genus Brevifilum. The sequence continues at coordinate 1,327,548 of JBMNMW010000002.1, forward strand.
ATTCCCAAAGCGGTTTCCGTCTGTGACAGACTTGATTGGGATTGGTCAAGCGAGGTTTGAACGGCTGCGCTTTTCGATTGGCTGAGGTTGAGGTACAGGCCGCCCACGCCACACAGGGAGACCAGGCATGAGATGCTCACCAATCCGGTCAGCAGAACTATGCGCACCGCCTTCGAAGATTGTTTTGAGGCCTCATTTTTGTTGACCGACCGGTTGAAAACCAGGAAGGCAAACAGTCCCAGCCCAGCCAGTCCGAACAACAAAACCAGGATGCCCACCCACAGGGGTGGATTTCTGAGAAAGTCCGGCAGCAACCGACCCAACCATGAGGTTTGAGATGGTCTTGTGAAGTCTGACCAGTCCAAATTTTGATCATCCGGCCAGGTGGCCAGTTCTGCTGCGACATCAAAGGTTGTGATTGGGGATAGACCGGTATCATCGGCGCTGACCATCTGCCCGGCGACCACATCCACCATCTCACCGGTAGCCAGGGATTGGAACCACATCTCCCCTTCGATCACCTTGAGGATGGAAGTTTCTCCGGTTTCTTCAGCAACGAAAACGGTGCCCTTTATGCCGGCAACGGCCTGGTTCATGGTCACATCCAGTGTGCCCTTTTCAATCATTTGTCTGGCATTGACTTTGATGTTTCCCCAGAGAATGGCAAGGTTCGATTTTCTGGGTTCGCAGGTGTCAAGGATCACTTCCGACCGGGGTTTCATTGTAAAGGTGCTCATGTCTGTAAAGCCGACAATTGCACTACTATTGCCGTAGGTTTTTATATGGTGATTGCACAATAACACCATATCGCGCTCAGCCGGATTTTCATCCTCAGGGTCAGTTCCGCAAAAGACGAGTACCTGCCCATCAAATTCGGTAAATCGTGCACCGGAATCACCAGCACATGGTAGTGGTGGATCCGACCTTCTATTGTAAACTGGTTCCCATATTTGGGTCGTTGGTTCCAATGTTTCAACCGGAGTTGTCTGTTGGCGCTCTGCTATCATGTCGATATGGAAGAAGAACTCTAATTTTCCGCACGCATTTGCCCCACATATCTCAACTTCAACTTTCCCTTCCACAGTCGGCTGGTTGTAATCGGCAGGTACGTTGTAGGTGATGGACGCTTCCTGGGTTTCAGTTCGGTTCTGCACCAGGACAAAATTTTCATCTTGCGGCCACTTGAACATATGGCTTTGATCAACCAGATAACCATATAAGCGGGCATAGGAAACCGAACCGCCTTTGATCGGGTCGGATGATCGGGTGACGATCATCTTGCCGGACAGGGTGATTGGCCCGCCAGTCCAGGGACCTTCATAATGGTTGGTTGTGCCCTCGCGCAGTTTAAGGTCTGCACCGGTCAGGGTGAATTCCAAGTAGGCATCGTCGGGGTGACCCATTGAACCGGTGACCGTCCCGTCCTGGGCGAGGAGAGATTGGGGTTGTGGGATGAGGATGATCATCAGGGTACAGGTGATCAGCATGAGATGGATAAGTTTGATATGGATCGTTTTCACAGCAGCTTTTCCTCCGAGATTCAATCAAAGAATAAAGGATGGTTTGACCGGAACCTGGACACCCTGTTGATGATGAAATCCGCAGACATCAGAGGATGATTATTTTAAACAACTCAAATCCCATGTTGGGCTTTTTAGAAAAACTGGATTGAAATATCTGTTACTGTAAGCTGTTGGGATGGCTGCAATTCAGTCTTAATTTTAACATATTTTTAAAAAGTCAAGGGTAAAACTGCATCAATTATTGGTGCAAATGTTTTCTCGGGTTGTGATCCAGATAGGTCAGTGATTTATTGGATTAATGAAGAATAAGGATCGTTGGTGTTTGTCCCCGAGAAAACGCCATTGATGCGCACCTCTGCCCGCTGGTGAGACAACCTTCCCGTCTTCCGTCCCCCGCCTCCCGTCTTCTGTCCAAATTGGGTCTGTTAACTCACAAACAACGAAATTACCGACACTTTCCCTGTTTTGCAATCACTCCCGGGTCACCCTGCCGTTGTCTGCATCGACCAACAGCCTGTCGCCCGATTGTAAGGCTGAGATATCCATTTGGTCCACACAGGGGATCTCCGAGATGATACAGCCCACAGCAGTGATGGTTTCACAATCGGCATTGATGATGGCGGCAGGTGCGTGCCCATTTTTCTTCAGCCGGTAGAGAACGTAGGAGCCGACGGTCGAACCTTTGCCGGTGGGGAACACCAGGATTTTACCAGCAATCGATTGCCCTTCGAGGTCGTGCCCGGCTTCCACAACGATACCCGTATCAGGATCAACCCCGCCGTAAAAAGAAATGCCCATTTTGCTGACCAGAGCGTCGCCTTTCGTCTGACCCGGAAAAATCCTTCGCCCCGTCAGGACAGTCGAGTTCATCATTGGAGCGCTTCCTTAATCACGTCGTCAAAGGGCAACAGGCGGGTTTTGAATTTGTTCTTGGCGAAGGCGTAATAGCATGCTTTGGCGGAGTCGGTTGCCATGGCGTGAAAACGACCCTTGATGGGCGCCACCACACAGCACGTATCGGTGGCAAACCGGGCGCCTGCAGCTTCAATCACCTCGGTGTAGCCCATGCGGTCCGCCATGCCCTTCACGGGGCGCGAGGTCGTGATCCAAAATTCCTTTTTAACCTGTTTACCTTCAAGCAGCTGAGCAATGCGCTGGATCTCGCGCAGCGAAAGGTGCGGACAGCCCAGGCTGACAAAATCAACCTCATTCGCCGAGGTGCCGATCAGTTCTGATTTTGCCCGATCAATGTCGGATGGTGTCACTTCCAGCTTTGCTTCTGGCGCCTCGAACGCGGAGGCTTCCGGCGTGATCCCGCGGATATGAGCGAGGGCGACCCCGCCAAAGGTGGCGATGCTGGCGCAGAAGGATTTGAGGTTTTCGAGGCTGGCTGTTTCGATCCCGCTGATCATCGGCACGCGGTTGGCCGAGACGGACTGCAACTGGTCGCCGATCACCTTACCTAGGGCGCCAAAGTCAGGGGTCTCTTCGAGATGGGCTTTCAGGATGACATGCACGGTTGGACGGCGATTTTCATCCAGGTGGTAGCCATATTCCGGTGTGCGCCCGGTCAGGGCGGCTGCCAGGGCTGATGGGCCCCCCTCGCGGTTGGTGCGCGCGCCCAGAATCGAATTGGCATAGCATACGGCGCTGCTTTCCGCCCAGGCGATGTGCTCGCCGAAATGCGGCAGATTACCAAACAGGTAAGGCGTGCATGAACAGGTGGTCACAACCCCCATCATCTCAAAGGCATCCAGCACACGGCGCTGGTTGATCGCAAATTCCTCTGAAATACCCAGAGCATGGTAATTCTCGATATCCATACCAGCCGGGTTGAGGGTGGTGAAGACCCGGGTCTTCCCGCCGCCTGCAGCCATCTCAGCAAGCCAATCCAGCCCGGCATCGCCGAGGTTATCGTAGCTGACGCCCGAAATCTGCACCGAAGAGACCGGGATCATCCGCTCAGCGCCGTAGATCCGTCCGAGGGTTTCAAGGATTTGCATGGCTTTTTGCGCCGCAGGACCGGACTTTCCAGCAAGGATGTTGTTTTCTTCAGGGGTCAGGTTCATAGAAATAGAAAGTGAATAGTGAGTAGTGAATGGTCAGTCGTTATGATCCAGGAAGTCGGACAGGTCAACTCCAGGGAAGGTTACTTTGGAGAAGTTTTTTCCAACTGCAGCGAGGGGGGCTGTCAGGTCAAAACCGACCTTGCAGGTTTCATAGGTGACCGGTTCTGCGCTGGGGTCCAGGGAGGAACCGCGTTCACGTCCGAGATATACCATGTCGCGATCTGCCTGGAAGCGGGTTGCCATTGCCCATTCCACAGATAGAGGGTCATAGATATCGATGTCTTCATCGACCACGAAAATATGCTTGCATGACCGGTGCCCCCTGGCAGCCGCATAAATGGCTTTCAGCCCATCATCTTCTTTCTGTTTTTTGATCTTAACGATGGCATGCAACCAGGAACAGCCGCCCGGGTTGATGTTGACATCGAGGCATCTGGCGACTTTGCTCACCTCCCGGTAGATCGTGGGTTCGCGGGGCATGCCCATCAGCAGCTTATGCTCCAGCCCACTCGGTAGAAGTGCGTGCCAGATGGGGTCTTTGCGGTGGGTGATGCATTTGACTTCCAGGACGGGCTCCTGGCGGATGATATCCTGTGTTTCCGTCAGGTCCACAAAGGGACCTTCAGCATGAATTCGATCCCGATAGATCGTCCCCTCAATTACGAATTCAGATTCAGCCGGGATCATTAAGTTGGACGTATGCGCTTTCACAACCCGCAGCGCTTCCAGTGTGTTGGCAATTTCCAGCTCATCCTGACCGATTGCAACGGAGGTCGCAGCAGCGACCAGGATGCTGGGCGCCACGCCGATACAGATGGCGACATCAACTGCGCCCATCTCCTGCAGGAAGGTATCGAAATTGCGCGACTTCACCACCCTGACCGACATCTCTGTTTTCGAAATCTGCATACAGCGGTGAAAATCCATGTTCTGCCCAAATTTGGGGTGGCGGGCGATCATCACACCCGAGCTGATATAGTTACCTCCGTCACCATCGCAATGGAACAGGATCGGCAGGTCATCAAGATCGGGTCGACGATGGATGACTTCCTGACAGGGCGCTCTGCCGATTGCCTGGGGTGGGGTGGGGGCTTCAATCGCCCTGGTGAGTGTTGGGATAATTTCAGGGACGTTAATCCCGAGATTGCTGGCAAAGATTTCCTTCGTGCAAAGCAGGTTTCCGATCACAGGAAATTTTGATTCGGCGATATCGTGGCAAAGCACGGGTTGAGGTTCCAGCGTGTTGAGGATCCCGGCTACCTGAAGATGCTTTGAAATGGGTTTATGGATATGCTGGACCGAGCCATTTCGTTCAAGTTGTTTGATAAATTTTCTGAAGGACATCGTGTCACCCATCATGCTTGTTGTGGATCTATTATAGCAGGAAACCTGATGTAAACGAGCTGTTCTGACCGGGTTTGGTCGTGTGAAAAGCAATACTGAGGTGGGAGATGTCAGGTGCAATCAGGAAATGAAGTTTAACATTCCTCTTGTTTCATTCCGGTATAATCACCTTGATGTGGTCACCCAAACTTTATTCTGTGGTTACACTTTTTGAATGCCTGGAAGATCCGACAACGTTTGCCTGGTTGATGAATATGGATATGACCTTACCCGGCGAGGTCTCGCCCGGGCGTTATCCATCACCCGATGCTATTTTACGGACAATGGAAAGATTGCCCGGGGTATCTATCAGCACCCTGGTTGGGAAAACATGCTGGCAGATGACAGTCAGGAGCCGGGAAGATGTTGCCTGGGCAGTTCTGGAACTGCGCGATTATTCGGGAGATCCTCAGGAGCCCCATCGCTTCTATTTTTCAGGGGGATGGGATGAAGTGATCCTGCTGGTGACGACTCAGCTGGCAAAGCACTGCGGTCCGCTGGTATTGCTGGGCGAATCGGGCGCGCCGCCTCAAATTGTGATGTGAGTTCGGGTCGGCGCTGTGTGCGTATGCCTGAACACCGACGAAGTTTGCTTTACTCATCCTGTTGCCCGTAATTTATCATGGTTTAATTCCACCTCGTTGGTATGCTCCACAAAGGTTGCGAAATAGAAGGTTCCAACCCAAATCGGCCGCGTCAACGGTTAGCGTGGGAGTATTAATGAAGAAAGCCGCCCGAATTACGAGCGGCTATCTTTCTTTGGCTGTGGCACCCTTATCGAACTTGCACAAGGAGGGGCGCCACAGCCGTTATTAAGCTACTACTATCTATCACGGACACCACCTCCTTTTTTCGTGGGATTGCGAAGGAAGAGGAAACTTGCAAATTTTTTTGATAGCTGAAGTATCTCACGCTCTCCTAGCTTTGTCAACTAGGGCGTGTGAGATCACAGAAAATGTTATTGAAGCTGAGTATGATCAGGATCATCCCAGGGCTAGCATGAAAATCCGATTTTTCATCTGTTATAATTTATGATCAAGAATCGCAAATGAATAGAAACGAGGTAGGAGATATGCAATACAGAAAATTTGGGCCATTGGATTGGAAAGTATCAGCGCTGGGTTTTGGTGCAATGCGGCTGCCTGTACTTGACGGGGACAGCAGCAAGATTGATGAGGATCAGGCATTTGAGATGATGCGAACTGCTTTCGATGCCGGAGTAAATTACCTGGACACTGCCTATACTTATCACTATGGACAGAGCGAGCATTTTGTTGGAAAAGTGCTTAAAAATGGCTATCGTGAAAAAGTTCGGCTGGCAACCAAAATGCCCTGTTGGTTAATTGAAAAAGAAGGTGATTTTGACCGTTACCTGGAAGAACAATTAATTAAATTGGATGTAGACAAAATTGATTTCTATCTTCTGCATTCTTTGAATGCTCGATCATGGGACAAGGTTCACAACCTGGGTGTCCTTTCCTGGGCTGAGAAAAAAATGGCTGAGGGCCTCTTTGATCATTTGGGACTTTCCTTTCACGATGATTATGCTGTGTTTGAAAGGATCATTGGGGCTTATGATAACTGGACCTTTGCCCAAATCCAATACAATTACATGGATGTCGATTACCAAGCCGGCACCAGGGGATTAAAACTGGCTGCCGAAAAGGGTTTGGCGGTGGTCGTTATGGAACCTTTGCGGGGCGGCATGATTGCCAAGAACCCTGCACCGCAACCTGTGGCGGATGTTTTCGCACAGAGCGGTCGCGATTGGACCCCAGCACAATGGGCGTTACAATGGGTTTGGAATCAACCTGAAGTATCCGTGGCATTGAGCGGCATGTCTACACTCGAGCAGGTGGAGGAAAACCTGCTCACAGCGTCGGCTTCAGGCGTTGGCAAGCTGACCGATGAGGACCAGGATATTGTTGAGGGAGTTTGCCGTGCTTATGCTTCAATGGAACCAATCCCATGTACGGCTTGTGAATACTGCCTGCCCTGCCCGAGCGGCGTAGCTATCCCGAGGAATTTTGAGGTTTACAATGAGGCTGCGATCTATGATGCGTGGAAGCACGGACGCTGGGCTTACGAAAATACGATTGACGAGGATGCCCGTGCTGATCAATGTGTTGAGTGTGGTCAATGCGAGACTGTTTGCCCGCAGAATATCGAGATTATTGATTGGTTAGCGCGGGTCCACGAAACCCTGGCCCCATCAGATCAATAAATCAGAATAGAAATGCTTTCTGAGACTGGTATTCCCTAATTCAGGAGTGCCAGCCTTTTTTGTTGTTGCGATGGCAGAGAAGCAATCTAATTATTGATGCACACAACCCTCACGTGCTTTCGCACTCAGTGCAGGCAGAGGTGCACATCCTGCATAGAATGAGGAAGAGGGTAGGTGCCTTGCGTGCAGATCGTGTACATTCTATAATCAAATGATATGGAAAAACTACCGGAAACATCCTCAAAAACACCCGTATGGGTTTGGATCCTGTCGGGATTTACTCTGATTATCACGGTGCTTTGGCTTGTGCTGACACCATCCGGCTTGCTGGGTAAGGCCAATGCTGTTGGTTATGCGGTTTGCCATCAAATGGGAGAACGCTCATTTACTGTTGGTAATCATATCTTTCCGATGTGCGCTCGCTGTTCAGGCTTGTTCCTGGGCGCCATGTTGGGGTTGGGCTACCAGAGAGTTTGGGGACGCAAGGGCAAAATGCCCCCGCTTTATGTCATGGTTTTTTTTGGATTGCTGGCATTATTCTGGGCTTTTGACGGCGTTAACTCTTTTTTGATGTTCGTCCCCGGCTTTCCATCACCCTATCGAACTACCAATGTGACCAGGTTGGTGACGGGCATCGGGATGGGTCTGGCGGTATCTGCAATATTGCTGCCGTCTTTTATCCAAACGATGTTCCGAACCTGGGAAGACACTTCTGTATTTACTGACTGGTGGCGCTTGCCACTCCTTGTTCTACTGGCGGCTGGTCTGGATGTTTTGGTTTTATTTGAAGTCTCCTGGCTGATGTATCCACTGGCTATCCTGAGCGCCCTTGGCGTCCTCATTCTGCTGACTCTGGTTTACAGTATGGTGTTTGTGATGATCACCAGGTGGGAAAACACTTTTGACCATTTTAAACAACTGCGAGTACCATTAATTGCGGGATATACCCTTGCACTCCTCCAGATTGGAACCATTGACCTCCTGAGGTATCTTTGGACAGGCACCTGGGGAGGGCTTAATTTTTTGTAGTTTTTGAGATTATTAGAAGTCCTGTATTGGAAGGAAGAAATGGATATTTTAGCGGCTTTTGGATTATCTGCCAGTGCGGGATTGAACGCTTACATTCCGCTTTTGATTGTTTCCATACTGGCGAGATTTTCAAATTTAATCACACTTGCTGAGCCGTGGTCGGCGCTAAAGAGCTGGTGGATCATTGGATTGCTGGCTGTTCTCTCGATTTTGGAGTTCTTTGCCGATAAGGTGCCGGCGGTCAATCATGTGAATGATGCTATTCAGACCTTTGTTCGACCAGCTGCAGGAGCGATCCTGTTTGCTGCGAGCGCCAAGGTGATCACGGATATTCATCCCGTTATTTCAATCGCTGTAGGTGTGCTGGTGGCAGGTGCGGTGCATGCGATCAAATCCGCAGCAGTGAGACCAGCCATTACAGCGACTACGGCAGGCTTGGGCAGTTTGCCGATGAGTTTGGCCGAAGATGTGGTTTCTACCGTGCTTTCGTTTCTTTCGGTTGTGCTGCCTGTTCTGGTTGGAATTGTGCTGGTTCTGCTGGCGATATGGATCATCTGGTGGTTGGCTGGACGTAAAATGAAAACTGACAGACACGTTTGACGTGCGCTGGGAAATATATCAAATTAATTAACGTAAAGGAGGTACCATGTCGGATTATTCTTTTCCTAAAATACCACCACCGAGTTATGGTCAGCAGACTTCTTCGCTGGCTGTCATCAGCTTGATCTCGGGTATTGCCAGCTATTTTATTGTTCCGCTTTTGGGCGCTATAGCTGCAATTATTACGGGAAACATGGCGAAAAAAGAAATTAAGCAAAATCCGGGTCTGTACACGGGCTTGAGTATGGCGAATTGGGGTGTCATTCTGGGTTGGGTGAACATAGCTTTCAGTATCATTGGCGCCTGTTTTTTTATTCTCGTTATGACAGGAGTTTTTGCAATCCCGCTGTGTCTGATTCCATTTTTCAATGGTAAATAGTAATCACCATAGGATATGTGGCAAAAAGTGAATGCGTATAGTCTTTTGGTTAAGAACAAGTCAGGATGTGGATAGAGCCAATCCGGAAAAATTAAAAAACTATTTTTGATAAAAGCGCAAATTTTGCGCTTTTTTTTCTACTCAAACAAGCTCACCTGATAAGTTACCCTGATCGATCAATTGGATCAGGGACTGCAATGCTTGCAGCGCTTTTTGGCGGGTGGGCGGGTCGAGGTTCAAAGCTTCAAATTCATCCTCATCCAGAATTAGATATTCCCCATTTGGGTAAATCAGAACATCCAATGCAAGGTCACGAGAGGAGATCCTGCCGGGCTCAAAACTGGCGGGGCTTGTGATGTTGCAATACCATGCTTTCAGATGATCATCATCGCGATCATGAATTTCAAAAATGTTGTACCAGCGATCAGGATAATAGCGTTCGATGTAACGATCATCCCTGCGTAAGGTGATGCCGTGAAAGGGACGATCGTCGATGTTGAAAAAGGCTTCGACCAGTACGCCTTTCTCATCTGTCTTAATAACTTCCCCTGGATAGCGCCAAACCTCTTCGCCAAGGTGATTTAACTTGATAACATCAACGTGATGATTGTGCTCCGTCATGGTTTTTTTCCGTTTCGTTTTCAAGGCAAAGAACATCTTCTGTGCGGTAGTTTACCGTCAGGGACTGCCCAATCTCAAAGGACTTCGGAAGCGTAATATCGAATGATGGGACTTCCTGATTACAAAACAGTGAGAGTCGGTATGTTTCTCCCTGGAATACCCGGTCAATTACCTGACCTGTGATCCGGTTGCCAGAGTCTTTCTGTCCCAAAAAAGCCTGCGCGGGGCGGAGCAGCAAGGTAGTCCATTGACCAATCTCAGGCGGTTGGCGGTCGCAGCTTGCTCGCAAGATGCCTATTGGCGTTTTAACTTTCAGCGGAAAATGCTCGACAACCTTGCCCGGGATAAGATTCCCCAACCCAAAAAAGGATGCAACCCAGGCATTGCGGGGATGGTGGTAGAACTCCTCCGGTTTGCCACTCTGCAAGATGACCCCATTGTGCAGCAGCAAGAGCTGATCTGCTATGGCAAAGGCTTCGTCCTGATCGTGGGTGACGTAGATCGCAGGAATTTTGCTCTCACGTAAAATTCTGCGCAACTCATGACTGAGCTGCTCGCGCAGGTTACGGTCAAGTGCGCCGAGGGGTTCGTCGAGCATCAGGAGGCGGGGCTGGGGCGCCAGGGCGCGTGCCAGAGCAACCCGCTGCTGCTCACCGCCGGAGAGTTCTGTGACTTTTCGGTTGGCAAAGCCGGGCATATCGATGGTTTTTAGTGCTTCAAGAACACGTTTTTGGACATCCTGTTTGGATTGATTTTGCATGCGCAAACCAAAAGCAATGTTTTCTGCCACGTTCCGGTGCGGGAACAGGGCATAATCCTGAAACATCAACCCAAATCGGCGCTCATGGGTCGGTACGCCGGTGAGCGATTTTCCATCCCAGAGTACATCACCATCCTCCGGGTCTTCGAGCCCCGCGATGATACGGAGCAGGGTGCTCTTGCCGCTCCCGGATGCGCCCAAAAGGCAAACTACCTCTTCAGGGTTAACGGTAAAGGAAACATCCCTCAGCAAGTGCTCGCCCTCGTAAGACATCTTGATATTTTTAACTGTAAGCATTAAACGATATCCTTATTGGTTCCCTGAATGCACTCGATAATAAAGATACCACCGGCACACAACACCATCAACAAGGTGGACATAGCCAAAGCCTGTCCGTAATTGAGCGCGCCCGGTTGGGATATGTAGCGAAAGATTGCAACAGGCAGCGTGGGATAGGCTGGGCGAGAAAGAAATGTGCTGGCTCCGAATTCACCCAATGAAATTGTCAGAGCAAAGATCGTGCTGACGATCAGGGCGGGTGTCAGCAGCGGCAGGTCAACTTCCAGCCACACCCGCAAGGGGCTGGCGCCCAAAGCCTTGGCTGCACTCCTCAGGGAATCGGGAATGCTCTGCAGGGTGGGGCTGAGTGTTCTGACCACGAATGGCAATGCGACCAGGCTGTGCACAATGGGTAAAAGAATTGGAAAGGTGATATTGCTGAACGGCGGGCGGTTGAAAACGATGATAAAGCCCAGACCCAGGGTGATGGCTGAGGCGCCCAACGGAAGCATCAGCAGGGGGTCTAAAACTGCATTGAGAAGGGTGCGTTCTTGCAGCGCGTAGGCGACCAGCAATCCCAGCATGCTCGTAATCAGGATGGTGATCAGGGCGAAGATAATGGAGTTTCGAGCTGCCTCGATGGGCGGAACATAAAAAAGCGAGCCCTGGCGATTGATCCCGAGTTCTCGATAGTATTGCAGGGTGAACCCCTGCTGAATTTCACCGCGTTCCCCCCGGTTGGGCTCCAGTTTGACCACCGATCGCAATGCAAGTGCAGCAAGCGGCGCAATCAGCAAACTGAAAAGGGTGATGATCAGGATCCACACGATTATTGTCTGCAAGCCTTTTCGCGGTTTGCGGATAGCAATTGTTTGCGAACGAGGGGATATGATCATTTCCTGCGAGCCTGCCAGTCTGTTATGGCTCGTGGTGATGAGGAGGGTGATGATCAGCTGAATAATTGAAAGCATACTTGCCATGGGCAAGTTAAGAAGGTGCAATGCCTGGACGTATATCTCAACCTCGAGAGTCGCAAATTGCGGACCTCCCAGCATGAGCACCACACCGAAGCTGGTGAAATTGAACAGAAAGACCAGCAGAGCTGCTGCCAGAATCGATGGACGTAACAGGGGAAAAGTGATTTCACGAAAGGTACGCCAGGGGTTGGCGCCAAGGACTCGGGCGGCGTGTTGAAGTCGAATATTCTGTTGAGACCAGGCATTGCTGACCACACGGATAATGATGGTGGTGTTATAGAAAACATGGGCGGTCAGGATCGCGCCAAAGGTGTTGAGAAACTGGATCGGTGGGGTATTAAAGTTGAAAAGTACCTGAAGTGCAAGGTTGACCCAGCCGCGCGGACCCAGCAGGGCATTGAACCCGGCTGCCACCACCACGGTGGGTAAAATGAAGGGCAGGGTAGTCAGGACGCGCAGAAAATTTTTCCCCGGAAAGGTGAATTTTGCAAACAACCATGCACCCGGCAGACCAAGGATCAACGTGAGCAAGGTGGAAAGTGACGCCTGGGCAAGGGTGAAACGCAGGGTGTCCCAAATTTTGTGCAGATCCAGGTTTGCCAAATCGAAACCCCACTTTGGCGAAATCACCACCCTGAAAAGTGCCAGGAGGGGTTGATAAAAGAAATACCCCAGAAAAGCCGCCGGCAGCAGCCACAGGAGCGCGGCACGAAAGGTGGGACCGTTCGCCCATTTCCGAAATTTGTTGATGTTCATCAATCCTGAACGGTCTCCAACCACGCCCTGATCCAGGTTTCCCGATTTTCGTGGACCAGATCCGATGGTAAGGTCGCAGGTTGGTCTGGAATTTGGACGTTTTCAACAAATACTTCAGGCAGCTCAGCGTTCTGGTTGACCGGAAAAACAAACATCTGCAGGGGAATGTCTTCCTGGAAAGGCACACTGAGCATGGTGTCGATGAACGCCTCTGCCAGGTCCCGGTTGGGAGTTCCTTTAATAATGCCGACAAACTCAATTTGCCGGTAGCAGGTATTGGGACCGATGATGGATCCGGTCGGGGCTTCTTTTAGCTCTGTCTCGGCATAAATGACCTCAGCAGCCGGACTTGATCCGTATGAGACGACCATGGGCTGCGCGCCCTGTCCGGTCGAACCGCTGAAATTTGTATAATATGCCGTTTCCCAATCGCTAACCACCACCAAACCATTGGCTTTCAACGCCTGCCAGTAAGCGACGTATTCTGCTTCCCCAAAATTTGCGATGGTTGCCATCAGAAATGCCAGCCCGGGTGAGGATGTTGCCGGGCTCTCTGTGACCAGCAAGCCTTTGTATTCTGGCTTGATGAGGTCTTCAAGTGATTGCGGAACAGCCAGGTTGTTGGCTTTGAAAAAATATTTATCATAGTTGATGCACACATCGCCGTAATCCACGGGCAGGACATAATATTCAGGGTCGAGTTTGAACTCGTCGGGAATTTCTTCAAGTAAGGCGGATGGGTAGGGTTCAAAGATTTCCTCTTTTAATGCCCGTGTCAGGAAGGTGCTGTCGACGCCGTAAAAAACATCTGACAGCGGGTTTTCCTTGGAAAGAATGGTTTGATTCAGGGCTGAACCTGTATCGCCTCCTCTGATGAAATTGACTTTGGCATTGTGTTCGGCTTCAAAGCCTGTGATGATCTCTTCGCTGACTGCGAAAGAATCGTGAGTCATCACGGTCAGGGTCCGGGGACTGTCAGAAGCGGGTTGGGCGGCGCAAGCCGTGATGGAACTTCCTGCCAGGATCATCAACACCAATACAGCCAACACAAAGAACGTTTTTTTATTTGACATTGCGTTAACTCCTTTCAGTGGGTGGACTAAATTCATGAATACACAACAGCAGACCTTGTTGAAGGGAGACCCCGGCTGAGGTGGAGATCATTTCATTGCTGACCCCGCGCGTCTGTTCAGGATAGAGGGTTTCATTGTTCAGTGGATATTTCAAACCCTCCGTTCGGACCCCCTCTGCCATCCCGTTCAGTGGAAGTAATGAGACACGTTGCCCCGGATGACCGTGAATTTCTTTGGCGTTACGGATCAGGAAAACTTCGCGAAGGCCATCCACCAGGCGGATGTCGATCTTTGCAAGCTGAGGTTTGGTCAGGAGGAAAATGTTTGCCAGAGTCTGATCCAACCTGTTTCCGAGGGCTGCCACCACCCAGATGGTTTTTGCTTTTCTTTCCAGTGCGAACCCCAGGGCTATTTCAAGGTCGGTTTGATCTTTTTCTCGAGGATATTGATGGATGACAACCCCTTGCGATCGAAACTCCTCCAGGGCTTCCAGGTTGATTGAATCAAGATCGCCAATGATCAGATTCGGCTTAAACCCCAGGCTGGTGATGTGATCAAGGCCCCCATCCACCGCGATCAAGACATCTTCAGGGTTGATCTGAGGGATCAGGTTTTCGGGTTCAGGCAGCTCCCCGTTGGCAAACAGGATGATTTTTTTGTGTTTTGAGAACATAAATAAACACCCTTCCTTTTGTCGGGGAGGGTGTTTGTTGGACATTGTTTTCTTCCCTCCGCCGGCATTATCCGGATCAGGTCTTGCGGGTCGAGGTTGATAACCTCCTCTCAGCCTGCAACAGGCTCCCCGTTCAACTGTTCTGTTTTTTTATCCATCTTCATTTTACCCTCGGCGATGGCTCGGAGTCAATTGAAGCACGGCGTATGTCAGACACAAACAAGAAAGTCGAGGCTAGCGGATCTTTAGACGAGGTTTCGAAATTTGCTTTATGAACATAAAAAGATATAATTAGAATGTCATCAGGGTTAGGGAAAAAGACATTCTGGGTTTTTGGGTCGAAAAACTTGACTCTCGAACTCCAATTTGCTATAATTACAATTTGCGTTTTTGCGTAAAAATTTATAGACGAGAAAGTTAATTAATAAAAATCCCTCACATTCAACTTTCCAGGAGTAATTAATGGCGGACTTAATGCCCATCAAATCATACCGACGTATTCCCGTGGCTTTAGAGCTCCCCAAGTTAATCCAGGTCCAACTCGATTCTTTTGAGCGGCTCAAGCGAGATGGATTTCATGGTTTATTTGCGGAAATTTCCCCGATCGAATCATTCAACAAAGGAATGCAGCTTTACTTCCCCACCGGCGATGACTTATCAAAGCAATGGGATCTAACGTACTGGTTTGAAGACCCAAAAAACACGATTGAGGAATGCCTTGAACGTGATCTTACCTATGCTTCTTCCCTTTATGTGCGCGTGCTGCTTATGGGGAAAGAAGTTCCCGATCCAATCACCCAGGATCTGTTTATGGGTGATTTCCCTGAGATGACACCCAAGGGGACCTTTATCATCAATGGGACTGAGCGGGTTGTTGTCAACCAGTTAATCCGCTCCCCCGGTGTTTATTTTGAGCGGGAGCTGGATCGTTCAACAGGTCGATACCTGTCCACTGCAAAAATGATCCCCGATCGCGGCGCGTGGATGGAATTTGAGACCCGCAAACACGACTATATCATCATCAAATTCAACCGAAAACGGACCACGCCGATCACGGTCTTTTTGCGAGCGCTGGCTGAGGTCAAAGATGGGTTTGATGACAGCAACAGTATTATTAAGACGGGCACGGATGAGGAACTGCTTGAGCTGTTTGGCGATGTGGATACCGATCCCGATCGCCTGTTTATCCCAAACTCCTTCAGCCAGGAACCCCACCAGGATTTGAAGGAAGGTGAGACAGCCGCGCAGGCAGCATTGATCGAGTTCTTCAAGCGTTTGCGCCCTGGCGACCCGCCCACCTTGGAAAATGCCAAAACGTTCCTTGAGGAACAGCTTTTTGATATTCGCCGTTATGACCTTGAGAGTGTTGGACGGTATAAACTGAATCAGAAGCTCGATCAGGAAATCCCGATCAGCCACCGCACAATTACAAAATCAGATATTGTTCGGATCATCAAGCGTATGATTGAGATCAACAATGGTGTGGAGCCCGGTGATGACATTGACCATCTCGGCAACCGCAGGGTGAAAACGGTTGGTGAGTTGATCCAGAACAAGCTGCGTGTGGGCTTGCGTCGGATGGAGAGGGTGATCCGGGAGCGAATGTCGATTCGTGACCAGGAGCAGGTTTCTCCAACGAATCTCGTCAACATTCGACCGGTGGTGGCTTCTTTGCGCGAGTTCTTTGGTTCCAGCCAGTTATCCCAGTTCATGGAAGAAACCAACCCGCTTGCTGAACTGCGCCATAAACGCACCCTGTCCGCATTGGGACCGGGCGGTTTGCGGCGTGAGCGTGCGGGCTTCGATGTACGGGACGTTCACCACACCCATTACGGACGGATTTGCCCCATTGAAACTCCCGAAGGACCGAACATTGGTCTGATCGGACGTATGGCAACCTATGCTTCAGTTAATGAATATGGGTTTATTGAAACTCCGTATCGAAAGGTTGTCAAAGTTATGAAGCCAACCGACGATCTGGTCGGCCGGCAGCTGCGTGAGGATATTAAGGATCCGAAAACCGATGAGATCATCGCGGAAAACGGTGAACGGATCACAGAAGAGCTCGCCAAGAAATTAGCCAAACTTGACCGAGATGCGATTCTGGTTAAGCCCTTTGTATCCAACGAGATCAATTATCTTTCCGCTGACAGGGAGGATAAGTTCGTTATTGCGCAGGCAAATGCACCTTTAAATGAACATAACGAATTTGTCAGACGTGTGTCCTGCCGTTATCATTCTGGCTTTATCACCAGCGATGAAGAACGAATTGATTTTATGGATGTTGCGCCTCAGCAAATCGTGGGCGTCAGTGCAGCATTGATCCCCTTCCTTGAACATGATGATGCTAACCGCGCCCTGATGGGATCCAATATGATGGCGCAAGCTGTCCCACTGGTTCGCCCGGAGATCCCGATTGTTTCAACAGGGATGGAGCCCTATTCAGCGATTGACTCCGGTCAGCTGGTTGTTGCCGAGGAAGATGGCGAAGTCATCTCTGTTACCGGGCGATTGATTCAGGTGCGCGAGAAGAATGGAAATCTTCGCGCCTATAACCTGCATAAGTATCGCCGATCCAATCAATCGACCTGTATTGACCAGCGACCGGCAGTGATTAAGGGTCAGCAGGTAACCAAAGGTCAGATTATAGGCGATTCTTCCTCCTCGGTGGATGGAAAACTTTCGCTTGGTCAGAATGTGCTGGTTGCTTTTCTCTCTTGGGAAGGCGGCAACTTTGAGGATGCAGTCCTGATCTCAGAGAAATTGGTGCAGGAAGATCGCTACACCTCCGTCCATATCGAAAAGCATGAGGTCGAAGCCAGAGATACCAAGCTCGGTCCTGAGGAGATCACACGGGATATTCCCAATGTTGGTGAGGATGCTATTCGCAACCTGGACGAGCACGGTATTGTGCGTATTGGAGCTGAAGTGGGTCCAAATGACATCCTGGTTGGAAAAATTACGCCCAAGGGTGAAAAAGAATTAACCCCTGAGGAGCGTTTGCTGCGAGCCATTTTTGGTGAAAAATCTCGAGATGTCAAAGACACCTCTCTGCGAATGCCTCATGGTGAAAAAGGTACTGTTGTGGACGTGAAAGTGTTCACACGTGAGGAGAGTTCGGATCTGAAAGCCGGTGTGGACGTGATGGTTCGGATCGCGGTCGCCCAGCGCCGCAAGGTCACTGAAGGTGACAAGATGGCAGGACGCCATGGAAACAAGGGCGTGATCTCAATGGTCGTTCCGGTTGAGGATATGCCTTTCCTTGATAATGGACGTCCGATTGAAGTTATTTTGAATCCCTTGAGTGTGCCCGGTCGAATGAACCTGGGACAATTAATGGAAGTGCACCTTGGTTGGGCTGCTGAACGTCTGGGTTTTCGGGCAGTAACGCCTGTTTTTGACGGCGCCACCGGGTATGAAATCGAAGCCGAATTGGCGCGTGCCTGGATGATCGACCGTGCCTGGGATGAGGCTGTAAACCGTGCCTGGGCCTGGGCGGAAGAACAGGGCTATGACCCTGAAATGATCCAGGACGATGATGAGATCCGCCTGCTTTATTTGGAGCATTGGCTTGGTGAGCGTGGCTACGATATCTACGAGCTGACATCAGATCGCTATTATGCCAAACGTTCAACGATGAAGGAATGGCTGCGAGACGAGGGCTATGACCCCGAACACATCACCTTCTTCGCATCAGACGAGGTCTCTTTGTTGGAGCGTGATGATCAGGATGTCGCGGCAATTGATGCCTGTCTCCGATTGTGGATGCGTGATATGGGTGCCCCTGTTAAGATGAACGTGAAGGGTGATGAGCTGCTTGAAAAAGCCCGCCAGGTCATGAAAGAAGTTAATGCGCCCATGCCCGTCCTCGGAAAACAAAGTCTTAGGGATGGAAAAACGGGTGAATATTATGATCATCCTGTCACGGTTGGGCTGATGACGATCTTGAAGTTGCACCACCTTGTTGAGGATAAGGTGCATGCCCGTTCGACAGGACCATACAGCCTGGTGACCCAGCAACCCCTGGGCGGAAAAGCCCAGTTTGGTGGACAGCGCTTTGGAGAAATGGAAGTTTGGGCACTGGAAGCCTATGGTGCGGCTTATACTTTGCAGGAAATGTTGACCGTCAAATCGGATGATGTGGCGGGGCGGGTCAGCACCTACGAAGCAATTGTCAAAGGTGAAGAAATCGAAGATCCTGGAATTCCGGCGGCTTTCAAGGTCCTGGTGAAGGAAATGCAAAGTCTTGGGCTTGCGATTGAAGCGGTGATGGAAAATGGTGATATCAACACCTTTGGTAAAGACGAAGATAAAATAAAAATTCCCAATACGCCGACCGGTTTGATCAGCATCGGCAGGGATATATAATAAGTGCAATAAGAGCAAGTAATTTGTCTTGACGCACTAATTTTCACGTGGTAGAATCATGCCTCGTTACCTTCAAGCCAGCCCTATAGCCCGGCTGGATGCTGGAGGAAAAATTGGATAGTCGTGAGGCCATCTTGAAAGATGATGATGGCCTCCATTATTGGAACAAAACATAAGATTTAGACAAGGATTTGGAGGCAAATGTGCCAACGATCAATCAATTGATACGCAAAGGTCGTTCAACAAAACGAACAAAGAGCAAGTCACCTGCGCTGCAGTACACGTATAACTCACAAAAGCAAAAACGTGTTCGCCAGCCCAAGGGTGCTCCTCAGAAACGTGGTGTTTGTACGGTTGTGCGTACGATGACCCCTAAAAAACCGAACTCTGCGTTGAGGAAAATTGCCCGTGTGCGTTTATCGAACAACATGGAAGTGACGGCTTATATCCCCGGTGAAGGTCACCAACTGCAGGAGCACTCCGTGGTGCTGGTGCGTGGTGGGCGTGTAAAGGATTTGCCGGGTGTCCGTTATCATGTTGTCCGCGGCACATTGGATTCGACCGGCGTTGAGGATCGAGCTCGTGGTCGGTCAAAATACGGTACTAAAAGTCCTAAATAACCATTTTTGGTTTGTTTAGTTAGGGCGAAGTATTTTAATTGGTCTTTAGGGAAAATTTAGATACTTTGCCCTATTTTATTTTGATGTTTTTGTAAGGAGTAAGAATGGCACGTAGATTTACACCCGAAGCACGAGATGTCGCACCTGACGTTCGATATCATCGAATCGATATTCAGGAGATGATCAATCGGATCATGATCAAGGGCAAGAAGAGCACTGCTGCAAGTTTGATGTATGATGCCCTGGACTTGATTGAGGAAAGGACCGGCAAAGATCCTGTTGAGACATTTGAGGCTGCGTTGAAAAACGTTTCGCCGATGATGGAGGTTCGCCCACGCCGTGTGGGTGGCGCAACCTACCAGGTGCCGATGGAAGTGGAACCCAGGCGCAGGAAGACCCTTGCGATGCGCTGGATCATTTCCGCTTCACGTGCACGACCGGGTAAATCCTTTCCCGAAAAATTAGCCAATGAATTGATGGACGCTGCCACGTTTTCTGGCGCAGCATTCCGCCGACGTGAGGAAGCCCACCGAATGGCAGAAGCCAACCGCGCTTTCTCTCATTTTCGGATATAGAGATCACTTTGTTACAAGGCGACCGATAAGGTTTGATGATGGTTTTAAAGGAATTACCCCTCGAGCAATTTCGTAATATTGGTATTATCGCGCATATTGATGCCGGTAAAACCACGACAACTGAGCGGATTCTTTTCTATACCGGTCGGACCTATCGCATTGGCTCGGTAGATGATGGTACGACGGTCACCGATTGGATGGCGCAGGAGCGTGAGCGTGGGATCACGATTATGTCCGCTGCGGTAACCACCTACTGGCACGATCATAAGATTAATATCATCGACACCCCCGGACATATCGACTTTACCGCAGAGGTTCAGCGATCGTTACGGGTACTGGATGGTGGTGTCGTGGTCTTTGATGCTGTTCAGGGTGTTGAGCCGCAGAGTGAAACTGTATGGCGACAGGCAAACCGTTTCTCAGTCCCCCGGATTTGCTTTACAAACAAGATGGATCGGGTTGGCGCTTCCTATGAGGACACCATCGAGTCGATTCGAGCCAGGCTGGGAGCAAACCCTCTGGCAATGCAGGTGCCCATTGGACAGGAAGAAAAATTTATTGGCGTCGTTGATCTTTTAACTGAAAGGGCGATTTACTTTGAAGATGAAATCGGCAGCGAACCGCGTTACGCGGAAGTTCCTGTTGATTTACAAAGTCGAGTTCATGAACAGCGCGAAGTATTAATTGAGCGCATTGCTGAACTGGATGATGACCTAACCATCAAATACCTTGAGGGGAAAACCCTGACGCTGGATGAAATGAAAGCGGCGCTGAGGCGAGGTGTTCTTGATAATAAAATCACACCCGTGTTTTGCGGCTCATCCCTGAAGAATAAAGGAATCCAGCCGCTGCTGGATGCAGTGGTTGATTACTTGCCTTCTCCGTTGGATGTGCCTGATGTGGTGGGAATACATCCCAAAACGAATGAAGAGGTTCTCCGACCTCCGGATGACCAGGCACCGATGTCAGCCCTGGTATTTAAGATCGTCTCCGATCCATATATGGGACGCCTGGCTTACATCCGGGTCTATTCCGGAAAAATGAAAAAGAGCTCTACCTATCTTAATGTGTCCAAAGGTCAAAAAGAGCGAATCGGGAGATTGTTACGGATGTATGCGGACCACCGGGAAGACATTGATGAAATTGGCCCCGGCGACATTGGTGCGATACTGGGATTGAAAGCCAGCGCTACGGGTGATACCCTTAGCGATATCTCACACCCGGTTGAGCTTGAAACCATTTCTTTTCCTGACCCGGTTATTTCTGTGGCAATCGAGCCAAAAACAATGGCGGATCAGAATAAGATGGGGATTGCCTTGCAAAAACTGGCTGAAGAAGACCCTACCTTTAAGGTAAGGCAGGATGAGGACACCGGGCAGACGATTATTTCAGGAATGGGTGAGCTGCATCTTGATATTTTAGTGGATCGGATGCTGCGAGAGTTCAAAGTTGAGGCAAATGTTGGTAATCCGCGAGTTGCTTACCACGAGACCATCTCCGCCACTATTCCTGAGGCTGAACACCGGTTTGTCAAGCAAACAGGCGGACATGGACAGTATGGCCATGTGGTTCTGCGAATTGAACCACTCGAAAGCGGTTCAGGTTTCGTGTTTGAGGAAAAAATCCGCGGCGGATCGATACCACGAGAATTTATTCCCGCGGTCGAAAAAGGGGTGAGTGAAGCTGTTGAAAGCGGTGTTCTTTCTGGATATCCGATGACGGACCTGAAGGTGACATTGCTTGATGGCTCTTATCATGAAGTTGATTCGAGTGAAATGGCTTTTCGGATGGCAGCTATTTTTGCATTTCGCGAAGGTGCAGCCAAGGCAAAGCCGATCTTACTCGAGCCGATTATGAAAGTCGAAATTATCGTTCCGGAAGTAAGTACGGGTGAAGTTCTTGGACACATTAGCATGCGAAACGGCATCGTGTTGGGGATGGATCCGCGGCCCGGAAGCGCCCAGGCAATTCATGCAGAGATTCCCCTTTCGGAAATGTTTGGATACGCCACTGAATTGCGATCTGCGACCAAGGGGCGTGGCATATTTACAATGGAATTTAAACGTTATGCCCCGGTCTCTGAGACCGTGATGAAAAAAGTCACTGGATTATAAACACAAGACATTATTGATTAGAATAAGGAGTTATTTTTTAAGATGGCCAAAGAGAAATTTGATCGATCGAAACCGCACCTGAACGTAGGCACGATGGGACATATCGACCATGGGAAGACGACGCTGACGGCGGCGATCACGAAAGTGCAGGCGTTGAAAGGGCTGGCGGAGACAAAAGACTTTGTGTCGATTGACAATGCACCGGAAGAAAAAGAACGCGGGATCACCATCAACATCTCGCATGTGGAATACGAGACCGAAAAACGGCACTATGCGCACGTGGACATGCCCGGTCACCGTGACTACATCAAGAACATGATCACGGGAGCAGCGCAGGTGGACGGTGCGATTCTGGTGGTGGCAGCGCCGGACGGCCCGATGCCGCAGACAAAAGAGCACGTGCTTCTGGCACGCCAGGTGGAAGTGCCAAGCATCGTGGTATTTTTGAACAAAGTGGACATGATGGACGATCCTGAATTGTTGGAACTGGTGGAGATGGAACTGCGCGAGATGTTGAGCGGCTATGGCTTCCCCGGAGACGATATTCCGATCATCCACGGGAGCGCGCTGCAGGCGCTGCAAAGCACCTCGACAGACCCGAACGCCCCGGAATACCAGTGCATCACCGAACTGATGGACGCGGTGGACAGCTACATTCCTGAGCCCGAGCGAGCGGTGGACAAGCCGTTCATGATGCCAGTGGAAGACGTGTTCTCGATCAAGGGACGCGGCACGGTTGTGACCGGTCGTGTGGAGCGAGGAATGATCCATACCGGAGACCCGGTGGAGATTGTGGGCTTGCAAGAGAAGAGCATGAACTCGGTGGTCACGGGAGTGGAAATGTTCCACAAACTGCTTGACGAAGGTATGGCAGGAGACAATGTGGGCTTGCTGTTGCGCGGGATCGGACGCGAAGAAGTAGAGCGCGGCATGGTGGTGGCGAAGCCGAACAGCATCACCCCGCACACGAAATTTGAAGGTGAAGTGTATGTGCTGACCCGAGAAGAGGGCGGACGCCACAGTGCATTTTTCTCAGGCTATCGACCGCAATTCTTCATCCGGACGATGGACGTGACGGGAGCGGTGAAGCTGCCGGAGGGTGTGGAGATGGTGCTGCCAGGGGACCGGGTGACGATAGAAGTGGAATTAATTGTGCCGGTGGCGCTTGAGAATGGGTCGCAATTTGCGATTCGAGAAGGCGGCCTGACGGTTGGCGCAGGTGTGATCACGAAGGTTATTGCGTAGAACATAGGAAAATATTATGGCAAAACAGAAGATTCGAATACGTTTGAAGGCATATGATCATCGGGTTATCGATCAATCTGCCAAGCGCATTGTGGAAACAGCTGAGCGCAGTGGTGCACAGGTCGCAGGACCGGTGCCCTTACCGACAAAAATTGAGCGTTTCACCGTAAAGCGTTCCCCTTTTGTTGATAAGGATTCACAGGAACACTTCGAGATCCGGACACATAATCGTCTGATTGATGTGATGGATCCAGATTCGAAGACCATTGATATGCTGATGCGCTTGAACCTGCCCGCAGGCGTTGATATTGAAATAAAAATTTAAGCAGGTTACAGAATTGCTTGCCCCGAGCAAAGTTGTTTTCCGATCGAGGGTTGTATGATCGGAAGTTTGCTGCCAGAGGCAGGGAATTGATAAGAATTGATACTTGGCAAAACCACGACGATGTGGTAAGCTTGATGGGTTCGTCTTAAAAGATGAACCTTTTGAAGGCAGCACAAGAACTTTTCTTTGCGTAGTCCCAAAAAATACAAGGGTCGCGGGAGAGAAGTTAACTATGCTGCGGTCGGAGATGATGCAACCTTGCCCAGGTTGACAGTCTCGCCAAACAACTTCTACAGGAGAATATGGATTATGTTTAAAGGGCTTATTGGACGAAAAGTTGGTATGACCCAGATTTTCGATGACGATGGGATTGCGATCCCTGTAACACTCATTGAAGCTGGGCCTTGTTATGTAACCCAGGTGAAGACTGCCGATAAAGACGGCTATTCTTCAGTCCAGATCGGGTTTGGTGAGGTGAATCCCAAACGGTTAACGAAGGGGCAACTTGGACACCTCAAGCGCAATAATTTGCCACCATTAAAAGTTTTGCGAGAATTTAAAATTAAAAAGAAAGACACCGTCTCTGAAGGCGATCTTCTAAAAGTCGATATCTTCGAGAAGGGTGAGCGTGTTGATGTTGTTGGCACCAGCAAAGGACGTGGTTTCGCCGGTGTGATGAGACGACACGGCTTTGGTGGAGGAATGATGACGCACGGTCAGTCTGACCGACAGCGATCGCCAGGCGCGATTGGCGGCGGCACAACACCGGGTCGGGTCTTTAAAGGTAAACGCGGTCCTGGTCATATGGGACACCAGAGTGTGACCTCTTCAAATATTACTGTGGCGCTGGTGGATGCAGAGCGTAATTTGATTGCGGTTGATGGTTCCGTTCCCGGGCCTAAGGGCGGTTTGGTTGTGATCAAGCCTGCCAGGAAACAATAGTCAGCCCGCTTGGGCTTGAGCAATTATGGGAGTTGAGTAATCATGAAAGTTGATGTCTTCAACATGAAGGGTAAGAAAGTCAAGACGGTAGAACTACCGGCTAAGATTTTTGAAGCCCCTGTAAAAGTTGATTTGATGCATCAGGCATATGTCAGGCAGATGGCAAACAGCCGTCTGGGAACCCATTCGACAAAGGGTCGCAGTGAGGTTTCCGGTGGCGGTCGTAAGCCATGGCGTCAAAAGGGGACTGGACGTGCCCGCCAGGGTTCGATCAGGGCTGCCCAATGGGTTGGTGGTGGTGGAATCTTTACCCCGAAGCCCCGTTCCCATGCAAAGGCAATGCCTAAGAAGATGCGCAGAGCGGCATTACGATCCGCACTGACAGTTAAAGCTTCGGAAGGGGAGATCATCCTGGTGGACGAACTCAAAATCGACGAAGCGAAAACACGAGTTCTGGCACAAGCCTTGAAAGCGGTTGCTGGCGACGCGGCGAGCATTCTGCTGTTAATCCCTGATAATAGTGCTGAGGCTTTGGATGTCAAGCAAGCCTGTACGAACCTGACCAATGCAAAAACCCTGATGGCGAGCTATCTCAATATCCGTGATTTGCTGAGTTTTGAGAAAGTTATTCTCCCCGTTGCAGCATTGGAAACAATTGAGAGTTATCTCGGTTAGGAAGGAATGAAATCATGAGAAAATCAGTATATGACATCATCCGCCGACCGGTCATTACAGAAAAATCAAACTATATGTCTTCTGTGCTAAACCAATACGTCTTTGAAGTGGACAAATCCGCAACACGGAGCACGATTAAAGACGCGATTGAGAAGATCTTTGATGTGAAAGTTCACCGAGTAAATACTATGATCGTGCCCGCCAAGCAGTCGCGCAATTTGCAGAATCGCCGAATGCGAACCCGCAGCAGTGCTTATAAGAAAGCAATCGTGACTCTTGCTGAAGGCGAGCGCATCCCGATTTTTGAAGGGGTGGAGTAATGGCAGTAAAAGTTTATAAACCAAAAACACCTGGTACTCGACATATGACCAGCTATACATTTGAAGAGATTACCAAGACAAAACCTGAACGATCTTTAACGGTGCCCAAGAAAAAGCGAGCCGGTCGCAATATGCACGGTCGCATCACTGTCCGACATCGGGGCGGTGGGCATAAGCGTCAAATTCGCCAGGTCGATTTCAAACGCGATAAGTTTGAAATTCCTGCTACGGTTGCAGCGATTGAATATGATCCAAATCGGACCGCCCGGTTAGCGCTTTTGAACTACGCCGATGGAGAGAAACGATACATTATTGCCCCAGCAGGTTTGAAGGTAGGCGATAAGATCGTTTCTGGTGAGAGCGTCGATATTCGCGTAGGTAACAGTATGCAATTGGCGAATATTCCGGTTGGCACGTCAATTTATAATATTGAGTTGCAGCCAGGAAAAGGCGGGCAGATGGTACGTTCTGCAGGGACCTCAGCACAACTGCTGGCTAAAGAAGGAAAATATGCCCATGTGCGATTGCCTTCGGGTGAGGTGCGGCTTGTGTTGCAGGCTTGCCGGGCGACAATTGGGCAAGTTGGCAACGTCGAGCACGCCAATATTAAATTGGGTAAAGCCGGACGTCGGCGTCACATGGGATGGCGACCGGGAGTTCGCGGTGTGGCAATGAACCCGAACGACCACCCTCATGGTGGTGGTGAAGGACGTTCACCGATTGGTATGCCCAGTCCTAAGAGTCCGTGGGGTATTCCCACATTGGGTAAAAAGACACGGCGGAACAAACGAACTGATAAATATATCCTGCGCCATCGCAGCAAAGCGAAACGGCGTCGGAAGTAATTGATTATTTTTGCGAGAAAGAGGACGTAATTATGTCGCGATCGCTCAAAAAAGGGCCGTTCACCGACCCGAAATTGTTGAAAAGAATTGAAGAAATGAATGCCAAAGGCGAAAAGAAAGTGCTGCGAACCTGGAGCAGGGCAAGCACAATCTTTCCACAGATGGTGGGTCACACTATCGCTGTTCATGATGGTCGACGCCATGTGCCGATTTATATTACAGAAAATATGGTTGGGCATCGCCTGGGTGAATTTGCTCCCACACGGTTCTACCGTGGGCATGTAGTCTCATCTCGAGGCGATAGGCGCAAAGGTTAAGAAAGTGAAAAGGCAGGTTATCAATGGCAATTGATGTTCAAGCGAAGTTAAGCAATCTTAACACCTCAGCACAAAAAGCACGGCTTGTTGTGGATCTGGTTCGGGGAAAACCAGCCTTAGAGGCAATGGATATTTTAAAATTCACACCTAACAAATCCGCGGAGCCTATTCGCAAGCTGCTCGCATCAGCGATGGCTAATAGTGAAGAGAATTTCGGAATTTCACGTGAAGATCTTTATATACACAGGATCTTTGCAGATGAAGCTCCCACCCGCAAGTGGCGCCGGTTTGGTGCGCGCGGCCGTTTCAAGCCAATATTGCGCCGACGGTCACATATTACGGTTATCTTAAGAGAGGTCGAGTGATAGGATGTTTGAAATCAGAAACAACGATAGGAACCAGGAGTAAATATGGGTCGTAAAGTACATCCAGTTGGATTTCGGCTAAAAATTAACAAGCCATGGTCAGCCCGCTGGTTCGCGGAAGGCCAGGAGTATCGAGATCAGTTGCATCAAGATCTTGCTATTCGAGAGAAAATTCGCAAAGAGAATGAGCGTGCTGGAATATCTGCGATTGAAATTGAGCGTTTCCCTGGCAAGATCAAAATTTATGTACACACTGCTAAACCAGGGATCCTGATCGGTCGGGGTGGAGAAAACGTAAAAAGTATCCGCTCAGGTTTGGAAGCGATGACAGGGCAAAAGATTGATTTGGAAGTTAAAGAGATCAAGCTCCCTGATCTTGACGCCCGATTGGTGGCAGAAAATATTGCCAGTCAGCTGGAACGCCGAATCAGTTATCGTCGCGCTATGCAGCGAGCCATTCAACAGGGTATGCGGCAGGGCGCTGAGGGTGTCAAGGTTATGGTTTCAGGTCGTCTTGGTGGCGCCGAAATGTCCCGCAGTATATGGCTGCGTGAAGGACGTGTTCCTCTGCAGACTTTGCGGGCGAATATTGATTATGCCAAAACGCAAGCCCTGACGACTTTCGGTCTGCTCGGTATTAAGGTTTGGATTTATAAAGGTGAAATTACGCCTGAAGAGGAAGAAGGAACAGCTGAATCCACTGAAGGTGTTTATGTCAGTGAGTGAGAACTTAGCCGGCATGTTGTCCGGTGGTAAGTGAGGTAGTCATTATGTTAATGCCAAAACGAGTTAAGTATCGCAAGCAAATGCGCGGACGAATGAAAGGGAAGGCCTATCGGGGGTCGGACGTTTCATTTGGTGAGTATGGCTTGCAAGCTTTAGAGCCCGGTTGGGTAAGTGCGCGACAGATCGAAGCGGCTCGTCGAGCGATTGTGCATCAAATGAAGCGCCGCGGCAAAGTCTGGATTCGGATATTTCCGGATAAGCCCTACACAAAGCGTGCTGCGGAAACCCGTATGGGAAAAGGGAAAGCGCCCGTTGATCATTGGGTTTCTGTTGTCAAACCCGGCAGGATCATGTTTGAGGTTGGCGGCGTAGATGAAGAAATTGCCAAAGCAGCGCTTCACCGTGCAAAGTACAAATTGTCTGTGAAATCGAAGATTGTCTCACGTGAAGTGGCAGGAGAAGCATAATCATGAAAGCGACAGAGATTAGGAAAATGAGTGTTGCTGAAATCGAAAATGAGCTGGATGAAGCCCGCCACGAATTGATGAATCTCAGATTTCAATCAATTACAGGTCAATTAACAGATACCAGTCGTGTGCGTTTCATTCGTCGGGATATTGCCCGTATGGAAACTATCCTGAGAGAAAAACAATTGCAAGAAGCGGCTGAGGAGAATGAAGCATGAATAAACGAAGACGTTTGGTAGGGACTGTTGTTCGTACTCAGATGCAGAAAACTGCAGTTGTTGAAATCGAACGCGTTTTCCGTCACCCTCTCTATCACAAGGTCGTGCGCTCGCTAAAAGCTTATAAGGCACATGATGAGCTGGGAACAAACCCGGGTGATAAGGTACGGATCGTGGAAAGCAAACCAATATCTAAAACAAAGCACTGGGTCGTCGAAGAGATCATTAAAGTTGAAGAGCGATCTCAAGATGATACAGTTGAAGAATTGGGAGTTTAAAACCATGATTCAACAAGAAACCCGTTTGAAAGTCACCGATAATACCGGTGCAAAAGAATTGTTGGTGATGCATGTCACCGGTGGGTCGCGCCAGCGCTATGGCTTTGTGGGTGATATTGTGGTTGGAACAATAAAAGTTGCAACCCCGCAGTCAACCATTAAGAAAAGTGAGATTGTAAAAGCCGTTATCGTTCGGGCAGCCAAGGAATGGCGACGAACCGATGGTTCGAGCATTCGCTTTGATGATAATGCCGTGGTCATTCTTGACAATGATGGTGTCAACCCCCGTGGTTCCCGCATTTTCGGCCCTGTAGCTCGAGAGCTTCGTGAGAAAGGCTTCACAAAGATCGTTTCACTGGCGCCAGAAGTTCTTTAGCCAGGTTGATAGGAGTTGAGAAATGAAAACTAAGATACGAAAAGGCGATCGTGTGATGGTGATCAGCGGAAAGGATAAGGGGAAGGTTGGCGAAGTGATTCGAGTCTTTCCCAAAGATAGCCGTTTGATTGTGCAGGGCGTCAACCTGCGCATCAAACATCAGGCTCAGACCCAATCAAGAGGGCGAACTATCCCTGCAGGTATCATCGAATTTGAGGGACCCATTGCTATCTCGAATGTGATGCTGCTGGATCCGAAGGACAATAAACCAACCCGTGTTCGTTTGGAAAGAGAAGAAAGCAAGGTTATCCGGGTATCAAAGCGAACCGGGACGCGGATTGATAAATAGGCAGCGAGTGGAGCAAGATTATGAATAGAGTGAAAGAACTATATAAAGAAGAAATCGCCCCAGCCTTGGTGAAGGAATTGTCTCTCGACAATAAGATGCAAGCCCCAAAGATTGAGAAGGTTGTCATCAATATTGGCGTGGGGGATGCCTTGGATAACCCCAAAGCGCTTGATGAAGCGGTTCGGGATCTGACCACGATCACGGGTCAACGACCCGTTGTGACCAAAGCGAAGAAATCAATCGCCAATTTTAAGTTGCGCGAAGGTCGGGCGATTGGCACCAAGGTAACCCTGCGCGGTGAACGGATGTGGGCTTTTCTCGATCGTTTGATTAATGTTGCCCTGCCGCGTGTGCGAGACTTTCGTGGCATTTCCGCTGATGCATTTGACGGGCGTGGAAATTATACGTTAGGTTTACATGAGCAATTGATCTTTCCGGAGATTAATTATGATGATGTAGATATTGTTCGTGGCATGGAAATCACAATTGTGACAACAGCTGAGAATGATGATCAGGCTCGTGCATTGCTGAGTAAACTCGGAATGCCGTTCAGGAAAGGATAGTATGGCTAAAAAATGTATGATGTATCGCGAGAAGCGGCGAAAATATCAAACCCAGGTGGTTAACCGTTGCCAACGATGTGGGCGTCCAAGAGGTTATATCCGAAAATTCGGATTGTGCCGGATTTGCTTTCGGGAATTAGCCCTTGAAGGCAAGATTCCCGGTGTGACCAAATCTTCGTGGTAGATCGGCGGAGGAATTATAAATGAGTATAACAGATCCTATTGCTGATATGCTGACTCGAATCCGTAACGTTGCGATTAGTAACGGTACATTGGTGAGCATGCCCAGCTCGAAGATAAAAGCTGAAATAGCCCGCATACTGACCGAAGAGGGCTATGTTGAAAGCTACGATATTGTTGAGGGTGAGCAACCCCATCGAAAAACCCTGAGAATCCGTTTGAAATACATCGGAGAAAGACGAAATCAGCGACCTTTAATCACAGGGCTTGAACGTGTCAGCAAGCCAGGGCGTCGTGTCTACTCCAAGAAAACGGAAATCCCGTGGGTGCTTTCCGGTATTGGAATTGCCATCCTTTCCACACCTAAAGGTGTGATGACCGACCAGCGTGCCCGTAAAATGGGTATCGGTGGTGAAGTATTGTGCAAAATTTGGTAGCGCCAGGCGCTAAAGGAGGTACGAGAGGTGTCTCGAATTGGACGATTACCGATAGAAGTGCCAGCGGGCGTTGATGTTACGATTGACGGTTCTCATGTTAAGGTCAAAGGACCTAAGGGTGAATTAGAGTTTACCTTTACTAACGACATGATAATTAAGAAAGAAAATGGAACCGTTGTTGTTGAACGACCTACTGATCAACCGCAGCATCGATCCTTGCATGGGACAACACGCTCGGTCTTGAGCAACATGATTGAGGGCGTCAGCAAGGGCTTTGAACGTATTTTGGAAATC
This sequence comes from Candidatus Brevefilum sp., assembly GCA_050953525.1. Classification (GTDB taxonomy): domain Bacteria; phylum Chloroflexota; class Anaerolineae; order Anaerolineales; family Anaerolineaceae; genus Brevifilum. The sequence continues at coordinate 1,358,493 of JBMNMW010000002.1, forward strand.
CAAGGTGTGGGTTATCGCGCTGAAATGAATGGTGATAATCTTGTTCTCAATGTTGGTTTTTCTCATTCTGTGATTATTGAACCCCCTGAGGGCATCAGCTTTGAAGTGGACATGAAAGTTCGACAGATCAAAGTGCTTGGTTATAACAAAGTAGATGTTGGCCAGATAGCAGCGAATATTCGTAAAGTACGCCCAGCTGAACCTTATCATGGTAAGGGTATTCATTATCAGGGTGAATATGTTCGCCGCAAGGCAGGCAAAGCTGGTAAGACAGCATAATAATTATTGAAGGTGAAATCTTATGGCAGAAAAATCACGAAATGAGGCTCGATTACGCCGGCAACGCCGAGTGCGAAAAAAGATTTTTGGGACACCCGAACGACCGCGCATGAATGTGTTTAGAAGTTCGACACAAATCTATGTACAGATTATTGATGATTTTCAGGGGAATACCCTGGCTTCAGCCTCAAGCATAGATTCAGAATTGCGATCCGGAATGGATGGGTTGTCGAACATGGAAAAAGCGCAAAAAGTCGGTCAGGCGATCGCAGAACGCGCAAAAGAAGTTGGGATAAGCCAGGTTGTCTTCGACCGTGGCGGATACAAGTATATTGGCCGTGTTAAAGCCATGGCTGAGGCTGCCCGTGAAGGCGGCTTGAAATTCTAGGAAAGAGGCGTTTATGACGGACTATCGAACCGAAGATCAATTTGATGAGCGAGTAATTGATATTGCACGCGTTGCCAAAGTTGTAAAAGGCGGACGCAGATTTTCTTTCCGAGCAGTCATGGTGATCGGCGACAATGCTGGGCGGGTTGGTCTGGGCATTGGAAAAGCAAACGCTGTTCCAGAGGCAATCCGAAAAGCCAGTGAACGGGCTCGAAAAGATATGCACCGCGTCAACTTGAGCGGCACATCCATTGCACATAAAGTGATCGGTAAGCAAAGTGGGGCGGTTGTTTTGTTGCGACCGGCAGGCCCCGGTACCGGCGTTATTGCAGGTGGTGGTGTACGCTCCGTTCTTGAAGCGGCAGGTGTGCGCGATATTTTGACCAAGTCATTGGGCAGCAACAACATCATGAATGTTGTTCGCGCAACTTTCAATGCGCTCGATCAGCTCAAATCTCCTGAAGAGGTGGCAGCCTATCGAGGAAAGCCATTGGACGAGGTCAAACCATATTGGGAGCGCAAGGCGAATGGCTAAGAAAAAACAAGAAAAATTACAAATAACATTGGTCCGGAGCCCTATTGGATATTCAAAGCGTCAAAAATTGACCTTGAGAGCAATGGGTTTGCGGAAGATGAACCAGGTTGTAATTAAGAACGATACAGAAGAAATGCGCGGCATGATTGATAAAGTATCCCACCTGGTCACAGTGGATAAGGCGTAGGGACTATTATGCGATTACATGATTTAAAACCAAATGAAGGTGCACATAAGAAACGCACCCGCGTGGGGCGCGGTATAGCATCCGGGCATGGTAAAACAGCAGGTCGTGGCACAAAAGGCCAAAAGTCGCGAACAAGCGGCGGCGTCCGACTGTATCACCAGGGTGGGAACCTTCCATTTTATAGGAAGCTGCCCTTCAGACGTGGTGTGGGATTCAGTGTTCCCAACCGTGTGCGGTATTCAGAGGTTAATCTGGAAAAATTAGGCGAGTTGAAAGCAGGAACGGAAATCACCCCCCAATTTTTGGTGGAATCTGGAATTCTCAAAGATCTGAAATCACCTGTAAAAATTCTCGGGCGCGGGGATGTTTCTGTGGCGCTGAAAGTAAAAGCTCATAAGGTTACCAAAGGCGCACAAGAAAAGATTGAAAATGCCGGCGGTAGTGTGGAATTAATCGAGGCGTAAAAATAGTACCCGTATCGGAGTAAAAGGAGACGACAAATGAAGCGGTCCTCTTGGCGCTACCTTTGGAAATCAAAAGACATTCGAAAAAAGCTGCTGATCTCTCTGGCGCTGCTTGCTATCTATCGATTGGCAACGAATATTCCCGTCCCAGGAATTGATCGGGAATTGGTTGCCCAATTGACTCAGACAGAAGGGGCTGCAGGCGGGTTGATCAACATGCTCGATATGCTTTCGGGCGGCGCAGTTTCAAATTTCTCTGTGCTGGCGATGGGTGTTTACCCCTATATTACCGCTCAGATTATCCTTCAACTCCTGATCCCGATCATTCCTGCACTTGAGCGCAAGATGCAGGAAAACCCGAGCGAAGGTCGTGCCTGGATGGAAAAATGGACGATCATCCTGACTGTGCCGATGGCAGCACTCTCGGCAGTTGGTCAGATCAACATCTTCAATGCGATCCTGGGGCAGTCTGTTGCTGCCCGCTTTGGGTTTGCGGGTGATGTCTTGATCCCCACGTTGGCAACGATATTTTCGATGATTGCTGGCACCATGTTCGGAGTCTGGTTGGGTGAATTGATTTCGGAATTTGGTATTCGTGGTCAGGGGCTTTCCCTGATCATTTTTGCGGGTATTGTCTCAAACATTCCGCAAAACCTGTATCGATTGCTAACGAATGAGCAATACTGGTGGTTAATCGTCATTGTTTTGGCACTGCTGATCGTGACGATCTTCGCTGTGGTTTACGTACAGCAAGGGCGTCGACATGTACCGGTGATGTTCCCCGGACGACGGGTGGGCAGCCGCATGTCAATGCCGGTTAGAAGTTCCGTTCCGTTGATGGTGAACATGGCGGGGATGATCCCGATCATCTTTGCACAATCGATAATGACCTTTCCGACGATTTTGGCGAGCTTCTTTGTAAATTCAAAGGCTGAATGGCTGCGGAAGTTTGCGGTCTGGATCCAGAACACGCTCAGCGGTGAAGGCTGGATCTACCCGGTTTTGTTCTTTATCATGGTTGTTCTGTTCACCTTCTTTTATACCGACATTCTTTTTGCCCAGCAGAATTATGGCGACAACCTGAAAAAGCAGGGTGCGCAGATCCCGGGCGTGACGCGTGGCGGCCCAACACAGCGCTATCTGACGAGAGTTCAGCGGAGGATCACGCTGCCTGGCGCTTTGTTCCTGGGTGTCGTGGCTGCACTTCCTTATTTTCTGGGATTGCTGCTGCCCGAAGGACTTTCGCAAACCAGCCTCTTCCTGGTTTCTTCGACAGGTTTGTTGATTGTGGTTGGCGTTGTTCGTGATACCTTCGAGATCATCGAAACAGATCTGAAGCTTCACGGTTATGACGATCGATTGATCAGCTGAGGTAAATACAGTTCATGGCACCTTTGTACATCGTTTTACTCGGACCCCCGGGCGCCGGAAAAGGCACTCAGGCGAAGCAAATTGCCCGGGAACATGATCTGATTCATGTTTCCACCGGAGATTTGTTTCGAGAAAACCTGAATAATCAGACGGAGCTGGGGAAATTGGCGCAAGCCTATATGAACAAAGGTGAATTGGTGCCTGATGATGTGACTGTGCGAATGGTGGAAGAGAGGCTTTCTCGACCTGACAGCGCCTCGGGCGCTGTTTTGGATGGCTTTCCACGGACGGACGCACAAGCCAGGGCATTTGATGCAATGTTGGAAAAAATTGGACAGGAAGTGAAAGTTGTTCCATACATCAAGGTGCCTGATGATGTGCTGCTAGAAAGGCTGAGCGGACGCTGGATGAGCTCTTCAGGGCTTGTCTATCATGAAAAATTCAACCCGCCGGTTGTGAAGTGGATTGACGATATTGATGGGTCACAGTTGTATCAACGTGAAGATGACAAGCCTGCCACGGTGCGGCATCGGATTGATGTTTATAACGAACAGACTGCACCCTTGATTGTCTATTATCAGAATAAAGGTGTTCTGGTAGAGATTGACGGCACGCTTTCGATTGAGGATGTGTTTGCTGAGATCAAGCAAGCCGTTAAGGAGATTTTAAATTGATTTCCTGGGATCGCTCGGTTAATATTAAGTCACCGGCAGAAATTCAAATAATGCGCGAGGCCGGACGGATTAATGCGGAAGCCCTGGCTGCAACGGTTGCATTGATCGAGCCAGGTGTGACCACTGGCGAATTGAATGAAGCCTTCGAGGCTGTTCACAAACAGTATGATGTTTATTCGCCTTTTAAAAATTATCCGGGACCCTATCCCTACCCTGCCAGCATTTGCACCAGCGTCAATGATGAGCTTGTGCACGGCATTCCCGGTAAACGTAAGCTCATGGATGGTGATATTATCAGCATCGATTGCGGGACGGTTTACCAGGGGTTTGTGGGCGATATGGCAACCACCGTGGCGGTGGGTGAGGTGCCTGATGAAACCCAACGACTGTTGCAGGTGACCAAACAGTCACTTGAGATCGCCATTTCAAAGATGGTCGCGGGCAATACCATTGGTGATATTGGCCACGCCGTTCAAACTTACGTGGAAGAGCGGGGTTTTTTCATCACCCGCACCTACACCGGACATGGTGTTGGCAGGAAGATGCATGAAGGACCTCAGGTGCCCAATTATGGCAAGCCCGGACACGGTTTGCGGCTGCGAGAAGGTATGACGATTGCACTCGAGCCGATGGTTTTGGCAGGCACGCCCGACACGGTTGTGAAGGATGATGGCTGGACTGTGGCTTCTGCGGATGGCTCAAACACAGCGCATTTCGAACACACCGTGGCGATCACGGTTGATGGTCCACTGATATTGACGGCATTATAAAGGTCATTAACTGGACGAAGATCTTGAGTGCAGGTATAATCATTGCTTTGCATCAGGACATTGCAGGATAAAGGAGTAAGATCGTGAAAGTATCAGCATCAATTAAAAAACGCTGTGCAAAATGCAAAATTGTGAAACGAAAGGGTCGTTTGTATGTTATTTGTCAGAACCCAAAGCACAAACAACGACAAGGATAAGGAATAATACTTATGGCACGTATTGAAGGTGTTGACATCCCGCGTAACAAACGCATTGAGATTGGTCTGCGATCAATTTATGGCGTTGGCCCCACCCGGGCAAATGAAATTCTTGCGGCAACCGGTGTTAATCCCGATGCACGCGTTAAGGATTTGTCGGATAGCGACGTTTCCAAACTGCGCGACTATATCGGTGAGAATTTGACGGTTGAAGGTGATTTGCGGCGTCAGGTTCAAATGAACATCAAGCGTCTAATTGAAATAGGCTCCTATCGGGGTCTGCGCCATCGACGGGGTTTGCCGGTCCACGGACAGCGCACCAAGACCAATGCTCGCACACGCAAAGGCCCAAAGAAAACTGTGGCAGGGCGTGGACGCCGTCGGGGTGTTGGCAAGAAATAATTATTAGAGTTCAGGTCCTGGCCGTTCATCCATCTGGGTTTCCTTCCTTTCTACCCGCGGCGAGATGGATGACAGCTTGAGACAAAAAAGAAATTTGTGAGGAACTATGGCTAAAAATCCACAACGATCGCGGCGAACAGCAGGTTCGCGCAAAGTCAAACGTCAGATGTCATCAGCTCAGGTGCACGTGATGGCTTCTTTCAACAACACCATCGTCACTGTTACAGATATGCAGGGAAATGCTGTATGTTGGGGAAGCGCTGGATCAGCCGGATATAAAGGCTCCAGAAAAAGCACGCCCTTTGCAGCGCGTTTGGCTACTGAGCAGGTGATGAAAACAGCACAAGGTTTTGGTGTTCAGGAAGTGGACATCATCATCAAAGGTCCTGGCCCAGGTCGTGAAGCTGCAATCCGGGCTGTACAGGGTATGGGCATTACGGTCCGTTCAATTGACGATGTGACCCCCGTGCCGCATAATGGTTGCCGCCCACCCAAGAGACGCCGCGTCTAAAAATAATTGAAAGAAAGGAATTAAATGGCAAGATATACGGGTCCGGCTTGTAAATTATGCCGGCGTGAAGGTGAAAAATTGTTTTTAAAGGGTGAGCGATGCTTTACCCCTAAATGTGCTTTTGAGAAACGATCTTATCCTCCCGGGGAACATGGTCGTTTGGGTAGTCGCCGCAGCAGAGAGTCAGAATACTCGCTGCAATTACGTGCGAAACAGAAAGCAAAACGCATTTATGGCGTTCTGGAACGACAATTTGTGCGCTATTTCCGGACAGCACAAAGGCAACCCGGGCTGACAGGTTTGAATCTGCTTCAGATTCTTGAATCCCGCCTGGACAATGTCGTTTACCGGATGGGCTTTGCCGACAGCCGGGCTCAGGCGCGCCAGCTGATTTCCCATGGACATTTTCTGGTCAATGGAAGAAGGAATGATATCGCTTCGACAATTCTCAAACCTTCTGATGTGGTTTCAGTGCGAGAAAATTCAGGGCAGCGTGAATATTTTAAAACGCTCCGACAGGCTGAGGAAGCCCGCACGCCGACAACATGGGTCGAGCGAGATCTGAATACCCTTTCCGGTCGGATGATCCGTTTACCTGAGCGTGCTGAAATTGACGGCAATTTGAATGAACAGCTGATCGTTGAGTTCTACTCTCGATAAGCGCAATCAAAGGTAGTGTATTAGGGTGCACTGGTAAGGGGTATGAGGTGGTAGGAATAAAAAATATGGTCAAGCCAATTGTTGAACGTGTTGCTGATTCACGTGACTATGGAAAATTTGCGATCGGACCGCTTGAGCGCGGCTTCGGTATGACGCTTGGAAATGCATTACGCCGGGTACTGTTGTCCTCCTTACAGGGCGCTGCGGTAACATCCGTCCGAATTACCGACATCTTGCACGAGTTCAGCGATATTGAAGGCGTTCGCGAAGATGTGATTCAGGTCATTCTTCAATTAAAACAGCTGCGTATGATTTTGTATGATGTCGACATTGCCCACCTTCAATTAGAAGTCAGCGGTGAAGGAACAGTGACCGCAGCAGATATTCTTTGTCCGCCCGAAGTGGAAATTGTTAATCCTGATCTGTATTTGTTTACAGTCGATAGCAAAAAGGTCAATCTTGACATCGATATTACCGTAGAATTAGGACGAGGCTATTCCCCCGCCAATGAGCGTAGTGATGATTTGCCCATTGGTGAACTGCCTGTTGATGCGATCTTCACGCCCATTCGTAAAGTGAATTGGACGGTCGGTTCAGCCCGGGTTGGGCAGAGCACAAATTATGATCGCCTATTCCTGGAAATATGGACCGATGGAACAGTCACACCCGAAAAGGCATTGATTGATTCTTCAAGGGTCTTAATTGATCATCTGCGGTATGTTGCGGGGATCAGTGAGGAAATCACGGCTCTTCCACCAGAAGAAGTTGAAGTTGCGCCCACGGTCAATAGTGAAGCGGCTGAGATGCCGATTGAGAATCTTGATCTGACAGTACGTGTGTTCAATTCCTTAAAACGCACGGGTATAACTACTGTCGGTGATGTCCTGGAACTGATGGAAAAAGGCGAAGAAGCAATTTTATCCATTCGGAATTTCGGTGAAAAAAGCCTGGTTGAACTGAGAGAAAAAATGATCGAAAAGGGCTTCCTGGAAGAAGAAGAAAAAGCGGAGAGTTAAGGTTATGCGACACAAAGTAGATGGATATCGTCTTAATCGCTCTGGTGGTCACCGAACTGCCATGAAAAGAACGATGATGAAACAGCTTTTTGAACATGAAAGAATAAAAACCACATTGCCCAAAGCAAAGTTTATTCAGGCAGATGCTGAAAAACTGATTACCCTGGCTCGAAATAATCAGGATGCTGAAGGGGCAGTGATGGTCCACGCTCGCCGAAAAGCTGTAAAAGAGTTGGGCAGCGGCAGCCGCCCCATTGTCCAAAAATTATTCGATGAAATAGGACCGCGTTATGTTACTCGGAACGGTGGCTATACAAGGATCTTGAAGTTAGGTCCTCGCCGCAGCGATAACGCTGAGATGGCAATTATTGAACTGGTTGAAGAGTAGTCCTTCCGAAAATCCGGAATGGACTTAGCACATTACAAAGTTATTCTTTCATACAAGGGCTCAGATTTTGCCGGATTCCAACGCCAAAAAGGCGTGAGAACCGTACAAGGTGAATTTGAGACGGGTTTGCGCAAGCTGGGATGGCATGAAAACAGCATTCGGAGTGCTGGTCGAACCGATGCCGGCGTTCATGCCAGAGGACAGGTGGTCAATTTCTCTTTGAAATGGTCTCATGGTCTGAAGGATTTGCACAACGCGCTCAATTATTATTTACCTGAAGATGTGGCTGTTCGCTCGGTGCAGGTAGTAGAACCAGATTTTCACCCCCGTTTTGACGCCAGGAGTCGGCACTACAGTTACGAGATCTTCTGCCAGCCTTTCAGGGATCCGCTGAGAGAGGTTTTTAGCTGGCGGGTATGGCCAATTCTAAGACTTGAATTGATCCAAAACGCCGCTCTCGATTTGATCGGCGAGCACGATTTCAAAGTGTTTGGCAGTGCAGTTACGGAAAACGGCACAACAATCCGGGAAGTCTTTACGGCAATCTGGCAGCAATCGGATGACTCCTTTCGGTTCGATATCACCGCAAATGCCTTTTTATACCATATGATCAGGCGAATCACCTTTGTGATGGTGATGATTGGACAGGGTCAAATTGAAGAAGACTCGGTGGCAAAGGCTCTTGAAACAGGAGTTCTGGAGGTGACAGGCATTGCACCACCGCAGGGGCTTGTATTGGAAGAAGTGTTGTATTAGTTAGAAGTGATATGGACTTCATTTCTGGTGCAGGATGACCGGATGAAGATACCTTTGAATGATGGAGAGTTTGACAGTGACAAAAACATTTGTACCAAAAGGACAACTTGAGCGTGAATGGTTGTTGATCGATGCCGAAGGTAAAAACTTAGGTCGCCTTTCAACCTGGATCGCTACGCTGCTCCTGGGAAAACATAAACCTAATTTTACCCCTGGCATGATGACAGGTGCGAACGTTGTTGTGGTTAACGCCGAAAAAGTAGACTTTTTCCCTGGGAAACTGGAGGATAAGATTTACTATCGCCATTCTCAATACCCCAGCGGGTTGAAAGAGATCACCTTAAAACGACAATTGGAACTGTTTCCTGAGCGTGTGATTGAGATTGCGGTGAAAGGGATGCTGCCTCACAATAAATTGGGTCGCAGAATTTTTAAAAACTTGCATGTCTATGCTGGCAATGAACACCCACATCAGGCACAGCAACCAGCGTTAATCGAGCAAGAGGAGTAATCAGGACTTATGGATAAGAAATATCACGAAGGCATTGGACGCCGTAAAGAAAGTACTGCCCGCATAAGGATTATGGAAGGATCGGGCAACTTCATTGTAAATGAAAAAAACATTGAAGATTATTTCACCCGATTGGGCGATGCACCCGAAATTATCAGAGCATTTGAGATTGCTACCCATGATGCCAATAAATTTGATGTCTCTGTATTTGTCAGCGGTGGTGGTGTGAGCGGTCAGCGCGACGCGGTCAAGTTGGGCTTGGCCCGTGCTCTGGTCGATATGGATGAAGAACTGCGCTCTGCACTGCGCCACAGCGGCTATCTTACACGAGACCCGCGCATCAAAGAACGAAAAAAGCCAGGCCTCAAACGAGCCCGCAAGGCACCTACCTATACCAAGCGTTAGTTAACGCATGGTGGGCAAGTTTATGATTGCCCGCGCGTTGTGGATTGGGTGAGGTCATGCCTGATTTTGATAATGTATTCAATTTTGGATAAGATAAAGGAGACGTTAACCAACGTCTCTCTTTATTATAGCGGTCAAGAGTCGTCATACCGGGTAGAGAATGAAACAAAAAAAGCGAAATAACGGGATCACATTGCTTGGGTTGGGGCCGGGGGATCCGGAGATGCTCACACGGGAAGCAAATGATTGGTTAAACCAGATATCCCGATTGTATTTGCGGACAGACAACCATCCTCTTGTGCCGTTCCTGTCTGAGATAGTGGAAGTGATCAGTTTTGATGATCTTATTAATCAATCCGCTTCGCTGGATGAGGCTAACAAAAATATTATGAAGGAGATCCTGGCGTTGGGCGCAAGCCCCAAGGGTGTGACCTATGCCGTCCCCGGTGATCCATATTTTGGAGAGGCAATCTGCGCTGAGATTAAACGCAGGGCAGATGAAGCCCATATCCCTATCAGAGTAATCCACGGCATAAGCTTTTTAGAACCAATTCTGGCAGCATTGAACCTCGGCTCCCTCAGCGGGGTCGTGATTGTGGATGCTCTTGCGCTTACAAAAAAACAGACGCCAGGTTTTGCTCCATCAACGCCCGCATTAATCACACAATTTCATTCAAGTAAAGCGCTTGAGGATGTCAAACGTGTTCTGATGACAGCGTATCCCGGTGATCATCCAGTCCAGCTGGTTCATGCCGCCGGGACGAAGGATGAAAAAATAGAAAACCTTCGTTTGGATGCGCTTGGAAATGATCAGCGGATTAGTCTGACAGGTTCCATTTATGTGCCGCCGCTTTCCGAATTTGCGTCCTTTGAATCTTTTCAAGAGATCATTGCGCGTCTGCGGGCTCCGGGTGGATGCCCGTGGGATCAAAAACAAACCCATGCCAGTCTCCGTCCGTTCTTGCTGGAAGAAACCTATGAAGCTCTGGATGCCCTTGACCGCGAGGATAAGGAGGATCTGCAAGAAGAGCTGGGCGATCTGCTGCTCCAAATTTTGCTGCACGCTCAGATTGCCTCTGAGACGGGTGATTTTAACATACATCACGTCATTGATGGGATCGGGTCGAAACTTATCAGGCGGCACCCCCATGTGTTTGCAGATATTAGAGTCGATGGGGAAGCGGGGGTGATTCAAAACTGGGAAGCGATTAAAGCTGAAGAACGGTTGGAAAATAGCAAGGGCATGAAAAAAGGTCTGTTGGATGGCGTACCCCAGGCGCTGCCAGCGCTTTCGCAGTCTCAGGCAGTTATCGAACGGGTGGGAAGGATGGCGCTCGATCAGCTGTTTGAAGGCACAAACCCGGAGACAATTGCCAAATCATTGCAAGTTTTTTTGGATGCAGAGCGTGATAAAAAGCCCGCTTTGTTGGGTGAACTCTTGATGGATCTGGTCGCGCTGATCGATCGCAGTGGAATTGACGCTGAAAGTGCGCTGCGGGAAAACATAGCCCGTTTCCGGTCCCGATTTTCACAAATGGAAGCGCAGGCATTAAGTGCAGGTCTGGCGCTGGCAGATCTGAGTGTCGCGGAAAAACAGGCATTGTGGGACCGAACAAATACTCAGGATGACCAGCAGGTGGAAGTATAGTGACTGAAACTGCGCCTTCAACTGCCAACCAACAGATCGCACGTGCCGCCGGAACGGTGATGTTTGCTTTCATCATCAGCAACCTGGTGGGGGTTTTACGCGGGATGGTGATCACTCGGGCATTTGGCACGTCAACAGAATTGGATTCATTTAATGCTGCCAACCGGATTGTAGAAGTCCTGTTTAACCTTGTCGCCGGCGGTGCGCTGGGGTCTGCTTTCATTCCCACATTTACCGGTTTCCTTGCGCGTGAAGATCGCCCGGGCGCCTGGCGTCTGGCTTCAGGCGTGATTAATCTTGTCATGCTGGTTCTGATTGTGGTGAGCATTGTTGCCTGGATTTTTGCGCCTGCAATTGTTCAGGATGGTTTGTTCGTGCTGGTTCCGGGCTCAGACCCGGTTCAGGAACTTCTGACCACCCATTTGCTGCGTATGATGCTGCCAGCAGTTGTGATTTTTGGACTGAGCGGCCTGGTGATGGGGATTCTAAATGCGCACCAGGTATTTTTAATTCCGGCGATTGCGCCAGCCATGTATTCCCTGGGGATGATTCTTGGAACCTTATTGCTTCCAGACCGGCTGGGCATTCAACGATTGGCAATTGGCGTGCTGGCGGGCGCTTTGATGCATCTGCTGGTGAAAATGCCGCGTTTACTCCGGTTGAACGAAAGAGCTTACCACTTCTACCTGGGCTTGCGTGATAAGGCTGTTTTGGAAGTGTTTCGTCTGATGGGCCCGCGGCTTTTAGGTGTGGCTGTTGTGCAATTGAATTTCATCGTGAACACGATCATCGCCCTCAGCCAGCCTGAGGGGAGCGTGACAGCGATCACCCTTGCTTTCAGCCTGATGCTGATGCCCCAGATGGCTGTTGCGCAATCTGCTGCGATTGCATCCCTGCCCACATTCTCGGCTCAGGTGGCTTTGGGGAAATTTGATGAGATGCGCAGATCGCTTGCATCAACGCTGCGTGCTGTTTTACTGCTGGCTATTCCCGCAATGGTCGGGTTAATCTTGCTGAGGACTCCCCTGGTTACCCTGCTCTATCAACGCGGGGCTTTCACCGAACGTTCGACTGAGCTGGTTGTTTGGGCTTTGTTATGGTATGCGCTCGGCCTGGTAGGTCATTCACTTGTGGAGATCCTCAGCCGCGCATTTTATGCATTACATGACACCCGTACACCTGTAATCGTGGGTGTGAGTGCGATGGGCTTGAACATCGCCTTCAGTCTCTGGTTTTCCGCATTGTTTGTGCGGGCAGGTTGGATGCCGCACGGCGGGCTTGCATTGGCGAATTCGCTGGCGACAGCGCTTGAAAGTGGTGTGTTGCTCATTTTGATGAAAAAAAGACTGAAGGGGATAGAGGGCGTCTCAATCTGGCAGGGCGTGGGAGTTTCGCTGGTAGGAACTGCGTTGATGGCTGCGGTCGTTCTTGGCTGGCAGGTACTCGTTGGGACAAGATCAAATTTTCTGACTGTTCTTGGTGGTTTGGGCCTGGGCCTGGCTGCCTATATCGGTCTGCTTTGGGTGCTGAAAGTGTCTGAACTACGGGGGATGGTACAGGTCATAAGGAATCGTTTCCGAAATTGATGAAACGACAAGTATTTTGATCGGCTTTCATCAGAAAGAGCCAGATATTCCCCTTTAATGTTTTATTCATAGCATGTGAAGTGAATTCTTTTTTGTATGAAACAAAGAGGATATAAGCTTCTCGTCTTGCTATGGTTCTGGCTTATCAACCAAATGTACATGTCACTGGTTTGCATCTGACCCCAGAGGGATTTGACGAAGAAAAAATGGAAGATGAGCACCTTTTTACACAGGAGATCGTTGAGGATGCCCTGGGATGTATCCCCGATTGGATGGACGTAAAGGTGAAACCGGCTTCTTCTATTAGAGAGGGGATCCTCCAGGAATTAAGAGAAAACCAATATGACCTGATGATCACTGGTGCGGGCAGTGAGGTTTTTTCATACCGTTATTTGTTCGGCGCAGTCAATGATAGGATCATTGAGAATATTAATTGTTCGATCCTGATCGTACGCCGCTATCAAGCCGAAGCAGCCATCTGGTTAAGACGTCGAATTCGACAGCTGGAAGTGTAAAATTTATAAAAAGATGGCGGTTTGTAAAGAAAGAATTAAATTAACCCTGTTGCTTGATTTCTGGAAAAAATTACCAAAAATGCCAGACAATTAAATTAACAAGCACGCCGAGTAAAATCCCGCCCAATGCTTCGATGGGGGAATGTCCCAACACCTCGCGCAATTCCTCAAACTCATCGATTGGTTTCACTCTTTCAAAAACCACTTCTTTTACGATGCGGTTGATTTGTTGGGCGTGAAACCCCGCCTGGCGGCGGATGTTGGTCGCATCATAAACGACGACCATGGCGATGGCAAACGCCAACCCAAAAAGAGGCGTATCAAAACCAGCGTAGTGTCCAATGCCGATCGCCGCAGCCGTGACGACCGCCGCGTGTGAGCTGGGCATACCGCCTGTGCTGATCAACAAGGACCAGTTCCATTCTTTTGTGCGCAAATACTCAAGGGGTAGTTTCAGGATTTGCGCCAGGACAGAAGAAAGAATACAGGCAATAAAAACTGGATTTTGAAAAATCCCGATAAGCGGCATCTTATTCTTCTTCAGCTTCTGGCGATTCCATGGATAACTGACGAACCTTCAGCTCCGCCCTGTCCAAAAGATCTGCACAATGCCTGGCAAGAGTCTGACCGCGTTCATAAAGGGAAAGCGCCTCCTGTAAAGGCAGGTTTTCGCTTTCTAATCGCACCAGATTATCTTGCAGGGCAGTAAATGCTGTTTCAAAATCCATGTCTTGAATGTCTTTTTGATCTGTTTCACTCATAATACTTCTCCCGGATTGGTTTGTGTAATGCGCGCATTCATATTCCCCAGGCTGACCTGGATGTGAACTTCTTGATCGGTTTCAACCTGGGCGGCATTTTTTACCACCTCACCGTCTTTCAATCGGGTGACAATCGCGTAACCCCGGTTAAGAATTGCCTGGGGGTTGAGGTCCTGTAAGGATTTCTTTAAATTCTCAAATTGAAGCGTTTTTCTTTCTAATTGGTGATGAATAGTGCGATCGAGGTGCTGAGAGATCTCATCGAGTTTCTGTCGCAATATATTAATTCTGTGCGCCGGTGAACGCAGAACCAAATCATTTGATGCCTGACCGAGCCCTAACCGCCGTGATGAGATCATCTCCCTGAGGTGAACCATGTGCAGATTTGCGGTTTCAGCAATGGAACCGAGGAGTTTCATGCGATCTGGCGTGGCGAGCTCTGCGGCAGCGGTAGGCGTCACCGCGCGTAAATCGGCGGCAAAATCCGTGAGGGTAAAATCGGTCTCGTGCCCCACACCAGAGATGATGGGTGAGGTCGATGCCGCCACGGCGCGCACCACGCTTTCATCATTAAAAGCCCACAGATCCTCAATGGATCCGCCCCCTCGCCCGATCAGAATGACATCCGGATGAACCTCATCATTCAATCTTTGCAGGGCTGAAACGATACTGGGGGGTGCATCAATCCCCTGAACGATTGTGGGCGAGATCACGACCTCAGCGATTGGAAAGCGGCGGCGAATGGTGTTGAGCATATCCTGCAAAGCTGCGCCCGTTGCTGAGGTGACAATCCCGATGACCCCGGGTCGTTCCGGGATGGGACGCTTCCGATCCGCGTCAAACAAACCCTGGGCTTCAAGTTCTGCTTTCAGACGCAGGAATTCCTGGAAGAGGGCGCCTTCTCCTGCCGGACGAATTGCGTCCACATACAGCTGCACCTGTCCGGAGACCTCATACACATTCATGTTGCCGTGAACTTCAACAGCCAGCCCTTCGCGAGGTGAAAAATTCAGGCGGGCGGCGGCATTTCGCCACATGACACAGCGGATGGATGCAGCGCTGTCTTTGAGCGTGAAATAAAGGTGTCCTGAAGTGGCACGCGAGAAATTAGAAATCTCTCCTTCCACCCATAAATCTTGCAGCGCTTCATCATTTTCCAAAAGCTGGCGCAGGTAGCTGTTAAGCTGGGTTACCGTGATCACAGTTTGAGGTTGATAAAACGAAAATTGTGTCATAAATTTACTTACCTTTAAACCAGTTGTTTAAGTATAACTTTAAATTAATGAAATGAATAATCTGTTACAATTACACAACGAAATGATATGTGTGGATAGGGAGATTTATTTTGGATTATTTGTGGACGCCCTGGCGGATGGAATACATTCAAGATAAAAAAGATGATAACGGTTGTGTCTTTTGTAAGGCTTGGGGAGCTGAGGAGGATGAAAACAACCTGATATTTTCGCGCGGGGAGCATGTCTTTATGATCCTCAACCGTTTTCCATACACTTCGGGTCATGTGATGTGCGTACCTTACGCCCACGTTGAACGTCTGGATGAGCTTTCACAGGCTGCCCGGATTGAGATGATTGAATTATCCAATCGATCTTGCGAGGTGCTTCAAAAAGTTTATGACCCTGATGGATTCAATGTCGGCTTGAACCTAGGGAAGATGGCTGGGGCTGGAATTGACAGCCATTTGCACATGCATATCGTGCCGCGCTGGTTGGGCGATACAAATTTTATGGCTTGTTTGGGGAATACGCGAATCTTACCCGAATCGCTGCCCGAAACTTTTGCCCGGGTGAAAAACGCCTGGGAGCAGCTGGGATAATCCCTGTAAGCCGCGTATTGATCCAGTAAAATTATGCTTAAATCCGTAATGGTTTCTATATTGTTACGGATTTTTTTATTTGTTCGATTGATGAGAACACAGTGGGCGAGGATCAGTTTTTTCTTTTGACCAAGGCACGGAAAATGGATGCCAGACCCAAAACAATCAGCAGCACAGGCCAATAGCGCGATAGTTGAGCGTCCAAGCCAAAGCTGGTGCCAAAAATGAAGAACAGAATAGCGCCGATCACGATCAAGGTAAGCCCCGACGAAAGGTCTTGTTTTAATCGGCGGTTGATGATCCCGCTGATGATAACGCCAAGCCCAACAAAAACAGGGATGAGTGACCAGACATACGCCCAGCTTTGCCAATCACCGGTCAGGTTTTGATAATATAAGATTCCACCCAAACCCGCCAGGATTGACCCGGGTACGGCAAGTCCTCCCGCACCACTCAAGATCGCCCAGATTAGAAAAATTGCGCCCAAGCCAATGATGATGAACGGCCATTCTAAAAACTGAAAATATTCAGGGAAGAGTTCACGCGCCAGGAGAAACGCACCAAGAAGCACTAAAATCACACCATTCGCAACACTTGATTTTCGATTCATCATAAACTCCTTGTTTTTGCGCCGAAAGGCTCAGGGTATTTCTTTCTCCATCTTTAATGATAGCTATTTTTCACCTAAATTGTCAATATTTCCCAACCCGCGAATTTGTTGTGTGACATAAGGTGAACCGTAAAATCTGACCGTTCCACCGCCATCGATTGAAATATCCAGCGTTTCAGTGGCCCACACGGTTCCATTTCCCAAACCGTTGATGGCGATTTCAGTCGATCCGGTCAGGAGATCGCTTGATTGATAGTTTCCCGCGCCGGTAATCGCCACAAATTGTGAAGAAGCCTGTCCGTTGAGGGAAAGCGTTCCTGTACCATCGATTTTCACGGAGAGTTCTTCGACAGATAGATTGTCGATTTTTACCTGGCTGGCGCCTTTAATCTCAATAGAAAACCGATCCGTTTCCAAACCATTGGTCTCAAAAATGCCTGCACCATTCAGCTGAATTTCTGTCAGGTCAATAACGCTCAGGTTGTAAATGATGCCCTCTGTGGGAAGCAAGGTTTTTTTCCATGGTCGTTCTTTAAATCCAAGCACAAGGGTTGTCCCGAGAACTTCGGAGGTTAGTTCTCCAATGATATTATCCTCCGCCACGATTTCAAGCATTTCAGTCTCTCCCTGGGTGATCAGCAAGCGCCCCGTGCCTTCCAGCCTGATGGCATTAAAGTCCCTGACGGGCCGGCTTTCAGTGGTAAGATGACCTGAGCCGCGCTCAATGCGAATCGTGGGAAATTCGCAAGCGCTGAGTATAAAAACAGCCAGGGTGAAAATGATCATAATTGGTGTGTATTTATTTTTCATCGTCAAAAATCCTCCATTCTGATTGCTATCTAATTTTATCTACGAACAGCAACGATAAAGGTTGCAAGAAATTTGCCGATTATTCTACGTTGTTAATCGCTGGGTATTTGGCAGCCTTCCGAAATCGGCTTAATCCCACTGTGCTATCTTGCTGACAATCCAGATGGTCTCATTCACCACTCAGGATATTCACAAAATCCTCAAGAGAGTAATCGCCGTAAATTTCAATTCGGTTCAGATAAAAAAGCGTGTTCCAGGTGTGGACTTTCGATATTCCCAAGCCCATACCAGCCATATAGCCCGAAGCGCTCACCTTTTGTGCGGTGAAAGCATCAATTGTGCCGTAAGGATAAGCGAAGGTCTGCACATTGGTGGATAAAGCCTCCTGCAAATCTAATTTGGATTGGCTGATTTCCCAATCTGCCAGGTCATGATTGATTGTCATATCCAGGTGGCTGTATCCGTGACTTCCGATTTCCCATCCAGCTGCGATCATTTCTTTGAGCTGGTCAATGCCCAAAAATTCGGGCGAACCGTAAATCCGGTTGGCAACGATATAGAAAACGCCTGGCAGTCCAAGCTCTTTCATGATTGGAAAAGCATGATAATAAATGCTCTCATGACCGTCATCAAAAGTGATCACGACAGGATTTTCGGGCAGTTCACCGCCATCGGTCAAAGCCTGCAGGAGTTGAGATAGGGTGACAACGTTATATCCCATTTCCTTCAGGGTAATCATTTGGGCTTCAAAATCGGGAATGGACACCTCGTAGCGATTGATGGAATAATCTCCCTGAACATGGTGATATAACAGGATGGGCGCTTCAACAAGACCAGGCTCATAGTAGATCATTCTGGGCGTGGGTGTTTGGGTCATGGTTGATGTCGGTGTTGGCGGCTCTGGCGTGGGTGTCAGCGTGGGCGTGAAAGTGGGCGATGCGGTGGGCGGCGGCAAAGTAAGGGTTGGTTCAGGAACATCGGTCTCAATGGTTTCGGACGAAAGAGATTGAGAGAATGAACTGAAGGCTGTTGTGCAACCAGTAAGAAGGACCACGCTGATTAGTGTCGTGACTAAGATTTTTCGTAATGATGCATAACGCATAATAAAAACCTTTTCAATGCCAGATCCATGAAGCTATACGAGACTGTTCATTCGGTAAGAGATGTTCAAGCCTGTAAAAACGTCAATTAACTGGTTCTTATTATAGCACGCTCAAATCAGCGATATTCTGCTGTGTTTTGTTCAATATTCTCAGTCGCGCCGGCGTCCCATGCCGCTAATCGTTGAACCAAAATAAAGAAGTTGTAAGACCGAGGATGCAATAGCTGCCACATAGGTCATTGCAGCTGCATTTAATACCTGATTGACGCCTTTTTGTTCTTCCTGACCTGTGATCAAACCATTCTCCTTGAGAAGCACTCGCGCTCGCCTTGATGCATTCAATTCAACAGGCAAAGTGGCAATTGAGAAGAGCGCTCCCGCAGAAAAGGCAAAGACGCCCAGCCAGGCAAGGTTGCTGAGTTTGAGAGCCAGGCCGATAAAGATGAAGAGCCAGCCTATGGTCGTTCCAAAATTGACCATCGGGACCATGGCAGAACGAAGCTTCATTAATCCATAATTATGCTGGTCCTGTTGGGCGTGCCCCATCTCATGGGCGGTGATCGCCATGGCTGCCACACTCGTCCCCTGAGCGACATCCCGGGACATGCTTAAAACCTTATGACGGGGATCATAGTTATCAGTCAGCTGACCCGGTATGCCTTGCAGTTTCAGGTCGTACATACCCATATGCTCAGCCAGTCTTTGGGCAACCTGAGCGCCTGTTATTCCTGTTCGATTGTGGATTTTGCTCCAGCGAGAATAGCTGGCGTTGACATAAATTTGAATGACCAGGCTGAATACCAGCGCTGGCATCATGAACAGGAGATAATTTAGATTGAATGTGGGAAGGAAGAACATCGCACTCCTTTTTACTGGTTATCTTGAATGATCTTCTTGAGGACATCGATAGCTTTTTCAAGCTGGGGATCAAGACCATTGATATAGTCGTCCTCAGTCATTTCAACAATGTAATCAGGCGTTAATCCTTGTTCAGCAATCTGGCGTCCATTGGGGGTGAGCCAGCGTGCAATGGTGACCCTCACGCCACCGGCATCATTTTTTAGGGCAACCCAGTTTTGCACGGACCCCTTGCCGTAGGTGGTCATACCGACCAGGGGCGCGCGTTCCAGGTCTTGAATGGCGCCCGCGGTAATCTCTGATGCGGATGCAGTTCCTTCGTTGACCAGGACAGTCAGTGGGATTTTAGTTGCCAGACCTCCCTGAATAGCATTGTAGGTGTAGGTTTCACCGCCACCATATTGTTCAAACATGACCACACCGCTGGGGATAAATTCTGATACAACCTGGATGGCAGTATCGAGGTATCCACCGCCGTTATTGCGCAGATCGAAGATCAAGCCGACTGGATTTTCCTTGAAAAGTTCTCGAAAGGCGCTTCGTAATTGGTCCGTGGTGTTTGAGCCATAATTTAGAAGCGCGACATAAGCGATGTTGTCTTCAAGCATCTCATATTCAACGGTTGGCACGAGGATATTTTCGCGAATGAGCGTGACCTCGAAGGTTTCAACTCCCCTTCGGATGGTGATGTTGACCTCTGAGCCAGCAGGACCAAGAATGCGTTGCAACACCAGGTCACCCGGTATGCCGGTCATATCCTCACCACCAATTGCAATGATTTGATCTTTGGGCTGCAAACCTGCCCTGGCAGCCGGGGAATCCTTCATCGGGCTGACGATTTCCACATATTCGCCGCTGGTATCCACCCAGGCGCCAATCCCCTCGTATTCGCCTTCAAGGGACTCGCTTGCCTGCTTGAATTCATCGGGATTCATGTAGGATGTATGTTTATCGCCCAATGCACCCAGCATACCTTCGATGGCGCCGCGCATCAGAGCCAGGTCGTCAACAGGTTGATCCACAAAATCTTCGTGGACGATCTCCCAGGTCTCCCAAAAGGGGGCAAATAATTGCTGGTATTCTTCGGGCGTATCACCGGAAGGATCAATGTAGGGACATGCCGGGCACTCAAAAACTTCACCGGTGGTACTGATTTGCGGGGCGTCCGCTGAAGATTCAGGGCATGGTGGGCAAATGGCAGGTCCAGAAGGGACGCTAATCTTGAATAGTTGTGGTGTAAAATAGCCCACACCTGCCCCCGCCAGAAACACGCCCGTCAGGACGATGATACTGACCACAATTGTCAAACAGGTTCGCAAGCCTTTATTTTCCATAATAACTCCTAATACTTAACAAAAATACAAAAACACAGATAAATCATACCCTTTTCGACGGGTTTTTACATGCGTAAATATCGTGTAATTAATATTTTATGAAGGTTACCACATGTTTATTAACAATTGATTGGAAAGGAGGTGATTGGATAACAGATATTACGATACCGCTGGGCATGGGCAATCCGCAGCTTAATAGGGTTTCAAGAGAATTTCGTTGATATCTATGAACAGGCAGGGATGTTGCGATTCAATAATTGTCCGCGACAAAGGTCTGATCTTCAAAGGGTGGTCGAACATAACCCTCATCCACCTGACGTGGGGGCAAATCGATTCTTGCGGGCGTGAGATCTTCATAAGGGATCAAATGTAATAAGTGGGTGATGCAGTTCAAGCGTGCCTTTTTCTTATTGTCCGCATCGACGACATACCAGGGTGCTTGCTCGATATCTGTATACTTCATCATCACATCTTTCGCTTTGGAATATTCAACCCATCGACTGCGCGCCTCCACATCCATTGGGCTGAGTTTCCAGCGTTTGGTACGATCCTCAAGTCTTGCAAGGAATCGCCTTTCCTGTTCCTCATCACTGACTGAGAACCAGTATTTAATCAGGATGATGCCAGAACGAACCAGCATGCGCTCAAATTCCGGGCAACTGCGCATGAATTCCCAGTATTCTTCTTCTGTACAGAATCCCATGACCCGTTCAACACCCGCACGGTTGTACCAGCTGCGATCGAGGAGTACGATCTCACCAGCTTCAGGCAGGTAAGGGACATAACGCTGAAAATACCACTGGGTTTTTTCGCGCTCGGTGGGGACTCCCAGCGCAACCACGCGAGCAATGCGGGGGTTGAGTGGCTGTACGATTCGTTTGATCACACCACCTTTGCCAGCGGCGTCACGTCCTTCGAAGATCACCACGACTTTGAGCTTTTCTTGTTTAACCCATTCTTGCAGTTTGACAAGTTCTATCTGTAAACGGCTTAACTCTTTTTCGTAAAACCTGGTAGATAATTTCTTCTTTTTATCTGTTTTGATGCCCGCCGGTTCTTTGATGATGGTCTTGTTTGATTGACCGTTGGGGCTGGAAGGGTTCAGCGGTGTTTCATCCCGGTTGGAATCAGCTTTGGAGGGCTCATCCCTGTTCTTTTTCCCCATTTTATTCTTTGCCATTGTACACCTCCGATTCCTGGAATGGATGAATATGACACTCTGATCCCTATTTTACATGATAATTGGGGGAATTGTGAACGGCGATTAAGAGTGTGGATGTGGGAAATAGGTGATTGGGAATTTGGTGATTGTGTGGTGTGGATGGTGAAAAAATAGTCTTACAACGATCAGCAACGAGCTGTGAAATCCCTGAATGAAGTGAATGGGATCAGCTATCAGCTATATGCGAACAGCAATGGGCAATTAGCAATGAGTTATAATATTCTGGAACAAAATTGATCATTATTACGTCATTTAAAGTGTTAGGATAACATTTAAGGAGACCCGTAATGGCAGAAGAGATAGAAACCGTATCCACGCGCACGGAAACATCGAAAAAGCATTGGAAGTTTCTGCATGAAATATTTATTGCCCCACGTCGCGTTTTCGATCAATTGGCTGTTATCCAGAATAATGCCTGGCAAATACCGATGCTGATACTGACGGGTTTGATCATTCTCTTGTTTTTAGCGGGCGGCCCTGCCAGATTGCAGCACACCATGGTGAACCTGCAGCAGCCCCCCGATGATTTTTTGTATTGGACCCCTGAACAACAAAACCAGTTCGCTGAAGGTCAATTGGCAATGCAAGGCCCCCTTTTTACAATTGTTTTTCCCATGATCAGCAGCCTGGCTGGATTGTGGCTTGGGTGGCTCCTGTTGAGCAGTGTCCTGCACCTTCTGATGACTCTTAAGGGCTCCAGGCAAAGTCGCGAAGTCTACTTCAATTTTGTTGCCTGGGCAGCCGTCCCATTTGCACTGCGCAGTCTGGTGCAGATCTTTTCACTGCTTATATCAAAGCAAGTCATTGATGAACCAGGGTTATCCGGATTGATCAGTCAACAGGCTGAAGGCTGGCGGGGGATCATGCGGCTGGCGCTGGAGCTGGTTGATCTGTATGGTATTTGGTTTATTGTGCTAATCCTGATAGGGAGCCCCATCATTAGCGGTCTGAAACCCGGTAAGGCGATTTCCACCGCTTTAATCGCCTGCCTGATCTTTTTCGTTCTGGCGCTCATTCCCGGTATTGTTCGATTGCAATTGGGCGGTCTGGGTGCAATACGACCCTTTATCTTCTTTTAATGCAATGGTCGTTATGGATTACATTCAAACTGCCAACCTTACCAAGCACTATGTGATGGGCACGACAATTGTGAAAGCCCTCAACAATGTTAATTTAAATCTGCCTGAAAAATCCCTGACAGTCGTGATGGGCCCTTCGGGCTCGGGAAAAAGCACTTTGCTGCACTTGCTTGGCGGATTGGACCGTCCAACAAACGGAGAAATTATCTTGGATGGAAGCAAGTTATCCCAGCTTGATGAAAACGACCTGGCGATTTTTCGCCGAAAAACAGTGGGGTTCGTTTTCCAATCCTTCAATCTGATTCAATCTTTTAATGCGGTCGAAAATGTCAGTTTTCCCATGCGTTTTATGAATATTCCGAATAAAAAACGCACCGAAACCGCCATGCATTATTTGGAACAGGTTGGGATCGCAGATCGCGCCCACCACAAGCCTTCAGAACTCTCAGGTGGAGAGCAGCAGCGTGTTGCTATCGCTCGGGCGTTGGTAAACGATCCCTCCCTTATCCTGGCGGATGAACCCACCGGCAACCTGGACACAGCCAGTGGGTTTAGCATTATGGAAATTCTCGCTTCTCTTAACCAATCCGGGCGGACTGTTTTGGTGGTTACGCATGACCCCCGTATGACTCAATTTGCTTCTCATATTATTTACTTGTTGGATGGTAAAATAGTTGAAGAAACAGATCACAAACAAGCTATCCAAAAACACACACAATCTCATTAAGGAATGTCTCATGAAAAAGAAAACCTTGGTAACGCTCTTGCTGTTGATTGGTTTTTTATATCAGTTGAAAACCCCGGTTGTCGCCCAATCTGCCGCTGACCGCCCGGTAATCTCTATTGATTCTTATAGTTCTCTGGATACTCCGGCACGAGGTGAAGATTTTGAGATGACCATCATATTCTTCAACAGCGGTCAGCGCGCTGCCACCAACCTGATGATTGAGTTTGCGCCTGGAGATTTAATTCCGAGAGATAATGGCGGCTTGCAAACGATTTATCAATTAATTAAGGACGAAGCCAAGGGCATCAAACAGAATTTTACGGTCAGTCCGGACTTATGGGGCGCTCAAATTGCCAATGTAAGTGTCAGTATCAATTATTCGGATTATGATGGCAATGTGTACAGTGACAGTTTTAATCTGGCTGTAAACCTTCACATTCCACCTTACAACGCGCCCACCCCAACCCCGGCGGGGTCGGTACGTCCGCAGCTGGTTATTCAGTCTTTTTCGACAGATGAGGCTATCTTGCAACCCGGCACAATTTTTGATCTGAATCTCAGTATAACGAATCTGGGGAATTCGACGGCTAAATCTGTCACAAAGATTTTGGGTGGGGGAACAGTAGAGACCGACCTGGAGGGGACACCCCAACCCGGCATTTCAGGTGGTTCCGGAGATTTTACCCTTTTTGCTCCGCTCGTTTCCTCCAACATTCAGTTTATCGGGGATATTCTCCCTGGCGAGACTGTCGAAGAAACACAACGCATTATTGTCAATGTGAATACGACGCCCGGGGCGCATTCACTGAATTACTCCTTTGTATATCTAACCGAAGATGGGGAGAAAGTCGTCGATAACCAGGTGATCACGCTTCTGGTGTATCGGCTGCCTTCTTTACAGGTTGATTTTTCCATGGAGCCGGGCCCCTTCTTTGCCAACCAACCCAATCTCCTGCCCTTGCAGGTGGTTAATCTTGGAAAACAAACCGTCATTTTGGGAAATATGCAGGTTACTGCCAGCGATGCACTGCTGGAAAATAATATCGCGCTGGTTGGGGCGATTGAATCGGGCTTCTATTTCACCCTGGACTCGATGATCACGCCATATCAAGCTGGACCAATGGAGATTCTGGTCAGCGTCAGTTTTACGGATGATTTTAATCAGCCGCAGTCTTATGACACCACGCTCCTTGTTGATGTGATTGAGATGGACATGGGCGATTTTGGTGAAGGCGATGATCAGTTCCCACCCTTCGAAGATTTCGATGACTGGGAGCCCGTCCCGGCAGAAGAAACATTCTGGCAAAAGCTCCTGCGAGTACTCAAAGGTCTGATTGGGCTGGACAGCGGTGTTAAAACGGACCCCATGTTTTATGGTGATGAAGGATTTCCAAGTGATCTGCCGTGAGTGTAATGAGCGATGAAACTCCGTGAATTAATCAGTTTGATCCTGCTCAATTTAAATCGCCGAAAAGGGCGTGTTATGCTGACCGCTATCGGCGTGGTGATCGGTACGGCAGCTGTTGTCGTTCTGGTTTCTCTGGCGCAGGGATTGAAGCAAAACGCGAGCGCCCAGTTTGGCAATATTGCCGAGCTGTCTCAAATCAGCGTCTACCCGGATTGGGAATCACAAATGATGCAAATGGATGCGGGCATGGGTGAGTATATTCCACCTCCACCAATCACCCCTTCTGTGATTGAGGAGATTGGCATGATTCCCTTTGTCAAAGCGGCAATCCCGCGTGCTTCAGTGTATGCCATGGCTGTGATGAAAACTGGCAAACTTGAATCCTGGGCGAATATTATCGGAATTGGCACGGATGATCTTTCCCTCCTTGGGATGGAGATGGCCTCAGGTACGTCGGAACTGACCAAGGGCACAGTGATCATTGGAGAAGAGGTCCTGAAAAGCTTTTACGACCCCAACGCGTCCTCCTGGAATGAATCACCTGAACCACTTGACCTGCAAGATCAACATATTACGTTGGAACTGACAAAATGGACGACTGATGATTCCGGGAATATGCTGGAAACCAAGAAAAACATGAAGGTAAAAGTTGTGGGGATTATCCGATCAACCAGCAGTGAATCGGACTACTCGGTTTATATGCTTTTAAATGATGTATTGGATATTAATGCCTGGGTGAACGGGCGGCGTTTTGACCCGAAGAGAGATGGCTATGAAATGGGGATTGTGATCGCGGAAGACAGGGAAAAAGTGCTTAGTATTGCCAACCAGATCAATGATATGGGATTTATGGCATATACACCTCAGGAGTTTATCGAGGGCGTCAACAGCTTTTTTGTTGTTCTTCAGGTTATCTTCGGTGGGGTTGGTGGGATTGCCTTGCTGGTGGCAGCCATTGGAATCGCCAATACGATGACCATGGCAATTCTGGAGCGCACCCGTGAGATTGGATTGATGAAGGCAATCGGGGCAACGAACCAGGATGTGCTCAGCATCTTTTTAGGCGAATCAGCGAGCATTGGATTTATTGGCGGCATAGGGGGCGTGGTGCTGGGTTTGCTGATGGGGGAATTGATCAACATTTTTGGCACCGTCTATATGGCAGGGCAAAACTCAGGGATGATGGGCGGCGGATCAGCGGGTCTTTCAGTTTCCACACCGCCCTGGCTGATTTTGTTTGCACTGCTGTTTTCAACGCTGATTGGCTTGATCTCAGGCGTCTATCCGGCGGTTCAGGCAGCCAGCCTTGTGCCCGTGTTGGCGCTGAAGAATGAGTGAATTGGGGAGCAGGAATCAGGAATCAGGGAAATAGGAAACAGGGAATTGCGACCCGTCCTGATTGAGATTGGCAGGTTTGGTTTAGGCAATGGAGAACGCCTGTAAGACAGGAGACTGAGGACAGATGATGGTCCTTCGGTCCCCGGTCTTCTATCTCCCGTCCTATTCCAGGTTGACAGGTTTTATCAGGCAATAGGATTGGAATCAGGAAAAGCATTGAGCTTTTAACTATGCGCTATCAATTGTGCCAGTGCTTTGATATCAGGGATGTGGGGGCTGCCGTCATGCCGATGCGCACCGACAATAACAGTCTCCATACCGAGAGAGCGGGCGGATTCCAGGTTTTTGGGGTTATCGTCGACCATCAGACAATGCTGAGGTTGTTCATCAACGAGGGTCAGTGCTTTATGAAAGGCATCAAGTTCTGGTTTGCAAAAGGGATACTGGTCGTAAATATCGATAATACGCTCAAAATGATTCCGCACACCTAATTGCTGGCCGACACGGATGGCATGCCTGGCGCTGGCGTTGGTGAAGATCACCTTACGCTGCGGGAGGGCTTGGAGAACCTGGTCAAGTTCGGGATCAGGTGTAAGCAATTCTTCGATGGGGATATCGTGTACAAAATCCAGATAGGCATCCATATCCACTTCATATTCAATCTGTAAACCTCGCAGGGTGGTGCCGTACTGGCTGAAAAGTCGGGCTCTTAGAGGCTGCACTTCGTCATGCGAAAAACCCATCTCATGCACAAGGAAGTGGTCAATGCGCTCGCCTACCCGATCCCATGCGCCGGTTTCCTTTGGGTAAAGGGTGTCGTCCAGGTCGATCAGCAGACAGCGAATATGAGCATAGGAAGGTTTGCTGGTAGATGGTTTCATAAGGTGGTTTTGCCTTTCAGGTTTCAATGATACCATGATCGGCGGAGTCGAAGGAACGCCATGCGTTGTCATTATCACGCAAACCTTCGGCTGTGCGTGACCTACGCGAGTCGTGTTGATTTTGAAGATACCGTCTTGAAAGTCAAGAGGAAAAGTTAAACTGCGCTCTTATTGTTCTCGCTGGTGAGGATACCAGCGAGTCAGTGCACGGGCACCCTGCAGAAAGCTTAAAGTGGTCGTCATGTACAGTGCAGCATTGTATGACGAAGAAATAAATAGAAAAATTTATTCGCCCCAGGTGCTGTTATAAGGTTCCTGCCAAATTTCCTTTCCAGTATAGACACCTATGCTCATCCACTGCTGGTAGCTGCTGTGTTTCCAATTTTGTGGATGATCAACATAGCCATGTTTGATAGGATTGTAATGAATATAATGAAAATGGTTCTCAAGATCATTCTCATCACGTATGACATGGTCCCAAAAACGTCTTTGCCAAAAGTTGATATGATCGGTCATGCCGAAGCGCTTTTTATAGGCTCGGGTAAAGCGGCCTTTCATGGCATGCATGATTTGGCTGAAATTACTTTCACCATCAGGTTGGATAAGCATGTGAAAATGATCGGGTAATATGACATAAGCAAGCATTTTAAATGAATGCTTTTCTTTTGTGTATCGAAGAGTATCTTGTAACAACGCTATCGATTTCTGATCATGAAATACGGGTTGCCTTTGGTTGATTATTTGTGTTATGAAGACAATTTGCCCCGGGAAATAATAGCGACGAATATTCATTTGATTATTGTACATCCCAATAGAATTATTGACATAGAAAGAATAGGAAGGTTATTGTCACGCAAGCCTTTGGCTGTGCGTGACCTACGCGATTCGTGTTGATTTTGTAGGTCATGCACTGCGTAGCATGCATGACGAAGGATGAGATTGCTTCGCGGGCTCGCAATGACAAAACAGCTAATAACAATTCGACATAAAAATGAGCTTGCTTCCCTGCGAGACTCAAGCAGTCGCTGGCTCACAATGACATTATTAATTAAGCGGGGGGGGGGGTGGCTTATCCTTCTTTACTGAGCGCCAGGCTGACCCAATCACCCTGGGTGCACTGATCAATCACCTTCATTCCGTGCGCCAAGCCTTTTTGGATGATTTCATCTGCCTGGTCTTCAAGGATGCCTGAAAGGAGCAAAACACCATCGTCACCGACAAGGTTGCTGAGACCCTGATCGAATAAACGCAGGATGATGGATGCCAAAATATTCACAAGCACCAGCGGCGCTTGCTGGAACGAATATCTGCCGGCATGAATCTCCTCAATCGAGCCTCTGCCAACCTCCAATGAAGATGCTGCGATACTGTTTAATTCTGCATTTTCCAATGTGGAGGTCACAGCCTGGCTGTCGGTGTCCACTGCCAGGACATGAGAAGCGCCCAACTTCAATGCGGCAATTGATAAAATCCCCGAACCACAGCCCACATCGATCAGTTTGATACCCTGTGTGAGATGGCGCTCTATCATTTCAAGGCAGAGCTGGGTGGTAGGATGCGTCCCGGTGCCGAATGCCATGGCAGGGTTGATCCGGATGACCGCGCGGTCACCTTTCTGTTTTCCCGAATACCAGGCAGGGACGATCAGGATCTTCTTTCCGATGGTGATGGGGCGGTAATGCTTCTTCCAGGCTTCCATCCAGTTCTCATCCAGGATGGGTTGATAGGTGGGCTCGGGGATGGGCGAAATCTGTCCCAGGTGCCAAAGCGCCTCTGCGAGCTTCTGGCGTTTGTGTTCCAGCTCGTCATCCATTGCCAGATAGCCTGCCACGTGTAGTTGCCCGGTGGGCTCATTTTCTTGCGTGCGCGGGTTGAACCGGGTCACACTTTCAACGACCACACCATTCGAAACAAAACGCCCCAACACTTCTGTCAGGGCTTCAGCGAGTTCGCCATCGCACTCGATCTTGACTTCGATCCAATGAATTTTTTGATTTTGATCAGCCACCGAAAACATCCCGCAATTTATCAAAGAAACTTTGTTGTTGGATTTTTATATCCGGATCCATCGTTTTTGCAAGTTGTTCAAACAATTCACGCTGTTCAGTGGTCAATTTGTTCGGAACCTGAACGGAGACCGTGACCAGCTCGTCGCCCCTTCCAGACCCGCGCAGGTGGGGAATTCCCCGTTCACGCAGCCGAAAGATCTTGCCAGGTTGTGTGCCGGGCGGAATGCGTAAATCCACTTCACCGTTGATGGTTGGGACGCGAATCTTATCTCCAAGCACAGCCTGTGCGATATTGATGTCCAGGTCGAGGAGGACGTCATCCCCTTTTCTCCGGAAGAATTCATGTTTCTCCACATCAATTTCGAGATAAAAATTCCCATTGGGTCCGCCATTTGTGCCGGGCTGTCCTTCACCTGCCAGTCTGATTTGAACGCCGGGGGCGACACCAGCTGGAACGGAGACCATTTTTGTGATCGTTTTACGTTCCAGTCTGCGCCCGTTACAGGTGGGGCAGGGGGTTTCGATCACTTCGCCACGACCCTGGCAAACCGGGCAGGTGACAACCTGTACCATGGAACCTAACAGGGTTTGATGTACCTGCCGGACTTCACCCTGTCCATTGCAGTTGGAACACGTGATCGGCGATGTGCCCGGTTTTGCACCGGTGCCATGGCAGGTCTGACATTCCTCATCACGCGTGATTTTAACTTCTTTTTCAACGCCAAATGCGGCTTCTTCAAAGGTCAATCTGATCTGATCGGAAAGATCAGCCCCGCGCCGGGGCATGTTGCGGCTGGATCGCCTTGTGCCCATCCCACCAAAACCGCCAAAGCCAAAAATGCCTTCTAAAATATCAGAAAGATCGATGTTGGTGAAGTCGGGCATACCCTGTGTATTGACACCGGCGTGCCCATATCGGTCATAAGCAGCGCGCTTGTCGTTATCTGAAAGGATCGCGTAGGCTTCATTAATTTCTTTGAACTTCTCCTCAGCTTCGGGCTCATCGCTAACATCCGGATGGTATTTCCGGGCGAGATTGCGAAATGCAGATTTGAGTTCGTCAGCACTGGCGCTGCGAGGAACGCCTAGCACTTCATAATAATCACGTTTTGTCATTATTTTTTCAATTCGAAATGTCGATATCCCGACATTTCTTTCCTATAATAATCCGGATTAGTTTACTCACCCGTGTGATCTCTGTCAAATTCAGGGTTTGTTAACTGTAAACTGCCAGGTGCCTGAGTTGGTCAGACACCTGGAATTATTGATTTTCAGCAGGTTATCAAACCTGTTTGAACTCTCCGTCGACGATATCCTCGTCATCGCCGCCAGCGGCATCAGGCGTTTCTTTGGCGCCATTCTGATCTGTTGGGGCGGATTCGGCTTGAGCTTGCTGCTGTTGATAAGCAGCACTGCCCAATTCCTGCAATACCTCTCCGAGGTGATCTGTTGCAGTCTTAATTGTTTGGAGATCATCGCTGTCTTTGACCTCGCGCACTTTGCTTGCGGCGTCTTCCACCTTCTGCTTGAGTTCTGCGGGAGCATTATCTCCAAGGTCTTTGAGCGTTTTTTCGGCGCTATAGACCAGGTTGTCGGCGTGGTTTTTGGTCTCGATCAGTTCACGTCGTTTCTGATCTTCATCGGCGTGCATTTCTGCTTCGCGGCGCATTTTTTCTACTTCTTCCTCACTGAGACCAGAAGAGGCTGTGATGGTGATGTTCTGGCTGCGCCCGGTGGCTTTGTCCTGTGCAGTGACCTCCAGGATGCCGTTGGCGTTGATATCGAAGGTGACTTCGATTTGCGGGATTCCGCGCGGCGCCGGTGGAATCCCATCGAGGACAAATTGTCCCAGAGATTTATTATCTGCAGCCATGGGACGTTCGCCCTGCAGCACGTGAATCTCGACCTGGGTCTGGCTGTCACTGGCGGTTGAGAAAACCTGGCTTTCACGGGTGGGGATGGTGGTATTGCGTTTGATTAACGTGGTTGCTACACCACCCAGGGTCTCTACCGAGAGTGAGAGGGGCGTCACATCCAACAGGAGAATATCTTTAACCTCACCGCCCAGGACACCCGCCTGGATGGCGGCGCCAATGGCGACCACCTCATCAGGGTTGACGCCCTTATGCGGTTCTCTGCCAAACATCTTTTGAACCTCATCCTGGATCCTCGGCATGCGGGTCATGCCACCCACCAGAACAACTTCATCGATATCATTCTTGGTCAAATTGGCATCTTCCAGGGCTCTACGAACCGGGGTCAGGCTGCGTTCGATCAAATCTTCGGTTAATTGTTCCAGTTTTGACCGGGTCAGGGTCATCACAAGGTGCTTTGGGCCGGATGCATCGGCGGTAATGTAGGGAAGGTTGATCTCTGCTTGCATCGTGGAGGAGAGCTCAATCTTTGCTTTTTCGGATGCTTCTTTCAAGCGCTGCAAGGATTGGCGATCCTGACGCAAGTCAATGCCATGTTCCTTCTTGAATTCATCGGCGATGTAATCAATGATGCGCTGATCAAAATCATCGCCGCCCAGGAAGGTATCTCCGCTGGTGGAACGCACCTGGAACACACCTTCGCCAACATCCAGGATCGAAATGTCAAAGGTGCCGCCGCCCAGATCATACACAGCGATCACTTCATTTTTCTTTTTATCAAGCCCATAAGCCAGGGAAGATGCGGTTGGTTCGTTGATGATCCGCAGAACTTCCAGACCAGCAATCTTTCCAGCGTCCTTGGTGGCATTACGTTGGGCGTCATTGAAATAGGCAGGGACAGTGATCACCGCCTGCGTGACAGGCTCGCCCAGGTATGCTTCAGCATCTCGTTTGATCTTCGAGAGAATCATGGCTGAAACTTCTGGAGGTGAATAATCTTTGCCCGCCAGGCTCACCCGCATATCCCCGTTGGGCGCTTTGGTGACGCCATAGGGAACTAATTTGATGGCTCTCTGGACTTCGGCGTCATCAAATTTTCGTCCCATAAAACGTTTGATGGAGAAGATGGTGTTCTCCGGGTTGGTGATCGCCTGGTTGCGCGCCACGCGACCAACCAGCCTTTCACCATTTTTGTTAACGGCAACAACGGAAGGAACGAGCCGTTCGCCTTCCGCAGAGGGTATGACAACAGGTTCTCCACCGATCATCACTGCGGCAGCAGAGTTCGTTGTTCCAAGGTCGATTCCAATAATTTTTCCCATAATAATTTCTCCTATTCTTTATCGGGCTACCCGCACCATGGCGGGGCGAATGATACGGTCTGACATAAAATATCCCGGTTGGACAATTTCAATGATCTGTCCATCCACAAAATCGGGGTGGTCTTCCTGAGTAATCGCTTCATGAACATTCGGGTCAAATTCATCACCCGGCTTGACATCCATACGCTCAATCCCCTGATTCTTCAACAAGGTGATCAATTTTTGGAGAATAAGTTCAATTCCAGCAAACCAGTTGTTGGATTCCGTGTCGGGTGGTCTGTTCTGTAAGGCCCTTTCAAGGTCATCTGCGATTGGGAGGTAAGCCTTGACCACATTGACCACAGCATCCTGGTATGTGCGGGTCGCGTCCCGCTGGACACGTTTTTTATAGTTTTCAAAGTCCGCAAGTGTCCGCAGCCATTGATCCTGTTTCTCTTCGACGTCTGTCTGGAGGGATTCGATCCGCTTTTCCAGCGCATCGAATTCATCGTAGGTTAATGCAACCATCGGCTGGTCTTCTTCCAATTCCTCACCATCACCATTGGCTGATTTCGGGTTTTCGTTTTCCGGGTTTTCCTGATTGTCTTTCGTTCGTTTTTTCTTATCTTCACTCATAAATTGCTCCTGCGTAAGTGCTTTTAGAGATATTCCCCGGCTAGTTAGCCAGGGTTTCAACAACAAGGTCGCTGAGGACATTGGCGACAAAGCGAACCGTGGATATGGTGCGGTCATAGGGCATCCGAATCGGACCCATAACGCCAACGGATCCCGTCATGGTGTTTGGGTCACCATAGCGGGCAAGGATGACAGAGACCTGGCGCAGTTCTTCCCAGGTGCCTTCCCCGCCGATCAGAACTTGAATGCCGCCCACATCTAAATTCATCACAGTGTTTGTTAAAAGGTTTCCCAGCAGCGTGCGCTCTTCAAGGATGTGCAGCGCCTGGCGCGCTTCATCAGATTCTGAAAATTCGGGTTCGGAAAGCACATTGGTTATGCCATCCAGGTAAATCTCCCCGGTTGCCGATTCTTCGATCAGCGCCATTTCTGCCAGGAGAATTTCCAAAATATCCTCACCAAGCGCATCCAGTTGACCGCGCAGTCTCGACATCTGGTTGAAATCACATCGAGCGCACTGCTCTGTCAATTGGGCAGCAATTAAAGAGAGGCGTTCCTGGGGCACGGGTTCTGATAGAGAAATGAATTGCTGGCAGATCTCACCACCCATCATCACTGCCACCATCAACACCTGACGACCATGGGTGGCGATCAATTCAAGATGTTTGAAAATTGCCTGGTTTGCGTGGGGGGCGGTGACCAGAGAAGCGGCTTGAGATTGGTGGGCAAGCACAGAAGCCGCCAATTTGAGCCATTGTTCAATATCCTGACGGGATTGGTAAAACTGGTGCGTAATTGTGCGGCGGGTATTTGCTGGGAGGCTGCTCCGCTGAAGAAGGTTTCCCACAAAATAACGATAGCCCTCTTCCGTTGGAATCCTTCCGGCGGAGGTGTGGGGCTGGCGGAGGAGGTTGTATTCGGTCAGGACAACCATCTCATTCCGAATGGTGGCAGAGCTCATCGACAGGTTGTACTTCTCAACCAGTGATTTAGACCCAATGGGTTGGGCTGTTCTGATATGTTCGTGAATGATCAGGGTCAGAACGAGTTTCTGCCGATCGGTAAGCCGCATAATTTACTCCTGAAAAATTTTAGCACTCTCAACAAGAGAGTGCTAAAATAGCACTCATTTAATGTTACCACGTGCAATTTTAAGCGTCAAGAAAAAAAGTGCGCGAAGGCGTTAATAATTTGTTAGAAAAAGGAAAGATAGGGAGCAGTGAGTAAGGAGCAAGAAATAGGCAATAGAAAAAGGTGCGTCGTCCTGATTTGGGTTAACAGGTTTGGTTTAGGCAATAGAGAACGCGTGTAAGACAGGAGACTGAGGACGGATGACGGTCCTTCGGTCCCCGGTCTTCTGTCACCCGTCCTATTCCAGGTTGATAGGTTTTAGATCAGGAAAAGCCATGAGCTACGAAATCCCTGAACGAATTGAATGGGATCAGCTATCATTCGGCGAAAGGGTCACCCGATAGATATGCCGATCAACCCCGCCAAATTTGTACTTATAGTTCTCATTACCGCGCATGAAATCAAACTCGGTGAGCCCATTTTCAATGGACCATTTAATCAGATGTGCGAGCAGAACCCAACCCGGGGAATAATCCCGAAAATCCCATTTCCAACCGGAATTATACAGCCAGAGACGACCATCAAAGTTAAAGGATAAATTGGCAGCTGCTTTTTTGCCGTCAAGCAGCAAAAATGCCAGATGAAGCCAGCCCTGTTCAAAGGCAATTTTTGCTGTGTTGTAAATGTGCTGCTGCATTGTTGGGGTCAGAAAAGCCTGTTTGTTTGGGTCCTGCGCCATCATGGCGATAAAGCTTTCAATATCATCATCCAGTTTTGTCGGATCTTCGGTGATGTAAAGCTGGCTTTCCAGAAAACGCTGATCAATGTTGCGGAGCTTGCGTCTGATTTCGTGACGTTGTTTCTTGTCGATACTTGCAAGGTAGCTATCGTAATTATCGGGCAGGGGGATATAAGGCGCGGGTTGAAGGTGGGTTTGTTGATGCGTCCAACTACGGCGTTCTGCTTCTGTTTGGATTATCTGGAGGGATGGAGAATCTTCCAGGAGATTGTATAAATCAAGTATCTCTCGATCGGGGGAATTCTGATTTGAAGAAAGATAATCAAATAATCCTGAAATGAACAGGGGCGCATGTGAAGGCAGGACGATGAAATCTAAGAAGTCAGATACTTCGATCGCCCCGACAAACATCAAAGCTGGCTTGCCCGCAAGGTTGAGCGACCTGAACAGGGGTGCAATGCCCACCAGCCGGTCATCCTCATAGCCGGCGATGATCAGCAATTCGCTATCCTGTGCCCATTCGCCGCCCCCTCGCGTTTGCCACCAGGTTTGCTGATATTCAAAGGTCAGAAATGGATTGCTATCTGCACTTTTTGTGAGAAGAGAATTCCAGTCATCTTGATGATTTGCGAAATCTTCAAAGTTGTTAAATTGTCGAAATTCCATGGAAGCATTATACCCTAGCCAGTAATGTGTATAATAATATCAAACCCGATGATGATGCGTGAGCCAGGATAACTATGTATGATCTCAATTTAATTCCCATCAACCAAAAACACGGAGAACCGCTCCGAGAATATACAGGATTTATTGCATCCAGCCCGCCGCGCCGAGCGGCGCGCAATCGCGCTGATGAATTGCTGATCCTTTCCCTGACGCTGAAGGAACCTGACCTGGTGACATCTGAAGTTCAGAATCAATGGTTGCAAGGCTTGGTGGAGGATTATTATAAAAACAATGGCTCCGTGACATTGGTTTTGCGCTCACTGGTGGAGACAATTAACCAGGCCATGTTGGAGATGAACCTGAGAATTGTTCGGGAAGGAAAGGCGATTCGGGGTGCGATCAACCTGGCGACGATCCAGCGACGGGGTGTTTATATCGTTCAAAGTGGGATAACCCATGCCTATGTGCTCTCGCATGATGGTTTACAGCACTTCACCGACCAAAGTATGTCAGATCGCGGATTGGGGCTGAACCGAACGCCAACTGTGAGATATTTTCGAGCAGAACCGGGACCGGGCGCCTATCTGTTTATGGCAGAACATCCTCCTTCAACCTGGACAGAAGAATGGCTGGCTAAAGATGGTTTTCCGGACGTGGACCAGCTGCGCAGAAGATTGCTGCATCAGGCGCCAACAACCTTCAGGGTGGATATGGTGGAAATCTTGCGCGGTGAAGGAAAAATCAAAACCATCCTTCCGCAGGCAAGACCTGTTAAGGAAACAGATGGCATTATTCTGAGTGATGAGATCGCAGAAACTCTTGATGAAATAGAGGCGCCTGTCAGTTTGGAAGAAGTCATTGTTGAAGATGAACTCGCCGAAGAAATCAGCGAAACCCGGAAAACCAAAGTTTATGAAGAAGAAGAGACTGTGCTGGATTCTTTCGAAGAGCCAGCCCTTATCAGCGAAGATGAAATTGATGAAACTCTTCCAAAGATCATCGATGAACTGCCAGAAACTGAATTAACTGCACAGGAAACGCAACACGAAGAAGCCCTGGTTGAAGCGCCGCCCAGGACGACTTCTTTGCTTCCGGCGAGCGAAAGATTGGAATCAGAGGAATCGCGCAAGGAATACACCTCTCCACAACGAGCGATGAAAAAGGAAACCCCTGTAACGCAATCTGCTGAGGGACCTGCCACGCCTACCATCAAACAAAAGATGGGAAATTTTAAGGAAGAGGGCATTCAAGGACTGGCTAAGTTCTTCAGTGGGTGGCGCCGCTTTCAGGAGAAGATGCAATTTTTTGCCAGGAAGATGGTTGCCCGGTTCTCTCCCGAGCACGCAGAGAGCGCCCTGCAATTATCAAGAGGAACCCTGGTCCTGATCGCGCTGATCGTTCCATTGATTGTGACAGGGATTGCTGTTGGCGTTTACCTGGCAAGAGGAAAGACACTCCAATATAACTATTATTATGAAAGAGCCCGGCTTGCTTCTGAATATGCGCTGGCGGCGCAGGATCCTGATGTTGCGCGCAATCAATGGCAGGAGGCTGTTGCTTATCTGGATAGCGCTGAACAATTTCGCAAGACAGATGAACTGATAGCATTACGTTTCGATGCAGATGAAGCGCTGGATGGGTTGGATGGTGTTGTCCGGTTGTCCTATCGACCGGCGATAACGAGCGCTTTGAAATCCGAAATTAATATCACCCGCATCGTTTCCTACGGTGTGGATCTTTACCTGCTCAATTCAACGAGCGGACATGTTATCCATGCGACGCGGGGCAGTCAGGGATACAACATCGACTCGGAATTTGTGTGCGGCGCGGGGAATTTTAGTGGCGGTGCACTGGATGTGCTGGTTGATATGGTCTCGCTCCCGATCAATAATCCATATCAGGCGCATATCCTGGGTATCGATTCGCTGGGGAATGTGGCATACTGCTCTCCCGGTCAAAGCCCGGTGGTCCAGGCGCTCCCGTCTTTTGGAACTGACGTAGGCAGCATAGAAAAAATCATCTATGAAAACAATGTGCTGTATATTTTAAATTCTGCAAACAACAGTTTTTGGGCTTACGCAGCAACCAACGGCCAATTTTTGGATCCACCCTACCGTTTCTTTGAAAAAGCTCAGGCTGGAGAAATTCCCGATTTGTCCCGGGTGGTTGATCTGGCTATCAACGGACTTGAGCTTTACTTCTTACGCCAGGATGGGCAGCTCATCAATTGTGTTTATACGGGTTTGCCTGGTAACCCCGTAACCTGTGAGGACCCTGTCACTTATATCGATGGGAGACCGGGAAAAGAAGAACATTCGGTGACCTTGCCGGCTTCGAATTTCACAGAGGTTGTATACACATCGCCGCCCGACCCCTCTGTCAGCATTTTGGATGCATCGAATGCTGATATCTATCGCTTCTCGCTGCGCTTTCGTTTGCATCAACGGCTGCGACCTGAACTGGGGGACTACGAAATTGATTCGCCGATTGCCACAGCCTTTACAATTGGGATGGATCAGGTGGCGTATATTGCCTTTGGAAATCAGGTCTTTTATGCGATTGTGGAATGATGGGATGAGGGGTGTTATCCGGAAATGGGCATTGGGTATTAGGGATTAGGGATCAGGTATTAGGGATTAGGTGATCTGTCCGGATTTGTGTTTACAGGTATAGAATAAATGGACTGTGGTTTCCCGGCATTGATAATCCACTTGTTTATGCTGGTTTCCCGACCAGCGCCTGCTGGTGAGGACACCAGCGAGAACCAGAGACTCACCCAATTCTCAACACCTGATTCCTGATCCCCATTTCCCATTAATGTTACAATTGGGTTTTAGAGCAACCAACCATCAGTGAGGAGTTTAATGACTAAAGAGGATCCACGTGTTGAAAAATTAAGAGAAATAAAGGCGAAATCTCTGCTGGGGGGAGGGCAGGATCGCATTGACCGGCAGCATCAAAAGGGAAAACTCACAGCCCGGGAACGACTTGATCTGCTGTTTGATAAGGATAGTTTTGTTGAACTTGAAGCGTTGACCACACAACAAAATTTACTCGACGAAGATAGTATTCTGGGGGATGGTGTCGTGACAGGTTTCGGCACCATTGACGGGAGGACAGTCTATGCCTATGCCCAGGACTTCACCGTACAGGGCGGAGCGCTGGGTGAGATGCACAGCCGGAAAATTTGCCGGGTGATGGACCTGGCAGTGGCGAACGGCAACCCGATTGTGGGACTGATTGATTCGGGTGGGGCACGCATCCAGGAAGGCGTCAAAAGCCTGGGCGGTTACGCCGAAATCTTCAAGCGCAATGCCCAGTATTCGGGTGTGGTTCCGCAGATCAGCCTTATTCTGGGACCCTGCGCTGGTGGGGCTGCATATTCACCCGCCGTCACAGATGTGATCATTATGGTGGAAAAGCAATCTTTTATGTTCCTGACAGGCCCGCAGGTGATTAAAACGGTGACCGGTGAAGAGACAGATTTCGAATCGCTTGGAGGCGCCCGGGTTCATCTGACCCGGAGTGGGACGGCGCATTTGATGACCCAAACGGAGCAGGATGCGCTGGCGCTCGCCCGGCATTTGTTGAGCTATTTACCTTCAAACCATGTCGAAAACCCACCCTATCAGGATTTGGGTGATGACCCCTTGCGAAAAGATTCAGCTTTGAACAGCCTGGTCCCTGAGGACCCAAGTGTTCCCTACAGTATGCATGAGGTCATTGAATCGGTCGTTGATCGCGGCTCGTTCCTTGAATTACAGGCTGGATTTGCGCAAAATGCCCTTGTCGGTTTGGCAAGGTTTGATGGGATGACAGTTGGGATTGTGGCGCAAGAGCCAAGCGTGATGGCGGGCGTGCTTGATATTGATTCGGCGGACAAGATCTGCCGGACGGTCCGGTTTTGTGACGCCTATAATATCCCTCTGGTCACGTTTGTTGATTCCCCGGGTTTCTTGCCGGGTGTGGATCAGGAGCATCACGGGATCATCCGACACGGCGCCAAGGTGCTGTATGCCTATTCCGAGGCGACCGTCCCCAAGATCAGTATTGTGACCCGCAAAGCCTATGGGGGAGCCTATGTGGTGATGAGCAGCAAGTATCTGGGTACGGATATCACCTTTGCCTGGCCAAGCGCCGAAATTGCTGTGATGGGCGCAGAGGGTGCCGCCAATATTCTCTATCGCAAAGAGTTGGCGGCAGCTGAGGATGCCCAGTCTGAGCGGCAGCGTTTGGAAGAGGAGTACCGGCAGCAGTATCTGAACCCCTATGCGGCAGCCCATGCAGGTTATATTGATGATGTCATCGAGCCTGCTGATACGAGAGCGATGATCATCAAAGCTTTGAAGGCGATCGGGCAGAAAGCAGAAAAACGCCCACCACGAAAACACGGTAATATGCCCGTTTAGGAGGTTGCTGTATGAGTGAAATTCAACAAGGTCTATTGATCACCGCCATTGGCATGAGTCTGGTGTTTGTTGTCATCATTTTTTTATGGGGGATGATGGCACTCCTGGTGCGTGTGACATCTAAAAAAGAAGAAATGCCTGAAATAAAGACTGAAATTCAATCAGAAACGACACCCGATCAAGCCCTGGCACTTTCGGAGCGACAGCGTCGGGCAGTTGCTGCTGCAACAGCCGTTGCTCTGGCACTTGATTCTTGTCAACAAATAAAAACGGAAAAATATCATCCCGGTGCTGTTCAGGGTTTGAGTCCCTGGCAAGCTTTTCATCGCTTGATGCAAAATGACGAACAATCGTCTTAAGGAAATAATATGAAAATCACAGTTGAAATTGACGGTCAAAAATATGAAGTAAATATCGAAGACCTGAATACCCGACCGATCATTGCAATGATTGAGGATGCGCGGTATGAGGTCTGGCCTGAGTCTGAGGGCACTTTGCCCCAGCCCATCGCCCACCGTCCCTCTGTTCCCAGGTCGGAGCCGGTTCAAACAGCATCGACAACAGTGAAGCCAACACAGCAAGCCGATACCAGGGTGGTTGCTTCTCCGCTGCCGGGTGTGATTGTGGCAATTCTGGTAAAACCGGGCGACCAGGTTATACGCGGGCAGGAGCTGTGTACCCTTGAGGCAATGAAGATGAAGAATGCGATCAGGAGTACGCGAGATGGAAAGTTAGCCTCCGTGGATGTGAATGTGGGTGATCAGGTTGGTCACGGAAAAGTCTTGATGACCTACACTGATTAAGGGAGAGGATCAATGGATTTTACATTCTTACTGGAAGAGATCATCCAGGGTTTTAGAAACTTCACGCCTGGCAATGGGATTATGATTGCCGCAGGGGTGATTTTGATCACCCTGGCCGTGGTCAAGGAATACGAACCAGTCTTGCTGTTGCCCATTGGCTTTGGATGCATCATGGCGAATATTGGCATGTCTGCTGATGTGGGCTTTATGAAAGTCATTTATGATGCAGGCATCAAAACAGAGCTTCTCCCGCTGTTAATCTTCATTGGTGTAGGTGCGATGATTGATTTTAGCCCGCTTCTTTCTCAGCCCAAAATGGTCCTTTTAGGAGCAGCGGGGCAATTTGGGATTTATGGGACGCTTTTACTGGCACTCCTTTTAGGTTTTCCCCTTAACCAGGCTGCTTCGATTGGTGTGATCGGCGCCATTGATGGGCCAACTGCCATCTTTGTGGGGAGCAAGTTGGCGCCGGAACTTATCGCGCCGATTGCTGTGGCAGCCTATTCCTACATGAGCCTGATCCCGATTATTCAACCGCCGATTATGAAGCTGATGACCACCCGCAAGGAACGCTTGATTCGCATGGAGTATGCCCCCAGGCCGGTTTCACGGCTGACGCTTGTGGCTTTCCCCGTTTTTGTCACGGTTGTTGTTTCCCTGGTTGCACCGGATGCAGCGCCCCTGATTG
The DNA here is from genome assembly GCA_050953525.1 of Candidatus Brevefilum sp. Taxonomy (GTDB): domain Bacteria; phylum Chloroflexota; class Anaerolineae; order Anaerolineales; family Anaerolineaceae; genus Brevifilum. The sequence continues at coordinate 1,399,916 of JBMNMW010000002.1, forward strand.
CATCTTTGATGCTGGGTAATCTCCTGCGTGAATCGCTCGTGGTGGACAGATTGAGTAAATCAGCGCAAAACGAGATCATCAATATTGCCACCTTGTTCCTCGGTTTGGCGATCGGGGCGACGATGAAGGCTGAATCCTTCCTAAACCTTGACACGTTGTTGATTCTGGTTTTAGGTTTGTTGGCTTTCGTCCTCGATACCGTGGCGGGGCTGTTGTTTGGAAAACTTATGTCGGTTCTGAGCGGCGGTAAGATCAACCCATTAATCGGCGCATCCGGGATCAGCGCTTTTCCCATGGCGGGAAGGCTCTCTGCCAAGATGGCGCAGGATGAGGATTTCGAGAACTTTATCCTGATGCATGCTATGGGCGCCAATACAGCCGGTCAGCTGGGCAGCGTGATCGCTGGTGGTTTACTTCTGGCGCTTGTAACGGGATTGGGATAGCCGCTTTATACCCTTCAGATTAACAGATCACATCGATCTGATAATCATCATTCGTGACTATTTACTTTAACGATCTATTGAAAAGAGGTGAAACCATGCAATATCGAATCAGTGGAGATGTTTTTCCAATGGTCGAGTTCAGGCTCGAGCGGGGCGAATCTGTTTATACAGAATCTGGCGGGATGGCCTGGATGAGTGATCAGATTAAAATGTCGACCAGCACACGCGGCGGTTTGATGGCAGGTTTGGGGAGGGCCCTTGCTGGCGAGTCACTTTTTATGGTCTCTTACACCTGCGAGGGAGACAATGGCACTGTTGTGTTTACACCTGAGGCTGAGGCGCCGGGGCAAATCTTAGAAATGCAACTGCAACCGAACCAATCCCTCATCTGTCAGAAGGATACGTTTTTGTGCGCCCAGGAATCGGTTCAGATTAAAATGCATTTTCGAAAACATCTTGGAGCCGGGCTGTTTGGTGGGGAAGGTTTTATCCTTCAAGAAATCACCGGCCCTGGCATGGCTTTCCTTGCCATCCCGGGTGGTGTCTATGAACGCACGCTTGAAAGTGGGGAGACCTTGCTGATTGACCCCGGTCATATCGCCATGTTTGAACCTTCGGTTCAATATGATATTAATATGGTCAAAGGTGTCAAAAATGTGCTGTTTGCAGGTGAGGGCTTGTTCCTGGCAACGCTTAAAGGTCCGGGAAAAATTTGGCTTGAAACGATGCCCATCTCAAATCTGGCAGCCAAAATCTCGAAATACATCGCCCGCAAATCGGGATGATGTTCACAATACGTGGAATGGAATACAGGTCATCGATGACCCTTCGATGACCTGTTTTTTTTGATTTGTTCTAATCGATGGTTCTGGGTGTCCAGAATCCGATCAGTTTGCCTTTTGTTGATAGGGTAAGGTCTTTCCAGCTTTCAAGGTCAAATGTGATTTGACAAAGCCCAGAAGTTGGTAGAGCCTCGATCTCTCTGTCTATGATCTCCAGGTAGAGTTCCAAACCGGGGTTGTGAGCCACGATCATGACAGTCTCGTAATCATCCCCAAAGGTGCGGAGGATCTCAATGAAATCTTCCGGTTCACCCATATAAAGGTCGTCGGAAAACTGGATTTGGTAATCATAATCTAGAACTTCAGCGACCAGTTCAACAGTTTCACTGGCACGCACTGCTGTGGATGAAAGGATCAGGTCAGGGTAGATATCGTGCTTGACCATGTGTGTGGCGATCCGCTTTGCGTCTTCTCGACCGCGTTTGTTTAAAGGGCGCTGGTGGTCCGTCAGTCTGTCATCTTTCCAGCTTGATTTAGCATGGCGCATGAGCAAGAGATTTTTCATTTTCGTAACTCCTGTATTTGGGCAAGGATCCTGATAGAGGATGATAACACAGGTTTGATTGTGTTGGATTGGAATTTATCTTCATAAAGTGGGGTCACCCAGCTGCTGGACTGTTTGACTAACTTGCATGACTGATATCTCAACACCACACAGTTCTTCCGTGGTGGCTTTGATCCTTGTGGTTGACACACCTTCTGCACGGATATTGCGGCTAACGCAATCAGCAGGGCTCGTTCGCTTATCTTATCATGCCTTTTTCCATCGCTGAGGGATAGAAGCCGCCTTCTTGTACTTGTGGAATGGCAAAGATAATCTCGCCAGACTTGGTACTGATCGTTTTGGGTGTGTAGCCATTGGCATGACCTCTTTGGCTTGCTCCCATGCATTCGTCTGCAGATACTTGGAACGTTCTGCCTGGATGACGCTGTTGAGGATCACCTGACTTGGTCAGGGTGATCCTCAACACTAAATAGAACTGCAAAGTTTATTAATTCGATGCCTGAGATTAAATTTGATCAGCATCTCTTTTGAAAAACTTTCCTTTCTGATTTCGGACATTAAAAAGGTGTTACAGTCGACCACCTTGGATAAAGTTAAAAATCTATTTAGAACTTCTATTCGTTGCCGATATATTTTACATAGATTTGGCAAGGATTCCACTCGTCCCATAATTTAGGAAAGCACTCTAATTCTTTGTAACCCATCGCGATGTAAAACTGATTGGTAACATCATATGCTTCATAATGTCCAGACTGAACCGTCTTAACTTGCGAATATGTATATCCTAAACCCTTTGCTAATTGCTCGTATGCTTTGTACAGCTTGGTACCCGCACCTTTACGATGATATTCTTTCAAAACACCCATAACAAAAATATCTGCACAATCCTTACTGGTTGCATTTAAGGCGATAAATCCAACACTCTTTTTTCCATCAAAGCAAGCCAAAAACGGCATTTCTTTTGATTCCTGTATATAGTTTAAGGTGCTTTCTGGTAAACTGAACCATTCAAGTAAATTATTTAAAATGCTCCTGGCAATAGTTTCTTTTTCATTTTTGTCTTTAATTTGTCTGACTTTTAATTCCATATCCTTTAATCCCTCATGATTTAGGTTGTGTATAGTCTACCGGCAGGTTGAACACTTGCCTAGCTTTCTGCGAGGTCAAATAATCTGTTTTTATAATTACCCTCTCATAGCGCAGATAAAACCCTGTTCCTGGCCTGTTCTCTGCACAGAGCGCTGTTGGATCCTATCTTAACTGCTTTTGTTTTTGTTTCCATTTGGGTGAAGAATAGATCCTTGTTATCTAACTGTGACATTAAACAGCAATGTGTGATAACGTTTGGGCATCCAAGTCAATATTAATTATGCCTTTCAAGAGAGATCTAAATTCGTATCCGGGAGATCTTCATTTTTTCTTTACAGCCAAGTTCACAGATAAATTCGCGATGGTTTAGTTGCGGGGGTTGTCTGATATTGTCTTGTTTGGTTTCTCATGTCAATTTATAATACTTACTACAAAATTAAATCCTGAAAATCTGGTTCTAAATATATTATGGATTAAGCATCTTGAAAACTGTTAGCTCTGTTTTGATAGCAGAATACTGTCTATAAAAGTTATAGGTAGGTGGGCGGATGTCGCATATGGAAGATCTCATTAATGGCTTGATGGGTCAAGACGATAAAAAAGCCTATGAATGTTTGAAGAAGTTAGAAGAAATAAGCAATCATGCTTCTACAATTTATCGCTTCTTTGATATATTCGTGGAAATGCTTGATAGTGATAATTCTTATATAAGAACGAGAGGGCTCCTTCTGATTGCCGTTAATACCAGATGGGACGCAGATAATAAAATTGATGGAATCATTGATAAGTACCTAAAATGCATAAACGATGAAAGACCAATCACTGCAAGGCAATGCATCAAGGCTTTGCCCTCTATCGTAAAATACAAACCAGATTTAAAAAAAGATATTGAAAATGCGCTGCGGAGTGCTAACCTTTCGAGATATAAGGAAAATATGCAACACCTCATTGTTAAAGATATTCAAAAAACCTTGGATGATATTGGAAATTTATAGCAAAAGTTATGGAAATTGATAATACTTTGCTAACAGAATACTGATTAATGCGATTATGCAACATCTTTTCTATGGCGATAATAAGAAAATATCGCTTGGAATTTTCTTATTTTTAATCATAAATTTGATAATAGCATTAATAAAGTATCGAAGTGGTGTAACAGGTACAGATTTATTCAGTAGCATGACATTTAATAATGATTGGGCCAATGCTCTGGTTATAATTCCCATCTTATTATATGATGGAAGCCGTGGTAGGAACGACAAATTTGCTAAGTGGTTCTTTTACATTATTTATCCACTTCATATTTGGATTTTAAATATTGTCTATCTTATGTTAAATAGATAAGGGGTGTTCAATAGCTTAGCGTTAAAATGATTAAGACCACAAGAAATTCTTCAACCCCTTTGTCAATTCTTTCGACTGTAATTGAGTTAATAGATTTTTGAATTCAAAAAAACTAAATAAGAATGAAGAGATAAGAAAAACATGATAATCTTTTTAAATACTTTGTAACAAAATTATTTTAAAAATTTGAAATTTAATATGAAGGGTTTAAGAGTTGTTGTTGAAATGAAAATGGAATAGTTAAAAAATTATTTCCTTCAAGTTTTCTATTGATATCTTGCATAAACAATCATTTTGAGATAATCTATCAGTATGCAAAGGCATATGCAAAACATCTCATTTCTTGTGATCGCGGCTGTCCTGTTGGGATGCGCCTTCTTTTTTTCACAGCAAACCAAGCTTGAAGAGCAAAAATCGAAAACGGAAGGTGACGCGATCATGGTGCCTGCTGCTCTGGAGAATTTCCCGGCTTGTTCCGTTGAGCTGGAGGGAGATGAACCTCTGGCTTGTTTGGAAGAATCAGTTGAAACAAGCGAAGGTCTTGTTCAATCCATAGTTGAGCAGATCCTCGAAAAAGAAATGGACACAGAGCGCAGAGAGTCATTTAAAAAGGTTGAATCCGCCTGGGAAGACTCACGGGATAAGGAATGTGCTTACGTCGGCGAGATGGCTGCTGACGATATGCAAGCTCAAATTGATGAAGCGGTCTGTTTGCGCGACCAAAACATAGAACGATTTGAGCAATTACAGGCTTACTGGTGTGAATGGTATTCCGGTGACGGCTGTTCAGATACACTTTCTGCAAACGAGTAACGGATCAATTCAAACCAGTATTTAGCCAACTGCGGACAAGAAATTAAAATGGGTGGCAAGAAAATTTTTTCAAAGGAAGTCAGGTATGTGTGTGTTTTGTCGGATTGTTGAAGGTGAACTGCCTGCCAGTGTGGTGTATGAGGATGAGATTGTGCTGGCATTTCTGGATATACACCCGATCACGCCGGGGCATGTTCTTGTTATCCCAAAATTTCATACAGAATCCCTGGTGGACTTACCTGAACATGACGCCAGGTATATGATGTATGTGGGTCAGATGGTGGATAAAGCATTAAGGGCAAGCAGTTTTCAATGCGAGGGCGTCAATTTGTTTTTGGCTGATGGACGGGCAGCAGGGCAGGAGGTTGATCATGTCCACCTGCATGTTTTCCCACGTTTTTCAGGCGATGGTTACAAGCAGCACCTTATCCCAAAATTGGGAGGGCAGGTGCCAAGGCGCGTGCTGGATGAACAGGCAACAGCCCTACGCTCGGTTCTATAGATTGGCTCCATTCAACTTTTGTAAAAACGCACATTTTTACGTCCCCCGATGCCGTGTGTTATAATCACACCTGCTTTGCTTGAACCCGATCAAGTTTTTGGTTTCCATACAAAGGGAATTTTATGAAAATTTTATCCAGGATAAAACAATATCCAAAGATAGGCTTGATCCTGCTGGCTTATGTTGCCTTTTCTTCCCTTGGTTTACCTGATGGTTTGATGGGCGTCGGTTGGCCGTCGATTCGGAATAATTTTTCGGTCCCATTGGATGCCATTGGCCTGCTGTTGTTTGCGAGTGTTGCCGGCTATATGACTGCAAGCTTCTTCAGCGGATTTCTGCTCACAAGGTTGGGTGTGGGTCGAATCCTTGCTGCTGGCAGCCTGTCATCAGGGTTGGCGCTTTTGGGCTATACACTTGTGCCACAATGGTGGATGATGATTCTTTTGGCTGTGTTTGCTGGCCTGGGGGCAGGTGCAATTGATGCCGGTCTGAACACATATTTTGCCGCACACTTTGCCGAATCCCTGATGCAATGGCTGCATGCCAGCTGGGGTGTTGGCATTACGATTGGACCCATCATCATGACTTACGGGCTGTCGAAGTTGGGCACCTGGCGGTTTGGCTACAGGGCCGTGGCAATTTTTCAAATCATTCTGGCAATTTGTTTCGCGCTGAACATATCCATCTGGAATCGAAATGAAACGCCTGCTGACCACGAAGAAAAGAAAAAGTTAACAGAATACAAAACGCCATTGGGCGAAACGCTTAAACAACCCAGCGTCTGGCTGAGCGTGCTCTTGTTTTTTCTTTATGTCGGCGCAGAAACTTCCCTGGGGACATGGACCTATACTTTGCTGACCGAATCGCGAGGGGTTGATCCGACGCTGGCAGGATTCTTTGTGGGGAGTTACTGGTTTACCTTCACCATCGGAAGGATTGTCGGAGGTATGTTTACCCGGCGTTTGGGAGTCAATAAACTGGTGATTGTTGGAATAAGTGGGGCTTTGTTAGGTTCGCTTTTACTGGTTTGGAATCCCTTCGTGCTTGCCAATGTACTGGCAGTTGCCTTGATTGGATTTTCCATTGCGCCAATTTTCCCGGGGTTGATGTCCGGCACACGGTCACGGGTTGGGGATTATTTCGCAGCCAACACGATCGGGATGCAAATGGCGGCGACGGGCCTGGGGATCGCGGTCATTCCCAGCTTGATGGGCGTGCTGGCACGTCAGGTCTCTCTGGAGATTATTCCCGTTATTTTGCTGGCGATCTATACGGGCGTACTGACCATTTTCCTTCTGGTTATAAAATATTCTCAAAAACAAAATCAAGTTGACACAACCGCGATTGAAGAATCGCTTGATTAAATAAAAAACGTTCAATCAATGAAGCGTTTTGCTCACTGAAATAACGGACTTTGAATGTGAATTCAAAGTCCCTCTAATCTGTTCAATTGGAGTGAACCGTTTCAATGGTTTTTGCGGCTGCGCTGCCACAGAACATAGATAACAAGTGCAAGAATACCAACCAGGCTGCCCAGTAAGACCGCCCCAACCCAGGGATTTAATTTTAACAGCAGTTCAGGTATTGTCGGGGGTGGCACTTTTGCGGCATCCCAATTGACATTGTGTGCAAGTGCACCCGCCATGTTCGCATTTGAAAAATCAGCGTTTTTTACGTTGACAGATACAAAGCGAGAACCAGAAAAATCGGCATTTGAAAAATCTGCACCCGTCATATCAGCGTTGACCAGGACGGCATTTCGTAGATTTGCCCCTTCAAAACTGGCGGTTTCACCATCCACACCAAAGAGGACAGAATCAGCAAGGTCTGCGTCTTTGAGATTTGTTTTTACGAAGTCGCCCCCTAAAAAGATCGTATTGTGGATAGCAGCATCACGCAAGGATGCCTTGTAGAAATTCGGTTTGACCAGCAGTCCGTGTGAAAGATCCGTTCGCTCCAGGTTCGTTTTTCGCAGGACTGCTCCAACCGCATTCAAATTGTGCAAATCCATGCTCGCCAGATTGGCACCGGTCAGGTCCTTTTTCTCCTGAATGAATTGTCTGGCTTCTGCGGCGTCTTCTGGTTGATAAACTTCCGATGCTTTTCGTTCGATTTTAATTTCATTTGACATGGTTGCCTCCCTTTAATTTTAATAGATTTTCAATCTTCATTCAACCCTTGAGGTTTGCCCATCCGGGATGAATACGATGGTTTCCCAAACGGACTTTGCCCATGATAAATCGTCGGGATTGTCAAGATAATAGCCGACCTGAAGGCAGGTGGTATCGCTGGCGGTAAAGGTGACCAGCGCCAGCCGGTTGTGTTCATCTGTCTCCAAGACGTGGGTGTAACCCAGACCGACGATTTCTCCCCTGGTCGAGACAAAAGTCTCAAGGATATCCTCTGGAAATTTTTCCTTGATCTGAGTAAAGAGTTCGATCTTTCCCGTGTTATTGGGCAGGCTGAAAACAGCGGCGATCACAGTGGTGCCGGCTTTCCAAAAGATTAATTTCTCCTCTTCCACCCGATGCTCGAATTCCGTTGGAATGTCAATGATCCATTCTCTGGTAATTTGAAACGGCATAGAATCCTTTCCGTATGCTTACGGTCATGATTTGCTGGTTTGGCGCGCTTTCTATTATAATCAATCTGTCCTGATTTGGGAAAGTGAGCAGGCAGCGTTGCTGGCAGATGGGACCTGCTGACCCTATCCTTTCTTAACGTGTATTCAGGATCATGAAAAACAATAATGACAAAGGACTTAATCATGATAAAAATTGACCTCCACCTTCATTCCAATTACAGCAATGATGCTGAATTTTCACCTGCGGAGCTTGTCGATCTGTGCCTGAGTGCTGGCATCACCCACGCAGCGATTGCCGATCACAATTCGGCCAGGGGTGTACAGGAAGGCATTGAGGTTGCAAAGGGAACCGGGCTGACCATCATCTCCGGGATTGAGATGGATTGTGTCTTTGATGGCATCGAACTCCACCTTTTAGGGTTTGGAATAGATCACCATGCGCATATTTTTGAAGAGATCGAGGCGGATGTTTACCACCAGGAGAAGGCGAACTCCTTCCAGATGATGCAATTGGTTCGCCAGGTGGGGATCGAATTCGATGATGAACAGATTGAAGAACTTACTCGTGACGGGGTGGTCACGGGAGAAATGATCGCTCGGGCTGCCTTGATTTACGATGAGGATGCAAAAAACCCCCTGCTGGATCCTTATCGAGATGGTGGGGACCGCAGCGATAATCCCTTTACCAACTTTTATTGGGATTACTGCTCTCAGGGAAAGCCGGCGTATATGCCCATGAATTTTCTCAGCCTGGCAGAGGCGATTGAAGTAATCCATTTGAATGGTGGGGTTCCAGTTCTTGCCCACCCAGGCGTGAATGTGAAGGAGAATTCCGATCTGCTGGAGGGGATCATTGCGACGGGTATTTCAGGAATCGAGGTTTACAGCAGCTACCATGACCCTGATCAAACTGAATTTTATGAGAAGGCGGCCCTGGAACATCATCTTCTGATGACCTGTGGCAGCGACTTTCATGGGAATACAAAACCAAGCATTATGATTGGAAGCACCGATTGCAAGGGTCAGGACCGACAAATTATTTCCAAATTAATTCAGAAAATGAGCGGTAATTAATATATAATCATTAAGCCGAAGAAGTCATTTATTTATAAAATTGAAAAGGAGTTTTATGATGACAAAACCTCCCCAATGGGATCTTTCAAATGTATATCCTGGTCTGGAGTCGCTGGAACTTCAAAATGAGATTGCCTGGGTCAAAGACACCACGCAAGATTTGCAAAAGATCGTTCAGGAAGACCTGGCTAAACTAACGCCATCCAGCCCACCGGCAGAAGTTAATCATGCCATCAGCAGTGTTGTGGATCAAATGAATGCCTTGATGGAGAAAGCATTCACCATCAACGCGTACTTCACATCATTTATCTCGACGGATTCTTTTAACAAACAAGCGATGCAGATGGCATCCAAATTTGATAAGGTATTGATTGACCTGCAGAACGTGATGGTGGTTTTGAAGTCCTGGCTTGGTCGGTTTGCAGATGTCCTGCCAGAAATCCTCGCATTGGGGAACAGTGCTGGAGAGCATGCCTTTCCCATCCTGGAGATTGTTGAACAAAGCCAGTATTTAATGAGCGAGCGCGAAGAGATCTTATCCAGCGAATTGAGTCTTTCGGGTTCTCGTGCCTGGTCAAAACTACAGGGAACGTTGACCTCCCAGAAAACCGTGGACTTTGAGCTGGATGGGAAAATTGAAACTTTGCCGATGCCGGCGCTGATCAATCTGCATTCCCATCCCGATGAGAGCGTTCGGAAACGTGCATATGAAGCGGAAATGGACGCATGGAAGTCGATTGAGGAACCTTTGGCTGGCTGTATGAATGGCATTAAAGGCTGGGTGAACACTTTGAATGCACATCGTGGACGAACCGACGCTCTCCATTCAGCGCTCGATCAGGCACGAATTGATCGTGAAACCTTGCAGGCGATGATGGAAGCCATGGAAGAATCCTTCCCGACCTTTCGTCGATATTTCAAAGCGAAAGCAAAGCGGTTTGGGCAGGAGGCGCTCCCCTGGTGGAATGTGTTTGCCCCGGTCGGCAAGCTTGACCAGCAATATGACTTTCAGGAAGCCAGAGAATTCATCCTGACGCATTTCGGCAATTTTTCGTCTGAACTGGCGAATTTTGCGCGGACAGCCTTTGACAATCGCTGGATTGATGCGGAACAGCGAGCAGGAAAACAGGGCGGCGCGTTTTGTATGCCCGTGCCCGCTGTGAAGGAATCTCGCATTCTGTGTAATTTTGATGGCACACTGGATCAGGTGATGACGATTGCCCATGAACTGGGGCATGGATACCACAATTTTAATATGTATCAGGCTGGCAAAACACTGCTTCAGCAGCAAACACCGATGACGATGGCGGAAACGGCGTCGATCATGTGCGAGACGATCGTCTTCAATGCCGTGATGAAAACCATCACCGACCCTCAAGAAGAGCTGGCTCTGCTTGAGACAGCCTTAATTGGTGATTCGCAAATCATCGTGGATATTTATTCCCGGTTCTTATTTGAAAAGGAAGTGTTTGAACGCCGGAAAGCATCAGATTTGAGCCCGGATGAGTTGTGTGAGATCATGGAGGATGCTCAGGATAAAACCTATGGCGAAGGATTAGATCCTAAAAATCGCCATAAGTATATGTGGACCTGGAAGCCGCATTATTACTCTGCCGGCTTGTCTTTCTACAACTTCCCCTATGCTTTCGGGATGCTATTTGGGGTGGGTTTGTACGCGATCTATCAGCGGCGCGGCGATGATTTCATTCCGGATTATAAGAAATTGCTGGCAAGCACAGGGGAAGCGCCCGCGGCTGAACTGGCTGCCCGGTTTGATATTGATATCCGTGACAAGAAGTTTTGGGAAGATAGTCTGGCGGTTGTCGGTAAGCGGGTTGATCGCTATTGCCAGTTGTAAAAATCAAGCAAACCTTGATGTGAGAATGATAGAGAGACGCTCATTCTGGGTGTCTCTCTTTTTTTATTGTTTCGAGCCTGTTTTATTTTAAACAAATCCCCTTGGATGATTGAGCAATCTGATAGCCTAAATCATTTTCTCAATCCAGGGTGAGGAGCGCGCCATGCTGTTTTAACCAGTTGCGCTGATTCTGATAATCAGGTTTGATAGCGGCAACGGCATTCCAAAAGGATTGGCTGTGGTTATGATGTTTGAGATGGACGAGCTCGTGCAGGACGACATAATCGATGACTTCGAGGGGTGCCATGGAAAGGCGGTAGGTGAAGTTCAGGTTGTTCTTGCTTGAACAACTGCCCCAGCGTGTGCGTGCGCTGGTGATGCGTACACGGTTGACCTTGAAATCATATTGTTTCGAATATTTTTCGATCAGGCTCCGGGTTATACTCCGGGTTTCTTCACGATACCAGTCGATCAACACTTCTTTTGCCCGGCTCGCCGCTGAACGTGAGAGTAAGAAGACGCCATTGAGCTCGAGGAGCGGTCGTTGACGGTCCGTTAGTTGGAGCGCATATTGCGTTCCTAAATATGGGAAAAGCTCTCCGGGAGAAAAGGTTCTGGTTTTGATCCGGGGGTATTGACGCATCAGGCGCGCCTGTGTTTTTTGAATCCATGCGCTTTTCTGGGCGACGACCTTCTCGATTTGCGTATTGGTGGCGTACTGTGGCGCACGTACAATCAGGCGCCCATCCGGTTTGACCTCAAGACTGAAAGAACGCCGGCTCGAGCGGATAATTTCAGAAATTTCGGGCGTATTTTTATGTGCGCTGTTTTTCATAGAGATGATTATACTTGTCGCCATCATCATCTTGCAAAATGAAAATCTTTCCCTTGGATTTGGTTTTATAATTTTTGGTTTGTCTGAAACCGGACATCATGTATAATGATTGCCATGCGTGGTCACAGAAGCATGGCAGGATGTTGTTTTGACCTCCCGCCCAAGGCAATGACGTTAATGGTTTTTACTGGTTTCAATTTGGGGGATTTGTTTTGTTAACCCATGATCAATTCTGGCCCAATATTTGTTCATTGGGCGGGCTCGAGCTAAAGACATTGGACCGTGGGCGTCCTTTTGAAGTTTTGGACGTCGACAGTGAGGGTGTCTTGCTTTCCCCTGTGGTGAGTGGTAAATTGCGCAGGATCCAGCGAGAAACAATGGAGGGAGCATTTGATGCGCTTTTAGAGCGGCGCGAACTGACCGGTCTTGAGATTGCAGAGGAGTTTTCTGCTTTCAACGCCGTTTATATTGCCACGTTGCTGGCTGCCTTGCCCGACGTGGCGGTTTGCACCCGACCGATCCGCTTGATCTTTGTGGGACACCAGCTGTTTTATTTGCCTTGAAAAATTTGATTGATCCGCAGATGGGGTGCGTTCTGGTTTTGTAAACAAGTGATCCTGTTGGCAAAATGTTGCTATAATTGCCCCCATGCTTAATCGCCTTCGAAGTGAGCTTTCAGATTACCCACGCCAATTCTGGTTGATGTTCTTTGGGATGATTGTCGCCACGACCGGATCATCGATGATCTGGCCTTTTTTGATGATCTACGCCAGCGAAACTTTGGCGCTTCCCCTGGTGACCGTCGCCAGTTTGATGACGATCAGCGCGGTGACAGGCTTGATCTCTTCTGTGGTGGCTGGTCCGGTGGTCGATCGGGTGGGACGTAAATGGGTGATGGTGATCGGTTTGCTGGGCAATGCTCTGGGTTACTTTCTGTTGACCTACGCCCACAGCTATGCAACATTTGCGCTCATATTAGGTTTTAATGGCATGTTTTCCCCGCTCTACAATGTGGGAACCGATGCCATGCTGGCTGACTTGTTTTCAGAGGAAAAGCGTGCAGATGCCTATGCCCTGATCCGGATGGGACGCAATGTTGGCGTGGCAGCAGGGCCTGCTATTGGTGGTTTTGTACTTTCGCGTTCCTATCAGCATGGGTTAATTGGCGCGATGTTCGGCATTGCCTCTTATGGCTTGATGCTGCTCTTTTTTGCCCGTGAAACGCTTCCGGATGTTGAGGAAGATCATAAACGCGGTTGGTTTGCCCAGGTGCAGGGATATGGGGAGGCGCTTCGGGACAAACCTTTTATGGGATTGGTGATGACCTTTACCTTGGTGCAAATGACCGCTTCCATGATCTGGGTGCTGCTTTCCGTCCATGCAAAAACCAATTACGGGATCAGCGAACAGCGCTATGGCTGGATTCCTGCTACGAACGCCCTGATGGTTGTGTTTTTACAAGTGATTATGACCCGCAGCACGCGGCAAGTCGCCACCTCCAGGGTTCTGCTGTGGGGGTCACTGTTTTACATCCTGAGTCCCTTGGTGGTTGCTTTTTCTCAGAGGTTTTGGGGCTTTTGGCTGGCGATGGTGGTGATGACGCTGGGCGAACTGATTGTGGTGCCGCGTTCAAGTGCGCAGGTCGCCAATTTTGCGCCCGTCAATCGAAGGGGGAGATATATGAGCCTTTATGGGCTGACATTGAACGTCGCTTCAGGTATCAGCCCATTATTGGGCGGCTTCCTCAGTGATCAATTCGGACCGCAGGCGCCCTGGCTGGGAGCCGCGGTATTTGGACTTCTGGCTGCGATTGGGTTTTGGCTTCTTCACCGAACCAGCTTTGAGTGATGGGATGGTGCATTGAGGGGGCGTTTTTGAGTGTGATTTCAATTAACCTCTTGACAATCAGACCTTTAAAGATGTATTATTAGAACAGTTGTTCTGGTGATGTTATTGATCGTGATATTGAAAATGGCATTAGGGTTTCAGGAGGTTTTAATATGACAAAAGTTTTGATCTTCAAGCATCCGGATTCCTTTGGTGTGATGGAAGTTGAATTACCCCCGGAGAGGATTGTGCGGGAGATCAATCAGGGACGTTGGGATCGCTTGATGTCGGATGTGGAAGGGCCGCTTTATGCCCGGGTGCAGGGGGATATTGTGGTTGTAACTCCATCAGCCCCGGTCCCGGTTGATCAGCTCCCCAAACTCAGTCGGCGAGAGCACCAGGTCCTGGTTCTTGTGGGAGAAGGATTGACCACAGCACAGATTGCCCTCAAGTTAGGTCTGCGTCCACGTACAATTCGTGGTTATGTAGCCAGCATGAAAGCCCGACTGGACGCACAGAACATCCAGCAGTTGGTAGCCCGTGCGGTGGCTTTGGGTTTATTTCATCCGGATGTTTGAAAACCCTGGTTTCTGCGTTTGGGCGTGTGTGATTTGAAACCTGAACTTTAAAAACCTTGTCATTATTGCTGTTTACTGTCTTAAATACAAAAGAGGCTGATAAAAATCAGCCTCCTTGTTTCAGTTAATTATTGAAATTTACTCTTCTACGATGATAATCGCTTCTTCGGGGCATTCTTCCACTGACTGCCGAACAGCATCATGATATTCTTCGGGCACAGGGTCAAGCAAAACTTCCGCAAAGGGCTCATTTGCCAGGCTGAAGACCTCAGGGGCTAAACCTTCGCAAATACCGCAACCCAGGCACAAATCCTCATCAACAATTACCTTCATCAGACATCCTCCTCATAAATTTTGTTCTGATCTTCAATCGAATGATGAACGCAATGATCCACCAATCGATGAGTTAGGGCTTACTTTTGTTAACCTGCGGTATTATACCACAGGATGGTACGAATGCTACCGTTAATATTATATAAGAAGTTTATTCTTGTATAATATAGGTGCCGACGTAAGTGCGATATTTGACACGTGCAAAGTTTGATCAATAAAAAACATTTTGGGAGACTCCTAAAAAAATGGAAGATAGATTGATCGAATTGCCCTTTGGCTTACCCGGACGGATTTATCGGAGTCCGCTGCCCTTCAGCCCATATTTTGATCCTGATTGGACACTTCTGGATAAATTTATAGTAGCAGGTGTGGACGTCGTCATGATGTTGGCACCCTGGATGGAATCTTATGAACTGACGGGATTCGATATGCGGAAGCTATACCGGGAACAGGGGATACAGGTCATTGAAGTCCCTGTTATTGATTTTGCAATTCCAGAGAAGGATGCTCTGCAAACGCCTATATCCCAGGTCTTTGCGGCAGCACAAAATAGAGAAAATATTGTGATCCACTGCCATGCCGGCAGGGGACGGACGGGCATGGTGCTTGCCTGCCTTGCCCGGGTTGTTTTTGGTTTTGATGGGAAGGATGCGATCAGGTGGGTGCGGCAGTTTATCCCGTCTGCTGTTGAAACCAGGCAGCAGGAAAAATTTGTGGAAGAATTTGATTATTCTGTGAGATAAGACCAGTTTATTGCAAATTAGCCCCTGCATGTGCGATGACCAAGGTGCCCGAAGGACCCATTAAAAAATCGTTTTCTTCTGCAACCTCCAGAAATTCCAGTTTCTGGTCTGACCCAGCCAATGTAAAAGTATCCCCCGCCGTCACAAAGACATCTTCTTCGTAGATGTAATAAAAAATATTGTTAAAATCTCTGATGATGCTTTCGATGCGGTCTTCGGCCTGAACGAAATAAGCCAGGTCAGGGACATCGAAGATGTGATGTCCCCGGGTCACCAACCAGAACCGGGTTTTATCCACGAAGTATTTGATATATCCGAACCACAGCGAGAAAGGGAGGTGTTGGCGATAGGTGGCGATCATCTGTGTGGAAAGGAAGTCTGCTGGAGGGTGGGCAACCCAGGCTTCGGGGTTGAGAATGCCAACCAGGTTTTCGTCTGAAAAGGCAGAAGCCGCTTGGTAAAGAGCGATCATTTTTTCAATCGGGTTATGATGCGTGCCTGTGTAGACCAGGCTGATATGGGATTGGTGCTGGCGCATCGCCATTTTGATTTGGGGCATCCACCGGGAGGTGTGGACGGTGCGATCTATAATTTCATTCGGGAGGGGGTTGGGTAACCCGCTGAACTGAATATGATGTTGACCAAAGCGGATCTCTCCCCAGTGCGCTGTAGAAACAGGCTCATGCTGCGCCACCTCGAGGTGCTTGGTTTCCTGTATCTCCGGGAATGTCTGCAATCGCGAAGTCAGGGTTGCCTGATCAAAAGCGGGGAGCTCAGGCGTGGCATAGACCAAATACAGGCAGGGTGTGGGGATGTGAAGGTTTTGCGCTTCAGTCATGGTTAATTTCTCACTCTATAATAAAACCGTTTTCATTGATTATACTTAACCTTCAGCAGGCAAGAAGCATGAAATAATCTGCTGCATTTGAAGCCTGAAGTGGTAAAATGGATAAGATGATCCAGGAAAGGAATGGCATGGAAACACCCATTAAAATTCGGTTTTCACCTGAAAGAAAAGAATACATTCAAGCATCCCGCCTGCTGGCAGGAAAAACCCAGAGCTTTTTAATCATGGCGGGAATGATGGGTTTGCTCACGATTGTCTCGATTGTCATTCTTGCGTTGCCTTCGCAGACGCCTTCGACCTGGCGTAACATTGCAGCAATTGTTTGCATGGTAAGCGGCTTTTTTCTTATTTATTACGTGGTTTTTATCCCCTTCCAGCTTATGCGATCCTATAAAAAAGATCCGTTTCTCAGGGAGACTCGGATTCTGACCTTTGGAGATAAAAAGGCGCGCATGACGATCGGTGAAAAATCCATGGACATGGATTGGGAAGATGTGCACAGAGTGATCCAATCCAGGCACCTTTTCTTGATGATTTATAAGGGAGATGAAGATATTTATCCCTTTATTCCCAAACGAGCTTTTGAAGATCAGTCGCAACTTGAGGCTTTTCTACAGGTTTTGGAAAAAAATACGATCCCCCTTGTGTGAACATAGCAATCTGATCGATGGACAATATGGCCTGTGGCAAACAGGCTTCATCTTTGAATTATCCAGGAGAAAATAACAATGAATATTAACACCTTATTGATAGCACTTGTTTTAGGATTGGCGGCATTAGCCCTGTTCCTGTTGGGATTCCTGTTGCTGAAAACAGCCCTTTTCTCTCCCCCACAAAAAGAAATCAAGCCACGTCGGTTTGTGGGTGTGGATGGGAAATCTGTTGCCGAGCGATTGGGGTTGGCGGTGCAGTTCAAAACCATCTCTCACGACGACCCGGAAAGGATCGATTCCACCGCCTTTTTTGGGCTGCATCGGTTGTTGAAAACGCTCTATCCTGAAGTCCATTCGAGGTTGAAGACGGAAACTGTTAATGATTACAGCTTGTTGTATACATGGGAGGGCAAGGATCCGGAACTGAAACCCATTATGTTGATTTCTCATTTGGATGTGGTGCCGGCGGATGAAGCCGATTGGACCCATCCGCCTTTCAGCGGTGAGATTGTGGATGGCTATGTTTGGGGGCGGGGCACAATGGATGACAAGTTGGGCGTGATTGGCACCCTGGAAGCGGTTGATTATTTGCTAAAGCGGGGGTTTCAACCTGAACGCACGGTTTACCTTGGATTTGGGCATGATGAGGAGCTGGGTGGCGAAAACGGCGCGGCTGCCATCAGCGCGTTGCTTGCCTCTCGCGGCGTCCGCCTGGGGAGCGTTTTGGATGAAGGGGGCACGATCATGAACAATTTCCTGCCCAATGTGGAAACGCCGGTGGGTGTTGTTGGAATATCGGAGAAAGGGTATCTGAGTTTACGCTTGATTGTTGAACTGGCAGGTGGACATTCATCGATGCCCCCGGAAGAAACGACAATCGGGATCCTCTCGAGAGCAATCCATCGATTGGAAAACCATCCCATGCCCGCCCGCCTCGAAGTTATCGAGTTCTTGATGAGCTATTTGGGATCGGCTCTGCCCTTTTTCCAGCGTATGCTGTTTGCCAACACCTGGCTTTTTGGTGGGATTTTGAAGAAAAAGCTGCGCAAGTCCAAGACTTTAAATGCAGTCATTCGAACAACGACAGCACCCACAATTATTAGCGCGGGTGAAAAAGATAATGTGCTGCCCGGACGTGCAGAAGCGGTGGTCAACTTCCGGCTGCTGCCGGGAGACGATCTGCGTACGGTATACGAGCGGGTGCTGGCGATCATTGATGACCCTCGCGTGAAGGTTGTTCCCTTCATTGGCGATACTCTGGGTGAATCGGGTTGGGATCCTTCGCCTGTTGCGGATGTGGAATCGCCTTATTATCAGAAACTTGCTAGATTGATCAAAGAGGCTTATCCTGAGTGCCTGGTGACGCCTTATCTGGTACTGGGCGGCACCGACGCCAGACGTTATATTCCGCTGACAACCAATACCCTGCGATTCATGCCCGTCCAGTTTGAGCAGGATGATTTACAGAGGATGCATGGGATTGATGAACGGCTTTCGATTGAAAATTGCGGCAAAATGGTGAGTTTTTATATTGCTTATATTGAAGAACTCAGCAGTGCATTTGATGATGAGATCGAGATGGATATCGAAGAGGTTGTACATGATGAGGATGACGACGATCTTCCAATCCCAACGCTTGAGGAGACCATGGCGCTCCAGCACGATGATGATTTTGATATCCCCGACATGCCAGAGGGTGAAGATTAGCTTGATATGCAAGCCGAGTGGGAACGCACGCAGATTGGTTTCAGGGAAATGAGGACCTGGACAGAGAAGCGGAAAGAATAGCGACCACGCCGTGACCTGTTTGGTTTTCCGCTGTACGGGGCGCTCTTCAAACGTGCATGTTCTTTGAAACTGAGCGCCCATGTCGATTTGATTCTGTTTTCCCGGATGTTACAGAAACCTTAAATTACCGATTCTATTAATCAAAATCTTGAGCTGCAGGTAGCTCCGTTTTTCTTTGTAAAACCCTAAAAATGGCAGGATATGTTCTTTCTTTTGCGTGTTATATGCCCGAAGGATGGCTTTCAGGAGCTTAAATATACTGCCCGAGGAAGTACTGCCCTCATGGATGATAAAAACCGCAAATTCGTCATTGACGATCAGCGGGTGATGGTATTTTTGTAATTTCAGCCACAGGGAATATTCGACAGGTTCCTCTTTCGTCTCGATAAAGCCGCCGTATTTTTTCACGGCTTCAGTTTTCACAAAGGTGTTTTCGTGGGAGATGAAATTCATGATGGAGAGGGCAATCTCAAGATTTGGCTTGAGAATGTGTGTTTGGGGAAGGATAATCTTTTTGCCTCTCCATTCCAGGGCGAAATTCCCTGTTAACCACACCAGGTTGGGGTTTTCATCGAAGATCCTGGCGACTTTTTCTAATGCGTGGGTATCAATGTAGTAATCATCGGAGTGAAGGTAGTGGATGATCTCCCCGGAAGCGTGTTCTGTGGCGACATTTAAAGCATTCCCAACACCTTTTGGTTCACAGTTAATCACTTTGATGGGGTATTGATTTCTATTTCGATTCACATAATCTTGAATGATCTGAAGGGTCGTGTCGCCTGAATGGGAATCATTGATGATATGTTCGAAGTTTTTATAGGTTTGATTTTCAACACTCTTCAAGGCTTTCTCCAGAAATTTTTCACTGTTGAAAGTACAGGTGATGATGCTGATCTTTGGATGGATCCTTGTAATCATATTGTGACAATCCTCTCGCCTTGATTTTAAAATTTATTTTCATCTTCGCTCACAACATGGCGTGGGCGGTGTCGCTGGATGAAAAAATACAATCTGAAATAGATCAGACTATATTATAGAACACCCAAAAGTTAATTGCGTTATCAAAATTTGGAATTTCAGTCAGGTTGATTGATCAGGTCTTTTGCTGCACAATAATTTTGTCAATTAAGAGCTGGATTTGCTTTTGAACAGGGATTGCTGTTGTGATCGCCGTTTATTAACAGGTGATGTGCAGAACATGCATGGATGTCATCCCTTAAATTGCCGGGCGGCACCTTACGGAAAAGCTGGATCGTGGGGTGGTGTTGAAATTGATCTGCACACCGAACGCAATGCAACGCAGTCATGGGAAAAAGCGGATTAACAGCCCAACTTCAACGCCGAAAAATATTACACTGGTTTTTCTGAAAACTGATGTAACTGAACAAAGAATAAATCGCCACAAGCGGCGATTTATTCTTTTAAACCTGCCGCTTTTAACGGATTGTATTGCAGGCATCAATTTGCTACACTGTATTCGTAAACAGAACGTTTGTTCTGTTATAGAGACGGTTCGGGTGGCGAAAGCCCTGCTCACATACAAACTTCACCTTTACCACGCTTTGCGCAGCACCCGGACCGTCCCACCCTATCCCTGACGGCTGTGGAGGTTTTAAGATTTGATGACGAGACGAAAACGATCTGAGGGCGAAGTTGGCTTTTATGTTGAGCACTTCACCAGGGCAGAAATGGCGGACCTGGATCGCGCCCTCGGAGAATCCCTGCGGGGAGAGATCGGTATGCTGAGGATTGTTATGCGCCGCTTTTTTGAGCGCGCTGCTCAGGATGCCGATGACACAAATGCCCTGGCGGACGCTCTGCGCCTGCTGGGCCTCAGCTGCACACGCCTGGCGAAGGTGATCCAGACTGAGCGAAACCTGCAGGACAAACATGCCGATGAGCTCAGCCAGGCGCTTTCACGCAGCATGGCGGCAGTTCTGGAAGAATTGAAGGTTGCCGGATTGAACGCACATGAGAAGGGCAGCGCACATGGAGGATAAGTCCGCTGCACTCATCACAGAACAGCTGCAGCATGCCAGCCATTTGCTTCAGGCGCAGATCAAAGCGCTTGAGGTCCGTCTGACGCACCAGCAGGCAATGACCGGACAGCGCCTTTCGATTCTGGAAGAACAAATGCGCGACCATGAAAAACGCATCAGGGAGGCTACGGAAGGTGTGACCCAGTTCAAGCTTTTCTCCGGATTAACTTCGGGCGGTTCGGGGCTGATGTCGCTGGTGGCGCTGCTGCGGACCTTTTTGGGAGGCTGATATTTCAAAGATGACCAGTTTGGTGGAATTGTTGAAGAAATTACTGCGGGATGTGGCTTTGTTTGTGCGCTGCACCGGAGGGATCAGGCTGCGAAATTACCAGGAGGCAATCGCCCGGGCAGTGGTCCACTCGGTTTTGCATCAGCAGGGACTGAGTTTCGTGGTGATTCTGCCGCGCCAATCAGGTAAAAACGAACTGCAAGCCCAGCTCCAGGCTTATCTGCTGACCTTGCTTTCCACTGAGCGATGCGAGATGGTGCAGGTCTCGCCCACCTGGCGTCACCAAACGGAAAATGCCATGCATCGGCTGGAAACAGTGCTGAGCGGGAACTGGCTGGTAAAGGATCGCTGGGAGAAACATTTTGGACACGTGTATCAGGTAGGCGGAGCACGCCTGGTGTTCCTCTCGGGGTCGCCCACAACCAGTATCGTCGGTGCGACTGCCAACCTGCTGCTTTCTGTGGATGAAGCCCAGGATATCCTGATCGATAAATATGACAAGGAGATTGCCCCGATGGCTGCCAGCACGAATGCCACCCGTGTGTTTTGGGGCACCGCCTGGACTGCCAATACCCTGCTGGCTCGAGAGGAAAAGGCTGCTGGCATCCAGCAGGAAGCCGATGGGATTCAGCGCGTCTGGCGATTGACCTGCGACCTGGTGGCAGCTGAAGTCCCTGCTTATGGGAAATTCGTGGCAGAACAGGTCGACAGGCTCGGGCGGCATCACCCTATGGTGCGGACACAGTATTATTCCGAGGACATTGACGCCGATGGCGGCTTGTTCCCTCCGGAGCGGATGGCGTTAATTTACGGCATTCATCCACCCCGGATCGCTCCCTCACCCGGCGAAATCTATGTGATGTCCCTGGACATCGCCGGGGAGGATGAAAAGGGTCAGGATGGTGATGCTCTTACGAACCCTGCTCGTGACGCCACTGCGGTCACAATTGCCCGGGTGAACACCGCAACCCTCACTGATCCCGGGCTGCTTTTACCCTCCTATGAGATTGTTTATCGCCAGTTGTGGGTGGGGATCCGACATACCGACCTGTACGGGAAAATCCTCTCGCTTGCCACGACCTGGGAAGTGCGCTATCTGGTGTGCGATGCCACGGGTATTGGTGCAGGGCTGACGGCTTTCCTGACCCGTTCGCTAGGCCCAAAGGTGATCCCCTTTGTCTTTAACCGCCGCACCAAATCCGACCTCGGCTGGTCTTTCCTCTCCCTGATCGATTCGGGCAGACTCAAGGACTACAGCCCTGGGCAGTCTCAAATTGCGCTTGACTCCAAGATAGCTTCAATCAGCAGCACGCCATTAATCCATCTCGCCCAACTCCATAGGGATTTCTTTCGCCAGCTCGAGTTTTGTCAGTACGAGATCTTACCGGGTCCCGACAAACGCATCAGGTGGTCTGTGCCTGATGGCGCTCGCGACCCGGCCACCGGCGGCTTAATCCATGATGACCTGGTGATCTCCGCTTCCCTGTTGTCTGTCCTCGATCAGCAGCCCTGGTCCGTTGCCGGCCCGTCGGTCATTGTTGATGCTTCCGACCCTCTTGAGGATATGAAAGGGTTTTGAGGGATTAAGAATGGTGAAAAGGGAATAGTGCATGGTGAATAGGAGTCAGGAATTCGGTATTAGGAATTCGGTATTAGGAATTAGGAATCTGGAATTAGTGACCCGTGACCCGTCCTGATTGCGTCGTCCTCAAACATGTTTTCATGGTTGTCATATGATAGGGTTTCCTCTCTTACTATCAGCTATGAGTTACAAGCTACCTGCTATGAGCTGCGAAGTCCCCGAAGCGCAGCGAGTGGGTTCAGCTATCACATATAAGCAATATAAGGAAAAATTATGCCCAATTCATCTCTTGCATTTGGAATCGACATCAGCAAATACAACACCAGCGCCGATGGCAGGATCAAACCGGATTTTGATGCCATCGCAGCCCACCAACCCGAAGTTGTGTTCATTGCCATGCGCGCCGGCATCAGCTGGGGATACCAGGACCCCTGGTTTTCCTACAGTTTTTCGGAGGTTACCCGCATCAATCGGGTTCGGATGGCGTACCACGTGCTCTACCCGGGGGAATCGCCTTCAGCCCAGATGGACAACTTCTTTCGCATCCTGGGCAAGATTGATTATGAAAGTGTGCCCCTGGTGATTGACCTTGAGCTGCACCATGACCAATCCGTCAGCACCATCACACGCTGCACCCGGGATGCCATGACCATCCTCACCCAGAGGACAGGCAGACCCCCGCTGATTTACTCCCGGGCGGGATTCATTAACCAGTACCTGAGGGTTGCCGATCTGCCGCCCGTATACTGGTGGTTGGCGCAGTACCGCTGGCCGCGACCCTTCCCGCTTTTCACGCCTGAATATGAAAGCCCACCCACACTGCCCGGGGGCGTGTCGGACTGGACCATCCATCAGACCGCCAACCGCGGCGCCTCCATTGGAGCAAAAGCGATGCACTATATGGACTATAACCGCTGGAACGGCACCAAACTGGATCTCTACAACTTCATCGGTCAAGCCTGCCATGACCCCCTGATCTGCCCGGTTGATCATCAGCCCTGTCCACGCCTATTCGTATAGGTATGTTATTGACCTGTCTGACATGCAGACACAGTCTGCCATCAGCGGTGCGCTTTGAGCTCCAAACTGAAACCTGCTGTCGACGAAATCATATCAAAGGACTTTTATGACACACCCACTTCAAAACTTATTCAATCGCCTCTTTTCTCCCATGGTTGAGACGGCTGTTCGAGAAAAACTTAATGTACGTGAGAACGAAAACGCTTTCCTGATTGGAACCCGTCGCTATGATGAGAATGACCGCGATCGCCTGGAATATGATCGCGCGGAGGTCCTGGAATCCTGTCTGCAAGCCTGGCGGGACAACCCGCTGGCACGGCGGATCGTTGAACTGACCACTCAGTATGCGGTTGGATCGGGTTTCGATATCCACTGCGCCCATCAGTCAACGCGACGCTTTATCGACGTTTTTTGGACCCACCGACTCAACCGGATGGACATCCGCATGATGGAGATTTGCGACGAACTCAGCCGAACCGGCAACCTGTTTTTACTGATCAGCACGGACCAGGCGGGCATGTCCTACCTTCGGATCATCCCCGCCAGCAACATCGACACGATCACCACCGCGCCAAATGACATTGAACAGCCGATCAGTTTCACCACCAGGACGGATGAAACCCTGGGAAGCCTGTCTTACCCTGCGTATGACCCCCTGACGGATTCCCAGGGGAGCGAGGGCTGCTTTCCGGCGGTCATGCTTCATTACGCCATCAACCGTCCGGCGGGTGCGCAGTGGGGTGAACCCGACCTGGCGCCCCTGCTGCCCTGGTTGCGCAGGTATTCCGCCTGGCTGGAAGACCGGGTGCGGCTGAATCGCTTTCGGAACGCGTTCATGTACGTGGTGACCGGTGCTTTTCCCAGTGAAGCAGTCCGCAAAGCGCGCCAGGCTGAACTGGCTGCCAGCCCACCCGGACCGGGATCAATTTTGGTGTGCGACGCCTCTGAAACCTGGTCCGTGGTTTCCCCTAAATTGGAAGCGCTGGACGCCATGAATGACGGCCTGGCAATCAAAAAACTGATTGCCTCCGGTGCGGGGGTTCCCCTCCATTTCCTGGCTGAACCGGAAGGCTCCAACCGCACCACGGCTGAAAGTGCGGGCGACCCCACCATTCGGCGTTTTGAACAACGCCAGCAGTTTTTGGTGTGGTTGATTTCTGATGTGCTGAAGGTTGCCATTGCCCGGCGAGGAATGGTCGATCGCAGCATTGATCCACAGGCAGAAATCAGGATTTCAGGGGCTGATATCTCAACCAGGGACAATGTGTCTCACTCGATCGCCTCGGTGAACATCCTCAACACGCTTGAAAGGCTGAGGGATAGGGGTTTGGTCAGCGACCGTGAACTGCTCAGGGTTGTGTACCGCTTTGCAGGAGAAGCCGGCGATCTTGATGCGATCCTTGCCGCGGGGTCGGGTGTTGATCAGCGAGGGTCTGGAACGGCGAGCAAACCCGTTGCCCAGCAACAGGTTAACCCTGCAACGGGCTAACCAATGAATAACATGCTTCTTTGATGTGTAAAATACCATATCCTCACTATTCACTGTTCACTGCTCACTATTCCATACATCGAGATTACCGCACTTATTGATTTCGTTGGTGAGACACCAGCGAGAACACAAGGATTTTTGTTGTGGAAAAAAAGAATGACATGCTTCTTTGATGTGTAAAATACCATGTCCTCACTATTCACTGTTCACCACTCACTATTCCATACATCGGGATTACCACGCTTATTGATTTCGCTGGTGAGACACCAGCGAGAACACAAGGATTTTTGTTGTGGAAAAAAAGAATAACATGCTTCTTTGATGTGTAAAATACTATGTCCTCACTATTCACTGTTCACCACTCACTATTCCCTACATCGAGATTACCACGCTTATTGATTTCGCTGGTGTCTCACCAGCGAGAACACGTGCATGATTGTTGTGGGAAAATTGCAGTCCGCAATGACAAATGACTTCCTATTTACTATATCGAGATTGCCGCACTTCGTTCGCAATGACATATCACTTTCTACACCGAGATTGCCGCACTTCGTTCGCAGTAACTGTGATGAAAGTCAAGAGAAAACTTCAATCAGTTATGCAGTACACCTCCATAATGTGCCTGTTTTTTCCATCGTATTCATAATTGTGAGCATTTTTCTCATACATGCTGTAATCGCGACCTTGAAAGGTTTCCCTTTTGAACGCAAATGTAAATAGAATTGTTTGATAACCGGGTTGTGTCTGGACGCCGACAAAGCAGCCATATATAGAACACGGCGGACAGCTTGACGACCCCCAAAGATTCGTCTTTTCCCCCGTTTTGCCCCACTGTCCCGATTAAAAGGCGCCAGACCAGCAAGTGAAGCTATTTGCTGTCGATTGAGTTGCCCCAACTCTGGCATATTGGCTGCAATCGTGATCGATGTAACATACCCAACCCCTGGAATGGATTGAAGTCGTTTCGTTTGCTGGTTCCATTTTTCCAAGCCTTTAACAAGCAAAGTGATTTCCTCATCAAGAATGTTTATTTGATGATCCAGCCAATTCAGATGTTCGTGAATGTCTGCTTTTGTACTGCTATGACACGTTCCAAGGCGGTTCAATTCACTGGTTCGCATATTGACCAACTGTTCTCGCCGTGTTACCAGGGCTTTCAGGTGTAATTCCTCATCATCTTGTGCTGCTTTAGCCTCAGGTTTGATTGTATAAGCATAAGTGGCAATGATTTGCGCATCAATTTCATCTGTTTTTGCCAACACACCCATGGCTTTGGCCAATGCCCTTACACGAGTAGGATTCACAACGGCTACTTTTTCACCTTTCAATAGTAGTGTTTCAACCAACTCCTTTTCATATCCCCCACTGGCTTCTACGACGATCAACTCAGGTTTTATCGTGTCTATAATCCCGACCAGGGCTTCAATTCCAGAACTGTCATTTCGATGCCGGGTAACATGATCGATCCCCCTTACTGCCATATCCAACCACGTCTTTCCTACATCAATTCCCACGTAGATTTTGTCGTTTCTCATTTTGCCATTCCTTGTATAATAAAGATTAGCCCACACTAGCATAGATTCGGTATCTAAGTACCACTCAACTGTTCGGGCTATTTTGGATGAAGGACACGACGGTCATACTGCGAAACGGTCTTTTTGACCTAATGACAATTGGCCTATCGTGTCCTATTCTTTTTATCATACTAATGACAAATAGTTTCCTGCTCACAATTCACTATCCTTCAAGGACCAACCGATGAACAAACCCCACTTAATCCAACTTACAAAGCACCACCTCAAATTTACGGCAACAGCCCTGCCCACACACCCCGGCCGCTTTGAGATTCTGTGTATCTCCGCCGGGCATGCCAACGGCTGGGAATTCCCGGCTGATGCGCTGCAAAAGTCACTTCCCCTCTGGAATGACGTCCACTGTTTTATTGATCATGCCTGGTCTTCCCGCTCAATTCGTGATCTTGCCGGGCAGATCGTTCATCCCACCTGGGATCCCGAGGTTCAGGGTATCCGCGCCACCCTGAAAACCTTTGGACCAGGAGGCAAAATCCTGACAGCCTTTGGACAGGAAGTCTTGCAGGAAGAACAACCGCCCAGGATTGGATTTTCTGCTGACCTCACTTTTATTGCCAATGAAAAACGAGTCAGGCAGATCTTGAAGATAAATTCTCTTGATCTTGTGTATGATCCGGCTCGGGGCGGCGCGTTTCTCAGAGCTTTGAACAGCGTCCATCCAACCGAAAACGACTCATCACCCCATCTACCCAGGAAAGGAAAAAACACCATGTCAGAAGACAACCAGAAAGACAACACACCTGCCCGTTCAAAAAATGCCCTTGAAACCTTCGAAGACCAGCAATTTCCAGTAAGAGAATGGCTGGGCGAAGGTGAACGGCAAACCGATCTCGATCGGACGCTGGAAGAAGCCCAGCAGGCGCGGCTGCAAATGTGCGGCTATCTGCTCGAAAGCGCCTTGAATGCCTCCAAGCTGCCCGCGCCCTTGCAGGATCGTCTGCGCAAGCAATTTGACGGGCATGCCTTTGCGGTGAACGAATTGAAAGATGCTATTGATGATGCCCGCACGATGCTTTCAGAATTGACCGCACCCCAGGCTGTGCACGGACCGGCGCGGATATCGGCGGTGTTTGATGAAGAGGATAAGATCCAGGCTGCTGTTGATGATCTTTTCAACCTTCCTCGTTCAGAAAAACTGCAAAGCCTGAACGTGTCCAGGCTTTCGGGAATCCGCGAACTGTATCTGACCTTGACGGGCGATTACGACCTGCACGGCGGGTATTACCCTGACCGCGCCCACCTGGCAACCACGGCTGATTTTACCGGCCTGGTCAAAAATGCACTCAACAAACTGGTCGCCAATGTGTGGGAGCAGCTGGGGCGCGCCGGATATGATTGGTGGCGAAATATCAGCACGGTTGAGCACTTTAACAACCTGAACACCATCACAGGCACCCTGATCGGGACCGTTGGCGCTCTCCCTGAAGTGGCGGAGGGGGCAGAATATACCGAACTCTCCGTGGGCGACAGTCCCGAAACCGCTGATTTTGTGAAATATGGCGGCTATATTCCACTCACGCTGGAACTCATCGATCGGGATCAAACCCGCAAGCTGAGCGCCTATGCCCGGGAACTTGGTTCAGCCGGCTTGCGTAAGATCTCGAGTCTGGTGGCGGAGATCTTCACTGCGAATGCGGGTGCGGGTCCGACAATGGCGGATACAGGCGCCCTCTTCAACAATACCGTGGTGACCCACAGCAGGCGGGCATGCCAATCTGCTGACGACCGCCCTCAGCATCACCTCCTGGGATGCCGCCTGTGCTGCGGTCTATAACCAGCCCATGCTGATCAAAAATGCAGCCGGGTTTTACGGTGGTGGACCGAAGATGGCGATTAACCCCAAGTTTTGCCTTGTGCCGCGGGCTTTGCAAAACACCGCCTGGCAGATGCTCAGGGGTGAGTTTGTGCGTGAACAAAATTACGTCTATGACAACGTCCTGAAAGGTTCTGCGGTACCGCTGACCGTCCCCGAGTGGACCGATGCGACCGATTGGGCTGCGGTGTGTGACCCGGTGGTCGCCCCGGCGATCTTTGTTGGAGAACGCTTTGGTTTGATGCCCGAGATCTACATCGCCGGCAATGAACTTTCACCTGCTGTATTCATGAATGATGAACACCGCCTCAAAATACGCCACTTCCTCGCTGTGTGGGTGAATGATTTCCGTCCCCTTCACAAATCGAATGTGGCGTAAAGCAATCCGATTCACTTCCTTCAGGGACTTCGCAGCTCATGGCTTTTCCTGATCTAAAACCTGTCAACCTGGAAGAGGACGGGTGACAGAAGACCGGGACCGAAGGACCGTCATCCGTCCTCAGTCTCCTGTTTTACATGCGTTCTCCATTGCTAAGCCAAACCTACCAACCTGAATCAGGGCGGGTCACCCAATACCGAATACCGAATACCTGATTCCTGCTCACTACGCACTACTCACTATTCACTAAGCACCATTCACCATCTCCACCACGAAAGGATTTCCCCATGGGTTACGTTAACAACACCGATAATTCAAAATTTATTCCCCCAACTCTGATCGCCAAAACAGCCGGCACCTGGACCCCTGCAATTGCCAGCGATGTGGTCAGCGAAGCCCGGACGGCGGCGGCTGCCACCTTTGACCTGCTGATCCCGCTCAACCTGCCCGGCTCTGAAGTTGGGTTGCAGGGCGCCATGATCAGCAGCATCGATGTATGGTACAGGATCGGGACGGCGGCAGCGACGGACTTTGCCACCGTCGAAGTGGACAAAATTGCACTGGGCGCGCAAACAGTGGCGCCCTCCGGAACCAATCCTGCGATCACGCTGGATGCCAATCACGACACTGCTGCGAAACGCAAAGCAGTTGAGGATCACCAGATGACGGTTACGATCACCGACCCCGTGTTTGTTGAAAAAGACACCGCATGGTATCTCCATTTGGGCGTGTCCGCTGCTGCGGGGACGGTCTTCACACTGTACGGCGCGCAGGTCAATTACACCCTCAGGTTGTAAATGGCGAGCGCTAATAATGGGCACAGAAGAATATCCTGTTAATATTTCAAACATCCATGCACGATCACAAGGAGACATCAACCTCATGACAAAATTTAAATTTCTACTTGCATCCCGAAAATTCTGGGCGGCGTTGATTGGCTTGTGCTTTGTCATCATCAAAGCCTGGAAACCCGATTTCCCCCTGGCAGAGGAAGAATTGACCTCGGTTGTGTACCTGATGGTGGCATATATCCTCGGTACCGGGATCGAAGACGGCCTCAGCAGAGGTGCGTTGTTAAAATAGCGAATCGGGGGCATCAAAAGGGCGGGATGTCAAGACCTGACATCCCGCCCCGGATGACCCGTCTGGTCATCATTTTCTATTACATTCACTATTTGCAAAAAGGTAAAAATATGACCATCACACTGGCAAGCCTGCACGAACAGCTCGAAACCCGCCTATCGGATAGCACCAACCTGGTTTTCTCAAAAGATTTCCTTGATGAAGCCATCCGGGCTGCGCTGGGCGACCTTTCCAACACCTACGGATCAAGTGTTCAGATAAAAAACCTGGATGGAGCGACCGATTCCACTATCGAAGAAGCGGATCTCCAGACCTTCTTGATGGGCGCGATGGCTTACGCCCTGCGGTTTCGTCTGTATGAAAGAATTGAAGAGGCGACGCCCGTTCGCGAAGCCCCCGACGCCCTGGCACAGCTGGCGACAGAAACCATGAACGAATTTCAAGCCCTGTTGACCCATGTGCGTTTGCGCCGTTTCTATGCATCGATCGATCCCCCCTATTCCCAATGGACATGGGATGAATCATGCGACATGTGATCCGGATCAATCAAGGAGTATGGTGATATGAATCAAATTGCCCTTGGTGACTCTGATGGATGGACCATCCTGGATGGTCATGGGGCTGCGCCGCCCTTCCGGCGAGCAACTGTCTTCTTTGCCTTCAGCCTCGAACCAACAGTCAGGGAACAGATTGAAATACAAATAGCGGGGACACCAGCACAGATCTCCGATGCCCTGAACGTCCTTGAAAAAGTGATCCTGCGTGCCCGTGCTTACGAACACGGTGAATACAGCAGCCCTCAAATGCTGCGCTTTCAGCCCCAACCCGACATGGGTTATTCCTATGCGCCTATTGGAGAGGTCTACCTGGAAACCAATCCGGATGCTTATCTGACCCATCCGAGGGGATCCATCCTGCTGACACTGCACTATGCCCGCCCAAATTATTTTGATGGCGACCAGGTTGAATTGCCCCTGACGGGCAGGAGCGGGGAGGATGTTCTGGGTGGGTATGACCTGGTGAATCATACCGATGCCGACCCAACCCACGGCAATACCGTCCTGGTTAAAGCAAAGGATGCGGTGACCGATCTCCCGGCGCCCTTGCGGATTGAACTTGAAAACACTCACAGCCCCGGGCTGCTCAAGGATGTTTACTTTGGTATCTATCATCATCCCACGGTGAAGGCTGAAGACGCCTTTTTTGCAAATAGCCCGGACCTTGTCGGGGGCAGCCCTTTTGCCCACCCGGACGCCATTCAGGGGCATTACCGACGCAAGACGTGGACGGCGTCCGATTGGACAACGCTGTTCACGTACCCGATCTCACTGACCGATGTGAATGACCTGGACGGTCGCACTTATCGCCCCATCGTGCATTTCTTCAACAGCCATGCGTATGCCGACTTGCGGCTGAGGGTCAGGTTGATGAAGGGTTCGTTTGTCCTGCAAACCTGTGAGCCATCTTATGCACATCCTGATTACGGCTATGCGCTTTTCCCGCCGAT
This sequence comes from Candidatus Brevefilum sp., assembly GCA_050953525.1. Taxonomy (GTDB): domain Bacteria; phylum Chloroflexota; class Anaerolineae; order Anaerolineales; family Anaerolineaceae; genus Brevifilum. Next base: position 1,431,307 of record JBMNMW010000002.1, read on the forward strand.
GCAACTGCCGCCCAACCAGATCCTGCGGGAAACCCTCCCCCATTCGGTGGATGTTAACATCGAGGGTCTCAAAGAAGATGGGGCAGCGACCACGCTGGAGGTGGATCAGATCTTGTTCTTGCCCCTCGATTGCGGGGCTTCCTTTATGGGCTTTTACCCGATGGCAGAGGATGACAGGCTGATTGATGACAATTTTCGCAGGCTTTCCAATGTGCGCTATTCAGCGGCGGGATCTGAGACCATTGCCCACACCCGGTTGGGAGGTCGCCTGCTGCTTTACCCGGGGGAAAACACGCGCCTGTTCGTGATTATGGCGAATGCCAGCAACAGGATCGACATCATGCGTACCGCAAAACTGCGCCTGTATTATCGTCCGAGGGTCCGAATTTTATGATCAACCTGGAACACGTCTCATTGAAACGCAAGGAGCGTTAAGCATCATGCCATTGAATGTGAGTTTTTCCTCCCGTGATTTTTCTGCGCCCATCCATTCCGGTTTGTCGGTCAAACCCCGTGCGCTTTCGTGGTCTGCCTTCGGAGGACCTCAGCACGCCAGCCTGCACGTGGATGCCTCCGATGACCGTTTATTTTCTCTGGCTGGCATGCTGCGCTGCCCGGTCATGATCAGCGACCACCTTGGATCGCCTGTATGGTGGGGATTTGTGAATGAGATCAGGATCTACCTGGATGGGACCTATTTTGAAATCTCGCTGGAAGAGGTGTTCAATAAAGTCAGTGTCAGGTTTTCATTTCTTTCACCCGATGGGAAGCTGGCGGATCAATTTGAAACCGGGTTTGTTTCTGATTGTGCCTCACAAAAAGAATTTGGCGTCAGGGAGATCAGCCTCTTTCGTGAAAACCTTGATGAAACATTTGCAGAGGAATGGCGCGACACATTTCTGAACCAGCACGCTTGGCCGCGTTCTGCCCTTGCCAGACGATTAGATGCTGGCAAGTCGTACGCTGAATTGAAATGTTCAGGGTGGTTCAGTACACTGGGGTGGCAGACCTATCAGAATAACGAGGGTTTTTACGCCAATTACGGACCCGGTCCGGGGACGATCAATTTTGGGCGTCCAAACTGGCGAATACCATCTCAGAGATTCACGCCGGGCGTGGATTGCGCGGTCAAATATGTCTATTTTTTGCTGCGTAAGAAAGGGACACCCACGGGAGATTTGAGCGCCCGTATTTACCTCGACAGCGGCAGTTCGCCAGCGGCTTCTTATTTGGCTGTTTCCGAAGGCGTGAAAGCTTCCACTTTAACGGCGACGGGATACCGCTGGGTTCGGTTCGAGTTCAGCGCCCCCGTCCAGTTATCGACTTCAACATCCTACTGGTGTTCCTGTTACTCTGCCACTTCCGATGCTGCCAATAACATTTTCATGCGAATCGATGAAAACGCCAATTACCATCAGGAGAATCATTTTGCCAAATATTCAGATGCGGGTGTGTGGAAGGTCATTCCAAATATTACCTCCCCCGGCACCCATCCCCACCTGATGTTTCGCGTGGTTTGCCTTTCTGATACAGGCTCACAAATTCAGGATATAGTTCATTCTGGCAATCAGTTTTTCCCGCGCATTGTCGGCTTTCCAACGGGTGTTGATGCATCGCCTTTTCGGAGAGATCGGGCGTCCTGTTTGGATGAAATCACCAAATTGATGCGGTCAGGAACTTCCAAGGGGCACATGGTTTTAGCCGGGGTCACTCCTGACCGCCATTTGTATTTTTATGAACAGCCCGATCCTGTCCCCATTGCCATCATGGATCGCCACGGAAAGTATTACACGCTGCAGGGCAAACCTCTGCCGCCCTATTTTCCACCTGTGGGTCAGTATGTCTATCTTGGTGAGAGCAACCACTTCGCCCTGCCCTTTGACCGGAATCGGGTGCCGACCTGTTTCATTCACAGGGCGGAATATCAATGTGCGTGATGGATGGCAGGTCTTCAAGGGGATAGAAATTGCGGAGTGAATTTGGTTGAGTTCAGTACCCCTGATAAGAATTGTGCATTATGATTATATCGGGTAGAAAACCTGCACTGAATTTGATCAACAAGACTGTGGAGCAGTGATATTATGCCAGAAGGAACGTATTTCTTTCCGAAGGGATTTCTGTGGGGAAGTGCAACGGCTGGCTATCAGGTGGAAGGGCGAAATCAGAACGCCACCTGGTACGCGTGGGAGCAAGAAGGGCACATTGTCGAAGGCCATACGGCGGGTTTAGCCAGCGATTGGTGGGGTGGACGCTGGCGCGAGGACTTTGACCGGGCACAAGCCGGCAATCAAAACGCCCATCGCCTGTCCATTGAATGGAGCCGCATTCAGCCTGAATTGGATCGCTGGGATGAATTCGCCCTTGACCGCTATCGGGACATGTTGATCGGGTTACAGTCTCGTAAGATGACGCCGATGGTGACGCTGCATCACTTTGTGGAACCGCTGTGGTTGGCGGAAATGGGCGGCTGGGAGAACGAAGCGGTCATTGACCTTTTCGCTGAATATGTGCGCAGATCGGTGGAAGCATTGATGCCCTATTGCAATTTGTGGATCCCGATCAACGAACCCAATGTGTTCATGTTGTGCGCCTACATTGATGGTGTTTTTCCGCCGGGCAAAAAGGACATCAAGCTTGCCATGAAGGTTTTGCAGAACATGATCAGGGCGCATGCACGTGCCTATGATGTCATTCACAAACTTCAGCCGGATGCTCGGGTTGGGTCTGCGATTAATTATCGAGCTTTCAACCCCGCAACCTGGCTCCCGGTTGATCGCTGGACCGCCAGAGTGTATGATAAATTATTCAACGATCTGTTTCCTCGTACGCTGATGGATGGTAAATTCGATCTTGTCTATAAAAAAGAGGATATCCCCGAAGCCGCAGGTACCCAGGATTTCCTGGGAATTAATTATTACACCGCGGACAATGTCAGATTCAATTTATTTGCTTTTCACGAGCTGTTTTCAAAACGCTTCTTTCCGAAAGAAGCGCCTCTCAGCGAAACGGGGTTTATCGCTCATGTTCCAGCAGGGTTGGTTGATGCAGTCAAATGGGGAACCCGGTTTGACGTGCCGATCTTCATCACAGAAAATGGCGTTGAGGATTCAAAGGACATGCTCAGACCGCGCTACATCGTGGAGCATCTGCATGCCATATGGGAGATGATTAATCACAACGCGCCTGTTGAGGGCTATTTCCACTGGTCGCTGGTCGATAATTTTGAGTGGGAACGCGGTTGGACGCAACGCTTTGGCTTGTGGGGGCTAGATTTGGAATCCCAGGCGCGTATTCGCCGGCCCAGCGTGGATCTCTATGCGGAAATATGCCGGTTGAACGGGATTTCGTCGGAAATCGTAAAAAAATATGTGCCTGAAGCGATGATGTCCCTGTTTCCCTGATCGCTCACGCGGTTTAATCGATGGGGTCATACCGATAGCCGTCGCAGGTCTTAACCTTGCCGTTCACTTCCACATACAGGGTGTACCTGTCTTCAGTGACAGGATAAGACGCCAGTTCCCTGGACAGACTTTCCAGCAGGGCGTTACGCCTGCTCTGTGAGACGTGATAGGAAGGCCATCCTTTTTCCTGCGTCGTATTGGATTTATAAGATTCGCAAGCCAGAACGCCGCCAATCTCGTGCCTAACGCCCTCAGGCGTTGCACTATCTGTAAAATATTCAACCATCTTTGGGATGGCATCGTCAGAGAGAGAAAAGAGATAGCCGGTATCTAAAACCGATTCAGCGCCAACCTCAACACCTTGGATCATCCGTGTGACGTTCTGCTGAACGATAAACCGGTCGATATTGAGAAGGTTGACCGTGAGTCCCAGGCCCAGAATAAAACAAATCAGGACGAACGCCAGGCGGTGTAAACTCTTCCTGATCTCTAAAACAGCAATCGCGATGAGCAGCAAAGCGACCCAGATCATGAAAATATGTGCCAGGGTGCGCAGTCGTGTGAAACCATAGGCGATCTCGTAAAGCGTCAGGCGGGTGTAGGCTGAAACCAGGATGATCGCCACAAGGCTGACCAACGCTATGCCCAGTGATGAGAACACCCAGCGTTTGGAATGCCCCTCGCGTTTTGTGATCGTGCTGAGGACGTAGAACAGGATCATGCTGATCACAGCGACCAAGAGCAGCTCGAAGAATCCCCGGCGGGCATACTCGGAATACGTGTAGCCTGTGGCGCTGATGTTCTTTCCGCCGTTGAAGAGATAACTGAATTGCAGGATCACGAACAGCAGAAAGAGCAGATTGATACCGCCCAAAATGATATTTGCTTCAATGGAACCCAGAAATGGTTTGACCAGAGGTTTATCTTCCTGTGAAGCCCGGATCTTTTTGCTTTCGGTGAACGCAAAAAAGAAAGTGGATAACAACCCATAGGCGATCAGGAGGACAAGGGTCAGACGAATGAGGTACTCTTCCAGGTTTGCAAATGTGAACAACGAGAATGTTTCCTGAACCCAATCGTTGAAAATTGGGTCTGCCTGGGCAAACAAGACTGCGAACAGGGCGAGGATCGGGATAGCGAGCAGCAAGCCGCGGATATAGGGTGCGGCTCGTTTAATCGACCGGTCTTTTTTCTCGTGAATGCTTTCATCTTCGGCGCTTTCAGGGCCCGGGTCTCCTTTTTTGGAGCGGATGAAGAAAAAAATTCCACCAGCCACGCTGGTTAGAAAGAACTGGAAAAGATGGATGATGTGCTCATGCAGCTGGAATTGGTACCATTTTCCATTTAGCAGCGTCATTGCAAAAAGGATCAGACAGCTCAGGGCAAAGAAGATATTCATGAAGGTAGTGGTCGGTTCTGCCCTAACAAAACTCATCACTGCAAAATAGACGGTTGGGATCAGCAATATCAGCGAGGTCCAGGGGACTTTCACGTTTTCGCTCAGGATTGGAATCAAGCCGGCGATAACCGCGATGGAGATAAAGATGACGAAGTTCACACCCAGGGATTGTTCCCAAAACAAAAGATCAAAAAATATCCCTCCCAGAAGCGCGGAAATCCAAAATAAGCTTTTATTCTGAAATGTGGTTTTATTTACGTCCGTTACATTACGCATGGTCAACCTCCACCTTAGAAAAATGTCGATGGTTTTATCACACTATTTCATTTTTATTACTTTGAAGCTCTCATAAGCTACCAAATTACTGCTGATTGCTGTCAAATTTTTTGAATTTTCAATTATACTAGTCAATATACTGCATGAGTAAACAAGGAGATATGATGAAAAAGGTTGCCATTATTACAGACAGCACGGCTTATTTGCCTCAGGAAATCATAGATGATCTTGGAATTCATGTCGTCCCCCTGACGCTGCAATGGGATGGAAATAGCTACCGTGATGGGATTGATATGACGGTGGAAGAATTTTATCACAAATTATCCACTTCCAGTTCCATCCCAACCACAAGCCAACCCCCTGCAATCCTTTTTGAACAATTGTTTGAAGATTTGATTGAGAAGGATTTCTCGGTCTTTACGATGCTGATCTCCAGTGGAATTTCAGGGACGGTTGAATCGGCGTTGCAGGCAAAAGCGAATTTCCCGGGCGCACCCATTGAAGTGATGGATAGCAGGGTTGTTGCTATGCCGCTTGGCTTCCTGGTCCTGACTGTTGCCAGGGCTGCCAGAGATGGAGCGAATCTCGAGGAGTGTGTTGAGTTGGCAAAAGTGAGCTACCCCAAGTTGGGGGTTTATTTCACCGTCGATACCTTGAAATACCTGAACAAGGGAGGGCGGATCAACACGGCCAAACGATTGCTGGGTTCGGCTCTGGATATTAGACCGATCATGGAAATTCGGGATGGGAAAATCGAACTGGTCGAATCCGTGCGTTCCCGCAAGAAATCACTTCAGCGCATGCTCGAACTGGTGGAAAGGGATATCGAAGGGAAGGAACCCGTCCGTATATCCACCTTCCATGCTGCATCAGAACAGGACTGCGAGATATTGATGGAAGAAGCCATTAAACGTTTTCATCCGGTGGAGACCATCACAACCTACGTTAGCCCTGTGATCGGCTCTCACACCGGTCCCGGCACCGTCAGCATTGCCTATATAGCAGGATAGATTACAACCAGCCGCGCAATCCGTAGATCAACATCCCCAGATATTCCTTGAGGGCATTGGTGGTCAGACCCAGTGAACTGGTATTTGGGATTAAATTAATCAAGAATACATCGACAGAAGGATTAAAAAGGCCGGACCAGTTTTGCCCGGTGATTGTGAAATCGACTGGCGCCGGGATGACCTCAAGCCCTTGCTTTTCAAACAGCGCAACCGAGCGCGGCATGTGAATGGCTGATGTTACCAGGATAATGCGCTCGATTTCTTTATCAGCCAGGATCTCCGCAGAATACAGTGCATCTTCATAGGTGTTTTGTGATCCGGGCTGCTGCCAGATTGCGTCTTCTGGAATCCCTATCAGCAGAAGCAGTTCTGTCATTTCTTCTGCTGGCGTGGCTCCCCGTGCCCTGCTGAACAGGACGTTCCCACCGCTGACCAGGATATGGGGGGCGATACCGTCTTTGTAAAGTTTGGCTGCGTATAAAACACGATCACCAGCGTCGTTAACCTCTGTCATCGGGCGTGGTGAATCGCCTGATTCAGTTCCTCCGCCCAACACAACAATCACATCTGCCTGTGGTATCGGATCGGATGGAAGATAACGCCACTCCAGGGATCTCGCCAGTGCGAAACTGACCCAGCGGTTACCGCCCAGCCACAGGAGTAAAAGGGCAGCGATCACCAACCCCCGGTAAGAGCGGCGGTTTTTTTTGATAAGAAGCCAGATCAGCAGCAGGATGCATGCCAATCCAAGGGGATAGACAAACAGGGGCAATATTTTACTCAGGTAAACAAACATATGTGGATTTCCTTTTTTTGCTAGGTGTTCAGGGTGACACCTGGACGATGTGCGTTGCATCCGCCTGGAATGCCAGGTCGCCGACGATGTAGAGGCCGGTGGCACAGCGCCCGTCTTCAACCCTTTCGAGAATCGCCTGCATGACCTGGTTAGAGTATAAGTGCGCTTCCAGGCTGATCGTCCCCAGGTCACACTGGCTGGCTTTGGGCAGGTCGGAGCTCATCTCAATGATGACATTAATTGCATCCCAATTGGCGTTAATACGGGGCACATGCCAGGGATCAAAATTGGAAGAAAAGGGAGATGGAAACAGCTTTGCTTGATCTGCATAATCCGCTTCGAGGATGGCCGTCACCGGCGAGCCCTCGGGAGAAATATAATCAAAGAGAACCTGTTTTCCCGCATCCGTTGCCGGCCAGACAACATAGGGCAGGGCAAGGATATTAGGCAAACTTTTTGCCAGCGTTTCTTTGCCAACAAGGGAGAGGGCTTCACGCAAGGCGCCATCGTTTTCTTCCAGTTCCCAACGGATCTCCGCCGGAGAGAGCTCATCCAGGAAGGGATGGTTGTAAAAATGGTTCATCGGGGTCGCCCCATTTTCTATGCACCATGCGATTGTGTCTGCCCGATCCCTGCGCCAGCCATCTTCAACATAAAAACTTCCATCCGCATACTTGTTGGCAAATGCCTTATCACCAAAATTATAAAACAGGGCAGCATGGAAGCCAAAATCAGGGTGCTGCTGGGAGAATTGCCACAAGCGGCCAACACCTGAATAGGTCGCTGGATTGCCGTTTTCGTCTAAAGAAATCTGGTCGGCATACCACAGATCATCAATTGTGATAATCAGGGGGCGCTTGCCTTCCGGCAGGTGAATTGTGCCCTGGATCCAGTCATTCAATGCGACAAGCGCAAAACCAGCGTCATACAACCTGATGAGATGATCGTCAAATTCCGACAGGTGGATCATAAAAGATGAAGCGTTTTGACCAGCCTGCGGGTTGAAACGATGATACATCAATATGGGAACCTGCGGTTCTTCCTCCCAGACCGTTGCCGTCAGATGAGAGTTTGCCGGGGTCGGGGAAGGTGCCGGTGCAGGATTTGACGTTGGATTCGCAGTAGCGGTTGAAAAATAGATGATTTCAAGCGGTGCAGAACGGCTATCACGACGTTCAAGAAATGATACCTGACAGGAAACAAGCCCTGAAATTAGAAAAAGGGATAGTAGAAACAAACGTCTTCTGCCCATAATGCTATTGTACCGTTTTTCATTCCCCGCTGGAATATTCTTATTTTTTTCAAAAACTGCTTTACAGTTTGTTGTTTTATCCTTATTTTTGTCTGGGGAAGGTCAAAATGTTGCAGAAAAGCGATAATCTTCGTTTATAATAGGTCGGAAATGCCCGGTTATCTTTGAATTGTGAATGGCAGAACCATGAATAAATACCGGGTTCACATGGTGATGAGCAACCAATCTGTGGAGAAGGTTGGTTCGAGGAGAATAAATGGCACGACCGCTTTGGGTAGTAAGTTTTTTGAAAAAGGTGTTTGGGTTGCGATATTTCGGCGCCGAAATGACAAAATGGCCGCTTGTCGGACCTGTGATGCAAAAAGTGCTCTTCAATGGGGAGGGCACAGGTGACGCTCTCTTTTATTTGCCCAAAGACCGTGTGATGATTCAAGAATGTATTGAAGAACAGGAAAATACCGTTGTCCCCTCGGATGTTGTGACGCATTTTATTGAAAAGTCGAACTATATTTTCCTGATGGATCAGTGCATTTGCCGTGAAGCCGCCAACTGTCAGGATTATGACCATGCCATCGGTTGCATCTTTCTTGGTGAAGGGGTTTTGGATATTAATCCAGAACTCGGAAAGATGGTGGACAAAGAGACCGCGCTGGACCATGTTCAACGTGCTCGCGAAGCGGGCCTGGTGCACCTGGTCGGGCGCGATAAAATCGACGCGCTGTGGATGGGGGTGACGCCTTCGACCAAGCTGATGACCATCTGCAATTGCTGTTCTTGCTGCTGTTTGTTTCGCTTCTTACCCCACCTGGCGCCCAAACTACAGGATAAGATCGAACGCATGCCGGGTGTGCATGTGGAAGTGACCGAGGATTGTATTGGATGCGGGCAGTGCGCAGGGGACGTCTGCTTTGTCCACGCCATCAGTCTTGTGGATGGGAAGGCTGTGATCAGCGAAATTTGTCGGGGATGTGGGCGCTGTGTGGAGGTCTGTCCGGTGAATGCCATCCGTATGGTTGTGGAAGACGAGGCTTTTATTGAGAAGGCTATTCAGCGGTTGGAAGATACGGTTGACGTTCACTAAAATCGGGAAAACTTTTATTTAAGATTGCTTCCTGGGGGAAATGCCTAAAACCTACCCGGATTGGGTGGTTTCATTCAGTCTTTTTTCTGCCAGCGCAATGTAATCCGGATTGATTTCATAGCCGATATATTTCCGCCCATCCTGTTTGGCAGCCACGCAGGTCGTCCCGCTTCCGGCAAAGGGATCCAGAACAACATCTCCCCTGTAACTGTAAAGCTGAATGCAGCGGTGGGGTAGTTCGATTGGAAATGGCGCCGGGTGACCGATCTGCCTTGCCTGAACTGCTGGAAACTGCCACACGGATTTGGTCCATGCCAGGAAATCCTCTTTTTGGATGGTGTTCTCCCGCTCGCCTTTGGGACGCTGAAAGCCATCCCTGGAAAAGACCAGGATATATTCGTGAACATCACGCAGTACGGGGTTGCTGGCTGAACGCCAGCTGCCCCAGGCTGTCGACGGGCTGGCGCTGGCGGCTTTGTCCCAGATAATTTCTCCTCGCATCAGGTATCCGATCTCCTGCAATTGATCAATGATGAAGCTGTGCAGGGGGATATAGGGCTTCCGCCCCAGGTTAGCTATATTGATGCAGATCCTTCCACCAGGCACCAGAACCCGATAAGTTTCTTTCCAAACCCGCATCAGGAAATCGAGATATTCATCAAGCGACAGATTCTGGTCATATTCCTTTTGCGAATTATAGGGTGGGGAGGTGATTACCAGGTGAACGCTGCAGTCGGGCAGGTCATCCATTTGTTCACTGGAACCCTGCAAGATCCGGTTAACCACGCCCTCCGGAAGTGGGGTTTCCAAATAGGGAACCTTCTTACCCTTCTGCAGGCTTTGATACATCCGGCTTTCATAAAACTTTGATGAATCATGGCTGCGACGCCCCGGGGCGCCGAAGGGACTTGTTTCTGTGGAAGAGAGCTTGTTTTTACTCATTGTAATAATTATAAACGACCTGTAGAGAGCCATGCCATTGATGAGGATAAAAAAGGCGTCTTTCGGTGACCATGATCAATGCGGAGTATAATCGAGAAAAGGATGTTATCAGGAGGTTTAATGCTGAATACACTTGAATCCATACTTGTCCTGGTCGATTTTCAAAGCCGGCTGGCGGAAATTGTCGATCGAAAAGAGCTGGTGCTGCCCAATTTGATGCGAATGGTGAAGGGGTGCCAGGCGCTGGACGTCCCGATCCTGCCAACAGCGCAGGTGCCCGAGAAACTTGGCCCGCTGATGCCCGAACTGGAAACCGAACTTGGGGAAGTGCAGGTGATTAACAAATCTAATTTCAGCGCCTATCGGGAGCCCGACTTTCTCCTGGGGCTGCATCAATCTTCACGCAAACAGGTGATGCTGATGGGGATTGAGTCGCATGTGTGCGTTCTGCAAACCGGGTTGGACCTGCTGGATGCGGGATACACCGTGCATGTCCTCAGTGATGGCGTCTTTTCCCGCACGAAAGAAAACCACGATCTGGCACTGTTGTGTTTGCACGATGCTGGCGCAACGGTCACAAGCGTGGAGATTGCCCTGTTCGAATTGATCCGCACGTCTCAGCACCCTGAGTTTCGGACCATTTCAAAGCTTGTAAAATAGGATTCAACACATTGGCACGCCGCAGTGCTAAGGCGTTTTTCGTATTGGTAATAGCGAGTGGTTCAAGGAGTGTGACATGAAAAACCGACATATTAAGTGGATCCTGATGGGCATGACCCTCGTGTTCATTTCCACCACAGCCTGTGCACTGACAGACCTGGTGGGCAGGCTATCGGATAATGATGCGGAACAGATTGAGGAAAAGGTCAACGCCACCCTGACAGCAATTGCCTCGGAGAAAAAGCCCGAGCCGACGATTCTGGTTTCCACTGCCACGACAGGCGAAAAGACCGAATCGCCCACAGGAACGCTGTCTGGCAAGCTGACCTATCCCGGCGAATTCCTGCCCCCTCAACGGGTGGTGGCTCTTGATGCGACGGATCCGGACGTCTATTTTTCGACCGATGTTATGTCGGGTGATGATTATGAAATCGATGTGCCGCCGGGCACCTATTTTATTCTCGCCTTCCTGATCAACCCGGCCGGTGTGGGGATGGAACCGGGCTTCTCAGCCGGTTATTCGCAGACTGTGTTGTGCGGCCTGGGCAGTGAATGTAAGGATCACAGCCTGGTGCCGGTGGACGTGAATGCCGGTGATCAGCTGACCGGCATTGATCCCATCGACTGGTACGCGCCCGATGAACAACGGGCGAAATGGCCGAAGGACCCCACTCAGACAGCGACAGGTACCATCCAGGGGAAGCTGGGATTTCCCAGCGAGTTTATCCCGCAGATGCGAATCGTGGCATTTGACGTCCATTCGAAGGATTATTTTTATGTCGAGACCGTTCTGAATCAGCCTGATTACCGGATCGATGGTTTGCCACCGGGCACCTACCATGTGGTGGCGTATGTGATCGGCGCTCAGGCGGATTTTACCGGTGGGTACAGCAATTTTGTACTCTGCGGGCAAACTGTGGAATGTGATAATCATGATCTGGTCGATGTATATGTGTATGCCGGACAGGTCACCGGCAACGTGGACCCGGTTGATTTCTACGCCCAGCCTGGCGAGGCGGATTGGCCGCCTGATCCGACACATTAAGAATTACAAAATAGCAGCTGACACAAGAAACCATCGCAACCACAGGGAGGCCGAGGATCATTGAGACGTTAACATCCATCCAGGGTTTTTTAATATTTAGCACCATCAGCGTCATTTCTGCCGTGTCGGGCTCGCTGATTGCCGGGATTGTTTACCGCGGCAAGGATGACGAGCGTTATTCGCCTTTTAACCATTTCATCTCGGAATTGGGCGAGGTGGGCGTATCCCGCCTGGCATGGGTCTTCAATATCGGCTTGATGATTTCTGGGCTTGGCTTGCTTCTTGCCAGCATCAGCCTGGGGGTGATCTTGCCGGGAGTCATTGCAAAATTTGGCATGGCGGCTGCCGTCATCAGTTCGATCGGGCTGTTTTTTGTGGGCGTTTTTCCGATGCATAAAATGGAACCTCATGCCGCGGCTGCCATGACTTTTTTTCGAGGTGGGCTGGCGATGATGATTCTTTTTACGCTGGCAATCGGATTACCCCCACACGATCAGCAGGTTCTGCCGAGGGCGTACAGCCTGGCCGGGCTACCAGCGATCCTATCCTTTGGCGGGTTTTTGGTGCTGATCGCCAGATCAATGAAGAAATCGAGAGAAAATCCCCTTTCCACCGAGGGTGTTATCCGTCCCGGATTCTGGCTGTCAGCCATTTTTGAGTGGTCAATTTTTGTCACGATCATCCTCTGGTTTCTGGTGATCGCTGTGGGATTGAGATCAAGCTAAGGGCATTTTTTGCTTGACAAGAATCTGGCTAAAGGATAAAATCATTGTCACGCTCAGAGGATGAGACGCAGGGACAAGCCGAGTTAGCTCAGTTGGTAGAGCACGCGACTGAAAATTGCGGTGTCCACAGTTCGATTCTGTGACTCGGCACCTTGGAATTAAGAGGCTGTTTTGATGGAAACAGTCTCTTTTTCGTTTGTGGGGATGGGTCTGAAATTTTGTCGCGCAGGTCGCATTAGCAAGCCTGAACAGATCGTTCGCAGGTCAGGCAGGGAAGCAATCTCATTCTTTGATCGTATTGTCATTGCGAGTCCACGAAGCAATCTCATTCTTAAATTTCAGCCTTATGCAGGGTACTGCAGCGCACCTGCCCTGAAAGAAGCGAGAAGGTTTCCATACACCCATTCGCTGGTGAGGACACCAGCGAGAACAATAGAAAAAAGTTGTCGTTACAAGTCCGCGACTGCTTGCGTCCTGCAGGGAAGCAATCTCATTCGAAGATCGTATTGTCATTGCGAGTCCACGAAGCAATCTCATCCTTACATTTCAGCTTTCTGCACACCCATTCGCTGGTGAGGACACCAGCGAGAACAATAGTAATTGTCTTGCAATTTTGCCACGCAGGTTGCATTAGCAAATCTGAATAGATTGCAGTTTTTCAGGGGCAATTGGGGAGGCAGGCTTTAACGACACCCAGGTGAGCGTTGAAGGCATCCCAGCGGATTCCTGCGCTCTCCGTCCTGTCGGTTGCGCCCTGAAAATCCCCCCAGACGGAAAACAGGGCAATGTAATAGACATCCCCCAGGTAAGAGATCAGCTCTGTTTTGGCGGGCTCGAGGCACACAGGCACAGGGATACCTTCAGCCTCGTATTTATATGAGATCAATTTGCTCAATTCTCTGGATGTGATCATGTCCGATCGGAGGACGTTTCTTGTCTTTTTAAAATAACGATCTGCAATTTTTGAAAAGCGTCGGACGCTTGTGCGGGAACATTCTGTTGGATCAGGGAGCTGCTGGGGAATCGCATTGGATACGATCAGCCCGACCACGGCGATCAGCAGGATAGCCAGGAAGATCCTGGTTTCTGAAAAAGGGTTGACTCGCGGGTCATATTTGAAGGGCGAGCCGCAATTTTGACAGCGGTTGTCCCCGTTATCCGCCCACTTTTGACATACTTCACATTGTTTCATAGGTAGTTCGGTTTAAAGTTTTTCTCAATATTTAATTTGATTATACCTTGTGGCGCGTTGGGCGATCAGTGAATGGTGAGTTGGGAATTGTGAATTGTGGGTGGCGAGGGGTGATCTTTTACAGGTAAACGATGACAGGGTTTTTGATGAGCGGCGGTTGAAGGCGCTCTATTATGTTCTGCCCAAAAGGTTGCCCTTCGGACAATTTTTTGTCATTGCGACCCGGCTACTTGTTATCACGAGCGTAGCGAAGTGATCTATCTTTGACGGGATTACTTGATACGATTTTGTCAGGCAGGTTGCCTGCGCAACCATGCCATTTTTTGTCATTGCGACCGCAGGGAAGCAATCTTTCTTTTTTGGTTCGCGGAAAGACACCGCAAACCCTACAATTTGTTCACGGGTAGGGGCAACCCGCCGTGGTTGTCCTGCTCACAAGATGCCCTTCGGGCAAGGCAGGCACAGAGACCTGCCTCTACGATGGGTGTGCCTAATTTGTCATTAGTATGATAAAAAGAATAGGACACGATAGGCCAATTGTCATTAGGTCAAAAAGACCGTTTCGCAGTATGACCGTCGTGTCCTTCATCCAAAATAGCCCGAACAGTTGAGTGGTACTTAGATACCGAATCTATGCTAGTGTGGGCTAATCTTTATTATACAAGGAATGGCAAAATGAGAAACGACAAAATCTACGTGGGAATTGATGTAGGAAAGACGTGGTTGGATATGGCAGTAAGGGGGATCGATAATGTTACCCGGCATCGAAATGACAGTCCTGGAATTGAAGCCCTGGTCGGGATTATAGACACGATAAAACCTGAGTTGATCGTCGTAGAAGCCAGTGGGGGATATGAAAAGGAGTTGGTTGAAACACTACTATTGAAAGGTGGAAAAGTAGCCGTTGTGAATCCTACTCGTGTAAGGGCATTGGCCAAAGCCATGGGTGTGTTGGCAAAAACAGATGAAATTGATGCGCAAATCATCGCCACTTATGCTTATACAATCAAACCTGAGGCTAAAGCAGCACAAGATGATGAGGAATTACACCTGAAAGCCCTGGTAACACGGCGAGAACAGTTGGTCAATATGCGAACCAGTGAATTGAACCGCCTTGGAACGTGTCATAGTAGTACAAAAGCAGACATTCACGAACATCTGAATTGGCTGGATCATCAAATAAACATTCTTGATGAGGAAATCACTTTGCTCGTTAAAGGCTTGGAAAAATGGAACCAGCAAACGAAACGACTTCAATCCATTCCAGGGGTTGGGTATGTTACATCCATCACGATTGCAGCCAATATGCCAGAGTTGGGGCAACTCAATCGACAGCAAATAGCTTCACTTGCTGGTCTGGCGCCTTTTAATCGGGACAGTGGGGCAAAACGGGGGAAAAGACGAATCTTTGGAGGTCGTCAAGCTGTCCGCCGTGTTCTATATATGGCTGCTTTGTCGGCGTCCAGACACAACCCGGTTATCAAACAATTCTATTTACATTTGCGTTCAAAAGGGAAACCTTTCAAGGTCGCGATTACAGCATGTATGAGAAAAATGCTCACAATTATGAATACGATGGAAAAAACAGGCACATTATGGAGGTGTACTGCATAACTGATTGAAGTTTTCTCTTGACTTTCATCACAGTTACTGCGAACGAAGTGAAGCAATCTTTCTTTTGATTAGATTGTTAGTGATGTGGTTCGCGGCACCTAAAGGTGTTCCGCTACACTCCAGAAAGGCACCGCAAACCCTACAAAGATCCCCTTTAGGTTAACAGATCTACTTTGTTCACCGGTAGGGGCAGGTTCATGTGCCCTTCGGGCTTAGCCGGATGTTTTCTTTCTGAAGGTTTCCATCTCCACCGTCATATGCGACAGGCGCGATTCTTCCGCAGCAAAAGCCATCAGGTGGCTCTCAAGCGAATCACGCGCGGAGGTGAGCGGGGCTCGCTCTCCATGCATGGCAAGCACAAAGCTGCGCATCAACCCGGCATCCCCGCCGCCATGTCCGCCAACCTGCTCCACCTCGGTCGGGAAGGTCTGGCGTTCCACGCTCCCATCCAGATGATCATGGATCTCAAGCCACCCCTGACTGTGGGTGAGCTTGCCCAAAAGCGTCGCCCGCGATCCATCAACCC
Organism: Candidatus Brevefilum sp.; assembly: GCA_050953525.1. Classification (GTDB taxonomy): domain Bacteria; phylum Chloroflexota; class Anaerolineae; order Anaerolineales; family Anaerolineaceae; genus Brevifilum. The sequence continues at coordinate 1,447,226 of JBMNMW010000002.1, forward strand.
GCAGCGTGCGCCCCTCATCATGGGAGTGCCCATGCATGGTGAGGGTGACAGTGATGCCGCTCTCAAAGGTCATGTTGACGGTTTGATGATCGACCACGTCGTTATCGCTGTGATAAACGCAGCGACCATAAGGTCCATGTCGCAGCGCTTCCATGACGGCATGATCGCTTTCGGGTTCTTCGGTGATCGTGTTGCGGGGCCAACCGCTGTATTCGGCCAGGATCCTGACGGGCGGGATGACCTTCCCAAGGGAGAGCGCCAGTTTGGGATGCCGCAGGGTCAATTGACCGACCGCTCTGATCAGCGGATTTTGGGCATGGCTCACGGTTGATTTGATCGGGAAGCTTTCCACGTAGATGCGCGGTGCGAAGTAAGGACATTCCTCAGCAGCCGGGCAGCCATCCGTGCAGCGCAGGGGCGCGCCGGGAGGCGCGTTTTCAGGTTTGAAATGGCGCAGGTTCCCCATGGAACTGAGGTGGGTGCATTTTTCGCCCAGGAACCAGTACAGCAGGTCGAGGTCATGACAGCACTTAGCAAGGATCATCGGCGAACTGACCGCCAGGTTGCGCCAGTTGCCGCGCACGTAGCTGTGCGCCATGTGGTAATAGGACACATTTTCCGAATGGGAAACGTTGGCGATCTGCCCCAACCGACCCGATGCGAAGATGTTCTTCACCTGCCCGAAAAAATCCGTATAGCGCAGCACATGACAGATCATCAAGGTGCGACCCAGCGCTTCTGCGGTCTGGATGATCTCAACTGTTTCGTTGAGGGTGGTTGAAATCGGCTTTTCCAGGAGCATATCATATCCTGCCTGCAGGGCGGCGATGGTTGATTCGTGATGCATCTCATCCTGGGTGGCGTTGATGACCGCGTCGGCGATCTTGCCCGCGGCAAGCGCCTCCGACCAATCGTTAAATTGACGCTCGGGTGGGATGTGGTGTTCGCGGGCGAAGCGCTCGCGGCGCTGGGGGTTGGGCTCGGCGACTGCCACAAATTTGACCTGATCAGGGTGTTCGAGCCCGAACTGGCCGTAGGTTGCCGCGCCGCGGTTCCCGGCGCCAAATAGAAGAATACGAATCGGATCAGACATGAAGCGGCTCCTTGACAGGTTGGTTCAAGATGATTATAACATTTGAATTTGACCGAGTGAGGAAAGTGGAATGGTAGAAGGGCAGGGGGGACAACCAGGCGGCGATCGCCGTGTATGGGATGATGGGGTTTGAATGCCTGCAAAATTATTCGTATAGCAAAAAAGCGTAAGGTTGGATGCCGGCGCAATTGTGCCATTTTTTTGTCATTGCGAACGACTGCGTAGCGTCCTGGAAGGAAGTGAAGCAATCTTTCTTATTTGGTTCGCGGCACCTAAAGGTGTTCCGCTACGCTCCAGAAAGGCACCGCAAACCCTACAAAGATCCCTTTATTTCGAGCAGGTTGCTGGGCAACCATGCCTGACCTACAATTTATTTGTTATTATCCAGTAGGGGCAACCCTTGCGAAGCACTCTTTGAGCAGTGGTTGTCCTGCTCACAAGATGCCCTTCGGGCAAGGCAGGCACGGAGACCTGCCTCTACGATGGGTCCATAGATTGTCATTGCGAACGAAGTGAAGCAATCTTTCTTTTGATGGGATTGTTCGATACGGTTTTGTCAGGCAGGTTGCTGGGCAACCATGCCTGACCTACATTTTGAAAAAGATTAATAACCTAGTATTGTGTAACTTTTTATCAGCTTGCTTTTAGGCTTCCTGCAAGTGCCTTTAACTTTCAAACCTGTAATTTCTTTAACCATTTTTCCAATCATGGGATTTGCGCTAGACACGTTTGTACCCGTAAACAACCGGTATAACCTTAAATATTCAGGTGTATTCTCAATTTTTAAGAAAACTTGATCAGTGATGTCTTCAGGGTATGGACTGGCGAACTCTTTAAGAATTCTATTTATCAGGTCTTCAATATCTTCAGTAAAAATTCGCTCTTTATATTCATGATTTGACATAATTTGGCCTCCTTAATCTGAAATACATTTATGTTTCAATAATTGCCAAAAAAAACCATCAGAATATTAATTAGTTATTACTTTTTTGTAAATTATGCATTCTACAAAGAAGTTGTGCATTTTCAATATGAGTCTCTCCTCCACGACTATGTGGAATCACATGATCCGCATCATATTCTGACCAAGGAACCCTTGCCTCTACTTCAGATTTGCCTTCACGGAGACATTCTTGACATAGGCCATTATCACGACGATATATTTGTATTCGTTCTGCTTCATTAAAAAATCGTCTTTTATCTTTGGTAAGCATTTGGTGATTATGTTCTTTAACAAAATTAAAAAACGCGTGACGGATTATTCTGTGTCTTATGGCAATTTCAGTAGCACTCATCTGACGATTCTCAGAGAAATATAGAATATCTATATCAGATTCAGTTTTATCGGATTTCCATCGTTGGTGAAAGGTAATGATAAATTCTTTGAACAACTTTTCTTCATTCTGATCAAAAATATAATATTTATCGATGTGCCGTAAAAGTAAGAATGCTGAGATTATGAAATATTCAACAGAAAACTCTCGTAAACCGTTATTCTCATCAACCATTGGATCGTCTTTAAATATTTTATAGAATTTGTTCATCAAATTTATAACGCGTTTTGCTTCATGAGCATTCTCATAAGAAAAATTACCAATTCCATCATTTGTCTGATTCTCATCAAAATATTCCATGATGTTTTGGTCACGGATGTCACAAGGGCCATTGTTAACTTCATAATTTTTTTCTAACAGCAATAACCTAGCCAATAGCCCCAAATGTTGCATACGATTATTGTTTCGTGAAATTACATTAAAAAACTTATGTTTGTATGGATTGTCATCAATTGGTTTATAGTTTTCATAATTGAAAGACTGATCATCAGCGTATTTAACAACAAAATTTCTTACCAAGCTTGAAAGGCGGGAATGAGCGATTTCCATAAAAGTAAGGCTTTCACCTTGTTGCAGCCTCCAAAATATTTCTGTAGCTATTTTCTGATGTTCAGGGTTTTTGGGGTCATCAATATTTTTAACGATATCAGCAGTGAAAACAATTTCGCGCTCGATGAACCGACGAATTTCTGCAGGAAGATCACTATGTTTTTTCCCTGACAAATCTGGACGTATGTCATCAAGGGTTTTTGGAAGAGGCAATTTATCATCCAAAAAACTTTGTGCAGTTAAGATTCTTTGTTGTCCATCAATGACCTCATTAATAGTGACTTGGTCAGATAAACGAATTTCCCTAAGGACAATTCTGGGAATATAGAAACGCCGAAACATACTGTCAAGCAAATCACTTTGCTTCTTTTTAGACCAGACATTTTTTCTCTGGTAGGGAGGACGTGTCACAAATTCATCGGAAAATGCATAGAAATCTCTTATTGGAAAATCTTTCTGAATTATGTCATATTTTGTTCTGGGGTTAAAGGAAGTCATTATTATCTCCTGTTATAGCTAAAAATATTAATAAGAATTATTTTTGAAATGTACATAACCAAAAAAACGAGTGAAAATATAAACACTTCAATTCATGTGAAAATTTCTACCTTCCCCTCAAAACTCAATCACATCCTTCTCCACCTCGGGATACAGCTCATCAATCGCTGCCTGGATCTCGATCGTCTTTTCCAGGGCGGTGGCGATGTGGATGTAGTGCCGCGGGTCGTCCATCCGCCTGCCTCTGCGGTCTTTGAGGTATTTGTCCATCACCTGATAGCCGCCGATCTGGTATGCCCACACCTCGGGCGCCACACCCTCAAAATAATGGGTTTTGTTGATGTAAACGCGCTGTTCACCCTCGTTGTAGGTGGGCTTCCCGATGCTGTGATCATCGCCCTGCCCCTGGTATTTCACGGTGGTCTGGTCAAGCTCATTACTTTTTAGCAAATGCAAATTTGCAAGATTATTACCATATGTTTTTACATGTTTGAACAAATCATAACTCTTTGTAAACGGGACTCGTGGGAAATCACTTCTGAGATGCTCAAAAAACATTGTGCGATAATAGTTGCTATAGAATATTCCATAAATATAAAAAAGAATATCTTCAGCCGAAGGATTTTTTGAAAATTGAGAGGTTAATCGTTTGTAAAATTCCTCTGAAATATTTGGCTCTTTTTCACTTTGTAAATAATTGAACAAGTTTTTATTGGTTTTATCTGGATACAAGTAGAGAGGAAACACAGAATTATTTGCATAGGCACTTTCAAAAATACTGCTCTCACACATCAATTTTGATACAAAGAAATAAGAGTAAGGCTCTCTCTTTCCTTGCCTCTTAGCTAATAAACACAGATTTTCTCTTAACATATGTTGCATAACTTCATAACGTGGTCTTTCAACCAAATCAGGGTGATAAAACAAATAATTGGCATCAAAAGGACGATAAAGACAGGAATAGATATAGTCTTCAATATCACTAATGTTGGTCAATGATTTTCTTGCTTTTGATAGTTTCCACGCCTTAGTATCCCGAATATTGTAAAGTTCTCGTATGAGTTCATCGGGTATAGATGGATCACAAAATTGGTGAATTCGCCTTTTGAGATTATCCTTATTTTTGTCAAAAACAACGCTATCTCTATGAGTTTTTATTCCTGAACTATATACTTTGAAAATATCTACGATCGATGGGAATTTGTAATATTTATTCTCGTTTGTATAATCTCTATTTTGGAAAAAATAAAAACTGGATTTTGGTTGTATTTTTTTCCAAGGAGTAGTCGTCAACGAATTGCTTTCCAAGTAATCATATTTTAGATTCCTAGCACCGAACAAGTCATTGTGGTTTATATTGTGGTATTTTTTTGATGGTTGTCCGATTTTGAGAAATAACGAAATTGTTACACCTACTCTGATATCAAAGACATTTTCATCCCTGCTGCCATCCGGCGCGGTTTCCTTCTTCAAACTGTTGCCGTGCAGGTCGAGGATGTAAATCTCATCAAAGGTCTTCATCAGGGATTGGCGCATGCCGCGAAAGGTGGGGTTGTCCAGATAACTGTGGTTGGTGATCATCGCCACCACGCCCTGCCCGGCTTTGTGGATCTTCCACTGGGCAAAGCGCAGGAACTTGACGTAATCATCCTGCAGCGTTTTCGGGTTTCTCTCGCCGAGGGACTGCCCGTCCACCGTGTAATAGCTCTGTGCACCGTCCACGTCTTCCTTCAGCAGCTTTTCGGTCCACTCGTTGCGGTTGGATGAGATCCCCGAATAGGGCGGATTGCCCATAATCACCAGGATCGGCTCGCGCTTCACCTTCCCCGCCAGCCGGCTTTCCTCGCTGAGGGCGCTGATGCCGGGGATGCTGATCTGTTCGATCTCCTCCATCTCCAGCGTGTTGGTCAGGTAGAGTTGGAAACTGTCGCCTTCCTGCAGTTTATAACCGAGCGACTCGAGCAGATAGCTGATCTTCATATGCCCGATGGCATAGGGCGCCATCATCAATTCCAGCGCGTAATAGTTTTTGAGGATCTGGTTGCGGATGAAGTCCTTTTTTCCGCCCTCGCCATATTTCCCCACATATTCATGCACCGCCAGTTTGATCGCCTCGGCAGGAAAGGTGAGGGTGCCGGCAGCCGGGTCAAGCACGGTCACCGTTGGGTCTGCCAGCCCGTCCCTCAGATCAAATTTGTCTTTAAGCAGCTGATGCACCGAGCGCACGATGTATTTCACCACCGGCTCAGGGGTGTAATAGACGCCGCGCCGCTCGCGGGTTTGGGGGTCATACTGGTTCAGGAAGGTTTCATAGAAGTGCACGATGGGGTCTTCGCCCCTGCCGTCTTTGTAATACTGGTCGAGGATGCTGTTGATATCGGCTGCATTCAGCACAGCGGTGATATCATCCACGATCACCGCCATCTGATCGGAGAGATTGCCCAGGGAGATGAACTGGAACACATCTCGCAGGATGCCGATCGTTTGGGGGATGTAGTCAAAGGCGATCCTGCGGTTGAAATGGCTGTTAGCCCGGGTGCGTGCGGCAAACAGCCCGTAGGTGATCGTCTGGGAATACAGATCGGCAAATTGCTGAGGGGTCAGGCTGGCGATCAGGTATTTCTGAAAGGCTTCGTAAAAGCCGTAAATTGCGCCCATTCCCCGTTCCGATTCGCGCAGTTCCTCTGCGACCACCTGGTCACGCAGGAAACGGGTGCGCTTTGCCAGTTCAATCGCCAGCGTCTCAGCCGTGAAGGTTTTGGGGAGTTTGAATGAGAAAAAACGATCCGCTAATTTTTCGAACGCGTCAATATTTTCAAGCTCGGGTGTGGTCCTGAGTGTTTTTGCTGTGAAATGCCGCCCGATCCTGGTTCGGTCAACTTCCACGCCCTCGCGGTAAAGACGGAACTCATAGAAGTCGGTCAGGATCAGGTTGGGGAAGGTGTTCAGGTAACGCTCAAGCTGCTCGGATGTCTCGACCTGGTCAAGATTGCTGCCCGGCGCTTTGGCTTCGATATAGCCGACGATGAAGTCCTCGCCGTCCCACACGCGAAAGTCGGGGTTGCCGGCTTCCGTTTGCTTGGGCAGGACGGTGACCTTGGTTTGGCGGTCTTTTTCGAGTGGGAAACCGGTAAAGAGGTCTTTGGCAGCGCCGTAATAGGATTCCTCGCGAGCATCGCCCTGCATGGCGGTTTCCGCGATGTCTTTCATATATTTTTTGAGCAGTTTTTTCATGGCGACGTCCCCTTTGGGCAGTTGTGACGCTTCAATTATAAACCAAGTGGGAGGGGCGACGAAAAATACGGTTTTGTCAGGTGGGGTGGTGCAGCCGTGTCATTTTTTTGTCATTGCAACCCCACTGCCTGTCATTGCGAACGCAGTACCTGTCATTGCGACCGCAGGGAAGCAATCTTTCTTTTTCGGTTCGCAGCACCTGAAGGTGTTCCGCCACGCTCCAGAAAGGCACCGCAAACCCTACAAAGATCCCCTTCGGGCAAGGCAGGCACTGCTCGAAGAGTGCTTCGCAAGACCTGCCTCTACGATAGGTTCACAGTTTGTCATTGCGACCCGAATACCTGTCATCACGAGCGTAGCGAAATGATCTTTCTTTGATGGGATTGTTCGATACGATTTTGTCAGGCAGGTTGCAGGGGCAACCATGCCTTTTCTGTCATTGCGAACACAGTGAAGCAATCTCTCAATATTGGTTCGCAGCACCTGAAGGTGTTCCGCCACGCTTCAGAAAGGCACCGCAAACCCTACAATTGGTTGTTCGATACGATTTTGCCAGACAGGTTGCTGGCGCAATCATGCCTTTTCTGTCATTGCGAACGCAGTGAAGCAATCTTTCTTTTTCGGTTCGCGGACAGGCACCGCAAACCCTACAATTGGTTGTTCGATACGATTTTGTCAGGCAGGTTGCTGACGCAACCATGCCTGACCTACAATTTGTTCACGGGTAGGGGCAACCCTTGCGAAGCACTCCCTGTGCCCTGAAAGGGTATCGAGCAGTGGCTGCCCTTCGGGCAAGGCAGACACAGAAGGAACTGCACTCTTTTTAAAAAGGGTAAATTGTTTTCTTCCTAATATTGTCAAAAGTGGAATGAACTAAAGCTACGGGTATATATAGAAAGACCAATAGTATAATAGATATCTCATAAATCAGACTGGTTTTTCCAGAAGGCTTTCCTTTAAAACGATCGCTAATTGCACTGACTGCCATCCCATATATGTTTCCCACGTTTATCATTCGAATATAAGCTAAGATTACCATTGAACTATCCTGACCGTATTCATCGACAAGTCTTTGCCATGACTTTATTGAAACCTTTCCATTATTATCGGTATAATGTTGTGCAAAAAATATTCCTACGTGTTCGTTCTCGGGAATATTTCCTGTATCCCCGTTCAGGATGGCGCTAATGTCTTCCAGATTCATGCCTTCTTCTAGAGCAAATTTCGTATGTGCATAGGAACAAGCCTCACAGCCATTAACTTCAGTAACAGCCAACATAATTCTCTCTCTAAATTGAGGAGATATGAGCTTTTCTTTTCGATCTAATCTTAAATACTTAATGCTTCTAAAAGCAATTACAAGAGCCTTGTAAAAGTCACGATGGCTGTAAGTTTTCTTAAAAAATTTCTTTTCCATAATCTTTACTCGTTCTTCATGTGGTAGCTTCATTAAATTAACTGTTTGATATCCTGTTTTCACAGAAAATCTTGGTATCCCTATGGATATTAATAAATTGTATCCAACATCGGGTATGTATCAATGATATGAAACAACGCTTCTAAAAGTTATCGCTATAAAAACGCGGTTGTTTATCCAGCTGAGGTGCTTCTTGCTGGCAATTATATTCATCCGGCTACCCCGTCCTCTGGAATGGGTTCCCGCAAATCGAAGTGTTTCAGCAAAGATATCTTTGCTGGATCATCATTTGTTTGTGTGGGAGCTTTCTTGGCTGGATTGATCCACAAGGATTCTGGTAATTGCGGGGCAGTTTGACATTCCTTTCACAAATCTCTCCGGCTTCTTGTGATACACTGCTTGCAGGACGGTCTGCCGTCTATGGATAATGACTTGTACATGGGCCTAATGAACATCTGCTTGTGCCATCAATCCTATGCTGCTGTGATGATGTTTATATTGTACCATTCAAAGAAATGACAAGTCCAAAGGGAGCATCTGGCTGGCTGCCAAAATATTTAGGATAGTCAGGACGATAATTCATGGTTTGGAATTGTGCTTCAGAAAAAGGATTGCCATCCAACGGTGTTGCATACACTTCACGAGGTGCCAAGTCTTGGAAACGTTCACTGTTCAAAATATAACGAGCTTGTACCTTTTTATCCTGGTGCAGCGAACGAGGATGCGGTCCAGGTTTTGTAACTGGTCCCCATTTGTATATGCGCTCTTCGTGCACGACAGATGCGACTTCCGGGGAATAGCCAGCACTTGGCAAACTTTGGTTATGCCGATTTCTTGAGCAAGTTTTTCAGCCAAGTTGATATGTTGGATGAATAGATGCCTTCTCGGCGCAATAATGCCCCTTTCTCTCCTGGTTGTTCACGAGCATCATGGGGTGGCAACAGTTTATTTGACACGAGCGTAGCGAAGTGATCTGTTTTTGATAGAATTGCTCGATACGATTTTGTCAGGCAGGTTGCTGGGCAACCATACCTGACCTACAATTTGTTCACGGGTAGGGGCAACCCTCCGTGGTTGCCCTTCGGACAAGGCAGGCACAGAGACCTGCCTCTACGATAGGTTCACAGTTTGTCATTGCGACCGCAGGGAAGCAATCTCTCTTTTTCGGTTCGCGGCACCTGAAGGCGTTCCGCTACGCTTCAGACAGACACCGCAAACCCTACACTTTTTTGGCTCAATCCCTTGGGAGGCAGAAACAGATCCGGGCGCCCCTGGTGACTTTTGGATCCGCCCACATCCTGCCGTGATGCGCTTCAACGGTCGCCTGGGCGAGGTATAAACCCAAACCTGCCCCCTTGGTCTTGCGGCTGTTCTCCGGCGAACGATAAAAACGATCAAAGACATGGGGGATGTCGCCGGTGGCGATCCCGGGACCTTCATCCTGGACGCAGATCACCACCTCGCTTTGCTGCACCTGCCCGCTCACACGAATTTCACCATCCGGCGCATATTTAATCGCATTTGAGATCAGATTGGAGAGAACCTGTTCGATCCGCGTTTCATCTGCCAGGACGACCGGGAAATCCTCCGGGATATCGACGATGATCCTGTGCTGTTCGGTTTGAACCTGCATACGCTCGGCGAGGTGTTGGGCGAGGTGATACAGCGAGAGATCAGAACGCTTGAGCTGCATGCCGCCTGCCTGCAAACGGGATGCATCCAGCATATCCTCGATCAGGCTGGTCAATCGGTCGGCTTCTTCTTCGATCACCTGCAGGCTACTATCCATCACATCCCGGTTCCATTGGACATCCTCCCTTCGAAGGGTGCTGACATAGCCTTTGATCAACGCCACGGGCGTTTTCAGCTCGTGGCTGACCACCGAGACAAATTCACTCTTCAGCTCGTCTGCCTGCCGGTAACGTGTGATGTCGCGCACAGTTGCAATCGTATTGATCAGTGTGCTGTCGATCGAAAGCAGGGGGGCATAGGTTATTCCCACCGGAAGTGGGGGCTGCCCATCCGGGCGCAGGATGTCCCCTTCCACATATAAAAACGCCTGAGGAGAGAGCGGCCAGCCGCCGGCTTCAGCTTTTTCCAGGGTCATGCCATGCGGAGGTTCAGCCCATTGGATCACTTCGCTGTGTTTCATGTGCTGGATCTGCTCCTGTGGCAGCCCGTACAGACGGGCAAAGCTGGCGTTGGTGCGTTCGATGACCCGGTTGGGGTTGAGGATGATGATGCCATCTGCTGTTGAATCGAGCATGGCGTCAATCCGCTGTTTGTCCTGGTTGACCTCATGATAGAGGCGTGCGTTTCTAACCGCAATGGCAGCCTGGTTGGCAAAGCTGGAAAGCAGGGAACGGTCATTGGCGGAAAAGACAGCCTGGTAATTGCGAAAGATGTAAATGAAGCCGATGACTTCTTTCTGCGCAATCAAGGGAAGCCCAACCGCTGAAACATTGCCCATGCTGATTTGCTGGAGCAGGTGGTTGATCTCGGGAATCTGGATGTTTTTATGATCCTGTCTCGAAGGGATTCTTTCCAGCCAGGAATTAAAAAACCGCTGGACGGCTGCGGGTAAACCATTGGCGACAGCCAGCTGCCAGCCTACTTCGTGGTCGCTGAGCGCGATAAAGCCGGCATGACCTGCCAGCATTTCAATGGCATATTTCAGGATCTGACCAAGAAGTTTGTCAAGGTCTAATTCTTCTGTCAGCGACCGCGAGATCTCGAGCAGGTAATCTCGCTGGCGCACTCGAATGTCTGGTAACATGTCCTAATTTTAGTCCAGTTTTATCTCAGGGATATAAGAATTTTCAGCAATTTGGATGATTTGGGCGAAAGGATTGTTGATTTGTGAATAAAAAAGCGAAAAAAACGTAGAGGTATTGATTTCAACACCTCTACGAAAAAACGAGCAACCTGGATGGTGGGTCAGTTCAAGTATTCTTTTTCTGCAAGCGAGATGGCTTCTTCAAAGATCAGCAGGGCTTCATCAACCTCGCTCTTCGAAGTCGAGAGAGGCGGTGAGATCCGAATGGTGCTGTTGCCGCATCCCAGGGTCAGCAAACCGCGTTCGAATGCCAGGTCAACGATGGCGTCTCTCAAATCGGCGGCGGGTTCTTTTGTATCACGATCCAAGACAAACTCCACGCCGATCATCAAACCAATCCCACGCACCACACCAATGCTGGGATGGCGTGACATGATCTCGGAAAGCGCGTTCAGCGTATATTCGCCAACCTCTCTGGTGTTTTGCATATAGCTTTCTTCCAGCAAATCGATTGTGGCAAGAGACGCCACACAAGAGACGGGGTTGCCGCCAAAGGTGTTGCCGTGCGAACCCTTTGGCCAGCTCATAATTTGATTGCGCGTGATCATTGCCCCCAGCGGCATCCCGGAGGCAAGCCCTTTGGCGCTGGTCAGGATATCCGGTTCAACCCCGAAATTCTCGATCGCCCACCACTTCCCGGTGCGTCCCATGCCCGATTGGACTTCATCAGCGATCAATAAGATATCATATTTGTCGCACAACTTGCGTAGAGCGGGGAAGAAATCGGGGGGTGGGATGACGTAGCCTCCCTCGCCCTGGATCGGTTCGATCAAGATGCCCGCAACTTCGTCGGCAGGTACGATCCGGGCAAGAATTTGCTCCTCGATGTAGCGAACAACGGCCTCGCCATATCCTTCGCCCTTACGCTGAACCACAACAGGACGGTAGGGGTCGGGGAAGGGCGCGTGGACGACACCGTTCATCAGCGGAAAAAAGCCGCCTTTATAGTGTGCTTTGCTGGCTGTCAGGGTCACCGATCCCAGCGTTCGCCCATGAAAAGCGCCGAAAAAAGCAATAAATTGCGATCTCTGGGTATGGTAGCGAGCCAGTTTGATTGCGGTTTCCACACTTTCAGTCCCCGAATTGGTCATAAATGAGGCAGCGGGTTCATCAAAGGGAGCGATCTCATTTAGCTTTTCTGCCAGACGAACCCAGGGCTCATGGTAAAAGTCTGAGGAAATATGAATAAATTGCTCAGCCTGCTGTTGAATCGCCTGAACGACCCTGGGATGGCTGTGTCCCGTGGTCACCACGGCGATCCCGGCGGCAAAATCCAGGAAGCGGTTGCCATCCACATCCCATACCTCGGTTCCCTTACCGTGGTGCATCACAAAGGGATACGCCCGTGGGTAAGAAGGTGAGATAAACGCTTTGTCCCGTTTGATGATGGCTTTTGCTTTTGGCCCCGGCAGGTTAAATGGTTGCATATCGGATACCTCCAGTTGAAAGTGAAAAATCAGATTGTGTCAAAATTATATCATCAGGGCGATGAACAAATGGGCTTGGACGCTGAACCTTTATTCTGGCTGGGCCAGGTTGCGTGCAAAGGCGAGCGCGCCAAACAGCCCCGCATCATCCCCAAGCGCAGCCCGGGTGATGACCAAATCCCGGGTGTAATCCTCAGATATCACTGATTTTTGGACCTGTTTACGAACTGGTTCCAGCAGCAGGTCGCCCGATTGCGTTACGCCGCCCCCCAGGATGACGATTGAAGGGTTGAAGATCATCAGATAGTTGGCGATCATCAAGCCGAGGTAGTAGCCAGCTCGTTCGAAGGCTTCTTTGGCAAGGGCGTCGCCGTCCTTTGCCGCCTGGCTGATCGTTTTCGCATCGGGTTTGCCCTGCAAAATGGAAATGCGACCACTTTGGAGCTGTTCTGCAACATAAGCCGCAATTCCAGGGCCCGAAGCGATCCCTTCTAAATGACCTGTATGACCGCAGGAGCACAGGGGACCGTCAGGGAGGATTGTGACATGCCCTAATTCCCCTGCCAGGCCTTGCGCGCCCACCAGCAGCTGGTCATCGCAGATTATGCCGCCGCCAATGCCCGTGCTGATTGTCAAATAAAGCACATGGTGATATCCCTGTCCTGCTCCATAACGCCACTCCCCGACCGCCGCCATATTGGCGTCATTTCCCATCACAGTCGGCGCGCCGAATTCAGATTTGAGAATATCCACAATCGGCACGCCTGCCCAATCGGGAAGGTTGGGCGCGGTCAGAATGATGTTTTTTTGCGGGTCAATGGTACCGGGAACAGCAATGCCAATCGATTGAATCCGGTATTCCGGGGGGGAAACTTGCTTTATTAAAGAAATTAAGCGATCAAGCGAAGTTTCGCCGTCGGCGTACGTACGGATTCGTTCTTGATGGCTGGGTTTGTTTTGATTTTCATGGAAAACGGCAACACGCATATGCGTCCCGCCGACATCCAGGGCGAGCGTCACGTTCATAGGATGATTATAACATGATAGATTGGCAAGATTGCAAGATGAGTTCCTTAAAATGAAGATTAAATCAGATTGACGATGTCCCCATTTCCGGTTAGAATTTTTTTATCTATGCAAGATAAAAAGAGCAGTATCTTTTTACGTGCCTGGAAACATATCCAGCGAGAAGTGCAATGGTTTCGACCAGGGCTTGGGTACAAACGCTGGCTGATTTTGGTGTTTCTTGGGACGGCTTTATTGGGGATAGGGCTGGGATTGATTATCCTGGACGTCTACAGAAATGCCCCCGATACCTGGTGGCTGCCGGCGCTGTCCTATCTCTCATTGCGGTTTTTAGATCGTCCAATTCGCGTGATCATCTTCGGCGGGTTCGGTATCGCCCTGTTAATCATCGGTATTTGGGGTTCGAACCGGTCACTATTGCGTCCTTTCCTTCACCCCGGCAAACCCTTAATTGAAGCCCTTGATTCCTTTCGTCGGCGAGACCGCGGGCCGAGGGTCGTTGTTCTGGGGGGAGGGCATGGGCTTTCTTCGCTGCTGAGGGGTTTGAAAGAACACACCCATAACCTGACCGCGATCGTCACCGTCTCAGATGACGGTGGCTCATCGGGTGAGTTGCGTAAAAATATCGGGATCCTTCCGCCAGGCGATATTCGCAGCTGCCTGGCAGCCCTCAGCAATGATGAGGATTTGCTTTCCCAGGTTTTCCAATACCGGTTTGCTTCGGGAGCGGGATTGGAAGGTCATTCATTGGGGAACCTCTTCATCACCGCGCTGACGGAGATCACGGGCAGCTTTGAACAGGCTGTTGCTGAATCCGGCAGGGTCCTCGCAGTGTATGGGCAAGTCCTGCCTTCAACCCTGACCGATGTGCGGCTGCGGGCTGACCTGATAAATGGCGATGGCAGCATCAACCATGTGACGGGCGAGACTCAAATTCGTGAAACAGCAGGGTCGATTCAACGTGTTTGGCTGGACCCAGCCAATACCCCCGCCTTTCCGCCAGCGATTTCAGCGGTTCTGAGCGCAGATTTGATTGTCATCGGTCCGGGCAGCCTTTATACCAGCATCCTGCCCAACCTGCTGGTACGCGATCTGACAGAAGCCGTCCGCGTGAGCCAGGCATTGAAGCTTTTTATCTGCAATGTTGCCACCGAGCGCGGTGAAACAGATCAATACAATTGCATTGACCATGTAAAAACTGTGGAAAAGCATGTTGGTGAAGGGATATTTGATCTGGTGATTTGCAACGATCATTTTGAAGGACATCTGGGCGAAAATGTGGAATGGGTCAGGATGGACATGGAGCTTTTGCAGCATGTGTCTGTCTATTGCAGCAACCTGACCGATAAGGCACATCCCTGGCGGCATGATTCCAAAAAATTAGCAAAAACTGTGATGGATCTGTTCGACGAACGAACGGGACCGCTTTAATATTGGGCGAATTTTCACCAAATTGGTGTGGAAATTTTTGTAGAAGGTATAATATTGTTGTAAAATAAATAACTTTAGGAGGCAGAATATGGCAACACGTGTTGGAATAAATGGTTTCGGTCGAATTGGCCGGCAAGTATTAAAAGCAATAAAAGAATTCTATCCTGATACACTTGAGGTTGTGGCAATTAACGACTTGTTTGATGCAAATATCAACGCGCATCTTTTTAAATACGACTCGAACTACGGTCGTTATCAGGGGACTGTCGAGGTTGAAGATGGTAACCTTATCGTGGATGGTGATATCATCAAAGTGTTTGCTGAGCGCGATCCATATGATTTGCCCTGGGCTGACCTGGGTGTGGATATTGTTGTTGAATCAACCGGTATTTTTCGGGATGGCAAGGGCACAGTTGATAAGCCCGGCGCAAATTCCCATATCGACGGCGGCAAAGCCAAAAAAGTGATTATCTCTGCACCGGCGAGCAATGAAGATCTGACGATTGTTCTGGGCGTCAATGATGCGATGTATGACCCTGAGAAACACCACATCATTTCAAATGCATCCTGCACCACCAACTGCCTTGCGCCAGCCGCCAAGGTTGTGCACGATAATTTCACCATCAAACGCGGTTTGATGACAACGGTCCATGCCTATACCAACGACCAGAAAATTCTTGACCTGGCGCACAAGGACCTTCGCAGAGCACGCGCAGCAGCCCTGAACATCATCCCCACCACCACCGGCGCTGCCAAAGCCGTCGCCCTGGTGATCCCAGATCTCAAAGGTAAGTTTGACGGTTATGCGCTGCGGGTCCCAACCCCCACCGTTTCCGTTGTAGATTTTGTGGCTGAAGTTGAAAAGCCGACCACGGTAAAAGAACTTAACGCCTTATTCAAAGAGGCTGCCGAAGGAAGCATGAAGGGCATTTTGCAGTACGAAGAGGCTCCCCTGGTTTCTATGGATCATAAGGGAAGCACCTATTCGTCGATTATTGATGCCGCCCTGACCACAGTTATGGACGACACCTTCGTCAAAGTCGTGACATGGTACGATAACGAATGGGGTTACTCCTGCCGAACTGCTGATCTGGCAGCCATGATGGCAAAATCCCTCTAATTCGGAAGGCGAAGCTAAAAAAGCAAATAGCGTAGTGTGCAGCATGTTCTGCACATTACGCTATTTTTTAAAGGAGATGGATAAATGTTCAATAAGAAAATGTTAACGGATCTCGATGTGAAGGATAAGAAAGTCCTTGTGCGAGTCGATTTTAATGTACCCCTCAGTGAGGGAGCGGTTGGGGATGACACACGTATTCAAGCAGCGCTGCCTACCATCAATTACCTGCTTGAAAACGGAGCGGCTGTCATCCTGTGTTCGCACCTCGGCAGACCCAAGGATGCGCCTGATCCGGCTTTCAGCCTGCGGCCGGTGGCGGAATATCTTGCTACGCTGGTCGATGCTGAGGTTAAATTTGCAGAAGATTGCATTGGTGAAGCCGCCAATAAAGCAGCAGACAGCCTTGAACCGGGCCAGGTGCTGGTATTGGAAAACACGCGTTTCCATGCCGGGGAGAAGAAGAATGACCCGGAAATGGCGAAACAACTTGCTTCTCTGGCAGATCTTTATGTCAATGACGCCTTCGGGAGCGCGCACCGTGCCCATGCATCAACGGCGGGTGTGGCCGATTACCTGCCGTCGGCGGCTGGCTTTTTGCTTGAGAAGGAAATTAAATACCTGGGCAATGCGATTGCAGAGCCTGAACGGCCTTTTGTGGCGATTTTGGGTGGTGCAAAGGTCAGTGACAAAATTGGTGTGATCGAAAATCTGTTAACAAAAGCGGATCAAATTTTGATCGGCGGTGGGATGGCGAACACCTTTTTTAAAGCGCAGGGCTACGAGATGGGTGATTCCCTGGTGGAAGAAGATGTCCTGGATACGGCGCGAGCATTACTTGATACTGCAGCGGGGAAATTGATCCTCCCTGTGGACATGGTGATTGCTGATGCCTTTGAAGCGGATGCGGACACCCAGGTTTTGCCCGTGGGGGATGTTCCGGCAGGATGGCGCGTTCTGGATATTGGTCCGCGATCGGTTGAAATCTTTGGTGAGGTGATCCAGCAGGCAAAGACGATCGTTTGGAACGGACCGATGGGCGTATTTGAGTTTGAGAAGTTTGCCAGGGGCACCTTTGAAGTTGCCAGGCTGGTGGCAGAAAGTGGCGCCACAAGTATCGTGGGCGGCGGCGACTCTGTTTCAGCGATTAAAAAATCCGGTCTTGAAGATAAGATCACCCATATTTCAACGGGTGGCGGCGCCTCGCTGGAGATGCTGGAAGGCAGGATTTTGCCCGGCCTTGCTGTACTGGATGATAAGTAGAAATCGGGAGTGGGGAGTAGTGAATAGGGAGCAGGAATAAGTGAGCAGGATTTAGGGGGTCGCTGGACAGGAGACAGTTTCGCAGTATTTCTTGTTTGTCCTATTAATCCTGAAATTTTTCCATACCTGTGAACACTATTCAGGATGTGTCACTATTCCCTATTTCCTTTGTATCTTCGACGAGCGATATACGGGACTATGTTTCGGACTATTTTCCCTCAAATCAAATTTGCAGGTAAAATCAGGTAAGAAAACTTTACATTATAAATTGGAGATATGATGCGAAAATTTTTTATTGCTGGAAACTGGAAAATGAACAAAACCATCGCTGAGGCGGAAGCGTTGGTGAAAGAGATGCTGCCTGAGCTTGAAAAATTTGAAAAAGTTGACAGCGCGGTTTGTCCCTCCTACCTGGCGGTGCCTGCTGTGGCAGCGCTTTGCAAAGGGACCAGCCTGAAGGTGGGTGCACAAAACCTGTATTGGGAGGGGTCAGGTGCGTTCACGGGTGAGGTTGCACCCCAAATGGTGGCTGAGGTGTGCGATTACGTGATTGTTGGGCACTCCGAGAGGCGCGCCCTGTTTGGTGAAACCGATGAAACGGTCAATAAACGCTTGAAAGCAGCCCTGACAGCAGGTTTACAGGTTATCGTCTGTGTGGGTGAAACTCTGGAGGAAAACGAAGCCGGGCAAACGGGTGCAGTCGTTACGCGTCAGATGACGGAAGGTCTGGCAGGAATCACACCTGAACAAGCAGCCAGCATCACCATCGCTTATGAACCCGTTTGGGCAATCGGCACGGGAAGGGCAGCCACACCGGAAGATGCCAACAATGTCCATAAGAATGTGATCAGACCGCTGCTTGCCTCACAATTCGGCACAGAACGCGCCCAATCCATGCGCATTCAATATGGCGGATCAATCAACCCCGGAAACGCGGCTGAGCTGTTCTCGATGTCAGATATTGATGGCGGACTGGTGGGTGGCGCCAGCCTCAAAGCAGATTCCTTCGTTGAAATCGTTAAGGCGGCGGAGATGGTCGCGATCATTGCTGCTGAGGCTGAGGGATAGCGCCTGATTTCTTCCGATCGTAAAAGGCAATACCTTAAAAATAACGTAGAGGTAACTTATCGGTTGCCTCTACGTTTGTCTTTCTATATCTATCCATTTTTCAGGTTCAGGTTCCAAACAATCTGTCTCCTGCATCGCCTAAACCGGGCAAAATATAACCAACCTCATTCAACCTTTCATCAATCGCCGCAATGTGGATGGGGACATCCGGGTGGGCAGTGTGCAATTTTTGAATGCCCTCAGGAGCCGCGATCAGCCCGACGAATTTGATCTTATCGACGCCCCATTTTTTGAGGATGTCCACAGTTGCCACAGCAGACCCGCCTGTTGCCAGCATGGGATCGAGGATCAGGCAAACAGCGACCGTTGGCGCGACGGGCAGGCGGTTGTAATAGGCGACCGGCTTGAGTGTCTGTTCGTCGCGATACAGGCCGATATGCCAGACCTCTGCTGAGGGCATCAATTCCCAAACGCCTTCCACCATACCCAAACCTGCCCTCAAAATGGGCACCAGGCCGATTTTGTCTTTCAGGTCGTCTCCTTCCGTTTTTGCCATGGGCGTTTCAACCTGAATGCGTTCGGTGGCAAGATCGAGCGTTGCTTCATAGGTTAGCAGGGCGGCAAGTTCCCGCACCAGTTCACGGAATTTCTTCGGTTCGGTTTGTTCATCTCTCAGACGGGTTAATTTATGCCGTACCAGAGGGTGGGTGGATTCAAAGACATTTTTCATTGTTCCTCGCATAATATTTTAACATTGAAGTGGTTTTCTCTCGGAGGTTGCGGGTACACTTTCCTCCTCGATAGATTTTTTTGCAGCGGTGTATCGGTCAATAATGACCAATCAATATTCTAAACTCATTTATTGGCTAAGTGTAACACCAGAATCTTTTTCACGAAAAGCATAACGGCTGTAGATAAATAGGATCAGCCACCCAGCCCACAGGAGCATGGTGATTGTGAGGAGGATGTAGAAGCGCGGCAAATCTCGTGAGAGGCGGTAATACATGGAAAACCCAAATGTTCCCCAGGAACCCGTCTGGAGCATGCGCGCCAGCCCCAATCCGCCGCGCCAACCTTTCTTTTCGATTCTCAGCCAGCCCACGCCCAGCCAGGGAAAAACGGTCCCGACGAATGACAGGACAATCGCGATGGTCATCAGCCAGAGCGAAAGTTCGATTCCATTTTCAGCCAGGGCAAGGGCGCTTCCCAGCAGATACAGCAAAAAAGATAAGATCTGGATCAATTCAGCTGCTGTAATTTCGAATCGGTATTTATTCATCCAGCCTCCTTGCGTGCAATTAAAATAAAGCGATGGGCTGTTGTATTGAACTGACCCAGCGTTTCAATCACATGGTGAATTTTTGCAAGCCCTTCAGCGTGAGTTTTCGGGCTGAACCCGCGCACCTGCCAGGGGATTGCTTTGAGGTAATAGACAACCGCGCCGATATCTTTAAATACGGTGGGAAGGGTTGCCTGCTGCGCCCTTTCAGTTTTGAAGCCTGCATTGGTAAGCGCTGTGAATACTTCAGACAAACTAAATTTCAGATAGGGGAAATGGATTGTTTCCTCTAAGACCTGGTTTAATTCCAGGTTGTCCAGTCCGCCTACCTGCTGGGTGATAAATTTCTTGCCCGGCTTCAGAACCCGATAGACCTCTTCAGAATCAAAGCTTTCATGGCAGTTGATAATGAGGTCAAAGTAATTTCCATCAAAAGGAAGCGGGGTTGAGGCTTGTGTTTTGTGCACGGTGACGCCCAAAGGCGCCAGGCGGGATTGGGCAATGGTTTGATTGGGCGGGTAGGATTCGGTGGCATGGGTTTCTATGGGCAGGGGAGCCAGGGATGCCAGCAGTTCGCCGCCGCCCGTTCCCAGGTCCAGCAAGGTCTTCATGTTTTTAAAATGAGTTTTTACAATGGCAGGATAATCCCAGGGCGGCTCCTGTTGAGTCATGCGGTCATCAAGCCAGTTGAAATCCCAGCCGGAAAAATGTGCCTTCTCAGCTTCGGCTACGAGTTGGTGATATCGTTTTGGATTTAGGATCTTCATTATATTGATCACAGTTCTGTCGAGGTGAATAGGCGCTTGCTTTTGCTATGGATGGGCTGTTTCGTCGGGGTAGTTACGCCAATTTCAGCGATCCGCATGAAACACCTTTTAATTGTATCGCATCCAGTGTGGGTGTGAAATCAGTTTATTGAAAGCGTTGAAAATTGGTTGGATCGCTGTTCAGTATCTTATGTGGGGATAGACCTTCGTGAAGCGCTCCCTGTGCCCTGCAAGGGTATCGAGCCGTGTCCGCCCACGATATAAACGCCATTCAGGTCAGGGCAACCACTGAGGGTTGCCCCTACTGGCGAATGTAGGTCAGGCATGGTTGCTCCAGCAACCTGCCTGACAAAAAAGAGTCTAACAAGCAATTGTAGAGGCAGGTCTTGCGTAGCGCTCCCTGTCCCCTGTCCTCTGTCCCCCATCCCCTGTCCATAGGGAAGCTGTTAACGCACTAACAACGAAATTACAAACATTTCTCCTGCTTTGCCACCTTCCTATCCATTTTTTGATATGTCAGCGCTTGCCAGGTGCGATAGAATAAGATGATGACGATGATTATTGATGGACACAATCTGATTCCTAAATTAGATGGTTTGAGCCTGTCGGACCCGGATGATGAACTGCATCTGATCCGCTTGCTACAGGATTACTCCCGTGTGCGGCGTAAACACGTCGAGGTGTATTTTGATGGTGCGCCGGCAGGTGAAGCAGGGGATCGGCGGTTTGGACAGGTGAGAGCCCGTTTTGTGCGTCTTGGGATGACAGCCGACGATGCCATCATGGCACGCCTGAGACAATTGGGCAAACGGGCGAAAAACTTCACCGTGGTCAGCTCAGATCGCCAGGTGCAGCGGGCTGCGCGGGCGCTTCATGCCAGGGTCATGTCGTCTGAAGAATTTGCAAAAGATTGGCGCAAACTGATCGAAACTGAACCTGAAATAGACCCTCGCAACAGACCCCCCTCGGAATCTGAGGTTGAAAAGTGGGAACGGATCTTTCGCAAAGGGCATCATGAATAGAGAGTGTGAAAACAAAACAGATAAGATCTTTTTATATAACGCTAATATAAAATTAATGTTTTTAGTTCAACAATGAAGTAAAGTAGAAAAAAAGGCACAAAATATTATTGGTGTTGGGCGTGTCTTCCATCCTCTTTTCATCAGAACCCAGTGTTCTACCGAAATTATAGGTGGTTTTATCCAAAAACTGCCAGGCATGTCCCTTCATGCCTGGCAGTTGGGTTAAGAAGCTTTTATTTTGTGAAGTTATTTACCCTTTCGACAAAGCAAAGCGTTTTTTCTAAATCACGAGCAAGGATTTCTAAATTTTCTAAAGGCTTTAATCCAAGAAAAGGTGAATGATCATGAAAAAAGAATCTTCACAATCGGAACGAACCCTGCTGACGGTGCTTGCCCACCCTGATGATGAAACCTTTGGCATGGGCGGCACGCTGGCATATTACGCACAGCAGGGCGTGGATGTGCACCTGATCTGCGCGACACGTGGCGAGGTAGGTGAGATCGACCCTGAGTTTACGGAAGCGATCAAAAGCCCCGCCTGCCTCAGGACTCAGGAGCTGCGTTGTGCAGCCCAGATTTTGGGGATTCGCGAGGTTCATTTCCTGAACTACCGTGATTCGGGTATGCCTGGGGCGGAAGCGAACCATCATCCGAAAGCGCTGGCAGCGCAGCCGATTGATGAAGTGGCAATGAAGATTTCTCACACCATACGCCAGATCAGACCCGACATCGTCCTGACCTTTGATCCGATTGGAGGCTACCGACACCCCGATCATATCGCTGTCCATCTGGCGACCGTCCGTGCATTTGACCTGGCTTCCGATGAAAAGCACCCTGACCCTGATGGACTTCCCCCCTTTCAACCCCGTAAATTATATTTCCACGTGATGAATCGTGCCTATTTGCGCGTGATGGTCTGGCTGATGCGTTTGATCGGCAAGAACCCACGCAAGTATGGGCAAAACGAGGATATTGACCTGGTTTCAATCAGCGAGGTCAGGTTTCCCACACACGCTCGAGTCAATTATCGCCCTGTGAGAAAACTGCGGGACAAGGCTGCTGCCTGTCATGCCAGTCAGGGCGGTGAGAAAATGAATAAGGGATTTCGCGGTTTTGTTGTCAAGCTGTTCAGCGACCCCTCAGACACTTATATGCAGGCTTATCCCGAACCACAGATGGGCGCGAGGATCAGTCGGGATTTATTTGGATAGGAACAGGGAGTAGGGCGTAGGAAGTGGGGAGCAGGAAGTGGGAAACAATATTGCCCGCCACGGCCATTCTTGCCTGGCTCTCGTATAACTCGTTTGTTTTTTGTTGATCTCGCTGGTGTCTCACCGGCGAGAAAATATTGCCAGGGTGTTGACGGGTTGGCGAGTCGCCATCAATACCCTGTCGCCCATTTGGAGTCGTGCGGCATCTCCTGCCAACCCATCCTACGAATGCTATGATAGGCCGTTCTCGCTGGTGTCTCGCTAGCGAAAAACACATATTGCCAGAGTGTTGACGGGTTGGCGAGTTATGATTTTCAATACCCTGTCGCCCATTTGGGGTCGTGTGGCATCTCCTGCCAACCTATCCTACGAAGGATCTGATAGCGTAGACGGTCACATTAAATTTCTGAGTTTCTAATTGTCTCAAAAATCAGCCGATCATCACCGGCTGTGACCTTAACCGTATCCCCTTCACCGATTTCACCGCTGACGACTTTCAGCGCCAGGGGGTCCTGAACCTCACGTTGGATCGTTCGCTTGAGGGGACGGGCGCCGAAGTCAGGGTCGTAGCCCTTCTCAGCCAGGTATTCACGGGTGCTTGCATCTACCTCCAGGATCAGGTTGCGCTGCTTCATCAGATCAGCCACCCGATCCAGCTGGAGATCGACGATGTGTTTCAGATCTTCTTTGCTGAGCGTATGGAAAACAACGATCTCATCCACGCGGTTGAGGAATTCGGGTCGGAAATGCCCCTGTAGAAGACGATTGATTTGATCCCTTGTGACTCTTTTTTCCCGGGCTTCACCCTCACCGCCGCTCAGCCAAAGTTCGCTGCCCAGGTTGCTGGTCATGATCACTACTGTATTTCTGAAATCAACCACACGCCCCTGTCCGTCGGTTAGACGACCATCATCCAGAAGTTGGAGCAGGGCGTTGAACACCTCAGCGTGAGCTTTTTCGATTTCATCAAACAGCACCACGCTGTAGGGTCGCCGGCGAACGGCTTCGGTTAGTTGACCGCCTTCCTCATAACCTACATAGCCAGGAGGCGCTCCGAATAGGCGGCTGACGGTGTGTTTTTCCTGGTATTCACTCATGTCAATCCGAATCATGGCGTTCTCATCATTGAAGAGAAATTCAGCCAGTGCGCGCGCGAGTTCTGTTTTGCCAACCCCGGTCGGGCCAAGGAAAATGAAAGAACCAATCGGGCGGTTGGGGTCTTGCAAGCCCGCACGCGCCCGGCGGACGGCATTGGATACCACCGAAACAGCCTCATCCTGCCCAACAACGCGCTGATGGAGGCTTTCTTCCATCCGCACCAGCTTTTCCATTTCGCCTTCCAGCAAGCGCGATACCGGGATACCCGTCCAGTTGGCGACAACCTCGGCGATTTCCTCCGCATCGACCTCTTCTTTTAACAAGGTGGATTCGGACTGGATTTCTTTCAGATGTTCTTCAGCACGCTCAAGCTGCCTGTGGAGTTCATTCAGGTCGCCATAACGCAATCGTGCGGCTTTTTCAAGGTCAGCACGCCTTTCAGCATTATCAATTTCCGTTTCGGTCTGATCAATCTCTTCTTTGATTTTCCTGATCTCCAGGATTGCGTCTTTTTCCGTCTGCCAATGGACATGAAGTTCGCTTGCTTTTTCCTGCAGATCAGCAAGGTCTTTTTCGATATTTTGCAAACGTTCTATGGAGGCTTTGTCTTTTTCGTTCTGGAGCGCCTGGCGTTCGATTTCCAGCTGCATGATTGCTCGATCAACCTCATCTAAAGGTTGCGGCTTCGAGTCAATCTCTGTTCGCAGGCGAGCTGCAGCCTCATCGATCAAATCAATGGCTTTATCTGGCAGAAAACGGTCTGCGATATAGCGGTGTGAAAGCGTCGCAGCTGCGATCACGGCGGGGTCGGTGATCCGAACACCATGATGAACTTCGTAACGCTGCTTCAAGCCGCGCAGAATGCTGATGGTATCCTCCACAGAGGGCTCACTAACATACACCGGCTGGAATCTGCGCTCGAGAGCGGCATCCTTTTCCACATATTTACGGTATTCGTCCAACGTGGTCGCCCCAATCATGTGGAGCTCGCCCCGTGCCAGCAGGGGTTTGAGCATGTTGCCCGCATCCATGGCGCCTTCGGCAGCGCCAGCGCCGACCACGGTGTGCATTTCATCCACAAACAGGAGAATTTCCCCTGCGGAATCAACGATCTCTTTGAGGACGGCTTTCAAGCGTTCCTCAAACTCACCGCGATATTTTGCGCCAGCGATCAGAGCGCCGACATCCAGGGCAATGATCCTTTTGTTCTTCAACCCATCCGGGACATCACCGTTAACGATGCGCTGAGCCAGACCTTCCACAACGGCTGTTTTGCCCACGCCGGGTTCGCCGATCAACGCTGGATTATTTTTTGTGCGGCGCGAGAGAATCTGGATCACACGACGAATTTCCTGATCACGTCCGATGACGGGATCCAGCTTGCCAGTGCGTGCCAGAGCGGTCAGGTCTCTCCCATATTTTTCGAGCGATTCATAAGTTGCTTCAGGGTTTTGCGACGTCACCCGCTGGGTACCGCGCACCTCTTTGAGTGCTTTCAGGATGGCATCTTTGGTTAACCCATATTCCGCTAACCTTTTACCTTCCATGCTGTCGGTCAGACCCAAAAGCAGGTGTTCTGTGGAAATGTATTCATCTGACATCCCCTTGGCATAGCGCTCGGCAGCATCGGTTATATTAACGGTTTGTTGCGAGAGCGCGGGCTGTCCTGTTCCACCACCATAGACCCTGGATCGGCCTTCGAGGTCTTTCTGGATTTCTTCGCGAAGGGCAATCGGACTGCCAGCCACCTTTGTCACGATCGCAGGAACCACGCCGTTCTCCTGATTCAACAGAGCCAAAAGCAGATGGACGGGTTCGATCGTCTGATGATTAAAATCAGAAGCAAGCTGCTGCGCTTGAATGATCGCTTCCTGCGCTTTTTGCGTAAATTTGTTTAGATCCATATTTTTTCCTCAATCACTTTTATCGAAAAATGCCTTGGAAAACTGACCTGTTAACAACCTGGCATCCGGTCAGTTTTCCACAAATTTCATTTTAAATGAGAGATGTTTGAGATTTATTAAAACAGTGTCAGAATTATGCAAACAAAACAATAAGTGCTGAGGTTTGCTTTTCGATAACTCGTGATTGACAGTAAGCATAAAATTTATTACACTAAATACGAGATGAAAATCGGGCATTGTCCCGGTTGATTAAACATGGATGCAAAAATCAAGGAGGAACGATGGTCGCTCCCATTTATCAAATCACGATTCGCTCTGGTCCAACGCCGGGAAAAACTTTTCCCATCGAGGCAGATGAGGTCAATTTTGGACGAGATCTCGCTAACGACATTACCATTAGCGACCCCGAAATATCACGCCGCCATGCTCGATTCTTTGTGCGAGATGATAATATCTTCTTAGAAGATTTGGGCTCAACCAACGGCACCTTTCTGAATGGCGAACGGATTGCCACGCCGCAACAATTACGAGCAGGCGACGTGATTACCTTTGGTGAGCATATTGTTGTGGTGTTTGAAAGGGTTACCTATGAGATGGAGTCAACAGTTGTTGCCCATGAAGTGCCCGTGTTTGAGGAAGATTTCACACCCGAACCCCGTAGCTATCAAACGGTACAGGAACCGGAAGCTTATGCTCAACCCCTGCCAGAACCCCAAAAGGTGAGCCCACTTCCCACCGTGAAACCTGCCAGAGCTGCAGAAACCGCGAAACCTCCTAAGGAGAAAAAGGGAGGTTTGCCGTCATGGATGGTTGTTCTGATCATTGGTATTGGCGTACTTGTCTTTCTGATTGCGATTACGCTCTATTTCATGCCGGCTTCCTGGTGGTGTGCGATTACATTAAACTCGCTGGCAGGTTGTCCGGTTCCATAATATAATCTGGAATCAACCAAGCATCCCGAGGTTTTTGTTCTTCGGGATGTTTTTTGTTAACCATGTTTGCTTTTTGATAATACGCGATCATGTGCCGTTTCTTTTTGAGCGCATTATTTTGAGAAAAAACGCTCAGTATGGGGCAGGATGCCCAGCTGGGATACATACCCCCCGTGCGGTGGGCGGCTTGCGGCGTGTGCTATAATGACAGGTTATGAGCAGGAACAAATTAGCACACAATCGGGATTTCCTTTATGTTTAAGAAAATATCACAACTTTTTGGCGGCGATCCACATCAAAAAAAAGTTGATTCCTTAATGACAATTGTCGACAAGATTAACGCGCTTGAACCGACTTATGAGGTGATGAGCGACGCTCAGCTCTCATCAAAAACCGCTGAATTCAAGGCACGTTTTGCCAATGGCGAAACGTTGGATGACCTGCTGGTGGAAGCCTTTGCGACCGTGCGCGAGGCAGGCAAGCGTACGCTGGGACAGCGTCATTATGATGTGCAGCTGATCACCGGCATCACCCTGCACAGCGGAGAGATCGCGGAAATGAGAACGGGTGAAGGGAAGACCCTTGCTGCCACCCTGCCCCTGTATTTGAATGCAATCGCCGGTCGAGGAGCACATCTTGTAACCGTGAATGACTACCTGGCGCGCCGCGACGGGCGCTGGATGGGGGCGATCTACCGTTACCTGGGAATGTCGGTTGGCATTTTGCAGATGGCAGCCAGGACAGAGCATGGGCGCAAAGCTTTTATTTATGACCCCGATCTGCGTTCACCCATTGAGGAACAGGACCAGGTGCGCATGGTTGATCGCAAGCTTGCCTATGCGGCAGACATCACCTATGGGACCAACAATGAATTTGGCTTTGATTACTTACGAGATAATTTAGCCAACAGCAAAGAAGCCCAAGTGCAGCGGGATCATTATTTTGCGATCATTGATGAGGTTGATAATATTCTGATCGATGAAGCCCGAACGCCTCTGATTATCTCCGGCCCATCCCATGAGGACTCGGATTGGTACATCCGAATGGCACAGGTTGTCAAGCAATTGCTGCCTGAGGATTACGAAGTCAGCGAAAAAGATCGCACGGTAACCCTGTCCGAGATCGGGCTGGCGCACGTTGAGGAATTGCTTAACCTCCCCCTGCGCGATCCAGAACGACCTGAAGATATCACACCCGAACAAGCGCGTTTGCTGGGCTTCCTTGAGCAGGCGCTGAGAGCGGAATACCTGTTCCAACGCAATAAAGAATATATCGTCCAGAACAACGAAGTTGTCATCGTTGACGAGTTTACCGGTCGCTTGATGCCAGGAAGGCGCTGGTCGGATGGCCTGCATCAGGCTGTTGAAGCCAAGGAGGGCGTGAGGGTCCAGGAAGAAAATGTCACCCACGCGACCATCACCATTCAGAATTATTTCAGGATGTACGAGAAATTGGCAGGAATGACCGGTACAGCCCTGACCGAGGCGGAGGAGTTTTACAAAATTTATAGCCTGGATGTATTGCCCATTCCCACCCACCTGGCTTACAGGGCGATGGGAAAAACACCTGATTTGGTCGAAGCGACGGACAAAGACGATTCCGGCTACAAATATACGTATTACTATCATCCGGGGGATAATGCCAAAACGCCCGTTTTTTGGAACAGGAAAGACTATCCGGATATCGTTTATCGTTCCGCTGAAGCAAAGCTGCGGGCGATTGTGAAGGAGATCATCTTTTACCATGTGGTCGGCAGGCCTCAGCTGGTCGGCACAACCTCAGTTGAAAGTTCCGAACGCTTGTCGGAAAGGTTGGGCGCGGCAAATATACGCCGTTTGTTTGAAGTTTTTCTGGTTCGATCTGCTTACATTAACCATCATGGGCTTAAAGATCAGGATGTATTATCGACGCCCGAATTGGATCAGCTCTATGCCCCGCTGGATCAATTACGGAGCCCTGAATTACGCAGGTTGGGGCGCGAATTTGGATTGACTTCGCTCAGCCCAATCGACGAAATTAACAGGCAAGCCATCCTGGAAGTCTTTGAACTTAATCCAGATGATTGGGAACGTCTGGAAAGCGTGATCAAAGCTGGCGTGCCCCACCAGGTTTTGAACGCTCGCAAACATACCGAAGAATCCAAAATCATTGCCGACGCCGGCGCCTTTGGCGCGGTGACGATCGCCACCAATATGGCGGGTCGCGGCGTGGACATCAAACTGGGGGGAGAGTTGCCAGAAGAAAATCTGACCAACCTCAATCGCCTTCTGGCGGAGGTGGGGCAGGATGATCCTTATAACTTGAATATGCAGGAACGCCTGGTGTTCTTAAAGTCCTTGCCAGAAGAGGCTTTTGGCGACTACACAGAGGATGTCAGACGCTTCTTTAACTATATGGAAGAGATGCGCCGTGTGCGTGAGCTGGGCGGTTTACACGTGATTGGCTCTGAGCGTCACGAAGCGCGGCGGATTGATAATCAGCTGCGGGGGCGGGCAGCGCGTCAGGGTGATCCAGGATCTTCCCGGTTTTACCTTTCGCTGGATGACGACCTGATGCGTTTGTTTGGGGGTGACCAGATGGAAGGTATGATGGCGCGCTTAAAGATTGATGAGGGGGTACCCATCGAGAGTGGGTTGATAGGACGCCTGGTGGAATCCTCACAATCCCGTGTGGAGGGTGCGAATTTTGATGTCAGAAAACACCTTCTGGAATATGATGACGTGCTCAATTCCCAGCGTGAACGGATCTACGAACAGCGGGAGCGCATTTTTACAAAAGAGGATCTGCGCGAAGATGTGACAGAGATGCTGCACACGGAAATTGGGCGGCGGATCGAAGTTGGTATGGAGGATGAGGAAGGTCCCTGGAAGCTGCTGGCATATTTGGAGGATGTCCAGCCGACGATGGACCTGCCGGAAGCCGTGTACCCTTCCTACCCGCTTAAATTGATGGCAGGCCGCGTGGGGCATCAGCAGACAGTTGAAGATTTGAAATCTCGGCTTCTTGAACTGGCGTCACAGGCACTGGCAGCCTGGCATGATCATTTGCGAAGCTGGGCGCAGATGTTTATCCAGCAATTGGAACGTCAATTCGCTGCTCAGCAAAGCGAAAGAAACGACATTGTTGACAGTTTTGTGGACGGATTGCGCGACCAGATTGAAGTCCGACCGGATCGGATCAGCCAGGAACTTTCAGAATTGGTGCATATCCCGCTGCGTTTAGGCAATGATGAGGTTGCAGGCTTGCAGGAAGGGAGAAAAGAAGCCCTTGGAGCTGTCAAAGAGCAGGTGCGCAGCACATTAATGCAGATTTTCCTCCGCCGGTTGATTTTGACCTTTGAAAGTCGCTTGAACGACAACTGGAATATGAGGGCGGCTGATTATGTGGATCAGGATTGGGATGCAGTTGAATCTCTGCTGCTGGAACGTGTCAACGATACCCTTCAAAGACGCATGGATTATCTTTTCGGTGAAAGGGGAGAAATCGCCCGGGATTTGGATTCAAATCGTGAATTAATGACGGAAGCGCTCGAAGACCCTGACGCATTGATGCGACTGCTCTTGCTGATCACCCAGGGAAAGGTGATCACTTTTGATGAGCGGACACATCGTAGGATGCTTAAAGCCACCCTCCGTATCACGTATATTTTCCTGGCAGCTCGTTTCCTTGAGGAACAAACTTTGGAAGAGGTTCAGGCTGATATCCTTGTGCATCTCGAAAGCGCGCAGGACCAGCTTGCTCAGATCTGGGGATCATTCGAAATCGAAAGACTGCACAATGCCGGGCATACGCTTTCTCACCTGGCTGAAGAATGGCAGACAAAGATATCGGAATCGGTAGGACGAGACCTGTTTGAACGAGTCAAAGCGCAGCCGCTCGATCAGCTGGCACGTGCCGATCATGACCAGGTTGTGTTTTCACTGGGGAAATTTGCCCAAAACCGCCTGTACCGACACCTCTTGTTGGAAAAAATTTCCGAGTTGTGGGTGGAATATCTGACAAGGGTTGAGGCGCTGCGTGTGTCCGTGCGTATGGAAGCCTACGGCCAAAGGGATCCGCTTGTGTCTTACAAGGGTCAGGCGAGTGAGATGTTCTCGGAACTGTTATCGGATATTCGGACGGGTGTGATTAATCAGATGTTCCGTGTACGATTGGCGCGCAAAGAAGATGCAGGAAAAGTCCAAAATGCGCCCCAGAAAACAGCCGACAGTGAAAAAGAAACAGGTTCACCTAAAAAAACCAGGAAGAAACGACGAAAAAGGCATTGATCATATTGGAAATTTCGGTTTTCAGGAAGAGGTATTGTGCATATACTGGTAACAAATGATGATGGGGTTCATGCGCCGGGTTTGTTGGCGCTGGTTCAGGCTCTGCGTAAGCTTGATGGCAAAATTTCGGTTTTGGCACCTGACCGCAACTGGTCGGCATCCGGACATGTCAAAACCCTCCACCGCCCGCTGCGGGTGAGTGAAACCCAACTTGAAGATGGAACCTGCGCCTGGGCGAGTGATGGGGCGCCTTCAGATTGCGTCGCCCTGGCACAGTTGGGCTTTATCCCCGACAAAATCGATCTGGTCGTTTCGGGGATCAATCCGAATGCCAACATCGGGCATGATGTGACGTATTCCGGCACCGTGACGGCTGCCATGGAAGCAGCCATTTGGGGCATCCCGGGGATTGCTGTCTCGATCAACCCACCGGATGATCATGTTGGGTCGGTGGAATATGAACATGCTGCTGAAGCGGCACGCAAGCTTGTGTTTTGGCTGCAAACCCAGGAAGAAATCCCTCAAAATGCCATATTAAATGTCAACGTGCCCTATGGACCGCTATCGGCGATGAATGGATTTAAAATAACGCGCCAGGGTTTGAGGATCTATCACGACGAACTGGTTTCACGGGTCGACCCGCGCGGGAAGCCCTATTACTGGATTGGAGGGGAGGCGCCGTCAGGCGTCGAAGAGCCGGGGACTGACTATGGCGCATTGTTGTCGGGCTATATCTCAATTACCCCACTTCAGCTTGATTTAACGAGCGTAAAAATGGAAACCTGGATGCTGGAACGCGAATTTGAAGGCGGGATAAAAGTCGCCTGAAAACTGGTGTGATATTTTAAGGTTCAGTTTTGCTTTTTTGCTTGACATGTGTTTATAAGTAGGTATAATCTTTCTTCGTGCTTAACGCACAGGTCTTGCTGTGAAGACAGGCGGATCCTTAAAAATAAAATATCAATCAGCATCTGCGGTAAAAAATGTCAATTGCCTAAGATTGACGTAAGAATTTAGAAGTATCCCTTGACGACAGGTAAAGAATAGAGTAAGATAGAATTCCCTTACTGAGGGAAGATGATCTTGCCTGGCAACAAGCAGATCAATGAAAACCAAAGATGCAGAGCGTGAGTTTTGAATTCAGCTCATCAGTGAAGCACAAAGTCATGAGGCGGCCGGTGTTGGCGAGAAAGCATCGGCGCTTTTAACTGCAAAAGGAAGTTACAAATTTTGCAAATTGCTTGACAAGTCTGGCTGACCCGAGTAGAATCAAGCTCTCACTTTGAGAGATAGCACCTTAACAACTGAAGAGTGATAGGAAAATGACAAACCTCGTCAATGAAAGTAGATCAAGTTAGATCTAAATTTATCCGCTAAGTAAAACAAAACACCTTAATAAAGGTGATAAATTTTTTGCGGAGAGTTTGATCCTGGCTCAGGATGAACGTTGGCGGCGTGCCTAATACATGCAAGTCGAACGGAGAGATCGATGTAGCAATACATTGATTTTCTTAGTGGCGAACGGGTGAGTAACGCGTTGGTGACCTGCCCCAAAGAGAGGGATAACAGTTCGAAAGGACTGCTAATACCATATGTGATCATTTGGATTAGATGCCTTATGATTAAAGGAGCTTGCTCCGCTTTGGGAGGGGCCGGCGTGCCATCAGCTAGTTGGTAGGGTAATGGCCTACCAAGGCTATGACGGCTAGGGGACCTGAGAGGGTGGCCCCCCACAATGGAACTGAAACACGGTCCATACACCTACGGGTGGCAGCAGTAGGGAATATTGGTAATCTGCGAAAGCGGGAACCAGCAACGCCGCGTGTGCGAAGAAGGCCTTCGGGTTGTAAAGCACTTTTCGGGAGGAAGAGGAAGGACTGTACTCCCGGAATAAGTCTCGGCTAACTACGTGCCAGCAGCCGCGGTAATACGTAGGAGGCTAACGTTATTCGGATTTACTGGGCGTAAAGCGCGTGCAGGCGGTTCGGTAAGTTGGACGTGAAAGCTCCCGGCTCAACTGGGAGAGGTCGTTCAATACTGCCGGGCTAGAGGATGGTAGAGGGAGGTGGAATTCCGGGTGTAGTGGTGAAATGCGCAGATATCCGGAGGAACACCAGTGGCGAAGGCGACCTCCTGGGCCATTCCTGACGCTCAGACGCGAAAGCTAGGGTAGCGAACGGGATTAGAGACCCCGGTAGTCCTAGCCGTAAACGATGTGAACTTGGCGTCGGTGGGATTAAATCCATCGGTGTCGAAGCTAACGCGATAAGTTCACCGCCTGAGGACTACGGCCGCAAGGTTAAAACTCAAAGGAATTGACGGGGACCCGCACAAGCAGCGGAGCGTGTGGTTTAATTCGTTGCTACGCGAAGAACCTTACCTGGGTTTGACATATAGGTTGTAGGGAACTGAAAAGGGACCGACCCTTCGGGGAGCCTATACAGGTGTTGCATGGCTGTCGTCAGCTCGTGTCGTGAGATGTTCGGTTAAGTCCGCTAACGAGCGCAACCCTCGTCGTATGTTACATGTGTCATACGAGACTGCCGGTAAAAAGCCGGAGGAAGGTGGGGATGATGTCAAGTCAGCATGACCTTTATATCCAGGGCTACACACACGCTACAATGGTCTGTACAATGGGTAGCCAAGCCGCGAGGTGGAGCCAATCCTGAAAGCAGGCCTCAGTTCGGATTGTAGTCTGAAACTCGACTGCATGAAGTCGGAGTTGCTAGTAACCGCAGGTCAGCAATACTGCGGTGAATACGTTCCCGGGTCTTGTACACACCGCCCGTCACGTCATGGAAGCTGGTAACGCCTGAAGCCGGTATCCTAACCCTCACGGGAAGGAGCTGTCTAAGGCGGGATCGGTGACTGGGACGAAGTCGTAACAAGGTAGGTGTACCGGAAGGTGCGCCTGGATCACCTCCTTTCTATGGAGAACTTACCGAAAGGCCTGCGGGCCTGGAGGTCACTCCAGAATAAAGGTGCCTTTCTAGCGGTGGAAGGGCATGCATTGAACGTAGGTGGAAGCTTTCCTATCACTCCTCAGCTGTTAAGGCTGATTTCTCAAGGGCTATTAGCTCAGCTGGTTAGAGCGCGCCTCTGATAAGGGCGAGGTCTCTGGTTCGAGTCCAGAATGGCCCACTGTGCCCGGCACGAAGGGTACATCCAACCGGGGATGTAGCTTAGTTGGGAGAGCGCCGCCTTTGCAAGGCGGAGGTCACGGGTTCGAATCCCGTCATCTCCATATGCTGGGCTCCAAGACCCAGACCAAGCGGGTCGGTTGACAAGGGATGATTGCTGCTGATCGCAGTGAAAAGGTTCAACGGCAATCATCGCCGGTCAACCGGCGTGTTGGCTAAAAAGCCAATTTGCACATTACCAATTGAATAGTCAATGACATCAAATTGTAGGCCGAAATCTAAATAAGATTTCAATATTAATTTTTGCAAGTGTATGCAAGAAAACGAGATGCGATTTTTTTGAAAAAGCATCGATTTCTCCGCATCACGTGTGAAGCTACTAAGAGCTTACGGTGAATGCCTTGGCGATAAGTGCCGACGAAGGACGTGGGACACTGCGATAAGCCTCGGGGAGCTGTGAACAAGCGTTGATCCGGGGATCTCCGAATTGGGAAACCAGCCGTTGCGAACCAACGGCATCACATGCTGAATATATAGGCATGTTGAAGGGAACCTGGGGAACTGAAACATCTAAGTACCCAGAGGAAAAGAAACGATTCCCCAAGTAGTGGCGAGCGAACGGGGAGAAGCCCAAACCGACGTAGTTTACTATGTCGGGGTTGTAGGGTCCGGCATATGAGAGTGATAAATTGAGAGGTTAGTTGAATGGTATGGAATAGCCTACCAAAGAGGGTGAGAGTCCCGTAGACGAAAACCGATCAACTTTCGCTGGATACCTGAGTACTACCGGGCACGCTAATCCGGTAGGAAGCTAGGAAGTCCACTTTCTAAGGCTAAATACACTTATCGACCGATAGTGAACTAGTACCGTGAGGGAAAGGTGAAAAGTACCCCTGTTAGGGGAGTGAAAAGAACCTGAAACCGTAAGCTTACAAGCAGTCGGAGGGCTATGATAGGTTGGTGCTATGGTGAAAGCCTGTGCGCACTATAATGCCTGACGGCGTGCCTTTTGGAGAATGAGCCTGCGAGTTAATCTCTGTGGCAAGGTTAAGGGAGTCACACCCGGAGCCAAAGCGAAAGCGAGTCTGAATAGGGCGGCAGTCGCAGGGATTAGACACGAAACCAAGTGAGCTAACCATGGCCAGGTTGAAGCGGGTCTAAACGCCCGTGGAGGACCGAACCCACTAATGTTGCAAAATTAGGGGATGAGCTGTGGTTAGGGGTGATATGCCAAACGAACTTGGAGATAGCTTGTTCTCCCCGAAATAGCTTTAGGGCTAGCGTCATGTGTTAAATAACGGAGGTAGAGCACTGAATGGGCTAGGGGGCTCACTGCTTACCAAACCCAATCAAACTCCGAATGCCGTTATTCGAGAGCATGGCAGTCGGACTCCGGGAGATGAGTTTCGGGGTCGAAAGGGAAACAGCCCAGACCATCGGCTAAGGTCCCCAAATTCAAGCTAAGTGGGAAACGATGTGAGGTTACTGAAACAACCAGGAGGTTAGCTTAGAAGCAGCTACCCTTTAAAGAGTGCGTAATAGCTCACTGGTCGAGTGATCTTGCGCGGAAAATGTAACGGGGCTAAGCTTGATACCGAAGCCATGGGTTCTAGTTTGACTAGAGCGGTAGGGGAGCGTTCTGTTTGCCTTGAAGGTCGACCGTAAGGACGGCTGGAGCGGACAGAAGTGAGAATGCAGGCATGAGTAGCGTAAAACACGTGAGAACCGTGTTCACCGTATGTCTAAGGTTTCCGACGCCAGGTCGTTCCGCGTCGGGTTAGTCGGGGCCTTAGCCGAGGCCGAGAGGCGTAGGCGATGGATAACCGGTCAACATTCCGGTACCACTTAAGATGAGTGATGGAGGGACGCATGCAGGTAAGCCAGCCTGAGATTGGAAGTTCAGGTGAACCATATGTCAGACGATGAGGCCCATAGGAAAATCCGTGGGCTGAGTTGAGATATGGTTGCGAGTCTATAAGACGTAAGTGAGCCGACCCTATGTGCCAAGAAAAGCTTCTAAACGGTGATTCTTAAGTGCCCGTACCGCAATCCGACACAGGTAGACGGGTAGAGTATACTAAGGTGAACGGGAGAACCTTCGTTAAGGAACTCGGCAATTTAGCCTCGTAACTTCGGGAAAAGAGGTGCCCTTTGAGGTGAATATTTTATATGAGCGTCGAGGGGTCGCAGTGAAAGGGCTCGAGTGACTGGTTACCAAAACCACAGGTCTCTGCAAAACCGTAAGGTGATGTATAGGGGCTGACACCTGCCCAGTGCCGGAAGGTTAAAGGGAGAGGTTAGCGCAAGCGAAGCTTTGAACTGAAGCCCCGGTGAACGGCGGCCGTAACTATAACGGTCCTAAGGTAGCGAAATTCCTTGTCGGGTAAGTTCCGACCCGCACGAAAGGTGTAACAACTTGAGCAGTGTCTCAACGAAGGACCCGGCGAAATTGAAATGGCTGTGAAGATGCGGCCTACCCGCAGTAGGACAAGAAGACCCCGTGGAGCTTTACTGCAGCTTGACATTGAGTCTGGATATTATTTGTGGAGAATAGGTGGGAGGCTATGAAGCCAGGGCGCTAGCCTTGGTGGAGCCATCAGTGAAATACCACCCTGGTAATGTTTAGACCCTAACCCACGGCCGTGATCCGGCGTGGGAACAGTGTCTGGTGGGCAGTTTGACTGGGGCGGTCGCCTCCTAAAAGGTAACGGAGGCGCCCAAAGGTTCCCTCAGGCTGGATGGAAACCAGCCGTCGAGTGTAAAGGCACAAGGGAGCTTGACTGCAAGACCAACGCGTCGAGCAGAGACGAAAGTCGGGCTTAGTGATCCCACGCTTCTGAGTGGAAAGGGCGTGGCTCACCGGATAAAAGCTACCCCGGGGATAACAGGCTAGTCAGGTCCAAGAGTCCATATCGACGACCTGGCTCGGCACCTCGATGTCGGCTCATCGCATCCTGGGGCTGGATAAGGTCCCAAGGGTCGGGCTGTTCGCCCGTTAAAGCGGTACGCGAGCTGGGTTCAGACCGTCGTGAGACAGGTCGGTCTCTATCCACTGTGGGCGTAAGGGATTTGAGGAGAGCTGCTCCTAGTACGAGAGGACCGGAGTGGACAGACCTCTAGTGTGCCAGTTGTCGTTCCAACGGCATCGCTGGGTAGCTACGTCTGGCAGAGATAACCGCTGAAAGCATCTAAGTGGGAAACTTGCTTCAAGATTAGATCCCTGTATTCCAGTAAATGGAGTAAGATCGCAGGAAGACCACCTGCTTGATAGGCAGTATGTGTAAGTGTAGCAATACATTAAGCTAAACTGTACTAATGATCGAGGGCTTCACCGTGATGTGGAGAACTCGCTGCTTTTTCGCCTCGATTTTTTGATCGTTGACTATTCTTTGGGATCTTTAATAATTTATTTTTGTGAAATTGTCCTTTGGTGATTGGAGCGGTGAGGATACACCCGGTAACATCCCGAACCCGGCCGTTAAGCTCGCCAGCGCTGATGGTACTTGGGGGGCGACCCCCTGGGAGAGTAAGTCATTGCCAAAGGACTTTTCGTTTTTATTAAGCAGGCGTGATGATCCTCTGTGGGCACAATCAATGGATTGAATCACCGGTTTTTGGTTTCGGCAACCCTTCAATTATCAGTTTTATAAAGTATAATATTTACCGGTGTGCTTTCAGGATTAATTTGCACCTCAGTATTTAAAGATTGTCCCCTGTTAAGGGCTTTCTTTCAGACACTTTTTGAAGGGAGGTGAGGCTCTTGTCTCGCGTGGTCTTACGACCAAATGAATCACAGGAACAACTGCTCAGGCGTTTTCGTAAGCAGGTTGTTAAAGACGGCGTGCTCAGCACACTTCGCAAGAAACGCTGGTTCATCTCGAAGAGTGAATTGCGGCGTATTGAAAAGAAAAAAGCTATCCGACGTTCCAATCGCCCGGAATAAAGTTGGAAGGTAAGTGAATCAGGATTGGTTCAAGGAGGTTTTATGGCAAAAGAAGACGATAAAATAACGGTTGAGGGTACAGTCATTGAGGCTCTGCCTGGTACACAATTTAAAGTTGAGTTGGAGAATGGTTCTGAAGTTCTTGCCTATCTTTCAGGTAAGATGCGCAAGCACTATATCCGCATTCTCTTGGGAGATCGTGTCCGTTTAGAAATTTCTCCCTATGATCTCACGCGTGGTCGGATTGTTTACCGTTATCGTCGCCAATCAGCCCATATGAGTGGCTCCTAATCAATCCAATTGGTTTAAAAATTATATCCTGCTTCGGCAGGATTTTTTGTTATTTCACGTCGAATTAAATAAGGTAAAATGGGCGCATGTCTGGTGATCCCCACCTTTTTAATTTCTCTCATGCTATCCGCAAAATCGATCTATCCAGAGATTTGTTTCAGGTTGCCGACCTGATTGAACTTTGTTTTCCAATCCATGAAGACCCCGATGGTCAAACCTATATCCGTGAAATGCGCAAGATAGCTCGTGATATGCAATACCTGGGATGGCTCAATTGGCTTAGCGCTATGAGGACGACAAAAGCCACTGGTTTTGTTTGGGAGGAAGATGGCAGGATTATCGGCAATCTACATCTTATTCCTTTTCGGCACAGGGGAAAAACGATCTATTTGATTGCAAACGTGGCGGTTCATCCCAGCCACCGCCGACGGGGGATTGGACGGGCATTAACACAGCATGCCCTTGGTGCACTGCGTCGTTATGGTGAAAAAGAAACCTGGCTCCAGGTGCGGGATGATAATTCTTCTGCGATTAATCTCTACCATTCCTTGGGGTTTGAAAACCGGGCTGTCCGGTCGACCTGGCGAATTTACCCCCGTGATTTTATATTCAAAAATCCGTCGGACGGCGTCACATTGCAACAGAAATCGCGCCGCTCAGATGATTGGGGAATACAAAAGGACTGGTTATTTAAAACCTATCCAGATCCCATTCGCTGGAATCTACCGTTGAACTTTGACCGCCTGAAGCCGGGCATATCCCAAAAAATCAGCAATGTCCTTGATGGCGTTTTGCTTCGCCAGTGGTCATACCTGGTTGATGGTGAATGCCAGGGCGTGATCAGTGAACAAAAAACAGATGCCTTCGCGCATAACCTGTGGCTTGCTTTTCCGGAAGAGAGAGAAGCATTGTTTTTGCCTGGCGCGCTGTCAAAGCTCATGATGAAATTGCAAAAAACGCATCCTTTCTCTGTTGATTATCCCAAAGGGCGCTTCCAAACCCAGTTTCATGAACTGGGCTTTACGCACTTCCGAACGCTGATCTGGATGAGCTACCGATTATAAAAATGCAGTCCCTGCGGACTGCATCTCTGTAAAAAAAATAAAAAGCCTGTTTAAATCTTTTGGTTTACAACTCCTCATCCAAAATCAGATCAGCCAGATCTAAAAATTCCTGCCATTCCTCTTCAAAAAAATGAAGCGTCACATTATTCAACTCGAGGTGATAGGTTGTTTCGCCATCTGGTTCTTCTGCCTTCCACGCAAGATATGTTTCGGTCTCGGCGATTGTGGTGGTTTTTGGTTCATTTGAGTCTTCCATTTTTTCTCCTTATTTTTTATAATGTTTTTTATAATTTATTTATAACACATTCCAGCAATTTTATTATGATCAATTGTCACATGAATCGCTTTTTATTTGCTTTTTTTCCAGATCACCCTGAATTTTACAATACACCATTGTTTGAGTTTTTGCCAGTATTCCATTACAAATTTCATCCATTTAGAAGGTTCATGCTGTTCCTGAACGTTGAAGTCTGCCCAGGGGTCGAGATCGTTTAATTTTTTTGTGATATAGCTCAGGGCCAACCCTAAACTTGCCATTACGGGGGCAGCGATGACGATCCCTACAAACCCAAACACCTGAACGCCAACCAGGGCGCCGATCAAAATCAGCGCTGGGTGAACTTTCAGGCTGCTTGCCATGACTTTGATGCGAATAATATTGTCGATGATATTATTGAGGATCATTGAAATGACCAGAACGATCACCATATAAAAACCAGAGGGCATTCCAAAGGGCGTGTTCGGTTGGAGCAGGGCTACCAATCCAAATGAGATCCAGGTGACCCAGGCGCCGACATAGGGAATCAACTGTCCGACAGCGGCGATAACCGATAACCCAAAAAAGAATTGAACACCTAAAACGCCCAGGGCGGCGGTATAAATTGCCAGTGAGAAAAGAACCACCAAAAACTCACCTCTGATAAACCCATTCCAAATCCGTCCCAATTCTGCGCCTATGCGTTCAAGATCATGCTGATAACCAGGCATTTGGATATTCAGCAATTGATTCGGGATACCTTCGGATTCTGACATAAGAAAATAAGATACCAGCAAGATCAGGATCAACCAGGTGATGATGTTCACTGCACCTGCAGCAACTGAACTGGCAAAGGACCCTAATCGTCCCAGGATGGGTTGGACGACCCCCACGATTTGATTGGTGATTTCATTCCAGTTGAAACCGGAAGGTTCGAAGGTAAAAGGACCAACATGATATGTCTGATCGGTGAGGCTTTCAACCAGGCCGGGGAGTTTATCAATGTTATTATCGATAAACCGAATCAAGTTTTGGATTTGTTCGAAAATCGCAATCCCACCCCATGTTAACATCCCCACGAATACCAGGATCAGGACAATATAAATGATCGCCACTGCCAGCCGCCATGGTATTTTGAGCTTTTTTTGTAAGATGCTGGCTAAGGGGTAAAGCAAATATCCCAGCAGGAGGGATGAAATCAAAGGTCCAAGGAAGTCTTGGAATTGGATCAGCAGCCATCCCGCCAGGGCAACCAGAGCTAAACCTACAACGAGCTTGGTTGTCCAGTTCCAAAGAGGAGATCCCTGCGGGATGTTATCTGGATTTGAGTTTTGGTTATTTGCAGTCAAAATAATGTTTCCTGTTTTGAATAAACCGCGATGAAAAACCTGGGAAAACAAACACCCATTCACGTATCATTATACAATAAGCCAGGATAAGTTTATAATTAATTTTATCGGATTGTCAAATGGCTTATGTATTCAGATATTTTTAGCAGATATCCAAATTGATACTGAGGAGGATCAGACCATGACAAAAATTACCTTTTTAGGCGCAGGCAGTACCGTATTCGCAAAGAACTTATTGTCAGATATCTTGCAATTCCCTGAACTGGCAGATGCAACCATCAGCCTGCACGATATTGACAGCGATAGATTGCAGACCACGCAGATCGTCGGTGAGGGAATTGCCCACGCGCTGGACGTTCACCCAAAGATCGAATCTCATCTGGATCGTCGAAAGGCGCTTGATGGCGCTGATTTCGCAATTGGCATGTTCCAGGTGGGCGGCTACGATCCAGCGACCATCACCGATTTCGAAATCCCCAAGAAATTTGGATTGCGCCAAACAATTGCAGACACACTCGGCGTGGGAGGAATCATGCGAGCTTTGCGCACTATTCCCGTCTATCTTGAGATGTGCCGGGATATGGAGG
The DNA here is from genome assembly GCA_050953525.1 of Candidatus Brevefilum sp. Lineage (GTDB taxonomy): Bacteria > Chloroflexota > Anaerolineae > Anaerolineales > Anaerolineaceae > Brevifilum. The sequence goes on from JBMNMW010000002.1 coordinate 1,488,630, forward strand.
AACTCTGCCCGGATGCGCTGTTGTTGAATTATGTCAACCCGATGGCGATGGTCACCTGGGCAATTAACAGGGCGACTGCAATCAAAACTGTGGGCTTATGCCACTCTGTTCAGGGGACGGCGGCTCACCTGGCGGGGTTGATTGGTGTCCCCCTGGAGGAAATAAATTATGTGTGCGCTGGCATAAACCACCTGGCATTTTATCTTCGGTTTGAAAGAAACGGGTTGGATTTGTATCCGCTGCTCAGGAATGTGGTTGCAGAAGGTCGTGTGCCGGATGAAGATCGCGTTCGGTTCGACGCATTCAATCAACTGGGTTATTTTGTGACGGAATCCAGCGAACATTTTGCAGAATATGTCCCCTGGTACATTAAGCGTGACCGCCCGGACCTGATTGAAACATTCAATATTCCCCTGGACGAGTACATCCGGCGGTGCGAGGTACAGCAGGCAGCGTGGAATGTGGTGCATGCCTGGATCGTCAACCCCGAAGTGACTGTTGATGAAACAGTCTTGGCAAAGGAGCTTGTGCAGGCGGGCGCCACAGAGATGGAGCTGGAATATGTGAAAATGTTGCTTCAAGCTCTGGATCAGGGTGAAATCTCAAATGAATATGGGGCGCTGATCATTCATTCCGTTCTCACAAATACACCCCGAGTCATTTATGGCAATGTGATGAACGCGGGCTTAATTGAAAACCTTCCTTCGGAATCGTGTGTGGAAGTTCCTTGTCTTGTGGATAAAAATGGGATTCAACCCACAAAAATTGGCAACCTGCCCCCGCAGCTGGCTGCTTTGATTCAAACGAACGTTAACGTTCAGTCGCTGACCGTTGAGGCTGCACTGACTCAAAAACGTGAGCATATTTATCACGCAGCGATGCTCGACCCTCACACAGCAGCCGAACTCGATCCCTCACAAATTAAAGAACTTGTGGACGCAATGATTGATGCTCACAGGGATTGGCTGCCGGAATATCATTGATGCATCCAGGTAATTTCTTGTTTGACTGGTTATTACTTAAGGGATTGCGTGATAAAATGATTAGGTTAGAGTAAGCCTAAGAACAGGAGTTTATCATGGAAAAGAAAAAAACCACTCTCAATTGGCAATGGGTATTTGGATTAACATTGGTCGTGACAGGAGGTCTCTTTTTAGCCGACCAGTTTTTAGAAGTTGAAATAATGCGTCATTATTGGCCTTTGCTGATTGTCTTTTTTGGTTTGATGTTTTTAGTCGCAATGGCTGTGTCGGGGAAAAAGGCAGCCTGGCTGGCGATTCCAGCCTGTATTCTGGTCACGTTGGGTCTGCTTTTCTTTGTTCAAAATACCTATAACCTGTGGGCAACCTGGACCTATGCCTGGGGATTGTTGATCAGCGCAATCGGACTTGGCATGCTGATCATGAATGCTTACTATAAGAAAATCGGTCTGCGACGCGGCGCCGGGGTGGTAATTATTCTCGGATTGCTTGCATTTGTGATCTCAGGCATCGTGTTCCAAATTATCATCAAAATGACGGGCATGAATCTTGAAAGCGGCATCTTTTTAGGGAGTGGTGTGGTCCTTTTAGGCCTGGTCGTGATTTTTAGCGGTCCCATCTTCTCTAAAAAGGAAGCGCCTGAACCGCCCATACCGGCAGAAGAAGTGATTGCACCTGTGGAAATCCCTGTCGATGTGGCTCCCACACCTCTGGAGGAGCCCGATCAGCCCAAAGAACTTGTTGCCGAGGAAGAGCCTGTCATCATTGAAGATCCGTTGCCGTGGGAAGTCCCCGCTTGGGTTGATGAACCAATGCTGGAGGAGGCTTCGGACTCTGTGGACGAAATTTTACCGGATGATCATCCAGCTGTGGATGAAGAAACAACCTTTGATGAAACCCTCAATTCGGAGGATGAATCCGATCAATAACCTGGGCATTCCTTGACGGGAGGCTTGTTTCTTACAGAGAGGCTTTCGGTATCCACTAACAATTTTCAGGAAGAACGGTTGGGTTTTTTTACGAGTTATCCTCCTGCCTGCTGCTATTTATTTCAAGTCAACTGCTTATGATGACAGGGTTTTGGAATCAACACTGCCTGGCGGCTTTCCTGAACCATTAAAAAACCACCCGGCAATAGCATTCTTGTTGCAATCAGACCCGGATAAGACAAGAACCACTTGCGAATATTTTCTTAAGTGATCCTGTCAGGAACCTCCTGCCAGAGTTGGCACAGAAGTTTTTGAAGATTTGACCAATTATTATGCTTTATACACTCACACCTAATCCAAGTATCGACCGCTCATTGACGGTCCCCGAATTGCGCTTCAACAGTGTTCTGCGAAGCGATGCTGTTCGCCTGGATTGGGGTGGAAAGGGGTTTAATGTTTCCAGAGCCCTCCAGACCTTTGGGATCGAATCGATTGCGATGGCATGGGTTGGTGGCGGATCTGGTAAAATGCTGGCGGATGGGCTGCAGAGCCTGAGCATTCAGACAGATTTCGTCTGGGTGGATGAGGATACCCGGACAAACACGATGATCATTGAAGAATCGGGAGACTGGCATATCAAGGTCAACGAGCCCGGTCCCCGGATATCGCAGAACGACATTTACCAATTAAGCCAGAAGATCGAAAGCTATGCAAAAAAAGGAGATATTTGGGCCCTTTCGGGAAGTTTACCTCCGGATGTGCCTGACAATTTTTATGCAGATTTGATTGGGCTGCTCAATATGCGTGGTGCGACCGCTTTGCTGGATACCAACAACACGGCTTTACGCCTTGGCGCTCAGGCAGGTCCTCACCTGGTCAAGTGCAACCTCGCGGAAGCTTCTCAGATTGTTGGATTTGAAATCAAGGACAACGAGGACGCCAAGCGGGCTGCCTTGCCCTTCCTGCGAATGGATATTGAAGTGTTTGGCTTGACGATGGGCGCCGCCGGGCTGTTGCTTGCCACGCAAAAACAAATGGTGTTTGCAACACCGCCCAGGGTCCAGGTGCGAAATGCTTCAGGCTCGGGCGATGCGCTTCTTGCAGGCTTGATCTATGCTCAAATGCAGGGGATGAACCTGGTTGAAACCGCGCAGTGGGGGGTGGCAACAGGGACAGCATCCGTAGAAACGGAGGGGGTCAGCGAGTTCGAGGTTGCACGGGTGCAGGAATTGTTGAAAGAAGTCGATTCCAGAGTTGTCAATGTGATGTAGCCTGTAAACCCTGCTGTTTTTATGGCTGTGAAAAAACTGAGATAATTAAACAAAAAACTCCCCGGCGTTTCTAACCCGGGGAGTTGTCATATGTTTTATCAGGACAAACCCAGGATACGTCCCGTTTCCATGTCGATATCAATATCGTAATATGCGGGGCGGGTTGGCAGACCTGGCATCGTGCTCATGGTGCCCAACAGCGGATAAAGAAAGCCGGCGCCCACTGAGGCATTGACGGAGCGAATTGGGATGCGGTAATTTTTTGGACGCCCTTTTAACGCCGGGTCATGACTGAGACTGAGGTGGGTTTTCGCCATGCAGATCGGAATTTTGTCAAATCCCAGGCGGGTATATTCTTCAATTTGCTTTTCAGCTTCAGGTGAATAATCGACGCCATCAGCGCCGTAGACTTTTGTGGCGATGATTTCGATCTTTTCCTTGATGGGGATATCCAGAGGGTAGAGAAACTTGAAATCAGTTTCTTGCTCAGCAGCTGCGATGACTGCTTTTCCAAGCTCAATCGCGCCGGCACCACCCTCTTCCCAATGGTTGGTCACAACGGCATCAAAGACTTTACCGGTCTCAAGGCAAGCCTTTTTAATCAAATCCAGCTCAGCATCGGTGTCAGTATGAAAACGATTGATCGCAACCACGATGGAGACACCGTATCGACTGGCAATTTCAATGTGTGCTAATAAGTTCTCCATCCCGGCTTCCAACAGGTCCAGGTTTTCTTCGACATATTCGGGAGCCAGGGGCGCCCCTGCAACTACCCTGGGACCGCCGCCGTGCATTTTGAGCGCCCGAATGGTCGCCACCAAAACAACCACATCGGGGATATTGCCTGAATAGCGGCATTTGATGTCAAAGAACTTCTCCATACCCATATCGGAGCCAAAGCCAGATTCGGTGACCACATAGTCAGCCAGCTTCAAGCCGATCATATCAGCCATCACAGAACTGTTGCCGTGGGCGATATTGGCAAAAGGACCTGCATGCACAAATGCCGGGGTGCCTTCCAGGGTTTGCATCAGGTTGGGCATCAGGGTGTCCTTCATCAAGACGGTGGCTGCGCCGCCCACACCAACGTCATCGACGGTCACCGGGTTGCCGTCCATATCCAACGCGAGCACAATCCGCCCGATGCGCTCTCGCATGTCTTGCAGGCTGGTGGCAAGCGCTAAAATCGCCATTAATTCGCTGGCAACGGTGATGTAAAAGCTGGTCTCGAAATTAAATCCTTTTTCAGCCGGACCCTGCCCATCGGTGATCCCTCGCAGCATACGGTCGTTGGTATCGACTGCGCGTCGCCAGGTGAGGGTCTCGCGATTGATATTCAATCGGGCAAATTTCCGACGTTCCTCTTCGGTCAGGTCGTCGGGGTCTGTCTTTTCGATTCCTAAATTCCTCAACCGTCCCATCATATTGATACCAAAGCTGCGCTTGCCCTTCTTATCAGGGGGGCACAAACGGTTAAAAAGGGCATCGTCGCTCTGGTAGGATTCGTGGAACATGCGGGTTTCAATCGCGGCAGCAATCAGGTTATTGGCAGCGGTGATGGCATGGATATCGCCGGTCAGGTGCAGGTTGAAGTTTTCCATCGGGATAATCTGACTGTAACCCCCGCCAGCAGCGCCACCCTTGATGCCGAAAGTGGGACCCTGGCTGGGCTGGCGGATAGCAGTCAGCACACGCTTGCCCAGATGTGCGCCCAAAGCCTGGCTCAAACCAACCATGGTGGTTGATTTGCCCTCGCCCAGCGGTGTGGGGGTGATGGCGGTCACATCGATGTATTTACCATCCGGGACATCCGCCAAACGTTTAAGTACATCCGGGCTCACTTTGGCAATATACTTGCCATAAAACTCATATTCATCTTCAAGAAGTCCCAGTTCCTGGGCGACCTGTGAAATTGGTTTTAGGGTTGCTGATTGTGCGATTTCAAGGTCGGATGGAACTGGATTTTTCAGGATGAGTTTTGTGGGCGTGATGGGGGTTGTTGGTTTTTGAGACATGCTTAAGGCTCCCTTTCAAGTCGTCAAGAGATGTTTTTATCCATTCCGGCGATTGGTGATTTCAAGTCTATTATCCTTAATAAGCTCAAAAAAATCAAGGAAAAAGAAAGGTATTGTAGAACTTGATCAAGAAACTTCTAAAATCGTTAAAAATTAAAATTCTCAGTATGTCGCATTCGCTAATCTTTGCTATCTGGTTGGTTTGTGAACACCCGGATGGGAGGCATTATCGGAATGGACATCTTTACCCTTTTGCTATTTGGGGTAGGGGATCGTTTATAATGGGATGATGTGAGTACAGTTCAAAGACTGAAAAGGCTATGAAGCGAACCCGGTTTCTCTTTCTATTCATTTTAATGATCAACGCATTGCTCCTGAGCAGCTGCGTGACCTTACTTGAAGAGGTCAACATCAACGAGGATGGCTCGGGTTCTCTTCGCTTTGCTGTGGGTGTGAAAGACGAGAATTATCCGCAGTTCCTTGAGATGCTCCCTGACGCGTATACATTTGAAAATTTGCTGGCAACTTTAATTCTTGATGAGCATGTTGAAAGCGTCCTTCAGGATACTTATGAATCTGATGGTCAAACCTGGCAGTCCATCCAGTTAAATTACACAAATTTTGCGACGGCGTTTGAGAATAGCCGCAATATAGGACCCATCAAGTTTTCCATTGACGAGAATGAGGAAGGCTTTGCCTTTGAGCAATATTTGAATATGGCGGCATCTACCATGAGTATTCCAGGCGTCAACCTGCTTGACCTGCGCAGTGCGAGCTTCACAGTTCGCCTGACAACGCCGCATATCACGAAAACCAATGGTCTCCAGGAGGCTGCCGGTGTCAGCGTGTGGACGGTATCCTTGAAAGAATTTTTGCAGGAGAGAGAGACATTCACCCATCGCGCAGATTATCGTTTGGAGCCCTATCAGGGCAGGTTCATCGCCTGGGAAACGTTTTATCCTCATGTTGTGATCGGCTTTCTTGCCACGGGTGCGCTTTCGATCCTGATTGTGATTGTGGTCAACACCAGGAAGAAGGGGGATGGGAAGGATCGAATTAAGTTTGATATTTGATAATACAAAGGGCTGGGCGGTTAAAACCCTGTCATCGGGATGTGTAATTCAATCGGACCAAAACAAGACAGCATCTTTCGATAATTGTTTCCACCAAACTGGACAGATTGGATAGCTATTATTGGCGGTGCCCTTGTGATTCTGTTCGCAAATTCAATTGCTTAATGCTAAAATTAAAGGTCGGATTGCATTCAACCAACCTGCCCAATCTCTCTGATGGGCGGTTTTTGCGCGTCCTTGCGCCAAATTTTGCCGGGACAATGCCTGAACTTTACGGAATTTGAGTGAATTAATGACTGAAACAAAAAGACCCTTTCTGATTGTGGGCCTTGGGAATCCAGGCTCTGAATACCGCCAAAACCGCCACAATGTGGGGTTCATGGTTGTGGATGTGCTGGCAGAAAAAGCCGACATCCCCATCCGCCGGGTTTCCTTTCGTGCCCTGATCGGGAAAGGCACACTGGAAGGTGAGCCGGTGATCCTTGCCAAACCTCAAACCTTTATGAATAAATCGGGCGAGGCAGTGACGCCATTGCTGCGCTTTTATAAGATTCCAGTAGAACGTTTGTTGGTGATCCATGACGATCTCGACCTGCCCGTGGGGACCTTACGTCTGCGTCCCTCGGGGGGCACAGGCGGGCAGAGGGGAATGGAATCGCTCGTTAACAAACTTGGCACACGTGAATTCGCCCGCCTGCGGGTGGGCATTGGACGTCCGCCAGGACGGATGGACCCCAGTGATTATGTGCTCCATGATTTTGATCAACCGGAAAAGGAAATGCTCCCCGAGATCTTCCACCATGCCGTGCAGGCTGTTCACATGTTCCTTAATAAAGGAATTGAACAGGCAATGAATGAGTTTAACGGGAGTGTTTTCGACGAGGAATGAACGACATTCTTGACAGGATCAGGCAACTGCCTGCTTATCAGTCTTTGCTGATCAGGCTGAAAACGGGCGCTGATAAGATCGATACTTTTCAGGGCCTGGGCTTGCCGCGCGCAGCACGCTTGCCGCTGACAGCCTGCCTCGTCAGAGATTTAGAAAAACCATTGCTGTTGATCTCGAACAGGGCTGACCGGGCGCTGGCACTGTATGAAGAATTGCAATTCTGGTTAGGTGACCAGCCGGTCCATTATTTCCCTGAACCCAACCCCTTGTTTTATGAGAAAGCATCATGGGGATTGAGCACGCGGCGCGACCGCCTGTATGTGTTGACGATGCTGGCGAAAAGCCTGCACCCCGGCGCGCCAAAACCTGCGACTCCGCCGGTGATGGTGGCGACCGTTCGGGCGGTTATGACCCGTACCCTGCCGCGACGGGATTTTTTGAAATACACTCGCGTTCTGCGGGTCGGGCAGCGAATCACGCTTGATGAACTCCTCCATACCTGGGTCGATATTGGCTATGAATACGCCAACATTGTGGTTCAATCCGGGCAGTTTTCACGGCGCGGCGGGATACTGGATGTTTGGTCGCAGGGTGAAGTGCAACCGGTGCGGATTGAATTCTTTGGTGACGAAATTGATACCATGCGCATTTTCGATCCGGCAACACAGCGAACTGTTGACAAAATCGAATCCCTGACCGTGACACCCGCCCGGGAAGTGTTGCCGGTGGCTGCCAGAAAAATCGGGATGGACACAAAAGATCTGTATGAGTTTCACATCCCTCTGGCACATCCAATGGCGGGTAATGTGCTGGACTATCTGCCGGACGGCGCTCTGGTAGTCCTGGATGGAAAAGAATTTCTTTCGGCAGCGGTTGTTGATATTGAAGAAGAGAGCATTTCCCGCCGAGCGGATGCCGAGGCAGCGGGTGAGATCAACCCCGATTTTCCGGTGCCCTATCACACCTGGACAGAAATTGAAGATCGTATCGGTGAACATGGGGTGGTCGAATTGGGCTATACCCGTGCACCTGAAATCTCTCCCCTGGCAAACGCCTTTGAACCGGGACCGCGCTTTGCAGGTAAGCTGCGGGATTTTATTGAACATTTGAAGACCCTGACCCGCAGTGATGAACCCTGGCTGATCATCTCCCGTCAGGCTTCCCGTTTGAAAGACCTCTGGCGGGAACAACAGCTGCCTTTAGAGGATGCATCTGCTCATCAGCCAGGGGGGCAATTTATAGAAGGGACTTTAGCGGGAGGCTGGACACTGGTTCAACCCGATGGAAGGCGCATCCACCTTCTTACGGATGGTGAGATCTTTGGCTGGTCTCGTCCCCAGCCCCGCCGGCGTTATCGTCCAACAGCAGAAGCGCCTGAATCGAGTTATGCTGACCTTCAACCGGGTGACTGGGTGGTCCATGTCGATCATGGTATCGGAAAATATGTCGGGTTGGTGCAGCGGGTGCAGGACGGAATCCAACAGGAATACCTGTGCCTTGAATATGCCGGTCAGGATCAGCTTTATGTGCCGATCCACCATGCCGATCGGCTGACTCGCTACATCGGTGCGGAAGGGGGGCAGCCTTCCATCTCCCGTCTGGGTGGGGAGGTCTGGCGAAATACCAAGCGCAAGGTACGCGAGGCGGTGCAGGAGATCGCCGGTGAATTACTGGAACTCTATGCTCAGCGCAAGGTGGCGAACGGGTATGCTTTCCATGAGGATACGCCCTGGCAGAAGGAACTTGAAGCCAGTTTTCCATACATTGAGACCGAAGATCAGATTCAGGCTTTATCCGAGATCAAGCAAGACATGGAGACATCTCAGCCCATGGATCGATTGCTGTGTGGGGATGTGGGCTATGGCAAAACGGAGGTCACCCTGCGGGCGGCTTTCAAAGCTGTGATGGACGGTAAGCAGGTGGCTGTGCTTGTGCCGACCACGGTTCTGGCTCAGCAGCATTATGACACCTTTCGGGAGCGCCTGTCGACCTTTCCGGTGGTGGTGGAGATGCTTTCCCGTTTTCGCACGCCTCAGCAGCAAGCCGCCATCATTCGCAATCTAAAAAATGGCAAAATTGATATTGTGATTGGCACCCACCGCCTTCTTTCTGAGGATGTGACCTTTAAAGACCTTGGGCTGGTCGTGATCGATGAAGAGCAGCGGTTTGGTGTTGCCCACAAGGAACACCTGAAAAAACTGCGCACCTCGGTGGATGTACTGACATTGACGGCAACGCCGATCCCTCGCACCCTGTATATGGCGTTGACCGGGGTCAGGGATATTTCTACCATTAACTCACCACCTGAAGAGCGGCTCCCGATTGTGACCCATGTCGGACCCTATGACCCCCGGCTGGTCAGGCAGGCAGTCGTCCGGGAGCTGGAACGGGGTGGGCAAATATTTTTTGTCCACAATCGGGTTCAAACCATTGGGTCCATGCGCCAACACCTTGAAACAATTGTGCCCGAAGCCCGGATTGGGGTGGCGCACGGTCAGATGGACGAGACCAGGCTGGCGGATGTTATGCATCAGTTCACCGATGGCGAGATTGATATCCTCCTGTCAACCTCGATCATCGAATCCGGGTTGGATATTCCCAATGCGAACACCCTGATCGTGGATCGCGCCGACACCTTTGGGTTGGCGCAGCTCTATCAGTTGCGCGGACGGGTGGGAAGGGGCGCCCAGCGAGCTTATGCCTATCTATTCCGTCACCGGGTCAAGTCGCCCACATTGGAAGGACAGGAACGGCTGGAAGTGCTGGCAGAGCACACACATCTTGGTTCTGGCTATTCTATTGCCATGCGAGATCTCGAGATGCGCGGCGCCGGTGACCTTTTGGGGACGCGTCAATCGGGCTATATCGCATCGGTCGGCTTCCATCTTTACACGCGCTTGCTTGCCCAGGCGGTCAGGCAATTTCGACTTGCAACAAGCGCTGAGGGACCGGAAGAAACCACCATCCTGGATGCCTCTCTCAGCATTCCCACTTCGGTCAACCTGCCCCTTGCCATTGGGATTCCCGGCGCCTATATCACCGACCAGGCGCTGCGGCTCAGACTTTACCGTCGTCTGGCGGATGTGCGGGATGAAGGCGCTTTGGTTTCCATCGAGATGGAATTCGAGGATCGCTTTGGTCCCCTGACGGAAGAGGTTCACAACCTGCTTTATCAGATCAAGGTCAAGTTGCTGGCAGGATCGATCGGACTGGCTTCGGTGGGTTTTGAAGGTAATCAGCTTGTTTTGCACTATCCACCCCTGCCCCAGGGGATCGAATCCCGACCCCTTCCGGGTTTGGGGAGGCAGGTGATCACGGGTAAAAATACCTACCGGTTTGCCGTAACGGATCCTCATAACGAAACCTGGAAGTCTGATTTGATCGCCGTTTTACATCAGATTCGTGAAGTGTCGGGGGCATAGCCCGACTTGTCAAAATGCGTCTGTATGCTATACTCGAATTCTAAAGATATGAGATTGGGAGCAAAAATTTCCCAGATCTGACAGTTTTATCTCGACGATGATTGATTTTATTAAGCGCAAAGGTGGATGGCAAATCATGACAGCCTGCTTGTTGGTGATGGCAGGAGGTATTTTGATCTGGCAGGGCCTGTTGACGCAAACATGGCTTATGGTCGACGGATTTTCCTTTGAGACGCGGCATGCCGCGTTGACCGTTCATGGCGCATTGCGCGCCGCTGGCATTGCGCTTGACCCTGCCGACAGGGTGTTCCCGGAAACAGAAGGCGCGCTCTGGAATATGCCCGCGATAAAAATCAATACCGCCAAAAACCTGCGGGTGTGGACGCCCAAAAAGGAATTTGAGATTACCACCGCCGAATCTATCCCGGGGAATATCCTTCTGGAAAATGGAATCACCCTTTTCCCACAGGACCGGGTTTTAATTAATGGTGATCGGGTTGACCCGGGGCAGCCCCTCAAGGACGATGCAAACCTCATCATTCAGTTTCAACCCGCACAACCAGTTGACCTGGATATCGATGGCGTTGAGCACAGGATATACACGGACCAATCAACCCTGGGCACGGCGCTTGAGAGAGCCTCCATTGAGGTGGGGTCGCAGGATTGGATTTCAGAGAGCCTGGTTGCCCCCATTCAGGAAAATATGGCGGTGACGATTCACCGCACGCAGCCCATAACCATAAAGATAGGGGATAGCACCATCACAGGACACACAGCAAAACAGGTGGTTGGCGAGGCATTGCTTGATGTGGGCTTACCGCTCCAGAACCTGGATGTGAGTGTCCCGGCGGCAGATCAACCTCTCCCCAAAAATGGCGTGATTGAACTTTTCAGGGTGCGGGAGGAGGTCCTTCTTGAAACAGACGAAGTCCCCTTTGCAAACACCTATGCGGAAGACCCCGAGACGCCCCTTGATGAGCATTCAGTGATCGAACCGGGTCAACCGGGTATTTTCGTCAATCGAGATCGGATCCAATATGCCAATGGGCAGGAAGTGCGGCGCTGGGTGGATGGAACCTGGCAGGCGAGCGAACCCCGGGATGGGGTTCTGGGTTACGGTACCAAAGTTGTCATCCGCACCGAAGTTGTGGATGGCGTCACGATTGAATACTGGCGGAAGAAGCTGGTTTATGCAACATCCTACGAACCCTGCGATAACCAGGGCGTCTGTCATGACGGCACGGCAGGGGGCTACCCCCTCCAGATGGGGATTGTGGCGGTGACACCCCAGTGGTATTCTGTCCCCAATGGGCTGGCAATGGCTGACCTGAATGTGTATGTTCCCGGATATGGCAGGGCGATCATCGGTGATGTGGGCGGTGGGATTTCCGGCACGCCCTGGATTGACGTGGCTTACCGCCCTGAGGATAATTTCACCTGGAAAGCGCACTGGCTGACCATGTATTTTTTAACCCCTGTCCCCGATATTATTCCACCACTGATAACGCCATGAACCTGGAACCGCTTCACCTTCGAGGAATTCTGCAATGCTACCGGATCAGACCCGATAAAGCGCTGGGACAAAATTTCCTGGCGGATCACAACACTTTATTGAAGATTGTCCGGGATGCGGGGATTGATCCGGAAGATTGTGTTCTTGAAATTGGCGCAGGGCTTGGAAGCCTGACGCGCGTTCTGGCTGTGAACGCCAGAAGGGTGATTGCGGTTGAACTTGATCCGTCCTTGTTTTCCGCACTGGAGGATGTGACCCTTCCCTTTAACAACATCCAATTGATCCAGGGTGACATTTTGGAAATCCCCCTGGAAGACCTTGTCGAAGGGCATTATCAGGTGGTTGCCAATATCCCCTATTACATTACCTCCGCCGTCATCCGGCGTTTGCTGGAGGCAGCTATCAAACCTGAACGGATTACGCTGACCATCCAACGAGAAGTTGCCGAGCGGATTGTTAATCAAGATGAAAAGATGAGTCTTTTATCGCTTTCCGTACAGATCTATGGCAACGCCCGGATTGCCAGCCACATCCCGGCGGAATGTTTCTACCCTCAACCCACGGTCGATTCGAGCGTCCTGATCATTGATGTGCACGAACAGCCCCGACTTTCAGATGAAAAGATCAGAAAACTATTCCAGCTGGCGCATGCTGGTTTTAATCAAAAACGGAAGATGCTGCGCAGTTCTCTTCGACCTTTGCTGGGTGGCGATGTGGATGGTATTTCGGATTTGCTGGAACAGGCGGGGATTGATCCCCGTCGGCGTCCCGAGTCGCTTTCGCTGGAGGATTGGATCAGGCTGACGGAGGTCGTTGAGCTTAGGCAGGGGTTGTGAGTCCCTCCGCGCATTATTAAAACGGCATTATTGGTGCGCACAAAAGCGGTGCACACCCTACCATTAAAAACAATTTAATATCATATCAATTCGTAGGGATAACCCTCCGTGGTTGTCCAGGGCAGGCACGGAGACTTCTCCGAGGTCACGGGGCTATACGGGATAAATTACAGACATTCACATTATCCATTTTACAAGGGGATCAGTGAGAACACCTATAAGCAGGCTGCGCTGGATGAATACGCCAATGCAACAGTGACCTATAATGGCAAGGAAATGAGTTATTATGATGCCACACAGATGCAGCGCAGATTTGGGCGGGAGATCCGGAAGGCGCGGCGAGAACAGGCAGCATTGGGAGCTGCGGGGCGGGACAGATTAGAAGCCCAAGCCGCGCGGGCGAAGGTGCGCGAATTGCGGGCAGGTCTGAAAGACTTTCTGAAGCAAACGGGCTTGAGCCGGAAGTATGAGCGGAAACAAGTAGTTTACAATTCAATTAATCTTGATGTAAAATCTAAGAATATGATTAACGAGTTGAATAATTTATCACCAGATGGCATACTAGAAATTGGAGAGTTAGATAAAGAAATAGTATCTCAGTGGACCTCTAACATTGAGGATAATTTATCTATTGTTTTAACAGGAAAACAGCGTGATCATTATATAAATCAACATCCAGAGATGAAACAATATGAATCTAATTTATTTGATGCTGTTTTTTATCCAAATGAAATACACCGTAACAAATTTGACGAAATGATGGCTATTTTCTATAAGATTATTGATAATGAACATTACTTACGCATAGCCATATTAATGCAAGAAAATCCAGGAATATTGAAACACTCCATAATTTCTTATAGATTATGCGGAATTAGGGAAATAGAAGCCGGCCGAAAGGACAACCGAGTTGTTTGGATTAAATAACAAAACCGCCTGGTGGGACTGCCAACTTCCACATCTCTTTTGCCCACGAGGGGGTGTAGACGGCAGAATCTCTACTTCAGACGGCTATGAACGCTTACAGTATAACTGATTATGATGGGAAATGCAAGTAATTCAGGAAATAAAAAAGACTTCTGTCTGAACGGGAAGGATCAGAATCACCTTGTTGGTATGAGCCCCATTTACTCTCTTCAGAAGTCAATTTTTTCGGCCTTGATCAATGGGTTGGTTCCATTGTCTTACCGGATCGGGTCCCGTACGGCATTGCGCGACTTGCCATCTCCCGTCTATGACGGCGTGGGAAGCGACTTCCCACCTCAGAACCTGGCCCAATTATACAGGCTAAAAAAATAAAAAGTCAAGGGAAAACATATGTTGTGATTAGAAAGCCGCTTGTGGATCATGTATAATGGGATTAGGCTGGATTAATCACAAAATTTTAATATAAAGGGATGGGCATGACCAACGAAAATCTTTCGGCAGCCAAATGCGCAAAATATGATGAATTCTATACCCAGTACCGCGATATAGAAAAAGAGATCTCCGCCTATCTGGACTATGACCCGGATGTCTTCAGGGGTAAGACCGTCCTGCTACCCTGCGATGACCCGGAATGGAGTAATTTTACCAAATATTTTGCCCAGAACTTCACCCGCTTTGGCTTAAAGAAGCTGATCAGCACCAGCTATGCCGTTGAGAGCAAAACCTACCAGGCTGTGTACCAGCCGACGCTGTTTGAGACCCGCGCCCCCCAGTTTGACCGGAACAAGACCACCATCAACGGGAAGATCTTCACCCTGACGGGAGACCGCACCGGCGACGGCGAGGTCAACGTGGACGACCTGGCATGGGATTACCTGGAGGGCGATGGCGATTTCAGAAGTGAAGAAGTGACCCGGCTGCGCGATGAAGCCGATATCATCATCACCAACCCGCCCTTTTCACTGTTTCGGGAATTCCTCGCCTGGATTGTGGAGGCGGACAAGCAATTTGTGATCATTGGAAATATGAACGCCATCACATATAAGGAAGTGTTTCCTTTGATCAAAGAAAATAAGATGTGGCTGGGTAACGGTTTTCATGCTGGAAACGCTTACTTCTTTACACACGAAACGGATAATTATGCAGAAGGCGTATTTAACCCCGAAACCGGTTTGGTGAAGTTCAGAAATGTCATCTGGCTGACCAACCTCGACCACGGCAGGCGTCACCAGCCCCTCCCCTTGATGAGCATGGCGGATAACCTCAAGTTCAGCAAGCACAAGCAAATCAGGGGTAAAACATCCTACGACAAGTATGATAATTACGATGCTATCGAGGTGCCCTTCACCGACGCCATCCCCAGCGACTTTGATGGCGTGATGGGCGTGCCGATCAGTTTTCTCGATAAATACAGCCCGGAGCAATTCGAAATAGTTGGGTTAATAGCTGGGAATATAAGAGGACTAGCCGGTATTCCATCTAAAATTGGAAAGGATGGTCCATATATTAATGGGAAACTAAAATATGGGCGAATACTCATCAGACACAGGAGGGAAAACCTCAAATGATCACCAACCTGAGAACCGACGTCAGGGTCAAAGATATCTGTGAGGGCTTTGTCTACAACGAACTGGAGGGCAAGGGGCTGTTCGGACTGGGGGGCAGGCTGACCATCCAGCCCGAGTATCAGCGCAGTTATTTCTACGCCGACGGAAAGAGGGACGTGGCGGTGATCGATTCGCTGCTCAAGGGCTATCCCCTGGGTTTGATCTATTTCAACAAGGTTGAGGATGATCACTTTGAGGTTTTAGATGGTCAGCAGCGCATTACCAGTTTTGGACGGTACGTGACCAACAAATTTGCGGTCAAAGATGAGCGCGGCATGGAGCAATACTTCAGCGGTCTGGCGGTCGATAAGCAGGAGAAAATTTTACACGCTCAGCTGCTGATCTACGAATGCGAGGGCACCGAGAGCGAGATCAAGGAATGGTTCAAAACCATCAACATTGCCGGGGTGCCCCTGAACGACCAGGAACTGCTCAACGCGGTTTATTCCGGTCCCTTTGTGACGCTTGCCAAGGCAGAGTTCAGCAACAGCCAGAATGCCCACATCCAAAAATGGAGCGCCTATATCAGGGGCGCCGCCAACCGGCAGGATTATTTAGAGCGCGCTCTGGAATGGGTCAGCCAGGGCAAGATCGGCGATTATATGAGCCGTCATCGCTATGATGACAATATCAATGAATTGAAGACCTATTTTAATGCCGTCATCGATTGGGTGTCGGGCGTGTTTAGCGATGTGGAGCGCGAAATGCGCGGGTTGGATTGGGGTCGTTTGTATGAAACCTATCACAATACGCCTTATAACCCGGCTGAGGTATCGCAGAAAGTGCAGGCGCTGTATGCCGACCCTTATGTCATCAACAAGAAAGGAATTTTTGAATTTATCCTGGGCGGATCCGTTGATACACGGCTGCTGAATGTACGTGTGTTTGACGATGCGATCAAAAGATCGGTTTATGAAGGACAAACCGCCGAAGCCAATGCAAAGGGCGTGTCAAACTGTCCCCTGTGCGCGCTCGGACATGAAGCCAACCAGAGCAAGATCTGGCGGCTGAATGAAATGGACGCCGACCACGTCTCTGCATGGAGCAAGGGCGGTTCGTCGAGCATTGAGAATTGCCAGATGTTATGTAAGACCCACAACCAGGCTAAGGGGAATCGGTAAAAGGGGCGCGGATAAAGGTTACTCGAAGGGCGCCATTCCGTATTAAGATAAATCTCCCATCGTAGAATTCGTAGGGTGCGCGGCGAGCCTGCCCTGAGCGAAGCGTGAGGGTTTCCGCGCACCATAAAGTCGCATTGTTGGTGCGCACAAAAGCGGTGCACACCCTACCATATTTTGTCAGGCAGGTTGCTGGCGCAACCATGCCTGACCTACAATCTGTGCCCTGAAAGGGTATTGAGCCGTGGTTGTCCAGAGCAGGCACGGAGACCTGCCCCTACGCGTGATCAACTTCGGGTTGTTCGTTCGTGCTGGTGTCCTCACCAGCACAGCAGGGTGCGCGACGAACCTGCCCTGAGCGAAGCGTGAGGGTTTCCGCGCGCCATTAAAACGGCATTGTTGGTGCGCACAAAAGAGGGTGCACACCCTACCATCTTTTGTCAGGCATGGTTGCGCCAGCAACCATGCCTGACCTTGTATATCTCTCTTTAATCAGAGCAACCCTTCCTGAGCGCTGTCGCGTCCCATAAAAATCCCCCTTTCGTTCGTGCTGGTGTCCTCACCAGCACAGCAGGGTGTGCACAGGAACGGTGCGCACCCTAATTGTTTTCCAATAATAAAATAATGGGGAAATTAAAGTGTTATTTTCCCGACGCTTTCTTTTTATAGATCCCCCGCAGCTGCCAGACGCGAAAGGCTGCCTCGATCTGGATGCGCAGGGACATCTTCGAATCACCTTCTGTGCGTTCAGCGAAATAAATGGGTACTTCGGCAAAGGACAGCCCCGCCAGTGTTGCCAGATACGCCAGCTCGACAACAAAGACATAGCCATTGGAACGTGAACCCTCAAAGGGGATGGCTTCCAGGGCAGACCGCCGCCAAAGGCGATAAGCGCCGGTTGCATCCCTGATGGGCAAGCCCAGAATGGTGCGGGCATAAGCGTTCCCAAACCAGGATAAGCCCTTGCGCCAGGCGGGCCATTCCCTGTCCACACTGCCACCCGGGCAGTAACGGGAGCCAATAGCCACATCAGCCCGATCCAGCGCATCCAACAGAACAGGGAATTGATCAGGAGGGTGACTCAGATCCGCATCCATCATGCCAATCACGTCCGCACCCTGGTCAAGGGCGTACCTGAATCCCTGGATATAGGCTTTGCCCAAACCTTTCTTCCCCTGGCGATGCAAAACCGAAAGGCGTCCATCATAATCCGATGCGAGCGATTCGGCGACCTGTCCTGTGCCATCGGGGCTGTTGTCATCCACGATCAGGATGTGATGATCGGGAATGCCGTGCGAAAACAGCGCCCTGATCAGAACGGGAATGTTCTGGGCTTCATTATACGTGGGGATGACTTGAATTATCTTCATAATAATATGCACTGAAAATTATAACCTGATGCGACGAAAAAGTCTTGATTTGCCCAAACGCTTCTGTCGGTCGGTGGGGTGAGATCACACCCCATAAATTTAGACTTTCAGGTAAAATACAGAAGCAACAGGCAGAAAGGAACGAATGATCACAAAACGATTGACATTTGCTGTCTTGGGGATATTTTTGGTTCTCACCGGTCTGATCTACCTGGTTCCGGGTGTGGGTGATATCGGCGTCGTGGTCTCAGTTTTTGCGCTTGCTGCGGGGGTCCTCCTGTTAATCACCAGGATGGATATCTCGAACAGAATAGGCTGGATTTTTCTCGCGGCTTATCTGATCCTTACGGGGTTGAATGGCATCATCGGTTTTACATTTTCGGGCATGCAAGCCCTGCTCGCCATTGTGATTCTAGTCGGGGGTGTGGTGCTGTTGACCGGCTGGCGCAACGCAAAAGGTAATATTGGCTTTTTCTTGTTTTGTCTCTGGGCAATTGTTAAGGGGCTGACCTACTGGATGAGTTTCAGCAACCAAACGCTGGCTGTTTCCGTTC
Source organism: Candidatus Brevefilum sp. (assembly GCA_050953525.1). GTDB lineage: Bacteria > Chloroflexota > Anaerolineae > Anaerolineales > Anaerolineaceae > Brevifilum. The sequence continues at coordinate 1,507,134 of JBMNMW010000002.1, forward strand.
TGGCGCTGCTCAGCGGGACTTTGCTGATCCTCAAAGAATATCGCGCTTGAGTTGGTGTACAGAAAAGCCTGTGCGAAAAATTACTGGCAATAAATTCTTCAGGTTTTCATTTTAAGCGTTTTAGGATATGGCACGTACGGGCATTAATGCATTTTTATCATTAAAACCAGAGGTTGTGAACGTCATTTGTCTTTATAATTAAGGAAGCTATCTCACCAATCACAAATACAAGGAGGAATAATGCAGCCAAACCCAGCATTAAAGAAACTCGGTTTTTCAGACACAGATCGTGTCGCCATCATTCATACCGATGATATTGGCATGTGCCAGGCATCGGTATCCGCCTTTGCAGATATGGTGGATTATGGCTTGATCTCCAGCGGGGCAGTGATGGTTCCCTGTCCCTGGTTTTTGGAAGCGGCCGAATATGCCCAATCGCACCCTGAAGCTGACCTGGGTGTCCATCTGACCCTGACCAGCGAATGGAAAACCTATCGTTGGGGGCCAATCAGCACGAGGGATCCAAACACCGGGTTGATGGATGAGCAGGGATTTTTCCATCACAGATCGGAAGGGGTGTGGGCAAATGCTGATCCCGATGCGGTTTTTGTTGAACTTGAAGCCCAGGTGAAGAATTCGCTGGCGGCAGGTATGGACCCAACCCATATTGACACACACATGGGCTCGGTGGCGCATCCTGCCTTCATCCCGAGCTATGTACAGTTAATGACAAAATATGGGCTGCCGGCGATGATCCCGCGCATGTCCGTCGAAGACCTGGTTGCTGGTCAAAATATCGATCCCGGCACTGCAGAGCTGATCGTGGGGATGATACAATCTCTGGAGGAGATGGGATTGCCTTTGGTGGATCATTTGTCGGGGCTTGAATTGGATGATGCGACGGATCGACTTGAACAGGCAAAACAGGTGTTGGGCGCATTGAAACCGGGCATTACCCATTTCATCATTCACCCCTCCAAAGACACCCCTGAATTACGTCAAATCACAACATCATGGGAATGCCGCGTGGCAGATTATGAAACCTTTACCAGCGATGCCACCCGCAAATTTATTAAGGATGAGGGAATTCAGATCATTGGTTATCGTGAACTGAAAGCGCTGATGCCGACCGACATATAGAATAAAATTGTAATTAAAAGGAGAGATAATGACCGTACAGTCTGCCGCAGAATCAACCAAACTGAGTTTCAGTTATAAGTTTTACTGGGGATTGGCATCCCTGGGCACTTCCCTGATTTCCGGGATTTATGGTGGTTTACTCACAATTTTCTATCAGGATTACCTGGGCTCAGCGCAAGATGGATTGGAATTGCTGCCACCATCTATGCGATTTGGAATGCTTTGAATGACCCGCTTTTTGGCTACATCACAGACAACACCCGCAGCCGAAAGGGTCGACGGATACCCTATATGCGTTTCACGGCGCCCTTCCTGGCGCTCACTTTCGTCCTGGTGTGGTTTGCTCCACCGGCTGCCGGACAGCAAACGCTGTTCTGGTGGATGTTGATCACGATGCTGTTGTATGACACCTTTTACACCATCATTGGACTGGTCTACTCAGCCTTGTTACCCGAAATCACTGAATCCGATGCACAACGCAACAGCCTGCAGATTTCGAGTTCACTTTTTGCCATGCTGGGGACACTGTTAGGCTTTCTGATCCCTGACATGGTGCGCCCCAAAACAAATGAATCTTCGCTGATTCCACTTTATGTTGCGATGATTGCCGTGGCATTGTTTTCAATGATCCTGATCCTGATCACCACTTTCAAGGTCAAAGAACGGCGGGAATTTGCGGTTGTGGATGAACCTTTGAACGTGCTGGACGCGATCAAATTTACGTTTACCAGCAAATCTTTTCTCATCCTGGTTGCCGAAAATTTTATGGCGATCTTGATGAGCTCGCTCCTGCTTGGCTCGATCTTTTACCTGGCGGATTACGTCCTGAGGTGGCCGGCGATCCAGCTCCTGGCTTTTCTCTTCATCCCGCTCATCATTGGCATCCCGCTGACCGCGATCGTGAGAAAGCGATTGGGTGTGGTTGGTGCGCAGCAGGCTCTGCTGGTTTTGGCAGGGATCGGCTTGGTGGCGATCGCCTTTGTTCCTGCCTCGTTGATTCCGGTTTGTATTGTTCTGGCAGGGTTTGGACTGGCTGGTCCGCAAACACTGACGAATGTGCTCTTTGCGCAGGTTGCGGATGAGGATGAACTCAGATCGGGGCAACGGCGAGAGGGGGCATTCTTTGGTGTGAATGCACTCATCACCAAACCCGCTCAATCCATTGCGATTTGGGTCACGCCCTTTATCCTGGAGCGAACCAATTTTGTGACCCGCGCCTCAAACCTGGGTGAGATCTTTCTGGATCAACCCGCTGAGGCTTTGATGGGAATCAAGATTTTTACTGGCGTGATCCCCGGCCTGGCTTGCCTTCTTGGCGCATTGATTTTGGTGTGGTATCCCCTGCGAGGAGAACGGCTCAGGAACATCCAGGAAGAGGTGCTCAGGTTGCATCAACATAAGAAGCGTGTGTTTGATGAACGTCTGGCAGGCGGTGAGGAAGAGATCCCCACGATGTAATCACGGGCGCATCATCATTTGAGGCTCTCAAATTTCAGATTGCTCATTCAACACGTTTCTTGATATGAAAAAGAGCGGCTGAAAAGCCGCTCTTCGTTGATGAGATTTGCAAGTGCAATTTTGCATCGATTGTGCGTTAATGCTTCGTGATAAAAACTTTCTAATCTTCGCTTTCTAATAGGACAACTTCTTCCAGCTCTTCGTCTGGCAGCTCAACTTCCAGTTCATCCAATTCTTGCGGTGTGATGAGTTGAGTGATCCATCCCAGGGCAAACAATACCAGCGCGAAGAATAAGTACAGCGATACATTGTTCATGTAAAAACTGAGAACTTCAAACTCGCTTCCCTTGACCACCAATTGGCCAAAGCTGACCGCTTCTGAAACAACACGAGAAGAATAAATCAGCGCCCAAACGCTGTACCCAAGCATGAGGATAGCAAGAATGTAAAACACAAAACTGATAACAGGTATTTTTTGATTTTTCATTAAGAACCAACTTTCTAATTGATTAATTTTGTAATATGACTGAAAATATTGCACCTTTCTCGTGGCTTATTATACTCAATTCCCGGGATGGTATTGGTGTGCGTTTTGCGGTTTTCTTATAAAGGCCTAATCCAGATCCTCTTCAGATGGAACTTCTGAAAGATCCTGATCAGTCCCCACGGGCAGCTCATGGATCATATCCCTGATCTTAAGCGATTTGACCTGCCATGCCTCTCTATTTTTTTTCGTCATGCGCTGTTCTTCAGTGGTGGCGGAAAACAAAGCATCCGACTCAGATTGGATCATTTGAACCTGCCGGACAGCCTGAAGCATGTTTTGCTGCTGGTAGGTCACCTCCAATTTAGATAGAACGCTTTGAAAATGCTGTCTCGGAAGCTTGAGCAGTAGATTTTTCCAGAGTTTGATGGCGCCCGTCAGGTCGCCTGACTTAACCAGCTGATCCCCTCTTTCGATCTGTTGGACAGCCTTTGACATGTTTACCAGGTTGACAATCTCCTGTACAATTTGATAAACGAGGAACAACCCTAGGATAAGGAGGACGTTTTCTAAGGTTGATGAAATCTCCCGACCGGTTGCTTTGAGGAACAAAACCACAACGATTTCAAAAATAAGTAATCCGATTGGCAGTAAGAGTGTGGGGCTGAGTTCTTTAATTTTGTTTTTTATCATCATCATCTCCTGATAGACCTGAAATAATACAAAATAGGCTCGCAAAGCCAGTTATATGTTTCTAATCGGTTTTCCCCAAAAGATTTCTGGCTTCGGTTAGGGCTTGATTGGTCGAATCGAACAACTGATAACTGGCTTGAAAGAATCGAGTTTTGCCAACGCTGTCAACGAGGCCAGCTGCCTGGAGTGATTCCATAACATCCTTTTGGACCCCGCAAAAAAGGATGTGGACTTTCTTGCTGTTTGCAGCACGAATGATGTCGTTTATTCCCATGATCCCTGTACTGCCCAGCATGTGTGTCCGACGAAAGCGCATGATGAGCACTTTGACATTTGTCTCGAGGATTTGCTTGACCCGTTCCTGTAATTCTTCGACAACCGCGAAATAAAGATCACCATCAATATTGATGATGGCGATTTGCGGGTCCTGCTGGATGAGTTCTTCGATTGGCAATTCAAGAAACTGGCCGGTGCCATTTTCAATCATGTAACTCAATTTGATATGGCTGCTCTCGCCAAGGTAGATCAGGATCGAGCACAGGATGCCGACATAAATGGCATATTCAAGGGGCAGAATCAGTGTGGCAATAAAAGTCACGATCATAACAAGCCGACTTGAAAGCCGACTTTGCCAGGTAAGTTTTATCAAATGCAGGTTGACCAATCCTGCTGAGGATACGATGATGACGGCAGCCAGCCCGGGGATGGGAATAAACCCGAGTAATCTCGAAAATAACAGCATGAAGATCAGAACACTGACCCCTGAAAAAACACCTGAAAAACGTGTTTTGGCGCCATTGACAACATTGACCACCGTTCGCGATGGGGAGCTGGCAGAGGGCATACACTGGAAAAATCCCCCCACAATGGACGCCAAACCCTGCCCGATCATTTCACGTGAGGGGTTGGTCGGGGTGCCGGTGATCTGACTCATTGATTTGGTGACCGAAACGGTTTCCATAAAGCCTAAAAGCGCGACAGCCACGCCCGAAAGCATCAGAGGAAAGACTTCATTTAATGCGATCTGTGGAAGGTGAAAGCGCAGGCCAAATTGACCCGGGATATCAACCAGGGCAACGTTTTCACCATTTGCCCAGCCTGTGACAAAAACGAACAGGGATGCCGTTCCTATTGTGATCAAAGCGGCTGGCAGTTTCCGGTTGACCTTCCGAATGAGGAGCATAGAAAAAATGCTTAATCCGCCAACGATTGCAGCATAAGGATTGATATTTGAGATATTTCCCCAGAAGCTTGAAACGATATCCGGGAGGTTTCCCTGCCCGGAAATTTTAAACCCCAATAGACTTCCTGCCTGCGAGCTGATGATCAAAACACCAACACCTGTCAGGAATCCCACCATGACTGAATTGGAAATGTATTTTGCGAGCGTACCCAGTTTTAGAATACCGAAGAGGATCTTCATGATTCCGGCGATGATAGCAAGGACGAGAACGTATTCAAGGAAATCTGGGCGGCTGCTGAATTTTAGCAAAACGCTGGCGGTGACCAGCGCGGTTGGGTTTGTTGGTCCGGTGATCAGAAATGGAAAGCTGCCTAGCAAAGACCCGATGATGGTTGGAATGATCGCAGTGAACAGTCCGTAAATAGGATTGATTCCGACAACGGCAGCATAAGCCATGGCTTGAGGAATTGCGACCATGCCGACAGTTAATCCTGAATAAAGATCAGATTGAAATTTGAATCTGAAATACTGTCGGATACGCCTGGGCAGGTTGTTTATATCGAGATTCTTCATAGCAGCTGTTTGTCCAATTTTACCATCATGTCCTCAATCTTTGGCTCGGTTTTCTTCTTCAAATTTAACACTTTGGAGACTTAAAATCCGGAGCGTCCCGATTTTTAGAATAATGACTATAATATTTATTGTCGACGATTTGGAAGATGGAACTTACATCTGTGAAGAAGCCTGACATCAATGAAAGCAAGACAAAGATCGATCTTCATAAATCTGTTACCTTTTGTTCATAGCAATAAAGAAAGAAGGATAAATGTCAAAAATTCTTGTTGTTGGCAGCATCAATATGGACCTGGTCGTTCGTGTTTCTGATGCCCCCAAGCCCGGTGAGACGGTCCTCGGCAGTGACTTTGAGACTTTTCCGGGCGGTAAAGGCGCCAATCAGGCGGTATCGGCGTCCCGCATGGGCGGACAGGTTTCGATGGTGGGCAGAGTCGGTCGTGATGATTTTGGGGATGAACTCATTCAAACCCTGGTGAATGATCAGATTGGGATGGCTTATGTGATCAAGGATCCCCTGGCTGCGACCGGGATTGCCATGATCACCGTTGACAGGAACGGAGAGAACACGATCGTTGTGGCTTCAGGCGCTAATTTCAAGGTGACCGTTGAAGATGTCAATAACGCCAGTTCCTCAATCAGAGAGTCGGATATCTTGCTGGCACAGCTCGAATGCCCATTGGATGCTGTTGCCGAAGCAATTCATCTGGCGAAAACTTATGGCCTTCCCGTGGTGCTCAATCCAGCGCCGGCGCGGAATATCTCATCCGAGTTGCTGAGTTCCGTCGATTACCTTACCCCCAACCAATCGGAACTTGCTTTACTGTCGGGAGAAACCGATGTGGAACGGGGCATCAAGAAGTTGTTGGGCTGGGGTGTTCGTAATCTGATCGTAACACTCGGACATCATGGCGCCCGGGTGGTATCAGGTGAAATTGACCAGCATATCCCTGCTTATAAAGTTACAGCGGTGGATACAACGGCAGCAGGCGATGCTTTCAATGGCGCGCTGGCGGTTGCGCTGGCAGAGAACAAACCGCTTCTGGAGGCTGTGCGGTATGGTATGGCGGCAGGGGCGCTTGCCGTCACCAAACGGGGCGCGCAACCATCCCTGCCATACAGGGAAGCAGTAGAAGAATTATTGAGAAGCCAATAGTCAATAGAAATTATTTTTATAAACAACTGGAGATTTTAATGAACCTGGAGAATGAAGCAGAATCCTATTTCAGCCAGCATTACAATTGTGCACAGTCTACCTTTGCACCCTTTGCACGAAGGTTTGGCATGGATATGGATTTGGCAATGAAGATTGCAACGCCCTTTGGGGGCGGTATGGGACACGCTGGTCAGGCTTGCGGTGTGGTCAGCGGCGCATTGATGGCGATTGGACTTTATCGTGGGATTACGGAATACAACCAGGAGAAGAAGTATGCTTGCTATGACCTGGCTAAACTATTCCAGGAACGGTTTAAAGAATTGCACGGAGAGTTGACCTGCCCGGGTTTGCTTGGATTGGATATTGGTGACCCTGTTGCGCTGGAAAAAGCGCGTCAGCAGAATGTTTTTAACACAGTATGCCATCATTTTGTGGCTGATTCGGTCAGAATCGTGGCAGATTTATTGGAAATTAAAGATTAAATACAGCATCTGCGGTGGTCAGGAGGATCTATTTTGCCAGGGTTTGTGATTCAAACCAGTTTGTAAAGATGGCGTTTTTAGAGTTTTGCTGAGGTCGTTTTGCTATGTTTATCATTTTTATGGGCGTTTCCGGGTGTGGGAAAACGACCATTGGGAAAATGACGGCTGCGTTTTTCGGTGTTCATTTTTATGAAGGAGATGACTACCATCCGCCAGAAAACATAAAAAAGATGGCGGCGGGATTGCCCCTCACTGATGAGGATCGGGCGGGCTGGCTGGGTGCGCTGGCGCAGCTCATGCGGCAAAAATTAGATCAGGGTCAATCCGGCGTGCTTTCCTGTTCTTCCCTCAAGAAGAAATACCGCGATGACCTGCGTGTTGATAGAGACCGCATTCATTTTATCTACCTCAAAGGCAGCCAGGAGTTGATCAGGTCTCGCATAGAGGAACGCACAGGGCATTATATGCCGGCTGAACTTCTAAAAAGCCAATTTGAAGCATTGGAAGAGCCCTGCCATGCCCTTACCATTGATGTGGCTCAATCACCGGATGAAATTCTCACCCGGGTGGTAACCTCTTTAGAAGATCTGGGGTTTAATCCCAGTTGATTTTATTGATGTGTTCGCAAGTTCTTTTATTCTTCACCACGCCCAGGGATAATTGAAATTCCCTCGGTTTCAACACCCTTGTCATAATTATCTGATTGAGGAGGTTAATATGTCATTCAAAGTGTTGTTTATGGCGCATTCATCGGACGCCAACTGGAGAGACCATCAATCTTTCATTGATACCGGGCGTCTCAAATTGTGGTCGGTAATTGTTCAGGATCAGGCTCAGGCGCTGGATGTCGCAAAACAAATGGATGCGCAAAGCGGGTTGGATTCTATCCTGCTCTGTCCGGGTTTTAATCATGATGACGTGGCTGAACTGTTCCATACTTTTGGCGGGAAGGTTGGGGTTTCGGTTGCCAGAGGAGACGGTCCCAGCAATCAAATTGCTGCCCAGGCTCGTCAGCGCGCCTATAGCGATTAGCCGAGCCGGCTCATTGTGAATTACCTTAAAGGAGAATGATCGATGTCAGAAAAAGGGTACTGTGTTGTTCTGACCACCACAGACAGTCAATCGGAAGCGGATCTGCTGGCGAGGATGTTGGTTTCAGAAAAATCTGCCGCTTGCGTTCAGATCATGCCCATCACCAGTGTTTATTCGTGGCAAGATGTGCTGCATCAGGATGCAGAATTTTTATTGCTGATCAAGACCCGGTCAGACCGCTATTCACAGGTTGAGGCAAGTATTTTGAAACATCACAGCTATGAAGTTCCCGAGATTATCCTGCTGCCGGTTGATCGGGGGTATCAACCTTATCTGCAGTGGATGGACGTTCAGACGGGCGATGACGAACCGCAGGGGTGATCTTTCAGCAGGTTTGCTGTTTGTTGTATGTGAAGAAGAACAGACACTGTTTTCAATTCTCCCATCTCCGGGGAATTTTGCGCTTCAAATCAATTCATGACAAGCGCATACATATTTTGAGCCACACTCACCATCAGGCTTCGGTGGGTCTTTTCTGTTCGACAAACAAAGACAGGAAGAATCTGAATGTTCAAATCCTTCCTGTTCAGGTTGCTTTTAGCAGCTGAACCGGCAATTAAATAAAGATCACCGCGTTCGAATCATCCGAAGCCGCCAGCATGGATGCAACGCCGACCACCTCAATCCCATCAATCAGCTCTTCACGTTTGATGCCCATCAGGTCCATGGACATCTGGCATGCCTGGACGTGGACGCCGTTGTCGATGGCGGTCTGCAGCATGATGGGTAGAGAATCCACGTTTTTCTTCTTCATGATGCCCTTGATCATCGCTGTGCCCATACCCGCCATGTGCATCTGGGAGAGTTTGGCTTTTTGTGTGCCGCGCGGCATCATCCAGCCAAACAGTCGTTCGATCAGGTTTTTGCTGACCCCGACATGCTCATTCTTTCGAAGCAGATTCAAACCCCAAAAGGTGAAGAACATGGATGCCTGGTTTCCGGAAGCGATCACCCCGTTGGCGATGATACAGCCCGCGATGGCTTTATCCAGGTCGCCCGAGAAGATCACCATGGTTTTGTTCTTGCCCAGCGCAGCACGCTCATCAACTGTTTTCGCCGCACCTTTTTGGATCTTTGCCGCAATCTTGCCGTCAACGGTATCAATTTCAAGCAAGCGGTTGCCCGTTGATTTTGCCCAGGCTTCCACGTCGCTGGTGAAACCATAATCTGTGGCATAGACCGTGACAACATCGCCCTCATCGATCTCCTTGATTTTGTTATACAGCTTCAGGATGGGTCCTGGACACTGCAATCCACATGCATCAACCGAAAACTCACGTACAGACAGCGGAATGGCAGGGGGAATTTCTTTGATTTCCTCACGACTGGTGATGGAAACGTGTTCAAATACATCAAAATTGGATTGCCTGCCGACCGCATGCGAATAGGTTTTGTATCCGCCAGAAAGATTGTAACAATCAAAGCCCATTTGCTGAAGGATACGGCTGGCAAAGTAGGAGCGCTGCCCTGTCTGGCAGTACAGAAGCACAGATCGATCTTTGGGGATCTCATTGATGTGCTGTCGAATGGTTTCAATGGGTATATTTATAGCACCATCGATCGAGCCCAAAGCCAATTCCTCTGGAAGCCGGACGTCCAGGATCGTGGTTGAATGTCGGTCAATCTGATCAACTTGATCCCAGTTCACAAGCTTAACGTCCCCGCGCAGCTGGTTTGCTGCGACAAAGCCAACAATATTGGCGGGATCACGCGAGGTGTTAAATGGCGGCGCATAAGCCAGTTCAAGTTCTTCAAGGTCATAAACACGCATTCCTCCCTGCATCGCGGTTGAGATGACATCAATTCTTTTATCCACACCTTCAACACCAACCGCCTGGGCGCCAAGGATTTCACCTTCCTGGTTATAAAGTAGTTTCAGTGCCATGGGCGATGCGCCAGGGTAGTAACCAGCGTGGTTGGAGGCATGAATGATCACGCTTGAGAAGGGAATCTCTGCTGATTCAAGTGTTTTTGTGTTCATACCCACAGCAGCAACGGTCAGATCAAAGACCTTGACCACCGATGTGCCAATTACACCCTTGAAGCGCACGTCCCTGCCGCAGATGTGGTCAGCGACAATCCGTCCTTGCCGGCTGGCCGGACCCGCCAGCGCAAGGTTGGTTCGGCTGCCGGTGGGGCGATAGGACACTTCAACGGCATCACCGACAGCATAAATATCGGGGTCGGAGGTTTGCATAGCTTCATTGGCAACAATTGTGCCTCTGATTCCGAGGTCGAGCCCGGCTTCTTTCGCCAGCCGTGTTTCGGGGCGCACGCCGATCGAGAGGATCACCATTTCCGTATCAACGTTGCGTCCGGAAGATAACGCAACCTTCAGCCAGCCTTCCTCACCCTTGGCGATGGATTTTAAACCATCCCCCAGGGCTAAACGGATCTTCTTGAAGATCAGATGTTGATGCACCAGCGCTGCCATTTCATAATCGATGGGCGCCATGACCTGGTTGAGCATTTCAATCAGGGTGACCTCGATGCCGCGATGCTGCAGGTTTTCGGCGATCTCGAGCCCAATAAAGCCTCCGCCTACGACAACAGCACGGACGGGTTTCCTTGTATCCACAAAGGATTTGATGCGATCCATGTCCTGCATATTGCGCAGTGTGAAAACACCGGGCAAATCCACCCCGGGCAGGGGAGGGACAATGGGCGCCGCGCCGGGAGAAAGCACCAGTTTATCATAGGTTTCCTGGTAGGTTTGTCCGGTTTCGAGATTACGAATGTCGATCGTTTTTTCGCCTCTGTTGATGTTGCTGACCTCGCTTCTGACGCGTATATCAATATTGAGCATCGCTTTCAGAGTATCCGGCGTGACCACCAGGAGCTTGTCGCGATCTTGAATGACCTCGCCGATATGATAAGGCAAACCGCAGTTTGCAAAGGAAATATCCGGCCCACGTTCAACCATGATGATCTCAGCGTGTTCATCCATGCGCCGCAGACGGGCGGCTGTGCTTGCTCCTCCCGCCACACCACCAATTATGATAGCTTTCATAGATTAACTCCTAATTATTTCAAATAAAATAACCAGATTGGTTTTGCAATCTGGCTTATTAATTCGATCACGGTATAAATTATACTCGCTTAAGTTAAATGTCAAATTAAAAAAATGGATGAGTTCGATCCAGGGTGTTCAGATTCTCATCCATTTTAAGTTAAGATTGTTGCGGTTTAGATCATGCTTCTAAAGGTGACAAACGCTTATCCGATCCAATTTTTTCGAGCAGATTGTTCAGGTTCTTGACCGCCTGGTCATCAAGAGAGATCCCGTGTTTTTGGCTGTCAAGGTCGCGCTGGTATTCAATCTCACCGGGAAGGAAGATCTCCGAGGCAAAGGATGCTTTTTTCATCGCCTTCATCTCCAGGATATATGCCTGCATCGAGGCTTTAAATTCGTCCAGGGGTAGGAATTTGCTGATGTCCACGACGACCAGCGACACGCCCACCCCAGTTTGTCCTTCGGTTGCATGAAAACTGAGCAAGTGCGGCGCATACCGGGCACCTGAAATCATGCCGGAGAGAATGTCAACTGCCATGGCAATTGCCGATCCCTTGGGCCCGCCCATGGGCAGCAACGTTCCTAACAGCGCCTGATTGGGATCGGTGGTCTGATGACCGTCCGCATCCAATGACCATTCGGGTGGGATGGGATTGCCGCGCCTGGCTTCCTGGCGAATTCTTCCCCTTGCCACAATACTGGTCGCCATATCCGCACAAAAAACCATATCCTGACCGGTGTAGATCCCGATTGCGACCGGGTTTGTACCCAAAAAGGGTTCGGCGCCGCCCCAGGGCGCCATTGCGGGCGCAGCATTGCAACTCATCAACGCAAACATCCCTTGTTTGGCAATCATCTCGGTGTAATAAGCCAGTGAACCGACGGTATTTGTGTTGCGGATCAGAACCATCCCGATACCGAAGTCCCGGGCACGTTGGGTGGCGAGATCCATGGCAAATTTTCCGGCGAGCATACCCAACCCATTTCCGCCATCCACAACGGCGATCGCGCCGGTATCCACCGGCACGGACAGGGCGGTGGGTAAAGATAGCAAGCCTGCTTCAACGCGTTGGTAGATTGGATTGAGCAAATACGTCCCGTGGGTGGTCACACCCCGTGAATCAGCTTTGCATAAATTATCAGCGACAAGCTGCGCGTTTTCTGGCGTCTCACCCGCGCCGACCACAAGGTCAACAGTGCAATCAAATAAATTGTCTCTTGAAACTTTCACGAATACTTCCTTAATGCTGCGTGATTGATGATCGCGTTCGCTTCAATTCGCCAGAAGGGTTTCAAGATTTGCCAGAGACTTCTCCTGGATCGTTTCGTGCAAACTGTTTCCATGAGAATCCATGGTGACCACAACGGGAAAATCCTCAACCCGAATGACCCAGATCGCCTCCGGGACGCCAAATTCCAACTTATAAACACCGAGAACCTCTTTAACCGTTTCGGCAATTAACGAAGCGGCGCCGCCAATGGCGTGAAAATAAACAGCGGGAATCTCCTGGCAGGCAGAAAGCGTTTTAAGGCCCATCCCACCTTTGCCAATCACGCCCTTCAAGTTGAAATGACGCATCACATCGGCCTGATAGACTTCCTCACGGATGCTGGTCGTTGGCCCAGCGGCGACAAAACGATAATTCTTGTCTTCCAGACCGCTCACTACCGGACCGCAGTGATAGATCACCCCATCGCGCAAGATATCCTGGATTTCAGGATAGATCAACGCATCGGCATCTGAGGTGGGTGCGGTTTTTGCAATGAAGGTATCTTTGAACCATTTGTGAACCGTATCGCGCCCGGTGATCATAACGCCGCTTAATAAGACCGAATCACCAATTTGCAAATCACGGATGGCTTCATCCGTTATGGGAATAGAGATTCGTTTTTGTGTGGGTGTGTTCATTTGTAGGTCACCTCGTTTCCTTTAATGGTCATTGTGCGGTGACGGTAAGCCCAGCACATATATGAAATGGTGACAAAATACGAGGCGGGCAATCGATAAGCCGCTTTGATTTTGGTTCCCAACACGGTGGATTTGCCGCCGAATCCCATCGGTCCGATCCCCAGTTCATTGGCATCCTGTGTGATCTGCTCCTCCAGCGCCTGCAATTCAGGATTCGGATTGGTGTCACCAGGGCTGCGAAGCAAGGCTTCTTTGGAAACCAGGTAACTGCTGCTGCGATCACCCCCAATAGCGACACCCAGGAAGCCGGGTGAGCAGCCCTGCCCCTGTGCCTGGTGGACAGCATCCAACACCACTTTCCTTACGCCTTTCAAATCCCGTCCGGCGTTCAGGTTTGTTTCCGGTAACGAATACTGTCTGCCCACATTTTCACAGCCGCCGCCCTTCAGCATCAGATCGATCGTCAATCCATCACTTTCAACTTCTTCCAGGTGGATGGTTGGAAAGTGATCGTCTCCAAGGTTGTTTCCACTGTTCTTTTCGTGAAGCGTTTCCACGGCGTTGGGCCGCAGGTAGGATCTCCTGGTCGCCTCAGCGACGGCTGCTCTGATCTGATCCTTCAGCGCTTTGGGTTTCCATCCCTTGCCATATTGAACGTAAAAAAGTGGTGTTCCCGTATCCTGACAGATGGGCGTCCCATTCCGTCTGCTCATCTCGACATTTTTCAGAATGGTCTCCATTGCTGCATGGGCGGCTGATCCTGTTTCCTCATTCTCCAGCGCTTCCCTTAACTTCGCTTCAACTTCTTCGGGCAGATCTGTTGATGTGTATTTAATTAATTCGACAAGCTCTTGTGTTATATCTTGCACCAGAGCACCCCTTTATGATAATTTCTTGACCAGGCGTTGTTCTAATTGGCTGACATAATCCTCAATATCAATGTGCACTTGCGCCACGCCGGTTTCCATGGCAGCCCTGGCAACTGCAGGCGCTTCCCACAGGCACACCCGGCTGTCAATTGGTTTTGGCACGACATAGTCAGGTCCAAATTCGAGGTGGTCCAATTCGTATGCATCGAGGATATCCTGCCCAACGGGTTCTTTGGTAAGGTCTGCGAGCGCATGGGATGCAGCGAGCTTCATTTCATCATTGATTGTGGTTGCACGCACATCCAGCGCGCCGCGGAAGATGAAAGGGAATCCCAGCACGTTGTTGATCTGGTTGGGATAATCTGAACGCCCTGTTCCGATAATGGCATCCGGGCGGGCTTCTTTCGCCAGCTCGTATTTGATTTCGGGATCGGGGTTAGCCATTGGGAAGATGATGGGCTTGGCAGCCATCCTTTTGACCATATCCTGGCTGACAATGTCTGCGGAAGATAAGCCGATGAAAATATCCGCGCCTTCCATGACCTCTGCCAGAGTGGCTGGATGGTCGCCATTGGCAAAAAATTCCTTTTCAGGTGACATTCTTTCTGTTCGCCCCTGATAGACCAATCCTCTGCTATCTGTTAACCAGATGTTTTCCTTGGGAAAGCCAAGCATGATCAGTTGATTGGCGCATGAAATACCCGAAGCGCCCGCACCTGAGAAAACCACTTTGGTGTCTTCAGGCTTTCTATCTGTGAGTTCCATGGCGTTGATAATGGAGGCGCCCAGGATAATGGCTGTTCCGTGTTGATCATCATGGAATACGGGAATATCCAGTAATTCCTTCAAGCGCTGCTCAATCATAAAACATTCTGGGGCTTTGATATCTTCGAGGTTGATTCCGCCAAAGGTTGGGGCAATCAGCTCGGTAACACGAATCACTTCTTCGGGATCTTCCGAATTGATTTCAATGTCAAAAACATCAATATCGGCAAACACTTTGAAAAGGACGCCTTTACCCTCCATAACAGGTTTCGATGCCAGGGGGCCGCGGTTACCCAACCCAAGGATGGCAGTACCGTTGGTTACAACCGCTACCAGATTTCCTTTGTTGGTGTATTGATAGGCTTGGCTTGGATCATTTGCGATTTCCAATACCGGGTATGCCACACCCGGAGTATAAGCCAGACCCAAATCATATTGATTGTTGAGCGGTTTGGTCGGGGTCACAGAAATCTTTCCGGGAACCCCTTTGGCACGGTGATATTCAAGAGCTGCTTCTTTGGTAATACTGGTCATTTTATTATTCTCCTCAATTTAATAGTTTGGGATTGGTATACTCTACCTTAGAACTCCCAAACTGTGTGAAATATTTTTTGATATCTGCTGCAAAGCAAACAGAAAATCAGGAATTTTTTCATCCAGGATCCGGTTGATTGGGCCGGGTATACTGACAGAGGCGATCACCTCGCCATTTTGATTGAAAATCGGAACGGCAATCGCTCTGATCCCCAGTTCCATTTCTTCATTATCAGTGGCAAAACCCGATTCTTTAATCTCTTTCAGGGATTTCTTCAGAATTTTGGGGTTCGTGATGGTTTGATTTGTAAAACTTTTTAGGGGTTGGCTTATAAACTTATTGAAGTTTTCCTCAGAAAGATATGCCAGGAAAACCTTGCCGCTTGCTGTACAATGGGCAGGTAATCGCTTGCCGGGTGCAGCGGAAATGGTCAGGGCGTGGTTGCTTTGAAGCACTTCAAGATATAAAATCTCACGTCCGTCAAAAATGCTTAAATCGCAGGTCTCATTGAATTTCTGGACGGTTTCTTTCATGTAAGGAAGCGCAACGTTCCTGATATCAAATTGTTGAATGACGCTGCATCCCAGGCTCGCCAGGCGAGGTCCAAGTTTGTATTTCAGACCATCACTGGATTTTACAAGATAGTTGTGGTTTGTGAGGGTTGTCATAATCCTGTGCGTCGTCGCCTTGTGCAGACCCACTTCCTGAGCGATTTCTGTTAATCCCCAGGAAGGGTTGTCATTATCAAAGCAGTCAAGGATTTGAATGGCGCGTTCAATCGCTCTGACGTTGTAATCTTTGGGGTCTTTCATGTTCTCCAATTCTAAATAGGCGTGGAAAGCTTGATTAGCGTTTCCGTTTAATTAAAGGTAGAGGGACCAGCCTCGTTCGATCATATCAGGCTTCCATCAATTCAGCCAGCTCTTCTTCGCTAATCTCAATGATGGCGTCAAAGGGGCAATTGTTATAGCAAATGCCGCATTCAATACATACTTCCTGATCAATAACCATTTTCTCTTCGGTTTCTGAAATGGCATTTACATCGCAGCCTGCCTCACATACGCCGCACAACACGCAATCATCGATAATAAAGTAGGGCATTAATTTGTTCTCCTTTAACCTGTATACAACTTGCGGGGATCCAATTCTTCGCGGATGATTCGGATTTGTTCTTTTGTAGGTTCCTCTGTAAGTGGAATCTTAGATGGAATCCCGGGTTTAAAACTCATGTTATCCAAAACGTCGTCGAGTGAGTTTCCGGGATGAATTGATTCCAGGGTCATGAGCTTGGTCTCAGGATGGAAACCAAAAACGGCTTTATCGGTGATCACTCGGCGAGGGCCGCCAATTAATCCGGCTTTTTTCCTCGAATCCCCGCCGTCGAGATAGCCCGGGCTGGTATTGAATGCAATGGTTTCCTTAAGCTTTCGAGCTTCGTGTCGGATGATAATAATCGTGCTCAAAGCAGATGAGGCGATGTCATTGGCGCCGCCAGAGCCCACCATATGTCGGAAAGCGCCTTTAGGGTCGCCAACCAGCGTGGTATTTAAATTGCCGTATTGATCCACCTCAAGTCCACCCAGGAAGCCAACATTGACAAGCCCACGGTGAAGAACACCGCCCAAAATGTCTGCAAAGCTGCTGAATACTTTGGCGCGATACCAATAGCGTGGGTCTGCAATTCCAACCCCGTCCTCGATGGGCTCAGGGTCAATAACGCCCAACTCAAAAATGATGGTCATCTCAGGCGCGTGTGTCTTCTTGGCTAAAAAAGAAGCAATGACCGGCAGACCAATACCCACAGCAACAACTTGCCTGTCCTGTAATTCTCTTGCGCCGGCTACTGCCATTAATTCCGATGCTGTAAAATCTAAATTCATTGGTTCCTCCGATCTAATAACCTTTGATCTCATCGGCTTTGATTTGCGCTAAGCGTTCATCACCGCCGATTAATTCCAGGTATTCTTCATGGGACTTCACTCCAAGAATATACTTTTGCAAATACTCTTCAAAACCTTCTTCTGTCAGAGCGGCTTTGGCGTACATTCTGAAATGCTCTGCGTCGTAATCATATTCGCCAAACACGGCACTGGGATGGGACGAAAAAGGTAGCTCAACCACGTGGGACACATACAATCCTGGAATTACGATTTGTTCAGCTCTTTTACGAATTTCTTCAGTTGACACAATTTTTTCAGTGATCAAAATGGTGCGCTTGCCTGCCTTAACTTGCTCGACATTGTCCCAGCGTGGACCAATCAACCAGGCGTTGCCTTCTTCATCCGCCGCCTGAACCTGCACAACCGTGACATCGGGGAGCAGGGGCTTGAGAACAAGCCATGTTTCACCTGTGAAAGGATCTTCAATGGTGGCGATATCTTCACTCCCCTCCTCTTGAAGTTTGTGATAGAGCCCCGAACCATAAATTGAGCGGATGGGGATAAAGGGGAGGCCCAGACCGCCAGCCAGGTACCGAAAGGTAACAGAAAGGCTGCTGAATTCATCAGCGATGATGCTGCCTTCCTCGATGGCTTTGTTGACGCGAGCCAATCGACCAAATCGATCCAGGGAACCGCCACCATAAATAACGCGTTTGACCACTTTTGCGCCCACCAAAATATCCGTATCAAACGCGCCCACACATTGTGAAATGGTCAGGTCGCGAATGTTTTGGCGGATGAGTTCGTGAGCAAATGCGGTATTGCAGCGGGTGATGGCAAACCCCGAAAGGGAGACATGTGAACCATTCGGGATGGATTTTACGGCTTCTTTTAATGAACAGGTTTTATCCATTTTATAACTGCCTCTCATATCTCTCGAAGATGACGATTAATGCTTCACAGAAGTCCTTTTCCACCTTAATGTCTGCAATTTCAGCATCCATGTCCAGTTTTGAGTCGATGGCTAAAGCGCAAATATTTGCAGGCAGACAATAGCAGGGGGGAAGGTCCATCCTGGAAAACCGCTCTGCAACATCACGGTGAATACAGGATTTAAATTTGATTTTGAGCAATTTGTCTTCAACCTGAATATCGCCCTCATCGGTGATACCTTCTTCTTGCAAAATGGCATCAATTGACCGGATGAGATTTTCGAGCGTATTGCCTTCAAGCCTTGGCAAAATCTTTTCGTTGAAAAACTCCCGCCCAACAGTTGTCAAACGAAAACGGGCGCCATTGCCTCTTTCATCCCAAAATGCTTTTTGGTTTTCGAAGAGAAGCGTATTCATATACTCTTTTGAAATTTCTGATCTACTCATTATTTCCTCCATAAAAAGGCTGGCCCCATGTTTCATCAAAGACAAGATCTTCAATGGCGATTCTGGGTCTGGGACGATGTTCTCGGGTGGGATGTCCAACTGATATGAGACTGACAACTTTGATACCTTCGGGAATGTTTAGAAGCGCTTTGATTCGTTCTTCGTCGCGAATATCAATGCAGGGTGCAATGATCCAACATGCGCCCAAACCTAAGGCTGTGATCATTAAAAGCATGTTTTCAATGGCTGCGGAGGTATCGTAGGGAAGATCCCAAACATCTTTTCTGCCGCAAACGATAATGTTGAGCGGTGCGGTTGCTCCAAATTCAGAAACAATTCCGGAAGTTAATTTTTGAAAAGCTTTCTGCTTTTTTTCCTCATCCTCCAGGCTTGCAAATCGCTGCTGCATCTTGTTGGTCACAAACTCCGATGTGAATCGTCTTCTGCTGCCTCCACCGGCGATTTCTCCGAGCCTGCTGCGGGTAGCTTCATCTTTGACGATGATGAACCGCCAGGGTTGGGCATTTTCACCAGAGGGTGCTTGCCGTGCTGCTTCCAGGATGAGACCCAAATCTTCATCTGAAACAGGCTCATCTGTGTAGCTCCGAATGCTTCGACGATCCTGAATGACCTTCATGGTCGTATCTATTGAATTTTGGCGTTCAGTCATGGAAAAACTCCTTTTTGCTCCTAGATATTGAATTTTACAAATCGATAACTGGCTGTATTTTCCGATGTAAAACAAAAAAAGATTCATTTATTGCATGATTGTTGTTTTATCTAATGAAACTTAGTATCATTGCGCAATATGATTACTATTATTCCATAACTGCTGAATCTTGTCAATCATTATCATTGTCATGTATTATAGGTGAATATCGTTTAGGAGTAATTAATCAATTTTCAAATCAGCCTGATTGTCCAAAAACTTATCTGTTGCGCAGGCTAATAATTACAATTTCCAAGGCTGCTGGCTGGTAAGGATAGGAGGGTCAATTTTGGGTATGGCTGACTTTATCTTGACCAGCAATTTAACCGTATCAGTTTGTATGATAGACGATGTGATAAAAGTCATAATTAATTAAAGAGAACCCATACACGCCCTCAGATTATATTGACAATGAAAAAAATCTATGATAAGATTGCAATTATGATACAAGGTTTCATACAATGAGACATAATTGATTGTATTTTCCAAAGTTAGTAAAAATGATTTAAAAAATAAATAAATAACCATAAGGACGAGAGATTTAGGAGGTGTAATGTCAGAATTACCGTTTAAAAGAGCGGCAGATGTAGAAGGAGAGTATCGGATTCCCCCCAGAACATCCAAACTTCTACTCGCCCCAAAATTTGGGGGTGTTGAAAATGTATCTATGGGGATGAATATTTGTGAAGTTGGAAGCATGATCCCCGACCACAAACATGATGATTCGGAAGAGGTTCTCTTTCTGATCAGTGGGAAAGCTAAAATTGTGATCGAAGGTGTCGGAGAATGGGAAATTGGTCCCGAGACAGCTTTTTATTCTCCGAAAGGGATCACTCACCGTGTGGAAAACATTGGAGACGAACCTCTAAGGATCGTCTGGGTGTACAGCCCGCCTTTACCGGCCCATATGGAATAATCAACCCATCGAAAACATATTGAAATTAGGAGAGAATTAAATGTTTGAAGAAACCCGAGCTTATTTAAAGAAGCTAAATTTACCTGAAGGCGATCTTTTTGATATGCCAACCTCAACGCTGCGTTTTCCTGACGGCGCTGCGTTCCGGATTGAAGTGCCTACCATCAACACAGCATTGGCAGTTGGTGGACTTTTGGATCAAGCCACGAAAAATGGAATCACCATTAATCGTGTAACTGAAACTTATGGAATGTTCCGCCATACGCGTGAAGAAATCAAAGAATACTGCAAGCTTTGCCATGATTACGGTGCGGAACTGCTCATGTCCGTTGGCCCTCGTGCGACCTATGATACGGGCGCAACGGTGTTATCTTCACAGGGTGTTCGCATCAGCTACCGCCTGCGTGGTATGGAACAGGTCTTGCGCGCCATTGAAGACATCAAACGCGGTTATGACCTGGGAGTGCGCGGTTTCCTGATCTATGACGAAGGTATGCTGTGGTTGGCAAATCAGATGCGCAAAGATGACGCCCTTCCGAAGGACATCAAATTTAAATGTTCTGCCCATTTAGGACATTGTAATTCCTGCTCGTTCCGTTTGCTTACAGACCTTGGTGCCGACAGCATCAACCCGGTGCGCGACCTGCAAATCCCCATGATTGCTTCATTACGCGCTGCCACGGATTTGCCGCTTGACCTGCATATGGACAATCCGCCCGCCTCCGGTGGCTTTATTCGGGTTTATGAAGCACCCGAAATTGTGCGTGTGGCAGCACCTGTGTATTGTAAAACTGGCAATTCTGTGATCAGTTCCCACGGTGCATTGACTTCGGAGAATGAGGGCAGGTTAATGGCTAACCAGGCGTCCATCGTCGTGGAAATGCTCAATCATTACAATCCAGAATTTACACAAACAAAAGCTGGTTCGGAATATTTGAGCATTCCTGCAGTATAAAAATTCAAATTATTTGATAGGAGATTGAGATGTCTGATTGGAAATTCCCGCCTGAGGGTGGCTACATGGAAAAGCCCGTTGGTCTTTATCTGCAAACGATGAACATGACGGAAATTGCGGAACGGCAAAAGACCAATGACATCATCATCATTCCTGTTGGAAGCACTGAATGTCATGGTGCAGCACAACCGCTCGGCGAAGATACTTTTCTTGTTACTCGCATGGCTGAACAGGTCGCTCTGAAGACAGGTTGCACCATTGCACAACCAATCTGGTATGGATCGCATCCTTACAACCATCTCGGTATGCCGGGTACTGTGGTCGTACCCGAGGATATTTTTCTGGGCAACCTGAGGGCTGTGATTGCCGGACTCTGGAATATGGGATTTCGAAAGCAAATCCTTTTGAATGGTCACGGGCAGGAAGAAGTGATCCCGCTGGCTTTGCACCAATTCGCAAAGAAATATCAGGTGCCTGCAGTGCTCATTTCTTTGCATTGGCCGACGGTTATTCACGATTTCCTGAAAGACAAAGCGCATGGTGGCCCATTTGAAACACCTTTCAGGCACGCGGATGAAGCTGAAGCCTCGTATTCCCTGGCGCTTTTCCCGGAATTTATGAACATGGATTTGGCGGTTGATTCAAATCCCAAAGGTTTCTTTCCACCGGGTCATGTGGATGCTGGCGGCGAGGTCTATCACCGACCGATCAAAGGCCATGAACATATTGGCTTGAGCGGCGTTGAGGTGCTTACCACGCCTGAAGGTGTAATTGGAAGCCCAACGCTGGCTGACCCTGCAAAGGCAATTGATGGTTTGAATAATCTGCTCGATTACATGGTCAGGTTGATCGGTGATATCCTGGACAGCTTTCCACCTGGAGAGCTTCCACCGATTGATAAGATGACCATGCGAGACAAAGAAGAGATTGATGCCCTCTTGAAGGGGCCGTTGAACGGTGGTAAGCACATTTACACAGTTGCTTATCCGCCATAAAATCAGGATAAAATTGGGATAATTACAAGATAATAGACTTGGAGAGAACAATGAAATTACTTCGTGTTGACATGGAATCGTTGCAAGTCAAATGGGAAGCCGTTCCTCCTGAATACACATATTTGGGTGGTAGGGCTTTGATCGTCAGGGTGCTTCTTGATGAGGTGCCGCCCAGGAGTGATGCCCTCAGCCCGGATAACAAATTGATATTCTCTCCAGGTCTCTTAGGTGGCTCTGGCGTGACCACCACAGGACGGCTGTCGATCGGTGGTAAAAGCCCCCTCACGAATGGGGTGAAGGAGGCCAATTCAGGCGGCACGGCGGGGGACGCCCTGGGTAAATTAGAGATCAAAGGTGTGATTGTGGAAGGCGCACCTGAAGATGACCGCTGGTATTATCTTTTAATTAAAGAAGGTAATCATGCCGAGCTGCTTCCGGCGGATGACCTTGCAGGTTCAGGCACCTATGCCACCTCCGAGATATTAGAGAAAAGACATGGGGGTAATTACTCAATCATCTCCATCGGGCAGGCTGGCGAATTGATGCTGCGCGGTTCTTCAATCGCAATCACAGGTTACAAAAATCAACGCAGTAATCAGGCTGCACGTGGTGGGTTGGGTGCCGTGATGGGAAATAAACGCCTCAAAGCCGTGGTTATTGAAATCCCACGCGCACGGAGGAAAGCAATTAACCCGGATCTGCTGAGACAAGCCAGCAGCACGTTTTTTCAAGAATTATACAACAGCCCCAAGTTGGGCAGACAGGGCTCATCACACCTCTATGGCACCGCGTCGATTGTTGGCGCAGTCAACGGGATGGGAGCATTACCCACCCGGAATTTCAGCAGCGGGAATTTTGAGGGAGCGGATACTTTGACGGGGGAACACCTCCGCAAAACCATTCTTGAACGCGGCGGTGAGATTGGAATGGCTTGTATGCCTGGCTGCGCGATTTCTTGCCGCAATGTTTATGTGGATGTAAAAGGCGAACCAATCGTGGGTACGCTCCAGTATGAGACGATCGGACTGATGGGCTCGAACCTGGGACTGAGTGATCTGGATGATGTGGCTCGCTTAAATTACATGTGCAATGATTATGGTTTGGATACGATTGAAACAGGCGCCGCACTGGGAGTAGCGGCTGAATCCGGACTGGCTGAATTTGGCGATTTTGATAGCATGGTCAAGCTGTTAGAACAGGTTCCGGAAGGGACTGAAATCGGCATGATGATTGGAAATGGCGCGGTTGCGACAGGAAAAGCCCTTGGTAATGAACGGGTGCCTGCTGCACTGGGCCAGGCAATGCCTGCTTATGATCCTCGTAGCTTGAAAGGAAATGGAGTTACTTATGCAACCTCCGCCATGGGTGCAGATCACACCGCTGGCAATGCCTTTGGCGCTCGTAATGAAGTCAATCCTTTGGGTATTGAGGGACAACGGGAACTTTCATTAAGGCTTCAGATCATCAGCACAATGCTTGATAGCACCGGTCTGTGCTTGTTTTCACGCCCGCCCGTGATAGCCAACCCGCAGTTGATGGTGGATATGCTGAACGGGCTGTACGGATGGGATTGGACAGTGGACGATCTGGATGCTGCAAACCGCGATGTCCTGCGAATGGAGAATGAGTTTAATGAAAAAGCGGGCATCACAGCAGAGGATCATCGTATTCCCGAATATATGACCAGGGAGCCGCTTCCACCACATAATTCTGTGTTTGATGTTCCAGATAAGGAACTTGACGAAATTTATTGCAATTTATAACAGATGATTTAATGCTTACTAAAGCATGCATCAAAATAGCATGATCATTTTTAAAATTTAGATTGAATTAGAAGAAAGGTTTAGATTAAAAATATATTATAATTGGTACTATAAATAAGTAACCGAATTTTTGTTAAACGTAGGCAGGAATTATCAAGTTTATTTACCAAGAATACGGCAACCCAAGATCACCCGGGCTCTGGGAGAAAAATTTGTTATAGCTCGCTTGGGTCGTATTGAAAATACGATGCGCCGTGATCATTTGAAGGAGAGATATGCCACTGCTAACCGTTGAAGGACTTAATAAATCGTTTGGGGGATTAAAAGCAGTCAGTAACTTAGATTTCCATGTGTCGGATAAGGAAATAGTAGGTCTTATCGGGCCGAATGGCTCTGGAAAGACTACAACAATCAATCTGCTAACAGGTCATTTGCGACCCGATAGCGGATCAATTGTGTTTGATGAGCTTGAGATTGCTGGCTTTTCTCGCTGTCGGGTATGCCAGAGGGGAATCGCAAGAACTTTTCAGATCAACAAGCCATTTTTGGAACTTACAGCGCAGCAAAATGTGATGGTTGGAAGGGTTTATGGCAGAGAAAACACGAAGAACCTGAACCTGGCAAAGGAGGAAGCAAAGGAATACCTTGAAAAGGTTGGGTTGCTCGATAAAGCGAATGTTCTCGTAAAAGACCTGACGCTGATGCAACGAAAGCGGGTTGAATTGGCCAGGGCTTTGGCAACAAAGCCGAAACTTCTATTTTTGGACGAATTGATGGCGGGATTAAACCATGCGGAAACCGAAGATGTGATGAACACCATTCGGGAGATTCGAGATTCAGGGATCACCATTATGATCATTGAGCACATCATGAAAGCTGTCATGGGGCTGTCTGACAGGATTGTGGTGCTCAATATGGGGCAAAAAATTGCCGAGGGCCTCCCCAGAGAGATTGCACATGACCCCGAAGTCATCAACGTGTATTTAGGAAAAAGCCATGCTTGAAATAAACGACATTGATGTGTTTTATGGAGATCTTCAAGCCTTATGGGAAGTCTCTTTAGTGGTTAATGAAGGCGAGTTTGTGTCTCTGATTGGGCCAAATGGTGCCGGAAAAACAACGACGCTGCGAACGATTTGCGGTTTGCTCACACCTGCCGCAGGAAATATTTCATTCCTCGATAACGATCTCAAAAAAGAGACCACAGATAAGATCGTGAATATGGGAATTTCACAGGTGCCTGAAGGCGGTAACGTCTTTGCCAGCATGACCGTGATGGAAAACCTTGACTTAGGCGCTTTCCTCGAAAGGGCAAGAAAAGAGAAAAGCGAATCGCTTGACATGGTTTTTGAGATTTTTCCACGTTTGAAAGAACGCAGGAATCAAAGAGCAGGGACTCTGAGCGGTGGAGAACGACAAATGTTGGCTATTGGGCGGGCGTTGATGTCCAAACCCACGCTTTTAATGCTGGACGAACCTTCCTTTGGGCTGGCGCCCATCCTGGCGGACAGCATTTTCGACATGATCCAAAAGATCAACAAGCAGGGCGTAACAATTTTGCTTGTTGAACAGAACGTTCGGGTGGCTCTGGAACTTGCGCAAAGATCTTATGTGATCGAAAATGGTCGGATTGTGGGGCAGGGGTCGGGCGATGATCTGCTCTCCTTTGAATCGGTACGGAGCGCCTATTTAGGTTAATAGAACAGAGAGGTATCAACATGCAATCCTTTGCACAAAATTTGGTTTATGGGATCTTGATTGGCGCTTTATACGGGTTGGCTGCCGTTGGGCTCTCTTTGGTGTTTGGTGTGACCAAGCTGCTGAATGTGTCCCACGGGGAGTTGATCATGTTGGGCGGTTATTCAAGCTTCTGGGTGTTTCGATTACTGAAAATTGATCCCTTTATCTCCATTCCTTTAACTGCTTTGTTTCTCGTCATTATTGGGTTTGTGATTTATAAATTGGTGTTCTCACGAACTGTAATGTTTGATGTTGAAAACAAGATCAAAAGTTCACTGCTGGTCGCGTTTGGTTTGTCCATTGTGATGCAGAATATTGCGCTCCAGCTGTGGACAGCCGACGATCGATCGATCACCACCTCGTATTCTGCAGCGGCTTTTACTTTTCATGGAGTTCGCTTTCCTGTTGTGCGCCTCGCCAGTTTGGGGATTACCCTGATTGCGGTAATTGCCTTGCAATTTTTCCTCAAAAAAACCTATACCGGAAAGGCTATCCGCGCCACGGTTGAAAATTGGGAAGCAGCATCATTGATGGGAATTAATGTTCAAAGGGTGTACTTGATTGCTTTTGTGATCGGATGTGCCCTGGCGGGGATAGCAGGAACGCTGGTGGTTATGGGTTTCTCTATTGAACCGTCGATGGGATTACAGTGGACTTTGAAAAGCCTGGTTGTAATGGTGCTGGGCGGACTGGGAAATATGATCGGGACCTTTGTTGGCGGCATCATTCTTGGCGTGACGGAATCTGCAACCGGCTTTTTCTTTGGGGGAAACTACCGGCAAATTGCAGGTTTGGTTCTTTTTGTCCTGGTCCTGGTTTTTAGACCGCAAGGCTTATTTGGAATTAAAGAAGGTAGTAAATGAAAAAAATGACGATAATCCTCATAGCAGTTGTCAGTATTGGACTGGGTTTTTTACCGACAGTCATTAAAGATAACAGTACGCTCACGATTCTCAGCAATGTCCTTCTTTATGTTGCGCTTGCATCAAGCTGGAACATTTTAGGTGGTTTTGCCGGACAGATCAGTTTAGGTCATTCCGCATTTTTCGGGTTAGGCGCCCTGGTCACTCGCTTGTTATGGTTTGCCGGTTGGCCGCTTTTAGTTGCCCTGTTCCTGGGAGGGATTGTTGCCGTTTTGTTCGCGCTTTTAATTGGTTATCCAGCCTTTAAATTGAAAGGAGCCTACTTCACAATTGGCACACTTGCCCTCAGCCAAATTTTATTTATGACCATTGGTAATATCTTCGCGACCAGTTCAGCCCTGCCCATTGAAATTTTAAGAAGTTACAGTATTGTTCCCCGCTACATTTTGTTCCTTTCTGTGGCGGTTATCACCGTTTTCACGTCTTATTTTTTGGCAAAATCAAGTTTCGGGTTGGGAATGCAGGCGGTTCGCGAAGAAGAGGATGCTGCAGAATCCCTCGGTGTGAATGCTTTTCAACACAAGTTAACGGCGCTCCTTGTCAGTTCGTTCCTTGCCGGTCTGGCAGGAGGTGCATTTGCTTTTTATCATGTCGGATACTACCCCTATTACCCCTTTAACCCCATCTGGTCCTTAGACTCCCAGATGATGGCTTTTATTGGCGGCACTGGCACGATCATCGGGCCGATCATCGGCGCGGTGTTTTTTGAACTGTTAAAGGAATTTTTGTCATTACGACTGCCAAAATTTCACTTAACTGTGTTTGGTGTATTGTTTATTCTTGTGGTTCTCTTTCTGCCAGAGGGACTGGTTGGGATTTGGAGCAAAATTAAGGGATTACGAATATTTAAACCAAAGCAGAGTGGTGAACCTGAAGTCTTGTAAAGAAAGTTTGATCGCTTGATGAAAGGAGTGTCGGATAAAAAAAAGAGAGAACAACCCCAATATTGAATTTCTGAGAATTAAGATATTACCAAAAGGAGGAAGAATTATGAGGTCCAGAATTTCACTAGTTTTAATTTTATTGATTGCCAGTCTGCTGTTGGCAAGCTGCGCTCCGGCAACGCAAGAACCTGTAAAAGAAGAACCCGCACAAGAAGAACCAGCAAAAGAAGAGCCCAAAAAAGAGGAACCTGCAAAGGAAGAACCTGCTGCAGAAGAATATCCACCTGCGCCAGAATATATCGATTTTGGATCGTCTATTGCCCTAACGGGTAACTTTGGTTCATTAGGAAATTTGGTTCTCCCCGGATATGAGATTGCAATAGAGCATATTAATGCAGATGGCGGGGTATTTGTTGAAGAATATAATGCACATATCCCGCTTCGCCTCACATATTATGATGATGAATCTGACCCTGCCAACGCAGCCTCAAAGATGGAGACCCTTTATTCTGAGCGGAACCTGACAGCATATCTGGGCGGCGGTGGAAGCGCGATGCACAATGCCTGTATTCCAATTGCTGAGAAAAACCAGGTGCCTTATCTGGCAGTTTCCTTTGCGCTCCAATCAATTCATGAGAGGGGCTACGAATATTTGTTCTCGCCTTTCCCCAAATCTCCTGCCCAGGCAGAAGATGTGTTTATCATTTTGAATGACGCAACCCCAGAAGGCGAACGCCCCACAAAAGTTGCCATGTTTATGTATAACGATGACTGGGGCAAAGAATGGACGGAATACGCAAAAGAATTTGCGCCAAAATATGGCTACGATATCGTTGTGCTTGAAGAAGCGCCTGTGGGGGTTAATGATTGGACGGATGCGATCATTAAAGCAAAAGATGCTGGCGCAGAAACCCTTCTGACCATGCCTGTCTTCCCTGATGGCAGCGGTATGATCAAGACTATGGCAGAATTGGGCTGGACACCGAAGTTTGCTCTGGTCATCCGTGCGCCTGAAGGTGTGAACTGGGGTGAGGACCTGGGAGCACTTGGTGATTATGTCACCATTTTCCCCGGATGGCATCACGCTGCAAAGTTTGAGGGTGTGGACAGGCTTAACGAACGCTATCAGGAAATTTACGGACGCCCTGCTGACCTGTTAGCCGGCCCCGCTTATGCCATCATTCAAATCCTTGTTCAGGCTATTGAAGAAGCGGGTACCCTTGACCGGGATACCCTGCGCGATACGATTGCAGTTGGCTCTTTTGATACTGTGATTGGTCCGGTGACTTTCAATGCTGATGGAACGGGCAAAGTGCTGGATCCATTGATCCAGTGGATTGATGGTGAGATGGAACTGGTCTGGCCGCCTGAGCATGCATCGGCAGATCTCGTTTATCCTGCACCAGCATTTGACGAGCGGTAACACCGACAAAAATCTTTAACCGATAGTAAAACATTACCTGTGCGATAGCTGGCATAACGACCCATCAATGAAGATCCCGGCTATTGCACAATTTAATTACCGGTTCGGTAATTAATCCCTGGCATTATATTTTGCACCCAACGAGAAAATGGATTTCTTAAGATGGATCGCTGTTTAACAGTTAATCTGAATAAATTTTGTGAAACAATCCTTTTTATTTACAAGTAGTTGGAAGGAACATCAATGAAATGATGAACAAACCAATAATCGGAAAAGCGATGTGGATTGAATTGGCGCCGCCTTCAATTATGGATGTTAGCTATATTTTTCGGAAATGGCTGGATGTTCCTTACGGGACCCAATCGGCGGCACAGAGAGTGGACATCTATTTACCAAACGAGGGTGAAGGACCCTTTCCGGTGATCCTTGCCATTCATGGCGGTGCGTGGATGAAAGGAGATAAACGCTCGGAAGAGATCTTTCCGGCGCTCTGTGGACTGGAGCGAGGATATGCTGTGGTGGCTGTTGAATACCGCCTCAGTTATGAAGCGATTTTTCCAGCCCAAATCTATGATTGCAAAACAGCGGTTCGGTTTATTCACGCCCATGCGGAAAAATATAAACTTAATACAGACCGGATTGCTGCCTGGGGTTCTTCTGCCGGGGCGCATCTGGGCGCGCTGCTCGGGACAAGTGCAGGTGTGGAAGCGCTTGAGGATCTTTCGATGGGGTGGGGTGATTATTCCAGCCGTGTGCATGCTGTTGTGAGCTGGTATGGGCCCAATGAAAACTTTCTGACAATGGATGAACAACTTTCTGCAAGCGAGAGTGGTGTCCCGGATCACTCGCAGGCTGAATCCCCTGAGTCATTGCTGTTGGGGGCAAAAATCACCGATGTGCCAGAACGGGTAGAATTTGCCAGCCCGATGACCTATATCACTGAAGATATCCCCGATTTTCTACTTCAACACGGTACACTGGATCAACTGGTTCCCGTTGAACAGTCGATCAATTTTGCGCACCGCATTGAAGAAGTTGCCGGGAAAGAGAAAGTGATATTAGAAATCCTGGAAGACAGCATCCATGCAGATGTTGCATTTTTCTCCGAGGATAATATTGCTCGCGTTTATACCTTCCTGGATGAAAGGTTCAAACCGGGCTAAAGCCAAAAAGTGTTAATTTCAGGTTTGCAAAACACCGCGCATCTTTGCATAAACGCGATGTGCCCGTGCCTGCGCCATATGGAAGACCGGCGCAGTTTTATTTGAGATTGAATCACATTTGGGAGCACCAGCAGCCAAAAGCGGATTGCGTGTTCAGGTTGAAATTTCAGGCGTGTTTAGGATCACCGCACACCGCACAGTGCGGGTTCTTTTTAATCTCAATCGTATGAAACTCCCCAATTAGTCCATTAAAAATCTGCAGGCGCCCGATCAAGGGTAAACCAATTCCCGTGATCATCTTGATAGCTTCGGTTGATTGTATGGCGCTGACTGTGGTGGGTAATGTGGATAGCACACCAGACAGATCTTCATCATAAGCGTGTTCCCTTGTTTCACCTTGAGGAAATAAACAATTGAAACATGGACCTTCTTTTATACAGAAGACGCTGATCATCCCATCAAAATTGTTGGCAGCGCCGTAAATATAGGGCTTTCCAACCGCAACACAGGTTTGATTGATGACTCTGCGGGTGAAAAGGTTATCGGTCCCATCCATGATAAGGTCGTAATCCCTGATGATTTCCTCAGCATTTTTCAGTGTCAATTTTTGCTGATGAACACGAAAAGAAACCTCGGGATTCCTTTGGGTGAGACGCTTTTTTGCAGCGGCAGCTTTGAATTCGCCAATGTCTGCGGTGGTGTAAAGCACCTGGCGGGGCAGATTGCCGAGCTTGACAATGTCATCATCGAGCAAGCCGAGGGTGCCAATACCTGTGCCAGCCATCAAGAGTGCAATGGACGACCCCAAACCGCCCAAGCCCACAATCAGGACGGAGCTTTCCTTTAACTTCAATTGACCTTTTTCCCCTACCTGCGGAAGGAAAATTTGCCGGGCATATCTCTCTAATTCATTTTCAGACAATGAATCCCGACCCATTTAACCTCCTGAAACGTAGGGGTAGACGACCACGTGATCCTGGTCCTGAAGGGTGGCGTCTTCCGGGTCGCCGATTTTTCCGTTGATGATCAACAAATGGACCATGTCAATCGGCACGTTAAGCTCCTCAAGAATTTGGCTGAGCGGAGTGGGTTGATCGAGTTGAATCTCAAACACTGATTTTTGTTCCGGTGTCAGAAGGCTGAGCTGAGCGCCTATGGTAATCCTCATAGCTTTTCCTCAATATGCTTTTGTATCATTCTAACATTCTTTTCCCAATCAACGCGAGGTTTGGATGGTTGAAGGTTTCTGCTGTTGAGCAAATTTTATTATGAATCACTAAAATTCTTGACACAGCTGTATATATACATATATAATAAGATTAATCGAGTCACATTCACCTGGATCGTGATGGAAACACTCAACCCAAATCACTCTGAACCCCTATATCGACAACTGGCGCGGGCGTTGATTCAAAAAATCCAATCAAAAGCCTTTGAATCAGATCAGAAAATCCCATCCATCCGTGATCTGGCAAGGCAGTACGATGTCAGCACGATCACGGTTGTTCGCGCTCTGGATGAACTGCGCCAGAATCGTTATATCTACAGTGTTCAGGGGAAGGGCAATTTTGTTTATCAGCATCAAATCATTCAAAAGTACATGCCCACACAGGATGGCTTCACCGATATGGCTGAGAAGGAGGGGCTGAATCATTCGAGCATTGTCTTGCGGAAGGAGCTCCTGCCGGCTGGTCGTACGCTTGGGACAGCGTTTGGAATAAACGAAAGCACTGAACTGGCTGTTCTCGAACGGATTCGTCTGCTGGATGGTTTGCCTATCTGTATTCAGATCAGCTACCTGCTCCATGAACTCTGCCAGGGAATCCTGCGCTATGATTTTGAGAATATTTCGTTGTATCAGGTTCTCAGGGATAACTATCACATCTATATGGCGAAGAGCCAGTACAACATTCAGGCGGGCTTGGCTGAGGAGAACGAGTTGCAACATCTCAGCTTGAAATCTCCAGCGGCGATCCTGCGGATTCAAAATTGGGCTTTTGAGCCTTCGGGTCGCTTGTTTGAATACGGGATGACATCTTATCGGGCTGATTGTTTTCAGATCAAGAGCCCGATCAATGAATATGAAATTACCGGTGAGATCAATGGATAGATCAGAGCCGGTTTTTTTGTCAGGTTCTCAAGGAAAGACAAACTGAAATTAATGGTTTTTCGACTTCAAAGATAATGAAAGATTGAAAATTTAACGTTGGTTCATTGTTTGATTTACATAAACTGATTTAACCAATCTGATAAACAAAAGGAGCGAAAAATGCAAAGACAATATTTAGAGGGCGTGATTGAATTACTCAAAAACATGCGAGATACAAAAGCCGAGAGCATTCGACAGGCGGCAGAACTGGTAGGCGACGTGCTTGCAGAAGGAAAACATGTCTATACTTTTGGCAGTGGGCATTCTCAACTTCTGGCAAGGGAGATCTCAGAGCGGGCAGGCGGGCTGGCGCCTGTTTTTCATCTGCCTGATCCGATTTGGGGTTTAGCCGAACGCCTTGAAGGCTATGGAGAGATCTTGTTGGATCTGTATCCAATGAAGCCCGGTGAGGTGCTCTTTGTTATTTCAAATTCCGGTCGCAATCCCGAACCGATTGAAATGGCAAAGGGCGCAATGGAGCGTGGCGTGAAGGTGATTGTTGTCACCTCAATGGCACATTCCCAAAGCGTCGATTCACGGCATTCTTCCGGCAAAAAACTGTATGACTTTGCTGATGTTGTCCTCGACACGGGTACGCCCATTGGTGATGCTGCCATCAGCTTTGAAGGTTTGCCGGAAAAGGCAGGCGCCCTCTCAACCGTGCTTGGCGCTGCCATGCTCAATGCGGTGATGGTTGAGGCAATCCAATACATGCTGGATAAGGGCTTCACGCCGCCAATTCTCATCAGCGCCAATCTTGATGGATCGGATGAGCACAACGCTGAGCTGATGGAGCGTTACAAAGAAATGGCCTGGGCGCCTCATTTCTTCTTTTAATATCGAATCAACCCGAATGCCAGGTGGGTGGTTGCTGAAATTCTGGTCAACCCCCTGTGTGTTTGGAAAATTGCGGAAACAATATTTCTCACTGGGTCAGCTTGCCAACCTCATTGGTAGTGGGTTTTGCTGTGCTCTGCTTGAAACCCGAGCGCTTGTTTTGAGGTTGTGAACCTTGCTGCAAACGAAAATTATTCCGCAATTATGGGAGAAACAACAAAAGGTATGGATCAAGAAGCATTAAAAAAACTGAGCAATTTGCCAGAAGGTGAGGTGGTGTTCCTGTGTGATTTTGATGGGACCATCACTACCTCTGAAGCCTTAGGAACCCTGTATGAAAAATTTGCTCCCCCGATAATGGCAAACAGTGAATTCAATATGCGCAAACAAGTTGTTGCGACCTTCGGGGCGGTGACTGCTTCCAGGGAAGAAATGGAAGCAGTGCTGGATACGATTGAGGTCGATCCTGGTTTTCTCGCCTTTCTTTCTTACGGCAAGAAAAAAGGCTATACCTTTGCGATCGCAAGCGATGGACTGGAATGGTATATTCGGTACATACTGGATCGCTATGATATTCACGATATCGAAATTTATGCCAATCGGATTTATTTTGAACCGGAGGGATTCCGATTTGAATTCCCCTGGTTTGATGAAGAAACACCGCGTCGTGGTGTTTGTAAATTAAAGATTGCGCGGGCATACAAAGAACGATTTGACACCCTGGTCTTTGTTGGCGATGGGCACAGTGATGTGGATGTTGTGGAGGTTGCCGATATCATTTTCGCCCGGGGTTGGCTGGCGGGATATTGTTATGCGAAGGGTATGCTGGACGTCGAGATTTTTGGCTGGCATGATCTCATGGCAAAGTGGCAAGCGAGGTATCCATCGATCGGCAATAAATCACAGGTGTTGTAAGAAAGAAGTTTTCGATAAGAAATAAAGGAAACTCAATCCCATAATTTAGATGGAGGCATGACATGTCAATACGATTTGATTATGTAACTGTTCTTAACCCCACAAGTGTACTGAAAAACCAATCAGTTATTGTGGGAGATACGGGAACCATTGACTATGTGGGACCGATGACATCGGCTCCGGCGGTCTCAAACAAGCGCCTGGATTTGAGGAATTTGATGCTCGCTCCGGGGTTGATCGACATCCATGTTCATGGTGGGCATGGAGTCACGTTTGGCAATCTTGATTCGATGGCTGATGATTTGCAGGCATACTCATCCTGGGTGGTTGAAAATGGTGTGACAGGCTTCCTTGCGACAATTACCGGGCCATCCGCTGAGGAGCTTGAGGCAATGATTGCGGCGGTGGTCGCGGAATTTGAAAAAGGGCTGCCCGGCGCTCAACCCTTGGGCATTCATCTGGAAGGACCATTTATGAATGTCGAGATGAAGGGCGCGCAGAATCCGAAATGGATACGGAATCCCAACCCTGATGAAGCAATCCGGTATTTGAAAGCCGGTAAAGGGTGGATCAAACAGATGACGATGGCGCCAGAACTCCCGCAGGCGGAAAAAGTCGCTGCGATTTTCAGAGAAGCCGGCGTGACAGTGGCAATTGGCCACAGTTCAGCGGATTATGACACGGCAGCACAAGCGCTGAAAGGGCACTGGACTCATGTCACACACACCTTCAATGCGCAGACCGGGCTTCACCATCGCAATCCCGGCATCGTTGGCGCTGTTATGGGATCGGATGAGATCACGGCG
This sequence comes from Candidatus Brevefilum sp., assembly GCA_050953525.1. Taxonomy (GTDB): domain Bacteria; phylum Chloroflexota; class Anaerolineae; order Anaerolineales; family Anaerolineaceae; genus Brevifilum. Next base: position 1,541,923 of record JBMNMW010000002.1, read on the forward strand.
GAGCTGATTGCTGACCTGATCCATGTCCATCCCGGTGCAATCAAAGCGCTGGTCCGTGCTCTGGGGACCGATCGGATTGTGCTGGTCACGGATGCGATGGAGGCGGCAGGCTTGTCCGATGGAGAATATCAACTTCTCGGTGCAAAGGTGACTGTTAAGGACGGTAAAGCCACCCAGGAAGACGGGACCATCGCGGGGAGCAGCACCACGCTCAATCGGTGTGTCAGAAATATGAACACAGCAGTTGGTTATTCATTGCCAGAAGCGCTTCAAATGGCAACACTCAACCCGGCGCGTGTGATTGGCGAGGCGGGTCGTCTTGGGAGCATCCAGACAGGCAAGCAAGCCGACCTGATCGTGATTGACGCGGGCATGAACATCAGCTTGACCATGGTTAAAGGAAAAATCGTCCATTCCCGGTTCTAACCAGGTCAGGGTGCTATTAATTAAATGAAGCAGAGTTCAATGTGGACACTGGCTTGTGGATGGTTGCATACCCTGTGGGTGGCTGTGTTTTTTATTACGGTTTCAGATTAATCCATGAAGGTTTAGAAAAGGATTGTTTGACTTGAAAAAATATGAAGAATTTTTTAAGAACACAGGTGAAGTGGTTGAACGTGTCTTGAATACCCAGGGAGGACAGATTGAAAAGGCTGCTGAATTTGTGTGTGAGACTCTCGCAAAGGATGGGTTGGTGCATACATTTGGTGTGGGACATTCACATCTGGTCGCTGAAGAGGTGTTATGGCGATCCGGCACTCTGGTACCGATTCACGCCATTCTTGAGCCGAGCATGACCGGTCATTCCGAGATTTTAAAAAGCGCCTATATGGAAAAACTCGAAGGAACCGGCAAGATCATTTGTGATTATCATAAAATCACCCCGCCCGATTCTCTGATCGTGATTTCCAATTCAGGTAACAACTAGGCCCCGATTGATGTTGCAATCGAGGCGCGCCGAAGAGACGTCAGGGTGATTGGCATCTGTTCCGTCGCTTATTGCAGTAACCTGAAACCCCGTCATTCAAGCGGCAGGAAATTGATCGACGTTGTGGATGTCCTGATCGATAATTACGGGATCATTGGCGATACCTCAGTGAAAATTGCGGGCGTGGATCAACCCCTGGGACCGACATCAACCATCACGGGTGTGTATATCATCCACGCGGTTCTAATCCAGGCTGCTCAAAACTTGATCGATCGCGGCATTGTCCCAAAGGTCTACTGGAGCGGCAGCCTCCCCGATGGGATGGAAGCCAACCAGCAGTATGTGGATGAATACTGGACAAGAATCCGAAATTTATAAAGAGAAGGCGGTGGATGGCTACTGAATATATGAGATCATTCATTTTGGATGCACAGGAAAATAAAGGATAAAATAAAGAGAAATTTGTGATCCTGCTTTCTATTCGTGAAAGGCACACCATGAAAACCGAAAAAATGAAAATCGCTGTGGTAGGATTGGGCGATATCGCCCGTAAGGCATATTTGCCGATCCTGACATCTCATGATGGACTTGATCTGCTTTTTTACAATCGATCCAAAGCCCCCCTGGAGGAGTATCAAAAACGCTATCGGGTTGCGCACGGAACAACCTCGCTGGAGGAGGTAGTTGACCGCCAACCCACAGCCGCCTTTGTATTAACGGCATCCCCCAGCCACTTTGAGATTGTCAAGACGCTGTTGAACGCAGGCATTGATGTTTTTGTTGAAAAACCGGCAACCCTCCATTCATCTGAAACGAGAGAACTGGCAGAATTGGCTGATGAGAAGGGTCGGATTCTGATGGTGGGCTTCAACCGCAGGTATGCGCCCTTGCACGTCAGGGCAAAGCAAATTTGGGGAGACACCCCGGTAAGTATGGGCGTGTTCACGAAATTCAGACCCAAAGATTATTATCCTGATTTAGCCCATCAACTGGTCGATGATAATATTCATCAGATTGATACCTTACGATTTTTCTGCGGGAATGGGCATGCCGTTTCCGTGACGCAGGAGACCACCCCTGAAAAGATTGTGGGCGCGGTGTGTACCATAAAATTTGACAACGGCGGGATCGGCGTTCTCGAAACAAACATGAGGGCTGGGCGCTGGGAAGAACATTACGCGCTGTATGGCGGTCAGAAAACGATGCGGATCGATGTTTTTTCAAAAGTCACGCTCACGCAGGGAGAAGATCAATTGCATTGGGCTGAAACCTATGATTCTTCATGGAAGCCGACGCTGGAAGGGCGTGGCTTTGTCGGCGAAATTGAGCATTTCTTTTCCTGTGTGAAGGAGCGCCAGATGCCGCAGACCTCAGCCTGGGATTCGGTAAAAACACAGCTTCTGATCGAAGAAATAATCGTGCTGGGTGAAAAGGAATCCGGCGGATAGTATCCTGTGGTCGGTGAGATGAATGCTTGATCTGCCAATGGGGGGAGGGGTGGAATCTCACCTCGCAACTTTGATCGTACTGATCCTCCATCCGATCGTTGTGAACACCGGACGGGTGCGGATGATGCGCGCTGAGAAACAGGTCAATTATTTTATTAAGCTTGCGTGTTAATTTTAAATGGAAATCCTCCTCTTTTACCTTGACAAGGTATTCGGGTTAGTGTAAAGTTAATAAAACCGGAACCGGTTCCGAAACATATTATCGTCATAATTGCTTGGTAATCATTCAAAATGGAGAGAAATGAAAATTATTAAAGATGGCGGTCATAGGCTGATTGATTTCGATAAGGAAACAACGCATCTTGTATCGCAAATGTTAGATGAATTTCAGGCTGAGGGGATGGATGCAGTCAGACGCTACAGTAAAAAATTAGACGATTGGAATCCTGAATCTTTTGAACTGACCGAGGAACAAATTGATGAAGCAATTGCCTCGGTTGATCCTCAAGTCATTGAGGATACGGATTTTTGCCAGGATAACGTTCGGCGCTTTGCCGAAGCACAGAGAACAACCCTCCAGGACCTTGAAATCGAACTTAACCCGGGCACCATTCTGGGACACAAACATATTCCCATTAAATCTGTTGGCAGCTATATTCCTGGCGGAAGATACCCCATGTTTGGGTCTGCCCAAATGAGCATTATTCCCGCAAAAGTCGCCGGGGTTAAAAATGTGGCAGCTTTCACACCACCGGTAAAGGGAGAGGGTTATTATCCGGCAACGATTAATGCGATGAAAAAAGCCGGCGCGGACCGGATTTTTATCTTAGGCGGCGTTCAGGCGTTAGCCTTGATGGCATTCGGTATGGGTGTTATGGAGCCGGTCGATATGATTTGCGGTGCCGGGAATAAATATGTTGTTGAGGCAAAACGCCAGTTGTTTGGTCGTTGTGGTATTGATCTTTTGGCGGGTCCAACAGAAATCATGATCATTGCTGATGATACCGCAGACCCGCAACTGGTAGCTTGCGACCTGCTTGGGCAGGCAGAACATGATCCTAACAGCGGAATTGCTTTAATTACACTCAGCACTGATTTTGCGCTGAAGACCCAAAAAGAACTCGAAAAACAATTAGAGACTTTACCAACGCGAGAGATCGCCCAGGTGTCCTGGCAAAATAACGGCAGGATCTATGTGGCTGATAGCCCTGAAGAAGCGATTGCACTCAGCGATGATTACGCCCCCGAGCATCTTGAAGTGCATGCCCATGATTTAGATTATTACCTGGAGCGGCTGCAAAATTACGGTTCTCTATTTTTAGGCGAAGAAACCACTGTAGCCTACGGAGATAAATGCATTGGAACCAATCATATTCTTCCAACCGGGAGATCAGCCCGATTTACAGGCGGCGTGTGGGTTGGAAAATTTCTAAAAACCGTCACGTATCAGAGAATGACAAAGGAAGCCAGCCGAAAGATTGGCGAGGTAACCGAACGACAGTGCATGATTGAGCGGATGGAAGCCCATGCCTTGACAGCGGCAATTCGAGTTGAAAGATATGCGGATCACAAATAAACCTCAGGACAATAATCATGTTTAGATTAGATGGTAAAACAGCAGTGGTGACCGGTGCAGCAACGGGGATTGGTGCAGGAATCGCAGTGATGCTCGCAAAACAAGGGGCGAAGGTCATGATCCTTGATAAACCGGGCATAAGTGTATCCGATACAATCGAAAACATTCGATCCCTTTCAGGACAAGTAAGTTCAATAGAAATAGACATCAGAGATCTTGATCAGATCAAAAAAGGTGTGAATTTAATCAGGCAGGAACTTGGTGCTGTGGACATTCTGGTGAACAATGCAGGCATCAACAGGCCTGCACCGGGCTTGGAAGTGACGGAAGAATTGTGGGATGATCACTTTAACACCAATCTTAAGGGTGGTTTCTTCCTCACTCAATCGCTTGTTACAGATATGATCGAAAAGGGATGGGGCAGAATTATCTGGATCTCCAGCCAATCGGGATTGATTGCCATACCCGGGCAGCCAGTTTATTGTTCATCGAAGGGTGCGGTTATTCAATTGGTGAGGACCCTGGCTGTCGAGTGGGCAAAGCATGGGATCACCGTTAACTCTGTTGCACCTACTTTTATCGAAACGAACATGACACGAAAGCGCTTACAAAACCCAGAATTTTTAAAATTTGTTCTTGGTAAAATTCCAGCAAATCGGATTGCAGAGGTGGAAGATGTCGGCGCAGCAGTGCTGTTTTTGGCAAGTCAGGAATCGGGTATGGTTAACGGACATACGCTGTCTGTAGATGGCGGATGGACAGTTTGGTAAAATTGTCGAGCCATCAATTCTCAGGTAAACCCAAAGAATTAAATGGTTATGACGGAACTCGCCGATATTATTAGGTAAACGAAAATTAGGAATAGCGTTACATTAAAGATAGTCGTCAGGACATAAGAAAAAATCACTGTTTCGGTAGTGGAGTTGTGAAAATGAGCGATAAAAAAAAGAAGATGAGTAAATCTGCCAAACGAGAAGCAAAATGGTTCTATATTTTTATCAGTCCCTGGATCATTGGCTTTTTAATCTTCACGTTTTACCCGATGGCAGCGTCTTTGTTTTATTCCTTGCACAAATACAACATCGTTGATATTCAGTATATAGGGTTAGGGAATTACCGAGAGTTGTTCCAGGATCAGGTTTTTCTTAAATCACTGATTGTAACGGGAACTTATGTGTGTGTATCCGTCCCCCTCAGTATCACAGCTGCACTTGCCGTTGCCGTTTTGTTAAACCAAAAAATCCCGTTTGTCTCATTTTGGCGAACATTGTATTATCTTCCATCAATCATTTCGGGTGTGGCTTCTGCACTCCTGTGGAGATGGATTTTTAATGGGAAGTTTGGAATATTAAACAATATCTTAGCCCTGGCTGGGATTGTTGGCCCTGATTGGTTCAACAGTGAAAAATGGGCTATGCCAGCCTATTGGATCATCTCATTGTGGGGGATCGGCGGCTCGATGGTGATCTACCTTGCAGCTTTGCAGGGTGTCCCAACGGCGCTTTATGAAGCTGCTGAAATGGATGGGGCTAATTCGATCAGGAAATTCTTCAGCATTACCATACCAATGATTTCGCCGGTTCTTTTGTACACTCTTATCACGAACATGATATCCAGTTTCCAGGTGTTTACGATGATCTATGTCATATCCGGGGGATTGGGCGGACCGAATTACTCCACAATGGTCTACGTACTGTATCTGTTCAAAAACGCATTTCAGTGGACCAGATTCGGATATGCTTCAGCAATTGCCTGGATTTTGTTTATCATTATCGCTGTATTGACAGTTTTGATGATCAGGGTGATGGGCAAACGTGTTCATTATGTGGAAGCCGCGGATTAATTCTATTATAGAATAACGGAAATCAATAAAAAATTGAGGTTGAGAAAATGAAACTCATTAAAAGCAGGAAGTTCAGGGAAAAGGCCACTCGAACCATCAGCACAATTCTTGTGGCGCTGGGTGCATTTGTGATCATGATACCGGTGTTTTGGATGCTGGTTACATCGGTCAAACAAAAGGACAATACACAAACCATGCCTCCCGAATGGCTGCCAAGAGAATCTGCCAAGATCGAGGTTGATGGAAAAAATTACTTTCTGTATGATGTCAATTTTGATGGGGAGATCAAGCGATTGGCTGCAATAAGGCTTAATCCTGAAAAAAGCGAATTCCGAGATCCGGATGATTTCACAAAAGTTTATTATGCTCCGTCGCAAGATGCAAAAAAAGTGCGTATTGTTAAGTTTCATTGGGAAAATTATCGGATTATCTGGAAGGAGAGTCTGACGCCTTTTTCTAAATTCATGAAGAATACGATGGTTTACTCAACTTTAGCTGTCGTGGGAGAGGTTTTAAGTTGTGCCTTAATCGGATATGGCTTTGCGCGATTGCGCGCCCCTGGTAAGAATGTCCTGTTTTTTTTGATACTGGCGACGATGATGCTTCCCTGGGCTGTCACCATGATTCCAAACTATGTGCTTTTTACAAACCACATCCCGAATTTTATCAATAAGATCTTTAACACCAAAATTAGCCTGTCTGATACATGGCTGCCCTTGTTGCTTCCAAAGTTTTTTGGAAGCCCTTATTTAATTTTCCTGGTCAGACAGTTCATCATGACAATTCCCAAAGACTATGACGAAGCTGCATTCCTGGATGGGGCGGGTTACTTCAAGATTTGGGCGCATATTATTATGCCAATGTCGAAACCTGTTTTGATCAGTATTGCTGTTCTTTCATTTATGTTCCACTGGAATGACTATATGGGACCTATGATCTATTTGGACACAAACAGCAAACAACCAATTTCCGTGGGTTTGGCAAATTATCAGCTCATGTATGGAGGAACCCCCTATAACTTACTTATGGCTGGGAGTGTGCTCTCAATCATTCCCCTGGTAATTATCTTCTTTTTCTTAAACCGCTACTTCACGCAGGGGATTGTGATCAGCGGTGTCAAAGGATGATCAATCTCATTTGAAGAGTAAATGACTGTACACCATTAATATTAAATGGGCACTGGAGCAAAATGAAAAACAAGCAATTTAATGAAAGAAAAACAATATTAAGTAATCAGTATCGCGAATTAATTGATCGTGAAAATAAAGTAAACGACTCGTTCAGTCATGGAATATTTGAACGCTATCAATATCCGGTTCTAACCCCTGATCATGTTCCACTGAATTGGAGATTTGATTTTAATCATGAAACCAATCCATTCTTACTGGAGCGGCTGCGAGTAAATTCGGTATTCAATAGCGGTGCAATCATGATTGATGATCGGGTTGTTTTGGTGGCAAGGATTGAAGGCGCTGACCGAAAATCCTTTTTTGCCATTGCCGAATCCACTTCCGGTGTCGATCAGTTTAAGTTTTGGGATAAACCAATTAGAATTCCTGAAAATGAAGATCCGGATGTTAATATTTATGACATGAGATTAACCCGTCACGAAGATGGATGGATTTATGGCGTTTTCAGTTCGGAACGAAAAGACCCGGTGGAAAGACCAGGCGAACTTTTCCTGCCCTTTGCAACCGCTGCCATTGTCAGAACAAAGGATTTGGTTAACTGGGAACGTCTACCTGATCTCAAGACAAGGTCGTCGCCTCAGCAAAGAAACGTTGTTTTGCATCCAGAATTTGTTGATGGCAAGTATGGATTTTACACCCGTCCTCAAGATGCTTTTATGGAGGCTGGCCTGGCGGAGGGGATTGGTTGGGGCTTTTGCGATGATATGACATCGCCAGCTATTGTCGATGATGAAATAATCATCGATCGTCGCGAATTTAATACGATTAAATCTGCAAAAAATGGCGCAGGTGCGCCGCCAATTAAAACAGAAATTGGTTGGCTCCATATTGCGCATGCTGTCAGGAACACGGCTGTTGGCCTTCGTTATGTCCTTTATCTTTTTGTTTGTGATCTTAAGGAACCCTGGCGTCCTGTTTACCAGCCGGGTGGCTACTTAATGGAACCACGTGGTTGGGAAAGGGTCGGAGATGTTTCCAATGTGTTGTTCACAAATGGCGTTGTTCTAAAAGAGGATGGAACCTTGCTGATTTATTATGCATCTTCGGACACACGCTTACACGTCGCCTCGACCAGCCTGGATCGGATTCTTGATTACGCTGTGAATACGCCGGAAGACCCTATGCGTTCTGCACTGTGCGTGGACCAAAGAATTGAGCTCATCGAAAGAAATAGACCGTTTTGGGATCAAGCTGGTTAGATAATTTCCATTCAATCATTAACTGGAAAATTTAACAAAAATTGCATTGACAAATAAAAAGAATCATTATACAATAGGAACCGATACCGGAACCGGTTACGAATTAATTGGTTTGAAAAATGGCGTATTACAGTGATTTTAGTTTGTCAAAGGAGGAGCTACTGATCGATACTTCACAATAACCAAATTTGGTAACTCAGTGTTCAATTAATATCTCATTGATTATTATTTAAGGAGAGCAAAAAATATGATTAATAAAAAAAGAATGCTGATGGGAGCAGGTTTGCTTCTAGCGTTCGCGTTTATAGTCACTTTATTTCCAAAACAAAATGTAAATGCACAGGCTGATTCTCCCTTTGTGGGAATCAAATGGATGGAATCCCAGATGGATGGATCTCTCCAACCTTTTGGAGCTTTTATCCCCGATCCGGCTGACAAAGATTCTCCCAGACCGATTGTGTTTGTTGGGCATGGCGCTGGCGGAAGAGTAAGTGCGCCAGGTGCAGGCACTCAGCCTAATAAATGGATTATGGATAACGGCAAGAATTGGATTGCTGTCAGGCTGGATTACCGTGGCCCACAGGCAAACAACCAGGGACAATTTGATCCCTTTGATGTGATCAGACATCTTGAAGAAGTTGATGGGTATACCCTTGATCACAATCGATTTTATATCACCGGTGGGTCATTAGGCGGTTCAGATGCTTATCGCCTTGCTTTACGCTACCCGGACATGTGGGCTGGTGTTGCTCCCCAAACTGGCTGGACGGATTATCGCGAATTTTGGCCGCACTGGTACGAACATTCGGACAAAGCGAGCGTTTTACGGCGAAGTATGTTTGAAGGATTTCAAACCACAAATCTGAACATCCGTAACAACCTCCACAATATGACATTTTATGTTGACCCATCACTGGTACCAATGTTGGAAACTGAGTCGCCTTTATGGCAGGCAAAAAATGGTCTCAACATGCCGTTGTTTATCATGTCTTGCTATGATGATGCAACCAACCTCCGCATGAACCAGGAGCAGATCCGTGATGTTTATGAGGAAAATGACTACGATCATGTGTTTAAGCAGGTGATGACAGGTGGACATGGCTGTGCAGTTTTGGATTGGGATGAATTAATGCCCTGGTTTGAATCCAAGGTGCGGGACGAATATCCATTAGAAGCAATCTATACCACCAACACCCTGCAATACAATTCGGCTCATTGGCTCCAGTTGGATAAATTTGTTACTGAGAATGTTTGGGCTGAGCTGAAAGGTTCAATCGACGAGGATACGCAGCAAGCCATCGATCTTCAAACCAAGAACCTGGCAAAATTTACCTTGAAGTTAAACGATCAACTCATCGCCGACATGGACGAAGCTATCGATGTCACAATCGACGGTGAATTTAACTTCACCCTTATGCCAGCTGAGGCATTGACCTTTGAAGCAGAATTTGATGAAAACAATGTTTTTGCAGGCTGGAATGTTTCTGATGCCCAGCGGAATGCCGGAATTGCTTTTGAAGCACCCGAAGACGCCAAGCTGCTTTCTTTAAACCTGCCATTAGATCGGTCAGGCGAAGCGCTTGAAAAAGCTCATGGCGTCAGTGGACCTTTCTCCGATGCGATGTTCAACCCCTTTGTAGTCGTTTACGGCACCCAGGGCACCGAAGCTGAAAATGCGGACAGCCTGCGTGCAGCACAAGAATTCGCGATGGAATGGAACAACTGGCTGATCCTGCATATCGGGAACTATTCAGGCTATGCAACAGCAACACCCAGTGCCAATGTTTGGGAAGGGATCCCGGATTTCCCCTATTACAGCACGAATTCAAACGCTTGGGCTCCTGGCGGAGCCAGCACTCCACAGGCCAATACCTGGATCGTAAGACCCGTCGCCGATGTCGACCTGACCTATGGCGATGCTACGAGCAGAAATGTGATCCTTTTTGGTGAACCATCAACCAATGCGATCATCAAATATCTGGAAGACGAACTGCCCTTTGAATTTGCTCCGGGTTCAATTACCGTTGACGATCGCATTTATGCGGATGGCGCGGGCAACAACCCCAAGGACGAAGAGCGAATTGATTACAGCTTTGTCTATCCCAACCCGCTCAATAAAGACAAATACATCGCAGTCAGCCGCTACGGTTTGTGGATGGATTGGAAAGATCCTCAGACTGCATGGTTAAAATTCACCTCGACAGGAATCGAATTCCAGTCATTTGCATTCCAGTTCCCCGATTACTTCATAGGCTGGCGCCTTGACGGTAAATTGATGGACGGTGTGCACGGTATGTACTTCCAGGACACCTGGTTTGAATCTGGTTACTTTGACGGCGATTGGAAACTCAATGACGTAGCGCCTATCTCAACGGCGGAGGTTGTCGGAGATTTAGCATCAGGCTTGTTTGTGGGTGAGGTACAAATTGCCCTATCTGCAAATGATAGACCGGGTGGATTTGGCGTTGAACGAATTGAATATTCACTTGATGGTGGCAATACCTGGGAAGTTTATGATGGTACACCACTCTCATTAACTGCGATTGGAGACTACAATTTCCAATACCGTTCTGTGGGTAAAAGCGGAAAATTTGAATATGGCATGATTGATCCATGGGCTCAATTTGGAAAGACCTTCCAGGATGGTGAACAATGGTTAAGTTTCCCGTCTTGGGAAAATGTTGAAGTGGCAAATGAGATCAATTTCACAATAGCAGGTAATACATATTTTCCAATTATCCTGCATTGATTGCTAAATGATTTAGATTATTAAATCTTTGGAAAGGAAGAAACCATAAGAGAGATTTCGAAATGCCATGACAAAACGAAATGTAAAAGCTTTAGAACACAATTATGTTAAGGAGAAAAAATGAGAAAGAAGTTACTGTTCGTGTTGTTGATTGGAATGTTGATGCTAGGCGCTTGTGCACCTGCTCCAGAAACCATTCAAGAACCAGAAGAAATTGAAGAACCGGTTGAAATTGAAGAGCCAGCTGAGGTTGAAGAACCAGCAGAGGTCGAAGAACCCGAGGAAGTTGCCAAGGATCCTGTAGAAATATCCTGGCTGGTCCGCGCTGATGAGGTGGAAAATGCCTGGGAAGCGGAAGTTGCTATCCCAAAATTTGAAGAGGCTAATCCTAACATTAAAGTGAACCTCATTTATTTGCCAGGCGCAGATTTTGACACCAAACTGCAGTCGATGATTGCTGGTGGAACTCCGCCAGATGTATTCTCTCATTGGGGCAGCAGCGGTTTCAGAGATTATCTGACAAGAGATCTTCTCGCTGACCTTTCACCCTTCATTGAACGTGATGGGTTTGATACAAGTGATTTTATGTCCGATGTTCTGGATATTTACACGGTCGATGGAAAGGTTATGGGTCTTCCGATTTTGTCTGGTGGTACCTATATGTTCTATAACAAAGATCTGCTCGATTATTACGGCGTCGATTATCCCACAACTGACTGGAATGATACTTCCTGGACGATTGATGCTTACCTTGAAAAATGTGGTGAATTGACCCAAAATATCGATGATCCTGATCTGGGTACATTTGGATGCCATTTGGGTTTCTGGCCTGCTGATGGCCTGGCATGGCTGTATGGCGGCGGATACTATCCCGAAGATGCATTTGAAACAGGTTTTTCTGATACCGCTCTGATGACTTCAGATGCAGTTGTTAATGGCTGGCAGTTGCGCCAGGATATGGTCTGGAAATACCATTACATGCCACAGCCTTCTGAAGCAGAAGCCTTTGGTGGGACAAGCGGTTTCAAAAATTCTAAGATCGGTCTGTATATCACCGGTGCATGGGGATGGTGGCAATTTGGTGACCTTGATGAGCAATTCAACTGGGGTGTTGCAGCATTACCTTATGGCGCTGAAGGCCGCAAAGGCTTGGTGTTTACTGATCCATGGATGATGTCTAAGGACAGCAACAATCCTGATGAAGCCTGGGAGTTTATTAAATTCCTTGCATCACCGGAAATCCAGCAAGAATGGATGGAGTTGACAGGCGCACCACCAGTTCGTACAAGTTTGTTAAATGTATGGGCAGACTCCTTCACGACAATGTCCGCTGATGAGGTTATGGAAGTTTACTTAGGCAGCCTGGAGCATGGTATTGAAAGCCCCAACCATCTTTTGGTTCGCTTTGATCAGCTGGATTCAACAATTGGCGCGAAGACAAGCCAAATTACAAATAATGAACGTCCTGCGCTTGAAGTTTTGGAAGAGATTCAGGTTGATTTAGAAGCAGTACTTCAGCAAATTCAGGCAGAATACGCCGAATAAAAACAAAGATTAATAGATGCAATCATCCAGTTGGTTTTATACCGCTGGATGATTGCAAATCCAAAGATTTTTAGATTTGTGTAAGTGATAAGAAGGATTGTCTATAAAATACCCACAATCGAACAATGAGATCTCGAAAAAGCGGTACGAAAAGTTTTGCACATTAACAACTTAAGATTATTTAAAAATCTCTCTTCGCTTGATGTTTGTCGATTTCAGATTGTGGATATTTCTGATAACCATTTTTACTTAACGTGATCGTAAATTCTATTACAAGATATTGGAAAGCAAATTGTCTTAAAGTTAAATTATAATGATAACAAAAACAATTATTGGTAGCGCTTTGTTAGAAGCATTGACGTTTCATTTTTAAATTGATGCGATCTCCGGGTCATAATCACAGTAGCGTTGTTGCCTAAACGTAAATATGCAGGTTATCAGGAAAAGAAGGGAATGGATATATGAGATTGACAATTACGGACATTGCGCGTAAAGCAGGGGTTTCGAAGACAACTGTGTCGCGGGTTCTTAATCATCGACCAGATGTTGATGAAGAAACACGCAAGAAAATACTATCCATTATTGAAGAGTTTAATTACTCACCATCTTTTACTGCGAAAAGCTTATCAACAGGAAAGCGCAATTTGATTGGTTTGATCGTTCCATCACTTTCGAGTTATTTCAGCTTGGAAATTATTCGCGGTGTAGCAGAAGGTATTGCTGATACACAATATGAACTGGTTTTATATACAACAGGCCTTTCACAACATAATCAGCAAATTTATCTGAGAGCGATAAGAAATGATCTGGTGGATGGCATTATCATCGTCCTTCCGCGTGATGGAAAAGAAAACTACCTTCGTTCTACACATGATATCCCCTTCATAGCTGTCGATTATTCGGATACAGTAGAAAAACATCCAAGCATCACCGTTACGAATGTAACCGCTGCTTATGAAGGTACAAAGTATTTAATTAATCTTGGACATCGACGGATCGGACATATCACCGGATTAATGGACCTTGGTTGCAGCCGAGATCGACTCGAAGGCTTTCTTGAAGCAATGGGCGAAGCCAGGATAGAAGTTGATCAATCACTTATCGCCAATGGGGATTTCACACGCCTAAGTGGAGAATTAATAGCCAGAGATTGGTTACAGCGGAAAGATAGACCAACTGCCATTTTTGCGGCTAACGACGAAACGGCTTTTGGTGTCATGGATGTAGCAGAGGAGTTTGGGATTAAGGTGCCATCTGAACTTTCGGTTTTAGGTTTTGATGATAATTATGAAGCGCGATTGAGAAAACCCGCTTTAACAACAATCAAACAACCATTATTCGAAATGGGAATTCAAGCAGCTAATGGAATAATCCAACTTATGAATAACCAGAGTTTTAAATCTCAGAAATTGGATACAGAATTTGTCATCAGAGAGTCTTGCACAACACCAAGTATCTGACGGAAATGTAATTAGGAAAAAATAATCTTAAGTCAAAAATATTAGCTCGAGTGTGATCTTATTTACAATACGTGGGATAAAAAATGGAAAATATTTATGCATTCGACGTTAAACAACGCAGACGAAAAATTAAAATTTTATAATCCAGAAATTCCTCTGGATGAACGTTTGGATGATTTGATAGCACATCTTACGATAGATGAAAAAATCAGTCAATTATTCAATTCCGCATCTGCAGTCAAGCGTTTAGGTATATCTGCCTATAACTACTGGAATGAATCATTGCATGGTGTAGCTCGTAATGGGCGCGCCACTGTCTTTCCTCAGGCTATTGGGATGGCTGCTACTTGGGATCAAGAATTGATCTTTCAGATTGCAAATGCTATTAGCGATGAGGCGCGTGCAAAATATAATGCAAGCTTGCAACGAAATGGTGAAACGCTCATCTATCAGGGACTAACTTTCTGGTCTCCAAATATTAATATATTTCGTGACCCTCGTTGGGGACGGGGCCAGGAAACTTATGGAGAAGATCCCTTTCTAACAGGCGAGTTAGCTGAAGCCTATATTAAAGGAATGCAGGGCGATCATGACAAATATCTAAAAACTGCGGCGTGCGCAAAACACTATGCAGTACACTCAGGACCCGAAAGTATCAGGCATAATCAGAATGTAGAAGTTTCTCGGCAGGAGATGTTTCGAACTTATTTTCCAGCTTTTAAGAAAATTGTAACCCAGGCTAAAGTGGAAATAGTTATGGCTGCATATAATGCACTTAATGGGACTCCGTGCAGCACAAACGAGTTCCTTTTAAAAACATTGCTCAGAGACGAATGGGGATTTGAAGGCCATGTTGTTACTGACTGTGATGCGCCAAATGACTTGCCCGGTTATTACAATCACGAACTTGATCACGTTCAAACGACAGCACTTGTATTTACGCGAGGATGTGATTTGATTTGTGGGTGTGCAAAAAAATCAGTTCTATTAGCATATGAACGTGGATTGATCTCGGAAGAAGAAATTAATAATGCTCTGCGAAGGACATTTCGCACCAGGTTTAAGCTTGGTATGTTTGATCCCCCCGGCATGAATCCATATGACAAAATACCCCAGGACGTTATTGATTGCGACAATCACAGGAAATTGGCTTATAAAGCGGCACTAAAAAGTATTGTTCTTTTAAAGAACAAAAATCGAATTCTCCCTTTAGATTTCCAGAATATTAAAAGTGTGCTGATTGTTGGGCCAACTGCAACGAGTATGGAAACCCTGGTTGGAAATTACCATGGTGTGAGCACCAGGATGGTCACTGTTCTTGAAGGTTTGATCAACGCAATTCCAGAAGGCGTCCGTGTACAATATCGCAAGGGAACAGGACTTAGCGATCAAAATGATCTCAAATTGGATTGGGCGATCAATGAGGCAAAAGTATCTGACGTTACGATTGCTTGCTTTGGAAACACACCGCAGTTTGAGAGTGAGGAAGGCGACGCGATTTATTCAAAGGTGGGGGGCGATCGCGATACAATTAATTTGCCTGAAAGCCAGGTTGATTACCTCAAACGACTTTCGGAATGCGGTTCAAAAATTGTGTTGTGCCTGTCTGGCGGAAGTCCAATTAACATCTCTGAAATTCGGGATTATGTTGATTCGATATTGTTTCTCTGGTATTCGGGAGAAGAGGGGGGACATGCTGTGGCAGATATCATTGTTGGCAAAGCATCACCTTCAGGGAAGCTCCCAATTACATTTATAAACTCTTTGGCTGGAATTCCTGATTTTGAAGATTATTCGATGGAAAGACGATCTTATCGTTTCCCTGGCAACAATTCAGATTATCCCTTTGGTTTTGGATTGAGTTATTCAAATTTCACATATTCTGACCTTCATCTATCCACCCAGGTCGTAACCCAAAATGCGCCCATTTCCGGGTCATTTAAATTGGATAACACAGGCGATTATCACGCTGAAGAAGTTGCTCAAATTTATCTTGAATATCCGGAAAGCGCATATGGGATCAAGTATCAACTGGTTGGATTTAAGCGCTTAGCACTCGATAGCAAAAAATCTAAAACTGTTGATTTTCATATCCTTCCTGAACAATTAATGGTTTGTGATTCTGAAGGCAACTTTGTTTTCCATCCGGGTGATTACAAGATCATTGTTGGAGGATGCAGTCCAGGCGAAGTGGGAATAGCCAAAGGAGCTCCTCAGCCATTGATTGCCGAGCTTGTGTTCAAGATGGAGACATGAAATATTTGATTAAACCAAATTTAGTTTGGAAAAAAATAAAAGGAGAACAACATGAACGATAAATTTTCACCAAAACCCGAACATAAATTCAGCTTTGGGCTTTGGACCGTTGGCTCGATTGGGCGAGACCCTTTTGGAGACGCAGTCAGAGATCCATTATCACCTGCAGAGCTTGTTTATATGCTTGGAGAGGTTGGTGCCTATGGCGTTAACTTCCATGATAATGACTTGATTCCAATTGATGCATCACCTGATGAGGAAAAACAGATAAAAAAGGATTTTGCAAAAGCATTACAGGATACCGGGCTGGTTGTACCGATGGCAACAACCAACCTCTTTTTTGATCCTATTTTTAAAGACGGTGCTTTTACCAGTAACGACGCCAATGTGCGAGCTTTTGCCCTCCAAAAGACAATGCGAGCAATGGATCTTGGCGTTGAGTTTGGGGCTAAGGTGTATGTATTTTGGGGAGGACGCGAAGGAACAGAAACCGATTCAAGTAAGAATCCAATTGATTCATTGAAATGGATGCGCGACGCCTTGAATTTCCTCTGTGAATATGCGATTGATCAAAAATATGATCTCAAATTTGCTCTGGAAGCAAAACCAAATGAACCGAGAGGTGATCTCTACACCTCAACAACCGGACATATGTTAGCTTTTATTGAGACACTTGATCACCCAGAAATGGTTGGGGTCAATCCTGAAATGGCACATGAACATATGTCTGGCTTGAATTTCATGCACGGAGTTGCCCAAGCATGGGATGCTGGAAAGCTATTCCATATTGATTTGAACGATCAATACCCCGGGCGTTATGATCAGGACCTCCGGTTTGGATCAAGGGATATAAAAGCTGCCTTTTATCTGGTTAAGTTTTTAGAAGATGTTGGATATGATGGATCCAGGCATTTTGATGCCCATGCCTATAGAACGGAAGACTATGATGGCGTGAAGGATTTTGCCCGTGGGTGTATGCGAACCTACCTCATTTTGAAAGAAAAAGCAGAACAATTTAACCAGGATCAGGAAATCCAAGCCTTATTATCTGAAATTCGCCAGGATGATGATGCTTTGTCCCTTTTGATGGGCAAGTATTCATCGGAAAATGCAAAACTGTTAAAAGACAGGGTATTTGATCGAAAGAAAATTGCCAGTCGAGGCTTAAGATACGAACTTCTTGATCAATTAACGATCGATCTGCTCTTGGGCGTACGGTAAGCTAAGACGCATCAGAATTTCGTATCCACAGCATGTAAAGTTTTGCCGTCAATAAAATATAATCGAGTAAAAACCATCAGCCAGGGCATATTCCTGACTGATGGTTTTTTTTGGTTAAGAATAAGCGCCAGGCAACACAGCCCATACAAGCATATCAAAGGATAATGTTACTAAAGATTCTTTCTCCATATTTCTAAATATATTAACAATATTGACAAAGCCGGTATGCTACACTGTGGTGATACGCCATAATCAATGGAACTTTCTTTTGCGCCTTTTATGTGATGTTGAAGCAATAAATTGGCCACACATTTTGAACAACTTCTCAATGTAAGCGACAACAAACACCTTAGTTCCTTTCTACGATGAAAAAGTGTTCTGACTGAATATTATTGAGAGGGGTGAATCTGTTTGTTTTATCTATTTTCTATCACTTTGTTCGATATCAAACACTTTTCTTGGACGAAATTCCTTTTGAAGACCGATCGATTTCGCAAATGCCACGATTACCCAATAACTTAAAATCCGTTAATTGGATTAATATTCTTTGTTCGGTTTACGTTTTTAAACTAAAAAGTCGTCAAGATTCTTGACAGTAACCACATATTTGATATAATCGAGTAAAGCTAGAAATTCCCTTTACTGGTGACAAAATAATAATATTTTATCTAGGTTAATTCTGATAAACATTTATTGGCAAATGTTGGAAAGAATCTATAAAATAAAAGTCGGTCAAAGAACCAATAGCGTAGAGAAAACAGATCGATTGGCATATTGGTTTGTAAACATTCTTCGCTGACACAGGGGTTTTATTATGCGGTGGAAATGATGATGAAAACTCAGAAAATTTTTGAGTATATCGGCTTTTTCGTGGGGGAAGATATCCATTCATTTAAGATGAGGATTATGAATCATCTTCAAGATGTGTATACTGGAATCAATATCTTTCTCACTGATTTATTCAGTATCTTTTCCATCGACACTACTGTAATATTGTTTTTGCAAAAAGATGGCATTTTGATAACGGACGTTGATCCCCCAATGCTGATTGAGGCATTTACATTGAGTGATTAACCAATAAGTTTTGATAAATTGTCACGATATGTTGTGGATTAGAGAAAAGTAGTTTCAATTTTATTCAAAAAACAAGATTAATAATGTATAAAGGAGATTTTTATGATTAAATTAATAAGGTGCGATGATCGATTGATTCATGGTCAGGTAATTGTTCGGGTTATCTCGAGCTTCGATATCAACAAAATAGTCATAGTTGATGATTTTACAGCATCAAATGAAGTCTTGAAAAGCGTTTTTGCTTTAGCAACTCCTCCACAGGCAAAATCAGTTGTTTACTCGATTGAAGATGCCAAAGAGAACATGTCAAATTTCATCGAAAACAATGAAAACGTATTGTTGCTCATGCGTTCCCCCATCACTGCACTGGAATTGTTTGAGTCTATTCCTGATTTAAAGAAAGAATTTAATATTGGTCCAATGAGCAATCGGAAAAATTCGATAAAAATTACCCCATACGCTTATTTAACTAAGGAGGAGATAGACGCAATTAATTCACTAGATGAAAGAGGAATATATGTTTACTTTAATCAAACAATAGACCAAAAAGTGATCAAATGGGAGGAATTAAAGAATCAAATCAATGGAGTCTAATTGAATAAGAAAGGTAAGGAGAGAAATGACTTTAATGCAAGCGTTATTCATTTCTGTTTTAGGATATTTTTCGTCGATCTATTCACCTTGGCTAATTGGTGGTCTTGGCGGCTGGTATACACTGGGTAGGCCTTTAATTTCAGGAGCTGTCATTGGCTTGATTTTGGGCGATGTACAACAAGGTGTCCTGCTTGGTGCAGCTGTTCAGGCTATGTATATTGGGTTGGTGACACCAGGTGGTGCTATGCCCGCTGATGTCAATTTTGCAGCTTGGATTGGTATTCCATTGGCGATGGTCAGTGGTGCTGATTCGACTTATGCCGTAAGTCTATCTGTTCCACTGAGTTTTCTTGGTGTTGCAGCTGTCTACGGAACGGTTACTTTCAACTCGTTCTTTGTACACCTTCAAGACAGATATATCGCCGATGGAAAATTGAAAAAAGCAATGGAAATTCCGGTTGTAGGGCAAATTACAAACTTTGTTGTGCGGTTTATTCCAATTTTCCTGGCGAATTACCTCGGCGCACAATTTGTTCCAAAGCTGGTGGCTGCAATCCCAGAATGGATTGGCAATATCTTGACCCTGTTAGGAAGCATGTTACCACTTGTCGGTTTCGCACTCTTGTTACAATATGTATTCAAGAAAAAGATCGATATCATTTACTACCTGATCGGGTTTATCCTTGTAGCAGTATTTAACATGCCAATCATTCCGTTGTTGATTATCAGCATTCTTTTCGCTTTACTTGAAATGAAGATATCTGCTGGGGGAGAAGAGATTATTCCAAAGTTGGATACTGAGATAAAAGAAATCAGGCACGAACTTCTTTCTAAAAAGGATGTGCGAAAAGCATATTGGAACTGGATGTTTTGGAACCTTTCAGTACAAAATATGGAAAGAATGCAGGGGCCAGCAATCATTCGTATGTTGGCAAAAGTGATGCATAAACTCTTTCCGGACGATGAGGAAAAGCAACAGGCACTTTTGGAGCGACACACACCATTCTTCAATACGGAACCTTTTGTTGGATCTATTGTGCCCGGTATTGTTCTTGGTATGGAAGAACAAAATGCAATTAATCAGGAAGAATCCTTCGATCTCATTAACGGAATAAAAACAGCACTAATGGGACCATTTGCTGGCATTGGTGATTCGCTTTATGTCGGCACCTTGATTCCTATTCTCTTGAGTGTTGCATTGGGTATTTCATCAAAAGACGGAAACATTTTGGGGCCGTTGTTCTACGTTGTTGCGCATTTGGGCATTATGCTGCCATTCACTTCTTTTTTGTTTACTCGTGGATATACCATGGGTTTGGATGCAGCACAATTTGTTTTGTCTGGAGGGATTAAGGATAGACTGACAAACGCAATGAATATTGTTGGTCTAACAGTTGTTGGTGCGATCACTGCATTATATGTTCATGTCAATACTGGCCTTGTCTTTACACAAGGTGATATGGTAATTGACTTGAATGCAGCAATAAATGGACTGTTTCCCAATGTCCTCACGCTGCTGTTAGCATTGGTAACTTATTATCTGATGAAAGAAAAGAAGATGGGTATTGGGAGACTTTTCCTCGTATTCATTGTTATTGCAGTGGTAGGATATTTCACGACAATCCTAGCCGTATAAAAAATTTGAGAGCACTCTGATACTGTTTGTCTAACAAGTCAGAGTGTTCTCTGTCGATTAAATAGGTTTAAAGGATTGCTTGCCCTTTGATAAGTTTTTATGGTTGAGGTAAAAACATGGAAAATATATTAGAAAGTTTGCAAAACAAATTGATCGTTTCCTGTCAAGCTTTTCCAGGATCGCCGCTATATGGCGGTGATTATATGCAGAAGATGGCCATGTGTGCAATTATTGGCGGCGCAGCAGGGATCAGAGCTTGTTGGCCAGACAATGTTAGAGCCATCCGTCAAATCACAGATTTGCCCATCGTAGGTATAAACAAGGCTCTTTCTGATACAACACCTACCATTCACGATGTAATCATCACGCCTAATTTTGAGAGTGCAGCTGAGGTTATTGAGGCTGGATGTACGATTCTTGGGTTGGACAGCACTCCGAGAGGTAGAACATATGATGATGTTGCGAAGATCATCGAACAAATAAAAAAATATTATCCAGATATTCTCATAATGGCTGATATTTCCACGCTAGAGGAAGGTGTGATGTCGGAACAAATGGGCGTGGATATCGTTTCCACGACTTTATCCGGATACACGGCTGAAAGCTTGAAGGTTTATCAGGTGCAGGTTTCAGATACAGGTGAGTTGTTGTCCCCTGAGAATTCGGAAAAACTTAAGAAACCTGATATTGACCTTGTTTCAAAATTACGAGAGAAAATCAAAGTAAAAATCAATTGTGAAGGAAGATACAATAAAATAAAACACGTCCTCAAAGCGATGCGTGCCGGTGCCGACATGATTACCATTGGTGGCGCGATAACCATGCCGGAAAAAATTACAGGTATGTTTGTCGATGCAATAGAGTCATATTTTAGTTAATTCCACCATTGTTTTCTCAAAAACCAATGGTGGGAAATAAAGGATTGTTTATTAATTTTTTGAGCATTCAATTCCTTCAGAATAATGCAATACAAGTGAATGCGAAGAGAGTTTTTATATAAATTAGCCCGACTTAGAGTAGAGTCTTTAAATTTAAAAGAATAGTATTTTTAACCCAACAAATTTGACATCCATAAAATATTCATTTATAATCTCTATTGAAACAGGCATTAATGAATGGTTTAGAGCGTTATGAATCTTTCGTGGCTAAAGATCATCAGTTCACAGCCTAACAACGAGCAGACTAGAAAATCCTCTCACCATATCATTGAGAATTAAAATCTGCTACATCGTACAAAAAACCCAAGCAACAAAAATACAAATAATGCGATTTTTTTGATAGAAAATCGCAGCACCGCAACAAGCATGGATTGACCCTTGAATTTGCAGGACTTTCTATCGGTGTGATAAAAATGTTTGTCAACATCTTTATTGGTAGACAAATTTCTTGCCTTGGTTAAAGCCAGGTCATGCGAATTAGCGACTCTGGTTTTAATGAACCTCAGAATGCCAGGCACGTAAACGGTTTTAAATGCCTCTTGCTTGCAGAAAGGAGAAAGAATATCGGATAAATAATTGACACCAAATAAATGATTTTTTAAAGCTTTATATTCAATTTTCAAAAGGAGCTAATTATGATTCTTACAGCGTTAGTTCTCGCGCTTTGGGCATACATTTGTGTTGTTGATATGCTCGGACCGAACTTCATAATGGCGTCCCGCCCTTTAATCGCTGGATTTATCACCGGCTTAATTGTCGGCGATGTAAAAACTGGCTTATTGATTGGCGGTACGCTTGAATTAATGGCTCTTGGCGTTTACACATACGGCGGTGCAACGATTCCCGACTATACGGTTGGAGCAATCCTGGGTACCTATTTTGGAAAAGGTGGCAATTTTGAAACCGGCATTGCACTGGCGATTCCGGCAGCCCTGCTGCTTACCCAGGTTGATATCCTGAACCGATTCTTGAACTTCGTATATGTTCACCGAGCAGACAGGTATGCTATGGAAGGTGACGACAAGGGCTTTGACCGAATGATGATTTACACTAGTCATCTGATGTGGGGTCTGTCGCGCGCAATTCCTGTGTTCCTGGCAATCGCTTTTGGGCAACCTCTGGTTGAAAAGCTATCAAACTTTTTTAACGCCAATCCCTGGATTAACCGAGGGATCAGTACAGCTGGAGGCATTCTTCCGGCGCTTGGGTTTGCAATGCTCCTGGCCATTCTCCCAGTACAGAAATACCCAGCATTCTTGTTAATTGGGTTTGTGCTTTTTGCGTACCTCAATATGCCTTTGTTAGGGATCGCCTTGTTTGGCGTTGCAATAGCCCTGGTTTTCCAACACCTTAAGTATTCAAAAACGGAGGCATGAAATGGAAAACACTGAGAGAAAATTAACTCGTTCTGACTTGATGAAATCTTTCTGGCGGACGGTGTTAGCGTTTCAATTTGGCTGGAATTATGAGCGCATGCAGAGTGTTGGTTATGCGTTTTCAATTATGCCAATTTTGAAAAGGCTGCATCCTGATCCGGAAGATTTCAAAGAAGCATTTATCACCAACCTCAACTTTTTCAATACGAACCCGGTTGTTGGTGCGCCATTAATTGTTGGCGCGCACGCCGCTCTTGAAGAAGCTGGGGCATCCTATGACTCAACCGAAGGTCTCAAAGTCGGTTTGATGGGTCCTCTGGCTGGTGTGGGTGATACTGTCGTTTGGGCGCTTTATAATAGCATTATCTTCACCATTGGCGGCAGTATGGCTTTAAATGGAAATGCTTTTGGGCCAATATTTGTGATGCTGATGGTCTTCTTCCCATATATGGCTGTTCGATACTGGCAGTACTTCTGGGCGTATAAGCAGGGGACCAATTTGATGGCATCTCTTGGCAGCGGCGGCATTGCCCGAATTACCGAGTTGGCAACCATCGTCGGTTTGATCGTTGTTGGCGGCTTTGCGCCATCTATTGTCAGGCTGGCTACACCGCTTGAGCTATCTAAAACGGCAGTTGTTGAAGGACAGGAGGTTGCCACTGTAGTGAACGTACAGGCGCAGCTTGATTCCATCCTTCCATTTATGCTACCGGTGTTGATCACCGGGATTTCTTATGCACTGCTCAAACGGGGCTGGAAACCAATTTATGTGATTCTTATGCTGATCGTTATCGGCTTCATCGGTGGCGCATTGGGCATTCTTGGATAAAATCGTTTAGTGCCTGGCAGGGTGACAGGGTAATTGGTCCGCCGGTTACCCTGTCCTATTAATAATAATTGATGTTTAGCTAAAACGTGGATTCTGAATCTGATGTATGATTGGTATTTGATCCATTATTGTTAGAAGATTAAGTGTTTTTACGAGGAGATTATGATTGGAATTGTTTTAATTAGTCATGGAAATTTTGCAGAAGGATTGCTTGATGCAGCGGAAATGATCACGGGAGAGGCTGAAAAAATTGCTTGCATCGGGCTTCAACCAATGGATGATGTCGACCAGCTCGTCGACCGAATTCAGGATGCTGTTGATCAGGTTAATGATGGTGATGGTGTCTTGTTAATGGTTGATTTGTTCGGAGCCAGTCCATTTAATGCCGGAGGCAGACTTTTCTTAGAGAAAAAAGATCACCTTGAACTTGTCACTGGTATGAATTTGCCGATGCTTGTTGAGCTTCTGGTAGCACGTGAGGGGCTTGATCTTGACGGCGCTTCCCAAATGGTATTGCAAGCCGGGGTGTCTGGAATTAATAGACTATCTGATAAAATTTGTAAATAGCATTTTCTCAATCTATTGGTAAAAAAGGAGATATCTTAACTATGCCTGTTACACATGTTCGTATGGACAACCGTCTCATCCATGGACAGATCCTCGTCGAATGGAATGCATATTTAAAAATTGATCATTTAATTGTCACCAACGATAAGGTTGCGAATGATCCTATGCAGGTCACATTGTTAAAAGCCGTCACGCCAATCGGCGCCAAGGTATCCGTTTTGACAATTAAGGATTGTGTTGAATACTGTTTGAGTCCTGAAGCAGAAAATGAGAGTATTTTCATCATCACAAAACTGCCCGAAGATGGCCTGGCATTGATTGAGAACGGGCTGAAGATTGACACCCTCAACCTGGGCAATCAGGCCTTTGTGCGCGGCTCTAAAAAACTCTCAAACAATGTGTATCTAACTGAAGAAGGTGTGAAAGCCCTTAAGAAGATCCATGAAAAAGGAATTAAACTCACCTGCCGGACGCATCCCCCCGAACCTGATAATGAATTTTGGCCTGTCATCGAGAAAAACTTTGCGGAGTGGGTGTAGGCGTAACCAATTTGTTTGGAGGATGAACCAATGACTGCCATGAATGAATATACAAGCAAGATCGTTGCGCTTGTCGAAGATATTGAGGAATCTCAATCTGTTTCAATGGGTAAAGCTGCAAGGATGATGGCTGATGCTCTTAAACGGGACGGGATCATTTATACATTCGGCACCGGTCATTCACACATTATCGCAGAAGACGTCGCTTATCGTGCAGGAGGGCTGGTGCCGGTTGATGCGATTCTTGAGCCCAGCCTGACAGGGCACCAGCAGGTGCACAAGAGCGAAACCATGGAACGGGTTGAAGGAATGGCTCAGGTTATCTTTGATTATTATGGCATTACCGAAAAAGATATCATAATCGTGATTTCAAATTCAGGTCGCAACGCGGCGCCTATTGAGATGGCGCAAATTTGCCAGCAGCACAACGTGCCTGTGATTGCGCTTACGTCCATGTCATACACGAACAACGTGACCTCACGCCATTCATCAGGGACAAAACTCTTTGAACATGCAGATGTGGTCATCGATAATCGTACGCCCTTTGGAGATTGTCTGATTGAGCTGGAGGACGTTTCGCAACCGATCGGCCCTGGATCTGGCGTGACCGGTCTTTATATTTTGCACGCCCTGATGGTTCAAACAATTGAATGTCTCAAAGATGATGGATTTGAGCCGCCCATTTTCCGAAGCGGTAATCTCGATGGAAGTGATGTTTACAACAAAGCCTTTTTAGAGAAATACCATGGAAGGATCAAGCTGTGGTAGATCAGAAAGCGAAAAACAACTTGCTGGTTGGCGCTGTGGAAGTGGACATCACGCCACCTGTGGGCGTTGCGCTTGCCGGGTATGGGGCACGTACAAAAAACAGCATCGGTGTGCATGATCCCCTTAAGGCACAGGCGCTTTATATTCAATCTGGCGCTGACAAACTGCTCATTTTTACGTGTGATATCATCGGCATTGAACTTGGGATTACAATGCAGATCCGCGAAATGATCGCTCAGGAATTAGAAATTTCTCCCAGCAATATTCTGATCTCTTGTTCGCATACACATTCGGGTCCACAGGGTTATTTGCCCAATGAACCGCTTCATATGAGCCTCAAGGATGATGAGCTGGTCAGGATGACCCAGCGGAAATTTTTGGGGGCGGCTATCTGGGCAATCTCACAAAAAGAACCAGCCAACCTCGCTTTTGGCGAGCAACAACTGACCGGTGTTGGAAAAAATCGCAATAGCCCTGACGCAGGACCGCAGGATACACAATTGAATGTCCTGAGATTTAACAATTCCCAGGGCGAACCGATTGCAGTTCTGTTCAACTATGGCTGCCATCCAACCGTGATGGGACATGACAATTTGCTGATTACGGCAGATTTTCCGGGTGCGGCACGCCAGGGACTTAAAGCGCACTTTCCAAACTGTGTTTTCATGTTTGCAAATGGTGCTTGCGGTGATGTCAGCACCCGCTTTACGCGCCGTGAGCAAACTTTTGCAGAAGTTGAACGACATGGGCTGATCCTTACTGGCGGAGTTTTGGAAGCTATGATGAAATCCGAACCTGTGGAAGTGGACCATGTGGAGGCAGAATGTGTGGAGGTTCAATTGCCGCAAAGAGAGCTTCCCTCAGCGGAGGAAATTGATGCAACTCTGATCGGACTGCAGAAAAAGCTTGAAGGCCTGAAAGAAAAATCTGCACCGCATGGTGAAATCCGGAAGGTTTTCACACAGTTAGAAGGGGCGCAGGCGCAGCTTGAACTGGCGAATCTGGAATTGGAAACATCCTTTTTTCATACACAGCTCCAATTCCTTCAAATCGGCCCGATATTTATTGCTGCAATACCCGGCGAACCTTTTTCGCAAACCGTTCTTGAGGTAAAATCAATGTGCAGTCCTGTTAAAACCCTTGTGATCAGCCATGCTAATGACAGTAAAGGGTATTTTCCCGATCGAGGAACGATCGAACAGGGCACCTATGAGGCTTTGATCTCGCCCTATGACTGGAGAGTGCCTGATCTTATCTTCAGAGCCACGGTGAATCATTGTCCAAAGGAATAAGTTATGACATCTGAGACCGCCATCCTGCTGCTTGGAGGGTTTTTTATCATCCTTGGGATCTTCGTGCGACTTGGTTTGTGGAAAAACTGGTACTGGCGTTCTCGCGGGGGCGCCTATGCATATATCCCAATGGGTATTGTTTTGATGCTCTATTCTTATCATGACGATATCCGGCAGCAGGGCGGAAATGCATATCTTCTTTATCTTGTGGTGATCGGGTTGTTTATGGTGTTGACATTGTATTTTTCTCTGAGAACGCCAGGGTGGATCAAACCTGCCTGGGTCACATGGATTGAGAAACATCCCCAGCATATTGTGATGAAGATGAAGAGCGCTGTTGTCGATGGAGATAAAGAGTGGAAGCATTATGTCAAAGATGAGGAGTCGATTGATCGGTGGGCGAAGCAATTCCGATCAAAGTGATGACTCGGTTTTGTTCACGAGTGATTAGAGGTTTTTATTTGTATGGATAAGTACGTCGTTTTGAGTGACTTTGATGGAACAGTCTCTCAAGATCTAAATTTTTTGATTTACGAGAAATTTGCAAGTGTTGGGTTATATTATGCAGACCTTTGGGAAGAGGGAATAATTGGTACGGTTGAAGAACTTCTGAATACTTTTGCCACTGTAGATGCCAGCCAATCGGAAATTAAAGGAGAGATCAAAAAAGCATATTTCGACCCGCATTTTGCAGAGTTTGTAAGTTTATGCATGGAAGAAGGTCTTGAGGTAGCGATTGTCAGCGATGGGCTTGAGTGGTCAATCCAAACGCTTCTCACCCATCATAAGGTGCCGGATATCGAAATTTATGCCAATCAAATTTTTTTTGAAGAAGGTGGATTTCGATTTGAATTTCCATGGAGGCATGACCGATGCCCCCTTTCGGGGGTGTGCAAACCGCTGATTATCGAAAAATTTCAAGCTGAAGGAAAGCGCGTGATTTATATTGGTGATGGGCGGACAGATCATGATGCCGTGCATGAGGCTGATATTGTCTACGCTAAAGATAGTTTGGTCACCTATTGTCAGGAAGAAAACGTTCCTGCCATTGAGTATCAGAACTTTAACAATTTTGTTGACGCGATTAAGTCAGGAAATTTTCCACCTCGCATGCCTTGATTGTTGTTACTTATCTTTTCTGTTCTGAGATATTTTTTGCTGGGCTTCCTGTTTTGCATTCATAAGTAATTGCAATGGAATTCTTGCAAGCTGTCCAAGAAAAAATGTACCAAACCAGGTAACCAGGACAATGGTCAATATCAGGTACCATTCATAGCTTTGTTTATAAAGATAATATGCCAATACAAGGTAAGCTGGATAGGTGAGCCAGACCAGCAAGCTGAGCGGGCGGTAAAGTTTTTCAACAAAGATGAAAAGAAATAGCCCTTCAAGAAAAACAAGCACAGCGATCCCAATGATGATGCCGGTTTTTAACCCATACAGGATGGTGCCTAAAACAAACAAGATCACCGTCAGGTCATGAGGTATCGCCTGCCACCCCACACGTTTCTGATGGGATAAACGAGCATCCTTTACCTGGGTTAAAATAGTGTTGAAAGTTTTTTGGTCAAGGTCAGAGAAATCCTTGCGCCATTGTTCTAAGGTCCTATCATCAGGGTTGATCAATTTTGGCATCGGTAAATCATAAAGCATGCCTGCAAATTTCTGTTCCTCGGTTCCGGTTTTTTTGTGGTTATCCATATTCCTCCCCTTTTTTTGCGGAGACTTAATTAAATTATAAAGGAGCGATCTCAGCCCGTCAATCAGGAGAGGATTAAAAGCGTTGTATAAAAGACTAAACGTAATTATCATCCTTAGCACATTAAATCGGCTTTGTTGTGGAGAGGTTTTTAATTATAAAGGGGCTTAATCACGTTGTTTTTTTTAAATGTTTCTTAGTTATCAGAATCAAAACATAAGGAGCGAGGTTTACAATGGAAACCAGAATTGTGAATGCTTGTTTGGTTCTTCCTGACCGGTTGCTTGAAAATGGCGCCGTGACGATCAATGAGGGAGGAAAACTTGATTTTGTTGGGGAAATGAAAAATCTTCCTGCCGGAGATGCTTACACAATTGATTTAAAGGGGAAATATCTCGCACCCGGCTTTATCGATATCCATGTTCATGGCGGCAATGGCGTCACCTTTGGGGATGGCGATTTGGCTGCGGAGACAGCGAAATATTCTGAGTGGGTTGCCAGCACGGGGGTCACCGGCTACCTGATGTCCATTGCAGGGCGAACCCCGGATTTACTCGATAAGATGATTGAAGGTTATACAGAGGTCTTTGCTGATTCTTGTGGGGGTGCTGAAACCTTAGGGCTTCACCTTGAAGGACCCTTTTTGAATGTTGAGAAAAAAGGAGCCTTTAATCCGGAATGGCTGAGAATTCCCAAACTGGATGAAATGGAGGCGTATATTCAGGCTGGAAAGGGCTGGATCAGGCAAATGACTCTTGCGCCCGAACTGCCAGGCGCGGATCAGGTTGCAAAATTGTGCAAAAAGGCGGGAATTTTAGTGGCGTTGGGTCATACCAACGCAAGTTTTGAGCAAGCTGCGAAGGTATTGAAGGGAGATTACGGGCATGTAACCCATACCTTCAATGCCCAAAGCGGTTTCAGCCACCGGGCACCGGGTGTTTTTGGTGCAATCCTGCTATCCGAGGGAATGACCGCTGAATTGATCGCAGATACTGTCCATGTTCATCCTGGCGCGATGAGGCTGCTTGTGAAGTGCCTTGGAAGTGATAGGATTGTTGCAGTGACGGATGCGATCACGGGGGCGGGGTTCGCGGACGGTGTTTATCATGTTGCAGGCTTTGATGTGTATGTCAGGGATGGGCGGGCAACCCTGGCAAACGGCACCCTGGCTGGCAGTATTACGACAATGGATCGGTGTGTTGCCAATTTAGTTGAACACGTTGGGTTATCTTTGCATGAGGCTGTTCAAACCGCGAGTCTGAATCCTGCACGCGCCATTGGTGTGGCAGATCGGTTGGGAAGTGTTGAAACAGGCAAAGATGCCAGCCTGACGGTATTTGATGATCAGATCGATGTTCAGCTCACAATGGTCAATGGTCAAATCGTTTACAATATATTGGATTAATTCAGGAGGGGCTGTGGTTAAGAGACTGAATGTTGGCATTGTGGGGCTGGGTAATATCGGAAAGATTCATGCGAACGCATATCGGATGGTACCTCTTGCTTTTCCTTCAGCGCCTGTCAGGGCTGACCTGAAAGCGGTTTGGCGGACATCACTTGGACGTGATAAAGCATTCATCGAAGATTGTGGATTTGAAATTCAGACAAGCGATTTGAATGAATTTTTTGATACTCCGCTGGATATGGTGGATATCTGCACGCCCACAGGTTCGCACACCGAGTATGTTCGGCGGGCTGTTGAAAAAGAAAAAGCAATCTATTGTGAAAAGCCTTTGGGCAAAGACCTCGCCGATGCAAGGTATATGCATGCTTTGGCGCAGGATGCAAAGGTGCCCACGCGGATGGCATTTGTGCTGCGATTTATCCCGGCAATCCGGCAGATGAAAACAATTCTCGATTCGGGTGAATTGGGGGATGTGCTGAATTTTCGGGGGCACATTTTCCACAGCAGTTATCTCGATCCGCAGCGCCCGATGTCCTGGCGTCTGAGATTCGCACAATCTGGCGGAGGCGCGTTTTCGGATCTTGGCGCTCATTTACTTGATCTTGTAAATTACCTCCTGGGGGATGTAAGCAGCCTGCGGGCAACTATGCACACATTCATCAAGCAACGACCTTCTAAAGCCGGATCGCTTGTGATGGAAGATGTTGACGTGGACGATTGGGCAACCTGCATGCTTGAATTGGAATCTGGCGTTACGGGCTTGGTGGAAACGGCGCGCACAGCACCAGAAGTTCCAGAGGACACGTCTTTTCAGGTGTTTTGTCAAAAGGGGTCGCTGATCTACAGCAGTCGGCATCAGGAAATGCTGACCATTTTTGATCTGGACCAAAACAAGAAGATTCAGGGTGTCTTTGATGACGTCCCGCGGGAAAATGAGAGACCGATTTCTCTGCTTTGGCCAGGTGCGAAAACGTCGACGGATTCTTTTCTGAATGCGCACCTCGCCTGTCAATATGACTTTCTATTGAATATTCTTGAAGAGAAACACGCACCCCCTGATTTCAATTCAGCCTTGAAGGTTCAGGAGGTGCTTGAAGCAGCCTATACATCAGCTGCCGATGATGGCGAGAAAGTGACGCTCCCGCTGCCGTAGGGATATAGAATACAAAAACAGGAATATAATCCTTAAAGATTATATCTTTATAGGTTGTTTCATGGTTTCATACTGGTGCGCGTGGTTGATTTTTAGAAAGACTTTATTGGAGATTTAATGAATTACGTTTTAAAAATGCTAACTGCGATCAAAATTAAAAAAGTTCAGTTTCGTCAAAGGGCTGAAGAAAATCGGCACCATCAAATCCATGAGAAAGCGGCATGGCGAAGTATTAATCAGGCAATCCAGGTCAATGGTTGGAAATTAACTGAAGAAAATAAAAGAAAAGCCGACGAGTATGCTGTGGATGTGTTTGGTCGAAAAGAGTATGCTCCCTGGTTGTATTTTTTTACGCTTTTCAGTGGGGAATTTAAGGAAGGGTGGATTCCTCTAAATTATTATACTAAGTATATTTTGCCGGATCCATCGCTTTCAAGAATTTCAAGCGTAAAGACATTTTCGAAAACGGTGTTACAGACAAACGCCCTTCCTGATATTGGCTATTATGTCAACGGACGTTTCTATGACCGGGAATTCCTACCAATAAAAATTTCTTATTTAAAAAAATTGGTAGCAAAAAACTTTTGTTCGATATTTGTAAAAGAAGATAATTCCTTACGCGGAATGGGCATTCATGTACTTGGTGCTGAAGATATTACTGAAGAAAACTTTCAACATATCGGCAACAGTGTGATCCAATACCCTGTCCGGCAGCATCCATTTTTTGAGGAGTTTATGCCAGATTCTGCTGCAAATGTGCGGGTGATCACCGTAAGAAACCTCAATGGCGAAATCAAACATAGCGTATCCTATTTAAAATTTGGGCGGCAAGGAAAACCATTTTACCAAGCGAGCTTAGCTGTATGGGTTGCAATTATTGATAATGCAGGTTTTCTTGATGACCATTGTTATTTAACTGACTTTACAAAATTGTCCGCACACCCCGATACTGGAGTCAAGTTTTCTAAAAAAAGAATTCCTCGGTTTTCCGATTGTGTTTCGCTTTGTGTCAGTTTGCATCAAAACATTCCGCACTTCCCCATCATTGGTTGGGATTTGTCGGTAGATCGCGAAGAAAAAATTCAGATTTTTGAATGGAATGCCGGGGCGCCTCATCCTGATATCAAAACCGTCCAGGCTGCGGTGGGACCCTGTTTCTCCGGTTTGGGTTGGGAAGATCTGTGGAAATGAATCAGCGTCAAAGAAATTGTAAATTGCCAGGCCGATATTACTTGAGAAAGCTTCTTTTTTCTCATAATCAGTGAAGGACAATGCATTGTGAACATAAATAATTTAAAGGCCAGAGTCGGACAAAAACGAAATCAGTTTCGAGCCAAAAAGGATAAAAACCGCCATCATCGAGCGCATAAAAAAGCGGCATGGCGGGCGATTAACATGGTTATGGAACTGAACGGGTGGGAGTTGACAGAGAAGAACAAACGACTGGCTGATGAGTATGCCGTTGATGTATTTGGTGGGAAAGAATATGCCCCCTGGCTGTATTTTTTCACGCTTTTCAGTGGCGAATTTAAGGAGGGGTGGATACCTCCGAATTATTACAGCATGTATGTTTTGCCGGATCCATCTCTTACACGTGTTTCAATGGTAAAAACATTTTCGAAAACGATATTCCAAACAGATGCACTTCCGGATATTGCTTATTATTTGAATGGCAGGTTTTATAAAAAAGATTTTGTGCCCATATCTCTGGGGGAATTGCAGAACATGGTAAAAGAAAACAATCGGGCGGTGATCGTAAAAAGGGATCATTCCCTCAGGGGGATGAACAATCATATCCTTGGTCCTGATCAAATCATGCTTGAGACCTTTCAAAATATTGGCGATTGTGTGATCCAGGATCTAATAGAAGAACATGCATTCTTCAAAGACATTGTTGATGGACCGGCAGCAACCATCAGAATCCTGACGGCAAGAAATCTGATGGGTGAGATTGAATTTCGGGCGTCCTGGCTTAAACTTGGGAGGATACACCAACGGGAGTATCGATCAAATATGGTCGTCAGAGTGCCTGTGATTGACAGCTTTGGCGCGCTGTCTTCTTTCTGTTATGGAGGTAATTTTCAAAGATTGAGCGCACATCCTGATACAGGGGTTGGTTTTGAAAACAAAGTCATACCCAGGTTTGCTGATGCGGTAGCGTTTTGTGTGGGGCTTCACACAAATATTCCGCATTTTCCGATTGTGGGGTGGGATGTGACCATTGATCATGAGAATGCGATCAAGCTCTTCGAGTGGAATGCTGGCGCACCCCATCCCGGCATTAAAACCGTCCAGGCTGCGGTGGGCCCCTGTTTTTCTGGTTTGGGTTGGGAAGATCTGTGGAAATGAAGACGGGGCAATCTTTCTGATTGGAGAGTCCTGTGCATCGATGGCCGTTTGTGAGCGATGTGCATTTGTGCGGGTGTTTTTTAATTTGAATGGATGATTCATTTAAGTGAAAAACCTGTTTCTATGGTAAATTTATGGTGGCATGTATTCTTTTCTACCGATTCGGGTTCAGGTAATTATCAGAAATAATTGGATGAAGATGCTCAATGGATAAAAGCATAAAAGACATTTTTACTGCCCACAAAGGGAAGATTGCTGATCGCTGGATGCTCTATCTCAATGAATGGGATCGGATTTTCTCGCCATATCGCGAACGTGAGATCCAGCTGCTTGAGATCGGGGTTCATAATGGGGGATCGCTTGAGGTCTGGTCTGAGTACTTCTCCCATGCAAAGACCTTAATTGGGGTTGATATCAATGAGGCTTGTAAGGATCTCGTATTTGATGATCCACGCATCAAGGTCATCGTCGGAGATATTAATGGCACCGAAGTCAGAGATCAGATCAACAAAATTTCACCCGAACTTGATATCGTCATTGACGATGGATCGCATCAATCGCAAGACATTGTCAAAACCTTCGCCCATTATTTTCAAAAACTGAATTCTGGAGGAATCTATATCATTGAGGATCTGCATGCCAGCTACTGGGCGGAATCTGGCGGTGGGTTGTTTAACCCTTATTCAGCGGTTTCCTTTTTGAAAAGACTTGTGGATTTGATCAATTTTGAGCACTGGCAAAACGATCGGTCACGCGAAAAATTCTTACAACCTTATGAATCTTACTTTGGCGTCTCATTTGCTGAATTTGATTTTTACCAGCTGCACGCTATCGAATTTATCAATTCATTATGCATTATTAGTAAGCGTCCGCCTGCAGAGAACACACTGGGACAACGAGTCGTGGTTGGGTCAGAAGAAATTCTTTCCGGTCATTATAAAAAGTTGGACGGTACGACGATCCATGATCTCCCAAAGCAACCCGTCGATGATTCGAAGCTGGATTTATTTTCGCTAATTGCCCATAAAACTGCCACGGAAGCGGATGTGCGTCGACTGGAAGACAATCTCCAATTGCATGTGCAGACCATTGAGCAGCTCAGAGAAGAATTGAAAGAACGAGAAGAGACTGTCCGAAGGATAGAAGAAGAGATTGGCAATCACGAACAGGCTTATCGGCAACTCAATCAGGAACTTTCCGAGCAAAAGAAAAAGTCTCTTGAAACTGGCGATTTGATTGCCGATCAAAGCCGGACAATGGTGAAACTTTATGATGAGATCAGCCTGCGAGATCGCTCCATTCAAGAATTAGAGACACAGATAGCGGATGAAAGCAAGATGCTTCAAGCAAGCGAACACCAGTATACAATTTTGAAGCAAAAGGTTTCAAAACTGGAACACGAGACCCTTTTCTATGCCCTGAGCAAAAGCTGGCGTTATACACGCCCGTTCAGGAAAATCCTGGGTGCTTTCAGGGGAAGGCGGCATGCATAAAGATCGCAAGGCTTATCGCATCATTAAAAAAAGCGATTTATTTGACAATATCTATTACCTTTTAACGTATCCTGATGTGCGTCAGGGGGATATCAACCCCTTGAAGCATTATGTTGAAACAGGGTGGAAGGAAGGTCGCAACCCTTCGATCGAATTTGATACCAATGCTTACCTTGACGAACATCCAGAACTGCGCCAGGCCGATCAAAACCCCCTTGTTCATTTCATTGAAAATAATCCATTAAAACCTGAGGGATTGTTTCGGGCCGTCAAAGCCCAGCTCAGGATTTATTATGAATACTTCCTGCTCAAGCGGAGCGGTCTTTTCGACGCCAGGTATTATCTAAAAACCTACGCTGATGTGCGCCGGGCGGATATTAATCCTTTAATGCATTTTATCAAGAAGGGGTGGAAGGAGGGGAGAAATCCCTCCAGGACTTTCATTACCAATGTTTATCACGAGCTCAACCAGGATGTGGCTTATTCGGGGATCAACCCCCTTTTCCATTTTGATCGAAGCGGTAAAAACGAAGATCGGATCACGAGTTATTTCCATCTTGAGAATGGACAACTAAAATACGCTGATCTGTCATCCCATTATTCCAGGATGGACGCCATTGAGCATTTTGCCAGCAAGCCGCCGACAACTGCCGATATAATTTTCTTTCCGATCATTGACTGGGACTTCCGTTATCAACGCCCTCAACATTTAGCCAGTCAACTTGCTGAGCTTGGTCACAGGGTTTTCTATATCAAGACAAATTTTCATCAGGGAAAATCGCCGCTTGTAAAGTTGATCAAGGAAAACATTTACTCCGTTCAATTACACTGCCAGGACCCATTGTTAGAGATCAACACCATCTTATCAGATGACCATATCCGTGATCTAACCCACAGCCTTGAATTATTAAAAGACCATTTCTTGATCGGATCGGCGCTCATGCTTGTTAATTTGCCCTTTTGGCGTAAACTGGTCGTCGATCTAAAACAGGAATTTGGTTGGAAACTGGGTTTCGATGTTTTAGATCTCTTCAGGGCTTTCTCGAACCGTAGCCCCACAACAGAAGTGGATGAAAAGATTTTGATTCAAGAGAGCGACCTTGTTCTGGCTTCATCATCCATTTTGTTTGACCTTGCAAAAAAAGAAGGGAAAAGCCCCGTACTGCTTCACAACGCTACGGAATTTGAGCATTTTCATAGGGCTGTGTCTCCCATCGAATGGAATGAAATGCGGAATTACAGGCATCCCATCATCGGTTATTATGGGGCGATCGCAGATTGGTTTGATACCCATCTGGTTGCCGATCTGGCATTTGAGAATCCGCAATGGACTTTTATTCTGATTGGCGACACCGAATTGGCTGATCTTGACCCTCTCAGGAACCTCAAGAATGTACATTTGTTAGGCGAAAAACCTTATGCACAAGTCCCTGCGTACCTCAGTCATTTTGATGTGTGCATTATTCCATTTAAAGATATCCCCCTGACCCATGCCACCAATCCATTGAAAATGTTTGAATATCTTTCTGCCGGTAAACCCGTTGTTGCCACCCATCTGGATGAAATTTCAAAGTACCAGGATTACGTCATGCTAGCAGAGTCCCCACAAGAATGGACCGATGCGATCAGGGAAAGTCTGGCGGAAGGCAAATCCGAAGATCTGCTCTCACTTCGTTATGAATTTGCACAATCCAACACATGGGAAAACCGCACAGCGATTTTAAAGACGGAAATCCACAAGCTTTTCCCGATGGTATCTGTCATCGTCGTCACTTATAACAACCTTGAGCTCACCCGGCTTTGTTTGGAAAGCGTTCTTCAATACACGGGTTACCCCAATTATGAAATAATTGTTGTTGACAATGGCTCAGGTCAGGAAACGCGAGATTATCTTGAAGGCTTTGCCGGGGGCCATGAAAATGTTAAACTGATTTTTAATCAGAAAAATGAAGGCTTTTCAATCGCCAACAACCAGGGTTTTCGAACGTCAATTGGCGAATATCTGATCTTTTTAAACAATGACACAATCGTAACCCCTGGATGGATGCACCGCTTGTTATTGCACCTGAAAAAGGATCCGGAGATGGGGATGGTTGGCCCTGTCACCAATTCGATTGGTAATGAAGCAAAAATTGATGTGACCTATCAGTCACTGGATGAGATCAATGTATTTGCTGCCCATCGGGCAAAAAACTTTGCAGGTAAATCCTTCAGGATCAACAATTTGGCATTGTATTGTGCTTTGATTTCACGGAAATTATTCGAAGATGTGGATGGGCTGGATGAGCGTTACAGTGTGGGGATGTTTGAAGATGATGACCTGGCGATGAAGATTCGCCAGAAAGGGCTGGAGCTCTTCTGCGCTGAGGATGTATTTATTCACCATTTCCACGGGGCAACTTTCAAATTGCTGACAAAAGAAGAATATATTAAAATATTTATTGAGAATAGAAAGAAGTTTGAAAGTAAATGGGGGATCAAATGGGAGCCGCACCGCCATAGAGAGATTGTTTTTTAGCCGCTCTGTTTACATATCGAGCCTTGATGAAATCCCTTTTCGCCAATCTTCAAAGTATCCCTTATGAAGAAAATTCCTCTGTGGCTAAACCTCAAATGCTGCACTTTGCAGTGGTGAACGAACAGGCAGACAATTCTGGCTTCTTCGTTTATCCAAATCAAGTATGACTATGATAAAATCTCATAGCTGATGCGTGCTGTCTTGATAGCATCGTGCGTAAACCATCTCAAATAAAGGATAATGGTGTGTTCAAGTTTCTTCGAGAATATTTTCTTATTTTGCTGAGCGGCATGTTTGACAAGCAATATTACCTGGAACATTATCGGGACGTGAAATCTTCAGGCATGAATCCGCTGGTCCATTTCATAAAATATGGATGGAAAGAAAACAGAAATCCGTCCTCGCTTTTTAATCTTGAACATTATCTGGAAGTGCATCCTGAGCTTGTGCATCAGGAGATCAATCCGCTGATCCATTTTATTCAATTGGAAATTGATAAAGGAACGAAAGTCAGATTCATCCCTTCGGATCTGATTGGTTATGATTATGTCACCCTGACATCGGAAATTGTTCAAAAAAATCTCTCAGATCGCGGGGTGGAAGCGGCGAAGAGAGCAACGGATATTATTATTTTTCCGATCATCGATTGGGGTTTTCGATTTCAACGCCCTCAGCAAATCGCCCGCCAACTTGCAAAGCTGGGGCACAGGATTTTTTACATCAATACAGGCCATGATGACTTTCAAACCAGCGCCCCCTTGATTAAAAAGCTTCACAACGATATTTATGAAATCAAACTGGTGGGCGGGCATAAAAAACTCACCCTGCTGTCCGCCCTGACGAATGAAGAAATTGATCAGCTGGAAGTATCGATGAGGGTCGTTCGAGAGCTGTTGCTGATGGAGACTGCCATCATCAAGGTTGACGCGCCATACTGGACAAAGCTTGTACTTCGGTTGAAAGATGGTTATGGATGGCATCTGGTTTTTGATTGCATGGACCTCTTTACAGATTTTAAAAGTGAGAGCCTTGCCGATTTTTCGGATGAAGAGTTGTTGTTAACCCAAAGTGACCTGGTGCTGACAACTTCGCACCCCCTGTATGACCACGCCAGGGCGCATAACCCGAATGTCATCCTCGTCCCCAACGCGGCGGATTTTGATTATTTTCATCAGGCAAAGGATTTTGTTTTTTGTGAGGAGATGAAAAATCTTTCCCCGCCCATCATTGGCTATTATGGAGCGGTTGCCAACTGGTTTGATTCTGAACTGATTGGAACCCTGGCGAGCGAGCATCCTGAATGGACGTTTTTTATCGTTGGGCACACCTATCTGGGTGATCTCAGCCCCTTTGAAAATTTGCCCAATGTCCATATTACGGGCGAGAGACCCTACAGGCAGCTGATCGGGTTCCTGAGTCATTTTGATGTTTGTATTATTCCATTTAAAAAACTTCCCCTGACCCAGGCAACCAACCCTGTCAAATTGTTTGAATATCTCTCAGCAGGCAAACCCGTTGTCGCCACGCGATTGGAGGAGATGTCAAAATATAGCGAGTGGATCAGGCTTGCTGAAACGCCGCAAGAATGGGAAAAAGCCCTTCAAGACAGTTTGGTGGAAGAGAAGTCGGCAGAACTTCTTGAAAAACGATTTAATTTTGCCAGAACGAATACATGGGAAATCCGAGGAGCGCAGATTGAGGTTGAGCTGTCAAAGCTGATTCACAAATGACCTGATAATCGGGTGGCATACTATGCTATCCGATTCATAATGCATAGCCTGATTGTATTGAAAAAATATTTTGAAAAATTAACTCATAATAGAAAGACGATCATTTGGGGGTTGTTCTTGCTGTTTTTAGCCGTGATGCTCTTGCAGCATGCCTGCATTCATTTGTATCATGATGATTATGGTTATGCCACGCTTTCTTATCTGGGCGATTTCAACGAAGAAATCCGGGGTCATCAGTTTAACTTCAATCAGATGCTGACATTCTTAAAAGCACATTATCTGACCTGGGGAGGGCGGGTCATACCGATATTTACCCTTGTAGCCATGCTGCGGTGGGATTTTTGGGTTTTCCGCATGATGCAATCGCTTGTGCTGACAGCGATCCTGTATTTCTCAATGCGCATGGTGACGGGAAAAGATGCGCCTGAAACAAAGAAGATTCTGGACAGCCTGATTTTGATGTGCTTGTTTGGTACCATCCCAATACAAATGCATAAGGACGGAACCTATTGGGCAACGGCTTCTTTAATATTTGTGTGGCCGTTCCTGGGGTTGTTTTTCGCGGGGTTTCTGTTACAGGAACACAACGAACGATTGCAGAATAAATGGCTTTTAGCATTGTTGGTGTTTTTGTTTTTAATGATTGGGATGACCCAGGAACAGTTTGTGATCGTTGTATTTTTTATGCTTTTTGGTTTTTTAGTTGCACATCTCATACAGGAAAAGCGAGCGCTGATCAAAGCAGACCTTCTATGCTTGCTGGCATTTTCCATTGGCGCAACAGTCTTATTTTTGGCGCCAGGAAATTTTGTTCGCGCCAACAATGCAATCTATGCAGCGTTTTATAACCTGAGCGTCCCCGAACGGATCAATCGCAATATCCCGGCATTGCTTCGGATTGTGTTTGCAAAACAAAACTATCCAATTTTTATTATCTTTCTAGTGACAAATATCCTGTACTTGACGCCATTTATTGTCAAAGAAAAGAGAATGCGAACGCCCTATATTGCTTTAGCCGCAGCTCAAGCCATGTTTCTTTTACCCCTGGTGATCTTCTTTACGGTATCGTTGATGCGTGGCAGCTTGCCTTTATTAAATCACACCATGGTGTGGTTGACCCAGGAACTTTTTAGATCACTTTTTTTCTGGTTGCTTCTGATCCTCGTGATGAGCATTCCGGTTTGTCTGCATTGTTTTCAACAACGCTCGCTTCCCATCCTGGGGATCTATCTGGGTGGTGTGTTGTCGCAGTTTACGATTCTTTTTTTACCTTCTGAAAATTACCGGATGGCGCTCATCTTTGTGTTTTCAATATTCCCGGTTCTTGCGGGGATGCTGGCGCATGCTGTTGAAGGCATCCAGCCGATCGCGCTGAAAAAAATTATATTGGGGCTGTTGCTGGCAGGCGCTGTGGTAAATATGGGAACTAACTTGTTCGGATATCAAAGGAACGACCCCATTCACAGACTTAACCAGCAAACCCTGATCTCTGTACAACACAATATTTCCCGGGGGCAGGAAATCGGAACGATAAATTTGCAGAAGTTGGAGAATGATTTGTACACGGGCGCAATGCCAGCCATGCAGGGTTATGAATATATTAATAAGTGGATCAAAAAGTATTACCGGATTCCGATGGAGATTGAACTCCACTGGGAATAGGCTTTTTTAGTTTTTACTAAGGCGACAGCTCAATGTAGAGCGGCTGTGTGAATTCAATTTGTCCTTCGGGAGCGAGCTCAACAGAGTTGCCATAGATATCATAAGCGTTCTCAAAATCATCGGCTCTGCCAATATGTTGAACGGATCCGTCCTGTGAAAAAAGCACCCAAACCCGGGCGTCGCTTGTGAGAAATTCAAAAGCCAAGACATTCTCCGCAAGGCTGAACTCGCGACTGAATTTGGCATCCCCTAAAATTGCTGTTAAAAAAGAATAGGCTTGATGGGCGGGCAGGGGCAGGTTATTACTATCCAGAAGCCCACCTTTGAGCCAGCCGTAGCTGTCCAGGTGATACCAGTTGGTCGCTCTGATACCCCTGGCGCTGTTGCGGACGTATAACCAAACGAGATATTCGGCTTTGTCCTGTTCGAATGCGTTGAGGTCTTCAAGCGCAACATCAGTGGGATCAATCAGGGCAGTTTCAGTTAACAGGACCGGTTTATCAATCTCATATTCTGCCATCACCTCCTGCAGATAAGCGAATTTTCCCTCGACCTGCCCACCAGATGCTGCCCACCAATGCTCATTTTTCTCCATCAAGATCACACCGGGCTGATCCGGGTCGTAGGTGGTGTAGCTGTGGAAGTTGACGAAATCAAAAT
The DNA here is from genome assembly GCA_050953525.1 of Candidatus Brevefilum sp. Lineage (GTDB taxonomy): Bacteria > Chloroflexota > Anaerolineae > Anaerolineales > Anaerolineaceae > Brevifilum. The sequence goes on from JBMNMW010000002.1 coordinate 1,583,620, forward strand.
ACGCGCCGGCGCCTGCTTTCAGGATGCCTTCGAAGAATAATGACATTTCGCAATAGACATCATCTTCGGGCCTGCAGGGCAGGACCAACCCGCCCAGCACGAGCTGTGCCTGGAGGTTGGCTCTTTTGATGGCAGGGTACACGGCTTTGAGCATTTCGCCGTAATAAGCACCGCCGAATTCAGGATCGTCCAGCTCTCCCCAGCACCCCAACACAGCATCAGGAGCATATACCCGTTCCCATGCCTCATCCGGCTCGTTCCACAGTTCAAAGTATTTAACATTGAAGGGCGGGGCGCTGTATTCTTTCACCAGCGTCGCCATGAATTTGGCAAAGTCGTCCAGATGGTCATCGCTCATCGGGCCGCAAAAATAACCCTCCAGCTTCTGCGCCCAACGGGGTGTACTGCGAACGATCAGGATCAAATCCATCCCTGCCTCATTGGCGGCGATCATATCAGCTTCAAGTTTTTTATTCCGAATGAACTGGTCAGGGCTGTTGGGTTGGTAATCGGACCACAACAGGGCGTTGTAGCGAACCCAGTGGATGTTGGCGTCGGCGGCTTTGGGCAAGGTTTCAAAGTCGTGCAGTTCAACCCCGAAGGAGGACCTGCCTTCAAGCAATGCCGCTGTCGTGATTTCGCTTCCGGCAATTGCTTCATCGTCGGTCAGGGTAGCAACCGGTTCGCTTTCCGCCGTGGGCGTGGTTGCAGCGGCGGGCGCTGCTGCACTGCCGCTCGGTTCATCGGATGAATCTGATGGCGTAACCGTGACCGCTTGCGTACAACCCGCAAGCAAGAAAAGGATCATCAGCCAGGTGAGAATGGTTTTCTTGAGCAAAACGCCTCCTACTTAAAAAGGGGAAAAGGGCGAACATTACAAAAATGGATGCGGGATAATCATTAAAACGCTTGCTTTCGAATTTAACCAAAGCAGGATCAGGTCATCCTAATTGTGATGTGTTTAATGGCGTGATCATAACCAGTAACGACCACGTCCTGAATGGCGGCAGGATTCATCCAGTAAAATTATAACCCACTAATTTTGCGACGCTGGAAAATCCCGCGGTGAAGGTCGTAAAAATCATTGTATGATCAGCGGCAGATAAATATGGAGTTCACCGAGCGCGTAGGCTTGAATGGCTTCAGCGCCTTGCTGGTCAACAACCTTTAAAATGATCAGGGGTTTTTCTTCAACCTGGGCGCTGTTTGGCGTGCCCGACAGAGTCGCTGTCGTGGGTCCCGTATTTGTTAAAGTCAACCAAACAGGTTTGGTTACCGCCGAGATGGTCAGGATGTCGCCGTGGATCAGGTCCGGGTCAGTCACTTCAATATCATACCGGTATTGCTCGCCCGCTACCGCTTTTGTGACCGGTTTGCTGACAAAACGGGGAGGATCATTGACATTGATCACTTCGATCGGGAAGGATTGCGTGTCGGTCAGACCGTGGCTGTCGGTGACGATCAGGTCGATCCAGTAATCGCCAACCTCTTCGTTGTTTGGCCTGCCGGATAAGCTTGCGGTTCCATCGCCATGATCGGTGAAATTCAGCCATCCGGGCAAGCCAGAGAGCATGTTGATGGTATGAATATCGTAATTCTCTTCGCCGGTGGAGGCAGTCACAATGTCATAGTGATAGGATTGATCCTGATAAACCGAGGTTACGGGTTCACTGATGAACACTGGCGCTGTGTTGGGAATATTGTCGATGTAAATTGGTCGATCGAAACTTATCTTTGAACTGTCGTGATTAACTTGTTTGCCGAACAAATTATACATATGCTGGATTGCAAAGGGGATATCGCTTTTCTTGATGGTCTTTGTTCCTGCATTGCGGGAAAACAGCACCCAAATTTTGTTTGCGCCTTTTGTAAATTCGTAACCAAGGATGCCGCCCTCAAAACTTAACTCTACCGGATCATTACCGGTCCCACTCAGGGTGGTGGTCATCACCCGATAGGCGTCATAGGCAGGGAGCGGATCGTTGTTGGCATCCAGCATGCCGCCTTTTCGCCAGCCGTAATTGTCCATGTGGTACCAGGTGGTGCCTGTTATTCCTGCATGGATATTACGGACATAAACGTAGACCAGGTAATCGGCTTTGGCATTCTCATAAGCAGCCACCTGGGAGGGATTATTTTCATTCACAATATTGTTGGTGTCGATCAGTGAGGCTTCTGTCAGAAAGACGGGTTTTGAAAGTCCGAAATTGTCCATCATCTGGCGGATATACCACAGCTTTCCTTCGACCATGCCCCCGTAATTGATCCACCACGATTCATACGTCTCCATCAGGATCCCGCTGGAAAAATCCTTGTTATTATAGGCTGTGTATCCATGAAAATTGGCATAATCGAACATGGCTTCGTGCTCGGAAACGACGCCATCATCGCCGGCAAGCTCGACCAGGATTCCCTTGAGGAAGTTGGACATATTACAGTAAGTGTGGGTGCCGGGGTGGCAGGGCAGCAGCAGACCGCCCATTACAATTTGCGCTTCGGGCACAGCGGCTTTAACTGCCGGGTAAACGGCTTTGAGCATCTTGCCGTAATAACGGCCCCCGAAATGCGTGGGATCGCTGTTCTCTCCCCAACAGCCAAATTCCCCACCGGGGTGGATGTTTTCATTGTGCCGGCACTCATCCTGTTCGTTCCACAATTCGTAATATCGAACGTTGTAGGGAGGTTGGCTGTATGTTTCAACGACCCGCACCATAAAGTTGGCGAAATCGTTTAAGTTTTTCTCTGCCATTGGTCCACAAAAATACCCCGGATATTTTTGCGCCCAGGAGGGCGTGCTGCGGATGATCAGGATCATCTCCATGCCGGCTTCGCTGGTGGCGATCATGTTCGCTTCAAGTTTTTGATCAACCTTAAATTCGCTTGAATTATTGGGTTGATATTTTGACCAAAGCAGGCCATTGTAGCGAACCCAGTTGTTGTTTGCTCTGGAAGCCTTGTCCAAAGAATCCTGGTAAGGATGTTTCGAGTAGACTTGATTGATTTCCACGCCAAAGGTGGATACTTCTTCCTGGGCTTGAATGGGTGCGACCTGCATGCTGGTCCATAAAAAACACAGCGCGCCAACAATCGTGATGATCTTCCGAGGTTTCATAGCTGACTCCAGCAGAAATTAATAGATTTTGGGATGCGAGATTGAAATTTCTTCGTAACCGAATCAATTTAACCGTAACTTGCTGAATCGGGCAATCCTAAAAATCAGGAGTCTAATTTTATATTAACCCCAAACGCCCGGTTTTTTTGGAAAGGAGCAAAGTCTAACCTTTTTGTCACTTATGCTATTAAAGATAGATGAGTGAATAATCCTGTTTTAATGTTTTTTTGGAGGACGTATGCTGGATTCGGGGATGAAAAAAGGATTTATTTGAACCATGGCGCGTATACAAAAAGATCAGGGATTAACCTTGCATAACGGTTAATCCCTGATCTATCTTTGTGGCTGTTTTTCGTGGTGGTGTTATTGAACAACCAGCGGTAAGTAATGATAAAAAGTGCCCGTTTCTACAACGGTGATCGTAAAGGTTTGGGTGTCGAAAAGCCCATGAGAATCCATCACCTTTAAGAAGATGGTATGATCTCCGATATCTTCTGCATCCCCGGGCGTTCCGGACAGGGTGGCTGTGCCATCGCCTTTGTCCGTTAAGGTCAGCCAGCCGGGTAGGGTTGATGTTGCCGTAATGGTCAGGGTATCGCCATGAAGCAGGTTGGGATCGTATGCAATGATATTGTAGGTATATTTAATCCCTTGCGTTGCTTCCGTGGGTGCTGTGCTGGTGAATGTGGGACCAACATTAACGTAGTTAACATTGATGGTGAAAGATTGTGTGGCAAAAAGACCTTCGCTGTCAGTTACTTTCAATACGACAGAATGCGAGCCGACCTGTGCGTTTGTCGGCGTTCCCGTGAGGGTTGCGGTGCCATCGCCTTTGTCACTAAACGTTAGCCAGCCTGGTTTGGTAGTTGCTATGATCGTGATCGAGTCGCCATAGATCAGATCGGGGTCCGTTGCAGTGATATTGTAGGTGTACTTCACGTTTTCGGTTGCATTTTCAATAGGAGTGCTTGTAAAATAGGGAGCTTTATTCACATATGAGACTGAGATTGTAAAGGATTGCGTATCAAACGACCCATATAAGTCTGTGACAACCAGCACGACCGGATGATCGCCAATTTGAAGGGTAGTGGGTGTTCCAGTCAGCGTGGCTGTGCCATTACCATTGTCATTCAGTGTCAGCCAGGGCGGCAATGTGGTGGCTGTAATCGTCAGTGAATCCCCATGGATAAGATCAGGATCGGTGGTTACGATGTTGTATGTGTAAGGAGAATCGGGGTTTACTCCCGTCACCGGAGCGCTCAAAAAGCTGGGTTGATCATTGACATTTGCCACTGTGATCGTAAAAGATTGTGTCGCAGAAAGACCACCTTTGTCAGTCACCTTAAGTATTACAGAATGGTCACCAACCTGGGCATTGGTCGGGGTGCCCGATAGGGTTGCGGTGGTTGAGCCTGTTTTCGTCAAGGTGAGCCAGCCCGGTTTGGTTGTGGCAGTGATTGTGAGGATATCTCCAAATGCCAAATCCGGATCCGTAACCTCGATATAATAAGTGTAAACCTGATCCTGTGTTGCCGTCGTAACAGCGGTGCTGGTGAAGGAGGGGGGATCATTGACGTTAGCGACCGTGATCGTGAAGGATTGGGTGCTGGTTAAACCATCTAAATCCGTGACGAGCAACTGTACGGAGTGAACACCAATATCAGACGTGGTTGGGGTGCCGGAGAGTGTCGCAGTGCCATTTCCATGGTCAACAAGGCTCAACCAATCTGGAATTGTCGTTCCGGTGATTAACAGCTCGTCGCCATGGATTAAGTCCGGGTCAGTAGCCGTAATATTGTAAGTATAGGGTGTGTTCTCTGCAGCTGTCTTTACAGGTGTGCTGGTGAAATAGGGGGCATCGTTGACATTGTGGACGGTTACGGTGAAGGATTGGGTGGCTGTATTACCGACGCTGTCAGTGACCAGGAGTTCGATGGTATAGCTGCCGACATCACCGTTTCGTGGCGTACCTGTCAGGGTGGCTGTGCCATCGCCGTTATCTGTAAAAGTGAGCCAGCCGGGCAGTGGAGATGTGAGTGTTATCGTGTGGATGTCAAAATTTTCGTCTCCAGTGGAAGCTGTTTCGATATAATAAAAGTAGTTTTGGTCCTGGTCGATTTCTTCAAGCGGCGTACTTGAAAAATAAGGAGCATAATTGCCAATATTGTCAATATAAATAGGGCGATCAAAGGTGATGGTGGTGCTGGTTTGGGTCACTGGTCCCCCCAGCAGATTGTAAATGTGCCCGATAGAGCCGAATTTTGTTTCGAAGGCTGTTTTGTTGATGCTTTTCGAAATGCCATCCTCAGAGAACAACACCCAGATGGTATGACTCCCCTTTTCAAATTGATACCCCAGGATGCCCGTTCCCAGCCCATCCAATCTTTCTGGAAATCCTGCTCCGGTCAAAGTTTCGGTCATGACCTTATATGCCCGATAGGCGGGTAAGGGTCGATTCTTGCTATCTAACAGTCCGCTATCACGCCAGCCATAATCATCGATGTGGTACCAGGTCGTTCCACTAATACCTCTATAGAGATTGCGAACAAACACCCACACGAGGTAATCTGCCTTCCTTGCTTCAAACAAAACCTTATCCCCGTTGAATCCCCAGGGTGTTGGCAGGGCAGCCTCCGTCATCAGGATGGGCTTGTCACTGATACCGTAGGTGGACATCCATTCTTTCAAGAAAGTCAACTTCCCGATCACCTGGCCGCCTTTGGAAGCCCACCACCATTCATTGCGTTCCATGAGGATCCCCGTGCGGTAACCAGGACTTGGATCTGGATTTTCAATTGGATTATAAATGGTATAGCCGTGGAAATTGACAATGTCGAAAAATGGTCCCCCCCCATTGACGAGGATGCCTTCGAAAAACTTTGACATTTTTGAATAAAAATATTTTGTTCCTGAAAATGGTAATGTCATCTCTAATGAATTACATGCCGAGCCGCAGGGCATTAACAACCCTCCAAGCACGATTTGTACTTCTGGATTTGCCGCTTTCATGGCGGGATGAACTTGTTTCAACATGTCCGCATAAGTGCGACCACCAAAGTAGGTATCACTTGCATCTCCCCAGCACCCAAAAACATGATTGATGGGATCTGGCCCGGATTGATCTAAAACCCATTCCCGGTGTTCATCGGGTTCATTGAACAACTCATAGTATTTGACATTGTAGGGTGCAACAGAGTACCTCGCTACCACCTGAGCCATGAATGAGGCAAAGTCACCAATGTATTCCGAACGCATTGGTCCGCAAGACCAGTCGATTCCGAAATCTTTATATTTTGCTGCCCATGCGGGCGTGCCGCGCACGATCAGGATGACCTCCATGCCACGGCTGCTCGCATCCGCCAGATCCGTTTCAAGCTGAGAGACTGAACTCCAATCCAATGGACCGCCTTCGGCAGCCTGAATGTCCATCCATCGCAATCCGTTATAACGCAGCCAGTAGGTGTTGGCGTCTTCAGCAAAACCCATGACCTGTTCATCAAAACTTTTCGTTTCCACACCGAAGGAAGAAGGTGTGCTTTCCTGAGCTGCAGTTGGACGATATCCCAAACCGGCTGCGAGGATCGTTAATAGAATTCCCGTAAAAACAATTCTTTTTATTTTCATGCTTACTCCATCTGAATGATACTGGTGGATTGAAACTGGGATGAATGATTGCAACTGATTTCAATTTAACCATACTTCATTAAAATTTACAATCAGGTCTGCCCGATATTAGTGATGATGGATTGAATTTATGTTAATATTTTCTTCCAGGATGCTTTTTTTGGTTGGCGCACCCTGAGTTTATTGTGATTACCGGTAGAAGATCAGCAAGGATAGGATCGCCCATATCAATATTCCGGTTTGGAGGCACACAAACCCTGCGTACAGGACCCGTTGATAGATTCGGGTGTATTTATGAAGGGTCAGGATGAGCTGGTCCACCCCGCCCATCAACCAGATTCCGATTGGAATGATGGTCGGATAGAGGTAGCGTCCAACAGGGATGTAGGTGGTTGAAAACCATGAGCCGACCCCGCGGATCACCGTGATGAAAACCTGTGAAAGGGCAACGATGCCCAGAAACGCATAAATCTGCGCAGAAAAACGGTAGTGATTGCGGACTGTCGCCAGGATGATGCCCAGTACATAAACCAGCGAAAGGATCATAAAGAAGCGGTAGGGTTTTTGCCCCGAAAGCGGGACATTCGCCCACCCAAACACACTCCAAAAGGTTCTGAAAATCCGTTCCCCTGCAAGCTGAAAGTAGACCGAAGTTGCTTTGCTGTCCAGGACTGAGAGCATCAACGAGGGGGATGGAATGGCGCGGTTGGGGATATCAAGCAGGCGACTGACCTTTTCTGATATGATGGGCCATTCTTGCTCTCCGGAAGCATTTTGGATCATGTTGTCAAATCTGACGCCCTGCCAGGCACCTGAAGTCCCATCGGGATCATCAAACACGGGTGGAGGGGTATCGGTGAAATCTCCTTCAACAAGAACGATTCCGTCCCAAAAAACCTGAACATTGCGATCCGAAGTGGGTAGAAAAACAATCCAGCTGATGTTTCCTTCCATGGGAGGTAAAGTCGTACTGAAGGCGAAGAACTGGGGTTCGGTGGTCAGCTGCAGATTGTTTTGTGAATAATCCAGTGTGACTGGCTCCGCGATCTGCCGATCGCTCACAAAGGGGAGTCGGATCCTTTCGGCGGTACGCGTGTTGAGCGAGGCTAGATTTGGGATCCAGATTTGACCTTCACTGACATAAGGAAAGCGGGTTGTCGTGGGTTCCTCAGCCCAGATCCAGGCTCCCAGGGTGGAGGGTTTTTCCTGCAGGCTTTCCCTCGTATCCCGTGATAACAGATGATAGAACGGGCGTCCGCGCGCTTCCTGCATGCCCTGGAGGATGATAGTTTGACCGAGGGGGGCTGTGGCATCCTTGGCGCTGCGTGGGTTGGCGTGAATGTCCGCGCCATAAAAATAAGCCGGGGCGCTATCTCGCCAGGTAAAAAGAAATGCCCCACCGGCCATCGCAAGCAAAGCCAGCGAAATCCAGACGAAAACGCCGCCTTTTTTCCCCCTCAGGAGGGCAAGCAGGATCACGAGAGGACTGAGCGGGAGCGCCAGCAAGGCTGTGCTCTTTGAGAAGGCGCACAGGAAGGTGGCTGCCAACAGCAGCAGGACTTTCAGCCATGAAGCCCCTTTCTTGATCATAGAAACGCTTGCCCAGATGAACAAGGCGAACGCCAGATTGGCAGCGGCGTCATTGTTCGCCGCTGTCATGATATCCACAAAGCTGGGAAGCGTCATCAGGAAGATGGGCACCATCCATGTGAGGGGGTGCCCTGGTTCAAAAAGGACAAGGCAAACCCGATAACTGACCCAAATAAGAGTCAGGAACAGGGAGAGCGAAAAAAGACGCACAAGGCGGAGCTGAAAAACGATATCGCTGTGCAGGAAGAGCCGCAATGGGATGGCTGCCAAAAGGTAGTAGGTGGGGGGATGGTCCTCCACCTGGGGCAGAAATATGTCGATGGGTTGATCGATTCTGTTTGGGTCGGAGACCATGCCCGTGTAGGTTTCCATGTTGTGTTCGATGATCGATGCGGAGAGTTCCCGGCGCATTGTCTGGTCGTATTCTCCACGCTGAGGCAGTCCTCCCTGATTGGCGATCAACCAGGCGTATTCAAAATGGCCTGGTTCGTCATAGTGCATCCAGGGCGGCACCAGGAAAACAAAGATCAGACCGATGATCAATCCCAGGGAAAGAAGGAGCCAGATCTGATATTTTTTGATGAAGGTTGAGATACGCTGCCAATTCATAAATTGATTTATCCAGAGCACAGGTTGATTGTTTTCGAAGAGAGGGTTTTCAGAATTCGGTGATACACCACCTGTTACCCATCTTTATCTTTGTGTTAATTAATTTTATCATTGAATGAAAAAAGGGATAATTGGGTCAAGAACTTGGTGGGCTTTTTCCTGATTGCCGTTGTCTGCCCTGAGTGTGTAGGCACCAACTGTTCCCGTTGGTGAGACACCAGCGGGAAATATGTTTGTCGGTGAGCTTGCTTCCCTGCGGGACGCAAGCAGTCGCGGACTCGCAATGATGATTCCTCGGTAGGGCGCTGCACCTGATTTGTGCGCACCAATCAAAGCAAAGGGGTGTAGGTCAAGCACGGTTGCGGAGCAACCTGCGTGACGATCACATTTTTGTTATGCATACTCCGCTTCAGTGGGTCAAAGGGGCCTGGTTCACATATTAAAACATAGATTGCTTCGCGGGCTCGCAATGACAGGTAGCCGGCTCGCAATGACAGGTAGCCGGCTCGCAATGACAGGTAGCCGGATCGCAATGACAGGTAGCCGGATCGCAATGACAAAAAGTGGTGCGCGGAACTTCACCGCGGCATCTACGAGCGAAGCTCTATCACTGTGGCACCTTATAAAGGGCAACGCGGCATTCTGCATCTGATAAAATCTGCTGTTATAATTTACATCATAAGTTTTTCATGGATACCATTCAGGATGAAAAAATTCTTTGATTCAACAAAAGAAATTATTAATAAAATTCCACGCCAGATTCGGCGCGTTGGTCTGTTGTTGCTGATTGTCTTGATCCTCGCAACGATTGTCTGGAAGCCGATCGGGGTGATGAACCTGCAGGCGCGCGCCGGCAGACAGATCGAAACCTTTACTGAAAGCTATGTAGCCCTGTATGCTGACTTCTTTACCTGTCAGATCCCGGCATTGACACGTTTGCCTGAAGACCCATCTCTTGATCAGGCTGTGGCACTGCTGGAAAAGGCTCAAAACCTTAAGCCGAACAATCCCCAAACGTATTTATTGCTGGGACGGGCATATTGCTTGCAGGGTGATTTTTCTGCGGCGATCGCCGCCTTTGATGAATTTAGCCGGATACGCAAGGGCAATCCCCTTGGCGCGCAGGAAACCGCTTTTTCCCATATCACCATGACCCTGGTTCCAGATCTTGTACCAGAGGAAGATGTTTCAACTCATGAGACAGCGGCTGAAAAGATCCTGCAATCGCTCGGTTATTCTTTTGAATACTTTATCGATGAGGCAGACGGCGCCTTTGACCGGGGCGCGCATGCTGCAGCCTGGTACTGGTATCGCCTGGCGGGTTTGTACCAACCCCTGCCAGAGGAAGCTGCCCAGAGGGTGAATTTCCTGAACGGTTTGTTTATCGATTAGTCTTTGCCATCTATCCACGAAAAAACAAGTCAGGGGAATGATCCGTTATGCCCCGGTCATCATTGAGATTGGAGGGGGATCAACGCTTATTCTGCCAGAGCTGTTGGGTGATCGCCCATAAAAAACGGGGGTTGTGGCGAAAATACCTGCGCCAGAGCCGTGTGGGTTCCGTTAGCAGTCTGAAAAACCACTCCATGCCGATCTTTTGAACCCAAAGAGGTGCCTGAGGTTTCGTGCCGGCGAGATAATCAAAAGCTGCGCCCACACCCACCATCACAGCGTTGATCTCGGCTTTGCTTTGATCTATCCACTTTTCCTGCTTGGGGCAGCCCATCCCCACAAACAGCACCTTTGCGCCTGATCGGTTGACTCCCTCGATGATCTCTCGGTTCTCTTCCTCATCCAGATCGTGAAAGGGCGGGCTGAAAGCATAGGCGATATTTAGCGAGGGAAATTCACCAGAGATATCGGTCCTCAGTTTTTCGATGACCCGGGGCGTGCTCCCCAAAAAACCAATCGGGATCCCTTCCTGCTCCATCAGAGGTAAAAGCTTTCCTGTCAAAGTTGGTCCATATACGCGTTCCTGGGTTTTGTCCCCCATTCTCCTCAACGCCCACACCAGAGGCATGCCATCGGGTGTGACCAGATCAGCGGAGTTCACGATATCCATGAACTCCGGGTCATCCCGGGCTTCCATGACCATATGCACGTTGGCGGCATAGACGCTGCGCGATTCCCCCGCCTGCGCCCAACGGATGATTTGGCGGATGGCTTCTTCATAGGATGTGTGGTGGACCTTCACGCCAAGCACAGCGCTGGTTTTGGGGTTTTCGATGGGATCGGTTGGGGTTGTCTTCATTTTAAATCAGGTTCGATCGCTTCTTCTTCAGATAGATTCTGCTTTTGAATTGCTTTGCGTTTGAGAAACAGCATCAATTCTCGGATACCAAAGATGGCACCAAACAGGATATGCGGACTGAATGCCACCAGGTAAAGGACAAGGCTGTAGGACAGGGCTAAATCTTTTCCAACAGCAAAGGCGGAAAGCGCCAGGATCGTGATGTATTGAAAAACACCCAGCTTGCCAGGTATGGATGGAAGGGTGATCCCGACCTGGAGTGTGAGCAGGAGGAACAGGGCGGCTGAAAACGGCAGCGCAAGGGAAAACGCGAAAAAGAGCGCATAATTAAGCAGCGCACCCAACCCCCAGATCAGGAAGGACCAGGCTTGCAGTTTTAATCCTGTTGCTGGCGTATTGAACACATCCAACCCTGCCAGCGCCTGATTGAGCGCGTTTTTCACCGGTGTTTGCCAGTTTTGGGGGAGGATGACGAGGAGTTTCCCCAGCCACAGCGCCAGTTTCTTGCGCAGAGCGAAAATGAGAAATGAAACAATAAACAGGCTGATGGTGAGCACCAGGAAAGATTGTCTTGATCCCTCGAACCAGTCTGGCAGGGTGATCACCAGGGGGAGGACCAACAAAAATGCCAGCAGGGTCAGCAGATCGAGGAGCTTTTCGACTGCGATTGCGCCCAGGGTACGGGCTGGATTGATCGGCTGCATAAAGTACATGCGGGCTAACTCCCCAACCCGAGCCGGAATCAACAGGTTGAGCATCTGACTGAAGAACAGCAGCCCTGACATATAAAGGAAGGATGTGTGTTCTTGATGAGGGTGGTAAAGCAACTGCCAGCGAAGGGTGCGCGCCAGGGTGCCAGCAATGGACATCATCAAAGCAAGGAGGATAAACCGCCAATCGACCTGGTTGAGGATCGTTGATAATTGAGACAGACTGACATCTCGAAACGCCAACCACAGGAAGGCTCCGCTGAGAAGGACACCGATCAGGATGGTTCCAGTCCGGAAGTGGATCCGGCTGAAATAGTCGCGAAAGCCTTCGTTTTTTTCGGGCTTTGGCACGGGCTCCTGAGTCTGTGTGGCGTCAGGCATGGATAACCCCAGGTTCATTGCTTGCACCACGGTTCAGTTTTTGCTGGTTAAGGCGCGGAAAAGTGTCATTTCTCATCAACGGATGATCTTTGCCCCATAGGAGTCGAATACTAATAGGCACCTTTACCTCGCAGGACAACAAGCACCGTTTTGAATAAAATCTGGATATCGAGCCAAATTGAATAGTGTTGAATGTAGTAAAGATCCTCATCCGTATGCAGGTGCATGGGTTTATCGCTGCGCCCATTCACCTGCCACCACCCCGTCAGCCCTTGGGGGACAGCGAAGCGCATGTGCTGCCAGGGTTGATAATGCCTGAGCAGTTCGGGCAGCTCAGGTCGAGGACCCACCAGACTCATCTCTCCTTTAATAATGTGAATTAATTGCGGCAATTCGTCAAGGCTTGTTTTTCTGAGGAGTTTTCCGCTTCGCGTGATGCGCGGGTCATCTGGCTTTTTATAAGTGATCCGACTGTTTTCATCACTATTGAGCATACCGGGAAATTTCTCTTCTGCGTGGTTGACCATCGTACGGAATTTCAACATGTGGAAGGTTTCGCCGTTTTCCTTAACCCGCAGGGATCGGTAGAGAATGGGCCCGCGCGAATCGATTTTGATGAGTAAGGCGATCAACCCGAACAGAGGGAAGGTCAGGATGAACAGGGGGATGGTCAGAACGAGGTCAAAAATGCGCTTGACGAGCCTTTGCCGGTTGTTCAATCTGGGTGAGCGCAGGGTGATCATCGGGATGCCAACGAAATTCCACACCGACGATTTGCTGAGCATCAGCGTGAAATAATCGGGGATCACCCAAACCCGGACGGGCAGATTGTATACGGATTCCATGAGGGCATTGATGCGTTCCTGTGCCCTTTGCGGCAGGGCGACAATCAGGTTGTCGATGTGATGCTGGCTGATCAACGCTGCTGCCTGGTCGAGATTGCCCAGGACATCCTCACAGGCGGCAAGCAGGTCGGGATCATCATCGATAAATCCGGCCAATTGATAGCCAACCTGGGCGAAATCATGGATCTCCTGTGCAAAACGGCGACCGATTTGACCCGCGCCGGCGATCAAGATGCGCTGTTGGTAGGCGCTTTGGCGAATCTTCGACTGGAATATCAGCCGGTAGATCAGCCTGGAAAGACTCAGCAGAATCAAAGTGATGATCAAAGAAAAAAGAAAAACGCCGATCGGTAAAGATATTGAGAAAAGGTATAGAATGCTGGAAAGGATGAGGGACGCGATCAATGCCCCGCTGAACAGATTGAAAACCTCATCTACGACGCGCAGGTTTTTTTCGGGGTCATAGGTTTTTGTGTGGGTCAGGGCGAGCAGCCAGATGAGTGGAAAAAGAAAATAGATCAGCGTCTGAATGGGTTCTCGTGCGGATGGGAGTTGGGCGCCCGGAATGGCGAGGCGCTCGGACAATGGCTGCGCAAGCACGAGTCCAGCCAGGACGAAAAACCCATCCATGAGGATGAAAATGATGGTCTTAAGATTTTTTCCTCGCCTGGTTGTGGTCATATGAAGAAAATACCCTGGGAGCGCGATTCGTGAGTGGGAGGGGCCGTGAGTTGAAGAACTACGATTGTGATTATAACATAGGGGATGCTTGCTTCAGGGTTTTGATGTGTGGGGAAGGGGGTTAAGAGATAGAAATGTAATCCAGGTGTTAGTGGGAAATTTTTTACGTGTTCAAACGCAAATAATACCCTTTAACAGCAGGTAATAATGTATTTCCCAAAATTGGGAGGCTTTTTGTTTACTTTTAGTCAAAAATGTTAATATCTTATCTCCAATTTGTCCCAATATATTCAAGAGTTTCTTGTGGATCTAAGGAGCGAGTTGTTGTTCCTTGTCTAATATAGAATTCATTTTTCCCATCATATTTCAAAAAAACAGGTCCGTGTGATTTTTCAACTTCAACAACGCAAACATCTTTCTCATTTACATTTTTAATTATCATCTTGATATAGGCGCTACTGCCAAGTCCAATATATTCCCCTATTAATGTGTTTAATAAGTTCATGAACTTATCCCTTGAATTTTGTGTTGTTGAATAATCGCTTTCCAAACCTAAAACATTTCCATTATCTTCAACACCTATAATTAATATCCCACCCTCACTATTTAAAAAGGCTGCAATTGTTTTTAAAACGGAATGTCTTAGATTTTTATTTATCTGGTTTTGTCTAACATCCCATTGAAGAGAGCTTTTAAATTCCAAGGATATACTCTCTCCAAGAATTATTATCTCTTCAATAGATTTTTTCCTGATCTCCTTTTGCTCAATTATTAACCCATCTAAATATTCATTTAAGCATTTGGCAATCAGTTCTCTCCTTTTCTCCAAAAACATTTCGTAATTTCCTATTTTCCAGAGTTCTTCATTCATGGGAATGAATTGTTTAGTAAGGGCACCAGGATAATTCTTTTCAATGCCAGGTAGATACTCGATCGGAGGCTTGTTGGAAATATTATTATTTGTATCTGAAGTGAGAAATGCTCGATTGGCGATTTCGTTTACGATTTTTTTGTGAATATGGTTCTCAGAATCATATCCATTTTTATATAAAAGTGAACTTGGGAAAATATGGTGGCTTTGCCACCCAAAATATTTTCCTCCTGACCCTCCTAAAGGTATTCCATTTACCCAATCCAAAGCGCCATTTGCTTTTGCCAAAATATATACCATTCGATAAAGCGGATGCGATGTTGATCGGCCTTCTAAATCTTTAGTATCAACTCTTATCCGACCACGCTGATCCTTTATTGCATCAATCAATTCTTCCCACGGGTGTGCATTTCTTACAACGATTGATAAATCGAATTCTAATTTCTGATCGGTTTGGCTTGTGTACCTTGACCAAATATTTGCCAGATATAACCAGTGGATGGCATTATTCATTTCAGCTTTTGATTTGAATTTTTCACCATACTCTGAGAGAAAAACAATAATTGGGATGAAAATATTATTTGTATTTACATCATCGGTTGAATGGATAAATGCATGACTGGGTAGGATGTTAACAAGATAATCCAAAATTTTATTTAATTTCTTCCATCCAGCTATTAATTCTTCTTCTGGCCTATCGTGGATGATTTCAAATAGTGCTCTCTTAGTAACAACTCCAGTCATTGCCCGTGTCATAAATGTCAGATCAAAATTGAAATGTTTTTCTGCTAATTCGTCGATTTTTTCTTTTATGACTCTTCTTGCTTCTGGCCAATGTCCAGTCATGTGGGTTAAAGCAAGATCTGCATCAGTTAATTTTGTGCCTTGTCGGTTCACTAAATCAAAAATATCAATAGCTTCATTTATGTTTGCATCGGATGGGATGCTTAATATTGGCAAATCAAAGTTCCGAATGTTTCTTAGATTTGTTAAATTCCTCATAAACTGGTTTGCTTTTTTGAAAGCAGTAGCATCATCTTCATATAATTCTTTTGCAATTTTAAATATTTGAATTTCTTTTGAATCATCAAAGGCATTGACGACAGATATCCAAATGGGTTGATTTTTCATTATGGTTGATTGATAGTACATCAATTCCGCAGTTTCAATATTGAAGTAAAGTCCCCTTGGATCATCTTCAATATCCTTTTCAAGATAATATGGTGGAATTGAATCATTGATTAGCATATAGAGTGTGGTTAACCTCTGCTGCCCGTCAAGGATCACCTGTATTAAGCCTAGTTTTTCTGGTAAATTATTGATATTTTTAAGTGCTGGGGGATTGTTGGTTTTCCAGAATAGCAATGAACCAACTGGATATTCTTTGTATAGAGAACCGATTAGCTTCTTAGCTTGATCTTTGCTCCAGACATATTCACGTTGGAACTCAGGTAGGACAATGTCGAATTTCCGAATGCTATCAAGTATTTCACTAATTTTCATTTTAAACCTCTTCGAGAATGGTTGTTTTTGGCAATAATAGGATTAATAATACCACGGGACTTTTCCGTTATTTGAGATTACTCTATTAAATATGTTGTTATAATTCTTATAGATAAAATTTACCCTAAGAAAGGGTTTATTATGAGATTATCAAATCGACCAGGGTATGTTCGCGGTCGTCATTATTCGACATATGTTGGGAATGTTCGAAATCTTAAAAGACAATCCAAGTTTGACGACGCTGAAAAATTGCTTTTGGAATTAATTGACGCTACAGAAAGGGAAAGCAAGGCTGAAAAATCTGGTGTCGCGCCTTGGTATTACGATGAATTAGCAAAAATTTATAGAAAACAAAAAGCTTATTTTAAAGAAGTCTCAATTCTTGAGAGGTTTTTTAAACAAAAACACGCACCTGGAGTAAGTCCAAAGAAATTACTCGAGCGTCTTGAAAAAGCAAAGGTATTAAACACCAAAGAAAAAAAGAATTGATCCAATGTTTGTTAAGATACTACTTTTAAAAATTTTCTCTTGGACCATCGAACAGCATAAATGTTTTCAGAGCATCTAGCAGGGGTATTTAGCTGAAACGTTGGCTTAAGCCTTAAGAGATGCTTCTTTAAGGCAGTATAGATATTCTGGCTTGCAAGACCCTCCCACAAAAAACTTGACATTTGTCTTAAACCTGATAGAATACATAAGCGTTCTGAAAGAGCAAAAGTGGATATTATTCTATGTTGCTATTTCACGCCATGCGGGTGTAGTTCAATCGGTAGAACGTCTCCTTGCCAAGGAGAAGGTTGAGAGTTCGAGCCTCTTCGCCCGCTCTGGAAAGTGCATAAGGCTGGTATCCTATGGCCGGAGCGGCCGGCGATATCAGTTTTTATTTTGTGGCGACGTAGCCAAGTTGGTAAGGCAAGGGTCTGCAAAACCCCCATCACGGGTTCGAGTCCCGTCGTCGCCTTCAAGCAAGAAAGCACCTCACTGCGTGGGGTGTTTTTCTTTAAAAAGTCACTGGTTCGATTAACTGGATACCTATCGAAAATTGTAATTCTTGTTCTCGCTGGTGTCTTCACCAGCGAGCATTGGTCGGGAGACTGGTGCAAACATGCGTATTATTCATGTGCGAAAATCGCGATTTGTGAATACAATTTCTGGCTTCCTTATTCCCAATTCTTCCCCCTTGCACAATCTTTGAATACGTGCTATAAATATAAACCGACCAGTCGGTCTATATTATAAATAAGGATTTTATGTCTCAGTATTCTCGTGGTGTCGAAACCTACAACAATATTATCCAGCACGCAATGGAACTTTTTTCGGAAAAAGGCTATGACGAGACCAGCGTGGCAGATATTTGCCAGTCTGCTCAGGTCAGCAAAGGCGCTTTTTATCACCATTTCCCATCCAAGCAGGACCTGTTCCTGGCGCTGATGTCGACCTGGCTGGAAAAATTGGATGAATTATTTATGTCTGCTGACTCTGCAGCTGATGACGTGCCTGCTGCACTGGAGGAGATGGCTCAATATACAGGTTCGCTTTTCGCCGAGCTGAAGCGTGGCTTTCCAATTATTTTGGAGTTTTGGCGGCAGGCTTCCCGTGACCCGGAAATTTGGGAACGCGCAATCGCTCCTTACAGACGGTTTTTCAAATTCTTCAGTAAATTATTTCAATCTGGCATTGACGACGGCGTTTTTTCCGAAGATCTCAATCCGGAACTGGCAGCACACAACCTGATGGCGGTTGTGATGGGTTTGTTGTTGCAAGCCTCTTTCGATCCTGATGGCGCAAATTGGCAGGATACGACGATATTTGGTATTAAACAATTTATTAAGAGTATCAGGAGATAAATATGAACTTGGTTACAGGTGGCGCAGGTCATCTTGGAAATGTGTTAGTCAGGGAACTTCTGGATCGTGAGGAAAAGGTCAGGGTTCTGATCCTGCCCGGCGAGGATACCCAATCCCTGGATGGGTTGGCTATCGAACGTGTGGAGGGCAATGTCCTCGATAAAGATTCGCTTGTTACCGCGATGGCAGGGGTGGATGTGGTTTTTCATCTGGCGTCTTTGGTTTCGATCACCGAGGAGCAAGAGGGACTTTTGTATGCCGTCAATGTCGAAGGGACACAAAACGTGATCGATGCAGCACGGGAAACAGGGGTCAACAAGTTGATCTACACAAGTTCAATTCATGCCCTTGAACGCCCACCAAAAGGCATGGTTATCGATGAAAAACTTCAATTTGACGCCAACAATCCTGCCGGCCCTTATGACCGTACAAAGGCGCAAGCCTCTTTGCTGATTCAAAAAGCATCCCAGGAGGGGTTGGATGCACGGATTGTGTGCCCCACGGGCGTGGTTGGGCCTTATGATTATCGCCGTTCCGAGATAGGGGAGCTGATCCTCTCCTGGATGGAAAAACCGTTGAACTTCATGGTGGAAGGTGCTTTCGATTTTGTTGACGTCAGAGACGTGGCAAAGGGGCAAATTATGGCTCGAGATCACGGCAAACGCGGCGAAACTTATATCCTGGGCGGCGAGCGAATTGAGCTGACGCTTCTTCATAAGCTTGTTCAAAAAGTGACCGGCAAGAATTCAAAAATGATCACTTTCCCGTTACCGATCGCCATGGTGGTTGCACCGCTTGCAGAACTGTATTATAAAATCACCAAGACAAGACCGGTGCTTACACGTTATGCTCTGGAGACCGTTTTTAGCAATTCTGAAATCAGTTCTGAAAAAGCCAGGAAGGAATTGGGTTACCAACCGATAAAACTGGAAAAAAGTATTCCCGACACCGTGCGCTGGTGGTGGGATAATTTGGCGTTGGCAAAGAAAACCTTGAGGTTGACCAGTAAAAAACCTGTTCAGGATAAACTCTAAAAACGAAGATAACCTATAAGATGAAAGCCGCTCAAGAAGCGGCTTTTTGTTTTGTCTGGAAAGGCGCCATCTCTGTTTCATCCATGCTTTCAGTTACAAGGCTTAATGCCATTTATCAGGTGGTCAATCCCCGGGCGCTGCCTGACAGTGCGGGCAAAAATGGGTGCCGCGCTGCCCAACAACGGTTTTTTCAATCGGGCTGCCGCACCTTGAGCAGGGCTGACCCTTGCGCTGATAGACCTTGAAATAATTTTGGAATTCGCCTCCGAGATAAGCCCAATCCACGCTGGAACCGAATTGCTGAATACCGGCTCTCAATGTCGCTTGAATGGCGTTATGAAGTCGACTGGCTTCAGATTTTGTGAGCGAAGAGGAGATACGCCGGGGATGGATTTTCGCGAGGAAGAGGCTTTCGTCAGTGTAAATATTACCCAAACCGGCGATAAAACTTTGATCCATCAGCAGGGGTTTGATTTGGCGATTGTGGGATCGGAGAATTTCGTATAGCATTTCAGTCGTAAATGCTTGATCAAATGGTTCAATCCCCAATTTGCCAAACACAGAATTCGGGTCCTCCGTATACCACATGCGCCCAAATTTACGGATGTTGCTGAACATCAGCCGCCATGGCGTGGCGAAATTGATGATAACCTTGTCGTAAGCCCTGTAAGAGCGAAACGTCCCTCTTTCGGTTTGGATAGACTCCATGCGCATATCGCCGCTCATTCTGAGGTGTCCGATCAGGTGCCCTGATGAAAGGGGGAAATGCAGAAATTTTCCTCGCCGGCGGGCATCAAGGATTGTCTTTCCCATCATATTCCGTCTGAATTCCTCGGGCGATGGGCTGGCGATGATCCTGTCCCAGGTCACATCCACCGATGTGACTGTCTGGTCGATGATGGAAGGGATATCCTTTGATCCTTCTCGCAGTCTGCGAATAATGGTCTCTACTTCGGGAAGTTCGGGCATGGTGATGGCTTTCCTGTGATTGATCCGCTTTGTTCAGCTTTCGACCATCATTGTGATCTGTTCCCCCAACTGCGGACCGATTATGGACTCCTGGCCCAGATCGATGATAAGAAGGCGCATGGTCTGATCATAAGGGGTTCTTGCAAGCAATTTAATTTTCGTTCCGGGGAGGATACCGCACTCTTCCAGGAAACGCAGAACCCGCGGATCTTCATGCGGAACACGGATAATGCTGCCTCTCTGTCCGACCTCAAGGTTGGTGAGCTTTGTTTGTTTGATTTCAGGCATTTTTAATTCGGCATTGGGAATTGGGTCGCCATGGGGATCGAATTTTGGATAGCCTAATGCGGTGTCCATCCGTTCCTCAAGCAAGGGCGACATAGCATGCTCGAGAATCTCAGCTTCCTGGTGGACCTCATCCCAGGTGTAACCTAATTTTTCTACCAGGAAGTGTTCGATCAGCCTGTGGCGGCGGATGATCTTCAGCGCTGCCAATTTTCCCGCCTGAGTTAAAATCACACCCTGATGTTTCTTGTAAAGAACATAAGGGGGATCGGTTTTTGATAGCTTTTGAAGCATATTGGTAACAGAAGCAGCAGAAATCCCCAGGACTTCAGACAGGTGACTGGTTGATGCACTCTCGCCTTCTCGGGTCAGTTCGTAAATATGTTTGAGATAATCCTGGATGTTGTGGCTCAGTTCTTTAGACATAGACTTCTGGTAAACATAAACTAAATATTAAATTAGATTTAACTAAATTTAGTTTAGCACAGTCGGTTTTCTCCGTCAACAAGAGGGATGCTGGGACGCTGTTGGACGAATTAATTTACGAGAGGTCAGCATGCCCTATCACGAATTGATAATTTTTAAGAAACTGTCAACAGGTTTGAAAACTTCAGGCTTTTTATAATACGCCAGTCTTGGATAAAACATCTGCTTCCTGCTTCCCCTTTGTGCTGGCAAGCAATTCTTCACCGGTTGCCTTTCCCATTTCCATGACCGAGGGAACAAAAAATGATCCGATACCCATCATTACGGTCAGGATCCCACCGATGATGAACCACAGCTGGTAGTTGCTGGTTGCATCCGCCAGTGGACCGGCGATGAGCAAGCCAGCCGGACTTGCAAGCGTGGCACCTGCCTGCAAGAAACTGAAAACTCGACCCTGGATCTCGGGGTCAACTCTGGCTTGAAGGGTGGCAAACAGAGGTCCGTTTACCAGAGGATTAAAGAAACCGAATAATCCCATGCCAACAACGGCAACCGTAAAAAAATAAGAAGGCGCCAAACCCACCAGCAGAGCCGCCGCGCCGGATATTGATAGAGCGACCATCGAGGTCAGGATCCGGTTTTTGAACCCGCCCCAGGCTGATAATACCAATCCGCCAACGATGACGCCAACACCAAAGACCGAATTGATGAATCCCAATTCATAAGCGCCTTTTTTAAAGTGTTCGGTGACCACCAAAGGCAGAAGTGAAAACGCAGGTGTGATCAAGAAGTTCACAAACATGGCTAAAACAATGATTGCCATCAGACCGGGCATCCTGATGATGTATTTCCAACCTTCGGCTATGTCTTGAAAGACATTATCCTTCACCGCGCCCTTTTGCTGGCTCTGGGCGATATTTCGGACGGGTTGAGGAATTTTAAAAAAGAATAAGGGAACAACAGCAAGAAATGCGGTGAAGACATCAATAAACAGAATGCTCTCCATCGGGATGAGAGCAATGAGAAGCGCACCCAATGCAGGGCCGATGATGCTTATGATCCCGTGTAAAGTCTGGTTTGCACCGGCGATCCGGGAAAGGTGTTTTTTGGGGACCATTAAGGTGGTGGATGCAGTCAGGGCAGCCCACTGGAACTGTCCGCAGGCTGAACGCACGAACATAACCATGAAAATATGCCAGATTTCTGCCTGATCCAGTAAGAACAGGATGCCAACGAGCAGGGTGAACAAAGCAGTGATGGAATCAAAAACAGCCATGACAATTTTACGATTCCAGCGGTCTGCGATCGCGCCTGCAAAGGGTGAGATCAGGATGGAAGGGAGTAATTCAACCAATGTCCCCAGGGTCAACACGGTAGCAGAACCTGTTTGTTTTGTTAAATACCAGACAAAGGCAAACCCCACCAGGTGACTTCCAAGGATTGAGAAAGCCTGCCCGAACCAGATTGTAAAAAAGCGGACCTGCCATTTGGATAAGTTTTGTTCTTGAAAGCCTTTGTTCATGGTTGTTACTTTTTAAGAGTTTGCGATATTCAGGTTTGGTGTTGTTAAAGCAAATATGATGATTGATGCGGTTTATTCAATTGAAGTCATTGTGTTTGAAGAATGGATGATGAATATGTTCAAACAGCGTTTGACAACGGAAAATTTTATGTCCAGATTTCACAATGGGGCGCGTATAAATTTGCGCTTTTCAAATGGGATTAAAATTATTCCAGGAAAACCTCGACGTGTTCACCGTCTTCTTCGTCAAAGATATCAACGATTTGCCCGACTTCACCAGAATTCAACCAGGCGTTCAGATCTTCCATGGCAAGGCCCTCAATTTCAGGTGCAAACCGGGCGCCCATTCGAACGCCGGAGTTGATCAGCGATACAGGCAGACGAACATTGACCCTGGCTTTCCCGGTATCCGTGTCTGTGATCAGAACCCGCAAATAACGGGGTTTTTTACCGCTTGACAGAGGTGGTGTCACAGGTGGTTGCGGCTGACCGGGCTCTTTGAGATCATCGAGGGCTTCAATTAATCGTGCGCCCTCAGCAGCCGTAATTTTGCCTTCCTGGATCATCATCAAGATCCGCATTCTTTCTTCAGTTGAGGCCATGGCTATGCACCTTTCTTTGATTCAACTTCAAGACCCTGTAGAAGTTGTTGGGCTTGAAGTGCTGTAATTTTACCCTGTTCCAATTCATCAAGGATGCGGATCCTGTCCTCAGGGGAAAGCACGATCTCTTCTTCCTTGCCGGGCTCAAATCCGAGCGCACGGATGACGTCGTAAAGCCGGTTTCGCAGCGTAGGGTAGGACAGGTTCAGCTCTTCTTCCATACGATTAAAACGTCCTTCACATCGGATGAAAGTCAGGACGAAATGGACCTGATCTTCATTGAGGTCAGCAAAAGGTCCGGATTTTGGCTGGAAGTGACCTTCGATTGCGCTGTCACAGTTTGGACAAAAGAAACGAGTAACTAAAAAATCCGATTTACAGATAGGACATTTTTCTGGCAGCATTTTCATAAACGTCTCCTTGTCATCAACCCTGTATTGGATTGCCCAATCAATGATTGTGGTATACTCAAGACGGGCAACAGAGGATGAATGAACAGGTTCTCCTGTTCTCATTTTTGAATTATTTTATCACAGAAATTAATTTTGTCAATGATGATATTGACATTTTTAATTTAAATGAGAGTTTAAATTAAAAAAATCAAGGATGATTTTCGGGAAAACAATAAATGCGCCGGAGTTTTACACGATCGGTTGTTTTTGCTTGCTCTGAATTGCAATTCTATTAAATTCGTTTTTCAAATCTGCTGGGATTCTATTTGGATGAACCGGGTGAGCTTAAGCGCGTTGGATGGTTAAAATTGGTTTTAAAATCAATCAATGATTTTACTGATAGGCATTGAAAAACAAGCCCAACCTTTGATCGGGGTGGGAAGTTGGTATAATAATTGAAATTCGAGAATAAAAGGAGCGCTTATGCAGAAACAACTGGTTGAATGTATCCCAAATTTTTCAGAAGCACGCAGGCCAAGTGTCATCAAGGCGATTGAAGAAGCGATCATTGGCGTCCAGGGTGTAAAAATTCTTGATCATCATTCAGATATTGATCACAATCGAACTGTGATCACATTCATTGGTCCCCCGGATGCGGTTGAAGAAGCTGCGTATTGTGCAATTTCAAAGGCGAGTGAGTTGATTGATCTGGACAAACACCAGGGAGAACATCCACGGATCGGCGCGACCGATGTGGTTCCCTTTGTGCCAATTTCCGGTGTGAGCATGGTGGAATGTGTTGAAATGGCGCGCCGGCTGGGGAAACGTGTGGGAGAAAAACTCAAAATCCCCGTTTATCTGTACGAAGAAGCTGCCACCCGCCCTGAGCGTACGAATCTTGAGGTTATACGCCGCGGTGAATATGAAAAACTGAAAGAAGAAATCGGGTTAAATCCAGCCAGAGAACCGGATTTTGGGCCGAAAAAGATGACTGGCGCAGGGGCAACTGTGATTGGCGCCCGCCAGCCGCTGGTTGCATTTAATGTCTATCTGACCACGGACGATGTTTCGATTGCCAATAAGATTGCCCGGGTGATCAGGCATTCTACCGGTGGGCTGCGCTATGTCAAATCGATTGGACTCCTGGTAGAAGGCCGCGCCCAGGTATCGATGAACCTGACCAATTTTAGAAAAACCACACTGGCGCATGTCGTTGAGATGATCCGTCGTGAAGCACAACGCTATGGTGTCCAAATTCAACATTCGGAACTTGTCGGTCTGGTACCCAATGAAGCGCTTGTGGATGCTGCTGTGTGGTACATGCATATGGATCAATTTGATCCCAACCAGATTCTGGAAACCCGCCTTTATGAACCGACCGCGTCGGATGAGGTCAAGGTCGAAGAGAAACCAGAGCCGGATTTACTGGATTTGCTAGCATCAGGTGAACCAACACCGGGCGGAGGATCCGCATCAGCTTACAGCGCTGCTATGGGTGCATCCCTAGCGGCAATGGTGGGACGATTGACGGTTGGAAGAAAGCGCTATGCCGATGTTGAAGCGCAAATGTGGCAGCTGATTGATGAGGCAACGGATCTGCAAAAATTGATGCGCGAAGCCGTTGTGAAGGATGCAGCAGCATATGAAGGTTATATGAAAGCCCGTCGGCTGCCCCAAGAAACTGAACAACAAAAATCAGAACGGATCAAAGCAATCCAGGCAGCATCCATCAATGCCGCAGAAGTCCCACTGGAAGTCGCCCGTACAGCGCTTCGCATCCTTGCCCTTGATGTGAAAGCGGCTGAACTTGGGAATATTAACACCGTCTCCGATGCAGGAACGGGTGGAGCATTCGCCAGCGCAGCGATCAGGGGGGCTGGACTGAATGTGCGCGTCAACCTTTTAGGATTAGAAAGGGAATCCGAACCCGCCCGCATGCTTAATGAATTGAAATCAATCGAACGCCAGATGGAAAAGCACAATGAAACGCTGCAGATGATTCTTGTTGAACGCGGCGGTTTGATTTTTTCCTGATTGTTGATGCGCAAGACAAAGTTTGTTTTACTGGTATTGATACTGACGGGGCTGGTCGTTGGCGGGTGCAGCAATCAGGGAGGCACAGCGGCTGACAATTCACCTGCGAACCCTACCTTTGCCGAGGCATCAATCGAAGAAGGCGTGCAACCGACCGCAACCAATACGGTTATGAGCGCTCCGGTTCTTCCCACATCCACGTATGCACCCATAGTTGTGGCTACTCCTTCTCCAACGGAACAGGAAAAGCCGTTTGACCCGGCCAGTTTGCTGGATTGCGGCGAAGTTTTTTGCCTGGCAGAATGGCCTGGCTTTTTAGATCGCCCCTTTGCAGTTGAAGATCTCTGGACGATCGACCCCACATATCCCTATGCCCACACAAAGGGCGGCACCCTGGAAGCACATCGCGGCGTAGAATTCCTCAATCGCTTTGGTACGCCCGTTCTGGCTGCTGCCGATGGGGAAGTCGTGTATGTGGGTGATGATGAACTGACTGTTTTGGGTCCTTACACCCATTTTTATGGCAACCTTGTCATGCTGCGCCACCCGGGGCTTTTTTTCGGGAAGGATCTTTTTACAGTTTACGCGCACCTTTCAGTTATTGATACGGCTGAGGGTGCCCTGGTTTCGGCCGGCGAGAAACTTGGTGAGGTCGGTGCAACAGGTGCAGCAGACGGCCCTCATCTTCATTTTGAGGTTCGTCTGGCAACAAATGGCTACGACCATACCTACAACCCCATCTTGTGGTTTGCTCCCACCCACCCCGACCAAAACAATGAGGCAGGCTCGGCATTAGCGGGGAGCATAACCGATCGTTATGGCGACCCGGTCCCTGAATATGATTTTGTTTTAGAAGCGCTGGATCCAAAGGGAGGCGTTATCAAACGCTATTATCCGAAGACTTATGTGATTGCAAAGTTGAACACATATCCAAATCTTGAAGAAAATTTTGTGGTTCCGGATCTCCCGCCCGGTACATATCGATTGACATACATTGCAGGCGCCCTGCATGAAGTTTATTTCACGCTGGAACCTGGCGCTTTGGGATGGGTATCCATTCAATTTGATTGAATTGCAGCGTTCTGCACACCGGGCAATAAACCCTTTTTCTAGAAGAATGCGGACTTTTGGTTCGCAAAAATGAGCGTTTGAGACTGAGATTAAGAGGAATAAGACAGAACCGTGAAGAGAATTATCATTGCATCAAAAAATCCTGTAAAGGTAGAGGCTGCTCGGAGAGGGTTTGGGCGATTATTT
The DNA here is from genome assembly GCA_050953525.1 of Candidatus Brevefilum sp. Taxonomy (GTDB): domain Bacteria; phylum Chloroflexota; class Anaerolineae; order Anaerolineales; family Anaerolineaceae; genus Brevifilum. Next base: position 1,610,165 of record JBMNMW010000002.1, read on the forward strand.
CCCGACGAAAGGTTTGAAATTGAGATGGTTGACGTAGCATCCGGTGTGGCTGATCAACCCATGTCGGACGAAGCCACCCGGGAAGGGGCAATAAACCGGGCAAGGAATGGAAGCATGCAGATTCCGGATGCTGATTATTGGGTCGGCATTGAAGGGGGGTGTGATTATCTTGATGAGGATCTGGTGTCCTTTGCCTGGATTTGCGTTTTCAGCAAGGACGGATGCGGCTATGCGCGGACAACAATCTTTCAACTGCCGCGTGAAGTTCAGACTTTGGTGGAAGGCGGTTTGGAACTGGGTGATGCAGATGACCGGGTGTTTGGACAAAAAAACTCCAAACAGGATGCCGGCGCGGTGGGTTTATTGACCGGCAATGTGGTTACCCGCACTTCGCTGTATGAGCAGGCTGTGATCCTGGCGTTGATTCCATTTAAGAATGCGGAAAGATACCACAGCAAAGAATAAAAAAAGAAAAACTTTAATCTTCGGGGATTTTGTAGGGCATAATTTGGGGAACGCCGTTCAGCTGGATGATCACGTCGATCAACTTGTAGGACTCGACTCCTTCAGGCGAGAGATCAACCTGCAGTATTGCAGAATAGTTGGGGGGAAACAAGAAATTGTCAAAGACGAAATTGCCCATGCTGTATACAATCAAACCATTGTTATAATTTTCGATCCTTTGCAAAACATGGGGATGGCTGCCGATGACGAGTGATGCACCGCTGTCAATGGCCAGGTGAGCGAATTCCTGCTGCTGTTTGGAGACCCTTTGGACGATCTCATACCCATTGTGCACGAGGACAATCACCACGTCCGCAGCTTGCTTTGCTTGTTTGACCCGTTCCTGAAGGATGTGGAGATGTGCCCAGGCAATCCCTGGCTGATCAGCGCCAGCTTCCCAGGCGGTGTAATCATAGTCGGTTGCCGGAATATCCGCAAAGGCTAAAACTGCCAGCCTCAACCCGTTAATTTCTAAAAATAGGGGAGCGTAAGCAAGGGTATCGTTCATACCAGCGCCAACAGTGTAAATTTGGCGGTCATTCAAAATATTAAGTGTGTCCTCCAGCGCGTCGATGCCATAATCGAGAACGTGATTGTTGGCAAGGGAGAGGACATCGAACCCGGCCATGGCAAGCGCTTCCCCCGCTAAAAGCGGCGCACGGAATGTGTAAGTTTTTTCCTCCGGGGAGCCCCTGGAAGAAATGGGGCACTCCAGGTTGCCCAAGGTGAGATCGGCGGATGACAAAATTTCAGCGGTGAAGGCAAAGGGGGCTTGCGGGCCTTCCGTTTCGATCATTTCACCAATTGTGCGCCCCAGCATGATGTCGCCAACGGCCATCAGCGTGATTTTTTGACTCTCGTCTGCAGGCGGTACCAATGTTGGTAAAAATTCAGGCGTTGGGGCGGAAGTTGGGGTTGGCAGCTGAGTGGATGCAGGGGGCTGGGTGTGGGTTGGCTGGGGAGATGTGGGCAGGGGGACAGTCTGGGGGGCCTGGCAGCCGGTTAGAAAAATGACCAACAATGATAATACCGATACGGACAGCTTACTCATAGACAGGAGGTGTTGTTTCCCAACCATTCAATCCAGCACAAAAAAATGCGGGCAATATTTTGATCAGAAACCTGAGTCATATTAACCGAGACAGCATGGCAGGCGCGATCAGTTTTTGGATCGGCGCAGCACTAAAATGATCAGCCCAACAATAAAACCGCCCAGGATGATCAGGAGGGCTTTTTCTCGCTCCTGAGGTTCTTCGAGAAAGATGAAGGTTTCCGTCCCTTCGCCCTTTGCGGCTGGTTCTGTATGGGTTGGTTCCGACGCAGATTTCGGAGGTATTTTAGGTATGGGCTGGCTTTTTACGGTGAGGTATGGCAGCAAGGAAGATAGTTTTTTCTCTTTGATCCCCGGCACTCTTACCAGGTCCTGAAGGCTTTGATAGGGTCGGAGGTTAATGATCTGTTGCGCTAATTTGTCGCCAATACCCTGGATTGAAGTCAATTCTTTAAGAGATACCTCATTGATGTCAAAGGAAGCTGGTTTTTTTTCTTTCATAGCAATCTCCTTTTTCCTGTATAATACCTAATCGTGCTTGCGATTATTCTAATCGGTAACTTAGTATAACGTGATTGTGAACAATATTCAATTGGGCGCATCGCGCTGTTATTCGAAGGTGAACCCTCATGAGGTGAGGATGTTTAACCGGACAGCGTCCTTGATAGTATCAAAAAAACCCAAATGGGTTTTTAGATTATATAATTAGGTCGGGTGCTGAAGACAACTTGATGCATGAATGGAAAAGATAATGGAACCATTTTGGAAAACGAAAAAACTTGATGAAATGACCGTCGAAGAGTGGGAATCGCTGTGTGATTGTTGTGGGAAATGCTGTTTGCACAAATTTGATGACCCCACCGGGCGAAAGGTTCTTTTTACCAATGTTGCCTGCCGGTTATTGGATCTGAATACATGCCTTTGCAGCGATTATGAGCACAGGACACAACTTGTCTCCGATTGTTCGATCCTGACTCCGCACAAAGCGCATGTGCTCGATTGGCTGCCCGATACTTGCGCCTATCGATTGCTGGTGCAGGGTAAGGACCTGCCATGGTGGCATCCTCTGGTCTCGGGGAAGCGCTCGACTGTGCGGGAGGCAGGGATCTCAATCTGCAATCGGGCGATATCGGAGGACACGATTGATTTATCCGATCTTGCAGATTATGTGGTTGATTATCTAAAATGAAATTGTCAATAATTTGGTTGATCCTGTGGGTGATACCCACCGCGTGGAGAAATTCTTCGCGAGAAATAACAGGTTTAAGGTATAATTGTTTCATCTGAAATCCAGTTCCTCTCAGACCGGCAAGAAAAAGGAAGTGAGTATGGCAGAGAACACAAGTCAGGAAGAACAGAAGAATGTTTTGTTGTTCGCTGTGGTGCAGGGACAAGATGCTGGGATAGCGATTGAAGCATTAATCGATGAAGGCATTGGCGTTACACGCTTTGCCAGCATTGGTGGTTTTCTTGGCAGCAAAAGTTCGACACTGCTGATCGGCGTGAACGAAAAGATGGCGGAAAAAGCCATCGAAATTCTTGATAAGACCTGTCGTAAACGAATTGCGTTCATCGCAGTCCCCATGGAAAATTCCGCCTTACCGATGCCTGCCCCCACCCCGGTGTCTGTTGGTGGTGCGAGCATATTTTCACTGGAAGTTGAACATTACGAGGAATTATAACGATGAAACTAATTATTGCGATCATCAAGGATGAAGATAATGATGCGGTCTCTCGAGCGTTAACCCAACAAGATTTTAGGGTGACCTTAACAGCTTCGACGGGCGGGTTTTTGCGCAGCGGTCGCAGCACCTTATTAATTGGAGTGGAAGACGAACGCGTGGAAGCCGCATTGCAGATCATACGTGAGAACTGCCATAAGCCTGAACGAGACAAGGAAAAACGAGCGATTATTTTTGTGTTGAAGGTCGATCAATTCACACAATTATGATTGACCTTGGAAAAATGAGAAAACTGCCTGCGGGAATGGCGTTTTTTGTTCATTGATTTTAACGGGTAGTTATAGTATATTGGTTCAAGAATTCTTAATAAAACGGATTAATTAAAGGAGTTTACAATGAATTTTGGATTGGCATTCAGCTATGTTTTTAAGGATAACGATTGGTTTAAGAAACTGGCGATAGCAGCCTTGTTTAGCCTGATCCCTGTTGTGGGTCAGTTCGTTTTGGTAGGCTGGGGATTGAGAATCGCTAAAAATGTAATTGATGGAAACAAAGAATATCCCTTGCCCAACGTTTCATTCGGTGAGGATTTAAGTCGTGGCTTTATGGCCATGCTGATTTCTGCGATTTACATCCTGCCCATCGCTATATTGTTGAGTCTCGCATCAGGAATTTTTTCATTTGGCGCTGGGGCTGACGAACCCATGATGTACATTCTTTATGCCCTTGGAGGTTGTTTTGGGCTGGTGGGTCTTGTGGCTGCCATTTTAGTCGGTTTTTTGAGTGTGGCGGCATTGGCGAACTATGTTGCTAAAGGACAATTTGGCGCAGCATTTAATTTTAAGCAGGTGTTTGGATTGGTCAAGAAGTCCTTCCTCTCATGGCTGCTGGTGATTGTCGGGCAAATTTTGGCAATGGGCATCATCGCTCCCCTCGGTTCGATCGCTTGTGTGATTGGTGTGTTCCTGACGATGGCATACGGCACAGCAGTTTATTCACATCTGCTCGGACAGGCTTATAATGCTTCGACAGAACCCGTCGCAGGAAGCGTGGAAGTATTATAAATATTTCAAGTTACAAGACGAAAGAGCCGTTTAATGCGGCTCTTTTTTGATTCTGCCTGATTTTTTTATCTGGAGTTTGCTCGCAGGGGATGGTGATGGCACGATGGTTTACCCATGGAGCTGATCAGCATTCCTTAGAAAAACCTTTAGTAGGGCATTTTTTATTCGTGAAATTCCTGCACCTGATAGGTAAACACCTGAAGGGATTTCTTACGCCAAAGATCGCCGGAAGCGCCCATCTTTATGCAGAGGTGAGTGAGGAACTCAGCCGGCTCAGGCAGTTGATCCCAAACCTGTGGGAGGAAGGTCGCTTTTTTGCTCCCGTCCTGAAGCACGACGCCGTCAACCCGGGGCTGTAGTTTTTCGATGAGATCTTGCGGCCCATCATAGTGTAAGAGGGTTTTTGGGGTCAGGACTGAGATTCCAATTGTGATCTTAGAACATTCCTCCGGTTGTACGGGTGAGAAACGATGGTCCCGGAAGGCGGCGGCGAGGGCGTGTTCCTGCACATCATTTGCAAGGGGTTGATATGCTTCCAGTGTGCCGATACATCCACGCAAGCGCCCGTTGATGGTCAGCGTCACAAAGGAAGCCCTCTGCTCCTGCAGGGGTGCGGGGAGCGATGAGAGCAGGATCTCTGCTGGCGATTCGCCACGTGTTGAACTTACAATGGCATCCCGTGCGATCTTCAGCAGAATTTCCTGGTCGTTTTTAGTTAATTGCCCGGTTGTCATTCTGCCAATCTTCTCCATTGACGATTTAAATACAAGAGGGGCTCATCTTGAACGTTCCCGATTTGCGAAGCAATCACCTCACCGATGAACACAGTTGAAAGTCCCACGTCAAATTCATGGACCACCTGACAATCCAGGAATGCCAACCCATCAGAGATCAGGGGAACATCTGAGACCAGTGAAAAGGTTGTAATGTCTTCAAAGCGCGGACGGTCCTGGTCAATCTGACCGGCAAAACGTCTGGCAAGTGCAACCTGTTCATAGGAAAGTACGGTTACACCAAAAAAACCGCCATCTTTTATCAATTGTTGCGTGCGAGAATGATGCTGAACACCGACCAGCACTGTGGGAGGCTCCAATGCAATAGAATTAAAACTGTTCACTGTCATACCGTGGACGACACCATGATGGTAGCCGGTAACAATCGCCACACCTGTGGCCCAGGTGCGCATAACTTCTTTCAGTTGTTCAGGGCTTGTTTTGTGGTTCATAATCATTGTATGAATTATTTTGCGATATTTTGAAGCGCCAGTCAAGTTTTTGATGGCAGCATCCAAAGTTGACCTGTCAAAAACTGGGGAGTTAAGGTAAGATTTTGTTAATGGACGATCTGGACAAACTGGAAGAAAATTATCCTGAAGAAGAAGCGTTTCTGGCTGAAGAAGAACTTTCAGAGCTTTCGGAACTGGTGGAGAGCCAGGAAGCCTCTTATCTAAAGCCAAAAAAGGTGAAATCCTTTACCTTTTTGCGTGGGCTGTTCAGTACGCTTGGCGCTGCTTTTTTGGTCGCCACACTCCTGACATTCTGGACTCCCGGAAGCCTGGTTGAAAGCGGACTTGAGGCGAAGATGGCTCTTGCACTGGAAGGTGAACTGCAGCAGGATACTGGAGCGCAGGAGGAAAACCTGGCAGGATCATCTGAAGAAGCCTATGCCAATCGAATTGGTTTGGTTGCGGGACATTATGGTTCTGATTCGGGTGCAGTGTGTTCAGATGGTTTGACAGAAGTGGAAATGAATCTGAAGATCACTACACTGGTCCAAAAAGGCTTGGTGGATCGGGGATATGAAGTGGATCTTTTAGAAGAGTTCGATTCCCGGTTGGCAGGGTATAAAGCCGCAGTGCTCGTATCTGTGCATCTTGATTCGTGCGAATATATCAATGATCAGGCAACTGGATTCAAGGTGGCTGCAGCATTGTCCTCGGGATCTGCGGCGAACAACCAGCGGCTAATCAGCTGTTTATCGACCCGCTACAGTGAGATAACCGGTTTGCCTTACCACGCTGGATCTGTAACGAATGATATGACCTATTACCATGCCTTTTCTGAAATTGACCCCGGAACGGAAGCAGCCATTATCGAGGCAGGATTCATGAACAGGGATTACAATTTCATCACCGAAGAAACGGATAAAATTGCCGAAGGGATTATCAGCGGCATTTTGTGTTATTTGAATAACGAAATAATTCAACCCACGCCCAACCCATAGAAATGATGAATGAACAAGCGTTGCGTTTAATTAAAGAAGCAAAGACAGCCCTTCGAGCGGGTGACCGCAGAACTGCCTGGGAAATTGGCAAGCAGCTTGTCACCTCCTTCCCGGATAACCTTGAGGGATGGCTTTTGCTTGCTGGTCTTGCTTCAGCAGAATCGAGCATGCTTTTTCTTGAAAAAGCAGCTGCCATAGCGCCGGATGATCCTCGCGTTCGAAAAGCGATTGTTTGGGCGCAGGACCGGATGATCTCAGAAGAAAAAACCACCCCGCTTTATCCCCAAGCGACGCCCCTAACTTTTAAATCGAGTGAGCGGACGGTCAACCCGCCCGTGGTTTTCGAAACCCATCGACCCATTTGGGTCCTGGCGGGGATCGCCCTGCTGGTGTTGACAGCCTATTTTTTCTTGATGGACTGGGTCCCCTTAAAGTTCGTACGGGCTGACCAGATGGCGCGCCCAATTCAAGAAGAGCGTTTTGTGAAACCCAGCCTGACGCCCACAGCTACCAACACGCCTACCCATACACCTACGCCCACGTCAACGCCAACCAGCACCCCAACTTCTACACCGACCGAAACGCCCACGCCGACGGCGACCTTCACAGTGACCCCTCTGCCAACTGCAACGCTTGTGCCAACCCGCCCTCCTGTAAGTTTGACAGATCCAGATCATGACATTGATGGCCGTTGGATTTCTATTGATCTTTCGGAACAGCGTTTGTATGCCTATGAAGGCAATCAGATCGTGGATTCTTTTTTAGTTTCAACAGGCACCTGGCAAACCCCAACGCCGGTTGGTTCTTTTGCTGTGTGGACCAAACTCAGATCCTCGGCCATGTCTGGTCCGGGCTATTACTTGCCGGATGTACCCTACATTATGTATTTTTACAAGGATTATGGCATCCATGGCACCTACTGGCATACTAATTTTGGAACACCCATGAGTCATGGATGTGTCAATATGGAAACCACCGATGCAGAGTGGCTTTTCAACTGGTCCTTTGTAGGAATCCCCGTTATTGTTCATGATTGAACGAAATTTTTCCAAAGCAATTGAATTTGAGCTGACACGCCGCCAGTTTTTGCGCTGGGCAGGGATAGGTTTGGCGGGCGCCCTGCTTCCTAAAAAGAGGCTTGTTGACAGGGTTTATGCCCTGAGCAGAGATAATCTTTATCCGCTGCTTGGGCGGGTGACTCAGGCAGCGGTTCCACTGCATAAAAAAGCAGATCCAGAGTCGGATGTTTTGATGGAAATGGATATGGATAGCGTCTGGCAAATTACCGGGAAAGTCATGGGCGAAAATGATGTTTCTTCGAACAAAATCTGGTATGAGCTGGATGGTAAGGGGTTTGCGCACTCCAGACGTATTCAACCTGTGAAACAAATCTACAACCAACCCAGAATGATCCTCCCACCCGAAGGATGCCTTGGTGAGGTAACAATTCCCTTTGTCGATGCGACAAAAAGCACCCATCGGGATTCGGAGATTGTCTATCGGCTTTATTATGCAGCAACCTTCTGGGTGTTGAAAAGTAAACTGGACGAACGCGACCAAATTTGGTATGAGCTTCTGGATGATCGAACCTACCAGGCATTTTATGTGCCAGCCGATTACATTCGCCTGGTTCCTGATTCTGAATTGACGCCCATTTCCCCGGAGGTGCCGCCCGAATCCAAAAAGATTGTTGTTGATTTGGGGAAGCAACTCTTGACTGCCTATCAGGATGAAAATATGGTTTATACATCCCGTATCTCGAGTGGGGTTCGTTTTCATGAGGGTGGGTTTGCCACGCCCAGGGGCAATTATCATATCACCCGAAAACGCCCATGCCGGCACATGGCAGCCGCACCCAGCGAATTTGGCAGTGGGTTTGATCTGCCAGGGGTGCCCTGGGTCAGTTACTTCACATCCGATGGGATTGCCCTGCACGGCGCCTACTGGCACAATGATTTTGGCGTGCCATACAGTCATGGCTGCATTAATATGACGCCAAACTCCGCTAAATGGATTTATCGTTGGTCTACCCCCTCAGTTCCTCCCGATCGTTATTACTTTGCAGAAACGAATGGCACGAGGATCATTATTCAGTAAGTTCTTCCTCGATGGCTCATTCAGAAAGTTAATCTAAATCTTACACCCCTTGAATATACTGATACCTTGGATAAACAGATGATAAACCATTGGAATGTGGCATTTGGAGGATGGTTTGACGAAAAGAGCAGTATTTGAAGGTCTTGTTTTCGACGAATATGACAATCCCGTCCAGACGGTTTGGGTTGGGACCGAACCGTGTTACGTCGTGGATGATGAAGGCTTTAAAAGACACATCTCTGCTGAGGAAGTCGATCGGCAGGTGTGGGATTTCATGCAATCGCAAATTGAAGGCAAGGAGGATTTGCTTTCCGAACAAGCAGCTGAGATGCTTGGGCAGAAGGACATTTTTACAATGGCGGCGATCCAAAGCCAGTTGAAGAACATGGATGAGCAGTTTGAAGCGCTGGTCAAGGTTGGCATCCCTGAGGAAAGCCGGTTATATATGGGTATGATTGGCTTTCGAATTATCATCTCGATCCATGGCGAGGTTTTAGAGATCGTGCAGCCGGGGATTGTGGATAATTCTGGCGAAGAATAGAATGCAAAGGATCAAAGATCATAGTAAAATGGAAGTGAAGGAGAAATAAATGGTTTCAGACTTCATTGTGCATGTGGATGAATCGGATTTCCAATATCAGGTGTTGGAATACTCCACCCGGATGCCGGTGGTCGTTGATTTTTGGGCAACCTGGTGTATTCCGTGCCGGGTATTGGGGCCCAAACTTGAACTGCTTGCCAGGGAGGCAGAAGGTCGTTTTCGATTGGCAAAGCTCAACGTGGATGAAAGCCCCAGATTATCCAAACATTACAAGGTGCGCAGTATTCCCAATGTCAAAGCCTTTGTCGATGGGAATGTGATTTCCGAGTTCTCGGGCGTGCTGTCCGATGAAAACCTGCGCGGTTTTGTCAGGCAACTTGCACCTGCCCCCGAAGATCTGCTGGTTGAAAAAGGAATAAACTTGCTGGTGTTGGGGGATTATGCAGAGGCGGAGGATGCCTTTCGAGAGTTCCTCTCCACCAACAATGACCACCCCGTCGCTCTTTTAGGACTGGTTCGTGCTTTGCTGTTTCGTGGCAGGGGAGTTGAGGCGGAAATCCTTTTACGGAATTTCCCTCCAAGCTCGCAATATGCTACGGCACAATTGCTGAAACCCCTTGCAGTGGCATTTGCTGAAACAGATGAAGGCATCACGGTCAGTGAAAATATTTTGGATGCAGCCTATCGTAACAGCATTCGACTTGCCAAACGCGGCAATATTTTGGCTGCTTTGGATGGTTTTCTGGATATCCTCCGTAAGGACCGCTACTATCGTGAAGGTCAGGCCAGGGAGATCTTTGTTGGATTGCTGACCCTGCTGGGTGATGCTCATCCCGAGGTGCCGCAATATCGCAAAGATTTGTCTTCGGCTCTGTTTTAGATTTCGTGAATAGAGAATGGGGAGTAGGAATCAGGAATCAGAGATTGGGGGATTAGGAATATTCTTTTATGTATAAATAATCAAGTTGCTGGTTTTGTGTTAGTTGAATTGTTAAATATTCTGTCAATTACTTATTAAATTTCTGATACCAAAGCAAGGCTTCTTTTTCCGTTTGTTTAACAAAAACATCTTTCCCGTCACAGTATGCCTGAATATCCTCTGGAAACTGGGCAGCCAAACTCCTTTTTAATGCACCATATTTTGCAGCAATATGCGGATGGGCACGTAAATAATCCCTAAATGCAAGGTGCCGATCGATGTCTTTGTGATTTTGCTGTTCAAAAATGTGGATATGATGTGTCCTTTGATCGCAGCCTTTGCGAAAATATCTCCGGCCTTCGATGCCAAACTCACCCATACACTGATAACCCAGTGCTTGGAATTCATCATTAAACGGATCGACCAGGAGAATATGGGTTACGACGGGCATGATGTCAATAATAGGCTTGGCAGGTAAGCCTTTTACCGCTGTACTGCCAATATGATGGATATCCACCAGGATATCCTTTAAAATATTCCTGATTCTGCGTGCTTCCTCCTCATAGGCAGTCTCCCATGCGGGATCGAATGGAACGATTTTGATTAGCATTATCAGCTCCTGTTTTTTTGAAATAACCGTGTTTGTTCAGATCTGCCATAACCAGGTCTTGACTTCTCTGATCAGGATCTTGCAAAACAAGAGCGCTCTTAGCAACTTGTAAACCAGGCGTTGTCTTCCCGCACCACTTGGGACCTGTAATATACGCAGCTCCAAAAATTTCCAGCTCGTCAGCAAGAATCTGATCAACCAGACAATTAGTGTATTTTTCTAAAAGCACCTTCTTGGATAGAAGTATCGCTACTGAAAGGACTTCTGTTATTTTACTGCGAATAATTGTAACAAAATAGCGTGCAAATTTGTCACCACTTGCTTTGTAAGCTTTGATGGTATCAGCGCCCTTAAATAACGTTTCCCACTGTGCTGGCAGGCAGCGATTAACAGTAGAGATACCTGTTTCATCCCCGAAGGGTAACGTGAATTGCTAACTTGTTTAATGTGCAATCCTTAATTTGTCGTTATAATTCTCCTGAACCTTATATCCTGTATCCCACCGAGGAGGAATAATCCCATGATTGATTCAAAATCTGGTGTACAGATCAGCACCAAAGCCTTTTTGCAGGCGCTGCTGATCATTTTTGTATTAATGATGCTTTCTGGCATTCTGACCCGTGTGGTCCCTTCCGGGCAGTTTGCACGCACCATTGAACCAGGTCGCGGTGAGGTGGTTTTACCGGATTCCTTCAGCTTTACCGACCAGCCTGGGCTGCCTGTTTGGCGCTGGTTCACCGCTCCAATTGAGGTATTCTTCTCACCGGACGGGGTGACCATTTTGGGCATCATCATCTTTATCCTGCTGGTGGGCGTTGCCTTTGCAGTGATGGAACGCAGCGGTATCCTCAATTTCGCCCTGGCGACGATTGTGACACGCTTTGGCGATAAGAAATATACATTGCTGCTGGTGCTGACCTTTTTCTTCATGGCGCTGGGGGGCTTTTTCGGATTACTGGAAGAGGTGGTCCCCATGGTGCCGATTATGATCGCACTGGCTTATTCCCTGGGTTGGGATTCGCTCACGGGGCTGGGCATCTCGATATTGGCGGCGAATGTGGGCTTCTCGACGGCGGTTTTCAACTTTTTCACGATCGGAATTGCCCAGCAGCTGGCGGGACTGCCCCTATTCTCGGGGTGGGGTCCGCGCCTGGTCCTTTTTTTGGTGGTTTACGCGCTGCTGGCAGTGTTTCTCACCCGGTATGCAAAAAAAGTGGCCGAAGATCCCAGCCGCTCACCGGTGTTTGATGAGGACAGCCGGGAAAAATCGCAATCCGATGCAGGTATGGTGGCGCCAGCGGACCGGGATGAACCACGCAAAAAACGGGCAGCCATTTTCATGGCGGTTTGCTTTGGGTTGATTTTGGTGATCGTGATGGCGTTTTCATGGATTGAGGGGTTGAACGCGCTGGCGATGCCCCTTTCGGGCTTGTTATTCCTGGTGGGCGGGGTGGGGGCTGGTTTGATCGCCGGGATCGGAAAAGGTATCTGGAAAGCAGCCTGGGAAGGGTTCCTGGGCATTGCACCCGCCATTCCGCTTTTGATGATGGCAGCCAGCATCAAGCTGATTATCTCATCCGGCGGTATTCTGGATACGATGCTGCATCTGGCTTCCCAGCGCTTTGAAAGCACGAGCCCTCTGGTTTCTGCTCTGGCGATCTACGCTGTCACACTGGTGCTGGAGTTATTCGTCAGTTCGGGCTCAGCCAAGGCTTTGCTGATCATTCCGCTGATTGTGCCCCTGGCTGACCTGGTGGGTGTGAGCCGTCAGATCGCGGTGAGCGCCTTCGCCTTTGGGGACGGCTTTTCAAACCTGGTCTATCCGACCAACGCACTGCTGTTGATCGCACTCAGCCTGACGGTGATCCCTTATCATAAATGGCTCAGGTGGGTGCTGCGCCTGTGGGTGATCATCCTGCCGGTGACGGTGCTCTTCCTGGCGCTGGCGGTGGTTTTTAATTACGGGCCGTTTTAGGAAGATAACAGGTGATCTCACCCGCTTCACTTTAAAGACTTTGGCGCTGATGGCTGTTAACAAATAATAATTCTTCTTCGAGAAGTTTTTGTTCCATTGTCTTGTGTCCTGATTCCAGACTCCTGGTTCTCAACTTCTTTTCGTGCAATCTAGCATGTTGATACTCAATAACTGTTGGTTAAAATCGGAGAATCCAGCACCTATTAATTTGACAAATTCTATCCGATATACCATAATTAATTGTGAAAAGAAAACTGAAAGACAAAAAAATAAATATGGAATGATTTTCATAAGATGAAATTCGTTCGGAAGGATCTGGTGGAATCAAATGGAACAACGTCTTAAATATCCTCAAATCTCGCCTGAGGGCGTTGAAATATTGGGAAAACTGGAAGCATATATTAAGAAATCCGGTCTGGAATCCGGGTTGGTCGAGCTGGTCAAGCTGCGGGCGTCACAGATCAACGGCTGCGCCTATTGCATTGATATGCATACCAAGGATGCGCGCAGTCATGGCGAAAGTGAGCAGCGGCTTTATGGGCTCAGCGCCTGGCGAGAATCGTCATTTTATACAGCGCGCGAACGAGCTGCCCTGGACTGGGTAGAATCCGTTACGCTGATCAGCCACGACCATGTGCCTGATGCGGTTTATAATCAAGCCAGAGACCATTTCTCGGAGAAAGAACTGGTCGATTTAACCCTGGCGGTGATTGCGATTAACTCCTGGAATCGGCTTGCGATTAGTTTTCGCACGCCAGCCGGTTCTTATCAGCCCAACCATCCGATCACAAAAAGCCAGGCGCCAGCATAAGGCTGACGCCAGAAGTCCGTCCTCCGGAAAGCAAGCGCAACCCATCATGTGGTAAACTGTGTAACTATGGAAGAACGCCTTATAAACCTGACACCCCTTCCGCCCTTCAGATTGGATCATACTGTTTGGGTGCTGCGCCGCCGACCGGACAACATTGTTGACCGCTGGGACGGCGAAACCTACCGCCGCGTCCTTGTCGATGCACATGGGAAACCTTTTGAGATCGGGGTCAGACAATCGGGCGGGATGGATGCGCCCCAGCTTCATGTATCCATTCGCAGCGACACAGTGAACGATGAGATGGAACAGCTGGCTGTTTCAACTTTGGAAAGGACGCTGGGGATCAATCTGAGTCTGGATGATTTTTATCGTATGGCTGGGCAGGATGCCTGGCTGAAACCCCTGGCGGAGCAATTTCGGGGTTTTAAACCAACCCGTTATCCTTCTAACTTTGAAACGTTGGTCAACGCCATTGCCTGTCAGCAGTTGACGCTGACCATGGGGATCCGGATTTTGAACGAAATGATCAAATCTTACGGGCTTGCGTTTGCCTCCGATGATGGCGTCTTCTATGCATTCCCACGCCCACAGGACCTGGCAAATGCGGACATTGAAGATTTGCGGGCGATGAAGTTCAGCTATCAGAAAGCGCGGTATATCACTGGCATTGCGCAAGCCATCGTTGGAGGAGAGCTTGATCTTACGGCGATCGAGTCCCTGGATGATCAGAGCGCTGTTCAGCGTTTGTGCGAGCTGAAGGGCGTCGGTCGATGGACAGCTGAGTATTATCTGCTGCGCGGACTCGGACGCACGCATATCTTCCCGGGCGATGACGTTGGGGCAAGGAATAATTTGCAGCGTTTGATGGGACTGGACGATAAGCTTGATCACGACGGCGCGCATCAGGTTTTGGAGCCCTGGAAAGGCTTTGGCGGCCTGGTGTATTTTCACCTGTTGATGAAAGGTATTGAAGATAAATCCTTACGTGTTACCTCAAAGGAGGAAGGATGATAAAACTAAAACGTGTTTATGAAGACGCCGAACCGGATGATGGGACGCGATTTCTGGTTGAACGCCTGTGGCCGCGTGGGATGAAGAAAGAATCTTTGAAGATGGATGCCTGGGTCAAAGACGTTGCCCCCAGCAATGAACTGCGAAAATGGTTTAATCATGACCCGCAAAAGTGGGAAGAATTTCAGAAGCACTATTGGGCGGAGCTGGACGCCAACCAGGAAGGGTGGGAGCCAATATTGCAGGCAGCCAAAGGTGGCGATGTGACCCTGCTTTACAGCGCCCACGATGTGGAGCATAACAATGCGCTGGTCCTCATGCAGTATTTGGACGGGAAAATGAGTTAGCAGGTTCGTTGCAGCTAGGGGGAGGAATTTTGCCGCTGTGATCCGCTGCGCAGCACCATTGAAACAATGCCCCTTTTTGTTTTCGTTGGTGAGGGCACAAATGCACTGATCCAAAAATGTTTTCCAAAGGGAACAGATTTCACGGCGATATCAGAAGAAGAAATTAAATAAATCCAAAGAAACTTATTGATAGACCTCAAAAGGCTTTGGACGACGGTAAATCTGATGAAGATTTGAATGCTGTTGTTACATTAGAAATTTGGAACCATGATTTATATCATGGGTATACCAACACTTCATCTGGTCTTCCTTTTTGCACCACTTTACAAGATACTGCCAAGTCCTTCACAGGTATTATCCATTATGTTTAGTAGCCCCAAGTTTTCAATATCCATTTCTTGTTATTGTCCCGGGTTAAAATCCATTTCCAATTTCCATACGTACTGTTGGGATTAAGACTACCATCTCCACCTGAGGAATCCACATCTAAGGACGATACAAGTACAATGGCTTGCTGTGCTTCATATTGTTTAGCCCATTCATCAAATGTTTCAACGTAATCATCCCCAACATATTGTATCTCTGTTAAAGTACAGCCCTTAAAATTTTCTTTAAAATGCTTTAATGTGATATCAATCGCTGAATTTATCTCGACCTCCGAATATAATTCGGAATCGACGTTAATAATATTTACGTTTTTAATGTTGCCGCGACATGCAGCAAAAGACAGTAAAAAAACAATCATTAACAATAAAGCATTTAGTTTCTTCATAATCCCACATCTTTCTTTACATCTACTCCAGCTTTTATACCTACCATTTATTTTTGTCGATAAAGCACCTCCACTATCATTTAGATTATGTTTAATGGATAGATAAATGTACCTAAAATTAAATAAACAACAAATACAATCATTAGCTTATTGTTGAGATGTTTTCTTATTATTCATTAAAAACAGTACCAAGAGGACAGATAACGCTAAGCTAACTAACACATAAACCCAGCCGAAGAAGGAAATATCAAGAAAATATCGTGCAATAGGATTCATAATGAGAGTTACGTACGGCTCATTGTTGGAGATAGCCTCCAAAACACTTCCGATTTTTGCTGGGCTAATATCATAAAGGAATGCACTCAGCAGATATAAGACAATTTTTTCAATGATAGCTGGAAATAAAATGCCGAATGTATAAAACCAAGTGCCTTTATAATTACATGACTTCCCGAAGTAAAGTGCCCCAAAAAGGTAAGGGATAGTCGCCAAGCAACCTCCTAATATCAACTTTGAAATAAATCCAAATATGAAAAATGTAGTATGTATCATAATATACGAAATTAAAATAATAACCCATCCTGTGAATAGTTTTATAAAAGGGCTGTTATTGTGTTTGGTTTGTGCTTGCATTTTTTGCCTCCCTTCATGACTGTTGTACCTTTGGAAATGCCAAAGATAATGTCATACCAGCGCCCTGACTTGATGCGATTTTTAATTCAATCGCCAAGTCATAGGCCATTTTTTGTACCAGAAACAATCCCATACCGGTAGATCGGCTTAAATAGCTTCCTGTGTCTCCAGTAAAGCCTTTGTCAAAAATGAACGGCATGTCGGATAAGGGTACTCCAGGACCATTATCGGTGATGGACAAAATGGTTTGCCTTTCGATGGTATCCTCTATTGTTGTGAATCGAATCAAGGGGTCGTTTTGTTTCTCCGAATACTTCACGCTGTTGCTAATGATCTGCCCTAAAATGAACATCAGCCCTTTTTTATCCGAAACGACTTCATATTCTTCTCCTGAAAACTCAATAGCAAACCCAGATTCCTCCAACAATGTTAAGTTATCTTCAATCGACTCTTTGCACAGGGAGAGAATAGAAAGCGGCTCTAAAAAATAATCCTTGTGTGTTGCACCTAATCTAGAGAAGTAGAGGATTTGCTCCACATTACCACGCATCTCATCGCACACATGAAGCATCCGTGTCCGAACAAGAGGGGGGATTTCTTCTTTCCGGTTATCTAATACCAGTGCCATTAACGATAAAGGCTTCTTAATTTCATGCACCCAGCTTTCAATATACCTTTCGTAATCTTTAATTTGAACGTTACAGTTATCCATAACTGTTTGCTGCTCTCTTAAGAGTCGTTCAAGCTCGTGAATATATGAATGCATCGACACAGGAGCAACTTTGCATAGCAAATATTCGTTTGCCTCGTCTGGGTCCAATAAAAATTGATGAAATGCCGTCTTTTTATTCTCGTGTCTTTTGATTAGTATTGTCAGCGGGATAGCAAATGCAGCTAAAGAAACAAAAAACATCAACCAAACAAGTCTATAAAATTTCTCCGGATAAGCAAGCCATGCAAGAAAAATGAAGAACAGATTAACACAAGCCAAGATGATTAGCCACATCCGACAGGAAGAAATATAAGTTAAAATCGTTCGTAACTTTTTCATGCATCCACCTGCTCCCTAAACCGATAACCTTGCCCTCGTATGGTTTCAATCCGATTATCAAGATGAAATATCCGAAGGGTCTTTCGCAGACGTGAGAAATTCACTTGTAGTGCATTTTCATCTATAAATTCATCCGTTCCCCAAAGAGCGATGCATAGTTCGGCTTTAGTGACGATATGGGGACTGTTCAGTAACAAGGCCAGTAGTATTTTCCCCTCGTTCGGGGACAGAATATAGGAACTTTTACCTACATAGAATGTAAAAGTGTTAGGATCAAGAAGAAATCCACCCCCATTCAGTAAACCTTGTTGCATCTGTTGTTCTGTTCGCCGTAAAAGGGTTTTAATTCGGGCCAGAAGGCGATCCATGTTGCACGGCTTTGTTAAATAATCGTCAGCACCTAATCCCAGAGCGCGCAGTTCATCCTGAAGTTTATCTCTTGCAGTCAATACCAGCACTGTACCAATTCCTTTAGCTTTCAAAGCCTTACATATCTCAAAGCCCGATTGACAAGGTAAATTGATGTCCAGCAGTATCAAGTCGGGAGCAAGTGCTACTATTTGAGAAATTGCATTTTTAAAGTCTAACAATGGCAGGGCTTCATAACCTGATTTCCTTAAAAGATCAATTAATTCTTCCCTCATATACAAATCATCTTCGACCACAACAATACGTGCCAATTCGATCACCTCCTTTCTCATAATTTGTTGGCCATCTGCCTGGTTAAGAATTGGGTTTCCAGGTTAATTTACTGATTTCACGGTCTGCGGTACGAGCAACCGCTATGGCATAAACAGCCAGCACTAAAATAACAATAACAGCCATAACAATCATCGATGGATAAACCCGCTCCATGCTTGCTGTGGGGGAATGTAAATGAACCTGCATAAAATACAAACCAACTGTTCCGCTCACACATGCCAGCAGCAGGGGGAGTAGGAAATACCACAGTACTTGTCGGTGCATGGATTTTTTCATTTGCTTACGTCCTGCACCCAACATGGAGAGCGTTAAATATCGCTTTTTAGTTGTCTGCATTTGTGTCAGAAATTGTAGAGCAAGCAATGCACATGCGATAATTAGGGACATAAAGCCCAAATAAAGGGTGGAATAGCTTCCCGATACAACATAGAACAACTGTCGTCCAAAATTATCCAGATAGCTTTCATAGACAAGGCCAGAGGGCTTAAGTAAATTATTGGCATCCATGATTGTTCTCAACAGCCCATCCTTTTTTACAAGCTCTTTGGGGATGCAAAAATTCCAATAAACCGTACGTGTATCAGAATCTACGTACTGGTCGAACATCTCATCCGAAACAATTAATGCTGAAAAAATTCTGATATTTACATCTGCTGTCAATCCTTTCATCGGTATGGACTCAGCGAGATAGATAGGCCGTCCTTCGATGGAAATGAGAGCATTGTTTTCCGTCTGTGTCTCTGCTAAAATATTCTCCATCATAATAGCTATTGCATCTGCTCCCTCAGAGCCAAAGAAATCTGGATTTACATAAAACCCGGCTTCATTGACTTTAAGTATCAAGGGTTTCTCTCCAGCAGTCTCCAGCAGACGATTATACGCAGATAAAGGAAGTAAGCTCGGAGCAATTTTGTCCGTATCCATCACAGCTAAAAAATTAAGTGCTACCGGATTACTTGCATTTATGTCATAGTTCAATGCGCCTTGTGCTGCAGGATCTTTCATCCCTGATGGCAATTGCTGCACAATTTGCTCTCTTAGATTAGTCCAGTCCATTAATGAACCCCATATATCATCGCCTGAAGGTCTTCTCATTTTTCCTGTTTCCATACGATTTATATCTGACACATAGCGCTTCACTTGTTCGGATCTAAGGTATTGTTCTACCGCTTGATATTCTCCAGTTATAGTGAAGTCATAAACAGAAGCACCTCGTATCAACAAATTGCTATAAGACATTAGGCTGACCGAGCCATCGGCAATTAACATGATAGTAAGCATCATCAAAATAGAAGCCATCCCAACAGAAACAAATCTGTGTACGATGTTTTCCTGCAACTGACGCAGTGTGAATGTATAAAGACCATGTGTCGCTTTGCTTTTAATAGAGCTTGCCAGCAGACTTAACAACCTTGCTAAGCCTCGTATGAAAAGAAGCGTCCCTGCAATACCCAATATGACTGCAACAAGCAGCGCGGCTCCACCTGCCACTATAAAGTGCTTCAAGACCAGCCAATATGCAATGGACAAAGCCAAGGCACCAACTACAAGTGTAAATGAACCTCCACGGACATTTCCCACATTTTGTTTTTTGGCTGTTTCACCGTAAAGAAGCTGATGGATTTCCCGTTGGAACAGTCTGCCTCCTAAAATAAACAATGCTACAGTCTGAAACAACAGGAAACCTAGAACTGCCCATACAACAGCACTTAAAGAAAAACTTGGCTGATGGGCAATCACGTCATTTCCAATCAATCGGGCAGTCGTAAGGCTGATTATTTCCGACAAAAATCCGCCGCAGATGATACCACCACAAAGAGCTAAGAAGGATGTTATAAGTCCCTCGGCCATAAGCTGTAGAAATAACCTTTTCTTTTTCATTCCGAAAATTAGATAAAGTCCCAACTCTCTACTGCGAAATTCAAGTTGATATTTATTTGCAAACACCACAAGGAAAAACAAAAAAACCAAAGAGCTCAGATAAACGGCCGGCATTAGTGTTGTCAGCAAACGATTAACGGCATCACTTTCGATTTCTCCTAAAAAGCGCATAACATCCTGATTTCCGAGAGACAGCATAATATAAAAAGATGCGACAGCCGTTACTAGCGTAAGAAAATAGATTAAATTCTCACTACGATTCCTTTTGGCATTACGCCACGCCAGATTAAAGAACATTTGCACTTCCTCCTCCTATCTGAGCCATTACTTGTAAAATTCGATCATAAAAATCATTTCTTGTTTCGGTTGGAATTCGGCGCCGCAGTTCATGAAAAATAACTCCATCCTGCATAAACAGTATTCTGGAACAAAAACTGGCGACATTGGGATTATGTGTCACCATCAAAATTGTCCGGCTTCTTTTTTGATTAATTTCCCGAAGTTTTTCCATAAGTTGTCGGGCGGCTTTTGTATCTAGTGCCCCTGTAGGTTCATCAGCCAAAATAATAGATGGATCAGAGATTAAACATCGTGCAGCGGCTACTCGTTGTTTCTCCCCTCCCGACATTTGTGATGGAAACTGGTCAATCGCATCTGCTATTCCTAAGAATCCTGTTATATCAAATAACTTCGCTTCTGCTATAGACACATCTACGCCATGGATAGACAACGGCAACATAATGTTTTCTTTACCGGTCAAATTGTCAAGCAAAGCAAAATCTTGAAATAAGTAGCCAATTTTATTTCCACGATACTCAGCCAATTCATCGCCATCAATAGTACTGATGTTTATTCCTGAGAGCAATATTTGGCCGGAAGTAGGTTTAATAATTGTGGCAATACAATTCAACAGTGTGGTTTTACCTGAACCGCTAGCACCCATGATTCCCATAAACTCTCCGGAAAGCACATCAAAGGTGGTACCGTTTAGTGCCTTTACAGGTACGCCTTCTTTTTCATAGGACTTATACAACTCGCGTACTTCCAATAATTTTTCTGTGTTTACATTAGCCATATAATTTATACCTTAAACTTTAATACAATTTTTATGCTTAACTACATATATATTCTATATCATGACTAGCCTGTACACCACTTACATTCGTTGTAAGGTTAGATTCTGCAACCTTTTTTCTGTAAATTCTTCAGGCTCTCCTAGTTTCCGTTTATATTTAAATAGATCCTGCCAGTCTCCCAATCCTCACTAATCTCAATCAAAAGAATGCTAACCAGCCTCAAGCAAGCCGACGGACTGGGAAATGTTCGGACAAGCCCGAGTGCGTCCTTTGACTTGCCTGACGAAGAAAAGGGCACAAAAGTTTTTACCGATGTTCTTGAAGACTCAGATGACAGTCTATTTCCTTTTAGGTTACGATATTTCTCAAACTTTGTTTATTGGACCAAACAACCTTATCGTTGAAGGCGTTTCAGACTTGTTATTCATCCAAACAATTTCAGGAGTGTTAGAGGAGAAAGGACGTACACTTCTTTCAGTCAAATGGACCATTACTCCTGTAGGAGGAAGTGATAAGGTCCCCACATTTGTCGCTTTATTAAGTTCACAAAAGGGCTTGAATGTTGCGACGTTATTGGATATTCAGAAAAAAGATCAACAATCTATTGAAAACCTATATAAGAAAAAATTGTTGGAGAAGCAAAATGTATTTACATATGGCGACTTTCTAGATCGAAATGAAGCTGATGTGGAGGATTATTTTGGGGATGAATTCTATATAAGTTTAGTCAACGGTGCTTATAAAAATGAAATGGAAAAGCCTATTGTGTTATTAAATGTCTCTCTTGGGAATCCACGTATCACCAGACGTTTGGAAGAATACTTCAAAAGCAGCCCACTTACAAAAAACTATACATTTAACCATTACCGACCAGCCCGTTATTTTGTTGATAACGTTGCATCACTTAGTGATAGTTTGCCAGGCTTAACATTAGATTTGTTTGAAGCTACATTTGATGCTCTTAACAAATGTATCAAAAACTGAACGCATGGCATTCATTTCTTAATTTGGCTTTTTCTAATCCGAGTGGCATTTTTGGGGCTACCTTGGGTGATGTTTCTTATTCTAGACCTTATAATATCGACTATTTTTTATTCATGAATCAATTTTTAATGAATAAAATAAACCATGAAAAATGTAAATATGCCAATTATTAACGGCAAAAAATGTAAAAAAACAGTTTGAATATAAACATTCGGATACTGCAACACCCTCACCCCTCTTCTACCCGGCCCATTTGATTGATCCCCAAGTTCTTTCATGGTCTCCTGACCATGAAAAATCTCTGTTTATTCGCCTTTCATATCAATCACATCCGCTTTCTTTTCCAGTACATCAAGACTCAGCTGCACCGATTCGCCAATTGCCTTGTTGATATCATCCGGTTTTACGCCAAACAGTGTTTTTGCAGTGTGGTCGCTCATGAACGCGTTGGAGGTCATCACTTTTACAAACTTAACCATATTCAGTCCGCCTTCAAGTCCTGACTCCGCCTGTTCTTTTGCGATTTTCTTCGCATTCGCCCTGAACAGAAAAGTCGGTATGGTGATGATCTTCCTGTTGGGCATGCCCATATATTCATGGAATATGGACAGCATTTCCTTCCAGGTCATATTGTGTGTGCAAACAGGGAAGAGCTGGCCGCCCTCACCTAATTCAAGCGCGGAGGCGATACACTCGCCTACCTGCCTGGCAGTGATCATGGCGGTACCGCCTTTTGGATATAAAGTGACAGCAGGCATCTGCCTAATCATTTCCACCAGGAATGTCCACACAGGTTTTCTGCCCTTCTGAGCTCCGAATATGTAGGGAAGTTCGAGCACGGATACTGCAAAATTATCATCCGCAAAATCCAGAGCGACTTTTGCCTGATCTACCCTGCTTCTGATATAGGGATGATCCTTATAGAGCTCCCACTCAGGGAAGGTGCGCTCAAAATATGTAAAATAGGATCCGCATATGACTACCTGTCTGATTCCGCTTTCCTTTGCAAGGGGTAAGAGCTTTTGTAAGGGCGCGATGTTGTATTTGTGGAACATATCATAGATGGGAGCGGGACCTTCGATTCTTTCATCCACGCCCGCTGCGAATACCAATCCGTCGCATTGTTTTAATATCCCAGCCAGTTCGTGTGTGCTCAACGACATGAAGTCTTTTAAGATCAGTTCCATCTGAGGCGGAATATCTGCACCCTCTGGGACTGGCGGCAATGCCATACCGATCACACTGTGTCCTCTTTTTATGAGTTCCTTGGCAGCCTCGCTGCCCAATAATCCTGTTCCACCGATGAGTAGTACTTTCATGATTTTCACCTCCTGAATCATGTGATGATGAAGAGGAAAGTTGCTCCTCTTTGATATAGAATTTAGATTTAGAATTTCCATTGATTATACTGCGCCCAAACCAGCTGACACGAGCGTGTAAAACGCAGTATTACAATGTTTCTTATCTACTTATTATTTTACCCGCGCCATCAATACAGTTGTCTCAACATGCCTTGATACGGGGTCATAGAATTTGAAAGTTCAATTTTTGATGAAGGCCATGTGTGGGAGCATATCAATCAGAAAATCTGTATTTATCGCGAGTTGACAGGATCAATAAAAATATTCACTGTTCCTTACGCTTTATTGCCTTTATATGCGATAGCATCAAGTTGAAACTTAAGTCCATCTGGACCACCACGATGTGCAAACTCTGTTTGAATTGATTTTCGCACAGGATATTTCCCATTAAATCTTTGCATTATTATTTTTTCCATGATTGGAATATCCCATATATCGCGAAACATGGCATCAATTTTTACAACTGATTCTAAAGATAAACCAATAGATTCAAGCCTGTAACACAAATTGTCAAAAGCACCATTAATTTGTGCCTCTATATCTTGCCCAGTGTTCCCAACACAGTATCCTACAAATGCAAAATCTCCTGCTTCAATAATTCCTGAATGTGCCCATTCTTCATTTACATCATGTCTTATTATTTTCGACATATTAAGTCCTCCCAACTTATAGTAAAATTTATATTTTTCTTGACATCAACACAATTGTCTCCAAATGTGTTTGCGCTAGCATAAGAGGACGCAGAAAAGTCCTCGGTTTGTGATGAAGATGACGGAAGAATTGCATTCCCGTCTTGATCAAATTGTCTCCGTGCTATCCCATAATTATTCTTATGTAGCTTCTGCTTATAACCAGTTTTGAAAACAAAAGTAATCAATCCTGGATCAGGTGCTCCGCCTTCTTCATATCCACCAATGACCACTTTTTCGACGATGCTTTCGAAAACAAAACGGTCAAACTTTTCCAAGACTTGATTGCTTTCTAATATTGCCTTGAAGCTCAAGATGCGTGAACGAAGGTCATCCTGTTGGTTTTTAGTTACAGACAAACCGTTCAGTGTTGACTTCAGTGTGTCGATGTTGTTATCGAGATCGAACAATTTGCTCGAAAAGGCATCATCGTCTATGGTTCCTTCGAGTCTCAAGTCGATGAGCTTGCTCTTCTTATTTTCAGCAGCGACTAAATCCCTTTCGGTCCTGCTGATGATCTTTTCAACATTTGCTTCCGTAAGCGTCTCTTCGGCCAATGCGAGGAAATCGTCAACGATCGATTTATCGTTTCCGCAAAGGAGCTTGTAGGCTTCGAGGAAAGCCTCTTCAATGATGCTTTCCTCTATGCCCTTGCTTTCCGGGCAATACTTCTTACCCTTTTTTGTCGCTAATGTGCATTGCCAGATTAATTTTTTATGTCTTTCACTAGCGTGCCAGCTTCTTCTGCTGAGTGTCGTATCGCAGAAACCGCATTGCAATAAACTGCTAAAGGCATACTTACGGCTATATTTTTCTCGCTTGCCGTCTGGATTGAGTCTACGGGGATAACCTCTCTTTGCGAGGATCTCCTGCGCTTTTGCAAACACTTCTTCGCTAACAATCGGGTCGTGATGACCTTTGATATAGAACTTATCTTCCTCTCCGAAGTTTACCAGCCGACGTTTGGAGATCGGGTCCACGGTGAAAGTCTTCCCAAGCAGAAGGTCCCCTTTGTATTTTTCGTTCTTGATTATGTTGATGACCGTGGATGCAGGCCAGGAAGTGAGTCCCCTTTTCGTTTTATAGCCCAGGTTCTTCAATTCATTACTCAAGATTGTGCAACCTGTTCCTTCGATATAACGCTGAAAAATATAACGTACAATATTAGCTTCTTCTTCATTGACCGTTAGTGACTTGTCTTCAGGATGATAATCGTATCCAAGACAACCTTGAAAACCCACGATCTCTCCTCGTTGCATTTTCATCTTGAGCCCTTTTTTTACATTTGCGGATATGTTTTCTACTTCCTGTTGTGCAACAGAGCTCAGGATTACCAATAACAACTCGCCATCCATGGTTAGCGTATTAATATTTTCCTCTTCAAAAAACACAGCAACATTCTTCTCTTTGAGCATACGAACATATCGTAAAGTATCCAGGGTGTTTCTGGCGAAACGGGAGATTGATTTGGTAATAACCAAGTCAATCTCTCCATTCATGCAATCGTTGATCAGACGCTGAAAGTCTTCTCTTTTTTTCGTTTGTGTTCCGGTTATAGCTTCATCTGCGTAGATCCCTGCAAACCCCCATTCGTTTTTTGATTTGATATACTCGGTGTAATGCTGAACTTGTGACTTGTAGCTGCTCAGCTGATCTTCGTTGTCCGTGCTGACTCGACAATAGGCTGCTACCCGTTGTCTTTCGAATTCTTGGCTATTCCCCCGGCGAGCAACCAGACCCTGTCCCTTAATTACTTCGACTGAATTCATTTCGATTTACCTCACAACGTGTATCTTACATAGCCAATTATATATCATTTTGATACACGGAATGGATCGTGATTTCAGAGAGAATCCCATATTTGTTCATCAACTTGCTTCTAATCTTTGTATATTCAGCTTGACTGATCAGCTGATTTCCTAAAAGCTTGCGGAGCATAGCCAATTGCAGGCTATATCTGATCAGACGATTTGCCTCAGCGGACGAGCGGTCAATATCGGCAGGACTAATCACACTCAACTCGACCTCGTCTTGATCTTGAATTGGACAACAGCGCGGACTAACCGAGAAATGAGCCGAGCCTTAATTTCAGAATTTGGCAGGCGCACAAAATAGCCATCTTCATCTCTGGTTGGTCGGTTTGACAAATGGATTATGTAAGGGTTGTAATGCGCGATCACTTGATCCATTGCTTCAGGATCTTTCGCTACTGCACAGACAATAACACGAAACGGTACAAGTTTTCGCATATGCTGGGTTTGTGGTTCAAATGTCTGCCCAGTCATCTGCGTTTTTCTCTATGTCATGTCTGAGTTTGGAGAGGGCTGATACTCGCCAATATTGAACGGTACTCCTAGGTACTTGAATCATTTCGCTGATCGTTCGATCATTGAACTCATCAAAATAATACAGGTGGATGATCCTCCGCAGTTGGTCAGGTAACTTATTAATGCTAGCGGTCAAAAGTTGGTTAGATATTAACTTCCCTGATATGAGATGATCTGCTTCAGGTTCTAAGGTACCATCATTGACAAATAGGTACTCTTCCTCAACGGGCAGGTCTGAAAAATTGAGAATTATCTGCTTTCGCCTATTGATGGATTTATGAGCATTGATCGCTTCGTTTCTAAGTGTTCTTTTACAATAGGTATCGAAGGCAAGGCAAACTTCTAACTGACAGCTTTCAGGTACCACTTGATCTCCTTTCTGTTTGATTGGATACGGGAAGTTCCTTTCATTACTTAAACAATGCCCAGAGATTATTTGCCAAACTATGTTGTTCTAAAATTGAATAAAAAAACCAGCCTGTTTGTATAGGCTGGTTTTGTAGAACGATCGGGTTCTTAGGATGTTTTTATATAATCAGGTCACCTATTCAAATAGTGAAACTTTCAAGTTTTCGGTCTCTATTTCGAGCGCGCGATCAGCCAAATCCTGGATTTCTTCTTTATTATGACTGATAACCATGACAGTTTTATCTATGTCGCGTAGTCTTTGCAGCAGTGTGCGTAATTCTGTCTGCCCGAAGTCTCAAGTTCGATTGAAGGGGTTCAGCGTTTATTTATACTTGCTTACTTGTAGCTACAAGCTGAAGCGCAGTGATCTGAACTAAACGAATTCACGCAATGGCAGACATTTGGTCTTTGACACACTATATCCGTTGAACTCCACCAGGTGCAGGTGCTGTTGTAGGTTCTGAGTTTTCCATCAGTAGTGCAATAATACTTATTTAGGTTATTTGGACCTGGCACACAGCCCGTACAAGCAGCACCGTTATGACCTGGGTCCCGAATTCTTGTGCCATAGAGATTAACTGCTTGGGCATCAGATACAATTGATGCTACCAGAAGAACAATAATTGTCAGCAGTCCCAATAGTTTAAATTTTGGTTTCATGTTTTTCTCCTTTCATCATTTGATTTGCTATGATCTCAACTGGAATTGATATGCCTTTTCTTTCAATTATGTGTCAGTTTTGCTTTTCAAACTCAATCAGTTTCTTGTAACACTCGTCATAGAGAGTCTGTATGCGTTCTGGCAATTCTTCAAAGTATGCAATCTGTTGTAAATTGTAAGGAAGTAAATCGTCCAATTCTTCACCTCCGCTAAGATAGAACCTATCGGTATTTCCATCGATTGTTCCACCATTAAAGAGACTTAAATAATAAGAATGATCTTCGATTTCTATCAGTTTTTCGGTATCTACATAGGCAAAATTTGTTAGATACTTTACAAATATAAATACCGGCTGGTTCTCATATTCCCCGATCCATCCGAAAAAAAAGTTTGTTTTAAACTTTTTTCGGAGATATGGTTGTCCGGATCGCGAATCCATCGGATAAGAAAATCCAGGTGTTCTGAAGCAACACAGAAGTCACATGAAAGATAATAATCCAAATTTTCCCAGACTGTTTCTGACGGTGGTGTCTCAAGAGGAACGAAGTAAAAATCATTCAGAGAAGGGGAGTTCATCCTCCCATAGTGTCCGTCAAGTGATAAAAAATTCTAGGGTCTTAAAAAACCGTTATACTTTTCGTGTTCAGAATAGTGTAATACGCTATCAAATCTACCCGAATCCGGATCAGAAATGTGTATCCAATATTTTTTATTTAACCAAACGAGCTGATACCAGCCAGGCTTGTCAAACTGATTTAGAAAACGTCCTTTTAGGTCCTGTAGGATTCGGATCAGTTCCTGGTGATCAGTAACTGGGTTATCCTCTGTATACAAAGTTTCCCAGTCTGCTACCGCAGGTGTAGATGCAGTTTCGGCCACGACTGGATTTCTAGATTCAATAACTGGTGCGGTTTGTTGGTTCGTCTGACGGGTAGGATATTCTGGCGCATCCACCCAATAGCAGCAAAAGCAGTAGAAAAACGGTTATCCTCTTGATAGAATTCATGTAGTCTCCTTTAAATTGGGCAGGCAAGTGCTGTTTGCCTGCCCGAGGTCACAAGTCCGGTTGATGATACTTAGCGTTTATTTAGTTTTACTTACCGGTAGGCACAAGACGATGCACAGTGATCAGCATAGTTGGAAGTTACGCAATCGCAAACTCTAGTAGCTTTGGCGCATTGAATGACCGAGTTTCCTCCTGGAAGGTGACTAACTAATTGCTGGTTTTTCCACAAGAAGGGATCAGTCAAGAGATTATTAAAGTCCGCATTGAGGATCTAGTTCTGATTGCCACGGATCTCCTGTGCGGTTGCGATCTGCGCTTCGATCATGACCTGCTGGGTAAAGCGTTCAATTTCGCGAATAATGCGTTTTCGGAGGGTTGTGCCAAAGAAATGGCAACTCCGGTGCATCCTGCCCGACCTGTGTGGCCGATGCGGTGCACGAAGACTTCCGTGTCATCCGGGAGGTCAAAATTGAATACATGAGAGTTTCTCACCCTTTAGGATGATTCCGATGTGCTTTTTTGTAAAGACCTATCATCTCATATGTTTCTGAACTTACTCAGGTATAATTTTGTTTGTACAAAAATCTGGTTAATTAAGATGATGAAAAATGATACTAAAGAACTCAATCTGAAACTGATTAATATTTTTGCCTATGTCAGCTTAGTTATTTCGGCTGCCTGCATTCTGCTCGTTACCCAAACTAAGTTCTTCCAATTCCCTGACTCCATATTGTCTACTGCAACATTGATTTTAGCGGTTAAATTCGTTCTCTTATCATCCCTTTTTATTTTTATGTTTAGGTTCTTTCAAAGAAAAAAATCAAAAGGGGAAAAGGATGCTTTTTGGACAGTGATGCTTATTCTCGGCCTACTTCTGTTCATCGTTAGTTTGCTTTTTTTTGTTTTTGATAAGTATGCTTATATTGGCCCGGGTGTTCTAAGGTTTTCTGGATTCGGAAGTTTCTCGTTTGTGTTTATTTCGTCTTTATTATTTTGTGCTCAATTTCTTTTTTTTCAGGTTATTGAGCGTATTTATCGATTAGAGGCTAATCATTTTTTGCGAAAAGCAATGAATATAGTCATTGCATTAATGGCTGTCACATGCTTATTAATAGTGTTAGTCAATATTACTATTGGGACTTCAACTAAAAATGAAATCAAAAACTGGGAGAACGCAAAGTATCATCATGCAACGGTTGTTTTCGGGGCTGGTGTTTATCAGTCTGGAGAGATCTCCGGTGTATTTATGGATAGGCTTAAGACAGCTGCTAGATTATTTCACAGCGGCAAGACAGATTTGATAATTGTAAGCACCTCATTGGATCAACCCAATGAACAAGAACTTATCCTATCAACGTTAAGATCATTAGAAGTCCCGGATGGAATGATAATTATTGACTCAAAAGGTTCGCGTACGCTTGAGACCTGCAAAAGTGTATTTCAGGAATACAACCTTTCTGATATAAATGTTGTTTCTCAAGCTTACCATCTGCCTAGAATTATTTTCGCATGTAGACATACAGGCGTCATCTCCATAGATGGTATTATCGCTGACAATAGTTCTTATTCAATTCAAAACCAAATTATTTGGTATTTGCGCGAAAAAGTTGCAACAATGATAGCGTTTGTTGAATTAATTATCTTTCAAGAGAGCAATTCCTCGTAGCTTGCTATGAGGATGATAATCAAAAAGACCTTGTTTTGACTAAGTGCATGTATCCCCAGGCATAATACACTTATCAGATATGTTGCACGGGCAACACAGGCACCAATATGAGCATTCCACAGGCTCAGAGCCAACACAAGTGTGAATGATAGGAAGCCTGTAATAGTAAATTACACTTCCTTTATCACTTGAGCAATACCAACCACCACCACATTCGCAAGGTGACTGGCATGAGGCATCAATTTGCTGAGAGCATTGGCTCCCTTGAACGGGCATAACTAATTCAAAAAGGCCTATTTCAACAACAATTAGGGCCAATAGCACAATGACTAGAGTTTTCTTCATTTTTCCACCTCTTTTCAATTCGACTGGTTAATCTCTAGAAGCATGTTTATGATTGATGGAACCGAATTCCAATTGTTAATCCTGTATCCATTTACATAAAAGGTTGGTGTACCGATCACTCCAACTTTCTTTCCTTCACTTATATCCTGTTCGACTTCGGTTATGTAGTTTCCATTTGAAACACATTCGTTGAACATTGAATGATCGATGTTCAGATTCTCTACTCTACTTATTAGATTAAGGTCTGTTATTGGAGCGTCTGAAGAAAATATGTAATCTACAAATTCCCAATAAATAGATTGGCTTGGTAGACAATTTGTGATCTTGAGAAGACTTGTTTCAATATCAGGTGTTTTAACTGGGAAATCTTTCAGCACGAATTGGATTGAATCACGATGTTCATAAACTAGAGGCATGATCGCTTGATAGGCAGATTTGCAATGCTGACAAGAAAAATCAAGAAACCCAACAATTGTAACTACAGGATCATTATTGTTTCCGATATAGGGATCGTCACTTATTGGAATAGCCTCCACAAACTCGATATCTTGGTTTTCAAGGGATGTCTTTGTGGGACCTAAAGTTAGCGCAACATATTGATTTAACTTAATGATTTGAACGGAAGTTAACGCTATTTGTAGAATCAACAACACTACAACTAAGACAGAATTTATGTTCGTTTCTTCGAGCTTTTTCATCTTCAGTCTCTTCGTCATTTACTCTGAACTACTGATTGTTGCACCAAGCACTGATGGTGCCAGATACCATGGAAGCAGTCTTGCTCTATTTGAGAAATATTGAAGTAGATTTGAGAGAAGAAATGGAACACTAAGCGCGATAAAACGATGGTTTATCAACAGTGTAAATGCCATTCCTAATGATGCGAAAATTGCTCCAATAAAGAAGACAGCACCGCTTACAACTAAGATGAAAAGATCTGGCAGCGTTTTGTAGAGGTTCACCAACTCTGCTATCTCATAGGGACGACTCTCAATCGAGTTGAGCGCTGGGTGGTTGAGAGGGTTATGATTGGTAAGTGTAAGAATCAAATAGAGTAACAATAATGGTAAAGCTGAGGCTAAAGCACCAGCTATCGCGTTTGCGAAAAACTTGGCATTGAGAACGTTTTTGTATCGCTCTCTGACCACAAGTCTTTCCAGATATCCTTGTTTACGGTCACTTGCCAGCGTATCTGCAAAAGGAATGCAGGCAATCAAAGGGAGCATGAGGTAATAAAAACTTTGACTATATGCAATATACCAAACATCGACAAAAGATTTTTCTGGTGGGTATGATCTTGCATAATTTAACCCAACGATGAGAAGACCAATACCCAAGAGCAACGCCATTCTCATGCCTCTTGAAGTTAAAGCACGTTTCAGTTCCTCGGATAGGACTTTCATCGGGACCTTTCAACTTTTTTTGATTTCTTTTGTTTCACCATACTTAGCCTTCTTTAGCAAATCACAATATCTTCCAAATATTACAAAACATGAACGAGTAACATCCTGTCCCAGGACAGTTATCTTGTACGTTCCGGAGAGGTTGCTGAAACCTGTTCAACAAAGATTCCGTTTTGGTAGACTCGTCCGACGGCTTGAACGCGATAAGTCGTCCCGATAATGAGATTGGCGTATGACTCAACTAAACTAACCTTATTTAAACTTGAGGTACTTCCGGACCAGCTGGTTAAATTGCTCCAGGAACCAGATGAGTTACTCTGTAAGTACATTGTGAGGTAACCGCTATAGTCCGGATAAACCTCTAATGTTGAGCCACAATATGCCGTTCCTCCGAAAATATTTAGGCTTGCTTGAATTAACCTCGTGCCTGTGTATTGTGGAGAATTTTCCCCAAGAGTAGAAGGGTCATTTTCTGCAGCTTCTACCTGCCCAACGACTGAGGCAGAAGCAAAAATAACTACTGAGATAAAAAGCAGGAAAATTGAATTCATGGATCGTTTCATTTTATTAATTCTCCTTTGAATTGTTTCTATTAATAGAAACGCTATTCGAGGGAGAAGTGTTTCACTTTTACCTGGGAAACGGTTTAGTTTTAAGAAAAGAGCAAAGGAGTAGCCCGGTTTTTTTTGAATGTAGCAATGGGGATGTTCGAAAGCAAATCATTTTAATGCTTTCCCGGGGTAAATTATCGATCCCAAATCAATTTGTCAAGCCACTAGCAATTCGGAGACATTCCTCTTTGGAAAGGGTTGTGCTGACCATAAAGACATGTTCTCCATCACTCCAGACCACACTTCTCACCCCCAATTTACTCATATAGGTTGCTTGCATTCCGTTAACAGTTTCACTGCTCTGTTCTTCTAAATTCCCATTATCAACATTCATGCTTGAACCGGAACCCATGACATCGATTGACACAAAGTTATCCGACACATCCTGATAATAGTAGGACACATCAGAAACGTTGAAGGCGAGTTGCATCAGTTTCATGCCTTCTGGTACATATGAGGGATAATAGGTACCATCCGGCAACAGTCCTGGCGGAGAGCTACCTTGATTTTCCCAAGCTATTTCCTTATCCGTATCCTGGTTCTGAAGATAATATGTTACATATTTTGGATTTGATTCAATTACAAGTTTCGTCACCCAATCTCGAGCCACAGCCACATTCGGAATCGCTAATAAAAGTATGACCAATGCAAGAAGAATCCACGCAGTAGCCTTTGAAAAGTTAAGAGAAAGCTTATTAGATCTATTGTGTGTTTTCGACGTTTGCGTCTCGGCTTCTATTATCGCCTTAATTTGATGGTTGAACTCAGCAGAGGGAATGTAAGGATCTGCTTTTGCCTCTTGAAGGAAATGCCTCCCTTTGATGTATGCTGCCTCTTTGGTAGCTTCCTTAAAAAGGTTGTCTGACCTCTTTTCATCTGACTTGTTGGTCTTCATTTTTTCCTCTAGACAGTATCAATATTGCTTTTTTCTTAGCTCGAAATAAACGCGTTCGAACGGTATTTGCTTTTATACCGAGTACTTCAGCAATTTCAGAGTCACTCCAGCACTGAAGATATTTTGCCTCCAATACGAATTGGTCCTGCTCGGGCAACTGCAATATCGCATTGGTTAGCTGTCCCACACAGAGTGATTTTTCAGTCAAGCAATCCAGGTCAAAATCATCTACCACCGTCTCCTCAAAATCCTCGAAAAAGTCCGAAAAATTGGTTTCCTTCTCGATCTTCCTTTTTCGAAAAATATCCATGGAACAGCTTCTAATTACATTAACGATATAAGCCGCCAAAATGTTTCGGTTGAGTTTTCTTATTGTTGGAAGATATTTAATAAGTTTTACGAAGGATTGTTGAACAACGTCTTCAATGTCGGCTTGGTTCTGGAAATATCTCCTTGCCTGGTTGAACATCAACCCATTGTAGTTATCATAGAGCATTTCAAGAAACAATCGGTCGCTTTCCGGACTGAAATCATGGTCTCGTGATGATGACAAGATTACTCCTTATCCAATCTGTTTTCAATTGTACATTGGAATGAAAAACACGGTTTCTCAGCCCTGCTTACAGCATTAAGTAGCTATTGATTATCGCTCTTTTCATTGTTTAAGAAACATTCTTCGTGTCTTTCGAGCATGTGTTTCTCAGAGTACAAGTTTGATAATGATTTGCTTTTTCACGATATGCAACTCTGGCAAAAAATTCTTGAGTGATGTTAATCATACAAGAACGAATTATGGTCTTAGCAAGCAAAGGAAGTGTATATACACATCCGCAAAAGGTACTCCGTTATATTGGTGAATAATTCTGGATTTGTTGAAGCGTTAGTGAAAGGGTTATTAGAAAAAGCATGAGAACAAGAAGGAACCTGATCATATTCTATGTCAACGACGATGAACTTCAACGGATTGAAAAGAAGCGAAAAAGTATTGGCATAAATTCACGCAGCACATATCTGCGAAAGGTTGCCATCGATGGTTATGTGATCCATATTGATTATGCTGATTTAAAGGAACACACCCGACAAATAAGGATGATCGGTATCAACATCAACCAAATCGCTCATCACCTTAACGCCACAGGTGAGATCTACCAATCTGACCTGAAAGCTATACAGGAGATGCTGGAGGAAATTTGGCGATTACAAAGATCCATCCTATCAAGTCTTCGCTGAAAAAAGCCATAGCTTATGTCGTTGCTGGTGGGAAAACTGATGAGGGTTTTCTGGTAACGAGCTTTGCCTGTACACCTGAAACGGCAGATTTGGAGTTCAGTTTCACACTTTCCCATTGCATGCCAAAGGGCAATAATCTTGCTTTTCACTTAATCCAATCCTTCAAGCCTGATGAGATTGATCCAGAGACCGCCCATAAGATTGGCATTGAATTAGCCAATGGATTCTTGAAGGATGAATATGAGTACGTATTGAGCACCCACGTTGATAAGGATCACATTCATAACCACCTGATCTTCTGTGCAGCAAATTTTCTGGATCACCGTAAGTTTGTCTCCAACCGAAGAAGCTATTATCAGATTCGGAAAATAAGTGATCGACTGTGCCAGGATTTCGGTCTTTCCGTTGTAATACCGGGTGAGGAAAATGGAAAAACATATAAGGAATACTTGGCTCACCAAACAGGCACAAGTTGGAAAACTGATCTTCGTCGAGCGATTCGTCAAGCCCATAATCACAGTCAGACCTATGAAGAGTTTCTTCTGCATCTCACAGTTTCCGGCTTTGAAACCAAACAGAATCAGGGAATCTTGTTTCGAAAAATTGGACAGCAACGCTTTGTTAAAGGTGAAACGTTGGGTTTGCCTTATACACTGGAGCAGATCAAGAAGAGCTTTTTGCAAAAACAAACACTTGAGAATAAGTCCATAACTTCTGAATTCCTTCCTTCCCTGATCGATATTGATGCGAATCTGAAAGCCATGCGGAATAAAGGATATGCCCAATCTTTGGAGATTAAGAATCTGAAAGCAATGTCAAAGTCACTGCTATTTTTGGAGGAACAGGGAATTTATACTGTTGGATCGCTTGATAACAAGCTTAGAGAAGTAAAGGATGAATTTGAAGCAACTCGAAAAGAGATAAAAAAGTTGGAAGACAAAATATCCGAGTTATCCGAGATCGCAAAACACATTAGAACAATTAAGGAGATCACAAGAAACTCCGAGACACACATGGCTAACTTACCACAATCAGAACAAATAATTCTTCGATCATCAATCAAAGCTCTAAAAGAAGAAGGGATAGGACCTTTTTCGTTAGACGTTCAAACAGTGCAAAAAGACTTGCAAAACCTAGATGATAAGAAGCGTCAGCTTTATATTCGGTA
This sequence comes from Candidatus Brevefilum sp., assembly GCA_050953525.1. Taxonomy (GTDB): domain Bacteria; phylum Chloroflexota; class Anaerolineae; order Anaerolineales; family Anaerolineaceae; genus Brevifilum. Next base: position 1,645,868 of record JBMNMW010000002.1, read on the forward strand.
CGGGGAAGTAAAGGTGTTTTTGAGAAAAATCCGAACTACTAGATCAAACCTAAGTTGTTTATATTTGCCTTCCCAAAATCTTGAAGTCGATAAACAATAACTCGGAAAAAATTCAATATGTTGAAGTAAAACTGATACCTATATCAAATCTAGATTATTAAACGGTATAATCAAAAGAGGGCATTTCCCTGCAGCTTGCTGCGGGGAGGCTTCATTTTCACTTGAATAATTATTCTACATAAGTTTTTATCAAACACGGAGGTGAAATATGGGGATACCTGTCAGACGATGAGGCGAAGTTGTTTCGAATGAAATCAGAAGTAGAATTGCTATTCGTTATAAAACTGTAACTCGGTCAATCAATAAGGCATTCTGGGATATGGAGAGTGAGACACTTCATAGCCTTTACGTTGGATCGTATGGCCGAGGTACTGCTATTGATGATAGTGATATCGACATCTTGATAGAATTGCCTGAGGTTGAATATAACCGTTTTGATGCAGTCTGGGGTAATGGACAGTCACGTTTATTACAAGCTGTTCGAAGTGCGATATTAGAAAGTTATCCTCGGAGTGATGTTCGCGCTGATGGCCAGGTTGTTAAAATCGCTTTTAGCGATGGGATGAAATTTGAAATTCTTCCCGCTTTTAAAAAAATCTCCTATTATGGGGCTTGGAATGGTCAATATACATATCCAGATACAAATATGGGAGGAAATTGGCTTTCGACGAATCCTAAGGCAGAACAAAAAGCAATGCAGGATAAAAACAAGAGCAGTAATGGACTATTAAATGATACCTGCAAACACTTCAGAAGCATTAGGAATGATTATTTTGGTAGTTATCACCTCTCAGGCATCGTGATTGATAGCTTTGTCTATGCTGCGATACAAGGGTGGCGTTGGATCGTAGACAGCCAAACCTCTTCAGCAGCAGAGGGAGACTATGAACGAGCATTACGTGCTTATTTAGAAAAAACAAGCCCTTGTTATCATTCGGAATCACCTGGAAGTGGCCAAACACTCAATACCAGTAAAAGTATAGACTGCCTGATTAAAGTCGTTGACCTGATTGCAGGTCAAAAATGAATACAAGATAATTTATAGGTTTTTGTATACCCTGGATAAATTAGGTAAAGGAATTAGACTCTATGGAAAACTCTTCTCAACACCGGGACAACTTATACGTCCAAATCAGAGAATGTTACGGACGATCAGTATACACCTACTCCACTCATCATAAGAAGATGAATAATCTAGAGTTAAAGAATAAAAGGATTAAGCTTTGCTAGATTATTCTTTCAGCCATTTCCGCTAGCGGTTTTTTAGGTGCAATCATAACAAATGAAAGATCTTTTACGGTTATCGGTGGAATATTTTCGACGCTCTTGCTTGCTGTCAATCTTTTTTTCAAAGATAATAACTTAGTTGAAGAGGCTAAGCGGCATTATAGCACCGCAATAAACCTGTGGTTGGCTAGAGAAGACTATATATCTCTTCTTACCGATTTTCCAATATTATCGAGTGAAAAGATTGTTCAGATTAGAGATGACCTTCAGGCTCGCGTTTTTGAAATTTACAAGTCATCACCAACAACCGACAAAAGGAGCTACCTTGAAGCACAAAAGGCATTGAAGAAGGAAGAAGAACAATTCTTTAATCCTGAAGAAATTGATATGATGCTTCCAATGCATTTACGGAATAAAGGAAAGATTTCCTCTGAAGAAAACTAGGCGTTGGATAGGAGTTATAACAAACTGGTCGATTCGATTAATCCTAGCGAGTTCCCTTTCCCAGAAGCCGCGTGGTCTGCTCAGTTTATCTCATCAGTGATACAGAGCGGTTTTTAAGTTATATATCCTTGGTCTTTCGCTTTTGCTGCAAAATGAGAAGATTCAGGGCCTCATTTTATTCTAGATGGCAGAGAGACGATCAAGATCGAAAAAGCATTGGATTATTAGTATATGTACTCTGAGAATCTCGTAAATCTGCAAACCAATCAATTCATTTACCTTGCACTGGTCACATACCGCAGATTTTTCTTGTAGAGCCAATAGCATAAGACCAACAGGAGAACTGAGATAGCACTAATAACCAGGCGATTTGGGATCAGAGAATTTATCATATAAGGCCTGTCCCTATAAATCATCCATTCAAGAAAAGGATAATAGACAATGTCATTAATGGTCAGCCTGGTTGTCATCGTCTCTGAATGTAGGTAGAAATACAACCAAGAGGTTATACCTACTCCAGCCCCGACATAAGCGTTTTTTGTGATACCGGTAGCAACTCCCATCAATCCTGAAAAAAACAGCGTTGGAACAAAAAGTGTAAACATCATGATAGGAGGCAATATCGGCCCATAAATCAAATTCGAAATCGAAACGATCATTATGTTGGCTAAAGCGCTAAGCAAGAGGAAGCCAACAATTCGATAGAGCCATAAGCGTTCCATACTTTGCCTGGTACGGATGAAATCGATTGAGCCGTTCTCAACCTCTTTGAATAATATAAAATTCCCTACTAATGACAGTAACAACGGCATGAGTACGCCCATGACAAAACTCATGAATGGTTGCAACTCTACGGCGTCACTAGTTGGTGCCATTAGTGCGAGATAACCAAAAATCACGATAGAAAACGCGAAGATTATCCCCAAGACTTCTCTATGCAACTTCAGAAACTCCAAGGAAAAACGGCGAGCAAAAGCTTTCAATTTTGGGGGCATTGTTGCTCTAATCTTTCCAAGCTATACTCAGTCAGCTGCTGAATAGAAGATTCCAAATCTACATAGTCTATCCACACACTGCTTTTTTCTTCTTTGAGTTTTACCAATACATTCCAGAACTCTCCATCCTCCATGCAACGATCAAGTTGGAATAACTTAACGATCAGTTCATTCTCTTCATCTTTGTCGAACATCCTTGGCACAGCATATATTGAAGCTGGATCGGAATCAATCGTTTGATACAGTTGAATGATTGAGTCCAGATCAACTGTTTCCGGGCTTTGTTCCGAGGCAAGTTTGAGACTGAAATAATACAAAAAAGGCATAACGCTTTTGTCATCAGGCACTGAACGAGTTGGTTGTAGACAGCTGAAGCGTTTAAAAAGACAATTTTGAAGACTTGGGTCATCTGTTCCTTGTCTCCACCAGGCTTGAATCACCTCTAAAGCAGCTTCAATTTCCAACTTCGATGGTGTGGCATCTGGCAAAAACATCGTGAATGGCGTTGACCGTAGAAAAAAAGTTCCATTCTTATCCAAAATACTTGATCCAACAATGGGGAGAATGATGGTATTCTGTTCTTCGTTTGTTTCCATTGCCACACGCTTCATAAGTCCGCTGAACTTGGTTTGGATTAACTCATAATGACTTCGGGTGTCCGAATCAAGCCACTCTGGCAATAGAGCTTCTTGTCCGTTTATATCGCCCTCTACGTAATCCGCTCCCCCAATGATCAATACCTCGGGTAAGTTTTCTTCCCAGGAAAGATTAACCACTCCGTTTGCAGTGCTGTTTTTATCGGCGCTGGAATAGTTAATGTTTATCGTTTCAGGTATCCTTAACTCCAGCCTGGTCAAATCGCATTTACTAAAGGGATGCCATTGCCCATGAGCTAGAAGTAACAATCTGGATTGATCTATATAACCACCTGGCAGGAAACCAACCAAAGAAATTTCAGGATCCTGGAAGAGGTTAGAGTAAGAATAATTCGGCAGAATGAAATCACCTTCATACCCAATACTGTATGTGCCTGGTGACGTTTCTTCCACAGTGACTGGTTTGTCCATCAGGCTTGGAAGCAGCAGTAGATGCTCACGGATATCAAGCCCCTTCTTGAGCTGAACCGTAGCCGTTCCCTTTTCAACATAACCATGCTTGTTGATCACTATGACAACCTCGTAAGAATCCAAAGCGTCACACACATCGTTGGAATTGTAGAGAGTCTCTAAATCAGGTTGATCAACGATAAAACTTCCTTGATAATTCAGTCGAGAACCTAAGAAAAAGGTTCCTGCAATAAAAAAGAGGAAAAAAGAAAACCAGAGAATAGAATTTTTCAGTTTCAGCTTGCCTTTGTTTGCAGGAAGGATAAAATGTCCGATAAGTATCGCTAACAGAAGTAAGCTGAAGGATAGTATCAGGAAATACCCCCGATTAAGTTGGAGAGTCTCCCGAATAGGACCGTATCCAAATAGCAGCCCGAAGGATTCTGAGACGTAGTATTTGAACAAGTCAGGCCAGACAGTCTGACGAATGGCTAACCATATCAGACAAATGAGGGTGAAGGGCATTGCTAAGGCAGGTTTACGTAACAGCAGACCGGATAAGATGCTCAATACTGTGGCGAAAAGAAATGTTGACGTAAAAAGATAAAACCATATAGATGCACCTTGAACCAATCCTGCCAAATTGTTGAATGATACTCCCCTGATTAGCATCATCACTAAAGTTGGGAGCAGTAGAATCAGAACTCCAAAAAACATTGCAAAGAATTTGACAATAATAAAATTTACTCTGAAGCTCGGACGCGCCCATTGTATTTGAGATTGTTTTGAGACTTCCATCAGGAAGAAGCGGGTAGCTAAAACTCCATAAACAATTGACGTAAACTGGAATACACTTCTAGAGAGGTTATTAATATATACTGGAGAAAAGGTGTTGCTATTCTTGAAGCTTATGTCAGTAAACAGGAGTACGAGCGCCAGGACAAGAATAAGCCAATGAATTCTTTCCAGTAAAAAGATTTTGAGCTGAAGTTTAAATTGCCTGAGATAGTTCATCATCAGCTTCTCCAACCTCATCCCGATTAATCAAAAGCATGTATGCATATTCCAATGTGGGTTCCAGCGATTCACTGCCTTTTTCAATCTCATTGGTTTTTGGAGAAAAGAGGGCTGTCACTTCTTCATTGTCAAGGTCGAGTGTGAAGGAAAAAACCAGATTTCGCGATTTGAACTTTTCCCACTCAATACCGCTTTTGACCCGGCATGACCAAACCTTGCCCCTCGCTGTGTTGATCAACTCTCGGGTGGATCCGCTGAATATGATTTTTCCATGGTTAAGGACCGAGAGCATATTCGTTGATGCGGTTATATCCTCGGTGATATGGGTGGAGAGCAGAACAGTCTTCTCAAGACCGATCTCTGAAAACAAGTTTCGAAATCGCACTCTTTCCTCCGGATCTAATCCAGCAGTGGGTTCATCGGCAAAAATCACCTGAGGCTCATGAATCAACGCCTGGGCAATAGCCACTCTTTGCTTCATTCCCCCGGAGAATGAGCCCATTCTTTTCTTCGCATGATCCGCCAGGTTCACTTGATAAAGTCGTTTCATTATCAAAGAGCGATCAATGTCTTTCCCCGAAAGAATGAGCATGTATTCCAAAAACTCGATTGGGGTTAAATTTGGATAAAGGCTGAATTCCTGGGGAATAACCGCGATTCGCTTGCGCACCTCATCAATTCCTTTGACGCAGTCATAACCCGCCACTCTGGCCGTTCCCGATGTCGGTTTGAGTGTCCCAGTAAGTATTCGAATTAACGTTGATTTCCCGGCACCATTTGGCCCCAATAAACCGTATACGCCACGCGGCACATGCAGGTCAACATCATCCAGAGCTTGTTTGTCTTTTCCATAAATTTTATTCAGTCCTTCTGTAGTAATCATTTTATTAGGAACCTCATTTCATCATTCGTCGAGTTAGTAAAAACTAAAAGTGTTGGGGATCCGATAAGTGATTCAGTAAATGCACTTTTCCCATTTTCATCACTAAGTTCACAATCAATTAATTTTTTATTTATCAAGTCTGGGAACTCGCTTGTACCTACGTTCACATCCCCGTTGTGAAAGAACGCTTTAATTGTTGGATGCCTACAAAATTAAAGATAGAAAACAAAGTTTGAACAACTAATAGAACTACGATCGTTCCTAAGAAAACAAATTTAAGGTTTCTACCCTCTTCGCTCTTTTCATCTTCCATTTCAAATCCTTCCATCTTCTTTTCAAAAAGTTCATTAATAAAGTAAACGTTTCAAATGCGATTAATGTTTCACCTCTCAAATAAAAGGCTCAAAATCGAAAGCAATAAAAATTCTCTTGAAGTATGAACGAAAAAGTTGTTACTTGAGAGTATGCACACAAGGTTAAGGTAGAAACTAGAGTGAAAAGAGAGACCAACAATACTTTCAATACAAGGCAGCAAAGTTTGATTTGAGTAAAACTAGTTGGTTTCAACTAAGCTGATTTTAAGATTAATTACGATCTCCAGATCAAATTGAATATTAAACAATGACTCGAATTCTATATCATCTTGTACCGCTTGAAAACTGAGTTTCAGTCAGCTGCCTTACAGGCTTTATCCCCAGAAGTTAATGAACTAACTCAACTAATCTCACAACTTGAAGCTTAACTGACGATAGCCAGTATTTACGAATCAGATTCATTTCTTTTTACTTTCTATCGACTTTTTAGTTGAATTGTCGAGGAAGGTATAAGGGCATTATCCACGTGTGTAAGGAAACGTATCAACATGTAATGCTAGGAATTGAACTATCAAAAGAACAGCCACTGAAACACTTTTATGATTCACTTCGTTTAATAAATATGACGAGGTGTTAGTGAACCAGAACAAACAAGAGAAATATTGGTCACTATGAAATCTTCTAAACTTGTTTTGAACATCCTGTACATTGGACTGTCTGCCATTCTATTATTCAGTATTCATGGTGCTTGTTTACCGGCTTGTACCACTGTTTGAAAGCGATAAGTGAAAAAACAATAAGGAGCATATCTTGCATGCAAACAAAATTATCAAAGCCACTTATTTGTTGCTAAGTGTGGGAACACTTCTCTTAGTATTACTCGTACCTCCAGGTCCTACAGTATCTGCCTGTGACTCTTCTTCTTTATTCTCATCCAGTTACTTTTTTATTGATGATCACAATGTGCACAAAGAACTGAGCTTTCTCGATGACTCTGATTTTTCTTTTTCTTACTCAGACGAATTTACTCTTTATGAGAGATTTCGACAAGAGACTCCCTATTCAGAGCCAGAGAAGATATTGAGAAGGATCTCTTTAGTAGACGAACAGATGTTTTTAGATATTGATATCTGGCTAAAAAATGGAAAAGCCATTACAAACTGGCTCAATGGTCTTTCAGAAATCTTTGATTATAAAGAAGTAAACTTGCTAGAATCAAAAACAAGTTCTGACAAATATACTGTTGCAGCAATAAGTTATACAACGGGTTCGTATCCTAGCTTACAACTCTCAATCGAGATGAAAGATCATTTTGTTCAGCTAAATCACAAGTTTACCAACGACATCAACGATCTTAGGATGTTTGTTCACATCGTAAAATCAATTAAATTGGACAATAACACCTCGCTGGACGAAATCTTCGGCACCATTATTACGGTATCGTTGGAAAATTACTATACTCTAAACCAAAAGCTCATTGATGAAAAAGAAGTCATCATATCTGCCGAACGATGTTGTGGATTATATAGCCCTGGGAACCCTTTCCAATGTTGTGATACAAGTAGCTCGTTGGGAAATTGTACGTGGCACGTTTTTTATATGTATGGTGGTGTGCCTTTTAGAGGCAATGCAGATGAATGGTATTACCAAGTTTATATTACTCCTGGATGGGAATCCTCTAATACTCCTCCTTATACATCACAAAATATTGGATGGCATGAACGTGGGGATATGGGGCATGTTGCTTATATTACGAGCCATACATCTACAGTTGTAAGCGGTTCCGAACAGAATTGGTGTCAGGCGGGATGCCCTAGTCGCTTTTATAGTAGGTCTGCCAGTTTCTTTGAAAATTATTTATATAGAATAAGAGATATCATTCCTACATCCCCACTGCTAATTATTGATTGAGGTTATCTGATGAAAAAAAACTGTGCGATTACTATAGCAATTTTGTTCTTCTGGCTTACTGCTTGTGGGGTACCTCCAGGTCAGGATGAAACTAATATCACAAACAAAACTTTCACCGACTTTGAAACACTGACGGAAGTGCCTTCACACAGCACAACCCCATATGCAGCTACCGAACCAATCCCAATCAACACACCAACCCTTACACTAACAGAGGCGCCCTCCCCGACACCGGAGCCTACTCAGACCCCTTTACCCTCGCAAGGGGAAGGAGAATTTCCTGACATGGAAACCACATACGAGGCGATGCGAACCGACCGGGAGATGCGGTTGGCAACCATGGCGGCTCCTGTTCTGGAATGTGAACTAGCTCCTCGTGTTATGGGCTGGCGCAACTATCGCATTGAAGAAATTGGTCTGTCCATGCAATTACCTGCGGATTGGTCAGATGTTGATTACACTACCTATCAACCAAACCAGTTAAAAATGTTTAAAGTGAGCACCTACGGTGTTGCAAGCAGCAGTGCAATGATATTTGGAGAAGGAGTCACTTTGCATGTTTGGCATGAACCCGAGACAAAACTCACTCCTTTCATAAAAGAGCTGCGAGTGTGGGCAGCCAACCAAGAGTACATTTATGCGACACTATTCTCCCCTTTGCCGCATGTTAACTCGATGGTGAACGGTCATCCAGCTTCAATTGCATATGTGCCTGAGCACAACTTTGGAAAAATGGGGTCTGAAGCTAACATCGTCGTAGTCACCAAAATCGGGGAATACGTGATTTTAATGATTTACCAACCCCGTCCTGCATATGATCCGACCGAGACCTTAACCACGATTTTGTCCAGCCTTACGATTAACGGTCTCGAAGGTGGGGAAACGGATATCGCTAAGACTGTGCGCTGCCAGATGATTCTCTTTTCATGTCTTAGCCAGTGCCATTTCAAGATGGATGAATTGACCGATGACAGTATATTTAGACCATAAAATGATGAAGAATAATCGCATTCTTTTGAGATACTTTATTTAATAAACGTCTTAGGTCTGAAAAGTATCTTTTTTTCAGACCTAACGGGTGGTTAAATTATTTATGACATAACTTACACTGTTGGGAACTTTCCCTTTTTATAATTAGACGGAGACGTGATGAATAAAAAGAAAATTTACTCACTTATTGAAATTTCGTTACTTTTCATATACTTGGTAACCGGGTGTATTTCGCAAAACTCGACAAAAGAGCTTCCTGATCAAAGCGAAGAAACAAAAATAGTAGCATATGCTTTGTTCCCACAGCCAGTCCTCGGGATTGTTATTGATGGCGACGGAAAAACCCTGTATGTTGAACCCGGAAGCGCTTCGGAGAGAGCAGGTCTTGTGTCCGGCGACATCCTGATTAGCATAGATGGCGTTTCAGTAACCTCAGAAAGAGATAAGGTTCGGGAAGTGATCCGGTCAAACACAGAAGAAATGAAGATGGAAATCCAATACCAAAGAGGAGAAAACGTTATTGTTGCTCTGATCACGCCCTCTCAGAAAATACAACATCCTGATGATCAGACACCCAAGCGTACTCCAACACCAGTATTTCCTCCTGAAGATTATCTTTAATTAATAAGCCTTCCGGCATTACAACCGGAAGGCTTGGCATTTTCAAAAAATGTAGCTTTAGTTTATCTCGACCTCTTTCAGGTTAGCTCTACTTTCCAGACGTTCATCGGTAGCAGCTTTTCCAGCTCGAAGCCTACCATGGATGGATTGCTTCTCGGTAACACCATCTCGCTTGTCCAGATGGTGAGTAACCTGCACCCGGCTATCATGGTCCTCAATATCCACGCTTTCCGGTGAGCCATCATGATCGAAATCCTTTTCAGTAACTTTCTCATGGCTGTAGTTGGATAATTGGGGGAACTCAGGCACTTGAGGATTCGAACTGAGGTTCATTTGAAACCTACTCTCCAGCACAAAATCAACCACATCCGCATAGTAAGCCGTGAGCCCCATCGCGCTTTTCTTCGGCAACGGTAGGTAAACCTGCCTGATAACCTTCCGTACCTTCTTTGACGAAGGTGAGCGCTTGATGTTGTTGAAAGTAAGGCAGAGGCATACGGCACATGTAAGGTTATTAAAGGAAAAATATTTTTGCTTTCGCAATCACTCGCTTGAAATCTAATTCATATGAAACACTTATGAAGGAATTCCGTCTATATTAATAGAGAACAACCCATCAACGGAGCGTGGTCTTTATGACAGAATCATGGTCGAAGTATTGAAAGGAGGTATTACATAATACTTTTACTTTAGCAAACGAATAGTTCACCAATTTGTTTAACATCAATTTTTTATCTTGGAAGGAGATGGAAAATGAAACAAAACAGAATTTTTCAAAAAATAAGTTTCCTCTTGATTTTTGGTCTACTCCTTAGTTCTTTTCAAACAGCTTGGGCTAGTCCAACAAGAAGTGTCGATTCCCAGTTTCGGCATAGCAGTGTCTTTTTATCGGGTGTTGGTGATGATCCAATCTCTGAATCCCAAAACCACGAAGGTGAAATAATTGCTTCTGTTAAAAAGTATTTTGAAGCTCGCTACCAAAACCTGATAGGATTGAAAGATGAAAACTATATAAATAGTTTCATCTCTAATGACCAATCAGACCCCTCATGGATCCAATTAGAAGGATTACGGTCAAAAACAATTGGAAAAATCAATTCAAGCTTTTATCTTCCATATGAAGAATATGAGATTGACCTTTCCTTTTCTGAGATAAGTATAGATGGAAGCTCAGCTACCGTTTTCTTGAATGAGAATGGGCTAGTTACTTTCAAGGATCCGACAATATTACCTGTTGAATTGTCTGAGATAAGCCACAAAATGCTACTTATCGATGATGGTACCGGCTGGAGGATAATAAATGATAATTACCAGGATGCTTTTACCTTTCAAATTGAAGGCCGATCAGAGGATGAGATATTCTCAACCATTGAAGGAAACATTGTTAATCAAAAGAGGGAAGTTGAGATTTTTCCCCCACAGGATTACACGGCACCCCCATCTAATTTTATTAATCTCACATACAACAGAACAGCTGCTGTAAATTATGCAAATACTTGGAAAAATGGGGTAAATCCAAGTTTCTGGCAGGAATCCCAAGATTGTACAAATTTTGTTTCTCAAGCCGTTTATGCTGGCACTAACCAAGTAATGTCCACTCCCAATGATTACTACAATAAGTGGTATTTTGATTCTTACACGAAGACAGGTTCGTATCCCTGGATTAATGTTGGTGGTTTCTATAGCTTTCTCACATCTAACACCGGTAGAGGTCCGGTTGGGTATAGTTCCGGATCATACATGTGCTATCTTAGCGGTGGAGATGTTGTCGTAATGCAATATACATCAGGTGGGTGGAGGCATGCAGTATTGGTTACCTCGCTGACCGGAAGCTGTCACGATTACACCAAAATCCAAGTAGCAAGTCATACGCCATTTGGTTCATATAACCTTGCTTACTTTTCGCCCTCAAGTTTCTTTGCATTGAATATCACAGGATACAACAACTAATGTCAAGCAAACGAATTCTCCCTTTAATTGTCATTGTCATTGCTCTTGTTTTAATGACTATCTTCATAGTCAGGGATTCTCAAGAACGGAAAATACTCTCGCTTATCGAGGAGTATGGAGGCTGGATTTCCATTAGAGAGCCGTATAAATCAAACAGATTTGATTACTACAATACCCCTGAAAACTTTAAAGAAACGGAGCAGTTAATCGGTCAGACTTCTCTTAAGTTTTCTAGTCAAAATGAGTTTGTATGTGAATGGGAACCAGTTTACAGCATGAAAGACGTGATCTTGTTGGTAACTAACTGTGCAGAAGTACTGGAGGGTCCAGATGAGTTTCGTTCTGTATACATTCTTTACAGAATCGGACCTAAAGATAACATCGAATCGTTCTTTATTCCAATCGGTAACGACTATACCGAGTTGGTAGAGCCTTTTATTAAAGACTCGGAAGACAAGGAGATGTCTGAAACGAGAATTGAACATCTCAAAATGCGCCTTTCTTCGGACATGGATATGCCTCCTTTAGTTTTCGAGAGAAAGGGCTTGCTAAAGTAGTATGTTTATCCGTGTGAGCAAACGAAATATATGAACTTGTAATACAAGGAATTGAGCTATCAAAAAAACAGCAAATGAAACGTTTTATGATTCGCTCCATTTAATTAATATACACAAGGCATTAGCCAACAAAAAAGAGGAATGAAAGGAAACCATGAAAAACTCTAAATTTGCATTGAGTATTCTGTTCTTTGGACTGGCTGTCATTTTATTGTTTGGTAGTCTTTCTCCAGCAACTGCAACAATTAACGCAACTTACAATGTTAATACAGATGAGATCCAAAACCTTCTAGATCAATATTTCCAACTAAGATATGAGTCAAGAAAGAATAATGTTATCCCTGACCTTAGTCATTTCATTGCTGTGAATTTTGAAAAAGCTAGAAATTTCCTTTCCAAAGAAATCGAGAAGTCGCGATTAGAGTCATTGAATGCAAATAAAAACGACTTAGAATATCTTGACTATAAATTCATGATCGATATCCAAAGTGTTGATTTCAATTCGGAGGACTCCACTGTAACTGTCGTTATTCTTGAGAACCACGAGGTAGTCTTCAAAAAATCACCTAACATCATTTCTAAGATGAACAACCTTGTACATCCAATCATTTTGTCTCCAAATGGCCAATTATGAAAAATTATAGACGATACATATGATGATTTTCTGTAGAAAGCAATCCGCCAAACATCTGTTGACTTCATAGAGGAAAAGATGAACATGCCTCAGCCGATTCACTTTGAAACAGAAATTATGCCTCAACCAATTGATGTAGATGGTGGAAGATATTGTCGAACATGTGCTTTTTATGTAAGCGCAGTAAAATGTATAATTACAGAGGAGGTGAATATCAGCAATAAATTATCGGCGATCTAGCGGAAGCTAGCAGAGCCTAGGATTTCTGTTCTAAATATATTCAATTCGATCAGAATAGGAGGAATGAAATTGATTTTCTAATTCAATTACGCGGAAGAAGATTTTATAGATATATCTCGCCTATGGGTTTTGACAATGATTTTCTTACCACCAGGGAATTTCTACTCCTCTGAGGTGGAGAGATTATTCTCTGGACACATAGCGTGATGACTGCTGTGTTGCCCCCGCACATCAAGCTTGAATCGATTTTGGAGATTATCAAAATAAAGATGTTTCAACTTATGAGAATTTACTTTTAAACTAGGAAGCAACATGAAATCTGAACAAGAAAAACTAAACAATATCCTTTCTGCCACAACAGTTGGGTTACTCATCATGCAGAGTATCATTTCCATAATAATATTAATTTCAATACGTAATCTTGTAGCTCAAAACCAACTACTCATCTCAACCCATAACACAGAAGAAGAATTTCAGATTTTTGGGGAATCCTTTTCTGATTTTGAACTAAGGGACGTAAACGATCAGCTTTTTAAACTTTCAAACCTTGCTGGCTCTCCAATAGTTTTGGTTTTTAGTTCCCATGATTGTGGTTCATGTAAGACTCTATACCCGAATTTGGTTAAATTTTCTATATCATACCCACAATACAAAATTGTGGTTGTGACTTCTAATTCGCTTGATGAAAATCAAGCCTTTATTCAAGAATATGATGAAGAGCGTGAGCTTCCCTGGATTGTCCTGCAGGGAACAAAAATGGTTTTTGATCAATACCAAATCTCAGCTACGCCAACCTTACTTTTTATTGATGCTAATGGGAAAATAGCTAATGCAAATCATGCAACAACAAAAGAGCAAATCGTGGAACTCGTCAATCGTTAATCTGGGAGGTAAAAATGTACAGTAGTATTTCTGTTACAAAGCAAAGAGTATTTCTTAGTTTACTGATCATCGCTGTAATTGCTACGGCGGTTGCTGCATTCATCAGCAAGCCAGTATCTGCTGCAGGAGGTTCCTGCACATCATGGGTGAATACGGGTACATGTTGCGAGACCTGGTGGCCAGGTCAGCAAGATACCCAATCCCGTTATTGTTCGTTTTGTGATAGCAGCGGCTGCCACAGTTGGACTGAATACCGCTGTAAAGATCTGACCCAATGCCCATAAACGGGTATAACTGATAAAGAATCTGTTCCATAACAAATGAAAGACGAGTTCCACGATTTGCTTTAAGCAGGAGATTATGATCATACAAACGCACTCCCTGACCAAACAGTACAAAGCCGGTGTTTTTGCCTTACGTGACGTCAACCTTGCAATGGATGAAGGCGTTTATGGGCTTTTGGGTCCGAATGGCGCTGGCAAAACCACCCTGATTGGCATCCTGACTGGTCTCATTCAGCCAACAGCTGGTCGGGCAACCGTATGTGGTTTTGACACCCAGCGTCAGGTCAGTGAAGTCAGAAAGAACATTGGGATCATCCCGCAGGAATATCTGCTATATCCGGAATTCTCTGCTTACGAATTCCTGGACTATATGGCGCTGCTTTCCGGTCTTGACCTTTCTCGCCAAACGATCATGAGGCTGTTAGAGGAGGTCAACCTGGCTTCCGTGGCTAAAAAGAAGATCAAGTCTTTTTCAGGTGGCATGAAACAACGCCTCGTGGTTGCTCAAGCCCTGGTACATGACCCACAGGTCCTGTTTGCAGATGAGCCTACCTCAGGATTGGATCCAGAAGAACGGGTACGCTTCAGAAATATGTTTTCAGACCTGGGTCTTAGACGCACGGTACTGCTTTCCACCCATATTACTGAGGATATCACCGCAGTTACCAATCGGTTATCGATTCTCCATAAGGGCAGACTGATATTCTCGGGGAGCATTCCTGAATTGCTGGACCAATGTCGGGGAAAGGTATGGGAACGCACGGTCGCAAGAGAGGACTGGGCCACTTTTAAAGATCATAATCTTATTCTTTCTTTTGTTCACGAGGCTGAAACCCATAGCGTGATCGCTCGCTATTCCCCCCTGAGCAGCATGGTAACCGAGGGCAGCACCCCGTTGACACCGAATCTGGAAGATGCATATATGCTTCTCATTTGCCAACATAACTCGGAGCAAGCTGAATGAAGATATTCCTGAGATCTTTTACTGCCCAGTGGAAACTTTTTGTTTGGGATAAGGTCAACTGGTTGTTTTCCTTGCTTGTGCTTGTGGTCGCCCTGGTGACGAATCCGATTTCTGAATTACCTGAGACCACAGCGTTGGGATATATTGAGAACATAGCAAGAATTACAGGTTATATAGCCTGCTTGCTGTTTGTCATCCTGTATCTGCGCTTTTTCTTAAACGAAACTGAAAAAGGTCACAACCATCTGTGGAGTCGCAATGTGTTTGGAGATGATTACCTGATACTCAAAGCAGGAGTTGGAATAGCGGGTTTTCTGACCCTTATTTCACCAACGGTCTGCCTAACTTTCATCTTGAGTGTTGCTTTCTTTGGGATTGCGAATGCCCTCAATGCCATCTGGGTCTGGGTGATTATTTTGCTTCCTCCTGTTTGTTTTGTTATTAGTATATGTTCCTTGATTGGATTGTTGATCAACCATATTTTGGTAGCTTCCGGTGTGATTATTATTTACCTTGGGTTTGTTTTAACCAGACCTGTAGACCTGGGGAACTTATTGATTTTCATGCCTACCTTACAAATGAATTCCGCACTAATTGGTTTTGGCCCTGAAACAGAGATGCTGATTTACCAACGTCTCTTCTATGTTTGCGTTGCTCTATTCTTGCTTATGATTGCGTTTTTAGTTACAGACCTTCGACTTCCTAGGGTGAAGACAAAGCATAGTTGGAACGCAGTTGCTGCAATATCAATCCTGAGCCTAGCATCTTTATTTCTCTCTGTCTTCTGGGGGAAAAAACTAATTGACCTTCAGCATTTGCGCTCTGTCGAACCGAATTTTCAGACGCGCCAAAACCTGAGATCTGTCTGTTCGCACTTTCAATCCTACCGCTTGTATTTGGAACTTTCCGCTGATGGCGCCATTGCTTCAGGTCTGGCTGAAGTGGAACTTTCTCCTGGATGTGATATATCCGCTTTAAGTTTGTTAAACACCGGTTTAGCGGTTGATCGTTTTGAAGTCAGGGATGGCGATCCAATACGGATTGAACTCCAATATCACGGCAGGTTTGTAGTACCATATTATGCTTATTCGGTCTACAGCCTTCCAAAAGAAATCGAACAAATTGGCTATGCCCCCGGCGCTTACTTAGAGAAGAACCTGATCTTTCTGCAAAAGTTGGGGGAATGGCATCCCTATGCCCTTTGCTCCCCGGATGAGATCACACTCATTTTGCCTGCTGATATCACGATCAATTATAACAGCGCTGATACCGAGTCAATAGATGGAGATATGAGACGGTTGCAGTGGCAGCAAGCATCCGATCACATTCTGCTCATCGCCGGGGCAAAATACCAGATTGAAGAGCAGGAAAAAGATCAGATTTACCTATCACCAAATCCTGGACTTCGGGAAGAAGACCGGAATGAGCAATATGGTACCTTCTTTCGATTAGTGTGGCAGAATCTTTATGATGCGGAAGGATCGGGTTCTACACTGATCCCGTTGCCGTTGATAAAGCAGAGTTATTGGGAAAGCGAAGCATCTACTCTAATCATACCGGAGCGATCCAGACAAATTGACTATATTTGGCCAGATGATATGGCCAAGTATAGCGAAAATGTTGCAATGGATGTCTTGCTGTCTTGGTGGTGCAGGGAACAACATTGCCCTGATTTAGCGTATGGTTTGTTCTCTAGGGGGTCTGATATTGACTGTTCGTATGAAAAAAGCGAAGAAGCTTCTGGAGATAAGGAGGATGATACAAGCAGTCTGCCTTTATTGTATTACGCAGCCTTAAAACTGGTAGAAGAGGCTGAAGTATCCGGATTTGACCATGAAGCCTTGCTGGAATCCTATTCATTGTTGCTAAAGAATGAAGCTACCTCCATTTACTCTCCATTCAGATTTACTCCTAAGAATGTGGAAACCCTGATTAGGTTGAATAATTTCGACGCTCAGTATGGCTCAGAAGCCTTCTGGGATTTATTGTTGAAGGCTTTTGACAAATCAAACGGAGGTTGGATAGAAGGAGAAGTTTTACTGGAACTGATTGATACACTCCCTGAGCAAAGTGATGGTGTTGAAACAGGTACATAGATTTACTATGAAAAGATACATGCGGTTGGTGTATTATGAAATTTTCAAGGTTCAGCCTTCGTTATTGATTGCATTGGTTGTGACTGCTCTTGTCTCATTATTCCTCACCTTGGAAGGAAGTTTTGAAATCTCAGAAAGGCAGATGTTCATCATGTACATTCTGGGAGTATTTTTCCCAATATTGATTGCGCTGCTAACCAACAGTGGGCTGATGAGAGAGAGAGACGGACACACAGCGACCTTTGCGTGTAGTCGCGTTAACTTGGGTGTGCTCTGGTTGAGGCGTTTGTTACTGAGTTTCTTCACGGTTGCGTTTTTTATGTTTGCCTTGCTTGGTATCATGAACCATCTAATTCCAGGGCTTTTTCCTCCTATCTTTGCACTCACGCTTTTGGTTCAGGCCCTCCTTTTTAGTGTAATTATGGCTTTGTTCAGCGCGCTGAGTTGTTCAACTACAGTAGGCATCATTGCAGGACTATTTATTTGGGTGATACTGTATTTCTGGTCGCCCTCCTTGTACACTTTATTTGGCCCAAGGTATTTTCCTTTCCTTGAGTGGGCGATTTATTTCAGGTATGAAGCGCCAATTAGTGCGCTCCTATTTAACAAATTGTTTTACGCCATTATCTGCTTCCTACTACTTGCTATAACCTTCTGTTTGCATCAGAGAAACCGGCAGGTTGAGCGCTTCTCACGGCATTGAAACAAAGCCTGTGAAAGCATTCATTTGTGTGAAAATTAATTCGAATGAGTTGTTTGTTTTGCTACTTTCAGGTCATTTACACACGTGACAATTGCACAAACTCCCAACTTGAAACTCCTTCCCGGTCTGATTCGTTTCCTAAAAGAATTCCTTGAAGCAAAAGTTGAGATATGTGCCCAATAAACAATTGTAACATTTGTATACTATAAAACTTAGTATCATCTACAACCTCATTGGGTGCAAACTATTTGTCGAATTTTTTCAAAGCGCTATCGTATTGCAATAATAACGATAGGTAAGCCAGATCTACACGATCCAGAAATTCTGAAGTTGTTTTACCAAAACGGATTATGACCTTGGCAGATTGAACGATTAAGTTTGTATCTGCTAACAGATCTGCTGACCTGAAGACTCGTTCCCTCTTCATCAATTCGTAATTCGATAAGGTAACATAAGTTTCGCGCATTTAAAAAGGACATGGTCCTGAATCACTTGGTGATATTTTGTTAGCCCAAAAAAACCAAAGGAGAAAGAACCATGTCAGAACAATTTGTACAATTAAATGAACAAGTAATAAAGACCGAGTTGAAGGAACTTGTGAGGCAAGGTGTGCAGGAGGTGCTCAACAGCCTGCTGGACGCAGAAGCAGACCAACTTACCAATGCTCGCAAGTATGAGCGCACAAAGGCGAGACAGGTTACACGGGCAGGGCATTACACCCGTAAATTACTGACTGGAGCTTGAGAAGTAGCTTTGGAAGTACCGACCTTGAGGAAGGTAAGGGCTTGATGTTGTAGAAAGTAAGGAAGAGGCATACGGCACATATAAGGTTATTAAGGGAAAGTATTTTAGCTTTCGCAATCACTCGCTTAAAATCTAATTCATATGAAACACTTATGAAGGAATTTCGTCTATATTAATAGAGAATAACCCATCAACGGAGTGTGGTCTTTATGACAGAATCATGGTGTAAGTATTGAGAGGAGGTTTTACAAACTACTTTTACTTTAGCAAATGATTAGCTCACCAATGTATGTAATACCTTTTTTTAATTTTTAGAGGAGATGTAAAATGAACTTTTTTCCAAGAACACTCCAAATTTGAAAAAGAATAAGACCGGTTAAAGTACTGGCGACAACAAGGCAATAATTCAGTATTTTATCAACGCTAACAGGCAATAAAGGAGCAAAATGTATAAAATCAATCGAAAACTTACAATTTTATTAGTTCTGTTCAGCTTTGTTCTCTTGATTTCAGTTCAAAACTCAATTGCTCAAGCTTACACCGTTATGTCGGGAAAATAGTCTACTACTTCTACGACTTACGTTATCGATTCAAGTTTTAGTAGTCAAGGTACTGGTTGGTCTAGTAGATTTAATTCGGCTGCAAGTATTTGGACACAGCTTGGGGCGTTTGGATTTTCTTCGAATAGCTCAAGCTCTAACCATATCCAAGCATCGAATATTGCTAGTAGCTGCAATGGTTGTCTTGCTCAGGCTTCAGTCTGGGGTAACCCAATTTACCAATTCAAAATTGTTGTTAATATAGGAAGTGGTTATGCTTTCTACGACGGAACTCAAGCTCCGACCCTCCCTTCAAACTATTATGATTTAAAATCGGTTATGCAACATGAACTTGGTCATGCGCAAGGTTTATGTCATTCAGGGTCTTCTAACAATCTGATGTATCGGTCAATAGGTACAGGTGTCCTTAAGGTTGTTGATACCGACGCAAAAAATGGAAGTAAATACTTATATCAAAGTGATTATCAGGGGCCTGCGCCAGAAGGGCCCTGTGCATTAAACTAATATGACTCTTGTAATTAGAAGGAGACGTGATGAATAAAAAGAAAATTTACACACTTATTGAATTTTCGTTACTTTTCATATGCTTGGTAACAGGGTGTATTTCGCAAAACTCGACAAAAGAGCTTCCTGATCAAAGCGAAGAAACAAAAATAGTAACATTTGCTTCGTTTCCACAGCCAGTTCTCGGGATTGTTATTGATAGCGACGGGAAAATCCTGTATGTTGAACCCGGAAGCGCTTCGGAGAGAGCTGGTCTTGTGTCCGGCGACATACTGATTAGCTTAGATGGCTTTTCAGTAACCTTAGAAAGGGATAAGGTTCGGGAATTGATCCGGTCAAACACAGAAGAAATGAAGATGGAAATCCAATACCAAAGAGGAGAAAACGTTATTCTTACTCAGATCACGCCCTCTCAGAAAATACAAAATTCTGATGATCAGACACCCAAGCTTACACCAACACCAGTCTTACCTCCTGAAGATTATCTTTAATTAATAAGCCTTCCGGCATTACAACCGGAAGGCTTGGCATTTTCAAAAAATGTAGCTTTAGTTTATCTCGACCTCTTTCAGGTTAGCTCTACTTTCCAGACGTTCATCGGTAGCAGCTTTTCCAGCTCGAAGCCTATCATGGATGGATTGCTTCTCGGTAACACCATCTCGCTTGTCCAGATGGTGAGTAACCTGCACCCGGCTATCATGGTCCTCAATATCCACGCTTTCCGGTGAGCCATCATGATCGAGATCCTTTTCAGTAACTTTCTCTTGGCTGTAGTTGGATAATTGGGGGAACTCAGGCACTTGAGGATTCGAACTGAGGTTCATTTGAAACCTACTATCCTGCACATAAGCTACCACATCCGCATAGTAAGCAGTCAGAGCATCCCGTTTTTCCTCGGCAACCGTGGGCAAACCTGCCTGATAGCCTTCCGTACGTTCCTTGAGGAAGGTAAGGGCTTGATGCTGATTGAAATAGGGTAAGAGTCCATTACGTACATCCTCTAAGGCATTGGGATCGGCTTGCAACTGCGTTTCGCCCATTTCGTTGAGGTAATTGCGCCAGATGCGATCTGATAGAGCCTCCTGTACGGTCAGCTGCATGTGGTGAGAGAGACTGCCTTCCCCTGCACCAATTTCCTGTTTGCCTGTGTATGCGGCAGGAATACCTTCCTTGATGTATTCGATGCGGAAGTCTGTGCTATAGGTGAGGGGACCCGCGTAATCGGACCTTTGCCGGTCGATCGCCTGCCTTTGATCCAACCTTTCCATGAGACGATTGGCTTGAGAAAGAGGCAGGCTCATGCCAGAAGGGATATCGTCGAGTTCACTACGGGTAAAGGTCACCTGAGGTTCACTTGCTCCTAAAATGCTCAGTGCTTCAAGCTCTCGTTCAGAGATCCTCTCAGTTTGGATTTCTGATCTTCCACTTTGGCTAAGAACTTGGTCTTTGGCTGCATCCAGCAACAACTCGGGTTCGGCCAGCAAACCCTCTGCAAGCAGATTTTGAGCGGGATCCTGAAGCTGGTATTGAATACCTTCGCCTTCACGCAGAAGGGATAAACGTTCCCCGTTTTCAAGCAGGTAAGTGGCTCGGTTTTGGTCGATTTCATTCAGGTCTTTCAACAAGACACTGGCAAAACTGGTATAGGGGGAAGCATCCTCCTGTACCAGAGCACGCAACCAGGGGCGCAAACCTTGTCCTTCAATACCTGTTTGTGTGATGGTAGCTGTCTCAAAGCCATATGCCTGCAGTTCTTCTGCAAGAGCAACGGCTTTGCCCCTGACGGTCTTCCGGGCAGTATCTTTGGTTTGGGCTGGTTCCTTATCAAGTTCGTTTTTCAATTCAAGCATCTTTGCGTCAATTGAATCGATCAGGTCTGAAGCGGTATCGCGGATAGTCTTGAGTGAGGCTTTCAGCTCCGATAGTTCCTTGTCTCCGCTCCAACCGGCGACATAGCCAAAACTGTTTTCTCCGGTCTCAATGCCATAATACTGACAGACAGCATAAGCGATGCTTTCTGCCTCCACTTCCTGGGTGCGGGGATCTTTTCCTTTTTCACCTGCTTGGGCACCCCGGGCCTGAGGGTCGCGATCATGTAATTTGGCGTGGGCGATCTCATGTACAGCAGAGGCGAGGGTTTGGGATTCACTCATCCCCTTGCGCAGGGCAATGCGCTTATCCTTGAGATGGTAGTAACCGTCCTTGGTCGCCTTCATATTTTCAAAAGCAATTGGAACGGGAGAAGCGTTTTTCAGGGCATTGAAGAGCAGTTCATAGGCTTGCACCGGTTTATCCAAAGCCTTGGAAAGACTGGGCAGTTCCTTGCCCTCGGTCTGTGAAACATCAAAGACTGGCACCACCTTGAACCTGGGCACGTTGATCTCTGTCTCCTCCATGATTGGCTGACCATCCTTGTCCAGTATGGGTTGCTGGGAGACCGGATCGAGCTTTTCCTTTTGGACCAGGCGCCTCTCCGGAGCCGGGGCGATGATACGGATTGCCTGTTCACCTTTGCAAACATGCCTTTCGAATTTCTTTTGCCAGGCGTGGTATCCGGCAACCAGCAAAGCTTCCGGGTTCTGCATGGCGATCAGGAGCGTGTTGTTGAGACTGTAGCGATGAAAACGGGACATCACCTTCAGGTAGTCGGCATACTTGCCACTGCTGAAGATTTCCTTGATGCCTTCCTCCAGTCGTGCAGTGATCTCATCCAGGGCTTTGTCTTTGGAATCATAGGCAGGCTTCTTTTCAGCCAGCGTACTCTCTGTCTGGTAATGGCCATGCGCTTCCAGAACGCCCTGGGCGCGAAAGGAGTAGACATCCTGACGATTGAGTCCGGTAATAATGATGTGATCCACCACTGGGATACCCAGCATTTCCCCGGCTTCTTTGAGTGATTTAGTCACCGCCAGGTCTTCCGGACTTGGAGTAAGGTTTCCCGAGGGATGGTTGTGACAGAGCAGTACTGAAACGGCTTTGTTGAGAATGGCATTGCGAAAGACTTCCCGGGGATGGATTACCGAAGAGTTGATCGTGCCAATTGAAACCTGTTCATAGTCGATCACCCGGTTCTTGGTGTTCAGAAAAGCCACCACCAGAGACTCCTTGTCATGCACCTGATCGATCACAGAGTGCATGTAACCTGCCGCGATACTGGGTGAGCTGAGGATCGGCTTTTCGCGGGTCAGGGAACTGCTCATACGATAGAGATCGAGAAACGCCTGGTGTTTGGCGAGCTGTTCCGGTGTTTCCAGCAATTGATAAGCATTATCTACCAGGGCAGCTATACCCTTGCGTTGGGCGTATTCGGTAACAACTGCCTCCTGCACCCCAATGATGCGAGCATAGGCGGTGATATAACGTGTTTCTTCAGCAGGGTTCATACAGCATCCTCACTTTCTTCGCTTTTTTCCAGCAGGAAGAGCAGCTCTTCCAAGTCCTGGGCTTGTTCTTCGGTTTGAACAAAGGCACGTGGGTCAAGGCGGATTTCAGCGATGTTCTCACTGGTCACTACCACCCCGATCAAATCAAAAATCAATTCTTTGAGATTCATTCTTCTCCTTCACTTTCTTTCCAGGCATTGACTTTGCTGGAACTGTCTTCGAGGTATTCATCGGCATAAAAATCAGCTTCTGCGGGCAATTTGTCTTTGGGTTTGATCACTTTCCAGTAGAAGAGGGCAGCGCCAGCCAGCAGAAGCAAGACCACCCCAACGATGATCATGCCAGGTTGAAGATTGTCCCAAACCGGTTTGGAAGACTCAGTTGGAACGCTGGGATTCGGGTCGACTGGTGCAATTGTGGGTGACACCGGTGTGGCTTGTGGCAGGAACGGGAGCAAAGCAGGCATTTGGGTACTTTCCACGAAATTGAGCAGGTCAGCCTCATCCACTTCGGTTACCAGATAAACATTGTCGCTGACCTTGGTGTGGTCAATGATCAGATAGAAGACCTTATCATTGCGGGTCTTGATAATGTAGAACTCTTTCTGAGGTGGAATTGCTGTGATCAGGAGTGGCGGTTGCAGGTCGGTATCTGTGCGTGGTCTGGGGGTCGCTTCGACTGTGGGTTCTTCTGTGGAAACGGGCGTTGCTCCACCACCCATGGCTAGGCGCACAATCGTGTATTCGCTCATCAATGCAGGCCCTGGGGGCATCTCTGCAACCAGACTGCCCTTGGCATCTGTGGGAGGAGCGGGAGTGAGGCGTTGTGCCGCTGATATTTTTAGCGGGTAGGCTGTGGCTGCCTGAGCACTGCTAAGAGTAAATGCGGAGATAAACGTGTAAATGGCAAGGACAAATAAGGGGATTTTATTGATCTTCATCTTCTTCAGGCTCCCAGATTGGAATGTTGTGGATTTCGGTAAAAGGATTGCGCTTGAGATGGACAAGCAACTCGTCCAATTGAGAGGGTTTCAGCTTCAGGGCGCGTACCGTCTTGAGGATTTCACTGTTCTCCATTTCGGTTTCTTTGCTTTCCAGGTGTGTCAATTTTTCCTGCAGGCTCTGGATTCTTTTTTGGATTTGTTCTTTTTCTTTTCTGAGTTGGCTCAGGTTCATGGTGTTCTCCTTAGTCAAAATAGTTAGGGGTGCCATACCCGTAGATTTGGGAACTGTTGATCGGATAGGCATCGGTATGCACACTGTCCGCCCAATTGCCTTCGATGGTGTAGACTGTGCTGCCGTCACTGCTTTCGACGATGCCGACGTGATCTGGAACTCCGTCACCGTTCCAGTCAAAGAAGATTATTTCCCCAGGAGAAGGCTGATAGTCTCGCTCCTGCCAGGCGTCTGCTGAACGAAACCAGCTTTCTCCAACGCTGCATCCGGCAAATTTGGGAAAGCGCCCATCGGCGATAAAACCGTTCTGATCGGCCACCCAGGAGACAAAAATCGCGCACCATTCCACCCGGCTGGGGAAGCCATACCAGGACCAATAGGGTTCACCCCCAACCTGACCCAGTTGGGAACGGGCGACCTCGACCATGCCCTCGGAACCGCGTAAACTCTCCGCCAGCCCCCCGATGATATTGCCGCCCATCACGGTTGTAGCAGAAACGGCAAAGGAAGCCAGTGAGCCAGCCAGGAGCAAGAGGACTAAAGCAATCGAGGCGTATAAAGCCGCCCGGCTCTTGACGACCTGCACAACCTTGCTGAAGAGCTTATTGGCTACCCGAGCTGTTCTTTGGCGAGTGGATGCAGAATGTAGACTCGCTGCGGCTCTGTAGCTGCGAATGTACTCACGCTTGATGCGTTGCTTTTGGATATAACGCAGCACTGGATTTCTTACAGGTCTGGATTTGAGCGTATCTGTTGCGAAAGCTTCGGCTTGCTGACGTAGGCTGCGGGTTTGCAATTGCCGCATGGATGTGACGGACCGTTTGATTGATTTGGTCTGAAGCAGGCGCATTCGGGATTGCAGCGAATAAGCAGATCTTTCACCTGCCTGAAGTGCTTCAGTCCCGGAGTTCTGATCTTCAGCATTTTTGGTCTCTTCCTGCAGGCGGATACTGAGCCAGAGGGCAGGAGCAATGCTCAGATTCTTTGGCTTCTTAAGCTTTGCCACCTTGACTGGTTTCCCGAATTGCAGGGCAGAAACAGGCGAATCCAATTGACTTTCAAAACGCAATTTGGAAACTTTGGGCTTAGCATCCTGGATTTGTTCCTCTTGTCGCAAAGCGACTACCTTGGACTGCTCAACCACAAAGGTATGGCTGAGTTTTCGATAGGCTCTCTGTCTGGATGTGGCCTTATCTTTTACTGCGATCTGTGGTGCTTGTTCTGCTAAAGCTGTTTGTATAGGGACGCTTGCATCATGAACAGCTTTAGGAGGCGCCTCCACAGATGGTTGATCACCCGCAAGTATTTGGTTCGGTACCGTTCCTTCCTTTTTTGGTTGGTATTGATAGGTTTCTTTACTTCTCAATCTTGATTTTTGGCTCATCCCAGGCTCCTTTCTAGACCTCATCCGGTTTGGTGGTCATGATCTGATAAAGCTGCGTGTCTTTGGGGAAGTGGTCGCTGAAGGGGATGATGGTATTGCCATAAAAAAGCAATCCCTGTCCCTCACCGCTGTGGGTAACATAGGAAAGCTGATCTTTGGAGATGTTGAGATGCTTGGCCAGGATTTCCTGATCACCACTGGCCTGATTGAGCATGTAGATAAAATCGGAGTTATCCAGGATGTTCTCAATCTCACGGGAAGCCAGCAAGTCCTTGACGTTTTGAGTGATAGCCGTTGGGATGCCACCCCATTTGCGGAAGCGTTTCCAGATTTCAACCGAATAGGCAGCGGTTTGTTCTTCCTTGAGCATTAGATGAAACTCATCCTGATAGAACCAGGTGGTCTTCTTGGCTGCCCGGTTCCTGGTGATGCGATTCCAGACCTGGTCCTGGATAACCAGCATACCCAGCTTCTTGAGTTGTTTGCCAAGTTCACGGATATCGAAACAGATCAGGCGGTTATCGGTATTCACGTTGGTGTGATGGTTGAAGACCTTGTAAGAGCCGGTAACATAGATTTCCAGTACGGTTGCCAGATAACGGGCACTAGGCTCATCAATCTCCAGGAGACGCACATAGAGATTTTCCAAAATGGGCAGATTCGCTGGTTTGGGGTCCTGCAGGTAGGGTTGATAGATCAGCTGAACACAGCGGTCAAGCACAGATTTTTCTTCAGGTTTGAGCCCACTTTTCCTGCCAGCTGCCAGCTCCATGAAGGAAAAGATGAAGTCCATCTTGAGCGCGACCGGGTCTTCTTCCTCGCTGTAGTCCAGGTTGAGGTCGAGCGGATTGATGTATTGACTGGAATTGATTGAGATGCGCACCACCTCGCCTTGCAGGGCGTTGACTAAGGGAGCGTATTCACTTTCCGGGTCGGTGATGAAAATCTCATCCTCGGTCACCAAAAAAGCGTTGGTGATCTCCCGCTTGGCAGCAAAGGACTTGCCTGAGCCAGGTGTGCCGATGATCAGACCGTTGGGGGTCTTGAGCTTCCTGCGGTCTGCCATCAGCAGATTGTTCGAGAGTGCGTTCAGACCATAATACAAAGCCGGAGCGGGTTGAAAGAGTTCCTGGGTGGTGAAGGGCACGAAGATAGCAGTGGCAGAGGTAGTCAGTGCCCTTTCAATCGGCACTGGGTTGATGCCCAAAGGCAGGATGGCGGTCAACCCCCGCTCTTGTTGAAAATTCAAGGGACGCAGACTACAATTGGCGGACTGGGCGATCCCGGCCGCCTGATAAA
Organism: Candidatus Brevefilum sp.; assembly: GCA_050953525.1. Classification (GTDB taxonomy): domain Bacteria; phylum Chloroflexota; class Anaerolineae; order Anaerolineales; family Anaerolineaceae; genus Brevifilum. The sequence continues at coordinate 1,672,735 of JBMNMW010000002.1, forward strand.
AGTCATTCTCCAACTTACTTTTAGAGTTAGCCATATTCATCAGCAGGAAGGTCACCAGAAAGAGGCGTTCATTGCGACTTTGCAGGGATTCCAAGAGCGTCTTGGCTTCAGCACCGTAGGTGACCAGGTCGCTGGGAAGAATGTCCATGTCATAACCCGAACGGATGGCTTTCTTCTGTTCTTCGATTTTCATCTTGTCCAGGTCAGTGATCTTGCGTTTGATCAGCTTGATCGCTTCAGTCTGTTGAATGCTTTGAATATGTAGCGTGACTGCCAGATCGTTTTCAAGTATGAGGAAATTCTTGAGCAGCTCATCGGAGAGCTCCGGTGCAAGGATTTGCAGATAGGAGACCTGGGCGTATTTTCCACTCATGCGGAAGCTGTTGCTTTCGTGAAAGTCAAAGCCGTTGGGCGCGATGAAGTCCTTGGTTCCCAATCCGCTGGCTTTGAGCTGTTTCCAGTCGAAATGAAATTTCTCCTGACTTTCATTCAGCAGGTCGTGCATCACTCGCAGGCGTTCTGCCCCGTTCAGACTTTGGGCAATCGCGCCCAGCCCGCGCAATTGACCAAAGAGGTCCAGTTCGATACGCTCCAGGCGCACTTTGGCAGTTTTGTAGGAATCCGCTTCAATGCCGAAGACCAGGTACTTGCTTTTGACCAGCCCGTTATTGCCTTTAGCCAGTTGGGAGCTGAGCATCTCGGCGTATTCACGGCGGATAGCGTTGAAAGCATCTGCTTGCTCATCAATATCGATCGAAGTTTGATAGTCTTCGATACGGCCGGAATGATTGTAGAAGCAGAGTTGTACTTTGATTGAGCTGTCGAAGTAGTTGAGCAGTTCGCAGTATTTATCAAAGATGGCGCGTTTGTCTTCTTCCAGGGCGAGCTGATAGTTGATATCCTGATACTGGATCGCTTTGGAATAGAAGCGTTCGTTCACCTGACAGATCCCATCCGGATAGATCAGCTTATAGGCCAGCGTCTTTTGCGCTGTTTTGGGGATTAGCTGCTGCGGTTTATTATGTGTTTGCCGCTTGACAGGTATCGGATTAACTTCTGATTTTTGCTTTTTTCTTTGCACGGGCAAGCAGCTCCTTTCTCAGGTTGAGTTCGGATTGGAGGAGGCGGTAGAAGTTATCGGTTTGATAGGGTCGGATGCGGGGGTAGAGGAAACGCACACGGATAAAGTTGCCGATGAAAGCCTCCAGAGGCATGCCGTCCTTTTCATATAAGGCGAAGGCGAACAGTGGCAGCATCACCATCACCATCAGCAGGGCGGCCAGATCGTTTCCCAGGGTCGAGCGGGTGAACAGGTATAGGGGAACTCCGGTCAGTCCGGCTGCCGAGAAGCAGATTAGTTGTCGGCGGGTGAGGTTGAGCGCTAATTTGGTTTTGACCCGGTTGAGGTCTTTGGGCACACTGACATAAGCCAAGAGGGGACTCCTTTCTCCTAATGGGCGTTGAAAATCGATTTGGACAAGCTCCCGGTCTTGAACAAAGAGAAACAGAGGAGCAGAGTATAGGCAGCTATTTGAAAGATGCTGGCATGGATGTTCTCGGTAAGAATGATGCTTTGTACCAGCACGGTGTAGATGGCCACACAGACCATCATGAAAAAGCCCTGAAAACCCAGGGCTGCCAGGTTGCGTAGGTAGTTGTTACCCATCTGACCCCATTCCCGGTTAGCCAGAGTGGCAAAGGGGATTGGAGCAACTGAACAAGTTAGAAAGATTTCGATCATGCGACCATAGAGGATCACCGTTATCAGAACGGAGAGCAGCTTCATGGCATTTCCCACGAGCAATGTCTCCATGGACAAAGCAGCTAATTCGGCAATGCCTTTATCCTGTAGTCCGGCAAGCATGCTCGCCAGGACAGTGTTGATATCGATATAGGCACTGCCTCTGATCAAAGCTGAAGCTGCGTTGACCACATGTTGGGCAACATCAAAAATCGCCATGGTTATATCGAAGGTGCGTGTTACCAGAAAGACTGCTACCCACATCTTGAGGAAGTACTTGAAGAAACTGAAGCTGTCCCCGTCGTGCAGATTGTTCTTCTCAGTGATCATGGTGATCAGCTCGTAGCAAAGCACGAAGGTGATTACCATGCCTGCAATGGGGATGATTACTGTCTCAGAGAGCGAGCGGATCATGCTGAAGATATTGCCATTCCAGCCTTGGGGTGTCTGCCCAATTTGTTCGGCGATCGTGGCTGTCTTTTCATTGACATCCACAAACATGGTCGTCAGGTTGCTTTCGATCAAACCGATGAAGAACTCACGGATAGCCTGCTCGATCTTGTCTAAAAGACCTTGCATCGGGAGTTATCCGAAGAGACCAGCCAGGAGGGGGATCAGTTTGATGCCGATCAGGACGACACCACCCCCGGCCATGAGCTGTTTGATGCCCTGGCTTTTGGCGCCTGGGTTATCGTTGCCGTACCCTTCCAGTAAGTTGATAACACCCCAGACGGAGAGACCCGCTCCCAGGGCAATGACTAAGATTTTGAGAATGTTGACTGCTTCGTTGAAAAATTCCATATGCTGACCTCGCTTGTTGAATTAGCACCTCGAAATTGAGTGCGCTATTACTTAAACAACGGTCAGCTGGATTTTGCTAAGACTGAAGATTGAAAAAACTTTAAATTTATAACTGACACCGTTTCGAAAATGAAAAAAATGAAACATTTCATCGCCTTAGACCGTTTATATAATAAGAAACAATCTTTTCTTCGGAAACATTAAATGGATAATCAAAAAGGAGAAAAAATGAAACCTGTAAAATCAATTGTCCTTATACTTATTTGCTGTCTTTCGATTATTTTCCTAAGTGAGTCTGCAGCTGGCCAAGACAAATTGATTTCAGACGGGGAGCTTATTGTCGAAAGATATCTTCTAGAAAAAAGAATATCTCTAGAACCTGAATCTGAAGAGTATGCTCAATTCCTGAATAGCATATTGTGGGGCGGAGTTATGGAGCTCTCAAAAGTAGGAACAGACTTTGTCAAAGACCAGTACGATCTTGAGGCTTTAGAAGCGTATTGTATAGAAACTGTGATTCAAATCTTATATGATGATTACGTTCCAGGGCCTCCAGATCCCCCAGCAGAATCATATGTTGAGCCACAGTCTTTTTCAGATGACAAAAATCAAACCTTCAGTTACTCTCGTTCGCTTGCTATCCAGTATGCGAGGGATTATTATGATAATTACAACTCTTCTTACCCCGCATTCACATCTGATTGTCAAAATTTTGTCAGTCAAATAGTAAAGCGTGGTGGTTTTGGAATGAGTGGTGACGGTGATGGCTGCCGTTCGGAAAATACATATTCTGAGTGGTATATGATTCCAAATCCTGACCCTACAATATTTTGTTTGGGTGATGGCAGGTATTTTGAGTGGTCAACTGGTTGGACGGTCGTAGATCATTTCAAGTGGTACTTTACCTATAACAATAGTTATGCTCAAAACTTAGGCTGGACGAGTAGTTATTCGACTGCTGCTATTATGTTGGCTCCTGGAGATGTGATTCAATTGCAAATACTGGGTTCGGATGGTACTTGGATTGGATCACATAGTGTTTTTGTTACCAAGGAGGATAGTACAGGTTTATATGTTACATCACATACAGATGACTACTTGGACAAAAAACTATCCGATATTCCACTTTCATCTTCAAAGCGTTTGCTACTTATTAGATTCCCATAAAGTCCAACCCTGTTTTGTGATCTCCTGCTTCTAGAATGTTATGAGTAATAACTTCTTGGGTAAATATAATTAACAACCTGTAAGAACTAGAATAATAATCAAGTTGGCAAATCCTTAACTATCTATCCTGATTTTTTTAGGCATAGGGATGACGCATTCGGTTAGTGTACGCTTAGATGAATATATGTATATCGAAGGTATGGGTCACCAGGAAGACGGCCACCCACATCTTGAGGAAATACTTGAAGAAACTGAAGCTGACCTCGTCATGCAGGTTGTTCTCTTCGGTGATCATGCTGAAGATGTTGCCATTCCAACCTTGCGGGGTTTGACCGATTTGTTCGGCGATCGTGGCGGTCTTTTCATTGACATCGATGAACATGGTCGTCAGGTTGCTTTCAATCAGCCCCAAGTAAAACTCACGGAAAGCCTGCTCGATCTTGTCTAAAAGACCTTGCATTGGGATTATCCGAAGAGACCAGCCAGGAGAGAGATCAGTTTGATACCAATCAGGACGATGCCACCACCGACCATGAGCTGTTTGATGCCCTGGCTCTTGGCACCAGGGTTATCGTTGCCATAACCTTCGAGCAGGTTGATAACCCTCCAGACGGAGAGACCCGCCATTCCCAGGGCAATGACCAAGATTTTGAGAATGTTGACTGCTTCGTTGAAAAATTCCATATGTTGACCTTGCTTGTTGAATTAGCACCTCGAAATTGATTGCGCTATTCTATAAACAACGGTCAGTGGAGTTTTGCCAATTTTTTGAGATTCGATTTAATCTACATTTTTAAAAGTGTAAATTCATCTTTCGTTTCCAAGTTGTGGACGAGACGCTAACTTTGCATTTCATGCATCTAATCTCTAAAAAGACATAATAATTACAGAATAGAGTATGTTACTTACGAAATAGTTGACTATACCAACAGAAACGAGTATATTCAATACATTCATATAGGAGAGTGATTATGTACACGGAGTTGGTAAAGATAATCGAAGGTGGACTTGCCAATGACAAAGAAAAAGTTATTAACTTTGCTACTGTGTTAGCAGATAACCTTGAACGTCAAGGAGAGACCTCCCTTGCTAATAAAATCAGATCTGCTCTCACAAAAAAAAGAGGTGCCTTAACAGCATTAGATAGTTTTGCAACCAAACCAGTCGATAATGAAAGTCGAATGGATATACTGGAAATAACTTCCCCTCAAGATTATCCGAATGAAGTCATTTTGAGTAAATATTCTCGAGAAGCTGTGGCTAATTTCATTGAAAGTTACAATCGTCGGGATAGTTTCCAAAAATTAGGTTTAAGTACAAATAATTCCCTTTTGTTATACGGCCCGCCTGGGTGTGGAAAAACAACAGTAGCTCAACTCATATCATCAATCACGAATTTGCCATTAGTAACCGCAAGACTTGATGGACTGGTTTCATCACTCTTAGGCAGTACAGCTAAGAACATACGAAAGGTTTTCGATTATGCTTCAAAAAGAGAGTGTATTCTGTTCCTAGATGAGTTTGATGTTATTGCAAAACTACGGGATGATAAGAACGAATTAGGTGAGTTAAAACGAGTTGTAAATAGCTTGATTCAAAATATTGATGAGTTTAGTGAAGACAGCATTTTAATAGCTGCAACTAATCACCACAAACTACTTGATCCTGCTATTTGGAGGAGGTTCAATACAATTCTAGCTCTTGAAAAACCCCAATTAGAAGAGGTCAATCTCTTGCTCCTTAGTCTGTTAAGAGGGAAAAAGACAAATTTTCTGTCAAATCCTAAAAAACTCAACCTAGTTACAAACGCATTATACGGACTAAGTCACGCTGACATAAAAAACATTATTACAAATGCATTGCGATCGGCGGTTCTGACTGAGGCAGAATGTTTGACTAATTATCAGGTCTTAAAAGAAACGTTCTTTCATTTGAACCATTCTATAGAAGATGAAGATTACCTTGTTAGGTACATGATGGAGAATGGAGTGACGCATAAAGAGATAAATGAAAATATGAACATCCCGTTCCGCAGAATCCAGGGTATTTCTAGAAATGTGAACAGAAAGGAAATATAAACCATGTCAGACGACAAGCTTCCTATTATGTTTTTTGTAACTCGTGAAATAGACCAGTTACGGATCGAAGGCTCTGGCAGTTCAGCCATACCTCAATGGGTCTTGACTGGTGATGATTTGCTTCAGAAAGCAAATGAATTAGATGCTGCCTTCGATTTAGTAGTTACCAATTTTAAGCGACATGAGGATCGCGAATCACCGGTCCCTTTTGTTTTTGTTGCAAAACTCAAGGATGATTCAACATCAAAGACTCGTAGGCGAGAAGTTGAATCGGTGTTTCGGACTGGTGATCGCAGTAACCTTATTGGGTTAGCAGATGCAGGGGAGTTATTGATTAAAGTTGATTCCTCAAAACAAATTGAAACAATTGCCTCCCGATTGAAGGACCATAATCAAAATAAGTTCGCAATATCTTGTTTGGATACTTTTAGTGATTTTCAACCTAACATCATTGACGCAGAGCCAGATAACATAGCAAAAGTAAAATTGATTGATTTCCAAGATTACGAAATGAATAATTCAATACACTCTTTGTTTGAACGAAAGTTAATTAAACTGCAGGTTCCATATCGAAAGACTCATTATACAAATAACCTTCCAGTATATAGAATTGAAACGTCCACCAAAAGTTTTCTTGATGAACTCGATAATACTATTGAATTTGATATGCTTTTTTCCATTGAGCCAATGCCAATGTATAGCGTAAGAGTTGATATGATTGTGGATGAAGCACCAATCGAAACAATAGAACCATTACCTGACACTTTTTATCAAACCTTAGGACTTCTCGATTCAGGAGTAGCTGATATCCCTCAACTCAATCCTTGGATAACAGATAAACGCTGGTCGGTTTATCCTGAGTCATCTATTGACCCTGGACACGGCACGTTTGTTGCTGGGGTCGCATTGTACGGTGACAAGTGCGAATCAAATCAATGGGTTGATCACCATGGGATCAAAATTTTTGACGCTGCGGTATTTCCAGGGGGTAAAGAAAAACTTGCTGAGGATGAACTAATTGCAAATATTAGTGAAGCCATTGAACACAATCATGAAAAGGTAAAGATTTGGAACCTCTCGATTAGCGTAACTCGTCAAGTCAGCGACAGTAAGTTTTCGGATTTGGGGATAGCCCTTGATGATCTCCAAACAAGATTCAATATTCTAATATGTAAATCAACTGGAAATTGTAATAACTTTGTAAGTGGCAGACCAAAAGAAAGAATTCATGAAGGTGCTGATTCGATCCGTTCACTCGTAGTAGGCTCTGTTGCACAAAGTAAAGGGCCTTACGATATAGCTGATATCGATAACCCTTCGCCCTTTTCGAGAGTGGGACCTGGCCCTGAGTTCATCATTAAGCCCGAGGTTTCTCACTACGGAGGGAATGCAGGCATCAATAACAAAGGGGAAACTGTGCAATCGGGTGTGAAATCTTTTTCGATAGATGGGCGCGTCGCTACCGCAGTTGGTACCAGCTTTTCCACTCCTAGAATTGCCTCGCTAGCAACTGGGCTTTATCAGGCATTAGATGAAGAGTTCGATCCACTATTGTTGAAAAGCCTGATAATCCACTCTGCTTCATATTCAGAGAAACTCCATATCCCAACATCGGAACGGACGAACCAACTTGGATTTGGAATTCCCAAGTCCATCTCCCAGATTTTGTATAATTCACCTTATGAAGCCACGTTGATACTTAGGGATACCCTCTCTAGAGGAGATAAGATTGATATTATGGACTTTCCTATGCCTAAGTTGTTGATCCGGAACGGTTTCTATACAGGACAAATTACAGCAACTCTTGTTTATGATCCTATTCTTGATTCAACCCAAGGAATAGAGTATTGTCAATCAAATTTGGATATAAAATTTGGTTCTTACTCTGAGAAGGTAGAGAGGGATACTAGCCGTCAAACTATTCTCAATCCTGTAGGAAGGAAAGGGACACAGAATCTTTTCAAGGGAAGCTTGTACAGCAAAAGATTAATGCGAGACAACCAGTCCGATTTCGCTCTTAGAGAAAGGCTATTGATACAATACGGTGACAAGTATTATCCTGTAAAAAAATATGCTGTTGATTTATCAGAACTTTCAGAGGCAAATAAAAGGAACTATTTGACTGACGACAAACATTGGTTTCTTTTCTTGAGTGGGTTGTATAGAGCAAATACTGAACAACGATATATGCTTGAAGGAAGAACACCCAGTCAAGATTTTTGTTTAATCCTTACAATACGGGATCCAGAAAAAGTAATAAATGTTTATGATGAAGTAATGCAAGGTTTGGATACCTACCACTTCTGGCATAGTAGTATCAAATTGTCGAATATCGTCTCAGTGCCATCCAATTAACATATTGAGCCTAAGAAGCCTCAAAAACAAAAATAGTCTTTGTGCTTATTCCCAAGAATTTGAAGTCATTTACTAAAGTCGAATATGTAAACATTTTTACTTATTCTTCGAATATGCATTTCTACCTTACTTTTCTTGAGTAACTACTTAATTGTCCAAAATCAACTTATCCAGGCAGAACAGTGATTACGAGAACAATTTTCATCAAAAATGTAAAACCGGATTTGCAGAGTCTGTGTAATATTTGAACTTTTTTTAGGCAGATGTTTCTGAGCTTCCATGGTAGTCGGATAATGTAAAAAATTAGCATAGTATCGGTGATTTCGAGCCGAATTGTATGATCTACTATTCAATAGTACATAAGGAGTGTATTGTTAGGTAGTGTCAAGAATTTTTCGCACATTTAAGAAACACTTAGTAAGTTATCCTCCAAATGTTGCATGTTCAAGTATGTATTCTGTCCCCCGAGCAAGTCTTGCATGTGCCTCAGCCTAGCACACTCCAACATCAATACCGATTGGCTATCTGGGAATGTGCCAACCGTCCTGGTTCAGCGCCTGATTTCCTGCTTCAATCGTTACATGGCATTGTTCGATCTAGTCCATCACCAGTGCTCTCTGGGGAAGTCCATGTAGACCAGGGTTTCAAAAGCCGAAGTTTCTATATCTTCCTTGGGATGGATGGCTTTGAGCATGGCTGCTACCAACTTGACCTTACCTCTGGGTACTATCGAGAAGACTGCAGAAATGCACCATGCAGCGTTGGACCCTGTCCAATGGATCATTTTCAATCAAGGCTTCACTTAGACCAAGACACTTGTCTCCAATAAACAATTGCGTCCCTGTATTGAACTGCACCCAAAAAGTTGGACAATAATTCCAACCGAAGAGGTGCATTTTTTTTGACAAAGTTTAGTGCGGTCGTCTGTCAACTGATAAGCGCTAATTGCCCTCCAGCCATTTCGTAAGCGTTATCGCAAAAGCTGGCTATTTCTTCTTTACTATGGCTGGTGATCAAAATAGTTTTGCCTTCCTTTTGTAATTGCCAAATCAGCTCGTGGAACCAATCTTGCCCGGCGAAATCCAGTCCGGTGGTCGGTTCGTCCAACATCAATAAGCTTGGGTCTTCCATCAATGCCTGAGCGATGCCCAAACGCTGGCGCATTCCGGTGGAATAGGTGCGTACAAGGCGTTTGTCATTCGGATCCAAACCAACCAGACGAATCACTTCTTCAACCCGCTCTTTGCTGACCGTGTTGCTCACCATCGCCAGTAAAAGCAGATTATTTTTAGCAGTTTCGGTTAAAAGCAAACCAGAATTGTCAAAATGCACCCCGGTTGAGTTTGGAAATTCCACTTTTCCGCCCAGTTGGACACCGTTAATTGTAACTGTTCCCGAATCGGGGACAACCAAACCAGCGAGAATGCGCATAAAAACCGATTTTCCACTGCCGTTTGTACCGCAAATGGCTACAATTTGATTTTCTTCGAGTTCAAAGTCCAAATTTTCCAAAACCTGCTTGCCCTTGAAAGCCTTACTGATATTTTTTGCGGATAATATGGTTGTCATAATCAAATTCCTCTAATCATAGTCGGGATGGCTGAGATAATCTTGTTTGCGATAGGCAAGCCAGGTGACAGGGATCAAAATCGCCAGCCAAATCAGCCAGGCATAGACAGAATGCCAGGCTTGGTCAAGATTACGAAAAACGAAGGGGTAAAAGCGCATTACCAAATTGCGAATAATCGGCAGATATTGCAAAACAACCGGCACATTCAGGAAGATTGACGAGAGCGGCAAACTGGCAATCAGCAAAATTTCAACCATCAAATATCCAATCAGACGGCGTTGCGTGAGCGTGTTGATTAGCAAAACCAAAAGGCTCATTGCAAAAAAACCGAGCGTCGACATCCCAAAAACCGCCAGAAACGCCTGGAAATGTGTGTTCGGAATGGTCAAAAAAACGGGAATGTTTATGTGCTCAGCAGAATTACGGTAGATACTCCATTGGTTGGAGAAGGGCAAACCCAAAAGCCGACCGGTCAGGTGCATGGTCAGAAAGACAATCAGGCTATAAGCGATTGAGGATAAAAAGAGAAAAAGAATGTGCGCTAACCAGCTTTGCTTTCGCGATCCGAGCCTTTTGACCGCCAATTGTCCAAAAGCACTTTGCGGTTGCAGGTCGCTAATCATAAAAAGGAAAAGGTTGGCGATGATAAGTGCCATGGTTAGCGGGTCGCCAATCGTCATGAAATAGAGATCCCAGGTATTGGGTGGGTTGCCAATCAAATCTGGCGCAAAAAAAGAGGGCATGCGCAATTTCATCCATCCGAACATGACGACCGTCAGGACGGCGACAATCAGAACAATCAGGACTATACGAATTGGTTGAATGTGAATATTGAGCAAATTGCGGAAATAATTTCCAAAAACAGTTCCTTTTTTCAAACGCTTTTCATTCACCGGGAAGTTTTGCAGCCAGGAGGGAACTAATTTGGAAAAACTGAAACCATCTTTTGGCTTGCGGTTCTCGCTCAGAGAATTTTCGAGCACCTGTTTGCGTTTGCCAAAGAAAATTATCAGCAAGCCAATCAATAGAATAAGACAAAGTGGCAAAACCAGGAGGTATGGGATTTCGTTGACCGCCTCGAAATTGTGTGTAGATGAAAAATTCGCTTTGAGCAAAACTTCGGAAGGTGCCCAATACCAGGGGATTAGCCTGGCGTCACTGGCGAAATATTGGAGCGTATTTGCCAATAAGAAGGGCAAGCTGAAAGCAACGAAACGCTGATTTACCAGCAGCGTACTTGCCATTCCAAGACTAGCAAAAATTGCCGCAACGACGAAAACCACCGCAATCACAAGCAAAATGAAAAGGTCGGGAGTGTTTTGGTAGAGTTGCGTTACTTCAGCAATTTCATAGGGACGAGCAAAAATTGTGTTGAAAATGGGATGATTGAGGAGGTTGTGATTGGTCAGGCTGGTGAAGGCGTAGAGCAAAACAAGCGGAATTGAAGCTGCCAGTCCACCGGCAAGCGCGTTTGCCAAAAATTTGGCTGAGATTACTTTGCCAAAGCGTTCGCGCACTGCCAAACGTTCCAGATAGCCCTGCTTGCGATCGGTTACCAGCGAATCGGCAAAGGGGAAACAGGCAATCAACGGCAGCATCAGGTGATAAAAACTCTGGGTATAACTGACATACCATTCCTCAACGAAAGAGCGTTGTGCTGGCAACTGATAGGCGAAACGTAAGCCGACAAGCAGCAAAAGGCTTGCCATGATCAGGGCGATCAGAAAGCCCCGCGAGCGTAGTGCGCGCTGAATTTCGGATTTGAAAATATGACCAGGCTTGGTTTTTGATGGTGGCTCAATGGGAAGTGTCAAATTTCTACCTAATTCCTTCCATAGAGTTCTTCTAATTTCGGCAGGGCTTCATCGTAAACTTCCTGAACCCGATCTGGTAGTCGCTCAAACCATTCAACCTTGTTAGATGCCTCATCCCAAGTATAAGCTCTGGATGTTCCATCGGTATAGTCTGATAAAAATTCTGTAAAGAAAAAACCACCGTTTTCCAGGTCATAATAATGTATGCTCGTTCGCCTGGTTGCAAGTTTGTTTGTGTCTGAGTCTGCCCTCAACACACCTACACTATCGGTCGTTGTTTTTAAGGCGAAGCTATCAATGCCATTCTTAGTTTCAAACCAGCCTGTGAAACTGCTAACATCCTTCACTTCCCGATCTTCAAAGACTGGATTTTGGATATTGTCAATCTCTCGATATAGCCAGCAATGGCCTAAGGGTGGAGAACAGGGCGTATCGTCAGGAATATAAGCATTGTAATTTGCTAAAATTGGTTCTGGCATCTGGAAATCCGGGTTGTAATCGAAAGGCTTATTAAAGTGATAGTTCCAGCTTTCAAAATCATAGCTTGTGCTTCCAGCCATACCATTAATGAAAGCGGAATTGAGCATCAATTTACCTTCGGGGTAAAGGTTGGGATAGTCGTAGATATATAAGGAGCTGTCAAAACGCATCTCGTCCAAATTCGCAAAATGAAGCCAAAAGCTCTTGCTTGAGTTTGGATCATCGCGACTGATTAACCCTAAGTCAAAGCGATACCATCCGGTTTTGTCAAAAATGGCAAAATAGCGTGGTTCAAGTTTGTTAAAGATTTGGATTAACGTTTCCGGGTCTGTGATGGGGTTTTCTTTGGTATAGTTTTGATAAGGAACAAAATCATCCTCCGAAATTTGGACATTCTCTTTCTCAAAACTCATTTGCTCCGGGATGATATTTGCTTCGGTTGGTATGACGAAAGTATCCACATCAGGTTGGGGAAACTCGGTTTGACTTGCCTGGTCTGCATAATCAGGCCTGCTGCAAGAACAGAGCAAGAAAATTGTTGCTATCAGGATGCTTTTATATTTCATCTTAGTTCTCTCTTTTCACTAATAATGACGCTAATCGGGAAAAACATGTTCCACTTAGACTTCGTTATCCTCTTGTTAGTTATTACGGTTAATCTCTCGCAACTTTTGGCAGGCTTCGTCGCAGAGCTATTGAACCCGATCAGTTTTCCAGGGAGTATTCAAAGGGATACGCCTCATCAAAGATTACCTGATCATCTAACAGTAATTACCAGTTTATTAGGGTTACTGGAATACCATAAAAAGATCTTCCACCCAGAATATCTTCTATTTGTTCTCTGACTGTATGTGAAGGGAAATAAATTACAATACTTCCTCTTCCTGGACATGATGATGCATCAACATTGACTGTAACCTGACCTTCAGCAAGACTTTCAATCTCTCTTATTGTCTCCTGATGTTCAGTGACTGCGTTTTCAACCGCTGTAATCTCTGGCAGATCCTCACATTGAAGGTAATGATGGTAATTATCGTACAAAACGTCATCGATAATCCTATGAACGAAATGGGTCGAGCTTTCCAGGAGAACAAGAATGACGAGTACCAAAGCTAAAATGATTATTAATGCCGCTTTTCTGTTTTTCATTTCTTCTCCAATGAAGGTGCCTAGCCCAAAAAGCTGAGCACCTTCACATCTCATATTTGCTTCCGACAACTAATAAGTGTCATGCCAATATTTTACATACACTCCCCAATTCCAGTATGGCCAGAGATAAGAAAGAATCTCAGGATTAGGTTCGCCATATTGAATATTGAAACTTGAAGCGGACGTTACAATGCCCTGATCTCTCAACCTCGGAGAGGAGCAAGTTCCATAAGGGTGGTGTATGACCGTCCTCTTGTATAATCATTATCACAAGTAACGAAGGGATCTTGACCACAACCATATCCAGCGGTTTTATGAAATCCCCAGTTGAGAAGTAGTACTTAGATCGGTGATGTCAGTTTGAGCAAACGCTGAGCTGCTAGCTACTAATGAGATTACTAAAACGATCACAAGCAAATACTTTCTTTTCATTCGTTTCACCTTTCATTAGAAAGCAAACTTGGCACTTTTTTGTTATTGGTCGATTATTCGTCAGCTAACCTCCTTTATTAGTAAATCAAAAAACTCATTATTGGTATTTCATTTATGAATCTGTATCTGATTTCTATTAAGACAAACGGTTTAAGGGAGAAAATGTTTCATTACTTTCAGATCCTAAAAGAATCCAAAAATGAAAGCAGAGAGCATTGCAGAAGAATTAAAACAGGTGCAATTCTATATCTATGTGATCGTCGCCTTCATTGCACAGTCACCACACATTAGCTTTGACCTTTTTAAGTTTTGCAAAGATTTCATATTGGGCTATCTCTATTCGAGCTGGCTTTGGTTGATTCCAATATATAGTTTTTACGCTTAGAGTCTGATGATTATCATCTGATGTCTTTACGTAAATTCTCTTGGACCCCATTAAACCAATAACTGCGATAATACCTAGTGATCATAAAGTTCTATAAGCCATTGATCAACAAACCCATGATCTCTGCGACTTTCTTGTATATCTGTAATTTCTTCGCATACCTAGAAAGATTGCCTATATTCTTCTCCCTGTCTTTTGCGTAGGCAAGGATTGCTTTATTGAAGAATTAACTGTCGATCTTGTTTTGATACTTGAAACAAACACATATTGTCCGCTACCTACGTATCAAAAATTGATAGAATAACACCGTTGATTTCCTCTTTTGTCATTCCTTGTCGAAAAAAATCCTCTTGAACGAAGTAAGTTTGATTGTTGGGGTTCTGGTTCTTAGGCGTGTGCGTGAAACGGAACGGGGAAAATCGATCGTCCACTCCAGAGATGTTCGATCACTGTAGCCATAATGATATAGAGCCGAATCCATGCAGATTATCGAATCAAGATACAGGTTAGCTATAATTCTTTCATCCTTAGCTTCTTGGAATGAAACCAGTCGATAGTAACCTCTTCTGATCCTCTCCAGAAACCCTTGATCAAATAGTTTCGTGATCTGTTAATTTTTCAGACCATTTGCTTGAAAATCAGCATTGGTAGCGATTTCGCCTTTCTCTTCAATTGTCTTTTCTGCCAGCGGATATATATCTGTCGCCATCGCACCTAACGAGACACAAATGTTACTTTTTGTGTATTGTTAGGTGTAAATCATTCTTATCAGATTACTGAATTCGAGGTTTGTTTTTCAAAACTTCAAACTTGTCCTTATTTCGCTTATCATCATGATAATCGTAAATCCATCCTTTCAGTTTGAATTCATCCAGGATGCGAGATAAATTGCTTACCTTTGTATAGTTTTTCCGGCCTCTACGTTTATCGAAGAACTTTGATAATTCACCAAATCCCAAGCCTTTAAGAAAAGTTTGACACGTATCCTTGGTTAATCTTGGAATCGCGGATATGAAGATGTTGACTTTATCATCATGGGTGATACTCCCTGAATTTAATAACTTGGATAGAAGGGCATTATCCATCTGTAATCTCAATGAGATAATCTCCCCCTTCCTTTCGGCTGCTAATTCAACAATTGCTGTCTTTGCATAATCACCAAATGTCGAATACTTTTCATATAGGTAGGGTGTTTCCTCTGGTTTTAGATTATTTGCAATGATGTATGCGGTAACTTCATCTGAATAATCATTGGTCATTAAAGAAATCTTCTCGGTAGTTAAATTGAGGAGTTTAATTTTAACTTGTTCATCGATCTTCCAAGAAAGAACCCTCAAAGTTTCTTCTATTCTATGAGCTCCCTTTTGTGAAAGCTCAATATACACTTCTAAATTAGTGAATATAAAGGAGTCAAGGTGTGTACTGTAGTTTTTACGAACATATTCAAGACTTTCTAGACTCATCTCTATTATGTTTTCACTAATTAAGATCTCGATTTTTTTATCGGATATGTCGGTGAATTCATAATTTTCAAAAAGATAATTCAGATCTACCAATATGTTTTTATATTTTTCATTCTCAATGGTATTAGTCATCGCCACTGCATTAAATAAATTTACTGCCAGATCATTATCAAAATCATCGGCAACTTTCGAAAAATCGTGATTTGGAATTTCGTTGTTTAAATATCCCACAAGTGCTTCGTCCATACCGTGTGTCTTGAAGTAGGCTACGAAATTTTCTACGGAGAACTGAGCGATATCCTGATCCAACAATTCTGTCCAAAGTTCCTTGTCAGTCACTTCAGATATTACCTTTATTTCTGTCGTTAGGTATTCAATATATCGTTTTTTTGTGTCAAGCATAAGATAATCGTTGTTTATGATTTCCAATGCAAAGGTTTCTTCATCACTTATTAATTTGTCGCAATGGTCGAGAATTATGTCCAAATAATCAGAAAGGTTATTTGCAACGTATGCTGCTAAAGGAGCATCTGGTTGACTTTGTACCAAAGAGTAATTCTTATGAAGGATATCGCGCTCGCTTTTGATGCCATATTTTGTTCTGTACATCAAGGCAATGTTTTCAAAATTTAGGGCATATAAGTTGTTTTCATAAACCTTATCGAAAAGATCTTTATTTGATACATCATAGTCGAGAGTATTAAAAACAATCCCCAATTCAATAAAACTGGAAATTAATTTATCCGTGTCCGGCTGATTGATTTCCAAATAGTTAGGGGATTGGGAAATGAAGTTTGTCAGGCAATTCTCACGGTTGACAGCTTCTAAGACGTCTTTATCTGAAAGATTAAGGGTCTCTAAAGAATATCGCGTGAGTTGAGTGACCGTCAGTTCTTTCCTTGTTAAAGAAGAAAAAAAGAAATCAGGCCAATAATCATTGAGAGAACTTACAAAGTTCTGATATCCTTTACCAGTATCTAAGAACTTTGATACGAAGTCGAAATTTCTACTTCCTCTAAGTTGTTCAATAAGGGTCTTTAAATATTCTTCATAGTTTGCCTCTTCATTGTTTATTAGCAGACATTCTAATAAGTCATAATTTAGTATTTCTTCTTGTTCAAAGTCTACGTTTCTTAAAATAGGTGATGCAAGAACTTTTAGAGGTTCTCTGATCGTAAATGTATAATCTGCACCTCTTTTATCCGTAATACGCCGTAAGAACGACCTATCGTTGCTACTTATGCTTTCTTCATAAAAATAGGACATGTAGTCTTTATAGGTTTCATCTATGAATCCGGAGCGAATTAGAAATTTTAAAAGAGGAAAATATTCATTTTTCTTTAGTTCCGTAAACTTATTCGTCTCTCCGACTTCATTCGAATGATTGATTGTAAAGTACTTGTCAATGTTTTCTCTCGTTAAAAGATCCTTCAAGGATTTTGTTGCTATCTTAGAAAGCTTGTACTTAATAGTGGACAATTCGTTCTCGAGTTCAGAAATAATCCCATCTGAATAATCTTGAATCGCTTGTTTCCTTTTCGTTTTCTCATCCTCAAGCTCAGTTCTTTTGTTTTGATCCAGACCATATCCAGAGGTTGATCGCATTCTTTGCAGTTTCGCTCCATATACGTCATCCAATTCTTGAAGTGATTCCAAGGTCTCACTTTTCGCTAATCCGATTCTCTCCAATAACTCGTTTTTGTGATCATTCTCTAATTCAGAGGTTTCTATTATTAACTCAGATTTCTTCGAAAAAAGAGAATAAACGAATCCTCTGTCGAGTTGCAAGTCGCTAAAGTCTCGTGGGAATAGATTCTTATATGTAATCATTGCTAACATTTTATTCCAGTCTAAATCCGTTATATCTAGACGGTGGATGTAGACTACAAATTCGTTATAAATGTTCTTCAAGATACGCATATCATCAACATATAAAGATAAACGTTGAAGAAAACTCTGATCGAATCTGTCAAGAAAACCACCAGCTTTTATATGTATTAAGAATTGCTCATATGAATTGGAACTATCGACAATAGGAACGATAGGGATTATAAAATCAAAGAATTTTGTTCGCTCCTTAGATAGAAAAATATCGTCGCGTAACAGATAAAAAAATCTTAATGGTTCAACTTTATTTACATTTCCCTTTTCACTTTGAAAATTGACTAAGGCATTAACCTCACGAAGACGCTCAAATATTCGACTTGAATTAAACCTGTCCATGTCTTCAAAGACGATTACATCAGCCTCGACATTTTCGAATAGGTACAAGACTTCGTTTAGGTATTTATCAAAATAAGAATCGTCTTGCTCCTCGAAAATTTCTATTTCCGTTCCTTGTAAACTGATTTTTCGGAATATGTTTCTATTCTTCTGAGCTTTTATTATGGAAAAAACTACCATAAATATGAAACTAGCAATAATCACATATGCAAAAAATGTCGTACCAGGAATGAAGAATTTTGAGAGAATAGATTTTATCCTATCATCAGTAATTCCTACAACAAACGAGACAATAGTTGAAGAAGAGAGTAAGAAAAGAACACTCCAGATGGACAAGACTGTGAAGATAGTAAAGGTCCAGATGTCCTTTTCATGGACATCTTTTTTTACTCTGAAGTTTGTTTGGGGAATCTTTGCTGCAGGTATCTGGTGAATTAACTGGTTAAGGATCTTTCTTTCTAAAACTGATTCTTTCACCGGCTCATCAACTTGCCCATCATCTTGCTCTGGTGATTGAAAGTGAGTCAGTGAAATATGCACAAAGCGGCGGTTCGCATGCTTTTTTTTGTAAGATTCAAGAATACTGCTTTTTCCTGAACTGTATGCCCCTGAAAGTGCAATGTTCCTAATATCGTTGTTGTCAAAAACATAATCAATGGCTTCTTCGTATACAGATAAATCAGCATCACTGATTGGAGTTAGCTTCTGAAATCCTAGATTTCTTACTTCCATGCGGAATCCCTTTCAAATTGCATGATCAATCTCTCTAGAGATTAACGAGTTCTCAGCTATTACCTTTATTCCGAATCAGATGGGTTCGAAGTAAGGGATTCCATATGTTTCGTAAAGGTATAAAAATTCGCCAATCTCATGGAATTATTGGCAATATATATAATTATACCTGCTGTAGTATGATGGTTCTTTCCACATAGACAAATTATTGGTTCGAATTAGTGAGGAATTGAAGCTTTTCCATTCATTTGCGAGAGGACTTTCATTGACTAGATTCTTGCTTTATCGACGAATAGAAGGAAGATACATAAGCTGGACCCAAACGCATGATTTTTTCAAATTGTGGTATTCGATGTTTATATCTAAATATCTTAAAAGCTGTAAACTTCAACAAATTGATTTTTTATGCGATTAAGATATTTTTTCGTCCCGCTCTCGATATCAAAAGCCAATCGGTGATCATTATCTGAAAGGTATCTATATTTAGGATGCTTGGTAATATCATACTTATCCGATAGAAACGGACGTTCTCCTCGTAATTGCAATATACACTTTGAGTTATCCATCACCGCCAGCTCATCCTGGCTCATTAGCTCCTTCCCCATTCTCTGATGGCTGATCCCATGCGATTTCTCTCGACCTCTATTCTCAGATGTGTTATCCAGGTCAATCGTCTCTTTTCCTAATAACTCAGAGATTTCTTTGAGCGTGGTTCTTTCCTTCCCACCTAAGAAGAGCATACTGTCACAGTTACCCACGATCGTCTCGGCATGATCTTTATAGAGCGCTTTTAGCTGACTTTGGGCTTGCAGAACGATACATGCAGAGATCTCACGACTGCGGATCGTGGCAATCAAGCGTTCAAAGCGAGGAATTTGACCGATATTGGGGAACTCATCCAAGAGACAGCGCACATGGATGGGCAGCCTGCCACCATAAACGTCATCGGCTTTATCACAAAGCAGATTGAACAACTGAGTGTAGAGCAAGGCTGCCACAAAATTGAAGGTATCATCAGTGTCACTGATGATCACAAAGAGCGCAGATAACCGATCTCCTAATAAGTCCAGGTCCATCTCATCGTAACTCATCAGCTCCCGTAATTCGTAGATGTCAAAAGGAGCCAAACGCGCGCCACAAGAAATCAGGATCGACTTGGCGGTCTTCCCAGCAGCCAGTTTGTATTTCTTGTACTGTCTTACAGCAAAGTGATCCGGGGACTTTTCTTCCAGCTCATCAAAGAGCTCATCCACAGGATTTTTGAAACTCTCATCATCCTCACGTGCTTCAGAAGCATCGATCATTTCCAGTAGGGTTGTAAAGTTCTGTTCACGTTCTGGAGCTTCATACCAGATATATCCAATGAGAGCAGAGTAATAGAGACGTTCCGCTTTGATCCAGAAGTCTTCACCCGCTTTTTCACCTTCTCCCTTGGTGTTGATGATGATCGCGTTGACTAATTTGAGAATGTCTTTCTCTGAATGGATATAAGCGAAAGGATTGTAGTGCATGCTGCGTTTGAAGTTGATCGTATTAAGCACCCGGATTTGGTATCCGTTGCGTTTGAGCATCGTGCCACATTCGGTGAGAATGGTACCCTTTGGATCGGTGACGACATAACTTGAGTGCATTTGCATCAGATTGGGCTTGACGAAAAATCGCGTCTTTCCTGATCCTGAGCCACCGATCACCAGCACATTTTTGTTACGGGCTCTTTTCGGATCTTTTGGACGGCTCTCCATGGTGAGAGACTCCCTTTTGGTCAGGATGATATTATTTCTGGGGTTCTTGTCAATATATGGAGCGATATCTCTGGCAGTTCCCCAACGAGCCGATCCGTATTCAACGCCCTTACGATATTTCTTGCGGTTTTGACTTCTGATAACCACAATCAGCTTCAACAACCCTGCTGCTATGAGCCCAATCAGCAGGTCCTGAAGCTTGAAGGATAACCAAGGATGCTGGGCGATGAAGGACAAATTGGCAAAGCTGGTAATGACCTTGTCGATGAAGTCACCACCTTGGAGCAGGCGAAAGATTTGAGCTAATTTGTTTCCCAGGTAGAAAGGGATCAGATAGGTCAGGTTGAAAGCTAATTCTTTATTGAATCGGTTTTTCATCGAACTATTTCTTTTCTCTGAACTTTTTCTGGGATTTTGGTAGCTCTGTCTTTATGTTGCTGTCTTAACTGCTGAAGCTTATCCCGAAGGGAAGGGCGTTCCTGCACTTTCAATCGCTTTTTGACAAACTCACTGAAGGCAGTTTGGAGGACATCTGTATCTCTACCTCTGAAAAAAACCAGGTAGTGCGGGGGAGTCTTGTCTCGCTCTTTCTTGATGGCATATTCAATTCCATAGCGTCTGGCGATTCTTTCGAAATCATGGATGTGCTCATCGTGAATCTCAATGTTGGCAAGCCCTGATCTTTCCTTCATCATCTCCCTGATCGTCATGCGACCTTTGTATGCTGGATGAAGTGCTTTATCTCTGGCATTCAGTTGCCTTCTTTGGCGTTCTTGGGCAAGGTACTTTTCGATGGCTTGTAAGAAAACCTTCCCGGTCATCTTGCCAGTTTGAATGATGAAAGCCATGCTTTTTTGGGATACTTCTTCCTGCATGATCACCATCCTTGTTTGGGGTTACCGTACAGGTCATGATTTACTTTGGCCTGGTAATAGCTGTTGATCGTTTTGCTGGCGTTATAGAGTGCAGACAACAGAAAAGCCCTGATATTCTTCACATCACTTGAGTTATCCCTCATCGCGTCCAAAACGTACTCGACATGCATTGAGTTCAGACTTAGGAGCCGCTCCCTGACTCTTTCGGCAGGTATCTGCGAGCTGTTGATACGAAAATACTTTGAACCTGAACATGCTGTCTCGACTAAGATCTCAAGGATTTCAGGAATCGAGTCAGGGTATCTTTGCATCATGATTTCATAGTCAATATTTTTCTTGAAAACATCCCGAAATTCCATCCATCGATCCATCTCATTTTCTTTTTCAATCGCGTGCGAATTCTTTGATGGATAGATTGATCGATTAGATTCATTCTTCTCAGTCTCATTAACCTCAGTCTTATTAAGATCAGTATTAATTAACTCCTTTTTTGGGAAGTCTTGACTTCCTTTTTCGGGAACTCTTGACTTCCCTTTTTCGGAAGTCATAACTTCCTCTTTTGGGAAGTCTTTGATCTCTTCACTGACCAAAAAGTTCATAACATAGATTCTGTTTGGTCTTCCCATCCCTTGCTTTACTCGCTCAATTAGCCCAATTCCTTTAATGCTATCCAGTTCCGCCAGCAACCTGACTGCCTTGTTGTGTCCACAATTCATCAGTTCCTGGATTTCGGTAAGTGTGAAGTAGATAAAGACACGGTCCTGATCATCTTTCCATTCATTTGAGACAGACAAACTCATTCGATCCAACATCAGACCATATAGCACCTTTGCGGCACTGGACAGGTCAGCAAAGGTGGAATCAGTGAACAGTCTTTTAGGGATACGATAGAAGGTGAACTGTTCGGCCTGCTTGCCATAGTAATAATCAAATTGATGTGATTTCAACAACTCATCCTCCAGATCGCAGGAAACATAAAAAGAACATTAAACAGCTTTTTACACTGTAATGATCTCCGAAAATTGGCTGTTTTGGGTGGGTTCTGCTTCGGTCAAAGAATCATCAAAAAACGTATTCCCACAACCGAGATCAACAACCACTCTCACAAGAAGATGGTTCTTAATGACCTTGTTTCTGTAGTTTTCCCCTTCAGGGACGAAATAAATCTTATGAATAAAGTGCTTAAAACGAAGGATTTCTACGAAGTTACTCGTTGAGTTCTTCGTAGTACTGTCATAGTCTCGACATGCGCTGTATGTGGGAACATGTCGAAGGGGGTGATCGATTCCAGGCGGTAACCATTGCCCAACATGCGCTTAACATCTCGCGCCAGGGTAGCCGGGTCACAGGAGATGTAGGCAATTTGTGTGGGCTGCAATTCAGCCAGGGCGTCGTGCACGGCAGGCGCCAGTCCGGCGCGCGGCGGATCCATCACCAGCAGGTCCACGGGCATCTCCAGCGAGGGAAACACCGCTTCTGCCGGGGCTTCATACAGGCTCACATTTTCAAACTCGTCCAGGTTGACCGCAAAATCATAACAGGCGGAGCCAGCGCTTTCGACAGCCGTCAGGTGCCCGACTTTTTCGGCGAGAAAAGCGCTGAACAGCCCCACGCCGGCATACAGTTCAACAACATGGGTATGTTCGGTAAGGTGCAGGTTCGCCAGCAGATGCGTGACCATTTTTTCTGTGACCCCCAGGTTGACCTGGAAGAAGGAACGGGCGGAGACCTGGAAGGGACGATCAAACACAGTGAACGTCAGGTGGTCATCGCCTGCCAGAAGGGTTAAGGGCGCTTCTGCCGGCGTGTACACAGCGGAGATAGATGTATCCACGCTGAATTCGGGCGGCTGAGCCTCTTCACCTTCGATGATCAACATGATGTCGTCGTAAGAATCCTGGCGAATGCCCAATCGGTAAACCCCTGATTGCCCGCCCAGGTCCAGCTGGGGCCAGGTTTCATTGATGCCCGCCTGGGGCAGGTGGCATTCTTCGATGATCAGCAGATGTTTGCCATCGGCGTGGACAAAACCCAGTTCTCCTTCCTGGCTGAGGTGAAACTGGATGTGATTGCGGTAGCGCCATGGTTCAGGAGAGGGCACGATGGGTTGGATGGGTGGGTTCTCGATGTGGGCGATGCGCTGGAACTGGTCTCTGAGGAGGTCTTCTTTGAGGGCCAACTGATTCGCATAGTCAATGTGCTGGTATTGACAGCCCCCGCAAATCCCAAAATGGATACAGCGCGGGCTGATTCGCTCGGGCGAACTTTGCAAGATCTCGACGGGTCTGGCATGGGCATAGCGCTTTTTTTCTTCCACCAGTTCCACCTGTACGACCTCACCGGGCAGAACGAAGGGGACAAAGACAGCCCGCCCATCGGGCAGTCTGCCCAGGCAATCTCCCCCGTAGACTTGTTTTTCCATCTTGATCGTAAAAATTTCTGTCATCAATTTGGACCCATACCAGCTGGGAGAAGACTTTGCAAAGAATGCTTCTCCCGCTGGCGATAAAATATCAGATACGATTTGCCGGGGTGACCCTGGCGTGTTTATTTCTTCGCAAGAAAAGCATCGATGGCTTCCAGAAGTTCATCGATGTGATGCATTTGGGTCTCACCCATGTGGGCGATGCGGAAGGTTTTATTTTTCAATTCGCCGTAGCCATTGGATAAACGCATCCCTTTTGTGAGCAGATACTTGTTCAATTCAGCGATATCCATCTCGCGGGTGTTTTTAATCGTGGAGACGGTTCTGGAGCGGTATCCTTCAGCTGCTAAAGGTTCCATACCCTGATCGAAAGACCATGATTGTACCCTGGATGCCATCGCTGCATGACGGGCATAGCGGTTTTCCAAACCTTCTTTCAGCATATGATCAAGCTGGACATCAAGCGCCCAAATTAATGACATGGTGGGCGTCATCGCGGTTGAATCTTTGACGCGATGCTTTTCCATGCGCAGCAGATCAAAATACCAGCCGCGATTCTTCACTGTTTCGGCTTTTGCCAGGCTGCGATCGGAGGCGGCAGCAAAAGCCATGCCGGGCGGAAGCGCCATACACTTTTGCGAAGACGTCAGAAGAAAGTCGATCCCCCATGCATCGGTTTCAATTTTCACACCCCCGACGGATGATACCGCATCCACCAGGATCAGCGTGTCCGGGCTGATATCATGGACAACGGCAGCCAATTCCTTGATGGGGCTTTCGACGCCCGTGGAAGTTTCATTGTGGACGATGGTGACGGCTTCATAGGATTTTTTCTTAAGTGCGTCTGCCAGCAGGTCCGGCGTAATCGCCTCACCCCATGGCACGTCCAGACGCTCAGCCTGTTTTCCATTGCTAATTGCAACCTGATACCAGCGTTCTGCGAAGGCGCCGTTGATGCAGGAAAGAACATCATTCTGCACCAGGTTTCGCACGCCGGCTTCTTGCATGCCGGTGCCGCTGGATGGGGGTTGAAATACGCGTGTTTCTGTTAGAAAAACTTTTTTAAGTTTTGCTTCCGTTTCACGAAAGATTTTTTCAAAATCAGCAGACCGATGTGGAACCATTGGTTTTGTTTGGGCTTGGAGAACGTCAGGGTCAACATCTACCGGACCGGGGATAAACATGTGAGACATTATTTACTCCTTTTATGAATAAAGAAAGACAATAGTAATGTGTACTACATAATAGTAGCACCCGCACCAGTCGGAATCAAGATTTTACCCGACGGTCTCGATGCTTTTGAGCGCAATGAAGTTCGGGGATCACGATAGACACTCAATTATCCGGCAAGAATTTTGTTATTTTGATATGATACAATGCTGTAAATTGGCATGATACAAACACGAAGCGATTTCTGAAATGTGCTTTTTTAGTGCGATCAATCATTACTTACACGCCTGGAGATTCTATGGAAGCAGCGCTTGAAGTGAAGGACCTCAGTAAAAAATATGATTCTGTGATTGCCCTGGCAAAGAGTAATCTCAGGGTTTTTCCAGGGGAGATCGCCATTCTTGCAGGCCCTAATGGTTCAGGAAAAACGACACTGCTTTCCTGCATTACCGGGCTGATCCGTCCAACAAGCGGTAGGGTCAACGTGGGGGAATATGATTTTGATCGTCATGAGGTCGAATTTCATCGACGCCTGGCTTTTGTGCCCGATGTTCCCCGTTTCTATGTGGAATTGACAGCCTGGGAACATTTGCGCTTCATCGCAATGGCAAATCGCGTTTTGGAGGGGTTTGATGGCAAAGCAGAAAGGATATTGTCTGATTTTGGTTTGTGGGAATATCGAGATCTTTTTCCACACCATTATTCTCGCGGAATGCAATTGAAGTTAGGGCTTGCGCTTGCTTTTATTCGACCTTTTCAGGTTTTGTTGCTGGATGAACCCACATCAGCCCTCGACCAGGAAAGTGTGGATGTTTTGATCGATTACCTGAAAAACCTGAGGGCAAATCAAGCCAGTGTTCTGCTCTCTTCCCATGACCCGCATCTCGCAGATCGACTGGGTGATCGAAAAATGCACATGAAACAAGGTGTGGTCACAGAAGTTTCTGATGATGTTCAGCGTTAATTGGCTTCGATCCCGACAGGAAAAGCAGGAAATTGCTTTTTGGGTATCTTTCGCCTATGACACCAGGGATAGGTCCTTAAGCAATCGACTGTATTTGATCTACCTGATACTATTTTTCAGCATCTGGTGGTTCATTGTTCTGGTGTTTTTTGCTGAACAAGGCGCTTCTGTGCTTGGTTTACTGGCGCCAACTGACCCTGCCAGGGCAGCGTTGGCAATTTTTGTTTTAATCCTGACGACCTGGTGGATAGCGATTGCATTGAAAGCGATTTGGCGCAGCCCGGTTGTTTTTTCTGAGGAGGATGCGCACTTAATCTGTCAGATGCCGATCAACCCTCGCCAACTTGTGATTCGCTGGATGTTGCTGCCCTGGATCAAAAACTTTATCCCTGTGGCGTTGTTATCGATCACCCTGGGCTTTTCCCTGGCGGAAACGCTGTTTGCCCCAACGAGCTTTTCCTCCGAGATGTTCATAAATTATCTGCAGTCCGGTTTTCAGATTCTGTTGATCGTCATGCCCATCCATTTAGCCTTGTTTTCACTCACCTGGGTGGTCGGGATTAATTGCCTGTACAAACAGCGAAATACAATATCTGTCATTCTTGCTCTGTTCGTATCCATTATTACCGCCATGCTCCTGATCGCATCGCCATTCCTTCCCTTAATTGAGAATATCTCAGACATATTGCAGGGTTTGATCAGGGGGATCGCGGATATCTTTTTGGCCGGATTTGGGAGGGGGCAGTGGGGCAGGGCTTTGCTTCATGCCTGGATTTTTGCCCTGATTTCGGTGATCGGATTGGCCATCATTTCCATCCGGTTCAGCCCCAGCCGTTCTGCAGAGGAGACGAGGTTTGGAGCCAGGGTGCGCGCATTGATGCGTTTTGGGTTTGTGACCGAGGCAAAAGAAATGAAGGAAAAGAAACGGCTGTCCGGCAGGACGCGCTTGGCCTGGACTCCATCCTGGGAGAATGAAATGGCGCTGGTCTGGAAGGACATTATCCAAAATTTTCGGATGATCAGACTGTCCAATGTCTGGGAATGGTTTTTAATCCTGTCTACCATGGCCAGCCTTATTTTCATGAGGGATATCAGAGCACGTTTGCCCGTGATTGCGATCTGGACGATTCGGGTCGGGAAGATAACATCCGAACGGATAAGGAATGATTTGTCACGCTGGGTGATTTTCAAACAACTTCCATTTGCCCCTCCAAAACGGCTGTTCTACGACAGCCTTTTGGCCTTCCTTTTGGTGTTGATCAGCAGTCTGGCGGGAATAATCACCGGTGGTTTGCTGGCGAAAACGCTGCCGATCAGCGAGGCACTTCTGCTTCCGGGAATGATTGCCATGAGCGCCGGGATCTCATGGTTTGAAATTTTTAAGCGATCTCGCAGCAGCCTGCTGATTAAAGGACAGGCACCTCAGTTAAGCGAATGGGGGAAAATCGGGAGTGTGATCGTTGTGTGTATCCCATGGCTGATCAGTGCATTCGTCCCGGGCATCCTTGGGGGCGGCTTATCACTTTTGAGTAGTGTGTTACTGGGTGGGCTTTCCATCAGGCTGGCAGTTAATGCTTTCCGCATGATTGGTAATGATGAATAAGCACATGCTTATAAGAAAAACTAACAGACTTTTTTATTCAGCACATCTCCCTCAGTATGTCGTTTAGGTTGGCAGCCCTTTTTTTCTAGGCACCCCATGAAAAATTGCTTGCATTTTCGGCTTGAGCACTGTATAATGCATAGACCCTCGGGTGGTTAGCTCAGTTGGTTAGAGCGTCGCGTTGACATCGCGGAGGCCGTAGGTTCGAGCCCTATACCACCCACAAAGCACCTGTTTTTGCAGGTGTTTTTTTGTTTATGGCGCTGATTGCGCGCTGTCGAGCATATTTTGAAGCGACATTCCTGCCGGACGCATGGAAACGTCCTGGATATTGGGCGGTAGCAGTCGAGGCAGACAGAAAGGTCTCGGATCCTGCCAGGCAGCAAAATTTTGTGAAAGCGGCTTTGTACTGCCGCCCCAGGCGAGCGTGATGCCGATTTGTTCAAGGGATTCCGGGTAAGGGCTGCAGGTTTCAAAGGGCCACGCAAGCGTATAGACCTGGATTCCCGTATTTTCCAGGATCGCCTGCTTCGATCTTTCCAAATCCAAAATTCCCTCTTCAAGGCTGATCTGCCCAAAATCGCGATGGGTGGTTGAATGGGAGCCAAAGCTGAAATAGCCGCTGGCATTGACTGTGTTGATCGTATCCCAGCAAGTGTTATCCGCGCATTCTCCTGCGTTCATCGCGCCCGTCCAGATGAAGGCGAGCATGTGAGGGTTGTAACCGTATTTTTCAGCCAGTTCAGAAAAAGCTGCCGAAATGGAGGTCAGCGATTCGACGTGCAGGTCGCTGATGTCGGTGGTGAGGATCACAGACCGGGCGGGCAGTTCCAGCCACCCGTAAACAAAGCCCTCTGCTTCATGCATTGTGACAAAATGGTAATCGTTCGCCATCATCAGGTCGATTTGGTTTTTAAAGGTTTCTGGCGTCATGGTATAGCCACCATCGTACATGTCATAATCATCACCGTGATATTCCAGGGTGAGGATGTTTTGCGCAACGCCGTAGGCTTCGATGCGTGCGGTCAGCTTTTGCCAGTAAAGATCGGAAAGCTGGGTTTCTTCAATGACGCCGTAGGATTGCATCCGACTGAGAATCTGATCACGGGATTTACTGTAAACGGGCAAAGGCGTTGAGGTCGGGGTGGCGGAGGGAATGGGTGAGGGCGTAGGACTGGGCGTGATCTGGGATTGAACCAGAACTGCGAGAGCTGTTTCAAACGCCGCAGTGTGCGCTTGCTCCATCACCGGATTCGGTGAGGTTGTGGATGTGCAGGCATGAATCAAGATCATGAATACAAGCATGATCATAATCCCCGGCTTCTTTGAATTAAATAAATCTTTCATCCTGTTGCGATCTTTACTTGGGGGGTGTTGAAAAACGAATAATTTTCATTTATTACGATTGCCATTAATATTATGTCAACCTGTAAGGGCAACCACAGAGGGTTGCCCTGCCCAAAGAAAGGACACCTTCGGGTTGGGCAGACACTGCTCGAAGAGTGCTTCGCGAAGATCCGCCCCTACTTTGACCTGAATAACGAACTGACCAGTTTTCAACATCCTCATACATTCAAAATTCTTATTTAGATTTATCATACCGTGTAGATCACTACAATGTCTTAATGGTTTCTTCCGGTGCTGATCATGTACGATCATCGGTCATAATTCAAGCAGCCAGCGCCTATTGAAAAAAATCACATCGAAATTCAAATGGCCTGGCTTTAGAGCGGTTGGCAAGTGGGACAGGTATAAACACTGCCACCCATGTAAGCCTCTTTTTGGATCGGCGTGCCGCAATCAGGACAGGGTTTATCCTTGTTGTCAGCACACATCACCACCGAATAACCACCCGAATTGCCAAAGAGATCCTTTTCGGTACTGCGACCGCCCAAACGCGTCATTTCAGCCAAAATCTGCTTGAGATTTGTGAAGAGGTTTAAGATCTCATCTTCTGTGAGGGTCGTCACCTTGCGCTTTGGATTGAGTTTGGCATGCCAGAGGATATCTTGCAAACAGCCATTGCCCAACCCGGGGATACGCTGCCCAGTTGCAAGCACAGCTTTCAAGCTCAATTTCTGCACCGCTTCAGGTGCAAAAAGCAGGTTGAAATAATCCGCATCAAAGGCGTCTTTGAGCGGCGAAGGTTTCGATTTGGCAACTTCGTAATAAATATTATCAAATTTGACCTCTTTTTCCCAGCAAAAAAGCCCACCATACATTGATACGGAAGCAGATAGGAAAGTGCCATCGTTGAAGCCCAACAAAAGTTGATGCTTTCCAGGAATTTGATCTCTAACTGGATGAAAGCGCAATCTGACGCCATCGCTGAAAAGCAAAATAGCTTTCGACAGGTTGATTTCAACGAACATGCCGATTCCCCGTGCAGAGAGGATTTCTGCTTCTAACAATCGTTGATGATATTTCGCCGGATCATCATAATACCAGGCAAATTTGTGTGGTGTGGACGCAGGGATCACAGAAATGATCGTTTTACCCACCAGCGTTTCGGTTATTTGTTGCGCAAGGGTGATTGCTTCTGGAATTTCATTCATCTTGATTTCCTCGACCTTACATGACCGTTTGATTGAATTTTAAAATGTAGAAATGGAGATAAAAAAAGACCTCAAGGTAATTTTACATCTAAAAAATAATCCTTGCAATTTGCTTTGGAAAAGAGTATATTCTTGTTAAGAAATACGCGACGACGCGGGACGAGTAGGATGGTATTTGACCAACAGGGAAGCGCCAGTTAGTGGAAAGGCGCCTGGCAGACCAGCCGAAAACCACCCGCCAGCATGAACCTGAAAGGATTGATATTATCCGATTAAGGTGAACGGATGCTCCGTTATCAGCACAAAGAGATGCCTGAAGGTTTCTTTCAGGTAATCTGGGTGGAACCGCGTGAGAATGCTCTCGCCCCAGTGGGCGAGGGTTTTTTTGTTTAAAGTGTGGGTGACAGGTTGGAGGGTTGATCTTTTCTTGCCTGTGAAAGAAGGATGATTCTGAAGGAGGATCATGATGGAAGAAAAATATGAAGAATCAAAGCTTTACCGTTTACGACATTCTGCGGCGCATGTGATGGCGCAGGCTGTATTGGAGAAATTTCCGGAGGGCAAAGTCGCAATTGGGCCGCCGATTGAGGATGGCTTTTATTATGATTTTGACCTTCCACGCCCATTGACCCCTGAGGACCTGAATGAAATTGAAGCGCGCATGCGAGAGATCATCAAAAGCAACAGTCCATTCATCCGGCAGGAGGTCTCTGCTGAAGAGGCACAGGAACTATTTAAAGAACAGCCTTATAAACTGGAATTGATCGAAGGTCTGGAACAGGGAGATGTCGATGAACATGGGAATCCGGTGGATGAGAAACCGGTGATCTCGATTTATAAAAGCGACCAGTTTGTTGACCTTTGCCGGGGTCCGCACCTGCAAACAACGGGAGAGATCAACCCCAAAGCAATCAAGCTGATGAGTGTGGCGGGCGCATATTGGCGCGGGGATGAAAAAAACCCGATGCTCCAGCGTGTTTATGGAACGGCTTGGCTAACACCCGATGATCTCAAGCAATATCTCTGGCGTTTGGAGGAGGCAAAGAAGCGAGATCACAGAAAATTGGGACGCGATCTGGATCTTTACAGCATCAGTGACAATGTGGGTTCTGGCCTGGTGCTCTGGCATCCTGACGGCGCCAAAGTTCGCTTCCTTGCAGAGCGATATTGGGAAGATCAGCACATCAAGAACGGCTATGATTTTGTCTATACACCGCATATCGGTAAGGCGGACCTGTGGGAAAAAAGTGGGCACCTGGGATTTTACGCTGAAAATATGTATGCCCCCATCGAAATTGAGGAGCAGAAGTATTACCTCAAGCCAATGAACTGCCCCTTCCATATTGAGATCTACAAATCGGGTATTCGTTCCTATCGCGATCTTCCCCTCCGTTATGCCGAAAAAGGCACGGTTTATCGTTATGAACGCAGCGGCGTGCTACACGGGTTGATGCGCGTGCGTGGCTTTACCCAGGATGATGCCCACCATTTCTGTGCGCCCAGCCAGATGCCAGCAGAGATTGATTTCGTGCTGGATTTCAGCTTGAAGATCTTACGTGCCTTTGGGTTTGACCAGATCAACGCCTACCTGAGCACGAGGCCTGAGAAGGCTGTGGGAGATCCGGAACGCTGGCGAGATGCTGAGGCAGCCTTGAAAGCATCCTTGGAGCGTGCAGAACTGCCCTATAAATTGGATGAGGGCGGCGGCGCATTTTATGGCCCCAAAATTGACCTGAAGATCAATGATGCCATTGGGCGTGAGTGGCAGCTTTCGACGATCCAATTTGATTTCAATGAACCGGATCGTTTCGATATGACCTTTATCGATGAAGACGGTCAGGCTTACCGTCCTTATATGATCCACAGGGCATTGCTTGGCAGTATTGAACGCTTCTTTGGCATATTAATTGAGCACTATGGCGGGGCATTTCCCGTCTGGCTTTCACCGGTGCAGGCAGTCATCATTCCGATTGCTGATCGACATGTGGATTTTGCAAGGAAAGTCGCCGCTGAATTGAGCGAAGCTGATCTTCGCGTGGATGTGGACGAGCGCAGCGATCGGATGAATGCCAAGATTCGTGATGCAGAAAAGCGCAAGATTCCATATATGCTGGTGGTGGGTGACCGTGAGATGGAACAAGGTCAGGTGGATATCCGCCGGCGAAGTGGGGAGCGACTTGGTGCGTTGAAGGTTGACGAATTTATGTTGCTGGCTTTGAAAGATGTGGAGGAGAAGGTCGCTGGTTAAGCTGATTGGCGGGGTGGATGTTTATCTCGCTGGTGAGACACCAGCGAAAATAACATACTTGATCCCATTGGTGTCCTCACCGATGGGAAGTATCAACCTACATTGATTGGTGGGATGGGTATCTACCTCGCTGGTGAGACACCAGCGAGAACGGTAGAGAGTGGAGAGCAGAAGCGAGAACGGACGAGAGGTATGGGACACAAGCGAGAATAACACGGCTGATCCCATTGGTGTCCTCACCAATGGGATAAAATAATGGAGGAAAATTCCTAAATTTATCTGGAATTCAATTTATAATTATGTCATGGATGGTTTCACATTTATGGATGGGGTGTATGTTTATTTTGTCACATTCACAATTGTGGATTGGTTGCCCATCTTCATTAATCCTGAACCAATAAACATAATTATCGATAACCTAAGGTTCTGCATCATCGAAAAACACCTTCGGGTTTATGCATATGTAATTATGCCCAATCATATTCATTTGGTAGCGTTTGGTGCGAATTTTAGCAATTCGCGTTTACAGAAAACATTGTCTGAATTTCGAAGATTTACAGGTCATCGATTAGCTAACTATGTGGACAAGAACCTCTCTGAATCCCTTGTAAAAGTTTGTTCCAGCGGAGCCTTGTCTGATCGAACCAAGCAAATATGGCAGCAAGGCTGGCACGCTGAGGGATTGGCAAGTGAACGGTTTTTAAAACAAAAAGTCGATTATGTTCATGAAAATCCTGTTAGGAAAGGGTATGTGCGTGAGCCCGAACACTGGATGCATTCTTCTGCAGGATTTTGGTTTGCTGGGATAGAGAGCAGCATCCCGATTGCTGAGATAATTGAGGAAGAGGAATAAGGTAGAAAAAAGGTGAGACTGGTGGGCGATAGCGTTTACCAATGGAATCTTCTGGTGAGACTCTCCTGATCCCATTGGCTTCCTCACCAATGGGAAATATGTCAGCGGCGTGCTGTTAGGTTGGATGGTCATCTACCTCGCTGGTGAGACACCAGCGAGAACGGATAAGGGCATCTGCCTCACTGGTGAGACACCAGCGAAAACACCACCCCTGATCCCATGGGTGTCCTCACCGATGGGAAAACATTAACCTATGTCGATTGATGGGATGGGTATCTACTTCGCTGGTGAGACATCAGCGGGAACGGATAAGGCCGGTGAGATGCAGCGCGATCGGAAAAAGAGCGGTGAGACACCAGCGAGAATGGGTGATATGAGGAGACATCAGCAATAATGAATGTTTTTGGTTGCATTATTCCCAACAAACTTATTGACGATTCTTGCCTGTATATGGTAATATAAAGCACATTCCCTTTCAGGGAATCATTGTTTGGATTAAGTGAGGAAGATATCAGAAGGAGAACATACGCTATAGGTAGCAAAGACGATTATCGAATAAATAAGCAGATACGCGCCACGAAGGTTCGGCTTATCAATGAAAACGGAGAGAATGTTGGTGTTGTGGATTTGCGAGTGGGTTTGGACCAGGCTGAGGCTGCAGGTCTTGATCTGGTTGAGGTTGCCCCTAATGCTGAACCACCCGTTGCCAGAATCATGAATTTTGGAAAATTTCTCTACGAAAAGGAAAAGAAAGAACGCGAAGCACGTAAAGCACAGACTAAAATTGAGATCAAAGAGATCCAGTTGCGTCCTAAAACCACCGATCACCACAAAGGGTTTAAGGTACGGGACGCTCGAAGGTGGCTTGAAAATGGGATGAAAGTACGAGTGACCATCCGTTTTCGAGGTCGCGAGATCACTTATCCTGAGATCGCCCTGGAGGATTTGCGAGAAATTGCCGAACAATTGGCAGATGTCTCCGAAGTTGAGCAGGCTCCGCGCCTGGAAGGGCGCTCCATGTTTATGATGCTTGCGCCGGATAAATAACATATTCGATATTCTAATCATCAAGTTGTTTATTATTGTGTAGAAGCCCTACAGCAATGTAAGTCTGCGCTGTAGGATTTTCATGAAAGGAGTGTGTTGAATGCCACGCAAAAAGAAAGTTGGCAAAAACAAATTGAAGACTCATAAGGCAACATCGAAACGCTTTAAGATGACAGGTTCCGGAACGATCATGCGGACGAAAATTGGCAAAGGTCACTTACGCCGCCGCACACCTGATCGGACCAAGCGCTTGTTTGAACGGATGATCCCTGTGAAGGGCCGATCCATTCAAAAGAAGGTTCGTCGTTTGGCGCCCCACATGAGTAAGAAAGACTAATTTTATCGGACTAATTTTTATGGTTGCGGCTGTTGGGTGTTTGCAACAGGTGAGATCAATCCTCATCGGCGCCCAGGGGTTCGCAAAGGAGTGAAATATGGCACGTGTAAGAGGTGGGCCGCAAGGTTATCGGCGGCACAAGAAGATACTCAAACTGAACAAAGGGTATTATGGCACCAAGAGCAAGCTTTTTCGGCGAGCAAATGAGCAATACCTGAAGAGCCAGTGGTATGCCTATCGGGATCGGCGGACTCGTAAACGGGATTTGCGAAAGCTGTGGATTACCCGAATCAATGCTGCTGCCCGACTGAACGGCACAACCTACAGCAAATTGATCCACGGTTTGAAGGAAACAAACATTAACCTGAATCGTAAAATGCTGGCTGATCTGGCTGTTCGGGAACCGGAAGCTTTTAGTGTAATTGTTGAAAAAGCAATGAAATAGCTTTCGCATCAATTCATATTCCAAGAAAAACAAACCCCCAGAATTTTTTCTGGGGGTTTTGTGATTCGCAATCCATCCGATCAGGGATTTTTTGTTGGCCGGTTTATGGGATAAGGTTGCTTTTCGGAGTTATCTCCGGGGAAAATTGCATCAGCCGGTTATTCTTAGCATCAGACACCCATACGTTCCCGACAGAGTCAACCTCAATGCCGCTGGCGACACCGATTTCCGATCGACCCATGCCGAAACCGCCCCAACCCAGAATGAAATTCCCTTCGAGATCAAAGACAAGCACGCGCCCCATGATTGGGTCAGCCACGTAGGTGTTGTAATCCCGATCAGTGGCGATAAAGGGTTTGTTATCGAGGGATTCGCCGTACCAGGCATCGACATCCCAGGTGATATGGGTGGGGTAGATTAAATTTTCATCTTGTGGCAACAAAATTTGGATGCGCTTGTTCCAGGTATCCGCAACATACACCCGCCCCTGATCGTCCACGCTGATACCAACCGGCTCATCAAACTGGCCAACACCCATGCCGGCGCCACCAATCGAAGCCAGGTCGTTGCCATCGCTATCAAAGATGACGATGCGCTTATTGCCCGTATCGGTTACAAAAACCCGACCTTTGCTATCTGCCGCCACGCCCCTGGGCCCCCAGAAATGCATCCGGGTTTCAGCTGCACCAAATTCGCCCCACATCGTGAGGAATTCACCGTCGGATGTAAACTTCTGGATACGGTTGTTCCAGGTATCTGCCACATAAACAGAGCCATCCAGCCCGACAGCCACACCCCAGGGCTCATTGAATGTGCCGGGGGGCGCTGCAACCCTGGTGTTGTAATCGGTTGCACCGTATTCTCCCCAGGCATGAAGTAAACCACCCTCAGAATCAAGATGCAGGATGCGGTGATTGAGTGAATCTGCAACGTAGAGTGTGCCATCAGGCGCGATCGCAATGTCACGGGGTGCGTTCAGTTGGAACTCCTGATTACCTGTGACAATCAAATCGGCTTCCAGATTGATCGTGTTTGCTTCATAGGGATCGATCGAGGGCTCGAGTACGACTGGCGCGGCACCATATTCCCAGATTTGAGAGACGACGTCCTTACGAATATACATCCGGAAAGAATCGGAAGGCTGCCAGTTTTCAAGCGTGAGGGTGTTAACGTTAGCTAATGCGGCATAGGGTTGATAATTACGATTGAACCAAATTTCCCATAGCGCATGGCGCATCTCGGGGTTAGAGAGTGCATTTTTAGCCCTTTGGAAGGTGAGGTTGTAATAAGCCTGCGAAGGCCACCACAGGCGGTGATAGTCATACCTGATGTAGTCGTTACCCACCACCGGTTCGATCAAGCCGTAATTACCGCTGCCAACCAGGATAATCGGAGCATCGCGCAGGTCACGGGTTGGGTTTTCGGAATACCAAACTTTGTTGGGATAGTCTCTGAAATACCACCAGTAAGGATAAAGTAAATCGTTGTCATAAGCGACTTTGATATCCTTTCCGCCTGTCAGGCGGTGACTGATTTCCTCGATCTGTTCAAGCGCATCCTTTGGGTCCCGGGCGGCATGAGCGTAAACCAGGAATTCCATGGCAGTGTCATACAGGACAAAGTTGGCGCGATAGGTTGTTCGGATGGTGACCAGCGAAAGGAGCGCGATCAACAAAATTATGCCAAGTTTGGCGATTTGCTTGAAAGCCCAACCTTTCATCAGGAAAGCCAGGCATGCACCTGAGGCAAGCATGCCAACCAATGCCAGGAAGAAAGTGCTGGTCGCATTTAACTGTGCCATCTCCTTACCCTGGAAGGGCGGATTTGGCCCCAGCAGGGTGCCGTAGAAACGGAAAGTTGTCAGGAGGAAAAGTGTACCAAGGATCACCAACAACCAGCCGCGCTGACGCTTAAATTGTGACCAATCGAAGGATTCAACCAGGCGCCCAAAACTCCAACCGCTGGCCAGGATCATCGGCATGGTAATATGGGTCGTCAGCCAGGGCATGCGCTCCCCCGCAAAACTGAACGCGATCAGGCTCATCACCGACCAGTACAGAAGCAACGCCAGGATGGGCGTCTCGCGCATTTCGCCTTCATTATCAACAATCCGGGATGGTTTTCCGAACAGAGCTTTATCATCCTCGGGCAGGTTCTCCTCGCTTGCTTGATCGATTTCTTCGCCGGATTGATAGCTGACCATGGATGTTGGATCGGCTTCAGGCTGATCTGCTGCTGTGTCACCGGGGGTTTCTTGTTCATCTCGTTTCAGGTGGTGACTGAGCAGTGGAATGCTCATCACAGCGGCAAGGATGGTCCCAAGGGCGGGCAAAAATTCGTACATGGGAATCTGCACCAGCGCGTAATAATAGAGAGGTTGCGTTCCACGGGTGACTCCCTGCTGTGCAATCCAATAACCAAGAGCGCCCATCATGCCCGCTGCAAAACCGCTGCCCTGGGTGAAGAGTGTGGTGTAAAAGGTCGCGAAAATGCCCCAGAAGATGCCCATATTGAGCGCCCAGACCTTCCAGTTCCACCATAAACCCACCAGAAGTGCGATGATGAGAAGGGGGATGATGAAAAGTACAGACCTGAGAACGCCCGCGGTACTGTAATCGAGCGGATTAAACCCGAGGATATCCATGGGCAGCGCTGCCAACAAAGGTAGCACAATGGTGCCCTGCATGATCAGCAGGTCGAAGGTGCGTTCATCGCGAATGCCGCGCCAACCAATGCCTTTGATCAGGATAAAGGCAGCAGCAAACAGCCCAACCAGCAAACCAATCACCAATCCGCCGATAAGAAGCCGTGTGGCTGTGGGCAGGTCACTTATGCTGACCCCAACACCTTCATCGCCCTGCGAGGAAGGGGCATTGCTGAGCGCGTTGTAACCCACGCCAAAGGTGACCAACCCGACAACCAGAACAATTGCGGCAACGATGAGGAAGATCGTACGCAACTCTGGTTTTTGCCATGGTTTTTTGATCAACCTTGCCACAAAAACGACGGCTAAAAAAATCAATAATTCCGCTGTGAAAATATATGAGGTGGCTTTGTCAGTAAAGTGGAGGGCTGTGATGATCGTGATAAACAACAGCGTTCGCTTACTTCCAGATTGGAGATAGCGCAAGATGCCCCAGATGAGCGCCAGTCCCCAAAAAACGATATAGATCTCATTGCGGGTGTAGCGGCTGTAATATGAAATATACGGGGAGATTGTAAACAAGAATCCAGCGATCAAAGCCCCGACGCGCCCCAGATAGTCTTTAAACAGGAATATGGTGAACAGAATCACCCCCACCCCAAAGATGGCATCGGGAACACGAGCTGAAAAATCACTATCCCCAAAAAGGGTGTAGGACAGGGTGATCAGGTGAAACTGGAGGGGACCGTGTGTGACAGGGTCATAATGGTAACCCCCGCCCGTGTAAAAGGTGTATGCTGGCACGACATGGTTGACCTCATCGTGGCTCATCACGCGTTCTCCAAGCATCACGAAGCGGCTGAGAAGGGCAGCAAACAGAATGATTGATACAATCAGGTGATAGTTCGAAAAATGGGGCCAGAATGAAAAAACAGGACGATCCAACCAGGTGTTTATTTTTGAATTAGGTTTCATAGTCATTAATCTTACACAGGTTAGGAACCGGGTATTAATAAATTTTATTGATTTTAGAACTATACTGTAATCTTGAAATCCTGACAAGGCGCAGGGCGGCTAGGATGTTGGGACACGTGCGTTTTTTGAATTAAGGTAGAATCAAAAACAATCATCATGAAACGTCAAATGGCACTTTTGTTTATGATCTGTGTGATGGGATTGGCAGCATGTCGTGGCAATGAATTGTCCGCTGCCCTGCCGACTCTGGATGCGACGATGTTAAATCAGACAGCCATTTATCAGGCAACACTTGCTGCCACATTGGCATACACACCTGCACCAACGCACACGCTCGCACCAACAAAGACGTGGACGCCTATCCCAACCATTGATCGGACCCGCCCGTCCATCCAAACGCCAACCCCTGATATACCCTGTAATATCGCTGCTGCCGGACGCCCAATTGATGTGACAATCCCTGATGGAACGGTGATGGCGCCGGGAGAAAACTTCATGAAAACCTGGCGATTGGAAAATGTGGGGTCCTGCACCTGGACCCGGCTGTACGCAGTAACCTTTTTTTCTGGTAACAGCATGCATGCGATTCAAAACAACCCGCTGCCCCAACCCATCCAGCCGGGCGGGATTGTGGATCTGACGGTCGCAATGGTAGCGCCGATGGAACCCGGCGTTTATCAAAGCAACTGGATGCTAAGCAACGAAGCAGGGGATTTGTTTGGGATTGGGCCCAATGGAAATGCGCCTTTTTGGGCAAAGATTGAAGTAGTTCTTCCCGCTGAAGGCACCCCTCATCCTGCACCAACTCAAACCCGCACCCCCATAATCTATCACAGCGGGGATGTGGTTTTAAACAACGGCAATCAGTTTGATCTGGATAGCGGAACGGTCAACCCGGACAATGTGACGGAGGCGGATTTTGTCTATCAACAAGGAAGCGATCCTACCCATCTCCTGATGACCATGAACGGAACGCAATGGCTGGCTTATGGCAACCAGGAACCCAGCTACGCGGCTTGTGTTCAATCACAGCCTCAGCTTTCAGGAAACGCACTGGTGTTTAACGAGATTAATGAGGAAACTTATTTCTGTTATCGGACATCAAACGCACTGCCAGGCTGGTTGAAAATCAAACCTGCCGGCGAGAATGGACTTTCAATCAGTTTTCTGACATGGTCAGATCATTAGCCCTTCAATTCAGAAAGCATGGCTTCTGTTTGCTCTTTTGGAAAACGCCATCTGTTAGAACAAACTGCGGATGATGAGCATGAAACCCAGGATGATCAGAGGAATCCCGACGATTGCGCCAATTACAGTCAGGCTCAGGATTACACCAGCGATCAATAAAACCAGGCCCAGAATGACGCCTATCAGGCGACCAGTAAAGTTAATGATTCCAATCACCAATCGCCAGATCAGCCAGAAGGGATAAAGAAACCAGGGGATCTTTCTTTTCTTGCGTTTTGTCATCATTACCTCCAATTTAAGTATACATTAAAACTGAGGAGTGGTCGCTCGGCGATTGATTGTTTGCTCTGTGCTTAGAAGTTGAAATTTGGGCTTAACAAGCCTTTTTACTTCTGGTATAATTCTCGTCACCTGAAAATGACAGGATGGAGAGGTAGCATAGTCCGGCCTAATGCGCGCGCCTGGAGAGCGCGAGTACCGCAAGGTACCGTGGGTTCGAATCCCACCCTCTCCGCCAAAAAAAACCACTCAAACAATGGGTGGTTTTTTATTAAAATGAGGACGGGGATGGCGAAGGTTCGAATGTCCATTCCCTGCGGGAACGCTTCGCAGTCACCCCACTAAATTAAAAACCACTCGAAGGACAGAGTGGCTTTTAATTGAATTGAAATTGAGCGTGGTGTGGGTTCAAACACCCACAAGGGTGAGAAAGAAGCTCACCCATTTTATTATTAATTGTTCCAGAAATATCTTCTATGCCGGCTGCATTTCAAACTGGCTGTAATAGAGATCAGCATAGAAACCCTTCTTTTCAAGCAAATCTTCATGGTTGCCCTGTTCAACTATATCGCCATCATGGATGACCAGGATCAGATCTGCGTTGCGGATGGTGGAAAGGCGGTGGGCGATGATAAAACTGGTGCGCCCAAACATCAACCGATCCATAGCTTCCTGGATTAAAACTTCGGTGCGGGTGTCCACCGAACTCGTGGCTTCATCCAGGATCAGAATCGAAGGATTCGCCAGGATTGCCCTTGCGATGGTGATCAACTGCTTTTGACCTGATGATATGTTCGAGGCATCCTCATTCAGAATCATGGAATAACCGCCCGGCAATGTCCGGATGAAATGATCGACATGCGCCATGGAGGCTGCTTTGCAAACCTCTTCTTCATTCGCACCCTCTCGCCCATAGCGAATATTATCGGCGATGCTTCCATTGTAAAGCCAGGTGTCCTGGAGAACCATTGCGAACATCTCACGCAAATCTTCTCGCGTGTAGTTTTTAATATTATGTTCATCAACCAGGATCGCGCCGCCATCGACATCATAAAACCGCATCAGCAGTTTGACAAGTGTGGTCTTCCCTGCACCGGTTGGCCCAACGATGGCAATCTTTTGCCCTGGCCTGGCAGTGAACGAGAAATCTTTGATGATGATCTCTTCGGGGTTATAGCCGAAGCGCACGTTCTGAAATTCTACTTTACCTTCGACAGTGTTTAATTTGACCGGATTCTCCGTTTCCGGAATTTCCTCATCTTCATTCAGGAATTCAAAAACACGCTCAGCAGCCGCGGCTGTTTGCTGCAAAACATTCGAGATATTGGCAATATTCTGCAATGGCATGTTGAAGTTCCGAACATACTGGATAAACGCTTGAATGTCACCGACGCTGATGGTTTCGGTAATTGCCAGATAACCTCCGAGGATAGCTACCGCCACATAACCGAGATTACTGATAAAGCGCATTAACGGCATCATCATGTGCGATAGAAATTGTGCCAGCCAGGCAGAATTGAACAAAATTTCATTTAAATTATTGAATGTTTGGACTGATTTTTCTTCGGCATTGAAGGCTTTAATGACGATGTGACCGCCAAACATCTCTTCAACATGACCATTCACGTGCCCAAGATATTCTTGCTGGCGTCTGAAATATTTTTGTGAAGTGTTTACGACAAACCTGATTACGAGGATCGACAAGGGTATCGTCAGTGTGGCAACAATTGTCATCGACCAGCTAATAGACAGCATCATGATAAAAACACCAATCACCGTTGCAGTGGAGGTGATGATCTGAGTCATGCTCTGGTTGAGTGTCTGGCTGACTGTATCCACGTCGTTGGTAACCCTGGAAAGAACTTCTCCCTGGCTGATCCTGTCGAAATATTGAAGTGGGAGGCGATTGATCTTTGTGGCGATATCCTGCCTTAAGCGATAGGTGATGTCCATGGATACGCCGGACATGATATAACCCTGGATAAAGCTGAGAAAAGCAGAAATGACGTACAGGATCAGGACCTGGACCAGAATGGCGCTGATCGCCGCGAAATCGATCCCTGATCCATCACCTGAAATTCTGTTTGCCACACCTTCGAAAATGAGGGTGGTTGCTTTTCCTTGAAGTTTTGGTCCAATGATTGTGAAGACTGTAGAGGCTGCCGCAAGCAGCATCACCACCAGAATAACCCAGTTATATTTTCCCAGATAACCAACCAGCTGTTTTATGGTACCTTTGAAGTTGCGGGCTTTTTCGCCGGGCATCATGACGCCGGGACCGCCGCCCCTGCCCAATCTGATGGGGGGTTGGCTTTGAGATGGTTGTTTTTCGATCTTTGAATTTGAATTTTGATGATTGTTACTCATGCCAGTTCCTCCATGCTGAGCTGTGATGTGGCAATTTCCTGATAGGTTTGGCAAGTTTTCATCAATTCACGATGCGTGCCTTTGCCTACAATTTCTCCATCGTCCAGCACAATAATCTGATCGGCACCGATGACTGTTGCAACTCGCTGTGTGACCATCAGCACTGTGCTCTCACCTGTTTTTTCTTTAAGCGCACGGCGTAGTGCTGCATCTGTTTTGAAGTCGAGCGCAGAAAAGCTGTCATCAAAGATCAAAATCGGCGGTTGTTTAACCAACGATCTGGCAATGCTGAGACGTTGTTTTTGCCCACCTGAGACATTCGACCCGCCCTGCGAAATCTCAGTTTGCATTCCTTCAGGGTTTGAAAAAACAAAATCACTTGCCTGTGAAATTTCAATAGATTCGAGCAAGGTCTCTTCCGTTGCGTTTTGATCAGCAAAACGCAGGTTTGATTCTACGGTACCGGTGAAAAGAATACCGCGTTGAGGGGTGTACCCAATATTATCCCGCAAATCCTTTTGCCTGACATCGCGCACGTCAATGCTATCGATCAGAACAGCGCCTTCGTTGACGTCAAAAAAGCGCGGGATGAGGTTAACCACAGTCGATTTGCCACATCCGGTTGAACCAATAATTGCCGTGACTTCACCCGGCTGGGTGGTAAAGGAAATGTCTTTGAGGACGTACT
Source organism: Candidatus Brevefilum sp. (assembly GCA_050953525.1). Classification (GTDB taxonomy): domain Bacteria; phylum Chloroflexota; class Anaerolineae; order Anaerolineales; family Anaerolineaceae; genus Brevifilum. The sequence continues at coordinate 1,715,530 of JBMNMW010000002.1, forward strand.
CCTCTGCATCGGGATAGCGGAAATAGACGTTTTTGAATTCGATCTGCCCTTTGACAGGGTTTTCGAAAGCTTTGGGTTCTTCAGGGTCCTTGATGACATTTTCGGTTTCCAATACTTCGGCAATCCGATCGCCAGAAACAAAAGCGCGCGGCATGAAAATGAACAACATGGACAGGTGCAGAAACGAGAACATGATGTGCATGCTGTACTGCAGAAAAGCCATCATATCGCCCACCTGGAGTGTTGATTGTGAAATTTGTCTTGCACCCACCCAGATGATCAAAACTTGCAGCCCGCTCATCACCAGGGACATAAGTGGCATCATTGTGGACATAACGCGGTTGATGAAAAGTCCGACGTCCGCCAGTTCACGGTTGGCCTGATCAAAGCGTGCCTCTTCAAAAGCTTGTTTATTAAAGGCACGGATGACCATCATTCCCGAAAGGCCTTCACGGGTGACCAGGTTGAGACGGTCAACCAGCTGTTGGATGATTTTGAATTTCGGTGTTGTCACCAGGAAGATGATGGTGATCAGGATGAGTAAAAGCAGAACAGCCAGGGCAATGATCCACCACATATTGGGACTTTTATCCACCGCGCGGATCACGCTGCCAATGCCCATCAGAGGAGCAAAGACTGCCATTCGCATCGTCATAAAAACAACCTGCTGAATTTGGGTTACATCATTGGTTGCACGCGTGATCAAGGAAGCGGATGAAAAATTGTTGAATTCCTGACTGGAAAAGGATTCAACCTTTGTAAATACGTCCTTGCGAATATCGCGCGCAACGCTGGCAGAGGTTCGCGATGCTAAAAAACTGGCGGAGATATTGGCGATGCTTGCCGCTGTGGTCAACAACACCATGGTCCCACCTATTTTAAGGATATAACCCGTTTGGATTTTGCTCAAATCCATCCCAATTGCCTGGTATTCTTCCCTGATCGCTGCGGCAGTCATTTGTTCAAGGAGGGTTTCTGGCATATCTCCAATCGTTTGAGAAACTCGATCCACGATCTGACTAATTTGAGCTTCTGGCGCCATTTGTAGAAGGCTAAAAACATCTGTCCCTTCAGGTAGTTGCGACAGATCAATCGGCATCTCGCCCATCAATTGACCTGCCTGTTCCGGGTTTTCAATCATCTGATTGACACCGTGAAGGGCAACCAAACCTTTCATTAAAATTGGTTCGAGATTTTTGATTTCATCTTTTGACAGATCTTTAAGGATGTAAACTGGCTGATCAGCGAGAGCCGGATAGGTGCCTGACAAATTGTCGAAATCTGTTGAATCACGATCCACCAGTTGATAGGCGTCGAATATCAGCGCCTGTTCCTGAGGGTCGAGGAAAAGAGATATTTTATCGAATTCACTTTTTCGAACAGCGAGCGGCACAGATGACTCAATTCCGTTGCGTTGAATACCGATGTTGACAATGCGGGAAAGATAATCGGGGAGCGCCAGGTCTGCATTTGCCAAAAGGAAAAGCAAGACAATGGAGGCGATCACCAAAAATATGTAAGGTTTGAGATATTTAATTAATCGCGACATATTAATCTATTTTTGTAAATAATCCTTTCATTAATGTGGTCTTAGTCGGAATAATCGACCGATTTGAATCCGTACAACTGGCAGATATTATTCCCGACAAAATTTCTTAGATTTTGAATCCCAATGGTTAGCATCTTTTTCACGAAAAAGTTCCTGGGTGTGGTTATTCAATAACTCCAAACAGGGATAAATCTGATCCCTTTCCTGGGATGTAAATGATTTTGCGAGATCGTCCACCCAAAAATGCCTGGCTCGAATACTTTCTTTTACTGTCCGGATCCCATGTTCAGTTAATTCGATGACTTTCACTCGTCGATCTGAAGCCCTGATTGACCTGAGAATCAAACCAGCGTCGATAAGTTGGTTAAGCAACTGGCTTACCGCAGCGGTGGTGATTCCAAGATGCTCTGCCAAATCATTGACCGGGCTGGGGCCATGGTGATAAAGACGAAAAAGCGTATTCACCTGGGAAAAAGAGAGCTTACTTTTTCGATTGTGCCGAATAAAGGACTGAATTGATCGATGGGTTGACGTCTCTATCAATTCATGAAGTAAATTGAGGAAGGTATCTTTATCTACGATTGTTAACCTCGCTTAATAGTTAAACGGGCTTAAATATATAACTTCGAAATGAATTTGTCAAGAGGAAGAGCCTTTTCAAAATTTCCTTACAGGTGAAGTATCTGCGTTTCATTGTGATAAAGGGTTTTTGATAGACTATTTGTGTTTTGACCTGAATATTTAAGAGGAAAAACATATCATGTTGTTGACAATTCCCTCGTACAATATGTCATTTGTGTGTTACGGGATTATGGAGTTGTGGTATCATTTTTTTGGCTATCGTAGTGTATACGGTTGTTTTTTTATCGCTGATTCTTGAGAGCTCCCTACCGTATGCCATCCTCAAGAATCGAGCAAGCATTTGAGATTTTCTCGGGTTGGCCTGCCCATGTTTTTTTTGATTAATTTGTAGATTACAGGAGTATTCATGATTGGACTTATTCAAATTTTAGGTGGGTTGGCTTTATTTCTATATGGGATTCAGATGCTGAGTGCTGGCATCGAAAAACTGGCCGGGGAGCAGATCCAAAAATGGCTGGACAAGGCAACCAGCAATCGGTTTAAGGGTGCGACTTTTGGAGCAGTTGCAACTGCCCTTGTCCAAAGCAGTACATTGATCATGGTCACCATGATTGGCCTCATCAATGCCAATATGATGACTGTGGAGCAAGCGATCAGCGTGATGCTGGGGCAGGAAATCGGCACCACCGTTACCGGGCAGCTTGTGGCTTTTAATTTAGGTGATTTCCAGCTGATCCTGGTTGTGGTCGGACTGGTGTTTATGGAGTTTTTCCCAAAGCGCGATTGGAAAAAATACGGGGAAATATTTTTAGGGCTCGGTATTCTGTTTATAGGAATGAATTTTATGTCCGGCGCATTGGGTGCGCTGATGGAGATACCATGGGTAAGCAAAGGAATTGTTGTGTTGGGCCAAAATACCTGGCTTGGGGTTCTGGGTGGGGTTATATTGGCTGCGGTCGTTCATAGCAGTGCGGCAGTGACGAGCCTGGTGATTGCCATGGGGATGAGCAATGTGATCACATTACAGGGTGCAATCGGCATTATTTTGGGTGCCAATATTGGCACATGTTTTACCGGATTGGTCGCTTCTTTGCGTCTTTCACCCACAGCACGACAGGCGTCGTTTGCACAAATTATCATCAATAGTTTTGGGGTATTTGTTTTTCTCCCCTTTATCCCACAATTTACCAATCTTATTCAATTTACAGCAAGTTCATTGCCGCGTCAAATTGCGAATGCGCATACCGTATTTAATTTGACGGTCAGTATTCTTTTATTCCCCTTTGTAAAACAAATTGCAAGCCTGGTAGAAAAAATGTCCCCCATGAAGCCGGAGGAAGAAAAGAAGCAGGTTACCATTTATATTGATGAACAACAATTTGCGGTGCCTTCCGTCGCTATCAAACAGGCAAGACGTGAGTTCTTCCGTTTGGGTGGTATCACATCAGAGATGATTGCACTCAGTTGTCAGGCGTTGATAGATAAAAATTTAGCGGATGCAGATCGAGTCATCCTGATGGAAGATGAGCAGGTGGATAGGATCACCGATGCGTTGGAAAATTTCCTGATTGCCGTTATGCAAAGGGATTTAAGCTTCGACCAGCAACGGCGGACATTTCAGGTGAAGAGTCTGCTTGTGGATCTGGAGCGAGTTGGAGATATTGCCGAAGATATTGCCCAGAATGCACAGGAGCGGATTAAGGCAGGGATGCCCTTTTCTGATGAATCGCTGCGAGAATTCGAGGCGCTTTGGAAACATGTTTATAACACCTATGTTAATGCCCTGAACGCGTTTCGAGATAGCGATCGCACGCTGGCAGAAAAAGTGCGAGCAGATGAAAGTGAGTTTGATACACTGTATCTTGAAGCCAGACAGCGCCACATCAAGCGCTTAGAAGAAGCTACCTGTTCGGCAGAAGCGGACGTGATCTTCACGGAAACCCTCCGCTCCCTTGAACGGATCAGCGACCACGCTGATAATATTGCTGTGAGTGTGTTGAAAAGTTAGAGGGATATCCAACAACCTAAAACAACGCCATATCGTTGCATTGCTTTACAGATAGGGAAAAGATCACGCAGGTTTTAGCAATTTTTTTGTATTTTCTTCCCACTTTGGTTTAAATTAAACATCGAAAATGGTACGTTTCTTGCTATTAATAATCTCGTAGCAGTCTGGTCAGGAGAATCCGGGTGCGGAATAACGACGCAAAGAAGATTATAAATTATGCAGGCCTGATCGGGATGGGAATCATAGCTCTCGTCCTGGGTTTTTTGTTTGGGTTTCGTGTGTTCCAGCCAACTGCAAGCGCAAAAATGATGAAATCTTTACCAAAATATGGATGGACGGTCCGAGAAGATCTTGGTGTTGGGCAGGTTCCCAATGGCCCTATTGCCCACAGGTTTATCATGTGGCACTCCGCTGGGTGGCGCATCACCGTTTATTGCCTGGATCAGACTCTCAGACCGCCTGCAGTTGGGACGATTTGCAATATGATCGATAAGGATACGTTTTGGTGTGGTGATGAAGTCCAACCTTTGCGTAAATATGAAATCCGACAAACACCCCCACCGCCCCCAACAAGGACTCCTACTGCAACATCAACAACGACCTATACACCAACTGCAACGTCCACCAATACGCCAACAGCAACGCAGACACTCACAGCAACATGGACACCCGAGCCCACAGTAACATTCACACCGCCTGTCGCGACCCCGACCCCACGTCCAAAAATGGGCGGTGAGGGGAACTTCAAACCGGGAGATATCTTACGTGGGATCATCGGACTTTCTCTGGTTGCTCTGGGAGGCATTCTTGTTATTATTGAACGGTCCAGAAGGTCAGTAAGGCATAAAAAATAATTAGCGTGGATCAGTTTTGCTCCTTTTCCTTTTTATGAACAGGATTTTTGTCGGGAAAAAGTAAATATCAAAGACTCTTTATGAAACAGAAATTCAGCCTTTCAATTTCGAAAAAAACCTGGCTCCTTATGTTCGTCAGCCTTTGTTTGATCGTAGGGGGGATATTGATCTTAACGGTCAGTCATATTTACCCTGTAATGCTCATGCAGCTCAAAGCGGTTGTTTTTGACGCAAGGGATTCTAAAAAACCACCTCATCCTGCTTTCTCAATCGAAGATCGATCACCGGAGATAATTCAGTATTTCATGCCAATTTTCACATATGATGAAATTGAAGAAAGCCATCAAAAACTAGAAGTAAAACCGGATTGGAATTTGGATAGCATTGATTTTTCACCTGGGTCAGAGCCTATCAATGTCGTGTTGATTCCAAATTCTGCAAAGATTGATCAGAAAAGGAAGACTGAAATCCGCATGTTACCGGATTTGGAATGTGCGTTTGGTGAGGGTAAAGCCTGTGTTTATTCTTTTCTGACTTCCACTGGCAGCAACGTTCTCTTTACGAGCGTTCATTCAGGCGTTGGCGGTGAGGCAGACGCCTTTCGAGATCTGATTGAAGGGACCGGGATTAACCAGGGATTGTTCAACGTTTATGATGTTGACATCAGGATGGAAGCTCTGAGAGGGGCGGAAATGACGGTCAGACAGGGGGATCAAATCGTCACCGGCTTGGAATTGGTGGGCCTTGTGAGGATTCCTCCTGAAGAGTTACCAACCTATATGAGCTTCCCGGTTGAAAAATTGCTTGATTTTGCTGTACAATCTGCCGGGCTTGACCCTGCTTTGCTTGAGCAAGATTTGCTGGTTCTGGAGACCTGTGGCTGGCACCTGCCTGGTGAGGATCCCCATGGGCTTGAAAACACATCCAGCTCGATCTATCTGGCGTTGGCGGCAAAAAGCCAGGACTGATTTTCGTGAAAGCAGGCCAATTGTTTCAGGCACCCCCATTTTTGAGGATGTTGTGAAAAGCAAATGAGGAATGATAAATCGCTAATACATCGAAAATCGTGGGACGATCATCAGCGAGGAAGTGTTCACGATTATCGATCAGTTTTTTCTAAAAACAAACAGGTATTAATTTTAAATTTCCGGGCGTAAAAACAAAACAATATAATCTGATTTTGAACCATTTGTTTTCAAAGCATTCTTTCGCAAAAGAACAGTGGTGGCAAGCGGTTTTAATCATTAATTCAAACGGGTATTCGATGGACTGATTTGACCCAATCCAATGACCGGGTAAAAAACCATGGATCAAATTCTGCTGAAGAATCAAATTTGATGTATGATATTAAAACAAAGGAAGGAAAAAAGTCTTGATTTATTTGATAACGGATCAAAACTGATATTTTGCAAGAAATGTGGATTTTGGTTAGGACATCAAAGAGCACGGCGTTAGATTTCAGTTGGTAAATAAATCAAAACTTGCAATCTCTATTTTCGGTGTGATTCGCCATGAGATGAAATTGAAGAGCATGGAACCATCTAAAAATTCGTTATTGAAGTTGTTAAAAGATCGACGTGAGGAGATTTTTTTGAACCTTGGGTTGATCGCCTTATTCTCCGTCGGACTTGTCTTTGGAATCAGAGCTTTATCCGGGTTGACCCTGTTCACTTTCGTGGACGAAGTTGAAAAATTCGTCGCAGCAAAGATGATCAACGATGGGATGCATTTATACAAGGATATTTTCGCGCATCACGGGTTATTGCCCTATCTTCTCGTTCATCTCTACACAAAGGTGGTCAGCCCCACCAATTTTTCTTTTGCTCGGGTCATCAATCTCATCTTTGCCCTGTTTTCTGCCTTAGCAATCTTTACCAGCCCAATTCTTGATACTTTTTCTAAAAAAGTGTGGGGGGTTGCATTCTTTATCGCAGGGCTGTCACCTGTCTGGTTGATCCAGGGATTGCATTTTGTCCTGCATCATTCCCTGGGTGGACTTTTATTCGTCATCCCTGTGATGCATCTGGTCTTGCCGGCGATGTTTCTTGGGGAAGTCTCCAAAAGGGGTGTGTTTATCTCAGGCGCCTTCATTGTGTTAATGTGCTTCACCTCGTATCCTTTGGGCGTCCCTGCCATTTTGCTTACACTCAGCGCGCTGTTGTCAATCCGGGTTTCGGCTCAAATGCGCAAACAAATTTTTTTATATTTTTTGCTTGGTGTATTGATAACGACAGGTTTGCTCTTGTTGTGGCTGTGGGTCTTCGGCGACCTGGTTGGTTATTATGTGTACCATTTCTATTTCAACCAGACGGTTTATAAGGATATCATTCGTTTCGATTTAACCCATGTATTTAAAAACTTCCGTCTTTGGACATCGCCTAAAAAACTTGTTCATCTGACTTCGTTTGTTCAAATGGTGATCTGGTTTTTATTGTCTTCACCACTTTTACTGATCAAAAGAAACAATCACAAAGTCGCAAAACTGGGTTCGTTGTTTCTTTTACTGTTTGGCGTACTCATGCTCAACTCGCGCGGGAATCAGGGGATTGATAATGCGGGCTTTGTAATCGCCAACATTGCGATTCTGTCTGCGGTCATCGTTGCCCTGTTTGGCGGTATGAAAGATAAACGCTACCAATGGCTGATTGTTCTGTTGTTCATCATCACCGTGACAACCATCGAATTCATCGGCGGCGTTTCGAAATCTGCTCCCCACGAGGTGATGAGAAAAGATTTTGATCAGTACCATTTTGCGCATGAGCCATCTATGGAGGAGCCCTACGAACTTATTAGAAGGTTTGTGGAGAAGGATGAAAAAATCCAGGTTCTGGTTTTTGATCCTGTTGTTTATATTAAAGCCAATCGGCTGCCTGCATCAGGAAATATATATTATTTACCATGGCAGGCGACTTACAATAGACAACCTTTGCTGAATTATCGGATAGATTTGTGTGCTGACATTCTCGACAGCCAACCCAAGATAATTTGGTTTGACCATTGGGTTGTCTACGGCCGGTATTCAATTGATGATTATGAACCATGCTTCACTGAAATCCTTAAAAGAGATTATTTAAAATTAAAGGATGACGAAAATATCTATGTGCAAACTCGTTTTGCTGAGGAAGCAGGCTTTACAGATTTGCTTCCATAAACGGGGTGGTATTTTGATATAATTTAGAAAAAGACAGATCAAAACCATAGTATAATAATTCTGTGAAATGAAAGACGAATTAAAAACCTTATTGGGAATACTGTTTCAATTAGGGAGAGGTGTATAAGTATAATATTCAAATATTCCCTTTGTAGGAATCTGAAAATCAGTGTACAATATTAATTAAATATTAATGGTAGAGGGCGTCAAAAGGAGTGACTAAGCGTGCGAAAAACCTTCAAACTTCTTTTAATTATTCTGGGTGTGATTGTGATTGCCTATGGCGTGTATTTTATTTTTGGCAGACCGGCGATCCCTTTGCCAGTTTATCGTTTTACAGTACTTAAAGGTAATCAGCTATACGACTTTATCAAGGCTATCGAGTCTGATGAATTGGTAGTCCGGCTTTCCACCAATGGGAAAATTGAAACCATTGCTGATAATACAAACCTTTTTGATATTCGCTATACGCCCAAATCGCTCAACAGTACCGTGTCGCTTGCTGCGAAATATCTTCTTCCTGATGAAACCCAGCAAACGATCACCAAAATCGGCAAATGGTGTCCTTGTGTTCGCATTCTGCCAAAACTGATGGAAAGCTTTTTTTATCACATTATTCGTTTCCGACTAACATTCGTGTTTTCTGCCCAATAAAGGATTATTTTATTTATTATAGATCCACAAGATTTGCAAAGGAGTAAAAATGAAAGTAAACCAAAACCTTATCATCAAAATATTTGCACTACTGATACTTTTTAGTCTGGCTATACCTCAAGATTCCCTGAAAGAGGTCTTTGCCCAATCTGACATTGCGCACTCGAACAGGATTTATCTTGATGTTACTTTTGATCCAGCCAGCAAAACATACAGCCTGATTGGCTTATCTGATGAACAATTGAAGGCATTTGGGGCACCAGAATTAACCGATGCGATTTGGAATATTCTGGCGAGGTTTGAAAGCCTGAGTTTGGCGATCAACAATTCACAGCTGAATTTGAACACGAACAATTTACAGCTGGCAACCATCAAATGGGACGAAGAATCGCGGAATCTTTTGTATGGTTTGATCGATAGCTATGGCATGGAACTCTCCGATCAATCCAAAGAACGGCTTGCGCTTTGGTTGGATGAAGCTGATGTTGTGTTAAATATCAGAAACAGTCCCAGCCTCAGCGACCCCTTGGTTTTGAGGTTGGATACATTGTTCATGGTGGATGTGACCGATCAGGGTAAAGTCGTTGTTGAAGGATTTGACACCGGTTTTTCCTTAACTTCAGATGTGATCGACATGGTTGAAGTTGGTGGCATTGAACAAGCCGCGCTGTGCTGGAGTGATGGCGTGGTCAATACGAAAATCAACGGCGCAACACTTCCACAATTCATCGTTCACCAGGATGGGCTTGAGGTTATCAATAACGCTCTGGGCCTGGGACTCGGTGATATGACGCAATATTTTGGGTCTCAGCTGGGCGCGACGGTCTCATTTGGTGGCGCCGAACACGATACGATCGAGTGCGGTCAATAGAAGATAAGGTTTATAAGGTCTGAAATGAAGTTCGGGGCCAGCGATGGTTACCTGATCCCGAACTTCTATAAAATTTGTGGTTAAGGATCAGATAAAACCCGATCAAAGTTGACCTGGCTTAAAATATTTGTGGCGTAAGCCTTTGACGATGGATCTTTGTCGGATTCCGACTCATGGGCATGTGCCTGGTTTGTAAATTTCCAGACGGGGTGAAAGATTATATTTTAATTTAAAAATCCCGGCTAATAGATCAATTGGGGAATGTAAACAAAAAGAGATCGCCACGTCGTCCCTACGGGACATCCTCGCGATGACAGGATAAAAGAGGGTGGGCTTAAATGCCGAGCCTACCTTGGTCGCAATGACTCAACTTTCTGATAGAGTGTTTCTTTATAGAATCTCTAGTATTGTTCATCAATGCCATTATCTGGTAATTTAAATTGAATTCTGGCCCCTATCAATGATGGTTCGTTCTTTACCCGGTATATTTATGAAATCTGACCTTGAATTTCATCAGTTAAACCAAACTCGTCTAAAATTGGAGTAATTTTCTGGCAAGTTTTTTGTTTATGTACCCAATTTTCGACCCATCAAACAAAATAATTTTTATTGCGTTGGGATCAAATTCATTTTGAGGTTCTCTTATCAATTTGATGTTTGCAAAAAAAAGCTTCTATCAATCCAAGTTAATTCTTTTAATTAAGATGCAAATTCCTCAACAATGGAATTTATAATCCCCTCAATCTCTGATGCATCTTCTGGATTGTTTTTTCTATATTTTTCATAGCTAATAAGTGCCTTCCAAAGTGCCCACCCTCTGGCTCTTTCCCAAAGGTTTTTGTCTAAGTTAATTGATTCTTGAAACGTATTTCTGCTTTCCTTATCAAAGAAAGTCCAAGCGATTACCAAATCACTGGCTGGGTCTCCCACCCCTAAAATACCAAAATCTATAACTCCACATAGCGCTCCATCTTTATCTACTAGAATATTATCTGCTTCCAGATCCCCATGAACCCAAACAGGCTTTTCAGTCCACTCAGTTTTCAATGCTTTTCCCCAAATTTTCAGAAGTGTTGAGCTATCAAATTCATCTTTGAGTAACTCAATGGTCTTTCTGGTCTCTTCATCATAAACTTTTAATGAGCCACCACGATGGAAATTGTGCTCACCAGCAATAGGTCCATCCAAGGTGTCAATAGAATGTAGAGCTTTTATAAAACCTGCCAGTTCCAAAGCAAACCTGCTTAAGTTTTTAATTCTGCTTTTACTTACAGTTTCTCCTTCAATCCATTTCATAATGGACCATGACCATGGATAATCTTGGCTAGGGATTCCTTTTGCTATGGGTTGAGCGATTGGTATTTGCAGATTATCAGCCAAGTATGGCAACCATTTATTTTCTTTATCTACTTGGGCCACGTATCTTTCTGCACTTGGAAGTCTGATGCTCATTTTTTCTCCCAAACGAAAGGTTCTATTGTCATTGCCACTTTCTTTAACTGGGTATATAGGAAGATCTGTCCATTTAGGAAACTGTTCTTTTATTAATTTCTTTGCTAAACTACAATTTATTTCAAGCACTTAAATCTCCCCTTAATATTAATAATTTTTTCTAAAATACTTCTCAACCCCATTATAGCCTTAAAAAACACAAAACAAAAAGGCTGTCCAATGTGCAGTTTGCCCTTTTTGATTTCTTTTTCATATACCGGTATGAAATCTGTTCCCTTTGGGGAATCCCGGCTAATAGATCATTTGAGGTATACGAAAAAGCGAGGTTGCCACGTCATCCCTGCGGGACATCCTCGCGATGACAGGATAAAAAATGGTGGGCTCAAAGACGGAGCATGCCCTGCTCGCTTGACTATTTGATCTTTTTAAAGGATGTGCGAAAATGTACCACAGCATCCACCAGGGTGGATTTAAATAGGTTCGCGGCTGGCGCACTGCAGCACTTTGAAGAAGGATGGATAATTGATGTCCTGATGGCTTCAAACGGCTTTTGTTGTGCTTAAGTTTCAAATAGTGGACTCAACCCAAACCTTGTTTTTCCTTTTCATCTTTTTTCAGGGTTGCTTTCCGGATCTTGCTCGAACTTAAGGATGTCTCCAGGCTGGCAATCCAGCGCCCGGCAAATCTCGTTCAGGGTTGATAAACGGATAGCCCTTGCTTTTCCGGTTTTCAATATGGAAAGGTTGCTCAATGTAATGCCCACAGACTCAGCAAGTTCAGTCAAGCTCATTTTCCGTTTTGCAAGCATAACATCAAGATTAATTATGATAGCCATTTTTTTCTCTCCTTAGATTGTGAGATTTATTTCTTGTTCGAACTCAGATGCTCTCTCAATCAAAGTGGCAAAGAGACCGAAAATGTTGGCGATGACAAAAGCAATTCCCATACCCAGAACACAATACAGATTGGTAATGGAGCCTGTAACATGGTTTTCAGTGTAAATGACAAGGGCTATTAGCGGGAGGATCATCAGGAAAAAACAAATTTTCATAACACGAAGTATACGGACCGAGGTTAATGAGAAAGGTCTTCCCTGATAGATGCTTATCAGGAGTGGAATTGAAAGGATGCACGCAACCAGAAAGAGTGCGATAACAGATTCAACCATCAGCAGAACTGGAAGGCGCATAAATGAAATGTACTGATAGGTCTCAGAGTTTGCGAATTCTTCGCTGAATGGAATCAGGAATATGGCTGCAGCAACGGTGATTGCAGTCACCACCATCATACCCACAATAATGATGATGATCCTAAATCGTGGCAGCAGTCTCTGTTTTATCGATTGATTGTTAATCATTGCCGTCTCCTTGGTAGCAGTTTATTAGTTTTCAAAGAGAGTATAGCATAAAAACACTGATTGTCAATAAATATTTATTGAATAACAGTAATAATTAATTGATTATCGGTATATTGTCTTTACGCAAGGATGAAAAATGGTGGGCTCAAAGACGGAGCCCACCCTACTCGCTAAAGGATGTGTGTATATCAGCTGGGCGAAAGATTGTTTTGTGTAAGGCATGATCGTTTGTGTGTGTTCACTCAGCGAGATCGCCACGACATCCCTGTGGGATATCCTCGCGATGACAGAATCCTAATTCCTAATTCCTATTCCCTAATCTCTATTCCCCACTCCCTATTCACTGTCTTTAAACCAAAAATGAGCGTGCAGAGACTCGAACTCTGAACCAATGGCTTAAAAGGCCACTGCTCTACCATTGAGCTACACGCCCATCTTCAGGTCATTATTGTAGCACGCCACCTGCGTCACGTCAACAGATTTTTGGTTTTTTGAACTCAATTTGGATAGTATAATTTCGATAGATGATTGAAAAATTAATGATCTTTATGATGAATTCTTAAATTCAGACGCAAAAACTCAAAATGACACAATCAGGAGGCTGATATGATGACTCAACCCGGCGAGCATAAACAAAAATTGGCATATGGATTATGGAAAAGTAAGATCAGCCCCGAAGTGCTTTCCGCGGCGATCCAGTTGAGCGACCCTCAATGGGATTCGGATGGAAAGACGCTGGTATGGCGAGAGCTGCGTTCAGGGATGGGCGTGGTCGTTGCCCAGCCCCTGGGCGAGGCCCCCTTTGACGTCTCCGGTGAGATTAATGTGCAGGGAGGTGTGGGCTATGGCGGCGGTGATTTTTGCGTTCGTCGTGGATTGGTGATCTTTGCTGGCAGGGACGGCAGGCTGTATCGTTGTTTGCTTTCAGCAGATTTTCCGAGCGCAATCACACCGGAATTTGGCGGCGTTGCTTCCCCCGTGCTTTCATTGGAGAATGAGTGGGTGGCTTTTGTGCAGTCCTATGAAGGGCATGATGTGATCGGATTGGTGGATTCAGGCGGCAAGAACTGGCCGATCAAATTGGTAGAGGGCGCCGATTTCTACATGCAACCGGTTTGGCACCCTTCAGGCGCTGCGCTGGCCTGGGTTGAATGGGACCACCCCAATATGCCCTGGGACGGCACACGGCTGATGTATGCTGCTTTGGAGGGCAATCCGCCCAAAATTCGGGCTGCCCAGCAGCTGGCAGGTGGGAAGGACATCCCGATCCTCCAACCCGCGTTTTCTCCGGATGGACATTTTTTGAGCTACATTCAAAATGATAGCGAGTGGGATCAGCTGGTTTTGCGAGACCTTGAGGACGGTGATCTCAAAATTCTGGTGGAAGGCGAATCCTTGCTCAGGCCTGCCTGGGTTCAGGGCACGGTGGTGCATGCATGGTCTCCTGACGGTCTGCAGATCTTTTTTATTCGGGCACGCAAAGGAATCAGCGAGTTATGTACGGTTGATATTCATACAGGGGAAGTGAAGGAAGTTGAAATCGACGCTTACACTTATTTGGGGCAGCCTTCCATGAGCGTGGACGGACGTTTGGCGCTTTTGGCAAGCGGTCCGACGATCTCACCGCGTGTCATCAGCAAACAGGACGAAAGGCTGGTCTTGCATCAACGCAGCACGAGTGAAGCCATCCAGGATGAAGACCTGCCTGTTCCCTACGAGATCAGCTGGACCTCCGAGGATGGTGAAACGGTCTATGGCATTTTTTATCCACCAACCAGCAGCAGGTACTTTGCAGAAGGATTGCCGCCGGCTATTGTGTCGATCCACGGTGGACCGACCAGCAATGTTTCAATTGGCTACAATTTGGAGGCTGCCTTTTTTACAAACCGGGGCTACGCTTACCTTGAGGTGAACTACCGCGGCAGTACGGGTTATGGGCGCAAATACCGCGAGGCATTGCGAGGAAACTGGGGGAAATTGGATGTGATCGATGCTGCCGGCAGCGCAAGGGCATTGATTGAGCAAGGATTGGCTGATCCCGACCGGTTGGCAATCAAGGGCGGCAGCGCAGGAGGTTACACCGTGCTGAATGCGCTGATCCATCATCCTCACCTGTTCAAGGCGGGATTGTGCTCCTATGGAGTGACGAATTTGTTCACATTAACCATGGACACCCATAAATTTGAGGAGCGCTATACGGATTCGCTGGTGGGCTCATTGCCAGAAGCCGCCGATCTCTATCGCCAATGGTCGCCTGTTTTTCATGCGGACCGTATCAAAGACGCGGTGGCGATCTTCCAGGGCGAGGAAGATAAGGTCGTGCCCCCCAGCCAATCGGAAGCGATCGTTAATGCATTAAAGGCGAACGGTGTTCCCCATGAATACCATCTTTACCCGGGCGAGGGTCATGGATTTCGGAAGGCAGAAACGCGGCGAGCCTATTATGAGGCGATTGAGCGGTTTTTGCTGCAGTATATGGTGTTTGGGTAAGGAAATAGCTGATCCCACTCGCTGCGCGTCAGCACCTTGCACTTCGCTCAGGTGTTCCGCTGTGCCTCAGGGGCTTTACAGCTGAAAGATGAAAGGGAATGTATGTAAGACAGGAGATCGGGGACGGATGATGGGTGCCAGTCCCCGATCTTTCGTTTTCCGTCTCCCGTCGTGATTCCCGCTCCCTATTCCTCATCTCTAAAAGGCTCAATGTGGACATAGGCACGGTCGACTTCGGGCAGGGCTTCCAGAGCGTCAACCACGCGATCCTCAATATCGTGGACATCATCTAAAGGGACATCCCCGGGCAGGTTGATGTGCATGTCTACAATCAGCTTCGGCCCGACATAGTCGCTCATCATGTGATGGACTTGCTTGACACCCTCCACCTGGCTGGCAGTCAGGATGATCTTTTGGCGTAAGGACTCATCAGCACCTGCGCCTGTCAGATACATCAGGTTTTCCTTACCCGCGTCAAAGGCTACCTTGAAGATCCAAAGGGAGACCAGCAAACCAGCGAAAGGGTCGAGCAGGGGATGAAGAAAATTTGATCCGAGGATGCCCAGAAATGCCGCCAGGGAGGCGAGCACATCGCTGAGGTTGTCCATAGCTGAAACTCGCAGAGACGGACTGCCAGCTTTCTCAGCCATTTTCTTGATGATGAAGTACATCCCCGATTTAAGTGCCGCGCTGATCAGAAGGATGATGATAGGAAGGTTGAGCTCAATGACGTTGCCGCCCCGTAAGAAACGTTGAAATGAAGTGCGCAGCGCTTCGTAACCGGCGATCCCCATCATGGCAGCCACAACCAGGCCTACCAGCGGCTCAAAACGCGCATGACCCTGAGGGTGTGAAAGGTCGGGCGGGCGAAGCGCCATCCAGATGCCCAGGATTAACGCCAGCGAGTAAACCACATCTGAAATGGAATTTGCTGTGTCAGCGTAAAGGGCGGCGCTGCCCGTGACATAGGATGCCAGCCCTTTGCCAGCGGCAAGCGAAATATTTCCAGCAAGCGTAATGATCAGAGCGATTTGATAAGCCCTGATTTTTTCATGATCCGGTTCGTGGTCACGTGTCCACTGCATACCCATTGGCTCACTTTGATTATTCAAAGAACGATCTTTTCAGACCGCTCCCCCAACTTGCTTGGGTAAGGGTTTTTCTTGCAGACCGGCAATCAGGTTGTCCACTGCCAAAATTGCCATCTTGCTTCGGGTGGAACGGGTTGCGCTGCCGATGTGGGGGATGATGATAACGTTTGGGAGC
Source organism: Candidatus Brevefilum sp. (assembly GCA_050953525.1). GTDB lineage: Bacteria > Chloroflexota > Anaerolineae > Anaerolineales > Anaerolineaceae > Brevifilum. The sequence continues at coordinate 1,731,764 of JBMNMW010000002.1, forward strand.
TGGTAAAGTTCGTGGGTATGAGGAAGCGGCTCCGGATCGGTCACATCGAGGGCAGCATATCTAATCTGTCCTGTTTTCAGCGCGTCTAAAAGCGCATCGGTGTCGACCATCCCCCCTCGTGCCGTGTTGATCAGGATAGCATCAGGTTTCATCATATCAAATTCGGCTTTCCCAAACATCTTCCTGGTTTCGTTGGTGAGTGGAGAGTGCAGGCTGATAAAATCAGATTGAGCGATCAGTTCCGGCAGGGTGACAAACTGTGCCCCAAGCTCTGCTTCGACCTCTGGACGGCGTGTACGGCTGTAGTAAAGAATGTTCATGTCAAATCCGCGGGCGCGCCTGGTAAAAGCCTGACCGATGCGCCCCATGCCGACCACACCCAATGTGGCGCCGTGCACATCTTCACCCAGCAGGCTTGTGAATTCCCAGGTCTTCCAATAACCGTCTTTGGCATAATCGATTGCCTCTCCCAGTCGGCGGGCAGCCGCCAGGAGCAAGGTAAACGCCAGATCAGCCGTAGCGTCTGTCAATAAATCGGGAGTATAACCGACCGGTATCTTCCTGGCGGCAGCTGCTGCAAGGTCGATATTGTCCACGCCGACAGCAACCTGACTGATCACCTTCAGATTGGGAGCATTTTCAACGACCGCCCGGTCAACTTGATCTGTCAGCATACAGATCAGCCCATCAGCAGAGCGGGTTTTTTCCAATAATATGTCATGTGGAGGGGGCGTAGTTTCCAACCAGTATTCAACATTGCAAAACGCATTTAATCTTTCTTCAGCGTCTGGCGTCAGGCGACGGGTAACAAAAACGTGATATTTCATTTAATCAACCTCCAGATCGATTTGAATGGTATTTGTAATTGTATCCTAAGTTAGGGTGCTTCCGGTCCGCGTAAACGTTGCTTACTTTGGGCAATTGGGAAGCAGCCACGGCATTGGCAATCGGGTAAGCGGATCATAATCAACTAAAAAGTTCATTGAATGCAGGCTTGCTTTTCTTATCAGGATTAAAATTTAAGAGAATATTTCTCATTGACGTCGTTAATTTCTGGTATAATCAATTCTGGTTTGGAGCAAATCTATCATGTCTAAGCAAAAAAAATCGATCCAGATCATCGTTGTTCTGGGTCTTTTCCTCGGGTTATTAACATCAGGAGACAGCACAGCCCAAGCCGCCAATGGCGGTTCAGATGTCAATATCTACTTCTTTGAGGGCGAAGGCTGCCCTCATTGCGCCAGGACACTGACGTTTTTAAACAGTCTTTCTGCCGGGGATGACCGTATCATCATCCACGAATTTGAAGTTTATCATAACCTTGAAGATCGGGATTATTTCTTCACGTTTGCCTCTGCTTATGGCATTGAACCGGCCTATGTTCCCACAACCTTCATTGGGGACCAGTATTGGATCGGTTTTTCCGATGAAATTCAGGCGGAAATGGAGCAAAAAATCCAATTTTGTCTGGAAAACGAATGTATCGATCATGGCGCTGACATTTTACCGTCCGCTGCACCCCCCGAGCAATTACCAACTGTTGAACCACCACCGGAGGAAGAACCAGAACTGGAAAAGCCAGATTTTGATCAGCCAGAGTCGGAAGAACCTGGGCTGGAAGATCCGGAGGTGGAAGAATTCACCATTAACGTACCCCTGATTGGGAAGATCAATCTCGCTGATCAATCCTTGCTTATCAGTACGCTATTGATCTCCTTTGTCGACGGTTTTAATCCCTGCTCGATCTGGGTACTCTCGATGCTGCTGGCGATTACATTAAATACACGTTCACGAAAAAAAGTGCTGATAATCGGTTTCGTGTTCATCTTTGTGACAGCCTTCGTTTATGCCCTGTTCATTGGGGGGCTTTTCACTGTGTTCACCTTTGTCGGTTATATGGGGTGGATCCAATTTATCGTGGCTTTGTTTGCTTTTATTTTTGGGCTGGTCAATATCAAGGATTATTTTTGGTACAAAGAAGGCATTTCCTTTACCATCAGCGACAAGCAAAAACCGGGCATTTACCAGGGAATTCGCAGGATCATGAACGCTGAGGGGAGTGTTTTGGGCCTCATCAGTGCCACAGTGGTGTTAGCCGCAGGCGTATCCCTGGTGGAGTTTTCCTGCACGGCAGGCTTCCCGGTCATCTGGACAAACCTGCTTGCAGTTCACGGGGTCAGCGGACTGACCTTTCTGGTGTATTTGCTGGTATATATGTTGATATATCAGCTTGATGAGATGGCAATCTTCCTTGTGGCTGTGTTTACTCTGCGCAAATCAAAAATGGAAGAAAAATATGGACGCATCCTCAAATTGCTGGGTGGTGTGTTAATGGTGGCTTTGGCTCTGGTGATGTTGATTAATCCAGCCCTGATGAACAATATCGGCAACTCTTTGTTGGTGTTTGGTGCAGCTTTTGGCCTGACGGGATTGATCTTGCTTGTTCATCGGGTCATCCTCCCTAAATATAATATTCGGATTGGCTCCGAATAAACTCTTTGGTATCACTCTTAAAAACTTCATACATTAATTATATAACTGAAAATTTTTTATCTAATGGATCGGGTATCTCATGCATTGAATAGCATAAAATATCCCGATTATTGAATAATTATGACCCGTTTAGTTTTGCCTTTTTGATCAGTTCTTGTTTTAAATCCCACAATTTTTGTGAAATTGAGACATGGTAAACATGGGGGTGCATCAAACGACGAACTCCAGAATCCAGTGCGGAGATATCCTTATCACGAACTTCACGCATCGCCGCAATGTCCGGTCTCTCGCTCACAACTTTGCCGTCCTTAATGATGGGGAGCAGCATTTTCTCAACATATGAAATCTGTGATGGTTGAAGGGTGCGCCGTCTCCTTTCCATCGTTGGATGGCGGAGCTCAAGCGGTGTTTGGTTGGGAATATCCTCCTCCTGCAGGCTGACCAGATCGGCAGTTGCTTTTCCGCGCTCATCATAAACTCGCCATACACTCTTATTTCCCGGATTAAGTGTCTTGGCAATATTCTCAGAGATTTTCAGAGTTGGGATCCATTTGTCTTGCTTCCTGACAGCGACAAGTTTATAAACACCATCCAATGCCGGATCGCCTTGAGAGGTAATCAGGCTGGTTCCAACCCCGTAAACCATCCGGTCGATCAAATTGTCCGGTTCGACGCCGTATTTTTCTGCTTCTTCCTGGATCTGGGTGATGATCTGCCAGATCACCAGTTCATCCAGATTGTTTGAAAGAACGATTGCCGTGTTTGGAAAACCGGCGTCATTCAACATCTTTGCCGCTTTAATGCTGAGATGAGCCAGGTCACCGGAATCAAGGCGGATGCCGACAGGTTCATGCCCTTTGCGCCTCAGGTTTTCAAAGACTTTAATGGCATTCGGAACGCCCGATTCAAGCGTGTCGATGGTATCGACCAGCAGCAGGCAATCATCAGGATAAATATCGGCGTATGCTTGAAAGGCAGCAAGTTCACCTTCACCCAGACCCATGAAAACCTGCACCATACTGTGGGCATGGGTGCCCTTGGGCGAAAATCCGTAGATATGTGATGCCCCTACGTTGGATGAAAAATCTGCACCGCCAATCAGCGCCGCCCGAGTCCCTTGAATGGCGCCCAAACCCTGACCGCGCCGCAAACCAAACTCCATCAATACTTTGCCCCGCGCAGCCTGTTTGATGCGTGCTGCCTTGGTTGCGATCAAGATCTGGTAGTTGACTGTATTTAACAGCCCGGTTTCAATGATCTGTCCGACCGCTAAGGGACCCTCGATCACATGAATGGGGACGTTGGGATGAATAACGCGACCTTCGGGAACAGCGTACAGATTGATCGCTTTGGCAGAAAAATCATCCCTGAGCCATTTCAGGAAATCATCACTAAAAAGCCTTTTGCCCATCGCGGTTTTGTGGTTTTTTAGAAAATTGATTTCCTCTTTTCCGAACACAGCCTGGTCCAACCAATCGAGTGCTGTATCCAGGCCCGCGTTGATGCTGTAACCCGATTGATGAAAGCCGTAATCAGGGTTGCTTCGATAGAAATGATCGAATTGAGCGGTTATTTCATGGATCCCCATCCGGTAATAAAGTTGTGCCATTGTCAGCTGGTATTGATCGGTAAGCAAAACGCCGCTGGCAGTTTTCAGTTCGTGAAAATTCATTTGTTGTTCCTTTTCAAATGTCCTTATTTTGTCTCAACCCGAATACCATTTTCGAGCAAACGTCTCACCGCGCAGGCTCTGGCAACCTGATGCAGGCGTTGGCGCGTCCTGTCATCAAGATCACCTTCAAATTCAACCTGCTCCTGGATGATCTCTTCGTAACGGCTGTCTTCATCGCAATCTTCACAATCTTCTGCAAAAACGCGATCATATTTTGCGTCGACCCGAATGGCATCCAGAGGGATCGCATGATGGTGGGCATAGGTATTGACCACAATCGCTGTGCAAGCGGCAAGGCTGGCGAGCAGCATGCCATAAGGTGTGAGTTCATGAATATGAAAAATGTCTTGCAATTCTTCATGATCTTCATTTTCAGGGTTTTGAGCCAGGAAATGAGTCTGGAAATTCTTATCCTGGGTAACAATCACTCTTTCCGACATGTTTATCCTTTCTTTGTAAAGAAATTTCTTGCCTGTTAATTGGTTTCAGGCGCAATGGCGGGTATCCCAAAGATGTGGATCGACCCATCTTCACCTGCCACCGCAAGCAGCGTGCCATCCGTGTAAAATTCAAGGTCAACCGGGCTGCTATGGGGGTGTGGAGCATTCAGAAACCGGAGACTGGTGATTTCCTCCCCATCAGGCAGGGACCAAAAAATGACATCCTGTTCCGTGGCGACCGCCATCAGATTGCTATCAGTGCTGAAGCCGAGTGCGAGACCATTTGTGAGCCGATCGGATGACAACAACCCGGGGTGCCTCGTTTGAAGGGAGGGCTGAAGCGAAAGAAGCCAGGTGTTGGGTCCGGTCGCACCGAGCAAAGAATGATCGGGTGAGATTGCCAGATCATTAATAACAGATTGCGGTATCAGCGGCTCGGTTTCATCTGGCGTTTCACTTTGAATAATCATCCCGTTCTTGTGGACCCCTGAAAAAAACCGGGTCATTTGCCCTGGGTCAATGGCGACATTTGAAATCTGGAAGGGGTTCGCCTCATCAGGGGTGATTCGAAGGGCGCGGTAGTGCTGCGGGATGTTCCAGATACCAGCCGTACAATCATCACTGCCGGTCAGCAGGCGTTGATCATCTTGAAAAAACGCAAGATCAGTGACCGCTGCAAGATGCCCATTCGCCATATCGTAATACTTTCCGTGATTCAGTTCAAAAATCCGGATGGTTCCATCGATCAAACCGGCTGCCAGCTGCTGACCTGTGGATGAGAAGGCAAGCGATGCGGCAACACCGTCCAAAATGCCCTCCAGTGCGCCGTTTGATGCGTTAAAGACTCTAATCCAGCCATCATTATAGCCTGCTGCCAGTATTGAGCCATCTGGCGAGATAGCAATGTCAAACAGCTGGTCGGGGTGTTCCTTGAGCGAAGCAATTAATAATCCATCGAGGGAGGTTCGCTTTTCAATCGTCCCATCCGGCAATAAACCGTAGAAGAACGCGCTGTCAGGTGAAAAGCTTAGCTTTGAATAGCGGGCATCAATTTCCCACAAGAAGGCGCCATCTGAAGCAAGGCGGCACTCCGTCCACCCCGATCGTTTTGAAATAATCAGGATCTGTTCATTTGGGGATAACCCAATTGTCTCGACGGGGTTTTTTTCTTCTTCATCTAAATCACAGGTCCAGCCGATCTCCCTGTTCTGGTTCAAACAGCTGGTTGGAACATCCTGACAGGGGATGGGTTCCTGGTATTGAAAACCTTCGATATGGTAAGAAAACTCCTCTTCAAGAAGCTGCCATCGGGCGATGGCGTGTTCTGTATTCAGGATTAGAAAATCACCGTGGGCACCCGGAATGATGGATTGGATTTGGCCCCAAAAAGAATCGGGCTCGGCAGCGGCCACCGGAACCGTCTGGAATTCGCCAGTCTGTACAAGGGATTGCAGAAAAAGCTGATCGTCTGTGAGAATCCCCGCGATATTGAGGGTGGGATGGATGTATGCTGCAGGGGAAGCGCCGATTGAAAATGATTCTACATGCTGCCATGTGGTTGTGTCCCAGCGGTCAATTAACAGCGTTGTGGAGGATTGCACAACATGGATCAGCTGAGAGTCATCAGGTGTAAAAAAGAGTTTTTTATGATGGTCCTGGGGCAAATCCCAATGTGCCAGATTTAACCGAGCAACAGGCTTATCCTGTGAGATGGGATAGATCCAAACCTCATCCGGCGCAATTGCCAGAGCGATCCATTGATCATCACCTGAAAAAGCCAGTGTTTGCGCTGGCTGGGCGGTGTTTAAGGTGTTCACCTGCACAAAACTTGTGCTGTTGTAAATCGACACACCGAGATTGGTGGCAACGGCCATTTGTGTGCCGCTTGATGAAAGGACGATGTCGTTCACCCTCCCGTATCCCCAAAGAGAGAGCTTGCGAAGTAAATGAAGATTATCCTTCTCAAGGAATGCGAGGTCGGGCGGCAGGTGCATGCCTGCAAAACCTAATTCATCATCATTAACCTCGAATTGTAGCGTTGGGGTGAGCGTTAATGTCGGCAAGGGGGTGAAGGTGTATGTGGGGGATGGGGTCAATGCCCTGGTTCCGGTTGGAAGTGGTGAGGCGGTTGCCGGGAGAGTAATTTCCTCTGGTGTGATCGTTGATCCGTCTGAGGTGGCTTTTTTGCAAGAGGGTAAAAGCAGGCAGATCAGTAAGAATAAAAAGGATCTATAAGGGAAAAGGTTCTTTTTGTGGATCATCGTAACCCTTTCGATGCTGAAATCAGCACTGATTTTGGTGAATCTGTTTCGTACTTTGTTCCATCAGGGAAAATGATGTTTGTTTTTGTGCCATCCCGGATGAGCGTAAGCCCCTGCCATGCAATTTTTAGCGGCCAGGGGAAAGGGTTTGTTCCCCAAATCGCCACACGGTTGGGGCTGAAAAGACGAATTCCAGCAATCTGCAGCAGCAATCGGACAGGAACCAGGGCGGAGATTGCATTGCGGGTTCCGGAAGGGCTCCCATCCCTGTGTGAATAATAGGGAAAAAATCCCTGATAATTTTTTAAACCTGTGACAACCAGTGCCATCATGTTTTGGAATAACTGCATGGCTTGTTCCTGAAACCCGTGATCCACCAAGCCTTTGATCAGTAGCGTGTTCCAAAGCAGGTTGACGTAAATCGGGAGATCATTCGGTAACTTTTGATGGCACTGCCACGTTTCAGGAACGCCATATTGGAAGGTTTTCCTCCTCACATTAAAGTGGCGTTTCACCAATGCTTGAAATCGGGCTTTTGGGATGCCGCCAGACCAAATCGGAGAAAGGCATGTGATATCACATTGGGCGTAATTTGCAGTTTCAAGCAAAACTTGATCTTCACGGGTTAACCCTTTGATGCTGATGAAGTCCAAAAAGGTATAGAGCCGTTTTGTGACGAGATGGGCACGACCGGATATCCAGCGTATATCCCTGGGATAAAAATTCTCGACGATCGCCTCATCGTGGATGCCTTTTCCGACGAACTGGATGTGCTCGGCGCGGGTGTTTTCGTCACAGACGGTCAGGTGCAGTTGCAATCTCTGGGGGCGGGTAAAACGTTTTTTAAAATCCAGCTTTTCAGATGCGGGGGCGGGATAATACAATTCCTGGAGAGATTTGAGATGAGGTTGGCAGTCAAGGTAAACATACCCTTTCAGATTTTCCTGCCAGGACTCCTCAAACTGCTTTTTCAACAGTTTTTCATAGTTTTGAAATTCTTCCAATTGGGAGTTTTTTTCCAGGATGGCAGCAATCTTTTGGAGCGATCTGACTTCCCGGAAAAGCATCGCCGCCATAGCGGGACTTTCAGCAGTTTGAATTTCCAATCCCCGACCTGTCTCCTCCCAAATATCAAAATTGAATAACCCTGTATTTAATTGAAGTTGTTGAGGGTCTTCCCAGGTTAAGTGAAAACGAAGGTTGTTTTCAGAATCGGTGGTGACCCGAGCATTGAAAAAGCGGTGAAGGTCGGTAAAAACCTCGTTGAGAAAGGAGCGGTCCTGATGGATTTCATAAAGATCAAAACAGAGCTGTGCAAGCAGCGGGGCTGCCTGAAAGGACCGTCTGATGCCGTAGTGGCTAAAGCGGATTTTTAATTGACCTTTTTCATCGACCTGAGAAATAAATGCCCTTACCAATTGTTCAAATGTTTTAGAATGCGCTGGCAGGATTACCTCTGCCAGGTGGATTGCATCCAGCAAAGTCAGGTTGCTATCGATCTTATCGGATACCGTTTGATCTGGCAGCCGCGATTTTAAAAAGCTGAGCACATCATCTTCACCATCCCCCATAGCACTGCAGTGCTGGCTGGCGGAGACCTGCGATAGATAAAGCGCTGCATCCCAATCCGGATTGCCGGTTTGGATGAAGAGCGTGTGCGCCTCGTGGAATTTCTGCTGGATTCTGCATTCCTTTTGCCAGCTTGCGGAAATGTGATCCTGGGCGGCTTTGAAGGAAGCATCCAGTGAATCCTTTGTTGCCAGAGCCCAGCTGACTACCCTGGATTGATCGGGCGAGCATGGCAATGCGAGGGAAAGCGCCGGGTAGGGATTGGTCAGGGCTGTTGGCCCGCCACTCATATGTAATACCGGATAGAGATTGCCCGATTGTCCGCTGATGATGGTGCATTTTCCCATTTTGCGCGGTCTGGTTGGCGTACCCTGGTGCATTGGCACAAGGACGGCAGCCATTTCAATCGCCGCCTTCATCACGGAGGTGCCGGTGTTGTGAATCGTGAGGTCGCCGGTCATAAGGCTGGCGTTCGGGAAAAAGCAACTGAAAAGAATTCTGAGACCCTGGACGGTCTCATATTCAAGGATCAAAGAACCCGGTGTATATTTTTTAATCGAGGGACGTTTTGCAAAATCATCCGGATGGGTGAGCCGTTTTCCGTCCAGTAAGATATTGGGGAAAAAATGCATGGAGCGGGCTCGCAAGCCATAAGTTGTTTGCAGGTAAAAAAGTTGAGTTGCCGATGGGGCAAAGGTTAACTCCCAGACCTGGTCCGTTTCAGGCTTGATCGGCACGAAATATCCATCTCCCCCTAAAATCATACTTTTCGGACTATGCCAATCGAGGTGATGCCCTTCCATACTCTCATTTTACCAATAATTGACTTGAAATTATCCGGGTGATTGACAATGTGAAGCAACCTGAGGAGCATGAAGCGGTTTGGGGCGGCTATGTATGTGGGCTGATGTATGCTAAAATTAAGTCACTATGGATAACGATCGAATCGAAAAACCTTTGGACGAAAACGAATCACAGGAACCAGCTGAAGAAAATTTGGACGCTTCGATTTTTGATGAAAGCGAAGATACGCAGGAGGTTCGCGTCACCTCGCCTTCAGCAGCTGAACATATCCCTGATGATCCATCGGAAAGCAATAACGCATCCCTGGAAAAAGATCAGGCGGATTCGGGGTGGATTCGTGAGGATGAAGAAGCGCTCGAAGATGAAACGGGCGGTTCAATTCCGACCGAAACCTCCGAAGGTTCACCTGAAACGGGTGACGTATGGTGGAGTGGAGAGCCCTTTCTTCCCATGGAGACCCTGGATGATGAAATTACACAACCTGTCGGGGTTGTCCCGGAAGGTACTGCTGATCCCGATTTGGAAAAACAGGTCGGAGATGAAACTGAGGAAAAAACTGTCGCCGGGCATGCAGGGGAAGCAGAAAAGGATGAGGCTGATCGCATCGCTGAGATGGAAACCCGTCCGATTCAGGATACTCAGGAAACTGTTTACCATGCTGAAACCAGACCACACTCCTCGGATAACATACCCACAATCCCACCGCCGACTCAACATTCCGATTGGGAGCCAGAGAGAACCGATTTACCCAAACCCGTCGAAGAGGTGGATTGGCAGGCTACTCGCGTGACACCAGCCGCCTATCAGAGCGTGCAGCCTCAAGCCCGTCAGACAGCAGCCAGTCGCGCTGCTGTTGAAAAACCTTCATCAGAGCAACACACCCGCAGGAAGCCAGCCGCACAGGTTTCTCATCAAGCCAGAGGGCGGCGTCCGGGAGAATTGGACCGTCCTAAAAAACCGAAGGAGAAGAAGAAAAAGCGGGGTTGTTTTTATAAACTGTTTTTAGCCCTCATATTTTTAATCATCCTGGCTGCAGTGGCAGCAGGTTCTTACCTGATCTATCAGTATTTCCGGATCTCTTCATCCTTGCCCAATGTCGATGAATTGCGTGAAAACGCCTCGAAATTTGAGACCGCCCGGATATTGGACCGGGAGGGGAATCTCTTGTATGAAATCCTCGATCCTAACGCGGGACGACGCACCTATGTTCCTCTGGAAGAGATTTCGCCTTACATGATTGCAGCGACGATCGCCACCGAAGACAAGGACTTTTTTACCAATCCCGGGTTTGATATGTATGGCATGGTAAGAGCGCTTTATCAAAATTACACAGCAGGTGAGATCCAGTCGGGCGCATCCACAATCACACAGCAGCTTGCAAGGGCTTTATTGATGGATCCATCCGAGCGGTATGAACAAACCTACGAGCGCAAAGCGCGTGAAATTGTTCTTGCCCAAAAGATTACAAACACCTATTCCAAGGAAGAGATCCTCGAGCTATACCTGAACGAGATTTATTACGTCAATCTGGCGTACGGCGTTCAGGCGGCAGCTGAAACGTATTTCCGAACTTCAGCCAGCGAATTAAATTTATGGCAGTCATCCTTCCTGGCAGGGCTACCCCAGGGGCCATCAATTTATGATATTTACACCAATCGAGAAGCGACGCTTTACCGCCAGCGGACTGTTTTGGCTTTGATGTATGAACTGAGTGAAGAGCGGGATTGTATTGATGTGGGTTCGGAACGCCCCAAGGTATGTGTCTCCTTTGCAGAAGCGACCCAGGCGGGAATCGATCTTGACAATTATGAGTTTCCAAAGATCACCTACAACATGCGTTATCCTCATTGGGTGGTCTATATCCGTTCCCTGCTTGAGTCCGAGTTTGACCCGCAGACGATTTATCGCAGTGGATTCACGATTTACACAACCCTGGACCCAAATTTGCAGCAAGAGGCTGAAAAGATTGTTGCCGAACAGGTTGCTGCGCTTGTTGAGCATAACGCCACAAATGGTGCTTTGGTGGCTGCGGATCCCAATACTGGTGAAATTCTGGCGATGGTTGGGTCTGCCGATTTCTACGATGAAGCAATTGACGGTCAGGTTAATATGGCTCTGTCGCAAACACGCCAACCTGGCTCTGCCATCAAACCTCTGACGTATGTGGCGGCTTTTGAAAAAGGCTGGACGCCCGCTACCCTGATCTGGGATGTTCCCAGTAAATTTCCGCCGTCTACCGATCCTTTCGACACAAACCCTGAATATGAACCCGTTAATTACGACGGGAGATTCCACGGACCGGTGACCGTGCGGTCTGCTCTGGCAAACTCGTATAACATCCCGACGGTTAAAGCGCTTGAATTTGTTGGTATTTACGATGACCCCAACACGGACGTTGAAGAGGGATTGATCGCCTTTGCACGCAGATTGGGAATCACCAGTCTGAATCGCACGGATTATGGTCTTTCACTCACTCTGGGTGGCGGAGAGGTCAGTCTGATGGAATTGACCTCCGTCTTTGGAATCTTTGCAAATGAAGGGCGGATGCTCCCCTCGGTCGCGATCAGCAAAATTGTGGATGCGACCGGTGAGGTGGTTTATGAATATGAGCCGCCGATTGGTGATCAGGTGGTTCGAGCGGAGCATGCCTATTTGATCACCGATATTCTTTCAGACACCAATGCCCGCATCCCGATGTTTGGGACCAATCCGGTTATCAACCTTCCATTTACTGCCGCTGTGAAAACGGGAACGACCAATGATTTTCGGGATAATTGGACAATTGGCTATACCTCGGACCTGGTCGTGGGGGCATGGGTTGGCAATACGGATTACACGCCGATGGTCAACACAACCGGATTGACCGGCGCAGGACCAATCTGGGCGGAATTTATGACCTACGGGATCAATAGATTGCGAAATGGAAACCCCGAGCCTTTCGTTCGCCCGGCAGGGGTGGTCGATCGGGTGATCTGTGCGGTGTCAGGTACAGAACCTTCTGAGTGGTGTCCGCAGCAGCGAAGTGAAATCTTTGCTTCGGACCAGTTGCCCCAACCGGAATCGGAAGATCTCTGGAAGAAAGTCTATATCGATACGTGGACGGGATTGGCTGCTTCAGGAGATTGTGATGAATATACCGATGAGAAATTTGCAATCAATGTCGAAGATCCCTGGGCAAAAACCTGGCTGAAGGAAGATTCGAGGGGTCAGGCATGGGCTGAGGATATGGGTTTTTCTACACCCTTATTCTTTGTTCCGAAGCGGGCATGTCGAATTGATGATCCTCGCCCGGTGATCAAATTGGTTGGATTAGATGAAGGGCAAACGATTGCACAAAACCCGCTGAAAATCCAGGGCATGATCACAGCAACCGAGAATTTTGATTATTATCGGATTGAATGGGGCCGAGGGGCGGACCCGCTCACCTGGAACGTGCTGGTTGATAACGTTGGAAGCCCGCAGGAATCGGTGGATGTCCTTTATGAATGGGATCTTGAAGACGTTGAGCCAGGAATTGTGACATTGAAGTTTTATCTTCACAGCACGGAAGATACTTACGCTGAGAAACTGGTATCCATCAACATTCAATTGCCCACGCCCACGCCAACGAGTACACCCACGCCAACGAGCACACCCACTGTGACGCAAACACCGTTGCCAACCTTAACACCAACAGAGACTCTTGTTCCTTCCGCAACGAATACGGAACCCGCACCACTTCCTCCTACGGACACGCCAGTCCCGACAGACCCCGCACCCTGAGGTCATGGCTTATTAAAATAAAGCCAGTTGGGAACTTTGAAATTCCGGTGGGTCAACCTGAATTTGCTCCAGAAACAGCTCACGCGAGAGCAGGGGATTGATCTCTAAATCTCGAACCACGCGAAATTTGACGATCAGAAAATTTTCCTGGAGCATTCTTTTTAATAAAGGATTGCGCTGGACTTTATAGGCGATCAAATTTGCCCTGCTGCCGGGTATCACCAGGATCCGGTAGCGGGCATTTTGTTTTATTTCCCCGGTATGGCGGGACAGAATTGCGGAAGAAAAAACGTGGAAACCGAACAGGGGATCTGTATCCGGCGCATCGAACCACAGTATGGGGTCATCTCCGGCGGACCGGTAATCCAGGATGCGGACAATATTTGATAAGGATTGTTTGATGCCCCTGATATCAGCATGGCGAGCGGAAGATTTTTCATAATCTCGTAACCGCCAGGTTTGCGAAATGGGATCAACCAGTTCGGCATAGGATTCCAGGCAGTTCAACAAAATGGAATTTCTGGGCGTGTAAATTCCTGGGAAAGCCTGATAAATTAATTTCCTGACCTTTTCCGCAGAGGTGGTGTGGTGTTCCATCAGATGGCGGATGATGGTTTCTTCCACCCGGTCAATAAGGGGTGGGTGAAATTCGATTGGCTGGGCAAGCCACCATTGCGCCGTCTCATTCGGCCCGCTGCCTGCTGATGCACGTTGAATAAAACCCGGTTCCTGAAACAGGCTCTCAATCCATCTTTGGATCTCGGAAATCGCCTGGTGCTTGTTTTGCATCAGGACATTGATGGCAAGGTGGCTTTCTTGCGCCAATCCGGCAATTGCTGCTGTGTGAATCTGGTGATAGCTGGCTGGTTCGCCCTTTTCTTGAAGATAGGAACGAACTTTCTCCCGGGCAATCTCTAACGCCCGCTCGGGGTGAATTGTTTTAGCAATTTGAGACTGAGGTTTCCACAAACACTGTACCAGCTGGTCATCGAAAGACAGTGCAAATTGTGTGGGTCGATAGCCGGCTATTTCAGCAGCGACAAGCGCTGATAGCAGCAATTGAGGCTCATTTTCTGCAATTAAACCCCAGACCTTTGAAATGGTGGGCTGGATGCTGTTGATCACGTTGAATACACCATTGAGCGCAAAAGCATGCCAGTTCCAATCATAACGCTGACGGGCAAGCACATTCCGAATGGGAAAAACGGCTTCCCTTCCCCAAATCCATCCAGTCCACAGCGCAGAAAGGGTCCAGAAAGCCTGGTTGGGTCGGGGAATAGCCGTGATGACCGACGAAAACTCTGGCATTTCACCTGATTGCTTCAGTTCCTTAACACGACCGGTGTAGCGATATATACCGATCGGCTCGGGCGGAAGCCCATTCCAATCAATCACCGGGATGGGCGATTGCAGGACCTGCCAGGCTCTGATCGATTTTTCCAACACCATCCAGAGGTTGCGTTCTCTGTAAACGGATGGAATCACGATCTGGCGGGGACGATCCCGGGGAGCGGGGTATGCCCACAGGGTATTCCCCTGGTCGGCTGCAGAGAGGATCAGGGCTGTGAGCAGCTCTTTCCGACGCTGGGTTTGATCGAGGCTTTCCAATTTGTTGATGATCGTTTGCAAGACGATCAGCGGGCGCTGTGGGTAAGCGGTGAGTGCATTCTCAACCTGGCTGCGGAAGGGGTCATTGGGTTCGGAAACGCGGTTGAGGGCGCGTGCCCGGTGGAGCTGGTAAGGGGGGAGCGGCGTCATGCTCTGGATAGAATCCTCATTCAGATCCTGCACCCCTTTTGTGCCGCAATGGGGACAATCTACAAAGGCAGCAAAGGGTTTCTCTTCGCTTTTTTTCCACAGGAATGATTCCGCCTCGATCCGACGACGACAAACCGCACAGTTGATATGATATAAACTTCGGATATAGGGCTCCATGCGGTCGTCCCCTTTGGGTTCGACTGCCAAATCTTGCAGCGCTGCAACCAGCTCATCTTGCTGAGGCGCGCTCGCAAGGACTTTTAAGAGAAATGCCTGGATCGGGTTATTGACGCAAACCAGGACGGGATGACCGGCAGAGGCGATTTCGATTGCGAGGAGCGGGTTGAAACCAAAAGGATCCAGTACCCAATCACCCGGTTTCAAGTTTTGCTGACACCAGGCTGGGACGATTCCACCGGGGATAGGCGGCAAGAAACGACCGAGCGGCATTTCGGGTGGTGGGGTTTTCCCCGGGATGTAGGCTTGATTCATCGAACTTATCCTTTCACTTGTGTGTTCGATGAGTTATTGGGTTGCGACTTACAGAAAAATTAGACCGGTAAATTGTCCAGCAATCAAACTCATAACATAAGCTTAAATAATTGGACCTGGTAGGGTTTCAGGTTGATGGTTCCTGTTGCAGATGATCCATCCATGAGTGATTGATATGCGCCTTCTGGCAGCTGAAAATCATGATTCCGGCTGCTGAAATTAAGGATCACGATTACACTGTCGTGTTCCAAAACACGTTTAAATGCCAGAATAAAGCGGGGCTCTTCAACCAGAGGTATAAAATCTCCATGTTGAAGTGCGGGTTCGGCACGCCGAATAGAGATCAATTTCTTAACAAAATTCAGCAGCGAGTCCGGATCGGATTGTTGCTGTGCCACATTCCGTTGCTGATAGTTTCTGTGAACGGGCAGCCAGGGATCAGCCAGCGAAAAACCCGCGTTGGGGCTGTTGTCCCATTGCATTGGCGAGCGGCAACCGTCACGACCTTTAAAAATGGGCCAAAAACGCTTTCCAATCGGATCCAGGACATCTGATTTCTTGCGAATTGGAATATCCCGCATACCGATCTCATCGCCGTAGTAAATATAGGGCGTCCCTTTGACCATCAACAGCATGGCGGCTGCAACCCTGGCGCGACGATCATCCTCGCCAAAACAATAACGGGTGGCTGGTCGGATCATGTCATGATTCCCCAGGAAATTATTGGGCCAGGCATCCTCGGAAAGAGCAGCATCCCATTTAAGCGAGGAATTCAGGAAACGGGTGGGGTGCCAGCGATTGTCCGCGAATTCGAAATAAAAGGCTGCATGCAGTTTATCATTTCCAACATACGTCGCGGTATGATCTGCATCTGCCAAAAAGGTTTCCCCGACAACATAGGTTTCTTTATAGCCATCCATGATCTCCCTGATTTCCTTGAGCAAAGGGTACATCTCGGGTTGGGAGACATCGTAAATGTGTTCCTGCTGATCAAATGCACGAATCCCTATCTTTGGCGGATTGTCCCTGAGTGCTTCATCTTTGAAATATAAATTAAACACATCCAACCGGAAGCCATCCACGCCTTTTTTTAACCAGAAACGGAATACATCCAACATGGCTGCCCGAACCCGGGGATTCCGCCAGTTGACATCGGGCTGTTCTTTATAGAACATATGGTAATAGTATTTGCCAAGTTCAGGGTCAAATTCCCAGGCTGGTCCGCCGAAAACAGCCTGCCAGTTGTTTGGGGGATCGCCGTTGGGTTTGGGGTCCCGCCAGATGTACCAATCGTGTTTGGGTGAATCGATGGAAGATTTGGATTCAAGGAACCAGGGGTGCTGATCCGATGTGTGGTTGAGCACAAGGTCAAGGATGATGTGAATGCCGCGTTTTTTTGCTTCCCTGATCAGTTTTTCAAAGTCTTTCATTGTGCCAAACTTTGGGTCGATTGCATTGTAATCTGACACATCGTATCCAAAGTCGACGTCCGGTGAGGGGTTGATGGGAGAAAGCCAGATGGCGTCAATGCCTAATTCCTGAAGATAATCCAATTTGCTGATAATGCCCCCCAAGTCACCGATCCCATCGTCGTTTGAATCCGCAAATGAACGCGGATAAATTTGATAGATGATTCCATCACGCCACCATAGGAATTCTTTTTTCATGTCCTCTCCCTTTTTCAGTTTTACTGAATGTTGAGCCAAGTATTTCGCCAAGGTTTGTTAAAAGAATACCATAATATTGGTTTTATTGGATAAAAATATTGCTTTTTTCAGCGACGGGGTGCGCTTCAATAACAATGTGGGGATGGTGCGCAGAACTGAACTGCGGCACCCTACAAAGCTCCCTGATCCCCTTGGTGTCCTCACCAAGGGGCAACATATCAGCAGTGTCCAGTGTTGAATGGCATGGATGTTAACCTTGCTGGTGAGACACCAGCAAGAACGGAGGGGTATGTTAAAAACACCATAGCGGATAGGGTGCGCAGAACTGAACTGCGGCACCCTACAAAGCCTCCTGATCCCCTTGGTGTCCTCACCAAGGGGCAACATATCAGCAGCGTACAGATATTGGATGGTTTGAATATTTATCTTGCTGGTGAGATACCAGCAAGAACGGAGGGGTATGTTAAAAAACACCATAGCGTATATGGTGCGCAGAACTGCACTGCGGCACCCTACAAAGTCTCCTGATCCCCTTGGTGTCCTCACCAAGGGGCAACATGTCAACAGCGTACAGGTATTGGATGGTTTGGGCATTTGCTTGCTGGTGAGATACCAGCAAAAACTGGGATATGCGCTTCGTTGGTGAGCCACCAGCTCAAAACAGGAAGAATTACGGGGGTGCATTTTCGCTGACCAATAACAGGACTCATGCGCATCTCTTGCACATGGTTTTGATATGTGCTAAAATTATTCTCGAGTTGATAAGCTTCGGCTTATTTTTCATACCCTTTACGTCGAAAAGTGGGTGCCCCCCACTTTTCTGTGTCTAAAAGCAAGAGTTTTAGTTGGAGTAAGTAGAACCATGAAGAGTGAATTTGCGCTGGCATTCAATGAATTAGTTGAAGATAAGCAGCTTTCGAGGGACATTATCCAGGAAGCGCTTGAATCTGCAATGATTTCCGCTTATCGACGCACAGTTAATGCCTCAAGTGCGCAGTATATCGAAGCCAGAATCGATATGGATTCGGGTGATGTTTCGATCTTTGCGGAAAAAGAAGTTGTTGATGAGGTTCAAAACAAAAATACAGAAGTGCTTCTCGATGAGGCTGCCCGTATAGACGAGGAAGCTGAATTGGGCGATATGGTTGTGGTCGATTCGACGCCGGAAGATTTCGGAAGAGTTGCAGCCCAAACGGCACGTCAGGTAATTCAACAACGCATTCGTGAAGCTGAACGTGAGATTCAATTTGATTATTTTGACAAGCAAGTTGGTGAGATCGTCAGCGGTGTAGTTCAGGCTGTCAACAGTCAGCGAGCGACCATTGGCCTGGATAAAAAGGCAGAAGGGGTCATGCTCCGTAAGGATATGATTCCCAGGGAACGCCTTCGGGTTCATGATCGGATCCGATGCCTGATTTATGATGTCAAAGACAGCGGGCGCGGACCACAAATTTTGCTTTCACGTGCACATCGAAATTTTTTGCGGCGTTTGTTGGAAAATGAGGTGCCCGAAATTTATCATGGCATTGTCGAAATCCGTTCGATTGCGCGCGAACCCGGTCAAAGGGCGAAGGTTGCAGTTTCGGCTACCCAACAGGGGATTGATCCTGTGGGCGCCTGTGTTGGCGTGCGCGGTGTGCGCATCCAGGCGATCGTTCGCGAACTCAGTGATGAGAAGATCGATGTAATTGAGTGGAGTGATGATGCGGAAGCCTTTATTGCCAAGGCGATCAGCCCGGCGCGTGTTTTGGGCGTTTATCTGGCTGAATTTGATGAAGAAGGCAAAACAGCCACAGTGGTTGTGCCTGAAGATCAGCTCTCACTGGCAATTGGACGAGATGGACAAAATGCACGCCTGGCTGCCAAGCTGACGGGATGGCGAATTGATATTAAAAACCTGGTCGAAGCGGCTGATGACGCTTTGGTCAAGTTGCAAGAAGATCCCGCCTATGCGGAAATGGCAGTGCGCGAAGAAGAGGCTGTTGAAAAAATTTCAGTTATGCTTGAGAAAAAGGCAGAAGGACGCCCCTTACCACCCGAAGATTATGACTTTATGGCAAAGTTCATCGATCGTGTGGAGAGACGACTTCAAAAGCAGCGCCGGGAAGAAGATCTGGAAGCAAAACGACGTCGTGATGAAGCATTGGCAACAGTGCCCGAATTATCCTTCGAGATTGATATTTTGGATGTTGATCTGCCAGACCATATCCTGTACATTCTTCAGGAAGGCGGTTTTGACACACTGGGTGACCTCGTTTTGCAAATGCGAGTGGACCCGGACCGGATATTGGCTTTAAACGGGATTGGTCCAAAATCCTTTGAACAAATTACTGAACTCACCGACAACCTGCGCGTTGAACCGACGATTGAGGAAGAAGAAATCCTTGAAGTTGAGACTGAGACGGTTGAGGCTGAAGCGGGTATCTTGCCTGAAATTGAAGAAGCCGTTGTGGAAATCCCATCGGTGGAGGTGGAAGGCGTTGCAGTAATAGAGGCAGTTGAGGAAAAAGAGCCTGAGGTTGTCGAGGAAGAACATGTTAAAGAACCTGAAAAAGTGGAAGAAGAGGAAGAAGATTTTGATAAGCTCTTCTCTTATGATGCGCGAAAATATGGCTATTTTGAGCATGAAAAAATGAAGCCAGAGCAAGAAGAGGATATTCAACAAAAGCCAGTAAGTAAGAAAAAGAAAAGGAAGCGACCTCGTTCGATTGAAGATGAAGATAACGAATGGGAAAATTGGTGATAAGTTTTTTATGAGCAACGATTAGATGGCTAAGAAATCTAAACGGCGCGGCAAGCATATTCCAAGGCGAACCTGTGTGGGTTGCCGGGAGGTTCTGCCCAAGCGATCTTTAATCAGGATCGTCAGGGGAGAAAAAGGTGTGACTGTAGACCTCACAGGGAAAGCTCATGGACGAGGAGCGTATTTACATGATCTTCCCGAATGCTGGTTGCGCGGGATCAATGGTGCACTGGACCATGCTCTGAAAACAAAACTGACGGATCAGGAAAAACGAGACTTGCATACTTTCATGAAAGAGCATTTTCCCGATCAGCAAAGTGCCCAGCAGGGGATAGAGGGGTTGTCAGGATGAATTAAACTCATCTGATCGCTCCTCTGAAGTAAGAATATTCAATACAAGCTTTTTGGTTTTGTTATTACCAAAAAGCAGGGGCTAATTATGGAGGTGTAAGTGTGAGCGATATTGAGGAAAAGAGAATCATCCTACCTTATAGTATCAGCGTTCGAAAACTTGCAGAAAAAATGGATGCGAGTCCCATTGACGTCATCAAAACC
This sequence comes from Candidatus Brevefilum sp., assembly GCA_050953525.1. Classification (GTDB taxonomy): domain Bacteria; phylum Chloroflexota; class Anaerolineae; order Anaerolineales; family Anaerolineaceae; genus Brevifilum. The sequence goes on from JBMNMW010000002.1 coordinate 1,751,980, forward strand.
TTGATGGCGAATGGTGTTATGGCGAGTATTAACCAAAATGTAGATTTTGATACTGCTGCAGTCGTTGCCAGCGAACTGGGGTTCGAACCAGAACTTGAAAAAATTGAAGAAGAAATACCGGAAGAAAAGGGCGAGGTGCCTTATTGGCGCCGCATGATCGCAAATGAGGCGGAGAAGGACCTTAAACCCAGACCGCCTGTTGTGGCAATTTTGGGCCATGTTGACCATGGAAAAACTTCTTTGCTGGATGCTATTCGCAATACCAATGTTGCTGGTGGAGAAGAGGGCGGTATCACCCAGGGAATTGGCGCCTATCAGGTAGAGCACGATGGGCAAAAGATCACTTTTCTGGATACGCCGGGTCATGCAGCATTTACGTCCATGCGTGCCCGTGGCGCACAGGGCGCTGACATTGTTATTCTGGTTGTTGCTGCGGATGATGGTGTGATGCCGCAAACAAAAGAGGCGGCAAATCATGCCAAGGCTGCCCGGGTACCTATCATTGTTGCATTGAACAAAATGGACCTTCCTTCAGCCAATCCTGAATTGGTCAAACGTCATCTGAGTGAAATAGATTTGGTTCCTGATGATTGGGAAGGCGATACCATGGTGGTTCCGATATCAGCTACCAAAATGCAGGGTCTTGATGATCTGATGGAAGCAATTTTGCTTGTGGCAGATAACATGAAAATCATGGCAAATCCAAAAGGAGAAGTTTTGGGGACCGTCGTTGAAGCGGAAATTGATAAATCTCGTGGTGTGATGGCGACCTTACTTCTGCAGAATGGGACGCTTAAAGTGGGTGACACCATTTTAGCGGGCAAAAGTCATGGACGGATCAAGGCTATGTTTGATTTCCGTGGCAATCGGATCAAGAAAGCCGGTCCTTCCACGCCGATTGCAGTGATGGGTTTGAATGGTGTTCCCAAAGCAGGTAATTTGTTCAGGGTAGTTGAATCGGACAAAGAAGCCCGAGCGATCGTGGCTGAGATGGAAACGGAAAGCAAGACCGAACAAGTAACCCCGCGGGTAACCCTTGAAGACCTGTTTTCTCGGATGCAAGCAGGTGAGGAGCAGGAACTCCGTTTGATCGTCAAAGCGGATGTGCAGGGCTCCTTGGAACCGATCGTCAATTCCATCAAAGAGATTGCCGATGAGCAACCGAGCATCAATATCCAGATTCTGCATCAGGAAACAGGTGATATCAGTGAAAGCGATGTGATGCTTGCTTCTGCATCCAATGCGATTGTAATTGGCTTTGCCGTTAAAGCCGACAACGCGGCTCAACGCCTGGCAGAAACCAACGGCATTTCAATCCGCACCTACACCGTGATCTATCGCTTGCTCGAAGATATCGAAAAAGCACTTAAAGGTATGCTTGAACCTGAAAAGGTTGAAAAGGTGATTGGAACGGCCAGAGTCCTGGCAACATTTGTGGTTTCACGGTATAAAGTTGCTGCTGGCTGCCGTGTGATAGATGGCGAAATCCGCAGAAATGGCAAGATCCGGGTCATCCGTAACAACACACCGATATTTGCGGGTGAAATTGGGTCACTCAAACGTGAAAAAGATGATGTGCGTGAAGTACGCGAAGGTTTTGAGTGTGGAATTGCTATGAGACAATTTCATGATTTTCAAGTAGGCGATATACTTGAGTGCTTTGTGATTGAAGAAAAGTCGCCGTTATAGGATTTAGAAAGTAGGAAAAATGCCTTCATCAATCAGGCTAAAACGAATTCAAGATGGGATCCAGAAATTACTAACTGAAATTTTGGAAGCCAAAGTAAATGACCCTCGTGTTGAGGGCGTCTATGTGACCGATGTCATTGTTGACCGCGAATTAGATTATGCAAATATTTATGTTTCTTCACTTGATGGATCACAACGAGCTGAAGAAATTTTAGAAGGATTGGACAATGCCAGCGGTTTTATTCGTTATTCCTTGAGCCAGGAAATTGATTTGAGGATCATGCCAAAACTGAGGTTTCACTGGGATGATACGCCGGAAAAAGCCGAACGCATTGAGACATTGCTGGCCGAAATCCGAGAAGAAAGGGAAGCGCGCATGGGAGATACCTCCCCGGAAGCTGGTTCCCTCGATGAGGACCTTAATGGTTAGTGAATTAGATCGAAAAATTGCACAGCGGATTGCAAATAGCGAAAATATCCTGATTGCATCCCATGTGCGCCCCGATGCTGACGCTGTAGGTTCGATGCTGGGTTTGGGAATTGCATTGCTGAATGCTGGTAAACAGGTTCAGATGGTATTGCAAGATGGGGCGAAGGGCTTCGAATATCTTCCAAAGGCTGATCTGATTGTTAACACCCCCTCAATCAACGCAGATATGATCGTCGTGGTCGATTGTTCTGACCCCGAGCGTGTTGGAGATGTGCTGGATGCTTATCCGTCTCCTGATCTGGTGGTGGACCACCACAAGACAAACCTGCAGTTTGGAGAATTCAACGTGGTTGAGCCCGAGCAGGTCGCGACGTCTGCGATTCTCTATGACCGGATACCGCTGTGGGGTTTGGCATTTGATGAGGAGGTCGCGATCTGCTTGTTGTCTGCCATTGTGGGGGATACGATCGGTTTTCGAACAGCTCAGGTGGATTCTGAGGTTTTGCGCAAATCAGCGGCATTGATGGATCTGGGAGCCAACCTGTTTGAAATCTATAGCAAAGGACTGACTCTGAAATCCTTTCAGGCAATACGCTATTGGGGTTCCGGGTTGCAACGGGTACAATGCGAAGACAAACTTGTTTGGACAAGTTTGACGCTTGCTGACCGCGAGGAAGTTGGATATCCGGGCAATGATGATGCCGATCTTGTCAACATCCTGTCATCAGTTAAAGAAGCCAGTATCGCAGTGATATTTGTGGAACAATCAAAAAATAAAGTAAAAATTAGTTGGAGAGCAAAGCCTGGGATTGACGTGTCGGGTATTGCTTTTGAATTTGGGGGCGGTGGGCACGCTGCTGCAGCAGGTGCAGACATTGAAGGAACACTTTCGGATGTTCAAGAAAAAGTTATACAAAAAACAAAACAATTATTAACAAACATAAACAAAAGATAAGGAGTTAGGGGAAAAAGGATTAAATATGATGGATCAAGGATTTGATGTAAAAAACGCTGTTTCAGGTGTGCTGGTTATTGATAAACCGGTCGGAATGACATCTCATGATGTTGTTCAAGTTGTGCGCCGGGGGACGGGCATCAAACGGGCGGGGCATACGGGCACATTGGATCCACGCGCTTCAGGTGTTCTGGTTGTTCTGGTTGGGCCGGCTGTGCGTCTGAGCGAATATGTTTCCGCATCCGACAAACGTTACCAGGCAATCGTCAGGTTGGGAGAATCCACAGACACCTATGACGCGGATGGCGAGATCACGCAACGATCAGCAGTCGACATTACACAGGAGCAGATTGAGGAAGCATTGACCCATTTCGAGGGTACGGTCGAACAAATCCCGCCTGCATACTCAGCGAAAAAGATCAATGGAAAGAAGGCTTATGAGCTGGCTCGTGAAGGTGAAGAGGTTGTGCTGGAAGCCAAAGAGATTGATGTCTATCACCTTGAATTGTTAGAGTGGGATTCACCGGAAGCGATCATCGATGTGTATTGTTCCTCAGGCACCTATGTACGGTCATTGGCAAACGACCTTGGCGAAATTTTAGGCACCGGTGGTCATCTGGTTGGTCTGCGACGCACGAAAAGCGGGGAATTTGCCCTGCGAGACGCAGTCACGCTGCGTAAACTTCAGGAAGCGTTTGATAACGGAGAATGGTATAAATATCTCATCCCAGCTGCAGAAGCCCTGAGCGACTGGCCGTCCCGAGAATTGAGCTATGAAGAAGTTGATCTGGTGCGGCATGGGCACCGCGTGCCGGTTGAAGACGCACCTGAGAACCCTGACCATTGGGTACGTGGGATCAGTGAGCAAGGTGAACTGGTTGCTTTACTTGAGTATTTGCCTGAAGAAAAAGAATGGCAACCCAGAAAAGTGTTCTTCTCCTGATCAGACAACTGATCTGAGAATGATCGTTGATAGACTCGTTATGATTGAGAGCCTGTCGTACATAAGGACTGTCGATAAACAAGGATGAACAGCATTACGGATATCCACATTCCAGTTATTGATTTTTTTGATCTGACCCCTTTACCCCTGACGGCTTCAATTGCCACCATTGGCAACTTCGATGGTGTTCATTTGGGCCATCAGGCCATTATTGCACAGATGGTTGAGGAGGGAAGCTCCCAAGGAAAACCAGTTGTTGCTGTCACTTTATACCCCAACCCTTTTGATTTTTTTAATTCACAATCAAAGGGGTTTTATTTAACGTCTCCTGAAGAGAAAGAAATCCAGCTGCTATCATTGGGCGTTGATCAAGTGATCACTTTTGCCTTTAATCAGGGTTTGGCCAACCTTTCTGCGAGTGACTTTTTGAAAGGGCTGAAAGAAAAAATTGACCTCAGCCTACTGGTCATCGGACGGGATTATGCCCTTGGTAAAAACAGGGAGGGTACGCTGCCCGTGATCCAAGCCATTGGCAAGGAATTGTCCTTTCATGTTGAAATGATCCAGTCGGTTAAGTTTTGCAAACAGGAGATTTCATCGACAAGTATTCGGCAGCGGCTTGATGAGGGCGATGTGGCCGATGCCGCCAGAATGTTGGGGCGCGCTTATACCATTTCAGGTGTGGTCGTACATGGTTCTGATCGTGGTTCGCGGATTGGGCTGCCAACCGCCAACCTGTTGCATTGGCCGAAAAAGAAGCTGCCCGCTGTTGGCGTTTATGCGACCCGGGTTGATTCACCCAAAGGCCCCCTGCTGGGGATCACGAATATTGGCTTCCGACCTACTTTTGAACAGCAAGAAAGCCCAAATATCGAGACCTATATTTTGGATTTCGATGATAATATTTATGGAGAAAAACTGACACTGCATTTCATTCAGAAGATCAGGGATGAGCGGAAGTTTGAGGGCGTGGAGTCTCTTCTTGATCAGATTGAGCATGATAAAACAACAGCCCGAAGGATATTTGAAAATGACTGAACGAAGACGGATTTATCTTCTCAACCCTCAAGAAATTAAACCGGAAACAATTGCGGTCGCCTTTGCCAAAACATCCCGTTCCCCCAAACCCTTTGATGAAATTGCTGCCGAGCTGAACGAGGCGCGCTCTTCCCAATTTCACGAAAAATGGGTGGTTGGCTATGGTCATTCCTCCGTTGCGGAACACGCCGTCTTGCATATTGCGCTTGAAAATGTCTCAAGGTTGGCGATTGAAACGATTGAGGGCAATCGGCTTGCCTCGTACACCGAAAAATCGACGCGCTATCAACAATGGGAAGGCGATGCTTTTTACACGCCGGTTGAAATGCAGGAGTGTCACCTGCGAGACGAATATATCGCCACCTGTCAGTTGCTTTTTGCAACCTATCAGAATTGTGTCCCCAGGGTGCAGGAATGGCTGAAAGGCGTATTGAAGCAGGAAGAAGGGGAAACATCAGCATCCTATGAACGCAGACTCCATCCCAACGCGGTGGATGTCTGTCGCTTTTTACTGCCTTCGGCTTCCCTGGCAAACGTCGGAATGACCATTAATGCCCGTGCGCTGGAATATGCGATTTGCAAGATGCTCAGTTCACCCCTGGACGAAGTCAGGACGGTGGGAGATCGATTGCGTGCGGTCAGCCAGGCTGAAGTGCCAACGCTTGTAAAATATGCCAAAGGCAACCCCTACCAGGTGGACACCCGTGAGAAAATGCAGCTAATCTCAAAAGCAGCGGATCATTCTGGCTCAGACCCTGAATTCACGTTGCTTGACTACGCCCGGGATGGCGAAAATATTGTCCTGGCGGCTGTGTTATATCGTTTCAATGCAAAACCCAGTTTCAGTGATTGTTTGAATCATGTTCAGACACTTACTCGGGTTGAAAAAGAAGAACTTATTCGTAATCTGATGTTTGATAGGGGACCTTTTGATCAGCCCTTGCGCGAATTTGAGTATGCGCAGATGACCTTTGAAGCGATTATGGATCAGGGCGCTTATTTTGAATTCAAGCGTCACCGCATGATGACACAAACAGCCCAAACCCTGAATGTCGATCTGGGGTTAGCCGTCCCGCTGGGCATCACCGCATCGGGATGTGAAAAAGAATATCGGGATGCGATGCGACGGGCGGCTGACACTTACCGTCAGTTGGCATCCTGGAATCCGGAAGTTGCCAGCTATATCGTGCCGAATGGCTTCAACAGACGCGTGCTGTTTACCATGAATCTGCGGCAAGCTTTTCATTTTTGCAAGTTGAGGGCAGCCGAAAACGCCCATTTTTCAATCCGATGGATTGCTTATCAGGTAGCGGAAACGATCATAAATATTTACCCTTTGCTTGGCGCTTATTTGGATGTTCCCGCTGATCATTCATCTCAGAGCATTCTCGAGCAGTTTTTTTATTCAACCAACGAAAAATAATCATCGTCCCATCATTTCAATACCCATTGACCTCCAGGGGAATTATCTGTGAAGATCCTTCGAAAGTTGTTTTCGCTTTTCTGGAATAAAGACGAAAGAAGGTTGCGTGCATTCTGGCGGATGATCATTCACCTTTCAGTCCTGCTGATTCTTAATAGCATTTTATTGCTGGTGATGATCCTCTTTGTTGGCGCCCTTCACTTTGTCGTGAAAGGTGAATGGCCAGCTTTTTTGGCTGCGGGGCAGCCACTGAAACTATTATCGAACAGGTGGGTTGGCAATGTGATCGCTCCTGGTGTGATGTGTTTGGCGAGCCTGCTGTCGACTTTTGTTATCGGGAAGTGGGTCGATCGACGAAAGTTTCGGGATTTTGGCTTTCATTTTTCAAAAACATGGTGGGGTGATTTTGGATTCGGGCTTGCCTTGGGCGCAGTTTTGATGACGGGGATATTCCTGCTGGGTGTGCTGACAGGGACGCTGCGAGTCGTCAGTTACTTTGAATCAAATTTGGGGGATATCAGCTTTTCTGTGGGCATGCTTCAATATTTGATCCTCTTTGTCATGGTGGGCATTTATGAAGAGGTTCTTTTTCGCGGCTATTATTTTGTCAATCTGGCAGAAGGGTTAAACTCTGGGCCCGTGGGTAGGCGCAATGCATTGATCATCGCGTGGGGGATGTTGTCGATTGTTTTCGGGTTGTTTCATTTTTCCAACCCGAATGCTACCTGGGTCAGCACCATTATGATCATGGCTGCAGGTGTTTTTCTCGGCACAGGGATGGCTTTGACGGGCAGTTTGGCGATCCCGATTGGACTGCATATTACCTGGAATTTCTTCCAGGGTAATATTTACGGGTTTGCGGTCAGCGGAATGCAAGCCGGCGTCTCTCTTGTTGCCACAGAATCTATTGGGCCTGCCTGGTTTACGGGCGGTGTCTTTGGCCCAGAAGCGGGTGTGATAGGGTTGGCTGCCATGCTGGTGGGCGTTCTATTAATTGTTCTCCGCTTACATCGAAGGGGTACCCTGAGATTGGGGACAGAGATTGCTGTTTTCTTTGTTCCTAATAATCAGGAAAACAAGCATTAAAAATTCTTTCGGTTTTACCCTTGACAAAAAAAGTGACTTACCTATAATTAGGACAACATTCGAATATGAAAAGACGTGGATGAGGAAGAGTAAGCATTAACACGGTATCTCAGAGAGCAGCGGATGGTGAAAAGCTGTATACACGCTGATGTTGAATGGCCCTCGGAGTCTTTGAGGCGAAAGGTAACGATTAGTCTCAAACGGACACACCGCCGTTATCAGGGTGAAGGGTATACGCAAAGATCTTGCTGTACCTGAGTAATGAGTGAGGCTGGCCTTTTTCCTGTTGCGTCATCAACAGGTTTTTTTCTTTAAAAGGATGCCTAATCTGGGTGGCACCACGGACAAACACGTTCGTCCCAAATCGGGATGAACGTTTTTTTATGCCAAGCTCCTGTTACTCTGGCTGTCAATCCATCACAATATTAACTGGAGGTAAAAAATGTCAAACGACCAATATAAATATTTGTTAGGTGAGAAAGCCCTTCCGAAGCAATGGTACAACATTGCGGCGGATATGCCGGTTCCAGCGACGCCGGTCTTAAACCCTCACACCAAAGAGCCTGTCACGCCCGAATTCCTCAACGTTTTATTTCCAATGTCTTTGATTGAACAAGAAATGAGCACGGAGCGTTATATCGACATTCCTGAGGAGGTTCGTGAGATTTACAAACTGTGGCGACCGACGCCTCTGCTTCGAGCCCGTCGTTTGGAGAAGATGCTGGACACTCCGGCGCACATTTATTATAAGGATGAAGGCGCATCGATCACTGGAAGCCATAAGGGCAATACGGCTGTTGCCCAGGCTTATTACAACAAGCTGGATGGAACCCACGCGCTCACAACTGAGACGGGTGCAGGGCAATGGGGGGCTGCGCTCGCTATTGCCTGTAAATTCTTTGATATGAATCTGGAAGTTTTTATGGTCAGGGCTTCTTATGAGCAGAAGCCTTATCGAAAGATCATCATGCAGAGTTATGATGCTGAAGTCTTTGCAAGCCCTTCCGATCAGACGGAATATGGTCGAGCCTACTTAAAAGAACATCCCAACAGCCCCGGTTCATTGGGTATTGCGATTTCTGAGGCTGTTGAAGTTGCGGTGAAATCAGGTGGGCAGAAGAAATACGGTCTGGGTTCGGTGTTAAACCATGTCTTGTTGCACCAATCGGTGATCGGGATGGAATGCTTGAAGCAGATGGAAATGGCAGATGAATATCCCGATGTGGTGATTGGGTGTGTGGGAGGTGGATCAAATTTTGCAGGGATCGCTTTCCCGTTTGTACAAAAAAACCTGACAGAAGGGCGAGGAACGCGACTGGTGGCTGTGGAACCGAAAGCCACACCAAGCCTGACCAAGGGTCCATATGCTTTTGATTATGCAGATTCAGCCCAGATGGCGCCGATCCTGAAGATGTTCACGCTCGGTCACGATTTTATGCCTGCTTCAATTCATGCAGGTGGATTGCGTTACCATGGGATGGCACCTCAAATTTGCATGCTTTATGATGCTGGCTATCTGGAGGCAGTTGCTGTTGCCCAGCCGGAGACTTTCAGTGCAGCAATTCAATTTGCGCAAACTGAAGGGATCATCCCTGCGCCGGAATCTGCACATGCTGTCCGTGTGGCGATTGACGAAGCCCTTGATGCCAAACGGAAGGGAGAAAAACGAGTGATATTGTTCAACCTTTCCGGACATGGCTTGTTAGACTTAACCGCTTACGACAACTACAACCAGGGAAAGATTGTTGATAACACGCTGGACATCACAGCTGAGGAAATCCGTGCCAGGGTACCCAAAGTGGCACTCTGATCATAATCGATCGGATTCAGCTTGCTCCGAGTTGTTTTGCTGTCAGACAGCTGAATCCGATTATTTATCTGTATTCGATTCAGTTAAGATTGGGAAAGACGGATAATGATATAATGGACTTATTCCCCTTGGGCCTGGTTTAAAATGCGAGGTGGAACTCTGTTTTGTCCTGATTCTTGCTGGAGGTAACCGTGCCTGTTCATTTATATTTTTCCCTGATTCCTGAAGCCCTGGTGGCTTCGATGCTGGACCCGGAAGAGTTTGGCAGTTATTATGCTGTTGGCACCAAGAAGAAATCTACCGGTCAGGCGATTTTCTTTGAGGTGAACCCTGATTTCCGAAGTAAATATTTTCGGATAGAACAGGGTATTGCTCGCTGTGTTCCTCATGAAGACGGCTCCCCAAAATCATCGATCTATATCAGTGTTTACCGTGTTCTGGAACACATCAGTATTGCCGAATTGGGCAAACTGTATCTTGTCACGAAGGATGGACGCACTTTGGGATTGGAAGCGTCGAAGGAATTGCCCGAGCTGGACAGCGGTTTGCATCTTTATAAGGAGCTTGTGCCTGTTTCTCCATTGGTTGCAAGCAGATTAAACCCGCTGGAGCTGTACGACCTGATCGTGAAAAACCCCACATCCCTGTTGACTGTTCCCGCCATCGTTTTTACTGAATTGCGATTGGACGAACTGGCAAATGATCCTGAAACGGGCGATGTGGGTGATTTGCCCTATCCCAACATCGACCACTTGCGAGATGTTTTGAAGGAACTGAAAGACAAGCCCATTGCTACCAAAATGGTTGACCGTATCAGCCCGGCAACAATTGCCTACAGGACGGTCAAGAACGGCTTCTTTATTGGCAATGAAAACGAAATTGCCTATTATCCGATGCCGTCCAACGCATGGTTGAAGGAGAATAATTATCGATGGTGGCGATCAGCAACGATGTAAAAAAATAATATGTGAAATTAATATAGGATAGTTCTAGTTTAGGAGTAGGTTAATGGAAAAAGCATGGCTTTTTATCAGTATTGGTGCGAGCATTCTTTCAATTGGTGCGGCAATCTTTCTGTATTTTTGGGTAAAACGACAGGACCCGGGCTCCGAAAGGGCGCAAGAAGTTGCTTCATGGATCCGGGACGGCTCTCAAACCTATTTGAAGCGGCTGTATTTTACACTGGCAATTGTGTCCGTTGTTCTCGGTTTTATCATCGCAGTCGTGTTCAGCTTTGATTTAGCGGATGTGGCTGTCGGACAGATCAATCTCATACCCTTGAATGGACTGAAAATGGCGCTGGCATTTATTGGTGGCGCCCTGTGTTCAGCGATTGCCGGTTATATGGGGATGAGTATTGCGGTTGAGGCAAATGTTCGTACGGCGACAGCAGCCAACGAATCGCTCAATCAAGCCTTCAAGGTGTCTTTTTATGCGGGTTCGGTGATGGGCCTGGCGATGGTCGGTCTGGCTGTTTTGGGGATGAGCCTGATCATCGTGATGACCGGCAATGCTGATCTGATTCTTGGTTTCAGTTTTGGCGCCTCTGCACTGGCTTTGTTGGCGAAGGCTGGCGGTGGTATTTATACGAAAACAGCCGATATTGCCGCAGACCTTGTCGGTAAGGTTGAGGTGGGTATTCCTGAGGATGACCCGCGCAATCCTGCTGTTGTCGCCGATAATGTTGGTGATAACGTGGGGGATGTGGCTGGCATGGGCGCCGATATTTTTGATAGTTATGTTGCTTCAACAGTGGCGGTAATGCTTTTGGGAGCCTCTGCAAGCTCTTTATCGAGCATCTATGTTGTTCTACCGCTTATTCTGTGTACGCTTGGCATTTTTGCATCGCTGATTGGCATTCAATTTGTGCGGGTCGGGAAAAATGGTAAACCAGGACCTGCCCTGAATTTTGGGACGATCATCACCACTGCAATATTTGGCGTATTTGTTCTCGCCCTCATTTTGCTGTCGGACATCAATATTGGCGTTTTCTGGGCAACCCTGACCGGTCTGATCACCGGGGTGATCATCGGATTTACTTCAGATTACTACACCTCGGATGAACGCAAACCTGTGCTTGAAACAGCACGTATTTCAGAATCGGGTGCTGCGATCAATATTATCACCGGGTACAGCTATGGATTGATCAGCATTGTTCCCTCGGTGATTGGCATTGCGGTGGCGACGATGCTGTCCTTCTACGGGGCAAAGGCTTCAGGGCTTCCCGGGATTTATGGCGTTGGAATCAGTGCGGTTGGGATGCTCGCGATCAGCGGTATGATCGTCTCTGCCGATGCCTATGGCCCGATTGTGGATAACGCACGCGGGATTGCTGAAATGGCAGGTATGGACACCCATGTGATTGAGATTGCGGACACCCTGGATGCAGCGGGAAATACTGCCAAAGCGATCACCAAGGGCTTCAGTATCAGTGCGGCTGCCCTGACCGTTCTGGCTTTGTTCGCTGCCTATGCAGAGGTGGTCGAGGCTGCAGGCGTTGCGGTTTCGATGAGTTTGCGCGACCCGATTGTTGTCGCCGGTATATTCCTCGGTGCGATGACACCGCCTTTGTTCAGCGCGTTAACCATGCTTTCGGTTACAGAAAATGCATTTAAAATGATTGAAGAGATTCGCCGGCAGTTTCGTAAGAATCCGGGCATCCTGGCTGGGACCGAAAAGCCGGATTATGATGCCTGTGTTGGATTGGCAGCCGAAGGCGCATTATCTTCTTTGATACTGCCTGCCTTCCTTGCAGTAGGGTTCCCTTTGCTGGTTGGTTTCATTTTCGGGCCGAACGCCCTGGGTGGATTTTTGGGCGGCTCCATTTTCACCGGCGTGATCTTTGCTCTGCTGATGGCGAATGCGGGCGGATTATGGGACAACGCCAAGAAATATATTGAAACTGGAAAATATGGCGGTCCTGGTTCAGATGCCCACAAAGCAAGTGTTGTTGGCGACACCGTGGGTGACCCCTTCAAAGATACCGCAGGGCCCTCATTAAACACGCTCATTACAGTGATGTCATTGGTGTCATCGTTGTTTGCACCGATCATTGCAGCATTTCATTTGTTTTAAATGATGCTGACCATTAATAGGTGAATGGCAAATTTGGCAAGGTGGTGTGAAATGCTCACGCCACCTTTTTGTTTGAGAGCAATACTCCAAACCTTTGTTACCCTTCTTTTACCATCTCGATCTGGTTGGTGCCCTCATCGACGAATTGATTGTCACATTATTTAACTGTGCTGGAAAATTAGCGTTATAATCTGACTCAATAATTATTGATGAGCAATAGCAAGGGACATATGGTTTTAAATGATTTTGGCGCCGGGATCAGTCTGGATGAGTTGATTGGGTTGTCAGCCTGGCAAATTGATCGACTGGTTTTACCTTCCAGCAAGGTTTTCCATGCCCCGGTTCGCGCAGCACGACTGTTGATAGGGCAGGAGCTTGAGTCTTACCTGCTGGTTGAGATATGGGAGGATGGTCACTCGGTCTGGCTACATCCAAAAACTGATGAACCCCTGATCGTTGAACCAACGGGTCATTTGACGCGCGGAAATACCGAATAATTTCTTCCACTATTTTGTTATTTGATTTCTTATTTGTGTTTGGATGCTTTCCGGGAATAATGGCAAAATCTGTTTTACCAGCCGAATTGTCTCAGGAGAATCACTGATTGCAAGCGTTTGCCTGAGAAAAAACGCGGTTTCAGTGGGGGATTTCCTGGTTAGCGCCTCCATCAAATCCAAAAATTTTGTATAAAAGACACCTGAAGGATTTTGCAGGATTGGGCTGATCATTCTGTAAACTGCCGGCAGAGTTGATCCGGAGCCGTGTTCCACACCTGCGGTCAGTCCCTGCAACCCAAACGAGACCATTTTTGGGTTTTGATCGACCAGGTAGGAGTCGATCAAGCCCTCCCATGATTGGGGATGATTCACCTGCAGGTTTTGGGTGCCTGTTATCAGTAAATCTGCCGCAACAGCGGAGTCCAGATCGGGGGTTAACCATGTTTTGATCCGCTCAACAACAGGACCCGGGTCCTCAACACAGGTAAGGTTCAGGATAAATATCGCCATCTGTTTGACCTCAAAATAGGGGTCTTTCCAGAGTTCATCTGCGATCAGAAGCGCATTTTGAATATCCTTCTGGATGAAAGAGGGAAGGTCAAGTCTTAGTTGGCGGAGGACAGGATCCGGAAGGTGGTATTGCGGGATCATCGAAAGAGAACGGGAAGAATCGCTTATCCGCAATGAGGGGTGTGCATATCGGCTGAAGAGGTCCTTGATCTGGCGTGCGAAGGATTCGGGCGTCTCAATAAAAGAAAGAAGCTCTTCAATTTGCAATCTTAAACGGATCAGATTAACAGCAGGCATGATGGTTGATTTTCATTAATGAAATAAACAGAGATGCGGGCCACAAAGACCCGCATCTCAAACCAATCAATAGGCTTTGGCAAAATAGGCTTTGACCGCAGTTTCCTCACCGCTGTAGATGCAGGTACCTGTTCCACCGGGTTGATCCAATGGGATACAGCGCAGGGTTGCTTTTGTATCTTCTTTGATCCGGGCCTCATTTTCAGAATCTTCTTTCCACCACACGTAGCACCAACCGTCATTCTGGATGATCTCTTGAAATTCGGCATAGTCTTTGGGTTCATGAATGTGTTCATCGCGGAATTGGGTTGCTTTTTGAAGCATATTGGCTTGAATCTCTTTCAATAAAGCGCCAACGGTCTGAGCAATGCCGTCCTGAGAAGCAAAGATTTTCCCCTCACGCCCTGGAATATCCCGGCGTGCGAGTGCGACGTTGTTGTTGGCAACATCCTTCGGACCGATCTCCAATCGGATAGGCACACCGCGCAATTCCCATTCGTTGAATTTGAAGCCGGGCGTAACCTCTCTGCGGTCATCAACTTTGACCCGAAAGTCACTCAATTCACTTTTAACCTTTTCAACCGCTTCCATCACCAGCGCTTGCTCTTCATCTTTGCGGAAGATGGGAACAATGATGACCTGGATCGGCGCCAGACGAGGCGGTAAGACCAACCCCTGATCGTCGCCGTGGGTCATAATGATGGCACCGATAAATCTTGTGGATAAGCCCCAGGATGTGGTCCAGCAGTACTGGAGGGTGTTATTTTCATCCAGATACTGAATATCGAAAGCTTTTGAAAAGTTTTGACCAAGATTGTGCGTGGTACCCGACTGCAATGCCTTGGTGTCGCTCATCATGGCTTCAATGGTGTAGGTATGGACTGCGCCTGCAAATTTCTCGCTTTCACTTTTTCGCCCGGGGATGACAGGTACAGCCGCCTCATTCATCGCAAAATCCAGATAGGTGTATAACATACGCAGCGTTTCTTCCTCTGCTTCATCGGCGGTCGCATGCGCTGTATGCCCCTCTTGCCAGTAGAATTCGAGTGTGCGCAAGAAAAGACGCGTGCGCATTTCCCATCGAACGACGTTTGCCCACTGGTTAATCAGGATTGGAAGATCTCGATAGGATTGGATCCATTTTGCATACATATGACCGATGATGGTCTCGGAAGTGGGGCGAACAACAAGCGGTTCTTCAAGCTGTTCACCGCCGCCAATCGTCACGACAGCTAATTCAGGAGAAAAACCCTCGACATGTTCCTTTTCTTTTTCAAGGAAAGACATGGGGATGAAGAGGGGAAAAGCTGCATTGACGTGACCGGTTTCTTTGAAGCGTTTATCAAGCGCCTGCTGGATGTTTTCCCAAAGCGCCCACCCATAGGGGCGAACGACCATACAACCACGTACCGGCGCATAGTCGGCAAGTTCGGCACGCTGCACCAGCTGGTTGTACCATTCTGAAAAATTTTCTGCTTTTGATGTTAATTTTTTTTCGTCCATAATTAATTTGTCTTCTTTTCTTTACTGATATCAGAGAAATTTAAGAAATTCGCGAGAAGCTCAAATGTTGATTCTGGCGCAGGTGCAAAAGCAAGATACTCCCGATTCGAGATAGGAACATATTCGCCCTGCTCTTTAAAAAACATTTCCATCACTTTTTGCCAGCCTTCTCCCAGCAAAACAATCGGCTTGGGATCGATCGACTTGATGGCGAGTTTGTTCCAGATCAGGCAGATTTCTAACAGCGTACCGACACCTCCCGGGAGGGCAACAGCTGCATCGCAAGAATTGACGAGGCTGTCAAGCCGATCTTGCAGGGTTTTTCGCCGCCACTCTTCAGCAACCCATGGATTGTGTTTCTCAGGGCGCCAAGCCTCAATTTCTTCGCAGGTCACGCCGATCACATGCGCGCCAGCCTCACTTGCCCCGCGCGATGCAGCTTCCATCGTGCCCGTATAACCACCCGTTAGCACCGTTAACCCAGCCTGTCCCAACAATTTTCCAAGCTGATAGGCTTGTTGATAGAGTTCAGACCCGGGTTTGGGGTTCGCAGAGCCAAATACGCTAATTTTCATTGTTTCCAAAATCCATTTCATTTTTTACGGCAGGTTCAACGTCCCATTCCCGGGCTGCGTTGACTTTGAGTTTCTCAATAATTGCATTTTCGAGATCGATACCTGAAACGCTGGCAAGCTGAAGGAGATAGAGCGCCACATCCGCCAATTCGCCTGCCAGCCTGGAAGGGTCGGGCGGTTTTTCATCCCATTGGAAATGCTCCAGCACTTCGGCTGCTTCGATGCTGAGCGACACCGCCAGGTTTTTAGGTGTTTGCGGACGCGGGCTGTCAGGTTCTGTCCACCCCTTTCCATTGACAAAATCATGCATCGCCCGGGTCAATTCTTTAATATCCATTGAGATACGATTATACTTGAAATTGACAGCGTGTTGGTTTTTCCCGTTTGGCGTTTCACGCGGAATGTTTTTCAGCCAGAACGCCAAAAGCTTTGGGTTTGGGGCTGACGATAAAGCCAGCATTGCGGAGCCGGCTGACGACCCCACGGGTGGTGGATGCGCCCGTGCGGCTGTTGGGGTCTCCAACGTAGTGAAAAAGCCTCCCTCGCTCTCGTAAAACGCGATAAAAATCCTGATAGATTGATTGTGAATACAGGTGCCCTGCGAGGTTGAAGGTGGGTGGGTCGTGAATGATTGCATTTATTGATCCATCCGCAAAGCCCCGCACCAGATCGTAACTATCGCCGATCAGCTTTGTGATTTTTTGGTTGCTGAATAGCTGCCGCGACCAGGGATTCAACCGTGAAATCGTGAGGACAGCCGGGTCAAATTCAATCGTGATCACATTTTGAGCAGTTTGCGCTGCCTGAATGGCTGTGTAGCCCAAACCCATGGCAGTATCTAAAATGCGTCCATAAGGTTTGCCAAGCGCTTTAATTTTCTGGATTGTGTCCCTGTCCGGCGTGGTGTCTTTAATACGATGCATGGGGATCCCGGAGATCAACATGGTGGGCGCTTTTTCAGTAGGATAAAGAGAGTAATACCGGTTGGTGATCGGAGAAAAAACCTCGACCTTTTTGATTTCTCCACCATTTAGAATAAAACAGCCATTTTCGTTTTCATTAATTGTGCAGATGTGGTCAAATGTTAATACCTGCCCATTAAGGGTTTGCCACCCATTTGCCACCCGTTTAACGGGCGAGGAAGTTAATCCCAAATCCAAAGAGAGCATTGTTTCAGACGCAGCCTCTTCAAGCAAGGCACGGGTTTGATAGTGAGAGAAGATCAGATTATTTTCCATGGCGTCAGACTTTGCGATACCTCATAGTTGCTTAACAAAAAACGAAGATCTTTAGATTCAGGCTTTTTTACCTAGGAATATCACGAGGAGTTTGAGATAAGAAAAGTATGGGTTTGTGGAGTGAGCCTGAGCAAAACTGCCGGACGCAGCTATTCGCCGAAGAACAATTCCTGCCAGATTTCCCACTTCTTAATTTCATCCACAATTGCCTCTTGTTTCGGTATGGAGGTGGGAACCGGGTTTGAGACAGGAATGAGCACGATTGGAACATCGCCTTCCTGGATCATCCGGCCTTCCTGACGCGCCCAGCTTTCAACGGCTTCATCTGAGTAAGCATACGCGAGTTCGGTTTTCAAAGCGTCCCGGGTTGCTTCGAGCTGGATGTATTTCTGGTTCTGGTCCTTTTCCTGATTGCGCAATCTTGAAAGGAGAATCATGCGCTGGTTGAAGTTCAAAAAGAGCAGCACAAGAACAATCGCCAAAACGACCACGATGACACGTTTATCTTTGAAAAATTTCTTCATGGCATCCAAGTAAAAAATGTAAAGTTGGTCTCTCTCCACATTTATTGTATCATTCAATTGTGATTGCCCTGTAAATAAAACCCCACATTTTTGATGTGGGGTTGTGCCGAAGGAGGGACTTGAACCCTCATGAGCCCAAGCTCACTACGCCCTGAACGTAGCGCGTCTGCCAATTCCGCCACTTCGGCATCAGGATTTCATTCTATCCAAAAACAGGAATTTGTCAACCAAATCGTCACATTTTGCAGCTATTCCTTTCATTGACTTGGTCACGTTTCCATGTTGATTGCTGTAAACTGAAAAGAACGCAAATGGTACTGCTGATTGAGAAAACTCCTTTACCTCATCAACAATACTGATCCATCTGGTGCACAAAGAGAATCGTTTATTAACTCAAAAGTCAGGTAAAATTTATCATTATAAAATTGATTAAGTTTAGACAGGATCAATTACTGGCATTTTTGTTATCTGATGAGAAAGGGCGTGAGATTTGAAGAAAAACACCCAAATTTATCTCTGGCTTGTTGTCTATATTTTGATGGTATTTTTGCCTCTGGCACTTCTGATTGTTTTGCCCAAACCTGCGGGGCGGGAATTCCTCAGAGAGGTTTCCGTAGCAGTGGGTTTTTTGGCGATGGCATTGTTGGGATTGCAAACAATCCCCTCTTCAAGGATCAAGTTTTTTACGAGAGCCTTCCCAATGGAAACTCTTTACAATATCCACCATAAGCTGTCCATTTTTACCTTCATTGTTGTGCTTGCGCACCCTATATTACTGTTCATACAGAATCCGAATTCGTTAAGTTTGTTGAACCTGATCACAACGCCTGGGTGGGTGCGGTTTGGGATTATTTCGATTTTGTCCATGTTCGTTTTGGTGATCACGTCTGTGTGGCGCGAGGTAATGAAAATCAAGTATGACGTGTGGCGTTGGATTCATGATGGATTGGCGTTCCTTGCCATCGGGCTTGGAATCTCCCACATGTTCAAAGCCAATCATTACACCGCACTACCCTATCAACGGGTGCTATGGCTCACTTTGCTCACCATCTGGGTGCTGATCATCCTTTACATGCGGTTGATCAGACCCATCATCATGCTGAAACGTCCTTACGTGGTTGAAAAGGTTGTGAAAGAGCGCGGTGACTCGTGGTCATTGTATGTGAAGCCCCTCAACCATCAAGGTTTTGATTTTTCCGCCGGGCAGTTCGCCTGGATCACATTGGAATCCCCCTTCATTTTCCAGGAAAACCCCTTTTCTATTTCAACAAGCTCGGACCGGGAAGATGGTGTGATCGGTTTTACAATTAAGGAATTGGGAGATTTCACCAGCACCATTAAAAACCTCACACCTGGAGATAAAGTCTATATCGATGGTCCTTATGGGAATTTCAACCTTGATGACCATTATGATCGAAACCTCGTTTTGATCGCTGGCGGGATCGGTTCAGCGCCGGTACTCAGCATCCTGCGGACGATGAAAGACCGCGGTCGAAAAAAACCGGTGATGTTCTTCTATGGCAATCCCACACTGGATTCGGTTATTTATTATGAAGAACTGGAAGAACTCCAAAATGCGATTGATCTGAAGGTTGTCCATGCTCTGGAATACCCCCCTGAAGCGTGGGAGGGTGAGGTAGGTTTTATCACAGCGGATATCTTGAAACGTCATCTCCCCGAAGATTATAAAGAATGGCGATACCTGTTCTTCCTTTGCGGTCCAATGCCGATGATCCAGGCAGTCGAAGGCGCCTTGAAGGGATTGGGAATTCCTTCGGTGAATATTTCTTCTGAAAAATATGAAATGGCATAAAAGGAAATTTGATTATGAATATCGCGAAAACAATTCAAAAAGTGTTTGTCATTGGCACGATTCTGCTGTGTGTGATTTTTGCACTGCTGTTCGGTGCAATTCAGGCGGGATTGATTTGATTTTTTCTAATTAAGCACATTTGTTGCTGAAGAAAAAAGGAACCAATGTTACATTGGTTCCTTTTAAATTTAATCTCGGTCTCAATCTTTTATGGACGGATTATATTGGGCATATCTATTTCGATAACTTCCAATAAATCTTCGATGGTGTCCACCAAAATCTGGATGACATAATTGGCATTGTGAGCAAAACCACCTGGCGTGGCAACAACGTAATGGTAATTGTAGGTTGCCTTGACCAGCCTTGGCGTCCAACTTGCGTAGGAATTTGCAGTGTTGATTTCATCAGCGTCTGCTGATCCATTGGCATTTGTATCAACCACCCATTTTGGATCGCGGTAAGTGTAAGCAATCGGTTGGCCGATTACCTCATCAGCATAATTTTGAATGGCTGAATAGAGCAGATTGTGCAGGGTTGTGATTTCGTAATGGATGCCTTCGGTGGTGTCACCATCGCCATCAAAATCCGACCGACCTTCCACTCTGATGTCTCGCAGAGTGCTCCAATCGGTGACAGCAGGGTGACATGAGGCACATTCGCTGGGGGTAACCGAGGTGGAATGCGGGTCGTGGCAATCGGTACAGAGTTGATAGCTTTTAACATGGGGAAAGAAACCATCGTAGGTTTTGCCTGGATATTGATATCCAGGAGCCACATCACTGCCGTAACGGGTGGCAGCATCAACCTTGTAGTGGACATTGATAAAATTTAGATCCTCGTTGATCTCGTCTTCAGGGAGATCGACGATTGCTTTTTCAACGCTCAATGTCGATTCTCTTCCCTGGTGGCACTCAATACAGTTGGCGGTCATGCCCAGGTTATCAATCTCGACGCCTGACGGAAAGATCGCGGCGTCTTTTGCATGGGCGCTGGTATTATGGCAAACAAGACAGCTAACGACAGAGCCAACAGGCGCCGGGCCATCAACGACATTGACCTGGCTGCCATCCGCACCGAGAAAATCAAGATAACCCTGTTCGCTGTGGCATTTGGCGCAATAGAACGGGATGACTGCTGGGTCGTCGTTATTCCAGAGTGTAAAGGACAGGGATTCCCTGTCTGAGTGACCGGCTGTTTCCCATTTTTCACTGATTTCTTGAACGGATTCAGAGCGGACCTCAAGGGGGAAAGCCACCTTCCCCACCAGGATAGCGACGAGACCGCCTAACAAAAAGAAAATGATAAGTAAAGGCCAAACGAATTTTTTCATGGTTGTCCTTTCCAAAAAAAGGATATGGTTTTGAAATTGATGCTATTATTTTACCTTAATATTGTGAATTTTCGTGCAACTTTCAACAATGCACAAGTTTCGGTATAATCTGATTAATTGTCTTATCTTAATGGAAACCCTTTTTTTGAAAAAACGAAATTTTCTACTGATCCTCATTAGCACATTTATAATTGTATCTTGTTCGGGTTTGTATCGATCTGAAGAGGTGTTTGAAGCGTCGCCATCCGTTGACGAAGGAGAGAGCCGATCAACATCCACCCCAACGGGATCGGCGACCTGGAAGCCCAGTATGACGCCTTTGCCAACCTCGACCCCAACCCAGACCCCTCTGCCGCCCACTATCACACCAACCCCGGAAGAGCTCGTCCCCTTTTCATCGGAACACTTGTTGAAGAACATTCAGCCGGTCGCCTATTTGGATGACCCCTGTGCTTATCTCTTAAACCGCTGGGATGAAAACAAAAGCCAACCTGGCACGGTTGTTGTACCTGTAATGTTTCATTCGGTGGTTCAACCTGGAAGGGAGATCACGGATTCAATATCGGTTTCGATGGAATATTTTGAGTATTTTATGGATAGGGCAGAACAATTAGGCTTTTCAACGATCACGACCGAGCAATTGATCGGTTTTCTTGAAACCAATGAGAAAATTCCGGAGCGATCCATGATCCTGATTCTGGATGACCGCCGTCCGGGCGTGACAAGGACCTTTATGCCTTACCTTGAATCAAATGACTGGACATTGACTTTAGCCTGGTTGACACGGGACGAATCTTATGATGAGGTTTGGTGGCGTGAGATTGGACTGCTGGCAGAATCAGGACGTCTGGATATTCAGTCCCATGGGCATAATTCGATTTATATTCAGGATATCACGCCTGAAGAGGTTGTCATAGAAGAGCTTTTTAAACCGATGCGATTGATCGAGGAACGGATTGGCACAGCGCCTCAAGCCCATATCTGGTCAGGTGGGAATTTTACACAGACAGCGATCGATCTGGCGCATGAGGCTGGGTATCAGATTGGATTCACGGCTTACTCCCGGGGACCGGTAATGTTTAACTGGATTCCTCTTGGCGAACCGGAGCGATCCGTTGATGACCCCTTGATGGTTCTGCCCCGATACTGGTCGACAGCAGCAGATGTGGCGCTTGAAGATGCCATTCGCATAGGCGAAGAAGTCCGCAAGAATGCCGAGGATGTAAAATTAAGTGAGATGACTTATCTGTCCTTATATTGTCAGGATTTGCCAGGAGATTGATTTGCGAAAACCAACCCGTATTATTTTTATGATTATGATATGCATTCTCCTGAGCGGTTGCTATAAACCCGGTCCTGGTGCGAAGCCCTGGTCGGTGTCGGATGGTCATGATGACAATCCACACATCTCGACATCCAGTGCAGACTTAACGGTGGGTGGGGGAGAAGCAACCCTGCCAACTCCGAGCACCACACCCACACCCAACCCGCCGATCACACTGCCCACGCCACGCACCGAATCCCTCACATACACCATTCAGCAAGGGGATTTTCTACGCAGTATTGCCCAAAAATACCAGGTTTCCATCGATCAAATTGTTACAGCAAACGATATTGAAAACCCAAACTTAATTGATGTGAATCAGGTTATAGAAATTCCGCCGCCATCTCTGGAGGATGTCGCCTCTGCGTTTAAGATTATTCCAGATTCGGAACTTGTGAACAGCCCCTCAAACGCCGATTTTAATGTTGAAGAATTTATCCACCAGAATGCCGGCTATCTTTCAACTTATTCAGAGATCGTTGATGACAACCCGACAAGCGGCAGCAAGATCCTTGAGCGGGTTGCTCTGGAATATTCCATTAACCCGCGTCTATTGTTAACCATACTGGAATACCAGAGTGGGTGGGTGACGAAATCAAATCCCAAAGAGGAAACTCTGGTTTACCCTCTCCGTTTTTATGAGGTTTACCGGGAAGGGCTGTATGAACAACTTGCCTGGGCTGCAAATCTTTTGAATGAGGGCTATTATCTATGGAAGATCAATGCGATCACATCATGGATGCTTTCTGACGGGAGGGTCCTTCAGGTTGATCCCACCATTAATCCTGGAACGGCTGGCGTGGTCAACTTGATGCGATACCTGACAGCCGGATCAGAATGGGAACATGCGGTGTCAGATCAGGGTGTCTATGCCACTTTTTACCGTCTTTTTGGCTATCCATTTAATTTTACTTTTTATCCGCTTGTGCCTGACAACTTAACACAACCCGAATTACAATTGCCCTTTGAAAAAGGTCAGGTTTGGTCCTTTACGGGCGGACCTCACGGCGGGTGGAATACGGGTGCCGCCTGGGCAGCACTTGATTTTGCGCCGCCGGGAGAAGCTCTGGGATGCTATTCCAGTGATGCCTGGGTTGTGGCTTCGGCGCCAGGTGAGGTGGTTTATTCTGATCACGGTGCAGTTATTCAGGATCTGGACGGAGACGGAATTTGGCAAACGGGATGGTCTATCCTGTATATGCACATGGATACATCTGATCGGGTGAAAGTGGGAACCATGCTGGATGCTGGTGACAGGGTGGGGCATCCTTCCTGTGAAGGAGGTTTTTCGACGGGCACCCATTTGCATATTGCACGGCGGTATAATGGAGAATGGATCGCTGCGGATGGCGAGCTTCCCCTAAATCTTGAGGGGTGGGTTGCTGTGGGATATGGGGTTGAATATGATGGTTATCTGGTCAGGGACGATGTGACCCTGGAGGCTTGGAATGGGCGTGCGTCGATCAACGCCATCGAGCGCTAGAAAGCGCTACTACCAGCGCCGTCTGCGGAGGACGGGGTTTTTATTGGCCAGTGCGCTGGTTCTGGCTGTTGCTGTATGCAGCAGCCTTGCATACCCTGTTTTAGCCCCGGGAAGCAATGCTGAGGTCAGTTTTGCAGTTGATTCAACATCAACACCAACGATTGTAAATACGGTTGTTGAAGAAAGCACCGCCACTGCGGTGCCAGAAGTGAACGTGGCGCTGCAATTGCCCGAACTGCCACTACCGACCCAGGGGCAGATCATTCCGCCCAGTGATGATGCTCACATTCTGTACTATACGATTGCCGGCGACAGTCTTCCGATGGTGAGCAAACGTTTTGGCGTGGATATGAGCGAGATTACGTCACCCTACCCACTCGAAAAGAAAAGACTTCTGAACCCCGGTCAACTTCTGGTGATCCCCAACCGGCTGGAGGAAACCAGTTCCAGTCAGAAACTCTTACCCGATAGCGAAGTAACCTTTTCGCCCTCGACAATTGATTTTGATATCCACGGGTTTGTTGATGCGGCAAATGGGTATCTGTCGGAATATCAGGAATACCTTGCTTCTACCGGGTGGACCTCGGGATCAGACATTATTGCCCGGGTGGCTTTGGAATATTCGATCAACCCCCGCCTGTTATTGGCTTTCCTTGAATTTCAATCCGGCTGGGTGTATGGCTTTCCTGACCCCCTGGACGAGATCGCCATGCACTATCCAATGGGGCATATCCTTGAGGTAAAAAAGGACCTCTATCTTCAATCTGCCTGGTTTGCCACCAAAGTTATGGAAGGATATTTTGGGTGGCGTGAGGGCCGGCGCTTGATGGTCACATTTCATGATGGCACGGAATTGCGTTTAGCCCCGCAACTCAATGCGGGCTCGGTTGGGTTGATGAATGCATTTGCCAGCCTGTATGATTATCAGGATTGGGCTTTGGAGCTTTACGGCAATGACAATTTTCTGGCATTATTTGAGTTGATGTTTGATAACCCCTGGATTCGCGCCCAGGATGTGGAGCCCTTGATCCCTGTAGATACGGTCCAGCCGGACTTGATCCTGCCCTTCGAACCCAATCAGGTATGGGCTTTTACGGGCGGTCCGCATGCAGCCTGGAGTTCGGCGGACGTGTGGGCGGCGCTTGATTTTGCGCCTGCCAGTGGTGTTACCGGCTGTTTTGTTTCAGAAAAATGGGTTGTCGCCGCAATGTCGGGTAGGGTGATTCGTTCGGGCAATGGCGTTGTGGTGATTGACCAGGATGATGATGGGTATGAACAGACCGGATGGACACTACTCTATCTGCACATCGCCGATGAAGATCGGGTTCCTCTGGGAACCTGGGTGGAAGTTGGTGATCGGATTGGACATGCCTCGTGCCTTGGAGGGAGGTCGACAGGAACTCACATCCATCTGGCGAGGCGTTACAACGGAGAATGGGTGCCTGCTGACGGTCCTTTGCCCTTCACGCTGAGTGGATGGGAAGCAAAGGCTGGCACGGTTGCTTATAAAGGCTGGCTTGTTAAAGGGGATCAAATTATTTATGCGAACACAGCCAGCACCTATGAAACACAACTGATTCGTGAAGATTGAGATGGTATTTTTAGGTTTATAATGGTTTAGCAGTTAGCAAAACTCTGGACTTTTTCACATCCTTAAAGTAAGCTCTTATCCCGTGATCATGCTTTCTGATTAGAAATTATCAACCCAATAACAATGATGGGACACCCGGTCTGGTGATCCCTTATTTATTATGAATAGCCAAAAGAATATTATTCTGCTGATTTTGATCATTTTCTTATCAGCGTGTTCATCCAGTATGCAACCGACGCTGATTCTACCGACGCCAATTGAGGAGGTGGAGGTGTCCGCCTTCCCTGAAATGACGCCCTATCCCACCCGACCAGCCTATGAACCGGGCGAACTGGTGGAATACATTTGCCAAACCGGGGATAATCTCGATGCGCTTGCGGTTCGGTTTAATACCACCGTAAAAGAAATCAGAGAAGCAAACACCTTCATTCCTGAGGATGCGACGACCATGCCACCCGGTATGCCCATGCAAATCCCGGTTTATTATCGGGCTTTGTGGGGCACACCCTATCAGATGGTGCCCGATGCTGTTTTTGTCAATGGGCCAGACGCAACCCAATTCGATTCGCAAACTTTCATCTCGCAACACGTGGGTTGGCTTGTAAATTATCGAGCATGGGCATTTGATGGGACGCGTTCGGCAGCGGAGATCCTTGATTACGTCGCGCTCCAATATTCGATCAGCCCGAAAATTCTCATCGCTTTGCTGGAATACCAGGCTGGGGCTTTTTCTGATCTGTTCCTTTCCCCATCAAAAGAGACTCAAGTTTTAGGGCTTGAGTCGAACTACTGGACGGGCGTATATTTACAATTATCCTACGCGGCGAATATCTTAAATGATGGGTATTATCGATGGCGGGAAGGTGACCTGATTGAATTTGAGCTTAAGAATGGATCGCTGATCCGCCCTGATCCCTGGCAGAATGCGGCGACAGTTTCATTGCAATATTTTTTTTCAATGGTGCTCGATGATGAAGCCTTTCACCATGCAATCGGTCCAAATGGTTTTTATCAGGTTTTTGAGGATCTTTTTGGCGATCCATGGAATGTTGAACCGCATATCCCGGGCTCTTTAGCTCAGCCAGAAATGAAAATGCCCTTTGAAAGGAATATGGTTTGGGCTTACACAGGTGGACCGCATACCGGCTGGGGGAGTATGGCACCCTGGGCAGCGCTTGATTTTGCGCCGCCTTCAACGGCTACGGGATGTATGGTCTCAACACAGTGGACAACAGCGGTGGCGGATGGGATGATCTCCAGAGATGGTGAGGGGTTTGTCGTTCTTGATCTGGATGGGGATGGTGACGAACGGACCGGTTGGGCAGTTTTCTATTTACATATTGCGGGACAGGATCGCGTGCCCGTGGGGACGATGGTCAAAGCCGGTGAAAGGATTGGGCACCCTTCCTGTGAGGGTGGGCGTTCCACAGGGACCCATATTCACATTGCACGCAAATACAATGGTGAATGGGTCTCAGCTGACAGCACCATACCTTTTGTCCTTTCGGGGTGGCGACCGATCCGAGGTGAGAATCCCTACCAGGGTTGGCTGGTCAAGGGCGATATGGAAATTATCGCCAACTCCAATCCTGACAATCACAGCTTTATTCCCTATGAGTCAACAAACGAGTAATTACTGGTGCGCACCCAGTTGCTTTTTGTTCGGGTTTTTGCAGGTTTAATTTAGAAATAGCCAGGGATTTACCGGGTGACCACCCAGGCGAATCTCAAAATGCAGGTGCGGTCCGGTAGAATTGCCTGTGCTGCCCATAGCAGCGATCAACTGCCCCTTTTGCACATTTGAGCCGCAGGCGAGCAGGGTGTTATCCAGTAAATGGGCATAAAAAGTTTGCCAGCCGCTATCATGATCGATCACGATCAGGTTGCCATAGCCCCGATCCGACCAGCCAGAATAGACAATCACTCCGGTATCGGCAGCATAAATTGGACTGCCAAAATCGCCATCAAAATCCAGACCGTTGTGAACGGGTGGGGCATAATCGTAACCTGACAACCAGGTTGCCGGTGTCGGAAAGGTGAAGGTGCCGGTGCCCACATTACCGTAGATGATGCCGCCACATGCCCCGGGACCGAGGTATGAGCTGCCAGAAGCAGCCTCGTCCCGCGCCACCACCCAGGCGACTGTTGGGCGGGTACCGCCAGGTACAATGAGCATTTCCCCGGGTGTAATCCTGGGGTTTGCATAATCACCGATGGTGTTCGGATCTAACTCGTTCAATGGATAATTGACAATGATATCCGGGTGCACACCGTAAAATTCTGCAACGCCATTCAGGCCTTCACCCTCGGACCATTTATGATAAACGCCGTTCTCAGGCAGGATAACCAGTTCAACGCCCGGCACCAAGCCATCAGGGATATCCCCAATGATGTAGCGATTTGACCATAATACGGTTTCTGGGGTCAACCCGAATTTATCCGCGATCCCGAAGATGGTATCTCCCGTTTGGACCTGGTAGGTTATGACATCCTGACGGTCATCCACCCTTTGCTGTTTTGTGTTTATAATTTCAGAGATACGGATAACTGAACTAACCGGTAGATTTGAAGAAAACACGGGAGTCGGCACCTGATCTGGTAAACCAAACACCTGTGAGGTGGCTGTTGGACTTATCTCGGGCGATTCATGGGATGCATTTACGATCATTGACCCGATTCCCCATACCGCAAGAACCACCACAACAAAAGCCAGGATATAAGAGGCAACCCGGAAGGTTTTGGCATTGCGGAAAACCTGCGTCTTTATCGATATCTCAGGATTGGCTTGTTGTGGAGTGATATCCTCATCCGGTGTGCTTTGGAGTTCAATCGGAGAATTTGTCGGATCGAATTTATCGGAATTATTCTCTTTTTCCATAATCTTTTACCAAAGGTGTCTTGATGGTGCTAATACAAGTTCAAGATGCCTGTAAAATCTGGTTGAATGGGTTAAGTAATACTCTATCCTGAAAAACTTGGCAAATTCGGCTATGGATCGGATTGATGGAACGCGTGGCGAGTATCGCGCTTGCTCAGGGTGTGATTTCTGGCAGTGTAGAGAAATATTCCTCAAATAATGGCGTCAGGTCGATATCCGTCGACTTTGCTAAGAGTTGGAAGAAATCATTGCCTGTGGCGATCTTGTAACGATAGGATCGCACATATTCCCTGACAAAGCCAAAGAAAGCCTCATCGCCAAGCAGCGTACGCAGATCGTGCAGGAAAAGAGCTCCGTTGCGATAAACGATATTGCGATATTCGAGAATGTCACCCCCAAAGTAGATGCTGATGTCAATATTGCCACGGGGAGAATGCGCTGTGATGTAATTTTCCCAGTACCAATCGAGGTGTTCGGGATAACAGGTTTCGTAAAAAATCCTTTCCGAATAGGCGGCAAAGGCTTCATCCAACCAGGGTTCCATCGCCTGGTCATTGCCCACCTGGCTGAAAAACCATTGATGGGCGATCTCGTGTGCGGTGTAAACATGGATATTGGATTGGGGTGTGCCGGGGTAAAGATTGTAAAAATAGGGGCTCAGGAAAATCAATCCATCAAATTCCATGCCGATGTCGGAGTTAAATTCGACAACAGCCAAAAGCTCCCGGTCATAGGGGCCGTAAAGCTCTGAAAACAGAGTAAAGGCTTCAACCGCCACATCTGCGGTAACCTCGCCAACAGGGGCATGCTCTTTGAGAGCAAAGGATTGGATCGTGGTGTCTTCGACCTGTCTTTCAAAAAGGACAAATTGGTCGCTGATGGAAAGGACGAAGGTTCGGGCAAGATCCAGCTGGTAGCTGATCGTACCATCTTCTTCGTGCGGAACAGTGGGTGCTGCGATCATGAAACTTTCTCGTCTGTCGGTGAAGGTGATCGTCACATCGAAGTCCGCTGCTTCAAAAATAAAGAATTCACCCACAAAACTGTTGTTGACCAGTTGAGGATCGTGTGCAAGCCAACCTTCATTTTCGTCATAGGGGGGGACAAATGGAAACCAGTAAGACAGATTAAGTTGTTTTCCAGAGTGACTGAAAACGCCGCCGCGATCGGGCATGTACAGATCAAATTTATGCGTAAACTCAATCTTCTGGTCGGGTTGCAGGGCTTGCTCCAGGGGGATGACCATTACATGTCCTGCCCAATGGTAATTTTCGACCGGATCCCCATCTCCCACCGTGACAGAGCGGGTGTAAATCGCCTGGAAGATTGTAGGATAGACAACAAAAACGATGTCTGTGAGCGGCTGGTTTGTTTTATTGATATAGATGGTGCGGCTTTCCACAGTGACAAAACGGTTGTAATAATCAATCGTGGCATCGATGATGTATTGTGTTTGCTTTCCGTCAAGGGGGAGCGGCGTCGGGGTCGGTGATGGCGCTATGGTTGGGAGGGGTGTTTGCGTGGGTGTCGGACTGCTTTCCATGGTTGGGGTGAGAGTAGCCGCCGATAAAGAAGGCTTACTTGGTGTACATCCCGCGAGAAGGCTAAATATGAATAGAAAGAGCAGACATGCGTTAAAGCGTATTTTTTTCATTTATATTTATTTTATTGGCTTGGCTTTTAGATTTTACCAGAAATTCGTGATCCGACCATGGTGAGGTTTATAAGAGACAAGAAGAGAAAATGCCAACCAAATCCTTCGCATCGCAATATGAGTTGCGTTGCGAAGGTATGGCTTGCGTATTGCGATGCAGGGTTTGGAACACCGTGACTTGAAAATACATGAACAATGCGCAAATGGTTTGCTCTATAAATTTATTCCTCTTAACTGTGATAATTTAGAAAATTTACCCGCTCAATCAATATTGTTAATCAGAATCTCATGGGATATCTCAGCAGATTTTTCAAGCATCGCATGCGCCGGACAATATTTTGTCTCCGACAATTCAACCGCTCTTTTAACAGCATCCGCGTTAATGTTTCTTCCGGTCACTGCATAGGTAATGATGATCTTTTCAAAAACCCTGGGGTGGGTATCTGCCCTTTCAATCCGGGCTTCAACGTCGAAATCAGTAATTTCCTGACGTTTTTTAAGCAGGATGGACATCACATCCATACCGGTGCATCCCACCAGCCCAATTGCGATTAATTGTAAGGGCTTAAAGCCCATTTCATGTCCACCAAAAGCTTTATCCGTGTCCAGGGGGATCATGAATCCATTGTCAGATGTGCCTGTAAAAGATAATCCGCCTTTCCAAACAACTTTGCTTTTCATTTTCTTTGTCACCTTTCATTCCTCCGCCGGAGGGTTTTGTATTGTTATCAGGTAAATGCGCCTGTTTCTTTGATCCCACAATTCGGACAAACAAGGTTTAGAAACCCATCGTAGCCAATCTTTCCAGCGTGACAGTGTGGGCAAATCATTCCATACCTCAGACTGGGTGTTGGTGTTTGGTTGCACCCCACATCCCGTTTTCCAGCGTGATCTGAAGGGGTTTCAGTTGGATGAAGTCCGTTTTTGTTTTCAATCATGGCTGACATTTCGATCCAGTTCAAGTCGTTTCAGCAGTCGTTGGCGAACATCTTCGGGAACATGGATTTCCTGACCATCCACTTTGCAAATGTGGATGGTCTGCCTGAGGGTGTCGAGAACAATTCTGCAATTTGGGCAGCTTTCAATATGTGCTTCAATTTCCTGGCAGACAGTCTGTTCCAATTCGCCATCGATGTAATTATTCAGGTCAATGAAGATATCTTCACAATTTAAATCGTGTTTATGGTTCATGGCAGCTCTTTCGGGATTCTGGGTGTGAAATAATCCGTCAGATCCTCACGCAGTTGCATGCGGGCACGCATCAAGCGCACCTTGACCGCCGACTCGCTGATCTCCAGGATTTCTGCAGTTTCCCTGGTTGAAAGACCTTCCACATCTCTCAGTAAAAAGACAGCCCGGTTTGCAGTTGAGAGATCTCCAATCGCTTCCCGGATGTGATGACGGGTTTCGGTGCTCAGCAATTCCTTTTCAGGCAGGCAGCACCAATCAACAATTTGGCGGGGAAGGAGATCATCCTGCCCGGTTTCATTATCCGCATCAATCGATAGGATTATGCCCTTTCTTTTTCGGATCAGCATCAAGGCTTCATTAACAGCAATGCGATATAACCATGTGGAAATCTTTGACAGTCCTTTGAAACCTTCAATTTTTTCAAATGCTTTGATGAAAGTTTCTTGAAGAATATCTTCTGCGTCCTGTTGATTTCCGAGCATTCTTAAACCAAGCCGATAAATTTGATCCGAAAATTGGTCAACAAGATGGGCGAAGGCGGTTTTGTCCTTTCGCCTGAGTGCATCGAGATCTATCGGTTCGTATGATATTGTGTCATTCATAAGATGAATTTTGCAAGTGTTTGGTTACATTTAAAAGATACTATTTTTAACGGGCACCATCAGGAAAGATACCATGTTGGCATGACGTCAAAATCCAGCGCACTGAAATCCTGGCTTACAAAGTGGAAATAACCGGCGCCAGCGATCATGGCGGCATTGTCCGTACACAGAGCAAGAGGTGGGATGTGCACCGGTCTTTGGCTTTCTGAAAGGATTTTTTCTCTCAAACGCTTGTTTGCAGAGACCCCGCCAGCCACAATGATCTCCTGAACGTCAAAGGAATCAGCCGCTGCCAGGGTTTTATCTACCAAAACATCCACAATCGCGGCTTGAAAACTGGCGGCAAGATCAGCGATGGGGAGCGGTCTCCCCTGAGACTGCAGGGATTCAACCGCACGCAAGACAGCGGTTTTGACGCCGCTGAAGGAAAAATCCCAGGTGCCTTCGAGTATGGCGCGTGGAAACGGAAAGGCGTTGGGGTTGCCGTTCTGGCTTGCATTCTGGATTGATGGGCCGCCGGGATAGGGCAGATCGAGCATTCGGGCGACTTTATCAAAGGCTTCTCCCGGCGCGTCGTCGAGTGTACCGCCCAATCGCTGGTAATTCAGGTGGTCTTTCACGAGGATCAATTCACTGTGACCGCCGGAGACAAGCAGTGCAATCAGCGGAAACCGGGGCGGTTCGTGGGGTGTTTCATCAGCCTGATGAAGCCAGGCAGAGTAGATGTGCCCTTCGAGGTGGTTCAAGCCGATGATCGGTTTGCCGGTTGCCAGCGCCAGGGCTTTGGCAGTGCTGACGCCCACCACCAGTGATCCCGCCAACCCCGGACCTTGCGTCACGGCAATCCCGTCAATGTCCTGGATGCCGAGATGCGCCTGGATCAAAGCCTGTTCTACGGTGGGGTAAATCGCTTTGACGTGTTCTCGAGAGGCTAATTCGGGGAATACGCCCCCGTAGGGCGCGTGAAGTTCCATCTGGCTGGCGACCACGCTGGAATGGATGATGCGACCGTCGCTGACGACAGCAGCCGCAGTTTCGTCACAGGATGTTTCGATACCAAGAATTCTTACTCCGGGAAGCGACATAGCATCCATCATCCTTTCATTTTTAGAACCAGGTCCATAGGGTAGTCAACAAACTTTTCAAACATACCTTCATCCGTCACAAAATAGGAATCTTCCAAACGCACGCCCATCCCCTGATCGGGGTAGTACAATCCGGGTTCAATTGTGAACACAGATCCTGGTTCGAGGATATTGCTGGGATCATCCTTACGCCCAAACCAGGGCTTCTCGTGGATGTGGAGACCAACGCCGTGCCCGAGGGTGTGGACGTACCCCGATTCAACTGCCGGATCCTGGCGGATGGTCTTATGCCCCAGCGACTCGAAGTATTCGCAGGTGCGATCCTGAAATTCAGCCGCGTTTATACCCGTTTGTAACTGCGAAACAATATGATGATATGTGGATTTTACCTGGTCGTAAAGTTTTTGCACCTCATCAGGCGCATATCCCAGACACCAGGTGCGGGTAAAGTCATAAAAATAGCCGCCGCCCTTTTCGCAGGGGAAGATGTCAAAAACGATGGTCTTTCCCAGGGTGAGCGGATCATTCGGGGTGCCGCTGCTGTGGGGAATGCCGGCATCTCTACCGATAGCGAAGATCGTATCTTCGGGATTTTCAGCCCCCAACTCAGACAACCACAAATTGATCAGGTTTTTAACATCACCGATCAGAAGCGGTGTGCCATCGGGTTTGATCAAGGTTTCGTTGACGACTTTGTGTCCTTTCAAGTGTTCAGCCACCCGGTCAACAACCGTTACCACAATCTGTCCCATCTTACGAATCCGCTCGATCTCTGTTTTATCCTTGGTTGCCATTGCCTGGAGCAGGACAGCTTCCTCCAGATCACCTTCCAGAGTTAATTCGGGCATCAGTTCTTGCAATCGTTTGACGAGAGAGTAGTGTTTACCGGCTTCTGTACTGCCATACAGGAGGACTTTCCCGGAGGTCAAGCCGATTTCATTGAAGATCTGTTGATAGAGCAGGGCATTCGCCGTCAGCCGGTCCCCTCTGGCAAGCGCCAGACGTTCTTTCAGCGGGAATCGGGTGTAATTAATCGTCTTCAATCCGGTGCGGGCGGCTTCTTCACGTTCCATGGGGGCATGGCATAATACGGCATCCTGCCCAATAATTTTGATCACATCTGCCCGGGTCATGTGCCCTCCGCCGGTCAGATAGACCATAAAAGGGTTGTGCTGCGCCGGCCCGGTGATCCATAATGCCTGTGCGTTGTTGTCTTTAAGGAGCTGGTCGATTTCAAATTTCATATAAATACTGCCTTTAGCTAAATGATCTGATCAGAATCGTTTTTCAGATGGTGGACGGTTGTTCTTGTAGCAAACGATGCAAGTGATCCAAAAAAAGGGATTCTTGCTCGGGAGATACGGTACGCGGGTCAAATAAGACCCGGTCGTTTTCAATCCTGGCGATGATTGGCGGGTCAAGTTCTCGCAATGCCTTTTGAAAGGCGTCGGGTTTTTCAGGCTGCAGCGCCAGGAGATAGGTTGGCATTTCTTCGGAGGGAAGGCTGCCGCCGCCCACCGTTGATTGACCATCAACTACCTCGCCCACGCCGAGGAAATCACGCCAACCCAGCGCTGTGGTCTTAATGGAATCGGGGGAACGGGAAATCATCTGCCAGATCGGGATTTTTTCTAAGGCTTCCCCTTTGAGATAATGCGTCAGTGTCGCCGCCAAACCTGAGAGGGTCAATTTGTCAGGGCGCAAAGCTCTTGCCAGCGGGTGAACCCGGACGAGTTTCAGGAGGGCTTCTTTGCCGATGATGATCCCAGCCTGGGGCCCGCCAAGTAATTTATCGCCTGAGAAACACATCAGATCACAACCAGCCGCAATGGATTCCTGCACCGTAGGTTCGTGCGCCAGACCAAATTCAGACGTATCAAGAAGTGTGCCTGAGCCAAGGTCATGGGCGACGGGAACACCGTATTGATGTGCAATAGCCGTCACATCCTTGAGGTCCGGTTCGCTGTGGAATCCGATCAACCTGAAGTTCGAATGGTGGGCGACCAGGACAAGTGCGATGTCATGTGCGCGTAAGGCGTTCTCATAATCATACAGATGAATGCGGTTGGTCGTGCCGATCTCGATCAGGTTTGCACCCGATTGACGCATGACGTCGGGGATACGGAATCCACCGCCGATTTCCACCAGCTGGGTGCGTGAGACCAGCACATTTTTTCCTGCAGCCAGGGCAGAAAGAACCAGAAGCACGGCACCGGCATTGTTGTTGACCACAAAACCGCCTTCGGTGTTGGTCAGCAAGGAAAGCAGGCGGCTGGCGTGCACAGAACGCTTTCCACGTTTCCCGGTGACCAGGTCAAATTCCAGGTTTGAATATGATTCTACGGTGGACACCATGGCCTGTTGCGTTTCTTTGCTGAGGGGAGATCGACCAAGGTTGGTATGCAGGATAACGCCCGTCGCATTGATGACGGGCAAGAGCGTCGGCGCAAGCCAGGTGAGCAAGTGAATTTCCAGACGATGAAAGATTTCATCTTCACCCGGTATCTCCGCATGTTTTTGGATCGCTGCCCTTCGAATATCATCCAGAACGAGACGCAAAGCCTTGAGGCTCAAATCCCGTCCGTAGGTTTCCAAAATGGGCGCAATTTTTGGCGAATGGAGGAGTTGATCGATGGATGGTAATTGGCTTAGATCGGGCATCTTTTCCTGCATATTGTTATTGTTAAGCTTGGATTATTCATCTTTTTTCGGGTTCCAGTGGCTGCGTTCAAACAAGCGCAGCAACAATTCGATCATCACAAACGCAGCAGCCAGGATCAGAGCTAAACCACCATTCAGCACACGTCCCAATTGAAGCCAGGCAACCATGCTGCCAAAGACACCGACCCACAAAGCCTGACGCAGGACAACCATCCCCGCCACAGGCGGATCGCTGGGGAAGCGCTGATTGAGGAAGAATGTGATTGGGATGGCTGGGCCGGTGAGGGCAAGCACGCCAAGGAAGAAGAACAACCAGCGCGGCCCAAGTGTGGGGAGTGTGTTTCGTACGATGAGGAACAACCCACCCCAACCGATCACAGTGAGGACAAGGGCTAAGGCTAAATAAGTCTTTAAAAACTTGAATAATCCTGTTTTCATGGCGATTTCCTCTAATAAATGATTGTATCGCATTTACAGCCAGTCGGGGATATCTTTTATAGATAAGAAGTGAAGCGTTCAGAAGACCGATCATGCGGTAAAATCTATCAGCAGAATAACTTGAAACGGAGTTTGCGATGACTGACAGCTACCTTGCCATTGACCTGGGGATGACCAACATCGATATCGTTCAGGAAAGGGATCAAGAAAAAAGAAGAACCATGCTTGCCAATCAACACCAGGCTGTGATGGATCAATTGAGGCAAGCGCTGTCAGAAGTTTCATATCAATTGGATTTTAATACCGTGATTGGCGTCACAGGCGGACGTTACCGTGATTTGCCAGAAGAGGTCGATGGGTACAGAATCAGGAAGGTTGATGAGATGGTCGCACTGGGGATGGGGGGATTGGCACTCAGCCACCGTGATTCAGGGCTGGTCGTCAGCGCGGGAACGGGCGCCGCAATGGTCTCTGCACAGGGTGACAAAATTGAACACGTCACCGGTTCTGCTGTAGGAGGGGGAACCCTGCTGGGACTTTCAAGGTTGATTCTCGGGACGGATGATATTGCCGAAATTGATCGGCTGGCGATGAAAGGCGATGCCGCGGAGGTGGATATCATGCTCAGCGAGGCGGTTGGCGGCAAGGTTGGGCGGCTGCCCGCAAACGCCAATGCGGTGAATCTTGGCAAGCTGGACCGGGGCAATGACTTTTCCCGTGAAAATCTGGCGGCAGGCCTGGTTCGCCTGGTGGCACAGGTCATCGCCGTGATTGCAATCAATGCGTCAAACGCGGCAGGGTTGAAGGACATCATCATTGTGGGGCATCTGGCGGATCTGGAATCCATTCGCAACGAAATCAACCTGGTTGGCCAGTTTTATCATCGGGAATTTACGATTCCTGACAACCCCGGGTTTGGAACTGCAAGCGGTGTTTTAGAGGGACTAAAGCGGGAGTGCGAGTAGAGCGCGCGGTGTATTTCCGCGCACCATAAAAACTACTTTATTGGCGGGCATAAATGTGGCGCCCACTCTGGATGACTACGAAAGGTTGCCCCTTCCAAATGATAGGATATTAGAAGAATTTTTATTTATTATCAGCGATGAGGGTGTTGAAAATTGATTAGTTTACTGTTTAGTATCATATGTAGGGGTAGACCTCCGTGTCTACCCTGGGCAACCACGGAGGGTTGCCCCTACGCAATGATATGATATTAGATAGAATTTTATTTACTAAAATTTATTATGTTGATTCCTAAGCCAATTATTAAATACCACTTGTTTTTCAACGCCCTCAAGCGATATAAATTGACTTTGGCTTGTAATTATGATAAGATTTGTCGTATTGAAAAACTCATCCAGAGAGGTGGAGGGACCGGCCCGGCGATACCTCGGCAACCCCGATCTTAACCGATCCTAAATGGAAGGTGCCAACTCCGGCAGTTCCCAGAATTGGGGATAACTGGAAGATGAGGTGATGATACCGGTGGTATGCTGCACCTCTCGCCCATTCGAGAGGTGTTTGTTTAACAGCAATAATTTACCCCTCCGGGGAATCTGGAGAAAAAATAATGACTGAAATAGAATCACGTTATACCAACAGGAAATATCTGGATGCCCTCAACGATCGGGTTTTGTTGTTTGATGGTGCGATGGGAACCAATCTGGATCGTCAGAACCTCACTGCCGAAGATTTTGGCGGCGAACGGACTGCGGGTTGTAACGATTATCTGGTGATCACAAAGCCCTCTGCCGTTGAAAAAGTACATCGCGCCTTCCTTGAAGCGGGCTCGGACGTGATTGAAACTAACTCCTTCCGTTCCAATCGGCTGACCCTGGCAGAGTTTGGGTTGGAAGACCGTGTTTTGGAAATCAATCGAAAAGCGGCTGCCCTGGCAAGAAGAATTGCGGATGAATATGCCACGCCAGAAAAGCCGCGCTTCGTCGCTGGTTCCATGGGTCCCAGTGGGAAATTGATCTCCACGGAGGATCCGGGATTGTCCAATATCACCTTTGATGAGATTATAGATATATTTAAAGAACAGGCAATTGGCTTGATTGAAGGCGGCGTGGATCTGCTGCTGATCGAGACTTCCCAGGACATCCTGGAAGTGAAAGCGATTGTGCGTGGAATTAATGAAGCCTTTACAGTCACCGGCAAAGCACTCCCGATCCAGGCGCAGGTTACCCTGGATACGACAGGGCGCATGCTGCTGGGAACGGATATTGAAGCGGCACGGGTAATACTGGAGGGGATGGGGGTTGATGTGATCGGGTTGAACTGCGCAACGGGTCCCGATTATATGCGTGAACCGATCCGCTACCTGACTGAACACTCCAACCTGCCAATCTCCTGTATTCCCAATGCAGGCTTACCCCTCAATGTGGATGGCGAAGCTGTTTATCCGATGAAACCGGAACCCTTTGCAGCGTTGATGCTCGAGTTTGTGAATGAATACGGTGTGCGTGTGGTGGGGGGTTGCTGCGGCACGCGCGAGGATCATATCCAATTGCTTTATGAAGGTTTGGACAAAAAAAGACCAAAACCGGCACCGCCTGCCGCAATCCCGATGCTGGCGTCGCCTGTGCAGGCTGTTGCGATGCAGCAAGTGCCAGCGCCCTTTTTGATTGGCGAACGCCTGAATACCCAGGGATCAAAACATTTTAAACGGATGGTCATGGAAGAAGATTACGATGCTATCGTAGAGATGGCACGTGCACAGGTGGAAAGCGGCGCTCATGGGCTGGATGTGTGCGTTGCTTTGACGGAAACAGCAAACGAAAACGAATTGATGGCTAAGGTTGTAAAAAAATTAGCCAATGCGGTTCCTGTTCCTCTGGTGATCGATTCCACCGAACTGGATGTCATTGAGGTTGCCCTGAAAACAAACCCGGGACGCAGTTTGATCAACTCCACCAATCTTGAAGCGGGTCCTGACAAACCAAAGGCGATCTTTTCTCTGGCGAAGCAATTCAATGCCGCAGTCATCGTGCTCACAATTGATGAACAGGGCATGGCAAAGACAGCAGACCACAAATTGCAGGTAGCGCAGCGCATTTTCGACCTCGCTGTGGAAGAAATGGGACTGCAGCCCCAGGATCTGGTGTATGATGCGCTGACCTTCACGCTCGCCACGGGTGATCCTGACCTGCGCGATTCAGCTGTTGAGACGATCAACGGAATCCGACGGATCAAACAAACCCTGCCGGGCGTGTTGACCGCACTGGGCGTCAGCAATGTGTCATTTGGACTCTCGGGCCCTGCAAGAAAAGTGCTCAACAGTGTGATGCTGTTCCACTCCGTGGAAGCAGGGTTGGATATGGCAATTGTTAACCCTGCTCAGATCAAGCCCTATGCGGAAATTCCTGAAGAAGAACGCCTGCTGGCGGAGGATTTGATTTTTAACCGTCATGAGGATGCTCTGGAAAGGCTCATCGCTTATTTTGACACAGTTGAAGAAACCGGTGACGACCAGGAAAGCACCCAGACAGTTTTGACTGCGATGACGCCTGAGGAACGTCTGCACTGGCGCATTCTTCACCGGTATAAGTCGGATGTGGAGTCGGATATTGACCTGATTCTCAACCGGGACCCATCCCAGCCAACCTCAAAGACGGCGGTCGGCATTCTGAATGATGTTTTGTTGCCGGCGATGAAGGATGTGGGCGATAAATTTGGCGCCGGTGAATTGATCCTGCCCTTCGTACTTCAGAGCGCAGAGGTGATGAAGATCGCCGTGAACTACCTGGAAAACTTCCTCGAAAAGGTGGAAGGAACGTCCAAAGGAAGGCTGGTCCTGGCGACGGTTTACGGTGATGTGCATGATATTGGAAAAAATCTGGTCAAGACCATTCTTTCCAACAATGGTTACAGCGTGGTGGACCTGGGAAAGCAGGTGCCGGCTGAGACGATCATCGCCAGGGCGGTGGAGGAAAAGGCGGATGCGATTGGTTTGAGCGCCCTTTTGGTCAGCACAAGCAGGCAAATGCCCCTGATCATCAATGAATTGGATCGGCGCGGATTGGATATACCTGTTTTGATCGGCGGCGCCGCCATCAACCCGCGTTTCGGTAAACGCATTTTGCTGACCGAACAGGGCCGTTATTATGCGCCGGGTGTGTTTTATTGTAAGGACGCCTTTGACGGACTTGGCGTAATGGACGCGCTTACAGATCCGGCGAAGCAAAAAACGCTGATCGAGAAGATTCATAAGGAAGCAGACTATGAATTGGGACGCTCTTTAGATCAACGGCCTGGAGGGCAACAGCCTAACAGGCGTTCCAACACCAGAACCTTGGATGTGCTGCCCCGACCTCCTTACTGGGGTCCAAGGGTGGTAAAGAGCATGCCCCTATCGATGGTTGGTGAACATTTGGCGATCAATGAACTCTATCGCTTATCCTGGGGCGCCAAAAACAAGCACGGGGAAGAATGGGAAAAATTGAAGGCAGAATATGATATGCGCCTTCAGCGTATGCGGAAAGAAGCGGAAACTCAGGGTTGGCTGCAGCCTCAGGGTGTGTATGGTTATTGGGGATGCCAGTCGGAAGGGGATATCTTGTATATCTATGATCCCGAGACTATGGACGATCCCAACCCGGTGGTTTTGGAAACCTTTGAATTTCCTCGCGCTGAAATCGGGGAAGCGTATTGTTTGGCTGACTATTTTGCCTCAAAAGAATCGGGCAAGATGGATGTGGTCGCATTCCAGGTGGTCACAGTGGGCTTCCGGGCAACTGAAATCGTCGATCAGTTGCAGGCGGCTGGAGATTATGCTGAAAGCTATTATTTGCACGGTCTGTCGGTACAGATGGCGGAAGCGACCGCTGATTACCTGCATACGCATATCCTGCGAGAGTTAAATCTTGAACCAGGCCGGGGCAAGCGCTATTCATGGGGCTACCCGGCTATTCCCGAGCTGGAAGATCATGCCAAGGTTTTTAAATTGCTGCCAGTTGAAAAGGAACTGGGCATGAGCCTTACATCGGCTTACCAGCTTGTTCCCGAACAATCAACCGCCGCAATAATTGTTCACCATCCCGACGCAAAGTATTTCAATGTGGGCGTCAGCCGGGTTCAACAGTTAATGAGAGAATAAGCTTTGAAAGAGAAAATATGAACAATATGGAGAATAAATTTATCAAAAAAATCACTGAACTGGGCCGGCCGATCGTGGCTGATGGCGCGATGGGTACGCTGCTGCATGAAAAAGGGATTCCTATTGAAGCGTGTTTCGATGAACTTAATTTGAAACAGCCTGGTATTGTGGCTGAAATTCATGGAGATTACATCCAGGCTGGCGCCCAAATGATCAAGACAAATACATTTGGCGCCAATCGGAGTAAGTTGGGGCGACATGGTCTGGAAGAACAGGTCTCTGAGATCAACACAGCAGCCGTAAACCTGGCACAAAAGGTGATTTCCGCATCTTTTAAAGATGTATTACTCGCCGGCGATGTGGGTCCCCTGGCAGTTCCCCTGGCGCCCTTTGGGCGACTGCAGACGGAAGAAGCTTTTGAGATTTATGTTGAGCAAATCCGGGCACTGGTGGATGCGGGAGTTGACCTGATTCTGATTGAAACAATGGTCGATATCTACGCAGTAGGGGCTGCGGTGAAGGCTGCCCGTCACGTGGATCCGACCATTCCTGTGATCGCCTCGATGACCTTCACCCGGGACCGGCGAACGCTTCTGGGAGATTCGCCCGAGGACGTCGCCCGACGGTTGAATGAGATGGGTGCGGACGTGATTGGCGTGAACTGTTCGGGTGGCCCTGTTCATTTGTTAAGAATATTGCGGCAGATGAAGTCGGTTGTGCCTGAGGGTCGTTTCTCTGTGATGC
Source organism: Candidatus Brevefilum sp. (assembly GCA_050953525.1). Lineage (GTDB taxonomy): Bacteria > Chloroflexota > Anaerolineae > Anaerolineales > Anaerolineaceae > Brevifilum. The sequence goes on from JBMNMW010000002.1 coordinate 1,793,465, forward strand.
CCAATGCGGGCTTTCCCGAAAGGGTGGGCGGTCGGATCATGTACCCTGCGGGGCCGGATTATTTTCATGATCATGCCCTGTCTTTCTGGAGGGCAGGCGCAAGTGTGATCGGCGGCTGCTGCGGGACAACGCCCCCCCATATTGCTGTGATCGCCGAGGCGATTGAACACACACCGCCAGAAACGCTGACAAACCTCTTTACTGGTTCGGAGACTGCCCATGTGGTTGAGCAGGAACCTGCAGAAGAAGGCTCCAAAATGTCACAAAAACTGGAAGATGGAAAATTTGTGATCGCCGTTGAAATGGATCCGCCGCGCGGTCTTTCCCTTCATAAACTTTTAGCAGGCGCTTCGCTTCTGGCGGATGCCGGCGCCGATGTGATTGATGTTGCCGATAGTCCGATGGCGCGCATGCGCATGAGCCCCTGGGCTGTCTGCAGCTTGATCCAATCCAGCTTTGACGTTGAAACCACGCTGCACTTTCCCACGCGCGGCCGCAACCTGCTGCGGGTTCAGGGAGATCTGCTGGCAGCGCACGCGTTGAAGATCAGGAATGTGTTTGTCGTGATGGGCGATCCCACTGCCATTGGAGATTATCCTGATGCCAGTGATTCCTACGACATGGTTCCCACAGGCTTGATCAAGTTAATCAAAGAGGGGTTTAACTCGGGTGTTGACCATGCTGGTGGGGAGATCGGTCAACCGACTTCATTCTTTGTTGGCGCAGCCCTGAACCTCAGCCCCAACAGCCCCGATCGGGAAATCCGAGTTCTCCGGAAAAAACTGAAAGCTGGCGCTGACTTTTTTTTGACACAACCGGTTTTTGACCTGAAGAAAGCGCGTTCTTTTGTAGCAATGTATGAGGACGAATACGGCGCAATCGAAAAACCAATCCTGGTTGGGATTTTGCCCCTTGTGACAGATCGGCATGCGAGATTCCTGCATAACGAAGTTCCAGGGATCACTATTCCCGAGTCGGTCCAGAATCTTATGGTTTCTGCAGGTGAAAACGGTGTCAGGGAGGGTGTCAGAATCGCGATAGATCTGGTGCAAAACTTGCAAAATGATTTCCAGGGTGTTTATTTTATGCCAGCATTCAACCGTTTTGATATGGTTGCCGAGATCATTGATGCTGTCAAAATAGCATAACACGGATTGTGTATTTATCAGGAACGGTGAGCACTTCGCGTTTACCGATATGGCGATAGAAAAATCCACGAATAGAGTACAATTATTTCAGAGGAAAAAATGAAAATGATTAAAAAACGAACCCTATACTGGACAATCCTGGTTGTTTTAGCGCTTGTTGTGGCAGCATGTCAATCTGCCAGCACGCCTGATTTGAGTATGGCAGGCACGTATGCGGCACAAACCCAGGCTGCGCAACCTGAGGAAACGCAGGACAAAACCCCAACGGATCGTGCAACTGCCACGGAGGCAGTAACACCCACACCAGTCGTCGGTCCGGTTGGTCCGACGGACTTTCCTGAGGATGTTAATCCTCTGACCGGCTTGCACGTTGCAGATCCTACGATCCTCGATCGTCGACCTGTTTTGGTGAAGGTCGCCAACTACCCTATTTCCGGTCGCCCACACGCCGGGCTGTCCTATGCGGATATGGTCTTTGAATACTACATTGGAGCAGGAGCCAACCGTTTTATGGGGCTTTATTACGGGCAGGATAGCGACCAAATTGGTCCTGTTCGTTCCGGCCGCCTGGTGGATCCCTATATCGTCAGCCTTTTTGAAGGTGTCCTTGGTATGGAAAGCGCTTATATTACTGTATTAGAACATATCACAGACATTCTTGGCAATCGTATCGTCAGCGGCAGGGATTCATGCCCGGCTTTATGTGATGACGGACGTGGTTATGTGACCAGTGTTTTCGCGAATTCAGAAGCAGTCACAACCTACAGTTCCAATCGCGGTGTCGACAACCATCGCTATCTCCTGGAGGGGATGGCTTTTGATCCTGTTGCTCCGGAGGGCGGCGAAGCTGGCACAAAGGTAACAACACTTTTTACTCATCTGAACCGGGGTGAATGGGTTTACGATGAGGATGCTGGGAAGTATTTGCGCTGGATTGAAGAAGGCGATGGCACCGGTCCGGGAATGATCCCACTGGTTGATCGGATTACCGACGAGCAGCTGGCATTTTCCAATGTGATCTTGCTGTTTGCTAATTACACCGAACTCGACATCGCACTTCATGACATCAATATCTGGAATGTGGTCGGTCAGCGAGCGATCGTCTTTCGTGACGGCAAGGCTTATGACCTCACCTGGACCACGCCGCAAAGGAATCAACCAATCCAATATGTTGATGAGAATGGCGACATATTCCCACTTAAATCTGGCAACACCTGGGTGGTGATCTTCGGTGAAAACTCTGATATGATGAATGTGGATGGCGAATGGACCTTTGAGTTCTATATGCCTTAAAAATAAATGCGCACTTTAATCATCTCAGACATCCATGCCAACATCACAGCGCTTAATGCTGTGCTGGATGCAGCCGGGCCATTTGATCGTGTGTGGTGTTTGGGTGACGTGGTGGGATATGGTCCTGATCCCAATGAGTGCATCGAAAGACTCAAAGACCTTCCAGGACTTCGATGTGTTAAAGGAAATCATGATGCAGCCATTATCGGAGAAATTGAAATGGCTGCATTTAATCCTGAAGCGCAAACTTCGTTGACCTGGCTTTCTCGTGTGCTCAGACCAAAAAATTTAGAGTGGCTGACTTCGCTTGAGGATCGTATTGTTGATGGGAAGATCACCATGGTGCATGGAAGCCCAAGAAACCCGGTTTGGGAATACATAATGGATATCCCGACCGCTCGGGCGAATATGGATGCCTTTGACACCGAGGTGTGTTTGATCGGGCATACGCATATTCCCAGCGTATTCCAATTTGAGGATGATGAAGATCATTCTATCAGCCTGGAGCATTTATTCCCCGATGATGTTTTTTATACAAACCGAAAGATGATCATTAATCCAGGTTCAGTCGGTCAACCCCGTGATCATGACCCGCGCGCTGCCTTTATCATCTATGATGATGAGAAAGAATTATGGACTTTTCATCGGATTGATTATGATATCGAAAGTGTCCAAAGAAGAATCCGTTCATCAGGATTACCGCATCGACATGCTTCTCGTTTAGCGCTTGGTTGGTGATAAAATCAAAATTGATTAATGGAACGAATTGATGTTTTTAAGCGTCTATGAGGTATACAACGGTCATAATTGTTTATTAAGGAAGGAGAAAATATGCCTAAAAAATCATTTCAAACATTTGCAATACTCATCGCACTCAGTTTGCTATTAGGTTCTTGTGCAGCTTCGAAAGGTTTAAGTGATAAGCAGTACGTGGAAGAGCCTGCCGCAATGTATGAATCTTATTATGATTTCTATGAAGCCGAATATGGATATGATGAGGCTGAACCTGAAGAGTCTGCCGGCGGGTTTGTCTCTGGATTGAGCTCCACGACGGATATCACCAATCGCATGGTTACATATAACGCAGATATGGAGATCATAGTGGAAGATCCCGAAACGGTATTGCAAGCCGTGATCGCGATGACTCAAAAAGCGGGCGGCTTTGTGGTTAATTCAAATTTGACAAAAACCACAACCGACAGGGGGACCCTGCCCCGTGCCACCCTGACAGTCAGGGTGCCGGCAGGGCAGTTGGATTCGGTTATCGCCGCGATCCGGGAGCTGACGCCAAACCCTTCTGAAGATGTTCTTTCCGAATATGTTTCAGGGAAGGATGTGACTGCGGAATATACAGATCTTGAATCTCGCTTGCGCAATCTGGAAACAGCAGAAGCAGCGTTGGCAAAGATGATGGATGAAGCCCAGGAACCTGAGGATGTCCTGAACATCTTCGAGCAATTGACCTATTACCGGGGTGAAATCGAAGTGGTCAAGGGAAGGATGAAATACCTTCAGGAATCTGTGGCTCTGTCCTCTTTAAGCTTAGGAATTCAACCCAAGGTATCTATCCGACCGATTGAAGTTATAGGCTGGCAGCCCAAGGGTACTGTTAAGCGGGCTGTAGAGCAATTGATAGAAGTCGGTCAAATGCTGGTTGATGCCCTGATCTGGTTTGGTATCTTCTGCTTGCCCTTCCTGATCCCACTGGGAGTTGGCGTTTATTTCCTGATTCGTTTTTTCCGCAAGCGGAAAGCAAAGAAATTGGCAGAAAAAGATGAGCAGGTTGAAGTCATTGAACAGGTTGAAAATTCAGAATAATCACAAATTGTCAACTTTTCAACGCATTTATGGAGAGGCTGTCAAACCTGACAGCCTCTTTTTTGTTATAAAATTCTGAAATACCTCAAGTGAGCCAATCCCTTCAGGGGGATGGATGGGGGCAAATTAGCCAGGTGGGGTGCCATGGTGCGCGGAAGCTCATCCTAAAAACCGTATTTTTGGTGCGCACCGTATTTGTGCGCACCCTACGAGTTTTAGGATGAAAATCGTAAACACCTCAAGCGAGCCAACCCCTTCAGGGGGATGGATGGGGGCAAATTAGCCAGGCAGAGTGCCGTGATGCGCGGAAGTTCATCCTAAAAACCGCGTTTTTGGTACGCACAAATACGGTGCGTACCCTATGGGTTTTGTCATGAAAATCATAAACACTTCAAGCGAGCCAACCCCTTCCGGGGGAGGACGGAGGCAAATTGGATTGATAGAGAGCCGAGATAAAGATTCTTCTTGACAGAAACAAGATCGAGCATTAAAATAATTTGAACGTTAAAATAAAATTTAATGGTTAAGAAAGATTTTATGAGAAATTTATCTTCAAGAAGTCCAGTCCTTTTTATCGATGATCTTGATACGGTGAAAATCCTGGCAGATCCTCTCCGGTTGCAGATCATTGATATCCTTTCCCCCAAACCCATGACAGTCAACCAGGTTGCCAGCAGGTTGGGATTGCCCAACAGCAGGCTTTATTACCATTTCAATCTGCTTGAACAACACGGTTTGATCGAAGTTATCGAGACCCGTGTGGTTAACAACCTGATTGAGAAGTTGTATTGGCTTGTGGCAGATGAGATCAAAATTGACAAGACTGTGCTCGATTTTTCAACAGGAGAAACTCGTAAGAATGTCGTCAGCATGGTCTCATCCCTGTTGGAAGCCACGCATTCTGAAATGATGCGCAGTTTGCAAGCCAGGAAATCCATCCCTGAACATGGCGTGCAGCCTGTGCCACCCGACATGGTGATTAATTCTTCGCGAAAACGATTGAGCGATGAATCCTATCAAAAATTTGTTGCCAAGTTAAGATCGTTAATTAAAGAGTTTTCTGAACTTCCTGAGGAAACGGATTTGGGTGATGATGCCAATGAATACAGCCTCGCCTGTTTTCTTTATCCCAACATTTATAAAAATAACAATGAAGCAGAAAGGGAATGACCAGGATGATTAAATCGAAAAAGGGGATGAAAACCTTTATTATTCTCTGGGTGGGACAACTCGCCTCAATGATCGGGTCAGGCTTGATCGGCTTTGCACTTGCTGTTTGGATCTTTAGCCAAACCGGTCAGGCAACGCCCTTTGCCCTGACTGCATTGTTCAGCATGCTGCCGCGCATTCTTCTTTCTCCCATTGCAGGAGCTGTGTCCGATCGGTGGAACCGGAAGAGGGTGATGCTGATCTCTGATTCTCTTTCAGGTGTGATCACCATCGCCACCGCTTATTTACTTTACACACATCAGATGCAGGTTTGGATGGTATACCTGTTCAGCTTCCTGGGCTCAATTTTTGCCTCCTTTCAACAGCCAGCCTATTCTGCTTCGATCGTCATGCTGGTCCCCAAACAACAACTCACCCGGGCAAACAGCCTGGTCCAGATGGGTGAAGCGATCGAGACCATCCTGACACCGATCCTGGCTGGCGCTCTTTTTGGTTTGATTGGTATGGGCGGAATCCTGCTGATCGATATTGCCACGTATCTGGTTGCGATGATCACGCTTGCCGTGGTGTTTATTCCTCAGCCAGAGCATGCTGAACAAGAAGCTTCTGAAAAAAGATCGGTCTTTCAAGATATTGCAATTGGATGGCGATACCTTTCAGAAAGACGGGGATTGCTGGGATTATTGATTTATTTTGCGGGCGTAAATTTTCTGGCAAATATTTCATCTGTCCTTATCGGCCCTTTGGTGCTCTCATTCAGCACTGCCACCAGTATGGGTTTTGTACAGACGGTCATGGGCGCCGGGATGCTGGCAGGCAGCACTTTGATGAGTCTGTGGGGAGGTTCTGAGAAAAATCGGGTAAAAATGATTGTTGGTGCAATCTCATTATCCGCATTGGGGTTCATCATTGCGGGCTTTCGAACTTCTCTGACATTTATTGCTTCGGGGATGTTTATCCTGTTGTTTTTTATTCCCTTTGGATCAGGACCGAGTTCTGCCCTTTTTGCATCCAAGGTCGAGCCAGGCGTTCAGGGTCGTGTGTTTGCAACGCGCAGCATGATTTCAATGTCGATGATGCCTTTTGCATATCTGTTAAGCGGCATCCTGGCAGATAAGGTTTTCAGTCCTTTGCTGTTGGTTGGTGGTCCGCTGGCTGATACCTTTATCGGAGCGCTGTTGGGTGTTGGCCCCGGACGTGGCATTGGGTTGATGTTGATTTGCAGTGGTTTTCTTGTGCTATTAATCAGCGGGATAGCCTATTTCAATCCCCACATCCGCCATATTGAAACAGAAATCCCCGATGTCGTACCTGATCAATCTGAAGACCGAGAAGGTCCAGCAAGCGTGACCCTGCCGACTGAGATATAGATTTTAAATGAATGTTTATGCTGGTACCTCACCAGCGAAAAACACATTTCACCATGGCTACGTTTCTTTTTCCGTTCCCGCTGGTGTCTCACCAGCGGGTCAAGAACAGCAGATCACTGGGGCAGGCTAATGAACAGCTATTTTCGCCAAAGAATGAATCAGATCCCGGCTTCTGTGGTTATTCCTGATTGAAAAGGGCGTGAACATCATCCAGGCTGATGGGTCCCTGCCGGAGAACCTTTAATTGATACCCTGAGGCATCGATGACGGTTGACGCTGTCCCACCCGGCGTTTGCCCGCCATCCAGAATCAGATCCACCCGCCCATCCAATTGATCCAATACCTCCCTGGCGTTGACCGGGTTGAGTCCGCCGGATATATTGGCGGAGGTGGTTGCCAGGGGGCCGGTTTCATTCAATAATTTGAGGGTAAAAGCATAATCTGGCATTCGAATGCCAATCGTGGGATAGGGCGTGAGATCCAGCGGCAGGTCGGCGCTTTTGGGCAGGAGCAGAGTCAGCGCCCCCGGCCAAAAGGCGGATGCAATTGCAAGCGCGTTTTTACTGATGGAAGAAGTTAATAAAGGTAATTGTTGCAGGTTCCCGATCAATACAGGCAACGCTTTATCAGTGGGACGTTGTTTTGCCTGGTAGATTTTTTGAATACCTGCAGGGCTGAAGGCATGCGCTGCCAGTCCATAGACCGTATCCGTGGGGAATGCGATCGTGCCGTTTTTCTGGATGATCTTTTTTGCAATTGAAATTGCATCAGGATGTTGAATGGATAAAATTTCTGTTGCCTTCACAAGTTCCCTTTTTTTGCTCGCATCGACAACTTTATTTTAGATCAGAAATCAGAAGTTAAGCCGAATGGATTTCAATCAGCCTGTCCTTGCTCTGAAAATCCTGGTGCAGATGGACGGATGCATACGGGAAAGCCTTCTTGGCTGCTGATAGGACAACTTCGCCCTGACCGGCTTCAATCTCAAGCAGGATCACACCTGGCTTTGCCAGCCGGGTTTGTGCCTGGTGAAGCAATTGCTTGATATAAATCAATCCATCTTCTCCGCCATCCAGAGCCAGGCTGGGCTCTCTGTGAAAGACCTTGAGAGTCTGCAGGGTTTGGGTGGGAATATAGGGAAGGTTGGCACAGATGATATCCGCTGCCCGGTTGATTGGAGGGAGCAGATCAGCCTGAACGAAAAGGACCCGGTCTTGTTTGAGCGCTGAGGCGTTCTCACGAGCGATGGTTAAGGCTGCCCAAGAAATATCCGTGGCAACCACCCGGGCAAGAGGCATCTCTGCAGCAAGGCTGATGGCTATTGTGCCTGATCCGGTGCCAATGTCAAAGATCAGTGGATTGTCCATACGGTTGGCGTAATTAAGGGCTTGTTCAACCAGCTGCTCAGTTTCCGGTCGGGGAATCAGGACTTCCGGCGTGACTCGAAAACTACGTCCATAAAACTCCCAGGAGCCCAGTAGATAGGGCAGAGGGACACCCGCCAGAAATTCCCCCACGATCTGAGACAATTTCTGCTGTTCGCTTTCGGTGGGCTGATAGTCTGTGTGGGCGAGGACCCAGGCTTTGGGTTGTTTCAATATGTGGCTGAGTAATACCAGTGAGGTGTTGCCCGGCGTATCATCCCCAGCGTGCTGGAGCGTTTCCCGGAGCCTTTTTTGGATATCCTGCAGGTTAATGATTGCTCTCCTCAACGACAGCCAACCTTTCTGCTTCGTCGACCAGGGTCAATTCGTCAATGAATTCATCGATTTCGCCATACAATATCCCTGTGAGATTGTGTGACGAGAGGTTGATCCGATGATCCGTGACCCGGTTTTGAGGGAAGTTGTAGGTTCGGATTTTCTCTGCCCGTTGACCGCTGCCAATTTGAGAGCGCCGGGTTGCGGCTTCCAATTCCTGTTTTTTTCGTTCTTCCTCTTCATACAGGCGTGCTTTTAGAATGCTCATCGCACGCATTTTGTTTTGGAGTTGCGAACGCTCATCCTGGCAGGCGATCACCATCCCGGTCGGGATATGGGTGATGCGGACAGCGGTGGCATTTTTCTGCACGTTCTGACCGCCTGCGCCGGCTGATTTGTAGACATCGATTTGAATGTCTGAATCAGGAATGGAAATTTCTACATCATCAACCTCAGCCAATACCGCCACGGTGACTGTGGAGGTGTGGATTCTTCCCTGGGATTCTGTTTCCGGGACGCGTTGAACCCGGTGGACGCCGGACTCGTATTTCAGACGTGAATAAGCGCCATTGCCTTTGATCATGAAGCTGACTTCTTTGATTCCGCCAATTCCGGTATCGTTCATAGAGAGAATCTCAATCCTCCAGTTTTGCTTTTCGGCATAACGGGAATACATCCGGAAAAGGTCAGCCGCGAACAGCCCTGCTTCATCGCCGCCTGTTCCCGCACGAATTTCCATGATCACATTGCGCTTGTCACGCGGGTCCTTGGGGACGAGAAGAGATTTGAGATTGCTTTCCAATTCATCACGCTTTTTCTGCAGGGCATCCAATTCCATAGCTGCCATGGACCGCATTTCTTCATCTTCGGAATCCAGCAATGTCTCCGTTTCGCTGATCTTTTCGAGGGTGTCCTGGTAAGCGTTTGCTTGAGTCACCACCGCTTCGAGCTCGGATCGTTCCTTGGAGAGTTCGATTGCCCGGGTGTAGTCTTCACCTACCTCCGTGAGCAATCTTTCGATTTCGTTATATCGATCTAAAATTCCCTGTAATTTTTCCAGCATGATTTCTCTTATTTATTTTCTGAAAATTAAAGCGAAAGGATTATACCACTTCGAAGCAGGTTTTGTTTATTTCGAATAAAAGCCATGCCTCACGATCTCTCGTGAAAAGCATGGCTGGTTTGCCAGTCCTAGGCTCTATCTTGCCCTTTTTCTGTTGGGTTAATCTATATTTATTAGATCATATGTTCAGTTAATGACAAATTATTTTTCAACCCCAGATACTAAGCATCTTGGAGGTATTTTTCTTGACTTTTCTCTTCCATTCCTGTATAATAATGTCAGGTTCTGAGGTGGGAAGTCGTACCCCACAGGTCGAAAGATTACAGATGCCGATGTTACGCACGGTGGACGGAACCTAAAAAGACTGGAAACAGTCTTTTTTATTAATGTATAGACGTTCTAATATATTTTTCTCGCAATGTGCCATCTGAATTATAAATATTTCTCCACGTCCGTGGATAAATTGTTGTTATTTGATGATAACCATTGTATAGATCTTTACTTAGGCTTATGGCAACAGCCATAAATCCCTTGCTATCCGTTTTTTCTTTTCCCAAATCAACAATGTGAGTAGCGGAAAAGTATCCATCCTTTCGCTTCCTTAATGTTTTTTCAATTAAATCTGGCGAAATTAATGCCCTTAAGAATTGATTAATATTAGTTTCAATCCACGGAATCCTTTCTTTACGCAAGCTATCTGATAGCAGATGATTAGCTGAATATTCATTAAATATGACTGGTCGTGATATAGCAAATTCTTTTCCAGGGTCATTTAATTGATAGAGCTTCCTCATATCGCCCAAATCAGCAACATATTGATAATCGGTTGAAGCGAAATCGATCTTTTTGTCGGTCCGAGAAATATTTGTCAGAGACAGTGCAAACCCCATCCACTCTCGCTCATATTTTCGGCTCAGCCATTTCAACTGCCGCCTGTTCGCGTCGCGCTTTTCTGATTTCCCTGTAAAACTTGCGTTGCATTTGTGTGGCGTCATCATAGATCGTTTCCTTACCGTTATAGGTCACCGTTGCGTTGACGTACTCGTCCAGTATAACTTGTTTGCCAGCGTTCTTACTGATCTTGTGGTTCATCTCACAGTTGCTTGCCATGTTTCGGGTTGAATAAACCCGGGGAATAGGGATATGTTTCCAGCTGTCAGGGTGAGTATGGAATGATTTTGCCGAGAACCCCTAATTGAGGTATACTATTGTCTACGGGAAAACAATGAAAGTTAAGAAAAAAAGAGTTTACTGCACCTTTTATGATGCCCCAGAGCATACCTTTCCTGGTCATCCCGAATCACCTCAAAGATTCCAATCGCTCAAGGATTGGGTCAATTCACCCCCATTTCCAGAAATCCAATGGTTGAATTTTAAACCTGCAACAACAAAGGATGTGAATCTGGCGCATGATCCAGCGCATCTGGCAGATCTGCAGGAGGAATGCAAGCAGGGGCGCCATGAATTTGAATCCGCGCCGACTTATGTTACGGAACAGTCATGTGAAGCTGCTTTGATGGCTGTTGGCGCCACCCTTGCCGTCAGTCGAAAGATTCTGGCAATGAAAACGGGGTGCGGCTTTGCCATTGTCCGACCTCCCGGGCATCATGCAGAGTTGCGAGAATCAATGGGGTTTTGTCTGTTGAATAACATTGCCATTGCCGTTGCAGATGCCATCCAAAGGGGCGTGGGCAAAGTTGCCATTATTGATTTTGATGCACACCATGCAAACGGGACCCAGGCTATTTTCTGGAACACCGATCAGGTGGGTTTGCTCTCCATCCAGGAAGAAGATATTTATCCCGGCACCGGCAAGATCACTGCGGTGACACATGCCAGAGGGCGCATCATCAGCATACCATTGCCTGCTTTCAGCGGTAATTCGGCTTATTTATCCCTGATGGAGCGAATCGTTAAACCCTGGCTGATTGAATTTGCCCCAGAGATGATTTTTGTGTCGGCTGGTTTTGACGCCCATTTTTCAGATCCGTTAACAACGATCACCCTGGATACTGAAAGTTTCTATCAGATGACCAGGACGCTGGTACAGCTGGCTGATGAGCTTTGTCAAGGTCGGTTGATGTATGTTTTGGAAGGCGGATACGATCCTGTCGCTCTGGCGGATAACATCGCAGCCTGCCTGGCGGCGATGTGCGGTCATCAATATCAACAGGATCATTTTGGAAAAAGCCTCAGCCTGGCGATTGATATCAGTGAGAGGGTCCAACAAGTGATCCGTTTACATCGAATACAGGAGATTTAAAAATTGCAAATTTATTTTATCAGACACGCACAATCAATCAACAATAAAGCTTGGGATGAGAGAGACAATGATCGCTATTTTGAAGCGCGATCGAGTGACCCAGACATAACTTCAGATGGATATGAGCAAGCGGAAATCGTGAGTAAATATCTTGCGCAACCCTACCATGCTTCAGAATGGGATCCTCAAAACCGGAATGGATTTGGCCTGACCCACCTCTATTGCAGCTTGATGGTCAGAGCCATAAAAACGGGGCAGGCAATTGCTGAACAAACCGGTTTACCCCTGGTCGCCATGCCCGAAGTTCATGAAACAGGTGGGATTTTTGATATGATCCAAACGGACGATGAACCGATTTTTGTCGGAAAGCCCGGACCGGGGAAATCCTATTTTCAGGAGAATTTTCCGGAACTGATTATTCCGGAGGATTTGCCTGAAGATGGTTGGTGGAACCGCGAAAAAGAACCTCGAGAGAATTATTCTAAAAGAGCGCAGACAGTTATTGATTTCTTGAATGAAAAACACCATGGACATGACCATCGGGTTGGGGTTGTCATGCATAATGGGATTTTTGCACGCATCATCAGTGTGTTGTTCGAAATGCAGGTGGAAAAATACTGGTTCCTGATGAATAATTGTGCGATCAGCCGTGTGGATATGAGAGGGAGCGAACTTGCGGTTTTGTATATGAACAAGACAGACCACTTGCCCGATCGCCTGATTACCTGATTCAAAGCATTGCTGTACCGGAAAATGGAAAATGCCTCCCTGAGAAAGTTGTGTCGTGCCGTTCTCTTCAGAATGCCTGAAAACAAAAGTGCACATCAGAGATAATTGAGGTTTATTCGTCTCATGATATTTTTTAAAGGGTGTATGCTAAGGATTGAAATACCAGTATAATCATAAAATCGAGAACAAATCAAATTTATAAAAAAACACCAAAATTTTTCTTAAAATTGGATAAACATACACAATAACCCATGTCGATATTAATCAATGTTCTGATTATTTTTGTTCTCTTCTCTTTCAATGCCCTTTTTGCGATGTATGAAATCGCGATGGTAGCTGCCAGAAAGATCCGCCTGGAACAAAGAGTCGAAGCCGGAAGCCGGGGCGCCCAGGATGCCCTTGATTTACTGAAAGACCCCGACCAGCAATACCTCTCCACCGTTCAGATCATGATCACCATGATCGACACGCTGGCAGGCGGTATCGGCGGTGCCAGTCTGGCTGGCCCGCTTGCACAGCAGTTACACAAAATCACCTGGCTGGCAAACCAGGCTGACCTGATCGCTTTGATCATTGTTGTGGTGATTATTACCTATTTCTCCATCGTACTGGGGGAGTTGATCCCTAAGCGGCTGGCAGTTAGCAAACCAGAAAAAGTCGTCACATCCCTCTCTCCGATCATTCGCTTTTTATCAAAATTATTACGATCCATCAACAAGTTATTGAGTGTTTCAGTTGATGCTGGATTGCGAATCTTGAGGATAAATACCGATAAAGGTCCAAGTATCACAGAGGAAGAGATCAAGAGTTACATTGAAGAGGGCAGAGACATCGGTGTCATCGAAGAGGCTGAACGCGACATGGTTTCAGGGATCTTCAGACTGGGTGATCGTCGTGTTGAAGCCTTGATGACCCCCCGCACTGAAATGGCCTGGATCGATATTGAAAGTCCTAAAGAAGAGATCTGGGGTCAATTACTGACCTCACCCCATTCGCGCATTCCCATTACCGAGGGTGATCTGGATAACATCCTGGGATACCTTCAAATCCGGGATTTGTTAGGCTTATCACCGAACGATTCGGAAATTAATTTGCGAGATTATTTAAAAGAACCGATTTATCTACCTGAAAACATGGCAGCCCTCAAGGCGCTTGAAATATTTCAAACAACTGGTGTTCATTTAGCGCTCGTTGTCGATGAATTTGGTGGAATCACCGGTATGGTCACCGATTATGACATCCTTGAGGCGATTGTTGGCGAGATCCCGGAGGATAGCGAGGACACAGATTCAATTGCTGTGCAACGAGATGATGGTTCGTGGTTATTTGATGGGTTGATCATCATCGATCAACTGAAGGATATTTTGGGTTTTTCAGCGATGCCTGACGAAGGAAGAGTTGGCTATCAGACGCTGAGCGGGTTTGTGATGAGTCAGCTGGGACGGATTCCAAAGACTGGCGCAAAATTTCAATTCGATGAATACACCTTTGAAGTGGTCGATATGGACGGTCGGCGCGTGGATAAAGTGCTGGTAACTAGGAACACCCCCGAATGACCATAATCTTCCCTGAAAATGGAGAAGGAGTTCGTCGTGAACTCCTTTTTTATTCGGAATCCTGGCGTAAATGGGGTGGGGACATCGAGCAGATTGACTTAATTTCTCTGAGTCTGGCTGGCTTTTTCTCTTCAGTCAATTCTTATTCGAATCTTGTGATGCCATCTTCCAGATAATCCAGTAACAGCTGCAAAGCTTTCCGGGCTGATTTTTTATTGATCTGATGGCGCTCATCAGAAAAATGAGATTCTACTGCCCAGGTCTTTTCCGGCGTGCTGAAACCAATCCAAACGAGCCCGACAGGTTTGCTGGGCGTACCCCCTGATGGTCCCGCGATCCCCGTTGTGGACATGCCGATATCCGTGTTGAATCTCTCCCGCACACCTGCCGCCATCTCAATCGCCGTTTGTTCGCTGACTGCGCCGAATTGCGCCAGGGTGCTGGCTTGAACGCCGAGGATGTCCTGTTTGACCTGGTTGCTGTAGGCGACAACGCCGCCGATAAAATAATTCGATGCGCCGGGAATCAATGTAAGGACGTGCGCAATGAGACCGCCTGTACAAGATTCAGCAGTGGCGATCGTCAATTTTTTTGGAATGATGCGTTCGTTGATTTTCGTGGATAATTCGCTGAGTATTGGGTCCATGTTATCCCTTTCAGATTTTTTCCGGGTCCTGGTGATCCTGACCTTTTCCTAATTCCTGTGAACGCGTAAAGGCTGCCCAGATTGCTCGAGAAATGGCAGTCCGAAAACCCATTTTCTCAAGATAATACAGCGCGGTTGCAGATGTCCCGCCGGGGGAGGTGACCTGATTGCGCAAACGGGCAGGATGAGACTGGTTCTGAACATAAAAATCCAGCGAACCCTGGATTGTCTGCACAACGATATTTTCGGAAATGCGTCGCGGCAAACCCAGGTGGACTCCTGCATCGATCATGGATTCGAGGAACAGGAAAACATAGGCGGGCCCTGTACCTGAAACTGCAGTTGCCATGTCAATATAGCTTTCTTCCTCAACAAAGATTTCATTACCAAATGCCCTCAGGATTTGCAATGTAAGATGATGCTGTTCCTCCGTGATTCCGCTCGTATGAGTCCAGACGGTCATCCCTTTTCCAATTTGAGCAGGTGTATTGGGCATGGACCTGACAACAGCCTTATGATTTAAGCCTGTGGCCAGGTTCTCCAGGGTTTCTCCGGCGATGATCGATATCACCAATGCATGGGGAGGGATTTTACCTTTGAGTTCACTTATCACCAGCTGAAATTTTTGAGGTTTGATGCACAGGATCACAACATCGGCATGTTTTACAGAATCCTGATTATCATGCGACGTCCGGACTTGATAACGCTGATGAAGTTCGTCCAGCCGTTCCTGGCGTGGACCAGCAACTGTCAGTTGTGATGCTTGAACAACCTTATTGTTTATAAGCCCTTTTACGATAGCCTCCCCCATGACACCGGGCCCAATGACGGTGAACGTGATCTGCTTATTCATCAAGACATTTCCTTTTTATGCGTTTGACCAGCGGGAATACAAAGCATGAGAGAGGACGTGACCCCCACTCTTTTCTACGAGCACCAATTCGCCGCTGGACAGATGACCACCGAAGTCTTTAACAATTTCTTGCAGCGCCTGATGAGGCACAAGGGCGGATGCTTGAATTGCATAGGAGGTCAGGCAAATAAACCGTGGTTGACGGCTCAATACTGCCTTGCACAGCTTGAAAAGGTCAACAATATCATCAAAGTAGTCCCAGACCTTGCCATCGGGTCCCCTTCCAAATTTTGGTGGATCGAGGATAATCCCATCATAAAAGGACTTTCGTTTTGCTTCACGTCTGAGGTATTTGCGAGCGTCTTCTACCAACCAGCGAACGGGCGCTTTTTGGAGCCCTGAAAGCTCCATATTACGGCTCGCCCAGCTGACGGCATGCTTGGATGCGTCAACATGGGTCACGCTTGCGCCAGCCTTTGCGGCGGCTGTAGTTGCCATTCCTGTATAACCGAATAAATTGAGCACTTTCATCGGACGACCAGCAGACCGGATTTGCTCTCCGATCCAATCCCACTGGCTGGCCTGTTCTGGGAAAACACCGATGTGACGGGAGCTGGTGAGCCGAATTTCACATTTCAACCCTTTATAGTTGATCACCCAGGGCTGTTTGACGGTGTCTTTTAACTTCCAGAAACCGCCCTGTTCCCCCCTCGTGGAAACCATCACACCATCCGCTGTTTTCCAGGCGTCTTCGGGTAAAGATTTTGACCAGATCGCTTGTGGCTCATCTCTTACGAGACGGTAAGGGCCAACCCTCTCAAGAGATTGTCCATCTCCGGTGTCGAGGAGTTGATAATCCTGCCAGTCACTGGAGGGAAGTAATTCCAATTTGGGTAAGGATGTGTTTAGAATCATTTTATGTTTTGTGTTATAAATATTAGTTGTTTAGTGGCCCTGTTTTAAAGACACTGGGTGTGACTTGCGGCTTGTTAAATTTGAGTATACCATTTTTTAATAATGATTGATTTGAGCTCAGGAATGGTCCTTGAATTATAATTTTGGTGAAATTATCAGGATGAGGAGAGTACATGAATTTTGATAACGTGATTGACCGGAGAGGGACCGAAAGCGCTAAATGGAATAAATATGCTGAGGACATATTGCCAATGTGGGTGGCGGATATGGATTTTCGCGCGCCTGAGCCCGTTATTCAAGCTTTGCAAAAACGGGTGGCGCATGGGATTTTTGGCTATGGAAAATTCCCCGATGGTTTGAAGGAATGCATTGCTGAATACATGATGGCGCGCCATCAATGGGGTTTAGAAACCTCGGACGTTTTCTTTGTTTCAGGTGTCGTTTCCGGGTTCACCCATGCCATTTATTCGCTGACCGAACCGGGTGATCAGGTGCTTATCCAAACGCCCGCATACCCACCCTTCCTGGCGGCACCCCGCTGTACCAATCGGACCCTGGTCATCAACCCGCTCATCAGCGATGAATCAGGCTATTATGAAATTGATTTCGATGATTTTGAAGCAAAAATCGCAGCCGGAACGAAGCTGTTCATTTTGTGCAATCCCCAAAATCCGACGGGCAGGGTTTTTCGTCGGGAAGAACTGGAAAAAATGGCGGAGATTTGTTTGCGCTACGGCACATATATCTGTTCTGATGAGATCCATTCAGACCTGGTGTATACCGGAAACAAACACATTCCCATCGCCAACCTCTCACCAGAAGTTTCTGAACGCACGGTCACCTATTTTGCCCCCAGCAAGACGTATAACGTTGCGGGGTTATCCACGTCAGTCTATGTCGCCACAAATTCTGAGATGCAAAACGTCCTGTTGCAATCCATGTCAATGCTTATCGGAAAACCAAATATTCTCGGGTTGCATGCTGCCCTTGCCGCTTACAGGGAGGGTGGACTCTGGCTGGAAGCAGCCATGGCATATCTGGAGAAAAACCGTGACCATATGGTGGAGGTGGTGAATCGGGATATGCCCGGTGTGAAGATTTCTACCCCTGAAGCCACATTTTTAGCCTGGCTGGATTGCCGCGAACTGGAATTGGAAACCTCACCCTTTCAGTTTTTCCTCAATGAAGCCAAGGTTGGTTTGAATGATGGACGCGATTATGGCGATGACTATGAAGGATACGTCAGAATGAACTTTGGCTGTCCAAGGGTTTTACTGGACAAGGGATTGAACCAGATGATTTCTGCAATTAAAAATAAATAAGGATCTGTTAAAAATAAAATCGAGTCGCAGAAGCGACTCGATTGTTGGTTTTTAAAAATTCGTTTTCTAAATTTTTTATTGTAGTTGAAATAATGCTCTTTTTTCTTTCAGATTATTCTATAACCGCTTCAGCCGGGGCCTCTTCTTCTACGAAAATGACATTGGCGGCTTGCACCCCTTTTGGACCATCTTCTACGGAAAATTCTACTTGCTGGCCTTCTCTCAGGCGTTTGTAGCCATCCATCTGAATTGCAGAGAAGTGAACAAAGACGTCCTCTTCACCATTGTCTCGACCGATAAAACCATACCCTTTGGGGGCACTGAACCATTTGACGGTTCCAACATAACGTTCTGACATGCTATCACTCCATCTTTCTTGAATTTGTTAATGTTCTGCTTGTCCTGTAACGTGCACCGACAAAGAGTAAATATAGTCCCTGAAAGAGGTGAAGTCAAGAGAGGGGGGTCGGCGGGATTCGTTTGCTGCTATGTGAGGTGCACTCTGATGTTTGCAGGGTCAGGGGGATGAAAGAGAATTGTTCTGCAGGCAGAGCAGGAATTTCTGTAAATTACCAGTTGGCTCCGTCCGGGTGACTGCCAGCACGGGCATCTGTAATCGAGGCTGATCGTCGCCTGTGACCGCCAGCATTTTTATGCCTTCTGGAATTTGGCTATTGAGGAAATAAGCGATGGCTGAGGGGTGTTCATCGAGCAATCCTTTCAGACGTTCAGACGTTGAAAAGATCAATGGATTACTCTGAATCATTTCTTCACTCAGGAGGTTGTCTTGAAAGAAATTCCGCAACGGATGCCCTGTCGGGTAGCTGACGGTGATGATTGGCGCATCATAAACAAGCGCACTTTCGCTGATTTCCGGGACTTCGTTCCAGTTTTTCAAATTCCCGCTGAATATCGCTTGCAGGGTTGAAAGGCTGATTGACTCAACCGGCACATCACGCCCTGCGATGATGTCCATGGTCTCGTATCCCATCAATGCGACAAAAGGATCTTCCTCCTGGGGTGTGCCCGTTCTCAGAACCAAATTTGTCTGAGCCAGATTGTGCGCTGCTTGCGGCTGGATATCCGTGAGGATCGCCAGGCCGGGGATCGGCGTAACGCATTCAGCCACGCGGGGCATCCAATGCGTCAGTTCGGGTGTGATTTGAAGCTTGAGGGTTTCAGTTTCAAGAACTTCTTCGATCTCGCTCTGATCCGTCTGGCAGGATACCAGGCAAAGTGTGACCAACAACAGAAGAAGCAGGCCTACGCGATTTTTCATGCGATCAAAGAACCCAAACGAAAATCGTGGCAATGCCAAGGATGGAGCAGTAAATCGCGAAATAAATCAGTGAGTGGTTGACCAGGAATTTGAGCAACCAGCGAATGGACAGATAGCCAACGACCATGGCGGTTAGAAATCCAGCTGCCATCACCGGTATAAAGGAGGCAAGATCCGCAACCTCTGTCACCATTTTATAAGTAGAAAGCCCCCCGGCAGCCAGCATAATCGGAATTGACATCAGGAAGGAAAATTTTCCAGCAGACTCGCGCTTGAGGTGTCGCATCATCCCACCTGAGATGGTGGACCCGGATCGTGAAATCCCGGGAAAGAGTGCAAACGCCTGCATCAGACCCATCACAAGCGCATCAGGAAGGGCAACACTCTGAAGATCACCAATCTTCTGCCCGATCTTTTCTCCCAGCACCAGCAGAAGGGCAGTGATGAGCAGGGCAATTCCCACGAATAAGGGTGATGAGAAGACCTCTTCCACGAGATCTTGAAGAAGAATCCCTGCAAGACCAGCCGGGATTGTGGCGATGATCAGGAGCCAACCCAGGCGGGCATCCTGGGTGGCAAAGGGTGTCCCTTTGAATAGCTGTATGAAGAATCCGCTGATGATTGAAAGCAAATCCTTCCAGAAATAAACTAGGACGGCGACCAGGGTGCCGACCTGCACAAGGACATTGAAAACAAACATTTCTTTGGCGGGAAGTTCCCAATTTAGAAAGAACGGAAGAAGGACAAGGTGTCCGGAACTTGAGATGGGTAAAAATTCAGTCAAGCCCTGAACAATGCCCAAAATAATTGCCTGTAATGCGGTCATCAGAAATTCCTATCTATGGATCCATTGTTGATAAATATTGTTCGGCAAATATGGCGAATTGCCCATCGATGATGGCTTGCCGAAGATTCCGGGTCAATTCCAGGAGCGTGTGGATGTTGTGGATGGATATCAGGGTTCCCGAAAGCATTTCACCCGCTTTGAGCAGGTGGCGCAGATATGCACGTGAATGGTTCTGGCAGGTGTAACAGGTGCAGGTTTCACTGATAGGGCGTTCATCCCGGGCATACTGTGCGTTCATCATGTTCATGCGTCCGTGATCGGTCATGGCGGTGCTGTGCCGGGCAAGGCGCGTGGGAAGGACGCAATCAAAGATGTCGATCCCTCGCATGACCCCATTGACAAGATCCTGCGGCGTGCCAACACCCATCAGGTAACGTGGTTTTTCCCGGGGCAAAATGTCATTCACCAACTCGATCATGTTGTGCATCTCATCCTTGGTCTCACCAACAGAGAGGCCCCCGATCGCATTTCCGGGGAAGTTGAGAGACGTGATGAATCTGGCAGAAGCCTCACGCAGTTCCGGGAAGACGCCGCCCTGTACGATCCCGAATAACGCCTGGTCGTCGCGGGTTTTCGCGTTCTGGCAGCGTTCTGCCCAACGATGGGTGCGCTGCATCGCTTTTTCGCTGTAAACAGGATCATAAGGTTCTGCACATTCATCAAATGCCATGATGATATCTGCGCCGAGGTTTTCCTGGATCTTAACTGAGAGTTCAGGGGTGAAGCGATGGGTTGATCCATCCAAATAGCTCTTGAATGTGACTCCATCCTCATCGATTTTTCGCATGTCCGAAAGCGAAAAGACCTGGAATCCGCCCGAATCAGTCAGGATGGGCCCCTCCCAACCCATAAATTGATGCAAACCGCCCATCTCCGCAACCAGATCATCCCCCGGCCGTAAATACAGATGATACGTGTTAGCCAGGATCATTTTTGCATCCAGTTCCTGAAGATGCCTTTGTGTGAGGGATTTTACTGTTGCCTGGGTGCCAACGGGGGCAAAAATCGGGGTGGGGATGTCCCCATGCGGGGTATGAAATATGCCTGCTCGAGCATGCCCATCCTGTGCAATCAGGTCGAATTTGAATTGTGATTGGGTCATCGTCCTATCGTGGATCCTCCATTGAAGTTTGCAAACACCGATTATACCCCAGGCTTCCGGGATGTTCAGGATGCGACCGGGTTAGGGTTACTGTCAAGGTTTTCCATATCAATAAACAAATTAGAGTGCCTTAGTTCGTGCTGGTGTCCTCACCAGCACATAGCGCGGGTCTTCCGCGCACCATTAATACATCGTTATTGGTGCGCACAATTGCGGTGCGCGCTTTACCATCTTTTGTCAGGCAGGTTGCTGGTGCAACCATGCCTGACCTACAATGTATTTGTCTTTGCGAATGAAGTGCGGCAATCTTTCTTTCTCCGCGCTTCTCTTGAAAGGAAATGCAAGGGGGACTATACTTACACTCCATGAACACACATGCATACTCAACATGGCTCGAAATTGACCTTGGGGCGATCAAACAGAATGTCAAAGAAATTAAAAAAACAACCCGTGCACAGGTCATGGCAGTGATCAAGGCTAATGGGTATGGTCATGGCGCATGTGCGGTGGCTAAAGCAGTCACCGAGGCAGGCGCGACCTGGTGTGGTGTCGCTCGCATGGAAGAAGCGCTTAAACTGCGGAGGGCGGGAATCACCTCGGAAATTATGATCCTGGGTTACACACCACCTGCCTTGATTATCGAAGCGGTTCAAAATGATATTCATGTTGCTATCTATGATATGGATAAGGCTTCCGAATATGTTGAAATATTAAAAATATTCGGAGGAAGATTGAAAGCCCATTTGAAAGTGGAGACCGGCATGGGTCGGTTGGGAATGCCGTTGTCGCAGGCGACTGATTTTTTGATGCAATACCAGAACAATGATTGGATTCAGATCGATGGGATTTTTACACACTTTGCTCGGGCGGATGAGCCGGGTTCTGGCTCTGCTCAGGCACAACTGAGTCAGTTTAATCGTTTTCTTGACCAAATTCAACAGGCTGGTTTGCGCCCGGGAATTGTCCATGCGGCAAATTCTGCCGCAGTGGTCAACTTTCCTGAGGCTTATTATGATATGGTTCGCCCAGGGATTGCCATTTTTGGGTTGGACCCGGCGCCAAATGCACCCCTGTCGGGGTCGTTTAAACCCGCATTAACCTGGAAAGCGCGCTTGACTTCGGTGAGGGTTTTCCCCAGGGGACATGGGATCAGTTATGGGTCGAGCTATATCACTTCGAAGGAAGAACGGATTGGGGTCGTTCCCGTGGGGTATGGCGATGGATACAGACGTGAACCCGGTCAGAAGGTTCTGATTCAGGGCAAAGAAGTGGACGTGGTAGGCAGGATCTGTATGGATCAATTCATGGTTCAGCTTGATGACGTACCTGAAGCCCGACCCGGCGATGAGGTTGTTTTGCTGGGAAAACAGGGTGATCAACAAATTACTGCGATGGACATTGCCAATCGCTGGGGGTGTTTGCATTATGAAGTTGTTTGCGGTCTGGCAGATCGTTTACCAAGGTTGTATTTCGAATCATGACCTCCAAAGGTGACCGTCTCATCCAGGTTGAGCTGCATGCTCATACCTATGCCTCCAAAGACAGCCTGGTTCAGCCTGAGAAATTGCTGGAACGCTGTGATCAATTGAAGATTGATCGGATCGCAATCACCGACCATAACGTGATTGAAACAGCCTTCGAAATGAAAGAACGTGCTCCTGACCGGGTGATTGTGGGTGAGGAGATCGCGACAACCCGGGGAGAAATCCTGGGGTATTTTATGACCGAATGGGTCCCTCCGAGACTTGAACCCATGGAAACGATCGAAAGGTTGCGATCGCAAGGCGCGGTGATCAGTCTGGCACATCCCTTTGATACAACTCGCCGCCACTGGACTGGGGAAGAAATACTTGAGCTCAGCCCTTATATTGATGCCATCGAGGTCTTCAATGCCCGGTGTATGAATAATACGCCGAATATCAGGGCTGCTGCCTTTGCACAAAAAAACAACTTGCTGATGACGTCCGGCTCCGATGCACATTCCCTGTGGGAGGTGGGGCAGGCATCGATGAAAATGCCAGATTTCTCAGATGCAGAGAGTTTCAGGCAAGCATTGGCGGAAGCACAACAGGAGCAACGGCTTTCACCACCTTTTGTGCACCTTTTTTCACGGGTTGCGACGTTAAATAAAAAATTGACGCGGTTGTTAAAATAACCTTCCTGTTTATCAGCAAGGGAAGCGGGGTAATCGGCGAAAATAATACAATCAGCACGATACCCCTAACTTGCGGCCATTAACTTTGAGCTGGCTCTGTTGACCACCGGGGATTAAAAAACAGGCAGGACCTTTTCGTAAACCCCGATTCTTTCCTTTCGTTTATACTTATCCCATCATCTATTCATTCCTTTGCAATCCATATGAAGGAGACTTATGAAAACCCCAAAGCATAAGCCGATCACAAATAGAACATGGGCAGTTATGCTGGCTCTGGCGCTGGTAGGGCAAATTGCCTGGGCAGTGGAAAACTCGTGGTTTAACACCTTTGTTTACGACATGATCACGCCTGACCCCAGACCTGTTGCCTGGATGGTGGCTGCCAGCGCGATCACAGCCACGCTGACGACGCTGATTATGGGCACCCTCAGCGATCGCACCCGATCACGGTGGGGCAGACGGCGTCCGTATATCTTATTTGGTTACATTTTGTGGGGGCTTTCGACGGTTGTCTTTCCGACCGTTGCCTACGTTAAAACGACATCGGTTGCCGTTGTTCTGGTTGTTATTGCAGATTCGATCATGACCTTTTTCGGCTCAACTGCCAATGACGCCGCCTTTAACGCCTGGACAGTGGATGCCGCCACACCGGATACACGCGGTCGGGTTGAGGGTGTGCTGAACCTGAGTGTGTTTTTGGCGCAGATTGTGGCGATGGTCGCAGCCGGTATGCTGATTGATTCGCTGGGGTATTTCATCTTCTTTTATGCGCTGGGCGGTATTGTGATCCTGGTGGGACTGGTAGCCGGACTTTTATTGCAAGAACCTCCTCTGGACGAAGAAAGCGAGGTAATGCGGCCCTCGTTCTGGCATGAGTTTTCCGATCTTTTTTCTTTGGATACCTTTCGCCAAAACAAGCGTCTTTTTATTTTACTGCTGTTCATCATGGTCGAGAGTATTGGGATGCAGGTTTCTTTTCCCTATATGCTGGTCTACCTGGAAAACTATGTGGGGGTTACCAAAACGGAATTCAGCGTGATCGGCGGTGCCGTTATGCTGGGCTCCGCTGCCCTGGCGATCCCTTTTGGCATTTTGGCAGACCGTTGGAAGAAGCGTCCGATGATCGGGATTGCGCTCATCATGAGCTCGCTGGGTGGAATCCTGCTGTCCCTGGTGAACACCCTGCCGCTGCTGGCGTTGACCGGCTTGTTCTGGCAAGCTTTTTCAGTTGCGTCGGGGGTGGCTTCCGTAGCCTGGCTTAAGGATCTGCTCCCTGAAGAAAACCGCGGCAAGTTCCTTGGGATCCGGATGATCTTCTGGATTGCGATCCCGATGGTGCTGGGTCCTGCGATTGGCTCATGGCTGATTCAGAATTATGGCATTCCGACTGTGGTTAACGGTGAAGCAGGCTTCATTCCAGTACCGATCATTTTCCAGGTGGGTTCGCTGATCTCACTATTGGCGCTGATTCCTCTGACATTTATCAGGGAGCGTAAGGAAAGCGCAAGTGGGGCGGATTAGTTCGAAAATCACGGGTGGGTTTTGGGAGAGATGGCAATCGGTTAATGCACGAACAGCCATCTTTCATCAATGGGATCAACTGGAGCGCTCAGGCTGCATTGACAATTTTCGCATTCTGGCTGAAAACAAACCCGTCTTCCGCCGTGGTTGGTTTTTTGCGGATTCTGACGCCTATAAATGGCTGGAAGCAGCTTGTTTGATTTTGTCTGAACGTCCGGATCCGGGTCTGGAAGAGCTGGTGCATGATTTCATTGTGCTGCTTGGGCGAGCTCAGGATGCCGATGGCTATCTTTATACCTTCAACCAGATCCATTTTCCGGGCGTCCGGTGGGTCAATCTCCAAATTGAGCACGAGCTTTATTGTCACGGGCACCTGATCGAAGCAGGGGTTTCCATGGCAGAATCTGGCGTTCAAAATGACCTGTTGAACATTGCCAGAAAAGCGGCTGATCGCATCGTGGCTGATTTTTTTGGCAAAGGACCTCGTTATACACCGGGACATCAGGAAATTGAGATTGCCCTGTTGCGATTGTACGAATGGACAGGTGAGGAGAAATACCTGGCGATGGCACGCCAATTTTTGGAGAACCGGGGAAAGACCTTTGCCTTTGGAATGGACCTGGTGAAACAGTATTTAAGCAATTTGCGTCGGTTGCGGACGGTGAAGGAAAAAGAATCTGCTTTTATTCAAGAACATTGTCCGACAAATGAGAAGCGGCTGCCACCTGACAATTGGGCGAAAATGCCGCCGGGCATCCAATACAGATGGGTCATCAGTACCCTTGGTGGGAAGTTTTTTCAGCAGCACAAACCGCTCAAACAGCAAATGGCACCGGTTGGGCACGCGGTTCGCTATGCCTACCTGCAAACAGCAGCAGCCATGCTGGACCGGTTGAACGGTGACAGGCATTATCTTCCCATGCTACAAACCAGCTGGGACCGCATGGTTTCACGGCGTATGTACCTGACGGGCGGTATTGGCTCTCTTCCAATTATTGAAGGATTTGGACGGGATTATGAACTGGACCCTGGTTTTGCTTATGCGGAAACCTGCGCAGCATTGGCGAGTCTTTATTGGAGCCATGAGATGAGCAAATTGACCGGCGAAGCAAAATACAGCGACCTTTTTGAATGGCAGCTTTACAACGCCGCCCTGGTTGGAATGGGTGTGGATGGCAGGACCTATTTGTATAATAACCCGCTGGAATCTGATGGAGAAATTCAGCGCAGAGCCTGGTATGAAGTGCCCTGTTGTCCTTCGAACCTCTCGCGCACATTTGTCAGGTTGAAAAAGGATATCCTGTCCGTAAGAGAAGATACGATTTATATTCAACAATATATCACCGGTGCGCATCAGATTCAGGTGTGTGGCGAGGAGGCGGTATTTGTGATGGAAAGTCAATTCCCCTGGAGGGGCAGGGTGGAATTGACGATTAAGAACGCGCCGGAGACCAACATCCTATTGAAGCTCAGGGCGCCGTCCTGGGCGACGAAAGCCACCCTGTATTTGAATGGGGATCCTGTTCAAACAAACGAATTTTCCGAACCGGGCACACTGGACCCATCCCGATCTTCCTGGATGGTTATTGAACGCACGTGGGAGGATGGCAATCATCTCGTAGTGGATTTTGAAATGCCGGTCCAGGTGTGGCGCGCCGATAAGCGAGTGAAATGCGTGCGGGGTCGGGTAGCACTTGTCTGTGGACCCTTGATCTACTGCTTGGAGGACACCGATAATCCCGATGTAGATATTTTCAATGTTGAGGTCTACCCCGGGAACATGTCCGTTGAATGGAGATCGGAGCTTTTGGGTGGCTGCAATATTATTCGCGCCGCCAGCATTTGTGGTCAGCCGTTAACCTTGATTCCCTACCATTTGTGGGGAAATCGCGGGAATTCCGCAATGACAGTATTTGTTAATATTCAGGCAAAACGTCAAGAGTTTTGTGTAGGTTGAGAGGTTTAGGGGTTCCATAAACTCATGCGAAAATCATAAAAGATATGAATAGATAATTATCATCTTGAGATGGGGACGTCTGCATAATTCTATTTAATTGGACTCAATTTATGTTAGAATAAAAGTATCAGGAAAAACATGACAGGATGTGTGTACGCCACAACTTGTCAAAGGAGGTTTGCCTATTGTCAGATAGAATCCCCCCAATGTTTTTGAATGTAAAAAATATTGAAGTAAGAAGAAAGAAGAAAGGAGAAGTGTAATTTTGTTTAAGAAAATATTCTATGTCGGACTTGTATTGGCGATGATCAGCGGTGTGCTGATGGGTTGTGCCCCAGCATCTCCCGGAACTGATCAGCCTGCGGCGGGTGAGGATGTTAAAGAGGTTGTCATTGGCGTTTATGAACCGATGACAGGCGCTCAGGCTGCCGGCGGCGTGCAAACCATGCAAGGTGTTGATCTTGCTTATGAACAGAAAAGTGAAGCGCTGGGTGTACCCATCCGAATGGTGCTGGTTGATAACCGGGGTGACAAAGCTGAATCCGCAACGGCAATGACTCGTTTGATTGAACAGGAAAAAGCAATCGCGGTTGTTGGAAGCTATGGATCGTCGAACGCAATGGCTGGGGGTGAGGTTTCGGAAGCAGCAGGAATCCCCGTGATGGGATGCTCCCCCACCAATCCGCTCGTTACCGAAGGTAAGGAGTATTACTTCCGTGCTTGCTTCATTGACCCATTCCAGGGAAGGGTGATGGCGAAATATGCGGTTGAGCAGGGATTTACGAAGGTGGCGATTATCCAGAATATTTCTCAGGATTATTCTGTCGGTTTGGCTGCATTCTTCAAACAATCCTGGATTGAACTGACCGGATCGGACGAAGGAATTGTGTCTGAGACGTCTTACCAGGATGGCGACCAGGACTTTACCGCTCAGCTTTCAGACATCGGTGAGGCAGAAGCAATTTTTGCACCAGGCTATTATGGCGACGCAGCTTTGCTGATGCAGCAAGGTCGTGAAATGGGCTTTACCGGGCTCTTTATGGGCACGGATGCCTGGGAAGCGCCTGAGCTTGTGGATATCGGCGGCGAAGCAGCTGAAGGAGCTGTTTTTAGCTCCCACTATTCCGCAGATGCTGCCACCACGTCAGCTTCAGCTCCCTTTGTCGAAGCCTTTGAAGCAAAATATGGTGAGACTCCAAGTGCGATGGCTGCGCTGGGCTATGATGCCTATATGCTTGTGATTGACGCGATTGAAAGAGCAAACTCCTTTGATCCTAAGGACATTCGGGATGCTATGGCAGTAACGAAGGACTATGAGGGAGTCACAGGTTTCATCACGATTAATGAAACAGGTGATGCCGTCAAGGACGCAGTTGTTCTCCAGGTTCAGGATGGTGCTTTCAAATATCTATCAACGGTCAGCCCGTAATTCAGAATGGCTAAGAAGGGCGCTCTTCTTTTGGGCGCCCTTTTCTTATATAAAGTTTAATAAGAGCCGTTCATAGTGATTGGAATAGCTTCATGACGATTGAATCTTTTCTTCAAAATTTAGCGAATGGCATCTCTCTTGGAAGCTTGTATGCGTTGATCGCCATTGGGTATACCATGGTTTATGGTATCTTGAGGTTGATCAACTTTGCGCATGGAGACCTGATCATGCTCGGAGCCTATTTTGCATTTTATGGGATTTCCATGTTCTTCCTCCCATGGTGGGCGTCCTTCATCTTTGCTGTTGGGGTCACAGCAGGTATTGGAATTATCATGGAGCGAGTTGCTTATCGACCTCTGCGTGAATTTCCACGGATCAATTTGTTTACCGCCGCGGTTGCTGTTTCCTTTTTATTGGAAAATCTGGCAATTGTGATCTTTGGAGGTCGACCGAAGGCATTTGCTCGTCCCGCTTTTATGGATAAATTGCTCCACCTGGGATCGACCACTTTCGTGAGTTACACGCCCATCATCATTACTATCTCAGTGGTCTTGTTTATTGGTTTGATCTTAATCATCAATCGGACCAAAGCCGGCACTGCGATGCGAGCGCTTTCGAAGGACATCGAAACAACTGCGCTGATGGGCGTTAATACTGACAGGATCATCATGTTCGCGTTTATGCTTGGTTCAAGTCTGGCTGCAATCGGCGGTATTCTCTGGGCGATCAAGTTTCCTCAAATCAATCCCTTGATGGGTATGATGCCCGGCTTGAAAGCATTCGTAGCTGCAGTGCTGGGCGGAATTGGCAATGTGGGTGGGGCGATGATCGGAGGTCTGCTGCTGGGCGTTGTTGAAATTATGTTGGTGGCGTTCTTTCCCAGCCTTTCAGGCTATCGGGACGCCTTTTCCTATACGATTTTGATTCTTCTGCTCCTCTTCCGACCCACAGGGATTATGGGAGAGGTCGAACCGGAAAAGGTGTAAGACGATGAAACTTAACCGAAAAACCCTACTTTCGATTGTCGCATTGATCGTTGTCGCCATTTTGTTGATCTACGCCGAATCACACCTCAATCCTTACTACAGACGAATTTTGAATCTATGCGCCATTTACGGAATTTTGGCGGTAACCTTCAATTTAATTTTTGGTTACACCGGGCAATTTTCTTTGGGTCATGCAGGCTTTGCGGCAATTGGCGCCTATGTTGCTGCATTGCTGACGCTTTCACCTGCTCAGAAAGCGGTGAATTTCTTTCTGAAACCGATCATTTCACCCCTGGCAAATGTTCAGGCGCCTTTTTTTCTGGCGCTGATCATCGGTGGGCTGCTGACCTCCTTGCTATCACTGTTAATTGCCTGGCCGGCTTTGCGCCTGAGAGGCGATTATCTGGCGATCGCCACCCTTGGTTTTAGTGAGATCATCCGTGTCTTGCTGGTCAACATGCAGTCACTGACCAACGGTGCGCTCGGGCTCAAGGGCATTCCAGGTTACACGAACCTGCTTTGGTCCTGGGGGAGCCTGGCGATATGTGTTTTTGTGGTCAAACGTTTGATCGACAGCTCTTATGGTCGGGCGTTCTCAGCGATCCGCGACGATGAAGTCGCGGCGGAAGCTTTGGGGGTGGACCTGTTCAAACATAAGATGATGGCATTTGGCGTCTCATCCTTTTTTGTGGGCGTTGCGGGTGGATTGATGGCGAACCTCATCAGCACAATTGACCCCAAAGTGTTTTTGTTTACGTTGACGTATCAAATTGTTGGGGTGACCGTGATGGGTGGGATGGGAAGCCTGACGGGCAGCATCATCTCGGCGTTTCTCTATACCGTGTTCCTCGAAGCACTTCGACCGCTCGAATCGCAATTCAAGATTGGATCGCTCACCATTCCAGGAATACCTGGAATGCGCATGGTGATATTCTCAGTTCTGCTGTTGCTTGTCATTCTTTTCTATCGCAAAGGTTTGATGGGAAACAAAGAATTTTCATGGGACGGGTTGACACGTATGTTCAGGCGTTTTATTCCCAAAAAGGGTGAGAGCAATTCAGGAGGAAAAGAATCATGAGTCCGCTGCTTGAAGTTCATGGTCTTGTTAAACGGTTTGGCGGCTTGACTGCGGTCAATAATTTTTCAACTGAGCTGGACGCCGGGGAATTGTGTGCCTTGATTGGACCAAATGGCTCTGGAAAAACCACAATTTTCAACGTGATCACAGGCATCTATGAGCCAACGGAAGGAAACATCCGTTTTAATCAGGAAGATATCTCGGGTAAGCGACCGGACCAGATCACAAATCGGGGAATTGCCCGTACCTTTCAGAATATTCGACTTTTTAAGGGATTGAATGTCTTAGAAAATGTGATTGTCGGAAAACACCTGAGGCTTGGGGCGGGACCCGCATCTGCTGTTTTGCGTTTGCCAAATTATCTGGCTGAAGAAAAAGAGATGCGTGAAACAGGGATGGCGCTTTTGGAATCGCTTGATTTGGATCGATTTGCATATGATGAGCCGACTTCATTACCCTATGGCTTGCAACGAAAACTTGAGATTGCGCGAGCTTTGGCGACGGAGCCGCGTTTGCTTTTGCTGGATGAACCGGCAGCAGGGATGAGCCCATCCGATGCAGAAGAACTGATGGTTTTTATTCAGCATATTCTAACGACATTTGATCTTACAATTTTCCTGATCGAGCATCAAATGCGGGTAGTGATGGGAATTTGCCCCCGAATTATCGTTATCGACCATGGTGTGATGATCGCGGAAGGTGATCCTGAAAAAATTCAGAATGATGCACGGGTGATTGAAGCCTATCTGGGAGTTGACAACCATGCTTAATATCACAAATCTACATGTATCCTATGGTGGAATTAAGGCATTGCAAGGCGTTTCACTTGAAGTCCCGAAAGGGAAGATCATCGCTTTGCTTGGCTCAAATGGCGCAGGAAAAAGCACCACACTGCGGACCATTATGGGCATTGTCAAACCTGACCAGGGTTCGATCGAATTTGAAGGTGAAAGCCTGATGGGTTTAAAATCCTTCCAGGTTGTTAATAGAGGGGTTGCCCTTGTCCCTGAGGGACGCAGGGTATTTGTAAATTTGACCGTTCGTGAGAACTTGGCGCTGGGCGCTTATACCCGACGGAACAAGGAAGAGATCAGCGCTGACATTGAAGAAGTGTACGCCTTGTTTCCACGACTGAAGGAACGCCATTTCCAAAGTGCGGGCACGCTTTCGGGCGGTGAGCAGCAGATGCTTGCCTTGGGCAGAGCCATCATGTCCAAGCCGCGTCTGATCATGATCGATGAACCTTCCCTGGGGTTGGCGCCGGTGCTGTCGCAGGATGTTTTGGGAAAATTGACCGAATTGAATCAGGTCCGGAATCAAACAGTCCTCCTGATTGAGCAAAATGCGCGAGCAGCGCTCAGTATTGCAGATTACGCGTATATTCTTGAGACGGGACAAATTACGCTTGAAGGCTCGGCTAAGGATTTGGCGAAGGATGACGCTGTCCGTAGAACGTATTTAGGTATTCGTTGATCGATGGTTTTTAATCACAAAACAATCTCTGCCACGCTTGCCTTAATGATCGTGCTACTGACTGCATGTGCGGCAAGGAATACTGAATCTACAGCCACAACCACGCCCAAACCTCCGATGGAACTTGCTCTTAAGGATACGGATGGGAATCCGGTTTTTTTGCGCGATTTACGCGGTGAGGTCGTCCTGCTTAATTACTGGGCGAGCTGGTGCAGCCCGTGTCGCGAAGAAATGCCCCTGTTGGACGCATTTTATCAGGAGCATCAATCAGAAGGTTTTACACTGATCGCCATCAATGTCAGCGAAAGCGCAATTGCTGCTGCTGATTATGTTGAAGAGCATGGATACACGTTTCCCGTTTGGTCTGACCCGGCGGGAAACAGTATGATTGAAATTGGAATAAGTGGGCTGCCTGCGTCTCTGCTGTTGGATCGAGAAGGCAGGCTGCAGAAAGTGTGGCTGGGGCCCCTCACCCAGAAGATGCTTGAAGAAGCTGTCATACCTCTTCTTTTAGACGAACAATGATCGTTTTGTTCAGGACAATGTCAGGATGAGATCGGTTCTGCTTGGAAAGTATAGCCAACGAGCGCGATGGGCGTTGCATGGGCTGGGGCACGTTTTGAAAATGGAGTGGGGTGAGAAGAAGCATCAAATTTTGGTAGGGGGAATTTCGGATGATTTGAAAAAAGGTTTATTTCGCTTGTCTGGTGATGATAAAGGCCTCTTGTTTGTTTCAGGTATTGAAAAAGGGATTTGTTATTGTGTATAATTGTGAATAGATTTCTACACAATACGCTCGCCCATGCTCCAGACATCTGTTGCACAAATTGACAAAGCAATTCACCTCGTACAAATACATTTTTAAATTTATCAGACGAATTCTAGAAAAGTTTGGGATGAAAGTGAGTATGATGATGAACACGCACACGCTTATTAAAATCAGTTTGGTGGGGCTAATTCTTCTTATGATCGTATCCGCCTGCGGCGTGATAGGAAATCAGGGTGCGGCTGTAAACGTTGAAGAAAAAGCGCAAACGATTGTGGCGATGACATTAGAAAGTGAACATCAGATACAGACCATTGTTGCTGCTACAATCAACGCAGCAAATGAGGAAAGCGTATTAACACCCGAGACAACAGATCCGGACACATTGCGAATTTCCAACCCAACCAAAACGCCAGACACTGCGATGTTATCCACCGCGACCATAACAGCGACCCCCACACCTGAGACAGCCATGGTCAATGTGAGCATGGATACCAACTGCCGGAAAGGACCCGGGACGATTTATGATTATATTGGCGCACTGCTTGTTGGTGAGTCAGCTGAGGTCGTGGGAGTATCCACGGATGGGCAGTACTGGATCATCAAGAACCCGGATCGACCCGGAGAGTGCTGGCTTTGGGGACGTTATGCAACCGTTACCGGTTCAATAGATGTGCTTCCCAAATTTACGCCGCCTCCGACACCGACGCCTGCTGCAACTGCAACCCCAACAGTTACACCCACTTCGGAGTATAACTGGACCGGCTCCTGGACGACATCGTTTGGGGTGCCAAACATGATGCATGAATCCTTTGGTATTGCTCTCACCCAATCGGGTTCAACAGTGAGCGGTACGTTTACCTTAGGTACAAATACCTTCACCCTGAGCGGTTCACTCTCGGCTGACATGAGAACATTAACAGGAACCTGGTACGGTCCAAACATATCAGGACCTTTTAGTTTTTATCTGATCAGCCTGAATCAGTTTACGGGCAATAGGGATAGCGGCGTCTATGAATGGTGTGGTTATCGGGCGGGAGCCGGACTGCCTTCAAACTGCATGGGACCCTAAGCCCTTTGAGAAAAAATATTCCAACACAGACTTGAATTTCAATTTTGAGGATGGCGAGAACCGCCATCCTCTTTTTTTATTTATCGTTTTGCGAGCATGGTCTTGTAAAAAGAGAATTACTCAAGATTTTCTATTTTCTTTGGTTCCACCTCCGTAATCTTATCCAGCAGTTTCAGATGAGATTCGTGCATGATTGGATGCCAGATCAGAAATACCGCATTATTGGTGCGCTCAACCCTCTCGTGCTTTCGCACTCAGAGCAGGCAAAGATGTACTCCCTGCGGATCTAAATTATGATATAATGTTGGCAAGAAGCTAAGACTGTAACTGATACATTAATCGATAAAGAGTAGCAAAAGATCTTTGCACCCATTGCTTTCAGACCATAATGTGAAAGGCTATCGATGTGAACCAGAGTCAGCCTCAAAATCTATCTCCACGATTTGAAAAGAAAATAACAGTATTCAGGCTGAGTGGGCCCCAAAAAAGAGCGATCAGATCTTTTATTAAGGCAATGCTCTATTTAAGCCCCGCGTTAATTCTTTTTATGGCGTTTGTCTTCATTCCATTATTTCGATCCTTTGAGATGAGTGCCTACATTACCGATCCCATTGGAAGATTGGCAAAGTATGTCGGATTGCGGAATTATCAACGTTTATTTGAAACGCCAAATTTTGTAAATAGCCTGAAGAGGAGTATTTTATTCATCCTCTACACGGTGCCTACGACCATCCTGATTTCTCTCGGACTTGCTGTTTTGGGAGACCTCAGATTAAAAGGAATTTCATTTTTTAGGATGGTGTTTTCTATCACGATTGCCGTATCGGGAGCAACCGCTTCTTTAATGTTCCTTTATATTTATCACCCAACTGTTGGCGTGAATTATCTCTTAAGTTTGGTGGGCATCAGCAATATACCCTGGTTGGTAAGTCCCAATACAGCATTAATTTCTGTATCGATCACATCGATTTGGCTGCAAATTGGCTTGAACACGGTGATTATTCTTGCCGCAATGCAAACCATTCCGGAGGAACTTTATGAGAGCGCCATGATCGACGGCGCGAATAGCTGGAATAAATTTCGCCATATTACATTGCCCATGCTTTCATCAACTTTTTTCTTTCTGCTGGTCGTGGACATGCTGGCAGCCTTTCAAACCTTTACGCCAGTCCACATTATGACTTCAGGCGGACCCCTGCATTCAACCAATTTGCTGGTTTACGCAATTTATAGAGAGTTTTACTTTAATGGCAAGTTTGGCTTTGCCGCTGCGCAATCGATCATGCTGTTCTTTATTATGTTGTTATTGACAATTATCCAGTTTGTCTTCGTGGAGCGAAAGGTTTATTACGAATGAAGTCATCAATCGCCCGTCGACGCTTTGTTGTCTCAATTTTTCAGTATGTCATTTTAATCATAGTTGCGATGATCATTTTATATCCCATTTGGTCAGCCATCAATATCAGCATGCAATCTGATGCTGAAATGGGATCCTATCCTCCGATACAATTCCCAACCGGGTTCCGTTTGCAAAATATTCGCCGTGCAATGATCCAGGCGCCGCTTGGGCGTTATCTAGTAAACAGCATTATCCAATCTTCTTTGGTAATGATCGGACAGCTTATTACAGCCAGCCTGGCAGCCTATGCATTTGCCTTTATCCAATTTAAGTGGAGGAACTTCTTTTTCTTGCTGTTCCTATCGACGATGATGATTCCATGGGAAGCGACTATTATCCCTAATTATCTGTTTATTCAGAAGTTGGGTTGGACGGACACCTTTCAGGGATTGGCTGTCCCTTTCATGGCAACGGGGTTTGGTACGTTTTTATTACGACAATTCTTTTTGAAAATTCCTCGCGATCTGCACGATGCGGCCGTCATTGATGGCTGCAGCAGTTTTAGATTCTTAATGACGATTGTAATACCCCTGGCTCGTCCAGCATTGGGCACGCTGGCAGTGTACAGTTTTTTACAGACCTATAACCAGTATTTATGGCCTTTATTGGTGACCAATAATCCATCCATGCGAACCGTGCAAATTGGTATCGCTCTTCTTAGAGATGAAGAGCGGCTGATGATCAATATTATTATGGCAGGTGTCGTCTTTATTTTAATTCCCACTCTGACATTGTTTGTTTTCAGTAATCGCCAACTGATTCGTGGTTTAACCGCTGGGGCAGTGAAGGGATAAATTCCAGCGGAATATTTTGTTCACCTACCAAAAGGAGAGATTGACATGAAAAAAAGTACGTTCCATTTTCTTGGCTTGCTGATCATCTTTGGAATGATTTTTTCAGCGTGCCAACCAACTGTCCAGGCACCGGAAGCGCCGCCCGTCGTCGAAGAGCCAGAGAAAGAAGAGCCACCTGCTGAAAAACCTGTCGAAGAAAAACCTGAGCCAACGCTTGCACCCCCAGCAGAAGAAGTGATCATGATTGATTTCTGGCACAGTATGGGCGGTGATCTGGGAGGGATTGCAATTCCCGAAATGGCAAATAACTTCAATGCCTCGCAAGACAAATGCTATGTTGAACCGATCTACCAGGGCTCCTATGATGATGCTTTGAAAAAATTGAGAGCCAGTTTACAGTCGGAGGATGTGCCGGCAGTCATGCAACTTTATGACATTGGAACCCGGCTGATGGCTGACCTGGGAATGATCACCCCAGTTCAAGAGTTCATCGACAAGGATAATTACGATGTTTCCGATCTTGAACCAAATGTTCTGGCATATTACACTGTCGAGGGGCAGCAAGCTTCTATGCCGTTCAACACATCCACGCCAATGTTGTATTACAACAAAGACATGTTTGCAACTGCAGGTTTGGATCCCGAAAGCCCGCCAAGAACCTTCCAGGAAGTTTGGGATGCAGCCCGCGTATTGACACAGAAAGACGCTGCTGGAAATGTGACTGTTTCAGGAATCTCGATCAGCATCTACGGCTGGTTCTTTGAGCAATTTCTGGCGGTTTCCGGGGGATATTATGTCAACAACGCCAACGGACGCGATGCCCTTGCCGCTGAAGCAACCTTCAACAGTCCCGAAGGCGTGGCGATTTTGGAGTGGTGGAAAGCCATGTTCGATGAGGGCATCATGGGCAATTATGGTCGCGTGAATGCAGATGTCCGAACGGCTTTTTATGCCGAACAAACCGCCATGTTCATCGATTCCACCGCAGTCTTACGGGGGGCAATGGATACGGTTGATGGAAAATTTGAGATTGGCACTGCTTACATGCCGCGTCCGAACGAAGAAGCGTTTGAAACTTCAGGGACGATCATTGGTGGCGGGTCATTGTGGATCATCAGCGATAGTTCCCCAGAGGAACAGGACTGCGCTTGGGAATTCATTAAATACCAGGCTTCACCTGAACAGCAGGCTTATTGGCACACGATGTCCGGATATTTCCCGATTCGTGATACCGCCTATGATGTACCTCTGGCACAGGAATGGCGAGAGCAATATCCGCAGTTTAAGACGGCTGTTGATCAGCTCCACCTTGCTCCCAATAACCGGATCACACAAGGTGGTTTAATCGGCGTTTTCCCAACCGCACGGCAGACCATTGAGGAAGCAATTGAAGAAGTACTTGAAGGGGTCGCTACACCTCAGGAAGCCCTGGACAAAGCAGCGCTGATCGTGACCGACGCAATTGAGGAATATAACATCTCTATGGGTTTGGTTGATTAATTCCCTAAGGAGCCAGAAGAATCAATAAAATCCAGCAGGGTGTCTCGAAATGGGACACCCTGCAAATTTATATAACCATGACAACCAGACGATATTCTAGCATTTTCTTTATTTTTTATTTCCTGCTTTTCTTAACTTCTTGTTGCGGAGGGAAAGACATGAATTCAGAATTTCGAGAGGTTGAAACGACAGGCGCAATAAACGATGCTCATGTGATGATTATTGCGCATCGTGGAGCCCGTTCTTTAGCACCGGAAAATACGATCCCAGCAGCAGT
The DNA here is from genome assembly GCA_050953525.1 of Candidatus Brevefilum sp. Classification (GTDB taxonomy): domain Bacteria; phylum Chloroflexota; class Anaerolineae; order Anaerolineales; family Anaerolineaceae; genus Brevifilum. The sequence goes on from JBMNMW010000002.1 coordinate 1,830,946, forward strand.
TAAAGCTTTGGAGGTGCATGCTGATGGGTGGGAATTGGATGTTGCGATGAGTTCGGATGGTGAGCTGGTTGTCCTTCATGATGACACCCTGGAGCGAACATCAAATGTGGCGCAGGTCTTTCCTGAGAAATCTCCCTGGCGGGTTTATGATTTTTCTATTGAGGAGTTACGCCAGCTTGATTTTGGGAGCTGGTTTATCGAAAAAGACCCTTTTGATCAGATCGCTCAGGAGCAAATTTTGCCTGCAGATTGGACTGAATTTCGTGGTGCAGCTATCCCAACATTGGGCGAGGCGCTTGAATTCACAAATTCCAATCACTGGTGGGTGAATATTGAAATAAAGGATGCCAGCGGCACATTTGCTGATGAGGTGATTGTCTCTGAAGTTGTGAGATTGGTTGAAGCGATGGATATGGAAAGCCAGGTGCTGATCTCTTCATTCAAATTTGACTATTTAAAGCAGGTCAAAGAACTCAACCCGAACCTGGCGACCGGCGTTTTGGTCAGCAATTACCAGATGGATCCCTTATCCTTGATGCAAACGCTGGATGCACAGGCATACCATCCAGGCTTAAAGGCCACGCGCGCACATCAGGTGCAATTGCTGCGTGAGAATGGTTACGACGTCAATGTTTGGACGGTAAATGAAATTCCGGATATGGAGAACCTGATAGCAATGGGCGTCACGGGCATCATCACGGATTTTCCACAACGTTTATATCCCATTTTGAACCCCTAAAGCCCGACCCGACTCTGTCAGGCTTCATCAGATTTATTCTTCATCTCCGCAATCTTTTCCAGCAGTTTCTGATGCGATTCGCGCGTGATCGGATACCAGATCAGCAGCGGCAGGCTGATGAGCAATACCACGGCAGGCACCGGGCCGAAGAACAGACGGATGCCGAGCAGAGCCCGTTCGGTCTGTTGAGGTTGATTCGCCACGTACCCAAATAAGGATAATGCCCAACCGCTGACCGCAATGCCCAGCGCACCGGTTAGCTTGCCAAGAAATGACCACATGCCATAATAGACACCCTCATGGCGCTCACCTGTGATAACCTGGTCATATTCCACAACATCCGGGAGCATACTCCATGGAAACACCCACTGCGCTGAAAAGCCCAGCCCTGCGACAGCGGCCGTGACGTAGATTAAGGGGGTGGGTTCATTGGGATAGAAGAAGGTGGCGATCACTGCCAGGCTGGCAATGAACAACCCCAGTGCATAGGAAGGACCCTTGTTGATCTTATCCGAGAGATAGCGCCAGGGAAACAGGAAAAGACCAATGCAACCCAGGAGGATCAGCATGATCAGGGTGAGCTGTTCTTCCATCTTGATCTGATAGATGGTGTAGTAGGAAAGCAGCGAGGTCAGCAGCGTGAAGCTGAAACTGCTCAGAAACTGGGCACCCATGAGCTGAATAAAAGGTTTATTCTTGAATGTCACCAGGAAGGCTTTCATGGGCGGCATGGATGTGGGTACAAAATCGGCTCGTTTGCGTTCTTTGATATTGAGTGCGGTGGTCATAATTGAAATGATTGCAACAAACCCAAAGGTTGCACCCAATGCGCTCCAGGATTGCTGGCTGGTGATTTGAAAGGTGTCCTGGAAGATATCAGCCACCATTTTGGTGATCCCTGCGCCGATGATATATCCAAGGACGGTAAAGACTTCTCTGACCGTCGTCAGTGATGTGCGTTCCCGATAATCTAACGTCAGTTCCGGTGTCAGGGCGTAATAGGAAATACTTACGGCAGAGTGAAAGGTATCAAAAAGCAAGAAAGTGATCAATACCGCTAAAAATGCCTTAACCCCCACCAAATTCTCAGGTAATGAGAACATCAACCAGGTGGAAATGCCAAGAGGAATGGCGGCGAAAAGCATCCAGGGTCGCCGTCGTCCCCAGCGCGTATTGGTTTTATCTGACAGGTAGCCAAACAGGGGATCGTTGATGGCATCCCAGGTCAATTTACCGACCATCATGGCTGTTCCTGCAATCGCCGGGTCGACGTGGGCGACATCCGTATAATAAAATAACAACCAAAACTGGATGGATGCAACCAGGGTCTGAATTCCAAGGTCTGCAAAACCATAGAGGACTTTTGTTTTGTTGCTCAGTTTCTCTGAAGCCGGGGTGTGGTTCATTGCAAATTTTCCTTTTCCATGAATTTTTGGGCGGCGATGAGGAATTCATCCGCTCGAACAACCTTGATCTTTTGGGTATCAAGCGTTTGGACAAATTCATACACATCTGAAACAGTCGTGCAGTAGGCAAAGAGGTGACATGCGATAAAACGAGGAGTTTTTCCGGGCGCTTCGACCAGTTCACGGATACCATCTAGAACCTGATCCGCATTTAATCCAATCTGGCTGACGTGCGGCCAGGCATAGGATACAAAGGGGCGCTCACCCGCCATGGTCATGGGGGTTCGGTTGAGATGAAAATAGCCGGCGATGAATCCCAGGAAGTTGCCCGGTGATTTTCCATGATGGCGGATCACCCGCTGGGGTGGGTCACAGGTATAGGAAGTTGTGATACGAATGTCGGCAGCGTCGCAGAAGCGAGCGCTTTCAGCCATATATTTGGGAAGGTCGGGCACCAGGGGTGGAATCACATAGCCAGCGCCGGATGGCCCTGCCACCAGCATATCCGCATCCGTGAGATTGCGATAATAGTATCCCAGCAGGGCGGGGGCAATTTTAACAAGCAGGGGTTGAACCTCCCAGTTGAAGGGCACTTTACCGTGCTCAGGGCGCCGCCAGTTGCCGACCTCAGCGGTATTCATCAGTGTGAACTGATCCCCGTCGGAAAGGGTGAAGGTCAGGTAGACCTTATCTTCCAGCGGGACCTGTTCACTGCTCAGGTAGTGCTGCTTGAAGGGCACTTTTGACGGCAGCCGGCTGTGGAAGGCGTAGTTATTGGCGAGGAAGGTGGGTGCAAGGCGGAGGCCGTTGGCTGAAATTGCTAGCATGAAAGCAAGTTCGTCATCCCGATCCGTGTGCCAGCCAAAAATGGTGGGGTAGGGATCCCCTGTTATGGATTTCTGAATCTTATTACCCAACCGCGTCTCAGGTGCACCGATTCCCAACAACCAAAGCGCGAATGCGCGCACAAGTGCATCCAGGCGGGTGCCAAATAGAAAATTCCGTACAGGTAGGGGGCCTGCGACAAGCAATAACAGAAGTTTTTGACCGAATGTGCGTAAGCCGCCCTTTTGAAAGCAAGAAAGATTGAAGGTAAAAAGTTTGTTTTGGACGATATAGTCCGTAAATTCAGCGCGGTTCCAGGCAGGCTCCATATGGGCGACCTGACCCTTTTTGCATTGCTTGAAAAGATGTTCGTATGCCCACTTATAAAGCGAAACCCGATCGGTGAAACGTCCGCGCAGGTCCTCAACAAGCGGCAGTCCCGTTAAAGTTTTAAAATGATCCAATTGGTCAGGATGGATGATCAGCAGATCATTCAATCCCGCCAGCATCAATGCCAGGTTGACAGAATCGATCAAATCGGGATCCCACACAACCAATCCTTTGAGGTGATGCTGATATTTTTTGATGGTATCATCCAACCCCGAAAGCTGATCGACTTCGAATTCAAACTCCTCCCGGTAATAATCCAAATTATCCAGATCATTACGGCTCAGAAATTGACGGTATTTGCCAAACCAGTTTTCTTCGGTCATCTGCACAGAATTGGTCTTGCGTGTACCGGGGTCGTCGTAATTTCCATAGTCGAGAAACAATTTCGGACCTGAACGATTGACCAGGCCTTGCAAGCAGGCAGTAGTCAGTCGTTCCGGGTAATTCAGGTTTGAAATGTTTAAGAGATCAATATGGGCAGGTGTTTCAAAGTTTTTCTGGTTCATTTATTGCGCCTCATTCCAAAGTTGTTTTGCTTCCTTTGCCCAGGAATTGAAATTTTCTGGATCTTCGGGGAAGTTTGAATAATGTTTTTTAATCTGGCCAGCCTGGGAGGATTTTTTAATAAAGGTTTGCAGGCTTGCGAATGAGAATTGACCTGTAATCACACCCCATATCAGGGCGGCGGCGATGCTGATGAGTTTGGGGGTGCTGATTTGGATCTCATATGCCTGGTTCAGTGTTTCAAAATCTTCGCTGGTGAAGATGATGCCCTTGCGGAAGAGGTAATTCACATCTTTTTCAGATAATTCAACCGTTGCTGGCAGCTGAGCGAAACCAGCCGCGAATTTGGCGCCCTGCCCCTGATGGTAGCGGACGTTGTAGTCCCACAATGATTTGGCGCTTGTGTCGCCCTTTCTGAGGGCTTTATCAGCCACTTCCGCAGCGATCGCGACCGCAGTGAAACCGGATGTGACTCCTTCACCTGAGAAGGGTTTGTTCTGGTTAGCGGCATCACCGACGACCATAAAGCCGTTGCCTACAAGTGAAAGCGGTGTACGTGTGAAGGGAATGGCACCCTGGCGCCTGGCGACAACCTTTCCCGGATTATCAAAATATATTTCGCGCCATTCTTCATGCTTTTGCCAGGCGTAATCAAAGCTGTTGGGCTGACCGATCCCCAACACGACATCCTCTCCGTAGCTCTTGTTCCAAAAGGCTTTGTAAAACATATAGCCGTTGCTGCCGGTTGGATAGCCCGTGGGGATGTCAGAACGCAGTTCCAGGCATACGTACAGGCATTTTTCAGGCGAGACGGGGTCATTCTCAACGCCGAAGGATTGCGGTAACCGGGTGCGGACAGCGCCTGCCAGCCCGGATGCGTCCACAATCAGCTTGGCACGCGCTTCAAAGGGCTCACCGTCCTTGCTGCCTCTCAGTCCAACAAGCGACCCGCCTTCAATGATAAGTTCATTGATCGCTGCATTTTCAATAAAAACAGCGCCTGCCTTTTGGGCATAGGCATGCAATCTCTGCATAAAAAGAGGCATATGCATTACATAAAAAGTGCCCCTGACAGGAACTTTGACTTGCAGGTCAGGTGAGTAGGTAAAACTGATATCCTCTGTATGAATCAGTTCTGGCGGCGAGGGGTGAGGGATATCGAATTCTTCGAAGCGGATCTTTTCCATATGGAAAATTTCAATCGCCTCTCCTAGCTCGCCAAGATCGCGTTTCTCAAACACAATCACCCTGTGCCCCAATTCTGCCATACGCCAGGCAAAGAGACTCCCGGCTGTGCCCCCTCCGACGACAATCACATCTGCTGAGTAATCTGAATTCATCGAAACCTCCTTGTCTGTAGTCCATGTCCCATTATAAATGAGATTTTGGGAAGGTGCCGTATTTCGTAAATAAATTTTCAGAATTGGCGGCGCTTTATTGTAAATAAATGTAATCTGGACTTCAAAAACATATTACAGGTAAGGGCATCGTATTTTCGCGCAATTATGTAATATAATTACTGTGATTGAGAATTATGCCAAGTAAACATATTAGCAAACTAATTTATGAAAGGAAAATTGTTATGGGAACAAAAGCACGAGAGATTGTTGGATTAGATGTTGATGAGTTGATCAAACGTTTGAATTCAGCACTGGCTGATGAATGGCTTGCTGTTTATCAGTACTGGGTTGGCTCGAAAATTATTACCGGCCCTGCTGCAGAAGTTGTTGAAGCAGAACTAGTTGAGCATGCAGAGGAAGAGAAAGAACACGCAGACATGCTGGCAGATCGGATCGTCAAGCTGGGCGGCACGCCATTGATCGATCCCAAGATGTGGTTTGAAGAGACAAGATGCGGCTATGAATTGCCTGATAATGATTATGTGAAAGTCCTTTTAGAACAAAATATCGCAGGTGAACGCTGTGCCATTGAAGTTTATAAGGATCTGATGGACTTCGTTCAGGGCAAGGACCCTGTTACCTACCACATTCTCCGACAAATCCTTGAAGATGAAATAGATCATGAGGATGAATTGCAGAACTTGTTGGAGAATTATCAGTCTCTGTTCTAATTTACAGTAAACAACGCATAAGCCTATCAAATTAACGAATAATGGATCATGCCTCCAGGGTGAGGGATGGTCCATTATTATTTAAATTCTCTGCCTGAAAAGAGCGGAGCCTGTTTTCGTGATAAGATGAACAGGATTGTGACGATGTGCAAACAGAGCGTTGGTTTCGGGATGATGAAAACAAACCATCAAAATGTTTTATTTGTTTACTTTTCTGCAACAGGGATCACCGAAACCTATGTGAGCTTCATGGAACGGGTTTTTGTGAATCAGGGATGGGAGGTTGCCCGGATGAATGTCACCTCCTATTCCTCGCGGCAGAAGCCTTTGATTCTCGACAACTATAAGAATGTAATATTTGGTTTTCCAGTTTACAGTGATTTTGCTCCGAGTGTGATTAACGACTGGCTGCCAACATTATCGGGACAGGGCAGGCGGTGTGGGGTGTTCTTCACCTATGGGGGCAGAACCTGCGGATATGCACATTTTCATACCAAACAACTACTTGAGAAAGCAGGTTTCCAAACGCTGTTCTCAGCTGAATTCCTGGGAAGACATTCGTTTAATCTTGGCGGCTTTTCCATGGTGCCCGATCGCCCGAATCAGATCGATTTTGAAGTTTCCCGTGAATATGTGGAATTGGCGATTGACCGTTTCACGCGTCAGGACCCGCCGAACTTCCGTTTACAAAAACCTTTTGGTTATAGCACTTCACTTTCACGACTGGAACACAACCGTGTGCGGACATACCGTGGTGCAGCGCAACCAACCCGTGTGACCGGGGATTGTCAAATGTGCCGCCTCTGCGAAGATGAATGTCCGACCATGGCGTTTGATGCGGAAACCGGGTTATCTGATATCGAAAAATGCATTGAGTGTATGCGCTGCGTTCTTGTCTGTCCGGACCAGGTGATAAAATGTGATCAGAAAATGAAACAGGATTTCCCCGCTTTTTTGGAGCATTTTCATCTCACCCAGGAAATGATGAACGCCAAGAGGAGTAAGATCATTACCGAACCGTGGCAGGCAGCGGCATGAGTTTACAGGATAGCCCCCTGGTTTCTTGTAAAAATGGGAAGATGGCTTTTGCAACACCCTCAGTCAGATATTTTTAGCGGGCGTGAGTGATGATAGATACCCACTGACGATTGCCTTCCGTAGATGGCAATCGTTGAGTCGTTGAATTCAGATGGGTTGAATGGCGGGAAAAAGAAAGATCTGACCAAATCCATCCCGTATTAACAACAGATGCGGCTTGCAAAAAAAGCCGCACCTGTAAATTTTCTGTTTTGTCTTTAATTGTTAATCTGGCGGTAAACCTTGAAGGTCCGACATGATGTTTACTGATGTATATAACTCTGCAGAAGCTACATTCTCGAAACTGCCAAATGGGATTTCAATATTTGTATTTGATTCTGCAAGGAAATCAAACCAGCCATAACTTCCACCAATAATGTTTCCGGAATCATCGTGTAGAAGCGCAAAAACCATGAGACTTGGAAAATCTTTTGCAAAGGGGTTTTTGATAGTGCCAAGGACTCTGTTATTTGAGATACTCAGGTTTTCTGTCTCAAAGAAAGGTAGTATGTCAGATTCATAGTAATAGCCTGAACTCAATTGGATATCGATTCGGTCAATGAACTGGTCATTCTCTGCAAAATTCCATGAATAAGTAACGCCCAGCGTTTGATTTGGTGTTAATACTGGAATAGAATACTCCTCGGTAAACAGGACACGGTTTTCCAGGCCGTAAACCGTCATTGTTAATAAAGAAAACTCAACTGCATAATTTTGATTAGGATTATTAATAAGAACGCCAAAACTAAAGTCATCATCTTTCGGTGAAAATCCATAATCAATAACAGTTAATTCAGACGCATCATCGGGGATGCCTCTTTGATCATCAAGATAATATTGTACATTAACAACAGGTGTGATGCTGCTATCTTTAACATCGGCATCTGTTAGGTTTGACCTGAATAATAAACCTGATGAGCTGGTTGGATTGATAAAAGAGAGGTCTTTATACGCAGCGCCGACAATCTCCCCAGATTCGTCAAAGAAAAGAACCGAAGTATTCAACCAGGAATAATAATTGCCGCTGGGGTTTTTAATAATGGCAGAGGCATAGATATAACCATACAGGCTGGTTCCGTACTGAAGATCGCTTATTTCAAAATTAGCGATTTGATTGGAAGTCGCAGGTAAAGGCTCGCCTTCATCGATTGTTATTACTTCGACTCGTGAAAAAGTGTTATTACCTTCGGTAATGAGCGGACCGCTCACACCGAAGGTTTCTCCGGGAGGAATGGGGCTCAGGTCAATTGTTCTTGTGTCTAACAGGTTATTGTTTGCGTCAAAAGCGTCGACTTGAAATATCGAGTTTGCAATATAAGATTCTTGATTTGGGTTTTCAATGAGAAAGGCATAAACAGCGCCATACCTGCTGCTGTGGAAAACGTGCTGCTGCAATATGACCAACGGTTTTATTTCTTCTTTTGGAGCTTCTGTCGCAAGGGTTAGCGTTACTTCGGTTGGCTCTTGTTGAGTGGCGGTGACTTGTTCTTCAGGCGCTTCGGTTGGTTTCTCTGTGGAGGTTGCTGGAGTTACATACTCTGGTGCTGTTTCAACTGCGCCCGGGCTACAAGCCGAGAGCACAATTAAAAAGAAAAGAAATGGGGCAATCCAGCTTTGAGGCGACAATTTTTTACTATTCACGATTCTTTTCTCCATTTTGACAACAATTGTTTAATAAGTTTGAAATCTTCATTAGAAGATCAACATTATTTTAAAAGAATAGAGGTTAATAACGATTGTCTGATCATAGACAGTCAACCTTTCCATAAGACTTGTTAAAATGTGCGGTGGGTAAATTATTTATACATGATAAATTGTATGAATAATATCCAAATAATATAATTAAAATATTCAATTGTCAAGTTAATTAACAGTATGAAAGTTAATCAATCGACCCATCTGTTTTGTGAGTTTATTAAAATCCGCTGTGGATGTGGCGAATATTCGATGTAAAAGAACCGCTATTTTGTGCGCTGTCAAATAAAGGAAAGTCTTTGGTTCTTTCTGATGGCCAGATGACCTGTTGTGAAATGCGCGTAAATTGGAATCAAAACAACATCGCTGAGGTTGTCCTTGCCTGCCAGTTTTTGTTTGTTTTATGTTAAAATTGTCCTGTTGACTGGATCACAGAACCGGGGTGTTTATGCTTGCTCGTGTTTTTTCATGTGCCGTCGTGGGGTTGGATGGAGTCGTCGTCGAGGTGGAAGTGGATACCGGTGGTGGGCTGCCGAAGATGGTGATCGTCGGCTTGCCTGACACAGCCGTTCAGGAGAGCCGGGAGCGGGTTGCCTCAGCCGTCAAGAATGCAGGTTTTTACTATCCCCGCAGGAAAGTAACAGTCAACCTTGCGCCGGCTTCGGTGCGCAAAGAAGGTCCAGCCTACGACCTGCCCATTGCAGTGGGGGTGCTGATCGCCACAAGTCAATTGGACCCTGAATCGATTGAGAACACGATGATTATCGGCGAGCTTTCTTTGGATGGCGGCGTGCGGCATGTGAAGGGTGTTTTGCCAATGGCAGCCCTGGCGCGTAAAGAGGGTTATCGTACCGTGATCGTCCCGGAAGTGGATGCACCGGAAGCCGCGCTGATTCCGGATATCGAGGTTATTCCAGCACCAACTTTGAACGCACTCTACGAGCATCTGAGCGGGACTGCACCTCTGGCACCGGCGACGCCGCCCGAACAAAACATTGAAGAGGTCTGGGTGGAGACGGATTTTAGCGAGATCAAAGGGCAGGAGCATGTCAAACGAGCGTTGGAGGTGGCGGCAGCCGGCGGGCACAACCTGCTGATGATCGGACCTCCTGGCGCTGGTAAGACGCTGATGGCGCGTGCCCTGCCTTCGATTTTGCCGACCATGACGATTGATGAATCCCTGGATGTGACTCGTATTTACAGCGTGGCGGATTTGCTGCCCTCGGATGTCCCGTTGATTCGCGCCAGACCCTTTCGATCGCCGCACCACACCATCAGCCACGCCGGCCTGGTCGGTGGGGGGAACTGGCCACACCCGGGAGAGATCAGCCTGGCACACCGAGGGGTGCTGTTTTTGGATGAGCTGCCGGAGTTTAGCTCCAAGGTGCTGGAAGTGCTCCGTCAGCCGCTGGAGGATAAGGTGGTGACGATCAGCCGTGCTCAGGGATCGTTGACCTTTCCGGCAAATTTTCAACTGGCAGCGGCGATGAACCCCTGCCCGTGTGGCTATTATGGCGATCCGACCCGTCCCTGTACCTGCTCATCGAGCATGGTCACGCGTTATCAGAAGCGCATCTCCGGTCCCCTGATGGATCGGATCGACATCCACATGCAGGTACCACGTGTGGATTACCAGAAATTACGCGATATGCGACCCGGGGAATCATCAACAGAGGTACGCATGCGTGTGGAGACCGCCCGTGAACGTCAGCGAGTCCGTTTTGAAGGTACGGGCATCGCCAGCAATGCCGACATGCGCCCGGCACATGTGCGCAAGCACTGTGCATTGGATGAGCCCTGCCAGGCGTTGATGAAAACCGTCATGCGCCAGCTGCAGCTCACAGCCCGGGCTTATCACCGCGTGCTCAAGTTAAGCCGTACGATCGCTGATCTGGCAGGGTCAGAGGCGATCACCCAGGTGCATTTGGCGGAGGCGCTGCAGTACCGTCCGAAGTTAGAGTTGATGTAGAATGAATCAATGAGCCACTTGAAACATGTCAATTTGTTGTGTATAATTTATACACAATTAAACGACGTATAAAAGAGGTGTTATATGGAACGTGTTCAGATCTTGCTTGACCCTGAGCAGAAACGAATTCTAAAGAAAATTGCCAAACAAGAAAAGCGAAATTTTTCAGAACTTGTGCGAAAATTGCTGGATGAACAGATTGAAATTCATCGCAGATCACAACTGACGGCTGCTGCACAGGCTTTACTGGATGATTACAAAACAGATAAAGAGTTGACTGCCTTTTCAGCTTTAGATGGCGAGGATTTTCATGCATAGGGGAGAAATTTGGTTAATTAATCTGGACCCAACCGTTGGCGCTGAAATCAAGAAAGCGCGTCCCGCAGTGATTATTAATGTTGATGAGGTTGGTGTCCTTCCATTACGAGTTATAGTCCCTATTACAACATGGAAAGACCATTATTCAAAAGCGCCATGGTTGGTTCAGATTCAACCAAACAAAATAAATGGTCTTGATCAAATATCAGCTGCAGATACATTCCAGATTCGTTCATTATCCACTGAGCGTTTCATTCGAGCTGTTGGAGAAGTTGACTCTGAGAATTTCTTGGCTATTCTTGAAGGTGTAAAGATCGTTCTTGGATTATAAATAGAACAAACTGCCTTGACAAACGCTTCACAGTATTATTTAATTAAATGAAGAAAGAAGCGATAAAAAAGGCGACAACTCAAAAATCCTATCAGTTATGTAGAACCATGAAAAATCACCAGGAGGTGCGGCATGAGCTTTCTATTTGACAATTATTTGGGCGAGATGATTTGTGGTGGATTGTCTGGACTGGCATTTTGTGTGTTTGGGGTGTTTGTGTTGGTTATGAATGCACGTGATAGGAAAAAAGCTCAGGAAAGTATGGGCTGGCCCTCCGTAGAAGGAAAGATCCTGGAACAGCATGTACGGGTTGATATGACCAGTGATGAGGATGGAACCCAGGTCAGTTATGTACCCGAGGTTCTTTTTGATTACGCAGTTGAGGGCAGTTCATACACAGGCAAACGGATCGAATTTGGAATGGAACCCAGTTTTAACGTTCGTGAAAAAGCGGAGAACTTCCTGACGCCTTATCCCACTGGGAGCACAGTTACGGTATTTTACAATCCTGAAAACCCACAGGAAGCCGTGCTTTTACAGAGCATGCGAAAAAAGGTTGTTGGTTTGATCGTCGGCATTGTTTTGCTTGTGCTGGGTGCGTTTTTAATAATCTATGCTGGCATTGGTTTAATTAAAGTTCTTTTCTCATGATACTGGTCAATTGACTGACCTGACTATAAAGGTGTTTGTGGTCCTCGTAAACCCTGTGCGGCGATAATTTTTGATGCGATGGGGCAAAGCTTCAGTTTTAAGCCCATAAACTGAAACCTACCCTGATGATTACAATTTTGGTATGATCGGGAGAAGCATCGCTATGTTCCTGTTGGCCTGGCGATAGACAGCCATTTAATTCTGATATCAACAACCGTTCACCATGTTGGTTAAAATAACCTAACAATATCGTGCATGCGACTCATAATTCATTGTTAGAGGGTAAACTCAATTGATTTTGAAGTTAATAGTCAAAAATAATCCTTATCGGAACGCTAAATGATGGTACTTCACTATGTAAATGCTCATAAGCGCGAAAATTTCATCAATTATACTTATTGGAAAACAAGCATCCTTAATTAATCATTTGATTATCAGGGATGAGATAAACAACCATGGGCATGAAATGATTGCATTGAACAAGGGATGGCAATGAAACAAAAAATTTGGACGTATTTACTGGGCATCGTTGTATTAACATCAACTTTTACTTCAGAAATTAAAATAGTTTCAGGTTTCTCTGAACTGAATGAAAATTATTATCCAGATTCAGTGAACTTTAAAAGCCCATCGAACACAGGTGCCGAGATTTTAAGTGTACGATCACCGCGGGGAACTTATCAGGAAGTGCAGGTATATCTTCCAGAGAATTATCATAACAGCAGCGAAACATATCCAGTACTCTATCTATCAGATGGAGGTTCATATTTAAGCAGCATCGGGCATATGCCATTTATCATTGTTGGCATCAGCTTCAGCTGGGATGAAAGGTGGGATCAATACAGTCCCTGGGTCAACAATGAGATGGAGAAATGGTTTGGCTTATCTTCACCCAGGGGCGGCAAAGGCGATGAATATTTAAATTATCTGGTTGGTCTCAAAGGTAATATTGATGCAAAATACCGGACGAAACCCGAACCTCAGCATACCGCCATAGGTGGGCACAGTATGGGCGGGTTATTTGCCATCTACGCAGGCATCAAGCGCAATGACGTGTTCTCCAAAGTGATTGCATTTTCACCGGCGGTTTGGTTTGCATCGAGGGATATCAACAACTGGTTGGAAAACAATTACCTGATCGACTTTGTTTCTCAAAACAACCCGGGACATGTCAGCTTTTTTACCTATGTGGGAGGGAAGGAAGATCATCATCACGAAGCGCCTGGGTACCCCCAGGTTGGAAAATTTCCAAAGATTTACGTGGACGGCGCAAAAACAATCCAAAGCATCGTCGGGGGAGAATATATTTATGATCCGGATGGGACGCATTCGACCATGGATTTTGTCAGCTGGTTCCACGCTGTTGTGAATTGGCTTGAGGCGACGGGTTTTGGATTTACGAGGATTGTCCCAAAAGAGCCTGCAGCAGCCCAACCTGATCCGGAAGGCCCCCAACCGACCGGAGATGTTGCGCTCTTGATTGAACCCATTGTCAAGGCTGCGCCGGGGGCGGATGGAAGCGTGGTCCATCTGGTTCAATATGGGCAGACTTTGTGGACAATCGCCGAAATTTACGGGGTTCAATTGTCTGACTTGCTTAATCTCAACAACCTTACCGAAGAATCAACCTTGTTTCTTAACCAGGAATTAGTCATTGAGCCAGCCAGGGTTGTTGATGAAGATGTGAGTGCAACAACAACTGCAAATGCTGAACAACACCCTACCAAAACCCCAGCTCCAACATCCACCAGGACCCCTTTTCCTACGCCAACAAAAACGCTGGTTAGCACACCAACAAACATCCTGCCTGCTGAGGTCGAGGAAGTAGAAACCTCCGGGATTTCGGGGTTAAGCTTTTTAGGCAAACACTCGATACTTTGGATGGGAATTGGCTTGATTCTGACGAGCCTCGTTTTCCTGGCTTTCGTTTTTTATCCATCTTTCCGAAAAGGAAAATAGCTGTTTTTGACGGCACCTGATGGTAGGATTTTCCGTAAAAACAGGGTGTTTTTGAAGCATGGTTTAAAGGGAAAAGCAAAATTTGTTGAGCATCAAATTTCAAGATCGCAGCCGCTGTTATTCAAACAGAGATAGATAATTAAAATACGAATTGCTCAAAAAATTTGTGATATAATAGTAAGGATAGATTGGAATAAATTCACCTTACCAATTTGTTACGCCGCGAGCAAATAAGGAAAACCATACGAAACTGGTTACTGTTGATACAAATTAATCGATACGATGGCTATGCTTGCTGCACAAATTTCATTATAAACCTCACCGAATTTATAAAAGCCCTATGATTTACACAAGGAGGCGCTTACTGAACAATAATTTAAATAAATTGGAATGTAATTAATTGATCAAACCAATGGAGGATTCGATGAAAAAAATAATTTTGAAAATATTCTTACTGGTATTATTGTTCGGTCTCATCGTGACACCGGCTATCGCACTAGCAGTGCCCAACCAGGTAAAACCACAAGAAAAACTTGATTGGGAAAGGCCACAGAGACCTGAACCAGAGTTGCTTCCACAGGAGATCCTGGATGAATTTGAAGGAGGCATGACCATTGAAGAATTTCTGATTCGCAACCAGGGCCCGATTCCAAATGCTTTGTTGGAATTTGCGGATATCCCGGTCGTTGTTGTGGTGCAACTTGAAAAACCCTCGCTGATTGAACACATCAATGAGAAGAAATTAAATACCCAGGATAGAGCCGATCAGGTCTCTCAAGTCAATTATGTTGAAGAACTCGAAAGTGACCAGGCTGCTGTTTTGGGACAAATTACGGCAAATCGCGATGCGAATGTAACCCAAATTGGTGATTCTTTCACGAAGACTTTGAATGGCTTTATGCTGCAGGTTCCGGCGAAGATGGTTAACGAAATTCGCGCGCTTTCAGGTGTAAAATCGGTAACCCGCGCCCCGGAATATGTCGTTAATCTGGGCGCCAGTGTACCCTTGATTGGCGCAGACGAAATATGGGATGATCTGGATGTTACCGGTAAGGGCATCACCATTGCGGTGATCGATACCGGCATCGACTATACCCACGCAATGTTTGGCGGTTCGGGCGATGCTGACGATTATGCCAGTAATAATCCGGATATTATTGAACCCGGCAGCTTCCCAACTGCGAAGGTAATTGGTGGGTATGACTTTGCTGGTTCAGATTATGATGCCAGCGGTGATGATGGCAGTCCATACCCCACGCCGGACGACGATCCGTTGGATGAATACGGCCACGGTACGCATGTGGCAGCAATCGCTGCAGGGTATGATATTGGCTTCGGCGCAGGTGTAGCTCCGGATGCAAAACTGTATGCCTTGAAGGTTTTTGGGCGTGAGGGTTCCACCAACTTAACTTTGCATGCCATCGAGTGGGCTATGGATCCCAAGGGATTGGGTCACCTGGCTGAGCCGGTGGATGTGATCAATATGTCTCTGGGCGCCAACTGGGGTCCCGCGGATGAAAATGACCCGGAATATCTTGCTGTAGAAAACGCGACTTCGATTGGTGTTGTGGTGGCGGCATCAGCTGGTAATGCAGGAGACCAAAGCTACATTGTTGGTTCACCATCGGTGAGCGATTCAGCCATCTCTGTGGCATCTTCAACCACCGGTTTACAAACCTTGCCTTACCTCACCTATTTCGATAATGCTGACGAGAAAATTATTCCCTACACCACATCCTACAATGAATTTGAAAGCACGATTACTGCAGATTTGGTAGATGTCACTGATTTTGACCCTACTTCAGAATTGTGTACTATTTCTGGGTTGGCCGGCGATGAATTGGAGGGTAAGATCGCTTTAATTAGCCGAGGGACTTGTAGTTTCTTTGAAAAAATCAATAATGCTGAGGACCTGGGCGCTGTAGCTGCCATTATCAGGAACAACCAGGCAGGAACCATAGCGATGGACACAACGGGTTCGACGCTGCCTGCAGGATCCATTTTACAATCGGATGGCCTGCTGCTGAAGAGTCTGGCACCTATTGAAATCTCAATTGGTCCGGATACGCGTGTAAGCACTTTCCCTGGCGAAGGCCCTGATACAATCTCCTCTTTTTCTTCACGAGGACCACGCGGCTTTGATTCAAAACTCAAACCAGAGATCACCGCTCCCGGAACGAGCATTTTTTCCGCCGATATGGGCTCCGGTGACAAGGGCGTTAGCATGAACGGAACTTCGATGGCTGCCCCGCATATCGCGGGTGTGGCAGCTCTGCTTGCCGAAGGACGACCCGAATGGGATCCTGTGCATATCAAGGCTGCGATGATGAACACCGCAATGCCCGACATAGGTGGCGCAAATTATGATGTTCCCCGCATCGGCGCAGGGCGGGTGAATGCATCCGCAGCGATCAACACGGATGTGGTTGCTTACGCCGACCCGAAATTGGTCAGCCTGACCTGGGGTGTGATTGAGGTTTTTGATACATTCGAAGACGACCAGACGATTACCTTGAAAAACTTTGGCGATACAGACGTGACTTTGGATGTGGACGTATACTTCACCTCTTATTACGATGATACTGATGGTGCCACATTGACACCCGCCACAAACACGGTAACAATACCCGCACATGACGTGACCAGCCTGGAGATGACACTTGCGCTGATCGGAGAAGATTTGCCAATTGAGTTCGGAGAGTTGGAAGAGTTTTACGGTTATGTGGTTTTTTCCAACGAAGTGACAGAACTTGTTTTACCGTTCCACTTCGTTCCACGACCTTATACCGTTATCACAGAGCTCGAAACGAACACCCTCTTTGGTCTGGATGAATTTGGTTGGGTGAACCTCGAAACAGAGGGACCTGTCGAATCTGATCTCTGGGCTTATCCAGTATCGATTGTGTCGCCGCGAAACCCGAATGTTTTACCCGCAGCCGACCTGCGTTATGTGGGTATGGATTATGGTGGCATGAGTTCCTTTGGGGATATGTTTATTCCCGTTTTTGCCATGTGGGGCGATGTGCATAACAACCAGCCGTATTTTAACGAAGTTGATCTGTACATCGATTCACCGTATGGTAGCGTTGTGAATTTTAATTACAACTATGGTGCCCTATCTGGTGCAGGGCAAGACAATACCTGGGTTGTGGTTCAGGTCGATTTGATAACCGGTGTTGTTGATTTGGGCAGTCCATATACCATTTATGCCGATTTCAACTCGGGTATCCAGGAATGGTACCTGCCAGCTGATTGGCAATTTGTTCTGGATGAGTTTGAATACGAGGTGGTCAGCTTTGACTATAACGGGGAGATGGACTATGGCGGTTTCGCCAGCTTTGATATCTCAAAATACCAGCTATACTGGGATTTCGATTCGTCTTCACCACAAAATGAAGAATTTGAATTCTGGTTTGCTGTCCCCGATTGGGATGCTTATGATGCAGCCGGGATACAAGGGATCATGCTGGTTGATTACGCTGGCAAACCTGGCGTAGGGCAGGCTTATTTCTGGCCACTTAGTTTCTTTAAATATTCTCATTACTTCCCGATCTTTGGCAAATAAAACCTGCTAAATTGAAGGGGTTATCAATTGGGGCTGTCCAAAAAGACAGCCCCTTTTGTTTTCGTTTGATTTTATGTTGATGGAACGTTTTCTGACCTCATCCGAGAGCGCTGTTTTCTGGTCAGTGCGATTAGGCCTCTCGAAGACTCAGGGAATGGTGAGGTCGATCATGAGGACATAACCAATTACGTTGGTATCATCAGCGCGATATTCGATTAACACGCACTCCCGGTTAAATTCATCAAAACTTCGTTCAGTCTGTGGGATGATCGTCACCACGGCGCCCTCGGGAAGACGCCCCGTTGCGCGAAAAGATTCATAGCAGCCGTTCCTTGCAAACAAATTCCGCCCAATCGTGCCCGTGGTAATGGGCTCGGACGTGGGCGTATAGAACGGCGTTTCTGTCGGCAAAGGGGTAATGGTGGGTGTCATTGTCGGGGTGGACGTGATCGTAGGGGTCAGGGTGATTGTGGCTGTGGGTGTAGCCGTTGGCGTGAGCGCCAGTCGCCGTTCTCGGATTCCACTGGCTATGGAACGACCTCCAAACCACAGTACAAGGATCAGAAGAAAGGCAGCAATGGCTCCGCCGCCATACAGGGTGACGTGATACCAGCGCAAGCGGCGCTTCAGGTTGAGGACTTCTGGATCTTCAGGAAAGCGGGTTCGAACGTCCTTGCTGATGTTAAATGCATTTCTGGGGAAAAATCGGTTTTCAGAATTGAGCGTCTGATTGGCGCGCTGAAGGCTGTCTTCCTGGGTCAAAATATCATGATGCGCCAGTTTAACCTCACCCTGCAGAATCCGCACCTGTGGATCATCCGGCCTGAGTGTTTGCAAGGTTTCAAGGTCTTCTTCAGCCTGGTCATAGGCTTGTTTGGCGGCTTTGATCGTTCCGGCGGAATCGCCCTGGCGTTTGGATTGCCTGATTTTATCTAATAAGGCTGCTGCAACCGTGGGTAAAATGATCTCCATCCGGTTGCGCAAACGGGAGATTTGCTGGATTTCATCATATTTTAGTGAGAGGCGATCCAGCGTTTGCCGGCTTTCTGCCAATTTTTGGGGAGGAATAGAGCTGCTCAGATTGATGATGTCAGCTATTTCATTCAATGAAGTGATATCACCGCGAATCTCGCTCACTTTGTCAACATATTCTGGCAGGGCAACCGCGCTGGCGGCTGTTTGGATCTTTGAAAGACCGCCCTGTAAATCGCCCTGACGCACAAGGGCAAGCCCTTCCTGATAGACTTCCTGTGCCTGCACCTGATTCTCGAGGTCCTGCCGCAGGGCTTCTCCCTCGCGCCAACGAATGATGCCGGTTTCTTTCAGACTGGCAAAGGCTTCATCCAGGTAGTCGAGTGCTGTTTGATAGCGAAAGACCCGGGCTGCCGATTGGGCTTTTCCATAGGCTTTACCTGCATCAGGCGGCAGAGCAACCGATGGGATATTCCCGGAGCGCAGAAATTCTTCTGCTTCATCGCGGTGTTCTCTGGCGCGTGACCATCCCGGTTCGATTTGCAGAACCTTTTCAAAAAGAGGGATGGCTTTCTGATAATTTCCGCCATAAAATGCCTCTTCCGCTGTGTCCATGATGGCTTCCGCCTCCGGGTCATGGGTGGAGCTGAGGAATTTCTTAAGCGGGTCATAGGCATCATCCTCATCAAATTGGGGTGAAATGCTGGCAAGAGGATCCTCATTGACCGGTTTTGGTTCCTGTAACGCTTGTGCGTTTTCGAAAGTGCTTTCCCTGCTCTGGGCTTCTACCATACGCCGTGAACGTTCCCGGCGGATTTCCCGCAGCAACCGGTTGGCATGTTCTAATTCTTCAAATTCGACCGGTTCATGGATCCGCTCGGTTGCCAGCGCTTCCAGAAAAGCGCTGAGTGCGTTTTCAACTGCAATCAGGTCTTGTTCGGAAGGTTGTTCTTGTTCGAGTGTATTTTTTGCCCTAAGAATGAGATCTTGAAGCATAGTTTCCTTTCTCAGGTCGCAGAGATTTACGACTGCCGTTGATTATACAGGTTTTGGAGATCCATTGCCAAGTCGTCTGGAATTTGATATTGACCCTGGATGGCTGTTGCCAGCACATCAAGCTCATCCTGCGTGAGCCGCTGCTGGTCATCATAGGTCCAAATTGCGTCATACTGATGTGGGGCGTTTTCAATCTCTTCAGGAAGATTGGGCCCCATTTTGACTGAACCCTGTGCCTGGCGTCCGGTCATCAAATGATGCAAGGCACGGGCGCTGAACTGCAGCAAATCAAAGGCAAAAACTTCTGAGGCGTTTTCGTTTGTGATCAGGCGTCCGATGTTCCAATCAATCACCATAACCTGCTGCCTTGGTTGATTCCAGTAATAGTGTAATGCTTTGTGGTCAAGGTAAACAATCCCTTTTTCATGGGCGAGTGTCAGAATCTCACAGATCTGAATGCCGCAGGTCAGGGCTTCTTTCACAGAAAAGCTGCGGTGAAATTCGCCGCGTGTATAACCGGCATCACACCTGAGATAGAGGTTATCTTCCCAACGGCGTGGAAGAACCAAAAATGCCAGCCAGTTATCTGCAATCCGCTGATCGATCTGTGCCAGAAAAGCTTTCGTTTCCCGTATTGAAAAGAGGTCGGCGATACCAACCAGGGCCTCTGCAGACGCGGCTTTGGCCAAGGAGGATGAAAGAGGTGCGATTTCGTCAGGGAATGCGCCTTCATGAACCTGCAAAAAACCCAACCCGATCAGGGGAGTGATCCCGGGCAAGCCATCCAGTTTCTCTAAAATTTGAACTTCGTTCTTAAAAAGCGGGAGGGCATACTCAGTCTTATCAGGGCGCATGATTTTGATGGCGGGATGGTCTGCAAGGTCTCCTGAAAGGGGGGCATAATCCAAACTGAACACGCGCGCGGAAGACCCCACTGCTTCGGGAACAGCAAAATCACGCAGTCCGGAAGAAAGCCAGGTGTCCAGTGGTTCGGTTATTTTCATGGTATGGTTGGGTCCAAATTGAATTGTCTCCATAAAATTGTCCATTTCTTGAGGTCTTTTATTCATCTCTAAACTGTGATTGAATCAAAAAGGCAGCCATTGGGTGATCGCTGAGAACAGTCAGCACAAATTGGCGGCGCTCCTCCGGGTCGGGGATAGCTTGAAGCTGGTTAAGCGCTTCCTGCCAGGATGGGTACTGCCATGCGGCCTCATCAAGCACCAGGATCTTTTCAATCCCGCCCAGGTGGTCAACGAGATTGCTGATGGCAGAAACCTGGATGCCCACCTTTAATTCCTTTGCTTTTTCCAACATTTTAAAGCGATAGCTCACCTGTTGAACGTGTTGCCAGAGAAGAAGCAGTTGTTTAGAGATTTGTCGGATCAACGCCAGATTGTTTTGATACAAAATCTTCGAAATACGATTCTGGGTGTGTTCAAATGCTTTTCGCCATGCCAGAAAGGAACGGCGTGCTTGTTCAGATGCATGTTCCATCTGTCCCAGTAATTCCTCATTCACTCCGGTCTTATTGATAAACTGCCAGGATTGCTGAATTTGAGTGATTGTATGATCTACAGCGAGCAGCGTTTCTGGCAGGGCGGACGAGATCGGGTGATCCTGATGTGCTGTAAAAGATTGAATCCTGTGCAAAATAGGGAGGATGTCATCTTGCCAATGCAGGGTTTCCTTCAATGCGTAATGAACGATCTGCCATTCCTGGTGCGGCTGTTGTGAAAGCGTCTGAATCGCTTCCGTAAGATCATGTTTTGCAAGCGCCCTTCGCCATTCGTGGAGTGAATTCAGCACATCCCAAGCCTCGATGAGATCAGGGTGAAATTCGGATCGATGGTTTGAGGGTTCAAGATCGGCATGGAAGGTGAGGGAAAGTCTGGTTTCGAATTCCAACCTGAGACGTTTACATTCGGCGTAAACTTGCGGCGCTTTGAGTTTGATGTTTTCCAGGCCAGCGTCCAGATCAACCCAGGCTTTGAGGTGGTTGATAAAATGGCTGATTAAATGATAGACCTCTTCCTGACTTGCCAGCGGAGTAGGGTCCACGCCTTGATGGACAACTGTGGTTTCGAACAGCCACGGCGCCCAGATCCGGATTTCATCTTTGAAATCAGCCAGAGATGCCCCTGTATTGGCGGCATTGAGCAAGTTTAACAAGCTGGAAATCCATGGCGGGTGCCCCAGAATTTTTTCAAGGGTGGGACGTGCGTTGTGACTTTGTTGTAAAAACTGATGCACATCTGCACCGGGTTGAGGCCCTGAACGAAACGCCTCCAGCCAGGAGAGGAGCTGCCTGACCCGGGCTTCCAATTGGACAATACCCCAACGGTCGGGATCCCAACTGGCGAATTGCAGAAAGGATCGGTCCATCCTGTCCCAATTCATTTCGACCCAGGCATGAAACAACTCGCGAATCGTTTTTTCGCCAATTGCAAAGCTCTGCTTGAGATCAACCTTCAATTTTTGCGGAAGTGATGTCATTTCACCGACCACCTCCAGCAGATCATACTCAAAAGGATTGCCCTGCACATCACTGCCTTTATTTCGCCAGTGAGAGAGAATTTCTTCAAGCAACGCAATGCGTTTTGAATTCTGTGATTCCTGCGCACGCGCCCACTCAAGAACAGTTTCGCACAACGGATAGGGCGCCGTAATCGGAGACCCCAGGGCTTTTTGCCGGATAACGGGGACCAGTTGTGACCACCAGGCTGGCTCGTTTCCTGCCTGTGCAATCTCAATCAGGGTCCACAGTGCAGCAGGGTAATCTTGATTAAAGGTGGATTTGACAAGAGCTGCCAAGTTTGGGTTGGTCAGCAGGTCTGCATCCCGGAAATAGGCGCGCGCTAAATACCAGGGAAGGTCCAATTCTTCGTTATACATATTCCAAACCAGGGTTGTCGCCCGGACGCTGCTATGAATATCACCCTCTGCCAGGGCGGAAAGAACCAGGGATTGTGCAAATTGAACAATATCCTGATGTGGGCAGGGTGCGCCAATTTGCTCAAGGGCTTCGTGATGGTTGGTGATTTTTTCCAAACCAGAAATGTCGGGTTCCTGGCTCAGGATGACCCTGATCAGGGCTTGATTTTCCATCTCCTTCAGACGCATTAACTGCTGCTGGTAGGCGATCCGTCTTGCCAATACCGAGACCTGAGCGGCATCCAAAACCTGTCCTTGAAACTCGTCCCACCCCAAATCTGCAAACAATTCGGGTGCACTGGTCAGCAAGAAATCACCGAGCGTTTCCACCATTTGCTGATAATCCTCCCAGCGGGGCGGCATGGGATGGTGTCCATCCTGTTGCTGGTTTAAGAAGAGTGCGTTCCCCCAGTCGATTACGGTGATTCTTCCGGTTGGATTGTGCCAGTAGATATGTTCAAGTTTGACATCGTTCCACAAAATCCCAGCCTGATGTGCCCGGGCAAACAGGTCAAACAGGGCATCCAGAGCAATCACAATCACCCGACGAGGAAAGGGTTTCCCGATTTTTCGAGATTCGCTCAACATGGACGCCAGATCCTGCCCGGCGGCGGTTTCGGAGACGATGAAATAATGACCTGTGCCCCGTGTAAACTCGGGGGATTCGTCCAACAGGCGGGGAGGATGCGCTTTGCACTGTGGAAGACCATCAAGCAGGGATAAGGCAAGGGATTCTTGCTCGATCTGCCCTGCCTGGCGCTGAATCGTGCCGCCTGTTGCGACCCGGGCAGGTGTTTTCAACACGCCATACAGGTCGGGCTGTTCAGGGCAGGTGACTGCGTACACCTCACCTGCATCGCCGCTGCCGATGGGCTGATCACTGAGCTGCCAGGAATAATTTAAGCCCTGCCGGGTTACTGCCAAACGACCTCCATAATCGTCATCATGTTTTTTACTCAATCGCTTATTCTACCAATTAACCGATGAAAGGTAACCTTTGCTGATAATAATTGATATTAAATCAAATTTAATACAACATAAATAAATCGGGGGGCTTTTTGAATTCGGGAAAATCAAATCAAAAACGCGCTTGACAGGCGCACAGGGCGGTCATTGGGATGGAAAGCGTAAAAACGTCAGCTAAAGTATTGCAAGGCTTTAACCAGCCGTTCTTCAGCAGTTGATCCTTCATCCTTGCCGGCGTATTGGAGGGCAGCCTGCGCTTCAACAATCGAATAGCCGAGAGCGGTCAGGGCTTCGATAACTTCCGTGTCGATCTCATCAATGCGGGCGATTGCTTCAAGCGGCTCGAGGGGCTGAACCTTGCCTTGCAGTTCCAGAATGATTTTTTGGGCTGTCTTTTTCCCAATGCCGGGCACTCGTGTGAAGGTTTCAGGCTGGTCTCCTGCAATTGCATGGCGGATCGACTCTGGAGAAAGCGTTGAGAGAACTGCCAAGCCAATTTTGGGTCCGATACCCGAAACACCGATCAGTTGGGCAAACAACTCACGTTCTTCCATGGTCTCAAATCCATACAGTGCCAGATTATCCTCTCGGACAACCAGATATGTGTGGAACGCAGCTTTTGTCCCGGAGCGATTCTTTTTGCAGGCTTCTTCCGAGACGAAAAGGGAGACGCCCAAGCCGTTGAGATTAATGATGATCTGCCCATCCAGGACGTGTAAAATTTCACCAGATATTGTTGCAATCATGACTCTATTATATCCAATTTACGCTTTTGATCATAAATTTCATACAGCATGATCCCGGCAGCAACAGCCAGATTCAACGAGTCGCTGCGACCTGCCATGGGAATGGACACAAGGTGATCGCAGGATTCGAGCATGTGTTTCGGTAAGCCATGCCGTTCACTACCCATTAAAAGGGCGGTGGGACGCCTGTACTGAACGGTTTTATAATCCGTTGTCGCCCTATCGGAAGTGCCCACCAGTGCCAGGTCGTGCTCCTTTTTCCACTTGTGAAAGACTTCCCAGCTGGTTTGGGAGATGACGAGCGAAAAAAGGCTGCCCATACTGGCTTTGACAGCGATGGGATCGTAGGGATCTGTGGATTGACCCAGCAGGATGACCCCGCGCGCTCCGACGCCATCGGCTGTGCGCATGATGGTGCCGAGGTTGCCGGGATCGGCGATCGCATCAAGCGCAATCCACAGGTCATCAGGTTTGACTTTGATTTCATGCAGGGCTGACCAGTTTTGATGAACAACAGCGCCAATGCCCTGCGGACCCTGCATGTGGGAAATCGTTTTAAAAATTTCAGCGCTGACCTCGAAGTGTTCAAGATTTGCCAGGGCTGGATCATCGAGTATGGACTGACCAAACTTGCTCACCAGGAGTTCCGGTGCAATCACGAGTGATTCAATAGCCGCGCCCGTTTGGATCGCTTCGCCGACCGAACGTATGCCCTCAACAAAGAAAACACCCGTTTCCTGTCTGAATTTTTTCTGGTCGAGCTTTCTTATCGTTTTGATCTTGGGATTTGAAAAACTGGTAATGATCATTCAGGATGTTTGTTCAACCAAATTGGAAAAAGATTGATGGTAAATATGACAAATCGCGATTGCCAATGCATCAGCAGCGTCATCCGGTTTGGGAATGTCATCCAGCTGAAGCAGGGTCTGGACCATACGCTGAACCTGCTTTTTGTCGGCGTTGCCATAGCCGCAGACTGCCTGCTTGACTTCGTTGGGTGTGTATTCTTTGACCGGGCAGCCAGCCTGGGCGAGTGTCAACATCACCACCCCCCGAGCCTGTCCTACGGATAGGGCTGTTCGCACATTCTTTTGGAAAAATAATTTTTCTACAGCACTTGATTGAGGTTGGTGGTGCTGGATGAGATCGACCAATGCCTGATAGATCTGAACCAGTCGTTGCCCCTCATCAAGGTTGGCAGGTGTGTTGATCACACCGTAGCCGACGCATGCCAGCTCATTTTGTCGATCGTTTTGAATGAGGCCAAAGCCCGTGATAGCAATGCCGGGATCAATTCCCAAAACAAGCATATTTGGTTTATTCTTCTTCCATTGCCGTAATGGCTTCTTCCGAAATATCCAGGTTGGAATAAATGTTCAGGACATCATCAATTTCTTCAATGTTCTCGATGGTTTTCATCACTTTGATGGTGTCTTCAATGTTGAGTGAAATTTCCTGTTTGGGGATATACCGGACACCGGATTCATCCGGTTTGATATTGGCTTTTGAAAGATGATCGGCAATCGATTGAAAACTGTTGGGCTTTCCAAAAATTTCAATGATGTCATCATCATGGGTGATATCCTCGGCGCCAGCCTCAACGGCGATTTCGAAGATGGTGTCAAAATCATGTTCTTCGCTGGGAAGGGCGAAATAGGTCATCCGGTCAAACTGCCAGACCACAGAGCCGGGATCAGCCAGGCTTCCACCGGACCTTGAAAGGAAATGTCTTAGTTCCGCGACCGTCCGATTGCGGTTTTCTGTGACACATTCGATCATTAATGCAACGCCATTTGATGCGTAGCCTTCATACATGATCTCTTCAAAGTCTGCGCCTTCTTTATCTTCACCCGTGCCGCGTTTTATCGCCCTTTCAATGCTATCTTTCGGCATATTGGCAGCTTTGGCTTTGTCAATTGCCAGCTCGAGCCTGACGTTCATGCCTGGATCGCTGCCCCCCTCACGCGCTGCGATCATGATCTCTCGGGCGAGACGTGTGAAAATCTTTCCTCTTCTTGCGTCTGCTGCGCCCTTTTTTCTTCTAATGGTTGACCAATGTGAATGTCCTGCCATGGGATAGAGCTCCAAAAATCTAGTTTTTATGGATAATCGGTATCGTGATTTTAAATTATACCATTTGTTCGCGCAAATTAATAAAAATAAGCCTTGTTAACACAACGAATCAATTCACGGGCAGTTACCTGCATAACTGGCCGTCTCTGGTCTCACACAACTGACCGCAACGTGTTCGCAGATTTATTTTAGCAAATTTCTTTTTTTCAATACCCCTGATCCAACTGTGCCAACTTTCGTTGCAGCCGTTTCAGCCTGTGTTCGAGTTCATCACGCCATTGGCGGTAGGTATGGGATGAGAAAAAATGTTTTTCCAGTGTCTCAATGCCCCGATTTGTCCATTGCAGGGCACGGACGATATCCCTGACCCGATGCTCGTAATATTTTGCAAGTTCCACAAAGGCATACAATTGATGGCTTTTGGTCGCTTTTTGCCAGAACTGGATTGCTGCCTCCCAATCGCCTTTTCTTTTGAGCAAGAAAGCGTATCTTTCAAGGGTATCCAGGTAGAGTTCATCCTGCAGATCAGACTTCAGGGCTTTTTGATACAGTATTTCCGCCTGGGAGGTATCTCCCATCGCCTCAAAGAAGCGGGCTAAGGCCACCACGTCTTCCGCATGCTGAATCTTTTCGGAGTGTGGATCGTTGAGGAGGAATGCCATGTGGCTGAAGAGCCCCGCCAGGCTGAGAATGTCGATGGCATTATGGTAGAAAACACCCGCCATTGGACGGGCATCGTTCGTTTTCAGGTATTCGAAATAGATTTCGGGAATAAGGTAACCGGGGACCTCGTCCTCACTGCGTTTTACGCCCAGGATTTGAGTTTCGACATTACCCAAAGTTCTACTTTCCAATCTGATCCGCCATAAACGCCGGGCTAACGGGAGCAGATCGAAGTGATCCACCTCTAAAAAGGGGCTGGACAGTCCCATCAGGGTGTAGCGGGTGTTGAGGAGAGGAATATCAAAGGATTTTCCATTGTAGGAGATCACGGCTTTCATGCCATCGATGAATTCGGTCAGTTCTGCCAGTAACGCCGGCTCCTCTCCCGGGTGGCGCATGAAAAACTGCGCCAGTTGAAAACCATCATCTGTGAACCGTCCGACCCCAACCTGAAAAGCGTAGGTGCCGGTGCCGCCAGCCAGCCCGCTGGTTTCTGTATCCAGAAAGATGAAATCCTGGAGATCATCCAGTGAAAGCAGGCGGGTCTTCGCCCATTGGCACAGGGTGGCGATTGGCTCACTCGGGCTGAGTGGTTTTGTGCCATGCCGATAATCCCAGTTGTAGAGTTCTTGATGACAAAAAACCTGCCCATAGATTCCGTTATGGAAGCGTCCTTCGACCACCTCTTCAATCGGGTATCTCGGGAGGCGCGATTTTGTAAACTGCTTTTCCTTGCCCAGTTTGACCCCCAGGCTTTTCAGTTGATCCGAAAGGGATTGCCAGTCAGTCATGTTTTGCCAGTGCCTTTAAAATTGCGAGGGTTTCGGCTTTGCCGCCTGAGGCTTCCTCTCCAACAGGGCCCACACAGGAAGGACAGCCGTCCTCACA
Organism: Candidatus Brevefilum sp.; assembly: GCA_050953525.1. Classification (GTDB taxonomy): domain Bacteria; phylum Chloroflexota; class Anaerolineae; order Anaerolineales; family Anaerolineaceae; genus Brevifilum. The sequence goes on from JBMNMW010000002.1 coordinate 1,858,684, forward strand.
TTCACAGTATCCCACAGTTTCAAGCCCCCGGGTTATCAGGTTGTCGTGAAACTCGTAAAGATTTTCGGAAAGGCCCAAACCGCCGGGAATATTGTCAAACAGGACCACGGTTGGCTGACCGGCGCCCAGGGTGGAATTCGGATCATAATGGACGCCGATATCCTCACCGTCGCACATCAATAGGAGTGGCGCAAGGTTATGGAGAACATAGCTCAGCCCCGCCATACCGCTTCGGATTCGAACGTTCACCTCCGCCTGTCGGTGACAGCTGGGGCAGAGCGTGATCAGATTCGAAAGCTGATTGGCAGCTTCACGCTCAGCAAAACTCCGGAAAGGCTGAATGTGATGAACATGAAGGGGGCGATTCTGACCGGACGCCCCGCATACCTGGCAGCGTTGGCCATCCCGGTTGAGGACACGCTCCCTGATTTGCTCCCAATCGGAGCCATAGTCGTTTGGAGAAGCGCTCCACAGCATTTGATCCTTCAAGAGGGCAACCGTCTCCGAATTTACAGAAATCCAGTAACCGATGGTGTTCAGATCCGTTGGGGGAAGGTCCACCTTCTCACCGCCTAAAAATTCATGGGTAAACCAGCGGATCTTTCGAAAGCCAATCACCTTCGTGGTCACCAAAATTTCGCCCAGCGTTTTCCTGGCGCCGGTGACCTCTTCCTCCCGCATTCGATTCTTTTCTTCCACCTGGACTTCTTTGCGTGCTTCGGTGTAATAATCGACGATCACCGGGTTAAGATAGGCTGTACCGGTTTCCAGATCGAGTTTTTCAACCTGGTAGGACGTTCCTTCGTGTAGATAAATTGCGTTCGGGTGGACCATCCAGTAGGCGCTGATCAGGTCAACCTGTCCGATGGACGTCGTGCTGTAGGCGGACTTCACGATCAGGGAGATGTTGTCCGGCGTGGCATTGCGCAAGGAAATATCACCGGCAGGGTATTGATCAGCCATCCAGAAATAACGATCGCCCTGGTTGTGTAACTGACCATCGCGAGTTAGCAGATCGAGAAAAGCCTGAGTCCTTTCGGCCGGGATGGCCCCAAAGCCTTCATCTTTATCAAAGGGTAGCTCGAATGCAGCACAGCGGATGTGCTGCAGAAGAATCAGGAGGTTATCCGGGGCGATCAGGGCGCGTTCCGGCGATCGTTCGAAAAAATAGTCCGGGTTTCTGGCGAGGTATTGATCGAGGGCATTCGGGGCAGTGATGAGAATGGATAAGGAGGGCGCCAATTTCCGTCCCGCACGCCCGGCTTGTTGACGGGCGGCGGCGATGCTGCCCGGATAGCCGATCAGGATGGAGGCATCCATCCCACCGATATCAATTCCCAGTTCTAAAGCCGAAGTCGCCACAACGCCCTGAACCTCACCGCGACGGAGACCTTCTTCAATGGCACGCCTTTCCCTGGGCAGGTAGCCGCTGCGGTAGCCCCTGAGATGGTTGGGGTTTTGGTCGGGATTGCGCTGGCGCAGGTAGGTTAGGATCAATTCAACCGCACGCCGAGTTCGACCAAACACGATAGTCTGGATGTTCTCATCCAGCAATTCACCCGCCAGTGCGGTTCCCTCCAGCATGGAACTCTGGCGGATGCCAAGTTTTTTATCGACAAAGGGTGGGTTATAGATTAGCCAGTGTTTCTCACCGTGGGGCGATCCATCCTGATCGACCACCAGGACGGGTTTTTCGATAAGCCGCTCTGCCAGCTCCTGAGGATTGGCAATCGTTGCAGAGGTGAGAATGAATTGGGGTTGGCTGCCATAAAAACGGCAAACGCGCTTGAGCCGCCGGATGACATTGGCGACGTGTGACCCAAACACACCCCGGTAGGCGTGCATTTCATCGATGACAACAAAACGCAGGGCTTTAAAAAACGCATTCCATGCTGTATGGTGCGGCAAAATACCGGTGTGGAGCATGTCCGGGTTGGTAAGGATCAGGCTGCTATTGCGTCTGAGTGTTGAACGGATGTGCTGGGGGGTGTCTCCATCGTAAATATTCGCTCTGTTTTCGTCCGAAATGCCAGGGAGTTGTAACAATTCTCGCAAATTGGTGAGCTGATCCTGAGCAAGGGCTTTGGTCGGAAAAAGGTACAAAGCTTTGCCTTCAGGTGAATGAATCAAATTGTTTACAACAGGCAGGTTGTAACACAGGGTCTTACCGCTAGCGGTGCCTGAAACGATGGCGATATTAAACCCATCAGCGACCTTTTGGAAAGCCGTTGCCTGGTGCGCATATAAGGCAGAAATCCCTTTCATCCTGAGCTGCTGGATTAAAAGAGGAGACAGCTGCTCGGGAAATCCCAGGTATTCAGCAGGCTTTGACGCCAGAACACGCCATGCCACCACATTTTCTGCAATGTTTGGTGTGCCGCGCCAGCGGCTGATGATCGCTTTGATCCTGTTCGTCATAAGATTCTTTGAGCCTTTATTTTCCTTATCATAATCGGTTTATTTGGAGGATGCAATATCGACGTTTCCAGGAATGATCAGAAGTGAAAATTGTTCGCTGGTGAGGACACCCCTCATGTGCTTTCGCACTCAGGGCAGGCAGCGAGAACAGGTGGACAACAGCGAGAACGGGGGTGTCGATGGGTTGTCTTATAAGATGAATTTTCCGATGAAGGTTGTGGCAAAGACGGGTCTATTTTTCTTTCTGGGCTTTCTTGATCAACCAATCCATGACAGGATAGGTCAGATTCCCCAGGATGCCAAATAGACGGTAAAGGAGTTTGCCCTCAAAGCCAGGAATGATGACGTATTTCCCCTTACTGACGCCCTTCATGACCGCTTCTGCCACCTGATCTGCAGAAAGGATACTGGATGCGCCAGCCAGGGCTCTGGTTTCGTAAGGTTTCAAGTTTTCTTCAAATTCGAGCTGCGGGGTTTGTGTGTCCGGCGGGAAGACGATGTGAACCTTAATCCCGAGGGGTTTCATTTCAGAGCGCAACACATCCGTCATCCCGCGCAGGGCATATTTGCTTGCGCCATAGGCGGAATAACCAAAGACACCCACAAAACCTGCCTGGGAAGAGATGTTGACAAATGTCCCTGAGCCGCGCTGGATCATGTCGGGGGTCAGATATTTGATCACATTCAGGGTGCCAAAATAATTGACATCCATCAACCAGTGGAAAATCTCCAGGTCCAATTCCTGGAAATAACCGGGATAGGCAACACCTGCCGAGTTAATCACAAGGTCCGGTATGCCGAATTCGTTCACCCAAGCCCGAAGTTTTTGTGATAAGTCCTCATAATTTGTGATGTCACAGGAGAGTGTTGAGATCTTCTGACCTTTTTGCGTGCTTTCAGCAACGATCTCTTGCTGGGCGTTTTCAAGCTTGGGCAAATCTCGTGCGAGCACCCCCACATCATAGCCCTGTTGGGCGTATTTTTTTGCCAGCGCAAGGCCGATCCCGCTTGAACCGCCCGTGATGAGCGCCAGTTGACGCTTTTCGTTCATCAATGCGATCCGCAGGTGCTGCACGAACCGCCGGAACAGCCGCTGCAGTTGGCGCTGCTGGTGATCGACCGTCCCTCGCTGGAAGCATTGAACAGAGACAGTTTTCTCTTAATCGAATGACTCTGGCAGCGAGTACAGGTGGCTTCGGCATCGGCGTCTTTCATACTTCGGATCAACTCAAATTCTACCTGGCAATCCTGGCATTGATATTCATAAATGGGCATAGCAATCCTGCTTTTTTGAAAATTTTGACAGACCTATTTTATCGCAATTCGAGGGAGAGGTCAATTTTAAGTAAATCATACCGGAGCTTACTGAATGTCATAAAAGGCACCTGGATTATTTTAGATGCGAAACAAGCGTTCCAGGCCATGGGCGGCAAAACCAGCCAACGGTGGGATGATGAAGGTGATTCCATAGCGGATGAGGGCAACTCTGGGATTCATCAACGCAATTTCTGTGGGCAATCTTGAAACGGACCAGAGCGACCAGGCGGTGATAAAACCAACCAGCGCACCCAACCCGGCGCCTGCCTGATATAAACCCCCCGCAAGCGGAAAGACAGCATAAGGCGAACCGGGAACCAGACCGCCAGCGATGCACCCGATCCAAATGCTTTTGAGCCCGGCTGATTCACCCAGCCATTGGGCAATTTTTTCACCGGGGAGCAGCACCTGAACCAATCCCGCCATCAGGAAACCGGATACGAGGAGTGCCAGATTCTTCCAGATGGTGAGTCCTGCCAGTTTGATACCTTGATAGGCTTGCGATTTGTTTGTGATCAGGACATAGATCAACAGGAAAAGGGCGATCAATACCATGATCAGAGAGGAGGTGTCCATGCGTGATCTCCTTTGTGGTTTTTTTATCATACTTTCAACCTGTTGTGATTGGTGTTTTCTGTTCGTCAGATGTAGATTAATGTCGGAAAAATTACGATAATGATAGAAGTTTTGTTGATGCAACTTTGTGAGGTATGGATCAGAAAAACGAAACCTTGATCTCAATCGAAACAAAATAAACCTGGCTGATCGGTCCTGTTTTCGTCTCACTGCGCCATTAGATCAAAAATGTAGCGGTGTTTTATTTTCCCAAATCAGATTAAAAGATTTGTTTTCACTGATAGCGCTGTCTGATGGCTGGAATCAGGTACTCGTTAAATGCCCGGTTGCAATCATAATCAGGCTGCCAGTTCCAATCTTTTCGTGCAGCTGAGTCATCGATATGTCCCGGCCAGGAATCGACGATCTTCTGCCGGCATTCATCAATAGCAAAATGGATTTTTGCATCGGGGAACGCCGCAAATACGATATCAAAAATCTCCTGCGCAGTCAGGCTGAAACTGGTGACGTTGTAAACATATTGAGACAACCGGTCTTTAGGCGCTGTTGCCAGGCTGATCAGGGCTTTTACTGCATCGGGCATCACCATAAAGGGGAGGGTGGTATCAGGTCGCACAAAGCAGTTGTATTCCTCACCCTTCGCTGCTGCGTGCAGCATTTCCGGTCCGTAATCGCTGGTGCCGCCTGATGGGATGGTCTCTGCGCTGATTAGCCCCGGAAAGCGAATTGAACGGAAATCCACGGTTTCGGTATGACCACAGTCGGCAGAGAGCTGACGATAATGTGAGTTGTAATAACGGCCAAGGTGTTCACAATAGAGCTTGTTGCAGCCATACATGGTCACTGGCGTGTTGTAATCTGCTTCAACCATTATTTCTGAATCGGCTTTTTCTTTAAGCGTGGGGATGCCGTAGGCAGCGATCGAACTGGGGTAAATAAACTTGACGGCGGTGCCCTGCCACTGGGATTGTTCAACCGCCAGCCTGAGGAGATTCAGCGTTCCTTCGACGTTGATCCGATGGGCGGTCTCGGGGTTATATTCAGCCTTTGTGGACAGGATCGATGCCAGGTGAAAGATTGTGCTGATTTCGTGTTCGACAACCAGACGTCCCAAAAGCATCTGATCAAGAATATCCCCCACGATGTATGTATCGCAAAGCGTTCTGAGATCTCTGTCCAATGGCACGACATCGAGGGCAACAATATTTTCCTGACTGTTTTGGGAGAGATATTGAATCAATCCATGCCCAATTTCTCCATTTGCCCCTGTGATCAAGACAACCTTTTGGCGCATTTCTTCCTCCTATGGTGATGGTGAGATCAAATCCATGTGGATTATTTTTATTGTATCAAATCTAAGAAAATTCGGGGTTATTTCGTTGAGGTTGTGCGTTTTTTAATCACCATCCAGGGAGATGGAAGCATTCATCCTTCGGATCTTATCCGTGGAAAGAGGGAAAATCATGATGACAATCACACTCATACTATCCGATGGGCGACCATTGTCCAACCGAATGGCATGATTGATGAGAGATTCCGCAATCTGACGAGCGCTCAAGTTTTGTTCCCTGATCAGCGATTCGATAACCGTGCAAATATTCACATCATTGAGCTGGTTTTTCCATGAATTAAACACGCCATCTGAAAAAACGACGATTGCCATGTCGGGTCTGATTTGCAATTCTACGATGGAAGGGGATAAATTTTCTTTGCCCCCGAGGGGCTCGCTGTCTGTACTGAGGCAATCGATAATTTCGTCGTCATACAGGAAAAAGGGAACCGGAGAATTGCTCGAAATGATAATTCTGTTGGATTGTAAATCCGCACTGATCACATTTAGATTCCCCTGGACTCGACCTTTGTATTCCGTAAAAATCTGATTGGATGCTAACCGAATTGCAGCCCCGTCGTTCACACCGTTGCTGATCTGTTCAATGACCCTGTGGCTGATGTAATTAGAAATCGCCTTTTTATTGACTCCGTCAATCAGTCCATCACCCAGCACGATAGAAAGCCCCCCGTTGATTCGTTCGACAACTTCAACTGTCTCTCCGCTGGATTTCTCACCGTATTTGTCGATTTTTGCAATAGCCAGCTTTAATTCCATGCTGTTATTTTACTTGAAAAAATAAACTTTGCCTCTTAATTTGCTGGTTTCATTGAATGAATTTTTTACGTCCTGTGGTAGGATAATTTATACGATTTGCATTTTGAGAACATGGTTATCCTGATCAGAGGAGAAAGAAATCCTGAATGTCTTTATTAACAGCGAAGTCTGAATCGATTCTATCGAATCGCATTTTCTATTTCCTGATTTTCATTGCTTTTCTGGGAGGCTGTTACAAACAAACGCCTGCTGTGCCCCCGGATGGCGGGACGATTGGGACGTCCTCACCGATAAACATCGCAACTTTCTTTCCGGCAGAACCTGAAGGCATCACGATTTCGGAAATTCAAGGCGCGGGTCACATTTCTCCTTACCGTGATCAGTTTGTTTCGGACGTGCCAGGTATTGTCACGGTGACCCGATCGAATGGCTTTTATATTCAATCTGATCAACCGGATCATGATCCTGCCACCTCGGAAGGGCTGTTCGTTTTTACAAAACTTGTCCCTTCTGTCAGGGTGGGGGATCGGATTTTACTATCGGGCAGGGTCGTTGAATACGTTCCCGGCGGAGGCTACGGTAACCTTTCAACTACAGAAATTGAAAACCCTGAGATCACTATTTTATCAAGGGGAAATCCTCTGCCGGAGCCTATCATCATTGGTGAGGGAGGACGGATGCCGCCGACCGAAATCATCGATGATGACACCAATGGCTTTGTTTCTGACAAGGTTAATTTTGATCCGGAAATGGATGGCTTGGATTTCTATGAGAGTTTGGAAGGAATGCTGGTTCAGATTAATAATGCGGTTGTGGTTGGACCGACCAATGTATTCAAAGAAATTGTTGTGCTTGGGGACGGAGGAAAATACGCCAGTCTGAGGACGCCGCGCGGAGGAATTATCCTGCGAGAGCATGACGCCAACCCGGAGCGGATCATCCTGGACGATCTGCTTGTGGAATTGCCCTTTGTCAATGTGGGTGATTATACGACAGAACCGATTGTGGGCGTTATGGATTATGACTATGGAAATTACAAACTCCTGGTGACCCAGCCACCAAAATTTCACTCGGCGGGCCTCTTATATTCGGAGCCTTTGGCGCCAGCAGAGGATGGACAGCTGAGAATCGCATCCTACAATGTGGAAAACCTATCTGCACTGCAGACACAGCGACTGTCCGTTTTAGCAAAACAAATTGTTGAATATCTGAAGTCGCCGGATATCATCGCCCTACAGGAGGTCCAGGATAATGATGGCAGCGATGAGCAGAACGCCATCTCGGCAGATCTAACCTATCAGGGTATCATCGACGCGATTTTAAAAGAGGGCGGTCCACAATATGCATTTACCGATATTGACCCGGTTCCGGATGCCGATGGCGGGGCGCCCTTTGGCAATATCCGGGTGGGATACCTGTACCGAACGGATCGCGGTTTGCAGCTCGTTGATGCGCCAAAAGGGGATGCAAAAAGCGGGGTTCAAATTTATGATGCGGTTGGTGGGCTCGAATTAACCCTCAATCCGGGCCGAATCAACCCAACCCATCCTGCTTTTTCTGGAAGCCGAAAACCCTTGGTGGCGGCTTTTGAGTTTGAGGGGCGAAGGATTTTTGTGGTCAATAACCACCTGGTCTCGAAGCTGGAAGATCATGCCTTGTACGGTGAATTTCAACCGCCGGTCCTTCATTCGGAATACCAGCGCATACGCCAGGCGCAGGTCATTTATGATTTTGTGGCTGACCTGATCGAGATGGACTCAGACAGCCATGTGATCGTATTGGGCGACATGAATGATTTTCAATTTTCCACGCCCATCAAGGTGTTGAAAGGTGATATTCTGGTTAATCTGGTGGAAACGCTGCCCCTTGAGGAACAATATAACTATAATTACGAAGGAAACAGTCAGATGCTGGATCATATACTGGTGAGCAAGAGCCTGGAAAAGGCTTTGGTTTCCATGGAGGTCTTTCATCTCAACAGCGAATTTGCTTACAATAAACGCTTCAGCGATCATGACATCCTGATTGCGACTTTTGGCTGGGATTAAAGTTAAACGATCAAAATTGACCCGGTTTTTAAATTTTTCAGATACGCCCTTCCTGATTGGCCAAACAAATCGCAAAAAGTGTTGAAAATTGACCAGCTCAAGATTCAGCGTCAAATGTAGGGGCAACCCTCCGTGGTTGCCCTGCCCAAAAGGTACGCTGCGGGATGGGTAGACGCGGAGGTCTGCCCTTACGAATTTGTATAATATCAGGCTCATGGAAATTGATAAAAATGGTGATCAAGATTCAGAAACCTTATATTAAATATCATTTGTTGTTCAACACGCTTTTTCCCATTGTTGATGAAAATGTTGTATAATTAAGACACATTCGGGGATGATCGGCTTCGACGGGGGAGGCTGGTTCCGGATTGCGAGTCGAGAGGTACCGACCTCGTAAAATCAGTACAAAAAAACAAGTGCCAATCGCACTGACTATGCAGCTCTGCCCCTCGCAGCATAAGCTGACGAGCTAAGAGCTACGGTCTCATAGAGAGACCTCGTCCCCCATCTTTCGTTTTCCTGACCGGGGGTGGGTGTGGCGTCACAAAGTCAGGATGCCGTGCAGGACGCCGTTTAATGCATGAAAGAAGGGCTTTCGGGCTCTAACGGCTGGCAAAAGGGTCGCCCGGTTGACTGGCTAACCTTGAGCGAGATTGAATAGGTCAACTACACTCGTAGATATTCGAGGATCGATTCTTTCGGACGCGGGTTCGATTCCCGCCATCTCCACCTGAAGCAAAAGCCGCCCATGAATGGGCGGTTTTTGTGTTGCAAGGCTGAATGTGAGGAGTTTTGCTCGGTTTTCGTAAGATCACAAATAATGAGATGTACGTATAACGAAAAAGTCTGTTGATGGCAATTTTCGATCTTCAGTATGGTTTATAATAAGTTAAGCACTTAGTTTACGACAAAAAATCTTTTTTCAATAACAATAGTCATCCTGATCCAAGATCATCATAAAGGAGTAATTATGTCAGATCAAATTATTTACATGCCTGTTGAAATCATGCAGGAATTTGTAAAAGATAGTTTTATTGCCTTTGGAACACCCCCTGATGACGCCCAAATTTGTGCTGAGGTGCTGATCGCTTCCGACCTGCGCGGGGTCGAATCTCATGGGATTGGGCGCTTGCGCTATTATTACGATCGGTTGATCACCGGGCAGCATGACGTCAATACCAAAATTGATGTCGTTCGGGAGGGACCGACGACGGCTGTTTTGGAGGGAAATCATGGACTGGGCATGGTAATTGGAAAACACGCCATGAACATGGCAATTGAGAAAGCACGCGCCTATGGAATGGGATCTGTGGCGGTGAGAAATTCCACGCATTTTGGCATTGCTGGTTATTATCCAACGATGGCTACCGACGCGGGCATGGTGGGAATGACATTTACCAACGCTCGTCCATCGGTATCCCCGACCTTCGGCACGATGCCCATCCTGGGCACCAACCCGATCGCGTTTGCTGCACCCTCGGACGAACCCTTCCCGTTTTTATATGATGCTGCGACGCCGATTGTTCAGCGCGGTTTGATTGAAAAACTGGTACGGGAGGAAAAACCTGCCAGGGAAGGCTGGCTGGTTGATCCTCAAAATAATTACCTGACGGATCCTGATGAGATTATCGCTGCTCTGCTAAAGGGTGAAGCCGCCTTTCTGCCGCTGGGGGGGATTGGTGAATCCCTGGGTGGACATAAGGGTTATAGTTTGGCGACCATGGTGGAGATCTTCAGCGCATCCTTCCAGACTGGATCGTTTTTGCTCGATCTTTCAGGGATGGAGGCTGATGGTTCGCCGCGTCACTTCAAAGTGGGTCATTTCTTTATGGCGTTGGATGTGGAAAGTTTTGTGGACCTAGAGACCTTTAAGAAAACCACGGGCGAGATTTTGCGAGAATTGCGGGCTTCACGTAAGGCTCCCGGAGCAGATCGGATCTATACTGCCGGCGAGAAGGAATATGAGATGGAAACCAAGGTTCGCAAGGAAGGTATTCCGATCATCCCGAATCTGCAAAAAGATTTAAAGTTCGTGCGCGACAAATTGGGTCTGACCCAGTACGAATTCCCATTTTAAGGTGGAACAGGAATTTGAAATTGGGGATCAGGGAAGAATAGAATCCTGATCGAAAGACAAAAAAATAGTGAGGTGTGAGTGATGAAGGCGTAAAAAACCACCCATCACTCACGTTCACTATTTAAGATGGAGTTTTTCCCTTCAATAGTAAATTAGTGAATTTTTTCTTCGACTAATTGTTTCAGTTCCTCTTCAGAGATAGTTGGGATGCCCCGTTTTTGAGCCTGATCAAACTTTGAACCGGGATTCTCACCCAGGACCAGGTAATCCGTGTTTCCGCTAACGCTGCCCGTCACCTTGCCGCCATGGGATTCGATCATGTCTTTGGTTTCTGTGCGGCTCAGGGTTGGCAGGGTGCCGGTGATCACAAAGGACAGCCCATCCAACGGCTGGGGACCGCTTTCTGATGGTTGTTCTTCAACGGGCCAGACGGCAAAACCCCTCAATTTCTCTAAAATATGCTGGTTTTCGTCATTTTTGAACCATTGAACAATTGAATCAGAGATGCTGGGGCCAAACCCGGGGATGGAATTGATCTCGTCAAATGTCGCTGCACATAGCTGGTCAAGATCTTTGTAATGGCGGGCAAGGTCCTGCGCAGCGACTTCTCCTACCCCATGGATGCCCAAACCGGTGATTAATCGAGCGAGCGTTTGAGATTTGGTCACCTGGATCGCGTTGATCAGATTATCGGCTTTTTTATCTGCAAACCCCTCAAGATTCAGGAGGTCCTCTTTTCGAAGGCGATAGAGATCCGCAATATCCTTCACCAATCCGGCTTGAACGAGCTGCTCTACGATGTTGATCCCCATGCCGACGATATCCATAGCAGAACGTGAGACAAAATGCTCCAGATTACGGACGAGTTGTGCAGGGCAGGCGCTGTTGGTGCAATAATAAGCGACCTCGCCCTCAGGATTGACGATTGGCTCGCCGCAGGATGGACAAAATCGGGGCGGGGTGTAAGGGAGCTCAGCGCCGGTGCGCACATCCACAATTGGCCCGATCACATAGGGGATCACTTCACCTGCCCGCTTCACCAATACCCGGTCACCAATTCGAATATCTTTTTCTCGGATAAAATCAAAATTGTGCAGGGTGGCTTGTCTGACGATCACACCGCCAATTTCAACCGGTTTGAGTATGGCATAGGGCGTGATTACACCTGTCCTGCCAACGTTGACGCCGATATCTTCTAGCGTGGTGGTCACGTTTTGCGCTGGGAATTTAAAGGCTGTGGCGCCGCGCGGGTCTTTTCCGACGGTCCCCAGGCTGTCTGCCAGAACCAGATCGTTGATCTTGATCACCATCCCGTCAACCTCAAAGGGGAAGGCATTCGGATCGGTATGGGTGCAAATTTGGATTGCCTTCTCCAGCGTCTCACAGTGTTGAGAAGCCTCAGCGACAGGAAACCCCAGATCTTTGAGGTAAGTCAGGGTGCCCCACTGGGTATCCGGGATGCTTCCATTTTCATAATATACGATCGCATAAACCAGCAACGAGAGGGGGCGTTGGGATGTGATTTTAGAATCGAGCTGGCGTAAGGAGCCGGCGGCTGTATTGCGCGGGTTGAGGTAGGTTTTTTTACCTTCTCTTTCAAGCCGCCGATTGAGTTTATCAAAATCGTCTTTATAGATCAGCACCTCACCACGCACCACCAGCACATCAGGGACCGCAGGTGCATCTTTGGTGACGGGAATATGAAGTGGAAGGGCATGAATTGTACGCAGGTTTTCGGTGACATCCTCTCCAATTTCACCATTGCCACGGGTGGCGCCCTGGGTAAAGATACCATTCTGATAACGTAGCACCACCGTCAGACCATCGAGTTTGGGCTCCACGGTAAAATCCGCGCCCCGGATGTTTTCGTTCACCCTGATGTTGCGGCTGAACCAGTCACGGATGTCCTGCTCGTTAAATACATTGCTCAGACTGAGTATTGGCGCCGGATGTTGTACTTTTTCAAAGCTGTCCAGGGGTTCCGCCCCGGCACGCTGGGTGGGTGAATCGGGTGTAACCCATTCAGGATGCTCCGTTTCAATTTGACGAAGCTGTAGTAATTTTTGATCAAACTCGGCGTCACTGATTACCGGATCATTGAGGACATGGTAACGATAATTGTGGTAGTGGATTTCTTCCTGCAGGGCTTTGTATTTATTTTTCAGGTTTTCATCAGTCATGGATTCATGCCTCCGGGTGGATGGAACGAATGGTTTAATTCTACACGATATTGGGCTTAAAAAGAAATATTCCCGGTGAGATTCGAACTCACATTTACGGCTCCGGAGGCCGCCGCCTTATCCATTAGGCTACGGGAACTTGAAAGGGCGTAAGAGCGCCCATATAAAATAATTATACCCAAGAATTTATGAAATACGCATCTGTGGGGATGGTTCTTTTTACCAATCCCCGTTCTTGCAGGAGGTGTGCTGGTGAGGGCACCAGTACGAACGATGGTTGAATCGTAGAGGCAGGCCTTGCAAAGCACTCCCTGTGCCCTAGTGGTAGGGTGCACACCGCAGTTGTGTGCACCAATAACGATGTATTACTGGTGCGGGGAATCCGAGGGTGGGGGACACCGCGGCACTGAGCGATAACCCGCGCCTGGTTCACGCAGGAGGTGTGCCGGTGAGGACACCAGCACGAACGAGATTGCCGCACTTCGTTCGCAATGACAAAAATTAATCACTTATCCATTTCTCAGTGGTAGGGTGCACACCGCAGTTGTGTGCACCAATAACGACGTATTACTGGTGCGGGGAATCCGAGGGTGGGGGACACCGCGGCACTGAGGGGTAACCAGCGCCTGGTTCACGCAGGAGGTGTGCTGGTGAGGACACCAGCACGAACGAGATTGCCGCACTTCGTTCGCAATGACAAAAATTAATCACTTATCCGTTCTTCAGGATCAATCCCGTTCGACGGACGAGATATTGTGTATTCTCAAATCCAAGCTGCTCCAGTACCTCATCGGGCCTGCCGGTTGCGCTGGGTTGAGCGGATAGGCGCATCCACAGCGTCATCTCGCCCGGCTCAACGGGGCGGATTTCGAGATTTAACACCAGAGGACGTAAATCGTAGGTTTTATTCCGGCGGGTACGCAAGATCTTATCAGCCGCGAGAAATTCACCTATTTTTTGGGTCAATCCCTGGGTTTCAGTTTGGTCAAAAAAAACAACTTCATATTCGCTGGCGTACATTTGAGATTGTAATGAATCTTCCGCCTGCTCAACTGTTTGGGCAGCGTGAATCTTTAATCCTGGCGGCGCAGCCTTGAGCAAACGGCTGTGGATCTCTTCAATGGGTACGGGTTCGTCCATCCAAAAATCTAAAAGTTCTGCATCGCTGATAAAGCCCAGGGGCAGGGCGGAAGCGAGGTTGAGCCTGGGGCGGGGGTGGAACCCCCTGGAATGGCGGATTGGAAGCTTGCTGCGTCTGAGAAGGCGCTCCCACAAGCGCTGCAGGTCAAGATGACCGATAAAACGAAGCGCCTCTCCCTTCGTATAGGCAATTCTTATGCGTGTGATTGTGGCTTCGCTCATCATCTCAGGGACACTTCCATCCACCGCCGGGCGATGCCAATCGTAACTCACCGAAGTCAGACAGAATGCCGCAGGCATAACACCTTTCCCGGCAGTCCGGTCGGGTTTTTCCTTCAAGACTCCATCGGTAATCCTGCGCCAGGAAAGATTTTTTAATACCGGCGTTGATATGATCCCAGGGTAAGGTTTCATCCAGAGTGCGTTCACGGGTGATATAGAAATCAGGGTCCAGATTGGCTTCTTCAAAGGCTCTTTGCCACTTCGTCAGATCAAAGTGTTCAGACCATGCATCAAATTTGGCGCCATTCTTCCAGGCATGATAGATGACATCCGCCATCCGCCGATCGCCGCGGGAAAGCCAGGCTTCCAACAAGGAAGATTCGGGGTCATTCCATGTCATTTTGATCCTGGCACCACGCAACCCATCATGCAGCATGGCAAGTTTTTCTCGTATATCCTCCGTTGGGGCAACGGTTGCCCATTGGAAGGGTGTGTGGGGTTTGGGGATGAAGGTGCTCACACCGACATGCAGTCTGGCGCGCCCGCCCACAGCCAGCCGACCCTCCCTCAAGGCTGCTTTGGAGAGTTCAACAATGCCCTGAATATCTTCCAGCGTCTCCTGTGGATGACCGATCATAAAATAGAGTTTGATCGTCTGCCAGCCGTGCTGGTAAACAGAACGCACGGTCTCAATAAAATCAGCGTCTGTGATTGGCTTGTTGATAATCTTTCGCAGGCGTTCTGTCCCGGCCTCGGGCGCCAGAGTGAATCCGCCGCCCGGAGAAAGGGCTTGTAATTCATCCATCAATTCATCTGAAAAGGACTCGATTCGCAGCGAAGGCAGGCTGATGTTCGCCTGACGTTCGCACAGTAAATTGTGCAAGCCTTTGATGAGAGGGATGATATCGGTGTAGTCCGATGAGGACAGGGACAAAAGGCTGACCTCTTCATAGCCGGTTTGATCTAACCCGGTTCTGATCGAAGTCAGGATGTCCTCGATTGGACGCTCCCGAATGGGGCGGTTGACCATCCCAGCGTGGCAGAAACGGCAGCCGCGGGTGCATCCCCGCATGATTTCAATGCTAACGCGTTCATGGGCAACTTCCACGTTGGGGACGAGAAAATGAGACATGGCTGGCGGAAGTTTTGCCAGTAACCGCTTCTTGATCGGAAGGCTGGCATTGGGGTGAACAGGTGAGATGCTGGCGATTCTGCCATCGGGGTGATAGTTTGTTTCGTATTGTGATGGCACATAGACGCCCGGGAGCGTGGCGAGTTGAGTGAGAAGTTCTGAGCGTGAGCCCCCTGCATTTTTCCACGCCTGGTAAACATCGACGATCTCCAGAACAACCTCCTCGCCCTCACCAATCACGAAGGCGTCTACGAAAGGCGCCACAGGTTCAGGGTTGTACACCGCTTGCCCACCAGCAATCACCAGCGGGTGATGTTCCCTGCGATCCTTGCTGAACAGGGGAACCCGGCTGAGATCAAGGACGTTCAAAAAATTGGTGTAAACCGTTTCACAAGGGAGGCTCACCCCGATAATGTCAAATTCGGAAAGGGGTTTTTTGCTTTCAAGGCTGAATAAGGGAATATCTGCCTGCCGCATGGCTGCTTCCATATCCGTCCAGGGAGAAAAAGAGCGTTCTGCAGCGATATCAGATCGCTGGTTGAGGATATCATACAGCAGGGCAAGTCCGAGATTGGATTGACCCAAATCGTAAATATCTGGAAAAACGAGAACAAAATGTGTCTGGATTTCGTCCCAGGATTTGACGATCTGATTGAGTTCTCCGCCAACATAACGACCCGGTTTGGTGACTGTTGGCAGGATGCGTTCAATCTTGCGCCATAAATCCTGCTTACTGGTAACAAACATGGTTAGAAAAGGCCCTTGTATGCACCGCCATCAACTGAAAGCATCACACCGGTGATATAAGATGCAGCCGGAGAGAGCAAAAACGCGGCTGCCCGGGCAAATTCCTCGGGTTTTGCGATCCGACCCAGGGAAGCTTGCTCATTTTGGATCTGAGTTTCTTGTTCGACCGTGGTCTTATTGTGGGCAGCCCGATTGATAAGAAGCTGTTCCACTCTTTCGGTTTGGGTCCAGGAGGGCAGGATGGAATTGAAACGGATCCCATCGGGCCCCAATTCCAACGCGAGGGTTTTTGTCAGCCCTGCGGTTGCCGCCCGGACGCTGTTCGAAAGGACGAGGTTTGGAATGGGTTGCTTAATTGAAATCGAGGTCACGGTGAGGACGGATGGCGTTTCTGATTGGCGTAAATGGGGCAGGGCCACCTGGATCAGCCGGACATGGCTCATGAAGGAAAGATTGATGGCATCCTGCCAGGTTGCCTCTTCAATTTCTTCAAATGCGCCGGGTGGGGGACCGCCGGCATTGGTGAAAAGCAAATCCAACCCACCAAAGGCGTGGACGGCCTCCGATACCAATCTGGCGGGGGTATCCGTTTCCCCCACATCGCCCGGAAGCGCGATGACTTCACCGCCATATTTTGCCAGTTTGTCTGCCGCCTCTGACAGTCTTTCGGGGTCCCTCCCGTTGATAACGAGTCTGGCGCCTTCCTGCGCCAATATTTGCGCAGTCGCGAAGCCAAGCCCGCGGCTGGCGCCGGTCAGTAACGCTGTTTTTCCTGCAAGTCCCAAGTCCATAGTAATCCTTTAAATAATGATCTCAATTTTTTCGTCTAGCAACGGCAAATCTGGCCAGTGTTTTTCAAAGAATGTAATCACCTGTTCCAGGGTTTTTTCAATGTGGTTGCCCCGGGATGCGGCGCACACGATCAGAATCTCACAGGTCTGCCAGACATCCTGATGATCGGATTCTGCAACCGAGATGTTGAATTCCCTGTGCAGACGCGCCAGGATGGGTTTGATCTGCCGTCGTTTTTCTTTTAGCGAATGGCTGTTTGGCAGGCTAATCGTTAAGGTCAGGATGCCAATACTCATAGGAGTAATTTAACCGGAGGGAGATGAAAAGTCAATTGGGTTTCAGGATAGATGTCCGGTTTCATTGACAACCGGGTTGACCAAAGTGCCCAGACCTTCAATGGTAATGGATACAGTGGCTCCTGCCGCGAGTTCACCCACACCCGCGGGCGTCCCTGTGAGAAGGACATCGCCCGGTTCGAGGGTCATAAAGGAGGAGATGAACACGATCAGCTGGGGGATGGTGAAAATCATATCTCGTGTAGATGCCATCTGGCGCATTTCAGGGCCGACATGACAGGTGATCAGAGCATCCGCCGGATCGAAGTCCGTTTCGATCCAGGGGCCCAGGGGACAGAAGGTGTCAAAGCCCTTGCCACGCGTCCATTGGGTATCGCTCCGCTGCAAATCTCGCGCAGTGACGTCGTTGGCGATGGTATAGCCAAAAACATACGCCATTGCCTCGTTGGGCTTGATCCAGCGCCCGCGTTTACCGATCACAACAGCCAGTTCCGCTTCATGGTGCACCTGTTCAGACTGCGGCGGCAAGACGATCGGGTCGTTTGGCCCGATCAGGCTGGTGCCCGGTTTGAGAAAAACGGTCGGTATCTCGCCGACCTGGTTATTCATTTCCTTGATGTGGGCTTCATAGTTGTGACCGATGCACACAATTTTTCCCGGCAAGACGGGGGGCAAAAGCCTGACGGAATTAATGGGAATATCGGGGTCAAGCCGACGATAGCCGCTGAAGGGATCGCCATCAATCTGACCGATCATATCTTCATAAAGCCAGCCGTGCCGCGGTGAGAGGTCGGGCGTGGAAAAACGCAGGATTTTCATATTGGATATGGTCCTTTATTGAGGTTATGCAGTATAATATTCGCCATCGGGCGGATAGCTCAGCTGGTTAGAGCGCATCTCTTACACAGATGAGGTCGCAGGTTCGAGTCCTGTTCCGCCCACTTTCCTTTTAAGTTGACATTATTATACTTGATCTGATCTCCGCTTGACCTGTCGGCGCAAGGTGCGCCATTGCTTTAATTTGAGGGGGTTTTCATATGCGCTAATAGCAACCCTGATATAATTGGGGTTGATCCAATCAAACTGATATAAAGCAGAATTGTCACCGGATAAACACCCATGAACAGATCAACACGATCAAAATATCTCCTGATTCACATTATTCTGCTCTCAATCCTGCTGTCTGCCTGCATGGTTTCTTCTGGATTAAACTTGCAAGAACAAGAAAGTGAGTCCACACTTGAAATGAGCGATCCAACCCCACGAATTGAGAAATTTGAACTACCGGCATCTCTGTTCTATTTGCAAAATGGTCAAATTTGGCAGCTGGATCAGGATGCACAAACCGTCCGGCAGGCTATCCATGAACCCGACCCCATCGATGCCTTTGACCTGTCCGTAAACGGTATGCTGGCATATATCAGCAAAAATAGCCTGATTATCAGCGATACCAATGGCAACAACCGTCAGATATTGCGGGAAGGGCTTGAACTGCCCCCCGTTGCGGATGAGCTGGCGAACCTGAATGATTTAGACCAGATTGCAACGGCATTACGCACGCCATGCTGGTCACCAGATGGGCGGAAAATCGCCTTCATCGAAAATGGGTTGCAAGTTTTTGATTTGGAAACCCGGCAATCTGAACTGATTTGGCGACATGAGATCGACACGGAAAAACCGAACCTGTTCGAAAGCGTGGTTTCATGGTCGCCGGACGGAAAATACCTGTTGGTCAGCCAATACACCTATCCCATCGAAGGAAAAGCTCACCGCTGGCTGAGCTTGCTGGAAATTGGAGGATATTTGCATGTGAACATTGCACCCAGGGTGGGGGGATCCTTTGCATGGACACCTGATGCAAGCCATCTGTTTCTAGCTATCGCAAGCTTTGGATCGAACCGCTCACTGATGCGCTGTGAGTCAGGAACCATGCAATGCCAGTTGATTGCAGAATTTGAACCTGCGCGCTGGTATTATTATTATGCACACCCCTTCGTGAGAGATGACGGACGTCTGCTGGTGTTTATGGGTGCATCCAATCAGATAACCCAGCCGCCCGATGGATTAAACCTGATCAGCCTGAATCAAGATGGCTATAATCGCACAAATCTACGCAGTGACCGCTACTGGATCGCTGAAGCCCTGTGGGCGCCCAATGGCCATGGGGTGGTGATTGCTCTGGCAGAGGAAACTGCTGATTTCCCGGCAGGACAATTATTGTGGCTGAACGTTAAAGATGCCCCGGCAATCCCTCTGCCAGTTCGCGAGATCACGAATCTGCGCTGGGGCGGTGATTAATAAACTCAATTATGCTGACTGAAATGGGGGTATTTCATTCAACCAATGAGCTGAGAGCCAGCTGGTCTGACTGCGGTCAGTAAACAGGACGTGGCTTCGGAATGTTGTAGATTTTCCTCTGCGGTAATGATTTATTCTTCTCTTTACATTCACAGTTAATGAAACAAGATTTTTGTTGTATTTTTGCGAAACCCAACCCCTCAAATAGCAAAACTTGCAAAGCTTATCTTTTAAGTCCATAATACAGCCTGTCTTTTTTGACGAATTAAAATTTTGGTTTGTACAACCATGCTGAAAGTAAAAGATGACGATTTGATCAACTTGAGAAAAAATAAGTATGAGAAGAGAAAGAAAACAAACAATGACAAAGAAATTAAAAATTAAATCAATACTGGTAATTTTGATGGCTGTATTTGTTTTTTCAGCCTGTGCCCCCTTCGCCAGTCCGAAGGAAAATGTTCCCCTGGAGCCGCTTTATTCCGGTACCTGGCGTCTGGTTGCCTATGGAAACAAGGATAAAACAGAAAACGTTTTGCCCGGGCTTCCAACATTTATTGCTTTCGAGAAGGATGGCAGTCTGCACGGAAACGCGGGTTGTAACAACTTCTTTGGTTCCTTCGAAGCTGCTGAGGATGGCAGTTTTTCACTTGTTGAACCAGTTGGTTCGACCTTGATGTATTGTGAAGACTTCATGGAAGAGGAAACGGCTTTTATGACAGCCATCCAATCAGCCAGGTCTTTCTCATTTAATGAAGAAGGCCAGCTGGTGATCAAGTTCAAGGAATCTGATAAGGGATTTGATTTCCTGGTTTTTGATAATAAGCAGAGTTCAACACTTTTCGATACTGTTTGGGAGTTGAGTTCACTGCTCACACCGGACGGTGAAATCAATGTCCTGGCAGAAAACGCACCAGCCCTGGTACTGGCGGATGATAACAACATGACCGGCAACGGCGGATGCAACAATATCTGGTCAGAATTCGTGGCATTGGATGGGGAAATAACCTTCGGACCGGTTGCCAGCACGATGATGTTCTGCGAGGGCTTGATGGAACTGGAAGATGGCTATACGCGTGCGTTGGAAGCAGTCACCCGCTATGAGATCATTGAAGACCGGTTAACCCTGTCGGATGAGGGCCTTTCAACGGTGATGACTTTTACCGCTGCGGAAGGTAAATGAGAATCTAAAACTTAATAATGACCAGGATGACAGAATAACGGTTTGCTGTTGTTCCAGCCACCCTGGTCGCGCTTTTATGAAGAACAGGGTGAAGGCATTGAAAGCAATCCTTCACCCTGAAGCTTTTTTGCCTTAAAAATTTTAACCAATATCACCATCTTCCCACGGTGCAAATGCGGTCACTCGTCAGTGATACTTTGATTGCAAACTCACTATTTTGCTGATGCATAAACAAATTGTGGGTTTTATTTGTCAAAACTTATGAAGTTCCCCTTAATAAATAATCATAAATCTGCTCAACTTGAGCGAAAGTGCCCTCTTCAGGAATAAAAACCACGTCATCACGATGGCAGAAATAAAGCTTTTCCCATCTCTTTCTTAGCTCTTGAGATTGGCTGTGAATTTTCTTGCTATTTTTCTCCCAATCGTTCAGTATCTTATCTTTTTCCTTCTCCCAGTTTTCCAATCGTCTTGTGTTTTCCTCTTCCCATTGTTCAAGCGATTTTGCATATTCCATTTCCCAGTTATTCAGTAATCTGGTATTTTCTTCAACCCAGTTCTTAAGGATGCTATTGTTATTTTCCTCCCATTCCTTTAAAGCCAATTCAATTTCTTCTTTGGACTGGGCGCCAGGCTGACCGGGCTTTTTTGCAAATAGAAATTTAACAAGAAAGAAAACACCAAAAATTGACGGGAGAAAAGAAATCCCCAATATAAGAACCAGCGCTCCTATGTCACCATAAAAAATGACCAGAGAGAGTATGCCAAGTAAAAATGTAAGGAAAAAACTAATGACGCTAAAAACGATCAATCCTTTTCTTCGTTTTCCAGGATCCTTCTTCGCTTTGGTTAAGTATTCCCTGATGCTATCGCTATTATGTAAATAGCCTTTCTTCCAGGTGTATCCCTTATAGATAAAAAAGACGCTTACCAATAGAAGAATAATTGTTGCTGATGAACACAGCAAATAAACCGGATCGCGCAGATCGAAAATCATCCCAAGAAAAATAAAAAAACTGAATAAGACGCAATAAACAACACAAAACCGCTGATGAGATACAAATAATTCTTTTTCGAAAATGCAACTTTAGGAATGGGTGTTAATCCTGGTTCTGGTTTTAATTCCGGGCGTGGTTTCTTGGTCGGTCGTGGCGTTTCCTTTGGTTTCGGTAAGGGTTCAGGTTTTTGAGGTATTGAGATTTGATCAGGAAGTGACAGGATTTTTGCCAAGTCGGAGTCCTTCGGTTGGTTCCGTAGAACTGCCGATACTTTTTCCGCACGGTCGTTTCGTCCACATTTTGGGCAGCGAGCATATGACTCCAAAGATGCTGCGGCGCCCTCCCAGTGAACCAAGTGTTCAGCACCACAATATTCGCATACCAGAGTTGACTGGTTTGCCTCGGCTTGTAACTTGCCGCCACAAGAGGGGCAGATGAGTGTGTCTAAATTTCCCATGATGTTCAATTGTAATATTACTCCACTTATTTCTGGATTAGGGCACTCAGGCGTTGCCTGAAGTCCCATTTTGTTTTGGTAATTTTGCTCTCTTGAAAACGGGGCTTTTGATCATCCTGCCATTTCCTGATCATTTTGATAGTTTGAGAACAAAGGACTCCCAGGGCGCCATGTTTTTGGGCAAGAGCCATTCAACCAGTCCGCCATTTTCATCAAAAATTATCGGGGGAAAATCACCTTCGCCGAAGAGAACATCAATGCTGTATTCCCTTGAAAGCGGGCTTTCCTCGATTGAAAATGTACAGCCCTCCAATTCTTTACGGCTCAGGTTGGCGAGCACAAGGACGATCTCGCCTCCATCAACCCGCAAAACGGGATAGACCTGAGAGCAAGAACAGGTCAGCGGGAGGAAATCCCCCGTTCGCAGTGCGGGATGCTGGTTGCGCAAATGAATAAGCGCCCGGTAATGGTTCAATAAGGATGCGGGATCCGGGTCCTGCTGGTCGACGGTGAATTCTCTGAAATTGTCGTTGAGCGCTTCCCATGGGGTACCCGTTGTAAACCCTCCACCCTCCTCGGCAGACCACTGCATGGGCGTCCGGAGGTGCTCATCGGGTTTGTTACCGGTCATCCCGATCTCCTCGCCGTAATAAACAAAGGGCACGCCGGGTCCCGTCAGGTAGATGAAGGCGGCTAATTTTGCCCTGTCCGTATCTTTTTCTAACAGCGACATGACGCGCTGTTGATCGTGGTTGGAAAGGAAGCTGCTGATGTTTTGCTCAGGAAAGGCGGTCAGTACATCGAGATAGGATTTGATGATGCGCGCAGGTTGGGGAGCGAAAACAGCGTTTTTGATATTCTCGGCTAGGTCAAACATGAACAATGAATCCATGCCCTGACCATATTTAGCAGTCACGCGCAGCGAAGCCCAGACCTCACCGACCGTGAAAGCTTCTGGATTGATGGTTTTATAATAATTGCGCCAATCCTCAAACCAGGCGATGGTTTCATTCATATCGCTCTGTACGACCCCATCCGCAAACAGATAGCGAGCAGCGTCGACCCTGAATCCGTCCACACCGATCTCCTCAAGCCAGAACCGGGAGACACTCATCATTTCAGAGCTGACATCAGGGTTGTCATAATTCAGATCGGGCATGCCGCCCCAGAAGACGCCGTAGTAAAACAAACCATTTTTGCTGTTGCGATGCCAGACCTTCTGTGACCAGGGTCCCGGGATTTGCGGGTCGGTTTCAGACCATACATACCAATCATGATATTCAGAATCGGGGTCGATCGACGCTTGAAACCAGGGATGTTCGGAAGAGGTGTGGTTGAGCACGAGATCAATGATCACCCTGATCCCGCGCTGATGTGCTTCTTCAAGCAGCTGCTTAAAATCATCCATCGTGCCATAATCTGGATTGACCGCATAATAATCCGTGACATCATAGCCGTGATACGAGGGTGAGGGATTGATCGGCATCAGCCAGAGTGCGCCAATCCCCAGGTCATCCTGTGTTTCAGGATCGCCATCATTCAGATAGTCCAGCTGCTGGATGATGCCCTGGAAGTCGCCGATTCCATCACCATTACTGTCTTTGAAGCTCCGCACAAAGATCTCATAAAAAGTGACATCATTCCACCAGGAGGATGAACCGGGCTCAGGGGTTGGGGTGAGGTCTGGCAGGTAGGTTTGCGTGGCGATGGGTGTTGGTGGCGCTGCTGTTTTTTCAACCTGATTCGGACTGCACCCAATCAGGATGAGGAATATGCTGATTAATATGAAGGTTTTATGCCTGGTATTAAAATTTGAGGTCATGACACCTGGTCTCTTTTTTTACTCAGATCGCATAAAGGAACGAATGACATATATTTACCGGGTGGGTGTGTGATTTTGATTATAACTTAGATACACCGAAAGATTGTCTCATCCTATATCCGTCATAAAAATGAAAACAGGTGTGGTTTTGAGAGTTGCTTCTATAAATAATCGTATTAACCCACTGGGCATCGGAAGGTATTGCGATCAGGTCAGCAAAAACAAGCGATAATCCATAATTCGGCTGAATAATCGCCATAAGTAGTGCTAAACTTAATGAAATGGATGGATTTATCAACGTGTGGCTTTTTAAGGAGTGATTAATGGAAAAATTGATGCGGTGCCTATTTTGTGGGCTGCTCCAGGATGAACCACAGGGCGTTAAGGAATGTAAACGTTGCGGTGGAGAACTTGTTTTTGAAGAACAACCTGTCCAATACGAACAGGGATCCTATTTGACTGTGCAAATGGAACTTGACCAGGTCAGCGCGCCGGCTCAGCAAACAGTTGATCGGCATCTCTTGGTTACGATCAGCACACCGAAAACTCTGCCAGAAGGACATGTAGCAGAAACCAGCAGCGGGCGACCGCCTTTGAGTTTGAGCGTCATCCTCGATACTTCAGGCTCCATGCATGGATCAAAGATCGAACACACCAAACAGGCGTTGCGTATGGTAGCCCGGATATTGCGTGAGGGGGATCATTTTGCAATGACAACGTTTTCCAACGATGCCCTGGAAGTGATGTCACCCCGAACCTTTAATCAGGATTCGCATGATATCTTCGTCAGCCTTATTGATGAGCTTCGCCCAGGTGGGAGCACAGCCCTTTTCGCCGGGTTTGACCTTGGATTGAACCTCGCGAGGAAGATGCGCTCTGAAAACAATCTTGCCATTTTGCTCAGCGATGGGCAGGCAAATGTTGGGGAAACGGATCTGGAAATCATCGGGCGCCTGGCGATGGAAGCAGCTCAGGAAGGGCTGATCACTTCCACACTGGGTGTTGGCATGGATTATAACGAAGCATTGATGACAGAAATTGCCATCCAGGGCAAGGGTCGTTTCTATCATATTGATTCCCCGGATAAGATTGTGGGCTTTATGACGGGTGAGCTGGGTGAAGCAGCGGACGTGGCTGCCCGTGATGTGAAAATCCACATCCATCTCCCCCATGGCGCTGCTCTGATTCCTCTTTCTGCTGCTTATACCTGTGAAATTGTTGGTGGTGAAGCGATTGTCTCGATCGGGGATATCCCGCTTGATCTGGAAATTGAAATTCCTTTACGGTTAACCATTTTCTCAGACAATGAAAACGAACGTCTCGGGATTGACGGAGAAATTACTTACCAATCACCTACCAGTAAAAAGTTAAAATCAAAGTTGAACAGGGTATCGGTGCGATTTATTAAACCTGCCCAGTACAAACTCACCGATGGCGTGGTTAAGCCCGTGGCTGCCAGAATCGCAGAACAGATGCATGCCGGGCAGGTGTTGAATTTCTCCCGTGCCTACGCCCGACATGATGCAAGCGCCATCGAAAGCCTTGAAAAAGAACGGGATCGTGTGGATGCCTACGTCCAACTGCTTGATCAGAAAGACCGTGAGAAATTGACCAAAGAGATTGAGAGGGATTTGGGTTACTTGGGAACCGGATCCCCAATGTCAAAGATGTCGGTTAATTTCGCTTACCAGACGCAGCGTTCGATGCGCGGTCGCAAGGATTCAAATCAATAAAAAGGGTACAGGGATCGATCGGATTTATTTAAACCATTGCGTTTTATGTTTGATAGAGGATTAAGACATAGATCAATGTTGTTCGTGGACGGGTGGTTCTTTTCATCCGACTTCAATTAACCTATAATAATGAAAATTGTGTTTAATATTTTAGGAGAGAAAAATGTCCAATAAACCAGAAATTGATGTTCAACGACGACGAAAGGGCGAAAAACCCACACAACAGATTCAAGCACCTTCTCGAAGAACACCTCGCCAACAATCCACCCCCACGGGTGGATTTACAGGCACTCCACCGGGTGGGGGATCCTCAGGTGGGAGACCGTCGGGTGGTTTGCCTGGTGCGTCGTTCATGGGTGGAAATACTGGCAAGCTGGGCTGTGGAGGGTGTCTGCTAATAATTATTGTTGCGGTGGTCATGTTGCTGTCCGGTGGTTTGAGCCGTTTCTTTGGCGGCAGGCCTGCGGATACAGCGGATCAACAGCCGTATGTCGCTGCCCCATCAAGAACACCCAGGCCAACATCTCCTCCTTCCGCAGATGCCAGCGGCGAGACCTGGCTTGTTATGGCATACCAGGATGCGGATGATCAAGCGCTTGAACAAGATATTTTAATTGATCTGAATGAAATGGAACGTGTCGGATCAACTGAGAATGTCAAAATTGTCAGCCAGATTGACCGGCACCGGGGTGGGTATACGGGCGATGGCAACTGGCACGACACGCGCCGTTATCTGGTGCTGTATGATGATGATCTCAACCGCATCGGTTCAGAACTGCTTCAAGAGATTGGCGAAGTGAATATGGGGGATAAAGACACGCTGGTTGATTTTGTCGTTTGGGCAATTGAAACTTTCCCCTCTGATAATTACGTGTTGCTGATGTCAGATCACGGTCTGGGATGGCCGGGCGGTTTTAGCGACCCCGATCCGAAGAGCAGAGATCGTGGTCGGGCGCCATTGGTCCAGCAGATGCAAGATGACATGATCTACCTTTCAGAACTGGATGAGGCGCTGGCAGAGATCGTCGCAAAGACAGGGATTGATAAATTCGAATTGATCGGTTTGGATGCCTGTTTGATGAGCCAGCTTGAGGTCTTCTCTACTTTAGAACCTTACACTCGCTATGCAGTTGCTTCAGAGGAAACGGAACCTGGGGTGGGTTGGGCTTATTCCGCGTTTCTGAGCTTGCTCGTCTATGATCCCTCAATTGATACGGCTCAACTGGCAACCAACATTGTTGAGACCTATATTGATCAGGATGAACGCATTGTCGATGAAAAGGCACGCACAGAATTCCTTCGCCAGAACAGTGCTGCTGGGGGCTACTTCAATATTTCTCGGGTATCTGCCGCGCAACTTGCCAGCCAATTGGAGCACAACATCACGCTGACCGCCGCCGATCTTTCGAAACTACCGAATTTAAATATTCAATTCAACGAATTTCTCTATCAACTGCAATCTATTGATCAACGCCTGGTGGCAGGTGCCCGGACTTATGCTCAATCCTACACCAGCATCTTTGGTAAAAATGTGCCTGCTTCATATATTGATCTGGGTCATTTTGTTGCTTTGATCAAAGAAAACACCAAAGATTCCAAGCTGCGAGAAGCTGCCAATAACGTGCTGGCTGCAATCGACGATGTGGTGATTGCTGAGCGGCATGGGCGTGGAAAGCCGGGTTCAACGGGCATTGCCATTTATTTTCCGAATTTTGCACTCTATCAGAACTCAGCCACTGGTATTCAGTCTTATGCGCTGATTGCTGACCGTTTTGCCCGCGTCTCCCTGTGGGATGACTTTTTGGGCTTTCATTATGCCAATCGCCCCTTCTCCGTAGATGCGGTTGAAACCGTCGTGCCATCCACAGGAATGATCACACGGGCGCCGGGTCGATCTGAGATCGCCATCACGGATATCACGGTCAATTCCACAACAGTTTCTCCCGGTGGTTCCATTCGATTGAGTGCTGATATTGAGGGTGAAAACGTCGGTTATGTATACTTTTACACGGGGCTTTATGATCCGGAATCAAACAGTATTCTGGTAGCGGATACGGATTATCTGGAAAGCCCTGACACACGATCTTTAAATGGTGTCTATTACCCTGTTTGGCCCGACAGCGACGCTTTTCGGATGAATTTTGAATGGGAGCCCACCCTGTTCACGATTACAGACGGTTCCCAGTCCGCGCTTGCCCTCTTCAACCCGGTCAGTTATGGCGTCAGCGCTGAGGACGCTGTTTATGCGGTTCATGGCATGTATACTTTTGGAGATTCAGGCGAATCTCGCCAGGCAGACATGTATTTCAGGGATGGTAAGCTGTTCCAGGTATTTGGTTTTACGGGCAATGAGACTGCCGGTGCACCTTATGAGCTGTCCGTCAGCGCCGGGGACAGTTTCACGATCTGGCATAAATGGATGGAGTTGGATGCAGCGGGCAATGTCACCGAGGTCGTCCTGGAGGATGGGGACACCCTGGTCTTTGGTAATTCACCCTTCACATGGGAGCAGGTTTATGCACCCGATGGTGATTATCTGCTGGGGTTTTTGGTCAGTGATCTGGACGGCAATCTGACTCAGGGCTTCACCCAGGTGCAGGTGAGGTAGGAGAACCACGCTGCCAACTGAAAGCGAAAAAGCACAGGGAAGATCTCAGCCGGGGTGTGCCAGGCGGATGGATGAGTAACAGGGTTTTTGAAAGGCTGATCTACCACCTTTGACAGGATATATCTGTCGAACCTGTGCCCGATCTGAAAAACAAAACATAATTAATGGGGTTGCATTATCATCAGGTAATGCAACCTCATACAAAAACATCAAAAGAAGATCAAGGAGAAAAACACCCTGGTTGTGGATAAAAACGCCAGCAAACCAGCGAAACCCGAAAAATAATAACGAACCCATTATGAATAGGTCAAGGAGGAAACCAGAATGATTGCCATAATTGCTGACAGCACCTGTGATATACCCGATGCGCTCATTGAAAGGTATGGGATCATTGTGATCCCGCATTACATTATCTGGGGAGAGGAACAATTCCTCGATCGTGTTAACCTGCAGCCGGAAGCGTTTTATCAAAGGCTGGTGGTGGATGAACTCCGACCGACCACGGCGCAAGCAAGCGCCGCAGATTTTCTGGATGGGATTCATAAAGCGGTGGAACAAGGCGCATCAGAAGCTTTGATATTGACTGTGTCCAGCGCGATGAGCGGCGCTTATGAAATGGCAAAAGTTGCTGCTTCAAAAGCTGATATTCCCGTGAAGGTGATTGATTCAAAGGGTCCCACCATGACACTGGGGTGGCAGACTCTGGCAGCAGCCAGAGCACGGGATGAAGGCGCAACCATGGATGAAATTATTGAGCGGGTTGCCCGGGTCAGGGAAAGTCTTGTGCAAATTGTGGCGATGGAAACTCTGGAATATTTGCATACCGGCGGACGGATTGGCGATGCGGCGAAATGGGTTGGGGCGTTGATGAAGGTGAAACCCGTGGTCTCAATTAATCATGTTACCGGACGCGTGGAACCGATGGGTTTGACGCGCACGCACTCAGCCATGGTCAGGATGCTGTATCGGAAGTTTTTCGATGCTTTGCAGATGGGAAAAAAGCTAAGGATTGCCGTGTTGCATGGTAATGTCCTGGATGAAGCGCAATTGCTGGCAGAAAGAATCAAGGATGAATTCAATCCTCTTGAATTGATCATCAATATCACAGGACCCGTTTTGGGGATCAATACCGGACCCGGGGCGCTGGCATTGTGCGGGTATGCAGAGGGGTAGGATGCAGGAATTTGGAAACAGGAATTTGGAAACTGGAAAAGCTGCTGAGCGCTCTCGCTGGTGTCTTACCAGCGAGATGTCAAGACAAGTCCGGTTTTTTCCCTCATTCTCTAAACACTAAATGCACCCAAATGTTCTCTCTGGTGTCTCACCAGAGGGCGCTGGTCTCCTGACCAGCGCAATCATATAGATTGTTAATGTGGAAAAATCGCAGGCTACGTGTGTTTGCAGAGCAAGTAGCATAATCTACAACGGTTCGTACAAAGCGCCTGAGGGTTGTCTCCCCCTTAATTCGTTTTCCGCTGCCACATCCGCCTTAAACCGTATTCCGCTGCCTGCCCTGAGTGCGAAGCACGTGAGGGTTGTCTCACCAGCGGGCGCTGGTCAGGAGACCAGCACAAACACACGGATGATGAATGTGGAGAAATTGCAGGTCACGCGCTCATGCAAGGTAAGGTGTGTGATTTGCAAAGGGTCTCCACTACCTGTTAACCTCTGGCAACCACTTTTTCCGTCAGGTACTGGTTCAGAGCACCTGTTTTGAAATAATGGCGATAAGCCCTGCTCTCTGCAACCAGAGCCTTCAGAATAGAATCATAAATTTCAATAGAAAGGGGATCAGCTTCCCCATCCTCCAACCTTACAACCACATTTTCATCCTCAAAACGGATCTGTATTTTCCCCATCGCCTGCCAGTATTTCAACCCGATTCGGATCGTTTCGGGATCAGCGGCGCAGGCGCTGGCAAGCTTTTCGATGCTTGCGGTGCCACCTTCATGGTTGACCGCGTATTTAACCAAACCCGCCAGCCGGATCTTAATGCCAACAACTGTATCAGGAACTGGATCAACGGCAAAAACCGCGACATTTTCCGGGGTGACCTTTTGAAGAACGTCATGAAGCACATCCTGTGAGGGTGGGATGGTCCACAGGATCAGCGTATCTGCCTGATTAAGGTCATGTCTTCCCTTTCCGCCGGGAAGATTTGATGTATCACCTTCAGCCCAAACGAGCGCATCCGGGTGTTGATTCAATAAATTTTTCAGTTCCAAAAATGGCTTCTCAACGTCCCGCAGGTCTTCAATTTCGATCTGGCGGCGTGCGACCATCTCCTGTCCCTTTTCCGAGAGCCGCCCATCCACCCAGACAGCGCTGACCTGCAAAGAGCCCTGGTAATCACTCTGAGAAAGTGTGCACACCAGGTCGAAGGGAGCATCCGGCGTCATCTCTTCTCCCCCATTCCACCAGATCAATTTGAAACGATTCCCATTTTGGTCTTCGACCGTCACCTGACGGTGTTCACCCTCACTTCCAACCCGTTTTGAGGAGCGGGTCACCACGTCCTCTACCAAAAAGTTCAAGGGCGGGTTACCCGGACCAAAAGGCGCCAAACGGTTGATCTCAGTGACAAATTCCATATTGATTTCATCAACTTGGAGCGTGGCGTTGACTTCAATTTCAGGGAAGGGCACAAATTCAGATGCCTGTTCCTTCACAGCATGCGTAAAACCTTTTTTGAAAGCAAGTAGATGAGATGCTGGCAGGGAAAGGCCTGCCGCCATAGGATGTCCGCCGAACCTGTTCAGCAGATCAGACTGAGAAGCAATTGTTTTGGTAATGTTGATACCCTCCACCGAGCGTGCTGAGCCGTACACCGGATCCACCCCGGTGAGCAGAATGGCTGGCTTGTGGTACCTCTCAACCAGCCGGCTGGCGACAATCCCCACCACACCCCCGGGCCAATCAGGGTGATGGAGGACAATGGCGGGGGCATGACGCTCATCGAGAGAATTTTGCAATTGTGATTCTGCGGCTTTTTCAACCTGGCGGGTGGTGAAGCGGCGTTTGGTATTGACGGCTTCAATTTGGGTCGCGAGGATGCGAGCCTGTCCGGGGTCATCCGTGGTCAGGAATTCAACCATCACATTGGCATCTCCCAGCCGTCCAATCGCGTTCATGCGCGGCGCGATTTGATATCCGATATGGTCCTCGGTAAGATGCAGGGGGTTCAACCCGGCGTACTGGTAAAGGGTTTGCAACCCAACCCGCTGAGTGCGACGCAAACTTTCCAATCCCATTTGCAAGAGGAAGCGGGTGTCATTTTTCAGTTCTGCCACATCCGCCACGATCCCCAGCGCCGTCAGCTCCATATAGTGACTGGCGTTGATTGTTTGACCCATCATGGCAAACAACCCCTCCATCAGCTTATAAGTGACCCCCACGCCCGGCAGCGTTCGCAGGGGATGATCGGCGGGGAGTCTTTGCGGGTTGACAATCGCGTTGGCAGGGGGCAGGCTTTCCCCAAGGCTGTGATGATCGGTCACGATGACGGGGATGCCTTGATTGCGGATGTGCGCAATGTTTTCGTGTTCTGTGATACCCGTGTCGCAGGTCAGGAAGAGATCAAACCCCTCCTGGAGGTAGCCCTCCAAAACGGGGCGGGTGATGCCGTGGGATTCACGACCGCGGACAGGGATGTGATAGGACACCTTCCCGCCCAGTTCCTGCAGGCCTTCAAAGAGGGTTGTTGTCGCTGTTTGCCCGTCCACATCAAAATCGCCCCAAATCAGGATGCGCTTTTGGTGGTGGATGGCGTCCTGAAGCAGTTGACAGGCGATTTCAAAGTCGGGAAGCGCCTCAGGGGGGCCTGGTTGATAGGCAAGCGGGTCCAGGAAGGCTTTTGCTTCGGGCAGTGTTTGGTAGCCACGCCGGAAAAGGGTTTCTGCGACCAGCGGATTCCCACCAATCGCATCCGCAAAATCCGGGGGCAGGTTGATCTTTTCAAGTTGCACCCATCGCTTTTCAACCATCATCAGAATTGGATCTCCGGGATCTCTTCAAATTCGATGTCCAACGGATCACCGTCAAGGAAGAACGCATCCTCATCAAAATGCGCCAGATCGCCAGCCTGAATTCCCCGGTCGCAGTGAGAGCGGTAAACACAGTAGCGGCATTTCTTCAGGTCATCCGTTCGTAAAAAATCTGCTGGCTCTTTTTTGCGGATCTCATCAATCAGGTTTGAGAAATAGGCCTGATCACGCAGAAATGAGTCTGGATCATAGTGTGTTGAAACGAGGGATTCTGGCTGTGAGGAAAACCAGTAATTCATTCTGATCTTTTCAGGCGGAACAGGCTGTCCGTTATTCAGGTCATGACCCGACAGGGTCAGAACCAGGGGATAAAGGCGGGTTTGAATCCGTTTGAGCAGGGTTTCCTTTTTAGGTTGACGTTGGGTTGTCTTCCAATCAAAGATGATGAGACCATCCTCTTCACCTACCAGCACAAGATCATATTTTGCAATCAGCCGGTATCCGTTCAGGAGTGTGGAGAGCGTGGTCTCCACGAAACGTTTGCCCGTGAGCAAGGGCGGGACATGGGTGAGAAAGCCATGCCACCAGGCAGACACCTCCGGGGTTGGATCGGCGATTGCCATATCGCCGACGCGTTCCTCGGGCACGCCGGATAGATATTGCTGGATCAGGCGGTGAAATCGGGCGCCCGTCTGAGCGCGTGCTTCGAAGTCGATGGCGTCATCAACAAGAAGCGCCGGCCATTTGATGTGCATGATATAGCGCAAGTAAAATCGATAAGCGCAGTCCACATAATCTTGCAGGTTGCTTTGCGTAAAATCAAAATCAATCGGGATCGTCATGATCTTCTTTCCAGGTAATTGATCATCTCTAATAATGGAAGTGCTGCAACGTTCCTGGTCATACCCCGTCCGGTGTTCCAGGTCGCAGTCAGCCACCGCTTTGCCCGGGTAATCCCGACAAAGAACAGGCGCAAACGCTCCCGGATAAATTCCTGGCGGGCTTCCAGGGATGCCCTTCCGAGCTGGTAGCCGCGATAGGGGTGCGCTTCCATCAGAGCATTAAATTGGGCAAGGATTTCCGCTTCCAGATTAAGGTTGTCTTTCGCAAACCATTTTTCTGATTGATAACTGTCATAATCATCACCCGAAGGGAAATCGTAATTATTGAGTGAGGTCAGGAAGACGCAGTCCCATTCGAGACCCTTGGCTTTGTGCATGGTGGTGACCACCACCTGACCGGGATAGCGATCAGGGTCGAAGGCGTCATCTTCCTGTGAGAAACCGAGGAATTTCCGTTGGTTTTTGGCAATCTCCGTTAATTCATGGGTAAATTCTGGCAGGCGCCAATCGGGGTGGGCATTGCTGAATTGACGCAGGAGGCTTGAGAGTTTATGCGCCAGCGCCAATTCGACCGGTTCCAGGAAGAGGTCCTGGGCAATGCTCAGGATAAGTTGATCGATGGGCAGTGAAACTGCGCCGTGCCAGCGGCGGACAACTTCTCTGAAGGTTTCGAGTTCTGCCTGGATTGTCGGATCATCCCGGGCTTCGGGGAGATTTTCCAACCAATCCCTGGTGATTGTCTGCCAGACATAATCTTCAATAAATTCACAACGATTGATGACGCCGGCAACCTTTTTGTAAAAGCGCCAGTTTTCATCATCCTCGCGTTCTGCCCGACGCCAAACCCGGTAGGCAGCGGATAATTTCTGGCGGTTGGCTGGATCTCCAAGGTAGTTGAGAATGTTGGCAAGCGCGCCTGTTGAAAGCCGGGTGGCGCTTGTGGACCGCAAAAGGCTGTCGACGCAGGGGATTCCCCGTTTCTTCAGGACATCGGCAAATTTAAACCCGCGATCATTGCTCGGGGCTAAAATCGCAATGGTTCGGTCTGAATGCTCGCCCAAAAATTCTTCGATCGCATTGACCACGAAATGGAGCTCTTCATCCGATGTGAGCGCCCGTTCGATCAGACGGATGCATTCCGGACAGTCCGGTGGGTTGGGCTGCGGGTCATTCGGTGGGGTGGGCAGGATTAGGGGTAGGTTGAGTGCATCCCTTGCATGTGGATTGGGATGCTCATGGCGGACCCATTCGATCATCCGGTTGGCAAGGTTAATAATGCTCAGGGTTGAACGCCCGCTTTCGGGCAGGTAACGCTGGTCGACATCCTCCTGCTTGAGGAAGTCCAGCAGGTATTGCGGACTGGCGGTGGTGAAGGTCTCATAAATTGCCTGATTGGGGTCGCCAACCCTGACCCAATTGCCACTGTCACCAGCCAGCAGGGAAAGGATATCCTGCTGCAGCAGGCTTGAATCCTGGGCTTCATCTTCGAGGATATAGGGCCAGCGTTGACGCAAAAGGGTGACCAGAGCCGGGTCGGAGCGCAAGCAGCGCAGGGCAAGCCGGATCAGGTCATCAAAATCGACACTGCCGCGATAATTCAGCGCGTCCTGATAATCACTGTAAATGGCTGTACCCATCTCAACCAGGGGGAGCCGTGCAGGTGAGTCTTGCAGCAATCTGCGGCAGGCTTCTGGCGTGACCTGGTGATCTTTTGCCAGGCGGATAAAGGCGTTTGCCATTTGATTGACCACACTGGGCAGGTTGCGTTTATTTTCGTAAACGTTCTGCCTTTGGTGGTCATCGTAATCCAGATAAGGTTCAAAAAAGTCAGGATGGGTATGCAGCCAATCCTGGGCAATTTGTTCCTTGATCCGGGTTGACTCTGTTTCATCGATGATCTGGTAATCATTACCCAGACCGACCAGGTCAGGGCGTTCGCGCACAATATCGTTTGCCAGGCCGTGCAGTGTTCGCACCCGATAGCCAAACCCCGGGAAGAGGTTTTTCGCCTGAAGTTGGGCGGAGATACGGGTGGAAAAATTGTCGACAGCGGCATTCACCAGGGTCACAATCAGGATTTCCTGATCAGGGGCAAGAAAGCCGGATTGGATCAGGTCAGCTGCCAGGTAGGAAAGCGTCCAGGTTTTGCCGCTGCCCGGCACGGCGCTGATGCCCATCTTGCCGAAATGATAGCGCAGGATTTCTTCCTGGCTCTGACGGAGTTTGATGGACTCGTTGCTCATCGGCGCCCCCTTCCTGCCTCTTGCAGTGCGTGTTGCAGGATGCGGATGAGGAGTCCCCGGTTTTCATACCCTCGCACATCGAGTTCGCTCATGCCGAGGTAGACTTTTTTTCGACAGCGGTTTAACAAACCCGTGGACACATGGCTCAAATTTGTGTAAGCCGCTTTGAGTTCATCCTCCGCGTCCCACAGAACACCTTGTTTCCACTGGCGGCTGAGGACATAGGGCTGGGTGAGCGGTTGGTCGAGGCGTTGATACCAGCTGGGGCTGCCGATGTCCAGCCAAAACTGAATATCAACCGGGCGATTGCTGATCAGAAAGGTGTAGGCAGGGGAGAGAAAGACAGCATTTTCAGACACGTCATCCCATGTGTGCAGGTATTGCGCGGCGATTAAGCCTTCCTGAACCATCTGGATATATTCCTTACTGATGTTGTTTATTTCTGGATCCAGATTTGACCCAACCGCCCAGCGAAATTTTTGAATGGATTCAATCAGGCTCGCCACGGTATTGCCGCTGTCGAGATCATCATGAAATCCAAACCCGGGCTGACTGAGCACCTCGCCAAACAGCCGGCTTAAGAAAAAGTCGAGATGATTGGAGTCTGATCCAGCATCCTGCAACCACGAACGAAGGCGGTCATACCGCTGCCCCACCACATAAGTGACGCGGTTTCGGATTGCTTCGGGAGCAGCTTCAAAGGGATCAAGGGGAAAATCAGCGGCATCGGGGCGATAGATGCTCCCCGTCAAAATTTGCGAGCGGATCAGGTCCAAACCTTCGATCGCCTGTGTGAGCGCCAGCGCAAGATTGATCCGTTTGGGGAGGAGTTCCCAGGAGGTGAATGCTGCCGACGCCAGGGTCAGCATTGTTTGGGTCGCGGGTTCATCCCTTAATGAGCGTGAGGGACGATGCGATTGGTGCGGGATGCCCAATTTATCCAGCTGGTTGCTGAGGGTGAAACGGATCACATCGGGCATGAAGGGCGCCAGGACCACAATCTCGCCCGGTGGGGTGCCTTCTTCAACGAGTGTTTGGATCTCTTCAGTGACCCAGCTGATCATATCTGGAAAGTATTTTAATTTACGAGCCGGTGTTTTCATCACATTTTGCACATCAGCGGATGAATGGGCAGCAGGAGTCGTGGGTTCACCCTGTAACAGTGCAATTGCGTTTCTGATGCCGGATTTAATCTGACTTATCGCAGGGGGATGGACCTGATTTTCATTAAAATGAATCAAGTTTTGGCAATTTTCTCTGAGCGTCAGGGCGGATACGGGATCGGCACCGAGAAAAAAACGATACCCTGCATCCTCATCGAAAATTAACAGCGCTGATTCAAACTCGGGAATCCATTCGCGTAGAATATCGTGGGTGATGGGTGTATCTTCTTCAAGATTGTCAACAATCAAATGGCGGTAGGTCTGGCTCAGGTATTGCCGGCAAAGGGGAGAAGGCCACAGATGTTTGACAAAGACTTCAACCTGTAAGGAAAAATCAAGCAGGTTGTTTTGCAGGCAGAATCCTCTAAATCGGTCAACGCATGCCTGAACATCTTCGTAGATGTGGAGCTGCGCAATCTCTCCGACCCAGGCGGATTTTAGCCGTGTGCCAATATCCTTGAGATTAATCCCCAAAACAGCGGATTTATTGAGATTGTCGAGGATTTGGGAATAGATCCGATTGCGGTTGATCGTGAGGCTTTCAAAAAAACGTTGTTCATCGATCAAGGGTCGCACAATGTGTGCCATATAATACTGGGCGGTCTCCAGAGTTAGAAATTGGGGCGGACGATTTGGCTGACCGAAACCAGCTTCATGGCTGACCAGCGGCCAAAACAGATCAACCATTCGCCGCGCCAGACCGCCGAGAGTCATGGAACTGATCAGGCTTGAGGTGTTGCTCTCATAGGTTTGCAATGAGTCATGATAGGGCTTCGCCAAACTGCGCTGGGGAACAAAGTTCAGAATTTCGTGGGCAGGAATGCCAGAATCGAGGAGTTTTTTCAACCATTGTATTCCTGCAGTGGTCTTGCCTGTGCTTGCCACCCCTTGAAGGAATATTTTTGAGGAAACCTGATTTTCAAGGAAAGCTTGCTGTTCATTGGACAGTTGCATGAGGTTATTATATTCGATCGCGGCGGTTCCTGACGTTTATCTCGGGTATAATGGCTCATTATTCACTATTTGTTTAGAACTGAAAGGGATTGGCGGTATGACAGGCGATCTGACTCCTTTTTTCTCACCCAAAGGGGTGGCAATTATTGGCGCTTCGACAAACCCTGGCAAGCTCAGCTATGGGATTGTCAAAAATATGACCCTGTATGGTTACCAGGGGGGGATCTACCCGATCAATCCTAAAGCGGATCAAATCCTGGGTCTGCCTTGCTATCCGGACATTCGCGAAGCGCCTGACCCGGTGGATTTGGCCGTGATCGTGCTGCCCGCTCCGATGACTCCTGCGGTGCTGCAAGCCTGCGGTGAGCGCGGCATCAAGGCGGTTGTGATCATTTCAGGCGGATTTCGTGAAGTCGGAGAAAGCGGAATAGCGCTTGAAGCGCAGTGCAAAGCAATTGCAAAACGATATCAGATGCGCGTGGTTGGTCCAAATTGCGTTGGCACGCTGGACCTGTATACCGGCTTGAATACCACGTTTATTGAGGGGGTTCCGGACAAGGGAGGCATAGGTTTCATTTCTCAATCCGGCGCGGTATGCGGTGGGGTAGTTGATTATATTGCGGATAAACACATCGGGTTTTCACATTTTGCCAGCCTGGGTAATTTGATGGACGTGGATGAGAGCGATATGATCGCCTTTTTTGGAGAGCATCCAAAGGTAAAGGTGATCGCCTGTTATGTTGAAGGCATCCCTGATGGCGAAAAATTCATGCGGATCGCCAGTAAAGTAGCACGTAAAAAACCAATTTTGATGTTGAAGGCAGGACGATCGGATGAGGGCGCCAGGGCCGTATCTTCGCACACGGGTTCTCTGGCGGGCGCTTATCCTGCTTATCAAACGGCATTTCGACAATCGGGTGTGATCGAAGTGCCCGACCTTCCATCACTCTTTGATGTTGCCTGGGCTTTCAACTGTCAGCCTTTACCGCGTGGGAATCGGGCAGTTTTGTTTACCAATGCGGGTGGACCCGCTGCACTGGCTTCCGATTCTCTGGCAGCTCATCATTTTTCTCTGTCTTCGATCCGGAAAGAAAAACAGGTTCAGCTTGCCGAGAAATTGAACCCGAGTGCACAGGTCGCCAATCCCATTGATATGCTGGGCGGGGCTGAGCCCGCCGATTTCGCTCACGCCATGGGCACGCTGCTGGATGAACCCGAGATTGATGTTTTGCTCCCTATCCTTGTGCCGCAGGCGCTGGTCAGCCCGGTGGACGTCGCCCGAGCAATCGTCGCTCAGGCACATCAAACGGACAAGACCGTCCTGACATGCATGGTGGGCGAACGCTCTGTACAGGAAGCCCGCGAAGTTCTTCACAAGAACAGCGTTCCGATGAGTATCTTTCCAGAGACGCCCGGCAAGGCGCTGGGGGCGATGGCTCAATACCGCGATTGGCTTCAGAAGGAGAGAGGTCAGGCATTTAATTTTGATGATGTGGATAAAAGTTTTGTCGAAAATGCACTTCATGATGCTGAAACGAACACGCTTGGCGAAGCTGAAGCCCGTCCGATTTTGAAAGTCTACGGCATGAACCTCGTCGAGGGTGACCTGGCTGCTGATGCAAATCAGGCGGCTGCGATTGCTGAGAGAATTGGTTTTCCCGTTGTGCTCAAGATCGTCTCACCTCACATCCTTCACAAATCTGATCTGGGTGGAATCTCACTGAACCTTGGATCCGTGAATGAGGTCAAAACCGAGGTCCAATTGATGGAAGAACGCATCCGCAGGGCAGCCCCAACGGCAGAAATTAAAGGTTATCTGGTAGAAAAGATGGCGCCCAAAGGGATGGAGGTGATCGTCGGTATGCGACGTGATCCGACCTTTGGTCCTGTGATGATGTTTGGATTGGGCGGGGTGAACGTTGAGCTGTTTAAAGATGTTAGCTTTGCGATTGCACCCCTGACGTCTGATTTTGCCGAGGAAATGATCACGGGGACCCGGGCAGGTCGGCTTTTAGCAGGCTACAGGGGGGGACCCATTTATGATGTGAAGTCCGTTGTGGAAGTGATTGGTCGGTTGAGTCAACTGGCTCTTGATCATCCTTCCATTCAGGAAGTGGAGATCAATCCCTTGCTGGTGCAGCCCGATGGCGGAGGCGCTGTCGTTCTGGATGCCAGGATGATCCTCTCCGAAAGGCAAGGCAAAAGCCAATGACTTCACGGGCTTTATTGGGGTAAATGGGCGGATCCTTTACCGGTTGAGCGTGTTGATGTTCCAGGACGCACTTGCTGGGGGCGAGACTTTCTCTTAAAAACCTTGACCCGGCAAGGTTGAAGTTGATTATAACAAAAAAGACCCCGGGCTGTTTATGCCGGGGGTCTTTGTCCATTAAAGCATCAGGTGCCTATGTGGGGGAGGGAACACCGATCCCCATATATTCGAAACCCATTTCGTGAAGAGCTTGACCATCCCAAATATTGCGACCATCTAAAATGACATTCCCGCGCATTGCCTGTTTGATTTTCTTAAAATCCAGGGATTTGAATTCATTCCATTCGGTTGCCAGGAGGAGCGCATCTGCATCCCGGGCAACCTCATAGGGATTGTCACGCAGGGATAGTTCGGGGATGAGCGTTTTACTGACTTTCATCGCCTGTGGATCGTAGCCCTGAACATCTGCACCTTTGGCAAGCAGCAGACGAATGATATCCAGGGCAGGGGCATCGCGAGTGTCATCCGTATTGGGTTTAAAACTGAGTCCTAAAACACCAATCCGACGACCTTTCAGGTCCCCAAGGCTTTGCTCTAATTTGGTCACCGCGCGTTGGCGCTGGTTCTGGTTGATATCCATCACCGCCTGGAGCAGTTGGGGATGGGTGCCGCGAGTGGCTGCCATGTGAGCCAACGCTCTGACGTCTTTGGGGAAGCAGCTGCCGCCCCAACCCAAGCCTGCATCAAGAAAAGCAGGCCCAATCCGTTTGTCCATGCCCATTCCTTTGGCGACCTCGCGCACATCTGCGCCCAGCGATTCGCAGATATTTGCCATTTCATTGATGAAGGAAATCCGGGTTGCCAGAAAGGCATTGGAAGCATACTTAATCATCTCTGCAGTACGCAGGTCTGTGATCATGATTGGCGCTCTTAGTGCTTCATACAGTTCTGCAACCTTTTCTGCTGCTTCCCGATCGCTTGATCCCAGGACAACCCGGTCGGGAATCATAAAGTCGTTGATTGCAGAGCCTTCCCGTAAGAATTCTGGATTAGAAACAACACAGAATTTCGGCGTGTCCTTACCATTTTGTTCCAGAATGATCTCAGCGACCCAATCACCCGTGCCCACAGGAACGGTGGATTTATTAACAATGATGATGGAATGATCCAGGTTCTGAGCAATCGAATTGGCGACACTTTTAACATACTGCAAATCGGCTTCGCCCTCGTTGTTGGAAGGCGTACCCACAGCAATGAAGGCAAACTGCGCATCCTTAATGGCAGTTGGGTAGTCAGTTGTGAACGACAGGCGCCCAGCTTTGACATTTTGATCCACAAGTTGTTTTAAACCCGGTTCATAAATGGGTATGACGCCCTGATTGAGCAGTTCGATACGGTGGGTGTCAATATCAAGGCAAATGACATGGTGACCCATATCTGCAAAACAGGTTCCGGTTACCAATCCAACATAACCTGTTCCAATCACGCTAATTTTTGCCATGTATTTTCCTCCAAAGGATGATAAATAGCTTGTCTATAAGGTTGAATCTTGGTTATGATTATAACAATGAAATCTTCAACCCTCCACTGTCGCAAAAGAAGACAGCCTGCTGGCTGTCTGCAGCTGTAAACCAAAGAGCCAACGGAGGGAGTCGAACCCTCGACCGGGCGCTTACGAAGCGTCTGCTCTACCACTGAGCTACGTTGGCACGCCAAAGATTATACCAGTAAGGATCAAAAAATTACAAGAAGGTTAACGGAGAATCATAAGATGAATATCGCCATGCTTTCATACCATACCTGTCCCCTGGCTGCACTGGGCGGAAAGAACACGGGGGGGATGAATGTTTATGTCCGTGAGTTAACCCGTTTTCTCGGTAGAGCTGGCGTGCGTGTGGATGTTTTCACGCGGTCGGAAGATGATCATGTTCCTCAGGTTTCTCACGATCTGGGTTATGGCAACCGGGTCGTGCACATTCCAGCAGGACCCCAATTTAACCTGCCCAAGCATCAGCTGAACGATTACACCGGTGAATTTGCACAGGGCGTCCTCGATTTTGCTAAAAGAAAACAATTTAAGTATGATCTGGTGCACGCGCACTACTGGTTGTCGGGTGTGGCAGGTGAACGACTGAAAAAAGCCTGGAACGTGCCGCTGCTTCAGATGTTTCATACGCTGGGGTTGATGAAACAGCTTGTGGGCCGAAGTGCTGAGGAGCGGGAGGGGGAATATCGTATCGAGGGCGAGCGACAGGCGATGGGGGCGGCTGACAGGATCATTGCTGCGACCAGGGCTGAGCTGGAGCAGCTTAAAGACTTGTATCAGCTGGATGCTGATAAAGTGACCATCATTCCCCCGGGTGTTGATATTCATCATTTTTATCCCATTCCGCAGGACGAAGCAAAAGAAGCGATTGGCATTTCACCTGATAAGCGGATGGCGCTTTTCGTTGGTCGAATTGAACCGCTGAAGGGTGTTGATTTGCTGATCGAGGCGATGGCAATTGTCAAGAAAAAATGTGTTGATTTCACCTGTCCCGATTATCTGGTGATTATTGGGGGTGACCCGGATGAAGATCTGGCAGATCCTTCGGATGAAATGACGCGTTTGCAGGCTCTTGGTCAGGACTTGGGATTGGAAAAAATGGTCGTATTTCTTGGTAAAAGGGGACAGGATACACTTCCTTATTACTATTCCGCTGCTGAAGTGGTGGTGATGCCGTCCTTTTATGAGAGCTTTGGAATGGTTGCGCTGGAAGCAATGGCATGCGGAACGCCGGTGATCGCTTCAAAGGTGGGTGGATTGGCGCATTTAATCAAAGACGGTGAAACGGGATTTCTCGTGCCATCCCAGGATACAGACGCTCTGGCTGAGAAGTTACGCATGATCTTTGTGGAAAGGAATTTGAAAGAACAGCTTGGGTCGCAGGCAGCTGTCTATGCAAAAGGCTTTCAGTGGGAAAGGATTACACAACAAATCATGCAGGTTTATCGGGAGCTGATCAGCGCTGAGCTGATTTAGATGATAAAACTTCGCGATCTGTAATAACCCAACAGCGGATGTGAACTCGGGGTTTTGACGAACGCTTATGATTCGTCGGGTCGGCTGTTTCCTCCAGATTTTGAAATTTGCCCACCTCTTTTGATAATTTGCCCGCCGTAGCGAGCCTTTAGTTCATCAAGGGCGTTGATCAGATTGGACTGTTTTTGATAATCGTCATCCCAGAGTCCCAGCTGATGGGCAGGTTTTCCAAGATTGCTGACACCCACACCGATCAAGCGCACAGGTTTTCCTTTTGGCCAGTTTTCTTTGAACAATCTCGCTGCAGTGTCATAAATCACCTGATCTAAATTGGTGGATGAAGGCAGGGTTGTTTGGCGGGTGATGGTCGTAAAATCCGACCAGCGCAATTTGATCTGAATGGTGCTGCCCGCCAGCATTTCATTTCGCATCCTTCGTCCCACCTCTTCTGAGAGTTCTCTGATCACTTTTACAAGTTCTTTCTCATCAGAAAGGTCTTTGGAAAAGGTGACCTCATTGCTAATGGACTTTGCTTCGTGCTCTGTGACGATAGGATTGTTGTCGATTCCAAGTGCCCGTTCTCGCAGTTCGGGTCCATACCGTCCAAAGAGGAGAACCAGTACGTCCGGTGGGGTTTTTGCAAGGTTGCCAATGGTGTGGATGCCTACCTGTTCTAATTTTTTCGCTGATTTGGGCCCAATCCCGATCAAGCTTTGAACCGGGAGAGGAGCCAGAAAGTTGGCTTCATCACCAGGAGGGATGATTGTGATCTTGTTGGGAGGGTAGGGTTGCTTTTGTTGTGATTTACCCCAATCATTGGCGATCTTCGCCACAAGTTTGCTGGTTCCCCCGCCAATCGAAACAGGAAGGGACAATTCCTGATTGACCCTGTGCTGCAGCGTCCTGGCAATCTCCAGCTGGGGCTCAGGTAATCCGGTCACATCCAGGTAGGCTTCATCAATGGAGATTTTCTCAATCAATGGCGTGATATCGATCAATTTCATGACCTTTTTTGATATCTCGCTGTAATTGCTAAACCCGTGATGAACGACAATCAGTTCAGGGCATAATTGAAGGGCGCGTGCCATGGGCATGGCGGAGCGAACGCCGTACATGCGTGCAGCGTAGGAACAGGAAGATACCACACCGCGCCGATCCGCATGACCGCCGACCGCAAAGGGCTTCCCTTTGAGAGATGGGTCGCGCAATTCTTCGACAGCACAAAAGAAAGCATCGAGGTCAAGGTGAAGGATTTTTCTTGTCATTGCTGCCATTATACAACAACTGTTTTTGAGGTTGTTTGGCTGGATCCCAACCAGGGTGATTCAGACCGGCCGAAGTGAATTAAAATCCAGATTTTCAAGAAACCATTCGTTGGTTATCCACTATTGTTCAGTCATATTGAGAATTGTCAAAACACTTTAATCATTGTTAATGAAATGGGTTTAAAAAGGCTGGATTTTAATTCTCCAGCCTTTGAGTTTTAAGAAAGCATCAGACATCCAAATTGCGTACTTCTTTGGCGTGAGTTTGAATAAATCTGCGACGTGGCGGTACCTTGGCGCCCATCAGCATATCAAAGGTTCGATCTGCTTCGGCGGCATCTTCAATATTCACCTGCAGCAAAGTGCGATTCTCCGGGCTCATGGTCGTTTCCCACAATTGATCGGGGTTCATTTCGCCCAACCCTTTGTAGCGCTGTAACGTAAATTTCCCGCCAGAGGAAGTAATCTTCTTGATCAAAGCTTCAATTTCCTCTTCAGAATACACATATTCTTTTTCTCTGCCGTAGCTGATCAAGTACAAAGGTGGTTGTGCAATGTACAGGTGCCCGGCTTCAATCAGCGGCTGCATAAAGCGGAAAAAGAAGGTTAAAAGGAGCGTCCGGATGTGAGCCCCATCGACGTCCGCATCAGTCATGATCACAACCCGTCCATAGCGCAACCCTTCCAAACTGAAGTTATCCCCAATACCAGTTCCCAGGGCGGAGATCATCGCTTTGACCTCGTTATTATTCAAGATCCTGTCCAATCGTGCTCTTTCCGTATTGAGGATTTTTCCTCGTAAAGGCAAAATCGCCTGGAAATGCCGATCCCTGCCTTGTTTTGCTGAACCACCTGCAGAATCACCCTCAACAATAAACAGTTCGGCACGGAGGGGATCGCGTTCAGAACAGTCTGCAAGTTTGCCGGGCAAGGTCATACTTTCCAATACAGATTTGCGGATGACAAGATCACGCGCTTTGCGGGCAGCGTCCCGTGCCCGGGCTGACGTCAGACACTTCTGGATGATCCTTTTTGCGGTTGAGGCATTTTTCTCCAAAAAGGCGCTGACCCCATCATTCACCACCT
This sequence comes from Candidatus Brevefilum sp., assembly GCA_050953525.1. Classification (GTDB taxonomy): domain Bacteria; phylum Chloroflexota; class Anaerolineae; order Anaerolineales; family Anaerolineaceae; genus Brevifilum. The sequence goes on from JBMNMW010000002.1 coordinate 1,903,599, forward strand.
GCTGGACATAGGTTTGCACCTCGGTATTCATCAATTTAACCTTGGTTTGACTTTCAAATTGTGGGTCGGGATGCTTGATGCTGATGATGGCCGTCAGACCTTCACGGGTGTCATCACCGGAAAAGTTTGGGTCCGATTCCTTGAGCAGGTTGTTCTTACGTGCGTAGTCGTTGATCGAACGGGTGAGCGCCATCCGCAAACCCGTCAGATGTGTCCCACCATCAATCGTGTTGATTGTGTTGGCGAAAGCATACACTGATTCGGAATAGGAATCGGTGTACTGAATTGCTGCTTCAATTTCAATATTGTCGACAGTTTTTTCAACGAAAATCACATCGTGCAAAGAATCACGATTGCGATTAAGGTATTTCACAAAGGAAGAAATACCACCCTCAAAATAAAAAGTGGCTTCTTTGTTATCACGCAAATCCTTCAGGCTGATGGTCACACCCCGGGTAACAAATGCCATTTCCCTAAAACGCTGTTCAAGCGTGTCAAACTTAAAAGACTCATCTCCTGTAAAGATGGTTGGATCAAATCGGAACGTTGTGATGGTTCCAGTTTTCTTATCGGACGTTTTCCCTGCAATTTTAACAGGGGCTATTGGTCTGCCTTTTTCATAACGTTGGAAATAAATTTTACCGTCACGGTGAACTTCCACTTCGCACCATTCGGAAAGCGCATTGACTGCGGATGAACCGACACCGTGCAGTCCGCCCGATACTTTGTAGGACCCGCCGCCAAACTTTCCGCCTGCATGAAGCGTGGTCATGACCACTTCTAGGGCAGACACCTTCTTTTCAGGGTGAATGTCAACTGGAATTCCCCGGCCGTTGTCCTCAATCGATACACTCTGGTCCTCGTAAATCGTGATCGTAATCCGGTCACATTCGCCAGCCAGGGCCTCGTCAATTGAGTTGTCGACCACCTCGTAGATCAAGTGGTGAAGCGCTTTTACATCTGTGCCACCGACGTACATGCCGGGTCGTCGGCGGACCGCTTCAAGACCCTCTAAAACTTGAATATCATTTGCATTGTATAGACCAGGTTGTTTTGCCAATCTTGTTACTCCGTTATGTTCTTAAGATGATAGATGTTGTTGTTTTGATCCTCGTTCCAGCATCATTGCCTGAGCAAACTGGGCTGCATCGATAAAATAATAGAATGATGCGGTAATTACCGCAGAGACAATGAAGGCATGTCCCATAATGCCAATCAGAAGAAACCAGTTGTCAACGTCAGGGGATGTCCACAGGTAATTCAATCCCTGGATTAAAAGCAGGGATGATAAGATAAACCAGGCCGTCTTCCCCATTGAGATTTTTACGACGCTGATGCTGGTCATGATGGCAGTGACCAGGTTCTGCTTGAAAAGAAAAATGGCGTGGGGAGTAAAAATCAGCGGCATCAGGATCCAAAGAAGAAGAGTCCCGACGATGAGAAACAGAAATTGATTCACCCCCTGTCCCATCAGCGTTATCAATGAAAAAATGAATAGGAGCGGGATACTGATAATTAAAAGAAGGATCAATAAAATCACAGGCATCAGGATGACCTGAAAGAATTCTTTGATTAAGGTTGAGGATGGATTTTTGTCTGGAAGATGGACGATTTGTTTGGATATGTGGTTCAGGTAAAGGCTTCCCAGGAAGTAACCCGCCAACAAAAAAACTACCCAAAATCCAAAAACTTGAGATATTGAATCAAGGTTAAACGTGATGGGATGCCCTAAAGGGTTAAGAAAAGAGGGTTTGGAAGTCATCAGGCTGGGGATGCCGATGGGGAGGGTTCTGAGTGTGACGGAGAGATCAAAGTTAGTCACAATTTCACGCCAAATTGCCTGAGTCTCTTTGATCAGCGCGGCATTGTCGACACCGCTAATCCCGGGAAAGTTGGATAAATTTTGGATCAATGGTAAAAAGAACCCATCCACACGCCAGGAGGGGCCAAACCACAGAAACAAATCAAGCAGAATCGGGAACAGGATTAAATAGGGCTTATTTGCCACAGTATTAAACCCTGCCAGAAGCGCTTGAAATATACGGGGTTTTACAATTTGCTTATCAGAACTTGTGTTCATACAAGCAGTAATTTTACCACATCAGACGGGGTTTGGCTATGTTTAAGCCATACTTTTTGCGCAGTAACTTGAGTCTCGCTTCATTTAATTAAAAAATTATGAATCAATCTGTCAGCATAATTAAATTAACCCCGGCGTGGTAAAATAAAAAAGATGTCAACAAGAGATTTCTTGCCAGAGATTAATCGACTTTCGATTGTATCAGCAGCGATCATGCTGGCTTTTTCGCTGACCCAGCTCGTTTCCTTTCCGGTTCAACCGCTCTCTTTTGAGTTTTTAGGAATTCTGATTGAAATTCGAATTGATTTTCGAACAATTATTACGGCGCTAACAGCAATTTTGGCGGCAGCAGGGATGGACTGGTTAATCCTCTCTCACCCACAGCGAGATCCGGAATCAAACCGATGGATTTATACACGGCACTGGATTATCCCTGTGTTTACAACGATCGTGATCAGTGTTGCTCTCAACACGTTTACTGGCAGCCCATTTGGTTGGGTAACCTTTGTTTTTGGGAGCCTTTTGTTGATCGCCGTGCTGATCGCAGAATATAACATGATCGTGCCCGATGAGAATGATCATCCTCTGGCGAGAATTGGGTTAACAGGATTGACCTTCGCCCTTTTCTTAATGCTTTCGATAGCACTTTATTCACGTAATGTCAGGTTGTACATTCGACTGCCGATTCTGGCAATTGGCGCAATGATGAGCATTTCGAGATCTCTTTTATTGCGAACGGGTAACTGGCATTTCTACTGGGCTCTGGTCAACACTTTGGTTGTTATTCAGGTTGGCGTAGGGCTTCATTACCTTCCATTGACGCCCATCCAAAACGGATTGATCCTGGTGGGTCTGGCTTATGCAATGACCACCCTCACGGCAGGCATCACAGAATCTCGAAAAGGAACTGCGTTCTGGGCAGAGCCTGTCATTATGATGACCCTAATGGTTATTATGAGTGTCTTTTGGCGATAGAATTATTGCTCTAAATTCTGAGCGTCTTCTTGAAGGGACTGATGGTAAAGATACCTCAGGTTACGCTTGTGTAATTCGCTTACCAAGCCGCCAAGCAAAATTCGACTTTTCCCGCAGGCTTCAACCCCAATGCTATCTAAAATTTCAAGTGAGTTGTTTCTTCGTTTTGCAGTTATGACGGCTTTCCGGATAGATTTTAAGTAGGTGATGTTTTCGCGCACCTTTTCTTCAATCTCACCCCGCAAAATGATGTCTCCGTGCCCCTGGATGATATTTTCGAGTCCCATGTCCAAAAAACTCACAATCGTTTTGATGTATTGCTCAAGGTTGCCTTCCACAATGAAGGGCAGCGGCATGAAGGCATCCCCTGCAAAAAGAACACGATCTTCTTCAACAAGCACAGAAATCCCATCTGCTGAATGTCCGGGCGTGGGAAACAAAGTCAGTCTTTTTTTACCAACTTGAAGCGAAAAACTTCCTTGTTGAAATGTGATGTGGGGGGGGACGATCTTAAGCTGTTGGTAAAGGGGGTTGTCTTCGCAGGCAACTTCCAAAGCGCTTGGTCCACCTTCGATCAGTTTTTGACGGCAAAGTTCATGGCCAATAATGGTTGCCTCAGGAAAAAAGCTGTTTCCCCAGCAATGGTCTGCATGATGGTGGGTGTTGATCACATATCGGACCGGGAGTTTTAACCTTTGTTCAACAAATTCCTTCAATCCCATGGTCTCCTGGGGCATCAATGTATCAATGACGACAGCCCAACGAGGCCCAGCAACGACACCGGCAGAGACCTGTGCATAGGTTTCACTTTGGAACCAGTATACATTTTCTGAGACGCGTTCACGGAGCATAAAGGTTATCCTGTTTCAGATTTTGCATCCTGCAAAGAATAGCACAAATTGAGGCAAAAGTCAAAAAAACGACAATAATTCAAGCCATCGATTGCATGGTTTTGGGGGTAGTGAAATAATTACTTTTTCGAGAAGGGAAAGATCATCACGGATCGATAGATTGACTTTAACCTTTTTTGATGAAAGGGAATTTTATTTGAAAAGGTAATATCACCACTTGCCGAGATTTCCAAGCAGATTGTGTTGATGATCTAATAGATGTGCGTTTTGATAAGGATAAGGCTGGCGGCGAGCAGCGCACTCATGGCGCTGGCGCTCCCGATAAGAATGAAGATCCAGCGCAATGGCGGCGTTTCCTCCGTTTTTTCTACCTCGGGTGTTGGCGTTGTCGGTGTTTGTTCAACATCAGGCGGTGGTGATGTTCTGGTTTCATCAAGAGCAGGGGTTGGTGTGATCTCATGATGGTTGTCTTCTTCTGCGGATGGGTATCCATCATCTGTCTCTGTAATGTCGTTGGAGGGATAGCCCGATTCGTAATCAGGATAGGCAAACCCATGCGTTGGATCATACCCATCGGGGTAATTGCTCGTGGGTGAAGGTCCGTAAGTGCGAACTGCCGTTGGTGCGCCAAAGGGTGTGGATGTGCTGGACAGGTAATTGGGGGTAGGAGTCCGGTAGTAGATGGGCAATGAGGTTCGCGTTGGATAGCGGGTTGAGGTTGGGTAAAACGTTCGGGTAGGGTACGGCGTTGATGATTTATAAGGTGTGCTTGTCGGTGTCCTGGTTGCGGTCAGGGTCACGGTCGGTGTGAGCGTAGAGGTCATCACACTGGCAGGACCAACAGTCTGGATGGCAGCCCCTTCATTATTGATGACTTGAATTTTGTAATAATAAGATTTTTTATAATCGATGTTTGCATCGGTGTAATTGTAAATTGCGCCGATAAAATCATCACCAATGGCGTCAATTTGTGAGGAGATCCGCGTATAGGGGCCTGCTTCGGTTTCACTTCTCAGCACATAAAAACCCTGAACGTTGGCCTCGCTGCTGGTGATCCACTTTAAATTTACCTTTGTCACATCAAATGTTGCAGTAAACTGCGTGATTTTGACGCCCTCAACGATAGGTAAGCCGACCACAAAGGGTGTGAAATTGAGGTCCGATAAAATGCCTGGGCGTCCGGACGTGTCGATGCTTACCATCACCTCGTCTTTTGCCATATTACAAACCGTTGTTTGGCCGGTCGCGCCGCCCGCGCCCGTTCCCTGGGGAGGTTGACCGGTGCGATTCCACCCATCGGTGACCTGGTTTGCAGGGTCATACCACCACAGCGGATATTTTGAACTGTCAGCCTGGTTACAATACTCCGACGATTCAATGGTGGTAATACAGGCCTCATTGAGATCATATTTCAGCACAAGGTCCAGGTTGAGTGCAAATGCATCATCCGCAAGAAACACATCGTAAAAATTTGAGCAAGCCTGAATAGCACCCGTTCCTTTTTGATAAAATGGAACATTGATAGAACCACCCTGTCCATGATTGACGATAATCACGTCAAAATCGCTTGCTGACGCTGTATGACGCACCCCTATTTTGTTGTTGAAGGCATACGTCAGCGTATCCCTAACAGTTTGCCTGACCGCTTCAACCCCTGCGCCGCTTGTCGAGAGGAGGATCGGAGCACCCAATTCTTTCCCGGACGAAGCCAGGCAATCCTTGCTGGTTTCCGTTGGGGAAATCCCTTTTCCCCAGTAATTATGATCAACTGCCCCCAGGTTGTTGCATAAAACCTGCTCATCACCGTTATTCATGATGTTGTTCGCAAAAATATTCACATAGCCAGATGTGAGCGTCCCTGACTCTCGAAAAACTCCGTGCTCCTGATTGTTGATAATCTGATTAAAGGCGACCGTAACGTCTCCAGAATTATCGAGAATGTTGATTGCAATTTTCCCGGATTGAAGGGTGTTATGTTCAATTTGAATCTCACTGGCGCTATCAATTTTGATCAGGTCACGCGAAGAAGGAATGGAGCAATTTCCATCATTAATCGTCAGGTCGCTCAGTTTTACCCCCCTGGTCAGGATGAGCATGGGCTCTTCGCATGCCATCCCATTTGTGGAAAGCAAGGCTTTTTCGTGCCCGCGAATACGAACCGCTTTGTCAATTAAAACTGCCTGGTCTTTAATAAAATAGTCTTTCAGGATGACAATTTCGTCGCCATCTTTCAGTGCGTTGACGGCATCCCGCAAACCAGTCCCCAGGCCAGTGGCGCTGTCATCACTCGAATTGATGTAACAGGGCGTGTTGCTTCCACATTCGGTGGCAGTTAGCGCAACATAAGCGGTTGATCCTGCTGGGGCAACGGGAATGTACTGTGAAAAATTGTTGGTTTGTGTCCAGGTTGCACCATCTGAATTGATTTGGAAGACCTTCACTTTGATGGAGCCGTTGATTTCTGCAGCAGGATGAATATTCAATGCGAACTGCAGCTGATCTGTTCCATTTTTGGTGAGGGTTGCATAGGCGCCTGTGATCCAGGAATTGCCTGCATCGGTTTGACTCGAACAAACAGCAGAGGTTTGCCCCCGTGAATAAGAATTGCCCGAAATGATGCCTGCCCCTGAAATCCACCCATTGGTGAAATCTACCCAGGGATCTGAACCCGCGGATTTGCCCGTTGTTGGGGCGTAAACACATATTTGTGTGTTGGGAACAAGGGTTGTGTTCGGGTTAACAGCATATTCAACCAGGAAATTTAATCGCTGACCAGCGGCGCACCCCGATGATGGGCATGCACTCGGTTCAGTGAGGATCAGGGCTTCGGATCTGCTGCTGATTGCAGCCGCAGAATAAAAAATAATCAACGACAACCCAATCGCAAGGATGATGATCTGGCTTCGGAATTTACGCATAATCAGCTCGTTTTTTATGGCTTGCTAACATTATACCATTTTGGCTAATATAATATGAAACAGCGATTCTTTTTGCCCATCGCTAAACATTTTATCGAGGACCGTGTTGATATGAACCTTTCAATATTAAAGCGATCATTGAAGCCATTTCGATTGATAAGCCTGGTCGCCACCTATGTTTTGGGTGCGGGATTGGTGCAATATGTGAGGGGTATCCACCTGTGGTCGAATTTTATAGAGGGTGTCCTTTTTCTGATCCTGGGTGTGGTTAGCCTGGAGTTGCTGAAGTTGCTGTATGACCTGAATAACCCGAAGAATTGGCCTGAAGGATCGCATCTTAATCAAATCAGGCAAACCCGATGGGTGCTAGTTGCGGTGATTGCCGTATTAATGACTTCGGCAACGGTTCTATTTTTTGGATGGATGGTAAAAAAAATTGTTTCTCAGGGATTGGTTTTACTGGTTGTTACTTTTCTTTTTGCAGGATTTCTGTATTATCTCGCAAAGGCGAATTGTAATTTTCAACCGTTTCAGATCTTTTTCGAAACCTTCTTGTTTGTTATTATCCCGCCAGCGCTTGCATTTTTTCTACAATCCGATGATTTGCACAGCTTTTTGCCCCTGATGGTTTTGGGGTTTGTGCCCGCCTATCTCGCTTATCGCATCCTTGATCAGATCGCCCGATTTGGGGAAGATCATAGATTAGAAAAGGTCAGTTTTGTGACCCAAACAGGATGGGCTAAGGGGATGACCTTTCACAATGCTTTGATCTTATTGACCTTTTTTTTGTTCGCATTGGTCTCGCTGATTAAGATCCCCTGGTTCCTCATGTGGCCAGTTTTCCTCAGCCTTCCGATCGGCTTGTTGGAGATCTGGCTGATGGAGCGGGTCAGGGCAGGCGGAAAACCCCTCTGGCGCGTGATGAAATTTGCCAGCGCGATGGTGTTTTTCTTGCCCGTTTATCTTCTGGCTTTTGCCTTTTGGATTCGGTAGATATGTGAAAATGGAAAAAGTGGCGTATGGCGAAAAGTGGATTGGATCTCAGGAATCAGGCTCCCGTCCTGATTCTAAATCCCTGATTCCAAAGATCTATTGTGATCTTTGCCGGTAGGTTTTTCGCTGAATTAACAATCAATAATAAGGAGTAAATGATGATTTTAGAAGCTGGTAACCAGGCGCCTGATTTTGAATTGCAAGACAGTCAGGGCGACCTAAGAAAACTATCAGATTATGCTGGTCAGACGATTGTGGTGTATTTTTACCCAAAGGATGATACGCCGGGATGTACCAAAGAAGCCTGTTCTTTTCGGGATTCCTATCATGATTTTAAAACCGCTGGTGTTGAAGTGATTGGGATCAGTCCGGACAGCGTCAAATCGCACTCGAAATTTTCTGAAAAACATGACCTTCCGTTTATATTGCTATCTGACCCTGAACATAAGGTATGTGAAGCCTATGGTGTTTGGGGGCTGAAAAAATTCATGGGACGTGAGTATTATGGCGTTTTAAGAACAACTTTTGTAATTGGACCGGATGGAAAAATTAAGAAAGTTTTCAAAAATGTCAAGCCAGCTGATCACAGCCACGAGGTTCTGGAGGCTGTAAAAGCATAATTTGCCATTGGACAGGATGGAGAATTAATCCGATGCTGCTTTAAGATTCGGAAAGCATTGGAAAGTTGTTGGACCTGCGGGAATACAGCCCTTTCTCTTAACGCGAAAATTATGCCTTTTAGGTCAATAAACGAAAAAGGAAAAATGGTTGATAAATTTGTGTTTTCGGAAAAACACCTACATCAGCTTTAAAATCACCGAGCCCTGAGCCCAGAGGTCTTCCAGCCGATAGTAGTCTCTTTGTTCCTGTGAAAAAAGATGGACCACCACATCACCATAATCCAAAACGATCCAGCCTGATTCCGCACTTCCCTGAGCGAGCGTTGTTTTGTGAAACTTCGTCTTCACTTCCCGTCCAATTGTTTGGGTTAAACTTTGCAGAGTTCTTGTACTTGTTCCGGTGGCGATTACAAAATAATCAGTAAATGATGCTATGTCCTTAAGGTCCAGGACAACGATTTCTTCCCCCTTTTTGTTTTCAATAAAGTTTGCGATATGTCTTGCCAGTTGTATTGCTTCCAGATTTCACCTCGTGTTTCGTAAGATTAGTTAATTCAACTGTCGTAATTATACTTGATTCAATGGAAAAGTCAGAAGGGGGGAGTAAATTGGACCTGAGGAGGTTAATTGGCTTTGATAAAGCAGAATTTGTCTGACAAGAACTGAACCAGGTGAATCTACTTTGAATTGGGACAGGGTTTCGCCAATCAATCGGGTTGCTGCGGGGTCCATGTCCCTTCGAAGCCGGGCGATGGTCAGATGGGGGCTGTAGGCGCGTTTTTCTGAGGGGATACCAGCATCCTGCAGTGTCAGGTCAAGTTTCCTTTGAATTGTAAACAAGGTCTCCTCTGCTGTAATTCCCAACCAGACAACGCGCGGGTTGTTGTGGTTGGGGTACATGCCCAGCCTGCCGATGCTTATTTTGAAAACATCGTGACCTTGCAGGGCACGCGTCATGAGCGATTGAATATCGGGTAGGCTATCTTCTCTGATTTCACCGATGAACTTGAGGGTCATATGCAGGTTATCTTTATCGACCCACTTGAGTTCTTTTTCAGGAGTCTGGCTTCTAAGGAAGGACATAATCTTCGCGATTTTTTCCAGAATATCATCAGGAAAGTCTATGGCTATAAAAGTTCTCAATCAATTCCTTTCTAAGTTGATGGATACAAATTTTTGAAACATTCAATTGATTCGCGCTTAATTCAAAAGACGGGCAAACAGTTCATCTTTCAGGTAAATTTTAACATTAAATTGCTTTGCAAGTGGAGGGAATTATGGTATAAATTAATTACCCTGCTATGCTCGTGATGCCGCATTACAGTTTTGAGCCAACACCCTTTACGAGTGTCTAAACTCCACTCAGTGATGCGATAGACAAATGTCAAGGCAGATCTGGTGGGCATGACAAACCTGCGTAAGCAGGTTCAAAACTCAGCAGCACACGGCACGGCGGGGTTTTTTAATTCCCCAGCATTGCCAAACGCATATTTTTCGCCCCCTCTGTTATTGTGGGTTATAATTCCCAGAACCACATAGGGTAGTTGTTTTGACGTCCCTATCATTGTGCGTTGGCTCAGTATCCCGAGGGTTCGCTCTTGTGATGCAAGCCTGTTGTCTGAAGAATTAGGACCTGATCATGGTGAAATTACAACGGTTTTTAGGACTTGGTATCCTCCTGTTTATGCTTTCAGCCTGTGCAGGTGAGCGCTTTGCTGCAGATCAATTGCCCTGGGTGGGAGACGCTCCGGTCTTGTTCAAAGATGATTTTTCAAGCCAGGAAGCTGGTTGGAAGACGCTGGAGGATTCCCTGAGTTTTATTGGATATGAAGATGGCGGCTTTCGGCTTATGACTTCTGTTCCAAATTATCAGTTCTGGAGTGTGCCGGGGCTTAATTTCAAAGATGTACAGGTTTATGTTCAGGCACAAAAAATTGGGGGACCGGATAACAATTTGTTTGGGGTGATATGCCGATATCAAAACCCTGAAAACTTCTATGCCTTTTTAATTGGGTCTGATGGTTACTACGGTATTTTTAAAATGGAAAAAGGTCAATTGGGATTGATTGACCAGGCCCACATGAGTTTCGATCAAGCGATCCATCGCGGTGAGGCAACAAACGAGTTAATGGCCATTTGCGAGGGGGATCGACTGGCTTTGTTGGTTAATGATCACCGTTTGCTTCAAGTTCAGGACGACACACTCGGTTTTGGCGATGTTGGACTTCTTGCGGGCAGCCTGACCAGTGGGGGTATCGATGTGTTGTTCGACAATCTGATTGTGTTGAAACGGTAGATTGTTCAATGAAAATATTTATTGACATTGTTGGATGCCGCTTGAATCAGAGTGAGGCAGAAGGGTTTGCGAATGTTCTTCGTGCACTCGGTCATCAAATTGTCAGTGAGCCGGCTGAGGCTGACTTGGCAATTATCAACACCTGTGCTGTAACGGGCAAGGCTGCTGCTGATTCACGGAAAAAGCTGCGGGGTGCTCAGCGGGCGGGTGTAGCACGCGTGATTGCCACGGGGTGTTGGGCGACGCTTTATCCCCAGGAGGCGCTTGAACTTGCCGATGGGATTGAGGTGGTGGTCAATGAGGACAAAGAAAACCTGGTTGCTTCGGTTTTATCCCTTCCCCCAGACATGGTTGACCGGTTATCGCTCAGCAGAGAGCCCTTACCCGGGGATAGGGCGCGCACGCGTGCTTTTATTCGCGTGCAGGAAGGCTGTGATCATCACTGTACCTATTGCCTGACCCGTGTGGCGCGCGGAAAATCTCGATCGCGGAGATTGGACAACATTTGCAGAGATATTTCAGCGGCACTGGATGGTGGCGCAAAAGAGATCGTCCTCACGGGAGTCCAGTTGGGCGGGTGGGGAAAAGATTTTGAAAACCCGGCAAGCATGGCTGATTTATTGGCGGGGATACTGGCTCTTGATGGGTTTGACCGTTTGCGGCTGTCATCAATTGAACCCTGGGATTTAGACCCTTCCCTGATGGCTTTCTGGGAGGATGAAAGGTTGTGTCATCACTTGCACATACCGCTTCAATCTGGAAACGATTGCACACTGAAATCCATGGGGCGTCCGATAAACACTCAGCAATATGCGAGCCTGCTGGATGCTATTCGCAAGGCCGTACCAGATATTGCAATCACAACCGATGTGATCGCAGGTTTTCCCGGCGAAACGGAAGAAGATTTTGATTCCACAAAGGCTTTCATCGAAAAGATGGCCTTTGCTGGCGGTCATGTGTTCACTTTTTCACCTCGTATGGGCACGCCCGCATATCATATGAAAGACAAGGTGCATCCTCAGGTTGCAAAAGCTCGGAATGCCGAAATGCGAAACATTTTGAGTATAACAGGAAGGTCTTATCGCAAGCAGTTCGTTGGACAGACTTTATCCGTATTGTGGGAGTCGTGTCACGACCTGGGTGCGGGTTGCTGGGGGTGCTCTGGTTTGACCGATACCTACATCAGGGTTCTGACGGAAGCTGACCTTGATCTTTGGAATGAGATCTCACAGGTGGCGATTGATGATCATCATCCTCGAAGGGGAGCGCTGGTCGGGCAGATAATGCGTTCCTGATCTGATCAGGCTCTTCGCGAATTACATACCTTTGCTCTCATATTTGACGCTTTTAATTCATTTGATAGAATAAAACGGCTTCTTATAAGATGGCAGACCGAAGCGCGTGCTCTGAACAGAGGTTATCCTGCCCAAAAGGCACCCTGCGGGATGGGTAGACACGGAGACAAACCCTGCGAATTGATATAATATAAGTCACAGTCGTAATTGATAAAAATGATGGTCTGGATTCAGAAACCTTATATTAAATATTATTTATTTTTCAATACGCATTCATTGTATTGTTTGACCATGATTTGGGTATACGGTATAATTTTAGGCTGTCCTTGGTGAGCGAATATAGAGACAGAGAGATTATAGAAAGGATGAAATTATAATGCCAAAACGAACTTATCAACCGAAACGCAGGCGTCGGATTCGAACGCATGGTTTTCGTGCGCGAATGAGCACAAAGGGTGGTCGAAAGATTTTGCAACGGCGACGGGCAAAAGGCCGGCATGAATTAGCCAAAAAGATGAACAACCACGTGAAGAAGGTTCGCTGGTAAACAGTTTTGCCCACGTGTTATTTCGTGTTGTACATTTCTAATTGAACGGGACGATCGTTGGAGCGCAGGTTTCGATTAACAAAAAGTGAAGCAATTAAGCGTGTGCGAAAAATGGGTCATACCTATATCCACAAAGCTGTTGTTTTAGGAGCCTTACCAAATCAATTGGATCAGAACCGAATAGCCGTAATCGCCAGCCAGTCTGTGGGTGGTGCTGTTAAGAGAAATTTGGCGAAGCGCCGTATCAGATCAATCTTGCAGGCATTTCTGATAGATATGGAACCCGGTTTTGACCTGGCAGTCGTTGCGAGAAAGCCAGTGTTGCAAGAAGATTATGACTCGCTGAGACTAATCGTGAGATCTCTTCTTGAAAAAGCAGGGTTATTGAAAGAAAAAGTCATTGACTGAGATCATCGTTAATAATCAAGATCATCATCACATTGAGCCTCGTTTGAAGGACCTTCCTGTGCGGATTAACACGTTTCCCAGATGGATCCTTCTTATTATCATTCGTGGTTACCAGATGACGTTCTCAAAGGCGCTCCCCGCAGACACCTGTCGATTCTACCCATCCTGTTCACATTACGGCTACCATGCAATCTATAAATATGGTGCGTTAAAAGGTGGTTGGATGGCGATCAAGCGAATTGTCCGGTGTAATCCTTTTAACCCGGGTGGGTTTGACCCGGTCCCATGATTTTCTTGAAAAAGAGAAGGTAAATGAAGAAAAATATATTATTAATTCTTGCAGTATTTTTAGGGCTAAGCTTCCTGTTGAGCTCATGTATGCCTGGCCCGAGGGTCGTAGGAACACCCGGTGTTTCCGTGTCAAAAGATAAAGTTATTGTTGCTTATGGAACCTCAGTCTTGGGCATTGATATCCAAAATGGTTCGGTTGTCTGGCATTATCCCGAAAAAGCAAGTGCGCAGAGGGTATTCTATGCGAGACCTTTGATCACGGATGATGCTGTTTACATTGGTGACTTTGAAAATTCTTTTCATAAGCTGGATCTTGAAACGGGAACTGAAAAATGGTCATTTACAGATGCTAAGGGCTATTTCACCGGACAGGCTGCTATAGATGGGGGTAGGGTCTACGCGCCTTCGAATGATGGCAATCTGTATGCACTGGATCAGAATGGCGATCTGCTATGGAAGTTCAGCGCAGAGCATTATATCTGGGCTCAACCCCAATTCAGCGCAGATCAGATCTTTGTTGGCTCGACGGATCACTTCGTGTATGCGCTGTCAATGGACGGAAAAGAGATCTGGTCAAGGGAAATGGCTGGTGCAATTGTTGACACACCAGTTTTGAGTGAAGATGGCTCTGTCCTTTTCGTGGGCTCCATGGGTAAGGAAATGGTGGCTCTGGATACAACCGCTGGTGATATTCTGTGGACCTTCGACTTGAATGGTAATTTGCAAAGTGTGTGGGGGAGCGCTGTGTTAGTGAACAACACGCTCATTTTTGCGGACTCTGCTGGAAAAATTTTTGGACTTGATCCTGACAATGGCGAACCTGTATGGCAAACTGAGGTGGCAGGCTCCGTTGTGGGAGGGCTCGCTGCCATGAAAGATGGCTTTGTCCTTGCGACCAAAGAGGGACAGGTGAAGGCGTTTGATGCCATGGGCACCCCATTATGGGAAGCAACGCTGGATGGAGAAATCTACAATGCGCCTGCCTTGAATGACGAATATGTGGTCGTGGGCACGCTTAAGGGAAGCAATCTTTTATACGCGTTCAACACAAAAGGCGTTCAGATCTGGTCTTCGACCCCCGAGAATAAGAGGTAATAAAATTTATGTGGCAAACCATTGTTATTCAACCCTTTGTAAACATTCTGTTATTGATCAATTCCTTGGTCAATAATTTTGGTATCTCGATCATCCTCTTTACTATTTTGATCCGTCTTATAACGCATCCGCTTACTGTCCAGCAATTTAAAGCCTCTCGCGCGATGCAAACATTGCAGGAAGACCCGCGATACAAAAAAATGCAAGAAAAATATAAGAATGATAAGGAACGCCTGGCGCAGGAGCAGATGAAGCTCTATAAGGAACTCGGGATCAATCCAATGGGTTCCTGTCTGCCTTCATTGATCCAACTCCCGCTTATTCTTGGGCTTTATCAGAGTGTCACCCGTGCGATGGCTGCATCACCCTATGAATTATTTATGTTAGAGCAAAGTGTTTATCCAAAATTGATTGATGCGGCAAAATTGCTCCCGCTTCACAATAAATTCTTATGGATGGACCTTGGACAACCGGAACGATTGAATTTGTTTGGTCTCTCAATTCCCTTTTTGGCGGTACTGGTTGTTGCAACCACCTTTTTACAATCGCGATTGATCCAACCGCCTGCATCAGAAAATGACCAGGCAGCCATGATGACGAAGTCGATGAATATTTACATGCCATTGTTGATGGGCTTTATGGCTTATTCCCTGGCTTCAGGCCTTGCGATTTATTTTCTCACCAGTAATGTGTTTGGTATCGTTCAGTACACGCTGTTGAGGCGAGTAAACTGGTCGAACTTATTCCCGTTTTTAAAGAAATCGGGAGATAAAGTAAAACCGGCATCAAAACCCGCTGTTGTGGATGTTGTGGCGGAGGACCTTGAGGATGAGGAAGATGAGGCTCCTGAGCCATCCCGTAAAGCGAAACAGGTATCCAGTTCAGCAAAACGTATGTCACCGAAACGAAAACGACCCAAACGAAAAAAGAATTGAGTTGAAAGAACATTTATTTCGTTTATTGAGGAAGAGGAATTTATGGCAGAAGAAAGAACGCGACTAGAAGTTATTGCCCCCTCTGTTGAAGAAGCTATTGAAAATGGGCTGCAACAGCTTGGGATGACCCAGGCTGATGTTGATATCGAGATTTTAGATGAGGGAAAAAAAGGATTGCTGGGGCTTGGAGGTCGGCAAGCGCGAGTAGCATTAATTATTAAAACGCCACAAGAGCAAATGGAAACTCCCTCAGTTGAATCAGGTATTGAGCCGGAGCCTGCGGGCACACCAAGAATAGAGATGTCAGGTGATGAACAGGAAGCCGTCAGTATTGCCCGAGAGACAATCAACATCCTTTTGGAAAAGATGGGGGTTGTCGCTGAAGTGTTTGTCAAAATCGGCGAAAGTGATGAAAACCGCGTACAACCTGTTTTGATCGATATTGAAGGCAAAGATTTAAGTTTCTTAATTGGGAGAAAAGCTGAGACCATCAATGCACTCCAATTTATTACTGGATTGATTGTGGGGCGCGAATTGGGAAGATGGATCCCTGTTCAAATTGATGTCCAGCAATACCGTCAGCGACGAGAGGAAGAATTACGAAAACTTGCCCGAATTGCTGCTGAACAGGTGATCAGCACGGGTCGAAAACAGATTTTGGAACCCATGCCACCCAATGAGCGAAGAATTGTTCATCTTGAATTGCGAAACAATCCCCTGGTTAAAACAGAGAGCATTGGAGAAAAATCACGTCGCAAGGTGACTGTTCTGCCCGATGAATAATTTTAATATCATCATGTATATGATAACCGCGAGGTTTTTGGTGGATGCCGGATCCCCAAGCACCTCGCGGTTTCTTATTGCGGTAAAATTGTGAGTTACGGAGGTGCATATGCGTGCTGTTGATATTATCGAAAAGAAAAGAGACGGTCATACACTGACCCGTGCGGAAATCGATTATTTTGTTAAAGGATATACCACCAACGAAATTCCTGATTATCAGGCGGCAGCCTGGGCGATGGCCGTGTATTTAAAAGGGATGACGCCCGAAGAAACGACTTATTTAACACTGGCGATGGCTGAAAGCGGCGAGACGCTTGATTTGAGCAAGGTGGTGGACATCGTTGTTGACAAGCATTCTTCCGGAGGCGTGGGCGATAAGACTTCCATTGCCGTTGTCCCCATGGTGCGGGCTTGCGGTTTGCCTGTCGGAAAGATGTCAGGGCGGGGGTTGGGATTCAGCGGCGGCACCCTGGATAAACTCGAATCTATTCCCGGTTACCGTACAGATCTTTCCAAGGATGAGTTTATTGCGCAGCTGGGTTCTTTGGGGATGGTGCTGACGGGGCAGAGCATGGATCTTGCCCCTGCTGATGGAAAACTGTACGCCCTGCGTGATGTGACAGCAACCGTCCAGTCCATTCCCCTGATTGCTTCATCGATTATGAGCAAGAAAATTGCAGGCGGTGCGCAAGCGATCGTGTTGGATGTCAAGATGGGCAACGGCGCTTTTATGGACACCCTGGAAGAAGCCCGTAAACTGGCTGATTTAATGGTTTCAATTGGAGAATTGAGCGGCAGGCAAGTTGAGGCGGTGCTTTCAGATATGAATCAACCGCTGGGCGTGGCGGTAGGGAATGCGCTTGAGATGAAGGAAGCCATTCAAACGCTAAAGGGTGACGGCCCGCCTGATTTTGTCGAACATTGCCTGGAAATTGCCAGCCACATGTTGATCCTGGGCAGGAGGGCTTCAACAAAAGAACGAGCGCGACAGATGGCGCAGGAAGCCATTGATTCAGGAAAGGGTTTTGAATATCTTCGGAAGCTGGTGGAAGCCCAGGGTGGGGATGTCAGCTACGTGGATCATCCCGAAAAGATGGAAGAAGCGCCTTTAAAAGCAGTGATCGAAGCGCCGAAAAGCGGGTTTGTGTCCGAAGTTCATGCCAGGGATGTGGGCGAGGCATCCCTTGTTCTGGGCGCTGGGCGTGCCAAAAAGGGCGATGCAATCGATCTTGCTGTTGGGGTCATGGTTGAGGTCAAGGTTGCTGATAAGGTCGAACGGGGGCAACCGCTCTTTGTTGTGCATGCCCGCAATGAAGTTTCGCTTGCTGAAGTTCGCCAAAGGCTGCTTGATGCAGTCATGATCGTACCGGATCCTGTATCCCCGCTGCCTTTATTTTATGAGCGTGACTGAAATATGTCCTGATCCAGGACGATCTTTTGACGGACCGCGTTGAGAAAAATTTGCAGGCGGCGGATGCAAGTACTCTTTTAAAGAAAATGAGAACGCTTTATGCAAAGTCCGATGTATTCTCACCAGGTCGTCCAATCCGGGCAACTTGATTGCCGGTGATGTGAGTGGCATGCTTTAAATAACAATAGAAAATTAGAGGTGGTTTCATGGATAAAGTAAAATTTGGCTTGATTGGGTTGGGTGTGATGGGTCAAAATCTGGCTTTGAATATCGCCAACAAAGGGTTTTCGGTGGCTGTGTATAACCGCACCGGTTCTGTGACCGAGGAATTTTTACAGGGTCCCGCATATGGGAAACCCTTAACTGGCGCTTATTCGTATTCAGAATTTGTTGATCTTCTCGAAAAGCCGCGCCGGATCATGTTGATGGTCAAATCGGGACCTGCCGTGGATAATGTCATTGATGACCTCAAACCCTATCTTGAGCGGGGTGATATTCTGATCGACGGGGGTAATTCCTTCTTTCAGGATACAGAACGAAGAACCGCAGCTTTGAATGCGGATGATCTTTTATTTCTGGGGACGGGTGTGTCTGGCGGTGAGGAAGGCGCCTTGTATGGCCCCAGCATTATGCCAGGGGGCAATCTTGAAGCCTGGGAGGCTGTCGAGGAGATATTCACGGCAGCAGCTGCCAGGACCGCAGATGGAGAAGCCTGCGTCGATTTTGTGGGACCGGGTGGTGCGGGGCATTATGTCAAGATGGTTCACAACGGAATCGAGTACGCCATTATGCAGCTGATCAGCGAAGCTTATGACCTGCTGCATCGCGGGCTGGCTATGGAAGACGAAGCAATCAGCGGCCTGTTTGCCGAATGGAATCGCGGCGAGCTGGCTTCTTTTCTAATTGAGATCACTGCGGACATTTTAAAGCGCACCGACCCAGAAACAGGTCAACCGATTCTGTCGGTCATCCTGGATGAGGCTGAACAAAAGGGCACCGGAAAATGGACCAGTCAAAACAGCATGGATCTGGGGGTGCCAACCCACACCATTAACGCGGCTGTCACCAGTCGGATTGTTTCGGGCATGAAAGCAGCGCGTGTTGAAGCCAGCAAAATTCTGAACGGACCTCAACCCCGTTTCACAGGCGAACACCAACAACTTATCGACGCAACCAGAGAAGCGCTTTACACCGGTGTGATTATCTCTTACGGCCAGGGATTTGCATTGATGGACGCAGCATCCCATGAATACGACTACCAACTGGACATGAGAACAATTGCCAAAATTTGGCGTGCAGGATGCATTATTCGGGCGGATTTATTGGATGATATCATGAAAGCTTATGATCGTAATTCAGAATTGCCAAATTTGTTGTTGGACGATAACTTCTGTGAGATTGTTACCCGTCGGCAGGGCGCGCTGCGCTATGTTATTTCAACAGCCGTCGGGATGGGATTGCCTGTGTACGCGTTAAGCGCATCTCTTGCGTATTATGATGCCCTGCGAACATCCAGGCTGCCTGCCAACCTGCTTCAGGCACAAAGAGATTATTTTGGCGCGCACACTTACCGCCGTATGGATAAAGATGGCTCGTTTCATACGGAATGGTGATGGATGGGCGTGGTATGACCGTTGTTTTCCGTAAATCAACTTGAATTGTTCAATCCTGCTTAGAATAAAAAATCTGAATGTTCATTATGTAAAAGAGGTTCACTCATTCGAGTAAACCTCTTTTTTTAAACCGTTTCCACGCATGTGAGATGCGAATTAGATATAGAAATCGACCGCTTTATCCTCAGCATATTCGAGCGCTGAACGGATAATTTCATTGTAGGTGGGGTGCGCATGGACAATCTTCGACACCTGAGCAATATCGGTGCCGAGGGCGATCATGTTGGCGAGTTCCTGTTGTATTTCGGATACCATATAACCAATCGCCTGAGCAGCAATCAGCTTATGGTCCTTGACCCAAAGTTTAATAAACCCCTCAGGATGGCCTTCGATATTGGCGCGGAGATTGATACCAAAAGGAACTTTGATAACTTGAATATTCGTGAGGTCATCGGGCACATTCCCAATGCTGAAGATTTCCGGGATGCTGTAAACAATGGCTGGAATCACATTGTAATCCATCAATCTTGGTTCGGCGGTGTGGCGCATGATATTTTCAGCACAAATGATGCCTTGCTGAATGCCGCAATGCGCCAGAATGGACTTGCCGGTTGCATCACCCACTGCCCAAATACCTTTCACAGAGGTTTGGAGGGTGTCATCAACATCAATCCCTTTACGTGTATAGGATAATCCCAACCGGCTGTAAAGGTCTTCTTGCAGGACAGCGGTCCTGCCTATTGCAATCAGATTCAAATTTGAAACAACTTCGACGGTCTCACCGCTATCCTGGTTGATGGCAGTTAAAACGCCATTATTTATGCCTGTCACTTTATGGTTGGTGAGAATGTTTACACCATTTTCTTGCATGATGCGAGTAATTTCTTCAGAAATGTCGGCGTCCATCAATGCCAGAACCCGTGGAAGCAATTCAACGATTGTGACCTGGCTGCCGAGGTTGGAAAAGATGGTAGCAAATTCAATTCCGATAACACCACCACCGACGATTGTCAACCGTTCAGGCAGCGTATCAATTGTGATCAACCGATGGCTGCTGACAATGGTCGGATCCGATTCGTCAATGAACCCAGGGATGAGCGGTTTGGAACCCGTGGCAAGGACGATATTGTCCGTGAGCAAAGTATCTGACTCGCCTGAGTAATCCATCTGGTAGGTGTCATAATCCCATTTTCCGTAGTTGACCCTCACAACATGTGGGCTTTCAATCTCGGCTTCTCCCTGGTAGATGTCCACATTATGATGGTGAAGCAAATCCGTGATAAATTCACGTGTATGGACGACGACCTTGTTTCTCCGTTTCGCAATGAAGGGAAAATCGATTTGATATCCATTGGTTCGGATGCCGTAGTGACCGCTATTTTCAACTTCACGGGCAACTTTGGCGCTTTCGATCATTGCCTTGCTGGGTGTACATCCCCAGTTCGTGCAGATTCCGCCAATATAATCACGCTCAACAAGTGCCACCTTACCACCAAGTTGGGCAATCCTGACCGCACAGCTATGACCCGCAGGTCCGCCGCCAACAATAATCACATCATATTTTTTCATCTTTTTTCCTAAACACTACAGACAATCATAATTAGGATAATTGTACTCTAAATACTATTAATTAAACAAATGGGCAATTCACTTTTCGAAGGAATCACCCCGTCAGCTAACGAATTTTCGTAAAAAGTTGATCCAGGGTTTATCAACAAATGCGATCCATCTTGATTGGATTTAAAGCGAGGATTGACAAAGGGTTTTTATAGCGATTTGATTGCAGGGAAAGCGCGTGGTGAAAAACTGATGGTAAAAACGATTTTTAAATCACCCTTATGATTTATATTTTTTGATTGAGATGAATATTAAAATAATTCATAGCCCTGGGCTATCCACTGCTTGTGCCCTGCAAGGGCAGTGAGCTGCAGATACGCGGGGCGAGTTAAACCAGAAATCGCTTGCTCTGGTTCACCCTATGCCGAGGTGGCTGAAGATGGGGTGGAAGATCCCTTTTTCTTCCCGGATGATCACATGATCTGCTTTTTCTAAAATCGACGGGTGAGCGTTAGATGGCGCAAAGCTTACCTGTGAAAGTTCAAATAAGGACAGATCATTTTCGCCATCACCTACTGCGTATATTGGAATACCTGATGACAATCCCATTTTTTCAATAAGCTTTATAAGAGTTACAGCTTTTGTGATGCCGGGCGGGTTGATTTCGAAGAGGAAAGGAAGGCTGTACGCCATTTGTGTTTGTAAATCTGCTGCACTTTTAACAACCCGTTCGAGGGCGGAACGGTCTCTTTCAATAATCAGCACCTTCAATACTTCTTCCGGAACCTCTTCAGCTGGTGATCGCACCGGGATCAGGTAATCCTGTTCTGTGATGTTGTGGTTAGGGTTTGCAACATAACTGACATTAAGGGTTGAGAAGATAAACACAGTTTGCGGATTGCTCTCTGCAAGCGCAATCAATTCATCACGAAGGGGCACTGGGAAGAAATGCTGGATGTACAAAACCTCATTGGGCAAATAGGCTGTACCACCATTCATAAAAACACCGGGTAATGGCAACGGTATATCCCGAAAAAGTCCATTTGCATGCAAAATAGGTTTTGTGGAATAGAGCTCTCGCCCCGTGGCGAGAATGGGCTGAATATTCCCTGGGAAATCTAATAATAACTGGATATCGTTGGGGTGAATCGCTTCTTTTGAATCAATCAAGGTTCCGTCAATATCGATAGAAAGGATGGCTTGAATATTGTTCATACCCATTGATTTGCTTCCTTTATCAGCTATGTTATCAAAAACTTTCTTAAAAATTTCCGGTTGCAACAAAAAAGTCTGGCAAAAATTTTAGAGACTGGTTATGATCGATGGCTTTAAACTCTAAAACAAATTGGTCTTCAGTCCTTGTGTATCGGTTTCGTAAATGAACACATAGCCAGCAAGTGGTTGTTCGGCGAGTGATTCCTGCGGTAGCCCTGTGCGAGCAGTGGTTATGAAAAGCAGATCCAGATTCGCTCCGCCAAAACAGCATGATGTGACCTGTTGTGCAGGAACTTCGATCCTGATCATGGGTTTGCCCTGTGGATCGTAACGCACGACCTCCCACCCGTTCCAATGGGCGCTCCAGATGCAGCCATCGACATCCACACACAAACCATCCGGGACGATCTCGCGCCCGTCTTCTGGCAGCTGAACAAAGGGTCTTTGATTGGAGATTTCTCCTGTCGCCATGTGGTAATCAAAAACAAAGATCGTGGATTGTATTGAGTCGGTGTAGTACATCGTTTTTTGATCGGGCGACCACCCGATCCCATTGGAGATTCCGATGTTTTCGAGCAGGGTGTGACGAGAACCATCAGGGTCCAGGCGATACAATGCACCTTTGCGATGGCTGATGTCGATACTGCCTGCCCAAAATCTTCCGCCGGGATCCACCTTGCCGTCATTCATCCGCACATCTGCCCGATCGGGTAGGGGATTCCAAAGGAAATGTGGCTCTGCCTGGTTCTCATCCCAGAGTGCGAATCCCTCTCCAGTTGCCAGGATGAATCCGCCCTCCTTGCGAAATCCAAATGCTCCAATCGTCGTATTGAATTGGAATGCCTGATAATCTGTCAAATCCGGGTTGGACTTGAAGAGCATTCCCCTTTCGATATCAACCCAGTACAGAGATTTTTCAGATGGATGCCACAAAGGTCCTTCGCCGAGCTGATTTTGAACATGGAACAGAGGGTGAGCTGAATTTTTCATGGATGTTCTTTCCTGCAAATCACGGTTTTTGTTAAGTTGTTGGATCTTATTAAAGGTACAACCTTCTTTATCGTGTAAATTCAGATAAAGTTATTATAACGGGCTTTTCACAAATTTCCCCACCTGGGGGAAAGACCAATTATAATGTTCATATTATTTACTCACTGAGGGAAAGGATGAAATGATTCATTCAGACTTACCATTGATCGACCTTCACCGACATCTGGATGGCAATGTTCGCCTAGCCACGATCCTCGACCTGGGACAAAAACATGGTATCCCACTACCAGCCGACACCCTTGAAGGGCTGCGTCCCTTTGTTCAGGTGACGGAGCCGCTAAAGGATATCATGGCTTATTTCACAAAATTTGACCTGATGACCTCGATTTTTGTGGATTATGATGCCTGCCGGCGCGTGGCTTATGAAAATGTGCTGGATGCCCAGGCGGAAGGTATCGATTATATTGAATTGCGTTTCAGCCCAGTTTTTATGGCAAAACCACATGGGCTCTGTCCGGAGGGCGTGGTTGAAGCCGTCATTGAAGGAATCCAGGAAGGAAGGCTGGCATGTCCCGGAATCCAGGTGAACCTGCTGGGAATTATCAGCCGGACTTACGGCGTCGATATAGGTTATCAGGAACTGGATGCGCTTTTGGCTTTTCAAGACGATATTGTTGGTTTGGATCTAGCTGGCGACGAATCCAATTTTCCAGCGGAATTGTTTATTCCACATTTCAAAAAAGCACGCGATGCCGGTTGGGGAATCACCGTTCATGCAGGAGAGTCTGATGGGCCTGAGAGTGTCTGGCGTGCGATAGAGGGTTTGGGCGCCACTCGAATTGGGCATGCTGTACGTATCATGGAAGATCCGGGTTTGATTGCGTATATGATTGAAAAACGGGTTGGGATTGAAGCCAACCTGACAAGCAACCTGCATACCAATACCGTCCAGAGTTACGCAGCACATCCCTTAAAGCAACAATTGGATTTGGGTTTACTGGCGACGATCAATACGGATGATCCTGGGATCAGCCCGGTGACGCTGGCATATGAATTTAATACTGCTGCCACCGCTGCTGGCCTGACTGCAGCGGACACACGTAAGTGTCAGGAAAATGCGCTGGAGGTTGCCTTTTTACCTCAGGAAGAAAAGCAGCAGTTAATAAACAATAAGCGGTGAAAACATACGATGTCCGCTCAAATTTAAAATTGTTGATCAGCTGAATAATGGATATGTATTTATCGCAGTTTATCATTTTCTCTGGATGGATTATTCTTTAATCGGGAATCGGTATTTTGCCACCTGAATGACCACGAAGATTGGCGACCATACGACCTGTGCTGGGACAATCTTCGAAGCCACTATATCGTATAGTTAAATTCTCGCAAAAATAAAAGGATAGAAACGAAGCGTAAAATATAAAAAATTCTTTTCATCTTATATCTTACAATGATTATCTAATTTGTGTTATAATTGGCAGTGGTTGTAAAATCGTTATTAACGTCTTTAGTATTGTTAATAGGTTCGTTTAACTAATTTGTAAGAAAATTTTAAAGGAGTAATTTGTATGAAACCTGATATTGGTGAGTTGCAGCAAATTGCGTATAAGATCCGTGAAGATATCATAACGACCGGTCGCGATTGTGACGTTGGTGTTCATATCGGTGGAAATTTAACCCTGACTGAAATTATGGCGGTATTGTTTTTTTATAAAGCGAATTTGGATCCTGAAAATCTCGATTGGGAAGACAGGGATCGAATTATTTTAAGTAAGGGGCACGGCAATGTCGCTTTATCCTCTGCCATGGCGAGGATTGGCTTTTTCGATCTGGATGAACTTAAAAAGTTTGATACCTTCAATTCGATGCTGAGTATGCACATTGACAAACATCGTATGCCGGGTGTGGAGATCAGTTCCGGTTCATTGGGACATGGATTGTCCGTTGCAGTGGGGGCAGCTATCGGTGCAAAAATGAACAAAGCGGATTGGCAGACTTATTGTATCGTTTCAGATGGGGAATTAATGGAAGGATCGGTTTGGGAAGCGATCATGAGCGCCGGACATTTTCGTCTCGATAACCTCACCATGCTGGTGGATCGGAATGGCTTTACGATTGAAGGTGACACGGAAGATCACATGTCGCTTGAGCCATTAGACAAAAAATTGGAAGCCTTTAACTGGGATGTGAGGACGATTGATGGACATGGTGTTAAAGCGCTTGTTGAAGCCTTTGATGCACCAACTCAGGACCGAAAGCCAAAAGCGATTATCGCCAAAACAATCAAGGGCAGGGGCGTTCCTGCCTTGGAAGGAAAGGCTTCATCCCATTTCTTGAAAATCAAGCCAGAAGACGCTGAAGAAGCGCTGGCTTTGTTACAGTCTCTGGAGATTTAAAGAGGAGAATCATGACAGAAAAAACAAACTCGCAAAGTCCCTTTGTCGGCTTTTCAAGCCGGAAGGCTTTTGGAAAAGTACTGGTGGAATTGGCAAAAGAAAACGATGATATTGTTGCCTTAACCGCAGACCTCACAGACAGCGTTCAATTGACTGAATTCCAAAAAACATTTCCTGATAGGTTTGTGAACTTTGGTGTCGCCGAACAAAATATGACCGGCGCTGCAGCTGGTTTGACCCTGGCGGGAAAGATACCTTTTACCTGTACCTATGCGGCTTTTTCATCGATGAGAGCCACGGAACAAATGCGCACCGACATCGCCTACAATGACCTGCCGGTTCGAATTGTATCCACACATGGAGGGGTCACTTTTGACGTTGCCGGGGCAACCCATCAGGCGATTGAAGACGTCGGTATTTACCGTGGCATTGCGGGGATGACGGTGATTGCTCCAGCTGATGCGGTGGAAACGGTGGCGGTGATCCGCGCGGTTGTGGACCTGCCCGGTCCGGTTTATGTGCGCCTGAATCGGGTCACTGAAAAAACAGTTTACACCCACGACTTTACTTATAAAATTGGAAAGCCGGATCTGTTGAAGCCAGGAAAAGACCTGCTCCTGGTTGCCACAGGCGTACAGGTTGGCGAGACGCTTGATGCAGAGAAATTGCTGCAGGAAAGGGGGGTTGATGCCGGTGTTTTGAATCTTTCTTCCGTCAAACCAATTGATGAAAAAGCGCTGGTTGAGATCATCAAAGATTATCCGGCTGTGATGACAGTTGAACAGCACTCAATTCTCAATGGGACGGGGAGCGCAGTGGCTGAGATTATTGCGCAAAACAATTTGGATGTTGCTTTCTACCGGCACGGCTTACAGGATATTTTTACAACATCCGGGCCTTATAAAGAATTGCTTGTGTATTACAAGTTGGACCCTGAAGGAATTTGTGAGACTGCGCTCAAATTCCTTGATCAAAGTTAACTGTTCACATTGTATAGAAAATTATTACAAATGACTTGATTTTTTAAGTTGACTGATTATAATTATCATAAGGTTATGGTTACGTTAACGGAGGATTTATTGTGATTGAAGCAAAAAAGTTGATTCGTGAGAATCTCGTCGCCGTCGATGTAGAGGTTGATGATTGGCAGGAAGCTATCCGCGCCGCTGGAAACCTGATGGTTACAGATGGGGCTGTTGAGGAACGTTTTGTCGATGCAATGATCCGGGTTGCCACTGAGTTTGGTCCCTACATTGTTGTTGCGCCCGGCATCGCACTTCCACATGCCAGACCAGAAGACGGCGTCATCGAGGCAAGCATTGCGATCGTCCGCTTGAAAACTCCGGTTAATTTTGGTAATGAAGACAACGATCCTGTATATTTAGTGGTCGCCCTGGCTGCTGTTGATCAGGAACAGCATATTGACGGCTTGCGACAGTTGGCGCTCGTCCTGGGAGACGATGATAAAATTATTGCAATTAAAGAAGCGACCACACGAGAAGAGTTGCTGGATATTTTTTGGAGTGTTTGAACCGCA
Organism: Candidatus Brevefilum sp.; assembly: GCA_050953525.1. Taxonomy (GTDB): domain Bacteria; phylum Chloroflexota; class Anaerolineae; order Anaerolineales; family Anaerolineaceae; genus Brevifilum. Next base: position 1,930,405 of record JBMNMW010000002.1, read on the forward strand.
CCTTTTGTCATCAAAAGGTGTTTATTAATTCAAGGCAAATTTGTTTCGGTTCAAAATGCCAGTTCGTTGAAGTAAATTTATTGAAATTCTTTGAAAGGAGGTGAAAGACAAATGGCAGAAACGAAAAAAGGAAAGAAAACTGTTGTTGGAAAGGCAGAAGGATTGATCTCTATTTTCCTACTGGTCTTGGCTTTTGTGCTTGGTTTGCTTGCACAGTAGTAGCTTTATTTTTAATGTTTTACCGTGTAAGCAAAGGAGAGGCTTTGTGATTAATATTTCTGCAGTATGTGGAATGGGCTTAGGTAGTGGATTATTAGTGAAAATGGGGATCGAACGTGTCCTCGAAAAAAATGGATATACCAAAAAAGAATTTCGTGTAGAAGTTGCTGATATATCCACAGCCCGCTCTATGAACCCGGATATCTATGTGACAACATCTGAGTTCGCTAAATCATTAAGAGATGTCGAAGCTGAAGTGATTGTCGTTAAAAATCTCTTTAATGAATCGGAAATTGAGGAAGCATTAATAGATATCTTCAAGCATATTTATGATAATAAAAATAATAAATAATTAATTTGAAAGGATTTAAAAAATGGTAATTCTTGATTTTCTTCAATCTTTTTTAAGTAATGCATCTATCCTCGTCGGGTTGATGGCTTTAATTGGCCTTCTGGCTCTCAAACGACCCTTCGAAGAAATTGTGACAGGGACGATTAAAAGCATTCTTGGTTTCCTTATTTTGGGTGCTGGTGCTGGTGTGGTGATCGGGGCGATTTCGCCTCTTGGTGATTTGTTTACCAACGTTTTGAAGATCCCCAATTCCGCACTTCCTGTTAATGAGGTCTTTACCAGCATTGTACAGCAATCACTCGGTAGAGAAATTGCACTCACCTTTTTGTTTGCATTTTTATTAAACCTGCTTTTTGCCCGAATAACCCCCTATAAATATATTTGGTTAACCGGACATCACACCCTGTTTGTTGCCACTTTGACCGCTGGTATGTTCTCAGTAATGCCTATTTTTGCTGGAAAGACCTGGTTGATCATCGCCGTTTCATCAGTCATTTCGGCGATCATGATGACCTTCATGCCTGCGCTTTCAATGCCCTTCATGAAAAAAATCACTGGCGGCGATGGATTTGCAATGGGCCACTTCGGTATTACAACCTATGGTATGGCTGGCTATCTGGGTCAGTTTGTTGGTGATCCTGAGGATTCCACCGAAAACATGAACTTCCCTGATTGGATTGGCTTCATGAAAGAGCCTCTGGTTGCAATGGCATCCGTAATGTTGATCATCTACATTATCGTAGGTTTGCTGAGCGGTGGCTTTGCAAAAGAAGCATTGGGTCAATATTGGGTTGTGGGCGCCTTCATTCAATCGCTCACTTTCTCTGGTGGTATTGCGATCATTCTGCTCGGTGTCCGTACTGTGCTGGCTGAGATCGTTCCTGCATTCCGCGGTATTGCTGAAAAGATCGTTCCCGATGCCAAACCTGCGCTGGACTGCCCGGTGGTATTCCCCTATGCCCCCAATGCCGTTCTTGTTGGTTATCTGACATCGATTGTGGGTGGTTTGGTTGCGATGGTTCTGCAGCTTGTTACCGGTGGAGCCCTCGGTGGTGTTATTCTGCCTTCGATGATCATTCACTTTTTCGTTGGCGGTACCGCTGGCGTTTTCGGCAACTCCACTGGCGGACGCAAAGGCGCGATTCTTGGCGGCTTGCTGAATGGTTTCGCTTTTACACTGCTGGCTGGTTTGACCTACACTTCATTTGGTGGCTTGAACCCCGATTGGGCAGGCTCATCCTTTGGCGATACCGATTTTGGTGTTGTTGGAAACATCCTGTCCTTCCTTGGCAACTTGCTCAAATAATTGCCGAACGTAGTAGAATAATAAATGTGGGCGTAATATTACGCCCACATTTTTAATAACGAGACTTACCTATTTATTGAAGGATTTTAAAAATGTCAGACGATAAGAATGTGGACCGTGGCGAACTGAATATATTAGAGTATGGCGGCAAGATCCTGAGTGTTTACCGCCGATGTTCATGCGGTGGTGATGTTGAAATCAAAAAAGATGAAACCGGACTGAACATCGCGAAATGTAAAAATTGTGGCGCCTATCTTGAATGGCGAGATGGCGACACAATCAAACAGGATTAGTTAACACCGCTGTTTGCTGATTTGTCCTGTTGCAAACAGCCTTGCAACAGGGTGACAATCCAAAGCAAACATTATTGATTTTGTCTTTATCATCAATTCATTGCTCTTACAGGATGAAGGTAATTAACATACCCTATCATTCAGGGGCGATCATAATTACATGCCCCAATTGTCCTGAAAATTTACAAGAGCACAACTCTAGCAATTGAGAAATCTAGAAATATTTTGAAAGAAAAGAATGATGGAAAATAAAACCTCAGAAATTATTGCAAAAGCTCGGCAATATGAAGAACAACTGCCTCCGGTTCCTTCCTTCACACCGCTGGATCGCCCACTTGCCACTTATTTAGATTGTGCGCTGCATGACCCTGATTCAACGCCAGAAATGGTGGAACAATTCTGCCGTGAAGCAAGAGAAAATCAAATTGCCACGGTGTTTATTAACCCGATTTATGTCCCTCTGACCAAACGTTTGCTGGATGGATCTGGCGTTCATGTGGGCACCGTAGCAGGTTTTCCCCTGGGCGGTTTTCCCACAAGGATTAAGCTGGAAGAAGCCAGGTTCTACCTCAGCGAAGGTGCAGATGAAATTGATATGGTATTGAATGTTGGGATGTTAAAGTCGGGTGAATACGAATTTATACTCGATGAAATTTCTCAGATGGCGGAAGCCGTACATCAACAGGGCGGCCTTCTTAAGGTCATTCTCGAGATGGTGCTGCTGACCAGGTTTGAAAAAATTGCTGCCTGTTTATTAGCCAAAGAGGGACAGGCTGATTTTGTTAAAACATCCACAGGATTTTCCAAAGGCGGCGCAACAGCGGAGGATGTTGACCTGATGCGACGCGTTGTGGGTCCTCCCGGTGAGATGGGCGTGAAGGGCGCTGGCGGTATCCGTTCCCTGGAGACGGCATTGGCTATGATCGATGCGGGGGCGGACCGGCTGGGCACTCGGCTTGCCACACAGATTCTTCAGGAATATCAAGCAAAATACGATAATTGAAATTAGATCTGAGATTTTGTTAAGATCCCACGTTAAATAAAATCTCAGGATTGTTTCTTTCTGATAGAGACGATCTCAGATTGGATCGTTAACCTGTTGCCCCATGGTGATGAGGTTCAGCAGATACCTATCCCATTGCTGCACGTCTTTTCGACCTTAACTTTTTTTCCACTCTAATTGCGCCATAAAGTGCCTGAGGAACTCTGGCGCCCAGGTGATCCTTAATCCGTTAACACTGCTGGCATTTTTGACCACCTCACGGGCGACTTCACCGACATAATCAAGGTGAGAGCGGGTGTAGACTCGCCTTGGGATAGCGAATCGCACCAGTTCATTATCCGCAGGGATCTCTTCGCCTGTGGCGATATCCTTGTGAGAAAACATCAGGCTGCCAATTTCTACTGTGCGTACGCCGCCCTCAACATACAGCATATTCGCCAGGGCAACACCTGGAAATGCGAGGGGTGGAATATGAGGGAGGGTTTGAGCGGCATCGACATAGACAGCATGCCCACCGCTGGGCTGGTAAACGTGCATCCCTGCTTTTTTGAGGACCTCCGCCAAATAGTGCGTGTGCTGTTCCCGGTATGCCAGGTAATCCTCGGCGATCCCTTCATGCAATCCAACGGCGACGGCTTCGAGGTCACGGCCTGCCAGTCCGCCATAAGTAATAAATCCTTCATGGACGATCAAATTCTGGGCAATTTTGAATTTCAAACCCTCATCACGGCAGGCGATGAACCCGCCGATATTGACTATGGCGTCTTTTTTAGCGCTCATCGTACAGCCATCCGCGTAGGAAAACATCTCAAGGACGATTTCACGGATTGATCGGTCGGCGTATCCGGGCTCACGCGTTTTTATAAACCAGGCATTTTCGGCAAAGCGGCAGGCATCGATGAAGAACGGGATTCCATAACGATGATAGAGTTCGGAAGTCGCTTTGATGTTCTCCATGGAGACGGGCTGTCCAGCTGCCGAATTGTTGGTGATCGTTAACATCCCCAGGGGGATGTTTTCAGGTTTCGTTTCAAAGATAAATTTCTCGAGTTTCTCAAGGTCCATATTGCCTTTGAAGGGCAGCAGCAGGTTTGGATCAGAAGCCTCGGGTACAGCCAGGTCAACAGGGTTGGCGCCCAGAATCGCCAGGTTAGCCTGAGTGGTATCAAAATGCCGGTTGTTTGGCACGTATTGTCCGCTGGCGACCAGAGTCTTGAAAAGCATCCCCTCAGCACCGCGTCCCTGGTGGGTGGGCAGTACATGGGGAAAGCCCATAATTTCCCTAACGGCTTCCTGAAAATGCTCAAAACTTTGGCTGCCTGCGTAAGATTCATCGCCTTGCATCATGGCTGACCACTGGCGGTCACTCATGGCGTTGGTGCCGGAATCTGTGAGGAAGTCGAGAAACACATCCTCAGCAGCCACATTAAATAAATTGTTGTGGGCGGCTGCCAGGATTTTGAGGCGTTCTTCGCGGGTGGTCTGTTTGATCGCCTCGACGACTTTGATGCGGAAAGGTTCAACAAAGGGTATCGACATATGTAGCCTCCTTAAAGAGAATAAACTGCGCGTGAATGGGCTTTTTCATTTCTCTTATGTTGATTATAAATGAAGTTTTAGATGATCCGGGTGGGTTTTGCGTTAAAAAAATAAATCCCGGGCTGTTTTATCGGATATTCAACAAGTTGCATTTGATGAACATATGAATTATTCTTTATTTAATAATCCAAAGATCGGTGAAACCCTGAGTGCGTATCCCTTAGGAAGGTGTTGGTAACGCGCTGGTGGAATTGCTTAAAAACATCGGGTTGAATTCAGATCTGGGATTGATGGAAGAATTTTTATCATGGCAATTTGTTAACTTTGTGAAAGCATTGACAAATTGACAGAAGGAAACGCGATGAGTAAATTGTATCAATTTAGTTTACTGGCGCTGGTTGTGATATTGATGGGTGCTTGCAGTACTTCGATTGAAGAAATAATTGTTCAACCTGGACAGGTTGGAAAGGAACATGAAAACACCATGATACAAGCAGGGATTGATTCAGGGTATGAGGAAAAAGAGGGGATCCATGTGATTTATCTGGCAGGCGGTTGTTTTTGGGGGATGGAAAAGTTGATGGAATCTATTCCGGGAGTTGTGGATGCCGTCAGCGGTTATGCAAACGGAAATGCAGACCTCTTGCCGACCTATGATAGGGTCATTCAGGGTGACACCGGTTATCGTGAAACGGTCAGGGTTGAATACGATCCGAACAGGGTCAGTCTGGACGCTTTGCTTTTTACCTATTTTCACGTGATCGACCCGACGATTGAAAATGCACAGGGAAATGATCACGGGACTCAATATCAAACCGGGGTGTATTATGCGGATGAAGCCAGTCGAAAGACGGTTGAAAGAATTGCAGACATCGAACGCGAGCGAAGCACTGATTTTGTGGTTGAAATTGAGCCCCTCAGCCGATTTTATGATGCAGAAGAATATCACCAGGATTATCTGGACAAAAACCCCTTTGGCTATTGCCATATCTCACCTGCAGAAATTGCACAAGCCGGGCAGATGATCGTTGACCCGGGCAATTATGTGCGGCCGTCCGACGAGGAGATCCGGCAATCCCTGACGGATTTGCAATATGAAGTCACCCAGAATGCCGGAACCGAACGCGCTTTCACCAGTGAGTACTACGAGAAAAAGGATCCAGGAATTTATGTTGATATCGTCACCGGTGAACCTCTTTTTTCTTCAAGCACAAAATTTGAAAGCGGCACCGGGTGGCCAAGCTTCACAGCACCGATTGATCCAAATACGGTTCGGTTGATGGAGGATCGTTCATTGGGAATGCGCAGGATTGAAGTCCGCAGCCGGGCAGGGAATTCCCATCTGGGACACGTCTTTTATGATGACCCAACATCACCGACCGGGACGCGCTTTTGTATCAATGGCGCAGCTTTACGTTTTATTCCTTTGGAAGAGATGGCAAATAAGGGGTACGGATACTTGATGGAATTCGTGCAGTGATGTAAGCAAATTGATAGCGAGCTTTTATTTGCTGTTCGACTTGCAGGATTTTCGCCATCACATTATCATGAATGCAGCGCTGTTGGTTGCCGTCGCTTTTGACGCGCATCAGCAAAGAAGAAAAGCCAGAGAAACTGTAGAAAAGACAGTATTTGTTGAATATTATTTGTCCTCTAATTATGAATGAATGTGAGAAAATGCCATGGATAATACAAAACGTTTTGACCCGGACAGCCATTACGCAGTAGAAATGCTGCCACCTAAAGCCTATACACATCATATTAAAAGAAAGTATTTGAACATTTCATATGCTGATATCTCGTTAAACCAAACTCTGGATATTTATTTGCCGGAAGAAGGAGAGGGACCTTTTCCTGTGATCCTTTCGATTCACGGCGGCGCATTTATGGGCTGCGACAAATCTGATATTCAGGTCCTGCCGGCATTGGAGGGACTGAAGCGGGGGTATGCTGTTGTTGCTTTGAATTACAGGCTCAGCTGGGAAGCGATCTTCCCGGTGCTTGTCCATGACGTCAAGGCAGCCGTGCGTTGGGTGCGTGGAAATGCTCACTGGTATTATTTTGATCCGCGTAAAATCGTGGCGTGGGGCGGATCTGCGGGAGGTTATCTCTCACTGATGCTGGGGCTGACTGCCGGTGTAGAGGCGCTGGAAGATTTGAGTCTTGGTTATCCCGATCAATCTTGCGAGGTCCAGGCCGTCGTGGACTGGTTTGGCCCCACAAACTTCCTGAAAATGGATGAACAGTTAACCGCCAATGGCTTGACGCCGATGGAGGGAACTGAACACAGCGGTGTAAACTCCCCTGAATCCTGGTTGTTGGGCGACAAAATCACGAACATACCTGAAAAAGTGCGAGAAGCCAATCCGGAGACCTATATCCATGCTGACATTCCGCCGTTCTTAATTCAGCACGGGAAAATGGATTCAACGGTACCGGTTCAGCAATCAATCGAGCTGGCTGAAAAAATTCAATCCGTGTGCGGTGAGGATCGGGTGGAAGCAGATATTTTTAATGATTTTCATCATGGTGATCCAAGGTTCGATTCACCCGTTAATGTTTTGCGAGTATTCGAGTTTATCGATAAGCATTTAAAGTAAAACTGAAAACCAGTAACAAAGCCACAAACTCCGGGAGGGGTTTTTTGAGATTGCCTTTTTAATCGGGTGATTGGTTTGCCTCAATCATCACCCTTTGTGATTTCTTCCAGCAATCCAACGACTGTTAAGACCTGCTCCCGTGTAACTTTATCTGATGGGATATCCTGCCTGATGCAATCCATAAAATGGGTGAGCTCTGTGTGGAACATGCCGGTCGGAGGCAGGTTGATGCCGGTAGGGATCTTGAGCTCCTCCTGTGTGTCAAATAACCGCGGCTCTTGATCAAATTGGTACGCGATCAGTTGAGATCCATCATTGACCACCACAGCGTTTTCGAAATAAATACGCCAGCGTGCTGTGAAGGGGATATCGGCATTAAACCAGGCGGCTTCGGCACAAACATGAAGGTCGCCATATTTGTAGTGAAACCGGTAATGTTCTTCGTAAGTTTTATCTTGCCCTTTACAGCTGGTGAAACTGAAGCTCTCAGGTGTTCCGAACAAGCTGACGATCACATCCAGATCGTGAATGTGAAGGTCAAAGGGAAGCAAACCGCTTTTTGCCTTATCAAAAAGCCAGCTATCCTGCACCCAGCGCGGACAAGCTGAAAGCCGCTCAAAGTGAGCATCCAGTGGTTTTCCATATTCTTCGCTTTGAACAAGACTTCGTAGAATTTCAATTTCTTTCGTAAATTGTAAAACCTGTCCCACAAACAGCAATTTGCCATTCTGATCTGCCAGGGCATACATCTCTTCCGCATCTTTTTTTGAAAGCGCGATGGGCTTCTCGGTGATGGCATGCTTGTGATTGCCCAAGGCCTGCATCACATGTTGTTTGTGTAAGAAAGTCGGCGTACAGATATCGAAGACGTCCACATCCTCCGATTTTGCACATTCGTCAATCGTGCTGTATAAAGAAGGTCCCCAGTTGAGCGCTTTTTGCCGACTTTTTTCCGAAACATCCACAAAGGCGACAACTTCTGCGCCATCAATATGCTGATAGTTATGAAAATGGACGGTACCCATCCCGCCGATGCCAACAATTGCTACACGTATCATTTTTTCTCTCCTAATTGATCAACCATGTGCGGGTCAACACCATTAGATTTCTAAGCCAAGCCTTTTAATATAGTCGTAGGATTCCTTCACTGCCTGGTTGACTTCCTCAAGATTTTTTGGGCCCGCGCTGGTAAACTCGATTTCAATACTCCAAGGACAATCATTGCCCGAGTTTTCCAGCAGTTCAACGATTTTAGGAAAGTCAATTTCACCCTTTCCTAAAGCAGGAAAATGCCACAAACCCTTCCCACCAATCTTATCCTTAACATGCATATAGGTGATTTGGTCAATGCACCCGGGCATATCATCAAGGGGATTAACCCCGGCAAAGTAAATCACATTGGCAGTGTCGTAGTTGATCGAAACAAGCGGCGATCCAATCAGGTCAACAATGCGCTTGATATGCATCCCTGTGCTGTGATCACCGTGGTTTTCCAAAACCAGCATAAGTTCATATTCTTCCAAAGAGGGAACCAGGGCGCGGATCTGGTCTGCAGTTTCTTCATCAGAGAGCTCCGCTTGATCTTCCAGATGGGCTTCCCCGATGGATGAAGCGATGTAATCACAGCCAAAGAAATTTGCCAGTCGCATATTCGCGATAAAATCGGGGATACGCGCCTGATCCATCAGGTTGGTGTGACCGCTCATTGCAAAGGGGACCACTTCCATCTTTTCCAGTTTCTCTTTTATGCGCCAGAGCTCATCGAACCCCATGGTTGGGAAGACATGCTCCGTCCACCCCTTTGTTGCGGTCAGCTCAATGTAATGAAACCCGGCTGCGGCTATCCCTTCAATCGCCTCGTCGATAGAAAACCCGTGATAGCAGTTTGAGTTTACAGCAATCATTCTTTTCATCATCCGGTTTCTCCTTAATTATTTATTGTTTATTCAAAATCAATATTGGCACGAACCAACCTGGATCACTTCAGATTCATCAATTTCAGTAGATTTTGTAAGGGCACCCTCCAAATTTGCGTTGACAGAACCGAATTTCAGGTTAAGCGACCCGGTCATACGCGATTGTTACGGGTTTTCCTGTTTCAGAAGATTTGATACTCGCAAAGACAACTTTCATTGAATCAAGCACGGACTGGCTGGATATTTCAGGTTCCTTTTTGTGAAGAATGCTGTCAACAAAGGCATCGATCACACCCGATTTTGTTTGACTTACATTGGTTTGGATCCGATCGATGTCATACAGGATTTTTTCGTTTTCCAAAATATTGACCTGGATCGAATAATCGGGATTGTCATAAATCCGCATGATACCTTTTGTGCCGTAGATAATCGTGCTGTTGTCTTCTGCTCCGTTGAAGGTCCAGCTGGCATGCATGGTGCCGACGGCGCCGCCTTCAAGGAGATAGATACAAAAGGCGTTATCATCGACGTCGATCAAATTTCCAATCTTGTCGCGTTTATTTAGGGTGAACAATCGTGCGGTTGTTTCAACAATCCTTTGCCCAGTCAGATAGTGGATCAAATCTGTTTTGTGTATACCCAGATCAGCCATTACGCCCATCACGGCAAGGTCTTTTTTGAAAAACCAGGTATCTGCACCCGGGTCAATGCTCCAGTTTTCAGGACCGGAATGTCCAAACGTGGTGCGAAAGCTGACGATCTCACCGATCAGCCCATTGGCTATCTGTTTTCTTGCATATCTGTGCGTTTTTGTCAGACGCTGGTTCTGACCAATCATTAAAATACGGCCTTGCTGGCGGGATGTATCCACCATCGCCTGGCAATCTTCTAAAGAAGCAGCCATCGGTTTTTCACAAAGGACATGTTTGCCAGCATTTAACGCGGCAATCGTGATCTCCGCATGGGTGTTATTTGTGGTGCAAACGCTGACCGCTTCAATGTCCTGGTTTGCAAGCAGTTCCAGATAGCTTGAATAGGCTTTGGCATCAAACTTTTCTGCTAATTCCCGGGTGCGTTTTTTATCAAGATCGAAAAAGCCGGCTATTTTGGTGTGTTCGTTTTCACAATACTCCGGGATGTGCCTGTATTGGGCGATTTTTCCACAACCGATGATTCCTACGTTTATTGTTTTCATTCTGCACCTCTGTAAGACAAAATTGTTTGTTTTGGCTATGCTTTAGATTCTTTCTTCTGTAAAAGAACAGCGCCAATCACGATCACCCCTTTGAAGGCTTCTCGAAGAAAAGGAGGTACGCCAAGCAGGTTGAGAAGGTTATTCATCACAGCGATGATCAGGGTGCCCAAAACAGTGCCGATTATCGTTCCTCTGCCGCCTGACATACTGGTGCCGCCAACGATAACCGATGAAATCGCGTCCATCTCATAACCACTGCCCGCATTGGCATAATCCATGGCGCCAATTCTTGAAACCTGGACCACAGCTGCCACACCAACCAGAGCTCCCATCAGGGTATAAACCCCCCGTTTAATTTTGTTAACATTTACGCCGGAGAGCCTGGTGGCTTTTTCATTAGAACCAACAGCGGTGACCTGGCGACCAAACGTTGTTTTAAGAGAAACGATGTGAAGAATTACAGCCAGGATAAGCCAGTAAAAAATTGGCATTAAAAGCATGCCTCCCATTTCCAAACTGGCAATTTTAAGAAAGGGTTTTGGCACTTCGGGATTGTAACCCTGCATGAAATGTTGGGTGACGCTGCGGAATATTTTCATGGTACCAAGGGTGGCAATAAAGGGCGGCAACTTCCCGTAGGTAATCAAAACGCCGTTAAATTTGCCAAGCAGCGCACCAAAAAGAATCCCCAGCAAAACTGCTAAAATATAGACCGGCACGCCGGTGACCCCGATTTTTGATAGAAAACCCTGGGGTCCGATATCAATCAAAACCATGATAAATGCACCCACCGCAACAACTGTGGATCCGACCGCCAGGTCAATCCCACCAGATAGGATCACAAAGGTCATGCCAAGGGCAACAATACCAATACTGGCATTGTTACGCAGAATATTAATCCAGTTCTGAATCCAGGTTAAAAACCAATCGCCCACCGAATCAAAATCAAACCCGAGCGCAAGAGTTTGCAGAACAATCATCAGGATCAGCGCCACTGCTGTGCTGAACTGTAATTTATTAGCCCAATTCTCACGGAACCACCCGACCAGATTTCTAGATTTTTCACTTAACGAATCAGTCATATTTATTAAGTTCCTTCGTTGAATTAAATAAAGATGCGCCTGTTGCCAGTCGCATAATATTTTGTTCATCCAGGTTGTCCCCAAAGAGCTCCCCGTTCAGCTCGCCATGATACATAACAAATGCTCTATCACATATCCGGACAATTTCCTGAGCCTCACTAAAAAGCACAACAATTGCCACGCCTTGATCTGCCAGATCATGGATGATATCATAAATTTCTTCTTTTGCACCAACATCAATCCCCTGGGTAGGGTTATCGAGAATGAGCAATTTGGGTTGAATGTTCAGCCATTTTGCCAGGACGATCTTCTGTTGATTGCCGCCGGAGAGGCTGATGATTGGATCGGTTTTGCTCGCCATTTTAATTTTCAGGCTGTTTGCCTGGTCAGTAAAAAGCTGGTTTTGATAACGAAAATCAATAAAACCAAACTTCGCATTGCGAGGCCAGATGACGATGGTGCCGTTTTCCAGAATGTTCATATCCTTGATGATGCCATTTTCTTTGCGATTTCGGGGCAAATAACCAATCCCCAATGAAAGCGCCTGGGTTGGGTTTTGTATTTTGATGGGCGTTCCCTCGAAATAGATCTCACCTGAATAGTCTTCCCCATCCCCAAAAATCGTCTGAAACAGCTCACTACGGCCATCGCCCAACAGGCCTGTGAATCCAAGCACCTCGCCTGCTTCGATTGAAAATGAAATGTCTCGAAAAGCGCTTTTTCCTGTCAAGCCTTCGACGCGCAAAACCTGATGTCCTCTGGCTCGATCTCGTTGAAGCGCGTCGGTACGCACTTTATGGCCAACCATCATCCGAGCCAAATCGTCGGTGGTCACTTCGGAAATCTCACCTTCTGCAACCATCATGCCGTCGCGCAGGATAGTGTAGTGATCGCAAATCTGAATAACTTCATTCAATTTATGAGAAATGAAAACAAGCCCCACGTCTTGCTTTTTCAGCACCTGCATCATTTTGAAAACTTGTTCGATTTCCGACCCGGTAAGTGAGGTGGTTGGCTCATCCATAATAATAATTGCAGCATTCATTAATAATGCGCGTGAAATTTCCACAATTTGCTTGTAGGAGGCATCCAGGTCTCGAACCAAAACCTTTGGGTCCAGTTCGATTTCCATGCGTCTGAGAATTTCTGCGGATTTCTGACACATACCTTCAATGTCGAGCAAGCCATTTTTCCGTTTTAATTCTCGACCGATAAACATATTTTCATAAACAGCCAGATCGTTTATCAGATTAAGCTCTTGATGAATAAAGGCAATCCCTGCATCCAGTGATTGAGCCGGTCTATCAAAAACAACGGGTTGTCCATCTAAGAAAATTTCACCTTGATCGGGAGGAAGAACGCCGCCCAGGATGTTCATCAAAGTTGATTTTCCTGCCCCATTTTCACCCAACAAAGCATGGATTTCGCCTCCATTGATCGTGAAATCCACATTTTTTACGGCTTCAATTCTTCCAAAAGATTTGCTGATGTTTCGGAGTTCAACTCTCATTAATAGTTCCCAATTTTTGAAAGAGGCTACAGCTTAACAACCATAGCCTCTTTCAGTTTTCCCTCATTTTAGTTTTTGCTAAGGATCATCAGGCGATCAGTTTAGTAGGGTGAACCCTCATCGATGAAGTCTTTGTAGTTGTCCCGGTCAACGATGGTGGTGGGGATGATGATAACATCCTCAACAGGTTCGCCATTTAAAATTGAAACTGCCATGTCAACGGCATCACGAACCATAGCCGGGCTGTAAAGTGCAGATTGGATCCAAATGTCCTCATTCTCGGGCATCATTCGGAAATATTCCTGCATCCCACCGCCGCCAGTGATCACCTTGATATCGTTGCGGTTGGCTTCTCGAATTGCTTGCAGCGCACCAATTGAAGTTTCATCATCCATCGAATAAACTGCATCGATATGACTGACGCTGGTGAGGATATCGGCCATGTCTTTCAACCCGTCTTCTCGGGTGAATTGCGTTGCGTAAGAAAGTACTTCAATGTCACTGGTGAGCCCTTCAAGAGTATCCAGGAAACCTTCCTTGCGTAACTCTGAAACAGAACCTGAGGTGGGAACCTCTAACATCACGACAACGCCTTCAGTGCCAATTTTGTCCACAATATAGTGGGCACCCTGAACGCCCATGTCGCGGTTATCTCCAGACAGACGGTAAACGCCATCTGCATCAATGACAATATCGAAGTTGACAACGATCACGCCGCCATCAATCGCGCGTTGGATTGGAACTTCCATGCCCGTCCACTGCGGGAAGGCAACGATGGCATCCGCGCCCCACGTGAGGAGATCATCAAGCTGAGTGGTCATTTCTTCCGCATTGCTGCTGGTGTAAAGTTTATAATCGACCTGATCTGCAAGCTCTTTGGCGCGATTTTCTGCATGATATGCAACAGCAGCCACCCAGCCATGCGTAACAGCCGGAGCCAGGATACCGATCTTGTGTTTTCCACCTTCTTCAACGGCAGGTTTTTCTGGTTCTGGTCCCTCAGCCGTGGGCACACAAGCGGTAAAAAGAATGGTGATGGAAATTACAATACTTACTACGAACATTAATCGTTTTGACATTTCGTCTCCTTTTTACTAATGGTTATTAGGTCTGAGTTTTGGGTTTGTGTTAAGATAATCTGTCTGTCCGCTCCTTTCTACTACAACAATTATCTCACCAGTAATATAATGCTCGTATTGATAAAAATATATCACATTTTCCTGAAGAATTCAATTATTGTTAAAATTTAGAATCAGATTGGTAATGCCACCAAAATCAAACTGTTAACTTTGGTTTTTCGCAATTCCCTATCTTTCTTTATTAACATTACACTGAGGTCTTTTTTATTTATGAATTTTTGTCAACACACTTTTTTGAAGCAAAAACTCCAGAAAATCTGCAGATATTGCAAATTCTCTGGAGTTTTTAGCTGTTGAAAAGCTTTTCAGCCCGGGGTTGTTTTACGGAACAAATTTCGCATCTGCCGGCATACCTGGTTTGAGGCGCAAATCGGTATTTGATACTGAAATTTTCACGGCATAAACGGTTGATGCCCGACCTTCAGCTGATTGAACATTGCGTGGGGTAAATTCTGCTGAATCAGCAATCCTCACCACAGTGCCTGAAAAAATCTCATCTGCATAAGAATCAACGCTAATCTCAACCTTCTGTCCGATGGATACCTGCCCATAGCGATCAATTGGAATATAGACGGTCAGGTCCATATTTTCTAGCTGGCCAAAAGTCATAACAATGCCGCCAGCAGCAACCAGCTCACCAACCTCCAGATCGCGAGTTAGAAGAATCCCGTTTATGGGGGATTTAACTACTGCTCGTTTAAGCTGTAATTCCAGCAGTTCCATGGATGCATTCGCCTGGTCAAGATTTGCCTGTGCCTGGGTAACTGCGGCCTGTGCTTGTTCTACACCTGCTTCAGCAACACCTACCTGAATGGAATCATCGCCAGTTTGTAAAATTGAAAGCGAGTCGCGGGCATTGTCAACGCGGGCTTGTGCAACAGTCACCTGGGCACGGGCTTGCAAAACAGAATCTGCTGCACTGGTGCTGAGCATACGATCATATGCCAGTCGTGCGCTGCTCAGTTCTGTTTCAGCCAGGTCAAAAATATCCTGAGCGGCATCAGTTAAGGTTTGATTGCTCGCCTGTCTGGCCTGGATCAGCGTTTCCTGGACAACTGTATAAGCAGCCTGTGCCTGCGCCAGGCGGTTCTCAGCGGTGACAAAGTCCTGGTTACTGGCTTTTTGAATCTCATCAGCAAGATTCTGCTGTTCAGTTTCCAGCGCCTGTTCGGCGGCTTCCACCTCTGCCTGGGCAGCGCTGAGCTTTTCACTCATCTGAAAGTACCACGATGGCTGGAAGTCATCGGGAACAGATGCGGTCCAGAGCGCAACGCGGAACGGGTCTTCCTGAGCTCGAGCGGCTTGAATAGCTAAATCATATTGCCGCTGAGCATAAACCAGTTGGGCTTCCGCCGCAGTCAGCGTGGCCGATGCAGCATTAACAGCTGCCTGCCCCTGATCATATTGAGTTTGCAATACTTCATCATCTAGGCGAAACAGTTCGTCTCCCGCCTGAACCGCATCGCCTTCGCTGACGCTGATCGAAATAACCCGCCCATTCACCTCGGGAGCGACCGGAACTTCGACAACTGAAAGCATGCCCGAAGCAGTGAGAGCGGTATCGCCATTTGTACTGCAAGCACTGAGTAATGTTGCAAAAACCAGAGTGGTAGCGACTAAAAAAGAAAATGAACGTTTCATGTAAACTCCTTAAGAATTAGAATTAAATACGCTTTCTAAACACCAGAACAGAAGCGATAAAATATACAATGCTTAGAATGATGAGTGGGATTGTGGAGGACCACATCAATGATTGGGCAGTTGCTCCACGGACGATGATGCCGCGGGTGATATTAAGGTAGTGCGTAACCGGCAGCAGCTCGCTATACCAGTAGGTGATGGCTGGCATGTTTTCTCGGGTGAACATCAGTCCAGAAAGGATGATGGCTGGAATAAGAACAATAAAGACCGCAATATATATTGCCTGCATCTGTGTTTGTGAAATATTCGAGATCAGAACACCCATCCCCAGGGAACCGATAATAAAAATCAGGCTCAATCCAATCAGGTCCCAGTAACTGCCTGCGACCGTGACCCCAAACAGTAATTCCCCTAATCCAAGCAGCAGGAAAAGATTGACAATGCTGACAAGAAGATAAGGTATGATTTTCCCCAGCATCAATTCCCAGGGTTTGATTGGCGTAACGATCAATTGCTCCATGGTTCCCTGTTCTCGCTCCCGTACAATTGCCAAGGCTGAAAGGAGCAAAGCCTGAACCTGTAGAAGAATAGGAATAAGCCCAGGGATCATATAAATCTTTTGATCACCGTGGGGATTGTAGAGCGTACGCACATTATCAACAATCGGCATGGACAGGTTGAAGCCCGTGCCGCTGCGCTTGAGCCACTTAATCAAAATGTCTTGAGAAGCCATTTGGCTGATCGCCCCCAGCTTTAACTGAACTGTTAGGGAATCCGTTGGGTTCATCGAACCATCCACCAGAACCTGGACAGTTGTCTGCTTTTGAGCATTGAGCTTGCGCCCAAAGTCCTCTGGGATGATGATACCCACGTCGACCTGGTCCTGATCTATTAAATCCTGAAGCTCAGCTTCACTGGCGGCGAGATAACGAAGGTCGAAATCATGACTGGAAGTAAAGCGATCCACAAAATCACGGCTGACATTTGTTTTGCTAAAATCGACCACTGCCAGAGAGGTATTAAGGCTTTCTCCAGAAATGCCGTAGCCCAATAAAATCAGTAACATACCGGGCAGCACTAAAATTAATGCCAGGGTGCGCGGGTCGCGCCAAATGTGAAACAGTTCCTTTATCATAATGGTCCAAAGTCGTTTCATGAAAGACTCCTAATCTTTTGTTGGTTTGCGTGACTGTTCGCGATGATGCATAACCATGGTAATAAAAGCATCATCCAACGATGGCTGGATAATTTCTAACGAATTCAGGCGGAACCCAGCGCGGGTTAATTCTCTTTCAATTTTCTTTATCGCGAGTTTGTCATGCAAGGTTACATGTATTTGGGCGCCATGTATCGAAACATTTTGAACTTCTGGCATCGCTTGCATTAAATCGGCAGCTTCGATGGGCTGGCTTGAATCAACCTGGACCAAAACTCCAGGAAGATTGTCCTTAATTGTTTCGGGACTGGCTAATGCTACCAGCTCGCCCTCAAACATCATACCAATGGTATTGCAGTAGTCTGCCTCATCCATATAGTGCGTGGTTGCCAAAACACTGGTTCCCTCACCGGCGAGCGTGTAAATCAGATCCCAGAATTCGCGTCTCGCAACAGGATCTACGCCGGCTGTTGCTTCGTCTAAAAACAGCATGGGCGGGTTGTGGACAATCGCGCAAGCCAATGCCAGTCGTTGGCGCCACGCACCGGATAGGGTTCGTGTCAATTCACGCTCAAACCCATTCAAACCGGATAGTTCGATTAACTCCCTGATGCGATTGGCGCGTTCTTTCTCAGGTACATTGTAGATGGCAGCATAGAATTTGATATTCTCTTCTGCTGTCAGATCGTTGTAAAGCGAAAATTTTTGCGACATGTAGCCGATGCGTTTTTTTATCTCCTCAGGCTGGCGAGCGACATCAAAACCAAGGACACGTGCAGACCCACCATCTGGAAGCATTAATCCGCACAACATGCGGATCGTGGTGGTTTTTCCCGCACCATTGGGCCCCAGCAACCCAAAAATTTCTCCTTGAGGAATATAGAAATCAATATTATTGACTGCTACAAATCGGCCAAAACGTTTTGTCAGGCGATTGACTTCGACAGCGTTGGCGGTGTTATTCATGCCTGTGCTCGCTGCTTTTTCACCAGATGAACAAAGGCATCTTCCATCGTCAGACGAGCGGGACGCAAAATAGAAACCTCCATTTTATTGGCCTTGAACTCGCGCCCCAAGGAGTGAAGCGCCTTGTTTTTGGCGCCATTTTCTGAGACCAGCACCCGCAGACGATCACCGATGGGGTTCCAATCCAGGATATCCTGAGATTGCGAAACCACCTGACGCATCAATTTTCGGGGCTTGGCTTTGACTTCGATTACTTCAAAGGGCAAACTCCCGATAATTTCATCGGGTGTGCCTGTCGTCAATAAACTGCCCTGATAAAGGATGCCTACCTGATGACAGCGTTCTGCTTCGTCCATATAGGGTGTGCTCACAATGACTGTGACGCCCTTCTGCACAACTTTAGCAAACAATACCCATAATTCCCGTCTTGATACCGGGTCCACACCGGTGGATGGTTCATCCAGGATTAAAACCTCGGGATCATGTACCATGGCGCAGGCTAAAGCCAGCTTTTTTTTCATTCCTCCCGATAGTTTGCCAGCACGCCGGTCTCGAAATTCTTCCAAATGGATAAAAGTCAGCATTTCCGAAATCCGCGCTTGTTTTTCGCTGCGGTCGACCTGCTGAATATCGGCAAAAAAGTTCAGGTTCTCAATGACACTCAGGTCGGAATAAAGGCTGAAATTTTGCGGCATATAACCAATTCTTTTGCGAACTTGATCTGCCTGTTTTTTTACGTCAAATCCAGCAACTTTGGCTTCACCGCCACTGGCTTCCATAACTGAAGATAAGATGCGCAGGGTGGTGGTTTTACCCGCACCATCGGGACCAACCAATCCAAATAGAATGCCCCTGGAGATCTCAAAATTTACGTCCCTGACAGCTTCTGTTTCTTTTCCAGACACATATCGCTTACTCAAATTTTTTGCATTAATTGCAAGTTCCATAAACCTCCGATGATCAATTTTTGCCCGATAAATATACTGGACTGAATGGATGTAGGGGAGGTGTGTTGAACAATGAATTGGGGTGACACGAGTAACCAATACGTATGATTTGTGTCATTATTCTCTCAGACTTTTTTACAGAAATAAGTGAAATATGATATTATGCACATATGAATAGACCGCTTGAACCTGGCCTTATTCGAACCCTTCGATATTTTGCCGCAGTCGCGATGTTCTATTTTGCATTACTGTGGGGTTATGGAGCCATCGCACCGCATCCTGGTGAAACCCTCCAGGTGCAGTCCTTGTTAAACATGATTATCAATGGCAGTTTGTTCTTTTATCTGTCAAGTCGGTGGTTAGAGAAGTACCTCAAGCGTTGGTATTTGCCCTATGCGCTCATAACTTATTCACTTACCACAGTCTTTAGTAATCTGATTTACCTGCTTGACACCAGCACGGACCTGTCCATCATCATTGCCCGCAGCTGGGCTTTGATTCCGATCTTGCTGGTACTGTTGGTGGTGATAGCCTGGCAATACTCCTTTTTCTGGGTCATGGTCTTTGTTGTCTTTACCAACCTTATTGAATTATTTATCCTTGCCAAAGTTGTTCAGGTGATCAACCTGGAGACGCTGCCTGTACTGGGAATGCCATTCGTTCGGGCATTCGCTTTCGGGACGGTGGGTCATGTTATTGTCAAGTTGATGGATACCCAGCGTTCACAAAAGCGGAAACTAATTTTGGCAAACATTCGTCTGGGACAACAGGCGAACACATTGGAACACCTGGCGACCAGTCGTGAACGCAACAGACTGGCGCGTGAGTTGCACGATACCCTGGCACATACATTAAGTGGGGTGGCTGTTAACCTTGAGGCAATCAAAAGCCTTATGCCCGATGGGCAGGAAAAAATATCTGAGATGCTTGATCATTCTCTCACCGCGACCCGAGTGGGGTTAAATGAGACCCGCCGTACTTTGCAAGACCTTCGAGCCCAACCGCTTGAGGATCTGGGCTTGGCGCTTGCACTGCGCAATCTGGCTCAAACCTTTGGAGATCGCGAAGGTATTGAAATGGAAATCGAGATCACAAAGGCTCCTCTGACTCTGCCGCCCGATGTTGAGCAAAGTTTTTATCGGGTTGCCCAGGAAGCATTGGAAAACATCACTGTACACGCCTTCGCCAGCAAGGTTTTAATAACGTTGACGATGAGTGGAAATCTGCTCGAGCTTGTGATCAGTGATAATGGCAAAGGCTTCGATGTTAAGAAGCTGACGACAGAGACAGATCGTTATGGTATCAAAGGTATTCAGGAACGCGCAGCGATTATTGGAGGTGCGTTGGCTGTGGACAGCCGAGCGGGTACAGGGACCACAATCAAACTTGCCTGGGAGAGATTGGATGATAAAAGTTTTGATCTGTGATGATCAGGAGATCGTTTGTGAAGGTTTACAGCACATTTTGGAAGCTGATCCTGAGATAAAAGTTGTTGGAATTGCCCACAATGGATTGGAAGCCCTGGAAGTGGCAGCAGAAAAACAACCTGATCTGGTGCTGATGGACTTGAAAATGCCGGTGATGAATGGCATTCAGGCGACAAGAAAATTGCGAGAGCTTTATCCCAAAATGCAAATTCTCATTCTGACGACTTATGCAGATGATGAATGGTTATTTGATGCCATCCGCGCGGGTGCTTCTGGTTATCTGCTCAAAGATCGCCCACGCAAGGAATTGATTGAGGCAATTAAGGGAACTGTTGCTGGTGAAGCCTATATTGATCCATCCGTTGCCCGGAAGGTTTTGGAAAATGTAAATCAGCCAACTGAAATAAAAAAAGCGCAAACAAAAATCTCATTGTCTCCGCGTGAAGAAGAAATTTTGCGCCTGTTAACGATGGGGCTGTCCAATTCGGATATTGCCGAACGACTGTATTTGTCTGAAGGTACGGTTCGCAATTATATGAGCGAGCTGTTTACAAAACTTAACGTGTCGGATCGTACCCAGGCTGTGATTGCTGCACTGCGCTCGGGCCTGGTTGACATCAACAAATTGTGAGGCTGATTTTTCGTTATTGTGTTATGAAAAATTGATACATAGGTGAAATATTTCATCTGTGGCTCAAAAAAATATTGAACCTGGGGTACAATTTAAATGAGGTAGCAAGAAGACGGTTACTTCTTCTCCTTCGGGATGAGTGAACACACCGCCTTCATTTTTCTCCTCATTTTTTTATTTTCGGGGCAAAAAGAAAAACAAATAAGAGGATAGCAGCAAAGAATATGAAATTTAACAAAAAACAAAGCCAGACAGTCGAAAACTTTGAGGGTGGACAAGCCTTTGCACAATCAGCGAAGCTGGAATTTATTTCGATACTGCTTACTTCGTTTGTTCAGGACCAGTTTTACAGGTCGGAATCGGAAACCGTTCTTAGAATCTGCGAGCTGATCGATGAGATCGATGATCTCAAATTTGTGGCAAAGGCGGCGATTTATGCGCGGACTGAGTTTGGTATGCGCTCTGTGAGTCATGTTGTGGCGGGGGAATTGGCAAAAAGAGCCAGAGGGCTGACCTGGACAAGAGATTTTTTTGATAAGATTGTTTACCGTCCTGATGATATGATGGAAATCTTGAGCTATTATTTCTTCACCGAGAAAAAGCTCACCAACCCCCTCAGGGATGGTTTTGCCCGGGCGTTGACTCGTTTCGATGAATATTCTCTGGCAAAGTATCGGGGTGAAGGGAAACGAATCAAATTGGTTGACGTGGTCAACCTTTGCCATCCGAAGAGCACCGAAGCGATTGATAAACTGATGAAGGGCACCCTGAAATCTTCGGATACATGGGAATCTGAATTAACCAGAGCCGGGCAACAGGCCAATTCTGATGAAGAGAAGGCGGAGCTGAAAGCTGCCGTGTGGAAAAGACTGATTGGAGAGCGGAAAATCGGCTATTTTGCTTTGCTCAGAAACCTGAGAAACATCATCGAGCAATCCCCTGGCGCGCTTCCGCAGGCTTTGGAATTGCTGGTCGATGAGGAATTGATCAAAAATTCCCTGATTCTCCCTTTTCGATTTCTGACAGCAACCTCAGAAATTGAAAAATTGAATGGTGATGGCGTCAGAGAGACGCTGGTTGCCCTGGCAAAAGCGACTGACCTATCTTTGGCGAATGTGCCTCAGCTGGATGGTAAGAATCTGGTGGCTTTGGATACATCAAAATCAATGATGGGGCGACCGATTGAAATTGGCGCCTTGTTTGCTTCTGCAATTTATAAGACGAATGATGCTGATTTTATAGCATTTACAAACCACGCCAAATATGTCACATTGAATCCGCTCGACAGCACTGCCACAATCGCAGAGAGAATTATTTCAATGGCTGAAATAGGGGGTACAAATTTTCATTCCGTGTTTGAGATTGCTGATAAAGCTTATGATCGCATCATTATCTTATCTGATATGCAAGGTTGGATTGGCGATGATGTGCCTACAAAAGCGTTCAATGATTATAAGAAGCGCACTGGAGCAGATCCCTCTGTTTTTTCGTTTGACCTGCAAGGTTACGGCACACTTCAGTTTCCTGAAAAGAAGGTGTATACCCTGGCTGGTTTTTCCGAAAAGGTGTTTGAGATTTTGAAATTGCTGGAAAGCGACCGGGGGGCTCTGGTGAACGAAATTGAGAAAATTGAACTGGGTGAGAAGAGAAGGTAGCGTCAAGAGTTTTTCGTATATTTAGAAGTCACCTGGCAAGTTTTTCGAGGAACTTAGATTAATTGTGTAAATGGTTTTTTTAATGGACTGAAAAAGAAAGGAAAACCCGTGAATAAAAAAGCCAGAAGGAAATATAAGAACACAAGCTCAGTGCAGTTACGCTTGAGACACAATCCGATCAGATAGATATGTGGGTATTGCCCTTCTAAAGTTCTTTGTCGCCAGGCTTTCGTATCCCTCCCCGATTAGCCTGCTGATCGTTTCAGCGCCCAGTTTGGCGTAACAGAACAAACTGGTGATATCCTCGACCCTCTTGGTGGGCACCCCAGCCAGGTATATCTCTACCAGGGCTTCTTCGATGTTTGTTTCCTGGCGTTAGTGCTTTTGGATGATTGTCATCTCAAATATCAGAGTACGTAATTTGGATGCTCCACTTCTCCAGTACTCGTCAACAACTTGCGCGTATAGTGTCCCGCCCGTGTGTCTTGTCTGCCTTTTGTATACTAACATTTTCGCCCATTAATCAGCCGATCTGTTTCAGCGTCAAGCAAGCTATTTAAAACATCTTCCCACTCTGGCGAACCGATTCTTTCAATTCTGTTCTCCTTGGTTTGTTTGGTCTGTCAACTCTATTTTACTAAGTGATTCCAAGACCATGTCCTTTTGTAAAACGTGCGAAACTTATGTGGCCTTATCTGATGGTTTGCTCTAAAGATAAACAGTTGTTGAGAATTCAATAATACCATAGGCTCGATTAACCTAATTTAAAAAACTGAAGGATATACTTGCAACCATTAAGAACAAAGCCGATGAATAAAATATCCACCGATTAACAGACACTTATATTTATATCTGATATAATGATCTTGCGCTTTACCATCAAAGCTAAGGAGGTGATTTTGAATAACACAAGAAGATCAATATTTATTATTTTTATTGTTCTTATAAGTCTGATAATAATTGTTTTTTCAAGAGACACAACTAAATCAGTCTTGGCTCAAAACAATTTTTTCCATAGCAGTAATTTGAAAACTCAAATTTTACCTGCAACCATCACCCAAGTTGTTGACAGTCTTGGCAATGTCAATACCGATTCTTGGACAAAAGGATCTGGGGGAGGATGGTCCTGTTACCCCGATTGTCCTGATTTAGAATTGGAGATTGGAGAAATTATTACTTTCAACGTCACTGCTTCCGATCCTAATGATTTACCCATTGAATATAAATTCAGCTTTATGAGAAACGGAAATATTACAACAGCACAAGATTGGAGTCAAGACAATACTTTTGTATGGACCGTGACCACGGATGATGTTGGACCAAGTAATGGTTTAGTTATTCATGTTCGTAACGATGATGGTCATGAATGGCAAGGTGAAGAGCTTGGTGATGATTATACATATGTTATTTATAAGATAACCGACCCTAACAGAACTCCAGCAACAATCAACAAAGTAGTTGATAGTTTGGGAAATATAACTACTTATTCTGTAAATAAGCAAACAGGAGGATGGTCCTGCTATCCAGATTGTCCCGATTTGGAATTGAAGGTTGGTGAAAAAGTTGCTTATACTGTCACTGCATATGATCCCAATAATCTACCTATCGAATATAAATTCAGTTATAGTCGTGGTGGTAATATCACAACAGCCCAAGATTGGAGTGAAAATAATACATTTGAGTGGATTGTAGAATTGGAAGATGTTGGACCAAGTAATGGTTTAGTTATTCATGTTCGTAACGATGATGGTCATGAATGGCAAGGTGAAGGGTTGGGAGATGATTACACATATGTTATATATAAGGTAATAGATCCTGACAGAGCTCCTGCAATCATTACCCAGGTTGTTGACAGTCTTGGCAATATCAATACTAATTCTTGGACGAAGGAGACTGGTGGGGATTGGTCCTGTAATCCAAATTGCCCTGATTTAGAATTATTTATTGGTCAAATTATTACTTACACTGTCACCGCATCGGATCCAAACGATCTGCCAATAGAATATGAATTCAGTCATATGCGAAACGGCAATATTACAACAGCACAAGATTGGAGTGAAGATAATATATTTGAGTGGATTGTAGAATTGGAAGATATTGGACCATGGAGCGGTATTTCAGTTCATGTTCGAAACAACGATGGTCATGAATGGCAAGGTGAAGGGTTGGGAGATGATTATAATTACCAGACTTACACTGTATATCATCTTTATATTAATGAACTTGAACCCAATATTACAAATCAGGGTTCTTCTACAATAAACATGACTGTTAACGGTGTCAACTTTGATTCTGGTTCCCAGGTTCAGTTTGGTGAAAACCTATTGTTTACTACGTTTATCAACTCAACAAAATTAACAGCCGTTATTCCAGATAACCTACTTCAATATTCTGGCGAAATTGAGGTAAAAGTTGTTGGTAGCGAATCTGAAAACGTTTTAGATAATATACATGCTTCATCGAAAAGCATCAATACGAATTTTGATATATGTCAAATTAGAGATTTAGACAGCGCAAATACCTTCAATTCGTTACATTTATGGGAATCGGATTTTAATAGTTTTGAATCAAATATTAAAACATTTGTTGTAAAAGGGAATAGCAGTATATATCTACCGCTGATAATTAATTAACAACTTCCAATTTTATTTTAATGATGAAGACGATAGATCTGGATCATCAATAGACACTGGCTTGAAGCGGTTTGTTCTAATCGCCAATGAAGTACCAGAAGGAGATCGCGATCCAGCAAAGTGTATTAAGGTCTTTATCTACACAAATAACATCGTAGGTGGGTATAACCTATAGGACACTCGCATCTTGATCAATTATGATTTGCCATAGACGGTGCTGAATTTAGTATATAGGATAGGCCGCATCCTGCGTCCGTGGTGATCGTCCAGGCAGGTATTTATAATTTCATCTCCTCCCAGCTTGGATTTATTGTCCAACTTTTGGGGTACAGTTCACCGGCGGGATTTGAACCCACGAATGGTAGCTTGTTATATATTTTCACTATTTACTTTTGAGGTTTATCCTTGCGATTATTGTTTTTGGGACAACCAGTTTTATGCTTTTCTAAATGTGGTTAATCCTCTGCTTTAATCCACAGTGCCTGATATGGTTTCAGCGCAATCACCAAACAGTTTTCTTGTTGATGCATTTCCGTTCCCCCGATCAGATCAACGAAACGATGTCCCGTTATTAAATTTGTATGTGATAAATCCACCTTCAAAGTATATTCGTCCGGATTAATATTGATTAACGCAAGAATTTTTGATTTGCCATCCAGGCTTTGTCGTTCAAGGGCAAATACTTTTTTCGATACCCAATGCACCCTTTGTTTTCCCTGTGGATGAAAGGCTGGTTCAGTGCTCCGGACTTCAAGTAAGTGGGTGTATTGGTTGAATACCTGGTAATGAATATTCTCTGGATCTGCCAATGTTTGTTTCAGTTCGTTGAGCGAAAAACCTTTTCGATTGATTGAACGTACTCGACCTGTCTTTTTGACATAATCATGGGCATTACGGGAACCCAGTAGACTGTGAAAATAAATCCCTGGCACGCCAGCCAATGACAGCATAATAACTTGAGATGCCATAAACCTGGCGACATCCAATGATGAGTTTGGCTGATTGGGATTGTTTAAGGCATCATACAGGGTTGTATTTAACTCATATACGGTTTCAGTGCCGTCAGGGTTTGATTTATATGAAACCAATCCTTGATGAGATTTGACCTGAGCAATGATCCTCTCGATATCTTCATCGCTTATCAATCCAACAGCAGGCATCATGCCTATTCCATCGTGTGATGCAATAAAGTTCATAAAAATGCCAGTATCCTCCAGGCTCTCAACCCATTGATTGATTTGATCGCTATTGCCTGTAATCAATGTATGCAAAACCAGAGGTGCCAGAGGAAACTGGTAAACCATGTGCGCTTCATCGCCGACACCTGTTTCCCGGTCAATATTGCCAAAATAGCTGATATTGTCCTGGTGGGGCACATTGGTCTCCGTGATCAGAATTGTTTGTGGGGTTGTCATTTCCAAAACCAAACGCATGACCTTGATGAGCTGATGCGTTTGAGAAAGGTGAATGCATGTTGTCCCTGATTCTTTCCACATGTATGCAATCGCGTCCAGGCGAATAACAGAAGCGCCCATACGAACGTAATACAACAACAAATCAATGATTTCCAGAAACACATTCGGGTTTGCGTAATTGAGGTCAATTTGATCCGCACTAAAAGTTGTCCAAACCTTCCTGGTTCCATTGGATGTCTCAACTTCGGTTAACAGATCAGAGGTGCGCGGACGAACGACCTTTGATAAGTCCCAAGAATCGGCATTTGTAATAAAGTATGCCTTGAATTGCTCTTCATTCTTAATAAAGCCTTTAAACCACTCACTTTTACTGGATATGTGATTTATGACCGCATCAAACATCAAACGATAATTTTTTGTAAGATTGTGAATGTCATTCCATGAGCCTGAATCGGGATTTACCGCTCGATAATCAATGACCGAAAATCCATCATCGGACGAATAGGGGTAAAAAGGCAAAATGTGAACTATTGAAACATGTTTATTGAGATATCGATCAAGAAATTTAGCCAGTGTTTGCAGCGGAGGATTTTCCCCATCTTCAATAAAATCACCGTAAGTGATCATAATAGCATCTTTTTCACTGACGAGGTCATTTTGGCTGAGCTCGGGACTTTGCGGAGTCTCCTGTCTGAACCTGTTGATCTTCTGGATAATACGATCGAAAATAAAATGCGCCGGTTGTTCACCGTAAACGCAAACTAAGAGTTCAATGAGTTTTTGTTCTTGAGACATACACAATTTTTCTTCTTCCATTTATTTGATATTAAGTTTCCAACAACTCCTTGAGCATGGTTTGTAAAGCAGTCAATGAGTAATGCTTTTGTGAGATCAAATGGTTGTGGTTCACCATCTCCAAACGACGTTCACGATCAGTCAAAATTCTAACGGTCTCATTTGCGACATTTATCAGTATTTCTTGATTAATTCTCGCCAGGTTTGCATCATCAAAATCATCAATCTTTGATCCAAGTGAAATGACATCAAAACCTCGCCGTTTTATATCCTTAAGATAGACGGGATACTCAAAAAGAATAACGGGCAGCCGTGCCTGGAAAGCTTCTAAGAGCTGATTGCCCCAGCCTTCCCAGAGGCTCGGATACGTTACGAGGTCTGCCACTGCATAGGCATCCCAAAAAGAGTACATCTTTTGGTTTTCTTGAATACTCCTGGAATGAGAGATTAAATCTTCGATGTGGAGTAAAGTCACGTTTTCCTTATGAGCTTTTTGTTTCAAAAAATTTAAGTAGTTTCCAGAGACATCATCTTTGGTATAACCTGTCAGAACCAGGATAATCCGACTTTGATTGGTGAAAGGCCGGCCATCGAATAAGCCAGATCGCGATAATTTCGATCTCATTTCTGGTGAATTTAGAATCTTCACAAAATCGATAGATAGTTCGATGCCTTTGCGTGGAATGACTCTTGTTGCCTGGAGGATTAAAATATCGGATTCATTGATGCCTGCCTGCGATCTGAGATCACTGTTGTACGAATCCACTGACCATATTGGGGCAGAAAAATCAAACACATTTGGGATGATTGTGGCATCCATTCCTTTGCGTTCTACCAAGTCCTGTTTGGCAAGGCTATTGATGACCACGTGTTTGATTAATGGGTCTTTTGGAGGGAAATAATCCCTGAGCAGTTCCTCAACCGGTGGGCAGGTTGGCGAAAGTCCATCACGGCGTTCCCAGTAAAAATCATGATGATGACCGATCGCTGGCAGGCCAAACTTTTTCCGTGCCCTTTCGATAGCCAGTGCAGCCGGCAAGTTTAACCCGACGCTCCAAATATTGTTGACAATTAACAGATCAATTTGCCTGGCTTCAATAAATCCGCAAATGCTGTCTTCCAATCGATTGCTAATCTGTTCAATTGCGTTCATTAATCCATCTGCATCAAATTCTTTCATTGCAGAAAAAGCATTGCGGTTAATTGTTTTGATTTCATCTTTGTGGTGATAGAGTTCTGGTATTCTGACGCCGTCTCCCATACCAGGATCGCCAGAACAAATATGGACGGAATATCCCATTTTTTCTAAAACTCGCCGCCATTTGTCGATCTCTAAAGAGACTCCATCCGTATTGCCAGTTTGGTAATGAAATATCCCTATGTTATTTATCTTTTTCACGTTGATCAGATCCAATCATTCAGCGTAATGAAATTGATGGCTATCAAGAAAGAAAGGCAATCGATTCAATCTGGTCAAATCACAAGATATGACGATAAAAAGCCAAATAGCAAATCTCGCTGTTTTTGTAAATATCGCATCATTGCTCAATCTCTGGCGCGGCTTACCAGCATGATTTGTTTAAACCACAATCCACTTGATCAAACAGGGCTGTTATTCGGGTAAGTCCGATTTTGCCGCAACAGCCAACGAAGCGTTCCGAAAATATTTTACTTCAAATTCATATTCATAAGCTAATCGACCCGAAACAACCCATTATTTTTCTGGATATAACGCAACACCGGAAGCTTGGTCAAGCCAGCGTATTTTATTTGATGGAAACTTCAGCCATACATGCATACCGGGCTCTACAGCAAGGTTTGGGTGGGTGGAGGCTTTGATAATATGTTCTCGAATTTTGATGGTTAGCAAATTCTGTGAGCCCAGAGGTTCAACCACCAGCACTTCAACCTCTAACGCATCATCCACAGGCTTGATAAATGTTTCCATATTTTCAGCACGAATCCCAAGGATAATCGATTTGTCATGGTATGCTCTGAGTAGGGGTTGCAATTGTTCTTCAGGAATGATCTTGAAACCTCCAATATAGACCTCAACCTGCCCATTGCTGTTTTGAACCTGGCCGTCCATAAAATTCATGGGCGGATTACCGATAAAGCTGCCTACAAACAAGTTTGAGGGTTTATCGTAGACCACATTCGGAATGTCGCATTGCTGTACAATCCCATCTTTGATGATGGCAATCCGATCACCCATGCTCAATGCTTCGATTTGATCATGCGTAACATAAATTGTCGTTGCTCGAATCTCTGCCAGTAAGCGCTTAAGTTCAGCGCGCATTTCTAAACGCAGCAGCGCATCTAAATTGCTCAGGGGCTCGTCCATCAATAGGACCTCGGATTTCATAGCAATAGCCCGAGCGACAGCAACCCTCTGGCGCTGACCCCCGCTCATTGCTCCGGGGTATCGATCAAGCATATTTTCGATGTGCAACAATTTTGCTGCTTCCATTACCCTTTGATCGGCAATGGCTCTATCGACTTTGTTCATCTTCAAGCCAAATGCGATATTATCATGAACTGACATGTGGGGAAAGATGGCGTAATTCTGAAACACCATTGAGATTTTTCGATCTCGGGGCGGCAGATACGTAACATCCCTGTCACCAATACATATACGCCCCTCATCAGCCATTCCGAGGCCAGCAATTGTGCGGAGTAAAGTTGTTTTACCACAACCGCTAGGGCCAAGAAGTACCATAAACTCCTGATCCTTAACATGCATGCTGACATTATCAACAGCGACGAATTTTCCAAAACGTTTGGTTACATTTTCAATAAGTATCTCTGACATAATCTCATACCTTGTTGTTTATTTTGTAACCTGACCCCACATATTGAACAAATATCGCCGGATGAGGAATATGAAGATAATCGCTGGTATCAACATAAAAAAGCTTCCGGCAAATTTGTATGGGTCTGGTGAATATGGAAGAGCTGCCAGCACCTGTGCAGGCAATGTGCGGTTTTGAATTGTGAGAATACTGGCTGCAAAAACTTCATTCCAGGAAAGCACAAAGCTAAAAATCGCTGAAGCAGCAATTCCGGGCAGAACCAGAGGGACAACAATATGACGAAACGCCTGAACTGGTGTGCAACCAAACACCATGGCAGCTTCTTCTAATTCAAAAGGAATGCTGGCAAACACGCTTCCCAACACCAGGACTGATGTGGGCAACACCAGAGCTGTATGCATCAGCGCCAGGCTAAAGATATTATCGTATATCCCTAAATTCATAAACACAACAGCCAGAGGGATCGACAACACAACAACAGGAAACGCCCTCACGGCTAAAATCGAAAGGCGAAACACATCACGCCCCTTGAAGATATAGCGTGATATCGCATAACCCGCTGGAGCTGCGATCAATGTTGAGAGAACAATCGTGATGAGCGCAACGACAGTACTGTTGATAATCCCATCTACAATTCCATAGGAACCTAAGAAAAAACGCAGTGTGTCAAAGGAAAATGGGATGAAAGGCAGCACTCCTTTTGGATAAGATCTGACTATTTCGGGTGTTGTCAGTGCCATCGAGGCAATGAAATAAATCGGGATTAAAACCCACAGCGAAATCACAATCCCAACGAAATAAGCCAAACCTCGCCGCAGTTTTTGCATGCGTTTCATCTTGATGTGGATTTTCATGACTTCTGGCGCAACTTCAATTTTTGGGCTTTGGACTATGTTGTTATTATTCACCCTTGCACCTCTTCCTCTGTGCGAACAGGTATAAAAAACAAATAAGCCCCAAGGGGCATTGAAACTTAATAATATCTCCAGGTTTTAAAATCTGGTAGAAACGTATAAAAAACAAATAAGCCCCAAGGGGCATTGAAACTGACTCTGTCTCTTCAGGACACTCTGGACATTCCAGTGTATAAAAAACAAATAAGCCCCAAGGGGCATTGAAACAATTTCTTTTTCATGCTTTCTCCTTTCTATTTATTTGGTATAAAAAACAAATAAGCCCCAAGGGGCATTGAAACCTTCCTATACTATTTGGAACCGTCCAATTTACAG
Organism: Candidatus Brevefilum sp.; assembly: GCA_050953525.1. Taxonomy (GTDB): domain Bacteria; phylum Chloroflexota; class Anaerolineae; order Anaerolineales; family Anaerolineaceae; genus Brevifilum. The sequence goes on from JBMNMW010000002.1 coordinate 1,961,867, forward strand.
TGTATAAAAAACAAACAAGCCCCAAGGGGCATTGAAACTAAAAATAGGTACAAATTTGCATTCCTGACATTATTTGGCGAAGTATAAAAAACAAATAAGCCCTGAGGGGCATTGAAACCTTTTAGCTATTGTTTGTGCAAATTCTTTCTGTTCGTATAAAAAACAAATAAGCCCCAAGGGACACGGAGCACATTAGAAGAGCCGTATATGATATGGGCAAACAAAACTCATATAAATTCAGGGAGATTCTCATCACTTATTAAAGACAAAAATGGATTTACATCACATCTGAAAACATGTTTTCCGAAAGAATGCGACTATATTGACGACTTGTTAGAGAATTCGTAAGCAGAAAGTGAGATTGGTCGGGTAGAGGTTTTGGCAGAGGAGGATGTGATTGTTGTTTGAGTTGAGGCAGGTGATTTCAAAGATTCCGGGCAGGTCGGGGGGTAGCAAAGGAATTCAAGATGCCCGGATTATTTGCACGCGACACCCTAAATATCGGGGAATAATTGTTCGACGCCCCCTATATATAAAGGGTGAGAAATTTTTATTCCGGGCAAAAAAGACTTTTTTTGCTCGAACGTTTTGCCGGGAAAGCTATTTAGCCACCAGATATGGGTGGAGACAGCGGGAATATGGTATAATACCCCCAGATATAGGAGTATAAAAAACAAATAAGCCCCAAGGGGCATTGAAACTCTACCTCTAGACAAAATTCTGGTTCTGGACAAGAAGCGTATAAAAAACAAATAAGCCCCAAGGGGCATTGAAACTTTTGTGTAGGGGTTGAGCACCCCGAAATCAACAAAAGTATAAAAAACAAATAAGCCCCAAGGGGCATTGAAACGCAGATCGTTCGTCGGGAGCTTCCAGTCCTTGAACTGTATAAAAAACAAATAAGCCCCAAGGGGCATTGAAACGTTTCAGTCCATTCCATGCTTTTGCTCCTTAAATATGTGTATAAAAAAGAAATAAGCCCCAATTGTAAAAGATCAAGATAGTTATATCTTGAGTAACCTTAACCAGAATTGAACTCGGGGGGACTAACAATATAAGAATTATCATCCGATTGCAGTAAGATTGCAGTTAAATTTTGATGCCTAATTTTCTCCACGCGTGGAGATAAGGCGGTGATTGTTTAACTAATATAGGAGCTTTAATCATCTATAGTTCACCAGTTTTTAATATGGTCGATAGGCTAAAGCAGATGTGGGGGACGATCCAACGATCCACTATTCCTGCTTGGAAGGCTGATTTCCAGCAGAAAGGATACACCCATGCTGAAACCAACTGTCACTTATGTTGGGACAATTAACGATAGCCAGGATCGAAGAGATCTAATCTTGATTACTGACTTCCGTCATGTTTAACATAGCCTGATAATGCTTGGGCATCCCGCGCCCGATGACGATGATCCGATTAAGTTATCTGGGCTGGTCGGAGGTGGGGATTATGAGGAGGTATATGGTTTTTATGGAACCGTTCCTAATTTGCACAAGGATCTTTGGAAGATCGATAATCAATAAATCGCTGGCGTACATTTGATAAGGTAACATAAGTTTCGCACATTTAAAAAGGACATGGTCCTCAATCACTTGGTAAGATGTAGTTATTTGTAATAACAAGTAATTGCTTTCTATTATTTTAGTTTGAGAAAGTAAAAAAGCGTCTACTATACTAATCCCGTAATGCAATGACTAAGTCGCTTCAACTAGCAAATTGTCATTAATCATGAAATCTGCTGGGATAGTAGACAAGTATTCATAAAACTCTTATTTCAAAGTTCCACTGAGCATAAATTTTAAGGACGACAAAATCATAATAATGAAAACCAGAATCTCCACTGAGTGGCAAGTTAATATCTTGTCAAGTGGTGGAAATTGTGTTCTGTGCTTCCTGTATAGCGTTGTCATCAAGTTTTTTGCACTACTATATAAAATATATTCTATGAAATCATGTGATGATTATTGGGAGTTGATAAATAAAGAACCCCCATAATTGCTATCGATAATCAACGACATGATCACCGCGATGGGTTTGTTCTTAATCCGACGCTAGATTGAGTTGCTATTCCATTTTTTCAATTACAATATGGATGTGTCTGAGTTTTGGGAATTATTCTTCACGTCAAATGATTAACGGGTGAAAGTATCATTATTAGAAAAAGTCCTTCAATAATTACTCGCTTTACAAATAATTATGATTAAACCCTGGTTCTTTTCTAGCTATCAGGAAAATTTATGAGCAGAAAAATGATATCAGTCCAAGCCATAAGCGAAGTTATCAAAGATCTTGGCGATACTTTTACCACAAAAGATGTATCTGAAGATCTTCGGATGAGAGAAGTGCACAGACAACTCACCAGGCATTCACACTATCATGCATTTGTGGGTGGTGCGCTCAGCGATCATAGAGCAGAACTTGACATTAAAGAAATTCAGAAAAAAACATCGCGTGGATCCATTTGGCAAAAAAATAGAATTCCTCATATTCAAACAACCAAATATTCTCAAACAAGTGTAAATCAAACATTTACCCTTGTCTGTCCATCATGTGGAGGGCAATTACAATCAACAATTGGAAATAGTCGTATTAAATGCACTCACTGCGGTAATGATCATATTATAAATTTGAAAGATGAAACGCACGCTAAACAAATTGTTACCAGGGAATTTCAATCAATCCAAGATGAATTGCTTGATGTTAAAAAGAGTGTCAATATAACCAATGCTGAATTAGCCATTGCAAGGATCAATAAAGAATTGTCAGTATTACGATCTGAGTTAAAAACCCTAGAGAAGAAAAGAGCAAGCGGTGAATATACACCATATATAATTACTATTATTGGTCTCTCTTCGATAATTGGGGGAATTATCGTATATTTTACCGGATGCGTAAGTGTCTCTATCATTAATCTCGTTTTTGGCGTTCCACTTTTTTTTATTGGAATTGCACTTATTCGAAATAGCAACAAAAATTTTAAGCAATTACGAACAAGGATACAATCACTGGAAGACAAGCGAAAAGAATATCACGGTGTGCTAAATAGGGGAGGCAGGTAAGAATAGATATTAATGATCTGGCGAAAACTGCTGATAATTTTTGAAAAATTATTGATCAATTCTAAACTTACACAGAAGTAGCCATCTTCGAATTATTTTCACTTCTTCTGAGCCAGCACCTGGAAAACCGTCTTTCCCATCAACCTATCCGAATGCTTCTTCTTACCCATATACCTGGTGTAATCCCACTTATAGTGGCTGCGACTGTGGAGTTTTTCTATCGGCGTATTGGCAAAGGCGTTCCAGCCCCCGGTAAACCCAATGAGGATATCGTCACTGTGTTCCTGGCACAGGGCAACCATTTTGTCAAATTTGGCTGCACCCTCCCAGTTAACCTGTCCGTTCATCGATTGTCTATGCCTCAACAAATCTGAATACATCTTCCCGCCATACTGGCAGCTCATTATGATGGGCCAGCACAGCGCTTATTTCATACCGCACCATTAAAGAATGTCTATCCTGTCTTTCGCGATAGGAATCAAATTCTCTTTCCAACAATTGATTAACTGCTTAATTCAAGGGCTACCCTGGCATAGAACGTCTGGCTGGCCCCAACTTCCGATCCAGATAAAAGCATCTTGGACAATCAATAATTAACCCGGTCATTGATCTTGAAATTGAAAAATCTTTACTTGAATGCGTAAACAAATTACGAACTCTTTTCTGATATTTTGTAAGGGCTTTCAGCCCTATATAAATTCATTACTCTTGTGTTTTCAACGAGATGGATTGATTCGACAAAAATCTCTTAATAATTTCAGAATTATCCCCAAAATGATTCAATATATTTCTAAGAACAAAATATGGAATTAATATTTTCTTTTCTCGTTTATAAATTTCTTCCTAACCTGCCAAATAAGTGTTGGACCATTTTTCATTCCAGCATATCCAACACACCTGAATGATCTTCCAAAAGAATCTTCAAAAGGTTTCGCCCTTTCATAAGCTTCTTGACATGAGACATCTCTATTACTAAAAAACTCATGAAGTGGGTAGTATTCATGCGATTTCTTTATATGCTTATCTTGAAAATATCCTAGACTGGCATCAGTGACGATAAGTCCTCCATCTGGTAAGGCATTAAGCAGCATATGAATCAATCTAACTTTTGGTTCACCACGGATCATATAAACTGGTTTATCACTCATCCAGGAATGGTTTGATCCACCCTCACTTGATATCCCCCTAAAAAAGAAGATACCCAACCTGTCTTGCGCAATTTCTAACCTCGAAGGTCCAAACAAGGACGTATAGTCATATCCTCTTCGAAACATTATTCTAATCTTTCGTGTGCTAAATGAATATATCTCCTCTATATAACCAGGCTCAAGGTAATCATATGGTCGTGAACTTCTACAGGAGTATTCTATTTCAGCGAGCTTTGGCCCTACAAACTTACTTGAAATAAAATTCAGTTCTGGAATTATTCTATTATCTACAGATGGCCTATTATGAGTTCGAAAATAACTGATATCCACAAACCAGAACTCATCAACAATATCCATGAACAATGAAATTGGAACCTTAAAATCATTTCCGGAAAAAGGATAATAAAGTAATTTATCTCGAATATTATCAACATAAATGTTGGATTCAATATATTGATCCATTATTAAATTTCCTTAAGCATCTAATTTCTAGTAGTGTAACATCTTTTCGGGCGGTTAGTGTAACATTGTTTCTGTAAAACCAACTGAAGGTGAGATAAAAATTGTAGATCTCAGTATTCTGTTACAATTGTCAGAGGGTAAGCAATGAGGTTATTTGACTGCCTTCCCATATCAAGTGTAGCTTGAGTTTTGTAACTGAAAGTAACCCATAAATTTGCTCGTCGTACCTTGGATAAATTATAATTTTGAGTGACAAATTCTTTATTCTGTAATTATTTCGTTGGTTAATAATAGAAATTTAACACTATGACTATTCTTAAATTTTCAGGGCATCAATCATTTTCATTTCGTAATAGTTGGCTGACCAAAGGTATATTTCACCTAAATAAATACCCCGATCTATTTAAAAGAGATGACGCTTTAGTAATTCTCGGTGTGGGGAAAAACATGGTTAGCTCCATTCGGTATTGGTGTACAGTTTGCCAATTAATTACCAGCCAAAAAATTAACAATAAAAACGAAGATGTTATTACTGAGATCGGGAGTTTATTATTTCTCAACGATAATAAAGCTGCATGGGACCCATATTTAGAGGACATCGGAACTTTATGGTTGATCCATTATTTATTTGTTACGAATGACAATTTCTACACAACTGCATATCATGTCTTTAATCATCTATCTTCTTCTCAATTCACAAAAAATGAGCTTTTACACCAATTACAGGCATTGACCAATAAATATGGAACAAGGATTAGCCCGAATACAATCATTCGAGATATCAATACATTTATTCATACATACGTTGGAAACCTTTATGAGGTTAACCAAAGTGACTACGAGGATGCTTTGGATTGTCCGCTAAAAGAATTAAGGCTAATAAGTCATAATTCGGGAGAAGACTTGTTCTTCATTGATAGGGATCCAAAAAGCACGCTTCCAGACGGCATTTTCTTGTTCGCTCTTCAAGATTTCGTTAAAGAATTAACCCATCCAACGATTTCTGTAGAAGAATTACATTATTCTCCTAAAAGCCCTGGTAGGGTGTTTCGTCTGGATGAAACATCACTTGTCGATCGTTTAGAAAGGATTGATAAATTATCTAAAGGAAAATTGGTGCTTTCTAAAACTGCAGGCATTAGACAGTTGTTCATCAAGGAGCCTGAAAATCCAATAAATTATCTTAATCAATACTACAGCCAATCGATGGGTGGTCAATGATAATGCGGTTAGAGAAAATATTCGAAGTAAATAGTCAATTCCAAAGATCAATTAACATTGTTTCAGACTTTAATAACCTGCGCATTCTTGATAGCTTTATTGTTACACCCCTGAGTATAAAGGTAGCAACAAGGTTGATAAATGGGATGAATGAGGAGAGCAATCAAAATGCATGGACAATTACAGGTCCTTATGGCGCAGGTAAGTCAGCCAGCCTGCTCTTTATAATGCAGCTTCTTGGTCAAAAGGATGTAAAAAGTCTACAGATCAAATTAAGTAAATATGCACCTGAATTAGAGAATCAAATTCGACTTGCGCTTCCAAATTGGCCAAAATCCTTATCATTGGTTGTTCCACTCATTGGAACAAAAGAACCTGTTGCCGCTACATTTTTGAGAGGGATATGTCAAGCATTATCTGACTATAATTTTACGTGCTTGAACGATGAATTGAATAGACTTGAAGTTTTGCTAGCTAATCATCACCAAGGGCGAATCATTAATGAAATAGAAATGATTCAAGCCTTTTCTTCAGTAATTGAAAAGATTGGTACAGACACTTATCCATTCAAAAATATCATAATTGTATTTGATGAACTTGGCAAATCCCTTGAATATGCATCTCAAAACATCGGACAAAACGACATTGGCGTGCTCCAGTTATTTGGAGAATTGGCGAATCGAAGTGATGGGAAATTTTCATTAATAACAGTTCTTCATCAGGCGTTTGATAGATACGCTGAGACATTGAATCCAATTCAACAACAAGAATGGTCTAAAGTCCAAGGACGTTTTGAGAATATCGGGTTTTTGGAATCAAATTCAGAAATCCTAAATTTATTACAACAGGCGATAAAACGTATAGATTATCATAGTGATATCCAAAAGTATGAAAAACAAATACTTAAAGAAAGTGATGCTTTAGGAATTCTGCCCAGTGACTTATCGACAGAATTGGGTTCTACAATAATTTTAGGTTGCCTTCCTTTACATCCTTCGACATCACTTCTCTTAAGCCGCTTGTTTAGGAGTTTCTTCGCTCAAAATGAAAGGTCTTTGTTTGCATTCATAAGTTCACAGGAACCTTTTGGCTTTCAAAGTTTCTTGAAGTCCAATGATTGGGAGCCCGGAACGCCATTTCCGCTTTATAGACTTAACAATCTTTTTGATTATCTTGCTAGTTCTTTTGGGGGAAGTCTGTACACATTAGCGACCGGAAATAAGTGGGCAGAAATTATTGATGCTTTAGAAAGGTTGCCCACCGATTCGTCAAAAATCGAGGTTGATTTAATTAAAAGTATTGGATTGCTCGAGTTGTTTGGAGATCAACAGGTTAGTAAGGCATCTTCTGAACTTCTGATTTTTAGTTCAGATGCTTCTAGCGACGAGATAATGTTGTCGTTAGATAAGCTTCAAAAATTAGGGATCATCGTTTTTCGAGAGTTTAAGCAAGCATATGGCTTTTGGCAGGGAAGTGATATCAACCTTGCTGAAGAGTTTACGGCAGCCTTTGCAAAAATTGACCGGTCAAAAAAACTATCAGATTACATAAATACTATTAAAATTATTGATCCCTATGTTGCTCGAAAGCATCAATTTACAACAGGCACGTTACGCTTTTTTCAACCAATAATTATTGATAGTAATCAAATTCGGGAAATCCAAGAACTCGAATCTACAAATCCTGATGGTGGTCTTCTTGTGATTGTTCTAAAAAATGGTAATCATGTTGACCAGGAAATACACGATCATGTAAGAGAGATTTCACAAGGCATTCAAGAAGATTTTCGCAAAAGAATTTTGTTTTTAATTCCTGGAAATCTTCAGGGATTAAGAGAAGCATGTGAAGAGGTTTTAACCTGGCAATACATAAAAAATAATACTCCAGCACTCGAAAGCGATCGAATAGCAAGAAAAGAACTTGCCCTATATGAACACGTCGCAAACCAGAAGTTAGATCTGTTATTAACCAAATACTTCGACCCTGCTTTTGCTTATAAAGATTCAAGTTGGATTTATGGAGGAGAATCCCTTTACTTTGACTCGTCAAGGGCGCTAAGGTCAAAATTATCTGAAATACTTGATCATGTATTTGATAAATCCCCCGTGATTCTTAATGAATTGATAAATCATAACAAAATTTCTGGTGCTGCTGCTGCGGGAAGAAATGCGCTGGTTGATAAATTAATTAATAATTCTCAGATGGAAAATCTAGGCATTACAGGTTTTCCACCAGAAATGAGCATGTATCTTTCATTGATCAAACAAAGCGGGTTACACCACTTTGATGATGGAACCTGGCGTTTATGTCCTGACCCAAAACACGATAATTTGAATATCAAACCTCTGTGGGACGGTATAAAATATTTCTTAAGTGAACATTCAAATCAACCAGTTGAGGTCAGAGTGATTTATGAATTTCTTAAAAGACCACCCTATGGTTTAAAAGAAGGTGTTTTGTCAATATTCTTAATTATTGCGATGATCAATTGGGAATCCCAAATCGCAATATATGAAGAAAACACTTACACACCGAGAATCACTACAGCTTTGTGTGAACGACTGATTAAGGCACCGGATCGGATTAAAATCCAAATGTTCCCAACATCTGATTCTTATTCGACGCTTCTTCGTAAATATGCACAAATCTTTGAACCAGATGTTGACCCTAATAATATTAGCGTCGTATCTGCAATCCAGCCATTGATGCATTTTATGAATAGGCTGCCCAACTATTCCTTAAAAACTCAAAATATCGAAGCCGACACACAAAAAATCCGGAGTGTGCTGACAACAGCGAAAAATCCACAAAATTTGTTACTCATCGATCTTCCAAAAGCAATTGGCTATTCAATTGACGGTGAAGATAAAGATTGGAAATGGATTGAGAAATATTTTCAGAAATTGCGGTTTTCGATTCTGGAATTGCAAACAGCTTATGAAAAGTTATTACGTAGAATATTTACCGAAATCAATCAATCGTTATTTTTGTCTGAAAACTTATCTGAAGCAAGGAATGAAATTTCAAGCAGAAGTCACCTAATAACCGATTGGATAGACAGCCTGGAATTGAAATCTTTCCTTATGCGATTATCGGATACAAAAATTAATGATCGCCAATGGATCGAATCAATTGGTGCAGTTCTTACAAACATTCCCCCTAAAGATTGGGGAGATCAGGATGAGGTCAGATTTAAAATTAAATTACGAGAATATTCTCAGAGATTAGAGCGGATTGAAGAGATCATTTTCGAAGAGGAAGATAAAAAGTTCGATTATAATGATGGTACTGAAAGAATCCGAATTGGATTTTCTGACATTCATGGATATGAATTATCAAAAATTGTCCGAATTAAGCGTGAGGAGAAAATACTCGCACAAAAGCTCCAAGGTTACTTGCAAGAATTTATAAATCAGAAAACGGATAATGATCAAATAAAAGTTTATGCATTGTCAGAAGCCATTCAAAACCTAATAAAAAAGGAAAATATAAAAGAAAATAATCATGGGGAATAAGCTCGTACGACACATATGTGGATTATCCGGAGGTAAAGATAGCGCAGCTTTGGCAATTTACCTTCGCGACAGGGTTCCAAATATGGAGTATTTTTTCTGCGATACAGGTTATGAATTACCTGAAGTTTATGAGTTTTTAAATCGACTCGAAGCTTTTTTAGGTCAACCAATTATCAGGTTAGATAATGAGGGAAGAGATTTTGAACATTATCTTATTACAAAGCGTGGCTTTTTACCTTCTCCCCAAAACAGATGGTGTACAGAAGTTTTAAAATTAATTCCAATGGAAAATTTTGTCGGAGATGATAATGCGATTAATTATGTGGCGATTAGGGCTGATGAGGATAGAGAAGGATATGTTTCAAAAAAACAAAATATTAGATCATGTTTTCCATTTATTGAAGACGGACTAACCATACATGATGTGCACAATATTCTCGAGTTATCAAGCTTAGGGTTACCTAAATATTATGAATGGCGTTCAAGGTCAGGTTGTTATTTTTGCTTTTTTCAACGAAAAATTGAATGGGTCCGGTTGTATGAAAGACACCCGGATTTATTTAGAAATGCAGTTGATATCGAAAATACGGCTAATAAATTAAGGCAAAGCGAAGGACATGACTATGATTTTACATGGTTAGGCGATGAGTTGTTACAGGATATGGTCAAGCCAAATAGAATGAAACAGATCATCTATGAAAATAGCATTCGAATAGCAAAAACCCAACAATCAAATCAGAGCTCGTTGCTTATAGATATATTAAGATAAAAAACAAATGAAAAGAAAGAATGCAACAAATGGATCAACACTTTTATATTGATTATTGCCCTTATGACCAAGCGATAAACACTTTGAAAGCTTTGAATTCCGATTCTTATATTTCTTCGTCTGAGCTAACAAATATTATTGGTGATGAATATAGATCCGAGGTTAGAAGGCGATTAATTATATTGAATCTGGCTGAGGAAAAGAATGAAGGTCGGTCTTCATCGTATATCTTAACCGGTTTAGGAAAAAGCTTGAAAGAAATTTGTTATTTTGATGAAGAATTGTTACCTGATTTATTCCACTTTTTGCATATGATGTATTATTCAGATGATGCCAAATCTCCAAAGATGCTTTGGAGCTATGCTTCTTGTTCTAAATTATTTTGGAATTATGGTGAATTGTTACCCAATAAAGAATTAGCATCAATTATCCAAAATAAAATAAAATCCGAATTTCCCTCTCTGGATTATTCTGCTCCCAAAGGCGGAAGATTTGATCATTATGCTGCTGGACGTTGGGTAAACTATGTAAAGAACCTTACGCCTTCTCCTGTTGATGAAAACAAGAAGCTAAAAAAAGAATAGTTCCGCGTTATGAGCTAATTTTGTTATCCCTATCCCATCTCTATTTTTCTCGAAAATACCGATTTGGTGATCCAATTCTTATTGGAAGCGATATATTAGATGAAATATCTTCCATTTTTTTTCTCGATCAAGGTTGCTCAAA
>JBMNMW010000003.1:0-291695 GCA_050953525.1 Candidatus Brevefilum sp.
CTGCAACAGCCAGATAAAGCTGTGGATTTTCAAAAAAGCCAAGATCTCCATAAAGCAGAAGGAGGTCCGTGCTGTTTGATAAACTCATCAGATCATCCATGACACCCGAGCATCCGCAATTGATCATTTCAGCCAGTGTGGGATCATCACCGAGGGTAATGCGCAATTCGGGCTGACATCGAGATTTGCTAAAAATGCTTCAGAATGGTTTTTGTCCTGAAGAAGATGAAGCTGGGTTGATAGGATAAAAGGAAGCAGCGCGCTCCCAGGTGGATACATCCCCTGTGTTGTCCGACTCACAAGCGGCGCGCGATCATCCGTGGATAAGGTTTCCCAGTTTTCCAATAGCGTGTTTGAGTCAAAATAGGGGTGAGACGCCAGCGCAAGTATTTCCCCGGTATGTGCATTCATCAAAATAGCGGCTCCTGCGAGGTCACCATTTGAATTCTCTGTAAAAAGGTCGTCAAGGGCAGCCTGAAGGCTCAGGTCAATGGTTAATCGGACGTTCAGTCCCGGAGGAGGAAGGTTGTACAGCAAATCTTGCCAAAAGCCTTTCGAATAAGGATATCCCTTTATTCCCCGTAAGTAAGGATACAACGATGCTTCAATCCCAGCCTGTCCATAGATAGAATTTGTGTAGCCAACCACAGGCGAAAGAGGGGGATATTCGTTCCATCGTTGATAGTTTCCGTTGTTATTAATGCTGGTGACGATGATCTGATTGTTTCGATCGAGAATATCTCCCCGCGATCTCAGGCGGTCGTCAACGACCCACCGGGGATTGTCACCCCGCTCTGATAGGGAGATGCTGAACCAGAAAGAGATTAAACTTGTTGCCAGAATTTCGATGACCAGTGCCACAATGATCAGTCCACTGGTCAAAACAAAGCGAGATGGCCGCTTGCGGACACCATGTTCTAATTCGGGTGTGCAGTGGCTGATGTTGATCAGAATCATAATTGCGGTAAATGAAACAACGATGGACGACCCCCCATAAGACACAAAGGGCAAGGTGACCCCGGTCAAGGGCAAAAGCCCGATATTGCCGCCAATGATCAAAACACTCTGGATTCCGAGATAAAAAACGATCCCCAGTGATAAGTATCTATAAAACGAGTTGTTTGTCCTGATTGCCAGTCTGATGCCGCGGTAAACGAGGAGGATCAAGAGGATAATCACAGCCGAGGCGCCAAGAAATCCCAGCTCTTCTCCAATGGCAGTGTAGATAAAATCGGAAACGGACACGGGAACGATGGTTGGCGCGCCCATACCTGGACCCACACCGATCAAACCTCCTTCAGCTATAGCGATCATGGATTGAATGACCTGATATGAAGAACCGCTCGGGTCTCTGAAAGGATTAAACCAGATGTCGAACCGTGTTCGAACCACATCGATAAAAAAGTACCCGAGAATTCCTGCTAAAAGAATGAGGGTTGGTGCAAGCCATAAAATCCATTTGCTCCCTCGTGTGGTAAAGAGCAGCGCCACATAGATCAACAGGAAGATGATTGCACTGCCCAAATCCCGCTGGAAAACAAGTAAAAGGATGGCTGTCGTGGTGACAAGAAGGTTTGGAAGCAGGCTTTCGACTGTGCTCTGAGCGATTGTGAGATGGTCGGTAAAAAAACCTGCAAGGTAGATGATGATGATCAGTTTTAACAGTTCAGAGGGTTGAAAATGAATTCCCAGCACCCTGAGCCAGAGCCTGGGCCCAGCACCGGTTGGATTCATGCCTAAAAAGATGGTAAGACCTGTAAGAAACAACCCTGAGACCAACCAGATGTATTTGTACTTCCGTAAGTAATCAAGAGACTGGTGAAAATTAAAACCGGCGACAAGAATAAGAGAAGCAATGGCAATCCAAATGCTCTGACGCAATCCAAGATCCGGATAGAGACGCCAAATTGTCATTAAACCAATGCCATTCAGGAGGGCAACAACGGGCAGAATAAAAGGATCCCGTTGAGGGCACTTACGTACTGATTGATGATGTGCCAGGAAAAAACTCAATCCCCAAATTAATAACCCCAGCCAGTGGTTTAGCGGGAGGGTTGTTTCATCGGATTGGGACCGGACCGAAGGCGCAAGCGTTCGAATTGTTGCATATATGATCAGGATTGTCGCTGATAGGATCAACAGGCGACTTTGGATGCGATCGCTTGAGGACGCTTCATCTCGGTATGAAAACAATTTTTGCACGTTTAGTTTAGATATTTTCCAACCAGCAGGCTCAGTTTTTCCCGTTTTATTGGGTCGATATAGTTTGGATTGGTGAGGATTGCGTTTTCCATCCCGGATTGACAGCCGCAAGAACTTTCAGGTTCGATCCTTTCCACCATTTTTTTAATTGCTTCCTGTGCTAGGATGATGTTTTTTTCCAGCGTCCGAACCACCATATCCACGTTAACAACTTCCTCCGTGCTGTGCCAGACATCAAAATCCGAAATGTGAGCCATTGTCGCGTAACACATTTCTGCTTCCCTTGCCAGGAAAACTTCGGGAGATGCTGTCATTCCAATAATATCCATGCCCCAGGAACGGTACATTCTGGATTCTCCTTTTGTTGAGAATCTGGGGCCTTCGATGGTGATGAAGGTCCCACCTCGATGATACGTAGCGTGAACTTCTTCCAGGGATTTTTCAAGGATGTCGGAAAGTGAGTTGCAAAAAGGGTCTGCAACACTCACGTGCGCAACGAGGCCCTCATCGAAGAAGCTTCGTTCACGTTTGTGTGTGAAATCGAAAACCTGGTCGGGGATGAGAATATGTCCTGGCGCATAAGCCTCTCGCAAGGACCCGCAGGCGCTAACGCTGACCACACGGGTGACCCCAAGCGATTTCAACGCGTAAATATTTGCTTGATAGGGCACAAGGCTGGGTGAATAAACGTGGCCGATGCCATGCCTTGCAAGAAAGGCAACAGGTTTGCCCTGCAGATACCCAATGGTGATAGGAGAACTTGGTTTACCAAATGGCGTGTCAAGATCGTACTCACGACGATCCATCAGATCATCAAAGGCATACAAGCCAGATCCGCCAATGACGGCTAACACGGGAGTTTCATTCATGATTTGCTTCAGACCTTTCGTTGAATTCTATGGAAATATTGACTGCCCCCAATTGTAATGAATCACCACTTGTGAGAATAACCGGGGTTTCTATGCGAATTTCGTTAAGATAAGACCCGTTGGTCGATAATAGATCTTCGACCCACCAATGCTTGTGATGATAATATAGTTTGCAATGCCTGAGAGAGATGGTCTCGTTGTTAATAAAAACGTCACAGGCAGGATCGCGGCCAATGATGACTTCTTGTGATGTTATCGCCTTATCAAGGCGCTCTCTATTCAGCTCACCATACAAAAAGAGAGAGGGAATGGATGTTGAAGTTTTTGTTCGCATTGATCCAAACAGGTCATAAAATATTACATAAACGATCCAACCGATAAAGACATAAACTAAAAGGATCAAAATCAGTCTGAGGACAAAGACGGTGACGGCATTCACAGTTCACCATCCCCGGAAATATCAAAATTGTCCTGTGACGTGCTCACCATCCTGTTGGATTCATCAATGGAGATCGCAGTTGTTGGATTGGTTGATGTCGCTTCTTGAATGTAGATGAGATTGACTGAACCCATTCGAATAACATCACCTGAATGAAGGGTAGCCTGAGAAATTCGCTTATTGTTTAGAAACAATCCACCGGTCGACCCGGTATCAAAAATCACATAATGCTGGCTGATTGCACGAAGCTGGGCATGGTGGCGTGAGACGTGCAGGTCTTCAATAACGAGGTCGGATTCTGAATGGCGCCCAATGTTGACCACGGGTTTGATCAATGGGATGTGGGTTTCCCCTCCAACAATAAAATATGCGCCATTGGGTATGCTTTGTTCCTCAGGAAAAATTTCATCAATCACCATGGGTGCGGTGTCGGGCAGATTTGGCGAGGGCTTTGTAAAACTTGCTGAAACGAAAAAACTGTTTTTTGGCGTCTGATCATCAATTAAAAGTTCAATCGTCGGTGGTGATAAAAAGCTTAGACCATCTGATTGACCTTTTTTGTAAAGCGATGCGACCATGTCATTAAGGATGTCATGGTGGATTTTCCATTCGGGATGATCTTCGTTATGAACATGGACGCTGAAATGATCGGGGGCATAGGTTTTACCCTCATCAGTGCTTTTAAGATTGTCCCGCATTGCCTTGATTAATTCATCAATCAAGCCTGCTTGATGCTCTTTATTAATGAAAATGCTGATTAGTTTTTCTTCAAAAATTGCGCGTAGGTATAATTCAAGTCGATCGAGATTTTTGTTCATGGTTAAAACCCGGTATAATTATACTCAACTATGGATTCTAATGGCTATGCGGAGGTCGACCATACCGCTGACCTGGCTTTAAAAGTCTGGGGAGATGATTTTGCAAGCCTTCTGATCCATGCAGCCAGGGGGATGTATGCATTGATGGGGATCAGGTGTGATTGGGAATCTCCGGTGACGATATCCTTTACAGTTGAAAATTCTGTAAAGGAGTCGATTCTTGTTGATTTTCTAAATGAATTGCTGTATTTTTGTGAAGATCATAGAAAAATATTTGATGTGTTCAGGTTTGAGTTCAAGGAAGAACGTATTTCGGTGAATGGAAGCGGCTGGAAAATGATTGAAGTAAACCGAGATATCAAAGCTGTGACTTTCCACGATCTCATTATCAATGAGTTTGAAACAGGTTTTGAAACAGTCATAACATTTGACGTGTAGAGGTGATTTAAATGACGAATGTATCGATAGATATATTTACAAAAGTGAGTGATTTTGAGTGGGAGATTTCTCCTGATTTCCGCTCTGATATGCGTGTACCGGTGCGGGTGTTTGCTTCAAAGCAGATCTTGATGGATGCATTCCGTGATAATTCGATTCAGCAAGCTATCAATGTGGCTACTTTGCCAGGGCTTCTCGATGCAGTTGTGGTTATGCCAGACATGCACCAGGGATACGGGTTTCCAATTGGCGGGGTGGCAGCAACGGACTTGGAGACCGGTGTGATTTCACCTGGCGGCATTGGATATGATATCAATTGTGGTGTGCGATTGCTATCTTCGAAGATCATGGTGGAGGAAGTCAAGCAATGGTTTCCTTCACTGGCATCAATGATCAATCAGCATTGCCCAAGTGGTGTTGGTGTTGATAGCGATATTGTTCTCACGAAAAGCGAACTGATGGAAGCATGTGTACAGGGTGCGTCGTGGGCTAAGAAGTTTGGATATGCAACACCGGAGGATATTCTTCGGACAGAGGAAAATGGACGCCTGGCAGGTGCACAGCCGGAAAAACTGAGTGAGCGGGCGATCGCACGCGGTCGAAAACAGCTTGGCACACTGGGCGCCGGCAACCATTTTATTGAGGTTGATCTGGTCTCTGAAGTTTATTATCCTGAAGCAGCTGAGGCGATGGGTTTATTCGAAGGGCAGCTGGCTGTACAAATCCATACCGGGTCGCGAGGTTTTGGACATCAAATTTGTACGGATTACGTGCGGAGTATGCAGTCGGCTGTCTCAAAATACAATATCGATTTGCCTGACAGACAATTGGTGTGTGCGCCAATCCAATCACCAGAAGGTCAGGACTATCTGGGAGCCATGCGCTGTGGTGCGAACTATGCTTTTCTAAACCGGCAGATTCTGGCAAGCAGGGTCAGAGAAGCGTTTGAACGTGTTCTGGCGGGAAAGGTCAAGGATTGGCATCTCAGACAAGTGTATGATCTTGCCCACAACATTGGAAAATTTGAAAAACACAGGGTCGGGGATCGAGAGCAGATGGTATGTGTGCACCGTAAAGGCGCCACACGTGCGTTTGGCCCGGGGTCAGAGGATATTCCACCTGATTACGATGAAATAGGCCAACCGGTGCTTGTGCCAGGCTCAATGGGGACCAGCTCCTGGGTTTTAGCGGGCACCGAGTTGGGCATGCAGCGATCTTTTGGATCATCCTGTCATGGCGCAGGGCGGCAGATGAGTCGTTCAGAAGCAAAACGTAAGATTTGGGGTGAGGATTTGCGCAGTTCTCTGAAAGATGCTGGCATTGAGATTCGGGCGGGGTCCATGTCGGGACTGGCAGAAGAGGCACCCCAAGCCTACAAGGATGTTGACCTTGTTGTGGAAAGTGTGGTTGGCGCCGGGCTTGCAAAAAAAGTTGCCCGCTTAAATCCCTTGATTGTGATTAAGGGTTAATTCAATACATAAATTGGGTTGGAAAAAATCCAGCCACGGGTTTTTCCCTTGTAGGGGATATAGACTTCCACACGGTAAACACCTGGCTCGGTTGTGATGTGCGTGCAAATTTCTCGATCATCCCATTCTTTGATGATTTTCCCATCTTTAAAAAGACGGCAAAGCTGTTTTTGGGGTAAGCGGATTTGAAAAGTTAGCCCGCCATCTGACCTGACTTGATCACCCATGAAAAACTGACCCTCATCTGTGTGGACCGAAAAACGGAATCCATCCGTTGGTGCGGGCAGGTCATACGCAACAAAACAATTCCCCCGTCTGAGGGCATTTAATACTGTCTTTTTATCATCAGCGAAATTTTTCGAGAGCGATTTTTCTGTCAGGATGTGCGTGGTCACACTCTTGAAATGATGAAGATAGGGATAAATTTTGATTTTGAAAAACCCCCAACCTTTGGTGATTTCGTGGGCATCAACGCCACCAATGGCGATAATGGGGCGTTTTTTATCAGCAATCAGCTGATCCCAAAGACTGAGCGTTCTTTCAAGCGGCCCGATGGACATACGCTTTGGAAAGAGGGCATGGATAATTGCGGACAATAAAGATTGAGAAACGCTCTTAAACTCACTCAATTGATTCCACAACTCAATGCCTGAAAACCCATCAATGTCCCAGTTTCGCCAGGAAAACGCCTTTTCCCCGAACATTTCCAGGGGGTCTTCGATTGGATGGGCGATGAAAGAAAGTCCGTTTCTTCGGTTAATCTGGTCAATTAATTGCTGAGGGTCTGACGAGAAATTAACCATCTCCCTTTCGGCGCCGATGACCAGGAGATGGTTTCCCGGCGGATCCAATTTTCTATCGTGGATTTCTTCACCAATGAGGAGCATCGTTTTCTTTTTGCCTTCTCCGTAATACCCCTCCAAACCATCAAGCCAGATATTATGATCAGTAATTATTATGCCATCCAGACCTGCTTTTTCGGCAATTTTAACCAGTTCTTGATGGCTTGCATTTCCATCGGAGTAACGGGTATGAATATGGATGGCGAATTTGATTTCATGCATTGGGTTGACGTATTTTTGCGTTAATGGGTATAATCAATCCTGTTAAAAGGAGGTACGAGTGGAGAATTATTTCAGCATAGCGCTTATTATAACTTCAATTGCACTGATTGCCAGCATTATTTTGCAGAGCAAAGGTGTCGGTTTAGGCGGTTTAACCGGGGGCGGTGATACAGGTGGTGTCTACACACAACGACGTGGAATTGAAAAGGTATTATTCTGGGTTACGATTGGATTAAGCGTACTTTTCTTTCTCTTGACGATTTTGACAGTGATTTTTGGAGCATAAGAGATTTTGTCCATGATGGATCTTCGCTCTTTTTAATTACGACGAACGTGACGGGGCAGCTGGCAAAAAACAGGTTGCCCATTTTATCTTAATCCTATGAAAAAATTCAGATGGCAGTTATTAATTATATTGGTGACTGGACTGATCGTTGGGGTTTTGTTAATCGTCCAGCAGTTGGGCAACGGCGAAGAAGCGGACACCACGCCTTCACCAATTTCAGGTGGGATTTACACAGAAGCCCTGATCGGCGATTTTATGAGGTTAAATCCCTTTCTGGATATTTACAACTCAGCTGACCGTGATGTTGATCAGTTAATCTTCAGCAGCCTGATCCGATTTGATTCAAGAGGTCTTCCCCAAGCTGATCTGGCAGAGTCCTGGGGTGTCTCAAAAGATGGCACAGTCTACAATTTTAGCCTGCGTTCAGATGTTTACTGGCACGATGGCGAGGTCTTCGACAGCAGCGATGTGGTCTATTCGGTGGAATTGTTAAAAAGCGACCATCCTTTGATCCCTGAAGATCTGAAACGCTTTTGGGCTGATGTTGAAATTGTCGCACTCACGGAAAATAAGTTACAGTTTTTGTTACCCGAACCCTTTGCCCCATTTCTTGATTATCTCAGTTTTGGAATTCTTCCCGAGCATTTGCTTTCGGGATTGGATCTGGAGGCTTTGATCGATCATTCTTTCAATTTGGCGCCTGTTGGAACAGGTCCCTTCCGTTTCCAACGTTTGCTGGTTGAAAATAATAAAATCGTTGGCGTTGTTCTGGAAGCATTTGATGCCTATTATCTTGAGCGACCTTATCTGGATGAAATCATATTCCGACATTATCCCACTCCTGAAAACGCATTTACAGCCTACAAAAACGGAGATGTTGAAGGAATCAGCAATGTAAATGCTTCGATCCTTCAGAAAGTGCTGGCAGAGCCGCATTTGGCGGTTTATTCCACCAGAAAACCGTTGTTGACGATGGCTTATCTGAACTTAAACAACCCTGCAGTAAGTTTTCTTCAGAATCCGGACTTCAGGCGTGCCTTGCTGACTTCGATAAACCGAGAATTGATCATTGAACGCGTGTATGGTGGTCAGGCGGTCGTTGCGAATGGACCGATTATGCCGGGCACATGGGCATTCTATTCGGATTTAGAAAATGTGGATTATGATCCTGTTCTCGCGGAGAGTCTTTTTGATGCAACAGATCTGACTTATGATGAAGAAGAAAAAATTTATAAAACTGAGGCAGGTTTGGGGGTTGCATTGACTCTCATCCATCCAGAAACAAGGGAGCATCTTCAAATCGCGGAAATGATCAAAGAGAACTGGGAAGCATTGGGGGTTGAAGTGACGCTGGAAAGCAAGCCCTACGAGGATGTTTTAACAGCCCTTGAGACCCGTGAATACCAGGCGCTGCTTGTCGATCTCAACCTGGCCAGCTCACCGGATCCTGATCCCTATCCTTTCTGGGGGCAGGCGCAGATTGGTTCCGGTCAAAATTACGCGGAATGGGATAACCGCTCTGCCAGCGAATTTTTGGAGCAAGCCCGAATGATGGTCGATCTGGGGGAACGAGAACGCTTGTATCGCAATTTCCAGGTTGTTTTTATGCGTGAGTTGCCTTCGCTACCTTTGTTCTATCCGATTTACACCTACGCCATCACGGATGTGATCAATGGAATAGGTTTTGGGCCTATTTTTGATCCATCAGATCGGTTTAACAACGTTTACGAATGGTACATCCTCTCATCCACTGAAAAATTACCCACAGAAACCGCAGAACCGGACAGTTAGAGGAAAAATGGCGCATTTTTACACCGGCACTGGCGATTCTGGAACAACGGGTTACTTGGGTCCGGGAAGGATTTCCAAAGCTTCCTTAAGGATTGAAGCTGTTGGCAGTGTGGATGAAGCTTCGGCTGCCTTGGGCTTGGCTAAGGCATTTTCTGAAAGTAAAAAAACTCGGGAAATAATCACCCATATTCAAAAACAATTATATTTTTTCATGACAGAACTATCTGCTGGAAAAGATGAAGCGGCAAGATTCTCGAAAATCTCTGAAGATGATATTAACTGGTTGGAAGGACAAATCACCGGTCTTGAGAAAGAAGTCCCCATACCAAGGGATTTCATTCTCTCTGGCGACACAGTTGCCAGTGGGGCGCTGGCGCTCGCAAGGACAATTGTTCGGCGAGCTGAGCGAAGGGCAATTGCCCTGTTTGAAGTAGATGAGATTTCGAAGGTATTGTTGTTGTCCTATCTCAATCGACTTTCTTCATTGCTTTTTGTTTTAGAAATTTTTGAAGCTGACCTGTCTGGCAATCCGCCCCGTTTGCTGAAAGAAGAATAACCATGATCGGGACAGTGATTAATGTGACAACGATTGTGGTTGGGTCCTTGCTGGGATTGTGGATCGGAAAGAGGTTTTCGGCTCAGTTGCGAGATACGATCGTGGCCGGGCTGGGGTTGTTTACCTTGGGCTACGGTTTGCTTTCATTTATTGAAACTGCCAACCCATTGGTTCCTTTGGGCGGCTTGTTAATAGGCGTATTTTTGGGGGAATGGTGGAAGATTGAGGAAGGATTAGAAAAAGTTGGCACGTTTCTTAGAGATGTGTTTTTCTCGAAAAAACTCGGAGATTCAAAACACGGCAATTTTGTGGAAGGATTTGTGACGGCATCGCTTGTTTTCGTAATCGGCCCGATCGCAATTCTGGGTTCTATCCAGGATGGTTTAACCGGGAAATTCGAGATGCTGACGATCAAAGCTATTTTAGATGGGTTTGCATCAATTGCTTTTGCGTCTTCTTTAGGGATCGGGGTGGCGCTTTCAGCGCTTTCCATTCTGGTTTATCAGGGTGCTATCACGCTGCTGGCGGGTTATTTTGAGCAATATTTTTCTTCAGCAATGATAATCGAAATGACGGCTGTAGGCGGACTCATTTTAATGGCAATTGCCATCAGCAGCCTGTTGCAACTCAAAAAAATCAGAACCGGGAGCTTTTTACCTGCACTTTTGATCACACCTGTGATCGTCCTGATTCTGGAACGGTTTTTCAATGGTGTATAAAATCTTTAAGGCAGATTAAATTAGTACCCGATCGAATTATTCGCAAATTGTTATCGATTTGATATTGTCTTTTTTAAGATGTTCCTGAATTTAATCAAAGGTCAAATTGATAAACTGCGATCTTTTCTCCCGTTGGCTTAAAACCAAATCTTTGATAAAGATTTAAAGAAGGCAGATTATCCGACTGTGTGTTGACCGTAATTCGCCATAAACCCTGATGGCTGAGCCGTTTGAGAAGATCATCCACCAGGACATAGCCGATGCCCTGGTGCTGCAGCTCGGGAATCACCGCTAAGCGTGCTAAATGACCGTAAATGGTCATTGTGGTGCTGATCTGGTATCCGACAGGGGCATTATCGATGGTTGCCACCGTACTGACTCCCGGTTGTTTGAAAGCTTTGATCAGCGCTTCTTTTGAGTTTTGCCAGGGGGCACTGAAAGCGAGCTCATCGATTTGTTTGATCGCTGACAGATCGTCTTTTTGCATCTGCCGGATCGTAACGGGGTGCTTTGATTTTTTCTCGGAGGGCAATTCACCATCCCAGGCTAAACTTAGGATATCTAAATCTTTGTAAAAACCTGAATCCGTTAGCAAATCCTCAAACCATGGATTGAGTCCCAGCGCGCCAAGTTGACTGAGGCCAGATTGAAGCAGCTCGCTTTTGGCGACCGTCATTAAATTTGTCCAATGCTTTTTTGTGGGCAATGATTTCCGGATTCCAAATGCGCGTATCCAGGAAAAGGTCGGATTTTCATTAACTGCACAAAGGATCGCTAAAATCCGATCGTCGATCTTTTCGATTAAAAAAGGCTGACTTCCCAGCCAATCTAATACTCCAAACCAATCAAGGTGTCTGTGAAGTCGGATGTTCTGGTTCAAAAAGAACGATAGATCTGCACGGTCTTTTTGGGAAGCATGGATGATTTGGCTATCAAGAAAGGGGAGTTCTTTGTTGTGACCCATGTTCTTATAGATAATTCGCAGTTTCCTGGTTAGAATGGGTTTTTTGTGTTGGACGCTTCCGCAACTGCTGGAGAATTGTTTTTGCAATTATCGCTTGATCTTCGAACGGCATGTGTCTGATGGCTTCGATCAATGTGTGAAATGGATCTTCTTCAAAATCTTCGGGTTTTTCAATTTCTTCAGGGAATTCGGGGATCCATTTGACAGGCTGCGTATCCTCTATTTCCTTGAATTCCTCTTCTTTGGGCGGCTCAAAAAACTGACCGGGGAGGATGGCAAGGGCATCACAGATTTCCAGGAAATGATCTAATCGAATGGGCTTGTCATCTTCAAGGTGTCCTTTGAGGAGTTCGCGTGAAACTTGAGTCTGATCATGGATTTGTTCGAGCTTTCTGCTCTGTTTTGATTGCTCGATAAGCAGCATGGTTCGTATCATTTTTTGGCGTAATTGGCTGTATTTTTTTCTGGTCTCGCGATCTGTATAAGCATAGCTGTGGACTTGATAAGGTTCCCCGCTGAAAAAATCTTGAACCGGGACCTCAAAGTAATCCGCCAATAATTCAATTTGTTGCAACGCAAGGGGGTGGGTTCCTGCTTCAAAACTGCGATAGTCATCTTTTGAGATTTCAAGAAACGCAGCACAGTCTTTTACACAACGTACTTTTGCTTTCCGGATTCTTCGTATTTGTTGAAGGACAACTTCCAATTCCAATTTCATTGAAATACTCTGTTCTGCTTTTTCATCCTGAACTAATCAAATTATAGTCTATTCAGAAAGAATTGACTATTTACGTATAGGCAAGATTGATGTTGGCGTGGATTGCCGTTATTTGGTTTGAAGGTCCAATTCTGAGTCGGAGGATTGATAAACACATTCGCCTCCAATGAAGGTGGCTTCTGGAAGGATTGATCCGAGTTGAAAGGAATCCATAAGGAAGGGATCTGAAGGTAGAATGATAAAATCTGCGTTGTATCCGGGTTTAATTCTCCCGCATGTGAAATCGTGCCCCAGGCTTTCATAAGGCGCGCTTGTGAATCCCTGAAGTGTTTCCATGAGGGTCAGTCGTTGCTCAGCATGCCATCCATTACCAGCCGGGGCGCCGTTCAAGCGCTGACGGGTCACCGCCGCATGGATCCCATAAAAAGGGTTGCAGGGCTCAACGGGAGCGTCCGAGCCGAATATCAGCCGGGCGCCTGATTGGTGTAAAGAATTTAACATGAAGGTATAACGAGAACGTTCACCCAACAGCCGGTCGGCTGTTTCCATATCTGATGGGATATGAACAGGCTGTACAGATGCAACGATGTCAAGTTTCGCTAACCGTGGAATATCGGAGGGGACAATGGTTTGAACATGTTCAATCCTGTGGCGAAAATGGGGGAGGTTGTGATCCCGTTCATAATGCCTCAGTTTTTCATAAGCATTTATAACACTGTGAACAGCCAGGTCGCCAATTGCATGGACGCACAATCCGATTCCATGAGACACAGCATGGGTTCCAATATCATAAATTTCCTTCTCTGTGAGAAGGAGGATACCCGAGCTGGTTGTTCCAGCATATGGCGTGAACATCGCCGCAGTTTGGGGTCCGAGTGCACCGTCTGCAAAGAGTTTGACGAATCCAATGTGTAGTTTATCGTCTCCATAGTTCGAACAAATGCCGGCTTGAATGAAAGCATCGAGATGATCATAAGGTATGTTTTTTCGAACACGAAATTTAAGCAATCCTTGCTGATGAAGATTTTGAAGTGCCTTCCAGCAATTGATGTCATCGAAATCATGGGCGCCAACCAATCCCACAGACCAGAGCTTTGGAAAAAGATCTGTTAACTCAATGGATAATTCTGGTATCCCAGGTTGCGGGATGAGCTTTTGAACCAGCTGGGTGGCGCTGTTTTCGAATAAAATGCCGGTTGGTTCGCCTTTCCCATTGCGTTGGATCGACCCATCTGGCGGGTCTGGGGTCTGCTTATCAATCCCTGCCAGCGCTAAGGCTCGTGAATTGACCCATGCAGCATGCAATGACTTGGCTGAAAGAAAAACCGGATGATCGCCGCTGACAGTGTCCAGAAGCTGGGAGGTACCATAACCACCGTCCCATAGGTTCTGATTCCATCCATGTCCTCGAACCCAGGCGCCCTCAGGTAAATTCTTGACCGCTTGATGAATGCGTTTCAGGCATTCCTCGATGGTGTCGGTTTCGCAATCGATCACAGATTGGGTTTCAGCAAGATGTTTTAAATGGATATGTGCGTCAATTAATCCGGGCCAAATCGTTCTGCCCTGCAAATCAATACAAGCAGCGAATTGCGAAAATCTGCTGAGAATTTCTTCATCCGATCCGAGTGCAAAGATTCGCCCATAGCAGACAACGAACGCTGTTTCTGAAAGAAGTTCAGGCGCATAAATTTTTGCATTGTAAACAATTAACATTGGAAAACCTGAAATGAAGTGTTTATTCTGATAAAATCCTGTCAATTATCGCGTTCAGTTCTTCATCGGAATAATAATAAATCACCAGACTTCCACCTTTCTTGCCTTTATTCAGATTCACTTTTGTTCCGAAAAAATGGCGAAGCTGGTTTTCAAGCTCCAGAATTTCGGGCGGAGATGCTGGTTTGGGTATGGATGGCGGCCTTTCTCCCGTGAGCTTTTTCACCAGGGCTTCGGTTTGGCGCACATTCAAGTCCAGGTTAAGGATTGTTGTGAGTGCTGATTTTTGTCCCTGAGCAGTGGGCAAACTGAGGAGGGCACGCGCATGACCTTCCGTGATTAAATCGTCTACAAGTGCACGTTTGACCTCGTCAGGGAGGTTGAGAAGGCGGAGCGTATTTGTGACGCTGGTTCGACTCTTGCCGACGCGTTCTGCGATTTGTTCATGGGTCATTGAGAAATTATCCGCCATTGTACGATAGGCTTCTGCCATTTCCAGCGGAGAAAGATCTGCTCTCTGCAAATTTTCGACCAGGGCTATTTCAAGTTGATCCTGTTCTGTAACATTTCGTTCGATCACAGGCACGATGGAAAGTCCAGCGATCTCAGCGGCATGCCAGCGTCGTTCGCCAGCAACAAGCGTATATTTTTCATCGTTGGGGTTTTTTGATACGATCAAGGGCTGGATAATGCCATGTTCACGGATTGATACAGCCAGTTCTTCCAGGGCTTCGCTGCTCATAATGGATCGGGGTTGCTGGGGGTTGGGTTGAATTTGTGTGATAGGAACCTGAATAACACCCCCCTGGGCTTGTGATGGGATGAAACCTTCCTGGTTGTTTTCTTCTCCAGGGATCAGGGCACCCAATCCTCTTCCTAAACCAGGTCTTCGTGCCATTTAGTTCACCTCCTGAGGAATTTGAACAGATACATTATCTGAAATGAGTAATTCTCTTGCCAATGCCGCATAAGCATGGGCGCCACTTGAATTTGGTGCAAATACGGAAATGGGCATGCCATAAGATGGCGCTTCTGCCAGGCGGATGGTTCTGGGAATCAGAGTTTCGAAAACCTGTTTACCGAAAAACTTTTTGACTTCCCGAACAACATCTTCGGCTAAATTTGTTCTCCCATCGTACATGGTGAGCACAACACCCCGAATTTCCAATTCAGGAAAGAGAGAATTTTTGATTCGCTCGATCGTATGGGTCAATTGACCCAGCCCTTCCAGAGCCAGATATTCACATTGCACCGGGATTAGTAACCCATCTTTCGCAGCCACCAACCCATTGACTGTGAGAAGTCCAAGGGAAGGAGGGCAATCAATCAAAATGTAATCATAGCGAGATGAAATCGGAGACAGAATATCCCGCAATCGTTTTTCGCGTTGATCAAGCCCGATTAATTCAATTTCCGCCCCTGCTAAGGCAGGTGTTGATGGGAGCAAGGACATCTTGAAGCGGGGACTGTGAAGTATTTTTGTAAGGATTGGCTGCGCTCCGATCAATACCTCGTATGAACCGCCATCAAGCTGGTTCCGATTAACACCCAGACATGCTGTTGCATTGGCTTGCGGGTCAATGTCAATAATCAAAACTTTTTGTCCAAAGTAAGCGAGATAAGCCCCCAAATTAATGGCAGTCGTCGTCTTGCCAACCCCACCTTTCTGGTTTACGATCGTGTAAATTTTTCCCAATCCCATCAAGCAGATCCTTTAATATCCCATCACTTCTGATTTCGCCCGGTTAATTTCTTCAAGCGTGGGAATGCTCTCTAAATAGGCTCGTTGGACTGACCAGGAGGCAAGTTTCACTGCAAAACGCCCGGCTTCCCAGGGATCTTTCGTCGAATGGTAACGACAGAAAAAAGCCGCCGCAAAAATATCACCAGCACCCGTATCATCTACATATTTTACCTCAGGTGCATTGATAAATCGGGCATCGTTGTGCCAGTAAACACGCGCTCCTCGATAATTTTCAGTGACAGCAAAGACCGGGATTGATGCTGCCAATTTTGAAATCGTAGTTTCGTCCTTTTGGACATCTTCAACACTGATGACCGCTGCATCTGCGAGAGAAAGATGCTTTTCAGCATTTTCCCAGGATGTTAATTCAACCCTATCCTTGTGGTCCCTGCGGCGAAACCAACCCTGAGGGGTCATACATTTCAGACTGTTGGGGTATGCAGAGATAATTTCAGGATCCACTTCGTTTGCCACGGGGCCCAAATGGACAATCTTGGGCGGCGTAGGAAAATGGGGCAAGTCGTTTTGGGTCAGCGGGCTTGCGACATGGTAGAGGTATTGAGTTCGATCCACGCCGTCCGAGATGTTCTTGAAAGTTGTTGTCTGCTCGCTTTTCTTGTTTTTTCTCCAAAGGTGATTAATTGCGCTTGTATCAATATCTTCTGCAAAGGAGGTAACGATCCCGACTGAAAACCCGAGGTGGTGGGCTGTAAGCCCCGAGAAAGCCACCGTGCCTCCCATATGAATGCCGTCAGGAGTCAGATCAGCTGTCAGATGTCCAAAAAGAAGATAGTCAATAGGTTGCGTTTTTTCTGGGTTAAGAAAATCAGATTGTTTTTGCATTGTTGACCTGTTTACCGCTAAATATCCGCTCTGATAATGAAAGTTTATCTTGGTTTCAGACAATAAGAAATTATAGCATGAAAGACAAGCCAATTGAACCACGAGTGGCTTGTCAACTATAAAATTTATCAGTACCATTGAATTAAGACTATGAAACCATCCATATTTATTTCAATCCCGGGATTATCATGAATCACAACGGTTCTATTGAGTATCGAAAGGCAATCGACGATTTTCACAAAGCACGGAGCAGGGCGAGATTGCAGTATCTCTGGGCTTCAATTACCGGGCAATCGAAAGAATTATTGCATTTCGATGAAATCTCCAATCGATTGCATTCGACTGGCTCATCATCTAAGGGTGTTAAAGAGATCCCGGTTGCATCAATTATCGGAAGTGTGAATCGTTATCAAGATTTTAACAGGAATTTTTTACCCCTTCGCGATTCAGATATGGCAAGGTGGGCGCGAGTAAAATCGCTGATGACCTCGCCTGGCAGTCCGGGTTTGCCGCCGATCCTGGTTTACAAAATTGGAGAGGTTTATTTTGTGATGGATGGCAACCACAGGGTGTCCATCACCCGTGAGATGGGGGTTGAGACCATAGAAGCCCATGTGATTGAAATTAAATCTCGAGCGACCTTTTCCTCCGGCGATCGTCCTGAAGACATCATTTTGAAGTCTGAATACAATAATTTTTTGGTTGAAACTCGATTTGATGAATTGTTTCCGGGTGTGGATCTTAAACTTACTTTCCCTGGGCAATATGAAACCCTGCTGGAACATATCAGAGTTCATCGACACTACATGGGGATAGAGCAATCCAGAGAGATTCCAAAGAAAGAAGCCGTTGAGCACTGGCATGACCATGTTTACAAGCCAGTCGTGGATGTTATTCGGCGTCAAAATATTTTGAAGGAATTCCCCGACCTTACCGAAACGGACCTTTACCTGTGGATCCTTGATCACCAATCATACTTGACTGAGAAATATGCCTGGTCCGTTAAATCCGAAAAAGCAGCATCTGATCTTGTGAGACAACAGGGGAGAAGGTTTCTGCGCGTCGTGCAAAGAACCATCCGGAAAGTGTTGGGATGGATTTTGCCACGAGAGCTTGAAGATCTTACAACGCCAGGAGAATGGCATCAGAAAAAAGACATTGAAAGCGAAAACTTGTTTTCCGACATACTGGTAGCGACAAATGGCAGCGCTGAGAGCTGGGTCGCACTTGAACAAGCGCTTATCATTGCAAACATGGAAAATGCGGATGTGCACGGGTTGTTTGTCGCTGAACCAGGTCAAAAAATGAAGATTAATGAGCAGGACCTGGAAGAAGCCTTCAAAAATCGTTTAGAACAAGCACAAATACCTGGAAATTTAGCCTTTGGTAGAGGCGCCATTGCCGAAACAATTTGCGACAGGGCAAACCTGAATGATCTTGTGGTTCTGAAACTATCCTATCCTCCTGCCAAGAATATATTTTCAAGATTTTCTTCAGGGTTCAGGATCATCATTCGCAGATGTTCACGTCCAATCATTGCTGTGAATGACCAGGTCAGCCCAATGAACAATTTGATGCTCGCATATGATGGCAGCCGCAAGGGGAATGAGGCGCTATTTGTGTCTGGATATTTAGCCAAGCGGTTTGGTAAAAAATTGACCGTGCTTGTCGTTGAGGATGATGATGAAAAAGGTCAAAGGCTGTTATCGCGAGCTCAAGACTTTTTGGGTAATTGTTGTGAGAAAACTGTATTTATTCAGCGCAAAGGCAACGTGAGCGATCTGATTTTGAAAACTGCTGCAGATCTGAACGCAGATATGATTATTATGGGGGGATATGGTCACTCGCCAATTCTTGAAGTTTTGATGGGGAGCGCAGTTGATGGCGTATTACGTGAATCACGCATCCCGATTGTCATTTGCCAATGACGGCAAGCGGCAAAGCGTCAGTATTGTTGTGTCATCACTCAGAGGTGCATGACCACGAAATGTTTTAAGATCGGAATTGACAATATTGATGACCTCACTGGCAGACATGCCGATACATCTTTTGAAAACTTTGATCAAACGTTCTTCACCATACATCTGATCCTCGAGATCAAAAGCCTCGGTCAGTCCATCGGTGTAAAACATAATACAATCACCAGGATTAATCGTCATCTGTCTTTCATCAAGGTGAATATCTGGCATGGCGCCTAAAGCAACGCCGCCCATATCCAATTCAATTACATCACTGTCATCCGACCGCAAAACCAGCGGTGGGTTGTGACCAGCAATGGTGTAATTTAAAATGCCATCCTTCAGCGACAGGATGCCATAAACAGCCGTGATAAACAGTCCTTCTTGCGAATTCAGCATCAAGAGTTGATTGACCCGTTCGAGAGTATTGGAAGGGGATGTTGATTCGAGCGCAACTGCGCGTATCAGGGTGCGGGTTACGGACATGTAAAGGGATGCAGCCAAGCCTTTGTCTGAGACATCTGCAATAACAAGCGCCAGCCTTCCATCGGGCAGCAAAAAATAATCATAAAAATCACCTCCAACCTGCCTGGCAGTTTCCCAATGCACCGCCAAACCCCAGTCATCCAGCTCGGGCTTTTGGTCCGGAAGGAAAGTCTGCTGGATTTGTCTGGCAAGTTTAAATTCACGCTCAAGGTGTTCTCTTTCAATCAACTCCTTTTTGATAATATCATTTTGAATAGCCAGGGAAGCCTGTTGCGCCATCCCAACCAGTAATTCAAAACGGCGTTCCCGGTTGGTTGTGAATTGTTTATCCTGGCACAGTAAAACACCAAAACAGGTATCCATCATGGACAGCGGGAAACCCATGAGAAGCGGATAAGGGCTTTGCAAGACAGGCGTTGGATCTGTTTGATCTTCATCAGGAAGAACCAGATCCCAATCATCAGGCGGCAGGACATGGTCAACAAATGGATGGGCAATAGGGCGGTTGTTTTTCAGGATGGTATCCAACATTGGAAATTCTCCCGGAACAAATGTCGAACCGAGAAGTTGTTCCTCGGAAATATTCCCGTTTAGCGATGCCTGGGTGGCGACATATTGTTTTTCATTCGAATTCCATAAATAGATCACACTCGCATCAATTCCCACTAAAAGCGGCATGATGTGCACAATCGAATTGAGCGTGTCGTCTAAATCTTCGCTGCTGACCGCTGCCTGAGCGGATTGTAAAAGGACGGTTGATATATAAGCCTCTTCCTGTCTTGCTTCTAAAAGTCGTATATTTTCAACAGCAACCGCAGTTTGCTGCATGATTCCTTGAATAATTTTGTCCCGTTCTTCATCGAAGTGGGAGGATCGTTTTGAAAGGGAAGCGGGTTTAGCCTCCTCATCGGCAATCAGAAAAGCGCCAAGGATTTCATCACGTGCAATTAACGGAAGCAGTGTCAGGTTTTCGTCAGCTGGACGAAGGATCGAGTTTTCAGCAAGATTGAATTCGAAATCAGGATCTTCTACCCGCAGGGGTTTGGGTGATGACAGCAATTTTTCAAAAATCGGCGCATTTTTGAAAATGATGGGTGCTTCCAGCTGACTTACTTCGGGAGAATCGCTTATTCCAAAGCAGGAGAACAGAGAAAAGATTTGTGTATTGGGCTCACGCATAAACAGTGCACAACCTTTGACGCCAACCACCATTGGCGTGATTTGCACAATCGTACTTGATAGATCCGACAGGTTTGTGAAAGATTGCGTTGCAGTGGCGACCTCTAAAAGTATTGTTGCAATCCTAGCTTGCTCCTGTGATTGTGTGTAAAGCCGGGTATTTTTGATGGCGATTGCTGCATAGCTGGCAAAAGCAGATGTGATTTTTTGTGATTCAGCACCGTAACGACCCTGTGTGTGATGATCTAATGTCAGCATTCCAAGAACCTCATCGCCTGTAAACAGGGGTGCGGCAATAGATGAGTATTCCTGGGGCAGGTTGTACCGTCTGGCGATCGGCCCCCGGCTTTCGTGGGGCTGTCTGATTGTGGGGTAGGATTTTTCTAACGCATTCCTGACCCAGGCATCGGGTGTGAAAGTGAGTTCTCGTGAATCTTTGACAGGATAACTCTCGGATGTATCGTGTGCTGCAAGGTACAAACGACGGGTTTCAAGAGGCTCATCCTGTGTCTCGGGATCGAACATCCAGATGCCGGCAATATCGCTGGGTAAATTTTTTCGAAGCTGCCGCAATATTTCATATAATATCTCTGATAGATCAGTATTATCAGAGAGGAGACCTGCAACATCCCGTAAACTTTCTGCGATCTGACGACGCCACCCTTCGGAACGATACAAACGGGCATTTCGAAGCGCAATGGCGATGTTGTCCGCCAGTGTCTCCATCAATTGTTGATCATCCTGTGAAAAGGCGTTTAAGCGATCATTTTGAATATCCAAAACCCCCAGGACAACGCCGCCAAAAGAAAGCGGGATAGCCAATTCGGATTTTGATGGACTCCCAGGGTCAATTGATGGGAGGTAGAGGGGATCATCTTCAACATTGTTAATTCGTCTTGTTTGTCCATGCCTGGCAACCCAGACGACAATACCTTTATCCGAATTTAGCGGAAAAGCAATGCCCTCTTCCAGGTACTTTTGCTTTCTGAGCCCACTGCCTGCTTTAAAAGTGATTTTTTGTTCAATCGGATCGACTGTATACAGATGAACATAAGGATAGCCAAAACGATCGTGAATCAGGGACACAATTGTTTCAATCAGCTCATCAATGTCGAGAATAAGTGTAAGGGCTCGGCTGACTTCAGAAACTGTGTTGAGCTGGTCAGCACGTATTTTGGCGCGCTGATATAATTGAGTACTGTAAATGGCGATGGCGACATTGTCTGCTAACGCTTGGAGAACCAGAAGATCGTTTTCATCGAATGCATTTTTCTGATTCGATTGGACATCAAAAACACCCAGAATTTGATTTTCAATTTTAAGAGGAAGTACGACCTCGGATTGTGTGTCGGCAAGGGAATCGACTTTTTTGTAGCGAGGTTCTTTAGAGATGTCATTGGCAACCAGGGCTTTTCCTGTGGCTGCCACATGACCAATGATATGTTCGCCCAACTCAAATCCGGGATGGGCTGGGCTTTCGAATTCCGGTTTTTTAATACTATCGCTTAGACCTTTTGTCCTGACGGAACTTGCCTGAAAATGAAGTCTGCCGGTTTCCTCATGGATCAAAAAAACAGCGACATAGGCGTACTTGAATGTATCCTGCACCAAACTTGTGACCTGTTCATTCAGAAGTTGAAGATTGGTGATTTGAGATATTTTTTCTGTAACTGATTTGACCAGATCCAATTGCTTTTTTCGCCAAATTTGGACATCTTGCAAATGGGTTGTATACAAAGCCATGCTGATCAGGCTGCTGATATCCTTGAACTCATTCACTTCAGATTGGGAAAAGGGAAGGTCTCGTTTAAGGATGAGCTCGCCAAAGCGAGATTCAACGGCTTGCAAAGGAAAAACCAGCCAGCATTCTTCACCAATGCAGGTGGTGTAATGTCCAGCTTTTTCAATGGGATCCTGGATCTGCTTGTCTTTCAGGTTAAATGGAATGGGAAATTGAACTGCTTCGGGGGGTGATGTCTTGGTAAGATTCTTCAGCCAGATGCAGGATTGTGATTTGGCGAAATCCTGGAAGAACTGTTCAATCAGCGCGAATTGTTCCTCAAAACCGTAACTTTGCGTTATTTGTTCAATAAATGCGTGTAAGGAGTGCTTTGAGTTTTCTGCGCCTATCCCGTCCAGGATTTTTCTTTCCAAACCTACCCCTCCCAATATTTAATCAGCGTGAGCTTGTTACCTTTGGACTGTGAAAAAGAAAATACGACCTCATCCATGAGTTTGCGCATGAAATAGACTCCCAGGCCGCGTTCTTTTCGTATTTCTAAAGGAGATGTGATATCCGGCTCCGGTACCTCATCAGGGTTAAATTTTTTTCCTTTATCCCAAATTTCAATCCTTAGCCCCGTTTCAATCGGATTGATTTGGATCTCAATATCACCGAGGCCCTCACCTCCATAAGCGTGATCGATAATGTTGGCGCAAGCCTCTTCAACCGCCGTTTGAATTTCGTAAATCGCGTTCGGTGAAAAATGCCCGTTTTCAGCCTGCTGAATTGCAAAATTGCTGATTGCTTCGAGACTCTTGTAATTTCCAGGAAAAATTTTCTTAACCATCAAAAATCCTTAAAATTGAAAAAGATCAGAAACTAAATCTTCATAAAAATTGAAATAAGGAGCAGAATCAGCCAAAGCAAACGTAATGAGGTTTCTGCTGGATTTCTACCAAACAAAGCCCCAATTTTATGTCAATATATATGTTGTTTCAGTCCAAATTACAGCCCAATCCATGATATTATATCATGGTGACATTTATAAAATTTCCCGTGGAGGGAAAATAAGTTGACGCATAAGAAATAGATATTTTTGTTTTGTCCTCAAAGAAAAACAGGAGGGGCCTGTATGCCAGCGGCAAATTTAAATTACAGGATCAAGGATATTGAACAATCCCAACGGCCAAGAGAAAGACTTGAGGAATTGGGTCCCAGCGTCCTGTCGGATGCTGAATTGCTGGCGATCTTGCTGAGGGTGGGTTTAAAAGGGTACAGTGCAGTTCAATTGGGCCAGCACATATTAATGCATTTTGGAGGTTTGGCCGGGTTGCAAAAAGCCACCTTTCAGGAAATTTGTGGGGTTGTTGGTGTGGGGCCAGCGAAAACAGCCCAAATTTTGGCAGCAATTGAGTTGGGTCGGCGCCTTTCACGGATGATGCCCAAAGAAAAATTCGTGATCTCAAGTCCGCAGGATGTGGCAGACCAGGTGCAGTATCAAATGGCGCGGCTGGAACAGGAAGAATTGTGGGTGATTCTGCTCGACAGCCGCAATCAGTATCTGCGGATTGATGAACTCTACCGGGGGTCTTTGAATGCCTCGAATGTACGACCAGCAGAGATTTTTAGATCGGGAATTCGCCAAAATGCTGCCTCATTGATTGTTGTCCACAACCACCCCAGTGGTGATCCTTCACCAAGTGCTGAGGATGTTCATCTCACTAAAATATTGATTGATGCCGGAAAGATGCTGGGCATGCCAATTCTCGATCATGTTGTTGTGGGTGAGAAGGGTTTTATTTCGATCAAATCGCTTCATCCTGAAATGTGGTGATTCGCAACCATGTTTGGATGGAATAAAAATCTGTGCCTGCCTGCTGCCAGCGGTGATCAAATGTAAAGCGATTGCTGTTTCGCGAATAGAAGGCAGAGACTTCATAAAACGACGGTATCAGAAAATCGCGTCGATCCTGACTTTGGATCCGGATGCGTCAATCCAGGATGGTATTGAATGGATGACCAATTGACGCAGGAATTATCGATACCCGGTTTGGGCTCCTTGGGAATCAAGTGAGATGATTTTGATGATATTGTTGAAAAATCAATAGTATCATCCAGCATACAGAAAAATCCGGCTAAGCTGAAAAGAGATGAGCTTCTGGCTATCCTGGGAGAATCTTTTGACTAATTAACCTGATTTTGGCGTTGTGTGATCTCAATCTGTTTTTTATTGATTGTCTTTAAAAAAGCTTACGCTGATGACCCCCGGGCCTGCGTGAACGACGATCGCGGGAGGTGCCTCGTATACAGGAATATGAGCAACGCCAAGCATCTTTTTTAATTCGGCTGCCAGTGTTTCAGCCCTGCGCAATGCGCCGCAATGGCTGATGGTGATATTGGAATTATTATTCTCCGGGTGCTGTTCAAGCACCAGATCTTTTAGTCGATTGAGCGCCTTGGAGGATGTTCTTTGCTTTTCGACGACAGCAACCTTTCCGTTTTCTAATCCAAGAATTGGCTTCACCTGGAGTGCGCTACCAATGAGGTAAGCAGCATTGCCAATTCGCCCACCTTTATACAAATAGTCAAGGGTATCCACGAAAAAATAGACAACTTCGCGATTTTTATAATCTTCCAGCGCCTGGATAATATCTCTTGCTTCCAATCCTTTATCAGCCCAAGATTTTGCTTTTTTTACCAGCACTCCCAATCCGCCGGCTAAAGTGCGTGTATCAAAGATGTGGACATCCGCCTGGGGCACCATTTCAGCTGCAACCTTTGCTGAACGATAAGTTCCACTCACCTCGCTGGAGGGCGTAATTATGACAATACTTTGCCCTTGCTCTGAATACGTTTTAAAAAGGGGTTCATAAAAAGCTGGGGGAGGCGCTGCTGTTTTTGGAAGTTCAGTTGCTTGAATTAATTTTGATAAAAAAGTGGGTGTGTCGATTTCGTAATCGTCCTTATAGGCTTTCCCATCAAAGATGATGATCTGTGGAATGACATCTACTTCCAAAGCATTCAATTCGTCCAGGGGCAAGCCGCAAGTCGTATCTGCAATGATTTTTACCATGATGAAATCTCCACGATGAAAGGATTGTCAATCATCAAAATGAAAAATTAATCAGATTTGATAGAGCAAATCAGAAATACTCACGCCTTGATAAATCCGCTCAATAATTTGTGCCAATAATGGCGCCAGCGATACCACCTCAATTTTTGGGCTCATCTTTTCCGGGGGGATATTGATCGTGTTCGATACAACCAATTTCTCAATTCGATCATCTTGATTAAGAATTTCAAGGGCAGATGGCAGCAATACAGGGTGTGTGACGCAAAAATAGGCTTTCCCTTCCGCACCTTCTTTGTAAAGTGCATCAA
Source organism: Candidatus Brevefilum sp. (assembly GCA_050953525.1). Classification (GTDB taxonomy): domain Bacteria; phylum Chloroflexota; class Anaerolineae; order Anaerolineales; family Anaerolineaceae; genus Brevifilum. The sequence continues at coordinate 25,364 of JBMNMW010000003.1, forward strand.
TTTGCTTGAGGACACTGCCGCTTGCCATGACATCATCGATGATAACGGGACGCCTGCCGCGGATGTCCCCGACGACATGGGTTGTTTCTGCTTCTGTGGCAGAGGTCCGGCGTTTGTGCATCACAACCAGGGGCAGGTTTAAAAACTCGGCATATTTTCCAGCCAGCCCGGCTCTGCCCACATCGGGACTGACAATTACACAATCTTTGAAGCATTCCTTTTTAAAATAATTTGCAAGGACTGGAATCGCTGTAAGGGGATCAACCGGGATGTTGAAAAACCCTTGAATTGCCGTATTATGAATGTCAACATAGATTACACGGTCCGCACCCTGGTTTTCTAACATGTTTGCCACGACCCGTGCGCTAATTGCTTCCCGCCCTTTTGCCATACGATCCTGTCGAGCATAAGGGAAATAAGGCATCAGCACACTGATCGAATGGGCGCTGGCGCGTCTGAAAGCATCCAAATAGAGCAAAAGCTCTACGAGATGTTCGTTGACGGGCGCGCTGCAGGGCTGGATGATAAAAATGTCCTGCCCTCTCACTACCTCATCGATCATGACATGGCATTCACTGTCAGGAAATTGGACAGTGTGCGATTTGCCAAGAGGGACTGATAAGATGTCAGCGATCTCCTGTGCAAGATTTGGATGTGCGTTACCTGAGAAAATTCTAAGAAGATGATCAGTCATTGTCTACCGTCAGTATTCTGCTTTCTTTGATTGGTTGTTTTGACACATCCATTATAGACCTAAATTGCATAAAAAATGAGATGAGATTTTACTGTTATCCATGTACGATCGTCATTTAATGTTAAAAATGGACGTTTTGTAACAAATGCATTGACATAACAACCCTCTCAATTTGGCGCTCGATACAGAAATAACTTGTTGATTTATCAGGTAAAATGGATTGGTGGATTTTTCTTTAAAGATTTGTGCGATCAGGAGAGACGATGCAAGAAATCAATATTTTCAATGAAGGTTGTAACGAAGGCGTTGCCATTGTAATTTTTGGCGTTACGGGTGACCTTACCCGCAGAAAACTGATGCCCAGTCTTTATGAAAACGCAAAACAGGGACGTTTGCCTTCGCCCTTTTATATTTTGGGTTTCGCTCGCCGCGAATGGAGCCACGAAAAAATGCGAGAAGTTTTGAGGCAGGGGGTGCTGGAGCATGGCAGAACGAAACCAGTTGATGAGATGGTGCTGGATCAATTACTTGAAAACGCGTTTTATGTCGAATCCACATTTGAAGATACGGAAGGGTATCGCAAATTGGATCAGGTTTTGAAAAAAATTGGAGTGCAAAACACCCTGTTTTATCTTTCAACGCCGCCGGAAGTCTATTCAACCATCATCGAGAATCTTGGTCGGAGCAATTTGCAAATATGTCCTGATGGATGGCGCCGGATCGTTGTTGAAAAACCTTTTGGTCGCGATTATGAATCAGCACAATTGCTGGATAATCAGCTCCATTCCGTCTTTGAGGAAGATCAAATCTACAGAATGGATCATTACCTGGGAAAAGAAACGGTTCAAAACATCCTCGCATTTCGTTTCGGCAATGGCATTTTTGAGCCCCTTTGGGATCGAAAATATATTGATCATATTCAAATTACAATGGCAGAAACCGGGGGCGTGGGCACGCGTGCCGGGTATTATGATCACGCTGGTGTGATCAGAGATGTTTTCCAAAACCACCTTTTACAATTGATGACACTGACGGCGATGGAAGCCCCAGCCGTATTTGATGCGAAAACTGTTCGAGATGAAAAAGTTAAAGTACTGAAATCGATTCAGCAGATTACGGGAGAAGCTGCTTTAAAGAACACCTGCCGGGCACAATATGTTTCGGGAACAATGGATGGCGAACGTGTCGCCAGCTATCGAGATGAGCCCGGTGTTGATCCCAATTCAATCACTGAAACCTATATGGCAGCCAGATTGTTTGTGAATAACTGGCGCTGGTCAGGTGTGCCTTTTTATCTCCGATCTGGCAAACGACTTCCAAAGCGAACGACTGAAATTGCAATTCAATTTACCCAGGTTCCATTGGCTTTGTTCGGTCAACGAAACCTGGCAATCGAAGCCCCAAATGTGCTTGTTATCCGAATTCAACCTGACGAGGGAATTGCCCTTTCTTTAGGTGCAAAGATCCCGGGAAATTCGATGAAAATCGCACCTGTCATGATGAAATTTGATTACACCGAAGCCTTTGGGGGAGAACCACCCGAAGCCTATGAAAGGCTATTGCTGGATAGCCTGATCGGAGATGCTACGCTGTTCACGCGCAGTGATGAGGTTGCAGAGGCCTGGCGACTGACGCAGGGCATCATGGATGCCTGGCAAGAACAAAACCTCCACAACCTGCCAATTTACGAGGCTGGGACGCAAGGCCCACACGGGGCGGATGATTTCATTCGCAGTGATGGGCGCCAGTGGCGAATAATTTGAGGGCGGGAAAAAGCGCTCTCCAACATAAATGCGCGGCAAATGAATTGAGGGTTTATCCTACGAAAATATTAATTTCTCAATTCGGATGAAGGAAGTTTCACATGACAATTAGGACATTCTCGTTCTAAATTGTGAACAACAAAACCGCAATTTGGGCAGGTTTGAGGTTGGATGCCTCCCAGTGGCGCGCCGCATGCGATACATCGACTTTCTCCCTGTGGATTTGCCGTGTTGCAATAGGGGCAGATATAGCGGTTGAGTCGTTCAGATAGCGCGGTCCCAACGCCATGCTGATGCGCAGATTTATCAATGACAATCCAAATGTTTTCTTTCAAGGTCAGGGATTCTATATCCTGAGCAAGATCATCAAGCCGACCCAACAAGGAAAGGGGGTTGCGTAAAACTCCGAGAGCAGTGACCCCGAGACTCGCGGCAAGCCCCAGCCAGGTTTGTTCGCCCAACTGAACAGAGACGCCATCTTCAACCTGATGAAGTGTTACAGTGATCGCAGTTTGACCACCAGAGCGCGCCATCTTATGCGTTGCAATTTGGACAGCCATTTTGGGATCCTGACCGATTTGTTGAACGCGAAAGCCGCCGCGATTGAAATGCGCGATGATATCCCGGACAATATCACTGGGTTTGAATTCACCATGGTAAATACGAGTCTCTGCCATGTTTTAATTTCCTCTTATGCTGCTATTAGAAGTTCATGCAAACTTTCAAATTTAATCTATTTGGATTATAATCCCTTTGCAGGAAAAACCATGGTTTATGCGGAGTTTTTATGAAACATCGGTGGTTTCAACCGATAATTTTACTGATTATCATTATTATCCTGCTGAGTTTTGGTCTGGCTCAGCATGTTGATGCGAAACCTTTGGCGCAGCAGCCAACGGGCGATATTCCGACAGTCACAAGTACCCCCAGAGGTCCTTATGTGATTGTTAACGCAATCACGGCAAACGAGACCCAGATCAATGTTCGGGCAGGCCCCAATTCACTGACTGAAAAAGTTGGCGTTTTGCTGGTGGAGCAGGAAGCCAGTGCAATTGGACGCTTTGGAGATTGGGTGCAAATTGAGTATGTCGGCGCGCCGGGTGGAAAAGCCTGGGTTTATGGTAATTATGTAACAATCTTTGGTGGAGACCTGCCACTTGTTGAACCCCCACCAACCTCAACGCCTAATATGACTCAGACAATTGACCCAACGCTGGCAGCCCAGTTCTTGATCACGCCAGTTGCCACCCGTTTGCCAACGTTTACAGAACCACCTCCTTTGGAAATACCAACTTTTCCATCTCCTGCAGAAAAAGCCTCCTTGGGTGGTGTACCGATGGGATTAATCATCATCGGTCTGGGCGCACTAGGACTATTTCTGGCTGTGATCGCCATCATCAGCGGACGCTGATCCATTTAATTTAAAGAATTCCCCCAACCCCCTGTAACAATTCGGGCTTAATTTGTGGTCGACATCGGATTCGCAGAAGGTGACATCAGCGCCATTCATCTCCAGCCACGAAACAGCCTCGTACGCCTTTTCGATAGGAATGGTGTTGTCTTTGGTGCCATGTGCGATATAGACTTTTCGAGCCTTCAAGTTTTCAGGTGATTTTTGAGATTTCCAGTTTCTCGGAATGAACCCGGCCAATGCTGCGATTTTCCCAATCCTTTCGGGAAATAACAGCGCCATAGCATAGGCAACGACGGCGCCCTGGCTGAATCCCATAATGTCCAGTTTTGGCGCGTTGATATGCCGTTCTAAAAGCCAATTGTCGACCTGAGTTAGAAAATCCTGAATAAAATCACGGTATATTTCAAGATCAGGCCAGCGTTTTTGAATTTCATGCCAGCTATATTGATCTTCGCCCATGTGCAATGGGGCACGCGGCGCGATAAAGGTGTAGGAATCCGGAAGCGGATTGGTCAGAACCCACATCACATTTTCGTTTCCAAGATGCCCGTGCAATAGAAGCATCACCTTCGATATGGATGTTTTCGGTGCTTCTTTAACTCTGAACACCCATTTGCCAATATTAATAATTTCTGGTTTTTCATTCATGGTTATCGTTTGCCTTATTCTTGAGCAAAGCGCTTGTACGCCTGACTTTGATGTAATTTAAATCTCATTTTACCGAACAATCATTCACGAGCCCAAAATTGCTAGTCGATATTTTCCCAGAAATCAGGAGGAGGTTCGGGTTTTACTTTATGCTTGACCAGTCTCTGGAGCTTTTTCATCCAATTCGCTTCAGATTCGATGACCTCCAGGGTTTCTTCTGTCGCAGCGATGCCTGCATTAATTAATTCATCAACGCTGGTAATTTGCAGAAGCCCATAATGCCCAACTCTGGGGGCGATGATCACCTCAGGTTGATATAATTTAAGAGATAACTCCGTTAAATGTTTGCTGGCAACCTCGATAGATTGAGTGAATATGCCGAGCGCCTGGACAGGTCGCAGTTTCATCAGCCGTTCAACGATGGGCGCAGGCCCCGGGATCTGCATCGGCAGGGGAATCTCTTCAGGGACATAACCCTCTGGCGTTTTGTGGAGCATGACAGCAACGACGGGGAGATCAGGGCGCATCCATCGGGCAACCTGAACAGGGACAGGGTCAAGGACACCGCCATCGATCAGCACCTTCCCGCCAATTCTCTGGCTTGGAAAAACGCCAGGAACGGCGATGGTTGCCAGAACCGCATCGAGCACTTTTCCCTTGCGCAGGATGAGTTCGTTTCCCGAATAAAGGCTCACGGCTGTGGCGGTATAAGGAATTGGCAATTCGTCAAATGTTTTGTCACCTAATAAATTTGAAAGTTTTTCGGTGATACCTTCCAGTCCCAGAAGCGAAGGTTGATCGCCGCTTTTTCGGTAGAAAGATTGAATGCTGTCGATACCCTGGGCAGCCTCTTCGATTTTTTCGGTACTGAAGCCAGCCGCATACACTGCACCTACCAACCCGCCAGCACTTGTGCCAGCAATTGCCCTGATCTGAAAGCCGTGTTTCTCCAGTGTACGCAGCACACCAATGTGGGCAATGCCGCGGACACCGCCACCACCCAAAGCTAATGAAATTTCCATAATGACGTTTCCTGTTGATAATTAATAATGATTATGATCATTATACCCATCTGGGCGTGCGACATCTCACCCTGTTTTCCAACAAAAAGGAGAAAATGGCCGAGTTCTTATTTTCTCCAGCGGTCTGTGTTAAAATTAGGAACTATGGACGGGATCAAGATCATTTCGAGAAATCGAAAAGCGAGCTTTGAGTTTGAATTGTTTGATACCTATGAAGCGGGCATCGAATTACTTGGATCTGAGATAAAATCGATTCGTGCAAGACAGGTATCACTCTCTGAAGCTTATGTGCGCACCAACGGACAGCAAGCCTGGTTGGTGGGCGCGCATGTTGCCCCGTATGATCAGGCGAGTTCTTTTAACCATGATCCAGTACGAGATCGACGTTTGTTGCTGCATAAAAGAGAGATCAGAGCCTTGTGGGATGGGGTGCGGTTAAAAGGGATGACTATCGTGCCAACCCGACTTTATTTGCGCAGGGGCCTGGCGAAGGTGGAAATTGCGCTTGCAAAAGGTAAAAGGCGCCATGACAAGCGCCAATCTATCAAAAAACAGGACATGGCTCGTGATGTGGATCGTGAATTGAGTCATCGTAGAGGGCGATCGGATGGATAATTTGAAGTGCGAACGTCAGAAAGAACAGGTGCTTTGCTGAGAAATAACTGGATTGCTCTGATTGTGACACTGGCAATTGGTGTGGCATGGTTGCGGTTGAACAATTTTTTTGCTCATAAAGGTTTGATTTCCAGCGAACTCAGCAGGAAGATCATTCATATTGGCACAGGACCCATTTTTGTCCTTTGCTGGTTGTTCTTCAATGATAATCCCGGTTCTCCCTATCTTGCAGCAATTGTACCCCTTGGGATCACACTTCAATTTGCACTGGTGGGAAGCGGGATCATCAAAGATGAGGCTGCCGTTACGGCGATGTCTCGCAGTGGAGATCGCCGTGAGATCTTACGTGGTCCGCTGTATTATGGGATTGCATTTATTTTTTTAACCATTTTGTTTTGGAGGAACTCTCCGGTGGGCATCGTTGCTCTCATGATGTTGTGTGGTGGGGATGGGCTGGCGGATGTGCTTGGTAAACGCATTAAAAGTCCCCGATTGCCATGGTCACCAAAGAAAACTCTTGCAGGTTCAATTTCAATGCTGATGGGTGGATTCGCTTTTTCGTTGTTGATCCTATCGGTTTTTATTCATCAGGGTTATTTTGACCCGCCGATTTGGAATTATGTCATTCCTTTGGGAATCATCGTCCTCGTCACTTCTTTAATTGAATCGCTTCCGATTAAGGATATTGACAATATCACGGTGCCGCTGGTTGCAGTTCTGATCGGGTGGCTTGTCTTTTAGGCAGGAGGAATGGAATGAAAACAGTCGTAATTGATGGAAAATCACTAACAATAGAAGATGTGGTTAACGTTGCCCGCGACGGGACTCAGGTAGCCTTAGCATCAGAGGCGCGAGAGGCAGTTCTGCGTGCTCATCAGTGGGTAATGGGCATTGGGCAAAAAGGGAAGCCTGTTTACGGGATTAATACGGGATTTGGGATTTTTTCTGATCAAAAAATTCCTTTGGAAGAATCGGCAAAATTAAGTCGTAATTTAATTATCAGTCACGCGGTTGGAACTGGAGACCCTCTGGATGAAGAGATTGTTAGAGCTGCGATCCTTGTGCGTGCCAACGCCTTGGCGAAAGGCTATTCTGGCGTTAGGCTTGAGGTCATCGAGACCTTGTTGGCGCTACTTAATAAAAATCTGACGCCCATTGTTCCCTCGCAGGGCTCGTTGGGTTCTTCAGGCGATTTGGGACCCCTATCTCATCTGGCTCTGGTGTTTACAAAGGATTTGAATGATTTGGAAGCGGAATCCGGGTATGCGCTTTACCAAGGCAAGCTGCTTACTGGCAAAGAAGCGATGGCAAAAGCCGGCATTGAGCGTCTGGTCCTTGGTCCCAAAGAAGGCCTTGCTCTTAACAATGGGGCTACGTTTTCGGCAGCAATTGCCGCGTTAGCTGTGTTTGATGCAGAAACATTGTTAAAAACAGCAGAGGTTTCATTGGCGATGAGCCTGGAAGCTGTGATGGGCTGTGCTGCTGCATTTGATGATCGAATTCATACGGCACGGGGACATGAAGGGCAAAGGCGTGTCGCTGAGGCTGTCCGAAAGTATACCCAGGGAAGTCAACTGCTCGATGCGTGTGGTCGGGTACAGGATGCGTATTCTTTACGCTGTGCCCCGCAGGTCCAGGGTGTTGGATGGGACACTTTACATTTTGTGAGAGGCGCTATTGAAACAGAAATTAATGCTGCTACGGATAACCCATTGTTGTTTGGTCCCGAAGAAGCAGTTTCAGGCGGTAATTTTCATGGCGAACCTCTTGGTATAACAATGGACTTTCTCGGGATTGCGATGGCAGAAATTGCTTCAATTTCCGAGCGACGTACATTCAGGATGCTGGACAGCCGCCTAAGTGGAGGTTTGCCCGCCATGCTGGTGGATAAACCAAATGATGCTGGCTTAAACTCGGGGTTAATGATGCCTCAGTATTCAGCGGCATCTTTAGTGCTGGAGAACATGACATTGGCAACACCTGATTCTATTCACTCTTTGCCGACTTCAGCTGAGCAGGAAGACCACAATGCGAATTCCATGACCGCAGCGCGACACACGCGAAGTATTCTGGTCAACACCGCTCATGTTTTGGCAATAGAGCTTTATACCGCTGCCCGCGCGATCGACCTCAGATTGCGGCAGGAGCCAAAGCTGATCCTCGGAAAGGGAACCCGAAAGGCATACGAGATCATTCGGAAATTCGTCCCTTACCAACCCGGGGATGCATTGTGGGGACCGGAGATAGAACAGATTCATGAATTGGTAGTCAATAAATGCTTTGACTTGCTGGACGGCTGTTGACATACAGGATAAATTGGATTATTTTAATCATATTATGAAACGTAAAGATCAAATTACAAGGCGCGAATTTATGAAATATTCAGCGCTTGCGCTTGGTGGGTTAGCAATAGGTGGTCGAGCTCCCGTGAAACTCGTCTCTCGTCTGGGTCATTTATTTGAAGAGGGGCCGCTTACGCCTGATTTTCCTGTCAATGTTCCGCTGGGAAGGATGTGTGTGGGCGAACCCGGGGCACGTGTGGATATTTTTAGCGAACCCTTTCACAACGCTAAAAAAGTTAGTACAGCCTGGTATGACGATGTTTTTGTGTGGAAGCAAGAAGTTATCACCAAACAAATCGCTGAACTTTTAATAAATCAACGCTGGGTAGAAACGCCAGAAGGTTTTATTTATGCTGATTACCTTCAAAAAGTGATGTATACCCCGCAGGAACCGCTTAATCAATTGCCGGTTACTGAAACTGGTGAACGGGGAATGTGGGTGGAGATTGTCGCACCGTACACGGGTTTGGTCTTTGATTCTCCACCTGCCCAGTACTGGCTTCGAGAAACGATCAGGCCGCGTATTTACTACTCACAGATTTTCTGGGCATTTGATATTCGCCAGGATCCGACAAGTGGAAAAACACAATATTGTTTGAGGCAGCTATATGGCGCACTCGACGACACGTATTGGGTGGATGCAAATGTGTGTCGGCAGATCACACCTGAGGAGATTGCTCCGATCCATCCTGATGCGCCCGACAAACATATCATCATTAATCTGATGTATCAAACATTGAGCTGTTTCGAGGGTGACAAAGAGGTGTTCTTTACCAGAGTTACAACCGGTGGGTATGATAACGAGGTTGGAAAGTGGTTAACGCCCGTGGGAGTTCATACCATTTGGCGAAAATTGCTTTCAACCCATATGAGCGCCAGCGAAATGGTTGGAAACTATGATATTGCTGGCGTAGGATGGACGATCGTTTTTGACAATAATGGTGCTGCCATTCATTCAACTTTTTGGCATAATTTTTATGGAACAACACGATCACATGGTTGCGTGAATGTTCGACCGGAAGATGCCAAGTGGATCTGGCGGTGGGCAAGTCCTGAAGTTGCTTATTATCCCGGTGAGTTAACCATTCAAGGATTGGGACAATCTACAAAGGTGGAAGTTGTTGTTGCATAAACTGGAGATGATTGGGTTTTGATTAGTGTTTCAATAGGTTTGTCTTTTCTTGCGGGGTTGGTATCTTTTTTCTCCCCCTGTGTTTTTTCACTTGTTCCGGCTTACGTTGGATATCTGGGCGGGCGAACACTTGCCCAATCGGAGAAAGTTGACAGGAAGAGCCACATTACCACCTTATTGCACGGCTTTGCCTTTGTGCTTGGATTTTCAGCTGTTTTTATCACCCTAGGGATCGCTTTCTCTGCATTGGGTCAATTTCTCTACCAGATTCGAGATATTCTTGCGAAAATTGGTGGGGTGATCCTGATTCTTTTTGGGTTGCACATGACAGATCTGATCCGGATACCATTCCTGGATTATGATTTTCGCCATCAGTCAACGTTATCTCAGGGGGGTAGTTATTTATCCTCATTCTTGATGGGAGTCTTTTTTTCGGCAGGCTGGTCTCCTTGTGTTGGACCAACACTTGGGCTGATCCTGACCTTAGCCATCGAGAGAGCGAACATTGGCCAGGGATTTGTATTGTTGAGCTTTTACTCCTTAGGTATGGGGATACCATTTCTTGCCGCAGCTCTGGGCGTCGGCTGGGTCACGCGTATTTTAAAAAAACATGGCAAAGCCATGCAAATTGCCCAGATCTTTATGGGGGTCCTGCTCATCGTTGTGGGCGTACTGTTGTTTCTTGGAATTTATCAGCGCCTGATTACTTTTGAATCTTTGATCGATTTTGGTATTTAGTTCACAGGAGAGCATTTGAAGAAGAGGAGACACGTCTTTGACATTATCATCATCGTCTTCGTTGTTGTGATGGGCGCACTGGTTGTTTTGAATAGGGATGCCATTTTCAAACACTTTCAGCCCGTGACGGAAACGAGATTGGATGAACTGCCGCCCCAGGACGATCTTGAAATTAAAATGACGCCAACAGCAAGCCCACAGGTGAGCAACGTTAGAATGAAGGCGCCTGATTTCAAATTGGAAACACTTGATGGAACAAGCCAAGCCCTATCCGATTATCTTGGTAAAACGGTCATGATAAACTTTTGGGCGACATGGTGTCCACCCTGCAGGGTAGAACTTCCTGTTTTCGAAAGCTTTGTTGATCGCTTTTCAGAGGATTTTGTGGTTCTGGCGATCAATTCGGGCGAAGAGCGCCGTGATGTTCAAGATTTTCTTGACCTGCATCCCTACGAACTGACTTTTCTTCTAGATGAATCGAATTCAGTTGGTTCCTTGTTTCAGGTGAGGGGATTGCCAACCTCAATCTTTATTGACCCTGAAGGTTTTATCCAATACACTCATATTGGACAACTTGATGATTTGTTATTGACTCTCTATCTTAATGATCTTGGTATTCTAGAATGATACAAACGACATTGTTTATCCGTAGCAACAGCCCCTTGTTAACCCCGATAGAGGAGAATTTGTCTCATTTACGGGAAGAATATCCGCATCACTTGAATGTTGTGGATATTGATGCTGACCTCAGTCTGGAGGAAGAATTCGGGCATAAAGCGCCCGTTCTGGATGTTGGCGTTTATCGCCTGAACCATCCTTTTGATATTCACGAAATCAGATTTGCCTTCGAAAAAGCTGAAGAACGTCTGGCAGAAGCCCGGGCAAAGGGCAACGATGTGCTGGTTAAGCGGATGACAATACCTGTTTCCATGACCAAAGCAGACCGGTTTTCGCGCTGGTTTTCGAATCATTACATGGTACTTGTGAATGCGTTCACTTTTTTATATGTATTTTTGGCTTTATTAGCACCTGTTTTTATGAAGGTGAAGTGGGAGTTGCCAGCCAAAGTTATTTACAAAGCTTACAGCCCCCTCTGCCATCAACTGGCTTACCGCACTTTTTTCTTGTTTGGAGAACAACCCTATTATCCGCTGGAACTGGCGGGTATGGGCGGTGTGATCACTTACAGTGAAGCAACAGGTTTTGATGAGAATGATGTCAACACCGCCAGATCCTTTCTTGGTAATGATGCTTTAGGTTTTAAAATGGCTTTATGTGAACGCGATGTCGCCATCTATCTTGCAATTTTCCTGTTTGGACTTGTGTTCTCATTGACCGGAAGAAAAATAAAACCTCTCCCATGGTACCTCTGGTTGTTGATCGGTATCGGGCCAATTGCTTTGGATGGCTTTTCTCAACTGTTAGGCCAAACCGGATTGGGGATTTTTAACTGGATGCCCTTGCGTGAAAGCACACCGCTTTTGAGAGCATTTACAGGCGCTGCGTTTGGATTGGCAGCTGCCTGGTTTGGTTTTCCTTACCTGGAAGAATCGGTTTTAGAGAACCGTCATGAAATGCGCCTCAAGCATGCGATTGTCAAACAAATCGAAGAGCAAGGTTAATCGTCAGCATGGGATTTGTTGAGGAAAATGGGCTGCGTTATTATCAATTTGATCTCTTTACCGAGCAACCATTGTTTCATGCGGTTTTGTCACGTCGGGGAGGCTTTAGCAAAGTACCTTTTGACAGCCTTAATACCGGTGGGACGGTCGGAGATGACCCTCAGGCAGTTTTAAAAAACCATGAAATCATCTATCAATCTTTAGGGTTTGATTACGCCTCAAGATTTGATGTTTGGCTGGTGCATGGAACAAAAATTGTTTGTTCCGATGCTCCCCGCGGTTTGGATATCCCCCATCAAAAGGCGGATGGGATTATGACAAACAACCCAAGCGTCACCTTATTTATGCGCTTTGCGGATTGTGTCCCGATCTTATTGTTTGATCCCTTGCAAAAAGTGGTTGGCATCATTCATGCTGGCTGGCAGGGTACTTTTCGGCAGATCACTCGCCACGCGGTTGAAAAAATGGTCGCATGTTATGGTTCAGCTCCCGAGGCGATTTTGGCAGGGATTGGTCCATCAATCTGTCAGGATTGTTATCAGGTGGGTGTGGATGTTTATCAGGCATTTGTTGAGAGCATTGGCGAAAAGGGGAGAAAATATTTCAAAAAAGTTCATCATCGTTATTACCTGGATTTGTGGCAGGCAAATATTGATCAGCTAAATGAAGCCGGTGTTGAGCAGGTCGAAGGATCTGGAATCTGTACAGCCTGTCATTTGGAAGACTGGTATTCTCATCGAGCGGAGGGTGGAAAAACGGGTCGCTTTGGTGTGTTGATGTCGCTTGTGTGAATTATTGCCAAAAAATGCGATGTGGACGCTTGATTTTGGATTGGGAATAAGCATGAAGTTGGGGTTGCGCCTGGTATTGGAGAAGAAATGATTTATTTAATAACCTTCGTAAGAACCGCTGTTTCAGTTTTAACCTTTTTGATCTTTATCAATGCTTTGCTCAGTTTTTTCCTTGATCCTTATCACCCTATCCGGAGAATCATCGGATTATTTATTGATCCTTTGCTGAACCCGATCCGAAAACGAGTTTTACCGATTGGGGGCATGGATTTGAGTCCAATGATCCTAATTTTTATCCTTCAAATTATTGGATCACTGCTTGTATCAATACTGAGGAATTTTATCTGATCCTTTGCGGTTATTCACTGTAAAGGATTCTGCCGCAAGAAGGACAAAAGACAATTCGATTGGCCGCGCGCACGGCTTGCTGGTCGGCGGGAGTCAGAGACTGCCCACAAACGCTGCAACCACCCATTGAAACTGTCGCAACAGCCCTTCCATTCTTAAGTTTTCTCAACTTCTGATATAAAGATAAGTTTTCGGCAGGCACCGATTGAACAGTGGCTTCTTTTTCTCGGGTCAACCGTTCCAGGTCTGAAACGAGTTTGTTTCGCTCTCCAAGCAAAGTAGCATTTTGTTCTGCAAGCGTGCCTTTTGTTTGTTCAAGGTTTTTCCTTGCCTGTATTTCCAGTTTTTCAGCGTCCTCGAAGGCAATCATTGCTTCAAGCTGGTCATCTTCCAATTTGGAGATAAATCGTTTAAGGGCTTCGGATTCCATTTGAAGATCCTGAAGTTCTTTCGGGTTTTTAATCTTGCCGCTAAACAATGCAGCCTGTGTCGTTTTCTTTTTGATTGTCGTTGTTTCAACCCTGTCTTCAATCTGTTTGAGTTCGGTTTTAATCTTTTTTGCTGCTTGCTCTGCTCGCTTAAGAATTTTTTCAGCCCTTTGAATCAGCTTATTGTCACTGAGGATAAGATCAATTTCCTGGATCCGCTGGGTAGAAGTATCAATTTGGGTGTCAAGATTTTGTAATCGAAATAATGTCAAAGTTTCGCTCATGAAGGTTCACCTTTCGAAACGTTGTTAACGGGGCTCAATAAATCCATCATTTATGGTTTTCGATTTCTGTATTAGTATTTTATCATCATATCCGATGGTAGGAGACAAAAACATGCGTGGTGTTTTTGTCTCATTGTGCATCGAGTTGATTACCTGAGCGATTGATTTAATTCACCGCATTTTAGTTGAAAATGAAGTGATGGTTGCCAATCAGATGAAACAAGCTCTGGGTTGACCAGAAAATAAAACCAAAATAAATTGTATAATTGAGACAAAACAAGGTATAAATGCCATACTGATCCAACATCCCTTAGCTGAAACAGGAGTTTGGCGAGATGGTCGATATTGCAAAAATTCAAAACCTGGGTAAAAAACTAAAAAACAATTTGAGATCAGTGATCGTTGGCAAAGATGATGCGATTGTCCTGACAATTGTCGCCTTTTTGTGCCAGGGGCATATCTTGATTGAGGATGTGCCAGGTGTTGGAAAGACGATACTTGCGCGTAGTCTTGCGAAATCTCTGGGTTGTTCTTTTAAGCGCATTCAATTCACCCCCGATATGCTGCCAAGCGATGTCACCGGCGTTTCGATCTACAACCAAAACACAAAAGAATTTGAGTTTCGTCCAGGCCCGTTAATGGCTCAAATTGTTTTGGGCGATGAGATCAATCGGGCTACTCCTAAAACACAATCGGCGTTACTTGAGGCAATGGAAGAACGCCAGATTACGGTGGACGGAACAACGTATCCTCTGCCGGTTCCATTCATGGTGCTTGCCACACAAAACCCAATTGAATATGAGGGCACTTTTCCATTGCCCGAAGCCCAGCTCGATCGTTTTTTGATGCGGATTGATCTGGGTTATACCTCCTTGAGTAATGAAATAAAAATTTTACAGCAACAAAAATTGATCCATCCCATTTTTGAACTGGAACCTGTTCTGACTGTTGAGGAGATCACAGAAGCACAGGCAATTGTCAAGCATGTTCATGTCTCCGCGCCTGTCGAGCGTTATATTGTCGAGATGGTGAGGAAAACACGGGAACACCCTGAAGTTTATCTGGGGGCAAGCCCTCGCGGAAGCCTTGGGCTTTATCGCGCCGGACAGGCTCGGGCAGCATTAATGGGAAGAGATTTTGTCTTGCCTGATGACATAAAACATCTGGCGCCATATATTCTTGCCCACAGGGTGGTGGTCAGCCCGTCTGCACGCATTACGGATGTTCAGTCAACAAAAATTATTGCCGACATTATTTACACCCTGGCCATTCCTGGAGGAGATCTGAGTGGTGGTGGGGTGTGATAAAAGCAGGACGCTCATTTTGGTGGATGGTTTTTCTAATCGGCTTGAGCCTGGTCATTTCGCGCTTGCCAGGTTTTTCGCAAAATCAAAGCTATTCACGCCTGTTTTTGTTTTTATTACTTGTATTTGTCGTTAACATTATCTGGTCAGTTTTTTCCACCTGGGGCGTTGAATTAACAAGGACTTCATCGGCTACCCGAAAACAGGTCGGAGATATTTTTTCTGAAAGTTTTGAAATCGTCAATCGCTCATTCATCCCAAAAGCCTGGCTAAAAATAACGGACAGGTCGGAATTTCTGAGTGGGGCGGGTTCGAGAGTCCTGACCTGGATTGGAGGATCGAAACCCAGAACCTATCTTGCCTACGCAACGCTGAATAAGCGCGGTTGGTTTGATTTGGGACCCACTCAAATTGAATCAGGCGATTTGTTTGGGATGCTGTTGTTTAGAAAAAAAGTGGAGCCCAAATCTCGTCTCCTGGTTATTCCGCATACGTTTGATATTACGAAATTTGCGGAGCCTTTTGGCACATTGCCTGGCGGACAGGCGCTGCGGCAGAAAACGCTGGAGATGTCCCCATACGCAGCGGGTGTTCGAGAGTACGTACAGGGAGATCCTTTAAAGAGAATCCATTGGCCGACGTCCGCACGCAAACAAGCGCTTATCGTCAAAGAGTTTGAAAAGGACCCGCTGGCAGAGGTGTGGATCTTCCTGGATGTGAGGGGGAATGTTCACGTTCATCAAGATCTGGACTCCCGGGAGAATCTCGGCGAACTGTGGTGGTTAACACAGCGAAGAGCTTTTACCTTACCTCCTGATACAGGTGAATATGCAATATCAATTGCTGCATCAATTGCGAAATACTATATCCGCCAGAAAAGGGAGGTTGGCCTTGTTTCAATCGGTAAGCGCTATTCGATACTTCGAGCTGAACGAGGTGAGCGACAGATGGGAAAGATCCTGGAGACGCTGGCCGTGTTGCCCATTAAGGGTGATTTACCTTTGTGGGGGCTGATAAGCTCTCAGATTACGCATTTTGCAAGGGGCAGCACGATCGTTTTAATTACCCCATCAGCAGAGGAAAAAGTCCTGACCGTCGCGAGGGAGCTTCAGCAAAGGAGACTCAAACCCGTTGTGATATTGATTGATGGCGCAAGTTTTGGTGACTCAAGAAGTTCAGAAGAATTGTCGTTGGCTTTGGCTAACCGCGGAATTGTGTCCTTTTTAATTCGAAAGGACGACAATATCCGTTCAGTTTTAGAAGCACCTCAATTTGCATTGGAGAATCGGACTTAAATATTAAGACAGCAGTCTATTAAATCTTGAAAATTTCGCATAGATATTGAGAATTAAAAAGCCTATCTTGTCGGAAAGAGGGTATGATCAGATATTCATGATTTAAAGGAAATATCTCATCAACGTAATTGAACAATCTGAATTGACAGGTTTAAGCCTGGTAGGTACACTTTAACCTGTTGCACATGGAATTGATTGTGCCGTCCTATGATATAATTTTCACGGTAAATTGGTAATAAACTGATACCAACCCCGTTTTTTTAGAGGAGACTTACATTGGCGTTTTCCCCGCTGAACTGGTTTTTCGGATTGTTTTCCCTTGACATTGGCATTGATTTAGGAACCGCGAACACATTGATCAATATTCGCGGAAAGGGGATTGTAATTGATGAACCTTCCTGGGTTGCGATTGAAAAGCGAACACGAGAACCGATCGCGATTGGGGCCCAGGCACGTGCGATGGTCGGACGGACCCCGGCAAATGTCGTTGCATTACGTCCATTGCGCGATGGAGTGATCTCCGAATATGAAATCACACACGCCATGCTGGAATATTTTATTGGTAAGGCACATCAGCAGAGCATTGTACCCTTGCCAAAACCAAGAGTGGTCATTGGGATCCCTTCAGGAGCGACGGATGTCGAGAAACGAGCGGTTTTTGACGCTGCTATGGCTGCGGGCGCTCGAGAGGTGATGCTGGTTTCTGAACCCTGTGCTGCCGCGATTGGCGCGGGCTTACCGGTTAATGATGTCCAGGGGACCATGATTGTTGATATTGGTGGCGGGACAACCGAAGTTGCCATCCTTTCTATGAATGGGGTGGTTGTGGCACGATCTTTGCGGGTAGCTGGTGATGAACTGGACCAGGACATTATTAATTATATAAGGAACAAATATAATCTTTTTATTGGTGAACGAATGGCAGAAAAAGTAAAAGTTGCCATTGGATCGGCTTACCCCTTAAAAGAAGAATTAACCATTGAGGTTCGTGGGCGCAATCTTGTCACCGGATTACCGGAAGCAATTGAAGTGTCATCAGTCGAGATCCGAGAAGCAATTTCAAGTTCGATTTCTGTGATTGTGAAAACGATCCGGGATGCCATGGATGAAGCGCCACCTGAGATATTGGCAGATTTATTGGACAGCGGCATTTGTTTGGCGGGTGGAACTTCTCAATTGAAAAACCTGGATCAAAGACTTTTAGCGGACTTAAAAGTCCGAGTTTGGGTTGCTGAAGATCCGGGTACATGCGTTGCACGGGGGTGCGGATTTATTTTAGAAAATGAAGATGATTATAAAAACTTTTTGGTGGGGTTGGAGCGAGAGCCGGCTAACCGGACTTTGATCTAAGCTTTGAGGTCAAATCCTCGTTTACAGAGCTGATGATTCGATCCATTATTAAAGTCAGGATCGGTTAAGATGAAATTTCTCAATTCAAAGAACACCCAAACGATTGTGATTATATTGGTAGTGGGAGGGTTGCTTTTCCTCGCACTCAGCGGCTATCTCGCACCGATTTTTAATCTCTCATTGAACCCCTTAATTTCATTGGAACGCTGGCTGTCCGTTCGCTATATTTCAGTGCGTGATCTTTTAACAACGCCTGGTGACGTTACAGCATTGCGAGAACGTAACGCGGTCCTTGAATCTCAGGTCACACAACTGCAGACTCAACTGATTGAAATAGAAGAGAAGCTGGGAGAAGCACAGGTTTGTTTTGCACTTTTGGAATTTGGGCGAACCAACCCCCAATATGATTATATTGCAGCAACAGTGATTGGACGCGAGATCAGTCCTTTTTTACAATACATCATGATTGATAAGGGAACTGAACACGGTGTCAGATACGGGATGCCCGTAGTCACCCAACAAGGATTGGTTGGGCGGGTTGATGCAGTGATTGCAAACGCTTCTCGAATTAAGCTGATTTCAGATTCAACATCGGTCGTTAATGTTCGACTTAAATCAGCAGGAATCGAGGCGCAGCTGCTCGGGTCATTAACAGGTGATTTGTCATTAAACATGATCCCTCTGGATGAAATTGTTCAATCCGGGGATGTCGTGCTAACATCGGGGCTGGGTGGAAATTATCCTCCTAACGTCTTTGTTGGACAGGTTCTTTCCACTCAAAAGAGAGAAAATGCATTATTTCAAACCGCTTCAATCCAGCCAATCGTTGATTTTTCGAGTATCAATGCCGTGTTGGTGATCAACAATTTTCAAGCTGTTGATATTTCACCACTTATTCCGGAGCATTAACATTGATCCCCAACCTTGTGCGCGGTTTAACCCTTGTGGTGTTTTATATTCTTCAAATCACAATCTTTTCACGAATCACTTTGATTTCTGGAGCACCGGATTTGATCCTTTTATATTTGATTGCCTGGTCTTTGCAAGAAAGAGTAAAGAACAACTGGTTTTGGGCTGTGATTACAGGGGTTCTGATCAGTGTTGGTTCTGCCATGCCATTTTATACACCGTTGATTGGTTATTTTGGTGTCATGAGTGTTTCAAAAATATTTCAAAGAAAAGTTTGGAGAAACCCGATAATGGTCATGTTTGTTGTGACATTTTTGGGAACTTTTTTTCAACATGCGGTATATATAATCGGATTAATTCTGAGCGGCGCTCCGGTTACATGGATGGAAAGCCTGGACAGTGTGACCATCCCAAGCATCCTACTGAATTTAATTTTTGCCCTTCCGATTTATGCGATCGTCAATGATCTGGCAGGGCGGTTGTATCCTTTGGAGGTGGAGGCATGAATATATTCCCTCAACAAGGCTTAAAATTTGAAAATTGGCGCTACCTGGTGCTTTTTATCCTGATTGCAACCATATTTGGTTTTTATTTACTGAGGCTATTTGATATCCAGATCCTTCAGGGATCGAATTTTGTTGCCCAGGCTAATAACAATCGAACCCAAATCATCAGCAATCCAGCAATCAGGGGAACAATTTACGATAGAAACGGGATCATCCTTGCACAAAATGTGCCCTCGTATAATGTGGTTGTTATTCCTGGTTATCTTCCCGGAGACGAAGCCGATACGCAGGAGATTTTCCGTGAACTATCCAAAGTCATTGGGATCCCTGTTAGCCAAGGATCAACCGATGATGAAACTGTGCGTAATTTTACGCCCTGCTATAATGATTTGGGGATTTCTGAGGTGGTTTATATTGCAGGAACCAACTGGCCATTTCAGGCGACTGCTCTTAAATGTGATGTCCCCCAGGATGTCGCAATGACGGTCATGGAAAATCGAGATGATTGGCCAGGCATTGATATTGAAGTCTCTTCGGTTCGACAATATCCAACCGGAGAATTGACCGCAGAAGTGATCGGGTTTTTAGGACCCATTCCTGCAATTCTGGAAGATTATTATGTGGGCCGCGGATTTGTGGCAAATCGTGACAAAGTTGGCTATGCGGGGGTTGAGCAGTCTTTGAACGATATTTTGGCTGGAAGAAACGGGACCCAGGAAGTAGAAGTTAATGTGGCAGGTGAATTCATTCGGAATTTATCCGAGCCGGTTGATCCCATTCCAGGAAATGATGTTGTTTTGACCATTGACGCGCGCTTGCAAGCGATTGCTCGAGAAGCTTTGATCAGCGAAATTGAATTTTGGAACCAACAAACTGGTAGGATCATCTCGAACAACGGTGTTGTTATCGCGATGAACCCGAAAACCGGAGAAGTGTTAGCCCTTGTCTCTTATCCGAGCTTCGAAAATAATCGGATGGAAAGGATCATTCCTGGTTATTACTACGAACAACTGAGCAATGACCCTCAACGACCCTTGTTTAATCATGCGATTTCAGCGGAACATCCACCGGGATCGGTGTTTAAGCTGACCACTGCCCTGGGGGTATTGAATGAAGGCGTTGTCAGACCTGAAACGGAAATTGAGTGTCCAGGAACGATCACAGTCATTCAACGCTTCTACGAAAATGATCCTGGACAACCTCGACAGTTTGTTTGTTGGGATCGCAGCGGGCATGGGAAGGTCAGTTATTTAAAAGCGATTGCTTTGTCGTGTAATATTTACTGGCACAAAGTAGCTGGTGGATTTGAAGATGAAGTAGCGGGTAGTGGTCTTGGTGTTTGGCGGTTGGGCGAATATACAAAAGCTCTCGGATACGGCTCTTACACAGGAATCGAACTCCCAGGTGAATCCGATGGATTGGTTCCTGATCCCACATGGAAACGGATTACCCTGGGGGAAAATTGGGCAACGGGCGACACCTATACTGCCGCTGTTGGGCAGGGTTATGTCCTTGCGACGCCTCTCCAGGTATTAAACTCCATTGCAACAATTGCTAATGGTGGGAAATTAATGGATGTCACGTTGATTAACCAGGTCGTTTCACCGGAAGGGGAAGTTATTCAACAATTAGAACCAAGTTACCGATGGGATATCACGAAAGACCCTGTTATCCAGGTTTATGATGGGAATCAACCCACTGGCGAAAAAATAAAGGTGGAGCCCTGGGTTCTGGAATTAGCGAACCTGGGCATGCGGATGACCGTCACAGAAGGGACTGCAAGCGAATATCTGATTACCCGGCATGAAGCCCTGTTTAGAAATGATTCCAGTCAGTCGGCAGGAAAGACCGGCACCGCAGAGTACTGCGATAACGTTGCTCAGGAAAAAGGTTTATGTGATTTTGGATTGTGGCCTTCCCACGCCTGGTATGTTGGCTATGCACCGTGGAATGATGCAGAAATTGCCGTGGTTTCATTTATTTATAACGGTTCGGAAGGTGCTACATTGTCAGCACCGATTGTGCGGCGCGTCATTGATGCTTATTTTGAATTGAAAGCAATTGATTCAGCAAAGGCGCCGTAATACGATTGCCCTTGCAGATTTGGGCCAGGTCAGGAAGAATTAACGTGAAATGAAAAACCAACGGATAATCTGGCAAAACTTTGATTTTTTGCTTTTTGGTGCAGTGCTCACGCTGTCCATATTAGGAATTGCACTTATTCGAAGTTCTATTGCTGGAAACATTGAATTAGAGGGTCATCCACGGCGCCAAACAACATTTCTTTTAATATCACTGGTTGTTTTGTTTGTGGTTGCAGCGCTTGATTACAAATTTTGGATAACACTGATCCAGCCGATGTATCTTGTGACAGTTGCCTTTCTGCTGTTTGTTTTAACGGCGGAGGCTCGGTTTGGAGCGGTGAGATGGTTAGAGGTAGGGACAATCTTGATCCAGCCTGCTGAGCTGGCAAAAATTGTCCTGATCCTGACCCTGGCGAATTTCTTTGCAAATAATAAAGGAAAACAGCCTGGTATCAGGACGATCTTACTGAGTTTGTTCATACTGGCTGGAATTGTGCTCTGGATCTACCTCCAGCCAAACTTGAGCACAACCATCGTTCTGATTGTAATTTGGGCGGCGATGTTGTGGATTGTGGGCATCAGGATCAGGATTATTTTGATCGCCTTTGGTATTGTGTTGTTCGTTTTACTAATCGGTGCTGCAACAGGTTTTTCATTTTTGGAAGAGTATCAGAAAAAACGAATCTCGAACTTTCTATTTCCTGATCCAGATGCTCGTTACGGAGAGACCTACAATGTAGACCAGGCACTGATCACAATTGGCACTGGCGGTTGGGTTGGTCAGGGCTATTCTCAATCTTCCCAGGTTCAGCTTAGATTTCTAAAAGTTCGTCACACAGATTTTATCTTTTCGGTATTGGCGGCTGATTTTGGATTTTTAGGTGTTGCGGTTGTGATTGGTCTTTTAATCATGATTATTATTCGCTGTTTTAAGATCTCGCAAAATGCCCCGGATGTCTTTGGTTCTCTGATTGCGTATGCTTTTGGCTTCCTGATCTTTTTTCAGTCTGTGGTGAATATTGGTGTGAATATCAACGTTATCCCGGTAACTGGTCTGACTTTGCCTTTTGTAAGTTATGGCGGAAGTTCATTGCTATCGCTAATGCTTGGGATTGGATTGGTCGAAAGTGTAGCGATGCGATCCACCAAAAATGACTGAATTGTCTCAGATAGGATGGCTGAGATTTGGTAATTGATTGCCCAATTGAGAATTTTATTTTATTTGCCTTTGTAACATAACAACAGGATTTATTCATCCTTGCTTTCGTTTTTATACCTTGCCCCTTTGAAGCCAATTTGGTACAATAATTTTCAGGTTAACACTGGGGGTTCGTCTAATGGTAGGACAGCAGACTCTGAATCTGTATGTGGAGGTTCGAATCCTTCACCCCCAGCCTTAAAAGCCCAGTTTGTGCTGGGCTTTTACTTTTAGAGAAATTAATTACAATTTGCAGTTCAGGAAGATGCGGCCGAAATGTCATTGAAAGGGCTTTCTGGGTGGGAAAAGTATAACAGGTGTAAATATGCTAATTCTGCATCAATTTCGTCCAGAGCCCTTCAGGATGCCGGAAAATCGAAGGGATTGAGATCCTTCTGAGATGGATGAGTTGATTAGACCGGTTTAGCACCGACGGCTGTTTTATGAGATAATATTGACTAAAAATATTAATTTGTAAAAAAGAATTTGATGTTGTTCCCACTATCAAAGCAAGCATAATCTAAATAGATTAGAATTTGATATGGAAACACTGGAGGTTATTTTTGAAAAAAACCTATCTTTATATCACCGTGTTTTTCTCAGGGATGACAGCCCTGGCGGTTGAACTTTCTGCTTCTCGTCTGATAGGGAATGTTTATGGGAGCAGCAATCTGGTTTGGGCTTGTGTGATCGGCTTGATATTGATCTATTTGACACTGGGGTACTGGCTGGGAGGGAAAGCTGCCGATAGAAATCCCGATTACGGTAATTTTTATCGAATCATCATGTGGGCGAGTTTGTCGGTAGGACTGATCCCTATTCTTGCCAGACCATTTTTGAGGACCACGGCAAATGCTTTCGATCAGCTGGACATGCCCATCCTCGTCGGTGTTTTTGTCACGATTTTATGCCTGTTCATTATTCCGGTAACACTGGTTGGGATGGTTTCACCTTTTGCATTAAAATTAGCCATTGAGGACACTGAAACTGCAGGAAAAATCTCCGGTCGGCTATCGGCAATCTCAACCGCAGGCTCTTTTATTGGCACCTTTTTGCCGGTGTTGGTACTGATCCCTTTGATTGGCACTTATCGGACCTTTTTGTTTTTTAGCAGCCTCATGATGCTGGTTGCGACAATTGGTTATTTTGTCTATGTTGGCGTCAAACCCTGGCTGCGATTTTTTTGGATGCCAATTTTGCTGATTATTTTATGGGTAATCGGCGTTAGCGGGGCAGATAAAGCGACCCCTGGTCTGGTCTATGAAACAGAATCAGCCTACAATTATATCCAGGTCATCGAACAAGATTCTTATCGGTATTTGCGGTTGAACGAAGGACAGGGGATCCATTCTATTTATCACCCCACCCAATTGATTTATTACGGTCCCTGGTCACAGGTTTTGGTTGCACCGTTTTTCAACGCAACACCTCGCCCCTTAGATTCGATTAAAAAATTGGCTATTGTGGGACTTGCAGCCGGGACTACAAGCCGACAGGCGTCAATTGTCTTTCCAGAAATTAAGATTGATGGGTTTGAAATTGATTCGGAAATTGTCCGGATTGGTAAAGAATACTTTGAGATGAATCAACCCAACCTCAATATCATTACGGAAGATGGGAGGTGGGGGTTGGCGCATTCAAAAGAAAAGTATGACATCGTCAGTGTGGATGCTTATCGCCCGCCCTATATTCCATGGCACATGACAACTTTGGAGTTTTTTACAATTGTCCATGAACATCTTGAAGATGATGGTGTGCTGGTGGTCAATATAGGACGAAGCCCACTTAATCGAGCCTTGGTGAATGATCTGGCTACGACGATAAAGCAGGTTTTTCGAGATGTTTTTGTGACCGACCTGCCGGATTCTTTTAACAGCATTCTCTTTGCAACCAAAAAACCAGGTTCCTGGGATCATGTTTCGGAGAATTATTTTAACCTTTCAGAAAATGACGCCGATCCATTGCTGCTGGAAGCGATGGCGATTGCTTACAACAATCGGCAACCCCCACCGGAAACCACCCGGGTTTATACAGATGATCGCACACCTATCGAATGGTTGACCAATAAGATCGTTGTGGACTTTCTTCTTTCGGGAGGAATGGAGATGATGAAATGAAAAACAAAAGGAATGTCCCCCAATTTCTGGGGTGGTTGATCACGGTAATGATTCCACCAATTATTCTGATGATCGCTGTTCGATTGCTGATCACGCCGGTTTTTGCACAGTTTGAATACCGGCTGCCGGGATTTCCAGAAGATCCTTATGGATTTTCACTTCAAGATCGTTTGCGCTGGTCAGAACCTTCTATTGGCTATTTGGTGAATTCAGAGCCAATTTCATATTTAGAGAACCTGCAATTTGAATCAGGTGCCCCGCTTTTTAATCAGCGAGAATTAAGTCATATGAAAGATGTGAAAGATGTCGTCAGTGGAATGCGGGTAGCGCTGGCTGTGGTGATAGTCCTTTTGCTGGCACTCACGGTGCTTGTCGCGATCTTTCAGAAGCATGAGATCCTATTTTTAGCCTATCGAAGGGGGGGGCAGGGCGTTATTTGGATGATTGGCTTCATTCTTGCTTTCGTTGCCATCAGTTTCAATGATTTGTTTTCCTGGTTTCATAAGCTGTTTTTTGAAAGCGGAACATGGCAGTTTTACACATCTGACAGCCTTATCCGCTTATTTCCGCTGCGATTCTGGCAAGATGCTTTCATATTTGTGGGTGTGATCAGTTTGATATTTGGGGTGTTGGTGATCGTGTTTTCCAGCAGGGCGCTCAAAAGAACGAGAAAAAAGAGCGATCAATTTGATCGCTCTTTTTAATTGAGAGGGGGTTGGGGTTAACGGACCGCGACCGGATTTTCAGGATCAGCGGTTTTATCGAAGATATGCATATTGTCCATGTTGAACGCAACGCGCATGACATCACCCATTCCAACACGAGTACGGGGGTCAACCCGTGCGACGAACTCATGTTTTCCATTGACGAGGTACAGGAAAATTTCATTTCCCATCAGTTCTGTCACATCCACCTTTACCTCGGCTTCTTCGGCGATAATTGATGGTGGTGCATAATCTGGATTGTGAATATCTTCAGGACGAATTCCGAAGATCACTTCTTGCCCGGCAAGGTGCTCATAAATCTCTTTTCGGTTATCAGGTATCCTCATTTTGAAGGAATGAAGATCAATGAATAGCGCATCGTTTTCTCGATCGATTTTTCCATCAAAAAAGTTCATAGCAGGCGATCCGATGAAGCCAGCAACGAACATGTTTGCGGGGAAATCATAAAGTTGCTGAGGTGTGTCCAGCTGCTGAAGGACACCTTTATTGATGACGGCAATTCGGGAAGCCATGGTCATCGCTTCCGTCTGATCATGGGTTACGTAAATAAAGGTCGATTGTAGACGTTGATGTAACTTGCTGATCTCTGCACGCGTCTGTACACGCAGTTTCGCATCCAGGTTTGAAAGGGGTTCGTCGAAGAGGAATACTTTGGGCTCGCGCACGATTGCACGACCAACAGCAACACGTTGCCGCTGCCCACCAGAAAGCTCTCGTGGTTTTCGGCTTAGCAATGTTTCAATGCCGAGAACATTTGCAGCATCTTCAACTCGAGTGCGGATTTCATCTTTGGGCACCTTGCGGAGTTTGAGACCGAATGCCATATTGTCATAAACTGTCATATGTGGATAGAGGGCGTAGCTCTGGAAAACCATCGCAATGTCCCGGTCTTTAGGGGCTACGTCGTTGACGACCTGGTCGCCAATCAAAACTTCACCTTCGGAGATTTCTTCCAAGCCTGCCAAACAGCGCAATGCTGTCGTTTTCCCGCAGCCAGATGGTCCGACAAGAACAAGAAATTCTTTGTCTTTAATATCAAGGCTGAGGTCATGCAGGGCGGTGAAATCACCAAATCTTTTATAAACATTTTTATACGTTACACTAGCCAAAATTTGTATTCCTCCAATCCGAAAAATATAGTAGCTATAGTATAGCACGAATTCATAATTTGACAGACGAATTGTCAAGTTGATTTACAAAATATTGACATGTTTTCTGTTACAAAAACATCGTTACTTTGAACCAATTTCAGTGTATTTGTTGATCGTGATTGCAGAAATAGCATATCCTCCTCGGAACAAGGGGACCATTGACAAAAGATTAAACACACCTGCACTTTTCTTGGTACAATTCTTCAATTGAGGAAAACAGAACATGACAGACCAAAACATTGATGAGAAAAATTTTCCGGATTTTGAATTTAATCTGCGTGAGCTGGCGGGCTCCATGGGTGATTTTGGCACTCTGTTTCCACTGGCTGTCAGCTACATTGCGATTAATGGATTGAACCCTGCCGGCTTGTTCATTATGCTTGGCTTGACGAACATTGCTCTTGGATTAATTTACCGTCTCCCGATGCCGCTCCAGCCGAAAAAGATCGTGGCGATCACTGCGATAACCCAGAGATGGTCACCTGAGTTGATCTATGCATCCGGATTGGGTTTGGGTGTGTTGTGGATTTTACTGACCCTGACCGGTCTGTTGAAATGGCTGGTGCGTATCACCCCGGATTACATTGTGCGCGGCATTCAACTGGCGCTTGGTATAACCCTCTTCTGGCAGGCTGTGCAATGGATGCGACCCAATCCTGTTTTGGGATTGGTGGCGGTTGTGATTGTGCTGCTTTTGCGAGAGAATCGCTACGCGCCTGCTTCCGTGGTGCTGATGATATTGGGTGTTGTATTGGTCGCCTGGGAAGGCAATTTGCCCAAGGATTGGAACCTGCGGCTCACACTGCCGGTGATCGCTGTCCCACGCCTGCAGGATGTTTGGAAAACGATGCTGTTGGCTGGCTTTGCACAGATCCCGCTGTCGATCTCAAACGCGATCATTGCTCCTGCTGCGCTTATTCGTGATTATTTCCCCAAGAAATCGGTAAGCGAGGAAAAGCTGATGCTCAACATGGGTGTTATGAA
Source organism: Candidatus Brevefilum sp. (assembly GCA_050953525.1). Classification (GTDB taxonomy): domain Bacteria; phylum Chloroflexota; class Anaerolineae; order Anaerolineales; family Anaerolineaceae; genus Brevifilum. The sequence goes on from JBMNMW010000003.1 coordinate 52,828, forward strand.
CGTGTTCTCCTCTTTATTGGGAGGCATGCCCATGTGTCATGGTGCGGGTGGATTGGCAGGTCAATATTATTTTGGCGCACGCACCGGTGGGGCGCCTATTTTGGAGGGGCTGATCGAGATTTGTATTGGCCTCTTTCTCAGCGGCTCGATTGCTGCTCTCATGGCTGCTTTTCCAATGCCTTTGATTGCAGGGATGATGCTGCTGGTGGGTATTCAACTTGCCAGGACTGCGAGAAAATTACGAGGGTGGGAGCTGGCGTTGGCGTTGGGTACTGCGGTGCTTTCCGTCGCCACGAACATTGGCATCGGTTTTCTGGGCGGGCTGGCAGCGGCTCATTTGCGCAAAGCGCTGCTGCGCGACAAGACCGAGAGTGATCATTTTTCTAATGTTTCGTAAAGAGTGTAAGATGGTTTTCCTGATCACTATTTACAATTTATTTTTTTTAAAATGTGTCATATCTTGGAAAAATTTGTGAGAAAACTTACAACAATTACGTTTTAAAGTTTCCAATGATCGAGAAATTCTCGAATCACCTGATGTTGAGGGTTGTGAAGCACGTCCTCAGCCGGACCCTGCTCTATAACCATACCCTGGTCGAGAAAGATCACCTCGTCCACCAGGCGCAAGGCTTGGGCGGGTGAATGGGTGGAAAGAATTACAGTGCAGTTGTTTTTATCGGCGTAATCCAGAAGCACTTTTTCAATTTGACTGATGCCCCGGATATCAGCGGAGGCAGTTGGCTCGTCCAGCAGCAAAAGATTGCGACGTTTTACGATCATGCGAGCCAAAGCCATTCTCTGTGTCTCACCACCGGAAAGCTTGCTGCCAACGGCATCCCGAAGGTGATCGATGCCGACTGCTTTAAGAGCTTCAAGCACCTGTTTCTTGTCATCAGATCCTTGATCCAGGGCAATGCCCACATTTTTTTCCACAGAAAAGCTGAAGGCATAGGGCGCTTGTGGCATATAACCCATGCTATCTGACGATAGCTGGGTCACTTCTCCTGCGTCAGGCTTGAGAATGCCTGCCAGAATACGAAGAAGTGTGCTTTTTCCACTGCCGTTAACACCAATCAATGCGTAGCGCCTGGTGGTGTTGAAAACCAGATGGGGAATATTTAACACCATGCGCTGATCATAAGCTTTAATGATGCCTTTTAATTCAATCATTTTCTCCCCCGTGATTCTAAATAATTAACCAAGCCATTGATACCAAAAGAAATGATTAGCAACACGATACCCAGTGCAATGGCAAAATGAAACTTACCCATATTGGTCTGCATCATGATGGCTGTCGTCATGACCCGCGTTTTATATTGCACATTGCCGCCTACGATCTGCACTGCACCGACCTCAGCAATCGCCCTACCGAAACCTACCAGTACAGTTGAAACCAATTGGCTTTTACATTCATAAATCATCAACCCCATCTGGCGCCAGGCTGGTATGCCGATCCCATGCGCAGTCTCCCGGATGCGCGGGGCAGGAATGGATATGATGGTCGCGGTTAGCCCTGTCATAATCGGTGTGATTAAAACGACTTGGGCAATGATCATTGCCGTAACTGTGTATAGGAGTTTTAGCGTCCCTAAAGGGCCGCTGCGCGAGAGTATAAGAAAAACTGCCAACCCTCCAACGACCGGGGGCAAGCCCATTAAAGTGTTTGTGAAACGCAATACCCAGTGTTTCCCTCTAAATTCATTGCTGCCAATGAGTACGCCCAGGGGGATGCCCAGCAAAGAAGAGATTCCCGTTGACAAAAAAGACATACGAAGGGTGACCGCGATAATTTGGCGCAGTTCAGGGTTTTCGCCAAACAGCAGTTCGATGGCTTTAATTAATCCGTCCATTGAAATGTGGGTAGGGTCTGAGTTTAATTATGGGTAGACTTCAAGCAGATATGAGTAAAGATAATGAACACGGAGATGAGATCCATCTCCGTGTTCAATAAATCATATGCAATTATCGCATTGAGAAGAAGAGAGGCTCACCATATTCTTCAACACCATAAGCATCGATCAGATCCAATGCTTCCGGAGAAGTTATCCACTCAATAAAAGCCAGTGCGCCCGCATAGTTGGTATCTTCCCAACGTTCAGGTGTGATGGCAATCAGTGAATAGGTGTTTTTCATGTCCTCGGCTTCTTCTTTTAGAATACTGAGGGTATTGTCATGCGCAAGGAAAGTGGCTTTGTCGGAGAGGGTATAAGCCAGCTCCTCATCTGCGACGGTCAGCGTCTGTCCCATGCCTGCGCCAACACTGATATACCAATCTTCGTCTGTTGGGTCAATGTCGGCATCTTTCCAGATATTGTTTTCCTTAACATGGGTACCGCTTTCATCTCCACGGCTGACAAATTTTGCGCCGTTATCAGCAATAGCTGTGAAAGCTTCTGCTGCTGTTGCAGCATTCTTCACACCTGCCGGATCGTCTTCGGGGCCGACGATCACGAAATAGTTGAACATAAATGGCAGGCGTTCTTCGCCATAGCCTTCACTGATGAAATCCTCTTCAGAAGACTTGGCATGCACCAGCAAACAATCTGCATCGCCCGTGCGAGCCTTTTCGATGGCAGCGCCGGTTCCTGCTGATGTGATCTCAATTTTGTAGGCGGTGTCGGCTTCAAAATGAGGTTGTAAATAGGGAAGCAACCCTGAATCGTTAACCGATGTCGTCGTGGAGAGACGGATCACAGGGTTTTCGATTTTTGGGGCTTCCGGGGTTTGTGCTGTACAGGCAATCATTCCGAACAGCAATAAACAGGTAAAACTAATAATTAAATACTTTTTCATCAAATTCTCCTTTCCTAATACGGGAGGCACCGCTGTTTCCGGCGATACCCTTGTGCTTGACCGGCATTTTGGGATTTACCGGTAAGCGACCGCTCGTGCGTCCATGGAACAAGCCGAAGGGCGTCGAGTCGAAGAACAGGGCAATTATAAGGTAGGATTATTTATCTGTCAAACCTGAAAAGAATGGTGCATAGTGAGCAGGAATTTGTGGATTAGGTGCGCAGTGAATTGTGAATTGTGAGAAGGAATTTGGAATCAAGAATTTGGGATCAGATACGAAGTCCCTGAACCTCATTACGGCGCATTCTTGCGACAAATCGACAATCAAGTTATACTGCAAATCGAAAAACAACAAAACAGGAGTAATGGTGATATGAAAAAACGAAATGTAGATGAGATTTTGGTAGAGTTCTTTACAAGGTATCCAAATTTGGAAACAATTCGAGAAGATCTTCTGAAGACGTACGAAATTATGCGCAAAAGTTTTCAAGAGGGCGGGAAACTTTTAGTTTGTGGTAATGGCGGTTGCGCGGCTGATTGTGATCACGTTGTGGTTGAATTGGTTAAATCAAGCGAGCTAAGAAGGGCAATTACGGAAGATCAGCGCAAGGCGCTTGTTGACCTTTACCCTGATTTCGGCCCATGGATTGCCGATCGCCTGATGGGAGGCTTGCCTGCCATATCACTCGTAGCGCATTCAAGTGTGCTCACAGCTATGTCAAATGATGTGTGTTACGAAATGGTATTTGCGCAACAAGTATTTGTCTATGGAAAGCCAAATGACATATTGCTGGGGATGAGCACATCCGGATCGTCAGAAAATGTTCTTCATGCAGCTCGTATGGCAAATGCTCTGAATATGCACACTGTTGCGCTTACGGGAAGCATCAACCCGGATTTAAAGAATCTGTGTGATGTTGCAATTTGTTCCCCTGAGGAAAATCCGCAAAATGTCCAGGAACACAATGTTGCAATTTATTATGTGCTCACTCGTTTGCTGGAAAATTATTTCTTTGAATAAACGATTATCGTAAATCGACATATTAATCAAATTTGTTAATGTCAGGGTGTAAAACAAAAGTTCTGACTGAGCGCAGAAATCAATATTTTACTGATTTCTGCGCTTTGCTTTTCGTCGGATCACTGGATGCGATTTTGCAAGATTTGACCACAAGATCTGTGACTGTTGCCAGATCTTGTGAGCTTGATTTCCATTAAAAATTCGAAGAGATTATTGCTATTACTGACCTCATTTTCTTGTGATTTACAACCTCTTTTCTTATGAAAATTTAGGCACTTTCTCGAATAATTTCTCAATGAAAATCACCAAAATAACTTAAAATCATTTATAATAATGCAAATCAAAACATCGTTGTTCTTGATTCGAGGCTGCGAAGAATTTGACAGAGTCCTCTAAACAAATTCAGCTTAAATAGACATCAATAATGTACTGTTAAAGGAGAATATTATGAGCAAAAAGTTCAACCCATTTATGTTAATGTTGTCCGTATTGCTGATTGCCACTCTGGCTTGCAGCATTGGCGGGAAGAAAAGCACATCTCTTGGTGACACTTTTCGATCAGAAGCAGGCGGGTATTCACTGCAAAAAGTTACTGAATATGAGTTTGAAGAGTTTTGGGGGATGATGGTTATGAAGCCCAGTGACGCGGATGATGATGTGGGACCTTTCATCATGGCTTATGGCGGATTAATGGAGGAAGAGAAGAGCGTCCAGGCAATACTGGATGAAATGCAAGATGAAGCCGTCGAAGACGATGCAAAATACAGCAAACCCAAAAAGACAAAAGTTGACGGAGTTGAGGGATTGCTGGTGGAATACACTGGAAAAGAGGATGGGCAAACCTTGAAGGGTAAAATGTTTGTGGCAGTGCCTTACCCACAGCAGGAATTTTACTTAACGGCTCTTTCACCTGAATTCCGATGGAAAGAACTGGAAAAGATGTTTGACTCTGTGCTAAAAACGGTGAGCTTTTTTGAAGCCGAAGAACCAGATTTTAATTTTGATGATTTAGATTGGGATGATTGGGACTGGGAGGACGAGGATGAATTCAAAGAAGAAGATATTCTTGCAACCTCGACAGAGATAATACGGCAATGGGCTTCGTGGGCGGATGCCAGTTCGGAGTACTCCTCCAGTGGTTGGTCTGCCATGCAAGCCACCGGTGCCCCGAATGTTGAGAATTGTGGAGATGATTCTAATGCTTGGGCGCCATTGAAACAGGATACAGAAGAATATCTTGTTCTTTATTATGACGTGCCTGTCATCCCGACCGAATTGGTGATCTATCAATCCTATCATCCCTCCCAGGTCGTGGAAATCGATTTTGTTGACACGGAAGGCGAAAGCTGGATTTTGTGGGTTGGAGAGCCTGAAGAAGTGTCAAGTTGTCCAGACGAGTGGAAGCATACCATTGATTTAGATGAAACTTTTTATACCGACACGGTGGTGATTTGGGTGGATCAAAGCGTTCTCGGACTGGGTTGGGTAGAGATCGATGCGGTTGAATTGGTCGGTTACCCGGCGGAAGACTCGACAACAGCATTTACTCCGGATGAGCCTGACATACCGGCACCGCAATCCGGTGATGCGCCAGCAAATTACAGCGGCTTGATGGCGGGACCCGTTTATCAGGGCTGGATTAATGTTATTGTGGGGCAAACCCTGGAAGAAGACCTGGATCGGATTATGACCATCGAGGGCCGCGAAAGCACCGAAACTTTTAAGCCCCGTGAAGACCACAAGCAAACTTATCTTTATGATATGCCCTGGTCAGGTATGACAGGTTATATCAGCGTCACGACCGATGGCTGGGTGCACAGGAAAAATGTAACAGGATCCAAACACCCGGATGACTACGCCCTCGCGACCGTTAACTGGGACAATTATGAAGCCTTGAAAGAGATTTATAATCGTGATCAGGTGATTCCATATGAGACAATGGCGGACCTGCTTCAATCCCCGGGATTTTTACGTGAAGAAATCCTACGCGAGGATGACGGCAAAATTAAGAGCACCTATTACTGGTATAACGCAGACGGGGAAGTGATCAGCGGTATCTTCTATGATGGATTGCTGACAGGGATGGCAGGGTTGTCCTACTTTACGCCTTAGAACACTTCGCATCCATTCAAAATACAGCCCGGACAATCACGTTCGGGCTTTTTGTTTGGAATCCTTTGTTATCGAAATAAATTACCCATTTTTCATTCCTCAGACATATTGTATTCCTCTGAAGGGATGACATTTTTGCTGATTGGGAACATATAAACAATTATAATATTGACCAATAAGATAATAATAGTTATAATAAAAACCGTAGATGACATATAAAAATAAAAAATATTGTTAATCTGTCAATCTAGCTACTGCAATTAATAAGCAGAAAAATGGAGGATGATAGTATGGCTAACCCACGACGACCGATACTATTTGTTATTGTATTCTTGATGATTGCGACCCTGGCGTGCAGCCTGGGTGGGAAGCAAAGCACCAAACAAGAAACCAAGCAAAACACCAGTCAGGATTCAGTGCAGGATACCAGCCAAGGGCTCAAGCAAGACACCAACAAAGACAGCAACAAAGACACCAATAAAGACAGTAAAAAAAACCCCAAGTTGGGAGAAACATACAAATCTGAGGTGGGCGGTTTTTCACTGCAAAAAGTTACAGAGTACGAATTTAATGAAATTTTCGGTATGGTTATCATGAAGCCATCCGACGGGATGGAAGATCTAGGTCCCTTCATCATGGCATATGGCGCTCTGGATGATGACGTGTTAAACGCTCAATCCATCTGGGATGAAATGGAAGAGGACGCTGGTGACCTGAAATACAGCAAGCCTAAGAAGACCAAAATAGATGGAGTCGAAGGTCTTTTAATTGAATTTTCGGGCAATGAAGAAGGTCAGGATTTCCAGGGCAAGGTGTTTGTAGCAGCCCCTTATCCGCAGCAGTCTTTCCAAATTACTGCTCTGGCACCCAAGGATCGCTGGAAAGAACTGTCGCCAATTTACGATGCAGTGCTCAAATCAGTGCGCTTTTATGAAGCTGAACCTTCCGATTTTGGCTTTGATAGCATTATTGAAGATGAGGATATCGACGGTGAGGATTGGGATTGGATCTTGAATCAGGATTGGGATGAGTTATGGGATGAAGAAGGGTTGAACGAATTATTCAATGAAATGGATTTAGAAGGCTTGCTTGATGGATTATGGAAATCGGGCGACGATGAATAAAAATTTTAGCCTTTGTGCGAGCTTGTGCGAATTCTTAAGTATGAGCACAAAATTATAATAACGGAAAAGGCAAAATGTAAAGAGTCAGGCGTTGTTTTACACTATGAATTGTAATTAGCAATTGCAGTACAAACCGACTTTTGTGTCGAAAGGCTCATTTACCTAATAACAGCGTGCAGTACAAATATCACCCGGGCAATCACTTCCGGGTGATTTATTGTTTGAATAACAGACTCGCTGAATTGTGAGTAAAAATGTATATCGGCGTTAAAAACCAATCATTAAAGGGGTGGTGAATTGTGGTTTAGGGTCCTGGATTCCTCTATGACATGGATGGTTGAAAAACATGTCTGACAGGTAACACTATGCTTTGAGTTATTTTTGCTCATCTGCGCATTCATAAGCCTCACCGCGCAGCGTCTCCACAGCATGCTCCATTGCTGGCAGGAAAACCTGCAAGTTCTCCAGGGCTGCTTTGGGGCTGCCGGGCAGATTAATGATCAGGGTTTTCCTTCGCACCCCTGCGATCGAACGGGAGAGCATGGCTCGATTGGTGATCTCCAGACTGGCGGCACGCATCGCTTCGGGGATGCCTGGCACAAGCCGTTCAACAACAGCCAGGGTTGCTTCAGGGGTTACATCCCTGGGCGCAAGCCCCGTGCCTCCACTGGTGAAGATGATATTCTGCTCGCCAGAATCACTTAGCTTGATTAATGTTTCTTTGATCACCTCGAAATCATCGGGAATGATCTGTGTCTGAGTGATTTTTGCGTGAGGAACGAGTGTTTCGGTCAATACTGGACCGCACTTATCCTCACGCTCCCCCTGAAAGCTTTTGTCGCTCACAATCACAATAGCGATGTTCATTCCGGTATCACCCTGATCTCATCACCGGCGCAAAGTGTCCCTTCAACAATTACCCTGGCAAAGATGCCTTCAGAGGGCATCACGCACATCCCAATTTCGCGGTAAATCTGACAGTGATGGTGGCACTCTTTGCCAATTTGCGTGACTTCCAACAGGGCATTGCCCGCCTGTAGACGGGTGCCAATCGGTAAAGATGCCAGATCAATGTTGGCAGTGGTGATGTTTTCGGCAAATATTCCCGGGGTTAAGCCCTCAACACCCATAGCAGACATCTTGTCAACACTTTCCTGTGCAAGCAAGCTCACCTGCCTGTGCCAATCTCCCGCGTGTGCATCACCCTGAATACCTTCATTAATTTTTAATATAATTTGTTCGACAGGGTGCTTGATGGTTCCTTTTTTCTCACTGATGTTAACAGCAACTACGTATGCTGTCATGTTAACCTCCAATCTTGATCATAGATTTTACGGGTGTAAAACCCTCCTCAAAATGATGCCGCATGGGTTTTGAGAAAATGGCTGCTCGAATAACTTCCAAAAGCGCATCATCTCCTGCCTCCAAGGCATTTTTCAAGGAAATCTCTGCATTGTTTCCCAAACATGGTCGCAGCATGCCATCGCTCATCACTCTGATGCGGTTGCAATCCGCACAAAAACGATGTGAGATGGGGCTGATAAAACCCACACGTCCCTGGTAGCCTTCGATATGATAATCACGTGAGGGCTGCCCTGAATAACGGGGCGCCATGGGTACAAGATAGGGCCTGGCAGCAATGACTTCATCATTGTTGACCTGCAGACTTTCATCCTGTCCGGCAGCGCCAAGGGGCATCAACTCAATCAGGCGGACTTCAATCGGGTTGTCCCGGGTTAGTGCGATGAAATCGTCGATTTCATCATCGTTAACTCCCCGAATCAGCACAATGTTGATCTTGATCGGGGAAAGTCCCACACGCACAGCGGCGCTCATCCCTTTGATAACGTTTTTAAGGTCGCCACCCGTGATTTGTCTGTAGCGATCTTCTCGCAAAGAATCGAGGCTGATATTCACGCGTTTTAGACCGGCTTGTTTCAAGCCTTCAGCGTATTCAGCCAGCATTTGCGCGTTTGTGGTCATTGAGAGGTCAATTAGCTCTTCAATTTTGCCCAGCCCTGCGACGATCTCAAGAATATCCTTGCGCAGCAATGGCTCACCGCCAGTTAAACGGATGCGTTTTATGCCCAGTTTGGCACAAACCCGGGCAATCCGTAGAAAATCTGCGCCTGAAAGTTCTTCGGCTTTGGGACAGATGCCTTCATCCGCCCGACAATACACACAGCGCAGTGTGCAGCGTTCAGTGAGCGAAAGGCGTAAATAATCAATGTTTCGACCGTATTGATCAATCATTCTGTAATTTTACCTTTTTTCATAATCGCCGGATTGTCCACCGCTTTTTTTGAGCAGCCCGATGTTGATGACTTCCATACCGCGATCGACTGCTTTGCACATATCATAAATAGTCAATGCGGCCAGACTGGCGGCGGTCAGTGCCTCCATTTCAACGCCGGTGCTGCCAGTGCAGGCGGCACGAGTCCTGATTTCAAGTCTGTCCGGTCTTTTGGGTGCAAAATCCACGCTGATGTGCGTCAGGGCAATCGGGTGGCACAAGGGGATCAATTCAGCAGTTCGTTTCGCAGCCATGATGCCAGCAATGCGGGCGCAAGCTAAGACATCCCCTTTTGGTGCTGACCCATCCATAATCATATCAAGCGTGCTGGCTTTCATTGAAACAGCAGCATAGGCTTCAGCCATCCTGAGACTTGCGGGCTTTCCGCTAATATCAACCATTGCGGCTTCACCATGCTCGTTCAGGTGAGTTAATTCCATTTTATGATCCTTCCGGGATTTGTCAGGGTATACCCGCCCAGTTTTTCCAATCGATCAGCAAACATCTGGCTTTGTAGAACTTCCAGAAAATGTTGAACAGTTTCCAGTTCCAGAGCCTCTTCGGCAATCAAAAGGTCATATTGTTCGTCTGCCACCGGGATAAATTCGAGGTCGTAAATTCTGGCTGCGGCAAGAATTCCCAAGCCCGCATCCGCAGTGCCTGCCGCGATGGCAGCAGCTACTGCCGTATGTGTGAATTCTTCACGATCATAACCACGCAGGCGATCGGTATCTATTCCCATCTGCTTTGCGAGGTGATCGAGCAAAATCCGGGTTCCACTGCCCTTCTGGCGGTTGACAAATTCAAAGTCTTGAATGTCCTCAAGGCCTTTGATGTTTTTCGGGTTGCCCTTGGCTACCATCAACCCCTGCGTACGCTGAACACATTCGATCAGCACCACGCCACCCTGCGGAAAATATTTTTGGACATAAGGGATGTTGTAAGTTCCGCTGCTTTCATCCAGGAGGTGAATACCGCCCAGATGTGCTTCAGAACGGCGCAATGCCATAATGCCGCCCATACTGCCAACGTGCGATGAACCTACCTGGCTACCCGGCCAACGGTGTCTCATAATGTCGGCAACCTCGTCCAGCAAGGGGTCGTGACTGCCAGTGACCACCAGCATTGAGCGGACTTCCTCCATGCTGTGGGTTAACCTGACCGGCACTGAATCACCTGCTTCATATCCCTCACGTTCCTGTGGTATGTCGATAATTCCATCGGCTTTTACAAATGAGCTTACCACGCCGGCGCCTCTGCTGAGGGGGACTGCCACAATTTTTCCACTCACCAGACCCAGCCTGGTGCGGACAAATTCCCTGTATTTTAAAGAAGAGTTCAAACGACGTGAAATCACGGCTTCAATGATCTCAGGTGTTTTTGTCTTTTGCTTTGTCATCAGATCCAGAACAGGCTTGAACACCATCTCAAGCACGATAATGCCGGATACAGGGTAGCCCGGTAAACCAAGCACGGGGATCACCCCGTCATGTTGCTTTGAGCTGACCATGCCCAGCACAGCTGGTTTGCCCGGTTTGATCTCAATCCCGTGTAAGACAACCTCACCCATATCGCGGATTGCATCGGCTGTATAATCCTCACGTCCAGCGGAGGAACCGGCATTGATGATAACGGCATTACATTCACTTACCGCAGTTTTTAGCGTCTGACGAATTTCTTCAAGGCTATCCTTAGCGATTGGATAAACCTTTGGTGTGTAACCCCAATCCTTGAGCATACCGCTGAAAATCGCTGAATTGAATTCGATGATCTCGCCTTCTGCTGGCTGGTCTGTGGGCAATACGATCTCATCTCCGGTGGGGATGATGCCAATCACAGGCTTTTTGAGTACATCAATTTCAAGCATCCCGCCTGCCAGCATGGCACCCATGCCAGCCGGTGTAATGGGGGTGTAGGAGGGCAGGATCATGTCACCAGCACTGATATCCTCGCCGATCTGGCGAACATTCTGCCAGGGTGTCGCTGCAGAATACAGGATGTATTCATCTCCTTCTTCAATCACATCTTCCACCATTACCACCGAATCACAACCCTCCGGTAATGGATCGCCGGTATCCACCCAAATAAAATCTGTAGATTTTAACCTGACTGGCGTTGTCTCGGTCGCGCCGAAGGTTATGCGCGCATCCAGTGCGATACCATCCATGGCGCAAGCGTTATAATGCGGCGCGCAGATGCGTGCATATACCGCCTGAGCGGTTATTCTTCCCAGTGCATCCTGGGTAAGAAGAGTCTCACGACCCAGGTTCAACCCCTGCGCGCTCAGCGCGCCGAGATATGTCTTTACTGCTTCATCCAAGGGTGTGTTGGTAAGATATTGATAGGGCATTTTGTTCTCCTAAAAAAGTATAACATCCACTAATTCGCCTTTTCGCAAGCCCTCTTTGTCTCGAGGGATACGAATATACCCGCCGGCGTTCGACAATGTTGTGACCAATCCAGATTTTCCAATAATTGGCTTTGCTTGCCCATTTTCGATTTGAACCGGGAGGAGGTCTTCACGTCCATGGTTGCTTGGCACAGCGATCGTCAGCGGCATTGATAATTGAATTTCTTCAGAATAACCACTCATCATTGAATCAATCAGGGGTTTCATCAAAATCAGGAACATGAAGAACGCAGCGACAGGGTTGCCAGGTAAGCCGAACACTGGTTTTTCCCTGATGGCACCCACCAGGGTGGGCTTTCCTGGTTTGGCTGCTACACCGTGAACCAATAGAGAGCCCAGTTCAGAAACCAGGTCTGGAATTGTGTCTTGAATGCCGACCGATGTGCCGCCGGTGATAATTAAACCATCGCAAACCTCGATTGCTTCGAGAATCACTTCCCGGATGGCTTCCGGGTCATCTTTCAAGATTCCATAACTGTGTGCCCGGGCGCCGCACTTTGCCAATGCTGCGGTAAGCATGGGGTCGTTCACATCACGAATTTGCCCCATGCTGATCGGTTTGCCCGGCTCGACCAGTTCATCGCCGGTAGAAATGAGACCGATCAGGGGCGACCGCCAAACAGGTACATCCGTAAAACCCAACGCTGACAGTGTTCCAATATCAGCTGCATCAAGTTTATGCCCTTGCTGATAAATAATCTGACCTGGTTTCAGATCGTCCCCTTTGAAGATCAGGTTGACGCCAGGTGTGCCTGGTTTCAACACACCAATCGTTCCATCACCATAGTCTTCGGCATACTCCAGCATAACAACCGCGTCTGCGCCTTCGGGCAGTTCTCCACCAGTTGGCACATAGACACATGTGCCGCGCTGCAGTTCTAATGGGTTATGTTCGCCCATCACAGATTGCCCGGCTAATGTAAGAATTGCAGGAATGCTTTCTGAGGAACCAAACACATCGGCGCTTATCACCGCAAAACCGTCCACTGTAGAGCGGTTAAAGTTTGGCACATATTCGTTTGAAAGAATGTCCTGCGACAACCTGCGACCCAATGCGGATTGCAAGGTTGAATTTTCATTAACTGTACGCAAATGTCCAAACCGATCCGCAATGATTTGATTGACTTGCGCCAGTGTTTTTACTTCCAGCATCGTTGATAAACTTTCGTCGTCTGGTCGGTCATAATTTGGTAAGCTAATTGTAGACTTAATCTATCTAAATTGCCAATAGGTATACAGGGTCAACGGCGTATTGTACACATTTTTAATAATTGAACCAGAAAACTTATTTTTAAGTGTTTGGAGTTGACGTGCTGATGTGTTGGCTTGTTTGACTAAAAAATGTGCGCCAGCCGATATGATTATCTGGTGCAGAAATAGGTTTGGCTTTGATTATCGATTTTTCTTTTCCAGAATCTTGTTTCTCAAAAATTTTAATCGCTTCATGGCATCATTGTGACCATAGCCAAAATAATCATGAAGGAGTGTGTATTCAGAATACAGTCGATTGTAGGTTTTTTTGTCGTTGTTATTGGGAAGAACGCTTTTGCTGCTAAGATGAGCCATTCTTTTAGCTGCCTCAGCAACCGTCCCATATCCTCCACGGCTCTCACCTGCAGCGACTGCTGCATAAATCGCTGAGCCCAAGGCAGAAGGATAAGGAAAATCGGAAATTTTTATTTCCATGCGAGTGACATTAGCCAGGATGTTTAAAAGAAGCTTGTTTCTTTTTGGTTCCCCACCTGTCAGAATAATTTCATTGATGGGAACCCCACTTGCAATAAACGTTTCAATTATTTTTCGGGTTCCATAGGCTGTTGCTTCCAATAATGCCCTGTAAATATCTTCGGGTTTGGTTGCCAGTGTATAACCCATGACTAAACCCGTTAAATCACCGTCAGCTAAGATGCTACGATTTCCATTCCACCAATCAAGTGCGACCAAGCCGGATTCTGCAGGTTGGAGTTTGCTCGCTTTTTCTTCCATGAGATCAAACACGGATAGTCTGCGTCTTTTCGCTTCTCTTTCATACGCACCTGGCACTCCGTTTTTGATAAACCAGGCGTAATGATCCCCTCCGCAGCCCTGACCTCCTTCATACGTAATTAAACCAGGGATTATTGCATCCTCAACCATTCCGCACATCCCAGGGACACGGTATTCTTTTTTTGCATGGATGAAGTGGGAAAAACTTGTGCCCATGGTCATCACCATTATTCCCGGTTCTGTTACCGTGGCTGCAGGAACAGCTGCATGTCCATCGAGTGTCCCTGTGGCAACAGGAATACCTGGTCTAAGTTTCATCCACTTTGCTGCTTTTTCTGTGAGTTCTCCAGCCTGAGCACCGATGGGTGTAATTTCTCTTTTCATTTTTTCGTCGACAACATACGTCAGACCTTCATCCATGGCTGAGAAAAAGGTTTCCAGTGGGAAGCCTTCATTTTTTGACCAAAGAGCTTTGAAGCCTGCACTGCAAGAATTTCGGGTTTCAATCCCTGTCAATTGCCATACCATCCAATCTGCACCCTCAATTATCCGGTCTGCAGCGTTATAAATAGAGGACGATTTGTCGTAAATTTCCCAAAGTTTGGGAAAAAACCACTCTGCGTTGATTCGCCCGCCATATCGATCCAAAAAAGTTTCAAATCGCTCGTTTGCCAACTCAGTAATTTGATTTGCTTTGTCTTGAGCAGCGTGATGTTTCCAAAGTTTTGGCCAGGCGTGAGGGTCTTTTTGATACTCATCAATTAATGCCAGGGGTGTACCATCTGATGTGGTTGGAATGACCGTGGAACCGGTAAAATCAATCCCAATCCCAATCACCAAATCAGGATCAATTTGACTATTTTTGAGCAATGCGGGTACTGTCTTTTTTAGGCCATTAATATAATCATTTGGATGCTGAAGCGCCCAATCAGGTTCAAGCATTAAATCACCCACGGGTAATTTTTCAGTAATAACACCATGCGGGTATTGATAAACGGATGAAGCTGCTAAATCACCACTATTAATATCAATCAGGACTGCCCGTGCGGAGGTTGTCCCAAAATCAATTCCAATTGCGTATTTCTTTTTTTCTGTCAAAATGCCATCCCTCCTTTTTTAAATATTGTTGAAATTGGACGAAGCCAATCATCAATCCAACATGCCTGCCCCGGTAGCCAATTCTTGCATTTCTTGCGTAATTTGTTTTTTACGCTCGGCATTGATAACGAGTTGCAATTCCTCGATGATATCATCAGCATTTTCAATCGATTCTTGCATCAAATTATAACGAGTAGAATGTTCTGCAATTGCCGATTTTTGAATAATCTGATAATAACTGGAAGCAATGATGCGTTCTATGATCTGGTTGTAAATCCCCATTGGATCCGTTTCAATGATGGGTGGGGGCCATAAGGGATCGAAATGATTGTTTTCGGCTGGTTGCGGAAATTGGTAAGGCAACAGCTGATATGTTGAAAAACTTGTTTGCCCTTCAATCAATTCATTGTGGATGATGACCAAACGATTAAATTTATAAGATTCATACTGCACAAGCCAATTTTGCGTGTTCTGATAAGCCACTTGATAGGAGGCCATATCGCTAGTGTGGAGTGGCTTTTGCCAGCTTATTTGAGCACCCAAAAGCTCTATTTCACGTATGAGCCTTGAACCGAAAGCCCAAATTTGATAAGACGGAAAATTTTGAGAATTGATCCAGGAAATTGCATTTTCAGCCAGATAGTTGTTAAATTTTCCGCACAATCCACGCTCGGTCCCAATAACCAGAATGACTGTGTCAATATCGGTTTGAATGCTCAGACTATTCTTTTGCCCCTTAAGTTCTTTTTCTTTTATGGTTGGGAAAACCTGCGTTAATATCCGACCTAAATGATCCTGGTATTGATGCATTGTTGCGTATCTTTTCATTGACATCTGCCAGGTACCCATCGAAAGCGTTCGTAATGCGCTTAACAAGGGTTTGATCGTGGTGATATTGTTCAGGCGAGATTTTGCATTCTCGTAAGATTGAGTCATAAGCTTATTTTAAAAGGTGACGACCTCGTTAATATCCCAAATAAAGGCTACAGCACCGCCAAAGTTTGCAGTTATTTGTGTTTGTGTATCTCTCAATTCAACCTCTGAGTGATCTGCTTCCATTTCGACACAGTCGCGACAAATATCTTTGACAATTTGGAGAATGGTGTTCACCTGTTCATCCTTTACGGCGATAAATAATGAATATTGACTTTGCTGGAGCATTCCACCTTTTGTTTTTCCGTAAGTGGCAGTAAAGCCTGCATTGACAAGGGCGTCAAGGACATTATCTAATGAGTTTACTGGAACGACAACCATGACCATTTTCACTGAGCAAACCCTTTCTCTTTGATCCAACCTTCTGTAAATATGGATAGTGAGCGGTGAATTTCTGAATTTATTTCATCAGTCAGACTGCCTACTCTGTTAATATCGCTCAGGAGGATCGTTTCCTTCCTGTGAAAGTGGTCGATGAGATCCTGCTCATATTCTTCAGTGAGCGAGATTGGAATCCGATCCAAATAGCCCTGATTTAGTGCGAAGAGAACAATGATGGTGATTGGGAAGGAATAAGGTTGATTTGGTTTTTGCTTTAAGATGTTTAAAATTCGGTTTCCTTTTTCAATTTGTTGCTGCGTAGCTAAATCGACTTCGGTACCGAACCGGGTGAAGTGTTCTACTTCTTGAAACTGTGATAATTGCAATTTGAGATTGCCAATCAGTTTGCGCATAGCCGGTCTTTGTGCTGCACTGCCAACACGCGAGACAGACCTTCCAATATCAATGGCCGGTTTTTGACCCTGGTTGAAAATGTCTGTATCAAGAACAAGCTGCCCATCTGTAATAGAAATCAAGTTGGTGGGGATATAGGCTGAAATATTACCGTTTTGGGTCGTTGCAATGGGAAGCGCAGTAATTGAGCCGCCACCATGCTCCTCATCCAGTTTGCAAGCACGCTCTAAGAGACGAGAGTGCAGGTAGAAAATATCTCCTGGATAGGCTTCGCGCCCGGGCGGACGCCTGAGCAAGAGGCTTAATTCTCGATATGAGTTGGCATGTTTACTGAGATCATCAAAAACGATCAGGGTATCCAATCCCTGGTCTAAAAAGAACTCTGCAATCGTCATGCCTGTGTAGGGTGCCAGATACCGTAAAGCAGGCTGGTCTTCCGGACTGCTCATGATGATGGCTGTATTCTCAAGCATGCCGTGTTCCTGGATGGTTTGAATGACTGACAACGTAGAAGATTTTTTCTGACCAATTGCCACATAAACACAACGCACACCTGTCCCTTTTTGAGAAAGAATAGCGTCAACTGCGAGAGTGGTTTTTCCTGTTTGACGATCACCAAGGATCAATTCTCTCTGGCCGCGGCCGATAGGGAACAGGGCGTCAATGACTTTTGTGCCGGTAAATAGCGATCGGTTGACAGGCGAACGCTGAATAACATTGGGGGCAATTTTGGAAAAAAGACGGAATTCTGATGCTTCAATTGGCTCATCAGAATCAAGCGGGTTACCAAGTGGGTCGATTACCCTCCCAAGCAGTGCCGAGCCAACGGGAATGTTCAGACGTTTACCGGTCGCCTGGACAAGATCCCCGCCCCGGATACCTTCTTCACTTCCCAGCATGATGAGATCTACATGTTTTTGTTCCAGGTTGAGTGCCATTCCTTCAACACCGGTTGGAAACACCACAACCTCATCTATAGAGACATTCGGTAAGCCCGATACAGTTGCCACGCCCTGTCCAATGTGGTGCACAGTGCCAACGTCTCTAAATTTTACCTTGGGGGAGATATGCGTCGTTTTTTCTGAGAGTGTCGTTACGAGATCGTCAATTGTTTTTTCCGACTTCGATTCTCGATTTTTTTCTACTTGCTCTTTGACGTGACTTAAGAACTCGTCCGGGCTAATTTTTAGGCTCAGCCGGTTGCGCAATTCTTTGGCGACAATCTCAAATTGTTGATCTTTTTTGTTTGGCGCGACCATATTATTCTTCAACATTCATTCCATTTTCAAGAGATTCAATAACCTCAGATTTTAAGGATTCCAACTCTGATGCAAAAGTGTTTTCTACGATGAAATCTCCCATCCGCACCTGTATCCCTGAAATCAATTCAGGCTTTATTTCAACTTCCATATTAACATTTTGATCTGCCAGAGCGCTGAACGTTCTGATAATTTCTCTTTGTTGATCAGCTGTTAATTCCTTTGCTGATGAAATAAAGACTGTGGGCGTTCGCTCAGACATTGAGTCACGAATCGTTCTCACCTGGCGGATGTCACTTCTCCCCAGATCCCAAATCTCAGTTGTTAATTCCTTAATTTGATTATCATGAACCTCATCAGGAGAAGTTTTCGCTAAAATTTTTGCGCTAATACCGATAATGCTATCAACCAACCTGTCCTGGAGTTCATCCATTTCTTTCATTTGCCTTTTCGCTGCTTCGCGTTCTGCATCTTGCAGAATATTTTCTGCTTCCAATTGTGTCGCTTTCAAAAGCTCATCACTCTCGCCCTGGGCATGTTGATAAGCCTCTTCAAGCCGAGCTTCAATTTCATTATCAATGCCTGATAATCTCTCTTCGATCTCAGTTAATTTACGATTGGCAATCTCTTCTTCAAGATTTGCTTTTGCTAAGATGATTTTATTTTCCTCAGCTCGTTTTTCAATCCTTCTAAAAGTGGGTTTAAAGAAGAAAAAATATAGGATAATCGCCAAAACCAGGAAATTGATGATTTGTGCTGTAATTGTGACCGGATCTATATCCAGCATGGATTATCTCCTTGTGGTTCTTAAAAGAAACGGCCCAATAGAGGGTTGGCAAAGAGCAATACAAGGACAATCAGTAAAACATAGATCGATCCTGATTCCAAAAGTGCCATAGAGATCAACATGGTTGTTCGAAGTTCGTTGGCTGCTTCGGGTTGTCTTGCAATCCCATCCAGAGTTTTCTTGACGACGATGCCTTCCATAATAGAAGGCGCTACGGATCCCAGCACAATTCCGATGATCGAACCAAGGGTCGTAACGATTGTGATTATTGTTTCTGAATCAAGTTGCCACATAAAAGTGTTCCTTTCTTATCTTATAATGCTTCGGCAATTTCTTTCTTAAGCATTTGACGTTCTTTTTCTCTTTGTTCAATTTCAACCGCTGAACCAATATAAAGGGCTGATAAGGCGGTGAAGATATAGGCTTGCAAAACCCCGGTTAGTAACCCTAATGCCGCAAAGGGAAGGGGCGCAATGTATGGAATCAGCGAGATCACAATTGCGACGATGAAGTCTGTACTGAGGACGTTTCCAAAAAGACGAATAGATAAAGATACAGTTCGGGAAACATGTCCGATAATTTCCAGTGGAAACAAAACAATTGGATTCGCAAGATCTCTGATATAACCGAACAAGCCTTTTTCTTTGATTCCATAAATATGGACAGCAAAGAAGATAATCAAAGCCAGCGCAATTGTGGTGCTAATATTCGAAGTGGGTGAAACCAGTAAAGGAATGATGCCTAAAATATTTGCCATGAGCACAAAGATCGCCATGGTTCCTAAAACCGGAATGTACTTCTCGGGGTTTGGTTCTGATGGCATCATAGGACGGATTATGCCTTCAATGAATTCCACAATCATCTCCCCTGCATCTGGCTTAAATTTAATGATCAGGATCGCGAGGATCGTGACGAGGATCATCATCACCCAGGTGGAAACCACAGTATTTGTGATGGGGAAGCCAAATATGTAAAAAACGATTTGTGGAATGACTGAATCCATGAAAAATTTACCTTTTTAGCTGCTATGCTCCTGATTGATCGATAGTTTTTTGTTCCATTCCCATAAGATGATAAACCTGGAAAGGGAGAAACTGGTAAAAAGAAGGAACAATGAGATATATGAATGTTTTAAGGCCCAGAAAAATGCAAGAGCAATGATTAGCCAGCGTAGAAATGCACCCACCACGATCAGACTGCTGCTCAACGCTTTCCTTTGAGGGTTGATTTTTAAGACAGACCATTGTTGAAACTTGAACAACAATGCGGCAAGCCCAACCCCAATGGCAATCCAGATAAATTGAGAAGGGAAATTCATAGCGGGCGATCTTCTTCCTTAACGTGCATTTGTGCTACCTTTGTTCGCAGATAATTCAGCTCGATGGTCTTGTAAAGGTTGTAGTAACCAACACCAATGCCTGATAATAGAAAAACCAGCGAGAAAATAAATTTTACGTTGAAGTATTGGTCAAGCTGATAACCAATCAAAACACCGACAAACATAGGTAATACCAGTTCCCATCCTAAAGATGAAAGTGAGATATGAGCAGCCAAAGAAGTCCTCTTTTGTTGTTGCTCTCGATTGGGCATTGCAGATTTAGTCATTTTCAACACCATCTTCCGGTAAGGTTTGCCCTACGAGCGTTTTCATAAGCCGGTCAAATTTCATCATAGTTTTTTCGAGTGCTTTTACTTCTTCCGTTTCGTTCATCTCGTCAATTGTGAGGATGGTGATCCGGTTGTCTCTGATTTCCAAAATACCTGATAATAAGTCAATTACATGCTGGTTTTCTTGATCATGAAACTTAAGAATTCCTTCTTTTGTTTCAGCAATTAATGGCGCATGTCCCGGTCGGATGCCGATGCTAGCGCCATCTGAAAGCATCACGTTCACCGACGTTAAATTGTCTTTCTCAAGAACCAAGCCTTCAGGTGTTTTGATATTCAATGTCAGGAGAGGTTTAGATGGTGTCATGCCCTCTCCACAGTGATTGTTTGCGCTTTTTGCAGCGCATCGTCAATTGTGCCGACCATGTAAAAAGCCTGTTCTGGAATTGAATCATGGCGACCTTCTAATATCTCTCTGAAGCCACGAATCGTTTCATCCAGGGGGACGAAAGCTCCGGTATCCCCTGTAAACTCCTCAGCTGCGAATAAGGGCTGCGAGAGGAATCTTTGAATTCGTCGGGCGCGATTGACTGTTTTTTGATCCGTTTCACTGAGCTCTTCCAGCCCCAAAATTGCGATGACATCTTGCAGTTCTTCATAACGAGCCAATGTCGCTTTAATTTGCATTGCCAGATCATAATGCTCCTGACCAACGACGTGAGGCGCCAATAAAGTTGACGAAGAAGCAAGAGGATCGATTGCCGGGAAGATGCCCAGATCGACAAGCCTTCGCGTCAGGACAGTTGATGCATCGAGATGGGCAAATGTTGCTGTGACCGCCGGATCTGTCATATCATCTGCTGGAACATACACTGCCTGAACAGAAGTAACACTGCCAGAAGACGTGGTCGTGATCCGCTCCTGGAGTGCCCCCATTTCCGATTCCAGGGTGGGTTGATAGCCAACTTCACTTGGAAGCCGCCCAAGCAAGGCAGAAACTTCAGATCCGGCTTGAATGTACCGGAAAATATTGTCAATAAACACGAGCACAGGGCGTTTTTCGTAATCTCTGAAGTATTCAGCCATGGTTAACGCAGTCAGTGGGGTCCTCAATCTCGCCCCGGGCGGCTCGTTCATTTGGCCAAAAACCAAAACGGAAGAGTCCATTACATCCCGATGACTCAGTTCTAAATAAAGGTCATTGCCTTCTCGACTGCGTTCACCCACGCCTGCAAATAAAACGATGCCTTCATACTCCGTTGTAGCACTGCGCATCAATTCGATAATGAGAATGGTTTTTCCCACGCCTGCACCACCAAAGAGACCAATTTTCCCTCCTCTTGGGTAGGGCATGAGCATATCAATTGACTTAATTCCGGTGACGAAAGGTTCGGTCACCACACGTTGTGTGCTCAATTGAGGTGAACTGGCATGGATTGGATGACGGAGTGTCTCCTCCGGTATCGCGCTCTTGTTATCAATCGGTTCGCCAAGAACATTGAACATGCGTCCTAAAGTCTGCCGTCCGACTGGTACTCTGATGGGTTCTCCGGTATCGAACACTGTCAGACCGCGTTTGTATCCCGTTACAGACCCCATGGCAATTGTTCGGACTGTATTTGCATTCACGTGTTCTTGAACTTCAAGAACCAAGGGGTGTTGATGATCATCAGCCACAACAAGGGCGTTGTTAATGCTGGGCAAGTCCCCTGTTGGAAATTCAACATCCACAACAACACCTACAACCCTAACGATAATACCTTTATTTTTATTTTTCAGGTACGGACCTTTCAAAAATGACACCTCAAATGATAATACAATTTTTGATCTGATTTATTTAATAATCTTAAAAATACAGGGTTAATTATCTATATTTAGTGCTGGTTTGTCAAACTTAAAAAGAAATTGAATAGCAATTATTGAAAAATAAAAATAATTGCTATTCAATTTTGGGTAATTAAATCTCAAAACAGGTTGCAAAAACGCTTGCGGTAATTAATCAATTAATTCAAATTCTTCTTTTCCAAGACCACAATCCGGACATAACCAATCATCTGGTAAATCTTCAAAGGCAGTTCCGGGTTCAATATCACTGGTCGGATCTCCAACAGCCGGGTCATAGATATAACCACATGCAAGACATTCGTAAGACTTCATTTTTTCTCCTTTGTTCATTGTTGTTTACAAAAGCAGATTTGTTTTGAAATGTAACTGGGAAAACTCCAATCCACTTTTAACCGGTTCATCTTTCACGAAAATTTGACCATTAAATTTTACCAGATTTTTTATTTATATTGCATTGATTTTGATCTATTTTAGCATCGATGGTAGCTTATCGATTTATTCAACAAGCTTCAACCACTGGAAAGCGTAAGGTTGAACTGTAAAGGTTTCTGACTCTTTGCTGACAATTCTTTGATCACTGTTTCTTAATAAGTCAGTTATCTTTCTTCCAGCAAATTCAGACAAATCAAGCGATAAAACTTGTTCTGCTTCAGTCAGATTGATCAGGCAAAGAACAGCCTCTGAACGAAGTGTCCGCAAAATGGCAAGGCATTCTGTTTGTTCCTGAGCGAGAAAGCGAATTTTGCCTAAGGCAAAAATGGAATGTGACTTTCGGACTGCAATCAGGCGGCGCATCCTATTGAGTAATGAATCCGGATCGTTTTCCTGGGCAGCAACATTTACCTTTGTGAAGGAATATTCACCTGAATCGATGACAGGGGCATACAGATTTTCAGGATTGGCTTCTGAGAATCCCGCATTCAAGCTATCGTTCCATTGCATGGGTGTGCGGACGCCGTTCCGATCGAACAGCCAGATATTATCTCCCATTCCAATCTCGTCACCGTAATAGACAATGGGTGCCCCGGGTAAAGAATACAGAATGGCGTTAGCCAGGACAATTTTCCGGGTATCATTATCCAGCAGCGGTGCCAACCTCCGGCGAATGCCAAGATTCAGGCGCATTCTTGGTTCGGGTGCATAAACTTCCCACATCCATTGGCGCTCTTCCTCAGTCACCATTTCAAGGGTAAGTTCATCATGGTTTCGTAGAAAAGTGCACCATTGTGTGTTTTCAGGAATATCTGGCGTTTGAGACATGATCCAATGAATTGGACTTGCATCGCCCCTGCGCAATGCCATGAAGATGCGCGGCATGACCGGAAAGTGAAACCCCATATGAAATTCATCGCCATCACCAAAATACTCGCGAACATCCATTGGCCACTGGTTGGCTTCAGCCAAGAGCACTTTGTCCTGATAGTTTGTGTCAATATGTTTCCTGAATTGTTTCAAAATCTGATGCGTTTCGGGTAGATTTTCACAATTTGTGCCTTCGCGTTCAATTAAATATGGGACGGCATCAGCACGGAAACCATCAATCCCCATATCCAGCCAAAAATCCATGACCTTCATCATCTCGCTGACAACTTCCGGATTATCATAATTCAAATCGGGTTGGGTTGAATAAAAACGATGCCAGAAATATAATCCTGCCTTTTCATCAAAAGACCAATTTGATTTTTCTGTATCTAAAAAGATGATCCGTGCATCCGCATACTTTTTGTCGTCGGCTGACCAAACATAGTAATCCCGATATTTTGAATCCGGGTCAGAACGAGATTTCTGGAACCAGTGATGCTGGTCTGAGGTGTGGTTGAGCACCAGATCTGCAATCACCCGCAGACCACGATCATGCGCCTCTTTGACAAGGGTTTTAAAATCATCAATTGTTCCGTAGTCGGACATGACTTCATAGTAATCAGCGATGTCATAACCGTCGTCTTTTAGCGGGGAAGGATAAATCGGTAAGATCCAAATACAATCCACACCGAGATTTTTGATATAGTCCAGCTTGCTGATCAACCCGGATAGATCGCCTTTGCCATCCTTATTTGAATCACAATAAGCGCGCACGTGAACTTCGTAAAAGACGGCATCCATATACCATGGCAATTGATTTTCTTTCATTTGACCTCCTGAAATCGTTACGATGGTAATAAGTATAATATGAAAGCCTTAATTACAATTTGAACTTGTTCTGGAAAGGTTTCGAACTTGAAAGAATGGATTATTTAATCAGGGTGACCTTTTCAGCAATCATACGAATCTGATTGCGATTTAAATCTTCTTCAATGACCCCCTCCACCAAGAACGGACCTGCTTCTTGAAGCGCGGCAAAATTTTGTTGAAAAAGCCTGGGTGCAATCACCACCTGCAAAGACCCCTCAAGGTCTTCCAGATTAAGAGCGCCCATCATTTGGTTCGCTTTTGTTTTAAACCGTCTCAGTGTTTGACGCATACCTGCCACGCAAACTTTTTCTCCAACGTAATTAATGGCTTCCAGGGTCGTTATCGCGCCAGCTTGCTGGATTTGTTCTGTAAGCAGTTCAAGCGGTGAACTTGCCAGGTTGACGCCAAGTATCTCCTGCTGCGCAGTGATCTGTTGCTCCAGGGTCCACTCTTCAATTTGATTCTCTTCATCAAAAAGGGATAATTGTCCTGAGGGTCTTTTTTGAGATACCAAGGCTAATCCCTCAGGAATCGATGTGAGACCCTCCAATCCCCCACACATGATCAGGTGTTCGGCTTCTTTTCTTTGGGGGTCGGCTCGAATTATAAAATCCTCTAACGATGTAAAGGGCCTTAAGGCTTGAATGCGATTAATCGTGCGCTGGGAAAGGTCTCTAACCTGACCCAAACCCATATAGAGTGTTGGTTCTCCATCCGGATACCTGACACAGAAGCGTCGCGCCGAATGATTGATGTGAGGAGGAAGAACAGGCAATTTCATCCGTCTGGCTTCCATTAAATAAACGCGTTGTGAGTAATACCCACCGCCAAAACCCAAAACAGCAGACATAAATTCCGCTGGAAAATGGGTTTTACACCAGGCGGAGTTCCACGCAAGCTGGGCGTAGGATGCGGCGTGTGCTTTTGGAAAGCCATAACCGGCGAATGCCGCCATCATTTCCCAGATGCGCCCAGCCACATCGTCGGGGATATTATGGCTTTTATCTGCGCCTGAGACAAAATTTGCGCGAAGCGTATCCATCACACCGCCAGGATCAAAATGACTCATGGCGCGTCTGAGGATGTCGGCCTCTGCAATTGAAAGTCCCCCGAGTTCATGAGCAATTCTTAACACCTGTTCTTGATAGAGGATAACCCCGAAGGTGTCATCTAATAAATTTGATAAAGATGGATGGATATGGGCTACAGATTCTTCACCTTTGAACCGGCGAACAAAAGCATCTCTTAAACCCCCGCGAAGGGGACCTGGTCTGTAGAGGGCGAGGGCAGCCATGATGTCTTCGACCGTTTTCGCTTTGATTTCTCTGAGGGTTGCGCGCATTCCCGGACTTTCAACCTGGAAACAACCAATTGTTGCGGCTTCTTGTATTCTCTTTGAAGTTTCCAGGTCGTCCATCGGAATTTTTTGTAAAACGTCTAAACCCGATGAAAAATCCTTACTTTTCCAGGCATGAATTCGATCGGCAACTTCTCCCAAAACCGTCAGCCCTTTGATTCCAAGGAGGTCAATCTTCACCATACCCAGCTTTTCGATTTGGTCCAGATCAAATTGTGTATGGTTAATGCCTAAAGATGTTGAATGGGCAAGGGGGATCAGATCCGTGATGGGGAAGGGGGCGATCACGATTCCACCAGGGTGAATTGAAAGATGGCGGGGCAAATCCAAAATCGCAACAGCATCCGCGACAATATCTTTGAGGACAGGGATCGAAGAATCCCTGATCAAGCCTGAAAAAGGATTTAGAGCTTCTTCCTCACGTTTGAAACCAAAAGAGGACGGCAACCTCTTTGAAAGCTGACGAATGGTTTCTGGTGTAAGTCCATAGGCTCTGGCGACATCTCCGAATGCTGATTTTGGGCGATAGCGATTTATCGTACCTACCATGGCAACTTTATCAGAACCATAACGTTCGAACACATATTGAATGACTTCATCCCGGCGATGAGATGCAATATCTGTATCGATGTCGGGTGGTTTTTTTCTAGCGGGATTTAAAAAGCGCTCGAAATACAGATTTAAGGCAAGAGGGTCTGGAGAGGTGATCTTCAAGCAATGTGCGACAAGCGAGGAGGCAGCTGACCCTCGTGATGAGATCGGAATGTCCAGTTGCCTGGCGTGATTGAGAATATCCTCAACGATCAGAAAGATGGGTTCGTATCCCAGTGTTGAGATCGTCTCAAGTTCGTAATCCAGGCGGTTGGTAATTTCTGGCGTTATTTTTCCGAATATAGATCTGGCGCCAGCATAGGCTTTTGTCCGCAGGAATTCCGATTGGGACTGTCCATCGGGCACGGGAAAGACGGGATAATGAGTCTGACCAATGGGGAGTGTGAGTGTACATTGTTCGTGAATATGGGACAAGTTGTGGATGGCTTCAGGTAAATCATGATAGCGATATACAAAACCTTCCCAGTTGGGAAAATGTGCACTGTATGGCGAAAGGTCATCTCCGGACAATTGTTGAATCGGTTTATTGGTTTTGATGGCGAACAATGTGCGATGGATGGCATCGTCTTTTTTGGAGCCATAAAATGTGTCTTGTGATGCAATGATTGGAAGCCTATGCGATTTTGCCAGTCCCAGAAAAATGTGCTCGAGTTTTACGGGTCCATTTTCATAACGTTGGATTTCAAAGAAAACACGATTTTGAAATATCGCTTTAATTTCTTCAATCAGCCTGTTGGGCAGATTCTCTGAAGATGGGCTGTTCAAGATCAATTCTGTCAGAATCCCGCGAGGGCTTCCGATAAGGCACACAATTCCTTCGTTGTGTCGGTTGAGAGTATTGATGTCAATCGCTTTATCATCGATAAGCATCATACTGCTCAGGCGGCAAAGATTTCCCCAACCTTGCCTATCTTTCGCCAGCAAAGCCAAACGACCATCGAATCCTGTGTAAGAACAATCGATTTCCAGTCCCAGAATGGGTTTGATGCCAGCCGAAGTACAGGCTTCATAAAACGGAATTGCGCCGGTCAGATAACGATAATCGATTAATCCGAGCGTTCGAATTTGATTTTGTGCAGCATAATTAACGACCTCTTGCGGTGAAAGCAAGGATTCAAGAAAGCTATAATAAGAATGCGTCCTGATAAAAACTTTATTTTGAAAGGTCATATTGCCAGCTTTAATTATCGAACAAGTATTCTAATTATAAAGAATCCTCAGTCGATTCGCAAGGGGATTTAAGGGTTGATTTACCAAGATAGGTGCGATGGGGAGTTCTTGCTAAGGTAACCGAATTTCCTTTTGTATACAGGAACCTATCACGGACAATGGAGATTTAATTCGGGTTATGTTGTTTGTTTTTGCAAAAAACGATTTATCCAACAGATGAACAGCGCTTATTCAGTTCAGTTTCCGTATTCATTCGCAAAATTAATAAACACTTTGATTCCCTGCCGGCTTGCTGCAACCTCAAATGCCTTTTGGTAGCTTTCCATCGGGAATTGATGTGTAATCAGAGAGTCGAGGTTGACCATATGATGGGTTAACAAGCGGATGGCTGTTGGATAGGTGTTTTTCATCCTGCGAGAAACCTTGAAAGTTAACCCTTTTCTGCGAGCAGTTGAAGCAGTGAATGTGGTTTCATCTTTTGATGGGATCCCTACCAATATGATAGCCGCACCGCGTTTGGCAACCTGAACTGCAGTTTCCACCGCGCTGCCATCATCACCCGCAGCTTCAAACACAACATCCAAGCCCCGTCCCCGGGTTGCCGTGAGGATTTGGCTGTGTTCATTGCCGTCGGCAAGGTAAAGATCCGTTGCGCCGCTTTCCTGTGCAAATTCAAGGCGATGCCCAAGCCGATCGGTCGCAAAGATCCGCGCCGCGCCAGCAAGCTTTGCCAATTGAATTGTCATCAACCCAATTGGGCCCGTCCCAATGACGCCGACATCCATACCCGGGCGGATTTTCCCCAAATTCAGGGCGTGGATTGCAACCCCAAGCGGTTCCAAAAATGCGGCTTCTTGTGGCGAAACGTGAGGAGGAACCGGAAAGACATTGTGCTCAGGCCAGACTAAATATTCCTGTAATGCGCCGTCTGTATTTTCGGCGCCAGCAAACAGGATGTTTTCGCATAAATTTGGATTACCCTCCAAACAAAATTCGCATTTGCCGCAGGAAATTGCTGGCTCGACTGCTGCCAGTTTGCCTTTGTTGGGACCTGATTCTATCCAGGCAGAGAACTCATGTCCCAGGATCAATGGATGATCCAAACGAAGGCTACCTGTTCCACCTTCTTTATAATAATGAATATCAGACCCACAAAGACTGACGCTGGCGATACGAAGCAGAACCATTTCTTCTTGTTGAGTGGGGGATGGAACATCTTCAAGTCTGAGATCGCCCACATCATAAAACCTGATTGCTTTCATTGGGACTTCCTTTCCACAAGGAATAAAAATTGTTCGTATTTAAGGATCAAATAATATTCTAACACAATCTCGTAGTGATTATTCTCATGGATGTAATGACCGTTTAATATTTTAAGATTATTATAAATAATTCTTGACTGAACTGTCTAAAAACGATAGAATGATGACATTGAAAAAACGAGGCTTAATGAATTTACTAGTAGCACCTAAGAACAAAATATATCGAATCGTTGCTTACAATGGGGGAAGGCGGGTTGAATTTAAGCTTCGACAACTTGGGCTCAGCCCTGGAAGAAAAATTAAAGTGATACGTTATGCACCGATGGGAGGTCCGATAATGCTTGACGTTGAAGGACGGACCGTGGCAATTGGAAGAGGGATTGCGGCTCGCGTTGAAATCGAGGCCCTTTAATGCGCATTGGATTGATAGGACAACCCAATTGTGGTAAGAGCACTGTGTTTAATCAGGTGGCTGGATACCGGGCGGAAACCGGAAATTTTTCAGGTACCACAGTAACCTTTACAGAAAGCAAAGTACGGGTTTTAGGCTCTGTTGTTGATGTCGTCGATTTGCCCGGTACATACACATTAGCTGGAACAAACCCCGCAGAGCGTGAAGTAATAAAATATCTGACTTCGAATGAGGTCGACGTCGTCGTCAATGTTCTGGACGCCTCTCATCTTTCATATGGGTTAGGACTGACGGTTGAGTTGCTTGAACTTGGTGTTCCGATGGTAATTGCTTTGAACATGATGGATGAAGCGGATCGGATGGGGATTCACATCGATGTGAAAGCACTGGAAGAGATGCTGGGTGTTTCAGTTGTCCCCATGATCGCATCAAAAGGTCGGGGTATTCAACCACTTTTTGTTCAAGCTTTTCGGGTAGGACAAAGTTCAAAAAAACCAAAACAGCCCAGCTATAGCGATGATATTGAAAGTGCTTTGTCTTTATTAATTAGAGATCTTGACGAAGTTGAAAACTATCTTAATCCAAGGGCTCTGGCAATTAAAATGCTGGAAGGCGATCAAACCATCATCAACGAGGTTGTTTTACAGAAGCCAAAGCTAAAAGACGATCTTAAGAGGATCCAATCAGCATTGCAGCATCAGCGTGGGCAATCAACAGAATGGATTATCAATGGAGAGCGAAGCAGCCTGGCAGATAATGTTGCAAAACGGATCATCAAACACGGAAAGAGAAAAACAACTTTCCGAGATAAGCTTGACGATATTCTTTTGCACCCGTTTTTTGGATACGTGTTTTTGATCATCATACTTTATCTGTTTTTCCAGATGGTTTACAGCCTTGGAGAAATGATAGAAGAACCCTTAATGGTCTGGTTTGAAAGTTTGGAGATTTGGGTTGTTTCACTTTTAAATGGAAATTCAAGTTTTCTTTCACAAATATTGGTTGGTTTAATTCAAGGTATTTCCGGAGGGATCGCAATTGTATTACCCTATCTGATCCCTTTTTTGACAGGTTTGGGTCTTCTTGAGGATGTGGGTTACCTCCCCAGGATTGCCTTTTTAATGGATTCCTTAATGCACAAGGTTGGATTGCATGGGAAATCGATTGTGCCATTCATCCTCGGCTTTGGATGTAACGTCCCGGCAATTATGTCAACCAGGATCCTTGAAGACAAGCGAGAGAGGTTTATTTCAGCAGCATTATCAACACTGGTGCCCTGTGCTGCCCGATTAGCTGTTGTTTTTGGGCTGGTGGCATATTATCTTGGACCTTTGCTCGCCCTATTTATTTATCTTTTCAATCTTTTTGTAATTGCTTTGACGGCGAAAATTCTCTCGAAAATTGTGCCCGACACATCACCCGGGTTAATCTTAGAAATGCCTGTTTACCGGGCGCCCACCTTTAAAAATGTGTTCAACAAAGCCTGGTGGCGAATTCGTGAGTTCATCGTTGAAGCCTGGCCAATGCTGATCGTTGGTAGTGTCGTTTTATCTGTATTGAATTATCTCAACGTTGCCCGTTTTCTCAATGCCCTAGTCAGCCCTCTGTCCTGGTTGTTAGGGTTGCCGACTGAGGTTGGCGTCCCACTTATCTTTGGCATTTTGAGAAAAGAACTATCGCTTGTGATGCTGGGGCAGGCATTGGGAAGCATGGAATTTTCGAAAGTCCTGACTCCTGTTCAAATGGTCACGTTCTCTGTGTTTGTTGTCTTTTACATACCATGTTTGGCGACGATGATGGTAATCCGCAAGGAGCTGGGAGACCGTACGATGTGGTTTATTGCTGCGATGACTGTTCTGATTGCGACACTGGCAAGCCTGGTGGCACGGGGCTTCTTCATGATATTCTATTAAATCAAAAAATATGCCAAAAATCGATCATTTTAACCTTCTTGGGCCATTATATGACTTTATCTTTCGTAAAAAAAGTGGTCAAACGTTGCTTAAATTGGTTGACATGGAACAGGGCCAAAAATTGCTGGATGTGGGCGGAGGGACCGGTCGCGTCACCGTTTTGTTTGAGGACATCAGCGATGCACTTGTCGTTGCTGATTCAGCCATCAAGATGCTAATAAAAGCGCGGGAAAAAGGGTTGATTTCTGTTAACTCGGAATCAGAAGAGCTTCCGTTTCAACGGGGATTGTTTGATAGAATCATTATGATTGATGCGCTGCACCATGTCGCTGATCAGAAGCAAACGCTACGTGAGATGTGGCGATTGCTTGCCCCCGGGGGAAAAATTGTGATTGAAGAACCTGATATCAATAACATTTTTGTGAAGCTTTTAGCTTTGGGAGAAAAATTGCTCCTGATGCGAAGCAATTTTCTTTCAGCAAATACAATTGCTTCAATGGCTGAGAAATTTGATCATAGTGATGTTCATACGCTTCGCAAAAAAGGGATAGCCTGGATTACAATTAGTAAAGGAAAACGGGAACAAGAGAAAGGTAAAGAACATGTCCGACATTGATGTAACAGCAATCATGAATGCAATTCCAAGCGGCTTTAACCCCGAAAAAGCCAAGGATGTGAATGGCATCGTTCAATGTGTTTTCACAGGAGCCCAGGCTTCAAATTGGATTATTGCAATCAAAGATCAGACTTGCGTTGTGAATGAAGGGGTAACCGCAAATCCGGACCTGACCATCACAGCAAAAGCTGAGGATGGTGTTAACCTGCTGACCGGGAAACTGGACCCGATGCGAGCCTACATGTTGGGAAAAATCAGGATAAATGGAGATCTTGGATTGGGCATGAAATTGGTCAACTTGTTTGATCGGTAAATCTTCAGAAGACTTTGCTTTGCGTTTCATCCAGGGGATTAACTTCGAAGACGAAAGGTTATTTTTTTAATATAAGCCCCAATCGTCCCCGATGCCTTCTTCCATCATAGTTGGATCCCAAACCTCTGTCCCATAATTGATTTTGGTTGGCATATCCAGAGCATTTTCGGCTGCTTTGCGAGTGCTTTCCATGATTGATGGCCCATATGGGCAAAAGGGCGTTGTTAATATCATTGTGACCACAGCATGGTCTCCATCAACAGCGACGTTTCGGACAAGTCCCAATTGGAGAATACTCAATCCCAATTCGGGGTCAATGACCTTGTCTAAGTGCTCTTCGAGTCCGGGAACCCATTCAGGATGTGTATTTTCGATCTCCCATTCGGGTGAATTCAGTGGGCTTTCTAAGTTATGTTCATCTGACATTGTATTATTCCTTTGGAATGTGAAATGCACAATGTTTGTCCCCGTCAAGAATAGAGGATTGAATGGTGACAGGGGTGGAAAAGAATTCTGAAATGAGGGTATGATCCATTGCGCACACTTCTTCGTGAGATAAGCCGATCTTATAATATGGACAGGATAGTGCAGCCAGGCAAAAGTGATCTTTTTGTTCTTTCCACTTAACGATATAGCCTTCTTGCGTCAAAATTGTTTTTACAAGTTTGATGCGCTCCTTGGTGTTCAGGCTTTCGAGATTCGTTTTATAAGAACCAGCAATTGTTTTCCCAATCTCCTGAAAAATATCAATCATTTCATGATCCGAAAGTCTTTTTTTGAGCGATTCGATCAGATGTTGAGATAAGCGCAAATATCTTGTTGGAAATTTTTCGATCCCCTTATCTGTTAAAGAGTAAATCAAGCGCGGCCTTCCTACACCATGACGTTCTTCCGTAGCGGAAACCAGTCCTTCAGCTTCTAAATTTGACAAATGGTGCCGAATGGATATTCCGTTAATGCCAACTGCTTCAGCCAAGTCCTTAATTGAAGAGTTTGGGAAGGAAAGAAGCGTAAATAATATTTTTTCCCGGGTGCTTTTCATTGATTGCCTTTTTACATACTATTTTTTAAAAAAATAAACCAGACGTTGCTAAAACCTGATTTTAATTTTAGCACTTCGACAACTAAATAGTCAATAATTAAGATATTTATATTAAATATATACTGGAAAGGTTGAAGCATTAGTTTAAAAAAACAAGGTGCTTGATCAAGCACCTTGTTTTTAGCTAAATACCTATTTCTTATTTTCCGAGATTCTTTGCAAGATTCATGATTGTTGAGGCAACAAGGGTGCCTGATTGAGATCGATGCGCTGATTGTCCCATTGGGCTTGCAGCCATGACAGCCTGCAGAATTGCTTGAACTTCGCTGCCCCCACTTTGTTTGGATGAATAATAAGCCATCCCAGCCTGCAGCAATTGGTCCAAACCTATTTTTTGCTCCTGCGGCTGACTGGAAGTCTCTCCTCCAGCTGCGCCAGAAAGGAGTGAGCCCAGAAGCCCACCCTGGGATTCCTGGCTGGAGGAACCGCCGCCGGTAAGACCGGAAAGCAGCGATCCGAGGAGATCTCCCTGACTTGTCGATGATTCTTCTTCAACGGGCTTGGGCTTTTCTACCCCTAAAAGACTCTGGATGAGCGTACCGATTGACTTTTCGTTTAAGTCGGTGTCTTTCAGGTTTTTTGCTGCACTCGAAAGCCCTTGTGCATAAAGTTGCCCTGAGCCGCTGTTAATCTCTTTTTCCACCATTTGACTTGCATAATCAAGTTGTTCAGAAATTGGCTTTTTTGATTTTTTGCCTACGGCCTTTTGGACAAGGCTAAAAATCTCTACCATATTGTCACCATGGTCATGGTTGTTTGTGTCTGCTTGATTGAGCGCATCTTTATTTTCAGTCAGTTGTTGTGTAACTGCTTGAAAAATTGTACCCAGGTCGAGATTATTTGCCATTTTAATCTTTTAAATCTTCAGGCAGTTCTGGAACATCAATGACCATTCCAGTACGCACGTTCTTTTCACTTCCGCTGAGTGCTTCCTTGTTGGCTTCCAGAATCAGTTGCCAATAGGGGGGGGTGGCATGCTTATAATATTTAAGTGCAATGTGACTGAGGGTTTCACCGGCTTCAACCGTGTGCTGAGCGAGTAATTTTGGTGCTGCTTTTTCAGCCTCGAATTTTTCTCTGGCTTCTTTGAGTGTCTCTTTGCGGGCTTCTAAGCGTTCCTTTTTTTCAGCCTCCAATTTTTGTTTCAATTCTGCTTTCTTCTCTTTTTCCAGCACTTCGAGTTTTTCTTTTGCTTCACGAAGCTCTTCCGCCTGCTTTTCCACCAATTCTTTTGCTTCCTGTTTTACCTCTTCAGCTTCTTTTTTGGCTTTCTTTCCAAAAACATTGCTGAACAAACCTTTCTTTTCGGCCATAATGGCTCCTTTCTACTAAATATTTTGTAAAATAATCTTGCTTATTATAGCACATTTTAATAAAATGCAACAATTTCATTAGATATATATTATTATCGTAATATGAAAAATTATGCTATAATGGCGATATTCATCACAAGAAAGGAGGTATTATGAGGCTCAATCAACCTACTAAAATTGTCTTTTATATTTCTTTGGCCCTTGGAATTCTTGGTGTCATCCTTAGCCTGATTGGTCAATTTGATCCATGGAATTTTTGGATCGTGGTCGTTGCCTGGGTGTTACTCGTACTGGGTGTCACGCTCAAGGGATTCTAAGGGAGATCGTTGAAAGCGAAATTGCCTATTTTGCTTGTTTCGCTTCAAAATATATTAATAATTAATTATCAACACACCATGAACTTTGTGGTGTGTTGGGTTTAAACAAGGTTTTTCCATGCTATTTCCGCTGGTCTGTTCAGGAATGAAATCTCTTTGACTTATTTAAAGTAATATTTAAGAAAATTATAGTAAATATTGACAGTGATTTTTGCACGTGCTATAATTCCTAAGCTATCATAAAATATGATAATTTGGATATAATAGGACGGTAATATCATCTTTTTAGGAGTTTGAATGCCAGCATTAGAAATCAAGAATTTGCAAGTGTCCATTGAAGGAAACGAAATTATTAAAGGTTTAAACCTCAAGGTTAAACAGGGTGAAGTCCATGCCATTATGGGACCAAATGCCACAGGGAAATCCACATTAGCCTATACGGTTATGGGGCATCCCCGTTATGAGGTCGACAAAGGGGACATTCTGTGGAATGGAAAAAGTATTTTAGAAATGGCGCCTGATGAGCGCTCACGAGAGGGCGTCTTTCTTGCGTTTCAGTATCCTGTAGCTATCCCTGGTGTTACTGTTGCAAATTTTTTACGAACTGCCATCAACTCGCGCAGGCGACATTCAAATCCACCTCAGGAAGATATCTCTATTTTAGAATTTCGGAAATTGCTTAGATCTAAAATGGATTTGCTAGAAATGGATTATTCTTTTGGTGGAAGATATTTGAATGAGGGTTTTTCGGGCGGCGAGAAAAAACGTACTGAAGTCTTGCAGCTTGCCGTATTGGAACCGTCAATCGCCTTCCTTGATGAAACGGATTCGGGGCTTGATATTGATGCAATCAGAATTGTCGCCGAGGGGGTTAACACCCTTCGCGGCCCAAAGATGGGTGTGGTGGTGATCACGCATTATCAGCGCATGTTGAACTACATTCAACCTGATTTTGTCCACATTATGTTTGACGGTCATATTGTTGAATCGGGCGGACAAGAATTGTCATTGCTTCTTGAAGAAGAGGGTTACGATTGGGTGCGTGAAAAATACGGCCAGAAAGAAACAATTTAATAACAGGACGGAGACCATCCATGGAAAAAACCACCCAGACTGAATTTCTTGAAGGGTTGAATAAGTATCAATATGGTTTTAGAGATCCTGACACTTTTGTATTTAAAAGTCGAAAAGGATTGGATGAGGAAGTTGTTCGACAAATTTCTTCTATAAAAGGGGAGCCGGAATGGATGTTAGATTTCCGGCTGAAAGCATTTAATCACTATCAACAAAGACCCATGCCAAACTGGGGCCCTGATTTAAGCGATCTCAATTTGGATGAGATTTATTATTATATTAAACCGACAGAGAAACAAGGTCGCACATGGGATGATATCCCTGAGACGATTAAGAACACTTTTGATAAGCTGGGCATCCCTGAAGCCGAACAAAAATATCTGGCAGGGGTTGGCGCGCAATATGAATCTGAAATGATTTATCACAGCGTGCATGAAGAACTTGAAAAACAAGGTGTGATCTTTCTTTCGATTGAAGAGGGACTTCGTCAGCATCCTGATATTTTCAAGACGTATTTTTCAACCGTTGTTCCAATTACGGACAATAAATTTGCCGCGTTAAACAGTGCAGTATGGTCGGGCGGATCTTTCGTTTACATTCCACCAGGCATTAAGGTGGATTTGCCGCTTCAGGCATATTTCAGACTTAATTCAGCCAATATTGGGCAGTTCGAAAGGTCATTAATTATTGCTGATGAGGGCGCCCAGGTCCATTATGTGGAAGGGTGTACAGCGCCGACCTATTCTACAGATTCGCTCCATAGTGGTGTGATTGAAATCATTGTTAAAAAGAACGCGCGTGTGCGTTACACGACGATTCAGAACTGGTCAAACAATGTCTATAACCTTGTAACTCAGCGTGCCAGGGTCTTTGAAAATGGTACGATGGAATGGGTTGATGCTAATATGGGTTCCAAAATGACTATGAAATATCCCTCATGTCTCTTGATGGAACCGGGCGCGCACGGAGAGATCCTGTCCGTTGCTTTTGCAGGACCGGGTCAGCTCCAGGATACTGGCGGGAAGGCAATCCATTTTGCCCCCAATACCAGCAGCAAGATTACATCAAAATCGATCAGCCGGGGCAATGGGCGAGCCTCATATCGTGGTCTTATAAAGATTCTTGCGAATGCTGAAGGCTCAAAATCAAACGTGATTTGTGATGCGCTCCTGCTTGATCCAGAATCTCGCTCGGATACCTATCCCTATATCGAGGTAAACGCCCAGGATGTTTCGATGGGACATGAAGCAACGGTATCCAAAGTGGGGGAGGCGCAGCTGTTTTATTTGATGAGTCGGGGGATGAGTGAAGAAGAAGCAACGACAATGGTTGTTTCGGGGTTCATTGAACCGCTGGTCAAAGAATTGCCAATGGAATATGCAGTCGAACTTAATCGACTGATCCAGTTGCAGATGATCGGTTCGGTTGGCTAATTTAGAAAGTAGAAATTATTCATATGTCAGAAGTATCGAACACCCATAACAAAGGATCACGTGATTTAAAAAGCAAAGAACTGGCAGATTTTTCATTTCAACGCAGCCAAATTCCGAAAGTTGCAGACGCCTGGTTACAAAATTATCGCCAGGAGGCATGGGATGCTTATGAAGAATTGCCGTTCCCGAGGCTGACCGATGAGGCATGGCGCCGAACGGACATTCGTGATTTGCAAACCAAGACCTTTTCTCTTGCCCGTCAGAAACACCCCACACTTCCGCCATCGCGCTATCTCTCTCCCATTATTTCGGGTGAAGAGCACGGGGGACAGATCATTTCGGGCGCAATTGATACGACGATCAGACTTGATCCATCCTTGAAAGAAAAAGGAATCATCTTTACCGATTTATGTACGGCTGAGCGAGAACATCCTGACTTAATGCAAAAAATACTGGGACAGGTTATCAAGCCAGATGAAGATAAATTCAGTGCTCTGGCTGCAAGCCTTGCAGAGGATGGGGTTTTTCTTTATGTCCCGGAAAACGTCAAAGTTGACCAACCGCTTCACAGCCTGTATTGGGGATCTGGCGAGGGACATGCTTTTATCAATCACATTATTGTGTGGGTTTCCGAAGGTGCGGAAATAACCTTTGTCCATGAATCTGCCTCTTTTTCTGAGGACAACGGGCACCAGATTTTTCATGATGGGCTGGTTGAATTGTACGTGGAAAGGAATGCCCAATTAAATTTTGTGGAACTTCAATCCTGGGGTGAAAATGTGTGGTCCTTCACCCGGGAGCGCGCTAAAGTCTATGGTGATGGGCGTCTCGAATGGGTTGTTGGCGCGATGGGGACCCGGCTAACCAAGAATTTTTCAGATATTGATCTTATGGAGCCAGGCGCGACGGCGCGAATGTCGGGATTCTATTTTACAAATGATAGCCAGCATTTTGATCTTGACACACAGCAAAACCATATGGCGCCAAACACCACCAGTGACCTGCTTTATAAAGGTGCGTTGGCAGATCAAAGCCGATCGGTTTGGCAGGGTATGATTTACGTTGCACCGGGGGCAATCGGTACCGATGGTTATCAATCCAATCGCAACTTGATCCTTACCAAGGGCGCACGAGCTGATTCGATTCCCGGGTTGGAGATCCTGGCGGATGATGTGCGTTGTACACACGGGGCAACTGTGGGGAAGATTGATGAAGATGAAATATTTTATCTTCTCAGCCGGGGGATTCCTCGAAAAGAAGCAGAAGAGTTGATTGTGACTGGCTTCTTCGATCCTATTATGGCTCGGATCCCCTTTGAGGGTATTCAGAAAAGGTTCAAGGAAGCAATTCAGGAAAAGATGACAGATCGCTAATTATTCAAATCTTGACATTAAACTAATAGAAATTTTATATAAAACTGCTATAATAAGTCAGTCTAGTAATTATTATTAATTTCATAGGAGGATGAATGGCAAGGTCACTATTTATGCGACCACCTGAAGAAGAAATTCTTTACCAGGTCGGAGATCCCGTGGAGGTGTTTTGTGATCATGAAAAGGGTGGGGAGAGAATTCGAGATTGGGCACGGGGAATTGTCGTGCAGGTCGATGAGAAGTTGGTCGCGGTCCAATTTCGTACCAATGTGTACCTGACAGACGGATGGATGGTCCCGGACCATATTCTGTGGTTTCCGTTTGATTCAGACCTGATTCGTCATTTTACCAAGGACACCACACGCCCAACAGGATATCAAATGGGATAAGGGTTTTTTATTGTTTGATTAGAAGCGGCCGCATTGTCTGGCCGCTTTTTTTGTCTGAAGACAGCAAAAAAACACCTGACAAATTTCGCCAGGTATTTCTATCAACGAATTAATTCGCATAGCTTTCGAGATGTGATAGCCTGTAACTTTAGGCGGTGAGATTTCGAACGTTTAATTTACAAGACGCTGATGAAATCTATTCACTCTTTTTACCAAACTGACCAACAATCCTGAGAATATCAAAACCTTCTGCAAAGGGTCTTTCCGCAAGGGCGCCATGTCGAATGGCGGTCGAATAAGTAATGTTTTCGTCAAAATAATATTTGTTTGCGTAGGTTTTGTAAGCCTTGAGTGCACGAATTTTGGTGCGTACTGCTTGCTCGGAAACTTCAACCAGGAAATCTGGAAAGAAACCATAACTTGAGCGGAGGACATCGAAACCGAGAAGGGTTGTCCCTCGAAAAGCGCGTAAGGCTTCCTCGTTCACCGTCATATGATCCTGGTGAATGTCATTGGCGGTGTGGACGAAGACAATCCCAGGACGATATTTTTTGTTAATATCGATCATAACCTCTAAAATCTCCTGGCGAGCATCCTGAAAACGGCGTGTTATAAAATTATATAGCAGTACATTTTCGGGTTTTACGCCAAGGATCGACATGCTGGTGTGATATTCTTCCACCAGGTTACCATGGGCTGGATTTTTTTGATTGTCAGAAAGCGTGACACAGATCACATTTGCCTGGTCAACGATATCAGCAATCAGCGCGCCACATCCCAGTTCGATATCATCGGGATGAGCACCAATACAACAGATGGTTTCATCGTAAAAGGTCATGTTATGATTCATTTTCACTCACTTTGTGGCTAAAAATCCACCAACAACCTTGGTCATCACCAAGTTGCCGTCGCGCTCAAACCATCTATGGGCTACTTCAGTTACCTTTTCCATGATTTTTTCAAAATCTGAACTTGACTTAAAAAATGTGTTCCACAGCAGGCGATCTTCTGAAAGCGATGCTCTTGTATAGTCAATGAAAGGTTTAACTTCGGGGAAGGTGAGGGGGTTGTTGAAGAGGTGTACCTGGACTTCCGAAAATTGATCTTTGATGGTGTCCAGTATCTCAGATGCATAACGCGAGCTTCCGGGCATGGGGGGGATTGGTTTTCCGGTTGCTTCCTGGATAATATCGTAAAACATGCGCTTATTTTCTGGCATGGGGCCGGTCGTGAATAACCTTCCACCAGGTTTCAAAATACGGTGCAGTTCTTTGATGGTGAAAGGAATGTCTTCTGCATAATAAATGGCAAAGGAGCAGGAAACAAGATCAAACGCATTTTCGGAAAAAGGGAATTCATGGTTGAAGTTCAGTTCCTTGAATGTTATCCGGTTTCCTAATCGAGCGTTTTCTTCTTCGGCTTTATGCAGCAGTTCAGCGGAAACGTCACCGCCAGTGATGGTGGCTTTTCCGTCCAGGTGCGCCAGATATGAAAAGCATTGTTTCCCAGCGCCGCAGCCCACATCTAAAATTTTCATGCCCTGCTCGAGAGGAAGAACTTCGAGCATCCATTTGTCGATATCGCGTGCTCCAAAAGCATCATGGAGATTGATACGGGTGAGCAGGTCGTTGCTTGTTTCTTGATATTCAATTTTCATATTATTGCCTTTATATAAATAAATTAGTCTGCTAAGTATAGTAGAAAACAGGAGGAATGGTCAAGTCTCAAGGATTGTCAGGAGGTTCCCAACGGCAAAATACCTTCACAATGAATTGTCCGGCAGGCTGTACAGATCGAAACAAGCATGAGATGTGAAAGAGGATATTTAATGGAATTTGAGAAAAGGGAGCGCCTGCTATTCAATGACATTTGGAATTGCAATCCTGGCTTACTCAGCCTGTTTGGATTTAATCCAATC
Organism: Candidatus Brevefilum sp.; assembly: GCA_050953525.1. Taxonomy (GTDB): domain Bacteria; phylum Chloroflexota; class Anaerolineae; order Anaerolineales; family Anaerolineaceae; genus Brevifilum. Next base: position 93,578 of record JBMNMW010000003.1, read on the forward strand.
AAGCCAGTGATACATTCCTTCTCCTGTTTTACTTGAAACTGTAAAAATATTAATGTCGGGATTGAGCATTTCAATCCCTTTTTTAAAATAATCCATGTCGAAATCAAGATAAGGCAAAAGATCGATTTTATTGATGATCAAAACGTCGAGACCGCGATAAATGTTGGGATATTTATAGGGTTTGTCGTCTCCTTCAGGTAGACTGGCGATTACAATTTTGCTATGCATACCGAGGTCAAAGGCTGCAGGGCAAATCAAATTACCAACATTTTCAACAATCAAAAGGTCTATTGTATCCAAAGGGAGTTGGTCAAGCGCTGCTTCGACCATTAATGCATCCAGATGGCATCCCCCACCTGTGTTGATTTGAATCACAGGCATTCCTGAATTGGAGATTTTGTCTGCATCAATGGTCACAGGCGCAGTGTCACCTTCAATTACACCAATTCGGATACCATCACCGATTAAGGCATTGATGGTTGCCAGGATGAAACTGGTTTTGCCAGCACCCGGTGATGCCATCAAATTAATTCCGTAAATACCGGCATTGTTCAGCCTGCTTCGATTCTGTTCAGCCAATTTCTCATTGACATTCAGGATATTTTCAACAATTTTGATACGATTTTCGCTCACGTTCACCTTTGTATTTCAATGCTATCCAAATTAAATTCATCACCTGAGACAACCCGCACCCTGGAACTGTTGCAGTTTGGGCAAGGGATCAATTCGACATCTAAAGAATATTGCTGATTGCAATCAAGGCAGATCAGTGTGGCTGGGATGCGTTTAAAATGCAACTTTGCATTTTCACATAGCGTATTTTTGCTGATGATGTCCCAGTAAAACGAGATGCAATCATCAATAATGCTGGACAAACTGCCAATCACAAGATAGATATCTGTGACCCTGGTTGCCCTGGCATCTTCAGCATGTTTACAAGCAATCCTGAGCACACTTTCCGTCACAGTAAGTTCATGCATGAGATTATTATATTTGTTTTGTTAGAATTGCAAATGGCTTATGATAAATCATTCTGGCTGGTAAGCAGTTCTAAAAGACGCAGCCGATGATTTAACATGTGCGTGGCAACAATATTTGCCAATCGGCGCATAATAATAAAGCCAAGGTCGCAATCTTTTTCGCAGATTTCCATGAGCAGCTTGGCATTAAATGCGAGAAGCTTGGTATGTTCCAAGACGCGAGCTGTGCTATTTTTCTGCCGTACGACGGGGGTCAGACTGGACCAACCCAACACATCCAGATATTCTAAAATTACAAGCGACAACTTACCTCTTCCCGGAACATAACTATCAAGGCTAACTTTTCCTTCAAGAATGATGTACAGGTAAGGATGTTGATCTCCCACTGTGTAAATTACATCTCCTGGCGAAAAGGTTCTGAATTCTGCTATGGAAACCAGATTCTTCAAACTCCCCGGTGATAAATCGAAAAACCAGGGGATTGATTCCAGTGTTGAAGTAATTTCTGCTTGATTAAGCATAAAAAGCCCTTATATCGTATGGTTTTAAAACTACTGTGAAATTGTGAAAAATGAAATTGTTAGATGTCACCAGGTCGGCGTGACTGATGTCACGCGCCATTAGATTAAGATATTTAACCCAGTCGGAGTGATGTGCCCTGATTTATGCTTGTCTATCGAATTCTTAAAACGGAGAAATAACTTCACAAAAAGGGATAATTAATAAACCCAACAAAGAAAAATCTACTCAAACAGGACACGGTGAGGATTTGAGAAAATCGAGAATTTTCCTCTGCGCAAATAGCCAATAATCGTGATGTCATTTGCTTTGGCAATTTCTACTGCCCTTGTGGTGGGTGTCGTTCTGGAGACAATCACAGGGATATTCATCTTTAGAATTTTGTGGATCATTTCGGAGCTTATTCTTCCAGAGAGCAAAATTAATTGCGGGATGAATGGCATCCCATCCAGAAGGTATCTGCCGTAAATTTTATCCAAACAATTGTGCCTTCCCAAATCCTCCACTGTTTGATTGACTATTTCACCGTCGCTTAATGCAGCACTGTGAAAACCGCCTGCGGATTTGTGAAGATTTTGTTTTGACAAAAACACATCGTAAAGTTGGATGATGTTATTTGCTGTGGTTCTAAATGGATTTTCTAACTGCTCTTTTTCAGTTTGATCCTCGACTGACATTCCTGAAGATGACCGCAATAGTGTTTTTTTGTTTTTTATCGTATTTAACAAAGATACGTCGATCCTGGAATTCTCGGCATTGACCGACAGGTTTTTAATTTCATTCAGATCGCTAATGATCCCTTCATTCCAAAGAAAACCAACCGCAAGTGCCTCAAGATCAAGTGGGGAACAATAAAATGTCAAAAACACTTCTTTATCGACAATCAATTCAACTTTTTGTTCAATGATGATGTCCAGAGTCTCAGGAACGAAATCTGCATTTTGGGGGTCATAACTTTGTGATTGAAGGTTTTTATAGGATTTCATTATTATTACTCAAATAAGATGTGATTCTAATATTCTGCGAATAATATCCTGTCTTGCAAGTTCGTAAATTTTTGTGGACAAAAAATAAATTATGATTGTATCTAAATTTGAAACTTTTCAACCAAATTTCAATTGCGGCAATTAATGTTATGCGGACTCATTCTTAATGGAGTTGAAAAGCTTTATAGAATCCAAGACCGTTATCCATTATAATAAATATTTGAAATTATGGTGCAACAAAAAGAAAAGAAAACAAAAAATCTGAGCGTGGTTGTTGAGGCTGGTGGCAAGTCAAGCAGGATGGGCAAAAACAAAGCACTGCTATCCTTGTCAGGGCAGCCACTCATTCAACGAGTGGTTGACCGAGTTAAGCCAATTGCTCAAGAACTGTTAATCGTGTGGAATCAGGCATCAGAATTAGATTTTTTAGATGTTAAGATCGTCGATGATTCTATCCATGGAAAGGGTGCCCTCGGGGGTCTTTATACTGCCATGGACATAGCCAGCAATGAATATGTGGCAGTTGTGGCGTGTGATTTACCCTTTGTCTCTATCGAGATTCTTTTGAAGGCTTTAGAGCTACTGGTCCAAAGCGGTGCAGATGCAGCAATACCAAAGACCGGTGAAACGTATTTTGAACCCTTGCATGCAGTTTATCGTCGAGAGCCCTGTAAAAATGCCATTTATCAAGCCATAATGCAAAATAAATGGCGAGTGGTCTCATGGCTTCCCCAGGTGAATGTGATAGAGATGAACTCTGACATATGGCTGGATCTTGATCCAAGTGGCTTGGCGTTTTTTAACGTTAATACTGTGGATGACTTCAAAAAAGCTGAAAAAATAATCCAAGGATCATTAAAATAAAACAACCCCATTTTTAATCAATGGGGTTGTTCATCTCATCGAATGTTATTCAACGGCTTCAATCTTTACAGCGCTGACCTTATACTCGGGGATTTTCGCAATGGGATCCAAGGCTGCTTTGGTCAGGTAGTTGATATTTTCATCCGGAAAATGGAAGTTACCATAGATTAAACCTTCCGGAACGCGGTTTGTCACCCAGGCATGTGCAACGATTTCACCTCGGCGAGAGGTAACTCTTACTTTGGTGACTTCATTGTTTAAACCAATGACTTTGGCGTCTTCAGGCGAAACCTCGATTAAACCATGCCCGTAAATTTCCATAAGCTCTTTTACACGTCGGGTTTGTTCACCGCTATGCCAGTGGTAAATCACGCGCCCGGTGGTTAGCATCATCGGATAATCATCGTCGGGTAACTCAGATGGGTCTACGTGAATGGCGGGAATAAACTTCCCTTTACCGCGTGTGAATTTTTCAATGTGAAGGATGGGCGTGCCTGGATGCGAGGCATCCGGGCAAGGCCAGCATAGTACCTCGCCATTGTTCAGGCGTTGATGCGAAATTCCGCCGTAACTGGGTGTAAGTGCGGCAACTTCAGCCATAATTTCATCAGAACCCGCATAATTCCACGCTGAATGCGGCGCATCGTTGATTTCTCGGCCTCCCATAGCAATGATTCTATTGGCGATGTCCGTTGTTATTTGCCAATCCTGACGGGCTTCTCCACGCTCTGATATGGCTTCTCGAACCATTTGAACTTTTCGTTCCGTATTGGTGTAAGTGCCCGTTTTTTCTGCAAAAGTGACACCAGGCAGGAGAATATCTGCATATGCGGAGGTTTCAGTGGGAAAGATGTCCTGTAAGACAAGGAAATCTAACTCTTCGAGGCAATGACGGACGTGATTTGAATCCGGGTCTGTCATGGCTGGGTTTTCGCCCAAAATGTAAAGCGCTTTTGTTTTTCCATCCAGAACGTCAGGGATGAGTTCGGTCACTGTCCTACCAACTTTGTTTGAAAGGCTTGTGCCCCAGGCAGCTTCAAATTTTTTCTGTGCGGCTTCGTCGGTGACAGCCTGGTAGCCGGGGTACACATTCACAAGACAGCCCATATCACAGGCGCCCTGAACATTGTTTTGACCACGGAGTGGGTTGACACCTGCCCCTGACCCATAATTGCCCAGCAACATCTGCAGACTTGCGAGAGAAAATACGTTATGAACGCCAACCGTGTGCTGGGTGATACCCATTGCCCAAAATACAGCGGAAGGAGCATTTTTGACCATGATTTCCACAGCCTGATAAAGTTCCGAAACCGGAACGCCCGTGATCTTTGAGACCTTGTCAGGCGGGTAATTTTTAAGGTTTTCTAACAGATCGTCATAACCTTCGGTCCGTTCTTCAATAAATACTTTGTTCTCATAGCCTTTTTCTACGATGATGTTCATTAAACCATTTACGAGCGCAATGTCGGTACCTGGTGTTTGTTGAATGTGAAGTGTAGCAAATTCACACAGTTCGATTTTTCTTGGATCTGCAACGATTAATTTTGCTCCCTTTTGGAGAACAGCCTGGCGCATTTTTGCACCAAAAACAGGGTGCTGTTCTGTGGTGTTAGAACCAATGACAAATAAGGTCTTCGCATTTTCATAAATATCAATCATTGAATTTGTCATTGCACCAGAGCCCAAACAGGTCGCAAGCCCGGAGACTGTACTTGAATGGCATAATCGCGCGCAGTGGTCCACATTGTTTGTACCGATAACCTGACGACCAAATTTGTTCATCAAATAGTTTTCTTCATTGGTGCATTTCGCGGATGAAAGAACGCCAACACTGTCAGGTCCATAAGTATCCCGGGCATCGGCCAATTTTTTAGCGGCAATGTCCAACGCTGTGTCCCAATCGGTTTCAACCCAATCACCACGGTCTTTCTTTGAAGCACGCTGGCCACCATTGAGCAAGTATTCTCTCACCAAGGGTTTTGTCAGCCGATCTGTATGATGGACAAAAGAAAATCCATAACGCCCTTTAACACAAAGGTGCATTCCATTGGCAGGCGCTTCAGGATTTGACGTTACACGGACAACGCGATCATCAATGACATTCAGGTCGAATTGACAGCCAACACCGCAATAATTACAGGTTGTGGTGACTTTCTTCTCTGCAGGACCAACATCTATGGTGGGTTTTAAAGAAAGTGCACCTGTGGGGCAATAGGCAACACAAGCACCACAGGATTCACATCTTGCGTCCAACATATCTTCATCCATACCAGCTGAAATATGTGCTTCGAACCCTCTCTGTGAAATACCCCAAACGAAACGACCTTGGATCTCTGAACATGCCCTAACACACCGGGTGCACAGAATACATTTGTTCAGGTCAACAAAAACGAAGGGATTGGGATCAGAATCAACCTCATAACGTGCTTGTTCAGACATCAATTCATAAGGTTTCAATCCGTAATGTTCAGCCCACTGAAATAATTCATTGTCCGTTTCATCAGCCTTATAGCCTTGATCGTGGTAAACACTTAATAAAAGCTTCAGAACTGATTTGCGAGATGAGGAAAGAGCCTCGCTTTCAGTGTTAATCTTCATTCCTTCTGAGATGGGTGTTGTACAGGCTGTAGAAAAACCTCTTGCGCCTTCGATCTCAACCAGGCACATTCGGCAAGCACCGGTTGGGGAGAGATCTTTGTGGTAGCACAGGGTAGGTATGGTAATATCAGCATGCTGTGCAGCTTCCAAAATCGTCCAATTACTTTCAGCATTAATCTCGATGCCATTAATAGTCACTTTTGTCATATTTTACCTTCCATGTAAAACAGAAAACTAATAAAATCCTTTTCAACAATTTTTAAAATCTGATTTTCGCGAAAACATTCTTAAAATCCAGAATCAATTATGCATTGGGCAAACACCAGTGGGACACACGCCTAATTTGATGTGCGCGTCAACCTCAGCCCGGAAATAGGCGAGCATGTCGTTTAGCGGGGTTCCCGCTGTTTGACCAAGGCCACAATTAGAAAGATCTCGTAAATCCTCACTCAATTTTGACAATTCATCCAGGTCTTCGAGCTTTCCTTTGCCTTCTGAAATATTGGTGAGAATGTCATGCGCACGTTTTGTTCCGATGCGGCAAGGTGTGCATTTGCCACAACACTCTACCTTAAAGAAATTGAGTAAAACTTTAGCAAGGTCAACGATACATACTTCATCATTACAAATCAACAGAGCGCCTGAACCAAGTGATACACCTGCTTTTTCATAAGATTTGAAATCCATAGGTGTATCCTGAAGGCTGGCTGGAATTATTGAGCCGCTTGAGCCGCCGGTTTGTGCCAGCTTGAAACTTCCGCTGGACATGCCTTTGGCATAAATGCTGATGACCTCACGCAAGGTGATTCCCATAGGGACCTCTATCAAACCGGTCACATTGACATTCCCGAGGATCGTATAGACTTTTGTGCCCGGGCTCGAAGGCGTGCCCATACTGCGATACCATTCCGAGCCGTTGCGGATAATGGCGGGGATATTGGCGAGTGTCTCCACATTGTTGAGCAAAGTTGGTTTGCCCCACAGGCCAACGGTGGTGGGATAGGGTGGTCTCGAACGAGGTTCACCTCGCTTGCCTTCGATGGACTCGATGAGCGCTGTTTCTTCGCCGCAAATGTACGCCCCTGCACCAGCATGAACGTGCAATTTGAAGGAGAGATCGGACCCAAAGATGTTATCACCAAGGAAACCGTATTCTTCTGCTTGTGTGATGGCGGCTTGCATTCGTTTTATGGCAAGTTGATATTCTCCGCGAATGTAAATATAGCCTTCATCTGCCCCAACCGCATGACCGGCAATCAACATCGATTCGATAATGGCATGCGGATCTCCCTCGAGGACGACACGGTCTTTAAATGTCCCGGGTTCACTTTCATCAGCGTTACAGACCACATACTTTTTGGCACTGTTTGTTTTTTGAACAAAGGACCACTTCAATCCTGCTGGAAAGCCAGCACCCCCTCGTCCTTGAAGGCCTGAATCTTTGATGATTTCAATGACATCCTGTGGTGACATTTCAAGCGCCATACCCAAAGCCTGATAGCCATCATGTGCAATGTAATCCTCTATGCTTTCAGGATCTATCAAACCGACATTCTTGAGGACAACCCGGTTTTCAGCAGGCAATGTCCCTTTTCGTGCAGAAAGCCAGGCAACACGTCCTGAAAGTTCATGGGCAGGCGCTCGTTTTTCTTCGACGATGCGACCCTTGTAGAGATGCTCTTCAACAATATAAGGCACGTCTTCGGGGTTGACGGGTCCATAAATAACCGCTTCCGGATAAACGAGAACGAGCGGTGAAGCATAGCTGCTGCCGAGGTCACTCGCCAAGGAGATTGAAACCTCTTCTGACAAACCAAATTGATCCAGTTGTTTTTGAAATGCCGCTGCGACCCTTTCTGAGCCCTTTGAGACACTTTCGGGGTCATTTGCGATAAGTACCATCGATCGAACAGTTTTCATACAGACCTCCTAATCGTAACGGCTAAGTATGCTTTTAACCTGCTCTGGTTTGACATTCCCATACATATCAGTATCAACCATGAGAACAGGTCCAATACCACAAACGCCCAAACAGCTTGTTGTTAAGAGAGTCCATTTCTTGTCAGGGGTGGTTTCACCAGGCGCGATGTTGAGGGCTCTTACCAATGCCTCCCAGACTTCTTTGCCGCCAACCACATGACATGGGGCACTCTCGCAAAACTGGATGATGTGTTTTCCACGTGGTTGCGTTGACAGCATTCGATAAAACGTGGCAACTGAAAAGATCTCATTGTGAGGAAGATTTAGCAACGAAGAAAGCTCTGTTATGGCAACCTCAGATATGTAACCAAACTCATCGGTAATCGCTTGCAAAATTGGGATCAAATCTGCGCGAGTTGATCCGATGTTATTAACAATTCTACTGACACCATCAATCGTTTCTTTTTCAGATGATTTATCCACCGCCATGCGCATCCTCCTGTGATTAAATCCAATTAATTGACACTGATTGCATCAAACTGACAAACCTGGTAACAGATACCACACTTTATGCAGATATCTTGATCAATGATATGTGTTTGCTTTCGTTCGCCGGTAATCGCATTGACAGGACAATTCCGTGCACATACCGTACATCCAGTACAGGGACCATCCAGAATCTCAAATTTGATCAGCGGGCGACAAACTTTTGCAGGGCAGCGTTTTTCATAGATATGCGCTTTGTACTCATCCATGAAATGTTTCAGCGTTGATTCAACAGGGTTGGGTGCCCCTTTGCCCAATCCACACAGACTGTTATTTTTAATTTGATCACAAAGCTCTTCCAGCTCTTCAATGTCGCCTTCTTTGCCATTTCCAGCACAAATGTTTTCCAGAATTTCAAGAAGGCGGTGTGTGCCAACTCGACAGGGTACACATTTTCCACAGGATTCATCCTGGGTAAACTCCATGAAGAAACGAGCGATGTCCACCATGCACGTGTCTTCATCCATGACGATCATACCGCCAGAGCCCATAATGGAGCCTGCTTCACCAAGAGTTTCATAATCCACAGGAAGGTCTAAAAGATTTTCAGGAAGACAACCGCCCATAGGACCGCCTGTTTGCACCGCTTTGAACTTTTTGTCATTCTTAATACCGCCACCCACATCAAAGATGATCTCTCGCAGGGTGATCCCAAAGGGCACTTCGATCAAACCGGTATTCTTAACGTCACCTGCAAGAGCGAAGGTCTTTGTGCCCTTACTCTTTTCAGTTCCCATGCTCGAAAACCAATCCGCACCTTTAAGAATGATTTGTGGGACGTTGGCATAGGTCTCAACGTTGTTGATATTTGTGGGTTTTCCCCATAAACCCTTGTTCGCAGGGAAGGGGGGCCTGGTGCGCGGTTCACCGCGATCACCTTCAATAGATGCCATCAATGCCGTTTCTTCACCACACACAAAGGCGCCGGCACCCATTCTGACCTCAAGATCAAAACTAAAATCAGTACCCAGGATGTTTTTTCCCAGAAGACCAAAGGATCGGGCTTGTTTGATGGCGAGGTTCAACGTGCTGACGGCAATGGGGTATTCTGCACGGCAGTAAACATAGCCTTGCTTTGCGCCAATTGCATAAGCAGCGATGATCATCCCTTCGATGACAGAATGAGGATCACCTTCCAAAACACGGCGGTTCATAAATGCGCCCGGATCTCCCTCATCTGCGTTGCAAATGAGATATTTCACATTGCCCTCTGCCTGGCGAGCAAATTTCCATTTGAGGCCAGCTGGGAAACCAGCGCCACCACGACCGCGCAGTTTGGCATCGAGGACTTCCTGGATGACTTCTTCAGGAGTCATCTCAGTGAGAACTTTTCCGAGAGCCATATAGCCATCATAGGCAAAATAATCTTCAATATTTCGGGGATCGATGACCCCAATATTGCCAAGGACCACGCGGATTTCTTTATCCCGTGGGGCGCTGAGTTCTTCATCAATGGTATCGATCATTTTTGCTGCATATTGCTGTAAAATGCGCCCTTTAATGAAGTGCTCTTCAACCAATCTTGGTACATCAACATATTTAATGTTTGTGTAGTGCGTTCCTTCAGGGTAGATCATGATGTCTGGGCCAAATTCTTGTGGATCGCCCAGGCGAGTAGTTTCCAGTATCTGAACCTCGTCAATTAAACCCTGCTTAATCAACTCGTCATTGATCGCATCAACGAGTTCGTACGCACCTTTTTCCACGCAGATTGGGTCTGTAGAAACGAGCACAGTTGATCTGTAAAAAGCCATATTTTTTCCTTCCAGGTATTATTTCTGCAAATATCTTGATCGTTGTTGAATAGACTACATATTTAATTTATAGTCTTCACATACTTTGCCGTGCACAATGTGTTCATGCATGATTGTCTCGACAATTTCTGGAGTCACTCTCCCGTAAGTCACTTTTTCGGCTCCAGGTAAGATAACCTGAACCACGGGTTCGAATGAATCGACGCCGATATTGCCAGTTTGACGAATGATGATGTTCTCCAAATTGTAATTATCAACATAATCAAGAATGGCCTTAAGTGTTTCTCTCGCGCCAGCGGCGATTCCCACAGTTCCCATGCCGACAATAATTTCCGTCTTGCCGGATGTTGCTTTCAGTTCTTGTTTTCTCAGTGCTTCTTCTCGAATTCTTTTCAGATCATCAAGTGATTTAATAATTGGCATTTTTTCTCCTTTTTGGATTATTGAATTTCCTGAACACCTTCTTCGAAAAGGTTCCGGATAAAACGAATAACATTCGGATCGGTCAGTGGTATCCCATCAAGCTCATTTTTTAATTCTTTATCGTCGAAATAAAACGTCTTGTCGTTTTTTCGAACAGAAAAAACCCAATTCACATCTGGAGTGCATAACTGCAATGAGAGCAGTGTGTCTGTGATGTTGCCCAGGGGCATTCTGTCGATATGGCTGTGTTGAAATTGAACAGTCACCTTCGTGCCTTTACCCAGTTCAGAGTTCATTTCAAGCCACCCATTACTGGATTCTGCTGCGAGTTTGAGGAGGGGAATTCCTAATCCAACCTGGCGTTCTGTCCTGCTTGTTGTAAAAGGATCCATGACCTGTTTTACGGTTTCTGGACTCATTCCTTTGCCATTATCGGCTATTTCTATTGTTAAAGTATCGTCTTTCAGGTTCTCATCAATTGTAATACTGATTTTATCGGCGCCTGCTGAAACAGCGTTAGCTGCAATATCAAGGATATGCAAGCACAATTCTCTCAATTGCTGGCCTCTGCTTTTTGGATTTCCTGAATCAGCCGGGGAAACCGGTTGGGTTGAACTCGACCGTGCACATTGTCATCGATGAGAACAACCGGTGCCTGGCTGCATGCACCCACACAACGACATAATTCTAAGGTGATGAGACCATCTTCGGTTGTTTCGCCGGGTTCAATTCCAAGTATTTGCTTTGCTTTATCAATAATTTGAGTTATTCCACCGACATAGCAAGCCGTTCCAACACAAAATTTGATCGTATGCTTTCCACGAGGTGTCGTTGTAAAAAATGAGTAAAAAGACACAACACCATGAATTCGGCTAACAGGTTCACCCATTTTTTGGGCAATATAGCTTTGAATCGACGGTGAGATAAACCCGACCTTTTCTTGAACTTCATTCAGCACGACCATGATAGCGCCCGACAAATCCTTGTTTTCTTCAAGAATTTGGTCAATAACTGCGCGTGTTTCCAGGTTGTCCAGTGGATCTGTTTCAAGAATTCTATCTTTTGTTTTTTGCATTAAATCAATCTCCAATTGTTATTATTCATCAGGCATACGGATAAATCATATTTGTGAAATTTTCCACAAATGAGTTTAATCCGAATTGCAAATACGGTCAATACACAAATGTCATAAATATAACAGAAAATCGTCAAGATTGATGTGCAAGGCAAAATTGACGGCCATTTATCCTTTTAAAAGCCATTTTTATCTCTGAAACGGTAGGTTCCTGCAGGAGAAATTGATTGATACCAAGAAAGTCATCCAAAAAGTGAACGTCTCCGCTTTGGATGAGAGGGTATCTTTGAATATGGGGGTATTCCCTGTAAGCATTTTCGAGAGAGATGTGACGAGAAATTTCAAGAGCTTCGATTTCAAGCTCTGGCGGGACGAAACCTAAATTATAAATTAACCCGAAAGCCTTCCGGTTGATGTGTGCAGGGATGAACAAACCGCCCAGATCAGTAACCGCATGAAATGCTTCTTCAAAACTCAACCGGGCAGATGTGATAAGCAATCTTTCTTCCCTGCAGATGAAATCGCCGGTTTCATCAACGACAAATTGTTCTCCGAAAAACTCAATATTATTTTTTAAGTCAGGCATCGCTTTGTCAACGATAGCCTGCATTGAGGCTAATTGATCAAGATTGTCAAACAAACAGAGAATATGGACTTCTTCCTGGGTTTGGAGTTCTATCCCTGGAAGAACTGTCAAATCGCTTCCCTCAGCTGCTTTTATGACAGCCGGCAGGTTTGCGCTGGCGTTATGATCTGTGATCGCGATAAGATTTAGCCCGTGTTCGAGCGCTTTGCTTACAATAAGAGGGGGGATCATTTCAACACCTGCACAAGGGGAAAGAACCGTATGGATGTGCAGTTCAGCAAGAAATGTTTTCAAGAGATGCTTTCTTGGGTTTTAATTTTGAGAAGCACAGATTCCCATCTCCCAAAGTTCTCCACAAACACGAAAATTAGACTTTGGCGTCGATAGGATGGTCACGCTCTTCTCATTTGCTTTTTCAATTGTATCTTGATCAGGTTGAGCGCCATCGGTGATGAGTATGGCGGACAAGTCCAACAGGGCGGCTACGGCAACGATATTCCCATGTGCCATGAGGGTGATCCAAATACCTTCTGCAGCGGCACCAGTCATGACACAGCTCAGCAAGTCTGAACAATAACCACTTTTTACTTCAACACTTGAAAAATCTTTTGAATCCGTTAGAACTTGTAAATCTAATTTTTCGATGATTTCACTGAGAAACATGGGCTTTTGAATCCTTTCGTTTATTTGGCTCATGAAAGCGGACTTCGCTCAACGTCTGAAGAATTGATATAAATGATCATATACAGGTTGGTGCCCTGTTCTTTTGATGAGATCAATCGCATTTCATTAACACAGCGTTTGATATTAACAAGGCCCATGCCTGCTCCGAAACCCATCTCTCGCACTTCGCTTGTTGCTGTTGTATAGCCGGGAGTCAAAGCCATTTCAACATCTTCAATACCCGGTCCATCATCGTAAGCTTCCATGGATATTTTATGCGGTTCAATCTCAACTCTTAAGGTGCCGCCATTCATCGAATGAATGATGAGGTTCATCTCGGCTTCATAAGCGGCGATTCCGCATTGTCGCGCGATATTGGGCGTTGCACCCAGGCGAAGAAGCGCCCTTTTGATGTTGCTTGAAGCGTTTCCACCATGAATGAAATCACCTTTTCGAATGCCGTATCGTAAGATCAAGCTGGTTCGAGCTGATACGATATCTTCAAAAAGATGGCTGGCGCGGTAGCGGATCAATTCTTCGGCGTGGTAGTCTTTTTGCAAAGCGCGCAACAAACCGTTGGTGATGTCACCCTTTGTGAGGATGCCCGCAAGCAAATTATTCTCGTCTAAAACGAGCAGACGCCCGAAATTTGTGCGGGAAAATGTTTTCAGAGCTTCGATAACAGGATCATATTTGTTAACGGTGATCAGCTTGGTGGTCATACATTCATGAACCCTTGCATCAACCTGTCCCCTGCGCAGGGCACGGATAATGTCCTCAATACTTAACAATCCAACCAGGCCATTTTCATTAACAACCGGTGCCCCAGAGAAGCGGTTTTCCTGGAAAATATTGAGCGCATCTTCCATGATCAAATCGGGTGAAAGAGTCATGACATTTTCTGTCATTACCTCATAAATGCGCAGTTCATAAGCCAGTTCTTCAACCCTGGTGATTGTGACTGCTTCCGCATCCGAAATTTCTGTACGAATTTGTTTCATGAATGATTAACCCACGTTATTTATGAACAATCGTCTATTGAATTCACTTCAAAACTTGGTAAGCCAGCATGATATAAAATTCCACACACATCATACAGACCAAGCTTGGTTGTGATAAGGGGAATTTCTTCTTCGTTGGCGAGATCTATTGTTTCTTTTGTTGGATTTTTACCACGCACAAACACGATCGCATGAATATCGGCAATCTGAGCAGTGCGCACAACTTGAGGATTGCATAAACCGGTCAGTAAGACAGAACTGGGTTTTATTGATGTGAGTACATCGCTCATCAAATCTGCTCCCATTGCACCTGCAATCTCTTTTCCATCGATGTTGATATTCGTAAGAAGTTTGCCATCAATCAATTCAACCAGTTTTGTTAATTTCATTTTTTCCCTTTTCAGAATTGGTGACAAGTATTACTTAATATTTTATCTTAATTTTCAGATATTTGGTCTGTAAACAAGAAATAATAATAAGAAGGGGTAAAATAGAGGATGTGTTTTATAAAAAGAATGAAGAGTTGAGGTTTGAATGGCAGAAATTGTTAGAAGTGTAAAGGGCACCAGGGATTTTTATCCAGATCAAATGGCAGTTCGGCGCTGGATGTTTGATATTATTCGAGATGTATCGACGCGGTTTGGCTATCAGGAATATGAAGGTCCCTGTCTTGAATTTCTGGATCTTTATGCGGCAAAATCTGGCGATGAGCTTGTAAAAGAGCAAGCATTTGTTTTCTCATCACCAGGAGATGATTTTCTGACTTTAAGACCTGAATTAACCCCGACCCTGGCGCGCATGGTGGCGCAAAAGCAATACGAAATCCCATTGCCGCTGCGATGGTGGTCCATTGGACCCTTTTGGCGCTATGAAAACCCACAGCGAGGGCGGACGCGAGAGTTCTATCAATGGAACATTGATCTGGTTGGCACCGAATCTGTCTTTGGCGATGCTGAAATTATCGCAATCGCGGCAACGTTTTTAAAAGAAGCCGGTCTACCGCCAGACCAGGTAAAAATTTTTGTGAACAATCGCCGATTGATGGACCAGAATTTTGCCTCACTGGGAATCGATAATGAAAAACGCCCCACAATTTACAGACTGGTGGATAGAATAGAAAAGCTTTCGGCAAAAGAATGGCGTGCTTACGCAGTTGACAATGGGCTTACAGAGGTGCAAATTGATGGGATTTTGGGCATTGTGAATGATGATGATTTGTGGCGCAAATCGGACGAACTTGTGTCGCTATTTGAGCTGATCAAATATTATCAAATTGAAGATTATGTCGCCTACAATCCAAAAATTATCCGGGGTTTAGATTATTACACGGGAACCGTGTTTGAAGCCTTTGAACTTGGTGGGCAAACGAGATCAATCCTGGGAGGTGGACGGTATGACAATCTCGTTGCTGATGTGGGAGGCAACCGGTTGCCTGGTGTGGGCTTTGCAATGGGCGATGTCGTGATTGAACTGGTCCTTCGTGATGCAGGCGTGATACCAGAACTATTTGACGAACATGCTCAAATCCTGGTGACTGTTTTTAATGAAGAAACGTTGTCTGGATCATTGGAACTGGCAGATAGCCTTCGGAAAAATGGTTTTCGGACCGTGGTTTATCCAGATGATGACAGACTTGGAAAACAATTTAAATATGCAGATCGCCTTAATATTCCAATTACCGTGGTTTTGGGACCCGATGAACTGGAAAGGGGAGAAGTCACCATCAAGAATCTCAGGGCACGGGACCAGGTTACTGTGATGAGGGAAGACGTGCTGGAACGGATTTCACAATTCTTGCCAAGCAACCCATGATGTGATAAAATCAAGTTCGATTTATGGTGCCTGTAGCTCAATGGTGGAGCGCCTCACTGTGGATGAGGAGGTCGTGGGTTCGACCCCCATCAGGCACCCAAACAAAGAGGCTCACATTGGTGGGCTTTTTTGTTGAATTTTGAGATCAGGAGCATGGTACAGACAAATTAGTACCGACCATAAAATGTGAACTATGATGATAACGTTGACCGCATTTCACATATGTGGCATAATTCATCAGGTAAAAATTAATTGTATGTGATGATGGAAACGAGTACAGGGCCCTCTGGTCTCCAGCGATCCCGGAGATGGTGAAAGCCGGGAAGCCATGACCCTGGAAAATCCTTCCGGAGCAGCGACCTGAACCTTTTTAGCAGTAGGGAAGCCAGAGATGAACTCTGTTATCAAAATACAGCTTTGTCCTGAGGGATGCAGCTGAATGAGGTGTTCACAGTGCTGTGAAAACCAGGGTGGTACCGCGGGTTACAAACTCGTCCCTGATTTGGGACGAGTGTTTGATTTAAAGTGCTTATGATTTGGAGGTCTGATGTTCGAACCAGTGTCATCAAGATTGAACATTAACTTACTTGAAGCGGAAATTTTGCGATTTTGGAAGCGACAAGACATCTTTCAAGAATCGATGAAAACCCGTGAAGGCGGTCCTGAATACGTATTTTATGAAGGTCCACCAACTGCTAACGGAAAACCCGGTGTGCATCATGTGCTGGCGCGTGTTTTCAAAGATATGTTTCCGCGCTATAAATGTATGAATGGATACCATGTTTTACGGCGCGGTGGGTGGGATACGCATGGTCTGCCTGTTGAAGTCGAGGTGGAAAAACAACTGGGGTTCACCACTAAAAAGGATATCGAAGATTTTGGAATTGCCAAATTCAATGAGATGTGCCGTAAGTCAGCATTCACATATATTCAGGAATGGGAAAAACTCACCGATCGGATTGCTTTCTGGGTTGACCTTGATACCGCTTACATTACTTATAAAAATGAATATATCGAGTCAGTCTGGTTCCTTCTCAAATCCATTTGGGATAAGGGATTGCTGTATCAAGGCTTTAAGGTGGTTCCTTATTGCCCGCGATGTGGGACGCCGCTTTCTGATCACGAAGTCGCACAGGGTTATGAACTGGTAAAGGATCCCTCTTTATTTGTTCGCATGCCCCTGGTGAATGAACCCAATACATCTTTGCTGGTTTGGACGACCACACCCTGGACCTTGCCCGGAAACGTGGCTGTGGCGGTGCATCCTGATGTGGATTATGTTAAGGTCTCAATTGAAGAAGGGGGTGATCAGGAATATTTGATTCTGGCAAAACCATTACTTGAAAAAGTCATGGGCGACCGTACTTACAAAGTTGTTAAATCTTTCAAAGGAAAACAGCTGAAAAACAAACATTATCGACCTTTATTCACCTTTTTACCTGTCGAAAAGGATGCGCACTATATTGTGCTGGCTGATTTCGTGACCACAGAAGATGGTACTGGGTTGGTACACCTCGCACCGGCTTTTGGTGCGGATGATATGCAAATGGCAATGGAAAATGACCTGCCGATTTTGATGACGGTTAACGATAGCGGACGCTTCATCAATGAGATTGGTTCGTGGGGCGGCATGTGGGTCAAAGATGCTGACCCCCTAATTATCGAAGATCTCAAACAGCGCGGTTTGATGTTTGAGGTTGGCCTTTATGAGCACACCTATCCTTTCTGCTGGCGCTGTGATACACCCTTGCTTTATTATGCCCGACCAACCTGGTATATCAAAACTAGTGCTGTAAAGGATCGGTTGGTGGCGAATAATGAAAATATCAACTGGCACCCCGAGCATATTAAGCACGGGCGCTTTGGAAACTGGCTTGACAACAATATCGATTGGGCTTTGGGACGAGAAAGATATTGGGGCACACCGCTTCCCGTTTGGGAATGTGAAAGCTGTCATCATCAGGTGTGCATCGGTTCCGTTGCTGAATTAAGCCGCTATGCAGGGAGAGACCTGAGCGATCTCGATCTGCACCGTCCTTATGTGGACAGCGTCCATCTAACCTGTCCAAAGTGTGAAGGGAGGATGAGTCGGGTCATCGAACTGATTGATGTGTGGTTTGATTCGGGGGCGATGCCTGTGGCGCAATGGCATTACCCATTTGAAAACCAGGAAGAATTCAAGGAACAGTTCCCAGCCGATTATATTTGCGAGGCTGTTGACCAAACTCGCGGGTGGTTTTACACACTGCACGCGATCAGCACACTGGTTTTTGACAGTCATTGTTATAACAATGTAATCTGTTTGGGTTTAATCCTTGACAAAGAAGGGCAGAAAATGTCGAAATCAAAGGGGAATGTGGTAGAGCCCTGGGATGTGATCAACAAACATGGCGCTGATGCCCTTCGCTGGTATTTGTATACAGCGGGACCTCCAGGACAGGAGCGCCGCTTCTCAGAAGAGCTGGTTGGAGATGTGATTCGCACCTTTACGTTGACATTGTGGAACACCTATTCTTTCTTTGTGACCTATGCCAACCTAGATAACTGGACACCAACCCAGGATGTCAAACCTGAGTACAGCGATCTTGACCGCTGGCTGCTGTCTTCTTTGCATGCGCTGATCAGAGATGTGACCCGGGCTTATGAAAATTATGATGTGCCTGGAGCAACTCGCCCAATTGAAAAATTTGTTGACCAATTATCGAACTGGTATCTTCGTCGATCTCGCCGCCGCTTTTGGAAAACTGAATCCGACTCTGATAAAGCAGCGGCATATGCAACGCTTTATGAAGCTTTGAAGATGCTTTCACTTCTCTTGGCGCCAGCCATGCCTTTTCTTGCAGAGCAAATTTATCAAAACCTTGTCCTCAATGAAGATCCGGACGCGCCCAAATCGGTTCACCTGGCGAAATGGCCAGAGTTTGACGAGAAATTAATCGACGAACGCCTTAACCGTGAGATGAACGTGGTAATGAAACTTGCCTCGTTGGGGCACGCTGCCCGAAATTCGCAGAACCTGAAAGTTCGTCAACCTCTTGCAGAAGCGTCGATTGTTGTTGGAAACATTGACGAACAAAATGTTGTTCAGGATTACGAAGATTTGTTGAAGGATGAATTGAATGTAAAAAAGGTCAGCTTGCTTGGCAGTGCCAGTGATGCTGTCAGCTTCAGTATTACACCTTTGCCAAAACAATTGGGACAGCGATTTTTAGCGCTGTTTCCTGAGGTTCGGAAAGCGCTTTATGATCTGCCTGCGGATCAATCAGCCCGTAAATTTCTGGAAGGCAAGAAAGTTTCGGTGACCATTGACGGAGAAACCTATGAGATTTCTTCAGATGAAGTTGAAGTGAGGGCAGAGGCAAAAGAAGGCTTTGCTGTTGCCTCAGAAGGCGCATACCTGGCAGCCCTGGTTACAGAACTGACATCCGAATTGATCAATGAAGGGCTTGTACGTGAATTTGTAAGACGGGTACAATCACTCCGTAAAGATGCTGACTTTGATATTGCAGATAGAATCACCCTTTATTTCACAGCATCACAACAACTTTCTAATGCAATCGAGGCTTTCACAGACTATATCAAAGAAGAAACACTGGCAACCGAGATTATTTCTGGTAAGAATCCAGCAGGGTTACCAACTTCGAAAGATGCGTTTGACAGCCAATCAGTACGGATCAGCATCGAAAAAAGTTCATAGGGGCAACTTCAGGAGAAGCGCTTGAAACAATTTTTCAATCGATATGGATTGTTGCTGGGAATCACCAGCATCATCCTTTTCATTGACCAGGTAAGTAAAGCTGTTGTTAGGGAAAGAATTCCTTTTGGGGATAGCTGGATGCCCCTGACATGGCTGGCCCCTTATTTCAGGTTTGTTCATTGGGAAAACACTGGCGCTGCATTTGGCATGTTTCAAAATGGCGGGGCTATCTTTGGTATCTTAGCTGTGATTGTATCTGTTTTGCTTGTAGTTTATTATGCTCAAATCCCAAAAGAAGAAACACTAATGCGGATTGCGATGTCGATGCAGATGGCAGGCGCGGTTGGAAACCTGATCGATCGGATCATGTTTGGCCCTGTCACAGATTTTATTTCTGTTGGTACGTTTCCAGTTTTTAATATCGCTGATTCAAGTATCACGATTGGTACGGGGTTGTTAATTTTGGGTCTTTTGCAGCATGAGCAAAAACTAAAAAGGGGTGATGGACAAATTGAGGAGACGATCTCAGAAAGTCCAAACCCAGTCGATGACCAGGCATGAAGTATACAGAATATCGCTTTGAGGTGGAGACTGATATTGACCTGAGAGTCGATAAATATCTTTCAGACCAATTACCTGAAGTTTCGCGCTCCCAAATCAAAAAAATGATTGACGAAGGTCACCTTATTATTGATGGTATCGAGGTTACCAAGGCGGGCACCAGGGTGAGAGAAGGTAATCTGGTTGAAATTACAGTGGTTGATGATAGCGTGGATGCGATGCTTCCTGAGCACATACCTCTGGATATTATTTATGAAGATGAAAACGTGATCTTGATCAATAAACCAGCAGGGATTGTCGTTCATCCTGGAGCAGGAAATCCGTCAGGCACTTTAAGTAACGCCCTTTTAGCGCATTATCCACCTGTCCGCTATGTGGGTGAACCGGATCGACCAGGCGTTGTTCATCGGCTGGATAAAGACACTTCTGGCGTGCTGGTCTTTGCAAAGACAGACAAGGCTTATCGCTGGCTGGTTAAGCAATTCAAGTCGCGAGATCTTCAAAAATCATACATTGCGCTTGTTGATGGCCATCCACCCACGCCAACCGGTCGAATCGAAGCGCCAATTGAGCGTGACGTTCACCATCGGACACGTATGGCTGCTGGATTGCGAGGTCAGGGAAAACCTGCGGTGAGCGAATATTTTGAATTGGAGCGGTTTGAGAATCACAGCCTGGTTGAAATTCACCCGATTACCGGAAGGACGCATCAGATAAGAGTCCACATGAGTTATATCGGTAATCCGATTGTGGGAGATACGCTTTATGGCAAGCACCGATCCAGCATCGCGATTGGCCGTTTCTTTTTACACGCCAAATCTTTGTCCATGAAATTACCCGGAGACCGAATCCAGAGGACGTTTGAATCGTCTCTGCCGGAGGATTTGGTCAAAGCTCTGGAATCTTTGAGAAAAAAGTGAGGTCAGCATGGAACGGATTGATTTAAGATCGGATACTGTGACGCAGCCAACCGAGCAGATGCGCAAAGCGATGGCTCAGGCGGAACTCGGCGATGATGTTTATGGGGAAGATCCAACCATCAACCGCCTACAGGCTCTTGCAGCTGAAATGCTGGGAAAAGAGGAGGGTCTTTTTGTGCCTTCCGGGACGATGGGCAATTTGCTGGCTGTGTTAACTTATTGTGGGCGAGGTGATGAAGCCATAATGGGCGACTGCGCTCACACTTTTGTTTATGAAGGTGGGGGCATTTCTGCTTTAGGTGGCGTGCACCCACACACAGTCCCAAACCAAAAAGATGGAACGTTGTTAATTGACGATATCAGACAGGCGATTCGTGTTGTGGATGATCACTTTCCTCCATCTCGCTTGCTGATTCTCGAAAACACCCAGAACAAATGCGGTGGGATGTCTATAACAAGGGATTACATGATTTCGGCAGCCCGAATTGCCCATGATGCAGGCTTGATGGTTCATCTGGATGGCGCAAGGTTATTTAATGCCGCGGTTGATCTTGGGTTACCTGCCTCGCAGCTGGTGGATATGGTAGATTCAGTGACTGTGTGTTTGAGCAAGGGGCTTTGCGCACCCGTGGGGTCTGTCCTTTGTGGGTCCGAAGCGTTTATAACGCAAGCAAGACGGATCCGCAAGCAATTAGGTGGTGGGATGCGCCAGGCTGGCGTTTTGGCGGCTGCGGGGATTGTCGCATTGGAGGAAATGGTGGATCGCCTTGATGAGGATCATCAACATGCACGTCTCCTTGGGGAAGGGCTAAACAACCTGGAAGGAGTCGGGTTGGATAAAGGTTCACCCAACACCAATATGGTCTATATTGAATTAGATCCTTTGTTGAACCTTACCGCTGAGAAAATCCAAAGCAGGCTACGTGAAAAGGGCATCCTGGTTGGCATAACGGGTCCGCGCCATTTCAGGCTTGTTTGTCATTACTGGATTCGAGACCATCATATCCCGTTGATCCTTTGCGCGTTCGACGAAGCAATGATGTCGAAAAATATTCGGTGATGTCCGTTGTGACAAGTAAATAGAAAAAGAACACTGGCATTTGATTATTATTTACCCCCTGGATAAGGGCTGAAATTATTTCAAATTACACACAAAACTGGAGATGGAATGATTGTTGTACTTTCTGATTTGCATTTCAGTGAATCGCAATCAACCCAAATTGAAAACCGACGGTTTAATCGAAACCTGACGCCAGATGTTTTTCAGGCGTATTTTTTTGAGGTTAATCAGTATGCAAAGGCGAATGGGATCCATGAAATTGATCTTGTTTTAGCCGGCGATATTCTTGAAATAACCCGCTCACAAATCTGGTTGGATGGTGAAGATCGTCCTTATGTTGACAATAATGATATCCAACCTGGTTCTGACCTTGAGAGAACAATCCTTCGAATTGTTGAAACAATTTCTATTGAGGATCGGGTATCGGAAACGCTTGAAATCTTTAGAAATATCCAAAACTATATTGACGTTGATGTTCGTCTTCATTTTATGCCAGGTAATCATGACCGCTTGGTAAATGCAACCCCTGCTACGCGGCGCGTGGTGAGGGAGATACTGGGTATTCCTGGAGGTTCAGAACCTTTTCCGAATTACCTGATCTTTGAAGAAATTGATGGCACTTCTTTTGCTTTGATCCGACATGGGCATGAATATGATCCTACAAATTTTGCGTTGAATGTGCGGAAATTGAACGAGATGCCTGAAGATATTCCTAAAGAAATTTACGATAAGCCCTGCCTGGGAGATATTATCACAATTGAATTTGGTACAGCGCTGCCCTGGTTGTTCAGACAAAAATTCGGTGACCAGACTATTTTAAAAGATCCAACGCTGCTTGCTGTTTACGAACGTTTGATGGAGTTTGATGATGTGCGTCCAACATCTGCCTGGTTGGCTTATTTATTATCTATCCCCGAAGTTGATACAAAAGTGACCTGGAATTTAATCCAGCCCTCGTTTTCAAAAGTGATCCAAAATTTGAGCAGACATAAAGAATTTCGTAAAACACTCAAACAATCACAGGCAATTGGTTTTGTTCCAAGAACTGCGATCCTACCCTTAATTAAATCGCCATTGTTCAATAGCGGCATTCCATTTTGGATCATTAAATTGATTATGAAACTTGTCTCAAAAACAATTAATGTTCAATCGCAGGTGGAATGGGTAAAACGGGAAGCCCATATTTGGGATGAGGAAGCAGAATGCGAGTGTGTGGTAAGTGGGCACAGCCACTTTGCAGAAGTGTCATTGATTTCTGCAAAAAATGATATCGAAAAGTATTACATCAACACGGGAACGTGGCGAAATGTCATTCCTGCCACCGAAACATTTGAAGATTTTGGTCGGCTGAAAGCCTTAACCAAGGTGATGATTTTCAGTCCGACAGAAGACGTTCCGGGTGATGATGAGCCAAAGTGGGCATTTCGTTTTATGAGCGGTGTCAGTTATGGCTCCCGCCGAATCTTATAAAGACGGGATAAAATGACTTCTATTCGGTCGTTCATGAAAAAATTGTTCGAAAAACAAAGCTTTATTACGGTTGTTTCTGGTCTGCCCAGGTCGGGGACGTCGATGATGATGTCTGCGCTCAAAGCAGGTGGAATGCCATTGCTGGTCGATGGGATGCGCCAGCCAGACGCCAACAACCCTAAAGGCTACTTTGAATATGAGCGCGTAAAAAAACTTGCAAATGGCGACACACAATGGTTGGGATCTGCCACAGGTAAAGCAGTGAAAATTATTTCTGGATTACTTGAATATCTACCTGAAGATCTCAATTATCGAATTATATTTATGGAGCGCGATCTTGATGAGATACTCGCATCTCAGCGAAGGATGCTCAGCAGGTTAAATAAAACCCATGATGCACAGGAAGATGACGAAGAAATCCGTCATTCTTTTCAGAGCCATCTGGCAGCAATTAAATCGTGGTTGGCGGATAAGCCTTGGATCGAAACGTGTTTTATCAGCTATAATGATGTTCTTGAAAGTCCGGTTAAGATTTTTAACAATGTAGCTGAATTTTTAGAACATCGTGTGGACCCTGCTGCAATGGTTGACGTGATTGATCTTGCGCTCTATCGAGAACAAAAATCGAAGTAAACAGAGAATAAGGATTTAATGGTTAACTTAAAAAACAAAAATGTCATCATGATCGTTCTCGATACCCACCGGTTTGATAGGTTGGGGTCCTATGGGTATACAAGACCAACATCGCCGAATTTGGACAGCGTCGCATCGGAGAGCCTGTTTTTTGAAAGGGCTGTTGCGCCCGGTCAATGGACCATTCCTTCACATGCTTCACTTTTTAGCGGTGAGGTGCCAGCCGTGCACAGGACTGTTCAGGCAGATGATTACTTGCCAAATGAATTTCAAACTCTGGCAGGGCGGCTATCTCATGCTGGCGTGCGAACCACCGGGTTTTGCAATAACCCGCTGGTGGGCATCCTGCAAAATGGCTTCACAAGGGGATTTGATGAATTCTATAATTATTGTGGGGTGGTGCCTTCAACGCCAGAAAAAGAAATTAATGATTTTTGGAAACCAATGCGTAAGCTTTGGACAAAATATACCCAAATTTTACGTCAGCTGTCCTATCCAATCCAAAACACCTTTGCATCTCCCAACGAGTTCTTTTTAGGCGCGCTGCGTCCATTATTTGTGCCTTTGTGGACAAAGGCGGGCAATTTCAAGGGAATGACTGCCAGATCGATTGAAGAAACAGCGCGTTTTATGGAAAAAATTGAAAAAACGCGGGATGGTGAGCAGTTTGTTTTTCTAAATTTGATGGAAACCCATCTGCCTTACTCCCCTCCTGCTGAGTTTATCAAGAAATTTGTGCCTTATTATTGTGAAACACCGGAAGCAGAGCAGTTCATGCGGGGTTTCAATCGGAAAGCGATGCAATGGCTTATTCCCCTGGTCAAGCCATTTGATGATTTGGAGAGAGCAACCTTATCCGATATGTACGATGCGGAAGTTGCCTACCAGGACCATTTGCTGGATAGGCTGATCGCAACATTGGACACCGACTATCATCGTGAAAACACGATGGTCATTTTCCTTGCAGATCATGGTGAGATGTTGGGGGAGCATGGTTTTATGGGTCACGGCTTTGGCGTGTATGAGGAGTTGCTCCACGTACCACTTTTTATTCGCGTTCCGAGCGCAGTTGCTGGAAAGAGAATTGAAAACCGGGTATCCATTACGCAAGTTTTTTACACGATACTGGATTATTTTGGCTTTAAGACACTTTCCATGCCCTATGCTGATGAAATTGATGTGGGTTCTAAAAGTTTGCTGAAGATGAAGGCAATCGGAAGATCCTCGGCACCCACGGTTATCTCGGAAGCGCATGCCCCTGAAAACGCGATTAAGATCATGAACAACCATGCCAAGGAACTGATCAGCAAGCATCATGCAGACCATACCCGGTATGCAGTGTACCAGCACGATGAAAAATTGATTGCAGTTGGAGATCTGTCGCGGGCATTGTATAATCTTGCCGGAGATCCGGGAGAAGGCCAACCTTACCAAAACGCAGCGAGAATCGAGGAGCTGTCCATTGTTTTGGATAAATACCTTGAATCGGCTGAAAGCCGACGCTCAAGCGCATCGCCCAGGAAGATTTCTTTGAAAGATGAACTAATACAACAAAGATTGCGTGATTTAGGCTATCTTGAATAGCGCGCAAAAGGAGTAATTTTAGATGGATCCTACGATTTTCACGATTGAAATTGGGAACTTTACTTTTTCTTTATATTGGTATGGGGTTTTGGTGATGCTGGGTGTTGTCGTGGCAAGCTGGATTTCAGCCAAAGAATTTACCCGCTATGGTGAAGATTCAAATTATCTTTGGGATGGACTCATCTGGGCTTTGCCAGCAGGAATACTGGGGGCGAGGTTGTGGTACGTGGTGAACGCGACACTGGGTGGGGACAATAGTTATTTACAAAAACCATTAATGATTCTCAACCTCCGGCAGGGCGGCTTGCATTTTTTTGGGGCGATCCTGTTTGGGGCAATCGCTTATTATCTTTATGCTAAAAAAATGGGCTTGGACATCTGGTTGGCATTGGATGCTGTTGCACCAGGATTGTTATTAGGGCAGGCAATTGCCAGGCCGGCAAATTTCATCAACCAGGAGCTGTACGGTCCACCGACTGATTTGCCCTGGGGCATCAAAATTGATGCGCTGCACCGAATTCCACCCTGGAACAATCTTCAGCTTTTCCCTGAGGAAGTCACACGATTCCATCCAACCTTTGCCTATGAGATCCTGTGGAATGTCTTTGCTGCCGGGATATTGCTGGTATTGGGTCGAAAATATCAGGATAAGCTGAAGCCGGGCGTGGTTTTTGGCGGTTGGTTGATTCTGGCAGGGGTAGGTCGCAATATCATCGAATTTTTTCGTCCCGATCAACCGGGTTTTCCGGGAACAGGGTTTAGCTATTCACGGCTGGTAGCGATCTTGATGATCATTGCTGGCGCTATCTTGATATTGATCAGGTATGGGATTCTCAGTTCATCTATTTTCGCTCCAGGAAGTGATTCTTATAAAATCGCGAGTCCATTTGAAGAACGGGAAAAAATTAAGAGGGCGCCACATGCTTTTGTTCAAGATCCACCTGAAAATGATGATGAATCTGGTTTAAAGGATGAAACGTCTTTCAACGATGAATCTATTACACCCGAATAGGTAAAACACCACCCTATATTTTTGTGGTGCCATCAGGATTGGCATGCTTCTGGAGTTTGTTTCGCGTAGCCATTTATCACACATGGCCTGCATCTTTTTGATAAATCAGCAGGCTTTTTACTTTTGAATAAAAGATACAAGTCTGGAAAACTATTTGGTTTCGTTAAGATGGTCAGGAAGGGTGTGCCCTTTCAAAGCAAGGATCAGGTCTTTTCGTTTAAGTGCCCGTTTCCGATCGATCTCAACAGCACTTGCTTTATCGTCTGACAGTTTGCGCAAAGTTTCAATCCATGATGCGCTTTGAACCGGTTCATGTTCAACCCGCCAGCGTTCTACCTTGATTGGCAATTGATCCTCGTTGGTCAAAACCTGTCTCGTGCGTGATAGGGTCATCCCCTGAGATTCAAACGTGAATTCTTCTTCCTCAAATTCAGGCTTGATCGGGCAAATGTGCATGCATGCCCCGCACTTGATGCAGAAGTAATCAGCAAGAACCAGTTCGCCTTCATCATTGATATGGAGCGCTCGCGTTGGGCAAATATCGGCACAAGCATAACACCCTTCAACACATCGGTCGCGGTGCAATTCAACACTGCCCTGCCAGCGCTGCGTAACTTGAAAGGCACCATTGCTGGCAACTTCACACTGCCGGCAGCGGATGCAATCTTCAAATTTTACCGCCATCGTCTCTTTTTCTTCATCATAGCTGATGATGTTGGTGGGGCAGTTGTCGATCACAAAATCTTTCAGGCTGAAATCAAATGCAGACTTGTCAAAGGTCAGGTGACCTCGAACTTCAGGGAAAACACCATAGTTAATGACAGGATTTTCCGGCTTGTCGTTGATGGTTATTGTGATGGCATGAACAGAACAGACCTCGACGCAAATTCCACAAAAAACGCATGCTTCAGGATCAACATCAACGGACATTCGCCTGACCATTCTCCCATCGACGATATCGCCATCAAGATGGGTGAGGGCTTCTTTGGGACAGGCTGTCGGTCCCATTTGACAGCCCACGCATTTATCAAGGTCCCAGGTCATCACGTAGTGCCTTGTGACCATTTCCCTTTCAAGCGTCATTTTATGATCGTCACGATATTTCTTTGTAATTCCACGTTGACTCATGTCTGCTCCGGGTTAGATATCTGCTGGCAGCGCGTTTAACTCAGCCAGTGAAAATACAGGGCCATCTTTGCAAATATATTTTGAACCGATATTGCATCGACCGCACTTGCCTATGCCGCATTTCATCCGTTTTTCAAGCGAGGTGAAAACTGTCTCAGGTGAAAACCCAAGGTCGACAAGGACCGGCAATGTGAACTTGGTCATCACAGGGGGGCCGCAGACCACAGCGATGGCATTCCTGGGTGAGGGGGCAACTTCCCTGACAACATCAGGAACATATCCGACATGATGAAGCCAATCCTCCTCGGGAACGTCGATCGCCTGGTGCAACTCCATATCATCGCGCTGATACCAGCTTTGGATGTCGTGTTTGTACATACATAAACCTGATGAGCGTGCACCGTAAATCACAATAAGCTGATCAAAATCTGGGCGGTTTTGCGGATGATGAACATGTTTGGTAAGCGCATATAATGTCGAAAATGCGCACCCACCGCCAATGATAACCAGGGTCTTACCTTTCCAATTTTCAAGAGGGAAGCCATTTCCCAGGGGACCGCGCATACCGATCGGGTCTCCTGCTTTGAGCTGATGGGCATACTGGGTGAAAGACCCCATTTTTTGGATGGTGAACCGAACAAAATCCCCTTCCCAGGCCGCAGAAGCTACCCCAAAGGGCGCTTCGCCTTTACCAAAAATTGATAGCTGGCAAAACTGGCCCGGATTGAATTCCTTGAAAAAGCACTCACGGTCTTTTTGATTGTCAAAGACCAGTTCAAGCGTTTTCAAGGAGCGATCATTGGATTCATAATAAGCACGAACAACGTGCATTGGCATTGGTAAATAGGGGTTATGTCCGTTATCATGCATGAACGACCTCACCTTCAAATGCTGCTGCCAATCGTAGCATCTTCCTGATATCCAACCCTACCGGGCAATATCGGACGCATCGACCACATCCTGTACAGCCGATTTCATTGATATGTTCCAACCAGTAACTGTATTTGTGCATGAGCCGCTGCCGGGTTCGTTCTTTTCTCGATGGTCGGGGGTTGTGTCCTGAGGCTTCTAGCGAATAGATTCTGAACATACAGGTGTCCCAGTTGCGAACGCGTTGATTTCTTTGGGCTTCGTCAACCATATCAAAACAAAAACAGGTGGGGCAGAGAAATGTACAGACGCCACATCCAAGGCATGATTCTGCGATAACTTCCCAGTAACTGCTTTGAAACAGCTGGTCAAGGCTTTCTTTCAAGCCCATTGTTTCGAAAGCCAGTGTCATGTTCTTGTGCGCGTCTTTTTGGAGCTGATGGACCTGATCTTTCTGTTGGGGGGTAGCCTTCTGAAACCCGGAGAATAAAGAGGCTCCCTTCTCGGTGAGAACTTCAACAAAAAAGTGCGTGTCAGACTGTGTGAGAAGTGCATCCATGCCATCATGGTTGAAGGGACCACCGCCAACTGTCGTACAGAAACAGGTTTGGGGCGGCTCAGGGCAGCCCAATCCGACAATGATGGTTGAATCTCGTCTGGATTTCCAATAGGGATCGCGGTTGTCTTCGGTATCAAATACAGTATCCAGAAGGGTAAGGGCCTGCGCATCACAGGGACGCATGCCGAAAACAATCCTTGGTTTTTGGTCTGGTATGGCATTTTCAAATTGACCGAGCTGACGGTTAAACTTCAACATGACCTCAGATTGAGGCAAAAACAGCGATTTGGGAGGATAGCGCGTGTTGTGAGGGTCTTCAAGGTTTATGCTGGCTGATTCGTGATAAAGTAAAAATTGAGAATAATTCTCAACTTTTTGAGGGACATGAACCTCGTAGATCTGGTTCCAATCCGATAATATTTGATCAAGTTTTTTCTTTTCAAAAATATACATCATAATCTTAGCCCTCAAACCACAAAACGATTTCTGTCATCCAGGTTGAAGGATGCAAAAGGCGGTTGTGTGGTGTCATCCATCCCGGTCTCAAAACTGTAAATACTGCGCATATCTTCGTTTAGCTTGTCTGTCAGATAAGTCATCTTGATATCCATGGGACAGGCCCTTTCACAAGCGCCGCAGCTTGTGCAGCGACCTGCCTGATGAAAGGCGCGAATGATGTGCCAGGCATGCGTGCCCGCTGGAGAAATAGTGCTTTCGGTCCAGCGTGGGAGATTGTGATCGACAAAGCACTCTGTGCAATAGCACATGGGACAGGCTTCGCGACAAGCGTAACAGCGAATGCAGCGTTCTGCTTCATGCGTAAACCACGCGTAGCGTTCTTCTTTCGATAATGCCGCAAAGGTTTCAACCTCTGTGCGAGCGATGCTTGGGTCACCTTCCGGAAGAGGTTCACCAAGAAGAACATCAGCATTCACAGGGTTTGGATGCACACAGCGCAAACATGAATCGTGCAACAATTCTTCTCTTGCAAATTTATGGACTTCACCTTTGAAAACCACAGAAACCTCATTCTGGCTCTCAGAATACCCGCCGATTTCTTCACCTGTGAGCTGGATAATTTTCTGGATGTCAATTATTCCCTGACAGGGCACGCCAATCAGGAACAAATTCTCACGGGGATGCTGCTTTTCAACAACAAGCGCATTGATGGAACGGCTTTCGCAACCGCGAACAACCATCCCGATCCTTGTTTCTTGTGGATATCTGGTGATGTAGTTTGCCAGGTTGTTCTGACACAGTGCGTTGTATTCAAGATCGGCGAGATTGTCTTTTGAACGAAAAAACGCAGGTTGGGGGCGAAGCGGCGCATCTTCTTTTTTAAAGGCAATCACCACATCGACACGGTCTTCATCAAAAAGTCTTTCGATCTCAGTCTTAAGTTTGGCTTTTACCTCAGTCATTTATCCCTCCCACCATGGCATTCACCCTTGTTGACAATGTGGTTGCCGGTTCCAACTGGGTGAGAAAGGTTTCGAATTCAGCGATTTCACGCTGGATGCGGCCCCGATCCTGTAAATCCAGCCAAACAAAACGGACGCGCTCACGTTCGTAGCCAACATAATGTAGAAGATTAAGAAATTCATCATGCTGACGCAAAGCGCTTAAATTGCCTTCTTTGAAGTGACATTTCTCCGGAAGGCAGCCGCTAACAATAATTCCATCAACACCGCCTTGAATTGCATTCAAAATATGAAGGGGGTTGATCCTTCCTGTACAGGATAATTTAATCAGATGAACGTTCGGGGGTAATTGATGGTCGACCCAATCTTGATCGGGTTCTGAATATAAACACCACTGGCATTGAAAAAGCGCGATTTTCGGTTCAGTATTCATGGGCAGAACGCTCCTGAGGTTGCAGCCAATTCCACAAATGTTCCATAAGGTTCGTATCAGCAAAGGTATCTGGAATCCGGATGGATGTCGACCTGCAAACTGCAGAACACACACCGCAAGCCATACAAAGCCCCGCGTCGACGCTTGCAACCTGAACTTCACCGCGATAGGGAACTTTTGTTTGAACGAGAGTGATTGCATCGTAGGGACAGGCTTCCACACACAAACCACAGGCGACACAGGTCTGCTGGTCCACAACGGCTGTTTTAAGTGGGGTTTTATTTCCACGCTCAACAGCAATCTTCTTGACAGCTGTTATGACGCCTGAAATGTGAATCTCCTGGGGGCAGGCAGGGTAACACAGGTCACAGGACGAACAAAGCCATGTGGTTGGGCTTTCGCAGGCATCATCCCGCATTTCCATCACAACCATTCGCAATAGACGGCGGGGATTGTATTCAGGTTCGATTTTTTCCTGGATCATGCATTTGCTTACGCAGGTGCCGCATGAATAACACAGTTCTACGAATTCACCACCGGGGATTGCTTTGACTTCTTCGACAAAGGTATTATTCGGTTCAAGTGGATTCATACAGACTCCTTTTGTGCTAGGATGGCATCCATCAGCGTTTCCGTATAATCCATCGCTTCGGCCACACCTGGAACATGCGGGAATTTTTTGAGACGTTTTTCCATTTCAGGTCTTAATCGATCAATTTCATCCAGGAGTGTTTGTTTGGGCATATTATCAAGACTATTTTGCATTTCATTTAATACGCGTGCGTATTTATCTCCTTCAGCTGCACTGATCCATTCAATTCTGAAACGCCCTTCCGTCATCTCCATTCTCTGGAACATTTTTGCCAGACGATCCGCCCGTTTTGCGCCAATTAATTGCCCTGTAATGTAGTGACAGTCCTGAGGGTGACAGCCCGAATAAAGGACTGCGCCAGCACCAAGCCGGTAGGCTTCAAAAATGAAGTCCGTATCCATTCGGGCTGAACACATCATTCGCATACCGCGTTCATTGGCTGTGTATTCGAAATGACTGGTACCTGCCAGATCTGCGCCGCCATAAGAACACCACTGGCAGCGGAAAGCCAGGATCTTTTCCTCGGGTTTATCCGCAAGGAGTGCTCGCATTTGTGCAAGCAATTGTGCATCTGTAAAATGCAGTTGTGTGATCGCATCTTCAGGGCATTCGGCAACACATGCGCCGCATCCGTGGCATTTCGCTGTGATCACTTCTGCCGGAAATTCCGAGCTTTTTATCTCAATTGCGCCATAGGGACAGGCTTTCACACAAATTCCACAGGCCCGGCCTCTTGTTGTGGCTGAACAGCGTTCAGGCCAGATAACGGCAATCGTTGGTTCAATTTCCCATCTGTCCGATTGTAGAATTCGGCTGGCTCGAGATGCTGCAGCTGAGCCCTGGGCGACGCTGCTGGGGATATCTTTTGGACCCTGGCAGGCGCCAGCGAAGAAGATGCCATCTGTTGGGCTGTCCATGGGCCTGAGTTTGGGGTGGTATTCCATAAACCAGCCGCCAGGGCTCTGGGCGACATTCAAAACAGAACTCATATGATTTTGATCAGCCGGTGGGACAGCAGCCTGATTGAGCATGATCATGTCATATTCATTTTCAATCACTTTTCCAAGAAGGATATCTTCAGAATGTATGAACAGGTTGTGAGTCTCGGGGTCCTCTGTAATCATACTCGGACGACCTTGAATGAAATGAATTCCTATCTCTCGCGCCCGATCATAAAATTCTTCGTAACCTTTTGAAGGGGTGCGGATATCGATGTAGTAAATCGAAATATCAACATCAGGGTTCGCTTGTTTGAGAAGTACTGCATTCTTAATTGAATACATACAGCAGAAATTTGAACACCCGGGATTGTAGCGATTGTCGCGCGACCCCACGCAGTTGATAAATGCTAACTTTTTAGGATTCTTCCGGTCGCTGGGACGGATCAAGTTTCCTGCTGTTGGTCCAGCAGAATTGTTCAGGCGCTCCATTTCCATGGATGTGATCACATTTGGAAAACGCCCGTAACCGTATTCCTCCATAACGCTTGGGTCAAAATGACCAAAGCCAGTAGCAACCACAATGGCGCCAATATCTTCCTCAACGATTTTATCTTCCTGGCTGAAATCAATAGCCTCAAGTGGTCCGCAAGCGTCCACACATTTGTAGCAATTGATGCAGGCATCCATATCAATGGAATAGATCAGCGGCACTGATTGGCTCATAGGAACATAAGCTGCTTTTCGCGGCGCCAGATTCATCTCGAAATAATTGGGCACTTCAATGGGGCAAACCTTGGCGCAATCACCGCAACCATTGCATCGGTCGGCAATAACGTATTTTGCTTTTTCTCTCAGGGTAACTTTAAAATTCCCGACAAAACCTTCAACCTTTTCAACCTCAGTAAAGGCTCTCACATCAACCAGGGGCTGACGCGCCGCGTCAACCATTTTGGGTGCGAGAATTCATATACTGCAGTCCATGGTGGGGAAGGTCTTATTCAGCTGAGCCATTACCCCACCGATCGTTGGTTCCTTTTCTACAAGAATAGTCTGAATGCCCTGCTCTGCGAGATCAAGAGAGGCACTGATGCCCGCCACGCCACCTCCAATGACCAATGCCTTACGTGTCACCGGGACATCGATCATCTCAAGAGGCGTCAGGAAACGGGCTTTGGCGATAGCGGCTGCGGTCAGATCTTTTGCTTTTTCAAGCGCGCCTTCACGATCATGCCCATGAGCCCAGGTGCACTGTTCACGTATATTCGCCATTTCCATTAAAAATGGATTTAATCCAGCTTCTGATACGGCTGCCCGAAAGGTAGGTTCATGCATGCGTACAGAACAAGCCGAAACAACCACGCGATTCAGGTTGTGATTTTTGATATCTTCTTTGATCAGTCGTTGACCAGAATCCGCACAAGCATACAGCGTATCAGTGGCATGAACAACATCGGGTAAACCCTGTGAAAATTCAACGACTTCTTTGGGATTGATCACCCCGGCAATGTTTGAACCGCAATGGCAAACATAAACCCCAATCCGGAGTTCCTCATTGCCGTTCTTGCTGTTTTCTTCACTCATCGAGGGTCCTTTGCTTTTTGAGGAAATTCCAGACTATCCTTAATTAAATTGCGACGGGTACGCTGTGCCCGCCGGTCGGGTGTGGTGTATTCAAGTGCATCCTTCGGACAAATCAGAACACACTGGGGACCTTCTTCCACATCCTCACACTGATTACAAAATTCAGCCAATTTTGTTTGGGGGTTGATCGTAATTGCACCAAAATCACAGGCTTCGATGCACCAGGCGCAGCCATCGCACTTGGTGGGATCAATTCGGATGATCCCGGTCTCTGAATCCTGAGAAAGTGCATCTCGAGGGCAGGCAATGACGCAGGGAGCATTTTCACAAGTTCGGCAAGCGACGGCAGTAATCAGGACCTCGTCCACCCGCACCGTCCGAATTCGACTGCGATAAGAGTTGAATTCACCTGTTTTTGTATAGGAACAGATGTACTCACACAACTGACATCCAATACACAATTCGGGGTCGCATACAATATATTTATATTTAGACGTAGAAGCTACCATTGTTAATATTCTCCTTATACACCGATCTCTTCGGCGACATCGTCCATCCCAAGCTCAATCAGCAATTGTTTGGGGATCATTCCATCTTCAGTCCAACCCTTTGCTTTGTAGTAAAGATGTTTCAAGTATTCAAGTTCATCTTCGGTAACCACATGACCTGCACCAACGCCCTTGGTCATCGGTTCGTGTTTCCATCGGAATGGAAGGTCATCATCAGCCTGGGTCCATCCTTCTCGGATATTGAACGCCTTTTTGATTGTGTGGGCACGAATACCGATCAGGTCAACATCATCATAATCAAAGTTCCATCCGGTGGTGGCGTTGATCAGCTTGGCAATCGATGGCCATGCGCCGGAACGATCAGCCTTACCCGTAAAACAGCGGCGGATAAATTTGCAAATAGGTAAAGTGTCATAAACGGCAGCATATTCTTCTGAACTTGCTGCAACTTCGCCCCGGGTTTCGTCAACCGTGAAGCGGTTGGTCTCGCCCTGAATATCGGGATCATAGGCAGCAGAACGATTATGGCAGCCGCCGCGAGTCCCAACTGCCAGACCCACCGCGAAAGTCTTTAATGCACGTGCATCGTATCCGGGACATTCCAGTCCTTTGACGTTCATTGACCATCTGTAGGTTTCTGAGTTACGTTCAGCATCGAGTGTTTCGGATGCAATTCGAGTTCCTTCCGAAAGTAAAGCGCCGATGCCCTCTCGATCACGGATCATTTCAGCAAGTGTGACGCCTGCTTCAGCATTTCCAAAATAAGGCTCAAAGCCCTCGGGGTATTTTTCGCAAACAAAATCTTCTTTTTTAAGAACGCCTTTTTCGAAACATTCCATTGCAAAGGAAATCGAAACCCCCATGCTCATGGCATCCATACCGCTGCGATCAGCAACATCCACCATTTGGATGGCAGCTGTCATGTCACCAATGCCACAATTCGAACTCACAGCTTGCAGACATTCGTACTCAATGCCTGTCATGGCACCCTCATAAGGACCGGTCTTGACAAGCGACATCTGTTCACAGGCAATTGGGCACTGAGCGCAGGCAATCACCTTAACCTTGTGGTGCTCATCAAGGTATTCACCGCTCACCAGTTCCGCAAACTCAAAAGTGCCTTCCTGAAAATTCCTGGTCGGCAAGAAACCATGTTTATTTGCGTTGAGAACATTGGTTGAAGTGCCATAGACTCTGTATTTTTCAGTATGTGGGCCTTGTGCAGCCTCCGTAATATCAAAAGCCATCTTCATGAGTGATTCTGGATCAGCAACTCTGACGCCATAGGTGCCGCGGATCGATAAAGCTTTAAGCTTTTTTGATGCCCAAACTGCGCCATGCCCGGTACGACCAGCCTGCCGTCCGTCGTTGGTCACGTTGGCAAAACGAACCATGTTTTCACCAGCTGGGCCAATGGTTGCTGACCGAAGCTGATCATCTCCAAAAATCTCTCGTATCTTTTCTTCTGTTTCGTAAGTCCCTAACCCCATGAGTTTGTCAGCCGGGAGGAATTCCACACGATTGTCATCGATGAGCAGCTGGATCCACGTGGGGCTTGCTTTGTGAATCACAATGCCATCCCATTTTGCCCTTTTCATTGCAATTGAAAGCCAGCTGCCTGAAAGACTATCGCCGATAAAGCCAGTTAAAGGCGATTTTGACGCCAGGGCATACTTACCACCGACTGGCACAGGCGTTCCGGTGAAAATGCCGTTGGCAACGCAAATAGGATTACCAGGTGAATAGGGGTCGCAGCCTACCTCGATATTTTCCCAGCAGAGACGGGTAGCCATTGAGACCCCACCAATATAGATTTTGTACCATGCCTCAGGTTTCTCTTCTACCCAGTGCTTTTGTTCCGCCAGATCGATGTGCAAGATTTTTCCACTATATCCATGCATTCGATTCCACTCCTTTTCTGAACTTGAAGGATTCCAACCACTTTCGCGAACTTAATTATTTGTTTTTAAAATTGTAAATTAAATAGTGAAAACAATATTACAATTTCTCCATATTATTTATACACCTATACAAGCATGCGCGTTAGTGAAATATGTAACGCTTGATGATGAGTAATATCAACAATTTAAATCATTTAGTTAATAGTTCAGAGTCTGAAGAAATTTTACCACAGCCTTAGCATGGCTAAAAAGGATGGATTGATTCGGGTATATCCAATGGTGTAATCCAGTTCGTCCCAGGGAAAAGGACTGCTGTTTGTGTGCGATAGGCTGGAAAATGGGTTAATGCAACCCGGGGAGAACCGGAAAAGAGGAGTTTTCCCTCCTCAAGGATAGCAATTCGGTCAGCAAAAATGGAGGCAAACTCAACATCGTGTGTGATCAGCATGATGAATTTTCCTTGATCTCGCCATACCTTCAATATGCTATTCAAATCAAGTTTTGCCCCGTAATCCATTCCTCTGGTCGGCTCATCAAGGAAAATGATTTCCGGATCATGGATGGTGATCGATGCTAATGCGACTCGCTGGCGTTCACCCACCGACAAATCGCGGGGATAGGCATTCATTTTCTCACCCAACCCCAGCATATTCAGGAGAGAAGCAATTGATAACGGATCTTCTTGTAATCCATGATTTCTTAATGTGACAGCCAATTCTTCTCTCACGGTTTCTGAAAAGAGAAGATCGTTAGGATTTTGTGGGAGATAACCAACGTGCTGGATGATGTCGGATATGCTTAACTGACTCATGTCCTCGTGGTGCAAAAAACGGCTTCCCTTTGAGGGGATCAAACCTAAGATTGCCCGAAGAAGTGTCGTTTTTCCTGCACCATTTGGGCCCATAAGAGCCAAAATCTCCCCTTTATGAAAGTCGAGCGATACATTTTGTAAGATTTTGTTTCCCTGGATATCAACGGAAATATCCTCGAGGCGGATCACTGCGTCAGGGGACATTTGCAGACTTGGCTCTTCCTGGCTTTGGCTTTTTTTGGTTTCTTGTGCCAGCATGTTTGGTGGAAATTCCTGCAGTGACAATGGTAAGGGTGTGAGTTTGAACCGCTTTGCAATTGTGATGATCGGGGGTACCTGCTCCATTTCAGTAAGTATTTCTTGCGGCGTTCCAAATTGCCAACCAGGCTCTGGCGTGAGATACAGGATCGATTCAGTATAGGGCAAAAGCCGCTCGAGCCGATGTTCGGAGATGAGAACCGTGAGGTGATGTTCTTGTTTTAGCTGGACGATAAGCTGCAATATCTCGTTCGCTGAAATGGGATCCAGCTGAGAAGTGGGCTCATCAAGGATGATGACTTTTGGTGCAAGCACCAGAGCGCTGGCGATCGCTATTTTTTGTTTTTCGCCTCCGGAAAGATCATGAATTTTCCGATGCTTGAGGGCAGACAGGTCCAGCTTATTCAGAATTGAATCGACACGTGAATGCATCTCCTCTCGTGATAGCCCCAGATTTTCCAATGCAAAGGCAATTTCATCTTCAACGGTTTCAAATACAAACTGAGCTTCCGGTTCCTGAAACACGAAACCGATCAATTCTGACAAAACCTCAGGGCCTTGAATGGTGGGGTTCGCCCCAAAAACATTGATAGAACCTCCTATTGTTCCACCTGTGAAATGAGGCACCAAACCGTTGATACAACGTAAGAAGGTTGATTTTCCGACACCAGAAGCGCCGGCAACCAGGGTGAGCGTGTTTGGCTGGATTGAGAGGCTGATATTGTCAAACACGGGCTCAGCTTTTTGGGGATAGCAATAGGATAGATGGGAAATATTAATCATTTTCGTAGAAGAGGCAAGGTATAAAAGTGAACAAACTGAATAAGATGCCGGTGAATTCAATCGGTGGGGAGACCAGCCTTGGATAGGGGTTGAAGACGAATTGTGGAAAACGGTTTGTCAGCTTGAGGATGATCCAGGATATTGCAATAAATGCCATCAGGATCACTGACAGAATGTCTTTATGACCCCAATGTTCTTTATTAAATCGGATAATTTTCGTATAGCGATTGCCGAATGTCAATGAAAAGACCCAAATAAGAAGACCTGAAACAGCTAAAAGCGTAGAGATGAGCCTAGGATAATTGTAAAGACCCAAAATCCATCCGGAGAATAAACTCAGAGTCCCGAATAAGAACCCGACCAGGAGGATATCCTGACGCTTTCCCGACTGGGCGGAGTGAAACCCACGTGCTGTCATTGATTCAGCCAGCTGAAAGGCATCTTCGAGGCTGGATACCAACAAAGGAATAAGAAGGGGGAGCCAATCCGAAAAATGTTTCATCGGGTTCCCGCGGATTATTTGACTTTCTTTAATCTCACTTGCTCGCTGTTGTATTGAAGGAAAGAAAGTCAGGGCGACTGTCACAACCATCGCAATGGGGAAAAACATACGAGGAATTAGATTGGTTATTTGTTTGATGCTCAGGGCGAGATTAATAATATTGAAGGCAAGATAAAGAGCGCCGATTATGAGGCCATTTATCGCGCCGTAAACCAGGCTTTCCAGTGTGATATTCCCACCCACCAGAAGCCAAGGATCAGGGATCTTGAACAGGATTGTTTTACCTGTATGAGAAAAAAGCATGTTGATAATTGACGATAACAGGATCATGGTCAATAAAAAACGAAGATTGTTTCTCGCCCACCTCGAAGCGCCTTTTCGCTTGGCTAAACTATTTCCAACCACCAGCAAACCAATGATCAGGATGAAAAGGTAAACTGGGTGACGGACGTTTAATAGGATGGATATCGT
Organism: Candidatus Brevefilum sp.; assembly: GCA_050953525.1. Lineage (GTDB taxonomy): Bacteria > Chloroflexota > Anaerolineae > Anaerolineales > Anaerolineaceae > Brevifilum. Next base: position 133,002 of record JBMNMW010000003.1, read on the forward strand.
CACGATCAGCCAAAGAAGCCAACTTGTGCTGTGTTTCATGTATCCATCCTTTGGGCATGATGAAAAGCAAATCGGATGTGAAAACGTTGAAAAATCTTGATGACTGAAGATGCCAGAGCCGAAATAATCAGCACATTTCCAATCGATCTTGTGACATCCCAAACAAGGGAAGTGGCCAGATAATATGCAAAATAGCGCCCAAGATTTTCGCCCAACGACGCTTTTGGTAACCACATCAATTCAGGGGATGTGGATAGAAAGGGCCAAAACCAAAGATTCATGACTAATCCAAAAAGCAATCCCCAAACAGCCCCGAAGGTTGACAGAAGGATGATTTCGGAGGCCTTGCCCTGTAAATTGAATTTCCTTGTAATAAACCTGAGGGAAGATGCACTTTGCCCGACCCAACCTGCGGTGATCATCTGACCTGGCAACCAGGGACCAATGCCCCCGGTGATAAGTCCTGAAATGAACATGGTCATCGCCCCCATCAGAAAACCAACCCGGCTTCCAAAGAAATACCCGACGAGGATGATAAGAAAGAAAATCGGACTGAAACCCGCAGGTCCAGGGATTGCATTTTCCAAAAACCGTAACCCGGCGTTGATTGCGATCAGAACACCTAAAAACGCAATCATCTTGCTATCTAGAAAATGCGCCTGTGATTCAAATATTATGATCAAAACGCAAAGCAAGATGATCAGACTGACCATAATGGGATAACTGGCTTGAGAAGCGCCAGCTAACCGTGTCTGCGGGAAGATAAAGGGTGCCAAAAGGCTCAAGCAACCAAGTAAAAAAACGATCAGATCAACACTTAACGATCGAAGGGTAGAAAATTTCATTTCCGCCTTTTAAACACTGGAACCAGAACAAAAAAGAGAACGATTACGACAGCACCAATTATGTAAAAAGGAACAGGTGAACGATTTGTTTGTTCTGCTTCGATCCTCGTTTCTGATAATGGATCGTTCGGAGCATCCTTTGTGGGTGAAGGTGCATTTTGTGCGATCAGGTCTGCGTTTGTTCCCACCTCCGAACCTTTTCGAAGCAGGCTGATATTATTAAAATCAAGATATGGCTGTTGTTGATAATTAACGAGTTGAGGCGCCATGCAAATATTTTGAAAATCAGGAATTATATCAGGGGGCTGCGACGGATATTCTTCCCAGCTGGTGAAATGCCATGCTTCAATGGTGCCGGGTAAAACGACAGAATTTGATGCGCCACTGCTTTGGAATACCCAATCGCGCCCATCCCAGTACCAGTAAGACCAGTAATTTGTCTCGCCATCTTGATTTGCCACACCCAGGATACTTTTTGTGAAGCCCTCTTCGACCACGTATTCAAGTCCCGAGGCTTCTAGGAGTTCATAGCCATTCATTGATGAGTCGGTGACAACAGCGCAGGCAGTTTGAGCGTGGCCTGACCCCGGATCAACCACGAGGGCAGCATAATCATGCAGCTCATTTTCACCCTTTTGGATGATGTAATCCTGGCCAAAAAGGGCTAACATGGCAGATGCGGTCGCCATGATACTGGCATCCGGATATTCAGGAGAATACATGAATGAACCATTTGAGTTTTGATATAAGACCAAGTTGGCACGGGCTGACTGTTGAGCTTCTCTTATCTTTTGCGCATGCGATTCATCAATCAGGTTGAGTGCCATTAGCGCATAAGCGGTACTGCTTGAATTTCCCCATCCACCATCCGGTGTTTGTGTTGACAGCAAATAGTCCACTGCTCTGGTGATGACATCGTCATCATGGGCGTAGCCGGACGCCACCAGCGCCTGAATGGCGATCGAAGTGTCGTCGGGCGTAGTACCAAAGCCGGGCAAATATTCCCAGCCGCCGTTTTCTTGTTGAAGGCTGAGAAGGGTGTCAATTGCGCCCGTAGGAATGACCATTTCAGCAGCATAACAGCCAAGTATAGAGAGCGCCTGGTGCCAGGTGTTTTCTGGTGATCCAAATGCGTGCGTCGTATCGTCATAGGTGTCTAATAATTGTTGCGGAAGGTCAAAATCAAGAAAATTAGCCGGGTCTTTGCCGCCAGCAACTATTCCGATGATTGCCTTTGCCATCGCATCCGGTCCTGAAGCAATATAATCATTTAAATTTGACCTTAAAAATTCTAATGGCGTTCCTGCATCCTGTGATACAGAATTTGGCTGCCAGCCGGCTGCGCGTATTGCCAGGATAACATCAATCGTCTGACCAGTATTATCCCAACCGCCAGAGGGTTCCTGCCATGTAAAGAGAAAATCAAATGCGTTAGCAGCTGTTTTCAGATATCCTAAGGACGTAATATTTTTGTTTGACAAACCGATGATCGCGTCCGCGGTGGTGTAGGCATTTGCAAATTCTCCCCCAAACGCACCATTTTCCTGTTGGACGGATAGAAGCGCTAAGATTGGATCTCCTTCTGCTTGCCGCCACGAATCGTTATCAGGTGTTTGCCTTAATATCGACATCGCCTGGAGCATCACACCGGTGATATTTGGGTTTGCTTCTGTATCCCAATCCGTTTGCCAGCCGCCATCGGACTGCTGGTTGTCCATCATGAAAACCCTGGCTGATTGGATGCTGGTGGAATCGCTTGTGTAAAAGCCTGAGCTGATCAGGGCTAAAATGCCCAGGGGTGTGATATCAAGATAACTGCCAAAGCCATCGTTCCAGCTGCCGTCTTCTGCCTGGACAGAAGCCAACCAATCGACTGCTTCAACCGGTACTGATGCGTTGCTGGCGGTTAACCCCAGAATTGCCCAGACCTGGTCGGTGATATTATCCTCAGCTGCAGACCCAAATACGGATGTGGCGGCATCGTAGCGAGATCTTAATTCAAAGATCAAATCGGATGATCCGTTTCCAAAATTGCGAGGGTTTTCATTTGCGGCTGCGATCGCTGTCAAGAACTGCCCGGCACGCGCCACATTGAAACTAGGCGAATCTGTCTCAACCTGGTTGACCCAATCCTCACCATGCCCTAAGAGATAGTCAATTGGGCGTTTTCCGTTGTCGTTTTGTAAATAATTTTGTGAATAACCCGCGGATGCCAGCGCCTGTACAACCCTGATCGTTGCTGCTGTGCTGGAAGTTTCATCAAACCAGCGAATACCACCATCGGCATTCATCTCTTGGCGAAGATAGCCAAATCCGGCGATGATGGCGGAGTCAACATCAGCCTGTGTGTTGATGCTTTTGTGTGAAGAAGCGAAGGCGATAATGGGCGATGAAGACAGGATCGCCAGGCTGAGGATGAATGCACAGACTGCTTTGAAGAAATGGCTTTTCATAAATGCGCTCCCTTTGACAATAAAAAAACGACCAGTTTTGTGAAAAGGTCGTTAATCCAAACCCGCCCATGTTGGGCGGAAGGTGAGTTAGGCTTAATGGAATTAAGCTGTTACCCAACTTTCCTTTCCACGAAGTTTTTGGGTCACAAAGGGCGGGTTGTCGGACTTCACCTTGCGGTGTTACCGTTGCGGGACAGTGCTGGACTTTCACCAGCTTCCCCCATTATGCACCTGGCATCCGGGCAGGAGGTGCACCCTTTATGATATATCTAATTGATATTTATTCTAATGAATGAATCCAAAAGTGTCAATAAGATTATTGGAAAAGTTTCGGATAATTTTCGACCTGCCATTAAGGATTACTGAAAATTGTTTTATGAGCAACCTGATCTTTTTTTGGTAGAACAAATTTCCCGAAATTAGTAAATAGCACCAAATAAGTGCACAAGCATGAAGGAGTTCAAAAACATTAACGATCCTTAGAGGCTGAGAGAGCTGAAAGCTGATAGTGAGAAGCGAGTCATCTTAAAACTCGTTTATTACTTCTTAATTATGAATTTTGAGATATAATCGAAGGAGGGCATTTCCCCGCAGCTTGCTGCGAAAAAGCGGTAAGATTAGTGGATGAGGGAGCTGGTAAGGAAAAGTCATAATGTATCAATATTACTCTATCACTTTGTGTGCCCTGCGAAATATAGAAGAGTAGTGATAGATAAGAAGGTAGATGAAATCATAAAACAAACTTGTCTAGAAATATCGAAGAGATATGAAATCAAATTCATAGAAATTGGAACAGATGGAGATCATGTACATTTCTTAATCCAATCAATTCCGCGGTACAGTCCGGCGAAAATTATCCAGACAGTAAAAAGTATCGTAGTGCGAGAAGTATTTCGACAAGCGCCAGAGGTAAAAAAGTAGTTGTGGGGGAGGAGAATTCTGGTCAGACGGATATTATGTAAGTGCGGTCGGACGCTATGGAAGTGAAGAAACGATACGGAAATATGTACAAAATCAAGGAGGATCAAAGGAATATCAGCAGTTGCATGAACAACAACTTAGTCTATTCAACTGAAGATTGGTAATTGCTGGATACCCCGCAGCTTGCTGCGGGGAGGTTTCATTTAAAAATCCATTCGGGGTATTGAAACATAGGTTTAGCACACAAAAAAAGATTTAGTGACAACAGGATAACCAGATATCAACAATCATTGCCGGAATATTGAGGAGGTGAATATATGCAAGAAGTGCAACAACGCATAGTTTATGTGCCCAATGCAGAAATAATTTACTCAGAAATGGGTGGATATATGGTCATGGTAAGTATCGTTAAAAACGATAATAGCATTGAATTGGTTTTCACGAGTGGCTCTGATGAACTTACATGCAGCTTTCACGCAATGGTTACAGGGAAAATATTGTGTTCGATCCCTCTCTATGAAGCACTTACAATATTCAAAGAAGGTGGTGTTGGATCTAAAGAATATAACATTACTGATGATGATATCCTGGGGGCGAACGACAATCCCGGAGATGACCCGGTTGTCTAACACAGCATAAGTAACCACCCCCACAGACACCGATAGAAACCGGTTACTGCGAACCTTTTCAGACCTCAAAGATACACGACTCAGCCCGGAGCTTATATCTAGCATGTAAGATTATTGAAAACTCACCTTAAAAACAGGCCTATGAAAGCCTGTGACCTAATTGTGGATTGCGAGCGAATTCTATCTGAAGAAAAACCCAGCGGTTTCCGCTTAGCTGTGCAGGTTGGATTCTGTGATCAAGCGTTTTAAAGCAGTGTTATCCGTAATTGCCATAAAATGAATGCCCTGAACGCCTGGAAGTGATTTCAATTTTTCGACCATTTCGAGACAAATTTGATGACCTTCTTCAGCGGGATCCTTTGCGCGGGAGACACGCTCGATGACATGATCAGGTATGACGATGCCGGGCAGGGTTCGAAGGAATTGCGCCATTCTGAGGCTTTTGATAGGTGCAACGCCCGCCAGAATGGGGACTTTCCCAAGAACGCTGCGCTGGTCCAGTGCTTCAAGGTATTCTTCAAATCTGGGTAGGTCGAAAATCAAATTGGTTTGGAAATATTGCACCCCGGCGTTCATCTTTTTTTCTGTACGAATTGTCTGGTACTTTGGTAAAGAAGCAAAAGGCGATGCTGCGGCGCCGATTAAAAAGCGGGGTTGGTTTTTAACAACCCGACCGTCAAGGCAGGTTCCTTCATCACGAAGTTTGCGTGCCATCCAGATGGATTGAATGCTGTCGAAATCCCAGATATCCATTTTGCTGAAGGGTGGGTTACCCTTGTTGGGGTGATCACCGGTGATCAGCAGGATGTTGTGAATGCCCGATGCCGAGGCGCCCAGCAGATCAGCCTGGAAACTAAGGCGGGTTCGATCTCGGGCTGCCATCTGAAGAACGGGTTCAACCCCCATATCGAGCGCCCGGAGTGCACAAGCAAAAGGTGAGATACGTGGGACGGCGGACGCGCCGTCTGTGATGTTGACCCCATCCACCCAACCGACCAACTCTTGAAATTTGGAATCCAAACTGGAAAAATCGCACATATTGGGCGGTGTGATCTCACATGTCAGGACAAATTTGCCGGATATCAGCGCTTGTTCGAATTGGGACACGGGTGTGTGCGCCGGTGCGAAGTGGGGTTGTGCATCGCCATGCCACCATTCAGGTTGCCGAATTTCTTTAAAGAAGCGATCCCATTTTTCGTTACGCTGAGATGGGGAAGATCTCACCACAGCGTTCGCGGTCTTGATGAAGCCATGATCAGCAACCTTCGTGTAGACATCTCTGAGTGCAGACGTTCCAGCTTTGTCCCAATCAAGCGGCGGGAATACCTCAAGCAGTTTCTCAAGTCTTCCCATTCGATCTGCACGGCGAAAGATCTCATACCAGATACAGGGTCGAGTTTCATCTACACAGCAGTGCTCGGGTGTTGACCCGCCGCAAGGTCCGTTGCGCAAACCCTTTGGGCAAGCCATCGGGCAGATGAAGGCGGTCTCCTGCAAAAGACAGTTGCCGCACATACGGCAACCCCACAGCAGACCTTTAAAGGTTCTTTCAAACGCTTCTTCGATCTTTTCAGAGAAATTGCGCTTTTTGAACGGGTAGAAAGGTGGTTGCCAGCGGCGCGAAGGTGTGAAAAGTGGCATGATGGTAAAAATGTTACCATACTTTGGAAAAGCCTACCTGTTAGAGATGGCATTAAGTGACCACTCCCAATCTAAAGGCATGTAATTCGTTCATGCAAAAGAACAATTCTTTTGCATGACTTCTAATTAACAAATCATAAACAATGCGGCTTCTTGAGAAAAGTAAGAAGCCGCATTTGCTTTAAAGCAGTTCTTTGTATCGTTTTACATACAGGTTTTTTACGACCGTTACCAAAGCCATATACAGGATGATCGTGATCGCTAAATACAAGAAATAAATACCTGGCAGCGGTGCCAGACCAATTGACTTTCCAAAACCGGTGAACGGGATGATAGTGAGCAGCGCAATTCCCGCAAATGAGAGCAAGGTCAGTTGTGCTGAAGCGCGGCTTTGAATAAATGGTATCTTTGGTGTCCTTATCATATGTATTACCAGGGATTGGCTCCACATGGATTCAACAAACCAGCCTGCCTGGAATACCGCGATAAACAACGCGATCATGTTGGGATCAGTTAATTCATGAAATAACAAGCCACCCGTGAACATTGGAGCGATGATGTAATACATCAAGAGATAGGTTGTGATGTCAAATATTGAACTGGTTGGTCCAATCCACAACATAAATTTTGTCACAGAGCTGGCGTCCCATGTGCGCGGTTCAGACAAGTATTCTTCATCGACATTATCCCAGGGGATGGCAATACAGGAAATATCATAAATCAGATTCAGCAAAATCAAGTGCAGGGATGCCATGGGCAGGAAGGGTAGAAAAGCGCTTGCAACCAGCACCGAAAACACATTGCCAAAGTTGGACGAAGCTGTCATCTTGATGTATTTAATGATATTCGCATAGGTTTTTCTTCCTTCAAGGATACCATTCTCAAGCACCATCAAATCTTTTTCCAGTAAGATCACATCAGCTGATTCTTTGGCGATGTCGACTGCATTGTCAACCGAGATGCCCACATCGGCTGCTTCGAGGGCACCTGCATCGTTGATGCCATCTCCTAAATATCCCACAGAATGGCCTTTGTTTCGTAGCGCATGGATCACCCTGGTTTTTTGTGAGGGTGACATTTTGGCAAAGATAGCTGCCTTTTCTGCCAGATTACCCAATTCTTGATCTGTAAGTTTGTCCACATCCGAACCAATATAAACCTCATCAAACTTGATGCCAACTTGTTTACATACGCTCATGGCGACTTCTTCGTTGTCACCGGTGATCACCTTCACCTCAACGCCGTGAGCATTCAAAGCCTCAATTGCTGCTGTCGCACTTATTTTTGGTGGATCCAGGAATGCCAGATATCCGATCAGAACCATCTCACTTTCATCTGCTACGGAGAACTCTCCAACTGGTGAGGGATTGGTCTTTTGGGAAACGGCAATAACCCTCATTCCATCATTATTCAATTCCTGGACTTTTCCAAGCACAATCTCTTTCTTATCTTCAGTAAGCTCGACAACTTCTCCCTTGTATTCCACAAAAGTTGAGATGGTCAGCATTTCTTCAACTGCACCTTTTGTGATCATTTGCCTTTTACCTGTTTCATCCTCAACGACCACGCTCATTCTTCTTCTGTTGAAATCAAACGGGACTTCATCCACTTTTGTGTATCTGTCGATACTGGACTTAATATTCGGGTCTTCATCTTTTAATTCCATGGTTTTGTTGATAATGGCGATGTCCAATAGATTTTTTAAACCCGTTTGATAATAACTGTTTAAAAAGCCATGCCTCAACACCCTGGTATCGCTTTTTCCATCAATATCCAGGTGGTATTGCAGAATAATCTTATCTTCTGTAAGTGTCCCTGTTTTGTCCGTGCACAGGATGTCAATCGCGCCAAGGTTTTGAATTGAGTTTAAATTTTTAATGATGACTTTTTCTTGGGACATGGCAATTGCGCCTTTTGCCAGGCCAGCAGTGACGATCATCGGCAACATTTCAGGCGTCAGGCCTACCGCGATTGAAATTGCAAAAAACAGGGCATTCAGCCAATCTCCTTTTGTAACTCCATTGATCACAAATACGATAGGAACCATGACCATCATAAACCTGATTAAAACCCAGGATACAGCGTTGACCCCTTGTTCAAAACTGGTTACGATCGGTTCTTTTTTTAATTCCTGCGCAATTCCACCAAAGATTGTGTCATCTCCAGTGGAGACGACGATTCCTTTGGCATATCCACTGATTACGTTGGTGCCCATAAAAGCAAGGTTGCTCTTTTCAAGAGGTGTACCGCCACCGTCTGAGATGCCTGAAATCTTCTCAACAGCCTCACTCTCTCCCGTCAAAGCCGATTGACTGATAAACAAGTCTTTAGCCTGCAGAATTCTAATGTCAGCGGGGATCATATCTCCAGCAGATAAGTGCACAATATCCCCGACAACAATTTCATCTAGAGGAATTTCTTTTGCACCCTCACCCAATCTTTCGATATTGGCAGTTGTTTCAATCATCTCAAGCAACTTTTCAGCCGCGTTACCGCTTCTTGTTTCCTGAACAAAACGCAGTATGCCTGCGATCAAAACCATTGTAACGATGATGATTACCGTGGTGAAATCCTTTTCACCCACCGGAGCCAAAATAATATCTGTAAATGCTGAGACGACTGCCAGGGCTATTAAAATCAAAGTAAAAGGGTTGATAAATGACTCAAACAGCCTTTTCATCAAAGTGTTATCTTTTTCGTAGGTAACAATATTTTCACCGTAGAGATGTCTCGCGGTTTTAATTTGTTCTTCTGTCTTTCCGTTGGCAGAACTTTCCAACAAACCATAAACCTGCTCGATGTTGTTCATAGACACATCCAGCAATCTTTTATTCACATCATCGTTTCTGACAACGTTGTTGACGGCATTGTTCAATGCTTTTCGATTGTTCTTGTTAATCATTGTTACCTCCGACTTTCAGATCAGAGTGCATCGTGGAAAAATTCAACCCACCCTGAAGGTAATATTAATATAATGTATGTCTTTGCTCAAAAAGAATAAGAAATAAAAATTTTAAAAACAGGTCAATCGTTATTCCCAAATTTAACATAAAACACTCCATGCAAATCAAACAGATGCATAGAGCATAGTTCAAAAGCAATCCCGTTTGAGCTTTAACTCTGCGAGGCGATGAAATTACATTAGTTGAAGCCTTGATCGACAACGACTGTTCAAACCAGCTAATGGTGTCTCCACCATTTCGCGGCAGTAATCCGTATCCGCGTAGGAGCCTTACCTACCGAGTTATATTCTTTTTTCCGATTTAACTTTAACCTATATGAACAATGAGGTCAAGGATTTGCATGGTTTAATTAAGAAAATATTCCCAATCCATGTTGCTCACAAAAGGTTAGCAACAGAATTATCGATGCTCCTTTCCTGTAAAAGCAAGTTGCTTTTAGAATTTGCGTCAGGTGATAAAAACAAAACGTCATTGGCTCTATGATTTATCCTATGGAAATTTTGGCTTGATATCAGATAAAGAAAGATGCCCCAGTTCACGGGGCATCTTTTTGAATTGTGGCTTAAAGAGATTGGTTCAGGAGGGTAGTCTGATCGCCACAAATCATTAGCGAGAGGTTGTTAACTTCACCAATTTGCCTTTTTTGTCAAAGGTCATGCGGGCAAAATGATGATGGACCAATTCAGAAGATTTTTCATAAGATTTGCGCATCGTAACGACATATCTTTCAGATGCAGCGTTGCCCTTTGCTTGTGGATGAAAAGCCGGCAATGATTTGTTTACTTGCATTTGAGCATTATCGAGACCTGGCAAATATTTTTCCACGATCTTTTTCACCTGCATGTTCATATCTTTGGGCATACGGTCGGGGTCCTGGAATGTCTCCATTTCCGAATCGCTGAGCGTTCGCACTTTGGGATGGGATTTCGCCCTGAGCAATGGTTTGGGCATGGATGGATATTCATCATAGACCCCCAAAGGATCACCATAATGGATAAAAGAGAGGATTGTCTTCTGGTCCTCACCGTCAAGGAAACCTTGCTGGCGGATCATTTCTTCTGCTAATGCCAGCTTTGCCTGCATCAAGGCGTATCCGGTGGGTTCCCCTGCAAACACTTTTTCCCAAAAGGCAGCTGCTAAGAAATCCGCAGCAATCAGCGGGGGTTTCAGGGAACCATAAGCAATACAGGTGGACCCAATAAATGAGGATGTTCCATGATCGACACTCTTTAATGAGATTGCATCACCATTGTTCTTTTGGATCACATTTGCACCGTAGCAAGCCTCGGTAAATATAATTTTGGGAGAGGGCGTTTTTTCATTGAACATTGCTGGTTTCAATGCGATTGGATAATCCGGCCCTTGCGAATTGGAGTAGAAGTCTTTTTGCCCATACCAGTTGGGGCCGTCTTTAACTCCATGTAGATTGAAATAACCAATATTCAGCTTTGTTGCATTTTTCAGAGCTAAAGAACCTGAATGAATGGGCGGTGAAAGTTGCAGTTCCTTTGCCGTTCCTACAGACCGGTACACACTTCGAGATGCATCTTTCCAGATTTCTGCAGAATAAGCTAGATTTGGCCTGGATGTTACGGATTGTGTCATATTCGCCAGAAAACTCATAATTCCATTGATCAGACCGCCGATATTGAAAGGGCCTGTCTTGGCATGTTTCGACCGTTTCTGGTATTGATAGATCAATTTTCGGATCTGTGACAGAAGCAAGCCAGCATCGGAACCAGTTTCTCCAGGCAGTCGTCCCACCGGCCATTGAGGAATGAAATAATTCTCATCAATTGTTGCATAGGGGTTGTCTGAAGGCACGTCCAAATCATCATCAAAGGTTGGATTGGGAAGGTGGTGAAAGGGGATGATTTCAGGGCCACCGACAATTAGAAGCGCCCCAATCATTTCGCCCTGTTTGGCAAGGGTCTCATCAAGGTCAGCAAGTGCAAGTTTGACTTGCCAGGCATCATTTGCAAGATGCGGTTTGAGACCTAATTGACTTAGTGTGGTCGGATTATCCGGATAGAACAGCATCGAGCCCCAGTCCGGGAGTTCCTGGATGAGCCCGACCAGCTTTGTGAGTAATTCATCAATAACAGCGGCTGTATTGGGTCCATAAATTGTTTCCAGTTGTTTTTTGGATGTCATAACCACATAAACTGGATAGCGATTGTCGGAACGACCCGGATCAGCCTTCTTCAAGCGCCTTGCCAATTTTGAAAAAGTCTTTTGGATTTCTTCAAAATCCTCTTGCGTTGCATAGGTTTCTCCTGCCTCACTGATTTTCCCAATTTTGGCTGGTGCAGACTGAACCACGGTTTTTTCGGGGGTTACATTTCTTGTGATGTGAATTTTCTTCGTGATTTCATCGTTGATACTTTCAATTGGCTGCGTAGTTTGGGTAAATTTAAATTCAGGCGTCTGCATCTGACCTGATCCAAGCTGGTTCCAACCCAGATAGGAACTGACAGAAGCGGGTATGGGGAGGTCAAAGAAAATATCCATGTGATCTGGCCAAAGATCAGCAAAGCGATGTTTTTTGCCCATCAGGCTGTGAATGACCTGGCCGGCGCTATCGTGCGCTGCAGCATAGTGCAACCTCTCAACCCCTTCTGCCTCTTTCCCCTGATTAATATCTGACAAAGCCTTGATGATGTTGACTTGCAAGCAGTTTGGCCACTGTTGATAATAAATTTCTGTCAGGTTGCTGAGCATTTCCTCATTTTCAGATTTATAAGCAATCTTTAAATGTAAAATTGCCGGGATAGGCGTGTCAGGGTTTTTTACCAAAGACTGGTGGGTCAGGTTGATCGCCTCTTCAATGTTTCCCTGAGCAAACTCAGCCCGGGCGATCCACAAGGGCGCAATCCAGGAATCAGATGCTTGATCTGCTGCGTTTTCTTGTTTTAAATAATCCGTAATTGACTTATAAAATTGACGTTTCTCCTCACGATCAGAGAATTTGCTCAATGCCTCATTGGGCTCAACAAACATCGGATCCTGCTGCACCAATGATTCAAACAAGCCAATCGCCTGGCTGTGATTGTTTAAATTTTCCAAAGCAAGCGCTTGCTGGTATTGGACATACAAATCACCCGGGTAATTTACCAACCACATCATCGTTGCTTGTTTAATGAACTGATATTCTTCACATTTTTGGGCTGCAGTTAAGATCGTTAAAAATCGGTAGCGGTCTATAGTATGCATGTCGTCCGAGGGCGTTGTTTTCTTTGCCATAATTATTTCACCTCTCGCAGGTTGTTGATCAGATTGAGAGCAGTAATCACGCCGAGTTGCCGAATGATTTGCGGATCATCAGGCGCTAACTTCTTTGCCTGGCGAAGCATGAGCTCTGCGTTCGCATAATCCTTAATTTCTTTGAGCGCCATTCCTGCATAATAATAGGGACGATGGTCCGAGCCATCTGCAAGCGCGCCCTTTTGAAAAATCTTAATGGCCTCGTCCAGATCACGTCGATCTTGATATGCTTTCCCCAATTCAAGATATGCTTCCACAAAGCCAGGATCATAATTGACAGCATCGGATAGATGTGCGATTGCCTGATCGAGCTGTCCTTTAATCCTTTGAAGCCGGCCCAGCATGAGATGGACTTCGGCGCTGTCGGGAATGATCCTTAAAATTGTCTGTGCGGCTTCCTGCGCTTCTTCCAAACGATTCGCCTGGATCAGCCAATCTGTCAATGAGGTCAGTACTTCCGGATTGTCTGGATTGTTATGCGCTAAATTAATCAGGTCCGTCAGGGCGGCTTCCATGCCGTCTCTGCTTTTTTTGATTTTTATCTTTTCAAGTATAAGATCCGGTTTGTCAGGATGATTCTCAGTGGCTTTCGTCACGCTTTCCATTGCCTGGTCAAATTTTCCCTGTTCAGCCTGAGCTTTCGCCAGCAGTATCAGCGCTGTTTCATCATTCCGTTTATTTGTTAGAATGTCTGCCGCTTTTATTTCAGCCTCTCGATATTGTTTTTGGTCAATCAAGAGCTTGATTTCCTTTGCAGCAATCGTGAGATCTCGAGGCGCCAAAGTACTTGCGGTCCGCATATTATGTATTGCCTCGTTAACTTCACCCAAACGACGGTTGATGTTTGACATCTTGACCCAAATACCGGGGTTTTCTGATTGGTAAGTCGCGCTTTTCTCGAGATCGCTTTTTGCATGGACGAGATCATTGTTCTGGAGTCTGATTTCGGCACGCTTTTCCCATAATAATGCATCCTCAGGTTCATATTCAATGGCATAAGATATATGCTGGCTGGCTTTTTCGAGATTGCCCATCCTTGTCAGATAGTCGCTTGCCATTGCGTGCCAACCGGGTTCATCAGGCCAAAAACTTAAGGCCGTCTCAATTGAATTCAGCGCACTTTCGAGATCGTTGGTTGAAAGTTTGGCGAACAAGGCGTGAAAAATGGGGTTGGATATATCCATTTGCAGTGCTTTTTCAATGTATGCAAGACCGTCTTTCCTCTTATTTCTCAGGGCAAACACACCATAGGCTTGCAACACACGGGGATGATCCAGATAGGAATCTGCAATTTTTTGTGCGTAATCATTGTCATCCGTTCCCAGGATCACAGCTGCTGCTTCTTCCGGATTTGCCAGACATGCATCAGCACTCAAACTCAGAGGCCATTTTCCGGTGAAGGCGGAGGTTATTCGTGCTTTCAAGCACATAAAATCTTTTTGTGTTAAATAATCAGCCAATCCTTCAGCCTTATCCTGAGCTTTGGAATGATACTTGTCAGAAAGAATATCCTTGCCCGGTGCATGGGTGACCAGCGAAATTTCTTCTGCAATTTGTTGATTCTCGGCAGCTTCTGTGATGTTTAAAACATAGCGCCAGTTGATCAGGGGTTGATTGTCCAGTTTATCAAGAGCATTTTGATGATAATCAAGGGCTTTGCGCTTATCCCCGGACCGGGCAAAAGCCTCCGCGAGGCTGTTGAGGGTCATAACCTCTCTGAACAGAGCCTCCAGGGTATGGGTTGTGTGATTTGATAAACTCTCTTGATAGACTTGTTCAGCTTTTGTTAGGAATGACCTGGCTTCTTCACTTTTGTTTTGGTGAGCGGAAATTTGTGCCAAAACTGCAAAACATCGCGCATTTAGAAAATTCAAATTGCCTTTAAAGGTTTTCTCTATTGAACGTGTGCTTTCAATATCACCCCGGATCAATGCAATTTCTGCCTTGTTACACAAGAGTTCGAATTGGTCCGGGTCACTATTCTGGTTGTCATTTCTCAATTGGCTTTGGTTTTCGCAGGAATTAAGCGCGTGATCGAAATCGAGACCAACATAATATGCATCGCATAGTGCTTTCAAATATTTTGTGTTGCTGGGTTCGAGTAGGGAGGCTTGCATCAGGAACGTTTGCGCTTCTGAGAACTTGCCTATAGCCCTGTTCAACTGTCCAATTCTGTAGAAATAACCTTCCTTCGACAAATCAAAATGATAAAGCAGCGGTGATTGAAAACTTTCATCCTTTTCATTTGAAATGTTTTCAAAACCATGCTCGACATGTTCTTTAATCAGATTGAGGCTGTTGATTGCATGTGAATACTGCCCAAGATTGCAAAGTACATCCGATTTCAAAAGGACAAGTTGAGGATATTGAATCTGGATGCTTGTATCTACATTGAGAAGATCCAATGCCTTTTTCCGATTTTCAAGCTGTGTATAAACCACTGCCAGGTCCATCACAGCGGTAGGATTGAAATTTTCTGCCGCGTTAATCGTTTTTTCTAATGCTTGCGCGGCAAGATCAATCTCATTCAATTGAATAAATAGATAGGCTGCTTGATGCAGATCTTTGGCGTTGGAATTCGGATCAGATAGAAGCTCAACGAGGGTGCGCTTTGCATCATCTGATAAATCCATCAAGAGATAAGTTTTTGCAAGCCAGAGCTTGAGTTCTGACCGATGCGGCGTAATTTGAAGCGCCTCATTGAGAGCTTTGACTGCCTCTTTCGGGTCATTGGATTTTGTCTTGAAGTCTGCATACCACAGGATATTGTCGATTTCCTGTGGGGCAAGCTTCAGGGCGAATTTCGCTGTTTCATGCGCCTTCGCATCCAAATTTGCCTTCAGGCAGGCAGCCGCAAGCGCATGTAAAACCAATAAGTTTTCAGGTTGTTTGGTCGCAGCATCTTGAAGGGCTGCTAAACCGATTTCAATCTCGCCAAGTTCAATTGCAGTTTGGCCTAACCCAAAAGGTAAGCGCCAGCTTTGATGAATTGACTTTTCGTCCTGGCTTTCTTTGGATAGTGCCTGGTAAGCCTCCAATGCTTTGTCATGAAAACCATTCAGGCGATCAATATCGGCAAGGTGCAAGCGGATTTGCTGGTGCGTTGGGAAAATTTGATGTGATTTATCAAGCAAATTCTCAAGCCTATCAAGGTCAGGTTCAATCTGCTGGTCGGCATATTTCTCTGCTCGTTCCAATACCAGTTCGGTTGCCAATAAAACAGTTTCAAGATCTTCAGGACGGAGTTCCGCTGCCTTGATGAGAATGGGCTCTGCCTTTTCTTTTTCATTCAGCGCTAAAAGGACCTGACCTGTTAATTTTGCATCATCAGGATTGGCGCCATCGAGATCGACTGATGGCTCCAACAGGCGCCACGCTTGTTCAAATTGCCCCAAACGATAATAGGATGTCGCCAGATAATAAACGCCTTCCCTGTTGATCGGGTCAAGCTCGTTGGCTCGTTTGAGATGGGTCATAGCGTCAGCGGGCGCTTGCCTTAGCAGGTGCGCTATTCCAATTGCCCGCAATAGTTTTGGTTCGTTTGGGACAGCGAGATTACCTTTGCTGAGGATTTCAAAGGCTCGATCGATCTGACCGCTCTTTTCCCAGAGCTTTGCCAACGTCAGCCATGTATCGGGCTCATCAGGGAGCAAATCGACAACTTGTTCCATGTGCTGGATCGCTTTGACGCTGTCCCCCTTCATCATGAACCCTTCGCCCAGCAGCACAAGCGCTTTGGAATTTTGTGGTTCTTGCTTCAGAATATTCTGACAAATTGAAAGCGCACTCTCAATTCGATCAGTTCTGAGCGCTGATTCTGCGAAACGTTCCAGGTCTTTGATGTCGTAAGTTGATTCTGACTTGATAAGATCTTGAAGAATGGAAAAAGCATCATGCCATCGTTCAGAAATGCTCAATAAACGCGCCAGATCGCGCTTGTGGGTCACCTTACCGGGCTGAAAGCGCTCTAAATAAGAAGTCAGTTCGATGGCACGGCTTGTGTTGTTCGATTTTTCAAAAATATCACGACAAACCGTAAGAATCCGAGGATTGTTGTAATTTGTTTCTACAATAGGTTCCAACCAGGTCAGCTTTTGGTTTGGAACAACATGCTTTTTGACTGCATTCAATAGCTCTTCGGTGAAATCTGAATTTGCATAAGATGCAAGCGTATTGTTGAGATGGAGGAGTGCAGTTTCAGGTTGCAATTTGCTGTTTTTCTGCTGTCCCGGCAATGAGATAGGTTCACTATGGCTAACATTTGCTTCTATCATGATCTGTAGAAGTTGTTTCTCATCTGATTCGGGAAAATTCTCCAGCTGCTTCCGGGCTTCTTTAATATCCCCTTTCTGAATCAAAGACTTGATCAAGAAAGTCCGCGCTCGTTTTGAGTTTGGTATGGCTTTAATCAGATCCACCCATTTGCCATAAGGTGCTTTATGACCCTGGGAAGTCAGGGTTTGGTAGCTGGATTGAGATTCAAGGATGTTTAGCAGTTCATTTGATTTAGTGTAGGTTGCTGATGCTTTTTCATCCCTGTTACTGTAGTGATAAAAAGCCGCCACCTTGTTCACATCTTCTGGCAGGGTATAGCGAATCCGTTTCTCTAATGGATCCGAAGTATCAGATCCTCCGATTTCTTCAAGTTCTGAAAAAATCTTAGAAAAATAATCCATATTCTTTTTGGTCTGGACGAGATTTTTTGCCAGTTTTTCACCCATTTCTTTTCGGTTGAATATTTCCAACCATTTCAGAGTTTCCAATTGCATCTCAATCGGAAGGTTCTGGGCGAACGAAAACAATTGATCCAGCAAGTTTGCCGGCTCGATTGGATGGGCTAACAGCGTGTGAATTAGAATCGGGACGATAATTACACCAGAAGCCCCAGTTTGGGTTTTCGTGAATTCACTTAAGAAGTCATCAAAATCAGTGCAGTAAGTAAACAAACACGCGATAGGTGTGCGCCAAATATGAAAGTTCTTTTCAACTGCCTGCTGATTGCGTTTTATCAGAATCTCAGACGAAATCGCTTTCCAGTTGCCTTGTCTCAACCGATGTTCTCGCAGTGCGATGGCAATCAACCCTGCTGTCAGGAGATTTGGAGGGGGGAGCCCTGTGTTCAGCGTTGACTCAAGCGCTTTGGTCGCCATTGTGCGTAATTCTTCTGGCAAGGGCGATTCACTTGTAATGAATTCATCGATAGGGACACCCGTCTTTTCCTGGATGAGCCATGCAGCCAGTTTGCCAGGAGAGAAGTCTTTAGCTCCAGTTTCTGCGACCTGAAAGGCAAGGGTACTTTCTTCTTCCCTGATAAACTGCCAAACCAGAGGATCTTGCTGAAGGCTGTGCAGAAGGAGCTGTCCCTCAACAGGAGAAAAACGTTCTCGGATGAAATCGAGTACGGGTTCAATGGACATAATATATTTCCATTCTCTAATTGATTGGTTATTAGGAGAAGCCAAGGTTCCTTGAAATGAAATAGGCTGTGGTTAGAAGGATGATCCCAAGAAACACCAGAAAAACACCAATGCCTGTGTTGGTTTTCGCCAGGTCATGAAGTGCATTGATCAACGAGGATGCGTTCCCAACCAGGCCAGAAAGATTTTCTGTGATCCCTTTTTCTGCCAGCTTCGTTGTCTGATTGGCAATTGTTTGAATGTCTTTACGGAAAGCCTGTCGGGTGAGGATCACAATGCTGATGGTCATGACAATCAGGCCCAAACCAAACAAGACGGTTGTCATGATGACCTGAAAATCGTATGGATTTGAAAACATAAAAACACCTCCTGAAAAATTATCTCTGGAAGTGTTAATGCAAGTTGTATGCCAAATTAATAGTTAGAGGATCAGACCCTTCAGGAAATATAGATTTTGGTAATGTCTGAAGGCAGGTGGTGAATATCAATGGCCGGGTCATCGCAGAAGATGATTGCACGTTCCAGCGCATTCTTTAATTCACGAATGTTTCCTGGCCAATCGTAAGCCATCAGAGCTTCCATTGCTCTTGGACTGACGTCTTGAATATTCGAACCAATCGCCATATTACTTTGTCGCAAGAGCATGCCTACCAGCTCTGGAATATCCTCTTTGCGATCACGCAAGGGGGGGATATCGAGGTCAACAACCTTCAAACGGTAATAAAGATCTTCACGGAAGCTGCCATTTTCAATCATCATCTTCAGGTTTTGATTTGATGCTGCGATGATCTGAACATCGACCCGAATGAGCGTGGTACCGCCCACACGTCGAAAGGCGCGTTCTTCGAGTGCTCGTAACAATTTTGCCTGCATGTCCAGGGGCATTGATGAAATCTCATCGAGAAAAAGAATTCCACCATCAGCAACTTCCATCAGCCCATTCTTGCGTTTGTTGGACGCGCCTGTAAATGCATTGGCTTCGTGTCCGAAGAGTTCGGATTCAAGCAAAGTGTGTGCGATGGCAGCACAGTTGATGGCGATAAACGGCTTGTCCTGGCGCGGACCCACCTGGTGGAGATAAGAAGCCATAACCTCTTTCCCTGTCCCAGATTCTCCTGTGATGAGCACAGAAACGGATGCATCTGCTGCACGCTGTGCAAGGTCGATCATAATTTTCATGCGTGGATGCTGACCAATGACAAATTTTCCGGTAGAAGAATGGGAACCGCGCAAATGCTCTAATTCTCGGCGCATCGCCACCAGGTTTTCCGCCCGTTCAATGGATTTTTTTAATACTTTGATGTCAATGGGTTTTGTAATGAAATCAAGCGCACCTTTTTTCATCGCCTCCACAGCATAATCAATTTGCCCGTGAGCCGTAATCACGATGAATTTTGGTTGCGTTGCCATTTGTACGACCTCATCAAGGAGTGACAGGCCATTTCCATCCGGAAGTAAAATGTCTAAAATACAGATATCCGCTTTGTCAATTTCAAGATACGCGCGCGCTTCTTTGAGGGTACCGGCTTCCAGGACTTCCTTACCATCCTTACGCAAACTGTTGGCAATTGCCTGACGTGCTGTTTCGACATCATCAACAACTAAAATTGTTGCACTCATGAATTTGCCAACCCTTTCTGTTTATTAAGAAATACCCTGAAGATTGTACCACCTGTGAAACTATCCACTTCTATTTTACCCTTATGCGCGTTGATAATGCGCTGGGTAATGGCTAAACCCAGTCCGGTGCCACGATTGGACCCCGTGACAAAGGGGATGAACATGTGGGATTTGATTTCATCAGGAATACCCGGACCTGTATCGGTAATCGTGATTTCCAGAAACCGACGTTCTTCTTGTTGTTCGGATTCGGAAATTCTGATGCTTAATGAGCCACCTTTTTCGCTCATTGCATTGGCTGAATTGCTGATCAGGTTTGTAAAAACCTGTTCTAATGCTCTTGGGTCTCCTTCAACGAGAGAGACTTCAACATCACTTTCAAAATATGGCGTGATGTTCAATCGCAGAAAACGTGGACGCCATCTTTCCAGGATAGCTGGAAGCATAACGCCCAGATCGACTTGGGACATATGATATTCGAGTGGTTTTGCAAAGGACAGAACGCTCTCCATCAAATAGAGCAGCTTATTACACTCATCCCACATATTTTCGATCCATTTCAGGTTCTCTTCGTCACCTTCCAGGTTTTCTTCCATAACTTGCAACGTGAGCATGATTGCATTGATTGGGTTTCGCACTTCATGAGCAAAGATTGCAGTCACTTCTCCGAGAATGGCACGCTGTTCAAGTTGACTTTGTGCTGCCTGGCTTTGTTCTTGTTGGCTGAGGTCCTGGATCAGGATAATGATTGCCTGTACCTGTCCATTCCTCAAAACCGGGGACATCATAACCTTGGCAGGGAAGGCTTTTCCGTTTCTATGATGAAGGGTTAATTCTCCCCCTGTGAGCGTCGGAATGCCCTGTTGCGCCGATGTGATCGCTGACCGTAACGAATCTGAACCGATAAGAATTGTGTCGACGTGTTGGCGAAGAACCTCAACATTGGCATAACCCAGGATGTTTTCTGTTGCGGGGTTGATTTCGGCAATCGTTAAATCAGGTGACAGGATGATCACGCCCACTGTGAGGTTGTTAATGATCTCATTCTGTATACGAACGACCTGTTTAACCCTATTGATCAGGCTGTTCAGATTGCTGGTCGTCGTCTGGTTTTGCATCAGGATTGCGATGTGGTTCGCAACCACTTTGATCAAGGGAATCGTTATTGGGGTCAAATTATCTGTTTTGCTTCCTGCGATAAACAGGTCGAATTTCCCGTTTTCTTCTCCAAGCGGCGTGATTATTAAATAAGAGAAACCTGCATTTGCTGCGATCTTGTGGAGGAGGCGTGTTGGCGTTTCTTCAGCTGTCCAAACAGAGGGCAAAGGGCTGTTGATGAATTCATCGTAAGATAAAACGGAAGGCAAATCATGGTTTTCATGCGTTCGAAAAGACGCATATTCAATCAGTTGTGGTTTGGTGAGGCTGGCTTTGTAGATTGCAGTCAGATCTGCACTTAAAATGTGTGTTGATTCTTCAAGCACCTTCTGAAGGTTTAACAAGATGTCCCCCGTTTGTTCCTGATCCAGAGCCTTCAAAAGCTCTTCCAGTAAAGTTGCTTGTTCAAAATGGATTTCTCTCTTGGATGGTTTAATCTCTTCAGGTTTAAGAACAATCAGGAGTCTGTCATTGGAATGGGAAAGGGGAAAAATTCGGATTGTCACTGAGATTGGGTGCTGTTTCTTGTGTTTGAGAAGGGCCTGTTGATTGTGCCCCGAAATTGGATCCAGGTCAGTAATTTCGGGAATGAGTGCTTTCAGCGGCTGACCGATAAAATCCAATGCCCCCAGATTTGTTATCAGATACAAGGGATTGTTGGCAAATAAAATTGAATCCGTAACGCGATGATAGATCACCGCAGGATCAGGAATAAGATTCAGTAAAGTGAGAAAATTTTGAATACCTTCATCCCGGGAAAATTCAAAATCATACAAGTTTGGTGATGTATTTTCGCTCAAATTTTACTCAAGTTGTCGCAAACTTTTCAATACGTCTTAAATGTGCCGGCAAGATACCTTCCATTGCCCGATATTTTGCGATCGTTCGACGCGCCACATAAATGCCATGGCTTTCCAACGTTTTTCGAATTTCGGTGTCATTCAGTGCATGCCTTTCTTCATCGACAATCTTCCGCAAGATTGCCCTGACGGAGAGACTCCGGTCGAAAAAGGTTGCCATCGGGATGATCTTTTTATTGGGCAGCTGTACGGTTTTATTTGCTACAGCCCGTGAAATAGTCGATTCATGCACTTCAAGCTCATTCGCTAAAAATGCCCTTGTCAATGGTGCAAGATGCATCTCGCCATGAATTATAAATGATTTCTGAATTGAAACCAGTTTTTCCATCAATTGACGCATTGTATTATTTCTTTGCTGGATGCATTTGATTAACAAGGAGGCTTGCTCCATATCCTTTTTCCATTCCTCCTGGTTTTCTCCCGTTTGTTCTTTGAGTGCTTTTTTAAAAAGAGGATTGATGCGCAGGGTACCTCGAGACGGTGTGATAATCTCAACAACGAGGGAATTGCCGGGTTTGTTGTTCAAATAACTAATGAGGATATCCGGATGATGAAATACCTCCGGATTTTTCTCGTCTGGCTGTCTGAAACTTCCCCAATTTGTTCTTGCTGGAAATGGATTCAGATTGTCACTGATAAATTGCGCCACGAGTTTGATTTTTTGTACGCTTGTGCCTAATTGTTTGGCTGCTTCAGAATAGTGACGTTTTGATAAAAGATCGAATGCCTCTGCAATGACACGCCTGGTAAATTCGGGAACCTTCGTAGCGTTCGATAAATATTCAACCTGGGCAAGTAAGGCTTCTTTAACATCACGAGAAGAAACACCCAAGGGATCGCACCTTTGTATTTTGTTTATTACAGCCTCGACCTTGCTGGGTGCAACGTGGTGAAAACGGCATATCTCTCGAATATCTATGGCCAATAATCCGTCTTCATCGAGGTTTGTCAGTATCATTGCTGCAATTTCTCGTTCGTCAAGTTCTAATTCTGGCGCAACCTGTCTGAGCACATAAGTTGGCAGGTCTTCAGTTGCAGATGAAAAAGGATCTTCTGGTAGATCTTCTGTATACGTGGCTGTTCTGCCATTGTAGGTGTAAAAATCATCACGAGGAGAAATAAACACAATGGTTTCATCGGGATTTTGAGTTTTTGGATGACTGCAAATGGGGCAGGGACCTGTTGCTGGCAATTTTCGCCCGCACATCGGACAGCGGCGCTCACTCACAAGTTCCAACGCAGGGTTATTTGAGAGTTCTACATCAATTGTTTGCAGCAATTCTGTGGATGTCATAAAGAGCAACGACATCGTTTGCGCAATATGAGCTGACGTCATTGGGCTTTGCGTTTGTTGCTGTCCATGAAGATGGTTGAGTTCCATTGTAGCTTTCTCCGATTTAGACTTATTATAAATGGATATGTTTCAAGTTGCAAGATGTATGCCACACCAGTTTCTTGATTTTGAATAGATCGCTGCTGGTGGTAAAATGCACCTGATTAGAAAAAAGGAAATGGATATGATATTAAAAGTAATTGGTGGAGGTCTGGCAGGGTCAGAAGCAGCATGGCAGGCAGCGCAACGGGGAATGTCTGTCGAAATTTATGAAATGCGACCGGAGCAATCCACAGGGGCGCATCAAACAGGAGAGCTTGCAGAGCTGGTCTGTTCTAATTCGCTTGGATCAAACTTCATCAATCGGGCTTCTGGTCTGCTCAAAGAAGAACTTCGCCAAATGGGATCTTTATTGATTGAATGCGCGGATCAGTGTTCTGTACCGGCAGGAGGTGCACTGGCAGTTGATCGTAATTTATTTTCAGCATGCGTTCAATCAAGAATTGAACAACATCCTCGCATTAAGATAATGCGCGAGGAAGTTACTGAATTGCCCGAACCTCCCGCTGTGATTGCCACTGGGCCGTTGACCTCACAAAAGTTTTCAAATGCATTGAAACGTATCTCCGGCGAACGGCACCTCTTTTTTTATGACGCAATTGCGCCAATTGTTGCCATTGATTCGATCAATATGGACATTGCCTATCGTGCCAACCGATATGATCTTGGAGATAGTGATGAGGGAGATTATATTAACTGTCCTTTTGACAAGGAAACTTTTGATCATTTCAGGGAAGCGTTAATATCCGCAGAGCGCATCCCCCTCAAACCATTTGAAGAGGATTTGGAGAAAGGGGTTGACGCAGGTGAGGGTGTTTATTTCCAGGGATGCCAACCGATTGAGGTGATCGCGGGGCAGGGTGAAAGAGCCTTAGCCTTTGGCCCTTTACGCCCAGCAGGCTTAGCCGACCCAAGAACTGGGCGTTGGCCCTACGCGGTTGTTCAACTGAGACAGGATAATCTCGCTGGCGATCTTTACAACATGGTGGGGTTTCAGACAAATTTACGATATTCGGAACAGGACAGGGTGTTTCGCATGATTCCCGGGTTGGAAAATGCAACATTTGAACGTTATGGACACATGCATCGCAATATTTTTATGGCTTCTCCAAAGTTATTAAACAACAACCTTGAATTTGTAGATCATCCAGGTCTTTATCTGTCGGGGCAACTGGCAGGAATTGAAGGATATGCTGGAAATATCGCTTCTGGATTGATCGCAGGAGTTAACGCTGCCCGGAAAACAGAGGGTCTTTCGGAAATTATATTGCCCACGACGACCATGACAGGAGCGCTGATCCATTATATTACCCATGCTGATCTTCAGGATTTTCAACCGATGAAAGCCATGTTTGGTCTTTTGCCAAAACCTGAAGATCAAATCAAACGTTCCAAACAGGATCGTTACGATTATTATGCTCAACGTGCGCTCGATGATTTGGATCAATATATGGATAGGGTAAATTTTAATCAAAAACTTTGATGTTTTTTCGCGGTGTGCTGAGGGTGTTATAATTCTTTTAAAATAGCCCAATCTTATATGAGGTTCACGAACAAATGGAAATAAAACCCGCTCACAGGATTGCCCAGGTTAAACCTTATTTTTTTGCAGATTTGGACAAATCTATCGCCAGCCTGAAAAAATCTGGAATGGATGTAATTCGCCTTGATATTGGATCGCCAGATTTACCACCTGCAGATTTTATTGTTGATGCTTTGAATGAAGCAGCCAAACGTCCTGATATGCATGGTTATGCGCCATCAGGTGGATCTGTGGGTTTGCGTCACGCTTTTTCAAAATATTACAAAGATCGATTTAACCTTGATCTGGACCCGGACAAGGAGGTATTGGGGCTGATTGGCTCAAAAGAAGGCTTGTTTAATCTCAGCCAGGTTTTATTAAATCCCGGTGACCTGGCTCTGATCCCCGACCCCAGTTACCCTGTGTATGAAGTAGGGGCACGGATCGCTATGGGTGAAACCTTTCCAATGCCATTGCGAGCAGACAACAATTTTTTGCCAGATTTTGAAAAAATACCTGCTGAAATAGTTGATCGTGCGAAATTGATGTGGTTAAATTATCCAAACAATCCAACGGGTGCTGTTGCACCTTATTCGTTTTTTAAAGAGGTTGTTGCATTTGCCCGTCAACATCAAATTGTGATTGCCCATGATGCCCCTTATGTCGATGTGTGTTTTGATGATTATCAGGCGCTAAGTTTTCTGGAGGTGCCGGGTGCGAATGAGGTTGGCGTTGAATTCAATTCACTTTCTAAAACCTACAACATGGCTGGATGGCGGGTTGGGATGGTTGCGGGAAATCCAGACATTATACAGTTGTTGCGTACCTACAAGAGCCAGCTGGATTCTTCTCACTTCAAACCCATTATGGTCGCTGCTGAGACGGCTTTGCTGGGGAACCAATCATGGATTCGCGAAAGAAATATGGTTTACCAGCGCCGTCGTGATATCATCGTTGAGACCTTGTTAAAACTTGGATTCGCGCTTGAAATTCCCAAGGCTTCGTTGTATGTTTGGGCGCGCATTCCACAGCGATGGCAGGGCAGCATAGAATTTTGCAGCTTGCTGCTCAATGAGGCAGGCGTGAGTATAACTCCGGGTGTTGTCTATGGAGAATCCGGCGAAGGCTTTATCAGGATTTCACTGGTCACCCCGGAAGAACGACTTTCGGAAGCCATGGTACGCCTTGACAGTTGGATAAATGAGAAAGTTTAGACTTTAATGGTAAAAGAGAAGTTGATTATCACAGAACCACCGCTTGAAAAGGCTGTTCTGGTGGGTGTAAGCCTGTACGGGCAGGAACATGATCTTTCTTTGGATGATTCATTAGCCGAACTTGAGCTTCTGGCGGATACAGCAGGTGTTGAAGTTCTTGGCATTGCCACCCAACAACTTGATCATCCTAACTCCAAAACATATATTGGTTCAGGAAAAGTTGAGGAAGTAAAGATTTTGGCTGAAGAGCTTGATGCAGATTTGGTCATCTTTGATAATGTGCTTTCGCCAAGGCACCAAAGGGAATTGGAAAAGGCATTTGGCGAATCAATAAAGGTCATTGACCGATCTGCTTTAATCCTGGACATTTTTGCACAACATGCCCAAACTCGAGAAGGCAGTCTGCAGGTGGAACTTGCGCAATATGAATATCGCTTGCCCAGGTTGACAAGAGCCTGGACTCATCTCGCACGGCAAGCTGGCGGGGGTGGCGCTCGGACAGGGGGCATAGGCGGCGTTGGGTTGAGAGGCCCCGGCGAAACCCAGCTGGAAGTTGACCGGCGTATGATTGCCCAGCGGATCAAGTTCTTAAAAGAAGAACTGGAAAAAGTGCGCGCACATCGTTTACAGTATCGAAATCGGCGAAAGAAATCTCGAATTCCCGTGATAGCACTGGTTGGGTACACCAACGCTGGAAAATCGACCCTTTTGAACAGCCTCTCATTTGCAGATGTGTACGTGGCGAACCAGTTGTTTGCCACCCTTGATCCAACCACCAGACGAGTGGCACTGCCCTCCGGACAGGCGGTTCTTTTTACAGACACCGTCGGCTTTATTCAAAAACTACCGACAGAATTGATCGCCGCTTTCAGAGCAACGCTTGAAGAAATCACAGAAGCCGATGTTTTACTGCATGTTGTGGATATTAATCATCCGAACGCCAGTATACAAATGAAATCGGTTCAGGAAACATTGGTGGAAATCGGTGCCGGCGATATCCCGATGATCACGGCTTTAAATAAGATGGATCTCCTGCCAGGCTCAGATAACACAGAACAAATACTGGAAGAATATCCTGATTCTTATCCGATTTCTGCTAAAACGGGAATTGGAATGGATATTTTGTTGGATACGATTGAAAAAGAGTTATTTGAATCTTATATTGAAGTGCACGTCATTATTCCCTTTGACAAGGGAAGTTTGATTTCGATGATCTATGAATCCGGTAATGTCCGCGAGATGATCGGAAATGACCAGGGCACCGAAATTATTGCTTACATTCCAACCAGGCTTCTATCTCAGTTTGAACCCTATATAATTAATGCAGATTTACTTGAGAACGGACAGTAATCAGACTGATTAGAATTTAAAATAAAAAAACTGGGTTATTTACCCAGTTTTTTATTAGTACCTTAAATTAATCTCGTTCTGTAATGTCGATGATTTCTCGACCCTGGTAGTGACCGCAATTTGAACAAATGCGATGCGGAAGTCTTGTTTCGCCACAGTTGGGGCAGGTCAAGTAGTTACGAGTTTTTAAAGCATCATGAGAACGACGGCGATCTCTTCGCCCTGGTGAAATTTTTATTTTTGGATGGGGTGTCATATCTTATTCCTTAACTTTCTTATAAAATGCAATAATAACGAGGGGATTATACCGGTCTCCAACTCTTGTGTCAAGCAGCTGTAGGGTCTCAATTTACTGGCAAAAGAAGATAGGCGAAGGTTGTTTATTGATAACTTATTATTGATCACCCAACTCATTTTCGCAGCCAGATTCATCTTCTTGTTGATCGAAGACTTCGTCAGTTTCATATTCACCACGGAGCATATCTTGCAATAATGACCTGGCAATTTCTGCTTGCATTTGTGGCACCATGACATGCACCATGCCTAAATATCCTGCGGATAAGCCAAGTGTCCTTCCAACACTTTCCTGGTTCAGGACAACGGTCATATCCTGGGATTCGAGAAAAGCTTTGATCATTTCTGCTTCAAGCTGTCCTGCTGCATCAAAAATATTAACCAGCTCCATGGCGTCCATCTTTGTCTTCAAAAAGAAATTCAATCGCCTTCGTATAGGCATTTAAGCCCTTCTCGTAATTACCACCTTTGACCGCAACATCCCCAAGCATTTCCCAGATTTCACTGCTGTGTTTTGAGGGTGTCATGCTGGCTTCTTCAAGAATGGCTTCGACCTTGTCCAGGTGAATTGATGAGGCAACAAAATCTTCTAAGATTCTTAATGCTTCTGTAGTGGAGCCCTGGACAAAATGGTTGTTGACTGAGCTAAACACCTCATCCGCTTTATTAAAGTCAGTTAATGGGACATCTTCAAGCGAGGTGGGTGGTATATCAACAATCTCCTTTGCATCAGCCAACAATTCTGCTGTGTCAAACGCATCAATCAAATCATCGACTTCATCTTCAATCGCTAAATCGCGCGCAGTGATTAGCGAATGCAATATCTCGGAACGTTCATCGGTGGTTGGGATCTCGTCTGGTTGTAAATTTTCATCAGAAAGAATGACGGGTTGCGTTGATTCATCAACAGACACATCTTCCGCAACGTTTAAGCCACCATCCACCGGTTCAACCTCGATTGGTTCATCGATCATTTCTTTCATCCATGGTGGCAGTTCATCGCCTTCAGCAAGATCCACATCCAGAGAAAAATAATCAAGGTCAAATGTTTCAGCATCCACTTCTGAGTTTGTTTCTTCTAATCCAGAATCTTCTTGTTCAGCGTCAAAAGGTGATTTATTAACGAAGCCATCAAACTGTTCTCGCTCTTCACTTATCGACACTGGGATTTCAATAAACCCATTGTCATCGCAAGGCGTGGCGATCTCACTGGAAACTTCATGGTCCTGATCGATGTCTTCCGGTTGGAAAGTTTCTGCTGTATCGGAGTCAGCGTGAGAAAACTCATTCAGCCAATCAGGCAAGTCGCTTTCTTCAGTATTCAATTCGCCAATAGCTGACACAAGAGACAGGTCAACATCCTGATCAGCATCATGATCAAGCTCACTCAGGTCTTTCTCATCTTTCTGAGTAGAGGTCAAATCTTCATCTTCTCCTGTTTCATCCAGCCCTTGCAACCAGAGAGGGATTATTTCGCGGTCGGAATTCTCTAAATTTGGATCGATTTCACCATCAGGAACATTGTTTATGTTTTGATCATTTTCATTTGCCATATTATCACCAACGGATTTTTTCCAAAACAGCAGTTAATGGTTTTTAATATGATACGCTTTAATGAGTTTCCGGTCAAGAAAAAACAGCCCCGTTATCGGAGCTGTTGATTAATTTCGACAATTTACAAGCTGTGATGATTATTCTCCCAGGTAATCTCTCAAACAACGTTTGATAATGGGGTGACGCAACCGACCAAGAGCCTGAGCCTCGATTTGACGAACGCGTTCACGAGTGACGCCCATCTTGCGCCCGACTTCTTCAAGTGTATAGGATTGACCATCCAGCAGTCCATAACGCAGCTGCAAAATACGAACTTCGCGAGGGGGCAAGTCATCTAAAAATGAAACAAGGTGTTCTTTAAGGAGATTGTAAGTCGCTGTGTCATCTGGTGGCGGCGCTTCATCATCTTCAATAAAATCACCGAGCATTGAATCTTCTTCATCATCAGTTGGCAATTCAAGAGATAGGGGCCTTCTGGCAACCTGGATCATGTTTTCTACTTTTTTGGGCGGCACTTCAAGTTCTTCAGCAAGCTCTTCTACGGTTGGTTTACGCCCTAATTTTTGTGTTAATTGATGTTGAACTCGTAACAGCTTATTGATCTGATCGCCCATATGAACCGGCACCCGGATTGTTCTGCCCTGGTCTGCAATAGCTCTTGTGACCGCCTGACGGATCCACCAGGTGGCGTATGTGCTGAATTTGTGTCCTCGGCGATATTCAAATTTCTTGGTCGCTCTGATCAGCCCGATATTACCTTCTTGAATCAGATCTAAGAATGGTACACCACGTCCCATATATTTTTTTGCAACACTGATCACCAAACGAGAATTGGCTGTGATAAGATGTTCGCGGGCAGACCAGCCATCTTCGATCAGGAAACGCAGTTCAGTTCGTCGTCTTTGAGTAATATTTCCACGTGCAAGTTCTTCTCTTGCCAAACGTCCCGATTCAATTCGCTGTGCCAACTCAACTTCTTCGGGTGCAGTGAGCAAAGGGACTCGACTGACTTCTTTAAGATACAAACCGATTGTGTCATCCGTATCGATATTTGCCAGATCATCGGTAGGCTGTTGAGGACTCTTCTTTATGTCGCGGGATACTTCTTTTTCTTCTTCCTCAAGTTCTTTATCAGAAGGATCTTTAAGAAGGTCAGCGTCCTCAATATAAGGAATACCGGCGCTTAATAATGCTGAGAAAGCTTTTTCAAGCTGGTCTACATTTTCTTCTGCATCAGGAAAAAATTGGAGAATATCATTAATTGTGACAAAAGATTTATTTCTACCTAATTGGATTAAAAGTGAGATGGGGGAAACTCTTGGGGTGCTGTTTGTTTTCGAACTTGTTGTTGTGTTAATGTCCATATAATCCTTCTATTTCGTGAGAACTTGCAAAGAATAAAGGTCAAGATCCCATGTAAAAGAAATTTTTAACAACTTACAATTTTCAAACTTCAGGTTTTAATTGATAGACTTGAGAATACTATTATTTTGACGAAAAATCAACAACCTTAAAAATTCCTCCTTTAAATTATCGTGTTAATTCTTTTATATTGAAATTAGATACAATTAAAACAGATCACATTATCAATAGAATACAAAACTCAACCATCGAAGCGTTGCCCTGAGATCGGAGTTAATTAAGCATTGGTATGTTAAATATATACAGTATTTAGGATATAAAAGTCAAGTCTTTTTTGGGCGTGGTGAAATTTATATCTTCGTGGTTACCAGCTCAATTTTAAAATTTAGGACAGCATGTTTTCAAAGCGCAATAATTTTAAACTAGTTATTGAATGATAGATGATTTGAGGCATAGAATATCTTGAAACGAATGTTTTGACAGTGTTAATTGACCAGATTGCAATCGGAAGGTAAAATTTCAACCGACTTCAATTTATGATAAAACGATACACAAGAACTGCAGTCTCTCAGTATATTATCCTCTGCCTTATTGTCAGTGTTATTGTGGGGTTTACATTTTTATCCCAAATAATCATGAAAAAGGTTCAATTTGTCGATGATTTTGTTATTAATTGGGCAGCAGGGAGGGCGTGGCTTCTTGAGGGACAAAATCCTTACAAAGCAGATTTGTCCACAATTGCCAGAACAAATATTGCTAAATCAACATATTTAGCTGAAATTCCTGAGAAGAACGTTTTCCTGATGCCATTGCTGAATCTCTTGTTCTATTTGCCTTTCAGTTTGATTCCTTATAAAATCAGCCGGGCAATTTGGATTACACTGCTGTTAGTTTGCATGGGTTTGATCACCCATTTAGCATTTAAACTATCGAATTGGAAACTTCCATTTCTCGAAAAAACAGGTGTGATATTAATTAGCATTTTCTGGTTTCCTGGTGTTTATGCAATTCTCACCGGTCAACTGGCGCCTGTATTGATACTTCTGCTTTTAGCTGCGCTTTTTTTGATAATTCGCGATCAGGATACGACAGCAGGGTTCTTGTTGGCGCTCACATTTGGCTGTTTGCCAGCCACTTTTATGATTTTATTGTTGTTACTGATTTGGAGTATTTCTCATCGCCGCTGGTCAGTAATCATCGCTTATTTTTCAGGTGTCATATTTTTATTGTTAATCTGGTGGATGATGCTCCCATCATGGCCAACTGATTGGTTGCGTAATGTCTTTCTCTACCATTCAAATCGTGAATGGCTCCAAACGCCAATAATGACACTGGCTACGTTGTTGCCAGGAATAACAAATTTTATCTCGATTGGATTGCATGCCATACTGGGTCTTTATATGATTATCCTGTGGATTACATCTTTTCGATCGCCTGAACGGGTTTTTATTTGGAAAGCTTTTATGGTTCTTGTGCTCAGCTTCTTTTTTCAAATTCAAGTTGATCAATCTTTCCTCATCTTAATTTTGCCTGCAGTGTATCTGGTTTCAAGATTCTGGACAGAGCGATGGGGTGTGTTGGGCAGGGTAATTTCATGGCTATTGTTCCTGAACATTGCTATTGGATCATGGACACTTGCCTTGCCAGATATTAAATTTGAGAAGAATTCATTACCGATACTGTATATTTTTGGACTGCCTTTTATTGTGGTCTTGGGTATGTTCTGGATACGGTGGTGGGCATTGAATATTGCCCGTTATCCTTATTCTGATCAAAAGAAACCATAAGAAATTATTAAATTAATTGTGATAAGATGTGATATACTGTTGTGGAATTTTTGATAATTATGATTTAAACGAACATTAAGAATATTGTAATCATTTGCAGAACCAGAATAATTGAGAAGGAGTTTTAATTATGACAAAGCGTTTAGGCATATTGACGGGTGGGGGAGATGTCCCTGGATTAAACCCGGCAATGAAAGAAGTTGTTTTGTATGCCCTGGAAAATGGGTATGAAGTTATTGGTATCAGAACGGGTTGGGGTGGATTGTTAAATTACAATCTGGATGAACCTTCCACACATGAGTATTACACCATCAACCTGACAAGAAATCATGTCCGTGCAATCGATCGAACCGGTGGAACTTTTCTTCATTCTTCGAGGACCAATCCTCAAAATGTCCGCAAAAATGAAATACCTGCCTTTTTGATGAACTCAACCCTGGGCAAGTCCATCGATGAGAAAGGGACAATGGACTATACCGATCATATCTTGCAGGTGCTGGATCATCTTGGGATTAATGCCCTGATCACAATTGGCGGAGATGACACGCTCAGCTACAGTTCCCGCCTGTCGGAAGAAGGTTTTCCCGTTGTTGCAATTCCGAAAACAATGGACAATGATGTTTTTGGTACGGATTATTGCATCGGCTTTTCCACCGCCATCACGAGGTCAGTGGATTTGATCACTCAATTGCGCACGACCGTCGGCTCTCATGAGCGAATTGCAATTTTTGAGTTGTTTGGACGTTACTCCGGTGAAACCAGCCTGTTCAGTGCCTATTTGTCGGGCGCTGATCGAGCGGTAATCCCCGAGGTTCACTTTGATATTGAAAAACTTGCAGCATTCTTACACGAAGATAAGAGGAACTGCCCATCTAACTATTCGATTTTAACAATTTCTGAGGGTGCGATTATGGAAGGTGGTGAGCTGACACAAACAGGTCCTGCAGATGCCTATGGCCATCGGAAACTGGGCGGCATTGGTGAGATAGTTGCAGAAAAAATCAAGGAGTTAACCAAACAACATATTCTTTACCAAAAATTTGGTTATGTGATGCGTTCTGGCGCGCCGGACTCATTGGATCGAATGGTTGCGATGGCTTTCGGAACCATAGCCATTCAGCATATTCTGCGTGGTGAGTATGGCAGGATGACTGCTCTACAAGATGGGAAATACACCACTGTTCCGATTGGAACCGTTCTGGAAGGCAAAAAGATTGTGGATGTGGATGCTTTTTATGATAAGGAAAACTACATACCGAGAATTAAGGATTTTATCAGCGTCCCAATGTTCTTAACATAGGATCAAAAACAACCCGTGAAAAAATATTCACGGGTTGTTTTTTTAAGGACCAAAATATGGAATTAAACAAACAGGTCATTGATCCACAACGATACAGCGTTATTCCCCGCACGCTGATCTTTATTTTTGATTCTCAGAACCGCCTTCTCTTACTCAAGGGCGCTTTATCTAAAAAGATTTGGCCAGGGCTTTATAATGGAATTGGTGGACATGTGGAGGTTGGGGAAGACATTTTTGAAGCAGCTGAAAGAGAATTGCATGAAGAAACAGGGTTCACAAAAGTTGATTTGCAATTTTGCGGTCAGGTCATGATTGACGTCTCGAAAGCGATGGGCATTGCAATGTTTGTCTTTCGGGGCATGTATAAAGGTGAGGAAATTGTCCCATCCAACGAGGGGATTCTTGAATGGGTTTTGTTAGATGATTTGGAGAAATTGCCTGTGGTTGAAGATCTGCCCATCTTAATCCCGAAAATTGTGGACTATCAACCATCCGCCTCGATCATTATCGGGAAATATGTATATGATCAGGACGGCGGATTGAATTTATTGTTCCAATAATTTTTTATAAAACACCAGCATGGTATCACCATAAGTTCGCTGTTCGATGACCTTAAAATTGACAAACGTGTGATCTTCGATGTATTCTTTTGGATGAATTTGAACGATAACCTGTCCCTCAGGGTCCAACAATTCAGGTTTCTCATCTAATAAGGTCATTGCCTTAAGCCAAAGCGCCTCATATTGTGGGGGGGCAATATAGATAAAATCAAAAGGCTTTTCATGATCTTCGCGAAGGTAAATAAAAGCGTCTTTTTTTAAGACAGTCGCGTATGAATCAAGCGCTGTGGTTTTCAGGTTTTGAAGGATCACCTGATAAGCACGATAATTTGTTTCTAAAAAAACGGCAAAAGAGGCGCCACGCGATAGTGCTTCAATGCCAACTGCACCTGTTCCACCAAAAAGGTCGAGAAAAGACTTCTCAACGATTGCGTCCCCGAAAATATTGAAAAGCGCCTCTTTCACCTGGTCTGTAATGGGTCGTGTTGATTTTCCTGGCACATGTGCCAATCTGATGCCCTTGGCATCACCAGATATCACACGCATCAGACTAATTCTTCAACAACGTCTCGAAATGCCCGGATGTTACCGTAGGGTGTGTTCACTGGCAAAACACAACCTGTACCTAAAATAAACCGTCTTCCGTCGGTTTGTTCATAAGCCTGTTTCGCTTCTTTACGAATAATATCTGGTGTACCCAAATACAGGCTTTCAATTCGGTTGATGCCACCGCAAACACAGCCAGAAAACTTATCCAAACCTGCTTTTAACGAGGGTTCAGTCTCGCGATCATGCCAATTTAAAACCTGGACAGGATAATCTGTGATCAGATCATACATGATGGCGTCCCCGTGGATGTGGGCAACATTGAACCAGCAATCCTCAACTGCACTTAGCACTGCAAGATCATAAGGAACGCCAAATTCACGGTATTCATCTTCATTGAGAATATCATAAGACGCATGCTGAATTGCCAGAAAAATGCCTGCAATTTCGCGCTTTTTTAATTCTTCGATAAACCGAGTGGTTGTTTCCAAAATGGCGTCCAAACCGGCTTTCAATGCGTCAGGATAAAGGCGGAGATACCTTGAAAGATGACGTTGTCCAAGGAGGTTGTGCGCTTGTGTAAGCGGGTTAAATATCGTTTGAATATAGGGCGTATTTTTGGGAAGCGCTTTTTGGAGGTAGGTAACGCATTCCAATTGCTCTCCCAATGAGCCTTTTGTGGGATCAAGCGGTTTTATTTTATTCCAATCATCAGGTGATTGGACAGGGTAATGAAGGTAGGTTCGGGTGCCTTCATAATTGCCCTGCCATTCATCAACCAGCCCCCACCCTGTTAGACAAAATGAAGATTCTGGCGAAATCTTGACAAAGTCAAAATCAAATTGTTCTTGAAGTGCGATACTTGCCCTGGCCAATGCAGCTGAAGATTGATCATCGACCGGGAAATGCTGCCAAAGGGCACAGGGAATTCGGTCAGGCTTTTCGCCACTTAATGTTCTTTCTAAACGTTCTCTGTGATTACTCATTCTCATCTTCCTTTTCAAAATTTATGTCAGGTTGGTTAAGCAGGCTTTCATTTGTGGATACATCCTTTTTATCAGATATATCATTATACGTCCAATAGCGATTTGCAAAATAATTCCAAAGCAAGACAATCAAGATGCCCATTGCGAGCGCCAGGTTTTGGCTGATGATATGGTCAGCTAACGCTATTTTAATTGGCAATTTACCAAGTGAGCGAATCACGATCTGATCCAACCAGGAAACCAATGGGGTTCGAATGAGTATCCCGATTATATTGACCATGAAAAACTGGATCAATTGTTTAGTTACTACTTTGTTGCGGGATTCAGGATAGGTCCAGTAGCGGTTCCATAGAAAATTGTTGATGACAGCACAGACGAATGAGATTGCTTGAGCCCATACCAAAGGCAGATCAAGGGCAAGTCTGAGCAGATTCATAACGCCGAAATCAACAATCGCGCCCGTTATCCCAACAAAGGAAAATTTTAAAAACCGAATTCTTTCGCGCCGATCATTGATCAGATTCATAGATCCAGTTTTTGCTTAAAATAGGGGATTGTCTTTACAAGACCGTCTCGGAAACTGATCTTCGGCTCCCAACCCAGGATTTCGTTAGCCCGGGTAATATCCGGCCTCCGTCTTTCAGGATCATCTCCCAGTCGGTGCGCTGTTTCTGTCACAATCCCCCCTTGATTCCCAGAAATTTCATTCATGAGTTCTGCAAATTCTAAGATACTTATCTCATAGGGGTTACCAATATTGACAGGATCATGGTAATCACTCATCATCAATCGAAAAATGCCTTCAATAAGGTCATCCACATAACAGAAACTGCGAGTTTGTGTGCCATCGCCATAGATTGTAAGCGGCTCTCCAAGCAAAGCCTGCTGTAAGAAGTTGGGAACCACGCGGCCATCATCCAACCGCATTCGGGGGCCATAGGTATTGAATATCCGGACGATGCGCGTATCAATGTTGTGAAATCGATGGTAAGCCATGGTGAGTGCTTCAGCAAATCGTTTGGCTTCATCGTAAACCGATCGCATTCCGATTGGGTCCACATTTCCCCGATAAGTCTCTTTTTGAGGGTGCTCTAAAGGGTCGCCATAAATTTCACTGGTAGAGGCTAACAGGAATTTAGCATGAGATGCACGAGCAACTCCCAGTGAATTATGAGTACCCAGGGCACCTGCTTTCAGGGTTTGGATCGGCAAGTTTGGATAGCCGAGGGGAGATGCGGGGTTGGGGCTGGCTGGTGACGCGAAATGAAGAACATAATCAATCTTGCCCGGGACAAAGATGTAATTGGATACATCATGCTGGATGAAGCTGAAATTCTTATTGCCCGCAAGGTGAACGATATTATCTTTGTTTCCTGTAATGAGATTATCCATTCCGACTACTTGATGGCCTTCAGCAATTAATCGATCGCATAAATGTGATCCGAGAAAACCAGCCGCGCCCGTTAACAAAATCCGCATATTTTGACTCCTGAACTATTGAGATAACAACGACTTGAAGTTTCGTTCATTGCATAACAATTTTACCAGCATCGTCCGTATACTGGAAAAGAAATAATCGAGTATAATCACCAAGCGTTTTACCAGAACACAAAAATATACAACCTATGAATGAAGAAGAAACGAAGGATAGCATTTTTGCAAAATTAGAGGGTTTACTGTTTGTCTCCTCTGGCTTGGTGAGTGTCAACCAGCTCTCAAAGGCACTTGGACTAACAGAGGGCGAGGTTGAAGCGAACCTTAAAGCAATGCAAGAACATTATCAACAGGCAGGCCATGGGCTCCGTTTGATGCGAGTTAAATCAAGGGTTCAACTGACCACTGCACCGCAGATCAGCAAGACCATCGAGGCATTTTTAGGTTTGGAAGCGACAACCAGCCTGACCCAGGCGGCGCTTGAAACTTTAGCCATCATTGCCTATAAACAGCCTGTCACCCGACCCGAAGTAGACGTCATCCGGGGGGTGAACAGCGACAGCGTTCTGCGAACGCTACTTTCCAAAGGCTTGATTGATGAACTTGGGCGAGCGGATGCGCCTGGAAGGCCGATTTATTACGGGACGTCCCCGGCATTTTTACAATATTTTGGGTTAGAAACCCTGGACGCGTTGCCTTTTATTGATTTCGACGCATTAGAAGAAGAACTGAAAGAAAACGGCTCACGAGAAATATTAAAAACATAATGGCAGAAGAACGAATTCAGAAAATTTTAGCAAAAGCTGGCTACGGATCAAGGCGTGCCTGCGAAAAACTGATAGAGAGTGGGCGGGTGACCGTCAATGGGAAAAAGGTTACATTAGGTGCGAAGGCGGATCCGAAAGTCGACGATATCCGTGTTGATGCTTCCCCTGTTGGAAAATCAGAAAAGCTAGCCTATATTGCGGTTCACAAACCGAAAAATATGCTTTCTGTAAATACGCCTGATGACCCAAGACCCTCGATCTTTGATCTGTTTTCAGATGAGCGACATCTTTTTCCTGTAGGTCGGCTTGATTTTGACAGTGAAGGGCTGGTCTTTCTGACCAACGACGGGGAACTGGCAAATCGTTTGTCGCATCCACGTTATGAGCACGATAAAGAATATGAGGTGCGGGTTACAAAACGCCCGGATGATGAACAAATTGAGATCTGGCGGAGAGGTATTGTCCTTGAGGATGGTTACCGAACCTTGCCTGCTGAAGTTGAAATTAAAACTTTCACAAAATCAGGCGCATGGTTAAAGGTCGTTTTACGCGAGGGTAAGAACCGTCAAATTCGCCGAATGGGCTTTCGAATTGGCTTACCTGTACGTCAGATTCGCAGGGTGCGAATCGGACCAATAACTCTGGGAAAACTTCAGCCTGGACATTTCCGTTATCTTAAACCTGATGAAATTCAGGCTTTACGTGAATATGCTGGCTTACGATAATCCTGTTAGTCAGCCTTTCCCTCAATCAGATCGTTAATTGTTTTGAGTAAAGCCGGTGGAATTTGTGGCTCGGTTTTTCGGTCAATCTTTCGAATATGACGTCTCAAGCCATCAGGTTTCACAATTGCTGTGGGCGCATGTTCAACCTCTCCAATTTCTCCTTTTGGATTCATTAAAACAAAAATGCTGGTTATAGATGGCATTTCATTCTCATTGAAGCTCTTGCGGAGCAAATCGGTGACTTTATCGACACTTGCCTGGGCATCAAGACCGGGGCGCCCAATGCTTTCTTGACCAAATAACTTGAGCAAAAAAGATCCCCCCCGTTGTTTCCATTTATTGTCATAATAGATTTCACCACTTGCTGTTAATGGGATCGGAATCCACAAACCCGAAGGTCCAACCAAAAGCATGGAGACAGGGCTGCTATAAACATACAATGTGTAATCGTTGTTTAGCTTGGATAAATTTGTTGAAATTACTTCATCAAATCGTGGACTGCGACCAAATTTTGATACGTAAAAAGTGCTGATTTGGGCGACGACAAATCCGACAATAAGCGCAATAAAGGAATACATTGTTTTTGAGGGTGTTGGATTAAAATTTAACACCAACCCTGTGCCCAAAATTGCTAGCCCTGCGATGGTTGTCACATTTCCGATTGTTTTGTTGCGTTTGATTAATTTTTCATTGGTAACTTGTTTCATTTTTTCCCTTATTCTTGATGGATACTGGTTTGAATGGCATGACGGAGGTTTTCTAATAGGCGATGATCAATCGCAAGTTTTGCAGCTTTGATTGCATTAACCATAGCCCGAGAATCGGACCTTCCATGCCCGACGAACACAGGCGCGTCAATGCCTAAAAGAGGTGCTGCACCGATCTCGGATGGATCCAGCATTTCCCTGATCTTGCCGAAGGCAGGCTTGGCGAGCAAAGCGCCTACTTTGGTACGGAAGGTGGACATAAGCTCGTCTTTAAGGATTTCAATAATCAATTTTGACACAGCTTCGGTTGATTTTAGCAGGACATTTCCGGTAAATCCATCTGTGACAAGAACATCTACCAGTCCCTCAAACAATTCTTTCCCTTCAACATTCCCGATGAAGTTGAGGTCAGATTTTGCCAGCAAAGGATTGGTTTCGCGAACCAAATTATTACCTTTGCCCTCCTCCTCGCCATTCGAAAGCAAACCAACACGTGGATTTTTAACGCCCAGCATGGTCTCCGAGTAAATTTTTCCCATGATAGCAAATTGAACCAGGAATTCTGGTCGGCATTCAGCATTGGCGCCGATATCTAAAACCACAGCGCGCCCATTTTTTACGGGAAAAGCTGCGCACAGGCAGGGGCGAATGACGCCTTTGATGTCTCCAAAGGTTTTCTTTGCAAAGTACATTGCCATCCCTGTATTACCGGCGGTAACAAACGCATCTCCCTCACCAGATTTGACCAGTTCCATCCCGATACGCATGGTGTTGTCTTTTTTCGCACGTGCCTCCGCGATATGGTCGCTCATGTCCAATGCTTCGGGTGCATGGACAACCCGTATTTTCGATTTATCACCCGGAAGCGAGCTCAGTCTTTCATTGAGGACTGGTTCGTCGCCAACAATTAATATTGTTTCATCCAGTAAATTGGATGCGATAACGGCTGCCTGGACTTCAGGTTCTGGTCGGGTGTCGCTTCCCATTGCATCTAATACAATCGCCATCAGTGCTCCTTCGTGTATGAATAATTCGCTTGACAACCAAAGCCGTCAGGATATAATTACACATGCTCAGGCGCTAGTGCTGGAACTGGCAGACAGGCGTGGTTGAGGGCCACGTGCCGCATAGGCGTGAGGGTTCGATTCCCTCCTAGCGCACAGCACAATAAGCACAATTTCGATTGTGCTTATTTGTTTAATTTTTCCCTGCTTGGGGCTTGTCAAATTATTAAGGTTCCGATTGAACAAATTCCTGGGTTAGCCATGTTTCAGGGTTAACAGGCGTGCCCGAGATGATGATTTCAAAATGCAAATGTGGGCCTGCGGAACGGCCGGTGTTGCCAATCTGACCAAGAATGTCGCCTGGCGTTACCATGTCGCCGACCTTAACGCCAATTTCTGAGAGATGGGCATATCCTGAAAAAATACCCCATCCATGATCCACAATGACTGCGTTGCCCATAATGACCAATTCCTCTGCGACAACGACTTTCCCCTTGGCAGGCGCATAAATATTTAAGTTTTGTGCACAAACCGCAAAATCCAATCCGGTATGATAAAAATCCATCCCGCCACTGTTGTAATCTCTGCGCTGACCAAAAAAGCTGCTGACGCAGGGCTCATCGATCGGAAAATGAAACTGGCCCTCCCAAAAGCGTTCTGGTGTAGCCTGGCTTAAAATTGGCTGAAGGTAAGCGTCCTCCTGGGTGATGGCGCTCTTATCGAGGTATTCATCTGGAACAGTGACCCATTCATCGCCATAACCACCCTCAGCAAGAAGAAGATATTGCACAAATCGATAAACACGCCCATCTTCTCTGGTTATCGATAATTCAAAGGGGTAAGAACCGGGTTCCGCCAGTGCATGAATCCCGTGGAATCCATAGTACGTGCTGTTGTCCTCAGAAAAGAATTGAAAGGTTTGATCACCAAAACGACCCTCAACGCTTGCAGGAACCGAAGTAGAAAGGACGACTTGCATTGTTTCGCCCTGGATGACGGGTAAGTTGTTAAATGTGATTGAATTGATTCCCGGTAATTGCGGTTGTTCCTGATCGGGTTCCGCTTTACCAAATATGATTTCACCCGGAACGGTGTCCCAGGAGGCTTTAAATTGATTTTCTGAGATGATTATCCAGGGTGATGTACCTTGATTAATCGCCTGTTCAAGCAATGTGTCG
Source organism: Candidatus Brevefilum sp. (assembly GCA_050953525.1). Taxonomy (GTDB): domain Bacteria; phylum Chloroflexota; class Anaerolineae; order Anaerolineales; family Anaerolineaceae; genus Brevifilum. Next base: position 174,456 of record JBMNMW010000003.1, read on the forward strand.
CCTTGTGAAATTATATCGACCGAAAAAAACGGGTCGATTCCTTCTTTGACCGGGATGATATACCTCAATCCGGCAACCACTTCAGATGGGCTTGTAATCCGATTGAGGTAGGCTAAGCCTGATAAGTCAATCTGGTACTTTCGCGTCAGACCAGAGAGAGAAGCTCCAAAGGGAACGACCATCGAAGTCAGGACACCCGAAACACCTTCGAGCCCAGGAATATTAAGCCTTTGACCAATGTCCAATGCATTTGGGTTAGCCATGGGATTTTCAGCAATGATATCGTCAACGCTCACCCCAAAGCGAAGGGCAATTGTTCCGAGGGTGTCACCTTGCTGAACAATGTAAACCGGGAGCTCCTGCAGGTGTGCTTTCGCCTGGACTCCCGACCAGTTTGATGGCAACAGGAACATCAGCAAGATGATGATGGTTAGAGCAGATCGGATTATTTTGTTTCTAAAGGTCATAGCTTGGTTTTAACCCGTTATAATTACCTTAAAGCGGTTTCAAAATGGATGAAATCCATGGATTATAATTAAACAATTCAAGATACAAGTTTACCATAGGCTGATTAAGAAAGGAAATACGGACAATTGAAGATTACAACGTGGAATGTAAACGGATATCGGGCAATCCTCAGAAAAGATGCTATGCAATGGATCCCGGATGTTACCCCCGATGTTTTATGCTTACAAGAAACAAAACTGCAGATTGACCAGATCTCTGAAGATGAAGCATCCATAGACGGTTACGATTCTGTCTGGAATTCAGCTGAGCGCAAAGGTTACAGCGGCGTGGCGACTTTCTTTAACAAGCAACCTATCGAAATCGAAACAGGGATTGGGATTGAAAAGTTTGACAATGAGGGTCGCGTTATCCGTTTGAAGTTTGAAGATTTTTTTCTATATAATATTTATTTTCCCAATGGAGGGGAGGGAAACAAACGAGTACCTTTTAAGCTTGAATTTTATGAAGAATTATTAAAAATCTGTGATGATCTGCACGATCAGGGAGAAAAACTGATTATCACCGGGGATTTTAATACAGCTCACAATGAAATTGACCTGGCAAATCCAAAAGCGAATGAAAAAAATACAGGATTTTTACCTGAGGAAAGGGTGTGGATTGATAAATATCTTGAACACCAATTTGTCGATGCGTATCGCGAGCTGTATCCAGACAGGGTGCAATACACCTGGTGGACGTATCGGTACAATGCCCGGATGAATAACATTGGATGGCGATTGGATTACTATTTGATTTCGGAGTCATTGATGGAAAGGGTTGAGGATGTCGTGATTCACACAGAAATCATGGGCTCTGACCACTGCCCGGTTACGTTAATTTTAAAAGATTGAAACTGGAGTGATTCAAAAAAGGCGTGAGAAGTATACCTCACGCCTTTTCCTTTTTTAAAATTAATCTTCAGGAATCCAGCAGCAAAGCACCAAATCTCTGGCTGCTTTGACCTCGTCGCAGCGCCGTACAGGTGTGCTGTGCGGCGCATTTTGCAGCAACTCCGGTTGTTCACGAGCTTCCTTTGCGATGGCTTGCATCGCTTTTGCAAATGCATCCAATGTCTGTTTTGATTCAGTTTCAGTCGGCTCAATCATCAGCGCTTCATGGACAATGAGTGGGAAATAGTTTGTTGGTGGATGGAAGCCATAATCCATTAATCGCTTGCTGATATCCAGTGCTTGAATGCCAGGTGCATCTGGCAAGCTGCCTTCCACAACAAATTCATGCATGCAGCTGCGGTCGTAGGGCAGTGGATAATCCTCTTTGATGAATTTCATCAGATAGTTTGCATTCAACACTGCTTTTTCCGCTACATTACGGATGCCATCAGAACCAAGCATGGCAATGTAAGTGAAAGCCCGGATAAGCACACCAAAGTGACCGTAAAAAGCCTTCATGCGACCGATGGATTTTTCTGGCCAATGGAAACCATAAAAGGGTGGTGTATCTTCATCACCGTCTTCGACGATTGTCACAATTGGTCCTGGTAAAAACTCCGATAGTTCTTTGGAAACGCCAACCGGACCTGAACCCGGTCCGCCGCCGCCATGCGGGGTTGAAAAGGTCTTGTGGAGGTTAAAATGCATGATGTCAAAACCGACATCACCCGGTCTTTCTACCCCTAAAAGGGCATTAAAATTGGCGCCATCGCCATACACGAGGCCGCCTGCCTCATGGACAAGTTGAATAACCTCGACAACGTTCTCGTCATACAAACCGAGGGTGCTCGGATTGGTCAGCATCAGACCAGCAAGCGTATCGTCACATTCAGCCTTAAGCAGTTCAATATCAACGTTGCCACGTGCATCCGAAGGGAGTGGTTTGACCTTAAAGCCGCTCATGGACGAAGTGGCGGGGTTGGTCCCATGCGCTGAATCAGGGATTAAGATCTTTACGCGTTTCTCATCATTATTAAGAGCATGATATTTTTTGATGATCATTGCACCGACCAGCTCGCCATGAGCGCCAGCGGCAGGCGTCAGACACACGCGGTAAAATCCGCTAATTTCCTGTAGCCATTCTTGCAGTTGATACATAACGTACAAATTACCCTGCACGGTCTCCATGGGCTGAAACGGGTGGGTGTTGGCAAAGCCCGGAAGCCTGGTGGCTACCTCATTGATCTTTGGGTTGTACTTCATCGTACAGGAACCCAGAGGGTAAAAGCCTCCATCGATGTGGTAATTAAGTTTCGAAAGGTTGGTGAAGTGGCGAACGACATCCAGTTCAGAGAGTTCGGGAAAATGGATGTTATCCCGAACAAATTCATCCGGCAGGCGTGTGGTCGGCACATCAATTGCTGGAAATTGAAAACCTTTGCGTCCCGATTGTGATAATTCGTAGATTGTTGGCTCAGTCATGACTCACCTCCGCAAGAACTGTTACAAATTCATCGATATCTTCCTTGGAAATCATTTCAGTGACAGCAACAAGCATGTGGTTTTCCAGCTCGGGGTACTCCTGACTCAGATCATAACCGCCAAGGATCCAGTGATCTTGTAAATGCAAGTTGATTTCATTGACAGGTTTGGGTGTTTTGATGACAAATTCATGGAAAAAAGGTTGACCGGGGAATGCCATCTCAAATCCATCCAGGGCAGCGATTTGTTCAGCGGCATAATGTGCCTTTTGATAGCAAAGGTTAGAAACCTGTTTAAATCCATGCTTGCCAAGAACGGAGAGGTAAATTGTGGCAGCCAATGCCATTAAACCCTGATTGGTACAGATGTTAGATGTCGACCTCTCCCGACGAATATGCTGCTCGCGGGCTGTCAGCGTTAGAACATAGGCTCTTTTTCCCTCAGAATCGACTGTTTCGCCCACAAGCCGTCCTGCCAATTTGCGTACATACGCATCCTTGATTGTAAAGATCCCGAGATATGGGCCACCAAAGGAAAGTGGAAGCCCCAAGGGTTGGCCATCGCCGACGGCAATATCTGCACCAAATTCTCCGGGAGGCTTAAGGACGCCCAGGGCTGTCGGATTGAAAACAAAAGCAACCAGGGCACCATGTGAGTGAGCCAAATCAACCAACTTCGTGTAGTCATATATTCTACCAAAGAAATCTGGATACTGAACAACAACAAGCGCCGTATCCGTATCCACCAGGTCCAACAAATATTTTTCACTCTCCAGGCTTCCTTCACCAATTTCATCGCCGACGACTTCGACATCTTCCAGGCCCTGCATATAGGTGCGGATTACCTCTCGATATTGAGGATGAACACTTCTTGAGACAAGAATTTTCTTGCGTTTGCCACGGAAGAAATGATAGGCGAGATTTGCCGCTTCAGCAGCTGCTGTGGCGCCATCATAGTGTGAAGCATTGCTGACATCCATGCCAGTCATCTCAACCATTAATGATTGAAATTCAAATATCGCCTGGAGTGTACCCTGAGAGACTTCCGGCTGATAGGGCGTGTAAGCCGTATAAAACTCACCGCGCTTGAGGAGCATATCAACTGCAGCGGGAATATAATGGTGATAGGCACCTGCACCGAGAAACGAGATAAAATCATCTGTTGAGGCGTTCGCCGAACTGATCTCATTAAGCTCAGCTGCAATTTCCATTTCGGTCATCGCTTCCGGCAGATCAAGCTTTGGATAACGGAATTCTTTCGGAACTGCTACGAACAAATCATCAATTGAAGCAACCCCGATAGCCTTAAGCATCTCCTCAATTTCTTGGGGGGTGTGAGGTGTGTACATTATCCCTCGCGCTCCTGGTTATATGCAATGTAACCGTCAGCATCAAGCAGGTCGTCAAGCTCTGAAGGATCATTCAGTTTAATTTTGATCATCCAACCGGCTTCATAGGGATCGCTGTTTAGAATTTCAGGGGCATCTGCCAGATCTTCATTGATCGCGATGATGGTTCCGGAGGCGGGGAAATTCACATCAGCAGCTGCTTTAACCGATTCAATTGTGGCTAAAGTATCTCCTTTGCTGACTTCATCACCTTCATCAACCAATAATTCGACATAAACCACATCGGATAATTGGTCCTGGGCGTAGTCTGTAATGCCGACGATGCCTTCGTCGCCTTCTACTTTGATCCATTCATCAGTTTTTGCATATCGTAATTCTTGGGGTGTTTTCATATTGCTGCTCCTTTCTCGTTTTTATAACTTGTTCAATGAGGGGTCCTCTGTCAAGCTTATGATCCAAAATTTTATGGTGAAGTTTCAGAGGTGTCTGTTTAATGGGTCCTTTTACCTGAGAGATTCGGTCAAGTACCTTGCCCCTTCGGTGCCGCTCTAATAACGGACTCTTCTCATTAACATATGACATCGACGCTTTGATTTTAAAAGCACCATCAGAATATGTCAAGCAAAGGGTGACTATCATTCAAAAATGGTGTTATTTTACGAAAAATAACGTTTGAAAAGTGGGTTTTCAGATTTTGCTTATCTCTTACTGTACTTTTTCGATTCTTCGATATACTCCAGAGACTGATGCCTGAAATAGGTGTTGTACAGTTCCGCGTAGTGTTGACCCTGGGCGATCAAATCATCATGACTGCCTTCTTCAATGATCTCACCTTTACTTAACACGAGAATCCGATCAGCAGATTTGACAGTTGAGAGACGATGCGCGATTAAAATGCTGGTTGTTTCAGATAAGATCAAATCAAGGGCAGACTGGATTTGTTTTTCAGTAAAGGGATCAATGCTGGCGGTTGCTTCATCAAGGATAAATATCCCTGGTTTTTGGATCAGGACACGCATCAGGGCTACCAGTTGACGCTGTCCCATCGAGAGTTGTGAACCCCGTTCGCCTACCTGAGTGTCCAGGCCGTGGGGCAAAGTTTCAAGCCATTCGCCGCATCCTATCTTATTGCCAATGCTTAAAATTTCACGTCGATCACAGGTAGAGCAGCCATACTGGATGTTCTCCATAATGGTTCCTGAAAACAAAAAGGGTACCTGTGAGACGATTCCCATTTGCTGGCGAAGTGTAACCAGATCAAGCTGACGAATATCCTTTCCATCAATGAGGACTTCGCCCTCTTGGAATTCGTAAAACCTGGTAATTAAGCGACCAATGGACGTCTTGCCAGCGCCGGTGTGACCAACAAAAGCCAGTGTTTCACCTGGTTGAATGTGGAGTGTAAAATTTTGCAAGACGGGTTCATCAGGCGTATATTCGAAGCAGACATTGAACAGATCAATCTTGCCTGACAGCTCCGGTAAAACAATAGACCCCGTCTGTATAACGGAGTGCTCTGCGTCAATCAACGCAAAAATCCGTTCTGCTGCTGAAAGCCCGGTTTGCACATTCGTCCAGAAAGACGAAATATTCATCACCGGGAATAAAAAACGTTCCAAAGTAGAAAGAAAAAGATACCAGGCTCCGGCAGAAACAAAACCTTTTAGAACGGAAAGCGCGCCAAAATAAACCATTAATGCAGTTGCAGCCCCACCAATTGCTCTTACCAGGGGGAACACAAACGACATAACAAATCCTCGTTTTACGTTGACTTTGAAGGATGCTTGATTTGCTTGATTGAATTCATCGTAAATGCTTTCTTCTTGTCGAAAATTCTTTGCAATGGCAATGCCACTGATCGTTTCTTTAATCGTGGAGTTTACATTTGCCATGGCACGCATGCCCTCACGTGTCACTTTCCTTGCCACATGCCGGTAGCGAATCACCAAAAGGAACATCAGAGGGACCAGTGCAAAAACCCCCAGCGCCAATCGCCATTCTGTTTGCAATAAAATAACGGCAAGAACGATAGATGTGATTAATTGCATGACAACATCTGTTGCCAGAGTGATCAGCTGACTGAATTCACGCGTGTCTGATGTAATTCGCGAGACAATTTTGCCAGATTCAAAACTGTCATGAAAGGATAGATCCTGTTTGGTTGATGCTGCGAAAGCATCCGTTGCCAACTGCTGGGTAAGGGTTGCTATTGCCCGGGCACCGTAACGCCTGAAAAACACATTTGCCACCCAGCTTAATATTCCCAGTCCGAGAACGATTCCGGAAAGCGTCAGAACAAAGCGCATTGTAATCGGTTTTGTCGTCACTTCATCAAGGCCGCGTGCAACAATCACAGGATTAATTGCTTCAATAATCGATCGTAAGATGAGTGCGACCATGATAACAACCAGCTTGCTGGATTGCCTTTTAAAATATTCTTTGATCCGACCAAAAAGTTTTTTGTCAGAATATTGACGGTCAAATTTTTCTGCTGCTAATCCTGAATAAAAGCCCATATTTACTCGCTAAAAATATTTCGATAAGAAATTGATCTTTCCATCAGTTCTTCGTGCGTGCCAATGTTATCAATCTCACCATTCTTTAATACAACGATCTGATTTGCCCATCGTATCTGAGACAGTCTGTGGGTAATAATTATCGTTGTCCGACCTTCCGCTGCTCTGAAGATAGCTTGCTGGATCTGGTCTTCTGTCTTACTGTCGATTGCACTGGTTGAATCATCAAGAATAAGGATTTTAGGTGATGTAAGAAAAGCCCTTGCCAAAGCGATCCGCTGACGCTGTCCGCCGGATAGTGTTGCACCGCGTTCTCCGATGACAGTGTCATATCCTTTTTCAAGACTCATAATAAAATCATGCGCTTGCGCCTCTTTGGCTGCTTGAATAATTTCTTCTTCAGTCGCATTCTGTTGACCAAAGGAAATATTATCGGCAATTGACCGGGAAAACAAAAAGATATCCTGTTCAATGATTGAGATCTGGTTGCGCAAAGATTCAAGGTACCAATCACGCACATCAATCCCATCTACGAGGACTTCACCACTTTGGGCGTCGAAGGTTCGGTTGATTAATTTCACCAAAGATGTTTTACCTGAGCCCGTCTGCCCAACAATAGCCATCGTTTGTCCGGGTTCGATTTTTAAATTAATGTTTCTTAAATTGGTTTCTTCGTGATCATACCCAAAATCAACGTTGACAAACTCGACGCGTCCGTCGATTATCCCCGAAAACCCTTCTAAGTTCTGGTCTAAATCATTCTCTTGCTTTAATAAATCAAGGATTCGTCTGGCGCCCGCAAACCCGAGTGATATCTGTGAATATGCAAACAGCGAGATTGATGTTGGGAAATTTAATAATGATAAAATTCCAAAATAGCCAATCACATCCCCAATATCAATTTGGCCCTGTTTTAATAAAATTAAACTGTGAAATAAACCAGCGCCCATGGCGATCCCAAGGAGAAGCATCGGTAAAAATCGGCTTTCAACATCCCCCTGCGTGATAGATGCGTCTCGATAATTGGTTGCATTTGTTCGAAACCTTTCAATTTCTGAATCTTCTTGCGCTGACCCTTTCACAACTTCTATTCCATCAATTGCTTCAGCTAAGCGACTGTTCATTTCCCCAAAAGTTTGGCGAACATTGCTGGTTATGGGATTCAAGATCTTCAAATAATGCCATAAGGCAATCGTATAAAAAATGATGAAGGCAACAGGTGTCGCAATCAACGCAGGATGAAATGTAGGTCCGACCAAAAGAGGAATAAAGAGAAAGTTCAATGACCCAATTACCATGTTAAACCCGGGACTGAACATGTAATTCACTTCACGCACGTCGTTGGTTGCCCTTGCCATCAGATCGCCAACAGATTGCAGATTGTGGAAGGTCATGCTCTTCCCAAGCAGATTGACATAGAGCTCTTGCCGAACATAAAGCTCCATGTTTTGTGCAGTGATTTCGAAGCCGAAATTGCGAAGGAAGTGTAAAAAACCCCGCACGACCTGTGAGACAAGGATGATGATGGCAAAACGTCCAATCAAAGTCATTGATGGTGAAGGCGATACAATTTCTTGAAAGGCATATCCGATATACAAGGGCATAAAACTGGCCAAAACGGCGTTACCCATGGCGCCAAATAGCGCCAAAAGAATCCACGGCCATTGATGGATGCTGTGTGACAGAATCCAGGTGACAGGATTATTTTGATTGGATTGATATTTGGAATCAAAACTAAATTCGGTTTTGTTGTTTTCAATGTAGGTTGTCATGCTTACGTGCTTTCCGTCATTCCCAGGCTGATTCGTCCACGATCTTTATCAATATCCAAAACGATAACTTTTATATTTTTACCAATATTTAAATAGGTCCCTTTTTTGATCCTGGATTGATGAAGCAACCCATCGATATCCACGCCGATATCGATGAAGGCTCCGAAATCGACGACATTACGTATTGTACCCATTAATTCCATTCCAGGCGTGAGGTCTTCGGCTTTGAGGACGTCTTTACGGAGATGTGGCTTCGGTAAGTTCTCCCGTGGATCGCGTCCTGGTCTTGCGATCTCATCTAAGATGTCATGTAATGTATTGATTCCAACATTTAAGTTGTTCGCAATTCTTTCAAGATTATGGTTTTGCTTGAATGTGTTAACTGACAAAATTAAGTTCTTCGTATTCGTTGTTGATGAGAGAGACAACAAATGTAATAATTTTTCTGCAACGGGGTAACTTTCAGGATGAATGCCGGTCGAGTCAAAAGGATTTGTGCTGTTGCGAACCCGCAAAAAACCTGCGCATTGTTCAAAACTTTTGGATCCCAGGGAGGGAACGTCTTTAAACACCTCTCTGTTTTTAAAGGAACCGTTTACTTCCCGATAGGCAACGATTTTTTCAGCCAGCTTCGGTCCAATTCCGGAGACATACGCAAGAAGAGCAGAGGAGGCAGTGTTAACTTCCACACCCACCTCATTAACGACTGATTCAACGACCTCATCCAGCGCTTCTGATAGCCGCGTCTGATTAACATCATGTTGATACATTCCAACACCGATCGATTTTGGATCGATCTTCACCAATTCAGCCAGAGGATCCTGCACTCTACGAGCGATTGAAACCGCACCACGCATGCTGACATCAAGATTTGGTAACTCTCTTCTTGCAAGCTCGCTGGCGCTGTAAACACTGGCTCCTGCTTCACTGGTTATGAGGTAATGGATGCCATCTTTATCCTTGATCAATTCAGCAACAAGCAGTTCAGTTTGACGCGAAGCTGTGCCGTTACCGATGACGATCAGATCAACATGGTATTTCTCGATTAATTTTTCGATGATCTTCCGGGCATCGGCAACTTTGTTTTGAGGAGGATGAGGATAAATTGTTGTCGTTTCTAACAATTTCCCGTTGCGATCGACAATGGCAATTTTTGAACCCGTGCGGAAACCAGGATCAATTCCCAGTACGGTGTGGCCCTCCAGTGGTGGTTGGGTAAGTAAGGCTTTAAGATTTTTCCCAAACACGCCGATGGCATGTTCTTCTGCTTGTTCCGTGATAGATCGACGAATATCTCGTTCTATCGCGGGGAGAAGCAGCCTTTGGGCGCCATCCATGGCTGCATCAGCAAGAGCCTGACAAAAAACAGAATGCGCTACCTGAGGAAACCAGTTTTCAATCGTTTTTTGCCAATACTTTTCGTTAATTTGGAGGGAAATTTGAAGAATATTTTCTTTTTCACCCCTGTTCATTGCCAGGACTTGATGGTGTTTCAGATGGTTTACCGGCAAACTAAATTGATAATAGAGATGAAAACGTCCTTGCGGGTCCTCGCTTTTAGCGCGCTGTGTGCTTGTTAATAGCCCGTATCTAAAATAGGCCTCACGCAGCACCTGTCTGATTTGCGCATGCTCGCTGATTATTTCAGCCACGATATCCTTCGCCCCCTGAAGAGCAGAGTCAATGTCCGAAACATCATCATTTATAAAGTTTGATAGGATCTTCTCGAGAGGTTCATTCGTTATAGCTTGTTGGATGATCATTTGAGCCAGGGGTAGCAAGCCTTTTTTTCTGGCAACACCGGCTCGTGTTCGACGCTTTGGTCGATAAGGTTGGTAAAGATCCTCGAGCTCAGTTTGTGTGCTTGCTTTCACGATTTCGGATTCGAGTTTATCGGTCAACAGCCCCTGTGATTGAATGCTATTGAGAACAGTTTCTCGTCGCCTCTCAAGAGCAATGGCTTTCAACCATTCCTGATGAATCGTCCTTATTTGGACTTCATCTAGATTTCCAGTCATTTCTTTTCTGTAACGGGCAATAAATGGAATTGTGTTTTCGCTTTCCAACAATTCCAACGTGTTTTTCACACTTTGATGCGGTATTTCTAATTTTTCTGCAATTTGTTGTGCATGGTTCATACGTAAGTCCGGATTATCGTGTTGTTTTGTTATGCTTTTCTATAAAATTAAATTGTAGCACTTTTCAAGCGCTTACCGGTTAAAGCAGTTTTGCTGTCATGTTAATGAGGAGTTGACGACAAATCAAATGTATGATATCTTTGTTTTAATTATATGATTAATCAGATTAATCTACTTTTTGATCATGCCTGCACCCATGTTTTCCACCCACCTTTCAAAATTTCTCACTTATCTTGCCGATAAAGCATCGTCAGGAGAAAGCACTCTTCCAAGCCTGAACGATATCAGCCAGGAACTTGGAATGAGTGTTGCCTTGCTAAGAGAGGAGGTGCAGGTTGCCCGCACTTTGGGGCTGGTTGAGGTGAAACCCAGAACAGGCATAAAGATCCTGCCATATTCTTTTGCTTCAGCGATAAAGTGCAGCCTGGCATATGGGGTGAGGGTTGAACGAAAATATTTTCGGCAGTTCTCAGAATTGCGAAATCACATTGAAGCCTCCTATTGGTACCAGGCTGTTGGCAGGTTAATGCCAGAGGACATAAAAGAGCTCAAAGATATCATTCAAGAAGCCAATCGCAAATTGGCTTCCGAACCGATTCAAATTCCCCACGCTGAACATCGAAATTTGCATCTCACGATCTACAAACGGCTTGAAAATCCCTTTGTCCAGGGAATTTTAGAATCCTATTGGGATTTTTATGAGGCAGTTGGTTTGAGTGTTTACGAAGACCAGGAATACCTTGAGCTGGTCTGGTCTCACCACCGGGAAATCGTTGAAGCTATTTCGCAAGGTGACTTTCAATCTGGATATCAGAGTTTGGTCGCGCATATGGACCTTTTATTCCAGCGTAACAACAAAAATTTAAAATTTCCTTTTGAATAGAAATTTATAAGGAGCCTGATGTTTACCAATCATTCCAAGCTTAAGCACCATGATTTGCCCACAAAGACAGTCAACGACTTTTGTATGACAGTTTGTACTGTGAATGGCTCTGGAAGTGCGACAGCGAACACAACACTGTTGCGCTCGCTTTTTCGAATGGGAATTCCGGTTTCAGGAAAAAATATTTTCCCATCCAACATTAAGGGACTTCCAACCTGGTTTTCAATCCGTGTGTCTGGTGATGGGTATCTGGGCCGAGTTGCCCATGACGACATCATCATTCAGATGAACCCACAAACCATTCAAAAAGATATTACGTATCTTGTTCCAGGAGGGGTTGTTTTCTATGCTGATCATCTCGATTTGCAAACATCTCGTGACGATCTGACTGTTTACCCGATGCCTGTAAAGGCGTTGATTAAAGAAGCGAATGTTCCACGAGATTATCGTGAGTATATGGAGAACATGGTCTATGTCGGCATCGTTTCTCAAATCCTGGGAATCGAAATGCCCTTCATTAAAGATGCCCTTTTAAAACATTTTAACCAAAAACAACCTGTTGCCGATTCAAATTTTTCAGTTGTCAAACTTGCCGCAGATTGGGCAAAGGAGAATTTGATCAAAGAAGATCCGTACCGGGTAGAACAGATGGACCCCTTGGACGATTACATCATGACTGATGGGAACACTGCAGGCGCATTGGGTTCAATTTATGGCGGCTTTCAGTTTTGCAGCTGGTATCCGATTACGCCCGCGACCAGCCTGGTTGAATCCTTGGGAAATCTGGCACCCCAATTGCGTAAAGATCCGGAGACCGGAAAGAATAATTTTGCCATTGTTCAATCGGAAGACGAGCTGGCTGCGATCGGCATGGCGGTCGGTGCTGGATGGGCTGGCCTTCGTTCAATGACATCAACCTCTGGCCCCGGAGTCAGTTTGATGACGGAGTACATGAGCCTTGCATATTTTGCAGAGGTTCCGCTGGTCTTGTGGGACGTGCAAAGGGTTGGCCCAGGGACAGGCTTGCCAACTCGGACTGCCCAGGGTGATATTTTGCTGGCTTATTATTTAGGCCATGGTGATACGCAACATATTATTCTTATTCCCTCTTCAGTAAATGAATGCTTTGAGTTTGGTTGGAAAGCTTTTGACTTTGCCGAACAATTCCAGACACCGGTTATTGTCCTTAGCGACCTTGATTTAGGAATGAATTTATGGATGACAAAGAAGTTTGTTTATCCTGACAAACCCATTGATCGCGGGAAAATATTTTGGGAAGATGATTTAAAAGCATTGACGAAAGAATGGGGTCGTTATCTCGATATCGATGGCGATGGCATTCCCTATCGCACAGTTATGGGGAACAAACACAGGCAAGCGCCATATTTCTCACGCGGCACCGGGCACGATGAATTTGGGAATTTCAGCGAAGATCCGGATGTTTGGAAACGTGTCCTTGATAGGATCAAATTAAAATTTGAATCAAGCAAAAAACATCTGCCTGAGCCAAAATATCGAATGATCGATGGAGCTGAAATCGGTATTATCGGGATAGGTTCCACAGAGCCCGCTATCATGGAAGCCCAGGATCGGCTTGAAGAATTGGGAATCAAAACGGATTATATGCGGATACGGTCTTTGCCTTTCTCAGATGAAGTTGGCGATTTTATTCAATCCCATTCCCGAAATTATGTGATTGAACTCAACCGGGATGGGCAATTGCATCAAATTCTGATCAATGAATTTTGCGATAAGACAAATCGACTAATTTCACTTGCTCATTTAGATGGCTTGCCGATAACTGCAACCCGGGTCATAAATGCTGTTACGAACAAGGAGAATGAAAGAAATGGTTGAAAAACAGGAAGAAACCAACCTGATTGGATTAACTCGATCGGAATATCTCGGCGAACGTTCTACACTTTGTCCTGGCTGCGGTCACAACACCATTTCAGCGCAAATTCTGCGATCTTGCTATGAATTAGGTATCCATCCCTCGGATATCGTTAAATTTAGTGGAATCGGCTGTTCCAGTAAAAGCATCACCTATATCCTTTCTCAGTCGTTTGGTTTTAATGGACTTCATGGTCGGATGCCATCCATGGCACTGGGCGCGGCTTTTGGTAACACACAGATGAAAGTGATTGGTGTCTCTGGTGACGGCGATACCGCCAGCATAGGATTGGGGCAGTTCAAACATCTCATCAGGCGTAATTTACCCATGGTATACATTGTTGAAAACAATGGTGTTTATGGCCTCACCAAAGGACAGTTTTCAGCCACAGCGGAAAAAGGTCTGGTTTTGAGGCATCAGGGTACAAATCCGTTTTTGCCGATCGATATTGCTAAGGAAGCATTGACCAGCAACGCGAGCTTTGTTGCGCGATCTTTTGCCGGGGATCCCGATCAGGTCAGGTCATTGATCAAAGCTGCACTCAGCCATCGTGGAACAGCAGTTCTGGATATTATCAGCCCCTGTGTAAGTTTTCACAACCTGGAAAATACGATACATTCCTACAGCTGGGGGCGGCAGAATGAATCGCCTCTTCATGATATAACCTATTTTCCGGCTCATGAAGAGATCATCCTTGATGAGTTCAAAGAAGGGGAGATTAAAGAAGTCACTCTGCATGATGGTTCGATGATCGTCTTGAAAAAACTGGAAAATGACTATGACCCAACAGATAAATGGCAGGCGTTAAAAATTCTTGAAGAAGCCGATCAACAGCGCTGGCTTATTACGGGGCTGGTTTATATTAACCCCAACCAACCAACGCTTTATGACAATCTTAATATTGTGGAAGAACCATTCAACCGCATACCGAAAGAAAAACTGCGCCCATCACCTGAAAGCCTTGACGTGATTAATCAGCGTTTGTATTGATCTCGTAGACGAATAAAAAACCGGCGCTACCCAAGACGCCGGTTTTTTGATTTTGAAAGCGATCATACATCGCCGATGGTATAAAGCAATGCGAGATTGGCCTGCCTGTACGCGCCAACAGGGAATCCAGTAATCAAAATGACCTGCTGACCTTTTTCCAAATCCGTCATGGTAGAAATCGCGGTTTCGACATGCTTGATCATTGTCTCAAGCGTATCTGCAAAAGGTACAAGCATGGGCGTCACGCCCCAATAGATCCCCAATTTTTCAAAGGTATTAATTTCTGGCGTAAAGGCATAGATAGGCACATTAGGCCTGGCTTTGGACATCAAACGTGCCGTTTTGCCCGTTTGGGTGAAAACAACAATTGCAACCACGTTTCTATCGTTTGCCAATTCTTTTGCTGCCCTTGTGATGGACACCGGGTCACTCTGCTGCATATTGCTGATGACAAACTGCGTTTTGCCCCATTTCCTCAGGTTTTGTTCAGCCTTTCGAATAATTGAATCCATCATTCGGACGCTTTCAACAGGATATTTTCCTGCTGCAGTTTCACCAGAAAGCATCAATGCGTCGGTACCGTCAAAGACAGCATTGGCGACGTCCGTGGCTTCTGCACGGGTTGGGCGGGGGTTGTTAATCATCGAGTCGAGCATTTGGGTGGCTGTGATCACCAGCTTGGCGTGATTATTTGCGCACGCAATGATTTCTTTTTGAGCAATCGGCACAGACGCCGGTGACATCTCTACACCCAGATCACCCCGGGCGACCATGACACCATCGGTAACATCCATGATTTCTTCAAGCACATCAAGGGCTTCTGGGCGTTCAAGCTTCGCTATGATAGGTGTTATTGCTGATGTTTGATTCGTTGAGAGCTCTTCAATCGCTTTTCGAACCGTCAACACATCATCAGCGCACCGAACAAACGAGATTGCCACATAATCAACCCCTTTCTTCAGTCCAAATTGGAGATCTTCACGGTCTTTTTTCGTGAATATGGGTATGTTGAGATTAGCCCCAGGCAGATTGACGCCTTTGTTTGATTTTAAAACACCGCCGAGCATTACTTCGGCTTTAATGCGCTCTCCATCAATGGCAAGGACGACCAACTCAAGGTTGCCATCATCCAGTAAGATGTGGTTGCCCGGTTTGAGGGCTTCATGTAAATCAGGGATATCCAGAGGGATAAAGATATCCTCTTTTTCAACTGCAAATTTTTCCGAGGAACTGAGTGTGACCTGGTCACCAGCTGTTAAGGTCAGGCTGTGACCGGGTAGCACACCAATTCTGAGCTTTGGCCCCTGAAGATCCTGCAAAATGGTGATGGGACTTCCGCGTTCATCAGAAAGTTCCCGGATCAAATCGATTAACTGGCCGTGGGTTTCACGAGTTCCATGTGAAAAGTTTAATCTGGCCACATTCATGCCTGCATCCATCAAGGCATTAAGTGTTGCTTTGTCCTCGCTGCTGGGCCCTAAAGTACACACAATTTTTGCAAAACGTTCCACAGGCACTCCTTTATTCCTTAATCCATTAAAAGCACGTCTCGCATGATGGGAAGCATCCAATCGACCGTCTCTTTGTCGATTATCAGCGGTGGGGCTAGTCTGAGGATATGTTCATGCGTTTCTTTGATCAAAATACCCCTTTTTTGCAATGTCTCTGCAAATCTGCGTGCTCCGCCGAGCTCATGCTTTAATTCAACACCAACAAACAAACCTCTTCCACGGATATCAAGGATGTTCTTTTTTGGAATCTCTTCTAAATAATCAAGAATGTATTGACCCAATAATTTTGAATTCTCAATCAGGTTTTCTTCTTCTATGACTTCCAAAGCGGCAAGAGCAACGACGGATCCCAAGGGGTTACCACCGAAGGTCGACCCATGTTCTCCGGGTTGGATAAGTCCCAAAACAGGTTTATCTGCCAGGACTGCAGAAACCGGATAGAACCCTCCGGACAGGGCTTTTCCGATGATCATCATATCTGGCCGCACATTCTCATGCTCGGAAGCAAACAGTGCACCGGTCCGACCAAGGCCGGTCTGAATTTCATCGGCAATTAACAGAATGTTATTATCCTTGCAGAGTTTCTCCACTTCCTTGAGGTAGCCCTCTCGTGGGATAATGATTCCATTTTCGCCTTGGATAGGCTCCAGCATGATGGCAGCCGTTCTATCAGTTATTGCTGCCTTGGTCGCTTCGATGTCATCATAATCCACCATGACAAACCCTGGTGTAAAGGGGCCAAAATCATATTTATATTCTTCGGTTGACGTGAATGAAATCACGGTTGTTGTCCGCCCGTGGAAATTTCCATTGGCGACAATGATCTCAGCTTCATAACGCGGAATGCCTTTAACAACGTACGCCCATTTGCGGGCAACTTTGATGGCTGTTTCAACAGCCTCAGCACCGCTGTTCATGGGCAATGACATCTCGTAGCCTGTCATGTCTGAAAGTTTCTTATAGAACAATCCGAGTTTATCGTTTCTGAATGCTCGTGAGGTTAGTGTGAGATTATCAAGCTGATCTATCATGGCTTTTCGAATCTTTGGATGGTTGTGACCCTGATTCAGCGCAGAGTAGGCGCTAAGGCAATCCAGGTATTTGTTTCCTTCAACATCATAAACCCACACACCTTCACCCTTTGTCAGTACGACATCCAGGGGGTGATAATTATGAGCGCCGTATTCTTCTTCAAGGTTGATATAATATTGACTATTTGTCATCAGAGTATTCCTCAAGTAAAAGATTTACTAAAATAGCTTTTTGGGCATGCATCCGGTTTTCAGCTTCCTCAAAAAGCCGTGAATGCGGACCATCGGCAACATCGTCCGTGATCTCCTCACCTCGATGTGCTGGTAGACAGTGTAAAACGATAACGCCAGGCTTTGCCAGACCAACCAGCTCTTGATTGACCTGGTAAGGCGGAAATAGCTTTCTGCGTTTTTCTGCCTCTTCTTCCTGTCCCATACTGGTCCAGGTGTCTGTATAAATTACATCTGCGTTTTCAGCGGCTTCACGAGGATCTCGCAAAAGCGTAACTGATCCGCCGGACAGCGCGGCAAACTGCACTGATTTCTCAATTGCAGATTCGGGAAGGTCGTAACCTTCTGGATTGGCTATTGTGAAGTGAGCGCCAAGTTTTGTTGCAACTTGCATCAACGAAACTGCAACATTATTGCCGTCACCAACAAAAGACACTTTTAAACCGTTCATGTCTCCAAACTCTTCCACGATGGTGAGGGCATCAGCCATCGCCTGGCAGGGATGGTTGTAATCACTTAGACCATTGATAACAGGAACGGATGACCAATTTGCCAGTTCCAGGATATGCTCGTGCGCAAATACTCTTGCCATGATAATCTGGACATAACCGGACAAAACTCTTGAAACATCTGCAATCGATTCGCGTTTTCCCAATCCAATTTCCTGGGGCGAAAGGTAAAGGGCATCTCCGCCCAATGTTCGCATGGCCATATCAAAGCTAACCCTTGTTCGAAGACTGGGCTTTTGGAAAACCATGCCAAGGACATTGTTTTTCAAGAGCGGTCTCCATTGACCGTCTTTGTATTCTTTTTTTAGCTTAATCGCTAATTTTAAGAGATTGCTGATCTCTTCGGAAGAATAATCAGCAAGGTCGAGAAAATGTTTCATAGCACCTCCATGTTAAGTGTTGTTTTCTTTTTCTGACGGATCAGAACCGTCCATGATGATACCATTATGTTCTGTTTCTATGTTTTCTGAAATATTTTGTTGTTCATCAGTCTTTGCTTTGTCTTCGTCGATTTCACTTTCAACACCATCGTCAATCTTTTGATGAAGATCAGCGATGTTCACAATTTGCAAGGGACCTTTGAGGTAAGAAATTCCCTGTATTAATATGCTGATCTGGGATAACCCCACCCAGAAAAAGAGTCCGGAAATGAGTATGGACAATATTGACAAAGATATTGGCAGACCTTTTTGAAGCTGAATGATTTGCGTGTTGATTTGTTGAAATGTAGACTCGTAATCATTCAGAACCTTTTGGGCATCCTCAAGATCGCTGTTGAGCGCCCTGATATTGCCGGATAGATCCGTAAGCTTGGTGTTGAGCATCTCGATGCCGTCGGTTGTTTTATCAAGACTCTGCTCAATTGCATCCAATGAATCAGGAACTTCCGATAAATTATCGGCAATTTGAACTAGGCCGATGTGAAGGGGTACCTCGGGTGCATAGTCCAAACCGAGCAAACGAATTTTTGAAATGCCGCTCAGCGTGTTATGGATCACTTCGGCAGCCGTTGAGGATGCGTACAACGCAGTCTGGGAGTTTATCGCGATTAATCGGAGGTCATCTCCGATCAAATCACCTGAAAGATCCAATGATTCGTTAATGCTGTCAAAAGCCAAATGAAGTCCGTCAAGTGAGGCATCTATGATATCAAGATCATCTTTTGCATTCTCAATCGCATTGTTCATAACAGCAAAGCTTTCGCTGGTGATTGTCAGAACATCTTCGAGTGAGGTCAAACTGGTCAAAGCGGCTTTTTGAATAGGCGGTTTAGAGAACCAGGTGATCAGAATTCCGGAAAGTGAAAACACAATTCCCAGCAAAGAAAAAGCAACGAAAAAAATACCTAATGAGCGGATTCTGAATTTATATTTCATTATTTGGGTTCCATAAATTGTTTATTCACGATATTAAAAATTTCGTTCTGAAGCGCCCACATCACAGCTTTTTCTTCAGGGTCCTCATGATTAAAACCAAGGAGGTGGAGTGTCCCGTGGATGGCTAAAAAAGCGCATTCTTCGTGAAATGTTTGCTGATTCTCGATGGCTTGTTCGTGTGCTTTGGCTGCGGATATAACGATATCACCTAAATAGACACGTTTGGTGTCGGGGTCCAGAAGATCCTGATGGAATGAAAGCACATCCGTCGTGGCATCTATTCCGCGATAAGTGCGGTTTAGTTGGTGCATCTCTTCATCGCCGGTAATTCTAACCGTGATGTCATTATCCGCTTTGTCAAATCGTTTCAATGTGGTCACAATGGCTTCTCGTAAATATCTCAAATTAAAATCATTTGGTAAAGAAGTATTCTTCTGAATTGTGATCATTTACCCACCCTTTGAAACCATATTTGAACGCGGTTTTGTTTTGCCAATACTCAGCGCAGGATACTTGATCCTCGGATGATAGGTCCCCTTAAGCGTTCTAAAAAAGGAATTCTTAATGATCTGCAGATCTTTTAATGTGAGGTCAGTGTCCTCAAGCTGATTGTTTTGTTGATAAAAATCAACAACTGTATCAATTAATGCCTGAAGTTCTTCCTCGTCTTTGGGCAATTCAGCCCTGGCACGAGCCTCAATACCATCTGATAGCATAATAAGCGCTGTCTCCCGAGATTGGGGGCGAGGACCAGGGTAGGTAAATAAAGATTTATCAACATCATCGGGGTTTTCAGCCTGTTCGAGTGCCTGGGTATACTGGTAATGCGTATGCATTGTTCCGTGATGTTCTCTGATGAAATCTAAGATCCTGTTAGGTAAATGATATTTCTTTCCCAATTGGACGCCGTCGGGGACATGGTTTATGATCGTTTGTGCGCTTATTACTGGGTCAATTTCATTGTGTGGGTTTAATTCGCCCTGTATCTGGTTTTCAATGAAGAATTGGGGGTTACGCGTTTTTCCACAATCATGATATATAGCGCCGACGCGGACCAATAAACCATCAGCGCCGATAGCTTCTGCCGCTTGCTCAGCTAAATTCGCTACCTGTAAAGAATGCTGGTAGCTTCCTGGCGCATTTCGTAAGATGTGCTGCAGGAGCGGATGGTCTGGGCGGGATGTCTCCAGCAATTGGAGCGCTGTTGTCATATCCAGGAAGTGAGAAAAAATAAATTGTAATAACAGGGTAACGCCTGCCGCCGCAATGCCGTTGATCAGAGAGGCACCGGACAACATTGTAATTCCAATCCAATCGGTGAGAGAGCCAGGCAATCGAAAAGACAATATGATCGCAACCCCAGCAAGCCCAACTGTGATGCCCGACAGAAAGAATGCACCGATCCTTCTTGCATTTCCCAAAGCAAGGATGCCAAGGATTGATGCCAGGATATAAAACACGCTCAGATCAAATCCATTGGGTGTGCTGTAGGCGGTCATTATTCCGATGATCACTGAAAAGAAGGCTGCAATTTCGAAATTGAAGATTGCTGCAAGCGTCAAACCAAAGGCTGCTAAAGGGTATACATAGGGTAATACAGTCCGGTCGATGACAAAAAATCTCGCCACACTGAGAAAAACAAGAAAAGTTACTGCGATCAGTAATAAAGCTTTTACAGAGTAATGCTCTTGTTTCTGCTGTTTTTGAAAATACACGCCAACGACAACAATAGTGAGAAGGGTTAGAATTGCTGCACCCACAACGTCTTTTGTCGGATCACTCATTTTTATGAGGCCATACCGCTGAAGTGCTTCCTTGTCGATATCCCTTACAATTTGTCCTCGTCTAACCAGGGTTTCTCCAGCTATAAACGACCGAATAACTGGTTCAATGGCTTGTTTTGCTTCTTCAACGGCAGCATCTGTTAGCTCTGCGCTGAGAAGGCTGTTTGCGGTTACAAATGGCTGAATGATTTCAACCACGATATTTGCGTGATCTTCAGGAAAGGAAAAATCAATGAGAGAAGCACTATTCCGCTTGGCAGAATAAATGTCCGTATCCCTCAGCGTATTTTGCATTATTTGTTCCAGGACACGTGTGGCTTCAAACTCAATATCTTCCCATCGCTGTTCGTTTATCTGAAGGATCTGTAAGATAGTATCTTCGGACAGGGAAACCGTTTCAATCAGGCTGAGATCGGAGATCTTTTCACTTGCTATCGCATAGTCATCGGAACGCACCGTTGTAATGTAATACAAAACAGTTCGCAATTGCTCAACCTGACGCCTTCCAATGCTGGGGTCTGCAGGTAAGTAAACTGATGAGACTGATTTGGCTGCGTTTTGCCGCGCCTGCTCAGTGAGCACCTCGCTCTCGAAGGTAAGGGAGTAGGGGGCGAGAATGTCCTGACTGGAGACATCTCCGATTTCTACGGGTAAAGAAGCCTGGCTGAAAGCATCAGGTAAGATCAGGATAAAAAAAGCAAGGATACCGGAGATCAATAAAATGATAAACTTTAAAACTCCCGATCTGGCGAGACGCTTCTTTTTGCTTGATTTGGTTGCCATAGCCTTATTTTTCTTGCAGAAGATCGTGAACAATTTTGCTTACAGCTTGACCTGATGCACGTCCTTCTAACATGGGCAGGAGGGATTTCATGACGGCTCCCATATCTCTCAAGCTGCTGGCGCCTATTGTTTGAATGACTTGTTGTGCCAATGCAGTCAACTCATCCGTGTCCATCTGCTTCGGAAGAAAATCCTGCAAAATAAGGATTTCCTTTTTTGCAGCCTCAACAAGATCCTGCCGGTTTGCAGATTGCGCCTCTTCAATGGCGTCCTCACGGGTCTTGACTTCTTTTTGAAGAATATTTAATATGCGTTGGTCATCAAGATCCTTACCATCTTCAACCTCGGCAAATCTTATGGCTGCGATTACGAGACGCAGAGTCCGTTTTCTATCCTCATCGCGTGCCTTCATCGCTGCTGTTAGTGAATTTTGAATATCGTTTTTAAGAGTCATTGGGTTGATTATACCTTTTCTTGTCGAACTTATTTTCCCGTGAAAGGCTGGGTATTTCCCTGGCTATCTTTTCGTTGAGAAGCAAAGTAAGTATTTCGAGGGCAGATTGATGATTAATTTTCTCTGGTCCTTCTGGTCATTGATACAGCCAGAACCTGTTTCGAATGTATTTCCAACAAAATGGATGCAGTCATGCCAGATCTGATAAACAAACAAATCGATCCTGTGAGATATGAGCCTGAATGATCACGGTCAAAGCGTTTTTCGAAAAAGGAGCATCTAAAGCTTTCCTCATTATTTCGATATGATATTGCGCTCTCATTTTTTACGGGTCCACAAAAATTAGATCCATTAACGAAGTAAGTGTTTTTTCTCCAATGCCTGGGACGTCCAGAAGGTCTTCTATTGTGCTGAAACCACCAATTTGTTCACGGTAAGAAATGATTTCTTCAGCCTTTGAAGGGCCAATTCCTGGAAGCGCTTCGAGCTCTTCCAATTTTGCAAGATTTAAATCAATTGGAAAATTCAATTGGATATCTTTAGAAATTTGAATGCCGGCGAGGGAATTGCGCGCAGTTTCAGGAATTTCTTCATCAAGTCCTGGGATGTAAAAATAATCCCCATCTCTAAGAACCGCAGCGAGGTTTACACGAGCGGTATCAGCACGGGTTGTTAATCCACCTGCCTTTTCAACCAAATCACCTAAACGCGTATCTGCACGCATGGTGTACACGCCCGGTTGCTGAATTTGCCCACCGATTTGAACGATAATGGGTGAAGGGGTTGGTGACGGTTTTGGAAGGGCTGTGTTTGTGCTTGTTGGCGCAGGCGATAGAATAATTGGAACCCCCTCTTCCCGATTTGAAATTAGGAGAATGGCGCCAGCAGCCAACAATCCGATCAAAATCCCAAACAAGATCGGAAAATATCTCTTCATTTTGCTCATTCTCCTTAACAAATATCAAGAAGGCGATTCGACAACAGCCCGATCTTCTTCCATACGCCGCATTTCATTAAAAGCACGAATCGCAACCTCGATCATATCTAATGAAGGTTCACGTGTTGTCATTTTCTGTAATGCAAGATTAGGTTTGACAATCAGCTTAACGATGGGAGAATCCTCAAATTTTGAAAGCAGGTGAATGTATTCATAAGAAATTCCTGCCAAAATGGGGATCATCAGCAATCGGGAGATCAATCGCCAATGCAGTGGAAGCGGACCCAGCAATGAAAAGAAGATGATCGACAAAATCACCAGAGTCAGGATAAACGACGTGCCGCAGCGTTCATGCTCAACAGAGTATTGGGCCACGTTTTCAGGTGTCAGTGGAATACCATTTTCAAATGCATTGATCGTCTTATGTTCTGCACCATGGTACATAAACACACGCTTGACATCCGGTATTTTTCCAATGATGATTAAATAAATCAGAAGGATAAGCAGCCGCAAAACACCCTCTAAAAGGTTTGTCACCCAGTTGCTCACATTAAAGAATTGATCAATCAATCCAGAAACCAGCGCTGGGGTGAGGAAGAATAATCCAACGCTTATGAGTAACGAAAAGATGAGTGTAAGATATAAGGCGGGACCTTCAAGTTTTTCTTCCTCTCCTGTCTGAATATTTGCAGAAATTGTCAAAAAACGCATACCCAATCCTAACGAATCCCATAGAACAATCAGGCCCCTGAGAAAAGGAATTTTGCCAAGGTTGCTTGTGTAAATGCCAGTTAATTTTTCTTTGGTGACAATAATTTCTTTCGAAGGTGCTCTGTTTGCCATCGCAACGGAGGTTTTACCTCGCATCAAAACACCTTCGATAACAGCCTGCCCACCATAAGATGGTAATTTGTTTTCCAAAACCAATCCTTTTGTTCCGAGATTAAAAACTTAAGAAGAAGTTGATTAATGCTTTTACGCCGTTTTTGTGCGTTGGGAGGTGCATTCTTTCGTTCGGCGAGTGCACCTGATCTCCGGGAAGTCCAAAACCAGTAATGATTGAATCGACGCCAAGGATTTCCTTCATGGAGGTAGCAACAGGGATAGAACCACCTTCACGTTTTTTTAATGGCTTTTTTCCCCAGATTGTTTCGAGAGCGTTTTCAAAGAGCTTCAGCCCAGGGACATCATCTTCTGCTAAATAAGCTGGTGCACCGGATAAATAATCCAGTTCCCAATCAACTGTATTTGGAACATGCTTTTCCAGAAATTTAATCATACTTTGATGGATTTCATCTGGATTTTGATCTGGAACAAGTCTGCAAGATATTTTTGCCAGAGCATAGGATGGAATAATAGTTTTTGCCCCTTCATCGATGTATCCAGAATAAATCCCATTAATATCCAAGGTTGGACGAGCACTCGTCAGCTCAATAGGTTCAAAGCCTTCCTCGCCTGATAAAGCAGGTGCACCACTCAAAGATAAGTAAAAAGCTTCGTCCACGCCTATTTGAGCCAAGCCCTCAGATTCTTCCTTGGAAAGAGGTCTGACCCGATCATAAAAACCCGGTAATGTGACTCGACCTTTTTCATCATGCATCTTTGCAACAACCCGGCACAGAACATTTGCGGGATTATCAATGACACCGCCAAAAAGACCAGAATGAAGATCTGCTTTGGGACCTTTAACCCGTAATTCAAAATATGCGAGTCCGCGTAATGCATAGGTAACCGTTGGTTTGTCTTCAGCAAGCATCCCTGCATCGGTGTTTAGCACCAGGTCGCATTTCAGAGTGTCTTTGTAATCTTCAAGGAATTTATCCAGACTGGGTGAGCCAATTTCTTCTTCACCTTCGAACAGGACTTTTATGTTAACTTTCAAATCGCCGGTCTCCAAAATGGATTGCAGCGCTGAAATTAAAGCCCAGATTTGTCCTTTCATGTCTGAAGAACCACGCGCAAACAAATAATCATCGCGCACCTGTGGTTCAAATGGAGCGGAAACCCACTCAGCAATGGGATCAGGAGGTTGGACATCATAATGACCGTAAAGCAAAATGGTCGGCTTTTGCGGATCTCTTGCCCTTTCACCAAAGACAATCGGATGACCATCTGTCTGAATTGCCTCGACACGATCGAAACCAATGTCATTTAGTTTTTTCACAAGGAATTCTGAAGCAGTTAAAATGTCTCCCTTGTGTTTATCTGAGGTCGAAATGGATGGAATTTTTAAGAAGTCTATAAATTCTTGAAAAAGACCTTCATATTCGGTTTGATAATAACCTATTGCTTTAGCGATTGATTCTTTTTTCATTTTCTTCCTTTCGATAAATAATCTTTATTGATTATAGGCTAATTTACAAGTTTTTGTGATCTCGTTTTCAAGGTCTTGAAGGTTCTTAGAGTACAATAAACATTAGGATTTAAAATCCACGTGTTAATTTATTTAAGATTTAAAAACAATCTCAGATGTAACTTTTTGCCGAAAAACACATCTAATACTATGGTAAAAAAATTTAGGAGTAAGCAATTTATGACCCGAAATGATGATAAAAATAACAAAACACACGATTTGATTATTATTGGATCTGGACCTGCAGGTCTTTCTGCCGCCCTTTATGCAGCGAGAGCAGACCTTCATCCCCTTGTGCTGACAGGGATGATGTTGTATGGTCAGGCATCGACAACCGATACCATCGAGAATTATCCCGGCTTCCCTGAAGGGGTTGGAGGCGGTGAGTTGGGGCAGCTCTTTCAATCTCAGGCAGAGCGTTTCGGTGCAGAAATCGTGATGGACAATGTAAATGCGGTTGATTTTAACCAACGCCCTTTTGTGATTGAAACGTATGGGCAAAAGCTAAAAGCACAGACTGTGATCATCACAACCGGTGCAACACATAAAAAGTTAAACATTCCTGGCGAGATAGAATTGACCGGGAAGGGCGTTTCATATTGCGGCACCTGTGATGGGTGGTTCTTTAAGGATAAAGACATCAGCGTTGTTGGGGGTGGCGATAGTGCCCTTGAAGAAGGCTTATTTCTGACGCGCTTTGCCAAATCGGTGACGGTTATTCATCGACGGGATGAACTGCGTGCTGGTGCGATTTTGCAGAAGAGAGCCTTTGCAAATCCAAAAATCAACTTCATCTGGGATTCGGTTGTAACAGAGATTATTGGTGATGAGGGTGTGGAAGCGATCAAGATACACAATGTGAAAACAGGCGAGGACCAAGAATTCCCAACAGAAGGTGTGTTTGTTTTTATTGGACATTCGCCAAACTCTGATCTTTTTGAAGAACAGCTTTCGATTGATGGCAATGGTTATATTTTAACAAATAAGTTGTTAGAAACGTCTATACCGGGCGTATTTGCAGCCGGTGAAGTAGCTGATCCCCATTTTCGCCAAGTTATCACATCGGCAGGAATGGGCGCTGCAGCCGCTATCCAGGCAACCAGGTATTTAGAAGATCTAAAGGGATCGGAATAATCAAACTGAATAAAAACCGGAGGAAATTTTCCTCCGGTTTTTGTTTTAAGGTTGAGGTGTGCTTACACTTCCTGTGTACCAGCTGAATACACGCTCTTCACTTCGATTGCCTGCAACAATCCAATTGTCCTCGTCTTCTTCCCCTGAACCGATTTGACGGACAATATATACAGACCATCGGAAAATGTGCGGGCGTCCATCTTTTGGCATGAATGTGTTGGGCAGGATCAGTGATGTGTCTTTAGCATGCTCTGTGGTCGATTGTTTGTTCTCGCTTGTGAGGTCAATGATCTCGATCGCATAGGCTTCATTTGCACTCAATTCACCGACAGCAGCCCATTGAAGTGTAATGGTGTCACTGCTTGATGTAAAAGAAGCGCCATCTGCAGGGAGAAGAAGATTTGGACCTGCATATGGGGGAAGTTGTGTAGGCGTAGGGGTGGGGCCGGGTGTCGGCTCCCGCAGACAAAGCGGGATCGTCATGGTCATTCCTTCATACACTGTATCCGTTAATAAAGCATTGTAATCTCTGATAGTTGCCATGGAGACATTGTAGGTGTTCGCAATTGAACTGAGTGTATCGCCGGATTTAACCGTGTAATTGAGCATTTCGCATGCGATTTCCGTTTTTTCTACATCGCTTAAGGTTGCCGTTGGCTGAGGGGATGCGGTTGGCGTGGGCTGCGGCACTAAGATTGTTGTGTTTTCAAAAAGCTGACAATCAGCAGAAAGATTATTTTCAAGAATGATGCTTTGGACCGACACGCCGAAGGTGGCAGCGATAATAGCACAGGTATCATTGGGTTGGATAGCATATTCCAGCGGCGGCAAAGGAGTCCATGTGGGCGCCTGGGTTGCGGTTGCTGTGATTGTCGGTGTAAGTGTCACGGTTGGGCTCGCAGTGGCAGTTCCAGCTGCTGACAAAGCGTTGTCGTCAAGCCCTCCGACGGGTTGCGGTCGAAAAACAAAATAAAGAACGGCAGCAGCCAACCCAATGAACACCAAAAGCAGACCGAGGGCGGCCGGAAGGCTCAGACTTATTTCTGGCAATCTCTTTGTTTTGATCGTTGCTGATTTTTTCGTCTCAGCGACAGTGTCCAGTTCAGTGCCACAAACAAGGCATCGCTTCGCAGACTCGCTTAATCTTGTCCCGCAAACGGGACACAATTTCGTTTTCGAAGTATCTTTTTCAGGGCTCATAATAATTATGGAATAGTATACCTCACCGTTTCTTTATTATGCAATATCAACTAAATATGTTAAATCTTCTGGCATGTTCGCGTGGTATAACTACGTAAATGAACCATAGCTTGTATTTACATATTCCATTTTGCGAAAAACGTTGTCATTATTGCGATTTTAACACGACAACAGGAAAAGCCGCGTTAATACCAGATTATATTTCTGCCTTATCAAAGGAAATTCAAATAGCGAAATATTGTCCGGATCCATTGCTTATCCATTCCGTCTATTTTGGTGGGGGAACGCCTTCTTTGATCCCGATTTCACAATATGAAAGCATCTTCAAAGCAATCCATGATGGCTTTCACCTGACCGATGATTGCGAAATCAGTCTGGAGGCCAACCCGGGTACACTTTCTTATGCGTATGTATCTGGCTTAAAAGCATTGGGTTTCAACCGAATCAGTCTGGGGGTGCAATCCACAAACAATTTCGATTTAGAACGTTTAAGCCGCATTCATGATGTTGATGAGGTATTGAATAGTTTCTCAATGTTGCGGGAAGCTGGTTTTGATAACATTAATCTTGATCTGATTTTTGGCTTACCCTGGCAGAACCTGGTAAGTTGGGAGAATTCACTGAAAAGAGCGGTTGCGTTACAACCCGAACACTTTTCTCTTTATTCTCTGATTATCGAGCCGGGAACGCGCCTTCACGATTGGCATCAGAAGGGTTTGATCAATCCACAGGATCAGGATCTTGAAGGAGATATGTATCAATTTGCGGTAGATTTCCTGGCAAGCCAGGGCTACGAACACTATGAAATTTCTAACTGGGTTAAAAGAAATCCAAACGTGGATCATCGGTGTCGCCACAACATGCAATATTGGCTAAATGCCCCTTATTTTGGCTTTGGAACCGGTTCGCACGGCTTTGTTAATCAAATTCGAACTGAAAACGAACCTGATCTGGAGTTATATATTGAGAAAATTGAGCAGAACCCGCTCAATGAAAGAGATTTCCCTCGTACGCCAGTGACAATTAACGCTCAGAAAGTGGATGATTCTACCCAAATGAAAGACTTTATGTTGTTGGGTTTGCGGCTCATTCAGGACGGGGTCTCCAATGCTCGATTTGCGGATTGTTTCGGACGTTCCATGCATTCAGTGTTTGTAAATGAAATTAATCTTTTGGAGTCACAGGGATTGGTTGCATGGCAAGGGAGATCAAAGGATAGATTGAGATTGACGAAAAGGGGAATTCTGCTGGCAAACCGGGTATTTATGGAATTTGTGTAACTAAACGACGGAAACGCGGGTGCCGAAACCCGTTTTATACGTGTCGTGGGGGCCGCCAACCGGCGTGACCCAGCGAAACAGCCATTTGGCTTCGTGATTCCGCATATTGATACACCCACTGCTTTGTGGGGTGCCAAAATTATTGTGCCAGTAAGTCCCATGGGTTGCAATGCCTTCTGTGAAAAAACAACTCCAGGGTACACCTGCAAGCACATAGGCATAGATGTCATCGCGTTTGGTACCTCCCATGTGCTTGGAGGGATAGGTTGATTGTATTTTAAATTCTCCCGCAGGTGTTTTCTTTTGAGGCGTAAAAGAGCCCGTTGAAATGTTCGTATGCAGAACGACCTCATCACCTTCATATGCTGTGAGGTCCTGTCGCGAAATAGATATGACGATTCTTTTATCTCCGGGTGGGACGTCAGGTGAGATTGGATCAAACTCGGAATCATCCAAAATACGCACATGCTCAGCAGGAATGGCATAATCCAGCCGGTCTAACTCGTCTTCCAGCTTGTACCAGGGTCTTCCGTCAGGTCCGGTTATGATATCCGTGACCCAGTGGGTGGTTTGGTAATAGAGACGATAAATAGGCTCCCATCCGTGCAGGGGGTTATAACGCAAGGAGTCCGTGTAGGGAACTGTGATTTCACCTAACTGGTAATTGTTCTTTATCGTGTCCACAACAGGATTAAAGATATAGTCAACCTCCTGTAAATAGGCACGATGAACAAATCCGCCCCAAACACGATACCAGATCGGGTTGTATTCCGGACCAAATTCAGATTCGATCTCATCATAGACGTTCATCAACTCGTCTTTATAACGTTGATACAGAATCACACTGTCTTCGTTGGGTTCTTTATGAATGCTTATGGAGGTTATGTCGCCATCTTTTGCGATCTTCGACACTCGCATCAAACGATGCGGGGCAGAATGACGCTTGATTGGCGCAGCGGGGCTGAAGGCCAAAGTTCCTAAACCAAGCGCAGAGAGCTTGAGAAATTTCCTGCGTGATAAGGTCTTATTTATCATAAATGAATGATACCCAAAAGCAAGCTGATGTCAATTGTCAAATTCACTTGGTTCAATATCTGCAACAGACTTCTTTACATACTTGGGGAGGAAGGGATACTTGTCGATCATATCTCTGGTTGTGGAACCGGTCAGCACGAGGACGGTATCCATGCCGCTTGTCACCCCGGCTGCAATGTCCGTGTCCATCCGATCACCGATCATAATGGTGTTTTCTGAGTGCACATTTAAATAATTCAATGCTGTTCTCATCATCAACGCATTAGGTTTGCCCACGAAAAATGGCGCAACACCCGTTGCTTTTTCAATGAGCGCTGCCATCGCACCGCAGGCAGGTACCATACCACCTGAACTTGGGCCAGAAGGATCCATGTTCGTGGCAATAAAACGAGCGCCTTCGTCATGGATTAATCGGATCGCCTTTTTGATCATTTCAAAATTATAGGCAAAGGTCTCACCCAAAACGACGTAATCCGGAGCAATATCGGTGATTACATATCCTACATCATGGATGGCATTGGTAAGTCCGCTTTCACCTAAAACATAGGCTTTTCCGTTGGGGCGCTGGCTGTGCAAAAAGGTAGCAGTTGCCAATGCGGAAGTAAATATTTGTTTCTCGCGGATGTTAAGGCCAATGGCTTTGAGATTGTGCGATAGATCTCGAGGGGTGAACATGGAGTTGTTGGTCAAAACAAGAAATTTGCGTTTTTGTGAGACCAATTTGTTAATAAATTTATCTGCACCCGGTATGGGCTTGTTTCCCTGTACCAAGACCCCGTCCATATCGGTAATAAAACTTTTCATCTTTATATTCTTTCTATTATTTATTTGTCTTCTTAATTTTACAACAGTTTTCGATTTTCATTTGCTTATTTATACTGATGAGCATTTTAACATCAGGGCATTCTAAACTTAACATACAGTCTACAGGTTACCTTTTCGTAAGCCGATTTGCTTAAACGAATTGTTAAGGTTACCTCATTTGTAAATATAATAGAGTTACCACTCATATTATATAAGAAAGAGGCTGAAGAACATTACTTATTTATGATACTTATTATAGAACCGAAAAACCGCTGCGGATTTACGTTCCAACAGCGGTTTTAACATTACAAAATCTAAACAAGTAAATGCTATTTCAGGATGATCCTTGCATCGACCACTTTAACACCTTTGCCTTCTTCGTACACGAGAACAGGATTAGCATCCGATTCAGCAATCTCATCAGACAGTTCGTGAACCATAAAAGCGTATTTTGTGAGGACGTCCTGGAGGGCTTTCTTGTCGCGCGGTGCCTCTCCCCGTGCGCCAGCAAGAATGGCTGCCCCACGGATTTCATCCAGCATAATTGATGCTTCTTTTTCTGAAATAGGGGCGACCCGAAAAGTCACATCTTTAAGAACTTCAACAAAGATACCGCCCAAACCGAACATCACAGTAGCGCCAAATGTGGGATCGTTAACGGATCCAATAATCGTTTCCGTTCCCCAGGGTGCCATCTCCTGAACAAGGATGCCGTGGATATCTGCGTCTGCTTTGTAATTCTTTGAGTTTTCCAGGATGGTCCTGTAATTTTCTCGAACGCTGTCCGCGTCATTGATGTCGACTTTAACGCCACCTGCATCTGATTTATGAAGAATATCAGGCGAGACAACTTTTAATACAACGGGGTAGCCAATTTCTTCAGCATGTTTCACTGCTTCGCCTTCGCTGGTTGCCAGTTTGGTTGTGACGGTGGGCAGTCCATATGCACTGAAAATTTCTTTTGCTTCTATTTCTGTCATCCCGGTGCGGTTCTGTTCACGTACTTTCTTGATAATTTCACGCGCTTTCTTTTCATCAACCGCGTAATTATTGTTGATAGGTTCTCGCTTCAATGCCTGCAATTGCGCATATTCTCGTAAAACGCCCATTGCCCTGACCGCCAGATCGGGAGCGTTGTAGGCAGGGATGCCATTTTCAACCAGCCATTGCATGGCAGCATCACAACGCTCGCCTCCCACGAAGGATACAGTCACGGGCTTGTCTTTTATTCCTGTTTCTGTAATTGCTTTATGAATTGCTTGAGCAATTTCTATCGGGTTCGTAATCGCGGTCTCACAATATAAAACAACCAATCCATCAACCCAATCATTGGCAAAGGCATACTTTGTTGTGTCATGGTACCATTCGTTGCCTGCCATTCCTGTCATATCCACAGGGTTTTTGGCTGAACCATAGGAAGGCATATGCTTTTTAAGTTCTTCCTGAACCGCTTCGGGTGCAAACTTTAAGGGAAGCCCTTCTTTTTCCGCTGCGTCTGTAGCCAGCACGCCAACCCCACCACCGTTGGTGATGATTAACAAGTTGTCGCCTTCCATGGGGGGCTCCAGTGAGAGGGCGAGCGTACAGTCAAACAGATCGCTCAGGTCTCTTGCCTGGATCGTGCCAGCCTGCTGAAAAGCGGCGCTATAAACTTTTTGAGCACCAGCCAATGAGCCAGTATGCGACGCTGCAGCAACTGCACCATGTTCAGAGACACCAGCCTTCAGCACAACGATTGGCTTTGAGACTTTGGAACTCTCTTCGATAAAACGTCGACCGTCTTTTAATCCTTCAATATACAGAGTAATACAATTTGTATTTTCATCATCGTTAAGCCACGCAATCATGTCGGCAAAATTGACATCGGACATATTTCCATTTGATACCAATTTATCAAAACCGATCCGACGGGTGTAGGTGATTGCATCGATTGCAATCAGGAGCGCACCGCTTTGCGATACGAGGGAAGCGGAACCTTTTAACGGGAGGAATGGAGCAAAAGAGGCATTGAGTTTATCGGAATTTGATAGTGTACCAACGATATTTGGTCCTAAAACTCGCATACCATAATGATGGGCGATTCTGACCATTTCATCTTCTAATTCTTTTTCGCCCACCTCACTAAATCCAGATGTAATTACAATGATGCCTTTTACACCTTTTTCGCCGCATTCTTTAACGACATCCAGAACAAATTTTGCAGGGATTGTTATCGCTGCAGCGTCAACTTGTCCTGGAGCATCAAGAATGGATTTGTATGCTGTATATCCGAGAATCTCATCCACCGAGGGGTTGATGGGGTAGATCTTTCCTTCATAACCCCCTTCAATAAGGTTCTTCACCACAGTATGTCCAATTTTACCCGGTGTAGCCGAGGCGCCAATCACCGCAATCGATTTGGGCCGAAGAAGACCGGTCAATACGTCATCCACTTGTTGTTCCTCCTATATTCCAAATAAATTTCTAAATTAATTTCTTAGTGTGAGCCACAAAATTTTCACCATCGGCAATTGTACCTTATAATTTAAACTACTCATGAGGATTGTGACAATTATCTAATGAAATGTAGAGGATAATCTTGAAAAAAAACCAAACAGAATTGATATCACCTGAATTGTTTGAAAACGCCGTTTTAAACAGAAATGGTGCACTGGGTGATGTTGCCTGTCAGGTCATGGCGGCAGCCATTCGCGCTGTAAATGCCTACCAGTGCGTCAGGGATAACGTTTGGGTTAAGGGTGATCGAGTACAGTTTGGCAATTCTGATGTTGATTTGAACAAATTTCACAGGGTTTTCCTTGTCGGGTTTGGAAAAGCATCTGCCCAAATGGCAGAGGCTTTACTTGATCAGCTCGGAGATCGGATCGATCTTGCAAAAGTGATCACGAAAGATGAAATTTACCTGACCAAACAGGGTTATTCTGGAAAATTACAGGTGCTGATTGGCGATCATCCAGTGCCCGGGGAGCAATCACTCGAAGCAAGCCGGGCGTTGCTAGACGATTTATCTTCGTTAGATGAGCACGACCTTGTTCTTGTCGTCATTTCTGGAGGAGGTTCATCCTTGTTCACTTTTCCGGTTTCAGGGATAAGTTTGGAAGATGTGCAAGTTGCAACACAGGTCTTATTACGATCCGGCGCAGAAATAACAGAGATCAATACAATCCGAAAGCATCTTGACCGTGTCAAGGGCGGACAACTCGCTCGCGCTCTTTTTCCTGCTGAAGTTCACACCTTGATTCTTTCTGATGTTGTCGGTGACCGACTGGACATGATTGCCTCCGGACCAACCGCCCCCGATCCGACAACCTTTTCAAACGCATTGGAGATTATTCAAAAATATGATCTCTGGAATGATCTTCCCAAAACGATCGTCTCACACTTAAAAAATGGAAGGGACGGAAAAATCCAGGAAACACCCAAGCCGGGTGACAGAGCGCTTGTAAGAATTCAAAATCACCTTGTAGGGACAAATTTGATTGCCTGTCAAGCAGCAAAACGATGCGCTGAAGAACTGGGGTATGAATCAGGAATTGTTTCATCTCAATTAACAGGATTAACGCAGAATGTGGCTGAGGTTATGAAAAACATGATCCGTTCGGTCATTGAATTAGAGGAACCAATCAAACCGCCCTGCTGCATCATTTTTGGAGGCGAGACAACAGTCGAAGTGAAAGGGGGGGGATTGGGAGGTAGAAATCAGGATCTTGCATTGCATATGGTTCGTACAATGTCTGAATACCCTGAAACCCTCTTCATTTCTCTGGCCACCGATGGTGAGGATGGCCCGACAGATGCAGCAGGCGCAGTTGTTGATAGCGAAGTTCTTAAAAATGGCGAGCAGATCCAACACGTTGATCTGAATGAAATGATACGAAATAACGATTCTTATCATTATTTTCAAAAAACTGGTGGATTAATTAAAATTGGATCGACAGGAACCAATGTGAATGATCTTATTCTTTTATTTATTGATCAAAAATAGTAAAATCTACCTTCAGACAAACGATTTATGTTGAAATCTCAATTATATCCATTCATAATTTTCTATGAAAAAAATCTGATTTGGACATCAAAGTGACACCCTTTACCAAAGCGGGGTATTGGCAGTATAAATACGAACGGTTTTATCTTAACTAATGAAAACTACATCTTGGAGATGACAACTATGAAAAACAATAAAAACCGACTGAAACGACAACTTACCTCGATAAGTTTCTTCTTGGTCCTCGGTCTGTTTTCGGTCCTTATGATTTATCTGGGCGCAACGGTGTTCAGGTCACACCTGCCATTTTTCCAATTGCTTGATAGCGGCAAAAACCCTGATATCATTCTTGATCCTAAACCTGCGGTTAATGCGGGTGTGCTGGATATGGAACCAGGCACTTCGATAAATTTATACATGGTTCTCGGTTCTGACTTCAGGCCAGACGCTGGTTATCGTACAGACACATTGATCCTTGTGGCTGTGGAAAAAAAGACGGGTAAAGCCAGTATGGTATCTTTTCCAAGGGATCTTTGGGTTTCTATGCCGGGGTATGGTGAAGGTCGAATTAATACAGCCATGCAAATGGGTGGCTTTCAATTACTGGCAAACACGATGCAAACAAATTTTGGGGTTTATCCAACGCAATACGCGATGATCGATATGGAAGGTTTTATCGAAGTCATCGACGCTCTGGGAGGGATTGAGTTTACAACGGATTATTACACGGCGGATGCTTGCGATGGTTCATTGAACCCCAACCGATGGTGCGAAGTTGGCCCAGGAAAAATCTCTCTGAACAGTGATATGGCCTTATGGTATGTTCGCGCCCGTTATAATTCCAGCGATTTTGATCGGATGCGTCGAACACAAGAGGTTGCTAAAGCAGTCTTTGATAAGATCTCTTCACCTGCTGGAATGTTAAAAGTCCCTCAAATGATGCGGATTTATGAGAAAGAGGTGGAGAGTAATATCCCGACAGATCACATTTTACCTCTTGTTGAGCTTGGTTTGAAATTTAACAGCACTGAAGATATTCGTCGTTTTGTTATTGGTCCCAATGAGGTGACAAGCTGGACAACAGAAGGTGGTGCAAACGTCCTTTTACCCAATGGCCCGGCTATCCAGGCTGTCCTGCAAGAGGCACTCACATTCGAATAAAATCATTCTAAAAAATCCGCATTGCTGTTCAGGAATGTTCGTTAAACGGAGAAACGTGAGCAGGCCGGACCGCAAATGATTTTCAAATCAACAGAAAGAAAATGATTCACAAAAAGAACGGTTCACAAGACCGTTCTTTTTTCGTTTTTGTAAAAAAGCAACAATTCGCTTATCTTTTTTAACCAAGCTCAGTAAGCCATTTTAAGACGATCTTCACGAAATCGGATGATTGTTCCTGGTGTGGAAGGTGACCTGCAGTCTTTATTGTGGCTAATGTAGCATTTGGCTGTCCATTTATTAGACCTTCAGCGTTCTTGGCGCTCATTAAGGCATCAAATTCACCGCGAACAACGAGGGTTGGGGTGGTCAAATGAGCCAGCAGGTCCGGCAAATTGACCTGGGATAACTTAACCCATGAGAAAAGATGTCGAAGTGAAGAAAAGTAAGCCCTTCTTTGTCCATTGTCCCAAACACGCTGATTAACGCGTTGAAAGAGAAAATCACGGTCGGGCTCAGGTAACTGGTCGAGATTAAAATAGACACTTCGTAAAGACTCAAAAGCCGCATCAGGATTTTTACGAAGCCTTGTGTAAAGCCATTCTCCTAAGAAGGGAAGTTTCATTAGCATCAGCCCCTTATCGCCCATCGGGTCCACCTGAAGAAGAGTACCTCCCACCAGAATCAGTCCCTTTATCCTTTGAGCATGTTCAAGTGCCAGTGATTGGGCAAGGATCCCACCCATGGAACTACCCATTAAGATCATTTCTGAGAGGTGCAATCGATCGGACAATCCAATAATTGCTTTCTTCATGAATTCAGGCGTGTAATCTCGATCGGGCTTGTCTGAACGCCCAAAACCAGGAAGGTCAATTGCGATAGCGCGAAAATGCTTTGCAATGGGCGCAAACACATGCCGCCATGTGTCTGCTTCATCACCCAAACCGTGGATCATGACAACCGGTGTTTTTTCTTCATCGCCTGAATCATAATAAAACAAATTGATATCAATTTCAGACAAGTAGATCTTTTTCTCGAAAGGTTTTAACGATGGCCAGGGTTCCATCGGTTTCTGGTATTTTTCCTGGTTGGTCATATTTTCCTCACAAAAAATTAGCTGGTATTCCTCTATTTATTGAGGAAAAGCAGCAATAAAGATTGGTGCATTTCAATAGCCTGCTTCTAAATCGACACGGTTCGGAATCGGTAAGTTTTGATTTGCAGCATTTAGTAAATCGGCCAATGCATGCGCCCACTGCATCTCAACATCTTCGACCATTCCTCCCCTGTGTGGACTGAGCACAAAATTTTCTAATTCACCGAAAGGCACATCAGCAGGCGGAGTATCAAAATGCGCAGCCCTGGAGCTGGGATAGTTGTACCAAACATCACTGCCTGCTGCCGCAAGGTGGCCGCTTTTGAGCGCATTGTACAGGGCGAATTGGTTAACAACGGGACCACGGCCAATATTGATCAGGATGCTGTCTTTGGGCAAGAGCATCAACTCCTTTTCTCCGATCAAATCTTTTGTTTCTTCGGTGAGGGGGAGTGCTATAAAAATGACGTCAGCTTTGGGCAATAATTGATGCAGCCTATCAGCAGAATACACGTCCACAGACAAATCATCCGTTTCTACTTCAATGTGTTTGCGTATTGCCTTAACCTGCATCCCCAAGCCCAGACAATAACTTGCCAATGCACGACCAATCTCGCCAAACCCTAAAATGAGGGCGGTTTTTTCTCGCAATAATATCGCTTTTCTCATGCTGAAGCGAGTGGACCAATCGTTCTTCCGTAATGCCTGATCCATCGGGACAAGATTTTTTGAGGCTGCAAGCAAAAGTGCGAATCCCAACTCTGCAGTGTTGAAATTATTGTGATGCAGGTTGTGAAGGCTGATGCGTGGGTATTGTCGCAATAATTGAATGGTTTCTTTATTAACACCTGCCCAGGGGATGATAATTGCACGCAAATTCGGATGATTTTCTATCCACTCCACAGATGGCGCATCATGAACCAGAACGTCATAGTTGGCTTCTCGTTGAGGGTCTTCACCGACGGTGAGCAAAATGTCCTTGGAGAGCAATGTTTTTAAGGTTTCGATGTCTTCTTTTTTGCTGACGCGATTTAGATGAACGTGAAGGCTCATGGGAATCCTTTCTGTTTTCGGTGCCTGCCATCTTAATTTAATTTTACTGGCGAAGTCAAGCTTTTGTGATGTAAAAGCGCTTCAACCTTCTAAAACAATGCAAATTGATTACCCATCCAGTTGCAGTTCACGTACTGATTATTCAGTCTATTGCATGCCAGCATTCTGAAAAGATTTTTTGGTGAGGGTGCTTGAAATGCTGGTTAATAATGGTTGAGCATAAACAAATATTAATAAAGCTATAAAGTAATATTTACGAAAAATAAGAGGGATCTGTGGGGATCATTTGTTATACTTGCAAGCAGAAGATCCGGACTTAAAGAAACGGTTTACACACTTGATCACAATTATGCATTTCAGCATTTGCGGCTTTTTCTTTTTCTACTTACGTGCGCACATTTCACCCAACAATCATCATTTCTGATTTGAAAAAACTGGAGGTTTTATAAGCGATCATTTTGGTTAAAGGCTGTCGTTATAATTCGTTTTATTCTTTTTGCGAGGAGTGAGAAATATGAAAAATAAAGGGTTATTAAGGCTATTGGTTTTATTTGTTATTGTATTTATTCTTACTGGCTGTGTTCAAAAAACACCCATTGATGAATCAGAAGGTGCTGTAGCTGATGCTGAAAAAGAGGATGGCCCTTTTCGTATAGCATTTATTTATATTGGCCCGCCCGGCGATATGGGCTGGACTTTCGAGCATGATCGGGGTCGTTTAGCTCTTGAAGCGGCGTTCGGAAACCGTATTGAAACGACTTACATTGAAAACGTGGAGGAGGGACCCGATGCTGCCCGTGTAATGCGAGATTATGCGCAGCAAGGCTATGACATGATCTTCGCCACATCTTTTGGTTTTATGGATCATATGGCGGAAGTTGCAGCAGAATTCCCCGATGTATTGTTCGAACATTGTTCAGGATATAAAACAGCGGCAAACATGTCCACATACTTTGGGCGAATTTATCAACCACGTTATCTCTCAGGAATTGTTGCTGGATTAATGACTGAAAACGGTAAAATTGGATACGTTGCCGCGGTTCCAATTCCTGAAGTCGTTCGCGGATTGAATGCTTTTACACTCGGCGTCCGCTCTGTCAATCCTGATGCAACAGTTAGCGTTGTTTGGACCAACACCTGGTATGACCCCGTGATTGAACGTGAAGCCGCGGTGGCGCTTTTAGATCAGGGGGTAGATCTCATTGCACAGCATCAAGATACGACGGAACCCCAGAAAGCAGCTCAGGAACGTGGCTTTTTTAGCGTTGGCTATGATTCTGACATGGGTCAATCTGTTGGCGATTCTGTTCTGACAAGTGCGATTTGGAACTGGGAAACGTACTATATTGACACGGTTGGAAAGGCATTGGATGGGACATGGGAGACTCATCAATACTGGGGCAACATGGATGATGAGGTTGTTCGTCTTGCTGATTTCAGCAAATTGGTTCCTGATGATGTGATTGCTGCAGTCGAAGTCGCCAAGGAAGAATTACGAACTGGCAACGACGTATTCTGCGGCCCAATTGTAAATCAGGCTGGTGAGATCGTTGTTTCAGAAGGTGTGTGCATGAGTGACAGCGATTTATTAAATTTTAATTGGCTTGTTGAGGGTGTGATTGGTTCGATCTCTCAATAAAACGTACGATGAGGGTGATGTTTTGACTTCACCCTCATTTTGTATTATTGACTGCCATTTGAGATTGCTTTTACGTGGATAATATGCAACAAAATAAAATCCTCGAAATGCGAGGTATTACGAAGAGATTCCCGGGTGTTATTGCAAACAATGAAATTGACCTGGACCTTCATGAGGGTGAGGTTCTGGCTTTACTGGGGGAGAATGGGGCTGGAAAAAGCACACTTGTCAATGTATTGATTGGTCTTTACCGTCAGGACGAGGGTGAAATTTATTTGCGAGGAAAGAAAGTTGACATTCACTCACCCAGTGATTCGGCTAGTTTTGGCATTGGCATGGTGCATCAGAACTTTATGCTTGTACGAACGATGACTGTTGCTGAAAATATTATTTTGGGTTTGAAGGGATTACCTTTTATTCCCAAAATCTCAAAAATTACTGAGGAAATTGCCCTTTTATCTGAACGATATAAGCTGAAAGTCGATCCGTCAGCTTATATATGGCAGTTGAGTGTTGGAGAGCAGCAACGTGTAGAAATCTTGAAATTGATCTACCGGGGGGCAGAGATCCTTATTCTTGATGAGCCAACTGCCGTATTGACCCCCCAGGAATCCAGGGAACTTCAAGCAGTACTTAAAGTCCTGACTTCTGAAGGAAAAGCAGCCATTTTTATCACCCATAAGATGGACGAGGTCATAACATTCTCCGATCGTGTTGAGGTTCTTCAAAAGGGGAAGGTGTCGGCTGTAAAGAACACTTTCGAAACATCTCCGCAGGAGCTAGCGAGATTAATGGTTGGTCGCGATGTTCTTTTTCGATTGGAAAAGGAACCCTGCCATCAGGGCGAAGTTGTTCTCGAGTTAACAAACATCAAACTGTCCGACGATCGTGGTCTTCCTGCCCTGGATAACGTTTCACTTTCGATCTCTGCTGGGGAAATCCTTGGGATCGCAGGTGTTGCAGGAAATGGACAGGGACATCTCGCTGAGGTGGTGACCGGCTTAAAAAACCCCCAGGATGGACGGGTTATCTTAAATGGACAGGATGTAACACGTTCTTCCTCATTGGAGATGATTCATTCTGGTGTCAGCTATGTCCCCGCCGATCGGATTGGGATGGGGGTCGTTGAGAATATGGCTGTGTCGGACAACCTTGTTATGAAGGGATATCGTAAAGAACCTATTAGCAGCAAAGGAATCCTGAAACCAAAACAGATCTCCACATTTGCAAAAAACATGATTGATCTCTTCAGTATTTCAACACCCAATCCGTCGACACATATAAAATTTCTTTCAGGTGGAAATATCCAGAAGGCGATTTTGGCACGTGAAATTGATGCCTGCAATGGTCTGCTGGTTGCTGTTTTTCCATCCAGGGGTCTGGATGTGGGCGCAACGGAATCGGTCAGGAGAATGCTCCTGGAACAAAGAAAACAAGGACGTGCGATCTTATTAATTTCTGAAGATCTGGACGAATTGACATCTGTTTCTGACCGAGTGGCGGTCATGTTTGAAGGCAAAATCATGGGAACAATACCTGCAAATGAGGCTGATGATGAAATACTTGGCCTCTTGATGGCGGGAATCCCCTATGAGCAGCTGGTTGCTGGAGTAACCAGCTAACGCAAGGGCTTGAGGAGCAATGAATGCGAATAGTATTTGAGAAACGGCAGTCCACTTCACGTAGCGCGACTATTGCCGTGCCAGTTGCGTCGTTTCTGGTTGCACTTCTTTTGGGGGCGGTATTGCTGTTGGCATCAGGAGTAGATCCTATAAAAACCTATACCGCCATGGTAAGAGGTTCATTTGGAACAGCCTATGCCTTTTCAGAAACCCTGGTGAAAGCAATCCCATTAATGCTTTTGGGTCTCGGCGTTTCCATCGCATTTCGAATGCGCTTTTGGAATATTGGCGCTGAAGGTCAATATGTTTGGGGAGCGATTGCCGCAAGCGGTGTTGCGCTTTTCGCAAATAAGCTGCTGCCTGGTTGGCTGCTTTTACCCACGGTGATTTTCGCCGGGGTGATCGCTGGTGCGTTATGGGCGGGCATCCCTGC
Source organism: Candidatus Brevefilum sp. (assembly GCA_050953525.1). Lineage (GTDB taxonomy): Bacteria > Chloroflexota > Anaerolineae > Anaerolineales > Anaerolineaceae > Brevifilum. The sequence goes on from JBMNMW010000003.1 coordinate 216,284, forward strand.
TGTGCTGAAAGCCTTTCTTGGTGTTGATGAAACCCTTACAACCTTGATGTTAAATTATGTGGCAATTCTATTTTCCCAATATCTTTATTACGGGCCTTGGCGAGACCCTGAGGGGTATGGCTTCCCTGGGACAGCAATTTTCCCTGTCACGGCCTGGCTTCCAAGGCTTTTTGGACGTGCTCATTTCGGGTTGATCTTTGCAATTATGATCGCATTTATTTTATGCTTTTTGTTCCTCCGGACTCGCTGGGGGTTCGAAATAAAAATTATCGGAGAGAACCAAACTGCAGCAAGATATCTTGGTATCAAAATCGCTAAAAATATTGTTCTGGCTCTGTTGATTTCTGGAGGAATTTGTGGTCTGGCTGGAGCAGCAGAAGTGGCAGGGTTAAGCAGGCGTTTGCAAACAGGTTTAGCACTGGGTTATGGTTATTCAGCGATTATCGTTGCATGGATGGCGCAATTGCGCCCAATACCCATTCTTTTTGTTGCGATACTCCTGGGTGCTCTCATCGTTGGAGGAGATCAGGTACAAATCGTGATGAACTTACCGTCCTCGATTGGGCTGGTTTTACAGGGCTTGTTGCTCATTCCCATGCTGGCAGGAAGCCTATTTACTGAATACCGCCTGCGAATCATTCGATCTGAAAAATATTGCCCCCAAGTTGATACAGAGGTATCACGTTGATCGCTCTCATCTCTTCAATATTAGCAATAACGCTCAGAGCTGGCACTTCGCTTGTATATGCAACCCTTGGTGAAATCTATACTGAAAATTCCGGGATTATCAACCTTGGTGTCGAAGGGATGATGCTGTTGAGCGCAGTTACCGGGTTTGCGGCTGCTTATTACAGTGATTCGGTTAGGCTTGGGTTTTTGATTGCCATGCTGGTGGGTGCAGTTTTGGCTGCCATACATGCCTTTCTGAGCGTCACGATGCGTGCCAACCAGGTGGTAAGCGGATTGAGCATTACGCTTTTTGGCTCGGGACTTGCTTCTTATCTCGGGCAGCAATTAGGACCACAATCGAACAACCATTTTCTTACGGGATTGACTGGTCCCAAGCTGCAACCTGTTATGATTCCTGTATTGAGTGATATTCCAGTGATTGGGGCTCTGTTTAAACAGGATATTTTAACTTACCTGATTTACCTTATTGTGCCTCTTGCCTGGTTTTATCTTTACAAGACCCGAAACGGCTTGAATTTGCGTGCTGTTGGAGAAAACCCTCAGACAGCGGACGCGATGGGAATCAGCATCACAAAAACCCGTTACCTTTACACTATTTTAGGGGGCATGCTGGTTGGGTTAGGAGGTGCACACCTATCACTTTCATACACGCCGGGGTGGTCGGAAAATCTCACAGGAGGTCGTGGCTGGATCGTCATCGCGCTGGTTATTTTTGCGATGTGGAATCCAGGAAGAGCCTTTTTAGGGGCGCTCTTATTTGGCGGGATCAACGCAGTGCAATTCAGGCTGCAAGCAGCTGGAACAAATATCCCTGCAGCCTTTCTCAACATGCTGCCTTATATTATGACGGTGGTTGTTCTGATCCTCATCACCTGGTGGGAAACCCTCAGTAAACGGATTGGGGCACCGGCAGCATTGAGCAAGCCCTATATGCGAGAGGATAAATAGAGAAAGTACCATACATTGGCAAAGGGACACCGTTATCGTTCTTATCTCCCAATGAGAAAATGGTGTGAAAATCCTAATAAAATAAAATTTCGGTTTTCAAACTGGTGTTAATTATTGGTTCAAACGCCTGCTATTGACTCCATCACGACTTTCTACGGTGTACACGCTTGGTTCAAGGTCCATTTGTGAGGTGTATTCGCTTTTGACTGCATCGATAAAGTCTTCTGCTTCATCGCTCTGAACCAGAGCAAGCGCACAACCTCCAAACCCCGCGCCAGTCATCCGCGCGCCCAAGCATCCGGGTTGACTCTGTGCGATTTCCACCATTGTGTTCAGAGCTTTGCTGGATACGTCAAAATCATCGCGCAGACTCGCATGGCTTGCGTTGATCAAATCTCCCATTTTATGATAATCTCCGGCTTGCATGGCATCACAAAACGCGATGACTCGCTCATTTTCGGACAGGACGTGCCTGGCGCGCTTGAACAAAACGGGGTCCATTGCTGCAGAAACTTCTTCAAGCTTATCCATCTTTACCTCTCGCAGTGTCGGTACACCCAGGAAATCTGCTGCCGATTTGACCTCGTCATGGCGTTTGTTATAACTGGAATTTGATAATTTCCGCTGGGTCATGGTATCCATAACCACGAAACGAATGTCCTGTGGGATCGGAATATATTCAAATTCCAGAGATTGGCAATCAAGTAAGAGGGCATGACCAGCCTTACCATTGGCTGAGATGAGCTGGTCCATGATGCCAACATTAACGCCAACCCAATCTACCTCTGCTTTTCTTCCGAATATTGCCATGTCGGTGGGTGAGATAGATAGATTGCTCGACACGCCAAAAGCTTTGAGAGCAGCAATTTCTAATGCTGCAGAGGATGAAAGCCCAGCGCCGACAGGTATTGTGCCAGAAAGGACACCATCCCAGCCCTTGAGGACATACCCTTCATTTTGCAACACCCAGATGATCCCTTTGATATATTCAATCCATCCTTCATCTGTTTCTTCCAGGTTTGAAAGGTCAATACTTTTCTTTTCATTGAAATCTAACGAAAAAATTTGGACAGACAGATCTTCTCGTGGCTTCATTGCGATTGAAATATCCAAATTTATCGCAACAGGCAAAACAAACCCATCAGAATAGTCGGTATGCTCACCGATCAGGTTGATACGCCCCGGGGCGGTAATAATGATTTCAGGATCAGCATGGAAAACATCAGTGAATGAACCGATCATTAATTCATGTCTTGTATCAACAATCATAATCGTCCACCTCATGATTTAATTGGATAGATTGTTAATATTCTACTATAAATCACCAAAATCAAAGCCAGGATCACGAATTTTGCATGATTTTCTTTCAATCGGGATAGGGTCAACCCTGATTAAGTGATTCAGGTTCTTTTTTTATGACGACAATTAGCGGTCGAAGCAACGTTCTCGGATACGCAATCATCATCAAATCTTAAATAAACAATAGATACCAACATTATTCTACAGGGTGGGGGGATCGGGCCGTAAAAAAACCAGGAGTATAGAGCACTCCTGGTTTTCAATTTACTGATCAACAGCTGGCGGTATAAAATAACGAATCAACCTAAATTGAATCATTAATAAAGTGGTGAAGATCTGATGAGAGTTTTTCCAATGAGGGTTTATGAAGATACATCATATGACCGGCTTCATAGTAAGTCATTTTTATGCTTTCCTGCTGTTCTTTGGGTAGTGGAATATGCTTGAAGGTATATTCTGTGGCAAGAAATGGTGTGGCAAGGTCGTAGTATCCATTACACACAATCACCTTTAATCCGGGGTGCAACTGGAAACCCCGACGGAGATCCTGCCCGGTATTGACATAGCGGTTCTGATAATCTTCATACTTCCATGTTTGATACAATGACTTCAGGATCTCATAAGGCAAATCTGTTTCATAAGCGAGATCATTGCGGAGATAATCGTACATGGCAGATGTGTAAGATCCAAGGATTGCCGCATAACTTGGGTCAATCTCAGGGGTTTCTCCTACATTGTCTTTATCAAAACCCTTGTAGCGACTGTCGAGGCGGCCTACAGTTACCCCTTGCTCTCGTAAAAGCTCTTTGCAGAATTGGTGAATATTGATACGCAGATTTGTATTGGCGATATACTGCCTGGAAAGACCGGAAAACTTCGCCAAATCCTCTATGATTCTTTCTCGCTCCATCTCATCCAGTTCATTTCCTTTCATCAACGCCAGTGTGTAATCTGTTAATGCAAATTCACGGGCTTTGTGAACGGTTGTTTCCAAGTCTGTTTGTAAATCAGCATCCAGTTTGTTGTGGTACCAGGCTGTCGCAGTGTAAGTTGGCAAAAAGAGGATGAAGGGTAAGTCGTTACCTTCATCAAACTCTGCGGTCATGAAGTTTAGAATGGAAGAAATGAACATGATTCCATTCAGATACATACCATGTCGTTGGTGCAAATACCCTGCCAAACCGGCAGCACGAGTTGTGCCGTAGCTTTCACCAATCAGAAACTTTGGAGAAAGCCAGCGTTGATTGCGGGTTGTCCAAACCCGAATAAATTCGCCAACCGATTCGATATCCTTTTTAACATCGTGATATTGCTCAGCCTTCTCTTTTGGGACAGGGCGGCTGTAACCCGTACTGACCGGATCAATAAATACAAGATCGGAGACACCGAAAAGAGAATATTCGTTGTCCACAAGCTGAAAAGGCGGTCCGATCGGATCGCCTTCATCCGTCATTAGAACTCGTTTTGGCCCTACCAGACCAAGGTGCATCCAAACGGAAGAAGACCCAGGACCGCCATTAAAGGAAAAAGTGACCGGACGATTCCTGTTATCACCGTCTTTCGTATAGGCAATATAAAAGACGCTGGCTTTTTGTTTTTCTCCCGTATCAAAATCTTCCTCTTTTAAAATGATGGTGCCTGTTGTGACAGTGTACGCCATCTCCTGGTTATGCAGTTTTATCCTGTGATGGGTTATGGATTGTGTTTCCTCCACAGGTAGGGAGGGAGACTGCACCTTTTCATTATTCTCGTTATTTAATTTGTTTTGATCCAATGTCTATTCTCCTGATGTCAGAAATAATGAACAAATTGTATGGGAAAAATGTTCCAGTTTATTATACACAAGAATTTTAATTTTCCGTTACTATTCGCGAGTCAATTTATACGGATGCACCTAGCTAACCTAAATCGAAAGGTATTGTTCCAGTGTATACTGTATTTATGGTTGAAATGTCAGGCATTGTTGAAAGGATCACATATCATAACGAGGAAAATGGGTATACCGTCCTGAAATTGCGTCCAGAGAGCCTTGAGGGAAGAAAAATGCCAGGAATTGACCTTGAGGGGCTGGTGACTGTGGTTGGAAACTTCCCCGATCTTTCTCCAGGCGTGCAGGTTCGCTTTGAGGGGGACTACATCACGCATCCCAGATACGGTCTCCAATTTAAAGCTGACCATTTTGAAAAGCAGGTTCCAATAACTTTAGAAGGGATAGAACGTTACCTTGGCTCCGGGATGATCAAAGGGATCGGCACGCAATTGGCAAAACGAATCGTAAAATACTTCAAATATGAAACGCTTGAAATCATCGAAGAAGACCCAAAACGTCTGGCTGAGGTTCCTGGAATTGGCCCGGACCGAACAAAAAAGATTGTCGACGCATGGAATGAACAACGTCAAATCAAGGAAATCATGCTATTTTTGCACGGAAATAAAATCAGCACGAATCTTGCGGTAAAAATATATAAGACCTATGGTGAGCGATCCCTCGAAATTGTGCGAAAAAACCCGTACCAACTTGAACAGGATATCTATGGTATTGGATTTAAAACAGCCGATCGGATTGCCAGGAATTTGGGTTTACCTCATGACCACCCATCTCGCATTGAAGCTGGCATCCTTTATGCGATCAACGCCATGACCGAAGAGGGGCATGTGTATGTGCCGCTTGATTCCCTTTCCAAACAAGCAGCCGATCTGCTGGAGGTAGCAGAACCAAAGATTTCATCCGGTATAACACGTCTGGAAGCACAGGGTCGGATTATCAGAGACACAATTGGGGAAAACACACTTAATTTTGATGACACCCTTGAAATGGGAAGTGCTGCTGATGTGATCGGCCCAGTGATATACCTCACATCTTTTTATTACAGCGAAAAGGGCATTGCGGAAAAAATATCTCAAATGCTTCAGCGCCAGGTAAAACCCAGGCAGGGACAGTTTCAACTTAACGCTGCTGACCTCTCTCGTGAACAGCAGCACGCCATCGAAACAGCGCTTGTCAGCCCTGTCAGCATCATCACGGGAGGGCCAGGCACAGGAAAAACGACATGCCTGAAAGCGTTGATTGAACGACTGGAGGATGATCAGCTGCGCTATGCCCTTGCTTCTCCCACAGGCAGAGCAGCAAAAAGGTTGTCTGAGGCTACAGGTCGGCCTGCACATACCATCCATCGTCTCTTAGGATTTGCACCAGGGAAGGGTTTTCAATTTAATGAGAACAAAACCCTGAAGATTGATTACTTGATCGTCGATGAGGCATCCATGTTGGATTTGATGCTGACCTTCAACCTTCTTCGGGCAGTCAGAGCGAATACCCAGCTCCTTTTTGTTGGTGATGTTGACCAGTTGCCATCGGTTGGGGCAGGGGATGTTCTCAGAGATCTGATTAAATGCGAGCAAATTCCTGTTTTCAGACTGACCAAGATCTTTCGCCAGGATAAAGGTTCACTGATTATCGACAATGCACACAAAATCAACCAGGGCCACATGCCCCAATTCACAAATGATTCACATGGCGATTTCTTTCTATTTCCTGCAGAAGATGCGGAAACTGCGGCTGATTGGGTTGGAGATTTGGTTTCTAACCGAATTCCTCAAAAATTCAAGGTGCATCCAGCGGAAGACATTCAGGTGCTGACACCAATTTATCGGGGTCCGGCAGGTGTGGACGCCCTGAATATCAGGCTGCAGGGTCTCTTAAATCCTCCAGGCGAAGACAAAGTTGAACAAAAATTGTTCGGACGGATCTTTCGTGTTGGCGACAAGGTGATGCAAATTCGGAATAATTATGACAAAAATGTGTTTAACGGTGACATTGGGTTCGTAATTAAGATAAATCGCATTGAACAGAGCATTGCCGTCATGGTAGATCACGTGCTTGAAGTCCAATATGACTTCAGTGAAGCCGATGAACTGGTGCTGGCTTATGCAGTTTCTGTCCACAAGTCGCAGGGGTCAGAATTTCCTGTGATTGTAATGCCAGTTCTGACGCAACACTATATCATGCTTCAGCGAAACTTAATCTACACAGGAGTCACACGTGCGAAAAAGATATGCGTCATTGTCGGTAATTCCAAAGCCTTGCGAATCGCTATCAATAATGATCAAGTATCCCAGCGCAATTCAAACCTTGCAAAACGTATAATGGATGAAACCAGAAATAGACACCTTCATTCTCCCGGTTGAGTTAGGATGATAGATATCTTGAAAGTTAAATTAATTTATTACTCTCACTTCGGTTACACAAAGCTGGTCAGCGAACAAATTTCAGAAAGGCTGAAATTTCGTGGATTTGATGTGTATGAGAGCCGATTAGAAATCGTTGATCCTTTAAATTATCGTGATAACCTGGCTGTCACAATAGAAGTACCTTCCATAGAAGGTTTTGATTTAATTATTCTGGGTACCCCCGTTCATGACGGAAGAATGTCTGGCGCAATGCGCTACTATATCGAGCAAATAACGTCGTTTCACAAAAAGAAACTGATCATAGTTGTTACTTATCTTTACAGAAGGGGGTGGGGAGCAGTTCAGACAATCGAGGATATTAGAAAACACTGTGAAACAAAAGGTGCTGTTTTTCTTGCCTCTACGGATATCCAATGGACCCCTGTGTTTAAGAAATGGAAAATAGGACAGTCTTTGGAAAAGATTGAGAGATCACTGGATCTTTACGCTTCTTTAAATAAACTGTAATTTCCTGAATATATTAAAATAACATTAGTTATTATCGCTAAATTCGCATAGATTAGCTATCTGATCTGGTTGGCTTAGATGGAAATGGGTTAGCGCCTGAAAAGCAGGCGATCGTCATAAACAACAACGGTCATTAATCGAATGACCTTTTAGCTCTATGCTGTAAAGCTGATCTTGCTAAACAATTGTGATGTAAACAATAGTCTGCAAAGGTTGGGCTCTCAGCGCCAATTACAAATAGCTAAATTTAAAAGGGCTAGAAAGATAGCGCTAGATTTGCCGTAGACCTCTCACACACGCTGTCGCCGCAATTATCGCCGACGGTCTGCATACCAATCAATCTTTTGTCAAAAACTCATTAAAACAGCCTTTTCAGATCCTCGAAAGGTGTTCTGCTTTCTATTTAATATAGTTTATGAGAATGATGATTTTCAAAAACTAATGCTCTGTTTCGACTTTAATCTGCATCATAAGGTTGCTTACGATGGTTTATCAGATAGCTTCAGATCAATAACAGGATGGAATCTGTCACACATGCCCTTGTCTTGTTTATCGATAGTTTTGTGGTTAGCGTTCCGCAATATCATCACCTAAAAAACTTGTAGGTCATTATCCCATGTTCGCTTTAATGAGCAAGCGCTCAAAACATCTTTACGAACATAAAACTACTTCAGGCATTGACTATTGACTCGCATTATGCTATTTATTCAGATATTGGAGGTTTTATTTATGGACCATAACACAATTGAGAACCTGTCATTAAAAGTCTTTCTGAAGGACCAGTTGGTTTTTTCCAGTGATGGCAAATGGCTTTATCCATTATTTGATTTTGAAGATTACTTACGCAAGAATGATTTCAATGTGAATGAATTGTTTGTCAATGACAAGGTTATCGGTAAAGCAGCCGTCCTCCTCATGGCCAGGCTAGGAATCAGAAAGTTGCACGGTGAGTTAATGAGTAATCTGGCAATTGATTTATGTAAGAAGTTAGAAATTAATTATGGCTTCACGAACAAAATACCCAGAATTCAGTGTAAAACTGAGGAATTGCTCTTAGGGGTTGATGATCCGGAATTTGCCTATCAGATCCTGTGCAAAAGAGCTAATCGGTGTTAGAAAAGACTTCTGAAAAGCTTGTTCAGAGAATTAGTTGGTATATTTTAAAATTATTTGCATAAAAAACAGATAAAATACATTTTGTGACATATAATAAATATTGTTTCGCTCTTTGACGAATTCGCATTATGATCATCCCCTTATTGAAACCACGATTATTCCCATTGCTGAAAAACTTTGATAAGATTACACTGTGAGCGCATTTATAAAAGTTTCGGGCCTCTCCTATCGCCCTGAAAACCTGCCAGAAAATCAGCCAGATATTTTGCGAAGAATAACACTTGAAATTAAACCAGGTTCTTTTTGCGCGATCATTGGCTCCAATGGGTCTGGAAAAACAACGCTTCTAAGAGCGATTGCCGGGCTATTGTTACCTACCTCCGGGCAAGTCCTGATTGAGGGTATGGACACCCGCAATTCCAAGCATCAAAGCCATCTACGATCATTAATGGGTGTGGTTTTCCAAAATCCGGTGGACCAAATCGTGGCATCCACCGTGGAAGAAGATATCGCCTTTGGATTGGAAAACGCCAACCTTCCAACTGCAGTCATTAAAGATCGAGTAGCAAGGCAACTAAAAAACTTGGATCTTGTTCAGGAGGCTTCTCATCCCCCCCACCTTCTTTCAGGCGGCCAGATTCAGAAGTGTGCTCTTGCGGGTGTTCTGGCGCGGCAGCCTCGCATTCTTCTTTTCGATGAGCCAACCACCATGCTGGATCCCCTAACACGCAAATCCTTTCTCAACCAAATCAAAGCCTTACATAAGCAAGGAATGACAATCCTGCTGGTGACTCATCATATGGAAGAGGCTTTTCAAGCGGATCATATTTATGTACTGCATGAGGGGTTATTAAAAATTGGGGGAACACCAATGGAAGTCCTTGACAAAGCAAATATGCTATACGAAATTAGCTTAACAATACCCGAAATTGCGCTTCTCTCTAACAAATTGTATGCTCTGGGATGGGATGTGCTGCCTAATACACTGTCCTTTGATGATCTCAACTCTGCTTTGCCAGAGTATAACCAATCATTTCTTGCCCAGAAACAGGCAATCTCTCAAGAAGAGAACGATGTTCTGATCGAAATAAAGGACATAAACTATACCTATTTAGCCGAAACTCCGCTTGCACGACCTGCCCTGCAGGGCGCTTCCCTATCCGTTAACGATGGTGAAATTCACGGGCTTGCTGGCTCAAATGGTTCAGGTAAATCGACGCTTTTACAACACATCAATGGCATTCTTCGCCCTGAAAAAGGCACCGTTCGGGTTGCGGAGCTGGCAATCGAAGACCCAAAAACGCCTCTAAAAGAGGTAATCAAAAAAGTTGGACTTGTGTTCCAGAGTCCGGAAGAGCAGTTTTTCGAAGAATTTGCAGGTGATGAAATTGCATATGGACCAAAACAGCTCAAACGCGATATGGTTCGGGAGCGTGTGAAAATTGCAATGGAACAGGTCGGTCTGAACTTTGACACTTATAAAGACCGACGCATTGAAACATTGAGCGGTGGAGAAAAACGCAAATTGGCCATCGCTTCAACGCTCGTTCTTGATCAGGATGTCTTGCTTTTTGATGAACCTACTGCTGGGATGGACCCGGAATCTCGTGATGAAATCATGGATCTATTTAAGAAACTGGCTTCAGAAGGAAAAACCATTATCATCGCAAGCCATCGATTGGAGGAATTGGCTGAATTATCCCAACATTTGTCATTAATGAGCCGTGGTCAGGTTGTTAATTCAGGATTGCCTTTTCAAATACTGAATGACAAGGATTTGCTTGCTCAATCTAATCTTGAGTCACCTTTAACGGTTGTGGTCTCGCAAAAACTCATTCAAAAAGGTTGGCCGATTAAGAACAAAGACACATCCACACCGGATCGGCTGGTGGAAGCGATAAAAGAGGTCATGGGATGAGCAGTCGGTTTGAATTTCTGGGTAATACGCTTGTCGGGCAATACATTCCCGGAGAATCCTGGTTCCACTTACGCGATCCAAGGACAAAATTGGTGACTTTTGTTGTTTTGTTGGTGGCGATCATCTTTACACCGCATCTTTTCGGACTGTTGCTGGGCTTTGTGATGGTTTGCCTGATTTATGCTATATCGCGCTTGCCTTTCAGAACCACATGGAAAACCATCCGACAAGCCATCCCATTCATTGTGATCCTGGCACTTTTACAGATTGTTTTTTCCGCGCCTCTCGAAGGTGAAACCATTCTCTGGCGTTTTTTTAGCATTGAAATAAGCCACAGGATGATAATCAACGCGGTAATGCTTATCACACGTTTTACCGTTTTGATAACGTTAATTAACGTAATGGTGATGAGTCTTTCAACAGCCCAGGTCACTACAGCCTTGTTTTACCTGTTTAAGCCTTTTGAAAAAATTGGATTTCCGATCAATGACCTGACCATGGTCGTCCAAATCACATTGCGCTATATCCCGCTTGTGGCACAACTTGCAGAAAAAACTGTTAAGGCTCAGGCGTCACGGGGCGGAGATTGGGAACAACGAGGTTTCAACCCTGTTCGACAGGCAAGGAGGATACTCCCTCTTCTTGTGCCATTGACCGTGAACAGCCTTAAGAAAGCTGAAACAATGGCGATGGCGATGGAATCGCGTGGGTTTAATGCCGGTGATCGGCGCAGTAGTTTTTATGAAATCAGTTTTTCGTGGCAGGACGGTGTGCTGATGCTTGCTGCAATCCTTGTTTCAACGTTCTTGTTATTAATTAACGTATTCTTTTAAAGATTCGATCCCTGTTTCTTTTTATTCCGACCAATTTGCTGCCAGATGCTGACCACTGCTAAAACAAGTATCGCCGAAGCAGCCGCTTCAGGCAAACCATTCGCCAAGATTACAGGTAATAAGGCGCCCCAAGGAAGCAGACCGAGAAGTCCGATCATCCCTAATACCAGAACAGTGTTTGTCAGACTGCCCGTAAGCCCTGCCATTAACAAAGCCGGGATTTTCCACCTGCGGAACGCTTGATAGACCAGCCAGGCAACGGGACCGATAAAGATGCGCGGCAAAACGGATATAAGAGGATTGGTAAACCATACATCCATCGGTCCAGTTGGGGCAACTGCCGCTTGAATTACGCTGAATATCCCGAATATCAGGCCAATTACAAAACCCACCACAGGCCCTTCAAGAACTGCACCGATGATGACGGGTATTTGCATGATGGTTAGAGACGCGCCTGCGATCCAGGGGATAAAGCCAAGCCGTGTCATACCTAAAAAAATAGAGATGGCACTCAGAACACCTGTGATGACGATTTTTCTTGTTCTTTCCTGAATCATAATTCTCCTCACCGAATACATTGCTTTTAATTTATTCTAGCACCACAGCAGGGCGATCTCCAATACCCAATCTGCTTGTAATCCCCGGTACCTCTCTTCTAAATCAAAGGTTGCCAGGGTGCATACAGTTTAGAAACTAAAATTTTGCTCGTTTTCATTGCAACTGATGGTTGGTATAAAAATTGGGTATAATACACCTCGTGATCGATTGTGGTTACGAATGTGAATCTGGAGGTTATTTTATGAAAATTGCGTTTATAACAGATGATGGAGAAACTATCAGTCAGCATTTTGGGCGAGCACATTATTATCTGGTTCTGGAGCTGGCCAATGGTGTTATTCTAAGCCGTGAGATGCGAGATAAACTGGGACATACCCATTTTCATCAGGAAGGGCGTGATCCTAACCATGGCTTGGGAAGTGGAATGGACGCTGCCGCCCATCGTAAGCATCGCCAAATGTCGGAAGTCATCAGCGATTGTGACGTGATTATCTGCGGTGGTATGGGTAGAGGTGCTTATCAAAGCATGCAATCATTTGGAATACAGCCGATTGTGACAGATGTGGAAAACATTGATGAGGCACTTCAACTCTATCGAGAAGGAAGACTTGAGGATCAAACAGAAAAATTACACTGATCTGTCACGCTTTACACCGATCCAATTGTCGCCCCTGCAATTTGAAGTCAACATGCGGGGGTATTTTTATTTCTGGCATTTAACGCTGGCTGATAACCATCCATTCTCCTTGATGGTAGAATAAAGATAGTTTTATTAAAATATTTTCAAAGCGGAACAGATCAATTTTATGTCGGAAGAAATTATTTTCCAAAACGAAGAAAATGTCCATCGGGAGATCGAGCCTGTTGTTTCCAGGCCCCATCATCAAAACCCCGTTATTTCTTATCTGGCAAGTCTTAATTCCAAAGACAGCCGACGCGTTCAAAAGACCGCACTCGACCAAATAGCCTCAGCCTTATCCAATGGCAGGGTCAATGATTGCATCCAATTTTCCTGGGAAAAACTGGATTATGGAGCCGTAACAGCGATCAAAGCATGGCTGGATGCCAAATATGCACCAGCGACAGTTAATCGTTATCTCTGTGCTGTTCGCAGAGTGATCAAAGAAGCCTGGCGCCATCACCTTATTTCGGCAGAAGAGTATCAACGTGCCACCGATGTTCAATCCGTCACAGCGCAAAGATTGCCTACCGGACGGGAGCTTGACAATGATGAAATCCGGGATTTGATCAGAGTCTGCCTTGAGGACGAAGACAATCCAATTCTGGGCATTCGTGATGCAGCCATCATCAGCCTGATGTATTCTTCCGGTCTGAGGCGCGCAGAAGTTGTCTCACTGGATGTGGATGATCTGAATTTGACTGAGGGTGAACTGCGTGTGGTTGGTAAAAGGAACAAAGAGCGGATCGCCTATCTGGCTAAGGGAGCGGTTAAGGCAATTGAAAAATGGCTTGAGTATCGAGGTATGGAACCTGGTCCATTATTTTTCTCTGTTAATAAAGGCGGAAATATCGTTCGACACCGTCGCAAAAGAATAACCGATGCTGAAAGGAAACATCAAGCAGAACCTGAACGGGTGGTCGCACGGCTGAGCGATCAAACCATTTATCACCTGATCAAAAAACGGGCAACTCAGGCTGGGTTGGTTAAAAAAACAACGCCCCATGACATGCGGCGTACTTTTGTCAGCGATTTATTAGAAGTTGGGGTTGACCTCGCCACTGTCTCTCGGATGGCGGGTCATGAAGACACCAACACCACAAAAAGATATGATCGGCGTTCTTCAAGGGTCATGCAAGAGGCTGTTGAAAAACTGGACGTCCCCTACCCTGATAGCACAGTCTGACAATAAAGAATATTCAAGAGGTTTTTGGTTTCTCTTAATTTTTTATCGTTTTCTTTGCGAACGATGTATCATTCATTAGTTCAACCATCCCCAAAACATCCACCTGGATGGTAAAATACTGGAAAGAGAGTAATGATGGCAGATACTGAGAAAATTACCGTCAATATCGGGTTGGTTGATCTTGGACGGATTGATCTCCTTGTTCAGGAAGGTTTCTATTCAAGTCGAGCTGATTTCATTCGAACAGCAATTCGTAATCAGTTAGATCGTCAGAAATCAGCAGTGGATTCTATCACCGATCGGAAATCCATGGTTATTGGAACCCTGAGTTTTACGAAAAGTGACCTTGAAAAAAAGCTTAAGGAAAATGAGATAGTTAACGTCAAGGTGATAGGATTGCTCATTTTAGCGGATGATATCACGCCCGATCTTGCACTTGATACCATAGCATCGGTAACAGTTCGAGGTGTTTTCAAAGCGCCAGAGAATGTGAAAGAAGCGCTCAAGGACAGGTTGCACTAACTATTTATTAACCAAAATTAGCATCACCAGGCTCATATTAGCACTTTAGAAACAATTATTTAACCTGTCGATACCCCCCACCTGACAGGATAGTTCCCAGAGCTGCCTGGCAAGATCCTCTCTTTCTGCTTTTTTACTGGGCTGTTTAGGCGCACTGTCTTTATAATAGAACCCTCGGCTGACGTCCAATTCATTTTTTGCAGATAAGTACAGGATTGTCTGCACGGGTACTTCTGGCGGCGTACCACTTTTTCTTTTTATTCGCCAAACCAGATGAGATATCCCTTTGTTTTCTTTAGAGGCAATGGCTGTATTAACCAGTCCAGGATCAACTGCAAAGGCTGTCACCTTTTTGCATCTTCGATTTATCTCATAAGTAAATAATATGTTGCTGAGTTTTGAACGTTTATAAGCCAGAAGGCTAATATATGGCCACGGGTTGGTGATACGCTTCAAGCATAATGGCGTTGTAAAATGAGAATAAGAACTGATTGTCAGAATCCTGCCGTTTTGTGCGTTAGATAACAATGGCATTAATTCATGAGTTAATATAAAACCAGCGAGATGGTTGACTGCAAACGTCCTTTCGATACCATCCACAGTCAATTCTTTCTTTTCGTGATATCCGCCTGCATTATTGACTAAAACATCGATATGATTTTGATTAATTTGGTGTACATACAAGGCGATATTCTTTGCTAACTCTCTCACTTCTGCCTGGGTTGCAAGATCAGCGAGAAAGAAAGTGAGCTTGGCTTTTGGGAAATCATCAAGAATTGCATTCTGTGCTTCTTCAACTCGCTCTCTTGACCGCCCAACTCCGACGACAATTGCTTCATGTTCAACAAACGCCCTCGTAGCGGCGAGACCAATACCAGATGTCGCGCCTGTCACCACGATGATTTTTCCTTTTAATCTATCCATCTAATTACGTGCTCCTGCGCTTCTTTTTCGCCGTAATAAGAAGCGTATTATAATTACCATTAATTATTGCTATGTCTTGTCTGTTAAAAGACTTAATCATTATAACAGGAGCGGCGGGGTGATTATTCTGGAAACAGCCGAGATTGCTCCTGAAACGGTGTAGAAAGCTCAGCGAAATGCCGTACAGGGCATTTTTTCTGCCCTTTCGTTGCAAAACACGCGCTATTTGACCATGGAATTACTTCTATTGACTTTGATTTTTGGATTGCTAGCCCTTGCTTGGTTAGTAATTTATATTGGTAGCCGAATGATCAGGGTAAAAAAGATTAATCTTTTGGTGACGTTCTTGCAAAAATCAATTCCACTGGATGATATGGCTAGCCAACCTTTCTTACTTGCCAAACAGAAAAGCAAGCAATTGTTTCCAAATATCTGTCTCACCCTCCTTGAAGAAGAAAAGGAAATTCATATCGCTTTGGTTCAGGGAAAGTCGGAGCCAACCCATTATCAATATGAATTTAGCGAACTAAAATCCGTCAATACTTCAAATCAAAGCATCAAACGCGGGTTGTGGCCAGGGATCTCCAGCTATGAAGAAATTCTGCGTTTGGATTTTGCAGATGGCCGTTCTTTTCACTGGGCTTTGGAGAATGTAACCTCCAACCAGCGAGAGGGCGAAAATGCCTTGTTTACCAAAGAAATCTTAAGTTCATGGTATAAAAGATTAAACCAAGCAATATCGAGAGAAAACTGAGATAAAAAAATATAAATCTCTCATAATCACAGGAACGGAGGACAAAGCTGAAACCAAATATATCTTATTATGACCGACTTATAAAAAGTGAGGACCTGAATCATCATCGCACTTTGTTTGCCGGGAGATGCGCAGAGTGGTTTATTGAAGCAGGTTTTATTGCAGTAGCAGATGTGTTACCTTCAGAAAATGTTGTTTGCATAAAATTACATGGGCTTGAATTTACTCAGCCCATGCGTTTGGGCGAAATTGCGCATTTCCAAAGCAAGATTATCTATGCAGGGCGATCTTCACTCAAGGTGTACACCAATCTGAAACGGAAACCTGATCGAGACCCAATATTAACAGGGTTTCTAACATTTGTGCACGTCGATGAAGATGGGAACTCCAAACCCCACAATATTACTCTGGAGTTATCAGAAGCTGAGGATATTGAGCTCAACAAAATAGCTGCAGCATTACAGTGATGAAATCTTTGGGCTTGGCCCACCAGTAACTGACAAAATGTTGTCAGTTTTGTTGTTGCCTTCTCAGTTGAATACTTTCTTTCCTGCTCTGTTGAAACCCCTCACTAAATAAACGAGAACGACCAACCCCAATACGGCATATGAAAATAAGGCAACAACAATCTCATAGCTTCCATAGTATTCAAATATTTGTCCGATGAGCATTGGAAGGATCATGCTCCCTGAACTGCTTCCCAAGAAGAAATAACTGGTTATTTTTCCTGTAATGGTCATCCTGGTCTCTGCAAGGGATAATAAAGTTGGAAAAACGCTGGAAACAGCAACGCCCAACCCTGCAGTTACAACCCAAACCATCAACCGATTCGTTGGCCAGATGAGCATCAAGATCAGGAAGAATAGAGTTAAGCCATAACTACCCAGCAAAATCTGAGAGGGTTTAAGTTTCTTTGCCAACGGAATGACGATCAGACGTCCTACAGTCAATGCACCCCAGAATAGCGAATTTAAATAAGCAGCTGCAGATTCCTGCGCAATGTTTTCATATGTTGCATAAGTAAATATCCAACCACCAAACCCTGCCTGAACACCGACATGAAGAAAGAACAAAAGGATCATTAAGACGACAAACCTGACGTCCGCCTTCTCAGCTCCAGATTTTTCGATTGTTTGTTTTGCGCTTGGTGGTGATTTTAATAATAAAAGGCCGATCAGACTCGGAATATAAAGTATGGCAATTACCCAGAAAGGCCAGGTGATGACGCCGTGGGTTAATGCCATTACTTTATGCAGAATGAGCGGAGATAATAACGCACCAATGCCGAAGAAAAAGTGGAGGGCATTCAAGAATGGCCCTGCATTCGTTTTGTAAACCCACAATAAGCTTACGTTGCCGCCAATATCTAAAAGGCCCGTTCCCAAACCGAAGACAAACATGACAAGCAATAAAGAATAATAATCCGACATCAGTGGTATGGCTATTGTTGTCGAAATCATCAATATCAGGCTTAGAAATAAAAGAATGTGACTTTTAAATCGATCAAACAAGCGTCCGCCCCCCGCTGACCCAATCAAATGTCCAAGATTATTTGTGGTAAAAAGAAAGCTAATTTGCGAAAAATTGACACCTGTGTTTTCAGCAAGGTAAGGTAACATTGGACCAAGGGCGATAACGGCTAAGCCCAGCGCGATGAAGCTGATGTTGTAAGTCAGGAAATATAATATCTTTCTTGATTGATGTTCTTTGATTGAATCCTGCGTCAATGCCATGTTATCTCCTGACAAGAGAATCGACGTTTTTCTTAAGCCTATACTGCCTTACTGTAGTGCTAAACTTGCTGACATCCTTTTTTTGAAGGGACGAGATGATCAACAACTCAACTACGCGAAGTGCTTGACAATTGCTAGCAAATCCTTAACCCATGCTGCGATAAAGCGACCAAAGCGTTTGCAATTTATCTTCAAGACGTTCACCCAGTGCCTCTCCCTGAGCTGTTGTTACATCATCAGCATTGTCAAAGACAACGTAGGGAACTTTATTGCCTTTGATCTCAAGATATTCCGGTTGTCCCTTGATCAAATCATCCCAGTCGGTGTGTTTGTAAATCTTTGCAAGCAATTCATCGGTCATCCCATGCTCTAAAATGCTATCAGGACGGTCCGGGTTGAATCGTCGCCGATTTTTCCGTAGTGATTCCTCCCAGGGTACATCCACGTAGAGAATCGCAAGATCGGCCAAGATTTCTTCA
The DNA here is from genome assembly GCA_050953525.1 of Candidatus Brevefilum sp. Lineage (GTDB taxonomy): Bacteria > Chloroflexota > Anaerolineae > Anaerolineales > Anaerolineaceae > Brevifilum. The sequence goes on from JBMNMW010000003.1 coordinate 234,621, forward strand.
GAAAGGTGGTTAAATGCATCCTGATATCCGCCATGTTCGCTTCCACGCGAGAATTCCAAAATGACGGTATCACCAGAGAAATCGCGCATTTTCTTTTTGTATTCCAGACCGATCCTTTCAATCAATAAATTCCAGAGATACTGATACTTAAAATGACCTTCTGATGAAATGTGCAGTGCTGGGTGCCCCATTTTAGTTAGGATTTCGTCCTCTTCAAACCAGGTCCATAGCATTGGAAAGTCGTCAATTTCTTCAAAGTTACCAATATGGAACCTGGAAAGCCTTTCAGCAAGAGGCGTGTTTTTTAGATAACTGATGATTTCGCTTTTTCCTGCTGCCGGACGAGCGATTAATAATAGTGTTTTGAATGCTTCCACGTTTCTGTCCTTTCTATTAATTCGTTAAATCAATAAGATATTCTCATTCTAGTAATTCTAATCGCCAAACCTGAATGTGGCAAAGGTGATATACCGGTATAAAAATGCCAGCGAATAAATTATTGCTTTGTATTCAGTATCAGGTTTTATAAAGTTTGGGAAAGACTTTTCAGTCCGCTTCCTGTTAGAATCATAATGACGGTATCTTCAGGAGAAATTTCATCGTGAAGTGCTGACAATCCTGCAACTGCCAGCGCACTGGTGGCCTCAATCAAAAACCCTTTTCTTGCAATCATTTCTTGTGAATTCAGGATCAATTCTTCAGAAATTGCCAGAGCCTTCCCTTTCGATTCGGACAAAGCCTGCAATATTCGTTTTCCTCTCACAGGCTGAGCAATGGCAACACCATCAGCCACGCTTGGTTCGGGTTTTTCAATCTGTGGAATTAGATCCTTTCCTGCTTCCCAGGCTTTAACAACGGGTGCGATTCGTGCTGCCTGCACCGCAACCAGATGAGGTAATTTTGGAATGTGGCCGGAACTTAATAATTGACGAAAACCAAACCATAATCCAAGCAAAGCCCCTCCCTGCCCGACAGGACAAATGACCCAATCTGGCGCATTCCGATCAAGCTGTTCCCAGATCTCAAAGGCACATGTCATCTGTCCCACCAGATAGGCCGGGTGATATGCATGCGAAGCGTAGGCTTTTCCTCTTCTGATCCCTGTCTGCGCGGCATTCTCAACCGCTTGCCGGTTTCCCTGGATCTTAACAACGTTGGCCCCATAGGCTTCGATTTGTCTGAGCTTGACCGGAGGTGTGTTTGCGGGCACATAAATTTCCACCTCGATGCCAAAACGTGCAGCATGAGCAGCCACAGAGGCGCCGGCATTTCCCGAAGAGTCTTCGATGATCGACCGGGCATCGGAATAATATAACTGATTGATCATCGCGTTTACACCACGGTCTTTGAACGAACCAGAGGGTAAGAGGTAGTCTAACTTCAGGTGGACCTGTCGCTCAAATAAATCAGCAGGCACAAGCGGCGTCCAGCCAACACCCATGCGAATGCTGGATGATTTAACGTCCAAACCAAGCAACTCACCATATCGCCAAATGGAATAGTCCTTGCCATTAATTCTTTGATCATCAAAGGTGGGAAGGTCAGCAATTTCCCAGGCACCTCCGCATGCACAGCGCCAAATATCGGCTAAAAAAACAGTTTCCGTTTGACATACAGGGCAAATCACATGCATTGTTATTCCAATCTGCTAAAAAGTCGACAAATAATCATCTGCTGAATTCAGATTTAATTTTACTCTGATTGCATTCATAAATTTTATCAAATAGATGGGGTCTCGAAGCCAACTAAAATGTACATTTAGTCTGTGAAGGACATTATAATAAAATATAAATCCAAACATTTGAGAAAGGATAAGATGTTGAAAACAAGTGTTATTGGAGGAGGTTCATCTTACACCCCAGAATTGTTAATGGGTTTTATTGAGCGCCAAAAGGATTTTCCGCTAACACAGTTGTGTTTGATGGATATTGATCCTGAACGTTTGGATATCGTTGGAAGTTTTGCCCAACGTTTTGCAGCACATCAGGATGCAAAATTTGAAATTACCCTGACAACTGATCTTTCTACTGCCCTACAAAATGTCGACTATGTGATCACGCAGCTGCGGGTGGGTCAGATGCATGCACGACGTGAAGACGAATACCTTGGCAAACGGCACGGTTTGATTGGACAGGAAACAACTGGCGTGGGTGGGATGGCGAAAGCCTTGCGAACCATCCCGGTTCTCCTTAAAATTGCTGATCAGATCAGGAAGACCTCCCCAGGCGCCCTTTTAGTTAATTTTGCCAACCCATCCGGTTTAATTACCGAAGCCTTATCCCGCTACGCACCTGATGTGAAGGCTGTTGGCGTATGCAATGCCGCATTGACCACCAAGATGGAAATTCTCAAAAACCTGAACGAGCGCCTTGGGACAGAATTTTTACCTGCAGAAGTGCATCTGAAAGCACTTGGACTAAATCACCTCACGTGGTATTACGGATTTGAGATTCAAAGGCGTGATTACTGGCCATTTATTATGCAAGCCTTAATTGATGAAACAATTTCTCAACCAGATCCATTCTTTGATTCTCAAACCTTAGAAGCACTTGGGATGCTGCCCAATTCCTACTTGAAATATTATTATTATACGGACAGAATGCTCGAGTTACAGTCATCCTGGCCCCCTTCCAGGAGTGAAGAAGTTGAGCGGATTGAAGCCGGTTTGCTTGAAAAATACAAAGATCTTTCTCAGAAAACACTCCCGGAGGAATTAATGCAGCGCGGCGGCGCTTATTATTCAACTGTCGCAGCCCAATTACTCAATGCTCACTACAACGATCTGAACGAAATTCATATTGTTAATGTCCCCCACGGCGGCGCTATCTCCGGCTGGGATAAAGACTGGGTTCTTGAAATGCCCTGTCGTGTCAATGCTGATGGTTTCTCACCCATCCCTTCCCTTCCTTTGCCTTTGGTTTGTGAAGGGATGCTTCGCCAAGTCAAAGCTTACGAGCTTTTAACGGTTGAAGCAGCAGTCCATGGTGATCGACAGGCAGCCTATCAAGCCTTATTGGCGCATCCACTTGGGCCCTCCGCGGATGAAATAAGCAAGGTCCTTGATGATATGCTTGAAACCAATAGAGATTTTTTACCACAATTTTTTGATTAAAATGCAATGAAAGGGCCAGGAAATTGAAAAATAAACAGGCTTATCTCTTAGGGATAGATGTTGGCACCAGTGAGACACATGCCCTGATCACAGATCTGGACGGCAACGCCGTTGGCTATGGAGAATCGGGCTGTGGAAATTATGAAGTTGTCGGTGAAGATGGTTTGGTTTCAGCACTGCATGAAGCGCTGAATTCGGCGCTGCAAATGGAAAATATTGACAAAGCATGGATTGTCTCGATGGGATTGGGCATCTCGGGATATGATTGGCCAACGGATAAACCTGTGATGGAGCGAGCAATTGCCACGTTGGATATTTCCTGTCCCTATCGCTATGAGAATGATGCGGTTATTGGACTGATAGCTGGTTCATCAAATGGTTGGGGAATTGCTGTCGGTGCAGGTACAGGGAACAACGTACGAGGCCGTGATCAATTTGGCCGCGAAGGCAGAATCACGGGTAACAGCGCCTGGATGGGCGAACTTGGCGGCGGTGGAGAGATGGTTTGGCTTGCAACAATTGCCGTAACCTACGCTTGGACGACGAGAGGCCCAAAAACAAAGATCACCCAGTTATTTTTAGATTTTCATAACCTGGATAATGAACAAAGCCTGATTGAAGGGTTGGCTAAAAATAAGCTCCATCTTCCTCCGATTTTAGCGATTGAAATCATCAATCTTGCTTGTGAAAATGACTCTGCGGCAAAGGAAATTGTCGTCCAATCGGCACAGAGCCTGGGGCATAATACCAATGCAGTTATCCGACAACTTAATCTTCAGGGCAGCGAATTTGAAGTGGTTATGTTTGGCAGTATTTTTAAGGCGGGCGATGTCGTTCTGCGTCCATTCAAAAAAGTAATTTCTGACTTTGCGCCGAAAGCATCATTTGTTCATCTATCAGCACCACCCGTCACAGGTGCAGTTCTTCTTGCAGCTGAAGAAATAGGGATTGTTCCAAAAAAAATACGTCAAAATTTGATCAAATCAGTCCAAAACCTGGTTGATAACGTGGAAATGAACGGTTAATTTCTCCCACAAATTATTTGGAACCTGATGTATACTATGGAGAATAGAAACAAATGCCTCACGCCTTCATTAATCTCTGTAGATTTGTTTGAGCTGAGGCACATTCATTTAAAACTTGGAGAATAAAAAATGAAAGATTTGGCAGTTTTTGGCGGTACACCTGTCCGAACCATGCCCTATCCGAGCTGGCCAGTTTTCGATGAACGGGATGAAGAAGCGGTCGTTCAAACAGTCAGAACTGGACGTTGGGGAGGTTCTCCTTTTCCGGGCCCAAATACAGCAGAATTCGCCTTGCGGTTTGCCGAAATGCATGGCGAAGGCATTGCCGTCCCGATGATGAACGGCACGATTACCATGGAAGTGGCTTTGCGTGCCGCTGATATCGGATGGGGTGATGAGGTGATTGTGCCTGCCTATACTTTCCAGGCTACCGCTTATGCACCCATGGTGGTTGGAGCCATACCGATTATTGTGGATATTTCGCCTGACACCTACTGTATTGATCCACGCCAGGTTGAAGCTGCCATCACAGAGAGAACAAAAGCCATCATCGTGGTGCATCTCGCTGCTCATATGACTGACATGGATGCCATCATGGAGATCGCCCGTAAATATAACCTTGTGGTTATTGAAGACAGTGCCCATGCCCACGGCGCTGAGTGGCGTGGTATGGGAGCAGGCACCATTGGTGACTTTGGTTCTTTCAGTCTGCATTCCGCAAAAATTATCACAACCGGTGAAGGCGGCGTCTTGATCTGTAAAGACGAAGTAATGGCTGAGCGAGCAGCCAGTATCGCTGATTGCGGTCGTGCAAAGGACTCTCAGGGTAAGAATTTTACAATGGGTGTTAATTACAGATGGACGGAACTCCATGCTGCACTTGGACTGGTCGCCCTTGATCGTTTCCCAGCTCAAATGGCTGAAAGAGAGACTAACGCAGATTATTTGGAAGAAAACCTCAGTGAGATACCCGGGATCAAATTACTCAAACGGGACCCACGCCAAAATCGCCGCAGCTTATATCGTTATGTTTTCAATATAGATCCTGAAGTTTTTAATTGCGAGCACGAGGTTTTTTGCTTTGCATTAAGTTCAGAAGGGATTCCTGTTGATACGGGATACCCATCCATGACAAAATATGACTTGTTCCAACCCTGGTTGTCAAAATTGCCGGTTCCTATGGCATTCCCTGAATACTTTGATTTTAATAACATATCACTTCCCGTGACCGAGCAAGCCAGTCAGGTGGAAGCGGTTTGGATGGGCGAATCCATTTTCAGATCAGGTAAAGAGGGTATTGATGATTTGGTAGAAGGGATTCAGAAACTTGTCAACAATAAAGATGGGTTGGCAAAACTCTCAACCATGCGGGCGAAGATGCTTGATGAACTTGGTAAAGTTGATTTTAACCATATTTTCGACTACGAATAAAAGAAGTTTTTGATTTTTAATATTGAGAAACAAATGATTAAAGAACCCGGCTTATTCAACCGGGTTCTTTAAACTATTCTTTATCAAACGTGTCCAGGCGTTGGGTTATGATCTCAAGCTGACGAATTAACCAATTCTTTTCAGCCTCCAATTCCGCACGCTCATCGACCGTCGGATGCCACGAGGACCATCCAAGACCACCTCGGATTCCACGTCTGCCGTGTCTAATCCCAAAAAAGCCACGTCTCGGGTAAGCACCCCCCTGTCCACAGGGTCCCGCGCCACGTCCAAAAGGTCCTGAACCTTGAGGTCCGGTTCCGTCATATCCAGGCATGACAATCTCCTTTCTACAAAATTTTTAGTCAAGTCCAATCGGGTTGTTCTCAATACCTTCTAAAATCATTTCAATTCTTTTTTTTGTTTCTTCTAAAGATAAAGCAGCTCTTTCTAATGCAACTTTTCCCTCTTCTGTGATTGCATACACCCTTCTAGGTGGCCCCTGAGTTGACTTGTGCTCCCAGTCTGATCTGACCAAACCTGCATCTTCAAAATCGCGAAGAATTCGGTAAATGACACTTGGATTAACCGTGCTCAACCGAAGAGATTCCAGTTTTTCAAGCAAAGCATATCCGTGGAGCTCCTCTTTTTGCAGGAAAACTAAAAGAGCTGGTTCAACCAGACGGACATCTACAAGCGAGTACTCACCCATCCATCTCTGACCCCTTCCCCGACCAAGCCCCCGCCCTCTTCCTCTGGCAAAGCCACCCGTCAATTCATCTTCTTGAAATTGCCGCATATTATTCTCCTAACATCTATATACTATAACACTATATACATTTTGTCAATAGTGTGGCATAATATACCGATATAATGACCAACGATTGGTTGTGCTAACTAAGGAGAAACGATGATTATTATGATATCAAGTCAAAATGATTCCCTTCAAGGTGTTCCAAGTCTAAGATTTGGGCGTGCACCATTTTTTATTCGATATGATTTGGAGGATACAGCCTGGGCAGCCCATTCAAATGCAGCAGTTAATGAGCGGGGCGGGGCTGGCGTCGCAGCATCGCAATTTGCCATTGATCAAAAAGTTGATGCCGTTTTGAGTGGAAGTTTTGGACCAAATGCTGCCAGAGTGCTTTCGGAGGCAGGGATCAAAATGTATGTATTCGATGATACTTACAGTTCTGTCCAGGCGGTTGTTGATGGCTTTGTGGACAATTTGTTAGATGAGGTTCATCATTAGGTATGCGACCTTTACGAATTGCAGTTGCCAGCGGTAAGGGCGGAACAGGGAAAACCATGGTTGCCACGAGTTTTGTGGACAGTCTTTCGAGTACCCATTCCATCCAGATTTTGGATTGTGATGTTGAAGCGCCTAACACCCACCTGTTTCTTAATCCAAAAATCTCAAACAATGTTTCTGTTGATTTGTTGATCCCACAAATTGATGCGACGCGCTGCACTTTGTGCGGGATTTGTGTAAAAAATTGTGTTTATAATGCTCTGGCAAAGATAGGGGAGAAAATCCAAGTCTTTCCGCAGATATGTCATGGCTGTGGCAGTTGTACCCTCCTGTGTCCGGAAGACGCAATATCAGAAGTTCCAAAAGAGATAGGTCGGATTTATCTTGGTGGAACAAATACCGGGGTTCAATTTGGAATGGGAGAGCTAACAATCAGTGAGCCCATGGGAACGCCGATTATTCATCAACTGAAAAAATTTGCTGACATGGACAGAGATTTAATTATTTTTGATTCGCCACCGGGTGCTTCTTGCTCTGTCGTCGCAACACTTTACAATACTGATTATGTCATTATGGTCACTGAACCTACCCCATTTGGTTTGCACGATCTACAGCAAATGGTTGGCGTGTTGACAACCTTGGCCATTCCTGGCGGCGTGATTATAAACAGGGTTGGTATTGGAGACGACCAGGTAGAAACCTACCTGGCGCAGACAGACTATCCGGTCTTGATGAGGATACCTTACGATGAAAAGATCGCCCAGGGATTAGCTCGAGGTCGGATTTTATTAGATAGCAATCCTGAATTTCGCACTGAATTTAAGAAGCTATACGAAGTTATTCTGAATTCCACCAAAAACGAAGAACGGATCTGACCACCATGAAAAACAGTGCAATCAAACAATGTGTGATTTTGAGCGGCAAAGGTGGAACGGGAAAAACAAGCATCTGCGCTGGCTTGATCCATTTGTCTTCACAATCTACAGAGACAGTTTATGTGGACGCAGATGTTGACGCCGCGAATTTAGCCCTTGCAATAAACGCTAACAAAATTGAAACACATCTATTTACAAGCAGTCAGGTTGCTTCAATTGATCCAGATCTTTGTATTGCTTGTGGGATTTGTTATGATGTCTGCCGGTTTGACGCGATTGTGGGGCAAACAATAGATGGGTTGCCTTATCAAGTGATCGATTTACTATGCGAAGGCTGTGCCTCCTGTTATCATCAGTGTCCTGTTGAGGCAATTGCCATGAAGGTTCAGCAGGATGGCACATGGTATCATTCCAAAACAAATTTTGGTCACTTGTTTCATGCTGAGCTTTTCCCAGCGGCTGAAAACTCAGGGAAATTGGTGGCAGAAATAAAACAGCATGCTGATGCCTATGCCAAAGAAAAAGGTTTGAAATTTATGCTTGTTGATGGGCCTCCTGGTATAGGTTGTCCGGTTATTTCGGCGAGTACGGGCGCCGATCTGGCGCTTCTGGTTGCAGAACCGGGCGTTTCTGGGTTTAATGATCTAAAACGAATCATCAATACGCTTGAACATTTCAAAATTCCGATTCAGATTTGTATTAACAAAGCGAATCTCGATCCGGAAGGTGCCCAAGAGATCCGCGGCCTTGCGAAATCTGGTGGTTATCCAATCACGGGTGAAATCCCATTTGATATGGATATTCCGAAAGCCATGATACAGGGACAGCCAATCACGGTCATAGCCCCGGAAAGTGAAGTAACAAAGGAAATTAAAAAGATCTGGTCATCCATAAAGCTTGCTCTATGGAAAGAGCCTTCCTAGTTTAAATACATCAATTTCATTGAAGAATGTGTATGTGGAAGTGAAAGATTATGCTCATTCCCACCCGGAAAATAATTAGCATTTTATAGCATCTGATGTTATGATTAAGTGGAAAACGTATTTGCGTCGAATTTTAAGTTAAGGAGGCATTATGCCAGATGTTCCCGAAGGATGTGCTACTCCAGTCAAAGGCCCAATCCTGGCTGAAGAAACACAATCGACACCAACAAAAGAGATTTCCTCAAAGGAGGTATATATGGAAAAAGCACGCGTTGGCAAACCCGCACCCGATTTTGAATTAACAGCATTTGTCGGTAAGGGGTTTAAAAATATCAAACTGTCGGATTATAAAGGCAAATGGATTGTTGTTTGCTTTTATCCAGGCGATTTCACCTTTGTCTGACCAACCGAATTAACAGCGGTCGCTGTTAAATATGATGAATTGCAGAAATTAGGCGTAGAAATTTTGGCAATCAGCACGAACAGCCATTTCTCTCATAAGATCTGGCAAGAAATTGAACTCTCAAAGATGGTTGAAGGCGGCGTACCCTTCCCATTGTTAGCAGATGCGGGTGGTCGAGTAGGTGACATTTATGGCGTTTACGATGAAGCCAGCGGTGTAGATATTCGGGGTCGGTTTATTATTGATCCCGACTTCGTCATTCGTGCAAGTGAAGTTCTGACAGCGGAAGTTGGTCGGAATGTTTCCGAACTCATTCGTCAGGTTCAGGCTTTCCAGCATGTCGTTAAGACCGGCGAAGTTACACCCTCTGGATGGAGACCGGGCAAGAAAACCCTCAAACCAGGTCCTGATTTGGCTGGTAAGGTTTGGGAAGTTTGGAAGCCTGAAGAAGCATTCGAGTAAACCCAATTACCTGACGCAAATATCAAAATGGTCTGGAAAATTTTCCAGACCATTTATTATTTTAATTGGTTGCTCTTACTGAAAACTTTTTATCGCTTTCGCACATCAAATCATCAATTTTCCGGGCACCGGCTGGTAAGTTCGCAAAAGGATTGAATTTTCTGAAGCAACCACATCGTATGGTCCAAGCTTTGCAGGAAGGACAGCAAATTGAACAGCCGAAAGGGATTGCCCGGCAATTTCAGCCTCCCCTTCGATGACACCCCAAATTTCAACCGTGGTTCCATCACATTCCCCGGAGAAATTTACGGGTTTCCTTGTCTGGTAGCGTTCAACTGTGAAATAAACATTCCGGCACAATTTGTCAACAACCATATCCTCTGTTTCTTTGAGAATCTTAGCCTGAGGCAACTCACAATTAACTTTGTCAAAATCGAGCGTGTCGAGTGCTTGTTCGACCTGGAGCGGACGTAATTTGCCATCTGCATCCAGACGCTTCCAATCATAAAGTCGATAGGTCGTATTCGAAGTTTCATGAATTTCAACGATCACCGATCCCTTCTGGATCGCATGCAAGGTCCCTGCCGGCACGCATATGTGATCACCTTGCTGGACGTTAAGCCTATTCAGATATTTTTCGATACTTCCATCGCTAATTGTTTTTTCGATCTCGTCTCTTGTGATTTTCTCGTTCAATCCTAAAATAACACTCGCATCGGGATCAGCATCAAGAACAATCCACATCTCATATTTTCCCAGCTCATCTCCTACATTTTCAAGCGCATAGGCATCACCGGGATGTGTCTGGAGAGATAAGTTCTGTCTGGCATCAACCAATCTCACCATCCATGGGAATTTATTCACATTCAACGCCCATTGATTGTTGCTCCCGAGCAGATCTTCGCCCAAAATTGTCAGCACATCTTGCAAAGATTTTCCTGCAAATTCACCATTGATGATGGGGGTCATACCATCTTTATGGCTGGATACTTCCCAGCTTTCGCCAATGGGTCCAGTATCGGGCAATTCTCTACCAATTTTTTCAAGTGACCTGCCCCCCCAGATACTATTTTTATAAATAGGTTTAAACAACATCGGATAGATTGTAGTCATGCGACCTCCTTTAGCTTAAATGATTTTCTGATTATACCTTATTTCCCTGACAACCTTTCATAAACCATCTCTTTTTTTTAACAACGAACAAATTTAATTCGTCTCATTTTTAAAATTTTGTCGATTTGGAAATCCAGTCCACTGCGTATTTCATAAAGAATCACATCATTTGGTAGGCTCATCATTTCATGCACATCACGTGTTTCATGCTATCATTGTTTGTCAATGGTACAACAAGTTCTGCGCCAACTTTGGTCTTGCCATCTCTACCAAAATGCAAAAATCTGGCATCACAAAAAGGACAATGTTTAGAAAAAGGAGATTAAAAATGTCAAACCCGCCTCTAACACGCTTAGAATTAGCAAAAATGATTGATCATTCTCTGCTTTCCCCCGTATTAACCTGGGAGGAAACGATTAAAGGGCTGGAGGTCGCTATGCGAGAACAGGTTTCATCAGCAACGATAAAACCCTGTTACACAGCACTTACCACCGATGTTCTTAAAGGCAGTGGTGTGATGGTTAACCCCGTGATTTGTTTTCCTTTTGGCTATGACACAACCGAAACCAAGGTTCTGGCAACCGCGCAGGCAATTGATGAAGGTGCTGATGAGATTGATATGGTTCTGAACCTTGGCGCTTTGTTTGGCGGTGAGTATCAACATGTTCAGGATGATATCGCTGCTGTTGTTCAAGCCGCTCAGGGCAAAACTGTAAAAGTCATCCTTGAAACTGCCTATTATCAAGATATGGATTTAATTGTCAAAGCCTGCCAGCTGATTGAGGCTGCAGGGGGTGCCTTTGTTAAGACCAGCACAGGCTATGTTTCTTCACCGTACACCAATCAATACGGTGAAACAGTAGGTTACACACTGGATATTCTTAAATTGATGCGACAATCCGTCAGCGACGCGGTTCAGGTCAAGGCAGCACAGGGTGTAAGACGTCTGAAAGAAGCGCTTGAGGTGATTGAGATTGGCGTTACACGCTTTGGAGTCAGTCGTACTGAAAGCCTGCTTAAAGAATACGATGAAGCCTACGGCTGATATTGAGTTTCCCAGCCGCCAAAAAATAAATTTCAACGCCGGTCATCCAGAATATGCTTATATATGCTGAATGACCGGACGTAAGATTGTAGATTATTGATGCTCAGACGCTTTACGCTACGTAAGATCTGGTGATTGACAAATTTAGTACATATTCATCTGATTTAGAAAACATCGATACCCTGTTTTTGAGCACTCCAGGCAGCCATCCCCAATAGGCCTGCATCTGTGCCAAGACTGGTATTTAAAATTTCAACTTCATCAACCGGCATCAGAAAAACACGCTTTTTGACTTCTCTTCGAATTGGATCAAGCAAGAGGTCGCCAGCCTGCCCCACACCGCCACCGATGACGACTCTTTTCACACCCACACAGGTTAAAACATTTGCCACACCGATCCCAAGATAGTAACCTGCTCGTTCCCAAACATAAAGAGCGAACTCATCGCCCATCTCAGCAGCTTTTGCAACAATTTTTGGGGTTAATTTGTTCAGATCGTTGTCTATTAAATCAACAATTTTCGTTGCCCAACCCTGGCAGACCCCTCTGGCAGCTTCAGCCACGATAGCTGGACCGGATGAAAAGACTTCGATGCAGCCATGATTGCCGCATCCGCAAATGGGCCCATTCAAATCAACGGTTTGATGTCCAAGTTCTCCCGCAGTGCCCCCAAAACCAAGCACAAGTTGGTTGTTGACCACCAATCCCCCGCCAACACCCGTCCCAATCGCAAAGCATGCCATAGAATCAACACCTTTGCCTGCACCAAATGCCCATTCACCAAAAGTGATCGCACGCACATCATTGAGCATGGAAACTTCCAACTCCAGATAACCGTGCAGTCTTTCGCCTACTGGAATATCTCGCCATCCACCATATAAATTGATCAAAAGTTTGGTTGTGTTTGTTTCTAGGTCGACCACACCTGGCGCGCTGATGCCCAGACCGCCAATTTCGTCTTTTTGGATACTTGAATCCCCAATCAAATCAATAATCAGATCTGCCATTCGCTTCATCACCGCTTCGGGACCCTGACGAGAATCAGTTGGTATTGAATTGGAAACAAGCACTTTTCCATGTTTAATATCAACAATCCCTGCTTTGATGTTGGTTCCACCTAAGTCACAACCGACAAAATATTTCATATTTTATTGCTCCCATCTTTCAAAGATCAGAAACACTTAACCCTGCATTGATTCTATAATCTCCTTACAAACGGCCATGACAAAACCATGCTTTTAGAGTTAAAAAAACTAATGCATATAGGGCTTGAGAATGTCACGAGAAATCAGGAAACCTCGTTTTACAAGTTCTTCAGTGCCCTCAAATTCTCGATCTTCGTGTTCAATCGAGATGACATAGTCATACCCAAACCGATAAAGATGACTGATAAATCGACCCCAATCGATCTCACCCAAACCTGGCAAACGAGGGATTTGCCATCCCATTCCTAAAGAAAGGATACCATTTTCGTAAAGACCTTCTCGATCAATTTCGATATCTTTAGCGTGAATATGAAAAATGCGGCTGCTGAATTCACGGATCACACGATAATAATCGATCATCAACCACACAAGGTGCGAAGGATCTAAATTTAAACCAAAATTCTCATCGGGGATAATGCTGAACATCTCTTTCCAAATGGCCGGTGTGGAGGCAAGATTGAGACCTCCAGGCCATTCATCGTTAGAAAAAATCATAGGGCAATTTTCAATCGCAATTCTGACATTGCGATCACCAGCATATTTAATAATTGGTGGCCAGGTCTTTTTGAATATGTCAAAATTTTCTTCGACCGTTTTGTCTTTATCCTTACCAATAAAGGTGCCAACGATGGGGTTATCCATGACCATTGCGGCAGCATCAATCACTTTTTTCAAGTGCTCAATCACGACACTTCGGTGTTCCTCGTCGGTGTGCATGGGATTGGGGTAATAAGCGAGCGATGAGATTTGGAGATTGTTTTGCTCCATGATTGCTTTTACCTCATCCGCCTCTTTTTGCCCTAAGTTCGTTACGTCCAGCGTGGTCACTCCCGCGTAACGACGTGTTGCTTTTCCAGCCGGCCAGCATGCCAGTTCAAGCATTTCAAATCCGTTTGTACCAGCCCAACCCGCTACTTCATCTAGTGTTTTTCCAGGAAAAGCTGCTGTCAGTAATCCTAATTTCATATTTATATCCTCCGTTTTTTGTTTATTTGTACTCCACATCAACCCAGCGATTTTCTTTTGAACTTTTCAGTATCGCTTCATCAACTAAAATTGTGTTATGGCCATCCTGAAACGTTGGGAATTCTGGTTGCACATCAAAATCCTCAGCTGCTATAAAACGATAAAAAGCGCTATGCAATTGTTTGAATGTGTCTGGAAAGCCTTCAGCATGACCTCCGGGGTACGAAGCTGTCCACCGGGAATCATCCAGCATCAATGATGGGTCTTTGATGATATGCTGATTCGGCACCAGTCGATGCCCTATCGACATTTGATTCGGCATTTCAGAATCCCAAACGAGTGACGATTTTGAACCGTTGATTTCGAAAAATAGTCGGTTTTTTCTGCCGCTGGAAACGTGAGAAACCGTCATAACACCTTTCGCGCCATTTTCAAATTTAAATAAAACGGTTGCATAATCTTCTGTGAAAATGGGTTTCTCTTCAAATTCTATATCGATTTCCATTTTCCCGCCAAAAGTTTCAGTTTTCTTTTTAGGTTTCCGTCGAACAGGCAGAAAAGTCTCGAAATCAGCAAACACTGATGTGATCCTGGTGTCCGTAATGAATGTCACCAGATCCATCCAGTGTGAGCCGATATCTGCAATTGCCCGGAGATCTCCGCCAAGTTCTGGCTCAAGTCGCCAGTTCCAGTCCGTATCTAAAAGAAGCCAATCTTGCAAATAGCTCCCCTGGATGATGTAAATCTTATCTCCAAGCTGCCCAGCTCTGATTCTGGCTCGCGCGTCCTGAACCAAGGGATAAAAACGAAGATTATAATTCACAGCATTGATGAGCTTTTTCTCCTTTGCCAATCTTACAAGTTCCCCCGATTCAGTTGCCGACATAGCCAATGGTTTTTCACAAATAACGTGTTTACCAGCTTCAAGGGCAGCTTTGGCTTGCTCGTAATGAAGGTAATTTGGTGATGCGATATGAACGACGTCAATATCCGGGTCTTCGACTAAATCCCGCCAATTGCCATACGCTTTTGGCACGTATAGACTTTTTGCTGCCTCGTCCGCACCAATTTGTGTTGATTGAGCAATTGCAGTAACCTCAAATCCCAGACGCCGGATCGCTTCAATATGTGCTGGCCCAATAAACCCGATACCAATTACACCCGTACGAAACTTTTTTTCCATGAATCCCTCCCTTTTCAACCCTATTATCTTAATATATTAACGAAGTATTCCTATCCTGTGGCAATTAATTGAGCATTTATCAAATACTATTGCTCAGCCCTTGGCGATCACATCTTTAAAAATGCCAATGCATTATACATACATCGTTTCTTATATAAGCCTTGCATGTATTATACAGTGAATTATAATTGCAATTAGATAATATCCGGCGAAAAAAGAAGAAAATGTCAAAGGTGTCAAAGATTATCCGGGTAATCTGTTTTATAAAAAATTTGGGCCAAACAGCTTAATTGTGCTCAGAGAACAATTCAGGCTTGGTTTATAAAAGCCTAATACTTTTTCTGAACATCAGGTTTCATTATTTGATATATTAATAGCAGGTATCAATATATTTTCTTCAATACAATAGTCAGAACAAACCAATAAGATCCAAAAGAGACGGGTCATTTATAAAAAACTATCCATACAAGGAAAGCTGTGAAGATGAAAAAACATACACATATAATAGAAAATTATCTCCATACACTTACCAAAAAGCTTGCTCAATTCCCGGTCGATGATCTCGATAAGATTATTGAAATCCTTGAAAATGCAAGGGAACAGGGGCAAACAGTTTTTGTGTGTGGAAATGGCGGCAGTTATACAACAGCCGCGCACATGGTTTGTGATTTTGGAAAGAACTCTCGCATGGGAGGATCAAA
The DNA here is from genome assembly GCA_050953525.1 of Candidatus Brevefilum sp. GTDB lineage: Bacteria > Chloroflexota > Anaerolineae > Anaerolineales > Anaerolineaceae > Brevifilum. The sequence continues at coordinate 250,314 of JBMNMW010000003.1, forward strand.
ACGGTTGCGGATCATTGGCCTGGGTGATAACGTCTCTATGTTAACAGCCTATGCCAACGACGAAGGTTACGAAAATGTCTTTTCTGAACCAGTTTTGAGTTTGATTCGCCCTGATGATGTGTTAATTGCCATCAGTGCAAGTGGCAATTCCCCCAATATCTTACGGGCAGTTGAGGCCGCAAAACGGTGTGAGGGCGTCACAATTGGACTTACTGGATTTGATGGCGGAAAATTAAAAGACCTTGTCGATCATGCCATAATTGTCCCTGGCGATACCATTGGTATGGTTGAGGATTTTCATATGATCATAGGGCATATTGTTACAATTTGCTTGAGCTAGTAAATAGTATTTTTAAAAAATATGATGTCTAATCAAGATTGCTGCTGATCACCAGGCTTTCAGGCCAGCGTTGAAGAGCTTTTGGCAGGAGAGATGAGCGCACCACAACAACAGCTACGAGAAACATTCTCGAATCAATCACTTTAAGCCCTTCCACCAGCCCTTCAGCACGCAGAAATTCTAAGGGTCCCAGCTCATCAATCATCAATAAATCACTAAATTCAGTGTTTCTCAAGATATTATTTCCCCAATCAAGCGTTTCTTTACTGAATTTCCAGCGTGGTGTTGAGATTCCTGTATCATCCGATTTTCTAAGAACAGCCAATTCTCTTTCTTCGCCGCTTTTTAGATTTCGCAAGTTGATCCCAATTTTTTTATCCTCTTTATAAACACCGGGTGAAATGACGCCCCGTACCGCTTTTCCTTGTTGACGGACAGCCTTTTCCAGTTTTTGGCACCAGGTCGTTTTACCAGCGCCGCTTAGGCCTGTCATCACAATGACTTGGGGTACATCCCTGCCTTTTTCAAACACTTTGGTTAATAAGCTTTCTGGATCATTTAACGATTCTGGATCAATAAAAGATGGACGACGTGGAACCACTGCTCTGGGAATTAACCCATCACCCATTGAGCCATAAATTACTTCAGTCTGGATACCATAAACAATCGAAAGAGCCGTTTCATTCAAAATATCATTGGGCTTTCCATATTCTGTGACCCAACCGCCACTTAAGAGAAGAACTTGATCTCCGTATGCCAGCGCATCATTTGGTGCATGCGACGAGATGATAAAGGATAAGCCCTGTTTGGCCAGGTTCTGAATTATTTCCAGCACACGATATTGATTGCTCAGATCAAGATGTGCGGTTGGTTCATCCATCAGTAAAATGTTACAGCGCTGCGCCAAACCGCGTGCGATCAAAACCAATTGTCTTTCCCCACCGCTGATCTCAGTATATGCTCGATTTTGCAATTCTGTAATTCCAACTTGTTCAAGCGCTTGCTCAACAATTCTGTCGTCCTCCTGTGAAGGCATTGCAAGCCATTTCAGATGCGGTGCACGCCCCATACTGACCATTTCTTTGACTGAATAGCCAAAAGCAGAAACGTGGATTTGCGGAATAAATCCGATCCGCTGAGCTCGTTCCGCCGCAGTAAAATGACCTAAAGGTTGCTTGTCTAAAAGAATTTGCCCAGATTCAGGCTGGAGCAAGCCCGCCATACATGAAAGCAAAGTTGTCTTTCCACCACCATTGGGCCCAAGTAGATACAGGATTTCTCCAGCCTTAAGCGACAACGACACATCGTGGAGAACGGTTTGACCCGGGGTATAAGAATAATTAATATTCTTTGCAGTAAGTTCCAAGATCACCAGCCTGTTTTGTCGCGGCGTAATAAAGCAATCAAAATTGGCACACCAATCAAGCCGGTTAAAACGCCTAATGGAATTTCGCCGGGGAGCAGCGCCCTGGCAACATTATCAACAATTAATAAAAAGGATGCCCCCATACCAATTGATACGGGTAGCAAATACTTGTGATCAGGTCCAACAATCAACCGTCCTGCATGAGGAATCACCAGGCCTACCCATCCGATAATACCACTCACCGACACGGCTGATGCGGTCATAAAGGTTGTCCACACAATGATCCATATTTTCAGTTTGGTGGGGTCGACACCCAAAGTTTTTGCCTCATCATCTCCTAACGAAAGGATGTTCATCCGCCAGCGAATTAACAACAAAAAAAAGACTCCGGCAATAGTTATGATGATCAGCGGTAATATTCGATTCCAGGTGATCGAGGTAAGGCTTCCCAACAACCAGAAGGTGATAGAGGGGAGCGCATCAAGCGGATCGGCGACATATTTCAACAAAGAGGTCAGGGAATTAAAAAGCGATCCTACCAAAATGCCCATCAAAGTTAATACAAGCAACGGCGTTGTTTTGTAAAGTCGACCTCCCAAAAAAGCCAGCAACACAGCCACCAAACCAGAAATAAAAGCCGCCAATTGAGCATGCCACATATTCCCCATCCACAACAATGCAAGCGATGCCCCAAAGCCTGCACCTGAAGTGACGCCTAATATATTCGAATCCACGAGCGGGTTTTTGAAAATAGCCTGTAATGAAGCGCCGGTTGCGCCGTAACTGGCGCCGATCAGAAGAGCGGCTAAAATCCGTGGTAGCCTGACACGAAAAATTAGTCTCTGGGCAACTTCGGGTATGTCACTGGCCAAATCAGGAAATATGGGCGACAACAATACCCGAAAGACACCAACTGGACCAAGCTGATAACGACCAACCCCCAGTGAAAAAAAGAACAAAAGCAGAGGCAAGACGATCAGGATACCGACAGCAAGCTTTTTGCTCTTCTTCATCCCAGAATCAGTCAAATGTGCAAATCGTTGCAATTTCATCCTCGGTGATTTTGTAATTATAAAAGGTATTATAAAAATAATTCGCTTCCGCAGAACAATCAAGATCAATTGTTCCGGAGTTGAGGAGTTGTGCCAACCAAACAATTCCTAAAACTGAATCTGGTGCTGGTGTATCCCACGGCACAACCAGTTTTGGCATTCTGTAAACCTGCCCTTTCTGAACTGCATCCAGGATCTGCCATTCTTGGGATTCAACAATCGCTTTAACGGATGCACCGCCATAGGGCGGCACAATAATCACATCAGGGTCCCAGAGGGCAATCTGTTCCAAATTAACTTCCTGCCAGTACCCGCTCAATTCGGAGCTGACAGAAATACCGCCCGCAAATTCGATCATACTGGTTTGGTACATGTTGCCACTCGCGACTTTTAGCGGTTCAGTGCCTGTAAAGAGCACACGAGGTCGCTCATCATCCGGAATTACTGCAGTTTGCTCACTGATCATTTCCACAATATGTTGATAGTAAGCGATCCATGTATCTGCATATGCCATTTCGCGAGGACCAAATAGCTTCCCGGTCAACCGGATTGCCTCTACGAGTCGTTCAGGGGTCTCGGCGTCATAAAGCACAACTGAGAACCCTAGTTCATCAGCCGTTTCCAGCCAGGAAGTCCGGGCGCTGGCGATAATTAGATCCGGTTCGAGTGATACGCTTTGCTCTACACTGAATAGTTCCTGTGTGAAATATTCATCTCCGTATAATTCTTGAAAGCGCGGATCGATCCTTTCCATCATGGCAGCTCCAAAAGCATCTCTTGCGCCTAAATAACTGGCTGAAACAAGACGGTTTTGAGCGTTGACGCCGTAAACAAATGATGTGGCTGGGCCGTTGGTCGAAATCACCCTTTCAATGGGCTGGAGAATCTCAACAATATTTCCTGCCTGATCTGTCACGGTAATGGAAGCAGGCAGGAACCCTTCATCGATCAGTTTCCGCTCCCCTTCTTCCGATCTTGCATAATCAATAAAGTCGAGCATTTCCTTCGATTCTGATTGTGGAATCAGGTAGCCATTCGGAAGGAAAGCAGCAGGGATTTGAGGATGTTCGCCCACAATTTTGTATTCATGAATTGCAGCGAGCTCTCCACCCTGTTCAACAAACACAGGTGTTTCGCCAGCGTAATAAGCGGTGTAAAGTTTGGTTAACGCTGGTTGTAACATTTCCTCAGCTACAATTGTGAATTTTGGTGAAGCCCCTTTTGTGTTCTGTGTTTCCTCTGTCTCAGTTAAAGCGATTATTTCTAAAGCCTCTGTATCGGATCCAATTTCTTCACCATAGGTCAACATCGAGCATGCTGATAAACTGGACCCCACGATTAATAACAGGCTAATTATCCGATTGCTGGTTTTCACACGCGCTCCTTTGTCATAATTACCCGACAATTTTGAATCCAATTTATGGCTGATTCAATTTGATTAATCACAAAATCAATCGTCAAATTTTCGATTAGAGTCGATGCTTGTTGCTTTTCTTCAAGAAAAACCTTCTTCTGGTTTTCAAAGGCTTTCTTTTGGTTTTCGATAATTTCACCGAAGGGTAAACGAAGCAGCATGGCAATATAAAGCCGGCTGAGGAACATCACCCTTGTTTTGTGAATGCTTGCGTGAGGTTTTTCTTCATACAACCACCGCATTAGTTGCCGCTCACCGGACTTTGTAAGCGTATAGACAACGCGTGCCGGTGCATCAAAGACGTCCTCCTGCTCACCTGCAACGTATCCCTTGGCTTCAATTCTCTTTAAAACGGCATAAAGCTGACTCGTACTCATTGTCCAAATCCTCCCCAAATCGGACTTGACTCGAAAGGAGTTCAGCAATTCATAGCCATGAGATGGTTGATATTTGATTAATCCCAGGATGACGTGGTCTGGAACAAGTCTACTCATACCACTATTCTAGCATAGAATAGTGGTATGAGAAAGCAACAAATTTATCGACAGATATTTCTGTTTCCTGTTTAATCTCTTACCAATTGTCCAAACAAGCATTAACTGCATGTGCATTGTTAAAGGCATCTGTTGAGATAATCTTTCATTATCCTATACGCATTTATGCTTTATTCAAACGTTCGCAAATTAAATTCTTGACACAAAAGAAGCGATCATGTAAAATACTTGTGTGAGATTAATCCAATCACCCTCCTACGACCACTAGTAAATTGTAGGGAATCCAGGAAAGCCCGTTGCAGCGGGCTTTTCGCTCTTATGAATACCAAGCGTTGGTTTTACTGTGTCAAGCCAAACAATTGACGGATTTCAATTATAGGCTTTTGCAAGAAAATCCTTATGCGACCTTGAGATATCTTTCAAACCAATCCAGGATACCTTTCAAACGCACGATTTTCCGATCTGTCCTGCCAGTCCTCGATAGTCCATGGGGGGAATCAGGGAAGATCAGAAATTCTGTTTCAACGCCCAGATTTTGTAAAGCAACATAAACCTGCTCGCTTTGTTCAATTGCACAACGAAGATCCTGCAAACTGTGAATGATCAACGTTGGCGTTGTTGCCTTTCCAATATGCTTGATGGGTGAACACTGCCACAAAACTTCCAGATTTTCGTAGGGCGCACGATCATCAAAAATTTGCTGAAAACTCCAGTTGAAATCGCTAGATCCCCACATACTGATCAGGTTGCTTACACAGCGCTGGGTCACAGCTGCTTTGAATCGATCCGTGTGACCGATAATCCAGACGGTCATATAGCCGCCATAACTCCCGCCTGTGACGCCCATATTCTGAAGATCAATGAAAGGTTTTTCCTGGATCAAATCAGCCCATTTCATCAAATCTTCATAATCGACCGTTCCCCACTTGCCAAAATAGATCGCTTTCGCATGTTCTTCGCCATATCCCTGCCCGCCTCTTGGGTTGCAAAAATAAACAACATAATCATGCGCAGCCAGATAATAGAATTCATGCATAAAGAGGAAACCGTATTGGGTTAGCGGACCACCATGGATTTCCATAATAGATGGGTATTTTTTGGCAGGATCGAAACCAGGTGGCGTTAGAATCCACCCCTGGAGATCGTTCCCGGATGATCCTTTGAACCAGACCTCTTCCACCGATCCAAGGTCGATGTTGTCCAGCAAATCTCGATTAATCGTCGTCAGGATCTTTGGTCGTTTGGTGTCATTTACTTCGAAATATGCAACCTGACAGGGATCTGTCATCGTGCCCTGAATGTATGCTATCTTCTTTCCATGCGTATCTGCCGAAAATCCGCTGACAACGCCGTCAAACTCGAGGACAGTCTCGAGTTTTTTCCCATTGACATCGATCCGGTGGAGGCTTGTCCGTCCGTGGCGCCCGACCTGGAAATAAATTTGTTGACCATCAACAGACCAGGTTGGCGGCGAAATGATCACCGACCCGATATCGTTGATGACCTCGCCCCCCACATTAAAGTCAAAAGGTTCCGTCAACGAGCGTGCATTGCCAGGCTGGTCAAGATCAACAACCCATAATTCAATATTCTTATAATCTGCTTTTAAACCTGGACGATAAAAATATGCCAAGCGCTGACCATCAGGCGAAAAGCTTGTACGGAATTTACTTCCATCAGGCGTCTCTACACGGCTGAATTCACCTGTGTTCAGATCGTATAGAAACAAATCAATTTTATCCGGTTCTAAATCAGGTTTTTCACTCCTGTTTGAGAAGAAAGCAATTTTCTCGCCATCTGGCGACCAGACAGCGCCTGTCTCGTCGTGTATTTCAGAATCTGTGAGTTGCTTTAACTCTTGAGAATTAATATCAACCGTCCACAAATGATAACGCGCCTTAGGGAGATAGCCATAAGCATCCAATTTGTAAAATAGCCTGTTATCAATTCGTCGTGATACCCGCCCAAGGTCCTTCTTTTTTTCATCGTGCTGTAGGTCGATATCTTCCTGGTCATGCTGACGGAATTGAAAGACAATTTTCTTGCTATCTGGCGACCAGTCAAAATCACCTAAGTCACCGTACAGATCTGTCAAGGGGCGAGCCTCGCCGCCTGTAAGAGGCAGCAAAAACAATTGAGCCTGGTTTTTCCCTTCCCGATCCGAAAAGAAAGCGATCCATTTGCCGTCAGGAGACCACCGGGGATGTGAGTTGTTGTGCTTACCAAAGGTTAATTGAACGGAATCCCCATTCTCTATAGATAACAACCACAAATGAGAAAATTTCTTCTCACTTTCTTTTTCGACAGTTTGAAGCACGTATATAATTTTCTCACCGTCGGGAGAGATTTGACAATCCAGTAATACTTCCAGGTCATATAAATCTTCAGCTGTTATTCTGCGTTTATTCATCGTGTTGTTATCCTCGCTTTCGGTATTTTTCTTCCAAACCATCATTTATAATAAATCAATTATAATATTAAAATACAATCTGAAATCTATTTATACAAACTGAGGTAATCATGGAAAAAATTCGTTATGGCGGCTGGGAAAATTGTTACAGAATTGCTAATGACCAAATTGAATTGATACTTACTGGTGATGTAGGCCCAAGAATTATCCGATTTGGCTTTCTCAACGAAGAAAATATGTTCAAAGAATATGCAGACCAATTAGGACGAACCCAATCGGATGAATGGCTAAATTTCGGCGGACATCGTTTCTGGCATGCCCCTGAAGTATTTCCCAGAACTTATTATCCTGATGTTGAACCTGTTTTGGTACAGGAACTGGAAGATGGCATCCTTGTAACCCAAAAGCCAGAGCCGACGACTGGAATCCAAAAACAAATCAAAATCAGCCTGTCCAGTTCAAAAAACGAGGTTCAACTGACCCATTCGCTGATCAACCATAATCTGTGGGCAATCGAATGTGCCCCTTGGGCATTGACCGTCATGGCTCAGGGTGGTGTGGCTGTATTACCTTTACCCCCTCGCGGTCCGCATCCTGAGTTTATGCTTCCCACCTCTACTCTTTCAATCTGGCCTTATACGGATCTAAGCGATCCTCGCTGGGTTTTAGGTGAAAAATATATCCTTCTGAGACAGGACCCTGACGTTCAAAAACCACAAAAAATTGGTATTTTTGCCTCCGACGGATGGGCAGGATATGTTAATTTCAACACCTTATTCCTGAAACAAACGCCGATCCATTTTGATGCGCTCTATCCTGATCTGGGCGTGAATTTTGAGGCCTATACCGATGGCGAAATGCTTGAAGTTGAAAGTCTCGGTCCGATCGAGTCGATTCCTCCCAATGGCAGAATTGATCATCAAGAGCATTGGACCCTGATCAAGGGTGTGAACCCACCAACTTGCGATCAGGATGTGATTGATCAGATATTACCTCATTTTGTAGATTGATTTCTATCAAAAAAGCGCTGAAAAACAGCGCTTTTTTCTTTTCAATTTGCATACTTTTTTGGGATGTTATTGAAAAAACAAAAACACTCTTCCCAAAATCAAGCCTGAAAGAAAGCCAATCATTGAAAGCACAAAGAACAGGAAAATGAGCAATCCTGCCTTTGTGTGAACAACGCGTTTGATCAATCCTGTTGTTTTCATTAATATTCCGTCCTCTTCCATCAAGCGGATTACCATGGTCCAAAATTTTAATTCAAAGGAATTTGAAGGCTTTATATGTTCCATTTTTATCACCTAACGACTCAACGAAGTCGAGATAATGCGCCCATCTTCGGTTGCGAGCACCCGCACTTTTTGACGGATTTGCTTTCCATCAGGTGTCGTGCCCGAACTTGAATAGATCAACAGGTACCGACCTTCCGATTGTTTCGAAACCTGAGGGGCTTTCTTTGCCAGATGTGGAAATTGTTGATAAATTGTTTGATTTACCTTTGCGATCGATTTTTGTTCCATATTAACCTTTAATCCGTTTCCTGAGAAATGCCGGAATATCAAGATCTGTTGTTCTCAGATGTGATTGAGCTGCTGAAAAAGCATAAGAATCGGCAGCAAATTGCTGATCTTCATGCATGGTTTCTCTGGCATGGGTTGCAATCGGCCTTATCCGATGGTTGGACTCAATCTGTGATTCGATTTCCGACAGGTATTTATCCGCGCCAGGGATGACCTGTTCGATGTGCAAAGCTCCCAAGCCCGTCACAATCAGGATGACCTGCGCACGATCCATTAAATTCTGATCATAAACAACCCCGGGAATAATTTCAGCGGTCTTTCCCGTTTCATTGTAGAGATAATCCAGTGTTTCGGTTACTTCAACGAAGGTGAGATCATCACCACCACTGAAATTTGCAATAATGCCTGTCGCTGAGGCAAGGTCAATATCATCAAGCAGCGGGTGATACAAAGCAGATTTTAAGGCTTTCATGGCTTTATCTTCACCCTCACCCGTACCAACGGACATCAAAGCGCCGCCGCCCAACTGCATCATTCGACGAATGTGAGCAAAATCAACATTAATCAATCCGGTTTCAGTAATCAGTTCGGATATTCCGCTGACACCCTGCCGGAGGACATCGTCAGCCAATTTAAATGCCATCTCTAAAGGCAAATCACGCGGTGCGATTTCCAGCAAACGGTCGTTTGGGACGGTTATTAGCGTGTCGGTATATTGACGCAATTTTTGTAACCCTATCGCCGCATTTTTCTGTCTTTTGCCCATTTCAAATGAAAATGGTGTCGTCACAACAGCGACGGTTAATGCACCGATGGTTTTGGACACCCTGGCAGCGACCGGGATTGCGCCAGTACCCGTTCCACCCCCCATACCTGCTGTAAGAAACACCATATCCGCACCATCCAGGACCTCTACCAGTTTTTGAAAACTTTCCTCTGCTGCTTTTTCGCCTGCTGCTGGATTACCGCCTGCACCAAGCCCCCGGGTGCTGTTTGGCCCAAGCTGCACCTTAATATCTGCCAGGGAGGTCTCAATCGCCTGCTTGTCGGTGTTGCAAGCAACAAAGGTCACACCTTTCAAACCATATTCAATCATCCGATTGACCGCGTTGCAACCGCCGCCGCCCAGACCAACGATTTTAATCACGGGCGAAGGGATGCTTAGAGGGGGTTGTTTTTTAGGTTTAATTTCAAACATGCCTTCCATTGTTACCTCTGTTTACTAAAGATTTAGTGAAAGTGTTGCAATTTCTATTCCGGATTCAGGCAAAACCTTGACAACGCTCCCTGATGCCCTGAGTTGGTTAAGGGCTTCATCTGTAAAAAGATGAGGGTCAGGGTAAACCATAACGGTTTTCGCAGTTGCTGCCTCCTGCAAGGAGAAGCCGATCGTTGGATGAAGCTTTTTTATCAGCGGCCTGACTTTATTCATAATAACATCGGAAATCCCTGAATCGTACTTTGGTAATAGCAGATAGTTTGTGATGAACTTATTCCTTCCTTTCTCTCCCCCTTTGTTGTTGGTTGTGTTTTGAAGATCGAATACCCGGTTCAGGTCATCTGATTTGAGATCCGGTCCTTTTGCCTGAATTAAGGTTTCAAGATCAAAGCTGCAAGTATAAACCAGATCTCCAAACTTAATGTTCTCATCATTCTCTGAGTCAGCTATTGGATCTTCAAAGCATCCCTTGTAAATCTTCCCAATATTCCTCAAAATAAGCGATGGGTCAGTTTGGCTGCGAATGGTTCCAGTATTACCTGCGTCCAGGATCATTACAGGTAAGGTTTCTCCTATAATTCGCTGACTTGTTGTCTGAACCCAATTAAAATTATTGAAGCCCAGCTGATCCTCCTGTCCTTTTGGTGTGTGGTAAGGTCGCGATGCAGACCAGCGCTCAGGGCCGCCCCTGCCCCATGAAAGCGGACGGTTAAACGTGTAACCATAGCTTGCAAGCGTAAGATTGGATAGAATCTCATCCAATCGTCTGCGTTTCAAACCATTCAATGCCAGGTCGATAAAGGCGGTATCCCAATAATCACCGCCGGGCTGTAATGGCGACAAAACCGGGTCGATTCCTATTTTTATCGCATGACTTGCCAGGGGGATAAAGCGATCAAGAAAATGATCTACCAAATTTTCATAATGCCAGCCAGAAGTTGGCCATGCGCTTTTATTGTTGGGCTTGTCGCCTAAAATCACTTTGCTGCATCCCCATTTTGCATAAGCATTGAAAAGAAAAGCCACATCATTTAGTTTCCTTGCCAATGGAAGTTCACCATCAAAATGAACAATCGGAGAAAGTCCATTTTTCTGTGCGATTATAAACACATCTTCAGGTATGGCTTTTTCAAAATCTGCTCTGATAATCAACGTGCTGGCGCCAAGCCGGCGCAATTGGGATAGCCAATCGTGAACGACAACATTTACTTTGAATTTGGGCGATGTAAAGTATGAAAAGCCAAAACTTTGTTTAATCTCTGTCATCATTAATCCTCACCTCATTGGAATATCTTGATGTAGTACCAACAAGTGCAAGGGTTGTGCCAATTGTTTTGAAGATTTGGGATATAATTCTACCGTTATGATTTTGGTTACAGGCGGTACCGGGTTTATCGGGAATGTCCTCATCAGGCACCTCACAGAGTCAGGTTACCCCGTTAAATTGCTGATACGTCCATCCCACCAAACACCTAAATTGCCAAAAGGTGTTCCTTTTGAAGTTGCCCTGACCAGTCTCAGCGACGATAAAGGGTTACGAGCCGCCCTGAAAGATGTCGATACTATTATTCATCTCGCAGGTGCAGAATCCTCGGGGCGTAAAGCAGAGCTAACCAGCGTGGACGTTAAGGGCACGCAAGCGCTCGTCCAGGCAGCCTCAGCGGCAAAAATCCAGCGATTTGTTTATCTAAGCCATCTCGGGGCAGACAGAGCTTCTGCGTTCCCTCTCTTGAAAGCCAAAGGGATCGCAGAGCAATTTATCCGAGCTTCAGACGTTCCCCATACTATTTTTAGATCTGCGGTCGCTTATGGCGAAATGGACCACTTCACAAATGGTCTGGCTTTCATACTCAAAATTTCTCCCTATTTGTCCCTGCTGCCGGAAGAGGGACAGGTTCTGTTGCAACCGATTTGGGTGGAAGACCTCGCATCTGTGATGACCTGGTCTTTAGAAATGCAGGATATGCTTGGTGAAACCGTCGAAATTGGCGGTCCAGAGTACTTAAGCTTTAAGAAAATTTGTGAGATAATTACCGAGCAATTAAATATTAAACGGCGATTTATATCAATTAAACCTGTCGTTTTAAACAGATTTACAGAATTATTAGAAATACTTGTGCCAAATTTTCCAACATCCGTTTTTTGGTTGGATTATCTGGCAACAAATCGAACAACAAATCTCGATACATTGCCAAGGGTGTACAATCTACTGCCCGCCAGAATGAGCCATCAACTGGGATATCTGCGGACCAAATCTTTCCGCAGGGATTGGTGGCGGACCATCTTACCAAGAAAGAGAATATCGAAACAATGGGATTAAAATCTGTATGCGTCCACGGACATTTTTATCAACCCCCCCGAGAAGACCCCCTTTCTGGATTAATACCAAACGAGCAAGGCGCTCAACCCTACCAGAATTGGAATGAGCGCATTCTTTTCGAATGTTATAAACCGAATGCCATTTTGAGAAACTTTGAAAAAATCAGTTTCAATATCGGCCCAACGTTATTTAATTGGATTAAAAACAACGACCCCGAAACTTATCAATCTATTGTTAATCAGGAAAACCTGAACTATAAACGGTTTGGCATAGGCAATGCCATAGCACAAGCTTACCACCATGTCATTATGCCCCTTGCAAATAAACAGGATAAGATCACTCAAATCAAATGGGGTATTGCAGATTTTATTCACCATTTTGGGCACAAACCCCAGGGGATGTGGCTGCCTGAAACAGCTGTGGATCTGGAAACGCTCTCGTGTTTGGCAGACAATGAGATTAAATTTACAATTTTAGCGCCCTGGCAGGTAGAAGGTTTCGAAAACCTCAGTCTGGATCAGCCATACCTGGTTGAACTCCCGGATAATCGCGACCCGATTGTGGTCTTTCTATACAACAGAGAATTAAGCACGCTGGTCAGTTTCAATTCAGATGCGACAAAGAATGCTGATCACTTTATTGAACGGTGGGTTGCACCGCTTTTCAGTTCTCCAAATGGTAATCGGGATAAAATGACACTGATCGCTTCTGATGGTGAATTGTACGGGCATCACAAGGTATTCCGCGATAAATTCCTCGCGCATATGCTCAATGGCGGGTTGCATCAGAGAAACTTCGAGATAACTTATCCGGGCTTATGGCTGGCAGACCATAAACCCCAAAAATACGTAAAAATCATTGATGCGACATCCTGGAGCTGTCATCATGGCGTGGCAAGATGGATGGACAATTGTGATTGTACGCCCGGCGCGGTTTGGAAATCTGCATTACGAAGCGCCCTTGATCGCCTTTCGGAAGCGATTGATGATGTTTACAAGGAGTGGGTCAGCCAAATCACACCTCAAGCCTGGGAATTGCGTAATCAATATATTCAAGTCATTCTAAAGGAGACCGAACTCAACCACCTTGTGTATGACCTGACAGGCAAACACTTTTCCCTATCTCAAATAAAAACGCTTGGCATACTTTTGGCAGCGCAGTACGAACGGCAGAGAATGTTTGCTTCTTGCGGTTGGTTTTTTGATCACTTTCACCGGATCGAACCTCAAAACAATGTCGCCTATGCGTCTCAGGCTGTTTGGTTAACCAAACATGCAACGGGGATTGATCTTAAGCCCCTTGCGCTTGAACTCTTACACCATGTAAGGGATGATCGCACCGGTCTGAGAGGTGATACTGTTTTTGCTGAACGCTATCAGCGCACAGAAGACTTCATTGCAGATAAAAATTGTTATTTTAATGCTTCAAGCAGCTTCTCAACCTGATATTCAGATGCTTCCTCTGCGATTAATAAATCCTTAATCAGTTGAAATGCCTGGATCACCTTTTCAACAATCTCCGTATGGCTTCTATCCGGTTCGGACGTGAGGCTGAGCAAGCCAATGGTCATCATCCACCACAGTAAAGCTTCAAATGCTTCTTTGTTGAACCATAAAATCTCTTTATAGCGATTGATATTTAAAAATCTCCGAATTTCATCAGAGGATAACCAGGTTTCCAGGGTCCTCCTTGCCGAGGCAAGATCCTGATCCATAATCCAGTTTTGCTGGTTGATTAACAAGCGCAGAATGGTCAATCCCCTGGAAGCCTCTTCTTCATCATAACCGAGGTCTTCGAAAGTTGTTTGGACGATCTTTGAGATTCCCCATTCTTCCATCCAGCTTAACCCAATTTCAGGATAATCCTTCTGCGAAGATTTGACTCTGCCAATGAGCCTCAAGTCATTCCACATCAGAAGCACGTACCACGCAAATGGATTCTCCTCGAGATTCTTTTGTGTAAACTTTAAGGCTTCTAAATAATTTTTTGATTGCGGAAAAGGGTAATGCTCTTCAAAGACATGCAGGGCAAGAAGAGCCTCATAGCTTTTTTGCATCTGTCGCATGATGGGCTGCATGTTTTCAGATCCATTGATGTGTTCACTGATCACAAACAACAACCTTTGGATTTTTTCCTGCTGGATTTGAAGCTGATCGAAATTAAATTTTTCGCCAATCTCCCTCAAACGCAATTGATATTGCGTTTTTAAGGCACCAGGATTGATCAGCTCACGTAATGGCTGAAGAATGGGCGAAAGAATGAGCTCTTTGATTGAATTATGAATACTCGGGACCCCTCTCCCATTTAAATAAGCATTCAATTGTGCGTATTGTCCATGCTCATTGTCGTTAACTATACGAAAATCCATTAATACGCTGTAATTATAGGCGTCAAGTTGAAAATAAAGACCTTTATCCATCACTTCTGCCAGGGAACGGATGAACTCCATTTGAGATATGTTGTCTTTGAAGATTACAAATTGCTCAGGTTTCCCCAACAAATTAAGCCCTTCATGTAAAAGTTGATTTTCCAAACGCCCGGTTTCTTTGTTGAGGTAACTTGCTGAGGTATGTATCCACCCCGCTGTTGAGCCAAAACGATTGTTATAGATTACGAGTGCACGCTCATTTCCAGCACCATTAGAATATGCGAAGACATCTTCTGCCACCTGGCGTTTTCCGGAATAGAAATCATAGAGCAAGAAATTTTGAACACCTGAAAATAAATCTCGCCGTTTGAGCAAAGGAAAAATCTCGCGTTGATGACGATGCACCAGGTATGGATCTTCGTTTTCCTCCCAGTAAGGTCGGTAATATTCCATTCCATATTTTTCAGCAAATCCCTCGATTTGTCCATGCCCAAACATCGGTAATCCCGGCATGGTTGCCATTAACGTGCAGATTCCAAAATACTTATCGCCCTTGCCAAATTGATCAACTGCCGTCTTTTCATCCGGGTTGTTCATAAAGTTGACGTAACGTTTTAAAATCTCTGAGTCAAATTCAATGGTATTTTTAATCAGCTGGCGATATTTTTGATTTTCTTCGTTGCGAAGCATGTTCATGAACGCGCTGTTATAAACCCGGTGCATCCCCAGTGTGCGTACAAAATAGCCTTCCATCAACCAGAATGCTTCAGCCAGCAACAAGGTATCAGGTACTTCTTGGGCAACACGGTCGACAACCTCACGCCAGAACTCTTTTGGAAATATCTGGTCAAACTGTTCTTTACTGATCCCGTATTCTGATCGACTTGCAATATCACCACCGGTGCCCGGTTGCGGGAACCACAATCTTTGATAGTGCTTCTTAGCCAGAGTCATTGCCGCATCGAAACGAATTATGGGGAATTTCCGGGCAACGTGCAAAATGGTCTGGATGACTGCTTCACGAACTTCTTCATTGAGATAATTCAATTGTGCGGTGTCATTCCACGGCATACTGGTGCCATCATTACCATGGTAAATAAAGCGGGTATCATCGCTGTTGTGGTCAACGCGCAAGAAAACGACCGCAGCATCTGTACGATCATAATAATGATCTTCGATTTTGATCGTTAATCCCTCAACAGGGCTCAGGTTTGGTCCTGAAAATGAATAGGCTGGGAATGGACTGTAAGGCAAGGAAATAAACCAATCGGGGTGCTGTACAACCCAATCCGAGTCGATCCCCATGTGGTTGGGGACCATATCGCTTGCCAATCTGATCCCATAGCGCGATGCCTTTTCCTTCAAGCGCTGATAGGCATCCTCACCACCCAGAGCTTTCGCAATCGCATAATTTTTCAGTGAATAAGCAGAAGCCACCGCATCGGGATTACCGCAAAGTTGTTTAATTTGCCTGGATGCTTCACTCCGTTCCCACAAGCCAATCAACCACAGCCCGTTAAATCCCCAATTTGAGAGTTGTTCCAGCTCTTCATCCGGGATCTGATCAAGATTATTAATTTCAATACCGTATTTTTTAGAAAGCTGGTGAAGCCATACAAAGGAATTCTTTGCGATCATGACAGTGCGTGGCATCCAGTCGCTGTCGGGGCTGAAGTTTTCATCCGCTCCCTCTGCAAAATAATTGGGCGCCAATGTTGGGCCAGTTCCAGGGAAAAACCCTTTGCTTTCTTCTTTGATAAAGTCAATCGAATTTAACAAGCGGTATAAATAATCGCCCAGCATGAACCCCCACTTACGACGAATGTATTCAAGCTGATCGGCAAGCGAATAAGGTTCTGCAATCGCAGGGCTGCGCAACAATGTATAAAGGTCCTCGTCATCCGGCCCAAAATGAGGTTTTGATGTGAAGAATTTGTGAAGTTCGTCCATCATCTGCCGGTAGATCGTTCCTTGCCTCAGTGCTGTATCATCAAACAATTCGAAAAACGGGGCAGTTGCAGGGTTTCGATTGGTAATCCACAACATCAATATTTCTTCCAGGACAAGCTGTGAATGGGGTATGTCGCCGAATTTTCCTTCTAAAAATGCTTTTTCAGTGAGTTTGCCATTATAAACAGCGATGGGTGGATATTCGGTAACAAATTCCAATAAAACCTTTCGGACCTTGATCTCGCCGAAGGTCTCTTGCAGATATTCATAAGCGTCGCTCATGATTTTTGGGTCGATTTGTTGCCGGTAAAGCGAAATGACGAGATGCAATATCTCATCAATTAAACCCATTGCGTTGATTTCACTCGCTTTAATCGCATTTTCTGGAAAATTTACCAGGTCTCGCTTTTGGTTCATTTTCTGTGTGAATTGTCTGGCAGCCAGAAGGTTGGCAAAGATGATATTCCCATCAAAGCTAAAAAGCATTTCGTCGAATTCATATTTGTCTCTTGCTAATCGGGATATATGAAATTCAAACATCAAATTCTCTCCTCATCCTCAGTTGATGAGGTCAATTATACTCGTAGCTTTGAACAAAAATAAAACCACCCTAAGGTGGTTTTATTATTTATTTAACTGACGCGTTTCAAAATATGTGTGGTGATATTTGAGCCACTCCCCCCAATGTTCAATGTCATCCCGAAATCGTTGCGAGGCACCTGAGTTTCACCCGCTTCCCCACGAAGTTGTTGAATGACCTCAACGATCTGGTACATGCCTGTTGCACCGACAGGATGACCACGGGCCTTTAACCCGCCGCGTGTAGCGACCGGGATTTTACCGTCAACTCTGATCATCCCTTCTTTTGCCAGTGTTGGCCCTTTCCCCCGTTCTGCAAACCCAGCGGCTTCAAGTGACAGGGCTGCCATAATTGTGAAGGCATCATGATATTCAAAAACACCAATATCATCAGGACCAATTCCCGCCTGTGCGTAGGCATTTTTTGCTGCTCTTTCACCGGCAGAAAGCCAGAGCGGTTCCCGTCGATTGTGGATTGCAATCGTATCCGTTGCAGCAGCTGATCCTGCGACGACAATTTTTGGTGTCCCTGCTGGTATCCAGTCAGAACGGACAAGAACAACAGCGGCTGACCCATCGCCTATTGGTGAAGCATCCATTAAATTGATTGGGGCACAGATCATTGGCGAATTAATGAATTGACTCTCAGTTATTGGTTTTTGGAATCTGGCGTTAGGATTGTGGACGGCATTGGCATGGGCATTAATCGAAAATTCTGCAAAATCGATATCCTGCCAGTGATACTCATGCATATATCTTTTCATAACCAGGGCATTCAATGCCACGAAGGACACCCCCTGGTCAACTTCCCAATCCGCATCTGCTGCAGTTGCCAGGCTGGCGGTTACTTCACCGCCAGGGGAATCTGTCATTTTCTCAACACCCACCACCAGGGAAACATCGGCTTCGCCTGACGCAACTGACAGGTAACCTGCCCGAAATGCGGATCCCCCTGAACTGCACGCAGATTCGACCTTGATGGCTTCTGAATACCGCTGCCCGATCCAATCGCTGACCATACTTCCCAGATGGGCCTGCATATTTGCCGCTTCTGAAAGCATATTTCCAACATAAATGCTATCGACGCGATCAATCTGGGCTTCGATCATCGCTGCCAGTGCAGCATCACCTGCCAGTTCGCGCAATGATTTATCCCAGTGTTCATCAATTTTTGTTTGTCCAATTCCGATTACAGCGACTTCTTGCATAAAATATTTACCTTTCAAATCTATTCTACATAATTATATCGGAAGAGACTATCAAGTCCTATCATCTTTTGGTTTTAACCACCAAGTATAATAATACTCAAGGTGATACTATCTCAGATGGAGTTTGATCCTTCATGCGTTGTGAATTTTTCAACATCGAATATCCTCAAGTACAAAATGTTAATCAAGAAAGGACGTCATGTTAAAGGTTATTGATATATCCGTTGCAATCACATCACAATTTCCTCCATGGCCAGGAGACCCTGCTGTAAAGTTTCATACTTTGTCGTCGATTGAAAAAGGAGATGAGTCCAACCTGACCCAAATTTCGATGAGCCTTCACACAGGAACGCACATTGATGCGCCGAAACACTTCCTTGATCAAGGCATCACAACAGATGATATTGCCCTCTCAAAATTAATCGGTAGGGTTCTTGTTGTTGAAATAGATCAGTCTGTTGATGTGATTACAGAGTCATTGTTAATCAATCATCCGAAATCTGCAGATATAAAAGAAACGACGAAGATCCTTTTTAAAACAAGAAATTCTTCCTATTGGCACTCCCATCCCTCAGAATTCCAACATGACTATGTTGGAATTGACGCATCTGGTGCAGCCTACCTGGCACAATTTAAACCTGATCTGATCGGCGTTGATTATTATTCTGTCGCTCCTTATGCGGATACGTATACACCACATCACATCTTGCTTGCTCAGGGAATTGTTTTGCTTGAAAGCATCGATCTTACAGGTGTGCCCACTGGTTATTACAAGTTGATTTGCCTGCCGATGAAAATTGCCCGGTGTGAAGGAGTGCCTGCTCGTGCTATCTTGCTTGATGAAGCAATTTTTGTAGGAAATTCAACGCCGACGGGCAACTGATTGTCCAGATCTGTGACGGAACAAATACAGTGTTCGCTACGTCTACAGGGTATATTGTATAAGAAAAATGGAGATTTTAAAAAAATGAACAAGAAATTTGCCGCATTATTCTTACTTCCGCTGCTGCTTACATCAGCCTGCAGTGGCCTGGCTCTCCCAATTCCTGAAGAACCCCAAAACACCACAGGTTTTGTAAAAAGCAGTCAAAACCGCGAAATATCTCCCCTGGTGGATCCGGACTTGATCAATCATCTGGTAAAAGACAACAATGCATTTGCACTCGCTTTTTATAATCTTATCAATGCCGATGAGGACAACATCGTCTTTTCACCCCTGAGCCTTTCATTGGCACTCAGTATGACCCTGGCAGGCGCAAAATCCACGACGGAACAGGGGATGATAGATGCACTCAATCTATCGCTTCCTGTTGAAGATCTTTATTCTGCTTTCAATGCGTTGTTACTGGCTATTGAAGAATCCCAACAAACAACGATAAATGATTATGAAGGCGACAGTTTTCAGTTGAATATCGCCAATTCCATTTGGGGGCAAACCGGCTATCCATTGAAAGAAAGTTTCCTGGACACGCTATCCACAAATTTTGATGCGGGAGTTTATCTTGTAGATTTTGTCGGCGACCCTGATGGTGCCTATCAAGCAATCAACCGCTGGATTGAAGAAGAAACTGAAGAGAAAATCAAAGAATTGATACCCCAGGACGCTATTACTGCAATGACACGGATGGTGTTGGCAAATGCGATCTATTTTAACGCTTCATGGCTGTATCCTTTCAATAAATCCGCCACAGAAAAAGCTCCGTTTACGCTTTTGAACGGCGATGAGATTAACGTGGATATGATGAAACTTTCAAATGATGGTTTGTATTACGCACAGGTTGATCGTGCACAAGCTTTAGAGCTACCCTATTTAAGTTCGGATTTTTCAATGACGCTCATCATCCCGGACGAAGGTTATTATTCTGATTTTGAGAAAAATCTGGACATTCAACAATTAGATGACATCCTGAATGAAATGGGGAAGAGAAATGTCTATCTGCAAATACCAAAATTTGATTTATCAACCACGACCGATGCCAGACAACCATTAATTCAGTTGGGAATGGCGGATGCGTTTGATATGCAAAAGGCAGATTTCACGGGGATGACGGAAGAAAACGAATTGTTCATCTCTGATGTACTTCACAAAGCCACGATCATCATGGACGAGCAGGGAACAGAAGCTGCCGCAGCATCAGCAGTGATCATGGGTATCAAAGCGATGATGCCGGAAGAACCCGTTGACCTGGTGATCAATCGACCCTTCATGTTCTTTATTCGTCACCTACCGACAAATTCAATTATCTTTATGGGTCGGGTGACCCACCCATAGGATGATTAATTTACCAAAGGGATGATAGTTTGCAGTTTCAGCTGCACAAAAACCGCTTCTTTAAAATGGTACTCACCTGGGCCAGAAAACTGCTTCCGGGTGAGTATGTTTCTTAACAAGTAAAATTCATGCTTTTCAGGCAAGGATTTCGGGCATCGTGATCAGATGGTATGCCAGCGTCTCCATATCTCTGGCTTTTGTTGATTGACCGATCTGTCCGATGATCTCATCAAAGTGCTCACGAATGATACGGCTTTCTGGAATGTAGGAGAATAAATCGACCTCCCCCATAAGAATATCACCCAATCCCATTTTTTTATAAAGCTCGCTAACCATGCTGTAGCTCCATTGTTCCGTGATCTTCAATTCATCCGCCATATCCCGACGTCCAAGGCTGAAGATGAAAGCCATCCTTGCAACTTCTGATTCATGATCGGTAAAACCAGGTAAATCCTTCTTACCTTTAACGATCAATTTGTGATCGGGGATCACGAATTGTGAATTACTGGCAGCCTTCAGCGTGCTGGGTGTAAAAACAAAATATCCCTTTTCAATGAACGTGATAATCCAGCTCAACGAGTAGCCCACCTCATGCTTTGTTACATAACCTCGGATACGTGGGTCTTGAATTTGGTTCAGAATTCTAAGCTCCGGTAGGATTCCCGTCAGCAAAATCTTTGCATTATGCTGTATATCTTCCAAACGCTGGCAAATCTCTGAAATCCTGACCCTGTCTCCAATCAAATCAACATCGAGGATCAGCACGTCAAAAAACCGTTTCCCTTGTTTTAGAAATTTATAAAAATCCGCACGGGTTTGAAATTCTCCAACCAACCGGGTTCGCCAATCACGAACCATTAATAAAGCCATCCAATTGCTGGAAAACACATCGTCTTCAAGGATGGCAACGAGGATATCTCTGGGCATTTTAATCTGGTGATGCTTCTAGTTGCGATGTACAAAGAGGGCAACGTGTCGCATTGATTGGAATTGATGACTTACAGAACGGACATTCTTTTTCTGAAGGCGCTGTTTCTTCCTCTTTTTTGACTTTATCTTTTATCAAATTCAAGCCTTTAATGATAAGAAACACGCCCAAGCCCAAAAGAATAAAGCTGATAACGTCAGTTAAAAATTGCCCATAATTAAAAGTGACTGCCCCCACGTCCTTGGCCATCTGAAGCGTTGCATGGGCTGGGAGGGCTCCTTCTCCTTGTTTGAGGACAATAAACAGATCCTGGAAATTTACGCCGCCCAACAACAAACCCAGCGGCGGCATGAGCAGGTTATCGACAACAGAGCTGACCACGGTTCCAAAGGCTCCACCGATGATGATTCCAATTGCCAGGTCCATCACATCGCCTTGCATTATAAAATCTTTAAACTCGTTAAATAACTTCTTCATTGCAACTCCCTATCTAAAACAAAAAACAAAATAAAGTGCTCGAATTACGATTATAATAGATTTGCCGAATTTTTGATATAATTCTTTTTAATATAAGACGGTTGGAGAAGAAAGGGAATCATGAAACATGTAGCAGTATTAACCAGCGGTGGTGATGCACCAGGCATGAATGCGGCTATCCGGTCTGTAGTTAGATGCGGCGTTGCAAAGGGGTGGAAAATGTTTGGCGTCCGCAATGGTTTTCGAGGGCTGATTACCGGTAATATCGTAGAAATGAATACACGCGATGTCGGCGGTATTATTCAAAAGGGTGGTACGATCCTGGGTTCCGCCAGATGCGAAGAATTTAAAACCGAAGAGGGACGATATCAAGCCATACGAGAACTCAGACAAAAAGGAATTGACGCGCTGATTGTCATCGGTGGCAACGGCTCTCAAACCGGTTCCTACTATCTAAATAACCAGGGTTTCCCGGTTGTTGGGATTGCATCCACCATTGATAATGATCTTTGCGGCTCCGAAATGACCATTGGGGTAGATACTGCTTTAAACATTGCGCTGGAAGCCATTGACCGGCTTAAGGTTACGGCTTCTTCCCATCAGCGTGCCTTTTTGCTTGAGGTCATGGGGCGAGATTGTGGCTACCTTGCACTGATGGTGGGTATTGCAGGCGGCGCAGAATACATCTTAATTCCTGAAATTGAAACTGACCCGGAACAAGTGGCTAAAACCCTTAGGCTCGCATATGAACATGGGAAAACTCACGCCCTGATCGTGGTGGCAGAAGGCGCAAAATACAACGCAGAAGCGTTAATAGCTTTTTTCGAAAAGCATGAGGATCGCTTGGGCTTTAAAATACGCGCGACCATTCTGGGGCACGTCCAAAGAGGAGGAACGCCAGGCGCCTTTGATCGCAACCTCGCAAGCCGACTGGGGCATGGCGCAATTGAAGCGATTGACCGTGAAGAATACGGTGTCCTGGTCGGATTGAATCAAAGTAAAATTACAACCATACCACTAGAAGAAATTGTTGGAAAAATTAAGTCAGTTTCTATGGAAATGGTGGAGCTTGCTCATATTCTCGATTAGGGTATCAATCGACTTTACGTAAATAGGCTTCGATAAAAGGGTCAAGTTCTCCGTCAAGAACCGCCTGGGTATTTCCCATTTCAAAATCCGTGCGGTGATCCTTCACCAGCTGATAAGGGTGAAGGACGTAAGATCGAATTTGCGATCCCCATTCTGCTTTAGTAAAACCACCTCGCAATTCGGAGATTGTTTCTGCTTGCTGTTCCTGTAAGATCTCCAGCAACCGAGCTTTCAGGACCCGCATCGCATTTTCCTTGTTCTGCACAAGAGAGCGTTCATTTTGACACGTTACGACCATTCCCGTCGGCAAGTGCGTGATTCGAACCGCTGTTGCGTTTTTTTGTACGTTTTGTCCGCCTGCTCCTGATGATCTATAAACATCGATGCTAATATCCTCTTGAGGCACCTTCACCTCGTCCAATCCACCCAATTCTGGAAGAACCTCAACCAGAGCGAACGAAGTATGGCGCCGGTGGGCTGCATCAAACGGTGATAATCGCACCAGGCGGTGAACACCTTTTTCAGGACGCAGGTACCCGTAAGCCAAAGGTCCGTTGACACCGATTGTCACACTTTTAATCCCTGCTTCTTCACCCACCGTTCTATCCAGAATTTCGGTTTTATAGTTGTGTTCTTCAGCCCATCGAAGATACATGCGTTCAAGCATGGCTGCCCAATCCTGTGAATCCGTCCCCCCGGCACCCGCATGAATCGCTAAAAGTGCGTTTCCTCGATCATATTTGCCAGAAAGCAGGGTGTTCAGCTCCAAACGATCAATTGCCTCTTCAATCTGGTTTATTTCGCCAACCATTTCTTCAGCCATCGATGCATCGGCAATTTCTGCGAGTTCAAGTAAATCTTCTGTTCGTTTTTTAAGCGTTTCAAAGGTTTGAATTTCCTCCCTCAGCTCCGATTGACGGATCATGATCTTTTGCGCCTGTTCATGATGGTCCCACAGATCTGGCGCCTGTACCTGTTTGTCAATCTCAGCCAGTTCACGCTTCTTTGCGGGTAAGTCAAAGATGCTCCTGTAAACTGTTTAATTTTTCATTAGCTAAACCAAGTCGTGTTTCAAAATCGCCTGACATTTTTCCTCCAAAATTTACTTACTTTCAATTATCCCATCAATGAAAGCGCTCGGATCAAACACTTCGAGGTCCTCGATGCCCTCACCCAACCCGGCAAACAAAACAGGTAGATCCAGTTGAGACTTAACCGCAAATACCATCCCGCCCTTGGCAGAGGAATCTAGTTTCGCCAGGATCACACCATCCAGTTTAATGGCTTCCTTAAAGGCTTTTGCTTGCTGGAGTGCATTTTGACCGGTTGTTGCATCCAAAACCAGCCAGGTAGCGTGTGGCGCCCCTGGTAAAGCCTTACCGCTCACCCGATGTACTTTTTTGATCTCCTCCATGAGGTTGTATCGGGTATGCAATCGACCTGCAGTGTCAACAATGACCACATCACTTTCTCGTTTAAGGGCTGATTGAATGCCATCGTACGTTGCCGCACCGGGATCGCCGCCTGGTTGCCCGGCAACCAGAGGAACGCCTGCCCTGTCAGCCCAAACCCGCAATTGATCAATTGCAGCCGCACGATAGGTATCCGCCGCAACGAGAAGTACGGACTTCCCCTCTTCCTTATAACGAAATGCCAGTTTTGCTGCTGATGTTGTTTTTCCAGAGCCATTTACGCCAACCAGCATGATGACAAACGGCTTTTCGTTAAATTCAAAATATTCAGGCTGGGACAACCAGCGCTCAAGCTCGGTCTTTAAAGCCTGAAACAATTCATCTGATCTTGTGATGCCCTTCTGATCAACCAATTTATACAAAGCATCCATGACCGCAAGCGTGGTTTCCACACCAAGATCAGCCTGGATCAGCATTGCTTCTAATTCATCCCAGGCGCCTTCCGTCAGTTCGGTCGTCCCAAAAAGATTTGCAATCCTCCCAAAGGCAACTTTTCGGGTTTTTTCGAGACCGTTTATCCATTTATTAAAAATATTGTCACTCATCCTTGCCCAAAATACTCATGTCCGTTATTTTTTGCTTCCATATTGTCCTGCCAACTGACCGCACCCCGCCCTGATTTCAATACCACGCCTCATTCGGACAGTGCATTGTATGTGATGCTCATCCAGTACGGACTTGAATGAATTCGCCCTGGTTGCATGGGATGGTTTTGCAAGATAGGCGGGTGTGGGATTCAAAGGAATCAGGTTCACATGACAGTTTAACCCACGCAACTTACCCGCTAACGCTTTCGCGTCATCCAGCGAGTCATTGACATCCTGGATCAACGCATATTCAAAAGTCACCCGTCGATTTGTGCGCTTAATATAATACCTGCATGCATTTAAAATTGCATCCACACCAAATTTTTTGTTAATTGGAATCAATTTTGAACGGATATCATCATCAACAGCGTGCAAACTGATCGCCAAATTGTACTGCTTGTTCTCATCCGCAAATTGTTTGATTTTTGGCACAATCCCCACAGTACTGATGGTGAATCGACGTGCCCCCAGACCAAATGATTGAGAGTCATTTAATCGTTCCAATGCATCCATCACATTGGCATAATTTAAAAACGGTTCACCCATGCCCATCACAACGATATTGGTGACCTGCTTTCCATTTTCAGAAAGCAAGCGAGCGTAATGTAACACCTGGGCCACAATTTCACCGCTGGTCAGGTTCCTGGAAAAGCCCATCTGCCCTGTTCCACAAAACAAACAGCCCATGCTGCACCCTGATTGTGATGATATGCAAAGCGTTCGCCGTTCATCGTAAAGCATCAAGACTGCTTCAATCAAACACGCATCATGCAGCGTAAACAATGTTTTTATCGTTCTTTGATCTGAAGAGATGATCTTATCGACAGGCGTCAGCGCGTTAAATGTCAGGACTTCAGAAAGTTTTTGACGTAACCCTTTCGAAAGTGTGGTGATTTCATCAAAGGATGTTCGATAATTCTGATAAATTGCCGTCCATAATTGTTTTGCTCTGAATTCGGGCTCATTTAATGCCTTCAATTCGGAGGTCAACTCCTGCAGGTTCAGATCATAAATTAGAGGTAAGGGTTCATTCATTAATTTATCAATTCGGTCAGATCTTTTGCAATGATCTCAGGTTTCGGTATAAAGGCGTTTGCTTCCTCGTATGAAGATGCACCTGATAAAACAAGGGCTGTATGGATTCCTGCTGCCTGCGCTCCAGCAATGTCTGTTTCCAGTCTGTCTCCAATGACCAGGGCTTCTTTTGGCGCCAATCCAAGCCGTTTTAACGCAATTTGGAAGAGTAGAGGTTCTGGTTTTCCAATAATGGTCGCCTTTTTACCCGTGGCGATTTCCAATGCTCCAATCAAGGTACCGGCACCAGGTATGAAGCCTTCAGGTGTAGGGAATGTATTATCAGGGTTTGCACCAACGAATTCACTTCCGGATTGGATCAATAAGGAGGCATGCTTCAGCTTATTATAGGTCACCCCAAAATCCAAGCCAACCGCAACGACATCAGCGCTTTTTTCACTTTCATCAACAATTCTCATATTGTGATGAGAAAGTGTCTGCTTAAAACCTGGCTCACCCACCACATAAACGCTTGCACCCTGTGGATAACGTTCTTCCAGGTAGATTCCGACAGCTTCGACGGAACCGATGATCTGTTCAGCCTTGAGATGAACACCAAAGTCAGCGAGTTTCTCCTGATACTCACGGATTGTTCGGGTGGCGTTGTTGGTTGCCAGAATATATTTTAAGTTCAATTCATCAAAACGCTGAAAGATACTTGGTAGATCACCAATCGGTAACGTATCCTGCCACAAGACACCATCCATGTCGATGATCAAGCCTCTTACGTTGGGAAACTTGGTTGAAATCATTGTTGCTCCTGATAAAAAGCCGGACCGCGAAACGCAATCCGGCATTAATTTTGCATAGAACGGTCGTTTTATTTTTCTGGCGTTTCTAAAACCTTATCAACCAGGCCGTATTCCACAGCTTCTAAAGCGCTCATATAATAATCGCGTTCAGTGTCGCTGACAATGGTTTCAATGTCCTGACCTGTTGCTTCGGCTAAAATTTCATTCAGGCGTTCTTTCAACCGCAGGATTTCTTTTGCCTGGATTTCGATATCGGAAGCCTGCCCCGAAGCGCCGCCAAGTGGTTGATGCATATGAATTGTTGCATGCGGGAGGGCATAGCGTTGACCCTTCGCGCCCGCCGCGAGTAAAACCGTACCAAAGCTGGCAGTCACACCCACAGCAACCGTACTGATTTTGTTCGGTATCATGCGCATGGTATCGTAGATTGCCAAACCAGCGTACACCTGTCCGCCGGGGGAATTGATGTACATCTGGATCCCGCTTTCCGGGTCTTCTCTGCTCAGGTAGAGCAACTGAGCAACAATCAGGTTGGCTACCTGGTCGTTAATCGCAGAGCCTACAAAGATAATCCTGTTCTTTAGCAGCAAAGAATAAATATCATAGGCACGTTCACCACGTCCATCGGTTTCAACAACCATCGGGATCAAGGATTTAATTTCGTTCGTTTTCATTTTCACCTTCTTTTTTTATTTTATTTATCGATCAATAATCTTCGTGTTTTCTGTTTTGCTATCCGATCACAAGGATCAGATCCCGTCAGCAGATTCGGCTTCTGTGCTTTCAACTGTTTCTTTTACCTCATCAACCTGACTGTCCACTTCATTTGCTTCTGCTTTTTCCACATCAGTTATAGCAACAGGGGTCTCTTCATCCGGTTGTTCAGCATCGAGGATTGGTTCTGCTTCCTCATCGCTTTCAACTTCTTCAGGGATAGGCTGCCCCGTCGCAATGAGTTTAAGACGGTTTTTAAGCAGTGTATTCATCGTTTTTTGGACGCCTTCCATACTGATTGCGCGAGTAAAGGCATCCTTGCCCATTTGTTTCTGCATTTCTTCTGCTTCACCGGATACGATCACTTCGTTCAAAATTTCTCCGATATTGTCTTTGAGCATTTCCTGATCAAGTTTAAGGTTCTCTGCATCGATCAAAGAGTCAACAATTAATGAGCGCTCCAGTCGCTGTTTGGCTGCCGGCCTGATCTCATCAGCAACAAATGCTTCTTCTTCAACGCCCCGAAGGCTGAGATAAGTTTTAAAATCCATATTCTGGTTTTCGAGCCTTGCCTTCAGATCATCCAGAACATGCTCTTCCTCATGAGCAAGCATTTGCGGCGGGTAATTAAGCATGGCCTGTTGCGTTATTTCTTCCAAATATTCATCAAAATAACTGTCGTCATACTGGTTTTGATGTTCTTCGCGCAAACGCTGATCTATATTCTCCCGAAACTCTTCAGGCGTTTCGTAATTACCGATAGATTGCACAAAATCCTCATCAAGGTTTGGAAGCTCAAGCATTTTCACAGATTGGACATCTATTGTGAACAAAGCCGTTTTCCCCCGAAATTCTTCATTTTCATCCTCTTCAGCGTAAGTATGTTGCAATTCTCGGGTCTCCCCGTCTTGTATTCCAATCAATGCTCTCGCAAAGCCGGGATAAGGCCATTCATTATCGGTTTCCTCTTTTTCGACGGGGATAATCACCTGCTGAGGAGTCTTATCTGTGATCATGGCATCTTCATCCGGAGCAGGATTCAGGAATTCGCCACTCAGATTAAAATAGACAAGATCGCCTTCTTCCGCAGGATGATCGGCGGGTAAGATTGTTGCGGAATTGCGCCGGATCCGATCAATAAATTTCTCAACTTCACCCTCGTCGAAATCTTCGGGTTGATAATCCTTTCGGATGTCCCGGTAGTTGCCAAGATCGATTTCGGGTTCCAAAGGAATCGTGAATATCAGTTTTGGTGGGTCCAAGTTTTCAATCTTTTCCAGATCGCCCGAGCCTGAGGGCGTAAGTTCCGCCTCTGTTAATATTTTTCCGTAGTCTTCGTCCAGCAATAAATCAATGGCTTCTTGAAGAATGGCACCCTCTCCAAATTGATTGACGATTACATTATAGGGTGCCTTACCGGGGCGGAAACCTGGTATTTTTGAGTTTTTTGCAATCCTTTTCGCAGCGCGTCTTTTAAAACTTTCAAACTCTTCCGACGCATACTCAACGGTTAACGTTGCTTGTCGATCTTCATGGATTTCTTTTTCTATTTTCACGCTAGATCCTTTAAATATGATAAATTAAAAATGGCGTTGATGAAAAATGACTGGCTTATCGCTGAGATCATACTCCCATCCTGATTAGGCTTTCAATTTTTTGCATCAATTTTATAATACCTGCGGATTTTACCATATTAAGTATATAAATTCTATTAATTTATTCAGATATTCAAATGATTTTGCTGCAAATTAGGACATTTTCGAGCGAAAACGGCGCCTTAACTCTTTCCAATAGCGTTAAAACAAAAAAGGCCCATTTAAGCCTGATTGAAATGGGGAAGGAGAGGCTCGAACTCTCACGCGTTTCCGCACGTGATCCTAAGTCACGCCTGTCTGCCAATTCCAGCACTTCCCCGGATTTGGTATAAAAATTATACGCCACAGCTTTTTTACCGTCAAATGATAAACTGATTTTCATTTATATGCCGGGCGTCGATTTGTGTATAATATACCCGTCATCACAGAACAAATACCAAGGAGAATACGTGACACAAATTATCAAGACATCAACGCCAGGAAAAGAGCGCGCTCAACTTAGCAAAGCCATCATCATAACTATCAGAGCGTTTATGCGAAAAAAAGAACCTGACAAGGAAACCAAAGATATCCTGGCATTCATCATCCTTGCCCTGAGAAGAATTTCTGAGGGAATCGATCAATCGGTTTTGGCCTGGGAAAAACGAGATTACTGGTTGAAGGCTGATAAATATCGGATGGAATGGCAGTGGACCGGTGAGTTTTCCCAGGATTTGGATAACGCTTTTCAAGAAAACGATTGGGGAACGATCACCCAGATTTTTATGACGATCATGGAGAAATTCAAGAATATTAAAGTCAGTGACAGGCATCGCATGGGCGAGCCCTGGCATGGTGCATTTCAAGAATATCAATCTGAGTCCCGATGAAAAAATTTGTGATCGATGACCTTCATCGCCTCTTTAATTCTGGAAAATGATCCAATCAATGGTAATATTGATAGGGCTGATATCCTGTAAAAATAAGCCCATACTTTATAAATTATGGTCAAAATAATAACGAAGGACCTTTGTTAATTCATGTCTGAAAACAGAATCACCTCACACCCCATCCTGGAGATTCCTGAATCAAAAACCCTCGAATTTTACTGGAAGGATCAACCCTTTCAAGCAAAGCATGGGGAGACAATTGCGTCCGCATTGATGGCGCACGGTGTGGATATTTTTGGATACCATCCGAAAGACGGTTCCCCACAGGGGCTTTTCTGCGCAAATGGACAATGTTCACAGTGCATGGTATTGGTCGATGGGAAACCTATCAAATCCTGCATGACAAAAGTCCAACCCGGGATGAGAGTCATGCCATTAGATGGCTTACCAGACCTTTCTAAGATTTCTTCTAATTATGGAAGAATCACCGAAGAGGGATTAACCGAAGTCCTGAACATCCCGGTTTTGATCATCGGCGGTGGACCTGCTGGGCTTTCTGCCGCAATCGAGCTGGGTAAATGTGGTCTAAAAACCTTGCTTGTGGACGACAAACCTCGTCTGGGGGGGAAGCTTGTTCTTCAAACACACCGTTTCTTTGGCTCAACAAAAGCGGTCTACGCCGGCACACGTGGCGTTGACATTGCGTCACATCTTGAAAACGAAATCCGGAGCTTGGCATCTGTTGATGTATGGCTTGAAACGACGGCTGTTGGTATCTATCAAGAACAAACCGTCGGACTTTGGCGCAGTGAAGATGATCAATATATTTTAGTGAAACCCGATGTGTTGCTGGTTGCTACAGGCGCCCGTGAAAAGAGTTTAGCCTTTAAAGGGAATACCCTTCCGGGCATTTATGGCGCTGGCGCCTTTCAGACGCTGGTCAACCGCGATCTGGTCAAGCCAGCCAGCAATTTATTCATCATCGGTGGCGGAAATGTTGGATTAATTGCAGGATACCATGCATTACAGGCGGGAATCCGCGTGGTTGGGCTTGCTGAGGCATTGCCCGAATGTGGTGGCTACAAAGTGCATGCAGACAAGCTGGCACGTTTTAATGTTCCGATCATGACTTCTCACACGATCCTCGAAGCCAGGGGAAAAGAGCACGTTCAAAGCGTGATTGTCGCAAAACTGGACGAGAATTTTCAACCTATTTCCGGTTCAGAAAGAGAATTTGCCTGTGATTGTGTGTTAATTGCTGTGGGACTCAATCCCGTAGATGAGTTTCTCCAGAGCGCAAAAGAAGTGGGATTGCCCGTGTTTGCAGCGGGAGATGCCGCCGAAATTGCCGAAGCATCTGCCGCGATGTTTTCTGGAAAAATTAAAGGGATTGAAATTGCACAATTTCTTGGCAAAGAAGCACCAGAGATTCCTGATGAATGGCGCACTTTTGAGGATATCCTCAAATCAAAGCCAGGAAAGATCAGCATTTTTGAGGAAAGTGCACCTGAAAGCGGTGTTTTTCCTGTTATGCACTGTCAGCAGGAAATCCCCTGTGATCCCTGTGCTTCTGTGTGCCCCAATCACCTGATCCTCATCGATCCGGATGACATCAGAGGTTTGCCCAAGTATTTGCAAAATAGTGAAAAAAACTGCATCGCTTGTGAACGTTGCGTTGCCATCTGCCCTGGATTGGCAATCACCCTGGTTGATTTCCGTAAGGATCCCCTTTTGCCAACAATTTCAATTCCTCTTGAATTTTCAGAGCAGCACCTGCAGGCTGATGATCTGGTATCTGTCACAGATATTCGTGGAACAGTCTTGGGGCGTTTTCCTGTATTAAGCACACGCAGACTGCGGCAATTCCCCCGAACGCTGATCGTGAGAGTCCAGGTTCCTGCAGAAATTGCTATAGAAGTTTCAGGTATTCAGCTCTTTACAGGTTGGACGGAAACAAATCAACAGGCAGATCATCATTTAGATAAAATCGATAACGAGACAATCGTTTGTCGCTGTGAGCACATCACCGCAGAGGAAATCCGATCGTTAATCAGAAGTGGCGTCAGGGACATCAACCAGATTAAGGCTGTGACCAGGGCGACAATGGGTTCATGCGGCGGAAAAACCTGTCTCTCGCTGATCATGAAGTTGTTCCGCGAAGAAGGCGTCACTTTGGATCAGGTTACCGAGCCTCCCCAAAGACCTGTCTTTGTGGAGATGCCCCTTGAAACCCTTGCAAAGAACCAGCAGGAGGATCATTAGCCCATCATGGCGTTGAATAAACCAACTTACGATGTCATTATCATCGGTGCTGGCTCGGTTGGCGTACCTGCAGCCTATTTTCTTTCAAGTGCAGGTCTGAAAGTCCTTGTTATTGAAAGCCTTCCCAGCGTGGGGCAGGCTTCAAACAAACATGCGATTGGCGGGGTCCGCGCAACCCATTCCGAGCCCTCCAAAATTCATCTTGGCAATCGTAGCTTGGCGGTCTTTTCATCCTGGATGGAAGAAACCGGAGACGATATTGAGTGGCGTCAGGGTGGCTATTCTTTTGTCGCTTACGATCAAGAAAACGCGTCAGTATTACAGGAACTGATCAGATGGCAGCAGCAACACGCGCTGAATATCGCCTGGTTAACGCCTGAAGCTTTGCTGAACATCATCCCAAGCCTTAATCCTGAGGGCTTGCTTGGAGGAACCTTCTCACCGGAAGATGGAACGGCGTCACCTCTTAAAGCAGCATTCTCTTTTCATCAAAGAGCTGTGCAAGCCGGTGCAACCTTTCATTTCAATGAAAATGTCATCAATTTCTTACAAGATGGTGATCGTGTCACTGGCGTCATCAGTAATCGTGGAGAATACCACAGTCAATGGGTTATCAACGCTGCGGGAGGCTGGGCTAAAGACATTTCAATGAAAATGGGGATCGACGTCCCGGTTAATCCCGATTCTCATGAGGCAGCCATCACCGAGCCAGTTGCCCCACTTTTCAAACAAATGATCGTTGACATGCGCTTACGTCCGGGGTCTGAAAATTTTTATTTTTACCAGCATCCCACCGGGAAAATCATCTTTTGTATGACGCCCGATCCGCCAATCCTCGGCATGCAAACCGTCGCATCCAATAATTTTCTGCCCAAAGCAGCCCGTCGCTTATTAGAAATTGTTCCCATCCTGAAACATATTCGTGTTCGCCGGGTTTGGCGAGGAACTTACCCGATGACGCCCGATGGATCTCCGATCCTGGGGCCCATCAATGGGTTAGATGGCTTCTTGCTTGCGGTGGGTATGTGTGGGCAGGGCTTTATGTTTGGTCCTGGTGTGGGGTTGCTTCTTAAGGATTTTATCTTGAATGACCTTGACAATGCGGATAAAATCATACTTGAAAGTCTGTCCATTCACCGTCAGTTCAAATCAACTGAAGTGTTGAAGTAATGATAAAAGCAATCGTGTTTGATATCGGGGGCGTTCTGCTGAGAACAGATGACCGCTCCTCACGCCAAGAGCTAGAATCTAAATACCACTTAAAGCCTGGCGAGGCAGATCAGCTTGTTTTTAATTCTCAAGCTGCTCAAGAATCGACGATTGGCAGAGCATGCCAAAAACGTGTTTGGGAAAATGTGGCTGTGCAACTCAAATTGTCGGATGATGAACTTGAGGATTTTCAAAAAACCTTTTGGGCAAACGACAGGGTTGATCAGGAATTGATCGCTTTCCTGCAAGAATGTAGAAAATCCTACACCACCGCATTATTGAGCAATGCCTGGGTGGATGCCCGCGAAACCTTCGCCGACCAATATGGCTTAATTGAAGGCAAAACAGTCGATCAAATTTTGTTTTCTTACGAACTGGGTCTTGCCAAACCCGATCCTCAAATTTATCATGCTCTGTCAGAAAAATTAGAATGCAATTTCAATGAAATCATTTTTGTGGATGATTTTATTGAAAATGTTATCGCGGCTCAAGCGCTTGGAATTCACGCTATTCATTTTTCACCGGAAATAGACTTGATTGATAGAATTAAAGCCAGGCTGAACAAACCATAATCACGCTATGAAAGAAGATGCGCGATGAAACTTGAACAACTTCTAGAAAAATTACCACCCAATTATTCCGCACTTGATGTTGAACAGATCAAGAAAGCCTATCAGATTGCAGAAGAAGCCCATGGGGATCAAAAGCTTCCCAATGGCCTTCCTTATGTTTCGCATTGCGTTGCGGTTGCCGCCATCCTGACAGAACTTTCGGTACCATCTGAAATGGTGACTGCAGCGCTGCTACATGATACTGTTGAAGACACACCTCTCACCCTTGACGACATTCAAAAAGAATTTAATTCTGAGATTGCCCTTCTTGTGGATGGTGTCACCAAACTGACACACCTGCCATACCTGTTGAGAGGTGACCAGATAACATCCACAGAAACAGGCGTCAAAGGTTCATTTTCGCACCGCAAGTTAAGAGAGGACGAGCTTGCAGAGACCCTGCGAAAAACGTTTTTGGCCATGAGCGATGACATTCGTGTGGTTGTCATCAAATTAGCTGATCGTTTGCACAGTATGCGCACTTTGTCCTACCAGGAACCCGAAAAGCAAAAGCGCCTGGCTCAGGAGACGCTGGATGTATTTGCCCCACTCGCAAATCGTTTGGGTATTTGGCAAATCAAATGGGAGCTTCAGGATCTGGCTTTCCGCTACGTTTCTCCAAAAGAGTACAAGGAAATTGCAGAAAAATTAGCAAACAGGCGAGCGGATCGAGAGCAACAAATTCAGCAAATTATCAAACGCTTGCAGGAAGTATTTCTTGAGGAAGGCGTCAAGGCAAAAATTTCTGGCAGACCCAAACATATTTATTCGATTTATCAAAAAATGTCTCGGAAAGAAATGCCCTTTGAGATGCTGATGGATTTGCGCGGCGTGCGATTAATCGTAGAGGATGTTGCCGCCTGCTACAAGGCGCTGGGGGTCGTGCATATGAAATGGCGCCCAATCCCTGGTGAATTTGACGATTACATTGCCGCGCGCAAGGACAACAACTATCAATCGCTTCACACCGCGGTCATCTTTGATGACGGAAAACCTTTAGAGATTCAGATTCGAACCCAGGAAATGCACGAAAGTGCTGAATTTGGGATCGCTGCTCACTGGCGATACAAAGAAGACACGGCAAACATCAAGGAAGCCTATCAACAAAAAATCAGCTGGTTGAGAAGTTTGTTCGCTCTGCGTCAGGATGCAGAGGACGCTGATGATCTGGTGGACACCTGGAAGTCGGATGTTTTTAAAGATCGTGTTTATGTTCTGACACCACAAGGAGACATCATCGACCTGCCCGCTGGATCGACCCCCATCGATTTTGCTTATTACGTCCACACAGAAATTGGGCATCGCTGCCGCGGCTCAAAGATCAACGGCAAACTGGTCTCATTGGATTATGTCCTGGAAACAGGAAACCAGGTTGAAATTCTAACAGCCAAACGAGGAGGTCCTTCAAGGGATTGGCTAAATCCAAACCTTGGTTTGGTGCGCACCAGCCGAGCACGGTCAAAGATCAAACAATGGTTCAAACAACAAGACCGGGAATCGAATCTTACCCAGGGGAAGGCCGTCCTTGAAAAGGAATTCAAGCGGCTTGGATTAAAAAATATCGATCTTGAAAAAATAGTTTCGGACCTTGGGGTTAAGACCGTTGACGATCTGTTTGTTGCCATTGGTACCGGTGATATTGGTCTCGGCAGGGTTGTTAATAAGCTGGCAGAAATGGGAGAGCAGGCGCTCGACACTGAGCTTGAAATGGACCTGGTCGAGGCGCCTCCCTCTCTGATTCCATCCGATACGATTACCGTGATGGGATTGAAAGGTATCGCGACAACTTTGGCGAGATGCTGCAATCCGATGCCAGGTGATGAAATTATCGGTTATATCACACGAGGTAAAGGCGCAACCATCCACCGTCAGGTATGCCCGAACATTCTGAGGGTGAGTGAAAAGGAACGCCTGGTTAAAGTGTCCTGGGGACAGCCGAGTAAAACCTTTATTGTGCCCATCCAAATAAAAGCATATGATCGTCAAGGTTTGATGTCAGATATCTCCAATATTATTTCTGATGAAAACGTGAACCTGATCGATATGAACATGAAAATGACCCAGCATCTTGCGGATATCAGGCTGGTTGTGGGTGTTCAGGGGATATCACAACTCAGTCGAATTTTGACGAGGCTGGAAAGCTTGCAAAATGTTTTTGAAGCCAAACGACGCCGACCGGGTTAGTGAAGAATGAAGTTAATTGTTAACAGAACAAATTAGCCCTTTACATATTAAAACACTTAGTGTAAAATCGCTTGCGAAACTTTATCAAGTGATTTACTAATAGGAGGAGAAATGCCTCGAATTCATTGCCACTATCTTGATTGTTTGTTCCTTGATGGAAAATATTGCACTGCCGCTGCAATCGAATTAGATCCAGATGCTGGTTGTAAAACATATCGCCCAATCGACGACGTGGAATTGAAGGATTGGGATGAGCATGAAGACATCGATGAATGGGATGAAATTGATGAGGAAGACGAGGAAGATGATCTTTGGCTGGATGATGAAGATGATGACTTCATAGACCTTGAACTGGACGATGAAGACGACGATGACTTCTAACGTTTAACCTTACTCAATTTTTCGAAGCTCAAATCATTTAAAATCTTAATACCTTGATCAGGGAGGTGCCTAATACGATCGTCCGGAAAGGCTGAGCAGCCTTTCTGTTTTCTTTGGTATAGGAACAAATTACAATATTTTTATAGTTGAGTATAATTCGTCTATTACAAAAACCGTGTCAAGTTCCATAACGAGATGGTTTTGATACCGGAGGACAAGCAATGACAGAAACTGAGACGTTTTCATTCAAAACCCTGAATGTATTCATCAACCGTGATTATTTAGAAGATGTTCTCGAATACATTTTATTGAACAAGGATAAGCTCACAAAAGAAGAACAAATCAACTTTGCAAACGAATTTCGCCACAATGTGAGCGTTCTTGGGTTTCGCAATCCAAGCCGAGCACCCCAGTCAATGCAATTAAAAGCGTACATCACGGCTTTTGAAGAAAAGAACGAAGTTATTCCATTTACGCTCAACACCTGGACCAAACTCAATCATGAAATGGCTGAAACCGTTATGGAATGGCTGAAGTCAAAGAACTGGGAACATCTTACATTTGAAAGAAAGTTCCACGAATCTGAAGGATTTCTTGATCAGTGGCCGGAAGATTTGCCTTTTGAAAAGCTGGTCGTTGAATTTAAAAAAGATCATCCAAAACTTGTTGTCTCAGACGACGATCTCATTCTGATGATCATATGGATTTCAGGTCTTCTCCCGCACGGGCAATCTAATATATAATTAGGTAGTGATTGATCTGAAATCGCTGCTTTGGAGAAATAATGGACACGAACAGAATACAGGAAGAAATTGGTAAAACGACAGTTTCTACGGACGTCTTGCACAAGATTGCTTATCTTACTGCAATGAGTGTCGAGGGCGTCAGCAGGATGACCAACATCCGAAGCAATCTTGAGCAGCTTTTTGTAAAAGAAGACTATAAAGGCGCCAAAGTCCAGATCAAAGATGACAAAGTATATGTCGAGATTTATGTTGTTATGATGAGCGGTATGAATGTGCGCGATATCTCCCGTGAAATTCAATCGAGAGTGTCGCGTACGATCGCAGAAATGATCGGTATGGAAGTCGGAGGAGTCAATATTCACATCACGGATATTGATTTCAACGCATAATTGTTTTTACTTTCAGAAAAACCATGAAATCAAGAACCAAAGCGCGCAGCGTTGCATTGCAAGTCCTGTATGAGGTCGATATCAGTGGGCATGAACCTGGTAAAGTCCTTTCTGCACGTCTTGAATGGTTAAAAATGGATGATGATCTCAAAGTTTTTATCAGCCAGATCATCTCCGGAGTTGTTCTTAATGTGAATACTCTCGATGAATTTATCGCCGATTTTGCGCCAGATTGGCCGCTTGATCAGGTGGCAATAATTGATCGCAACCTTTTACGGATCGCGTTATGGGAAATCGCTGTTTACAAGAAAACACCGATCAAAGTCGTTA
The DNA here is from genome assembly GCA_050953525.1 of Candidatus Brevefilum sp. Classification (GTDB taxonomy): domain Bacteria; phylum Chloroflexota; class Anaerolineae; order Anaerolineales; family Anaerolineaceae; genus Brevifilum. Next base: position 288,498 of record JBMNMW010000003.1, read on the forward strand.
TAAACGAAGCCGTAGAGCTTGCCAAAAAATACGGATCAGAAAACTCATCGAAGTTTGTTAACGGTGTTCTCGGTGGGTTTGTCGAAAACCTGGATGAAATCAAAATGAACCTGGAGATCATTCAGGATGAAACTTCCTAAAATCAGCATTCCAGCCAACAATCAAAAATGTTTCCTTTCAGCAATGACATTGGTGATCGTGTTTACCCTGATTTCAGGCTGCAACTTTCCGCCCGGGAAAACCTCAAATTCTCAAATCAATTTATATCAGGAACGCGATCTAACAACTGCACCCATAAACATTGAATTGAACCTTACTGTGCCGCAGGCGATAACTGCAAAGGAAAAAATCCTGCTCGAATTGCTGGATGAAGTATCCGGAATTCCACATAATATTAATCGGTATGACATGGAACAGGTGAATGACCTGGAATACAGGATTCAGTTGTTAGTACCTTCATTTTCTGTCATAAAATATCGTTATGTAAAATTTGATGGTTCTTCTTATCAAGTTGAGCATCATTCGTATGAATCGCCAACTCGATATCGGTTGTTTTATGCTAATAAATCAGATGAAGCGAAGGACCTTCTTTATTCGTGGGGAGATACACTTTCAATTACTGATACAGGACGATTACAAGGGCAAATTCTGGACGAAGTAACCAAAGCACCAATTTCTGACATCCTGGTAAGTGCAGGGGCAAAGCTCGTTATTTCTGATGTAAATGGTAAATTTGTGATCGACGGACTGGTACCTGGTCAACAGAATGTTGTTTTTTATGCACCGGATGGGCAGTATCAAACCTACCAGCAGGATGCCATCATCGTCCCGAGACAAACCACGCCAGCAACGCTGGAATTGAAGCCCATGACGCCCATCAACGTTTCATTTCGCGTGACCCCACCTCAGGATGCCCTCGGCGCGCCAGTTTACATTGCGGGGAATTTGCTCCAACTTGGCAACACCTTTACAGACCTCGCTGGATCGATGAGCATTAACCCCAAATCAATGCCCCAACTTATCCCTCAAGAAGACGGAACTTTATCCATTGATTTACTATTTTATTCAGGCGCGGATCTCAGATATAAATTTACATTGGGTGATGGTTTTTGGAATGCAGAGCAAGAACCTTCTGGTGGGTTTCGGGTCCGACAATTAATCATACCTGAGCATGATATTACGGTGGATCTTGTCATCGAATCATGGCGAACAGCAGGATTTGAACCGATAACCTTCAAAATCACCATACCACCCGAGCAGTCGCCACATGATGAAAAGTTCATCCAATTCAAAATTCGGGAATGGACAGAGCCAATTCCGCTTTGGCCTTTGGGTGGAGGGAATTATCTTTACATTCTTTTTTCGCCATTTTCAAAAGACGACCTCATCAGCTACCGTTTCTGCAGAAATGCTGATTGCATCCACGGTTTGAGTGATGTCGCGCAATCTTCTTTGGTTCAAATCCAACCCAAAAGGGAACCCCAGACTATTAATGTTGAGATCCAAAGCTGGACGAACTGGCAATCTAATAATTCCATTCTTGATTTCACTCCATCACCAACGCCTTATGAAAGCGCTTCCTACAAAACGATTGTTGAATTGTCGCCAAAAATGGATTCATACTGGCATGCCTATGCTCCAGGGGTCGTTGACAGTTTATCACGTCTTGGCGCAAACACCGTTATTTTCACGCCGCAATGGGCAGCACTGTCTGACGCCCCCCTCTTTCATCCCGAAATTGGACTTACACCATTCTCACAACATCTTTCAAACCTGATTGAACACGCCCAAAAAGAGGGATTGGAAACCGGAATTTTTCCTCAGATCAGATTTCGCAACACAAATACATTTTGGACACAATCCTTAAAATCGGATCATTGGTGGGACGAATGGTTTGAATCATATGGCGCTTTTCTTAATAACTATGCGAAGATGGCAGAATTAACGGGATCTAATTATTTGCTAATCGGTGGGAATGATGTTCTTCCAGCCTTTTCAGGCGGCATACATCTTGATGAACCCCTAACCGATTTGCCAGAAGATAGCAATCGAATGTGGAGAGATCTGTTCCTCGATTTGCGAAAAACATTTTCGGGAAATTTGATCTGGGTTACCCGTGTAGGTCAAAAGGCAGATCCGTTACCTGAGTTTGTTCATTCCTTTGATGGGGTTTATGTCATCGTCGATAGCCCACTCTCAACAGCAGAGGATCCTGATTTTGACGAAATTGCAAATGGCTTCACAAACATCGTCGACCAGTATATTTATGAAATCTACCGAAGTACAGAATTACCTTCTTTTTATCGGTTTGGGCTATCCCTCCGCTGACAGAGCAGCAAGTGGATGTTTGCTCGTCAACGATCGATGCGATAATGATGGCATTTTTCTGTCGGATGAGGTTGAATCAATTGGAACGAATCTCGGCATCCAAAAATTAATTTATGAAGCAATCTTGCCGGTGATCGCCAGTCGCCCCTGGATTGAAGGGACGTCCATCAGAGGTTATGATCCGATTATTGTTTCTCATGATCAGACCTCATCTATTGCGGGCAAACCAGCCGAAGCTGTGATTAACGATTGGTTTACACGCATTAACTCACAATAGACAACAAAACGAAATGACGATCTTTCCTTAGAAAAGAAGGTATTTAATGGCGCAATTATTAACAAACTGGCTCAAAACACATGGCATTGTCCATCAACAGAAAGTATTGCACAACCCTGACAGATCGATTCTCCTGACAGAAGCCCTTCTGAACGGAGAAGGCGAGCTCACACATGATGGCGCGCTTGCCGTTTCTACTACTCCTTATACTGGTCGCTCACCAAACGACAAATATATCGTTGGTTATGAAGATCAGGGCAATCTTTGGTGGGGAAACGTAAATCAACGTATGTCCCCGGACGTATTTAAAAACTTAAAATCTCGGATGACGGGGTATCTGAGCAACCGTACACTTTATGTCATTGACGCTTTTATTGGAGCAGATCCTAAATACCAGCAATCTGTGAGGATTGTCACTGAATATGCCTGGCAAGCAATTGCCTCGATAAACCTGCTACTTTATTCAGGAGCAACCCACACTGAAGAACCGGACATGGTCATTTTCGCCGCGCCAGGTTTTCAAACTGAACCAGAAATTGATAAGGTTAAATCTCTGGCTGCGATTGCCATCGACCTCAAGCAAAAAATGGTCT
>JBMNMW010000004.1:0-133934 GCA_050953525.1 Candidatus Brevefilum sp.
TTATAGCATATATGCTATAGCACATACCGCAAAATACAGGTGCAACTCCTGTCGCGCCCATAGTATAATTGGTTGTAAGGTGCTAATCCTGTTTTGATAACTGACTGAAATTCAGCCTTTCTTGTGTTGAGTTTCAGTCAATGATGCATTTGAAACCCCTCGAAATCGAGGCGTTTGAAATTGGGAACAGATATAGGCAAATGGGGTTGTTGGGGGAGTGGGATTAAAAGGGCAGCCGCCCCGAAATTGAGGCGGCGGCTTTTGTGCCGACAGAGAACGGAAGTTGTCTGTCTATCCATTGGTTAGCTCAAATGTGAGCTGGCTTGCTAAAAAATATTATAACATAACTGGGAAAAAAAGCAATAGAGTGCCCCGGGTGAGACTCGAACTCACAACCAATGGTTTAGCAAGCCATTGCTCTTTCCATTTGAGCTACCCGGGCAACTCAAAGATCATTTTAACACAAAGAACTTTAGATTCAAGAAGTGAACCTTAAAACGGAAGAGTTTTTAAGGTTGATGGATATGAAAACAAAAAACTACAACCGTGAAAACATAAATTGTGTGGAATAGAACATCATATTTCAACTATAATTCCCAGCGGTCTGCGGGGCTTGCACGTTTATGAGCCTCTGCGATATCGGTTTGAACTAGCTTAAGATAATGATTGACCATATCTAAAGTGGAATGACCCAGGATTCTTTGCAGCGTAAATACATCTCCTCCGTTTCTGAGGTATTCAATGGCAAAGGTGTGCCTGAAACGGTGAGGGCGAGTGTGAGGCACCTGGGCATTAATACCGATCCTATAGAGTAATTGCCGGATTGATGTGGCGGATAAACCAAAAAGACGATGTGTTGGATCGAGATCTTCACTGCAGAGATACAACCAGAGCGCCTTACGGGTTCGTTTGCCCAGGGGGATATAGCGTTCTCGTGATTTTTTACCTGTTTCGAAGGATCGAATGTGCAACTCGCCAACATCCAGACGGAGATCCGCAAAGGTGAGCCTGGCAAGTTCTCCCACACGAATTCCACAATCCAACAGCACCAATATAAGCGCAGCATTACGACGCGCAGCAGGACGATGACGATGAAATGACTGCCCATCTTTTTGAGTGACTTTTACATATTGAGCATGATAAAACAAACGTTTTACTTCTTGTTGAGTGAAAGGATCTGGAACCACCCGGGCAACTCTGGGGCGAGCCAAATTGAGCGCCGGGTTGGACTGAATCAAATCATTAGCGTGGAGCCAACCAAAACATGACCTGAGCGCTTTCCAATAGTTATCCTGTGCGGCATCGGAAAGCGGGCTGCCATGACGGGTGGATGAGGGGACCCGCTTAGGTTTATACTCAAATTTGAGATAGAACATGAATCGTTTGAGACTCTCAGTATCTATTTTGCTGAGAGGTGGATCTTCGAGCCAATCACAGGCAATATTGAGGTAAAGCTCATAAAGCTTGGCGGTTCGGCTGCTGTGATCGATGCGGAATGAAAGCAAGAAGCCTTCAATGGCTTTGGAAAATGGGAGATTGACGGGGGACATAAGCTACCTCGACAGGAATACTGAGTATTGATTTGATCCTGACCTGGTAACCCAAGATATTGCGGAAGGCTACTGTCCCAATAAAGCGGGCGATGGGATTCGAACCCACGAGTGGTAGCTTGGGAAGCTACTGCCTTACCACTTGGCGACGCCCGCATTTACAATTTTCTATTTTACCGCGAACCCTTCTTTTTGCAAATACCGCAAACTCGTGTGGGGAGGTGAAATTTTAGAATCACATGAATTTATTCCAGCTCAAACACTTACCTGAGAGTGGACGATAAAGAAAAAAGCTCTCAATTATTTTTCCAAAATGTATGTATTATAAGAATATCTCTTAAAATAGTTGACAAATTAGGTAACATTAGGTATATATTAACTTGTGAAAATTTACACAATATATGTTCTCTACATAAGGAGTAATAATGGCAATTACAACATTCAAAGCTGAAAGTCGATGGGCAGGTGGGTTGCAAGTTGATAATACTGCACGAGATTTTTCAATTCGCATTGATGAACCGGTCAACATCGGGGGTGCAGACACAGGGATGACGCCAATGGAAGCTCAGTTGACAGCATTCGGGTCATGTTTAACGATTGTTGCAGCTGCTTTTGCAAAGGATCATCAAATCGATCTTCAGGAATTTTGGCTTGAGTTAGAAGGCGATATTGACACGGATGGTTTTTTCTTTGGAAAACCCGGTGTCAGAAATGGATTTCAAGAGATACGGGTTATTCCGCATCTTAAAACTTCTTCTTCGAATGAAGACGTGGATAAATTCATGGAATTTATTGAGTCCAGATGCCCTGTATCAGACAACCTTTCAAACGATACAAAGATTTCTCGGGCTAAGCCTGTCTATCTCTAACTCGGATTCCATTACAAAAGCGAAGAGCTGTGTTCACAACACAGCTCTTTTGCTATCTATGATTTAAAAAACAGAAAACAAGCCCAATAAAAACTGGAACAATTACTCTTATGTTAGAATTCAAACTGGAAATAGATACTGTTGGCGGATAAAAAATTGATGAACAGTTGATCAGAGCATGGAAAGGATAGCGGCAATGTCATTAAAAATTGGATATATCGGTTTGGGGCTGATGGGAAAACCAATGGCGAGGAATATTCTCAAAGCGGGTTTTGAAGTTGTGGTTCACAACCGCAGTCAACAAAGCGTGCAGGAATTGGTAGTTGAAGGGGCAATTGCTGCTCATTCACCCGCCGAAGTGGCAAAACAGGTCGATGTGGTTTTTACAAATCTGCCGGATTCGCCTGATGTGGAACAGGTCGCGCTCGGTGAGGATGGGATCATCGAGGGGGCTCACGAAGGTTTGATTTATATTGACAATTCCACAATTAAACCGCTTACTGCCCGTTTGGTCGGGAAACAGCTGGCAGATGCAGGGATCACCATGCTGGATGCACCGGTCAGTGGGGGCGATGTGGGCGCCATCCAGGGCACACTGTCGATCATGGTGGGGGGCCCAGAGGATGCATTGAAAAAAGTGATGCCTGTCCTGGAGGCTATTGGAAAGACGATCACTCATGTTGGTAACCTGGGGGACGGACAAATTGCCAAGGCAGCCAACCAGATCATGGTCGCCGCCCAGATGGTGGCGCTGGGTGAACTGCTGATACTGGCGCAAAAATCAGGCGCGGATCCCCGTAAGATTGTTCGGGCGATCAAAGGCGGTGCAGCCAGCTGCTGGACTCTTGACAACAAACCTCAGCGGCTGTTTGAGGGAAACAGGCAGCCAGGGTTTAAAGCCTATATGCAGGCAAAGGATCTGGGAATTGTGATGGATACAGCACGCGAATACGGCGTTTCTCTGCCAACAACGGCTGTCAATACGCAATTGTTCAATGCAATGCTTGAAATGGGAATGCGCGAACTCGACAATTCCGCAGTACTGGGTGTGATTGAAAGGCTGTCAGGCGTTGAACTAGAGCTGTGATGGTTTTTTGCCTGTTTTGAGGGAGGTGAGGAAAATCACAATTCTCGTTCTTGCGTCGCAGACGATGCTTCGGGATTATTCAGATAGAACTGCTTGCGTGTTTCAATTTGTGCAGAACGTTCTGAGTAAGATCTCGCTTCGCGAACACACTTTGGAATCCGTGTATAGGTGAGGTTTGGTGAATAGTAGGGGTCATCTTCGAGCAGGTAAGGTGTAAATTCCTGGTAGCCTTTCAGGGTATCATCCACAGGCGTGAGATATCCTCTGGTTTGCCCTTCGTAATGATAGAGCCTGGCAAAGGGCGTAACCATGTTACGAAATCCCAGTTCAAAAATCCTTCTGCAAAAATCTATGTCACCGAAAGCGATTCGGTAATCGGGATTGTAACCACCAACCCGATCAAAGACCTCGCGCCGCATCATCTGGCAGGCGCCGGTGATTGCGATCACATTCCGATACCAATCTGACGAGCCCCAAAGCCCATGATAATGCTCTGGAGCATTCAAATAAATATGGCCGACGAAGCCCACCAATCCCATGACAATGCCCATATGCTGGATAACATGGTTTTTGCGGATCAGTTTGGCGCCCACCACGCCGATCTCCGGAAGCATTGCCCACCGGGAAAGTTCCGAGAGCCAGCCGGGTGAAGCCACTTGCATGTCATCATTTAATAAGAGAATCAGCTCGTGGTTCGAATGGTGAACCCCCAGGTTGATCGCCTCTGAATAATTAAAGGGCTTTGCATAGTTTATGATGTGCAGGTAGGATTCTTTTTCCAGTTCCCGGTAATAATTCAGAACTTTTTCGTCATCGCTAGCGTTATCGACAAGGATGATCTCATATTCCTGATCATAATCCTGTGACTGAATGGAGGTAAGAAGCGCTTTTAGCATCCTGTAATGATTCTTTGTCAGGATGATGATCGAAACGGGCACCCTGGGAGCTGGCCATTGAAGTTGGGTGCTGTGTTCATGTTCAATGGTCGTCAGGTCGTGAATCCCCAAATGTTGAAACCGATCCTTCAAAACATCCATGCTTGGTTCGTGATTTAAAGGGAGAGACCAATCCTTTTGAAATAATAATTGATAGGGCAAATGTCGATATTTCCCGTTGTTTTCGCATAGATTTGTCAGGATGCTGTACTCTTGAGATGGTAAATCAACATGGGATGCGATGTCCCGGGTAGTAGACCTTACCGCGTCCACCTTGATCACCGCACGAGAAAGATAATTAACTGAAATCATCAATTCCGGTGCATAGACTGCAGGCTTAAATAATGGTTTTCGTGAACCCAAGTTCCCTTGCTTGATTTCACAATCATAGTAAATCAGATCTGGCTCTTCGCCTTCAGCAATAACTTCATAAAACTTTCCAAGCAGCGAAGTTGAAAAAACGTCACCGGATTTACAAAACACAAGGTATTCACCGCTTATTCCATCCAAAAGGTTAGCAGGTTGATCCACGGTTTTTATCCGGGGATCAGGTTCAGCATCGACGTTCCTGTGACTTTCGGGCGCGATGATCAAGATTTCCCAGTTTTCAGTATTTTGCGCCAGGATTGAATCAAGGGTCTGTTGCAACTGGGTTGGGCTTTCCTGTGAATAATCGATCAGGAAGGAGATGAGAGGCTGCCTGGAAGATGTATGGGTTACTGGAGGAATCTGTTTTTTCTGCAACGTTTTCCACCGCCGATAGGAAGTTTGCACCATCTTCTCCTGCACCCAAAAAAAAGCTTTTGATGCAGCCGCGCGGTGATACAGCGTACGGACAAAAAGCTCCAATCTTGATTCAGGTGAGAAGAGAGTTGATCTAATTTTGTGTAAGAATTGGGTGCTCATCAGCGGTAGTCGAGTTTTTGTGGATAATCCAGTTTACATAAATGGAAGTATGATTCAATAACAAAAAAAATCTTTCTGAACAATGAGGATTTTACCATAGTCTTGTGTCTGCTTTCTTCGCATCGAGAAATGAGACCTCTATGGATTAATAATGATTGAACTGGATAAAATCTGGTAAAATTGACAGGGTTGAAATCGGGTTTCTGAAGGATTAATCAATAGAAGATTGTTTTCAACTCTGATTTCCAAAGGTGCTAAATATGACCATTGATTATTATGTTCACCCATCATCCGTAGTATCGTCCGGCGCCAGGATCGGCGAGGGAACAAAGATCTGGCAAAACTCACAGGTTCGGGAAGATGTTGTGATTGGGTCTCACTGTATTATCAGCATGGGTGTTTACATCGATGCAGGTGTGCAGATCGGTTCAAATGTCAAAATCCAAAATGGGATCTCGATCTATCACGGGGTTACCCTGGAAGATGGCGTTTTTTGCGGTCCGCATTGCGTTTTTACCAATGACAAATTGCCGCGTGCGATCAATCCAGATGGCTCTCTCAAAGGTGGTGAGGATTGGGCTGTCAGTGAAACGCTTGTGCGGCGCGGTGCTTCGATCGGTGCAAACGCAACGATTGTGTGTGGCGTTGAAATTGGCGAATGGGCGATGGTCGCAGCCGGCGCGGTTGTTACAAAAAATGTCCCTGATCATGGATTGGTCGTCGGAAACCCCGCCAGACTTTTTGGATTTGTGTGTTATTGTGGGCATAAGCTGACATTGGCAGGGGAGGGTCAAAATGGCCTGGAAGAAGGGTTTGCTGTCTCTTTCGTACGTATGGCTTGTCCGGTTTGTGGGTCAGTGATTGCAATCCCCAAAAGTATTTATCAAAAAATTAAATGAAAGACAATAAAAATTAGGAGAAAAAATAATGATCCCGATAGCAAAACCCTTTATTGGTGAAAGAGAAAAACAGCTTGTCATGGAAGTGCTTGATTCAGGCATGCTGGTTCAGGGACCCAGGGTGGAAACATTGGAAAAAATGTTTGCTGAATTGTGCGAAGTTAAGCATGCCATTGCCACAACATCTGGCACAACCGCGCTTCATATTGCGCTCCTTGCAAACGGTATTGGCGAAGGCGACGAGGTGATCACAACGCCCTTCACCTTTATTGCTTCAGCAAACAGCATCCTTTACGCTGGCGCGACACCTGTTTTTGTTGATATTGACGAGGAAACCTTCAATATCGACCCCAACTTGATTGAAGCAGCCATCACTCCTAAAACAAAAGCGATTCTACCGGTACACCTTTACGGCTATGTTTGCAATATGGATGCAATTATGGATATTGCCAGACGACATAACCTAGTTGTGATCGAAGATGCCTGTCAGGCTGTTGACGCATCCTTCAAAGGGAAAAAAGCAGGATCTTTTGGGACCGGTGTCTTTTCTCTCTATGCCACCAAGAATGTGATGTCCGGTGAAGGGGGTATGATCACAACCGATGATGATGATATTGCAGATTTATGCCGGCTCATTCGCAGCCACGGCATGAGGGTACGCTATTATCATGATATGCTGGGTTACAACTTCAGGTTGAGCGACCTGCACGCAGCCATTGGGATCGGTCAGATGGAGCGGATTGATGAGTTGAACCGAATTCGAAGAGCGAATGCGCAGTATTTTAATGAACATCTCACATCTGTGATCACACCCAAAGTGAAACCTGAATATGATCATGTATGGCATCAATATACAATTCGCGTGGATGGCGGGCGAGACCGTGATGCGGCCGTCAAACAGCTGAATGACGCGGGCGTTGGCACCGGGATTTTCTATCCGGTTCCCGCTCATATGCAGGGCTACATGAAGGATTTGGTTGGTGACTACAGCATGCCAGTTTCTGAAAAGCTGGCGAAAGAAGTAATTTCTATCCCGGTTCATCCTCAGGTGAGCCAGGCCGATCTTGAAAAGATTGTAGAAGAGGTCAACAAACTATGAGTATTCGAACAGCCGTCATTGGTGTTGGTTCGATGGGGGTCAACCATGCCCGCATCAATTGGGAATTGCCCCACGTGGACCTGGTGGGCGTGGCTGATTTCAATGAAGAAACAGCTCAGCGTGTGGCGATGAAGTACGGTGCAAAAGCCTATGTAAACCATGAAGATTTGCTGGATGAAATCAAACCTGATGCGGTTACTCTGGCAGTTCCGACGATTTATCATCATAAAATTGCGCTGGATGTGATCGAACGCGGTATTCCGCTCCTTATTGAAAAACCGATCGCTTTCACGATTGAAGAAGGCAAGGATATTATTGCTGCTGCAAAGCGGAAGAATGTGAAGTTAATGATCGGGCACATTGAAAGATTTAATCCAGCGATCACAACTTTAAAACATCTGATTGCTGAGGGCGAATTGGGCAGGATCTTTCAGATGGATGCCCATCGGCAGGGCCCTTTCCCTGCCCGAATCTCTGATGTGGGCGTGGTTGTCGATCTCGCTGTCCATGATCTGGATGTGATGCGATTCGTGTCTCAGAGCGAGGTGACAAGGGTCTATGCTGAAACTGAGAAACACATCCACAGTAAATATGAAGACTTGCTGACAGGACTTGTTCGTTTCGATGATGGAATTGTTGGTACTCTGACGATCAACTGGCTGACCCCAACCAAAATCAGAGAGTTTATCGTCACGGGTGAGAGAGGACTTTATCGCTGTGACTATCTGACCCAGGATTTGTTTTTCTATGAAAATCCCGATTCAACAGGCAGTGAATGGGAGAACTTGAGACATTTGCGGGGTGTTCGGGAGGGCAAGATGGTTCGGCATGTCGTGGCAAAGAAAGAGCCGCTGCGTGCAGAGCAGGAAGCTTTCATCGATTGTGTCCGGAATGACACCCCCGTGCCTGTGAGCGGCGAAGATGGCTTGAAGGTGCTTGAAATTGCTTCACTTATCGTGCAATCCGGAACTGAGCACCGGATCATCGAACTCTAATCCAATCATACATCTTATGACTTATTATCTGGAAACACTTAAAAAATTAATCAGCGAAAAAAGCGCCAATGTTGGTGTCATTGGTTTGGGTTATGTGGGATTACCGGTCGCCTGTATGCTGGCTGATGCTGGTTTCAGCGTGACAGGACTGGACATTAAACAAGATAGAATTGACAAAATCAATGCCGGGGCTAACCCCATCGAAGGGAAAGAACCAGGTCTGGCAGAAATTTTATCCCGGGTTGTTCGGAATGGTAAATTGATCGCTACAACGGATTATGATGCTTTGTCCGATGTTGACATCGTGTTGATCGATGTGGAAACACCGATCGATGAAAATAATATTCCTCAATATCATGCACTCAAAGCCGCATGCAGCAGTTTGGGTGCTGTGATCAAGGATGGCGCTCTGGTGATTGTCGAATCGACAATTGCACCGGGAACCATGAACTCCGTTGTTCGTCCCTTGCTGGAAAATACAAGCGGGAAAAAATCCAACCAGGATTTTTTCCTTGGCGCATGCCCTGAACGGGTGATGCCGGGAAAGTTGCTTACAAATTTGCAAACGATGAGCCGGGTATGCGGCGGGGATACTGCTGAAGTCTCAGACACACTGATCGCCTTTTACAGACATATCGTGCAGGCTGATCTTGACCCGGCTGATCTAATCACGGCTGAGTTGACCAAGACCGCGGAAAATGCCTATCGTGATGTGAACATCGCATTTGCCAACGAATTGGCTTTGATTTGCCAGTCTGTGGGGGCAGATTTTTTGAAGGTGCGAACCCTGGTGAACAAATCGCCCGGAAGAAACGTATTGTTTGCTGGCGCCGGAGTAGGTGGGCATTGCATTCCTAAAGACCCATGGTTGCTGGCTTACAGTGCAAAAGACGACGTGGATTTGCGACTGATCCCCACCGCTCGCTTTGTGAACGACTCAATGCCCGGACATATTGTCACCATGCTTGAGGCTGGCTTGGGAACGTATGGCAAATCTTTAGAAGAAACAAGGGTTGCTATCCTGGGTTACGCTTATCTTGAAGAGAGTGACGATACTCGCAACAGTCCCAGCGAAGCACTAAGGGTTTTGCTTGATGAAAAAAATGTTGATGTCGTTATCCAGGACCCCTATGTACCGGAATACCAGCAGCCAATACTTGAGACCATTGATGGTTGTGATGCGATCATCGTGATGGTTGCGCATCAGGCATATCGGGATTTGGATTTGAACGCGGTCAGCAAACGGTTGCGATCCCCTCTCATTATCGATGGGCGGCGCGTGATTGACCCACAAAAAGCCTTGGATGCAGGCTTCAGGTACTACGGATTGGGATTGGGCTCAATCCATCAATAGAGACGAAAAAGGTGAGGGATGTATAAAGACAAAACGGTTGCTGTTGTTGTCCCGGCTTACAATGAAGGGAAACTGATCAGCAAAGTCATCGAGACGACGCCTGATTATGTTGATTTTCTGGTCATTGTTGATGATCTCAGCACCGATAATACGGTTGAGGTTGTTGAAGAATATATCAATAAGGGACATGGCAGGATCGTTCTGATTAAATTAGAAGAAAATTCGGGTGTTGGTGGAGCGATTGCGGAGGGGTATAAATGGTGCCGTGATCATCAAATTCAGGCAACAGCGGTCATGGCTGGCGATGCCCAGATGGACCCCGATGATTTGCCTGCCTTGCTGGACCCTATTGTGAATGGTGAGGTGGACTACACCAAGGGGAACCGCCTTTTCACGGGTGAAGCCTGGCGTAAGATTCCCAAAACGCGCTACATGGGCAATGCCGCGCTGTCTTTGATGACGAAAATTGCCTCAGGCTACTGGCACGTTGCCGATTCGCAGACAGGTTACACCGTGGCAAATCACAAAGTTTTATCAACGCTTGATTTGGGTGGGATTTACAAGCGGTATGGGATGCCCAATGATATGCTGGTGAAATTAAACATTTATAACTTTAAAGTGCGCGATGTTGAAATTCAACCGATCTACGGAATTGGTGAAAAATCCGGGATCAAACCCTTGCTGGTCATTCCGAAATTTATGTACTTGTTGACGAAGTTATTCTTTTATCGCATGATTCAGAAGTACATTATCAGAGACTTTCACCCACTGATCTTTTTCTACTCATCGGGGATTGCCTTCTCACTTGCTGGCTGGTTGTTTGGTCTGTACTTGCTTTATATTCGCCTCAGAGTTGGCCCTGTGGCGGCGACCAGCTCAATTGCAGCGATGTTCCTGATCATTACAGGGCTGCAATCGCTCTTTTTTGCGATGTGGTTTGATATGGATTCAAATAAGTATTTAAAATAACGTCTGGTTTATAAAATTTAATGAATCAAGAAATAAGGACTGGTTAAGTGAGGAAGGGTTTGAAGGTCGTAACGGTAGTTGGCGCGCGTCCTCAATTCATTAAAGCCGCTTCTGTCAGCCGTTTACTCAAGACAGTTGCGAATGAGGTCATCCTTCACACCGGTCAGCACTATGATATCAACCTCTCACAGGTGTTTTTCGAGGAATTAGATATTCCTGAGCCGGACTACAACCTTGGTGTGGGATCAGGACCGCATGGCGCTCAGACGGGCGAAATGCTGGCAAAGATTGAAGCTGTGCTGCAGAAAGAAAGCCCCGATAGGGTTTTAGTTTATGGGGACACCAATTCAACCCTTGCCGGTGCGCTGGCTGCGGTAAAAACAGGAATTCGGATTGCTCATGTTGAAGCCGGCTTACGGAGCTACAATCGCCGGATGCCTGAAGAGATCAACCGTGTATTGACTGATCACATTTCGGATTTGCTGTTCTGTCCTGGTGATGCTGCTGTCGAGAACCTTCGTAAGGAGGGAATCACTAAATCTGTTTATGTTGTTGGGGATGTGATGGCAGATTCACTTGCCTATGCGGTTGAAAAGGCGGAGGGTTCATCAACGATACTGGGTCACCTGGGGATTAAACCTGGCGAGTTTTACCTCGCAACCGTTCACCGGGCTGAAAACACGGATGACCCTGAACGACTTGAGAATATTTTAAAAGCGCTTACCGGTTTAGATTTACCGGTGGTTTTTCCGCTTCACCCCAGAACCAAACAGGCGATTGAAACCTTCAAAATGACGGCGTATCTCGATCAACCCGGTATGGTCGTCATCACGCCTGTGGGTTATCTTGACATGATTCACCTTGAAATGTCGGCAAAAATGATTCTCACAGATTCGGGTGGAATCCAAAAAGAAGCCTATTGGCTATCGGTTCCCTGCGTGACTTTGCGAGATGAAACCGAATGGATTGAGACAGTGCAATTGGGCTGGAACGTCCTTGCCGGGGGAAATGATCGATCAATTGTTGAAAAAGTCCTTGGTTTTTCTATCCCTCTGGAACATCCTGAATTGTATGGATCCGGGCAGGCAAGTCAGAAAATCGTTGACCACCTCTTGTCTGCGAATTGCTGAGATGGAATTTAAACCTTTGACGCCTGGAGTATTCTGAAATTCTGATGGCTAAACCACCTAAACGCATCCTTGTCGATATCGGACATCCAGCCCATGTGCATTTATTTCGCAATGCCATCAAAATCTGGCAGGCGCATGGTCATGATGTGACCATCACATCCCGTGAAAAGGATATTACAGGCACATTGCTGTCTGCCTATGGGTTATCCTATGAAGTTGCCTCAAAAGCCAGGAAGGGCGCCCTGGGCCTTGCCTATGAGATGCTCGAACATGATTACGGCGTGCTCAAAGCAGCAATTCAACACCAAAGCCAGATATTGATCGGTACCTCTGTCGCCATCAGCCATGTGGCGCCCCTGATTGGCGCAAAGTCGGTGGTGTTTAATGAGGATGATGCGTCTGTTGCAAAAGCATTTGTGCGATTGTCCTATCCTATGGCGCACAGGATTGTAACGCCCTCTGTACTGAATGAAGACCACGGGAAGAAACATATCACGTATGATGGCTACCAAAAATTAGCCTACTTGCATCCCAATTATTTTTCCCCTGACCCTGCCATAAAATGCAAGTTAGGAGTGGAACAGGATGAAGACTATTTTTTGTTGAGATTTGTCACCCATCAGGCTGCCCATGACGTGGGGGAATTTGGCATAGGCAAGGATTTGCAGCTCCGGTTGATCGACCTGTTAAGCAAGTATGGCAAGGTATTCATCACCAGCGAGGGAGAACTTCCCAGGGAATTATTGCCCTATAAGATCCAAATAGCGCCTGTTGATATTCACCACGCGCTGGCTTTTGCAAAAATATTTATTGGGGACAGCCAATCGATGAATGTTGAAGCAGCCATCCTGGGCGTGCCATCCTTACGGATCAATTCTTTTGCGGATCGATGTTCCGTCTTACAGGAATTGCAGAATAAATATAACCTTACCCAGGCTTTCTTTCCATCACAGGAAGACAGGATTTTTGGCGCCATCAGGGAATGGCTCAAAGATGAAAACCTGAACATCAGGTGGCGAAAAAAGCAAGAAATGATGCTCAATGAAAAAATCGACGTCACACCCTGGATGGTGGCGTTCATTGAGAATTTAGAATAGGGTTATCAGGAAACGATGAAACTGATTGTGATCTGCGGGATGAGCGATGACAAGGTGAGAGCAAGTCTTTTACCTTTGGTATCACTTGAACAGGTTGAAAAAATTCTGCTGATCAGGCGTTCGCCCCTGGCAATGGAAAAGGTCAAAAGCTACAGTCCGCCCGCGGTGATGCGATGGTCGTTAATCCTGGCTGAGATCTATCGCTTTTTTGCATTGTTCATTCTGTCCATTAAAGAACAACCGACGTCTATTTACGCGATTTACTTTGTGCCCCATGGCATTTACGCGGGTCTGGTTGGCAGGTTTTTACAAATCCCGGTTATCCATGAATTGATTGGAACAGATCGCCCAAAGGTCACCAAGAGAAAATGTTTTCAAAAATTGTTATCTCAGGGCAAACGAATTGGTGTGAGGGGCACCGTTTCACGGGATCAACTTGTGTCTTTGGGGATCCCGAAAGAAAAGTTTTTTATCTCCAATGCGGTTAATATTCTGGATTTTGAATTGTTTGCCCCCGGCTCAGGTGAGAAGAAGTTTGATCTGATTTACTGCGGATATATGGATCACAACAAACGGGTTGACATCATCATCGATGCTTTTATTGAACTCCAAAAATCACACCCGGAGCTGTCCATCCTGCTGATCGGAGATGGACCCGAACGGCAGAAACTTGAAAGCCGGGTGGCGCAGGCAGGATTACAAAACCAGGCTATTTTCGTGGGCAAACAGCCCCCTGAAACGATCTCTGGTTTTCTCAATCAAGCACGTATATTCGTGATGGCATCCATGTTTGAAGGGCTGCCGGTCGCCATGATCGAGGCTTTGAGTTGCGGCTTGCCCGTTGTGATGCCGGATGTGGGCGATATTAAAGATATTACTATCCACGACTTTAATGGCTTGCTTTTCGATCAGAACAATTCAAGTGGAATGTATGATGCCTTATCTCGTCTGGTGGGTTGTGAAGACCTTTACCATAAACTTCGAGAGGGCGCATTGAAAACGAGAGAGAGGTTTATTGAGGATTTCACGATTGCAGGCGTTCAAAAAACCTGGAATGAGATTCTTAATCATTGATATGAACTGTCCTTTCCCAAGAAAACATAGAACATGGTGAACCATAACCCAGAGAAACGTCCCGTGATACTGATCGTGATTGGCAGCCTTGGCGCCGGGGGGAAGGAAAGACAATTGATCGGTCTTCTGAAGTCACTGCAATTACAGAAAAAATACCATACTGTATTGGCTGTGATGAATCCCGACGGGTTGAGAGAAAAAGAAGCATCTGAGTTTGCTGATGAACTGATCAATATCTCCTGGAAACCAGGGATAGGAATTCTATCTTCAATTTCTGCTTTGATCAGGATTGTAAAAAAGTCCAGCGTAAAAATTATTCACAGTTGGGGTAGTGGAAGCTGGGATATGGTCAGCCTGATTGTGGCAAAATGGTGCCGTATCCCATTTTTGCACAACGGCATTCGATCTGCGCCGGGCAGGTTGAAGGGGTCTGACCAGTTGACCAGAATCAGCGCCATCTTTGCGGATAGGATTGTTGCTAATTCAAATGCCGGTTTGAAAGCACACAAACTGGATAAGCATCCTGAGGCAAAGGTCATTTATAACGGGATGGACACAGAGCGTTTTACTCCCTACAGGTCAATTGCAGAGGATAATAATCTGTGTATGGTCGCAAATTTTCGCGTTGAAAAAGATCATCAAACGATGATCATGGCGCTTGATTGCATAAGGAAGTCGATCCCATCGGTAATGCTCTATCTTGTGGGTCACGACTTTGGTACCTTATCAGCCATTCAAAGCATGGTAAATAATCTTAACCTTCAAGACAATGTTACTTTTATTACGGATACACTTCACCCTGAACCCTATATTGCAAAAAGTAAAATCGGTATTCTGGCGACGCATGGCGAAGGCATTTCAAATGTTTTGCTGGAGTACATGGGCTTGTGCAAACCGGTTATCGTGTCTGATAACAGTGGGAACCCGGAGGTCGTTGAAGATGGGGTCAACGGATATCTAATCTCACCAGGATCAGCTGAAGAATTGTGTGAAAGCGTGGTAGAACTTTCCACGCATCCTGAGCTTTTGAAAAAGATGGGAATGGAAGGAAGGAGAATCCTTGAGGAAAAGTTCTCCATTCCCAAAATGCTGAATGCTTATGATGAAACCTATATGGAATTAATCAATCAAGAATGAAAGACTGCCTGGCGATTCTGGATTGAAACTCACCTGCAACCCGGAAATTTGAACAGAAAAGCCTGTCCGAGTCTTTTGTGGCTTATGGACGGGTTTGAAGTCGAACTTACTTTTTAGCCTTAAATTTAGAAACCGGTTACCACCCTTTTGTTGTGCCGGTGGATCTCCCACAGCTTGAAGATGCCTAAACGTTTGAAGAAATGATATTCAAGCCTTGGTAACAATGGAAGGCGGTCGTACAATTCTTTGAAATCCGGATCCTGCTCATTTATGAGAAGCAAGATCTCAACGAGGATCGGGTTATGTTTTTTCTGAATGAGTTTATGATATTGATAATTTGTTTCCTGGTCGAAACCGTCGGTTACTCTGATTGATCTCTTCAGGTTGTTTACCCTGCGTTCATAGCTCTTGACATTTCTGTTCGTCCATGAGCCAGGCACATTGTACCGATATACGGAAGTGACCCGATCAAGATATTGGATCTTACCGTGAATTATGGCTAACAAAGGAACAGTCAGATCCCAGATTTGAGAATAATGATACCAATCCGGTGTGTTCTGGTAAATGGATCGCTGAACCACTGCCGACCCCATATCGACCATACGCCCACCCATTGCGATCACATCTTTCATGTTGGCCACCGCATCGTGTTTCCGATACCGATGGATTTGAGGTTCCCGGTTGTCAGAGAAAATTCGTTTGGATGCGGCAAAGCACATGGATACGTCAGGATGCGCTTCCATAAAATCTACCTGGGTTTGCAGTTTCATTGGGTCGATCCAGTAATCGTCAGCCTCAAGATATGCGATATATTTCCCTTTTGCCCTGGGAATGTTAAAACAGGCATTGACTTCAAACCCCTGTGAAAATTGATTTTCTACCTGGAGGACCGGGAAGATCAAGTCGGGGTATTTTTGAGCATATTCTCGAATGATCTCTTGCGTACCATCACTTGATGCGTCATCATGGATGAGGATTTCATATTTGAAATCAACTTGCTGCATCAGGCAGCTCTCGAGAGCTTCCCGGATGAAAGGTTCCTGGTTAAAGGCAACAAGGCTGATACTGACTAACGGTTTTTCCATAATATTCCCTTAATTTTCAATGTCAGGCTTGCGAAAAAATGTTTCAGAATGGATAAGACTTCTTCCAGGTCCGGCGATTTCATAATCTTATTGACCAGGTAATAAGTTAATATACCCATAAAAACCTGAACAATTAATCGGATGAAGATAATTTCGATGTTTAATTTCCCAATCAAGAAAACCACAATCCCCATGACCAGTGAGGCAAAAACAGGCATGAGAATATCCATAAACTGATCTCTCAGGCTGTAATCAACGAGTTTTCCAGCAAAATAGCTGGCAGCGATGTGGGAAATATATGCAACAGCGATTTGTCCGTAAATCAATGCGAGGATTCCATGCTTGTAGGTTAGCAGGATCGCAATAGCAGTCATTGAATATTTGAATACTTCCAATCTGAGATGGTAATCTGAACGTCCTTTGATGCGAAGCATATTGTAATTTTGAACAACCATTGGGAACAAAACCCCAATCGTACAAAGCAATTGGAAATAGGGGACGCTTGGTGCCCATTTTTCAGTCAGGAGAAATAGAAATAACGGTTTGGCTATAACAATCAAGCCGATCATGATCGGAAGAATGATAAATGTAGATAATCGAATGGCTTTACTGTGGACTTTCTTCAGGGTGTCATTCTGATCCTGATAGGGTGAAAAAGATGAAAAGATGACCTGACCAAGCGCCATGCTTCCTGCCACTGAAACCGCTGATTCCATGGTTTGCGCCCTTGAATAGTAGCCGAGATCAGCCGCGGAATAGGTTTTGCCAATAAAAGTTTGATAAACGTTTTTAAATATCGTTTCGATGATACCGGCGATAAACAACCTTGAGCCGAATGAATACATGGATCGTAAAGATTGATATGAGAATTCGAGGGTTGGACGCCATTTGCTCAGAAACCACAATAACGCAACCTGTGCCAGGCTGAAAGTCAGACTCTGGACCACAAGGCTCCACACGCCCAGGCCGGCATAAGCTGCAATTATTCCGCCCACCCCGGAAAAAAGAACGGCGAAGATGCTCACAGTAAAATGCTTTTTGAAGTCAAGATTTTTCTTCAAAAGTGAGAGCTGAACAAGACTGAATGCATTGATGATCAGGGTCAGTGAAAGGACGCGGGTCAGAGATGTGAGGATTGGTTGATTGAAGAATTTGGCAATGTAAGGAGCAAAAACGAAAAGGATGCCAAACAAAAAAATACCAATCAACAAATTAAAATAAAATATTGAGGATGAATCGGTTTCGGTTGCATCCTTTTTCTGAATGAGGGCGCTTCCAAAGCCGCTATCGGATATGGATTGGGCAATGCTGGTAAATATGGCAAGCATTCCGATAAGTCCGAACTGAGAAGGCTCAAGAAGTCTGGCGAGGATAATCGAAATCACCATATGAATGACCTGTAAACTCAGGCGTTCGGTAACCGACCATGCCATATTGTTAATCGTTTTTTGTTTAATATTTGACATTAATTATCTAAAGTGTTGTCCTCTCAAAGTCTGATTGCGAGGGATAGTATACCATTAACCAAAATTTAGCTGCTTAACATCGATGCGTTTTTTGTCATTTTTCTCTTTGACGGAAAACCGCGTGCAGAAATAATCCGATCTCTTTGAAGTGTTATTGGCTGTTCATGACCTGAAATGTGACCATTCGCTGGCGCTGATCATTATTTACCCCATACCAGCGCGACTCTCCATGACATGATGTTGGCGAACAAGGTGATATGATTATTTCGCCAATACCATTAACCAAAATCCGCCAATTAATTTCGCTGCAAAATCTTGATTGATCGCATAAAGCGTTTTCCAGAGATAATCCCGCAGACCAGGATCTGGTTTGTCTACGTATCGGCTGACATAAGAATAGTTCACAATCTGATAGCCTGTGCCCTGTAAGGTGCCTAAGGCTGTTTCTTTATTGAAATGATGGAGATGACTGCGTATATATTCTTTATTTTGCATGGTGCGGCTGCGCAGCAAGTAGTAGATGGTGATCTGCAGGGGGATGTAAAACACTTTATATTCCCCTTTGAGGCGCAATTTGCTCAGGAAACCTAAATGGTCTCGAACGTGTGTAAACACATTAATGGCCATGACCACATCAAAATATTCATCCAATTTCAGGAGATCTTGCTGGTAATAATGGAGATTTTCCTTTTCGCGTAACTTGCAAAGAGAAAACCCCTCATCCTCTGTTTCGTACCCGGAAAAGATAACATTTTGGTCATAATGATTGGCTAAATTCGAAAGAACGCTTCCATCTCCACAACCTATTTCGCCGATGGTTTTGGGGTTGACACGGTTTTCACTCAAAATATTGAAAATTTTCTCCGCTTTCCAGGGCGAATCTTCTTCGTGCCAATGACGTTTTTTAGGCATTACTGGTTCGTTTTCAATGTAATCTGTCATTTTTATTAAATCCTTAACAGCCCGTATTGAACAGGAAATTCATCTTAATATTTCTTGATATCCGGGAACATGACAATAAACTCACCATCGTACTGTCCCTTCAGTGACTCGATAATGTAATCTTTGAAGTTGTGGGCAAGGATGAGAATGTAGTCAACTTTGTTTTGTTGGAGGTGTTCCCGAGAAACCACCTCAATGCCTGTTCCTGGAATGAACATACCCTGTTTATAAGGCGTATCATCCACAACGAATTCGATCATTGAATCATCAATGCCGACCGAATTTAAAAATACACATCCTTTTGCTGCCGCGCCAAAACCTGCAATTCTCTTATGGTTGGAAACGAGGTCGGAAATGTAATTTTTGAACTCATTGATCTTTTCAAGGGTTCGCCTGCCCCACCTGACGCAAAATTCCTCGGTTATTGTTTTTTCAAGGTTCAAAAATGATGGCAAGGTGATGTCAGGTTTTCTGCTCGCGGATTTCTTTGTCATCAAGACACGCAGTGTGCCGGCATGCATATCATGGTATGAAACGTTGACAACCTTCAGCCCTTCCTGGTCGGAAAGGTCAAGGAGGTTTTGCAAACAGAAATAATAGACATGCTCATGATAAATCTGATCGTAATTGTCATTAAGTAGGGTGGTTAGAATGTATGGAAATTCGAGACACCAAACCCCATCATTGGCGAGGTTGCGAAAAACTCCCTTCACAAAGGATCGGATGGGCTCGGTATGCTGAAAGACGTTGGTTGATGTGATCAGTTTTGCTGGTTGAGGAAAATCGGTGTTTTCGCCAAAATACTCATTGAAATAATCGATTCCAGCGGCATCGTTCATTTCTTTGAAACTTTGACTGGCATCCACATTGACAAATTTTAAATTGGGATTTTTCTTTTTAAATTCCAGAAGCAAAGAGCCATCATTACCGCCAATGTCTGCGACAACATCTCCGGATTGAAGATCAACAAAATCCGTAAGATAATCGTACATCTGAGAACAATGCTGAAGATAGGGCTTATTAACGCTGGAGCGATACAGGTAGTTCCGGAACAATTTATCTTTATCAACAATATCAGTTAGACAGGTAAGCTTGCTTTCAGAAAATAGCTGGATCGCGAGTGGAAATTTTTCAACATTAAGCGATTCTTCTTTTGTTGCGCTCAGATTGTTGACGAGGGGGACAGGTCCGAGGTTGAGGTATTCAACACTTCTTGAGCTGCCACTGATAGGGCAATTTGTTATCTTCATAGCAGGCATTTATTATAACCATCCATAAGTCATTGTCAAACCTCAGATTTAGCGTCAAAATGCAGGTCATGATCTTGCATGATCTTTTTTAGGGAGAAAGATAATCGTTGAAAAATGATTATCGGGCACCAAATTCATGTGTTTATTATACCAATAAAACTGAATACCTTTAGCCAAGGAAACCCAGTCATCTTTCCACATGAATGATTTGTCTGACAAACTCATAAACTTCTCCGTGGTAAAAAATACGAATTGGTACTGCTCATTTCTCGTCAACGAAGTCATTTTGTATGATTTTTTCAGGCATCTGTTCAATCATCTCCTTTGACAAGGGAAACACTATTTCTTTATGTTCACTGTCAATCTCAGTTATAATAACTTTGACCGAAATGAATGTTCAATGGACAGAACATTGTTTTTTCCAACACCGTACAAAGGTCGTTGTTTGCAGCAATTCGAGGTGTTTTTATGAAATCACGTCAATCATGGAAAATTGGGATTATCGGCACAGGTTTTATTGGTAGTGGTTTGAAAAGAACGATTGACTCACTGCCAGATATGGATGTTTCAGCGATATTGACTCGGAGAGACTTGCAGGAATTCCCTGGTGAGTGCGTGTATACTCATTCCGTCCAGCAACTGATTGATAAAAGCGATCTGATCGTGGAGTGTAACGGGAATCCAATTTATGCAACCGATGTCCTGTGCAGTGTTTTGGATGCTGGTCTTCCCGTGGTCACAAGTGATGCGGAGCTGCACGTCACGACAGGGAGCTACCTGGCATCCAAAGGCTTGATCACTGAGGCAGAAGGGGATCAGCCTGGCGCTTTGGCTGCTCTAAACAGAAGGCTTGTCGCAGTAGGTTTTAAGCCGCTTGTTTATGGTAATTTGAAGGGTTTTCTGAATCCCGATCCCACACAAGCGGAGATGAGGCACTGGTCAAAGGTTCAAGGAATATCGATTGAACAGGTCACAGAAGCTACAGATGGAACCAAAATTCAGATCGAACAGGTATTTGTTGCAAATGGACTGGGAGCAGTGATTCCAAAGCAAGGATTATATGGGTTGGAAAGCAAGGAAATAAATGAGGGCGCTCAGAAACTTGCGGCAATTGCAAAGCAAATTGGAAGTCCCATCAGCGACTATTTACTGTGCAGCCCAAAAGCAAAGGAACGATTCCCGGCAGGAGTTTTTATTGTCGGAGAACATGAAAAAACTGAATCAGAAACCATGAATTATTTGAAGTTGGGGGAGGGGCCTTTTTACACACTGCTTCAAAATTTCCATTTTATTTATTTGGATATACCATTGACCATCCGGGAGGTTCTTGATGGGAGGGGAGTTTTACTCAACAATGGCGCTCATCCAACTGCAAGCGTCGCGGCGGTCGCAAAATGTGAACTGCCCTCCGGATCACCTATCACGCGCGAGGATCGACATTTTAAAGTCCGGGGAGAAGCGGTGCGTATCAAGGAAGCGCCCGGGCATGTTCCGATAGGATTGCTTTATAACACAATTCTCAAACGCAAGGTTGAGCGGGGGCAGATGCTGCATTTTGACGATATCGAAATGGACTCATCGAAAGCGCTGGATGCCTGGTTGTTTACCCAATCACAGGCTGGATACTGATCTTATGGTCTTGGGTAGCCGTTGATGACCATTAGTTTTCCAGTTTGCTTTCAATGCTTTTTCTCAGTTCTCCAACGTTGGAAAAATTCTGGATTTCGTTCTGTTGAAATTCGATATCAAATGCCAGCTCAATTGCAATCATCAGGTTGACATGAGAGAGTGAATCCCATTCGTCGACATCATCCGCTGTCATTTCATCAAACAACTCGATGTCTTCATCGTCAAAAACCTCACGAAATACTTCTGTTAATTTTTCTGTTATAGCCATTATTTACTCCATGGTGGATAGGTCGCCCGGGTCTGATCCTTCATATTGGGCACGTAAAACTCGGCGAAGGATTTTCCCGCTTTGATTTTTCGGAATACGATCCGTGATAATAAATTCTGTCGGAGTGGCCGCAGTAGACACCTTGTTGGAAACATAGAGCCGGCATTTGAGTTCCAGGGCTTTGTCCCATACTTTATTATCATGTAAAACAATAAAAGCGACGATCTTTTTATGCAAGAGGGTGTCATCCACGCCGATGACTGCTGTGTCGCCGATTTCCTCAATTTCAAGCAATGCGCTTTCAACCTCGAAGGGACCCACAAGGTGACCTGCGGTGTTGATCACATCGTCATAGCGGCTTACATACCAGAAATAGCCATCTTCGTCCATGAATGCCAAATCCCCGGTGAAGTAATAATCGCCATGAAATTTTTCTTCGTAAGCCTTTTTGTTAAAATAATATGTCCGGAACATCGAGTTCCAGCTCTTGCGCAGGGTTAAATAGCCCTGCGAACCTGCTGGCTGTTCTTGGTCATGATCATCAAGGATGAAAGGTTTAATCCCGGATCTTGGCTTTCCCATGGATCCAGGTTTAACGTCCATACCCGGTCTGTTGGCAATCATGATACTGCCGGTTTCTGATTGCCACCAATTATCATATACTTCCGTCCCAAAGATTCTTTTACCCCAATGATAAATCTCTGGATTTAAAGGCTCGCCAACGCTGTAAATACGTTTGAGGCTGTTTGAGCGCACAATGTCAAATTTATTCTCATCTTCCTGCATTAACATTCTTAATGCGGTTGGTGCAGTATACCAGACCGTGACACCTTTTTCTTTAAGGATCTTCATCCAATTATCTGCATTGTACGAACCACCAAACTGGATGCTGGTTGCATTCGTGCTCAATGGGGCAATGATGCCGTAAGAAAGACCGGTGATCCAGGCAGGGTCCGCTGTACACCAATACAGGTCATCAGGCTCAAGCACCATCACTTCTTTGAAGGATTGAACGATATCCAGGATAGCGGCATGAACGTGCAGTGCGCCTTTGGGTTTGCCGGTTGAACCCGATGTGTATTGTAAAAAGGCAGGTGTTTCTGCGTCCACCCGGTGATCATACTCAAAATTCCTGTCTGCCTGATGGGTTAACTTGATCAGACTCACCACAAATTCACTTGTGTGTTCTTCCTGATCGACTGTTAAAATTGCCTGTAAATGCGGCAATTGCTCTTTAATCGCCAATAATTTTCTGACCAGGCTCTTTTTTGTAATCACTATTTTTGCGTGACTATCTCCCAATCGATCGATAAGCGCTTCTGCACCCAGAGATGAAAACAAGATGCATGAAATTGCCTGGAGCTTCAATATGCCAAAAAAACTGGTGAACAAAATTGGACTGCGGGGCAGAAAAATGCTGACAACATCTTTTGCTTTAATGCCAAGATTTTTCAAGACATTTGCAATCTGATTTGATTCGGTTTCCAAATACTCGTATGAATATTCAATTTCAGTCAGATCGTTTTGAATCCAGCGGATGACATTTTTATCGCAGCTCTCATTTTGGCAGTGTTTGGTAACTGCTTCAAATGCTATATGATTTACTAACGTCATTTTTTATTCTCCAATTTTCCAATAAGCGATATCATGAAATGCGACGACATTGTCTCCAACAATCAGGATATCATCAACTTTGTGGTTTGCAAGGAAATCTGATAAAGAAAAATTTCGAAAATACCTGAGGTCGATGCAATAAGTTTTGTGATAATGGGAAGCCAAAAGAGGATCCAAAGCATTCCGGAAAGAAGAACCAATAATTAACAGGTTTCGATCTGAGTCGTTTTCATAAGTGTATTCGATGAGGTCCGTTACATTTCCATAAAACGCATTAAAGTGATTGGTGTACGGGATTGTGGCATATTCACCATCGAAATAGGCTTTCCTTGGATCGTTTTTCACAATCTGATCGCTCCACAGCATATCGTGAGGTGGAAAATCAACAAGTTCGACTTTGAATACGTCCCCTTTGACGGGGTAAAAGGTTTTTCTTGCCATATACCCTAAAAAATTGATATCAGGAAACTCAATTATTTTTTGATAATTTAGTTTCTCGGTGATGTCGGGATAATTTTCTGCAAGCATCTCATAAATCTCATCGTATGCTCGAAAGATACCATTCACATTCCAGTGATGATCGACGCGATAATAATAATCTAAATGATCCTGCATGCCTGAAAGCATGAACTTTTTCAAAACCAAACCCTCCGGCAGATTGTCTTCAAAATACCTGATGCCCTGTCCATTGTCAGCGTCCGGAAAGAAGGGCGCCATGGGATGGTACTGAGAGTTGTGGAGGGTTTGGTGGTAATAAAGATAGAAATTTTGTTCAGGATGCGCCTGAATGAGGGCATTATAGTTATCAATTCGTTCGTCGATTATTTCTTGTGCTGAATCGTTGAATCGCGTCACCGGTTGGAGTAGTTGATTGTTTTCTGAGTCAAAATAAATACCAGTCACCATATCTGCAGGAAAAACCGGATCAGAAACAAAAGCATAGGGCAGGCTGATTATTTTTCGTTCAAGAGCTTTTGAAAATTCAATAATGGGCATGCGAAGAGGAAATTGATCACTTGCAGCGGTCTCAAATTTGCTCACAAAAGATGCATTGACATAAAGATCAATTAATCCTCTCACCCCTTCCCAAAGCGCACCTTTTTGTATGAGTTCAATCGATCGCTTCAGATTTGGGGCGCCAGTTGGACCCAACGCCACCAGTTGTCTGGCTTCGACCACAGATGTTTCAGAGGAGGTTTTACCTTTTAGAAGCCAGTAACCAGGGACGGCTAACAATATGAGAAAAAAAAGGGTCAATAAATATTTTTGTAATTTACTCAAGAAAAATAACCTTTGATTAGTAAAGAGATTGGTTAATTTCCATCATCTTTTACTTTCGATGGGTGCAAAAAACTCAAAACCGAATCGCCTCCAATATGGTCAGGGCTTGATCATCCACAGCTCTGCATCCAGATAAACAATGTCCGCGTCACCAACAATCAGAATGTCTTCAATTTGATATTCATCCAAAAAGTTTGATAAGGCGAAATCTGGTACCTGCCTGAGATCGACAAAGTATGTGTGTTGATACTGGGTGGCGATCAATGCGACAAGCGGTCTGGCGTAAGAATTTCCTATGATGAGGATGTTCCTGTCCGCGCCTGTCTGACATTCATACTCTAACAGGGCATTTTGAGTGCCGAAATAGTTCCCATAGTGGCTGGTATAGGGAAGTGTTGAATAATTGCCAGCCAGGTAATCATCGCGATCATCATATTTTCCTTCAACGCCACCATCTTTGACGACACATTCTGGGAATTCAGCTTCAAATCCGATGAATTGATCTCCAGGGATGGGATACAGCGTTTGGCGCCCGAGCGTGCCGATGAATTCAATCCCCGGGAAGGTAACCATCAATTCAGGCTCAAGTTTTTCTGGCATACCAGGATAGTTTTCAGATAGCATTTCATAGATATCGCGATAACCAGTTAATATACCGTCCGTGTTCCAGTGGTGATCCGTTCGATAAAAATAGGTGAGATGGTCATTGAAACTTTCTAATGTTAGTTTACCCAATTTGATTTTCTTGGGTAAGTGGCCCTGAAGGTATTCAAAAGTTTTTCCCTGATCCGCATTTGCAAAAATAGCATTCAACGGATTGGTTTGAGAAAACGCCACGGTCTCAATATAATAGATATAAAACGATTTATCCGGGTATTTAGAAATAAGTTCATGGTAATTTGCAAGGCGCTGGTCAATGGTTAAAAAATCGTTTTCACTCAAAGTGTGCGGCGGGTTTATCAGTGCGTTTTCTTTGAGGGCGATATAAAGATCTGATGTCATGTCCGCAGGGATAAAATTATCCGGGGTGAAACCATAGACAGCGCCAATGATTCGGCGGTCCAACGATTTGGAAAAGTCAATTAAGGGCATTCGTAGAGGAAATTGATCGGTTGCGGCACCATCAACTTTCCTTTGTAAAGAACCCCCGGTGAACAGGTCCCAAACCAGGGATGCCGCCATTTTTATTTTGCCTTGTTGAATAAAACTCATCGCAATTTTAAGGGTGGGATAGTTTTTTTCGGGCAAACCCAGCACCCGACCTTCAACGAGGGACATCTGTGGAGATGGCTTTCCCCTAAATGCCCAGAATGCGGGAACTGAGAGAAGGATGAGGAAGAAAAATATTAACACAAACGATTGGAATTTTTTCAACATCAGAATTCAGCGTACATAAAGGCGGTGAAACCTTTGGAGACAATAAAGGTCAGGGTGAAAATGAACAATGCGATATAAGCAACATCTAATATGACCAGTGAAATCCCCCCCTTTTTCTTTGCTTTTTCCGCAAGGTTGTGCATCAGGGGCAGGCTGAACAATACTGCTGGGATGATGAAAGGTATGTAAAAAAGGATATTGAGGGATCTAAAAGTGACAGAATTGCTCCAGCCATTCATGCCAAACAAAGCGCCTAAGAAGGGTCCCCAGGAGCGGATGTCGGTAATCCTGAAGAACACCCAACCGATGATGATTAATACCAAAGAATAGATATGCTGGATGATCGGGTTGATTTTCTTTAACTTTTTCCCAAAGCCGGAGGCTTCAATTGCAAGGATAAAGCCATAATATGCCCCCCAAATCACATAGTTCCAGCTAGTGCCATGCCAGAGTCCCGTTAAAAGGAAAACGATCAGGAGGTTGGATTGCTGCCGAAGAAACCTCTCTTTCTTTCGAGCAAATTCAAGAGGAATGAACAGATAGGTGCGAAACCATGCCCCCAACGTGATATGCCAACGGCGCCAAAAATCCGAGATACTCCGACTGATGTAGGGAAAATTGAAATTTTCAGGCAGATTGAACCCTAGCATTTGACCAACACCAATCGCCATATCGGTATAGCCTGAGAAATCCAAATAAAGCTGCAAGGTGTAGGCGATAATGCCAAACCAGGCTACACCGGCACCCATTTCACGATAATTTGCAGAAAAAACCTGGCTTGTCGCCAAATGCAAGCTGTCCGCTAAGATAACTTTTTTTGCCAGACCCCCAATAAACCTTCTGGCGCCTTGCATAATATCCAGAGGGATGAATTTTCTGGTGATTAAGTCGTCCTTGACCTGGGTAAACCGGGTGATTGGACCTTGCAGTAACTTGGGAAACATGATCAGATAAGCGCTAAAATTGATCAGGTTGTTCTCAGCATCGTTGACCTGATTATAAATATCGAGAATGTAGGAGATGCCGGAAAAAGTGAAGAAAGAAATACCTAACGGGAGTGCAGGTTCCGAATAATTGATTGAGATAGAAAAAATAGCTTCGATGATATCAAAGAAAAAGCCTGTATATTTATAAAACCCTAAAAGTAATAAATTCAGGATCACCCCGGTCCACATGAGCGATTTTGCTGATTTTTCTTCCTTTGTGCTGTAAACCTTTCCTATTTTTCGACCGATAAAGTAATTCAGAAGGATCGAAAGAAGCAATACATGGATGTGAGTAGGGTCTGACCAGGCAAAAAATGCAAAAGATAAAATGACGAGCAAGGCGTTTTGCCAGGCTCTTTTTGGAAGGACATAAAAAAGTATCAGGGTAATTGGAAGGAATAAAAATATGAAGGTGATGCTTGAAAATGGCATTTATCCTCTTTCTGAACAAAAATCCCTTTTCTGGTTTACAGCAAGTTGATATTATACCCAAAACGACGCGAATTGGTCACTTCGCCTGGTTTTGCGCTTCCAGAACTTCTTTTATTTAAAGGATTTAATTCGATTGAAGAGTAATTAATATCCCAACCAGTTCAGAGCACTTTTGACGTAATTTCTCCACACACTTGGATAGTGGGTGCCATACCAGTTGTCGACAAATTTGACGTTCGCACCCTTGGTCTGCATTGGTTTACGGATCGCGTTGGCGCCACTCTGATAAGCCAGGGGCATTGTCAATTGTGTACCATCACGCAAAAGCACAAAGGGATAAGGAGATCCTGGCCCCGAATCTTCCTGCCTTCCGATATAAAGATAAAATTTAACATTTTTTGGAATGGTAGAGCTGGTAAAGGATCCAATGTATTTCACGAATTGATTGGTTTCCAGCCAGTAAGGTAGATATGGAGGCAAAATTCCGCCGCCTTCTGCCAGCCAAACGGCTGGTGACATTGCCATTATCTTCGAAAAAACATCCGGTCGTTTGAGCCCTGCATAAAGCGAAAACAAAGCAACTCGACTTCCACCTCCGATGCCGGTATGTTCTCGACCAGGCAGGGTGCGGTAGTTGGAATCAATGATAGGCTTCAGATCATCAATAATGAAGCTCAATAGTTGGTTTCCTTTTCCATTTACGACGTCGGTTGTGTTGTTGAGCCAATTATCCATATTATAGTTGGTCCAGGGCATATACTCATCGTAGGGATGAAAGGAATCAAATTCAATTGCGACTGCTATAATTCCCTTACCAGTTGTCTCGTAAATCGTATTGAGAGTTTCATCAAATTTCCAATCAAGAAGGTCTGAAATGTTGGCACCAGCTTCTGCACCGAAAACATGCTGTGCATCAAGAAGGTAAATAACCGGATAGGATTGCGTTGTTCTAAAGTAATCCGGCGGCAAATAGACCCAAATCCGTCTTGCCCTGTTGTGGAATGGAATTGTAATATCAAAATGATCCAAACCCTTATTAAAAAATATTGGGAAGTAAGTTTCATAATCCAAGGACCGGGTCAATAAAGGCTGTGGCAGGTTCTGCGCCCAGGCGTCAAGGTTGAAATTCCCGTTATTAATAGCCTTTTCTGGTAAACCATTTGCTAACAATGCTTCTACCAATGCTCGGATGCCCTCAAGGTAGGCTTGCGGAAATGATATCTTGTTCCCACGACTATCATTGACGACAGGTCGGACATCTACTTCCATTGTTCGTCGCGCATCATCCACCTCAATCGCAAAGGACACACCCTCGGGCAGACTCCGCTCATTGATCAGGTTAAGCAAATGATTATTGGACAGCCAGGTGCCTCCCCTTTCGGCAAACCAGATTGTGGGTGATAGCGCACCGACCTTTGAATAGACATCAGGCCTCATCAAGCCGGCGTAAAGAGAGAAAAGCCCCCCCATCTCATAGCCGCCAATAGTCGTGTTTTCTCGACTCTGTAAGGTCCGATAGCGTTGATCGATCTCCGGCTTGAGTGTATCCACCATAAAATCAAGGTAAGCATCGGCGTCTCCGCCTGCACTGCGATTTGCCTCATAGGGATCCACCCACAGGTACATATGATTGTTCTCCCAGGGTCCGTACTCTTCCCAATGATGAATGGGGTCAGAGAACAACCCCACGATGATGGCATTTGATGCAGCTACGTCTGTAAAGAATGGGTACAGGCTCTCGTCTAAAAACCAGGACTCTCCATCAATCCTATTTTTTATGAAGAACTCTTCTGCCCCCTGAAGGTAGAAGACAGGATAAGCCTGTTGCGAGGTGAAATAATCAGGCGGAAGTAAGATGACCACAGATTTATCTCGCCCATCAAACTGGGGCATTTGGATCGAAAATAATTCAATCTGATTGTTTTCAATCGGGTGCAGCTCATCACGCTGTGATGTGAGCATACTCAAACTGCTGCCTGTGTCAGACTCGTTTATGTATTGAAAGAGCTGATCAAACTCGGCTGATGGGTCGGCTGGATCATCCCCCGCCTGAACCGCATTTGGAACAAGCGAAAAACACAAAACAAACAATAGCAAACCAGTAAAAATTTTTCTGAAATATTTATTTTCTTGATGAGGTATTAAACGCATAAAATTCCCTCTGATTCAGGATCAGTATATTCGTTTTTTAGATCAATCATTTTACCACAATGGGAAAGGGAAGCCCTGTTATTTAAGATTGTTTTATAAAGAATTAACACCATTGTCAGCCAGTGATCAATCGATAGCAAACATGGAAAATAAAATTTTTAAAAATCCATGAAGAAAAGGCTTGGAAAAATGAACGCTATCTAACAAGACCGCCTTGCTTTTGTAAGGCGAATATTAATTGCATTATTGGTAATAAAATATTCTCCAGTGGATAAAGACTTCCGAGTACCTTGAAAGATACATCCACAAACCCCCGCTAAAATAGATTATTATCGCCAGAATGATCGTGATCCGCCGCAAAACGAAATTGCGCAGTTTAAGAAAATAATAGACCATCAGGGTGATGAGTGCACCTATGACTGGTAAATGGTACCTTCCTGAGACCGCGTAGTGACGAAAACCATATTCCAAATCCTGTTTGTAGTTGAATACAAACATGAAGCCCATAAAACCGACCAGGATGTAAATTAACAGGTTTGCAACCGGGTCTTTGAGCTTCCAGTAGCGAACCAAACACACAAACCACCAGAACAGCAAGAGACTGTGGAGCGCAGTAGCCAAAACTGGCACAAAAGTTTTGTGTGAGAAGATCCCCCAGATTGATTGAATGTTAAATGCAATCCAAAAGTCAAAGGCATAATTGATGGGATTCTGAAGGCTGTCACGCTTGAACCATAACCCCGGCAAACTGACTTGATTGTAAAATTCGCTTCTGTAGGAAAAGGATGGACAATTTCCAATCCCCTTTATTTGATTGCATGTGGGGGTTGGCCTTGAATAGCGGATGAGATTGACCCCGTATAGCCCTATAAAAAGCGACAATGCGATGACAAACACGATCGAGAGCAGGATATTGGTCCGATTAAAGTCGAGTTTGATCTTCCGGAAATTTGTTAAACTAAAAAATAGCCAGGCTAAAAATATGATCAGGGTCATCAACAGGAATTGTTCTTTCGCAAGAGAGCCCACGATGACCCAAAAGCCAGTCAGAGTGGAATGACGGACGAAATCCTCTTTTTTATAGAGGGAGACCAGATGGTAGATTGTTGCTGCACCTGCCAGGTTCATCAAGTTGTCGTAGCTGATTCCACCGCTGATGAACACAAAAGTTATGATATTGGAGAGGAGAAACGCAGCCAAAACTCCGGCATAGGGGTTGTTTGTCGCTTTTTTTGCCAGCTTGTACATATATATGATGGTGAAAGACGAAATAAAGACGGAGGTAAAACGCCACAGGTGATCTGACCGCATTGGGCTGGATGGAAATGCAAATCTGAATATCTTGTGAACTGCACCGTAGATCCAATATGCCAGGTAGGGCTGGTCTGTGACGACATAAGACGTGCCCGATTGCTCTTCAGGTATGCCCCAGGTCTCGCTATATCTGTATGCATAATGCCTGTGAGGAGCCTGATCGGGTTGCCCGGAGGTGTACACCATAAACAGGCTAAAGGTGATAAAGTACAGGATCGTTAAGGTTAATAAGATAATGTATAAGGGCGGCTTTGTAATTTGAATTTGTTTAAAAAACGGCAACTGAATTTTTTTGTGCAGATTCCTTTTAGGGGAGTAGGTGAAGAGGAGTTCGGTGAACCCGAATAAGAAAAGGGCGAGAAAGGCTGCAGAAAAAGCAACACTCAATACCTTAAGTCCCAAAAACCATGTTTGATCCCAGGGTGAGGTGATCCTGACGCCAGCATCAAAACCATCGGTAATATTGATTTCATTGCCAATTTGATCTTCTGCAGCCTGGTCAAATTGGATAACTGATGGAACGCCATTGACCGTTACGCCAAGCCTGCCATCGGGCACAGGCTCCCGGATAAAGATCGTCATGCCTGGAACATTCCAGTAACGCATCACCCGTCTGTAAAACGATAGGATTGTTCCGCTTTTACATTCGCCCGAATTGATCACAATAGGATAGTGGTCTTGTTCAAACCCTTCAGGAGAAAATAAATGATTTGTCATCGAATGACTCAGCTGGGGGACGACAAGTGGGGTTTCTCCGTCATCAGCGTCGAAACAGATCTCAACTTGATGGGTTGTGGGAACAGACCAAAAGTAATTGGAGCTGACAGTGATGGCCACGACTAAAAAAGCACTTAAAAGAAGAACAAAAACAAGATTCCGGGTCTTTTTAAGCTTTTTCCAAAAGGGAAGGATAATTGATTTCAGCGCAAATAAGGCCAAAATGAAAAGAACAACACATGAAATGGAAAAAGCAAGGAGCTTTGCTTCCCGATCTTGTTGATAGAAGGATGGGAAATTTAATAAAGCAACCGCAGACAGCCCCATGGCAAACAATAAGGATGCTAAAGCCGATAGAAAATTATTTAAAAACTTGGATTTGTTGGTGCTCATGAATGAATCTCCATGAAAAAAGAAAAAAAGAACAGTGCAAAAACCTGAATTTTATACAAGTTTCTTGCTTAATTGCTGAATGTGTTGGTGGTTATTGTAATGGGTATCAATTTGGTTGTAAAGCAAACAGGAGGGGTATTATTTTTCGGCAGGCGTCAATAATATTAAATATTGAAGGTGATGAAAGTCAGGAATTTGTGTATCTCAATAAAACCAGTCAATCAGAAATGAGTTGTATTCGCGCAAAATTGTGATCGGACCACCATATAAAAATAACCCGATAGTGAATGCCAGGGTTGCCCAGCGTAGACTTCGAAAGGGGACATGCTCGAGGACTTTCGTAAACAAAATGTAGATCGCTCCAATCACCGGAAAAATATAACGCCCTTGCAGCATAATTTGTTTGAACCCATAGATTAACTCAGTGTTGTAGTTTTGAATAAACAGAACAACAGAATAAAAAATGGTGATCCACACTAGGGTCAGCGTGATATGCGAAAGCCTTTGATAATACATCAGGTTGAAAATGCTCAACAGAGCCATCCAGTAAAACAATAATCGTAAAAAGAGAATGATATCGCGAGGAAAATAGGCTTCATGGCTGATCATGCCAAAGGTCCGCATGAGCATATGTTCTACCCAATCGACTGATAAATATCGCAGGAGAGATGGATAACCTTCGGCGACACTTTCTTTGATGGTCAATTTTTTCTCTAAACCCACTTCACGCAGACGTCGTTCAAAACCACTCAATTCACACTGAGATTCTAACAATATTTCTTCACAGGGAGGTAAGATCGATTTGAATCGAAGGATGTTAATCCCGTAAATTGCGAAGTTGCCGATGATCAGCACAGCTAAAAACAGGATCAGAAGGGCTGTTTTTAGCCCTTTCAATGGGGCAGGGAATATGATTTTTCTATTTCTGACCATGTAAGCAATCCAGGCAATACCCATCGCCAGAGCTAAGGGCAGCAATGTGTACTTTGTCAATGTGCCGATCGCGACAAATATCATCCATTTCAAACTGTCTTTAACAAATTGATCACCTTTGAGCGATTTTACTAAATAAAACAGGCTGATCATGCTGAGCATATTTGCCAGATTATCATAATTAACGCCCCCGGCAAGAAAAACAAACATCAAGGTGTGGGTTAGAAGGAAGACAGGCAAGAGCTGCCACCATTTATGCTGGATGACCTGTTTTGAGAGCAAAAAACAAAAGACGACCGTTGTGAATGCATACAGGACATTAACAACCCGCAATGTGATTAAAAGCTGGAGATCGGTTATGTTCGGTTTGATCCACTCCAGCAGGTTGATGATTCGAGCATTGATCCAGTAGTAAAGAAATGGATTTTGTTTGATATACCAGCCCCAGACGTAAGTTTCTGCGGTGTCTGGTGGGATGCCTGCTGTCGTCGAGAAATGTTTTGAAAAAATAAAATGCGCCGATTCATCCGGAATGATCCCCGTCAGGGTCGACCGTAATCTCAAAGCAATGAAAAGGGATGAGACGATAAAAATGAGTAAAACTGCCGCGAGGACGATCTTTGTGTCATACGCCCGCCACAGATTTTGAAATGGACTTGTGTTTTTCATAGACTTATTTCCTAATGATTTCGATTCTCAGAGAGGTGACAAAACCATTCTGATCAATGAGATCGTAAAAAACCCGACCTTCTGACAATTCGTTTTGATCCCTCTTCAATCAACTCTTTTATCTTCTTTGTGCTCAGAAAAATAATCAGATCCCCACTTTCGTGCTATGAAAATGATTCGGTGTTGTCCGGTTTTGAGGGTTAATTAAAGTATAAACGCCAGTGTGAAAAAACATTAGCATACCTTGAGATAAACATTCCCAGCCCACCCATGAAATAGATTAAGATGGCAATTGCGACCGTGAACCGCTTTGCCAGGGCTGACCGAATCTTCATAAAAGCATAAGACATGAAAACAGCAAGAATGCTGAGAATGGGGGATAGATATCGACCTGTGACAACGTAATGTTGAAAATTAAATTCAACTTCGTTCTTGTAATTCCAAAAGAAAACGAACCCCACATAACTGATCAAAATCATTAACAGGAGTGTTGCTATCCTGTCGCGAGGTTTCCAATGAAGGAAGAAATTAAAAATTGCCCAAATCAATAAGGTGAGGTGCAAGCTAATGGAAAGTGTTGGGACAAACGTCTGATGTGACAAAATTCCCCAGACCGACTCAGCCATTTTGTAGATCCAAAATTTCATTGCATATTTTATGGGGTCAGTGAGATGGTCGCGCACAAACCACATCCATTGGAGGTTGAAAGGTTGGTAGTGTTCGTATCGGTAATCATACGTTCTGCATGATGCGATCGCTTTAATCTGCGAGCAAGAAGCTGTTATTCGACCATAACGTACCAGGTTGACGCCATAGAGCCCAAGAAAGAGTCCTAAAAAGACAACAAAAAGAACACTCAAAACGACATTTGCCTTGCAGAATTTAAATGAAAGTGATTTGAAGTTGCGGAGGGTAAAGAATAACCAAGCAAGAAATATGATGAGTGTTAACAGTAGAAATTGATCTTTTGCAAGCGAACCAATGATCACCCAGAAGCCAACAAGTGCAGTATGACGAACATAATCATCTTTTTTATAGACCATGACAAGGTGATAAATACTGGCAATGGCTGCCAGGTTCATTAAATTGTCATAACTGATGCCTCCGCTTACAAAGACAAACATCAGGGTGTTTGAGAGGAAAAACGCAGCAAGGATTCCATAATAAGGATTGCCAGTAACCTTTTTTCCCAGTTGATAGGTGAAAAATACGGTTAATGTTGCATAGAAAAGAGATATCAGCCGCCATAATAAACCCGGTACGATATTGACGGACGGCAGAAGAAAACGGAGGATCTTATAAACTGCGCCATTGATCCAGTAATACAGGTAGGGTTGTCCCTTGATCAAATACTGGATATTGGGGTCGTCTTCAGGAATACGCCAGGTTTCGGAAAATTTGCGAGAAAAATAAGCGTGCGGTCCCTGATCGGGCTGACCGGATGTGTGAACCATCAGCAGTCCAAAAGCAATAAAATAGAGCAGCGTGAACGCTAATAGGACTTTGTAGCCCGTTAATTGAGACAGGTGCGACTCTTTAATTTTCATTTCCGGCTCTTTCATGCGAATGGGGGTTGTTTTCAACAGGAAATGTAAAGAAGGTTTCAGTTAACCCAAAAAGGAACAGGGAAATAAAGAGCGCGCTGATCAGAACAATCAGAAGTTTTAAACCCTGAAACCAGCGCTGACCCCAGGGCATGCCCACCCTTTTGCCCTGATCAAAGCCGTCCTTCACTACAATTGGGTCCGGCGTTTGCTCATCTGATTCGCGATCAAAAACAACCACTGCAGGAGCTTCATTAATTGAAATAAAGAACCTGCCATCGGGCGGGTTGTTTTGAACCGTGACATCCACCTGATTGCCGATCAGCGCAAGGGTGAGGCGCGAGAGAAGGTTGGTCAATTCGCCCTCAATACATTCACCCGACCCAATGCTTATTGGATAGCGATCGAAACCAAAACTGTTCGGTGAATACAACCTGTTCGTGTTTGGGTCAACCAGTTTTTCTATTGCCAGGCTGCCACGCTCATTGGAAGCATCAAAACAAAGTTTGACCTGGTGTAGCTGCGGCACCCCCCAGTAATTGGCTGAAGATAGGGTCAGCACACCGGTCAGGAGGAGAAATAGCATGATCATAAATATCAGGCTGGATTTTCTTGTTACTTGTTTGATATGGGGCAGGATAAAAAAGATGGATGCCAACATAATCAGGGCACAATAGAAGACCCCAAGAATAATGATGCTGATGATTTTCTTTCCGGCTGTTTGTTCGTAAAAACCAACCAATCTGAAAAGTGTGAGCGCGCTCAGACTGGCGGCTATCATTCCTGCAACCAGGGTGATAAGTATGATATTTCGCGTTTTATCCTTAATTTTCACCAAAACTTATTCTCCGTGCGGTTTGATATCTGGCGTAAGATTTACAAGCATTTTGCCGACCTCGGTGAAAAACAGGTTTGGATTGAAAACGGGATCTCTGTCAACCCAATCACACCAGCGCTCAATGAAAATTTGTTTGTCGGATTGAAAAGCAGGATTTGATTTTTCCAGGTGATCAATTCGATTGGTCTTGCCCGGGATATAAAGCTCGATCGATGGGATAAGGATGTTTCGATACTCCCCATTTCGAAGTTTTAAACAAAAATCTGCGCCACAAAATATCGGGAGTTGAAAAGCCTCCTCAAATCCTCCAAAGTCATCAAAATACGACTTTCTGAACAACAAACATTTCTCTGAAATTGCAGAATAGCCCCGCACAAGTTTTGACCAACCGAAATAACCGTTCAAATCCTGCTCTTCACCCTGAGAGAGGTGCTGAAAAATCTTATCAGGGACGAGGATGATCCCATTGCTGTAAACCCTGCGGCTCTGATTGATCAAACGCGGTGCCACAGCGCCAATTCCTTTCTGGGTGGCCTGTGACATAAGCGCTTTTAACCAATCAGGTTGATACCCGGTCAGCGTTCCATCGAGAAGGCAAACAAAATCCGAGGTGGTTGCATGGATCGTTTGATTGACTCTGGATGCATAAGTGCTGTCGTCAGCAAAGGTTACAATCCTCGCTCTGGGACTTAATTCCGCTAATTCCTCTGAAAATTCATGAGCACTGTTTTCAGGGCAACCAAGAACGACATCAAAATCCGGGTATTCTGTCGTTTCAATGATACTTTTGATATTTTTAAGGATAGGGTTAGAAAGGGTTTCGACAGGTATCACGATGGAAACACTGGGCGGAGGGTCAGCGAGGGTGTAGGATACACCATAGGCGGCTACTTCTGGCAGAAAGGTGACCTCTGCCTGGATGTTTTGGCGTGCAAGGTGATCCGTCAAAGCTCGTTGTGCAGATGTGACCGCGTAGGGCTTAACATTGAGGTCGCTCGCCGCGCTTGATTTGATGATGCGCCAGTGATACAGCGGTCTGGGAATGTGTTGAATTTGATCAGGGGTTGATTGGTCCAAAACTCTCAGCGCCAGATCGTAATCCTGTGAACCCTCAAGCCCAACCCTGAAGCCGCCAATCTTGCGCAGGATCTCCGTGCGATAGACCCCTAGGTGAGAGATCATATTCTGGCTGAGAAAAAGCTCATAATTGAAGTCGG
This sequence comes from Candidatus Brevefilum sp., assembly GCA_050953525.1. Taxonomy (GTDB): domain Bacteria; phylum Chloroflexota; class Anaerolineae; order Anaerolineales; family Anaerolineaceae; genus Brevifilum. The sequence continues at coordinate 37,208 of JBMNMW010000004.1, forward strand.
GTTTGAAATAGGGATCAAGCCGACGACCTTTGGCTGTGAGTTTGTCCTCATCGGAATAGATGAGGTTGCATTTTGGATGCTCCAAAATGCATTGAGCAACGTAAAAAAGCGCCAGGGGGTGCAGCAGATCATCATGATCAAGGAGGGCGACAAAGTCGCTGCTTACCAATTCAAGGGCAGAATTACTGGCAGCTGAAATGTGACCGTTTTCTTCTCTCAGCACGATCTTTATGCGCTGATCTTGCTGTGCAAATTCCCTGAGCAGGTCCAAAACACGGGGGTCCGTAGATGCATCATCTGCGATGCAAAGTTCCCAAAAAGGATAGATCTGGCTGATAACCGATTGAATGGCTTGATCAAGAAGTTCGAGCGGCGGATTGTAAACGGGCATAAGCACAGAAATTACAGGGTGGTGGTCCATGCTTTGGATTTGATGTTTCATCTTCTTGATGGTCTCTTCGGTCAGGGTATCATTTCGGCGGACCCATTCCTGATAGTAGATATTGAGTAGATGAAGTCGCTTCAGGAAAATCCGCAGAAAACCGTAGGTGACATCATAAGCCTTGCTGCCTTTTGGAATAATGGCGAAATATAGTTTCCGTAAATTGGTATAAATGTTGATAGGATGAAAGAACTTGTTCATATCTATTTTGATTTTCATCGGTGTTTCACCATCAAAAGGTTCTGATGATGGCACAACGTTTGATGATTTACGTATTGGTGTGGATTAATAAAACCACGTTTGAAAAATCTCCTGATATTTCATAATGAGGATGATCGGCCCTCCGTAAAAAAGCAAACCGATCAAGGCGACCAGCGTCAGGTATTTGACAGGTTTGAAGGGGGTGTTTTTAATGACCAGTGTCAACAATACGAAATTTGCTCCGATCACAGGGAAAAAATACCTTCCCTGGAGAGCAACCTGCTTAAAACCATAAACAAGTTCAGATTCGTAGTTTTCAAGAAAAAGGACAAGACTGTAAAAAGCAGCAATCGCGAGCAGGTAAATAACAGGCGCGGACACAGATCGTTGGAAAAGGAGGTTCAGAACACCTAAAAAGAACAACCCGTAGAACAGGATCTGATAAAAACTGATCAACTGGAAAGGAAAATAAGCCTGATGTCCGCTGATCCCAAAGGTTCGAAGTAGCGTGTGATAGCCCCAATCGACGAGAATGTAACGCAAAGGCGTGGGATAACCCTGGGCGATGCTCTCTCGGACGGTAAGTTTTTCGTCGAGCGCCAGCTTCCAGTGTCTCTCTTCGAATTTACTGATCTCACATTGTGATGCAAGTAATATTTGTCTGCATTTTGGTTTGATAGATTGGTAACGGATCAGGTTGACGCCATAAAGTGCAAAATTTCCAACCAACAACAGGGATAGAACGATGATGAGGACGACCGCTTTCGCATTATTGAGGTGGATTGGAAAAAGATCTTTTCGATGAAGCGCAAGGTAGACGATCCAGCAAATCGCCATGATCAGGGCTAAGGGAAGCAGGGTGTATTTCACAAGGGTACCAAGCGCGATGAGGATCATCCAGCCAAGGCTATTGAATAAAAAATTCTTCCCCTGGACCACGTTGATGAAGCAGTAAATCCCAGCCATGCTCAACAGATTAGCGAGGCTGTCATAATGAACGCCTGGCGCCATAAAGACGAACATGAGCGTGTTGGTCAATATAAAAACGGGTAAGAGCTGCCACCATTGGTGTTGAATGACCGCCTTGGATAACAAAAAACAAAAATAAACCGTTCCAATGGCGTACAGGAGGCTGACAAAGCGTAATAAAACCAATAGATTGTGATCTGTTAAATTTGGGGCAATCAGGTTGAATAAATTGATAATTCTGCCTGTAACCCAGTAATAGAGGAAGGGATGTTGTTCAATATACCATCCCCAGGCAATGGTTTCGTCTGTGTCGGGGGGGATCCCTGGAGTTGTGGAAAAATGTTTGGCAAACACAAAATGGGCGGGTTCGTCCGGGATGATGCCCGGCTTCAGGTTGATTGCGAGAAAGGCGCTGTAACCAACAAAGACAAGGATTAGCACCAGCAACACCAGGTTTGCACCATTTGTTTGCCAAAATGATTTCGTTTTTTGATTATTTGCGAGGTTTGATATCATTCGTCGAATAAATTCTAATTCAGTGTCTATTATTAAAATTGATTATAGCTCAATACCGGATTGACCGTTTGTGGTTCGCCTTGTTGTGGCACATCAAGGGTGCTGCCCCGGCTTGGTGATTTTTCGTTTGCTCACCGCAGATTTCTGATACGGGTAGGCGATTAAAGCCCAATTGTTCAGACATCTCGCCAGGGTTGGATGACGCGAGGCGGGAAGGCAAGAGAAAAATTGGGGATGGTCAGGGACAGGTTGAGATTGTACGTGGGATCATCGGCAATATACGCCGGCCATGTGTTGATGAGATAATCTGCCTCCTCCTTCACCCGTGCAATTTTTTCGGGGGTGTCCTCATAAGCACGTGACATGGATTCGTGATGATAAAGCTCTGCGTGCGGCGTCCACAGATTGCGGTATCCCGCTTCCATCAAGCGAATGCAGAGATCGATATCATTGTAGGCTACCGGTAAATCATGTTCGTTAAAACCTTTGATTTTTAGAAATTTTTCTTTTTGAATAGCCATGCACGCACCGGTTACTGCTGAATAATTTTGCGCCAGACGCACACGCCCCCGTTGCCCGAGCGTACCTCGTGGGCTTCCATAATAAATATGTCCTGCAATCCCCCGCATGCCCAGAATAACACCGGCGTGCTGGATGGTGTCGTTGGGGTAATACAGCATTGCACCCACAGCGCCAATTTCCGGTCTGAGGGCGTGCCCGATCAGTTCGTCCAACCAATCTGGAGAGATCACCTCGGTATCGTTGTTCAAAAGCACGAAGACTTCTCCACCCGCTTCACTTGCCGCAAAATTGTTGATGGCGGAGTAATTGAAGGGCAGGTCATAAGGGATGATTTTTATATTTTCGACTTTTCGAATCTCCGAAAAATAGGCAAGAGTCTCTTCATCATCCGATTGGTTATCGACCACAATCATTTCGTAATGTGAGTAGCGACTTAACTTCTGGATGCTGTCGATGCATCTTTTTAGGAGGGGCGCCTGATTTCTGGTAGGGATGACGATGCTCACCAGGGGCTTGGGATCGGGAATGAGATGTCTGATCTTCCAGAACTCTCCATCGATTTCCGTAATGTCTATACGACGATCTGTTCGATTAAAATGCTCCTGCAACACCATAAATTGCGCTTTTTTCGCATAGCCCTTGTAAGCCAGGGATAGGGCGGTTGATCCAATCACGGCGCGCCAGTGGTAAAGGATAAAGGGAATGTGGCGGATTGCCGAAGGGGGGATATGCTCACTGATCCGCATGGCAAGGTCCCAATCCTGTGCGCCTTCGTAACCCTCCCTAAACCCTCCGGCCTGGACGACTTTGTCACGTCGATAGACTCCAAAATGGGTGATCAGGTTGTGCCCGTAAAACAAATCAGGATTCCAGGCGGGTTTGAAGTAAGGGTCATAACGCACGCCGAATTCATCAATCAGGTCTTCGTCGCTGTAGATGATGATTGCATCTGGATGTTGATTGATTTCATGGGCCACCATGTACAGTGCATGCTCTCTGAGGATATCATCATGATCGAGCAAACCAACGTATTCACCGGCTGCCATGCTGAGCGCCGTGTTGGAGGCTGCTGAGATGTGTCCGTTTGTTTCTCGAAACGCAACCTTGAATCGACTATCTTTTTCGATAAATTCGTGTAGTATTGCGCGAATGTGAGGCTCGGTGGAAGCGTCATCGGCAATACAGCATTCCCAATTGGGGTAATTTTGCGCCAGAACTGACTCGAGCGCTTCCCGCAGAAATTGCTCTGGCGTGTTGTAAACAGGCATGATGATTGAGATCAGCGGCGTGTGTGCAAAGGTCTCCATATGGGAGCGCATCAAGATGCGATCCTCCGCGATAAGCGTATCGTATTGCTCAATCCAGCTGTAGTAGGTGAAAGGATCTGTGGATTGCGAACGGTTGGCTGGGCGGTCCTCTGCCATCCCAAACTGGATATAGTGCAGCAGGGGATTGATCCTGCTCAATCGGATGTCCTTATTCTCACGGAGGTAATAGGCTGTGTCAAAAACGGGGGAGGGATTTTTCCCCTCATGCCAACCGTGTTTTATGTAGTGCATGATAGGAGGAAGCTTTTGCTGCTTAATTTCAGGATAGGTTTGGAGATAATATGACTCGTCAAACAACCCGCTTTTTTTAATGCGGTAATATTCTTTTAAGGTTTTTATCTGACTGAACAAATTGCGTTTCATAGATCGTGTATTTGCATCAAAGACGGTAACATATAAAAATTGAAAAAACAGATCATTTGATTTATTATATCTGAAAGATGAAAAGGAAAGAGTAGTTCGATCAATTGCCGATGACCGAAAAATTGTTGATCTGTGGGATGGAGAAAAAACAGTATATTACAGAAACTACTTTCCGGGAAATCTAAGTCTCTGTTTGACTTTTTTGACTGATTTGAGTTTTTACGATGCAAAACATATTAATCAATAATAGCAAGGAATACATATCCAATGAAGGCAACGATTTATCTTCATATCGGTCCGCATAAAACGGGCACTACGACGATCCAGAAAGGATTGTTGCTCAATGAGGACACCTTGAGGAACAAAGGCGTTTTAGTCCCCAGGGCTGGTCGTTCGATGACCGAAACGGCTGGTCATCATAACCTTGCCTGGGAGCTTCTGGGCAATTCAAGATTTAATCCTGCCTATGGTACATGGGAGGGGCTGGTTAGGGAGATTGATAAAAATAGCGGGATCCAAAAAGTGATCCTTTCAGCGGAAGGTTTTTGTTTGTTAGGTGATCAAGAAATCGGCAGAATTAAGGAAGCATTAAAGGAATTTCCTGTTCAAATTGTGATGTATTTACGTGACCAAGATGAAGCGCTGCAATCTTCCTGGGTATCGCAGGTTCGGAATGCTTTTGTGATGCCCCCTGTCGGCTCGTTTCGCGAATGGCTGAAAGGAAATAATTACAAATCAAAGAATACAGATTATTTTGCCATGATCAAGCGTTGGGAAAACATATTTTCAAAAGAGGCTTTGATTTTATCGGGTTTCTCGCAAAGATTTACGGGAGATAACTTATTTGAACATTTTCTTTTGCAGTGCGGGGTCAGCTGGAATCAGATGACAGTACCTGAAAATTTGAATTTATCGCCGGGAGCGAAAACGATTGAAGCGATGCGGTTGCTAAAAAATTCAATCAGATTTTCCGAAATGGACAGCCAATCTTGGGGTTTGATAGCGAAAAGTATCATGTCCTACGGGGATCAAATGGGTTGGAATCAGTGCAAATTGAATTACCTTGATCGCAAACTATCAAGGAAAATCATGAAGCACCACCAACAATCAAACGCGGAGATAGAAAGAGAGTATTTTCAGAACCAGGTTGTATTTGAGAGTAAAAGGCGAGAGCAAGCGCGGGTTGATAAATTCACCTATGATCAGTTTTCAAAACAGGAAACCGTGGACTTACTCTCCTTCATCCTTTATCAATTTGAGCAGGCGTACAGAAATCAGTAAAGAAAAAGATAAAAAGTTGGAAAAAGCATCAACCCTGATCTTTTTCGATGTGATCAAGGCGATCCCTGTTCTTCAGTGTTAACTGATAAATCTCATCCAGCATTTTCACCATCATGGGCACCGCTTTTTCAAGCACCAAGCCCGGATAAGGTTCCCAGGGCATATCAGGATCAGGCAAAGGGTCATAAAAGATACGCCCGTCTTCCCGATTCATGAATTTATGGGCAATTTGCTTTTCATAGGGCATGTTTTCTTGTATAAGCGTCAATTTCTGCCGGGGAGACAGCAAGGCGTAATCCTCGAAGGGTTTTTTCTGGAACTTCTCACCAAGCAAGTTGTAGAACAGATCGAAAACATGATTATCGTGGGTGCCGGTAAACAAATCTTTGCAATGGTAAATCATTTCCAACACATCCCGGTTAAAACCCTGATTTAAAGCAAGGTTGGTCGGTTCAATCGGATCCCATTCAACGTCCTGATAATTTATGTTTACAATTGAAAGAAAATCCTGCAACAACCCCCCGGGCAATTGACCCTTTTCATAGGGTCGTACGATGATGTTCTCATTGCTGATAATTTCTTCCCACTGTTCCAGGTGTTTCAAAATTTTTCTGTAACGATCTTTGATCACCGAAGATTGAGTATATTCGTCAACACTTTCAAAATTCTTCAACCCCCATTGTTTCCAGGCTGATTCAAGCCATGAATCGACTCTTCTTAAATAGCTGATGGTCACCAACCGAAAATCTTTGCAAATATCAGCAATCTGTTTAAGAAGTTCAACATCCTTCTCCTGCATGAACCAGGCTTCATTGCTCAAAATGATCTTTTCAACGTTGTTATAGCGTGCAAAATTTGCCAGAGATTGAATGTCATTTCTAAACTTTTGGGGATTTTTCTCAACTTCTTGATACCACGGGGCGTGGTTGTGACATCTGCCATCAAGAAAATCTTCCATAGCAAAATTGGGGTAAAGGCAGTTTTGCTCAGTGAATAATTTCGTCCTGTTCACATCCAGGAAGTTTTGAATCAGTGATGTGCCTGTTTTTGAGTCGCCCGTATGCAGATAAAATGTGATTGTCCCTGGATCAACACTTACGGAGATGTCGGAATGGGCAGGAAATTTATTTTCGCTCAACGCCTCTTTATAATTTTGAGCATCGTTACTTTGTCCAGTTTTCTTGTTTTCCTGAAGAAAATGAATGAGGGGGTTCACGGAATCTTTGTCAATTTCAGAATGCTTAATGAAATATACCCTTGTATTGAATTGCTCAGAAGGATTTCTCCCTTCTTTCCATCCTAAACGAACAAAATGCCACAGCGGATTTATGTCCGCTTTACGAACATCAGGATATCTAGCCAGATAATAATCTCGATCAAAAAGATCGCTTCTGGCAATTGTAATGAATTCAATGATTGATTTAAACATCGTTTTTCTTTCTAAAAAGATTCATTATTTTCGAAAAGGCCTGGTTAATCGCCAACTTTTACTTAAAGTATATGATAATACTTCTTGCTGTAAATCTGCAATAACTTGATGGTGGGTCATTGAATCATAAGGATCAGACAATTTTCCTGACAGCTGCTCTTCCAGCCTGATTTGATATGTCAATCTCTCTAAAAAATCTTGATGATGCCTTTTTGTCAGGGCGTAGTCTTTGCAAATTTTAGACAGGTCAATTTTTTCCTGCTTTGAAAGCAACCCAAGCAGATTTTCGATGTTCTTTTCAAGCATAAAATGCTTCTCTGCGTGTTGATAAAGAAAAGTCAGATTCGATTGAGCTTTTGGATACAGTTCGGAAATCTCTTTAAAAAGCTCGGTTCCTGATAATTTGCGACCAATTGCCCTGCCTGAAAAATTGTAATACTGCGATGTTTCGATATTATCTTGCGTAATAAAACCCGGCCCACCGAAATGATCATAACAATAGACCGGTATTTTCAGTGCAAAACAATACTGAACGGTCTTCCCAATTGAAATAATCAGATCATAGTTTTTTAGAAGCGCTGGCGTTACCAAAACCTGCTGTCCTTCAAAACCAATAAAATCCACCAGATATCCATTTTTGGTTGCGATTTTAGAAAAATCACGCAGCTCTTCTGGTGGATGGTTTGAAACCACGCCAATCTTTCTAAGAATTGTCGATGGTTGTGTCCTGTGCTGTGAAAAGAATTCTTCTGGCGCAAAGTTTGGGAAATAATGAACCTTGTTGCCAGCAACCCCTTCTTCGAGAAGGACGGAGGTGTTGCCCTCGCTATTCGAAAGGATGTAATTCAATTCATTATGGTAGTAAGGTGGAACTGACAGTGGAGAAAAAGGTCCCAGACAACTGTAAATAATATGGGCTTGTTGAGGTTCGAAGCCGAAGATTAAATGATTGATGGTATGGATATGGTGCGCCCAGAAAAGATCATATTTATCCAATTCGAGGTCATTGTCGAGCAGGTTGTAAACTCTTATGCCATTGTCTTCGAAAAAATGTCTCAGGGGCTGATCAAAAAAGAAGGTCGCTACATCTGCGCTGATTCCCAAATTTCTTAAAGCCATACAAAGCTGCAAAGCGTTAATTTCCGAGCCCGTGAAATTCTTGATAAAATAGTTGGTTATTAAGACATTCATTCAGATTGGGAAAACTCTATTTCATAATAGGATGATATTCGAATTCTTTATTAATAGCGGTTATTGTGTTGCTGACACACTTTTGACAAAATCGTCAATTTAAATTAACAAATTCGATCCATCGCTTACTTATTCCATGGACAAGCGCAGGGCAACATCCCATGGAGGGGTTGGGATGCTGAATGTGTCCTGAAATTTTTTACAGGACAGGATGGAGTGCAGTGGCCTGGTTGCCGGCGCAGGGAATTCGATTGTTTTTGCTGGCTGAAGCGATTTAACGATCTGGGTTTCCTTATCCGGATCCAGCTGAAGGATCATTTTCGCCCATTCGAACCGACTGCAAGAACCCTGATCGGTCAGATGATAGAGGCCAGCCCTTTCAGCAATATATCCGACGGCATTGCCGCGTCCTTGCGCGATCACCTGTGCGGTGATCTCAGCCAGGTCTCGCGCCCAGGTCGGTGTACTGATCTGGTCATCAACAACGCGCAGGGTCTCATATTGCCTTGCCCATTGCAGGACCTTGGTCACAAAAGATTGCCTGCGAAGGGAATACACCCAGCTGGTGCGGAAAATTAAATATGCGCCGCCGATTGCCTCGACAGATTTCTCGCCAGCCAGCTTGCTTTCACCATAAACACCGAGCGGATTGGGCTGATCTTCTTCCAGATAGGGTTCAGTTGCTGTGCCATCAAAGACATAATCGGTGGAAAAATGGATTAAGCCAGCGTTCAATCTGAGGGCTTCCTCCGCAAGGACACCGGGTCCTGTGTCATTAATCGCCATCGCTAATTCATTTAAGCTTTCAGATTTATCAACATCCGTATAGGCGGTCGCATTAATAATTAAATCAGGGCGGTGTTCTCTGACGATTGACCGAATTTGATCCGGATTGGACATGTCGATTTGGGGGTAATCCATAGCGACAAGATCTCCAAGCGGGAGCAGCGTCCGATTCAGTTCCCAACCAACCTGTCCAGTTGTGCCAAGCAGTAATGTTTTCATATTTTTGTTGTACCATGCTACAAATTAATAAATTTAAAAAGCATTCGAGACCGACAAACGACTCATCGAGTGCAAAGAGTTCGTTAAAACATATTTTTAATGAGGCTATTGGATCTTCCCCTCAGCTAAGCTGAGAAGATACTCTCCATATTGATTTCCGTTGAAGGTTTTTGCCAGTTCTTTTAACTGTTCCCTGTTGATAAAACCCATGCGATAGGCGATCTCTTCCGGACAGGAGATCATCATACCCTGCCGGTCTTCAATTGCCTGGACAAAATTTGAGGCTTGCAGCAGTGAATGATGCGTGCCGGCATCCAACCAGGCGACTCCTCGCCCAAGAACTTCTACTCGCAGTTCGCCCTTTTCTAAATAAATTCTATTGAGATCAGTGATCTCAATTTCACCTCTTGCTGAGGGTTTAAGGTTTTTTGCGAACTCAACCACGCGGTTGTCATAAAAATAGATGCCCGGAACAGCATAATTTGAGCGCGGTTTCAAGGGTTTTTCCTCAAGGCTAAGTGCATTCCCCTGTTTATCAAATTCGACAACCCCATACCGCTCTGGATCATGGACCGGATAAGCAAAGATAGTTGCGCCCTGGGTCAGGCTTGCTGCTTGCCGTAAGGTTGCAGGCATACCCTGTCCATAAAAGATATTATCGCCAAGGATAAGCGCTGCAGGTTGGTCTTGAATAAAATCCTCGCCCACGATAAAGGCATCTGCCAGACCTCGCGGGCTTGCCTGGGTCGTAAATGATAAATCCAACCCCCATTGTTTACCGTCCTGTAACAATCTTTTGTACTGGTCCGAATCCTCCGGGGTTGTGATGATCAGAATTTCCCGAATGCCAGCCAGCATTAACATGGACAGGGGGTAGAAGATCATCGGTTTATCGTAAACGGGCAAAAGCTGTTTGCTGATCCCCATGGTGAGTGGATAAAGGCGGGTTCCTTTGCCGCCAGCAAGAATCAATCCTTTCATGTTGTTCCTCTCTGTTGATAATTGAGTTGAACCCATTGCTGGTAATCTTTTTCTTTCAGGAGGGCATCCATCCAGTCCATATTGGCAAGATACCAATCAACCGTATCCCTGAGCCCTGATTGAAGGTCATGTTTAGGCTGCCAGTTCAAAGTTTTACGAATCTTTTCGATGTTCATCGCATATCGTCGGTCGTGGCCAGGTCGGTCCTTAACGTATGTGATTAATTGTTCGTGAGGCGCAAACCCATTGGGCAAATCCTTTTCGTCCAGCAGTTGACAAATGGTCTTAACTATTTCGATATTCGGCGGTTGATTATCACCACCAATGTTATAGCATTCCCCTTCTTCGCCCTTTTCAATGATCGTCCAGATGGCTTCACAATGGTCCTCCACATACAGCCAATCACGGATTTGCATCCCATCGCCATAAATAGGAAGTGGTTTACCATTGAGTGCGTTGAGGATGATTAACGGAATCAATTTTTCGGGAAATTGATAAGGGCCATAATTGTTTGAACAATTGGATATTGTGATCGGCAGCCCGAATGAATGGTCGTAGGAGCGCACCAGATGGTCGCTGCTAGCTTTTGAGGCTGAATAAGGGGATGTGGGTGCATAAGGGGTGGTTTCTTCAAATGCCGGGTCATCAGGCTCCAATGTGCCGTAGACCTCGTCGGTAGATATATGATGGAAGCGAACCTGATCACCAGTGAAATGATTTTCATTCAGCCAAACTTTGCGTGCTGCTTCAAGGAGCGAAAAGGTGCCGACGATGTTGGTTTGGACGAAAGCGGCTGGGCCCAGCAAGGAGCGGTCCACGTGGGATTCTGCGGCAAAATGAACGATGGTGTCAATTTCTTTTTCACGCAAAAGGCTTTCAACCAGGTTTTGATCGCAGATATCACCTTCGATAAATTCGTGATCGTTTGGACGTGGTAAATCCTGCAAATTTTGAAGGCTGCCCGCGTAAGTCAGGATGTCCAGGTTGACAATTTTTGTTTCGGGAGCGTGAGTTTGAACATAGCGGACAAAATTTGATCCAATAAAACCCGCGCCTCCTGTGACAAGCAATTTACGACTCATGAAAAAACCTCCGCATCTCTAAACAAAGGAGCGCTTGCATCCTTTGGTGAAACAATTGGATTTATCCCTTCAGTCAAAGGCCAATCAATAGCCAGTTCCGGGTCGTCCCAACGGATACAGCGCTCACTCTGTGGGTCAAAATAATCAGTGGTTTTGTAAACCACATCAGTTTGATCTGAAAGCGCGATAAAACCATGCGCAAAACCTTCTGGGATCCATAGCTGGTATTTGTTTTTGTCCGAAAGGACAGCGCCGACATATTGACCAAAAAATGGTGAACTCCGGCGCAGGTCAACAGCCACATCATAGATTTCACCGATCACAACCCTGACAAGTTTGCCCTGGGTGTGCCGGATTTGATAATGTAAACCGCGAAGTGTGTGTTTACATGATGAAGAGTGGTTATCCTGAATAAAATCACATGGGATGCCGGCATTGGAAAACCTTTCTTTCTGATAGGTTTCCATGAAAAATCCCCGGCTGTCCTCATATAATTTGGGTTTAATAAGAAGGACGTCTGGGATACTGGTTGTAATAAAATTCATAAGGTTCGTTTTGATAGTGAAAAGACGATGAATATTATAACAGAGATAAACAGATTGTGAATGACACATCTGCGAAGTCCGGACATTATATTGAGTGTGTAAATTATTTGCCTATGAGGGCTGTCTTATAAACGTCACAAACGCTGTTGGCATCGCTCAGCAATTTGATTTCCCCGCGATCCAACCACATGGCCCGGCTGCAAATTGATCTGATCTGTTCGACGGAATGTGTCACCATAATCACCGTTGCGCCGCCATCCCTGAAGTTTGCCATGCGGTTGATGCATTTTTGTTGAAAGGCAACGTCGCCAACCGAGAGAACCTCGTCCAAAATAAGAATATCTGGCTTCCAGGCCGTTGCGACGGCAAAACCCAGTCGGGATTGCATGCCTGATGAATAGGTTCGCAAAGGGGCTTCGATGAACTTGCCGACTTCTGAAAAATCAATAATTTCCTCAACCTTGTTTTCGATTTCATCATGGGAATGACCCAGCAAAGTCGCATTTAAAAAGATATTTTCGCGGCCGGTCAATTCTGGGTGAAAGCCTGCGCCAAGCTGAAGCATTGGGCTGATCTGCCCTTTAACCCACACCCGACCCTCCGAAGGGACCAGAACCCGGGAGATGACCTTTAGCAGGGTAGATTTTCCAGCGCCATTGCGTCCCAATACTCCAAAAATTTCACCTTTTTTAATTTCGAGGTTAATATTTTTAAGCGCTGAAAACAACGCATGTTTTATCTGACCCTTGATTAATTTTATGACATATTCTTTAAATGTTCCAATGTTTTCATTAGGCAAACGATAATGAACAGATACATCTCTCAAAAAGACAGAATTATTGGTTTGGGGTTCATCAACGATCAAATTAGACATGATATGCAAATTTATCTGCTCGAATACAGAAAAAGATCCAGCCAATGATCAAAATACCAAAGGAGGATACTCCAGTTGCAATCCATGTTTGCAGGTGGGGCACAAAACCATCCAGCATGAGGATGCGGAAAAAATTGACAATGTAATAGAAGGGATTGATGTATAAAAGCAACCCGTTTAATATTTTTTTATAAAAATCGAGCGGCATGATAATCGGCGTGAGATACATCCAGGCTGTCAGGACAACAGGATATAAATCTGCAACATCAGGAAAAAAAACAGCCAGGGATGATACCAGCAGTCCTATCCCCAAAGAAAATGCAAATAAGAAAAGCATTGACACAGGAAAAAGCAATGCAGATGTTTTTAAGGTAACTCCCGTAATTATGTAAACAATTGCGAGCGGGACCAGGGAAATGACAAAATTGACCATGCTTGCCATGATGGTTGATACCACGAAGGCAGTGCGGGGAACATAAATTTGCTTAAATAAGGCGCTGCCCCACACCATTGAGCTCATCGCCATCGTTGTGGATTGCGAAAACATTGTCCAGCAAATCACACCCGTAAGAACGTAAGCTGCATAATTGTCTGCGCGGTCAAAAACCTGTGAAAACACAATCACCATGATCAGCATCGTTCCCAGGGGATTGAGCATCGTCCAGGCGACGCCGAGAAAAGAACGTTTATATCTTGCAACGATGTCGCGACGCACCAATTGATAAATCAGATCGCGATATTTCCATAAAGCAATTAACTCTTCAATTGCAGGATGTTTTCTTTTTGCGCTGTCGTAAATGTCGGTCATAAATGAAAAATAAGGGCATGATTGAATGCCCAAAGGTTACCTTAAAAGGTGTGCGCTGTCAATGAACGCGATGTGATGCGATCTTGCAAAAAATGTTAAGTATCCTGAATGGTCATTCTGATCACATATCGATAGTAAGTATATCTCCCCGCATCTAAGGATTCAGGCCCCCAACCGCAAAACCCAAGATAGATGAAATTTTCAAAAGAAGGCTTCATGGTCCCCACCCATTCCGAGCGATCACCTTTTCTTTCAATGAGAATATTTTCGATTTCTTCCGGCTCCAACCATAACTTTTCCGATGCCTGGTGAGACAACCGAGCAATGCTGTTGATCTTTGTGGTGAGCAAATATTCGCCGTTACATAGCCATTCAATCTCAGATCCGATTAATTGATCGATTTGTTGCTGGATGTAATCATTGTCTTTTTTCCCCCAATGCTCCAGGTATTTGCGAATAAATTCTGCCTCCATGGGTTTAAGTATGTTGCCGTTTAAAAATGAAGAATGAAGGATCAAATAGGGCGTTTTCTCGTAAAAGACCGCTGTTCCTTTGCCTAACGCAAATTTATCGCCTTTATCTTCAAAATAGTCCCTGTCAAGGACAGTAAACTTACTTATCTGATTTTTCAAAGGACCCGACGTGAAGGTAATGATCGTCTCACAACCATATAAACTTGCCAAATTATCGGGAGTTGGAATAGTCGTTGATTGTGGGAAAAAAGGTTCGGGCGCTTCAGTTGTGATTGTTTTTTCCGGAAGAGATAACACCGATTGTTCATCAAAGCTTGATGTCGGTGCGAATGGGCGTTGCAACGCTTCTCCAACAGAAACATTGGGAGTCTTTGATGAACAGCTGACCAGGATGATCAAGAACAGCTGAGTGATGAAGCTCAAGCGCTTTTTCATAATTGAGAAAGAAGTCAGCATTCAGATACCCATGGGTATCTGAATGCTGTTGGTGACCTAAATCTGAGGATTAGTTATTCAATGTTTCCCTTTTCTTCATTTTCAAAAAGCCGGCGGCGATCGATCCAAGGCCAAGAATTCCGAAAACGAAGGGCGCTACACTACGAGTAAACGACGGACCACTTCCACCTGCTGGTTGATCTGGTGCCGGGTCAACAACCACTTTGGGTTCTTCTTCTGGAACAACAACAGCAACTGTTGTGGGTGGCTTGGTGGGCTGCTCAAGCGGACATGGTATGACAGTTTCAGCGACAACAAAAGATTCTTCGTTGTAGGAATAATCAATTGAGACGAGATTCCCTTCGCGGGCAGTTGTGAAGCTTGCCGATCCGTTTGCCGGGGCAATCCCGGTGCCGGTTTCACTATTATTTGCACTCCAGGCGAACGCAACTGCAAACGGATTATCATTAATGACCTCCCAAGAAATGCTCATTGCTTCGGTTTCTGTCGTTGGGATGCCAGAACAGATTCCTGATAGAACAAGCGGTATGAATTCATCATCCGGGGTTGTTTCAGTGGGGGTTATAGATGGTGCTGCAGTTGGTGTGAAAGAAGGAATATCGGTAGGCGTGTTTGTGGGCTTCGATGTGGGTGTATTCGTTGGAACTGATGTTGGTGTATTCGACGGTAGGGACGTTGGCGTATTGGTGGGCGCGGTTGTTGGGGTGTAAGTGTATGTGGGATAAGCTGTTGGCGTTTTGGGGGAATGTTTGGTTTTTGTGGGCGTTGCCGTAGGATTGATCTTGGTTTTAGTTGGTTTCTTGCCTTCAAGTCCACTGGCAGCAACATTTCCATCAATTAAAGACGGAGTTGACAGAAGTATGGCTAAAATTAGGAAAATTCCTCCCAAAACAAAAAGGATTTTTGAGTTTTTATTCATGATGTTTTCTCCATTTCTTAAAATTTATTTGTGATCCAAATTCTTTTGTTCTTAGAGAATAATGTAAGCTCCAAAATATTTTTGCAGCAATGGCTTGATAAAAAACTCAAATTTTAATCAAGCCTTAATCAGATAAATACGACCATTATTATACATAATATCCAAATACATGTCAATATGCAATTTTCCAAATTAAGCCATTTTTAATTTGCCTGTTGGAAACGATTTTTCTTGGATAATTGTCAAAAAGATTGAATTCAGCCTATAATAATGTTATTCTTTGATGAATTTTTTAAATTTGTGATGATTGGAGATAAATATGGAATTAGATTTGATCAAGTCTCTTTTGACGAGTGGAAAGAAGTCTAAAATTGTGCTGCTCGTGATGGATGGGTTGGGGGGGCTTCCCTTTGGAGAGGGAAGTTTGACAGAATTGGAAGCTGCAAAAACGCCCAATATGGATGCGCTGGCAGCAAAAAGCACGCTGGGATTGCACCAGTCAATTCGAGCTGGCATTACCCCGGGCAGCGGTCCTGCCCATTTGGCGTTGTTTGGTTATGACCCGGTAAAATATTTTGTTGGTCGCGGCGTTCTTTCCGCTTTGGGGACTGATTTTGATCTCCAGGAAAGTGATCTTGCGGCAAGAGGAAATTTTTGCACGGTTGATTCGGAAGGGCGGGTAACCGATCGACGTGCGGGGCGAATCCCAACGGAGACCGCTGAGCGGCTGTGCCAATTACTCAATGAAAAAGTAAAAATCCCGGGTGTGGAAGTCTTTTTGCAGCCCGAGAAAGAATACCGCTTTCTGCTGGTTATTAGGGGACAGGGTCTGGCGGCTAACATCGAGGAAACCGATCCGCAAATGACAGGACAAAAGCCATTGGTGGCAGCAGCCATTGACTCGCAATCAGAAAAAGCTGCAGGCATTGTACAGGAGTTCATACGACAAGCCCAGGAGATACTAAAGGATGAAAGCCCAGCAAATATGCTGCTTTTACGAGGTTTTGCGCAGCTTCCAGATTGGCCAAAATTTCCTGAGGTATTTGGATTAAAATCCTTGGCGATCGCGATGTATCCGATGTATCGGGGCGTGGCAAAACTTGTTGGAATGGAAAGCCCGGTCGCAGCAAATTCTTATGAAGAGGAAATCGATATGCTTGAAAAATTTTGGGATGATTATGATTTCTTCTTTGTTCACATAAAGAAAACGGATAGTTATGGCGAAGATGGAAACTTTGAGAAAAAAGTTGAAGAAATTGAAAAGGTTGATGCCCTCTTACCAAGGATTATGGCTCTTGACCCATCTGTCCTGATTATCACCGGTGACCACAGCACCCCGTGCGAAATGAAGACGCACAGCTGGCACCCGGTGCCGGTATTGTTGTATGCGAAGCAATGCCGACCCGATGGGATTGCCAGCTTTGGTGAAAGCGCATGCCGACAGGGAGGCCTGGGAGTTCGCTTTCCTTCCTATGAGCTGATGCCCCTGGTCCTGGCACATGCCGGAAGATTGGAGAAATTCGGCGCCTAACAAACATTTTTTTGAATTTTAAAAGAGCCAGTGTAAAGTCGTCTGGCTCTTTTTTATTCGATCTGCGCTTTTTTGAAGGAAGTTGAGTTTACGGATGCTATCGATTATGATTGAAACATACGTACAAGCTTATGAGGTGATATGAAATTTAAAGCTTTGTTGTATGACCAGCTTGAGGGCAATGATGTCCGATGTAAACTTTGCGCTCATCGTTGTACTATTCGCGATGGAAACCTTGGTATATGCCAGGTTAGGGAGAACATCGGAGGTGAATTATTCACGCTGGCTTATGGAAATTTGATTGCCCAGCATGTCGACCCCATTGAAAAAAAGCCCCTTTTTCATGTGATGCCTGGATCGAAAGCCTATTCAATTGCCACGCCGGGTTGCAATTTCCGCTGTGAATGGTGTCAAAACTGGGAAATCTCACAAATGCCTCGCATCATGACCTTGCCTGAATCAGAACGTGTCATGCCTGAAAGCATCGTCCATGCTGCGCTAAGAACTGAATGTGAGATCATTGCCTATACCTATACAGAACCAACCATTTTTTTTGAATACAGCCTCAATGTGGCAAAACTGGCCAAAGAAAATGGATTAAAAAATGTCTATATTACGAATGGGTTTATGACCCCGGAAGCGCTCGATATGATTTCGCCCTATCTTGATGCAGCCAATGTTGATATCAAGACATTTAAAGATGAGACTTACCGGCACTTAATGGGAGGGAAATTAGAACCGGTTCTGGAAACCTGCCGAAAAATGAAAGAGCTTGGGATCTGGCTTGAAGTGACGACCTTGATCGTGCCGGGAATTAATGATGATCAGATGGAACTTCAGGCTCTGGCAAGCTTTATTGTTAATGAGCTCGGTTCGGAGACACCCTGGCATCTGAGCCGTTTTTATCCGCAATATAAGATGAATGACAGGCAACCAACCCCAGATTCGATCCTTTATGAGACAAAAGCGAAGGGTGAAGATCTGGGCTTGCATTACATCTATACTGGGAATATTGGTGGGGAAAATGACACAAAATGCAAGCAATGTGGAAATGTGTTAATCTACAGAACGTGGTATGACCTGCATATGAACGGGATTAATCATGAAGGTCGTTGTACGCAATGTGGTACGATTCTTGATGGATTGGGGATTAATAGACAATAAACCGAATATCGTGCTTGAAAATAATAAAATATTCGTTTATACTAAAAATTGAGTTATCTTTTCAAAAAATGTTTATCAAATATTAACATTAAATTGTTATATTGGATTTGAAATTAAGTTATAATGGGCGTGAAAGAACGCGTAGGACTGCTTTGTTGAGTCAAATGCTTACATAAAGCCCATTGACGCTGAAAATTTATGTCAATGGCTTTTTTATCGTCTAAAATAGAAAAGACAGAAAGACAAAGAAATAAAAACAACAGGAGTTGATTGAAGTAATGACAACCGTTAAAGAAGTACCAAACGATGCCATTTCAGATGAGAACCTCGAATCATTATTTGAAGAACATGATGCGTTGGAAGAAGAAATGGTATATGAAGAATATATCTCTGACCACACCGGGATCACCTCGGATGATTCAGTAAGCCTGTACTTAAACGAGATGAGCAGAGTCCCACTGCTCACACGCGAAGAAGAGATTACACTGGCCAAAAAAATGGAAATCGGGCATCAGGCTCGTCTGACCCTGCTTGAATCTGATGGCGACCTTGTTAACCTGGAAGAGATTAAAGAATTGATCAGAGAAGGGAAAGAAGCACGTGAATATTTGATCAAAGCAAATATTCGTCTGGTGGTCAGTATTGCCAAAAAATACCGTCGTTATGGATCTTCGTTCCTGGATCTGATACAGGCAGGAAATGTGGGTTTGATCCGTGCGGTTGATAAATTTGATTATAAACGTGGAAACCGTTTCAGCACCTACGCGACATGGTGGATTCGGCGTTCAGTTTTGCGCTTTTTGAACCAGAAAGAACGCACCATTCGTTTGCCAAATTACCTCAGCAACCGCTTGCGCAAGGTTCGCACGGTTACCCGCGATCTTGCCCAGGAATTGGGGCGTCAGCCTACGCTGGAAGAAATTTCTGAACATGTGGATCAGGATCCAGAAGAGCTGCGACAATTGATCCATTACGCTCGGCTTCCAATTTCTTTGGATGAGCCTGTGGGCGAAGACGGTGAGAGCGAGCTGTTGAATTTTGTTGAAAACGAGAATGCTGTTGTCCCATTCAATTCGGTACAGCAACGTTTGCTTGAAGAGGATATTGAAAATGCCCTATCCGAACTGTCTGAACGAGAAGCAAGCATCATCAAGCTTCGGTTCGGACTTGATGGCAATCGCAGCCATACCCTCAAAGAACTGGGAGAAATCTTTGGCGTAACCCGTGAGCGGATTCGCCAGATTCAACAAAAGGCATTACGAAAACTGCGAAGCCCGCAGAATCAAGTTCGTTTACGCAACTATCTTTAGGACGGATCTTAGAAAACAAATTGAAATAAAGACCAATCGATTGGTCTTTATTTTTTTATCCCATCAAATTGACATATAATCATATCGATTATCTGATTTATTGGATTGGAAGGGATATGATTTTACAAACAGCGTTACAGGATTGGCTGACTTCATTCCTCGTGTTTTTACCGAAACTATTGACAGGAATCATCATCTTTGTTGCAA
Organism: Candidatus Brevefilum sp.; assembly: GCA_050953525.1. Lineage (GTDB taxonomy): Bacteria > Chloroflexota > Anaerolineae > Anaerolineales > Anaerolineaceae > Brevifilum. The sequence continues at coordinate 56,805 of JBMNMW010000004.1, forward strand.
CCTTATTTATCTCTAATTATGCGGGGAAATGGGTACAAAAGATTGTTAAGAAAAAAATTGTCAATGAAGAAGCGGCGCACCTTACTTTCACCATATTAAAATGGTTGATCTTGATTACAGGGTTGACCCTTGCTTTAGAGCAGGTTGATTTTAATGTGACCAGCTTTATCGCCGGTCTCGGCGTGGTTGGTTTTACAGTAGGTTTTGCCTTGCAAGACATCGCAAAAAATTTTGTTTCGGGTTTAATGCTCCTTGCCAGACAGCCATTTAGCCTTCAAGATGCAGTAAAAATTGCGGAATACACCGGAAAAGTAAAGGAGATCACTGTCCGGGATACCGTTATCGAAACCTTTGATGGGGAATTGGTGATCATCCCAAATCAAAAAGTCTTTGAAAATCCCATTGTTAATTTCACTGCTTCACAATTCCGGAGAAGGAACATCACGTTTGGATTGGGGTATGAAGTGGGTGCTGAAAAGGCTGTAGAATTGTTTCTTGAGACCATTCAGAAGGTAAGCGGCGTTGCAAAGGAACCTGCACCGACCATCCGTGCGGAATATCTGGGCGAATCAGCGATGATGTTTTCTGCGACGTTCTGGGTAGATCAGGTGGAATACAATTTGCTCGACGTTCATTCAAAGGTCGTTAATGCGATTAAGGCAGCATCAGATCAGCACGGAATCCGACTCCCATATCCTGTTCAAACCCTACTCGTTAAAAATCATGATTTATAGGAATGATGATTAAAATGGGCGTCCACAAAATCCACTCTTTTTAATCAGGGATCTAACATGCCTTGTATTTCATTACAACAGAGAATCGTTTATGGCCCGGTGCTTTCCCGACGGTTGGGTCGGTCTTTTGGGATTAACCTCCTGCCAACTTCGCTGAAGGTATGTTCCTTTGACTGCCGCTACTGTCAGTATGGAAAGACCAATTTGCTCACCAGGCAGCCATCTATAAAAACACTTCCCGAAAAGGACTTGATCCTTGAAGAGGTTGAGGATGCGCTTAAAAAGCCGCGCACAATCGACACCCTTACCTTTTCAGGTAATGGTGAACCAACTTTACATCCTGATATCTTTGAGATCGTTCAAGGCGTAGAAAAACTTCGAAACAAATATCGCAAAGAAGTAAAAATTGCAATGCTCTCCAATTCAACCTGTTTGGCACGCCCCGAAGTTATGGATGCCCTGCAATTGGTGGACCTGCCCATGATGAAATTGGATGCGGGGGATAATAATACCTTCATAGAGATCAATCGGCCTGCTGAAGGGATCACGTTTGATAAAATCCTACAGAACCTGGCAAAAATACCAAAACTGATGATCCAAACGATTGTCATTGGTGGAGAAACGAGCAACAGCCATGGGCAGCCTTTTCGTTCCCTGGTCGAAGTGCTTGCTAGTTTGCGCCCTGAATTGATACAGATTTATACTCTGGAACGCCCAGCTGCCTACGGCGGATTGGCACCTGTTTCTCGTCAGCGACTTCAGCAAATAAAAACGCAATTAAGGGATCAATTTGCTTTGAATGTGGAAGCTTATTAGCGAGTCCAATAATTTTTCATAAAAGGGCGTCGCGTGATAAAGTGAGGAAAGCTGTGAAAATGGTAATGAAATCCAAGCGTAAATCTTTGTGCATGGTACAGGTTTTCAGCAACCAGGTTGTTCGAGAGAATTAAACACAAAACGGATTTATCTTAAATAAGCCGACAGCCCCTTCCCGATTGATTAGAGATGAGGAATTACTCTATTCCCCGAAATTATCGTTAATCAGTTCTTCAAGTGCGAGAATGGCAGCCTCAGCGTCTTCGCCTTCTGCGGTGATGTTGATTTCATGATCCTGGCATACGCCCAGGGTCAGGATACTTAAAATGCTTTTCGCATTAACCGCCCCTCTTGAATCTGTCAAATTCTCAACTTGAATAGTGCTTTTAAATTGGTTTGCTGTTTTTACGAATAACGATGCAGGTCTTGCATGCAGACCGGCTGGGTGGGTAACAGTAATTGTGAGTGTAGATTCCATTGGCTCCTCAAATAAATCTAGCTTGTTTTCTGTTTCGCGTAATTGCGGGTGTGAATGAATTTTCGTCGATTTTACCATACCTCCGAAAGATTATCCAGTGTAAAGGTCAGCTAATGTTATGTTTCTCAGGCAGGTTGTCAGCAGATCTCAAGATGGAATTATAATACTGTTTTGTGGAACAATTTATCGAGACATGGCAGAAAATTAGTTAATTTTGGAGGTGTAGATGAAGCAGATCGTTATAGATTGTGATCCGGGCATTGATGATGCTCAGGCCATTATGATGGCTGGTATGCACCCTGATGTAAGGATCAGGGCGATCACAGCGGTTGCTGGAAATGTCGATGTTGACAGGACGACGGCGAATGTCTTGAAAATCTTAGATGTTCTTGAAAGCGATCCGATCCCTGTATACCAGGGGGCAGCCAGTGCATTGGTTGAAACAAGACGCGATGCGAGCCTTTATCATGGCGAGGATGGTCTGGGAGGCGCAGGATTGCCTCAATCTACCCGTTCGGTGGAACCCATACCGGCAGCGTTGGGCTTAATCGAAATGGGGAAGCGTCATCCCGGTGAATTGGAATTGATTGCCCTTGGACCTCTCACCAATCTTGCACTGGCGCTCAGACTCGATCCCGATTTGCCAACAAGGTATAAAAACTTGATCATCATGGGCGGTGCCTATCTTGCTCAGGGAAACACACCCAATTTCCCGGCTGAATTCAATATTTTTGCTGATCCCGATGCCGCCGCGGTTGTGTTTGAATGTTGGCATGGTTTGACGATGGTCTCGTGGGAGTTAACGGTGGACAACGCAATCCCCTTTGCTGACATTCTGAAATTTACAGAAAAACCAAATCTCCGCAGTAAATTTCTAAAACAAACCATGGATTATTCCTACGAAGTGCTGATGGAAACTTTCAGTCGTGAAGTTTTTTATTCTGCCGATGCAATTGCGATGGCTGTGATGATCGAGCCAGATATCGTCGAATACGCTGAAGAACGATATGTGCAAATTGAACGATGTGGACTTTTGACCCGAGGGATGACCGTCGTTGATTGGACAGAGCGGGCAGGGCAAGCAGCCAATGTCAATATTGTGAGGAAAATTAATTATCAACAGTTTTTCCGATTGTTTTCCAACGCTTATTTATGAGCGCTGAATTGATTGAAAGTCCAGAATAATGAGGTAAATGATATCAATAGCGATGTAAGCAATAAATTGGACTGATGTGAAATTGATTTCTTAGTATAATTGAACCTTAATAGCAATCACATGGCCTTCCTGTGATCGAAAATTAACAGTATCTGATTGGTGAGAGATTAGGAGGATATGTTGGGCATTCAGCAAAAAACAATATATGGAATTCCTGCAGCGCCCGGATTAACCCATGGTAAAACCGTTATATTAAAAAAGGTAGAACTGGTCGTACCTGAATATGGTGTAAAAGACATCAGCAAAGAGATTGAACGGCTTGATCGTGCGATTGAAATCAGCCAAGACGAAATTCATGCATTGAAAGCTACGCTGATTGATGAGGTCAAAGGGAATGAAGCTGAAATATTTGAGGCGCATTGGATGTTTCTGGAAGATGAGGCGCTGGTCGGGATGGCAAAACAAGCCATAGAGCAAGGCGTTAATGCTGAAAAGGGGTGGATGGATGCCGTAGATTATTATGCCCAGATGATGGAGCAGATCCCGGATGAAACGCTGAGCGCCAGAGCAGCTGATATTCGTGATGTGGGTCAGCGAGTGTTAAGTCATTTGTTAGGTGTTAAGCTCAAACAAAAAGAACTGTCTGAGCCATCTATCGTTGTTGCTGTGGATTTGTTGCCCTCCGACACCGTGAGCCTGAACAAAGACTTTGTGCTTGCCTTCTGTACAGCGGAAGGCGGACCGACCTCGCACACTGCTGTCCTTGCCAAAACTTTTGGTTTTCCAGCCGTTGTCGGATTGGGTCAGGACATTCTTGAGCTGCCTGAAGGAACCATGGTGCTGGTTGATGGAACCAAAGGCGTGGTTGTCGTTAATCCAGACGAAGAAACCCAAATAACTTTCATCACACAAGAAACTTCGCAAAAAAACCATCAGGAAGAAGCCCGGTTAGCGGCTCAGGAACCTGCATTAACGGCTGATAATGAGCGTGTGGAAATCGCTGCAAACATTGGAGGTGAACAGGACGCACCATTTGGGATCAAGTATGGCGCTGAAGGTGTGGGGCTTTTCCGAACAGAATTTCTTTACCTTGACCGGAAATCATTGCCCACAGAAGAAGAGCAGGTTGAAGCATACGTGTCGGTTTTCAAGCACTATCCAAATATGCCCGTGGTCGTGAGAACACTGGATATTGGTGGGGATAAGGTCATTCCATATCTGAAATTCCCGCAAGAAATGAACCCTTTCCTGGGTTGGCGTGGCATTCGTATGATGGATGGCGAAGAAGAATTGTTTTTGAATCAATTTCGGACGCTTTTGCAGGCAGGGGAACTTGCGGACGTTGATTTACGGATTATGATGCCGATGGTCGCTTGTATCAGAGAAGTCCGTGAAGGAAAGGCGCTTCTTGAAAAGGCAAAAACCCAATTAATCCAGGAAGGAAAACCCTGCAAACAAACGGTTCAACTTGGCATCATGGTTGAAGTGCCCTCCGCCGCGTTGTTGGCAGACCAGCTAGCTAAAGAAGTGGATTTTTTCAGCATTGGAACCAATGATTTAACACAATATACCATGGCGGTTGACCGGACGAACAGCAAAGTCGCACATATTGGCAATCCTTTTAACCCTGCTGTACTGCGGTTGATCAAAATGACGATTGATAACGCTCATGCACAGGCCAAATGGGTTGGTATGTGCGGTGAAATGGCTGGTGAACCGATTGCTGCTCCCATATTGCTTGGGCTTGGGCTGGATGAATTCAGTATGGCGCCCACAAGGATCCCCGAGATTAAAATGATTATGCGGGCTTTGCACAAGGAGGATTGTCAGCAATTAGCAAAGGATGTCCTGGAAAGCTGTGAAGCGAATGAAGTTATTGCACTGAGTAAAGCGTTTTTAAGCAACCTGGGTTTTGATTATTAACAGCTGATCAAACATTTTAATAAAAAAGTCAGCAAGCCCGGATACTATGTGTAAACAAAACAGAAGTTGTTTGAAACGATTGAAATAAAATAGACAATCAATTGCAGAACTGAGGACTTTTTTAAATAATCTAAAATTAAGTTAAAATAGGGTAAATAAACAGAAAGTGGTCTTTTTTATGATGGTCCACCTGGTTGGTCAGTGAGAAATTTGGTTGAACGCTTTGGCGAGCTCAATCAATTTGGAACTTTCTAATTTAGTTGACCATTTGATCAAATGATATACTGGAACTTGTTCGATTAATAATTTTGGGATGGTGGAGAGATAATGAGTGTTCCAATCCTCGAAATGAAGAACATCACAAAGCGTTTCCCAGGTGTCACTGCCCTTGACGACGTTAGCTTTAAAGTGGAACGCGAACAAATTCACTGCCTGGTAGGGGAAAATGGAGCCGGCAAGTCAACATTGATGAAGGTGTTGAGCGGGGTACATCCGTATGGATCTTATGAAGGGGAAATTTACATCGACAGTGAATTACAGCAATATAAGAGCACCCGTGACAGCGAAGAAGCGGGAATTGCAGTCATCTACCAGGAATTAGCCCTTGTCCCCGAAATGACTGTGTATGAAAATGTCTTTTTGGGGCATGAGATCCGTAAAGGGATTAATGTTGACATCAATGAAACCATCAAACAAACCATTGATGTCCTGGAACGGGTCGGGCTTGATGTAAACCCCTCAACAAAGATTAAACACCTTGGCATTGGTAAACAGCAGCTTGTTGAAATTGCAAAAGCGCTCAGCCGCAAAGCCAAATTGCTGGTTTTGGATGAGCCAACGTCAGCTTTGAATGAAACAGACAGTGAAAATTTGTTGGAATTGCTCCGGTCTCTGAAGAAACGGGGCGTCACTTCAATCCTGATCTCTCATAAACTGCAGGAAGTGATCGCCATTGCGGATAAGGTGACCATTCTGAGAGATGGTCAGAGCGTGACCACATTGGACTCAACTAACGGCGAGGTCAACGAAGACGTGTTGATTAAACACATGGTCGGGCGTTCTATTGAGAACATTTACCCGCCAAGACCCGAAAACCCTCGCGATGAAGTGATATTTGAGGTTCGAAATTGGAATGCTTATGACCCGGTAAGAGAAAGAAAAATTCTTGATAATATCTCAATCAAATTGAAAAAGGGCGAAGTTCTGGGAATAACAGGCCTGATGGGTGCTGGGCGTACGGAGCTGGCATTAAGCCTGTTTGGCAACCCGACTGAATTTCAAATTGATGGGGAGATGCTCTTGCACGGGACTCCTGTCAGGTTTGCACATCCACAAGACGCGATCAAGGCTGGTTTGGTTTACGCAACAGAGGATCGGAAAGGTGATGGGTTAATTCTGATTCAGGATGTGAAATCAAACATCACGATTGCCAACCTGAAACAGATTGTCGAATACGGCGTCATTGATGCCAATGCTGAAATTCGAGATGCTCGTGAATATGTCGATTCCCTTGATATTCGAACCCCAAGCATTGAGCAGAAAGTTTTATATTTGAGTGGGGGTAATCAGCAGAAAGTCTCGCTTGCGAAGTGTTTGTACGTTCAACCGGAGATTATGATCCTGGATGAACCAACGCGAGGGATTGATGTGGGAGCAAAATACGAGATATTTACAATTATGAATCGTTTGGTAGAACAAGGTAAGAGCATCATTATGATTTCTTCGGAATTGCCCGAGATTCTCGGTATGGCAGATCGGATCTATGTCGTTTCATCCGGGCGGATCACAGGGGAATTGATTGCCTCCGAGGCTGATCAGGAATCAATCATGAGATATGCAACAATGTGAGGAAAATAAGATGTCATTCTTTAAAGAACTATTCAAACTGCTTAAGAATAATATTCGCGATTATGGGATGTTTATTGCCTTGTTTGTGATCATGACTTATTTTTCAATTGCAACGAAAGGTATTTTTATTTCATCTCGTAATATCAGCAACCTGATGAACCAGATGGGTTACATTGCTGTCCTTTCAATTGGCGTCACACTGGTAATCGTTATCCGTCACATCGACCTTTCTGTTGGATACCTTGCTGGATTTCTTGGCGCTGTGGCAGCAATTGCGCTGACGGCGTGGGGATTAAATATTTGGCTGGTCATTCCTCTTGTCTTGATGATTGGTGTTCTGGCGGGACTTATCTCTGCCGTAACGATTGCCCGGTTCGGGATCCCTTCTTTTGTGGCAACGCTGGCGGGTTGGTTGATCTATCGAGGGGCTCTTCTTCAAGCGACTTTGAAAACCGGGACGATTGTGATCCCAAATAAAGCATTTAATGCGATTGGAAATGGTTACATTCCCGATATATCCCTTGGAGGATTCCTTCCCGGAATTCATAAATTAACCTTGTTGCTTGGCTTTATTGCCACAATTTTGATGGTTGCTTCAGAGATAAGCAGTCGCAAAAAAAAGATGTCGTATAACTTTGAAGTTTTATCCCGAAACATGTTTGCTGTCACATTGTTATTTACCATTGTTCTGATTGGCGTTATCACATATATCCTTGCTGGCTACAATGGCCTTTCATGGACAACCGTGATTGTTTTGGGGGTAACCTTGATTTATCACTTCCTAACAACTCAAACCTTTTTGGGCCGGCATATCTATGCTGTCGGAGGTAATCCGGAAGCAGCAGAATTAAGCGGAATCAGCGTTAACAAGATCACTTATGTCGTGTTTGGCTCGATGGGGATGCTCACCGCTTTGTCGGGGATGTTGTATGCCTCACGTTTGCAATCGGCAACCACTACTGCCGGAATGGGATTTGAACTGGATGCAATTGCTGCGGCTTATGTAGGTGGCGTCTCTTCAGCAGGCGGCGTTGGTAAAGTCACCGGTTCCTTGATTGGTGCGATTGTGATGGCTTCCCTGACGAATGGCATGAATCTGATGGGTATCGATATATCAACCCAGTACATGGTTCGAGGGGCTGTTCTTGTCCTGGCTGTGATATTTGATGTGGCGACGAGAAAACGACGGTTATAAAATGAATTGTAAATAATTTACAGATAATGATGCTGTTTTTATCCTTATCATCCTGAGAGTTTTTTCGAAAATGACAAGGTAAGTCGACTTTTATTTTTCTCAAACACTTATTCCACACCGGTTGAGCGGTTTTAACTAAATATTTCCTGGCAACAAACTTCAAAGAAATGCTATATTCCATACCCTGATAATTTCCAGTATGGAATAAATAATTTTTTAAATCGAATTAATGCCGAGGAGTATTTCTTTTATAATCGATATTACAACGATAGAGAAAATTTATCTTTCAATCATAAATCGATATTAATTTCTGACCTTGCATAAAAATGCTTGTTTTAAATAATCTCACATAACGGGTAAAAAATTAACTGTATGAGGAGGTGAGTGAATATCGAATAGAAACTAACTCATTTAAGGTTTGAGTGCTTATCCTTTTTGGGAGAGGTAGCTCAAAAGAAGTGGTTCGAATAATTGACAAAGATGATTTGCGATTGAAATATATTTAGACTGGGTAGTTATAAGGAGAGAATAAGAAATGAAAATTAAGTTGTATGTGATTAGCGCACTGGTCATACTGAGTCTCACCCTCGGTGCATGTACACCTCAAGTAAAAGATGTTGTTGAGGAAGTGGAAGAAGTCGTAGAGGAGGTTAAAGAGGTTGTTCAGGAGGTTGTCGAAGAAGTAGTGGACAAGCCTGAAGATGAGGCAGGCGATGCCAGGTATCCAAAGATTGTGGTCGGGAAACCTGATGATCCTGTCGACCTGCTTCCACTGCATTACAACACACGCCCAGACATCTTTCAAGTGATTTATGAAACTCTGTTTGATCTTGAAGAAGGTGTTTATGTTCCACGCTTAGCAAAAGGATATACTGAGATCGACGAGCTTCACTGGGAAGTGGAGTTATACGATTATATCCATGATTGGGCAGGGAATCACATCGATGCTGACGATGTGATCTATTCTTTTGAATATCACATTGAATCAGGAACGCAGGTGAAATTTGGCCTTTTCGAGAGTATTGAGAAGGTCGACGATTACAAAGTGCTGTTTACATGGACGGCTCCGGCGAATCTGGTTGGCGGTCTTGAGCACGTTTGGTGTCGCCCCGTCATCTTTTCACAAAAAGCTTTCGAGGCTGGTGATTTTGCCACAAACCCTGTAGGCACTGGACCTTATACTGTCAAAGAATTCATCAGTGGTTCAAAGATCGTCCTGGAAGCTGATGATAATTACTGGCAAACGGATGATTCTCTAAAATCTTTTCGCCAATTGCAAAACGTCCAAACAATTGAATATTTAATTGTAAGTGAACCTGCACAGCACGTGATCGCCTTACAAACTGGAGATATGGATTATTCGGAGATTATTCCGCAGGAGAGTCTGGCGTCTTTCGATGAGGGCGGAGAATTTTCTGATTCTTACAAGGTGCATCCAAGGCTTCAAGGAAAACAATGGCTGCTTGTTCCCAATCAAAGTGAAGGGAATATCGGTTCCGACAAGAACTTCAGATTGGCGATTTATTATGCGATTGACAATACGGCCATGGGACCGGCATCTGGGGGGGCTGCTGCGGGTTCCAAAGCTTTTGGAAGTCCGGCTTTTTCAGACTACGATCCTGCTTGGGAAGCAAAAGGAAACTACATCAATACGTATGACCCCGAACTGGCGAAGGACTATCTGGCTCAATCCGGTTACGATGGTAAGACTTTAAAATTGCTGGCAAGCAATGACCCTGAAACCAAGAATATTACAACTGTCGTTCAGGGATTTTTAACAAGTGTTGGCATCAATACAGAAATAACGTTAATGGATGGACGTGAGCTTGCAGGTTTGCAATCTGATCCGACGGCTTATGACATTTGCATCAATTGGATAGCTGGCGGATACCAGATCGGCAGCTGGAACAGGCCGTTAAACCTGGACGAGTTTGGCATGGATAAATCGATGGGTTTCATCCACGACGAAACCATGCAAGAAATGTTTATGAATGCAAACACAATTGAAACGCACACACCTGAGAATATGACCGCATTGCATGATTACATTCTTGATCACGCTTACCTGTACAATCTTGCTTATGGAACTGGATTCTCCGTTTACACCTCTGATATCACAGAAATCGTGTACAGAGAGAATACATCCTTTATCCCCTCAGCCTGTGTGTACAACCTTAATTAATCAATTTTGAAGCTTCGACGCTTCTACAGGTTGATGATTCTATTTTAGACGTGTGGCATTACGAAATGCTAGAAAATATTTCAAAGCCAATTGATGTAATGCCACACACATTCATTAATCGCTTTCGTATTGTAAGGCTGCTTTCTTTTTTTATTGTAAAAATGGACAGGGATTGGGTTTCGGGGATATTTTGTCATCTTTTGTTATGATTATCTTGGAGAGACAATTTCTGTTTTTCGTTAACAAGCTTAAGCTTTATGATGACACGGTTTCTTAAGTTTGTTGCTGGCTTGACTTGTCAATTGGAATTTATTCTTTGAGAAAAAGAATAATCGATCAAATAGATTTAAAAAACCAGAAGATTTGATCGGACTTGGAGTAGATTTATGGCAAAATATATTTTGAACCGCTGTCTATGGATGATTGTGATCTTGATTGGCACGGCTTTCATCATTTTTACAATCCTGTATTTTACTGGCGACCCGGCTCGATCCTTGATGGGTGGACTCGCGACGCCAGATGAGGTTGCAAATTTGCGTACAAAACTCGGGTTGGATCGCCCCTATTTGGTTCAGTTGGGCGATTTTTTGTACCACACTTTTGTCAAATTTGATTTGGGAATCTCTTGGATTTACAACGTTCCAGTCCTTGAAGAGTTATGGCGACGTTTGCCAAGGACAATCGTTATTGGATACGGTGCGATGTTGATCAATCTCACTTTCGGTTTGTTGCTTGGTATCTTTGCAGGAACACATGAAGGGAAGTGGCAGGATTCAACGACCATGGCAATTGCCATGTTTTTTGTTTCCGCACCTGATTTTTGGGTCGCGTTAATGATGATTGTTTTGTTTTCCTCCAAACTGGGTTGGTTACCTGCCTTTGGCATTGGAGGCATCAAATATTACATCATGCCAATCATTGCCAGTTCACTGGCTGGACTTGCAGTAAATGCCCGTCAGACTCGATCAAGTATATTGGAAGTTTTCCGGCAGGATTATATTACAACCGCACGGGCAAAAGGGCAGGAGGAAAAAGTTGTGGTGCGTAAGCATATGCTTCCAAATGCTTTGATCCCAATCGTCACTGTGATTGGTTCGGGATTTGCGCGAATTATCGCGGGCTCACCTGTGATTGAAAGTGTTTTTTCAATTCCAGGTGTCGGTTTGTATATGTTGAATGCAATCAATAATGACGATTTCCCAGCTTTGCGCGGCAGTGTTTTATTCTTTGCCTTGTTTACTGCGTTTATCATGCTGCTGGTGGACCTCATATATGCATTTATTGACCCACGCATCAAAGTTCAATATTCCAATCCAAGGAAAAAAAGGGTGTAAGAAATGTCAACAACAAATGCTGTAATGGACAGAACAAAAACTCAAAAACATGAGAAGACATACCTTATCTTCGAAACTCTGCAACGGATGTTTTTGAGTCCGGGTGCTGCCTTTGGGACGGTTCTGTTCTTGTTGATCGTTCTGATGGCGGTATTTGCAAATGTTATTGCGCCATACAGACCCAATGATATGGATCTTGCGAATATGTTTTCTCGCCCGAGTCGAGCACATATTATGGGAACTGATGCTCTTGGCAGAGATATTTTTACTCGACTGCTTTACGGTGGGCGATACTCGATATCACTTGGTGTTGCTGCATCTTTCATTGGAACCCTGGTTGGTGTGATCATCGGTAGTATTGCCGGATACTTTGGAGGAAAAATCGAAGAAATCATTATGAGGTTTATGGATATCTGGACATCTTTGCCGGGTATGCTGCTGTGTATTGTGATTTCAACTGCTCTTGGTGCTGGATATTTTAATACTGTTTTAGCTTTATCGATCGGCGCTGTTCCGGCCGGTGTGCGCATGATAAGAGGTCAGATTTTGTCAGAGCGATCCAAAGAATATATTGAAGCCGCCGAGGCGATCAACTGCTCACACGCAAGCATTATGTTCAGACATCTGCTGCCCAATGTAATCCAGCCTGAGATCGTCAGCATGACCATGGGGATTGGACACACCATCACCATGGCTGCGGCTCTGAGCTATATTGGTTTGGGCGTTCAACCTCCCACGCCCGAATGGGGGGCTATGCTTTCCGATGGAAGAGCCCATATTCTCACATACCCTTATTTAATTATGTTTCCTGGTGCCACAATTGCGTTAACGGTTTTGGCAATTAACCTGATGGGTGACGGTTTACGTGATGCACTTGATCCCAAGCTGAGACGATAGAATTGGAGGATATATTTTTGAACAACAACAATAATAATTTCCTCTCAGTAAATGATTTAGAAGTTGTTTACACATCTGGAAAGAAAATAGTCCATGCTGTGAATGGTGTCTCTTTTACAATGAAAAAAGGAGAGACCCTTGCCCTGGTTGGTGAAACGGGCGCTGGTAAAACCACCATAGCCAAGGCAATCTTGAGAATCCTTCCTGACCCACCAGCGATTTTAAAAGGTGGTCAGGTTTGGTTGGATGGTGAAAACCTGATCCAAAAATCCGAAAAAGAAATGCTGAATGTTCGCGGAAACAAAGTTGCCATGGTTTTTCAGGACCCAATGACTGCGCTCAATCCTTTGATTCCTATTGGTGACCAGATCGTCGAAGGTTTGTTGCTTCACAACGATTTCAGCCGGGTGGAAGCCAAAAAAGAAGCGGAGAGAATGCTTGAGCTTGTAGGTATTACAGCTGACCGCTTTGTAGAATACCCCTTCCAGTTTTCTGGTGGCATGAAACAACGTGTGGTGATTGCCATGGCATTGGCTTGTAATCCGAAATTGTTGCTGGCAGATGAGCCGACGACGGCTCTGGATGTCACAGTTCAAGCTCAGGTTATGGATCTGATAAATTTATTAAAAGAAAAATATGAAACGTCCATGATTTTAATCACCCACGATCTTGGCGTTGTTGCTCAGACATGCGACAACGTTGCGGTGATTTATGCCGGGAAAATTATTGAATATGGCTCAAAAGAGGCGATTTATCTCCACAACGCGCACCCTTACACCCGCGGGTTGTTTGCATCTTTGCCAAGTGTTGTGAAAGACTCGGACCGGCTGAAACCCATTCCTGGATCGATGCCGGATCCGACAGATCTGCCAGAAGGGTGTTCTTTCCATCCACGTTGTCCTTTTGCCATTGAAAAGTGTAAGGAAGGTGACATTCCAATGCTTGAATTCAGCCCGGGGCATTTATGTCGTTGTATTAATTTAGAGCAGGTAGGTTAGGGATATGACGTCACTAATTGAAGTTAGAAACCTAAAAAAATATTTCAAAATACCAGCAGGATTGAACCACGCCGTTGATGACGTTAGTTTTGTAATTAATAAAGGTGAGACTCTGGGAGTTGTGGGTGAATCAGGGTGTGGTAAGTCAACCCTGGGAAGGACAATTATTCGCCTTTTAGATGCAACGGATGGTCAGATTTTCCTGGATGGAAAAGACATCACCCATGTCACCGGCAAAGAGCTACGCGAGATTCGAAAAAGACTTCAAATCGTCTTTCAAGATCCTTACTCATCATTGAACCCGCGACAAAGAATCATTTCAACAGTTAAAGAGCCTTTGGTGCGTTCACATCGGTTTTCTGGAAAACAGATTAACCAGGAAGTTGAAAAACTAATGGACCGTGTAGGCATTGATAAACGCTTGCGCAAGTCATATCCACATGAATTGGATGGGGGTCGACGTCAGCGAGTTGGCATTGCCCGAGCACTGGCAATGAATCCGGAATTTATTGTGTGTGATGAGCCGGTTTCATCACTGGATGTTTCAATTCAGGCGCAAGTATTAAATTTATTAATGGATTTGCAAGATCAAATGGGCATGGCATATATGTTCGTGACACACGATCTTTCTGTTGTTCGACATATTTCAGACAATGTCTGTGTTATGTACCTCGGGCAAATGGTTGAGAAAAGCCCAACTGAAGAACTTTTTGCGGAGCCTTTACACCCCTATACCAAAGCGCTTCTTTCTGCAATTCCATCGACCAACATTTTTCAACCCATGCAAAGGGTTCAACTCAAAGGTGAAATTGCATCTGCGATCAATCCAAAACCTGGTTGTCGATTCGCGCCAAGGTGTTTGTTCGCTACAAAGGCTTGTGAGGAACCGCAGGTTTTGGAAGAAATGTTACCGAACCATTTTATCGCCTGCTGCAGGGCAAAAGAGATCAACGGATAAACAGAACAATTATTATGGAGATAACCAAAGAACTTAAATTTTGGATACGCCTTGTCCTCAAGCTTCTGCTCAGGTTTGGCTTCATTTAGTGAAATTATAAGATGCTCAAATGTTACCGTAGCCAGGTTTGTTAACAAATCTTAAGTTTGGCTTTAAGTTAATTCGTGAAATTGTTTGGTTAAAATTAAAAAAACCTCGGTGCGACCTTCAATGTTTCTTTCAATAATGAAGGTATCATTGAAAGCGGCAATTTGAAGCCTGTGTTGAGTAATTGTTCGTTATAGTCAATTAATAATCTCGAAAACAGATTGATATAACGAAATAAAAAGTTAGGAATGTTTTGAACTATGGAATTAACATTAAGAAATAGAGTTGCTGTTATCTCAGGTGCCAGCGGATTGGTGGGATACGAAATTGTCCAGCAATTTTTAAGATCTGGAATGAACGTCGGCACATTGCACTCTCGCAGAGCAAAGGCATTAATGGTTAACAATTGGCTAAAAGAATACGATGACTGTTATTTTTCTTTATCCATAGAGGAGACCAATCGAATCTCAAAATTTGATAGTAAATTTGGTGGAATAGATGTCCTCGTCATTGGGCAGGGGTGGCCGCCTATCTCATATGAAATCGAAGAGATATCGTCTGAATACTGGCATTCCGTAATTCAATCGAACCTGACTCGCAGTTTCCAACTGGTACAGGAAAGCTTGCCCTACTTGAGAAAAAGCTCCGCACCGAGGATCATCTACCTTGTGTCTTCGGAGGCGCGTACTGGCGCTGAGTTCGATGGCATCCCATATTCAACTGCAAAAGGTGGTCTGATATCGCTGACCTTTAGCCTGGCTCGTTCACTGGCGCCTGATAGAATTACTGTAAATGCGGTAGCCATGGGTGGGATTTACAATAAACCCTATCCTGTGGGTGATGGAGACCAGAACGAACAATTTGCAGATTATTCCGAATTGGTGGAAAAGATCCCGCTTGGTCGATTGGCCAAACCAGAAGATGTTTCAGCTGCTGTTTGTTTTCTGGCAAGCGAAGAAGCAAGTTTTATTACCGGGGAAATATTAAATGTGAGTGGCGGACTTGCAATGGGATAAGAAGCAGCCAGGAAATTATTGATATTAACTGATATTAGATGAATAACCAAAAAATTAAAGACCCATCCAAACTTTCCATCTGGAACCCTCTGTTCACGAATATGTTCATCATCAACACGCTGATCTCTTTAAGCACTTCGATGATGAATGTTATTATTACAAAGTATGCGGCTTCCATTGGTGCTTCGCTTACCACGGTTGGCCTGGTTTCCAGTCTTTTTGCGCTGACTGCTTTAATCTTTCGGTTTTTCGTTGGTCCAGTGATCGATTATTTCAATAAAAGATCTGTCCTGATTGCCACGTTTATTATCTTTTTTGTATCTTACTTATTGGTCAGTTTTTCAAATTCAATTCCTATCTTGATATTTTCACGTTTGTTAATGGGAGTTGGGCTTGCTTTCTCTTCAACGCTAATCCTTACCAATGCATCAAATTCCCTGCCTGTTGAAAAGATGGGCGCTGGCATTGGGTTGCTTTCGCTTGGGAGCGCCATCAGCAGTGCGATCTCTCCGGCTATCGGTTTGAAATTGGTGGAGGTATCCGGTTACAAAACTACTTTTCTGATCAATGCTGGCATTATGCTGACGGTCCTTGGCTTCTTTATATTGAAAAAGATGAAATTGGGAAAACGCGGAGATTTTTCGATAACGCTTCGCACCATCCTCTCAAAAGAGGTCCTTGTTCCAACGATCATATTTTTTCTACTTGGAATGACAAACCATCTGTTTAATGCTTTTTTGATTTTATATAGTGAGATGCAAGGCGTTTTTAGCGGCGTTGGATACTTTTTTACGATTTCAGCAATAACATTGATCTTTGCGAGACCTTTGATCGGAAAATTAACAGATAAATACGGTTTAATGTGGGCAGTTGTCCCCTCATTGATTTGTTTTTCTGCCTCACTGATCCTGCTCAGCTTTTCTAAAACACTTGGGATGTTTCTGGTTGCCGGGTTTCTTTCCGCTTTTGGGTTTAGCAGTGTTCAACCGGCGATATTTGCAGCAACAATGAAGAATACTGATATCGATCGGCGCGGTGCAGCTATCAGTACAAGCTACATCGGAATAGATTTGGGAACTCTGACCGGACCAATTGTTGGTGGGGCAATTGCAGGAAAATTTGGCTATGTGTGGATGTGGCGGGTGATGATTATTCCAGTGTTAATCGCTTTGACGATTGGTTTGATAAATCGACAGGAGCTTGAACCACCACCATTGGCTACGAATGAGAAACAACTCGAAGTTTAAATGTCAAAATTAGATTTTTTATTTTCTGAAAAGTATAAAAATTAATTATTTCTATCAGGTGAATGCAGGTAAATTAGGAGAGCAAATAAATTGAATCAAAAAACCAATAAGATGGAATCAATGCCGATACCAAAACTTGTGATCAATATTTCTGCACCATTAATGATCTCACTTTTGGTTCAATCCTTATATAATATTGTCGACGGTGTTTATATTGCTAGATTAGGGATAAAAGCAATTGCATCAGTTACTTTAGCTTTTCCTGTCCAAATGCTGATGATCGCCATTTCAGTTGGCACTGGTTTGGGCGTAAATTCGCTGGTTTCAAGAAAAATTGGCGAAAAGAATTACGATGAAGTTGGAATGATTGCCACCACCGGCTTGATTCTTTCAGTCCTTTTTTCGCTAATATTTGTTGTTTTTGGTATCTTCTTTGCCCGATCTTTTTTCGAACTTTATACCAGTGATCCTCAACTGGTTGCTTCCGGGGTGGGCTATTTGCGCATTACGTGTGTTTTTAGCACGGGAATATTTGTCGCGACCACGGTAGAACGTCTTCTCCAGGCTGCGGGACGAACCACATTAAGTATGATCGCGCTGATCACAGGAGCGGTTATCAATATCGTTCTGAATCCAATTTTGATCCATGGTTATTTTGGTTTTCCTGCGCTCGGCGTCAATGGCGCTGCTATTGCCACGGTCGTGGGGCAGTGGGCAGCAGCACTTTTGGCAATCATAATGAATATTAAAATTAACAAGGTTGTTCCCTTCAAAATTCAAGATTTTAAAATGCACAAAGAGTATGTCGTAAAAATTCTTGCAGTCGGAATTCCCAGCATGGTCTCTCAGGGCATGGGAAGTGTTATGGCAGCGCTGATTAATAATGTTTTAGGGGGATTTTCCATGACGGCGGTGGCTTTCTTTGGTATTTATTACCGATTGCAGCAATTCCTGTTCATGCCGATCAATGGCCTTTCTCAGGGTTTAATCCCGATTGTTGGCTATAATTACGGTTCGAAGCGCGGGCTGCAAATTAAAAAGGCGGTTAATTTCTCACTTATTCTTGCTATATTGATTATGGCGGCTGGAACGATCCTGTTTTTGTCTATTCCAGGGAGATTACTATCGATTTTCAAAGCGAGCCCTGAAATGCTTGAGTTTGGAGTCCATGCGTTAAGGATTGTTTCAGCAATTTTTATTCCCTGTGGGATTGTGTTTATTGTCAGTCGGATGTACATTGGCATGGGCAACGGGCTTGTGAATCTGATCAATACCTTTTTTATGGATCTCTTAACCGTCGGAATCATTTACATTTTAGTGAAGTTTGTTGATATTGATCAGATTTGGTACGCATACTGGATATCATACGCAATTGCTCTGGGTTTTTCACTTCTATGCCTCAGCCATGCGTACAAATCAAAAATAAACCTGGCAGAATCGATATAGATTCTGACCGCAATAATTCAATTTGACTGCTATGGTCGATGAGTGGTTCTTGATGATCCACGGCATGATAAAATCACCATGGCTTGATTAAATATTGGCAATATAAAACTAAAATTTTGCTATTTTAAAATCTCAACCAGCAAAAGGATGGTGTGTAAAATTGAGCCACAAAGAGGATATTGGGAAAAGCCTGCAAAAATTTCCGGAAAAGAAGAATCGAGGTTTTTTTAGCAAGGCGTACCACAGGTTTTTTCGCGGTTATTCTGAAATTGCCGTTCCTGGTAAGGGTGGAAAAGGAACCAGAATTGAAAGAATTTATACCGGCGACTATTATCGTCAGGACCTTGATCGCAAAAACAAAATCCTATTTCGTGTAGTTTATGTTGTGTTTTTTGTGTGCAGTCTATTACTTTTCGTTCGCGGGGCGATTTACCCACATCGAATGAACACAACAATCTATGTGACAATTCCGCAAGCAATTGGTGTTGGTTTTTTGTTTTGGATTTTTGTTATTTTCTACAATTACTTGCCTGCACCTGAAGAAATGACCATAGCCGAGTATACGCGATCATCTCGCTACTTGTTGGTTGCATCCTTAGGCGCCACAATCACATTCGTTGCCCTTGCTCTGGTGTCGATCCTGTTTATCATTCTGAATCCATCTGATGAGCTTTTTCCGCTTTTATTGATTGTCCTTGAATATTTACTTGCAGCGACTTTTACACTCGGGATCAATCTGCTTGAAAAGAGGATCAAATATATATCATATCCAAGTGAAAATAAAGCGCCTGAAGAGGGTTACGAAATCGAATAAGGAAAATATAAGATATGGATGAATATGATCGGGAGTCCTATTCAAGGATTGAAAAGAGAAATAAACGAATCAAAATTGCTGGTTGGCTATTGGTGCTGGTCATTGTCACCCTTTACTGGTTAATCAATGACAACGAAAAGATATCAGTGACAATTGCTGATGATGCTCTGATTTGCTCTTTTACCTCAGGAGGAATCTTTGAGGTCAGGTTAGACGACATTGTTTCATTAACTGAAGTTCAAGAATACGATTTGGGACAATTTGTTTCAGGATCTGAAACAAAACGTTTTCGGTTTGGGGTTTGGGAAAATGACCTTCTCGGAACTTACCGGTTGTGTAGCTATCGCAATGTGGACCGCTTTATTATTTTTGATACCAAAGAAGGTCATTTTGTTATCAATTTTGAAAGCAATGATGCCACAAGCAGCTTTTATAAAGCGTTTAATGAGCTGCTTGTTGATAATTGATTATTCTTTTTTTAGATGCTGATCAGAGGTTATCCACCTTTAATTAAATTTTAATTACCAGCGTTCGTAATGAACTTTATCTTCGTTATAGCGTAACGGTTTTGTAACTTTACGTTCTGCTTCAGTTGGATAGCCAATCGGAATGATTGAGAAGGGAATGATCTCCTCTGGCGCACCAAGCACACGTCGGGTGTTTTCGATGCGATCTTCACGGGGATAAATGCCTAACCAAACAGCGCCCAAACCCAGGCTGTGAACTGCAAGTAAAATGTTTTGCGTGGCAGCAGAACAATCCTGAACCCAGAACCCCGGATGTTTTTCGAATTCCAAATCACCACACACAGCGATCGCAAGCGGCGCTGACCGCAGGCTTTGTCCATAAGGAAGAACGTCCGCCAGCGCAGTTAAAGTGTTTTTTTCCTTCAGAATGATGAACTGCCAGGGCTGCTGATTGCCTGCGGAAGGAGCTTGCATTGCTGCCGAGAGCAATTGATTGATGGTCTCTTCAGGCACCTGTTGGTCTGTGAAGTTCCGAACACTTTTACGAGACAAAATCCAATTTATGAGACTCATTGAACCTCCAGTTCATTGAAAAACAAATCTCCCCTATCTTTAGTTCAGTTAATTGGGCGTTTAATCATTTATAAACTATCAATCGAGGAAACGTCCTTTTTCGCTCAGCCATTGATCAACATAATCAAAGGTTGTTTTCATAGCATCGCCGTATTGTCCAGGATATTCTTCAGCATCTGTGGCTGTGGTAAAAACATGGGTCGCACCTTCCACAAAGGCAATGGTTTTATCTTCAGCCTTATTTGCCATCTCATAGATGATCTCGGCTGCCAGAAATTCATAACCGCCAGTCATACCCATAACCAGGAGGGGTGACGAGACATGAACAATGTTACCTGGTGTGCAGCTATAGCTGGATTGATAATCGATTCCATAGAGTGAATCCTCATTGTAGCCATAATCTTTCGTTGTTCGAACTGCATAACAGTTTAGAAATGCACGAACAGTCGAAACGATGGCACTTTTGTGATAGACATTTGAGAAGGATTCTAAGTTTTTTGGTTTTCGAACACAGGGGATAATCTGCTCGGTGATGGAACCATCAGGGTGGATCAGGGGCCAAGCTTTTTGGGTTCGTGATAAAAGCCGGGTATCCTGCGGGAATAACCGATTATTAAAGGCGAATAAGGCGCCAGCAGGGACGATAAAAGGTTCATCATCAACATATTTTCCACGACCGCTCTCGATCGCTTCAAGGCGTTCAAGGGCAGCATCGATCAATCGATTGTTCCTTTCGCCCTGGGCTTTCAGAAATTTTCGGATAAATTCATCGCTGTATGATGCCCCTGCCGGATCATATCCATGAGCGGGGTCAAATAAGTCGAATTCTGGATTTAAATCCATCCCGTTATCTTCACTTATAACAGCGGGATCCAGACTGAAAAGGGTCATGGCGCCGTTGCCATAATTTGAATCGAGCAGCATAACACCATCAGCTGGTGTAAGGTTACCTAAGTTTGAACACTTGATCAATTTTTCAGGACCCTGGAAGATGGATGCCCCATTTTCTGCGACACTTTGATAGGCGCTCATCAGGGTTGCGCCTCCGCTGTGCCCTAATGTAACCACCTTACGAACGCCAGGGTATTCCTTCAAGTAGTTGATAACGTTGTTGATGTCCGGTAGTTTTTTATCCAACGGTCCAGCGGGATTGCTTACACCTGCGCTTAAAGCGCGATAGCCACGTTTTGCCAGTTCAAGACAGCCAGTGCGGTTGAGAGAACCTGAATGGGAGTGAATATAAACAACAGCGACTTGGCTTTTCTCATCGAGTTCAACAGGTTCATAGATCATGCTATCGATCTTATTATGTGAGCCTTCTATGCCGATACTGGCATAAGTGTTTTTAATTGAATGATACTTTTCGCTCATTGAAAAAATCCTATTCTCAAATTTTCGTGTTTTCACTTGAACAGCCCGGCTGCGATGAACCGGGCTGTCTCGAGAGAAAAACTTACATTAGATCACGGGCTTGTTGAAATAATCGGTGAAACCGGCGTCAGCCACACGCTGCTTACACTTTTCGGTGTTGTCCGGGAAGAAGCCCTCGTCTTTGAGGTGCTTGAGGTAGTGCCCAGCGTGGGCGCTCACAAAGGTGGTCGGTCCACCATATTCAGATTCAGCAGAATCAGCGAGGAACCTGCGGGTGAAATCGATGATGTCGCCTGAGACGGTGCTCATCGGGAACTCTTCCAGGGGCTTGCCGACAGCAGCCCGGGCGGCATTGAAGCCTGCCAGGTAGCCGGAGTTGATACCGGGTTGGATATCGACCATGTGCGCTTTGGAACCCGCAGTGAACAGGTTATCGAGGGGTGGAACGCGCAGGTTGTTCTCACAGAAGACCAGGTCGTGCCCCAAAGACCACAGGTTCATACCGCCGACAGGCCCAGCGGCCACGATGTTCTCAAAGCCAGGCACCTCACGGAGCTGCTCCAGTTTGAGGGGGCTGGGACCTGCGCCACCGGCAAAGATGCCGCGGTCGAGCAGGCGGAAGCGCCCCACATCGGGCGCCACGCGCCAGCTGGTGTCCTTATCGGCAGGGTGTCCCTTACCATCGTTGCCATCCTGACCACGGGTACCCCAACTCCATTCGGGATCAAGGTCCCAATCGACGATGCCGCGGAAGGGGACGAAGATCTGGTGGGTCTCCGCCAGCTTGTCCTTCCATTCCTGAGAAAGGGATTCTTTATAAAGATAGAGCCCGTTGTATTTGATGCCGGGTGTGCCGTCCTTTTGGTGCATGTTGACGGTTCTGGCGCCTGCCTTACCGGCGAAATTAATGCGATCGCCAAAGGTGGGGCACTGCATCCAGGGGCACATGGCGCAGCCGCCAACATACTTGGTACACTCCTTCATCCCCCCGGCAGAGCCGGTGGTATCGATAAAGGCGTCAGCCTCAATCCAGTTGACCTCGTAACGATCTTTGAAGTATTTGACTTTGGTGATGCGGTTGCCCTCTTTTTCCACATCGACCACCCGGCTGCGCCACAGGATCTCGATGCCCATGTCCTGCAGCATTTTCCGCAAAACGGGGTCGGCGGTCATCACGTTGTAGATCCAGGAATGGCTGGTCATGTCTTCCAGCGAACCGGGCATCCGGTGATGGGGGTAATGGGATTCGCGATACTTATCCATATTATCCAGGCTGATGGAATCAAGGGCGGCGTTGACTTCGGGGCCCCCCATCTCCACGATTTCGAGATGGAGCGGATAGCGCCCACCCACGTCCATGCTGCCTGCGATCCGTCCGATGCCCATCAGCTGGTCCTGACGTTCCAGCAGGGTCACCTCGGCGCCCGCCTTACGGGCGCCAACCGCAGCAGAAATACCTGCGATACCGCCGCCAATTACGATGATCTTTGTCATTGAAATAATCCTCCTTATATAATATTGATTGCAAATGGTTGTGATCTTGCGTTGCGCACTTATTAATAATTATGGTGAGATTAATACATCACAAATGCTAATTTGTTTTATTTTTGCTATTACAGTCATAGTTGTTTAGTGAAAAATTCACAATCAAGCAAATTTACGAACAAACGATGCAAGGTAGGCTACAATACCATTATAAGGTGATGTTTCACGCGCACCAATTCGATTTCTGTAAAAATATATTCCAAACCGGAAATAATAGTATTTTTACACAAATGAACTATTTCTGCGTAATAGGTTTGCATTTTCTATTAAATGACAACGGCATTAAATAATTTCGAATAATTAAATTGTTAAAAACTGAAAAGAAATAACCATAGAAAATATAAAGAAAACCTTAAAATAGGCTTGACAATTTTTGCTTCCATCATTATTATTTATTCAAGGTTAGAATAAATAATAATGATGTGGGAAAAAACTATGGATATTAATTATTTTAATGAGTTTGTCACACTTGCTGAAACATGTAGTTTTGTTGAAGCTGCAAACCTTCTTTACATCTCACAATCTTCACTTTCAAAGCATATTAAGCGAATGGAAGCTGAATTGGGAGTTGTATTATTTGATCGCAACACGCGAACAGTAAAAATCAGTCAATATGGTGAACTCTTGCTACCATATGCAAAGAAAATCGCTGACCTTCAGTCAAAATATATCACTGCGATAGAGAGCAGTTTAGGAAGCGCACACCAAATTCTTAATCTGGGATCCATACCAGATCTGGCGCAATACAATATCACGGATATTATCGTAAAATATAAAAAAGAATTCTCGAAATTTGAAATTAATGTTTATCAAGCAAATTCAGACGAATTAAGAAACTTGATTCGGCAAAAGAAATGTGAACTGGCTTTTATTCGGATCAGTACTGAACTTGGCGACGATCTGGTAGGTTTACCGTATGTTGATGATAATCTTGTTGCATTGCTCCCGCTTGGACATCCATTGGCGAAGAATGACTATGTTGAATTATCAAAATTGGCTGATGAAGATTTCGTATTAATGGATAAGGGCTCGAAAATGTATAAAAATTCAATCATCGCCTGCCAATCATGCGGTTTTGAACCCAAAGTCGCTTACACTGATCAAAAGATGGGAAACCTTATCGACATGGTGAAAAAAGGGTTGGGCGTTTCGCTTCTTATGAAACGAATGGTCTTACCTGCGAGAAGCTCTGAAATTGCTGTGATTGATGTTGCGCCTTGCTTTGAAACTCGGATCAACCTGTGCTACCTTAAGGGTCACAAATTGTCGGAAGCAGCGCGGAGTTTTATAGGATGTATGGAAACACAAAGAGATCAAATGGGGTTACTCAGCAGCAACTTGGCCTAGAAAAATATCAAGTTAAAGCGTAAACGAAGGAATGCTTTTTTCATGGTTTAGATTTTGCTAAATTTATAATATTTTTGCTGGAGAAATATCAGGACGCCATGTTTATTACTTGGCGTCCTTTTTTAAAGAATATCAATAGAATGATATTTGACTGAATTAATCTGATGGATTTGCGAAGGATGGATTTTCAATTGAATCAACTAAATCACGTAAAAAATGAGCTGCAACAAGTCCATCAATAATGCGGTGATCAGCGCCAAGCGTTAAGTTCATTATTGGACGGATGTTTATTGAATCATGTTCATCAATAACGACAAGTTTGCGCTTAATCGCACCCACTGAAAGGATGGCGGATTGAGGGGGATTAATAATTGATGTAAATGATTCGATGCCAAACATACCCAAATTGGATATTGTAAATGTGCCGCCTTGAATTTCTTCCAAAGACAGCCTGCCTGAACGAGCTCGTTCTGTCAAATCTCTGATTTGAAGATTAAGCTCATCGATTGACATCCGATCTGCCTGATGGATCACCGGCACAATGAGACCGCTCTCAAGTGAGGTGGCGATTCCTATATTGATATCTTTCCAATAGTTAATCGTTTCATCTTCAATTGATGCATTCAGCGGTGGATGATTCTTCAGACACAAAGCTAAAACCTTAATTAACAAGGTCGTAATTGAAACTTTTTGCAATCCTTTATTTTGAAAATCCTCATTAATTGTTTTTCGAGCCGAAACAAAGTTGCTCATATCGACATCCAAAGACAGGAAGATATGTGGTGTGTTCTGATAGCTTGATGTCAACTTTTCAGCAATAATTTTTCTCATCGTAGACAATTTCTGCGAATCGAATGCTTGTGTCGCTTTGTCTGAAGCGGAAACTTGTCTTCTCTGAGTAGCTACATAGTTTTGTACATCCATAGCCTGAATTCGAGATCTTGGTCCGCTCCCAGTGACATATTTGAGATCAATACTTTCCTCCCTTGCTATCCTTCTGGCCGCAGGTGTTGCAGACACTTCAACCCTGGATCTTGGTTTGTCTCGCTCTTTTAGATAATCTTCTAAATCTTGCTTTGTAATTTTCTCGCCAACCGGTTTGATCTCATCAAGATTTATTCCTTCAACTTCTGCCATATGTTTTGCAAGCGGTGAAATTGAATATGATTTCTCTTCTGCTTGGGCCGTGGATGCTTCAAACTGTTCAGTGTCATCATTTTCGGTGGTTTGTTTCAAGAGTTGTTCTGGCAGGTCGTCCACTGTTTCTCCATCTTGAAGAATGTATGCGACGACTTTAGTAACTGGAGCAGTATCGTTTTCCTGGTAGAGCAAATGGGTTAATTTACCGCTAGCAGGCGCTTCAACCTCACTGGTAATTTTGTCTGTTTCAACGAGAATTACGACTTCTCCTTTTTCAACGTAATCGCCTTCTTTCTTTAACCATTGAGCGATCACAACCTCTTCTTGATCCATATCCATCTTTGGAATTATAAAAGGAACTGGCATTGTTTACCTCTTTTTAATAAGTGTTGTTGACAATCGCCCTTATTTCATGGATGATGTCATCTTCTTGAGGAACGGCAGCTTTTTCGAGTATGGGATTGTATGGAATAGGAATAAATTTCCCGGTTAATCGGCGCATGGGCGCATCCAGGTAATCCCAAGCCGGGCTTTCTGAGACAGAAGCCATTATTTCTCCTGCCCAACCAGCAATGCTAACAGCCTCGTGCACGACTAAAAGTCGGCCGGTCTTCATGACTGATTCGGTGATGGTTTTTGTGTCGAGAGGATTAAGTGTGCGCGGATCGACCACCTCAACAGAAATGCCTTCCGCACTCAACACCTCAGCAGCTGCAAGGCTCTTGTGGACCATAATCTCAGTTGCAACAACTGTTATGTCTGTACCTTCTCGTTTCACATCTGCAACACCAAGTGGGATGGAATATTCTCCCTCAGGAACTTCTCCTTTCATCTTGTAGAGCAATTTGTGTTCAAGAAAACAGACGGGATTATTGTCACGAATGCTGCTAATTAACAAACCTTTTGCATCATAGGGTGTGCTTGGTGTGACAACCTTGAGCCCGGGAATATGCATGAGCAAGGTCTCCAATGACTGAGAGTGCTGAGCTGCTGCCCCGGTGCCAGAACCATTTGGCATACGAACCACCATGGGTACGGATGCTTTTCCACCAAACATGTACCTTGCTTTTGCTGCCTGGTTGACGATGGGGTCCATGGCGAGTGTCATAAAATCCATAAACATGATCTCTGCAATTGGACGCATTCCCACCATAGCCGCGCCCGCAGCGGCTCCAACAAAGCCAAGTTCTGAGATGGGCGTTTCCCAAATTCTATTTGGACCAAACTCTTCGATCATACCCGCGCTGACCCCAAAGGCGCCACCGTAAACCCCAATATCTTCACCAATGAGAAAGACGCTATCATCACGACGCATCTCTTCAACCATTGCAGCATGAATTGCTTCTCTAAATGTAATTTCAGGCATATACCCACTCCATAATATTATCCACGCTTGGCTCGGGTGAATTTTCTGCAAATTCAACGGCATCTTCGATCACCTTCGCCATTTGGCGGTCAATTTCTTTGATTTTGTCTTCAGATAAGAGCCCCGCTTTAAGCATTAATTTTTCAAATCGCTTTATGGGGTCTTTTTCTTTCCATTGTTCAATTTCTTGTTTTGTACGATACAGGTTACGATCGCTTCTTGAATGACCGAGGTGGCGGTAGGTTTCTGCTTCGACAAACACAGGCCCAGCGCCAGATCGGGCGTGATCGAATGCCTTTGCCATATATTCCGTGACTGCCAGGACATCATTGCCATCGATAAAGTACCCAGGAATGTCATAAGATTTCGCGCGATCTGTAAATGGCACCTTTGCGGACATTCGATCCACTGCGGCAGACATTCCATAATGGTTATTCTCACAAAGGTAAACAACAGGCAATTTCCAAATAGCACTTAAATTCATAGATTCCTGGAAAATGCCTTCGTTTGCGGCACCATCACCAAAAATTACCAGGGCAACATCATCTGTTTTTTTAATTTTTATTGCCAAACCAACGCCGGTGGCAATTTGCATGCCTCCACCAACAATGCCGTTTGCTCCCAGATTTCTTGCTTCGACGTCGGCGATATGCATGGACCCACCATGTCCACGGCAGTAACCATTTTCCTTTCCAAGGAATTCTGCCATCATTTTGTTGACATCAGCACCGCTGGCTATAAAATGTCCATGACCGCGATGATGATTGATCAGGTAATCTGTTTCACGAGCGACAATGCCAGTTCCAGCAGCAACACCTTCCTGGCCGATAGAAAGATGCATGCTTCCATGAACTTTGCCAAGGCCGTAGAGGTTGGTTGCCATTTCTTCAAAATGGCGAGTCTCGATCATAATTTGATACATCCAAATTAAATCATCTTCGGTTAACCCAAGTTCTGATGATTTTTTTAGAACATCCGTTGTTTCTTCATTATCGTGTTTTACTTTAAATCTTGTAGTTGCCATAGAATCCTTTCATGTTCAAAAAAACTATACGCTGTCTTGTTTCAATACTTCAAGAATAGTCCTTTCATCTGATATTAAAATATTAATAAAACCACCACGTAACGCTCCGATGATGGGTTGTACTTTAGCAAGGCCACCGGCAACCCCAATTCGGATGGGTAATTCTTTTTAAAGCCTCCAGGGGGGATTCCTATCAGTCGATCCTGAAATTTTTGCGCGACCATATTGCCGTTGAGGGTCGTAGAAACGACCGCAGACATCACCAATTGCACCAGAGGCTTGAATCTCCGCAATTTCATCAAGCTGAACATAGTTTGCAAGATAATAACTGCTGTGTTCAGGTTGGGAGCTTCCCACACCAAATCAAAGCAAGATTTGCCTTGTAACCAAAATTAATTGCTTCTTGAACGCTGGGATTTTGCGAGCAATGCATGAGCCACATTTGCGTCATTGACAAGAAAAGGTGCATTCATAAAGATTGCTTCAGCGTCCAGCTTGCCAGATAACCGTTGGACGATTGCATGTGCATCGTATTCTGTATTTCTGGATCCCAGTGCGCCCAATAACTGTACAACTTTAATGTTTGGTACTTTGGTCGAGTTTTCAATTTCATCAACTGTCGCGCTGATGGCAGTTCCCCAGGATGCACCGACAATAAAATCAGGGTTTTAATCGGGAGGTCAACTCTTCTCCAGCTGCTTTTCCCAATTAGGTGAAGCAGTGTTCCGAGTATTGATCGACAAGAAGAACGCGGGCGTGGACGAGATGATATCGCTCAATTAATCGTTGAGCGAGCTCGGTGTTTTCTCTGAGAGGGCGATTGATTTGAATGTGAACGATCCCAGTTCGCCTTGCTTCCATTAACATTCTCGAGATATTAGAGCGAGTGACGCCGACTATCTTTGCAATCTCGTTCTGTGTCTTTTCCTCTAGAAAATACATTTCAGCAATGTCAGCCAGTAAGCTATGTCGATTTTTTGGGAGATCGTTGTGTTTTGGCATGTAATTAATCACAAAAGAATTAGGGCTTGCACAATTGTGAATAATAACACCAGTCCAGCAACCTGTCAACTTAAATATCAGCGAATATGAGCCCCTGAAGTTGCTCGAGGGATAAAAGAAAATGGGCAAATTAGTTAAATAATAGCTATTTACAAATCGTTAACTGTTTGTTATACTAAGAACGTTCTTAGTGTTGTGCAATTATTAATCATCAAAATCTCAAGTTTTATGATTAAAAAATAGTTGACTGAGGTAAAACGATGAAAAAACAGGAAACAGGCACACTTCTTTATGGATTGATTTTATATGATTTCATAGAAGGTGAGAAATATATCGGGGGGACCGGCGATAAATATTGCCTTGCATATGGCCAATCACAATTGCTCTTCGACTCTAATTTCCTGTGTTGGGGATGATGATCTTGGAGAAGCTTCAAAATCGCATCTTAGGAGCAAGGATGTAGATATCACTTATATCAACACTGATCCAAAACATGAAACAGGTTGGGTTAAGGTCTGGCTTGATGAAAATGGAAGTCCGACCTTTGACATTATTCAACCCGTTGCTTTTGATTGCATAAAATTGACAGACCAGCAATTTAAGACATTGGCGAATCAAGAATTTGATATCTTTTACTTTGGAACGGTCGTTCAGCGCAATTCTATAAGTGCAGAAACCTTAAGGGAGTTATTAAATACAGTCACATTTAAGGAAACATTTTTTGATATTAATTTGAGAAAAGGACATTTTGATAAAGACGTCGTGGACTTCTCATTATCAAAGACGGATATTTTCAAATTGAATGAAGAAGAATTGTATTTGGTAGCGGCGATCTGTTTGATGTTCAAGGGAAAGACTGAGCAGGAATTAATTAATTGGATTTTTGACAGCTTTCCTCCGAAATTCATTTTATTGACAAGGGGTGCAAACGGTGCCACTGTGTTTACACCTGGCAAGCGCGAAGATATTCCAGGGATTAAGGTGAAAGTTAAAGATACCGTAGGCGCTGGTGATGCATTCTCGGCTGGATTTATTATGGAATATATCAAAAGCGGCAATGTTTTGGTCGCAGCACAAAAGGGTAACGAATTGGGCGCATACGTGGCAACAAAATCAGGCGCTGTTCCTGAGTTGGAATAAAGACAATACCGGAATTATCTTAAAGAAGGATTTACGAGGATTTGTTTAAGTTGGTTATATGCAAAAACATCGAAGGATTACTTAGGAGACTTCATGGCGACTATTCTTGATGTTGAGAAAAAAAGCGGTGTATCTCGTTCAACGATCTCCCGGTATTTAAACGGGAAAAATGTGAGAGAAGAGAATCGAATAAAAATCGAGAAGGCAATTCGGGAATTGTCATATCAACCAAACCCTATGGCGAGTGGGTTAAAGACCAGTAAGACCTATACGGTTGGGTGTGTTCTTCCTGAAATCACCGATCCATTTTTCCCTCCAATCATCAGGATTTTCCAAAAGAAGATGATGGAAGCTGGATATCAAACAATATTCAACACTTATGGAAATGACTTTGATCAGGAAATTGAACAGGTACGAACGCTTGCTAATAAACGTGTTGATGGATTGGTTGTCGCCACAAGCAATTC
Organism: Candidatus Brevefilum sp.; assembly: GCA_050953525.1. Taxonomy (GTDB): domain Bacteria; phylum Chloroflexota; class Anaerolineae; order Anaerolineales; family Anaerolineaceae; genus Brevifilum. Next base: position 87,376 of record JBMNMW010000004.1, read on the forward strand.
AGATGGCTCCCATATTCAAAAGTGTCTTGATGATGGTTTGCCGGTAGTTTTACTTGACAGGTTGATCGAAGGATTGGTATGCGACAATGTTACCGTTGATAATTATCAGTCAGTTTTTGATGCCATAACACTTGCAATCAGAATGGGGCATAAGAAAATTGGTTACATCAAGGGCGAAGGCTTGTACACCGATGGGGTCCGTTTTAAGGGCTATCATGATGCGTTAATCAACAACAATATTGAATTGAGAGGGGATTTTGTTGTTCAGGCTGAGTTGATCGAGCACGATTCGGCAAGGCAATTTATGCGCTTAATGAACTTGACGGATCCTCCCACATTGATCTTTTGCTCAAATGTTTATCACAGCATGGGTGCATTAGAAGCAATGCTTGAATACCAACTGAATATTCCTGATGATGTATCCATTATGGCATTTGATCGAGTGGCATCTTTCCCATATTTAGGCTTCGTAGAAAGCATTAATCCACAATTTACGAGTATTAGCCAACCGCTTGAAGATATTGGTAAGCAAACAGCAAGTCTTTTGTTGAGCAGGTTGGAAAATGGCATGAAGAATTACGCTCCGAGAAGTATAGAACTGAAAACCAGTTTTAACATGACAGATTCGGTCCTTAATTTATCGTTGGATTTAAACAAGACCGTTAATAGGAGGTGATTGCGTAAAGATAAAAAGAGGCATAAATAATGTTGTCGATGACGAGTGATGTAAATCTCTCAAATCAATATGGAAATAATTCTTATTCCATAAATAATTAACCAAAAATGAACACTTAACAATTAAGGAGAAAGAGCTAAATGAAGAGGCTAATTAATATATTGTTTATTACAATTTTGGTTGTTCTTGCGATTGCAGGTTGTGCTCCAAAAGCAGCGGAAGAACCAACTGTACAGGAGCCAGAAGTTGAAGAAACTGGTGATAAGCTTGATATTGCTTTGATCGTCAAGGCAACGGACTCAGGTTTTTGGCAGAAAGCACTTGATGGGGGTAAGGCCTTTGGTGCTGATAATGAAAATGTGAACGTGACTGTGTACGGTCCTGCATCAGAAGCTGACGTTGATGAACAACTGGCGATTCTGGAGAACGTGATCACGAGTGGACCAGATGCAATCGTGATCGCATCCAATGCTGGCGAAGGCGCCAATGCGGCGATAGCCGATGCTGCTGAAAAAGGTATTCCAGTTCTGACAATCGACACCTCAATCCCATCTGATGATGTTGTTGCCCATCTTGCCACCGATAACGTATTGGGTGGTGCGCTGGCTGCTGAAGCAATGGTAGAAGAACTGGAAAAAGCAGGTATTCCCCTTGAAGGGAAAGTAGCGATTGTTGCTGCTGTGGCCGGTGTTCAGACAATTGTTGACCGTGATGGCGGTTTTATTGACAAGATGGCTGAAATTGCACCTGATATTGAAGTTCTGACCCCTGTGTATGTGGACAACGAAATCGAAAAAGCGCTTTCTGAGACGGAACAAATCATAACCCGTGAAGGCGACAAGTTGATTGGTATCTATGCAGATAACAACCATACCGGTGATGGTGTTGGGCGAGCAATCAAGCAAGCTGGATTGAAAGATTCTGTGATGGTCGTTGCGTTTGATGATGATCAAGAAGAACTTGATTTCCTGGCTGAAGGTGTGATCAAAGCCCTTATCATTCAGGATCCATTCAATATGGGTTATGCTGGCTGTGAGTATGCAGTGAAAGCCGCAAAAGGTGAAGAGATCCCCGCATTTATTGATACTGGCGTGAATGTAACCAGAGCAGAGCAATTAGGCGTTGAGCCAGAAGCCGATGCAACATACGATATTGCTTTGATCGTCAAGGCAACGGACTCAGGTTTTTGGCAGAAAGCACTTGATGGGGGTAAGGCTTTTGGTGCTGATAATGAAAATGTGAACGTGACTGTGTATGGTCCCGCATCAGAAGCAGATGTTGATGAACAACTGGCGATTCTGGAGAACGTGATTACGAGTGGACCAGATGCAATTGTGATCGCATCCAATGCCGGAGAAGGCGCTAATGCGGCGATAGCCGAAGCTGCTGAAAAAGGTATTCCAGTTCTGACAATCGACACCTCAATCCCATCTGATGATGTTGTTGCCCATCTTGCCACCGATAACGTGTTGGGTGGTGCGCTGGCAGCTGAGGCAATGGTCGAGGAACTGGAAAAAGCAGGTATTCCCCTCGAAGGGAAAGTAGCGATTGTTGCTGCTGTGGCTGGTGTTCAGACAATTGTTGACCGCGATGGCGGTTTTATTGACAAGATGGCTGAAATTGCACCTGATATTGAAGTTCTGACCCCTGTGTATGTGGACAACGAAATCGAAAAAGCGCTTTCTGAGACGGAACAAATCATAACCCGTGAAGGCGACAAACTGATTGGTATCTATGCAGATAACAACCATACCGGTGATGGTGTTGGGCGAGCAATCAAGCAAGCTGGATTGAAAGATTCTGTGATAATCGTTGCATTTGATGATGATCAAGAAGAACTTGACTTCCTGGCTGAAGGTGTGATTAAAGCCCTTATCATTCAGGATCCATTCAATATGGGTTACGCTGGTTGTGAGTATGCAGTGAAAGCTCTAAAAGGTGAAAAGATCCCCGCATTCATTGATACTGGCGTGAATGTAACCAGAGCAGAAGATCTATAAACTTCTATTTAATAAATTGGATAACCGGTTAAATTATTCCGGTTATCCAATTATTATAAAAATTATTTTAACAATAACTTAGAAGTACAAGATGTGCTTGAAAGAAAAAATTTCTAATTCATGACATAGCGAGGTTGATTGTGAATAATTTGACCCATGATTTTGTAAAGATGGAAAACATTACCAAGGATTTTGGGGTTGTTCGGGCCCTTGATGGTGTAAGTATAAGTTTTAAACCAGGCGAAATCCATGCTATTGTTGGAGAAAACGGGGCAGGCAAGTCCACGCTGATAAAAATATTAATGGGCGCTTATCAATTGACATCTGGTGATATTTATATTGATGGTCAAAAAGTGAATATGTCTGATCCAATCAAATCTCGTGATTTAGGTTTGAGTGCTGTTTACCAAGATGTTACTCTTGCGCCTCATCTCACAGTGGCTGAGAACTTTTTTCTGGGGAATATTCCAAAATCTAAACTTGGTGTTGTTCAATGGAAGTACATGCGCGAAACAACACAAAAGGCTTTAGATCATCTGGGAATCAATGTTGATGCAAACTCTTTGGTTAAAGATTTGTCTGTTGCTATGCAAGAAATGGTTGTTATTGCTAAAAAGAATTTTGATAACAGTCGATTAATCATTTTTGACGAGCCAACAGCATTGTTAGCCAATGAGGAAGTGAGAGATTTGTTTGACATTATCCGCAGGCTAAAGCAAGAAGGTGCAGCAATCATTTATATCTCTCATCGGTTGGAAGAAATTTTTGAATTATGTGACGTTGTCACCGTGTTAAAAGACGGAAAATGGGTTGATACCTTGCCTGTAAGTGAAACTTCTGAGGATGACCTGGTTAGAAAAATGGTGGGCAGGAAAATCGAAGATATGTACTCTATCAAGCGTTTCGAACCGGGGAAAAAGGTCTTGGAAGTTAAGGGGCTTAACTGTGAAGGTAAATTCAAAGACATAGCGTTTGATTTACGACAAGGCGAAATATTAGGATTTTTTGGACTTGTTGGTTCTGGGCGTACTGAGATAATGCGCGCTGTTTTTGGGGCTGACGTTTACGATCAGGGAGAAATTATCGTAAATGGCGAAATAGCGCAGATCAACGATCCACATGATGCAATTCGCTATGGCGTTGGGTTTTTACCAGAAGATCGGAAAATGCAAGGCCTCACACTTCAAACGTCGGTAAAAGAAAACATAAACCTGGCTTCGTATAGAAATATTTCTAAAATGGGGTTAATTAATTTACCTCAAGAAAAAAAGAATGCCTTAGAGTTTGTAAAAAAGCTACGGGTTGTTACGCCTGGTATTTTTCAAAGAGTCATGAATTTAAGCGGTGGCAATCAGCAGAAGGTTGTGATTGCCAAATGGCTCTGTAAAAAGTGCAGCATTTTCATTTTCGATGAACCCACAGTTGGCATTGACGTTGGTGCCAAGCGAGAAATTTATAAGTTGTTGGAGGAAATACTTGAAGCTGGAAATGCAATCATCATCATTTCATCGTATCTTCCAGAAATTATGGGTATTACCGATAGGATTGCAGTAATCTCTGAAGGAAGATTAGTGAAAATCGTTTCACAAAAGGATTACGATGAAGAACAGTTATTACGATATGCTTCAGGCATTTTATAAACCTTAAATAAGTCTTTGTGTGGAGAATAATATGATAGCAAAAATTAAAAACAATCTATTTTTTGCAAAACTTAAGAGCATTTCAGAGGGTAATCTTTTGATCGTTCTTATTCTATTGGTTGTTGGTTTGTATCTCCTGGAACCAAAATTTTTATCTTTTGTGAATATCGCAAACCTTTTAAGGCAGACAGCCATCATCGGCGTGCTTGCTATTGGTATGACATTTGTGATTCTTTCTGGTGGTATTGATCTTTCTGTGGGCTCAGTTCTTGCTTTTAGCAGTATTCTTGCTTCTAAATTAATGGTTGCTGGCTTCAACATCTGGCTATCCATCGTGATTGCGTTAATTGGCGGCTCTATCATTGGTGCAATTCAAGGATTTATCATTCACAACGGAAAGGTTCCCGCGTTTATTGCAACAATGGGAGGTATGACGATTGTCCGAGGGCTCGTGATGTTGACAAGCAATGCACAAAAAATTACAGGTTTACCCCCTGCAATTGGTGATTTTGCAGTTCAGAGATATTTAGGAATCCCGGCAATGGCTTATGTGTGGTTTATCACAATCATCATTGGCTATTTCGTATCCCGTTTCACAACTTTTGGACGAAATATGTATGCGATTGGAAGTAATGAGGAAGCGGCCAGGTTGTCGGGGATCAAAATCGGCACAATTATTTGTGGAATTTACGCATTTAGTGCCTTTATGTCCTCAATTGCCGGGATACTGATGACAGCAAGGCTTGGAAACGGCGTGCCTACTGCCGGACAAGGATATGAACTCGATGCTGTTGCAGCTGCCGTTGTAGGAGGTGCTTCATTGTCAGGTGCGGTAGGCAGCATTGCTGGCACGGTTTTAGGCACGATTATTATTGCATCGATCAGGAATGGTGGCACCCTGATTGGCATTAATCCTTTCATTTTAGATATTTTGGTCGGTGCATTAATTGTTATATCTGTTCTGTTTGATCAATTACAAAAAAGTAAATCTAGTTAAGGAGAAATTGTTATGTATCCGTTTGAGTATCACATACCAACCCGTATTGTTTTTGGAGAAGGTTCAGTAAATCGCGCAGGAGAAATTGCCTCAGAATTCGGCAAACGCGTTATGCTGGTATCGTACGATGAGGAATTAATCAAGAAAATTGGTTTCTATGACAAGGTTATGAAACCTTTACAGGAGGCGGACATTGATATTATTCCTCTTTTTGGTGTTAAATCCAATCCCGATGTCAACCTGGTTCGCAAAGGTATTCAACTATGTAAAGAGAATAATGTTGACCTTGTGATCGGATTGGGCGGTGGAAGCGCTATGGACACCGCAAAAGCAATCGCGGTAGGTGTTCCTTACGATGGCGATGTTTGGGATTTCCCAATGGGGAAGGCAGAAATTAAAGAAGCGCTTCCGATTATGACCATTGTTACCATTCCAGCAACCAGCAGTGAGATGAATCCGACCAGCGTGATTAATAACGATGAGGTACGAAGAAAGGATGGCTTTGTCAGTCCTTTTATGTATCCCACGGTTTCAATCCTTGATCCTGAACTGACGTATTCCTTGCCCTGGAGGCAGACCGCAATTTCGGCTGCGGATATTGTGTCTCATTTGATGGAAGGCTATATCAATCACACTGTTGAATGGGCACCGATGCAGGACTGTTATGCTCAGGGAATGATCAAAGCGATTATGGAATGTACGGATCGCTTACAGAAAAATATAGAAGACAAAGAAGCAAGAGCGATGTTTATGTGGATCGCAACAAATGCGTGGAACGGCTTCTATGTGAGTGGGTTAGGTTTCTATGATCAAATCATTCACATTGTTGGCCATTCTTTCTCAGCCTTTTATGACACCCCTCATGGCAGCGCCATGTCTGTGTCAATTCCAGCAATCATGAAGTATCACCGTGATGATAGGCTTGAAAAATACTCTGTTTTTGCAAATGAGGTCTTTGGAATTGAGGGCGATGTTAGCAGTGAAACTGCACAAAAAGGAATCGATGCTTTAGAAGCATGGTTTATAAAGATCGGTGTTCCAGTCACTTTTGCAGAGGCTAACATGCCAACAGATGAACTTGATGTTTTGGCGGATGATATCCTTGAAACCGCTCACCGCTGGGGAACAACAAGTTATACCAAGGACATGATTCTTGATATTTTAGAATTTGCAATTTAATTAAAGTTGAGTGAATAGAAGATGAATGCTTCATAAGCCTGCAGGTTGTTTTCTCCTTTTTGAAAAAGCAAATTGCTTTTGAAGCATTCAGTATTTATTAACTGATTTCTAATAGCTAATAATTGGGTTTCCCATTCAGTATCGTGGTTTTAGAATGAGTATTCCAGTTAGCTATACGGAAATGAAGGAGAGAGTGATGAAATATTTCTTAGGAATTGATTCAGGTACAAGCGGTGTTAAAGCCATTGTTGTTGGTGAAGATGGCAGTATGGCGGGTGTGGGTTATCAAGAAATTGATTTGATTACAGAAAAACCCATGTGGGCTGAACAGGTCCCGGCAGATTGGTGGGAGGCATGCAAAAAGGCAACCAAACAAGCGGTTCAGTCAAGCGGCGTAGGAGATAGAATTTTCGGGATTGGCGTTACCGGGCAGATGTTAGGGAGTACGCTTTTGGACAAAGAACTCAATCCAATTGGAAATTGCATCATTTGGTTAGACCAGCGGTCGATAGAAGAAGTTGATTGGATAATTGAGACTGCTGGGATGGACTTTTTGCTTGAAAAAACATCAAATATTCCGCTTACTGGCTATTGGGCGCCAAAATTGATGTGGATTAAAAAGAATCAACCCGAGTTGTTTGAACAAATCGAGCAGGTAATTTTTCCAAAAGATTTTATTAAATTAAAATTGACGGGGGAAATCTCCTTAGAGGTTTCTGATGCATCAGGATCGTATTTATTTGATGTAAAACATCGGCGCTGGTCTGATGAAATGTTTGAACTTTGCAATCTGCCACGCCATATTGTCAGTGATAATGTGATTGAATCACAGGAAATTGCTGGCTATCTTAAAAAGGATGTTGCGGAAGAATTAGGTTTAATGCCAAATATTCCGGTTGTTGGTGGCGCCGGAGATCAACCCGCTTGTGGACTTGGGAGCGGTGTTTATAAAGAAGGCATTGTTTCAGCCACAATCGGCACTTCAGGCGTTGTGTATGCTGCTGCCAACAAGCCTATCCCGGATGTTAATCGGGCTGCAGCTTTATCCTTTTGTCACTCTGTGCCTGAAACATGGTGTCTTTTTGGGTGCACCCTGGCTGCTGGTGGTTCTTTTAAATGGTTGCGAGACACGATCTTTGCCAAAGAACGAGATTTGATGAAAGATCAAGGCGAGGATGTGTATACTTTAATGACGGACCTTGCTTCAAAGGCTGAAATTGGGTGTGAGGGTTTGGTGTTTCTCCCATATTTAAACGGTGAAAGAACTCCTTATCCTGACCCCTTTGCAAAAGGTGTGTTTTTCGGATTGTCTTACCGTCATGGATTGAATGAGATTTCAAGGTCAGTCATGGAAGGGGTAACCTTCAGCTTGAGGGATACAATAGAATTGTTGCGTGATGCCGAGGTGCCTGTTGACGAGGTGCGCGCATCAGGTGGTGGCGCAAAATCTGAGCTGTGGCTGCAAATGCAAGCAGATATTTATAATGCCAGAATTGTCACAACAAATGTCTCAGAGACAGGATGTGTTGGCGCAGCAATGTTAGCTGCAATTGGTGCAGGGTATTTTAAAGATGCTGAAGAAGCATGTACACAAATTATCAAGCCTTTAAGCGTAACCGAACCTCTGAAAAAGAATGTTGATAAGTATGAAGATTATTATCAAACATACAGAAGCTTGTATGGGACTCTAAAAGCAACATATGCAAAGCAAGCAAAAATCGTCGAAAAATGGATGCAATAGTTATCCGTCATTCAAGCAAGAAACCCTGTAACATGGAGAAACAAAATGGCGAAAATATTTGATAAAAATTATTCTAGGGAAGAGCTGCTTAAGAAAACTGGCAATCTTTCTCAAATATTTGGTATCAGAGAAATCACATTTAATTCTGGAAAAGCGAAAGGCGTTGATGCGATCGATATTGACGCTGGTGATCTCAAGTTTACTGTGTTGGGTTCGAGATGCCTTGATATTGGTCAAGCCAGTTACAAAGGATACCCTTTTGGCTACATCTCCAAATCAGGATTGCGTGCTCCCGAGTATTTTGTAGAAAAAGCGGGCAAAGGTTTTCTTGATAGTTTCTATGGCGGCCTTCTTACAACCAGTGGGTTGAACAACATCGGCGCCGATAATGTTGTCGATGGGCGTGAATATGGTGTGCACGGCGAGATTGCAAATTTGCCAGCAGAGTTGATCTCAAAAAGAACGTACTGGGATGGGAACGAAATGGTTTTTGAGGTCTCGGGACGGGTTCGCCACTCACGTTTTTACGCTGAAGATTTGGTGTTGGAGCGAAAAATTCAGTCCTATGTAGGCTCAAATAGAATAATCATAACTGATTATGTCGAGAATCAGGACTTTGAACCTGTGCCATTAATGCTTCTATATCATATCAATCTCGGTTTCCCATTTCTGGATTCGTGCTCAAAATTGTATACATCAAAAATTAAAAAATCATGGGCAAGAACTCCATCAGCTGAAAAAGGTCTTACCACGTACAATTTGTTTACAGAACCAGTGGATAATATTGAAGAAGAATGCTTTTACCATGAATTTGATTTAGAAGACTCAACGGCAATCGCATGTCTATTCAACCCCGAGCTGGGAGACAATGGGATGGGTGTGTATGTTAAATACGATCAACAGGAACTCCCGGTTTTTCTTCAATGGAAAATGATGCGCAGTAGAGAATATGTGTGCGGACTTAATCCTGCGACGAATTTCGCTGAAGGTCGCATGCAAGCTCTTGAGAACAATGAAATCAACTTCATTGATCCTTTGGAAAAAAGAAAGTTTTCTGTTGAAATTGGCATCACTGAAGGTGATGCGATGATCAAAGATTTATTCTAAGAAGATAATCATGATTAATAATTTGAAGAATATTTCTGATGAATTGTGGCAGGATTATATTGAAAAAGCATATATCCTTGGCGACAGGTATGAGCGTGAATATCATGGTTGTGGTCAATGTATCATTGCCGCTGTATTTGATACCTTGAATTTTCACGATGAAATGGTCTTTCGATCAGCCACTGGTTTGGCGGGAGGATTAGGTTTGATTGGAGATTCAACCTGTGCAGCGCTTGTTGGGTCGACCTTGATCTTTGGCTTGGTTTATCCAAGGAGAAGAGCCCACTTTGATGGCGATCGTGATAACAAATATCATAGCTACCGGTTGGTGCAGAAAATGTATGGCAGATATCTTGATCAATATGGAAACATCAAGTGTCACGCGATCCATGCGAAAATTATGGGCAGAGCTTTTGATTTGCGAGATGCTAATGAGAGATCGGCGTTTGAACTTGCTGGAGCACACGACACCAAATGTACCGGGGTTGTGGCTTTGGCGGCAAAATGGACTGTGGAAATTCTCGCTGAGGAATTTATTAATAGAAACGAAGGGTCGCATTAAGAGCACAGAACGTTCGTATTGTTCTTGTCCTTTCAGAAAGCTATAAAAATCAAAAAGGGCTACAGTTCAGATGTAGCCCTTTTTTTGTTATTAGATTTCTAAAATCACCCTGCACTGATGTCTTGTCACTGCGTTAGCGAATTTGCTATACAAATCTAAACTTACCTTCGTATTGCAAAAAACTTTATTGCGGAAAACAGAACATTCAGCGGTTCCAAATGATGATTGTCAATCCAGTTTGTAGTCATATTGATCAAGTACCGACAATGGAAATTCAAACCGGACAGTTTTCTCAGGATCAACGATCTGACAAATTTTGAGATTCCCAGCCAAACTCATGAGCATGCCCGCATCGTTGAGTGGAATTTTTACAAAGTCTGTCAGAAAAGAAGACATTGCTTTGATTGCACCATCTGCAGCCTCATCAATCGTGGGGGCAGAAAAAATGGTTGCAACCACTTCGTCGTTGCGAATAAAGGGGGTTGGCAAACCTTTTAATGTGTCAACCACTTCTGCAGAAAAACGAACCTCGCCGGGTGTTTCGGCGCCGCAAATAACGATTTCGCCATCACCCATGGCGGAGTGGAAATCGCCTGCACCGAAGAGGGCGCCCTCCACGCCGACTGTAAAATAAATGCTGGCACCTTCTTTTACCAATGTGCAATCCATATTACCGCCATGAGGGCCAGGTGTGCCATTTGGGACCTCACCCGATTGTGGTGCAACGCCTATCACACCGATCATTTCGCTTTTTGGAACTTTGATTTTGTTTTTAAAAATGACAGAATCACCTTCCACTTTCAAGATGGTGGTTTCCATTTCCGTAATGGAATCTCCAAGTGCGCCCTCACCGGGAAGGGTGACCATGGTAGAGTGATCGGCTGTTTTAACTTCAAGCAAATCGATCTTCAAAGTATCGCCCGGCTTTGCACCTTCGATGTAAACTGGTCCTGTTGCAGGATTGACATGATCCCAATCCAATTTGTCAAGCAAATCATTTTCGCTTTTCAATTGCCCCTCAAAGCAATCGTGGGTTTCCATCACGATTGCTTCTCCTTGCTTGATGTGCAACACGGGTTCTAAATGAGGATGAAAGGCAAAAAAGACATTATCACGACTAATTCTTTTAATCATTTATTCTCCTAAACTAATTTTAATTACGCCATAAAAATTCAATAATCCAGCTTATTAACCGAGTAATGAAATGACAAATTTCTCCGTAAAATCGCCGATGCCGAAATGGTTTAAAAGCATGCCACCGATAATGACAAAAAGAAGAATTGCTATAACGACGAAATCTCTCTTCTGGAACTGAAATTGTCTGCGGAAAGTCCGGTTTTTAATGTTGTAATCAAAGCCACGTGAAAGAATAGAAACGGATATATCCTGCGATCTTTCCATTGTTGTGAGGAATATTGGTATGAGAAGTGAAGTGAGAACCTGCATTCGTTTTACGATATTCTTGGGTTTCACATCATAACCGCGTGCTTTCTGAGCATCGGTTATCTTTTGGGTTTGTTTTGTCAATATACCAACAGTGGAAAAGCCAAGCATCAAGGCAACCCCCATCTCTGGTGGCAGCCCTCTCGATAAAACCTTTTGGATGATAAATGCGATGATTAACGCCGATAAAACCATCAACACATTACGGATGATCGGGGTCACATCCCGTAAAAAAGCAACCGGAGGGCGTTGATTCAAGAATACTGGTATAAACGAAACCAGTATGACCATAGCGATCGCAAGAATGCTGAGGATGTCCGATGATGAAAACTTGCTTTTTTCACGCTCTGTTACTGTTAACGCTAATTCAACAGGTGGGGTTGTGTAGAGCATCAGATGAACAGCAAGCACAACGCTGAAAAATCTAAAAAACACTGCCAAACCTCTCACCACACCCTCAACTGTAACCGGTATTTGCTTTGTAAAAGGGATCAGGTAAAAAAGGTGATGCGCGTCTTTTGGTGTGAAAAAGAGGACTTGAAACAACGAAAAGGTCAAAAAGATGACCACCAACCCCCGCAAATTTTTGTTCAGGACTTGATTGTCGACACCTTGTCTACCGATCAGATAAAGCGAAAAGAACAGCAATCCCATGATTATCGGGTCGACAATAATGATTGATGCGATGGTAATTCCTACGAATAAAAGTAATTTGGTGCGTGAATCCAACTTATGGAGATGTGAGCTCCCTTTTTGATATTCAATTCCCATGATTCACCTCAGTAATTTGAGTTAAGGCTTCTTTCATTTCTTCATACGAAACGATATTCGGTGTGACGTCATTGTCTTTCAGTTCAATCGCTAATTTTGTTAGATCCGGTAACTCAAGCGCATTTCTAGACATTAACTCCTGATCAAGAAGCAATTTTGAAATTTGTCCATCGTACGACAAATGCCCACGTTGAAGAACAAGGGCACGCTGAGCAAAATTGGCAGCGTAATCGATCCGGTGCGTGATCAACAAGATTGTTGTGCCTTCTTCATTGAGACGCCGTAAAATGTTGAAAATGCCATCAATCATCACTGGATCCTGACCACAAGTAGGCTCGTCAAAAACCAATATTTTTGGGTTAAGGGTCAAAACCGAGGCCAGGGCTAAACGTTGTACCAAACCTTTGCCAAGGTTGAACACTTCACTATCAATGTAATCACTCATACCCACGACCTCGAGAGACTTTTGAATGCGCTCATCAAAAAGATCAGGATCAATATTATGCGCTTTCAAGCCAAATTGCATTTCGTCACGAACGGTGAAGGAAACAATTTGATGATTGGGGTTCTGGAAGCAAAAACCGACATCGCGTGCAAGAACATGGGTGGGCGTTTGAGCTACGTCCCTTCCCATGACAGAAATCGAGCCGCTGTCAGGCTGATTTAAACCGATTAAATGACGAACCAACGTTGTTTTTCCTGAACCATTTCGACCAAGAATTGCTACAATTTCGCCTGAATGAACCTTGAAACTGACGTTGTGTAAAGCTTGCTGTTCATCACTGTATCCAAATGAGAGATCGTTTACTTCAATGACCACATCAGATTTTGTTTGTTCTGAATGGCTGTAATGCCCATTTGAATATTTATTAAGGGTGTATTTGCCTTTTAATTGATCAACAAATGATTTTGGTGTGTATGCCAGTTGGGGAAGTTGGAATTCTTCCGATAGGCGCATAATGTCAGGTCTTTTGAAAATACGGGGGATATCGCCCTGTGCTAAGACCTCATTGGTGGGACCGTCTCGAAGGATTTCACCGTTATTCATCAGGATGATACGATCAACCAGGGGGAGCACGTCTTCTAAGGAATGCTCGACAATTACGAGGGTTTTACCGCGTTGTTGAGCGACCTGTACAACTAAATTGAGAATGTGAGCACGTCCTTCAGGATCAAGGTTTGCGAGCGGCTCATCCATGACATAAATATCCGGGTGCATCGCGTAAGTAGCGGCGATCACACAAGCTTGTTGTTCACCACCCGATAAATTATGAGGTTCTCTTTCTTCGTAGCCTGCCAGCCGAGTTGCTTTTAAAGCAGCCTGGATCCGGCTGTCGATTTCCTCCTTAGAAACCCCAAGGTTTTCAGGGCCGAATGCGATTTCATCCAGGACGCTGTTGGTTACCAATTGGCTCTCCGGATCCTGAAAGACCATACCGACAATCGATGCCAGGCCCCCAATACGAGCCTTTTTTGTGTTGTATGGGCCAATTAAGACATTTCCCTGCAAGTCTCCCTCATGGTAATGGGGAACCAGGCCATTAATGCAAGAGCAAAGCGTGGTTTTTCCACTCCCTGCTGGCCCTGTAATCAGGATGATCTCACCCGGCTCAATTTCAAGGTTAATGTTCTTGAGTGCAAAATTATCACTGTTTGCATATTTAAATGAAACATTTTCGAATTGAATTTTGTATGACATTTTCACTTTCTACTGTTACGCTTGCTGCACGATTATTTTATAAGGTCGTGCAGCAAGCGAAGATTTTCTTTTATTGCGTTACCACAATGGACGACGCAAATTTTCTGGCAGTGCTGCCATAATAATTGTCGTGACAACAGTGGTAAACAACATTTCTGGAATACCGCCTACTTCGAGCGCAGCCAGGAATGTAAAAAAATTTCCATATTCCGGATCTGGATAAAAGACCATAATTCCGACGACAAACAGCGGGATGACGACGAGTAAATAATAAAGGATAACTTGCAAAGCCCAAGTTGCTAAATATGCAATTTTATTTTTTCTAAATCGCCAACTCAGGTTTTTATAAACTAAACCGTTGAAAATACCGCCAATTACATGTGCAAGAATGCTGGCTAAAGGAATACCGGGTTCAGCAATTCCTGCCAACAATCCGATCACAATACCGCCAATTGGACCGGTGAGAGAAGCACCGGTCGTGGTGAAGATCTCCCTGGGATCCGTAACAACGGGGGTCCCTGGAATTGGAATGGTTACGCCTGCTAAAACAAGGGCTAATGCAACACCGCCGAATGCAGCTGCTACACCCACCTGGCGAGCCGTCAAAATTGGTTTTCGACTCGATTCAACTAAATTTTCTACGTCTGGTTGTTCCGACATAATAACTTCTCCTATTTAATAACTAGAAATTGGTTGCGATAAAAAAGAATTATTCCAGGCGCCTCCTTTGAAGAGAATTTCTTCCAAAAAAAAAACCACCCTGCGTTGGGTGGTTTTGGAAAAATTCTGGTTTCAGTTTCTTTTCATTCTTTTCCACCAACGCGTCGAGTGTTCATTAAATACATAATGACCATAAAATAGAAAACGCTGACGATGTTAAGAAGAAGAAAAGAGAGATTCATTTTTGGTTCTTTCAATAATTTACCCAATATTATCATTTATTAGTGATGTGTCAATGGAATATGTGTTAAGGGGTTGTTAAAGAAATTAGGGACATTTTTGGCAAAAAAACAAAAAACGCCAGATTTTTGTCTGGCGTTAATTGAGAGTAGCGGGGCTTGGATTCGAACCAAGGACCTCCGGGTTATGAGCCCGACGAGCTACCACTGCTCTACCCCGCATCGTGGAAAACATTGTATTGTATTATTATCGCTTTGTCAAGCAATATTGGCAATAATTCAAATGATCGACTTATTTGGTAACTTAATATTTGTGATGATAGAATTAAATAGATCAGAGCCAATACTTTAGGTGATCCAGGCAAAAAATGAAAGAGTATTTACAGGAAATGACCCTCTGGCAGCATTTAGACGAATTGCGAAAGCGATTGTTTTATATCTTGATTGGGCTTGTCCTTGGTGTTATTGTCAGTGCAATATTTGCAGACACTTTGATGATGCTGGTTGCGAAGCCAATCGGCGGAATGGAAAATTTGCTCTCCATTCAGGTCACCGAGAATATGAGCGTTTATTTTCAAATCACTTTGCTGAGCGGTTTTATTCTGTCCTTACCTTTCTCACTCTTCCAATTATATCGGTTCGTTGCCCCTGGACTGAAGGAAAACGAACGCCGCTGGGTTTTGTATGCTGTTCCACTTGCTTTTTTGTTATTTATTGGAGGCGTAACCTTTGGTTTTTTGGTGATGCTGCCAGCTGCTATCCCTTTTCTGGTGGAATTTCCTGGGCCGCAGGTACTTCCAAAATGGAAAGACTATGTCAGTTTTGTCACCAATTTATTGTTCTGGGTTGGCTTGAGTTTTGAAACGCCTTTATTAATGTATCTTTTGGCAAAACTTGGGATTGTTGATGCTCAAGGGTTGGCAAAACAATGGCGGGTTGCAATAATTCTAATTGCAGTAATTGCAGCGGTTGCAACACCGACTACGGATCCCGTCAATATGGCACTCTTGATGGTGCCGTTGTTCATCTTATATTTATTGGGTATACTTTTGGCATTACTCGCAGGAAAAAAAAGGAACAGGAGCGAAAATGTTAGGTAGGTCAATCGGTTGGCCGGAATTGCTGGTTATATTGGTAATCGTTGTTCTGGTTTTTGGAGTAGGGAGAATAAGCAAAATCGCTGGCGAAATTGGCTCAGGAATTCGTGCATTTAAAGATGGTTTAGCAGGCAAAATTGAGGAAGATCATTCCTCTGACCCTGATGAATCACAAGATGATCACCCTTTGTAATTCATAAATCCCCATTTCTTCCATGCGAATATTCAATGTTGGTTTGCTTGAAATAGTTTTCATCTTTCTTTTGGCTCTGATCGTGCTGGGCCCACGCAAGGCGATTGAGACAGCGGGCGACATTGGCAGATGGCTTAATAAACTGATGAAGTCTCAATTCTGGAAGGAACTCATGATCACATCACGAGAAATTCAGGATTTACCCAGAAAGATTATGAACGAATCTGAAATTCAAACGACGATCAAAGAATTAAACCATGCTAAAAGCGAAATCCAGGAAATGTTTGTTGAAGGAGGATATGGCTCGGTTACAAACCTGAACAATGACCAGTCCGTTGATTCACTTGATTCTCACGTCCATGATGAAGAGCATGATAAAAATTGATGATTTTTAATCCCAGCATAATAAAAACCGGTCCGAGAGCGTGCTGGACCGGTTTTGTTTTTATACTCAAGTTTACTTAAAAAGACCAATCAGGTCTGAGTGTTGATAAGTTTTACCTTCCCGGATTAGTTTTCTTCCTTCATCCACCTTTTCCCATAAGCCCCAGAAGATCAATCCCCGTATTTTCCCTTCATCAAGGTAAAAGATGGTGCCCTTTTTGAAGGGAACAATCCAGTCTTCCACAATGTCCAAACTTTTATCTAAAATACCGATTGCCTCATAACCAAGGTCAAACAAATCTGAATAGAAGAATGGGAAATGATCATATTTTTCCATTGCTCCGGTCATGTTTTGTCCAGCCACGCGACCACTCGATAGGGCGTGATCTTCATGTTCGACACGGATGCTCATTCCCAGATCATGAATTGGGAAATAGGACACATCACCGGCAGCGAAGATGTCAGGGTCGCTGGTTTGTAAATATTCGTTCACGATGATGCCGTCACCAGTTTGCAAACCTGCATCCTGCGCCAGATGAAAATCGGGTCTGATCCCTATCCCAACAATGACCGCATCAAAGATGCCTTCGGATTTGCTCCCATCGAAAACATTTTTATAATGGACATAATATTTGTCATCAATCTTTTCGATTGCCTCAACCAGGCTTTGATTAATAATGGTTACGCCTTTTTCCTGGTAGTAGTCATTCAAGAATTCAGAAAGGTCATCAGGGAAACGTACGCCTGAAATACCCTGTTCTGGAAAAATGAGCGTGGCCTGTTTCCCATGATTATTCAAAGCGACGGCGATCTCAGATCCAATAAAGCCACCCCCGATGATACAAAAATCAGATTTTGTCTCGGTCAGTTTCTTTAAGGTCTCAAAATCTGCCAGAGTCCGGTAATAGATAATGCCTTCCGGGGCATTTCTAAGTGTGATAGGATTACCGCCTGTTGCGAGAAGACATTTCTCATATTGATAGGCGTTACCTTTGTTATCTACAACCTCATGCGATTGTGGTGATATTTTTACGATCTCAGAATCCAGGAACAAACTGGCCGCATACTTTTCAACCGGCATAGCGATGTCATCGACCTTCTTTCCTGACCACAAACCTTTAGTGAGCGGTGGGCGTTTGTAGGGCTTGAAATGTTCCTTCGAGAAGACTGCAATGGAACCCTCTGGATCATTCTTGCGAATTTCTTTAACTGCAGCAGAACCGGTCATCCCGCCACCCACGATAATATATTTGTATTTTTTCATTTTTGGCTCCTTGAATTGATTCATTTATTTAATTATTTTTCCATAATTACTTTTAAAGCACCCGGCAAAACGGATATTTCAATCGGTGTTTCACCGAAGGCATCGCCGTCCGCTTGAACCGGAATGGGGTTTTTGGTTTCAATTCGGCAACTGTTTGAAAAAGTAACGTGTTTTACGATATCGCTTCGTTTGCGTTTAGTGATTATTGAAAATAGCAATGCAAAAAATTCCTTGATGGTTTTTGCACGAATGACGAAAAGGTCGAGTTTGCCGTCGTTCATGGTGATCTTTTCGGGCCATTTCAATGAGTGCAACCCCACAGATTTGCCATTGGTGATGAGCACTTCAGAGGCATGAGCATTTAGTGTTTTATCATCATACTGAATTTTAAATCGATGCCGATGAAGAGTCGAAAACTGCTTGATGAAATTGATCAGATATGCAAAAAAGCCAAACTTTTGTTTCTCTGATGATGGCGTTTCCTTCATCAACCTGGGAGAAAACCCCACGCTGATATTGTTGATGCTGAAACGATCATCAACTTTGATCACATCAACAGAGGCAATGTAAGGTTGTTCACACGTAATCAACGCCTGGGCTTTTTCAAGCTCAAGAGGGATATTTAATTCCTGTGCAATCAAATTGCCGGTGCCCAGCGGCAATATAGCAATTGGGATGGATGTGTGGACCAGCTTGCCGCCAACCAGTGATACAGTCCCATCACCACCCGCTGCGATAAACAGATCAACACCATCTAAGGGTAATTGATCGATTGTCTCAGAAATGTTTTCGTTATCTTTTGGGATTTCAACGAAATCTAAAGAGATACCTGATTCGAGAAAATACGATTTGATACGGGTAACAAATTCCCCTTTTTTACTCTGGCCTGATTTCGTGTTATAAACCAGAATTGCATTCGAAAAAGCAGCCATATCCATTCCTTCAATATCAAACCTGCCTTCATGATATGGCTTGACTGTAATTTTTCTATTAACGTTTTTGAATAAACCTGCATAAAACTCTTAAATTTCAAAAACATATGGGAAAACAAAGGAAAATCGAAACTGGCTTTTTTACGACGACCGTTAAGCGATTATGTGAATAATCTGACGTTATATCCTAAATGATTTCAATCTCGACCTGTTCAACAGGTAAATCCGCCGCTCGTGCCTGAATGACAACCTTACCGGTTTGCGTTTGTGCTCTGACAAACAGAGCGCCCTGTCCTCCGAACAAAGGGTACGGGTTTTCACCTATCAGCTCCGCCGGCCCATCGATTGTAAACTGGATAATTTTTGTCACGTAAGGCAGCGGGTTGCCACAGGCATCCGTGACCTTGAAGATCAGTCGGGTCATATCAGACCCATCAGCGTACAGCTGGCGTGTATCAGTGGTGAGTTTTAATTTTTTAGGCAGACGATCTGCTGGAATTCTTTGCTCAATAACGCGTTTGTTATTTAAATAACCAACCAGATGAAGGTCGTAGAATTGCATCCCTTCCCAGGGATTGAAAGCTTCCAACCCGTCGATCATAAAAGGGGGGTGGGGCAGGTGAGGATAGTTCGCATAGTCAGGCTTGAATCTGCCAATCTGGGCGTCTCCAATTATGACTTCTACCTCATCACAGTTACTGAATACGGTCAGTGGGTTGTTTCCTCCACCGGAACGATCTCCCATTGTCCAGTGAGTGGCTGCTTGCAATACAATGTTTTTTGTTGGCGATTGCTGGCTTTTGTAAAAATAGGCCGCCCATTTAGGAAGCCGAAATATATCCATCACGCCATGATAGCAAATCCGATCTCCTGATCCAAATTCCTGATGGGTAGCATAATCAAAAGCGCACCATCCAATTCCACCTGCAATTTTCGGATGGCCGAATTGCTGGTTGTGAATGTTCGCATGCTTTAATGCATGGGCGATCAGCCTTTCTTCATGATCCCAGACCTTGGTGGGGAACATGTGACCGGCAAATTCGGTAACGAGATGCGGGGTGTGAACAGGCTCTCGCAAGTTTTCGGCAAAGTCATTAAAGGTGTAAACATCTTCTAAGAAATTACTTTCCAAAAAATCCCGAACGCCGCCTGTTTGCCGTGTAGGATCCAGGCGGTGAGCCAGCGCATTGGTTTGTGTGTAAAAGACATCATCATCTGCGGATTCATTGATCCGCACCCCCCAAAGAATAATTGAGGGATGATTCCGGTCGCGCATAATCATCGATTTCATGTTATTCAGACTGATATTTTGCCAGTTGTCGTCGCCGATGTGATGCCATCCTGCAAGCTCTTCGAAAACAAGAAGACCGATTTCATCGCAGCGATCCAGAAAATGTGGTGATTGGGGGTAATGAGATGTGCGGACGATATTACAACCCAGTTCAAACTTAAGGATTTCAGCATCCAACCGCTGAAGCCGTGCGGGTGCTGCTGGGCCTATATATGGATAAGTTTGGTGTCTGTTGAGGCCAAACAATTTGATTTTTTCTCCATTGAGATAAAAACCGCCATCCGAGCGAAATTCAGCAGTTCTAAAACCAAACCTGGTAGTTGTTGCGTCGATGGTTTCGCTATTATTTATCAACGACAACGTCATTGAATAAAGGGTAGGTTGATCTAATGACCACAAATTGATCCCTTCAAGTTGATCCATTTTAATCTGGATGGAATGATCTTCCACAGGGGTTGTGCGAGATGTGACAGTGTGATCATGCTGGTCTTTGAGTACGGCTTGTAATGTTTGGCCCGGAAGATATTGACTGATCTCAACCTCACATGTCACTGAAGGATGGTTTAACACAGTATCGGTTGTAATAAACACATCTTCGATGAAAGTCTGCGGCACAATTCTCAATTTGACATCCCTGTAAATACCGCCAAAGGTGAGGTAATCCACAAGCCCACCAAAGGGAGGAACATCCTCTCTTTCGCGCGAATCAACAATCACGGTCAGAAGATTCTCACCGTGATTAATGAACGGAGTCAGATTTGCTGAGAATGGGGAAAAGCCTCCCAGATGCTCCGTTATCAGTGTCCCATTAAGATAGACCTGGCAAGCCAGCATGACGCCATCAAAATCTAAAAAAACCAGATCAGAATCATTTTCAGGAGAATAATCAAATCGTTTACGATAGGTTGAGATGAATTGATAATCCTGATTATTGATATTATGGTGTGCAAAGATTTTATTGGTGTGGGGAAGGGTGATCGGAATAAATTTTTCGTCAGATTCAGTCATGGGCAGCTTTTCTGGTGAAAAAAGCCAGTTTGTGTTGAAGTTATGAATTACACGCATTTGGAGGGATCCTTTAAAGTACGTTCGGTTTCCATACTGCTTGACATTGGGCTGTTTAGTATTTATAATCCTTAGTACAAAATGTGTCAATGTTCACCGAAAAAGTGAGAATTGTCATATTTTATTGGAGTCTCATCGCAGTAGTAAATTTTCAAAACAATAACCGAATGGAGGAGTAATATGAAGAAGGTTTATACAAAAATCTTCGTGATAGGTTTGGTGCTGATTCTGGCTTTAAGCGCGTGTCAGGAAAAAGCACCTGCAATTGAGGAACCTGTTGTTGAGGAGCCCGTTGTGGAGGAACCTGTTGTCGAAGAACCTGTCGTTGAGGAACCGGTAGTAGAAGAGCCGGCAGTTGAAGCGCCTGTTGCAACGCTAAGAATTTGGGCAGATGATACCCGAACACCTATTTTGCAGGATTTAGCTGCGGATTTCCTCGAAAAATACAATGTTGAAGTTCTTGTTGAAGACTTGGGTGTTGTTCAGGACATTCGCTCTCAGGTCATCATCGCAGTTCCAGCCGGTGAAGGGCCTGATATTTATATAGGTGTTCATGACTGGCTTGGCGCTTTAACTGAAAGCGGTCTGGTTGCACCGATTGAGTTGGGTGCAACAGCAGAAAAATTTGTCCCTTCAACCCTGGAAGCATTTACTTTTACAGATGGCAACCTTTATGGTATGCCTTATGCATCCGAAAACCTGGGCTTATTCTATAATACCGAACTTGTTTCTGAACCGCCCACAACCTGGGACGAGGTCCTTGAAATGGGACGTAGTTTACAGAATGAAGGCAATGCCAAGTATGCTCTTATGATTTGTGGTGATCCGGGCTACAACGGATATCCAATCTGGGACGCGTTTGGCGGCTATATTTTCGGTCAGGATGAAAGCGGTGCATTGAATGTTGATGATATAGGATTGGATAGTGAAGGACACATCGCTGCTGTTGAATGGGTGGTAAACGCTGTGGATGAAGGATTAATGCCCGAATCCACGGATAATGAAACGGCACGCGCCTTATTTGAATCAGGTGAACTGCCTTTTCTGATGACCGGCCCCTGGGATTTAAATCGCATTAGAGATTCGGGTGTGTCCTATGCGATCGCACCTTTCTTCCCGGATGATGGCGCTCCTCTTTCCGGAGTGCAGGGATTCATGGTCAACCCATTCAGTGAAAACGTGCTCCTTGCGACAACTTTCCTGACTGAATTTGTTGCCACTGAAGAGACCATGCAATTGCTATATGAAACGGGCCATCGCCCCTCCGCATTTAATTCTGTGTTGGCAACCATGGACGACCCCGACCTGCAAGCAATGGGTCAGGCTGGCGTTAACGCTGTGCCGATGCCCAATGTTCAGGAAATGGGCTCTGTATGGAGTGCCTGGAACAATGGGATAACACTGGCAATTACTGGTGATCTTTCACCTGAAGAAGCCATGAGTGATGCTGCCAATCAAGTCCGTGATCTTTTGAAGGGTGCGCTGGTTGGTATGGTTAATTTACCCGGCAGCTATCAATCGTTGGCAGGATGTGGAGCGGATTGGGATCCTGCATGTGCGGCGACAGAATTGATTGAAGACGATGCTGGTCTGTTTAACCTGACAGTCGAACTCCCAGCTGGCGAATACGAATTCAAAATCGCCATGCATGGCGACTGGGGTTTGAATTATGGCTCTGATGGTGCAGAAGACGGTCCAAACTACGCCCTGAGTTTAGATGAAGACAGCACTGTGACCTTCATCTATGATCCAGATACACACCTTGTCGAAATAAATATCGAATAATTTTTAAGTCTGATTAGGAGGCTGGGTAAAAACCAGCCTCCTTTTTTAATCATTATTTTCAAAGAGTATACAAGGGAGGTGTGAGCATGACTTCAAGCGAACCAACAATAACTACTGAAACCGCCGTAAATACAAAGGATCCAGTTTTTCGCAAGATCATCAACTATGGGCTCCTTATTTTAGGTAACGCGGTTGTTGGCTTATTGTTAAGCCGTTTTATTTCTTTGGGGTACCACACGTTAGCCATTGCTGTGTTCGCGATTACAGTTTTAGTTGATATCGTGTTGCTGGTGAAAAAACTTTACCCGTTAAAATGGATGGTCATCGGGCTGGTGCTGATGGGCTTGTTTACGGTTTATCCGATCATCTTTACGATTTGGGTTGCATTCACAAACTATGGAGAAGGGCATCTGATCACGAAAGAACAGGCACTTGGTCAGATTTTGGACCGGATGTATTTACCCGAAGAAGGCAAAGCATACCAATGGACAGCATTCAAAGCGAAAGATGGAAGTTATGCATTATGGTTGATTGATGATGCGGGAGACGCTTATTTTGCAAAAGTAGGCGAACCAATCACCCAGCCGCAAATAGGCGAGGAAGGTGTTGGTAAACTGGACGATAAAGGAATTCCCGAATCGATTGAAGGTTACGAAAAACTGAATGTGATTGCTGCTGTTTCTGATAAAAACCTTCCAAAAATTTTATTCGGCGAGGAAGGACGTACCATTCAAGTTCGAACCCCCTCAGAAGCAGCGGAATTGTTGCCAAAATACGTATTCGATTCTGATCTTGATGTGATCCTGGACCAGGAAACTGGCGTTATCTACCGTAATTATCGCGGGGTATTTACCTCATCGACAGGCCAACAAATTAAACCGGGCTTCATTGAAAATATCGGAGTCAGTAATTTTAAGAAGTTTTTTACCAGTCCTGCGCTTCGAGGTCCCCTGATTCGGATCATCTCATGGAACTTTGCCTTTGCATTTTTGAGTTTGTTTTTGAATTTTGCCCTTGGTCTGGCAATTGCTATTCTTTTCAATGAGCCGGGTTTTCCGTTTAAAAAATTGATTCGTTCTCTATTGATTATCCCCTACACAGTGCCGGCGTTACTCACGATTTTGGTATGGCGCGGGATGCTGAATACGGAAATAGGGATTGTTTCCCGTATTCTTCAGAACCTGTTTGGGTGGTCTCCAGCCTGGTTTTCAAACCGATGGTGGGCAAAGGTTGCCATTTTGTTGATCAATCTCTGGTTGAGCTATCCCTATTTCATGCTGATTTGCAGCGGCTCCCTCCAATCGATATCGGATGACTATTACGCTGCTGCCAAAGTGGACGGTGCGAATGGATGGCAGCAATTCAGGCATATCACGCTGCCTTTGCTGCTGGTTGCGGTGGGCCCCTTGTTAATCTCTTCGTTCGTGTTTAATTTCAATAATTTCAATTTGATTTACATCTTCAACGGGGGTGGCCCGCCCATGGCAAATACCCCCACGCCCGCAGGCCATACGGATATCCTGATCAGCTATGTTTACAACCTTGCCTTCTCTGGAAGTCGTGGCATTGATTATGGCTTTGCATCCGCGATCACAATGGTTATCTTTGTAATTGTTGGCGCAATCACTTTGTTCCAGTTCCGCTTTACCGGTATGTGGGAGGAGGTTAGCGAAAATGTCTGAGAAAAGTACAGCTCAACACCTGCGTACTTCTGTAAAATTTCGTCACAAGGTAAGCGTCGCTTTACGACTGGTACTGGCAGTTTTCCTGATCGTCTTTTCAATCTTTCCAATCTTGTGGGTAATTTCTGCCTCCGTCAATCCGACCGGTTCCCTGGCAACCCAAAGATTAATTCCAAAAAACCCTGGATTGGGCAATTTCCGCGACTTGATGACGTCAGGTGAATTCCCATTTTGGAAATGGTTTGGCAATTCCATTAAAGTGTCAGCCGTCACTGCGGTTCTTTCTCTGTCAATCACCACTGTCGCTGCGTACGCTTTTTCCAGGTTCCGTTTCCGAGGGCGAAAGACGATGCTGAAATCCATCTTTTTAATTCAGGTGTTTCCCACGTTGCTTGCTCTGGTTGCGACCTTCCTGATGATTTCTCAATTTGGGGATGTGATCCCTTTCCTCGGGCTGAATCAGCATGCAAGTCTCATCCTTGTCTATTTGGGCGGGGCGATGGGTACAAACATCTGGTTGATGAAGGGTTACCTGGACACCGTTCCACGGGATATTGACGAATCTGCCATGGTGGAAGGCGCCAGCAATTGGCAAATTTTCACCAAATTGATTCTGCCGCTGCTGAAACCAATTTTAATTGTGATTGTAATTATCAATTACATTGGCACCTATGGTGAATTTGTCCTGGCACGTGTCCTGCTGAAAAGCACCGAAAAATACACACTGATGGTGGGATTGCAAATCTTTGCCGGCGCTCAATTTGATCAGCGTTGGGGCGTTTTTGCTGCGGGTGCACTGATTGGCGGACTGCCGATTATGATCATTTATCTTTTGCTGCAAGATAAAATCATCGGCGGTTTGACGACGGGCGCAGTCAAAGGTTAATGAATGTTTTTTAGGCGTTCAGTTTATTTGAGTGTCGCGATTTTGGGGCTGGCGGGCTTGTTTGTGATTGGCTGTCAACCCCATTCTGATCTTGATTATGCTGAGAGATTGGAGCCAACCGAAGTTGTTTTAGCAACCAACCCTCTTACCGCTACACCTTCCTCAATCCCCCCGATTAAGACCGATACTGATCCACCCGCATTCTATTTTGGCGTTGACCTGTCTTATGTGAATGAGATGGATGACTGCGGCGCGATTTTCCGTGAAAATGGAGAAAGCAAGGATGCTTTTGAATTGTTCCGTTCACAGGGGACGAATTTGGTGCGGGCTCGCTTGTGGCACAATCCTGATTGGACAGATTACAGTACGCTTGAAGATGTAACCCGCACATTTTATCGCGCCCAGACTGCCGGGATGGATACGCTTTTATCGATTCATTATTCGGATAACTGGGCAGACCCAGGGAAACAAGCCATCCCTGCTGCCTGGGAAGCGTATTCAGAAGAGGAACTTCCTGAAGTTTTGTATCAATACACCTACGACGTGCTATTCCACCTGTACCAAAACGGGCTTTTACCAGATTTTGTGCAGGTGGGCAATGAAATTAATTCAGGATTGGTGAAAAGAGTGGGTGGTTTGGATTGGCCTCGGGATGTTAAACTGATCAACGCTGGAATACGAGCGATACGAGATATTCAAAATGATACTGGGTTCAAAGTTCAGGCCGTGTTGCACGTCGCTCAACCAGAAAACACAGGCTGGTGGTTTCGTGAAGCAATAGAAGCAGATGTTGATGATTTTGATGTGATCGGGATTTCGTATTACCCGCAATGGAGCTCCTTTTCAATTGGCGATGTGGGTGCACATGCTGCCTACCTGAGAGAACAATTTAATAAAGATGTTCTGATTGTCGAAACAGCCTATCCCTGGACATTGGAAAAAGTTGAAGAAAGTGCTGATAATATCCTTTATCAGGGCGTTCGTGGCTATCCCATCTCAATTGAGGGACAACGCCAATTTATGATCGATTTGAACCAGAGTTTGATCAGTAACGGCGGATTAGGAGTCGTATACTGGGAACCAGCCTGGGTTTCCACGAAATGTACAACAAGGTGGGGGCAGGGATCTCACTGGGAAAATGCGGTTTTCTTTGATTTCAACAATGAAAATGAACTGCATGCTGGCATTGAATTTCTGAGTTTTCCCTATCAGTTCCCGGAGGTTGTTGACGGAATTATTGAAGATTTATATGGAAATCCGATTCTGCAGGATGAGCAGGGGGACAACTTCGAGAAGGTCGCCCATTTGGATTTGCGCGATTTATATGTACGTGAGGATCTAGAATCCTTGTATCTTGCTATCACAATCGAAGGAGATATTTACGCTAATCCGTGGGGAAGTTTTCTGGTGTATATCGACACAACCCATGATGAACATGGCGCAAAAGCTGATGTCGATAAGCGTCCCATCCAGGTTGTTGAGCCGTATCTACCAGAGTACCGACTGGATATCTCTGCTGTTGAGCGTAATGGGACGGTGAGCGCCAGTACTGCATTTTATCACTGGGACGGCGTTGACTGGACAACCCTGACCATGACTGGCGGGGTGGGGGTCAGAGCTGGTGCGCCTTCGACCATCGAAATTCAGCTGCCAAAGTGGATGATTGGGCATCCAAATTTTGTCAATCTGGCGGTGGTGAGTGTGGGGCGCGGGAGAGTGCACGGTGCCGGAGATGTTATGGGAACACCGCTTTCGATCTCCGATTGGAATGATCCCGTTCTGCTGGATGTATTTGCAACATTTATGATGACTGAATAGTGAGAACAACACTCAATATCAGTTTTTAATTAACAGTAAATTCGCATAGATTAAGAATGGTATAGCGAGTTAATGAGATTCTGGAAAGCTTCTTCCGGGTTATCAGACATCTTTTCTGGATGTTTTCCTTTCCAGGTCTCCACGAGAGCAAGGAGCTGGCTATCGGGCATTCTGTCAGCATATTGGAGTAAGACGGTTGGGTTTTCCAGGATTTGGTCTACCTGATGGGTTAGGGCTTCTTTGACATAGGTGTTCAGCTTGAAATGCTTGAGTAACTTGAGAATATCGGTTTTCTTCTGAAGGCCGATATTGCACAAGGTTTCTTGACCGGAGGCCTCAAGAACCAGCTGATCATCTCCGGACAATTTGATGCCGTTGATGCTCAGCAGGTGCAATTCCTGATGATAATTACTTTCAAAGGCGATTTCTTTGCTATTAATTTTTAATTGAATCTGGTCGGGTGCGGTGATCGCATAGAAGGTAAGGTTGTACCTTCGTTCTGCTGGGATCTGCCTCCGATCTCCCTGAGTCGGGTTTATTCTGAAGGTAAACCTTCCTGGCTGTCCCTCATACCGCATTTGCGTAAGTGCAAATTCACCTGCAAGATAGGATTGTGTTTCGCCATCATCTTCGTAGAGGGTGTATTCGCCAAAAGTACCAGGGAAAATTTTGACTGTCAAAACTTCAGGTAAGTGGTTGCCAGCTTTGCCAGTTTCCAAACTTAATGGCACAATTCCTCCAGCCTTCACAAAAACTGGTATTCTTTCCAAATCTCCATAAATAGCATGCCATCCGCCGCCCGGTAAGCATTCACCCGTGAAGAAATCAAACCAATCACCTTCGGGCAGCCACATCAGCTGGCGGCTCATCCGTGTATCCTCATCACAGGGTGTGGTGAATGGGGCGGTGATCAGCTCACTGCCAAATGTATACTGGTTGGGGCATTGGTAGGCATCTTTTTCATCTGGATAAAGATGATACATCGGTCGGATGGGTAAAATCCCATCTTGATGGTTGCGCCATGCGGCTGTGTAAAGATAGGGAATCAAAGTATGGCGAAGCCTTAATGCTCTGGTTGCCAGACGTTCAGTCTCTGCGTCGTGCGCCCAGGGACGGCGCTCATGATAAATACTATTTGTTGAATGCATCCTGAGAATAGGGCTGAAAACTCCGTATTGAACCCAGCGTAAATAGAGTTCTGATTCTTCTATGCCGCCCATGTGACCACCTATGTCATGGCTCCACCAACCATAACCCACATTTGCCGCAGTTGCTGTGAAATAAGGCTGGAATTGTAAGGATTTCCAGGTGACATAGGTATCACCGGAGAACCCGATCGGGTAACGTTGATTCCCAAGTCCGCTCCAGCGGGAGAAGATGAACGGTCGTTTGACCCCATCTCTGGCAAGGTCGTAAAAGTGGAGGTGGTTAAGCCAGAAGAGAGGATCCAAACCTCCCATGCTGGATTGGACGCCTTGCTGCCAATCAATCCACCAGAAATCCACGCCCATTTTTTCATATGGATGAAGAAGGAGCTCAAAATAGGCGGCAGCAAAATCGGGATCGGCAATGTTGAATGGCACAGGCTCCATGCTCTCAGGATCGACACCCAAACGATTTGCCATCTGTTCATATTGGGCTTCGTGCGGATAAATGCCAGAGGCAGGGTGAAGATTGAGCGCTGTTTTTAATCCCATTTTATGAACCCGGTCGATGAAGCCCTGCGGATCAGGGAAAAGTTCCCGGTTCCAGGTGAAGCCTGTCCAGCCAGAACTTTGCATTACCTGTATCAACAATATGCCAATCCATATCCACAATACACACTGAAAGGGGAATGTCTTTTTCCTGAAATTCCTGGAGAAGGGCGAGAAGGTCGTCCTGGTGATAAGCCCAGTATTTGCTCCACCAGTTACCAAGTGCGAAACGGGGAAGGATGGGCGGTGAGCCAGAGATTTTTTGGAAATCGATGATGCATTGTGTAAAGTCTTTACCGTAACCAAAAAAGTAAAGATCAAGCGCACCAGAAGTCGAATTGCGGTTTGTCACCCACCCATCGCGATTGAATACCAATGACTTGCTGTCGTCATACAGTGACCAGCCTGATCTTGAAAGGAGTCCGGGCGCTGACAGAATCCCGCCATCCATTCGGTCTAATGTCCGAAGTGTTCCCTTAAGATTTGAGTAGTTTTCCTGCCCATAATACCAGTGGATTCCGTTTTCTTTTAGTGAAATAGATAAGAAGTCTTGATGAAATCCCCATTTGTTCGGTACGTATTTTAAAATCAGCTTGTCTGTTTCAATCATGACCTGGTTTTCGTCACTCGATACCTCATATTCAGGCACGGGCAGATCGCGATACCAAAAGACCTGTGATGGACGATCCTCGAATTTTTGTGAGGGGTCATATTCCATCCTGATCAATTGTGTGGTTAACAGGGTAAACCTGACAGGCCCCTGGCTGACGATGGCTGCCTGGTTGGCATGAGATCGCATGAAATGCTTCAGCATTTTTATCTCCCTTATTAATAAAAATAGATTGACAGGTGATCCAAGTATAATCTTAAATCTTTGCCGCGATGTTGCAGGTATCTTGTCTGTTTTGTCTAATGAAGGCATTGAGCGAGAGTTTAAGGGATGTCCATTTTCGGATCAGCACAGATCATTAAAGTAATGCAAAAATCCATTATTGTAAGTGCATTATATTAAGGATATATTATGAGATCGTTATGCCAACAATCACCACTGCAGCAATGAATATTAATTAATAAATTTGTGCACCAAAGTGCAAATTAATTTAATAACCTGTATTAACCGATGATATTCTTTATATAATTGAATAATTTCTCTCAATATTCGTGGTTTTCACTGAATTTCGTTTGACAGATGATGGTATATGACACTATAATGGGGTAAATTGATCTAAATGCACATCGGGACAGTTCGATGCCTATTGATTTGGAAGTGCTTCCATAAAAGCAGTTTTATTAACATGTAATTAGAGTAAGATTAACAATTATGACAGCAGAACTGACAGTAAGGAGGTGGTGCATAAGGGAGTTAGATAACATACATACTTTGCTAAGTGATGTAAAAAATTAATAGATCTATAAATTGGAGGAGAATACTTAACTATGAAAAAGAAATTCCTATTACTTGCAGTGCTGATCGTTTTTTCCCTTGTTCTCGGCGCCTGCGCACCAGCACCAGAGCCACCGGCGGAACCGGTTGATGAAGAACCTGCTGAAGGTGAAGTGGCTCCTTTGCCCCAGGGTCAGGAGTTGGCGAATGCCTATGCAGGTATGTATTCGGGCACGGTTGTGACCATGGCTGGCCCCTTCACCGATCAGGATGAGGTCGTTTTCAACGACTCAATTGCAGATTTTGAAGCAGCCACGGGTATTGATATTCAATATGAGGGTTCAAAAGAATTTGAAGCCAACATTATGATTCGTTTGGATGGCGGTGACCGTCCTGATATCGTGGACTTCCCACAACCTGGCTTGCTGCAGACCGCAGTTGATAAGGGATATGCGATTGATTTGGAAACTCTCATTAACCCCGAATGGATCAAGCAAAACTATTCACAGGCATGGCAAGATTTAGCAACAATGAACGGTATGGTTGCTGGTATCTGGGCACGCGCCAATGGAAAGTCTTTTGTGTTTTATCCCAAGGCAGTTTTTGAAGAATATGGATATCAAATCCCTGAAACATGGGACGAAATGATGGCTCTGACACAACAAATCGCTGACGACGGAGATACTCCGTGGTGTATCGGGATTGAATCTGGCGCAGCTACAGGCTGGACAATGACCGATTGGATTGAGGATACCTTACTGCGTGTTGCGGCACCTGAGGATTATGATGCCTGGGTAGCAGGCGAATTACCTTTTGACTCACCGCAGGTGAACGAAGCCCTCGACTACATTGAAGCGATTTGGTTCAATGATGATTACGTCTATGGTGGGCGGTCAGCTATCCCAACGATCAGCTTTGGTGATGCCCCGAAACCGATGTTTGACGATCCACCGGGATGCTGGTTTAACCGCCAGGGCAACTTTGTGACCACATTCTTCCCAGAAGAATTGGAACCAGGTGTGGATTACGACTTCTTCTACCTGCCTCCGATTAAAGAAGAATATGGCAAACCCGTACTTGGTGCGGGTGATATCTATGCTGTATTCAATGACCGACCAGAAGTGCGTGCTGTTATTCAATACTTCTCAACTGGTGAATCGCTGAGGCAATGGATTGAAGTTGGCGGTGCAATTGGTGTCCATAATGACGCAAGCCTGGACTGGTATGCTGATCCGGTGACCCGCGGGGTGGCAGAGACAATTCGTAATGCGACCACTTTCCGCTTTGATGGGTCGGACTTGATGCCTGGCGCAGTTGGCGCAGGCACATTCTGGAAGTACATGACCGACTACGTGAGTGGAACAATCACGCGACAGGATGCTTTACAACAAATTGACGCTTCCTGGCCGGATTAATCCGTATCCATAGGTCTGCGCTATTCTTATGCTTGTCGGACCAGTATGAAATGGTTACAGGCTGAGGATTGATATCGATTGAAGGGCAGGCAAATGTTTTATTGCCTGCCCTTTTTATAAATATATGTGAGTATTGGAGGTGTGTATGCTCAAAGTTAAGGACCCCGGAGTTGAAAAATCTGGCATATTACACTGGTTCAGTTCGGTAATTGGACAAATATTAATCTCCATATTTGTTCCAGCAATAACCTTTCTTGTGCTCTGGCAGGGGTACATGTTTTTAAGCAAAGCACAGGCTTCGCAGATCGTGCTTGTTGTTGTTGCGATCATTTGGGGCGTTGGTGGTGTTGCTTTATTGTTTCTTGTTGCGAACTGGTTGGTTCAAAAATTGCCAAGACCATGGTCAACACGAATTCAACCCTTTGTTTTCGTTGGGCCAGCGGTGGCTATCATGGGATGGTTTCTGGCATTTCCGGTTGTTCGTTCTCTCATTGCCAGCTTTCGTAACAATCTGGGAACACAGTGGGTTGGGTTAAAAAACTATATTTTTGCCTTTACTGATCCTCGTATGCTGGAAACCTTTAAAAACAATCTGCTTTGGTTGGTGATTGGTACAGGTTTCAGTGTCGGAATTGGCCTCCTGGTCGCTGTGCTGGCAGACCGAAGCAAGCTTGAGGTATTGTATAAATCAATCATCTTCACACCGATGGCAATATCGTTTGTTGGGGCGGGCGTCATTTGGAAATTTATTTATTCATACAAAGGAACGGGTGCAGGCATTCAGGAAATCGGATTATTAAATGCGATTGTGATTGCCTTAGGCGGCACTCCACAACCCTGGTTAACTATGGCGCCCTGGAACAATTTTTTCCTGATTGTCATCATGGTTTGGCTTCAGACAGGTTACACCATGGTCATTCTCTCATCGGCGATCAAAGGTGTTCCGGCTGAATTGTTGGAAGCAGCCCGTATCGATGGCGCCTCCGAGATTAATGCATTTTTCAAAATTACCGTTCCTTATATCAAAGGTACGCTGATCACAGTCATTACGACAGTTGTGATCTTCAGCCTCAAACTGTTCGATGTTGTCCGGGTGATGACAGGTGGCAACAACAGCACCAATGTAATTGCGAATGAATTCTATTTGCAAATGTTTACCTATAACCACGCTGGACGAGCTTCTGCAATTGCAATCGTTCTCCTTTTGTTGGTTACACCTGTGATCATTAATAATTTGCGTCAATTCAACAAAGAAAGGAAGGGGTTCTAATGGCGAAGGGTGCAAAATCTCATAAACGAGCCCAAAATTTTCTTGTCAACCTGGTGCTCACAATTATCTGTATTGTGTGGATGGTACCCATAATCGGTATCTTAATCACATCTTTTCGACCAAGTGAAGATATATTCAAGACCGGCTGGTGGAAGGTATTTCCGCATCGAACCGAAATGGAAGTTGCCAGGATCAAATTGCACTCTGATGTTGATACGCATAGCGACATTTTCGTTGGGCCAGCAACCTCAACGATTGAAGGCCGCAATCCACGGGGAGAAACAATCGATTATTCGGGGGATCCGATCGAAGGTGTGACAGCGACATTTGAAGAATTACGTGAGGGGATCACGCTTGAGGATGGCAGAACCTTGAAATGGTCGGGCAATCGGAATTCACTCGAATTGCGTGTTTATGATGTTCAATGGGTTGGTTTCAGCACAAACCTGACATTAAAAAACTACAAGGATGTAATCACGGGGAAAAATATCACATACCGTGATGCAGAAGGGCGAACAATTACCCGTACAGGTAACAATCTGGGCGGAGCATTTCTGAATTCACTGGCTGTTGCCATTCCGGGGACGATTATCCCGATCTTGATTGCAGCATTCGCAGCATTTGGGTTTGCCTGGCTGGATTTTCCGGGGCGAAACATCTTGTTTATGATCATCGTTGGGTTACTTGTCGTACCGCTTCAGATCGCCCTTGTACCCATTCTTAAAGATTATGTCACAATGGGATTAAATGGCACGTTTTTAGGCATTTGGCTGGCGCATGCAGGCTTTGGATTACCTTTGGCAACATATCTGCTGTTTAACTACATCAGTACCATTCCGCGTGAATTGTTGGAGTCAGCATTTATTGACGGGGCCTCAAACTTTACGATATTCGTCCGCCTGATCCTCCCTCTTTCGGTTCCTGCACTGGCATCATTTGCGATTTTTCAATTTCTCTGGCTGTGGAATGATTACCTTGTTGCTTTGATCTTTTTAGGTGAGCGGAATAAAACGGTCACGATTGCCGTGGCGCAAATGGTTGGAGAGAAGGGACAGGATTGGCACCTGATGACGTCTGCTGCTTTTGTCAGCATGATTTTACCCTTGACGGTCTTCCTTGCCTTGCAAAGATACTTTGTGCGCGGCATGATGGCTGGCTCGGTAAAAGGCTAAATTTTATGCTTTCGACTGCAACCTACAAATAATTTTATTTTCGGTTTAGATAAGAGAGATTAAACAAAGGCAGGCTTTGTTTTCCTTAAAAAATTCGATTTCGTTTATAATTCAATAAGTTTTTACCAAGCTTTAGAAAAGTTAATTTCTACGGGACGTTGTAAGTATTGAAAAATGACCAGGCATTGCAAAACTATTTCAGGAGCGACATGAAACAAGGAGAACGCTGTTATGGATGAAACCAGTACTGTTGTTGTTGAAACAAAACCAAAATTGCAAACGGAACGGAAACGTACTCAAACGCTTTTAGCACTGGCAGCAGGCTATTTTGTCGATCAGGGGGAGGGTCAGGCGATGTCAATCTTTTCGCCCGTGTTGAAATCGCTGTGGTCGCTGACCAATATGAACCTGGCATGGATTACATTTGCCCGAAGTTTGCTTCAATCACTCAGCTCTCCCGTTTGGGGTTATTTATCGGATCGATATTCGAGAAAAAAAGTTTTGTTTTTTGGCACTGGATTGTGGGGCGTTTGGACCATTTTTGTGGGCTTTACACAATCTTATGAACAATTGCTGCTGATCCGGGTAATTTCCGGCCTTGGATTGGGTTGCCTTATGCCAGCGACGTTTTCGATCATGGCAGATACATTTCCGCCAAAAATCCGTGGGAAAATGTTGGGTATCCTTGAAGCGATCGGCGTTCTGGGAATCATTATCTTTACAATTGGGCTGGGGGCTCTGGCAACACCCGAATTATGGCGCAATGGATTTTTTATTCTGGGGATCGCCAGCGTTCTTTCAGGCATTTTGATCTGGTTCTTTGTGGACGAGCCAGTGAGGGGTGAATCGGAACCCGAGATGTTGGGTCAATTGACCCAGGAAGATGCAGAACGATATAAAGCAAAATTTTCAGACATTAAGAAACTCATGAAAATTCCAACCATCTGGGTAGCAATTTTGCAAGGCTTGGCTGGCTCGATGCCATGGGTTGTGATGGGCGCGTTTTTTATCCTGTGGTTGGTAGAGGTTAGATTTGTGGAAACAACGCAGGCTCCTTTGATTTTTGGTGGTGTCGTTATTGGAACTGCTATCAGCAATGTGCTGGGTGGGATAATTGGCGATTATGCTGAACACGTCAACCCAAAGTATGGGCGTGCTTTCATTGGGCAAATTTCTGTGTTCCTCGGCATTCCATTTACCTACTTTCTGTTCACCCGCACAGAAAACTGGAGTTTATTACAGCTGGCGCTCCTTTGCTTTGTCACCGCATTGTTGATCAGCTGGCCAGGAAAAGGTTCGAAAGAACCCATGATCCAGGGTGTGGTCGCGCCTGAACTGCGCTCTTCAGCTTTTTCTTTTATTACATTTGTTGAAAGCGGTTTTGCGGCGATTGCAGCCCTGGTATTTGGTCTGCTGGCTGATAACCTTAATATCCAAACCGCAATGATGTGGACAATTCCATTCCCATGGTTGATTTGTGGCATATTGTTCTCTGGCTTCTATTTCACCTATCCCAAGGATGCACAGCGCCTTCGAGATGAAATGGCGAGAAGGGCAGTGGAATTGGGCATTTCTAATGAAATAGATAAGCGTTGATCTTTTTGATCCGCAAGTGAGTGAATTAAAATATAAAATCCACCTAAAAAAGGTGGATTTTTTGGCGGGAGCGACGGGATTTGAACCCGCGATCTCGGCCTTGACAGGGCCGCATGTTGAACCACTACACCACGCCCCCGAACAAAAATCATATTATCACATAGGATAATAAAAGTCAAGCAACCCTGTGTGTGGTGTCCAGGAGATGCTGTAAACTGGGGTTGTCAGGAATTTCACAGGTCGATATATTTTTTACTACTTTTTCCACCAGATAGGATAATCTCATATAATTAAAAGCAATCTAAGCGGAAGGAATGAGATGAAAATTGTATCGGTTGAACAAATGCGGAAAATTGAAGAATCCGCCGATGCCGAAGGTCTATCTTATGAACAAATGATGCGCAACGCGGGGGAAGGTATTGCTGGATGGGTTTCCAGTCATCATCCTTCCCACAGCAATGTGATTGGATTGATCGGCTCAGGGAATAACGGGGGCGATACGCTGATTGCGTTAGGGGCGCTATCTGAGAAGGGCTATCGGACAGACGCGTTTCTTTTTAAAGAAAGAGGCGAGGACCCTTTAATCAGCCAATATCAAGAACGCGGCGGTAATCTGATCGATCTAAGACTTAACAACAATTTGGATTATTTCACTGCTTTGCTACAACAGGGTGCCATAATATTGGATGGAATTCTCGGGACAGGCTTCAGGCTTCCATTACAAGGCGAATTCCATCAATTGATGGCATCAGTACACAACACACTCATAAATGCCCCAAAAGTGCTGATAATTGCCGTAGACTGCCCATCGGGGATCGACTGCAATACCGGAGAGGTTTCTGATGTTACTTTGCCTGCAGATCATACCCTGACCATGGTTGCTGCAAAAAAAGGAATTTTACTGCACCCGGCCCGTTCCTATGCCGGCGACATTCATCTGATCGATATTGGGATTGATACACAGCACATCGAAAGGCAGGGATTTTTACCCGAAATCATCACCGACGATTTGGCTGCGAGCTGTCTCCCAGAGAGACCGGACGAAGCGCACAAAGGGACCTTTGGTACCTGCTTAATTTTTGCGGGGTCATCACAATTCGTTGGTGCTGCTTACCTCACCGGTAAAGCGGCGTATCGATCGGGTTGCGGGCTTGTAAATATGGTCACTTGTAAGACCGTTTATGATCACCTTGCGGGTAAGCTGATTGAAGCAGTTTGGACGACAATTCCTGATGGCGAAAATGAGAATAAACAAGCAGGAAATCAAGAAATTCTTGACCAGGTCGCCAAAGCAGATGCAATTGTTATTGGACCGGGGTGGGGGGTAAGTGATCCCAATCTGGAATTGTTAGATCAACTTCTGACGACCATCCCTGAGAAAACACCTTTGCTGATTGACGCGGACGGATTAAACTTGCTTGCAAGAATGGATCAGTGGTGGAAACACCTTCCAAAGCAAACCATTCTTACGCCGCATCCGGGTGAAATGGCTGTTCTTTCTGGTAAAACCACTGCTGAAATCCAGTCTGACCGCTGGCAAATTGCAAAAGATTTTGCCCTGACCTGGGGCGTTCATCTTATTTTAAAAGGAGCCATTACGGTTGTGGCAATGCCAGATGGGGCTTTATTTATGTGCCCGATCAGCGAACCTGCATTGGCAACGGCAGGCAGCGGTGATGTGCTTTCCGGGATTATAGGCGGATTATTGGCGCAAGGTTCGACTGCAAAAAAGGCGAGTATTTCAGGCGTGTGGATTCATGCGTGGGCTGGAACGATTGCCAGAGGTTATCTGGGCACCGATTTTAGTGTGACAGCAATTGATATTCTTGATGGAATATCGGAAGCCTTTAGTTGTTAAGTGTAAATTGGTGAGATGTGAGAAGTAAAAAGGCTGGATCTGTGCATTCCAGCCTTTTTATTATTATCTTATGCTTCTTCAGTTGCGGATTTGTCCTTGGGATGAAGAGTCTCAATAATTTTCTCTTTCCCTTCAGAAATTGTTTGCTCGCCCATTGTTTTGAGTTCTTCGGCTTTTTCCTTGGCAAGCTGTGACCACTCTTCTGTCTTTTCTTTTGCAACATCCCATGCTTTTTCTGCTTTCAATCTGGCTTCTTCAACCGATTCAGAGGTCAGGTCGCGCAGTTCAATTGCTTTATCCTGAATATAATGCCGGGTTTCCTCACCCGATTGTGGTGCAAAAAGCAAGGACACCGCGGCGCCGGTTAGCCCGCCGACGATGAAACCAATCAGGAATGCACCGAAGTCATTTTTGTCAGACATAATTTTCTCCTTATTTAATAATGGTGTATCGATTCAAAATTATTTATTTAATCCACCGCATCACCTTTTGTGAGGTGCAAAAATTTTCCTGATGACAGCCAGGGCTTGATTGACCTTAATCACGGGTTCCGTTAAGTTTTGGCTGAGGAATTGAGTTGTCCCTTTAACGGTGTTAACAGTTTCACTGGTCGAATTGATGATGGGCCGAATCTCATTTTGTAATAGATTGATCAATAGAGAAAGCTGAACAATCAGGATGACGAGCGCAACACCTATGACCAATGAAACAAAAGCCATGAAAATGATAAATACATCCCGTATTTTTTCTGTCACACCAGGATCTGATGTGAGTAAGAAATAGGAAGCAAAGACAATCAGTGCAATAACAACAATGGAAACCGTGATCGCTATGATGACGTACTTTTTATTGTCATTTAAACTTGGCTGATTATCAGCATGATCTGCTTTTCGCTTTTTCTCAATTGCGATGTTATGTATGTGCTTGTTTTCGGTCATCATTATCCAAACCTGCCCAAAATTGTGATTAATTCAATCTATTTCGCATTCATCTTAATAAATTATAACGGATTTATGCGTCAAGTGCCAATTCGATCTCTTCATCTAAAAAGGTTTTTTCTGCGGCAAAGATTTTAATATCAGAAAATAAATGCTCTTGCTGTGCAGTTGCGTATTGCTGTTTCACCATTTCTAAAACAGCAAGAAACAGAACGATCGCGTCGGTTTTATCGTAATTTTCTGGGAGCGATTCTCGATAAGATAACCTGTTACGCTTGCGCAGTTCTTCGATCAACTTTCTGATCTTGTTTTTGATAGTTCTTCTGGGAATTGCGACCACAGACGTCAGTGGGATGGCATCCTCTTCAAAATGATAGAGCGTTTTTAGGAGTTCAACCAAATCATTGACGGTGGTATCACCAAGATCCAATTCTTCTTCAATGACAGGGGGTGGCGCCAATCGGATATATGTCCGCTGTCCTTTGCTCTCCATTGCTTGCAACCACAAAGCAGTTTGTTTCACCTGTCGATAAATCCTTAACTGCCTTATCAGGCTTTCAGCAGGATCTTCTTCTCCCGCCTCACGAAGGGGCGGACGCGGTAACAAGGCTTCTGATTTGATTTGGATGAGTTTGGCAGCCACCACAAGAAAACCGGATATTTCTGTGGCTGTTGTTTGCTGCATACTTTCCAGCCGAGCCAGATATTGGTCAGTAACCTTTGCGAGAGACAAGCGGGTAATATCCAGCTCCGCATTCGTGATTAAATCCAACAGAAGGTCCAATGGACCCTCATAGATTTCAGTTTGGATCGTATAGTCAAGACTGGGTGAATTTAAGATCATTATGAATACCTTCTTTAAATTATACCTTTTATGAAAAATCTGGTGCGAAACTGTGCTGGTTTGGAAAATAAACATTTTAAAAAGAGGTGTTGAGGAGTTGGAAACAAGAAATTTTGATTTTTTGATTAAATAGGTTAAAATTTATATTTGATTGTCAACAGATTGCTACAAGAACTGTTGATGCGCAAGCCATTTTTCTAGATGGTTCGCGCATCGATAGTTCTGGAGGAAGGAGCCAGAACATCTTGAATATTGATTATTCCGCGGAAACACCCGAAGATTTTTTAAAACGCCTGAAACTTCCTTTTCGGAACGTTTTCTTGTTAACCAGAGCATTAACCCATCGTTCTTATCTTAATGAGAACAAGGACGCGATTGAAGACAACGAGCGCTTGGAATTCCTGGGCGATGCAGTGCTTGATTTTATTGTTGCAGATTGGCTTTACAATAGGTATCCTGAAAAACCAGAAGGCGATCTAACTCGGCTGAGAGCTGCACTTGTTCATACAGATCAGCTGGCAAATTTTGCAAAGCAAATTGATTTGGGACCGGCGCTGCGTTTGGGCAAAGGAGAGATCCGGGCTGGAGGGCGGGAGCGTCCAAATTTGCTTTGTGATGCTTTTGAGGCTTTGGTGGGTGCGCTTTATCTGCATGGCGGTATTTTAGCAGTCAATGATTTTATTTTTCCAATGCTGGAAGAAAGTGTGGATGATATTCTCAGAAATCATATTGATGAGGACACAAAGAGCCGTTTGCAGGAATGGGCGCAAGGACACGGCTTTCCTTCGCCGAAGTATGTTTTGATCACTGAGTATGGCCCGGACCACTCAAAGACCTTCGAGATGGAGGTTGTCTTAGGAACAGACGCTTACGGAAAAGGTTTGGGTCCCAGCAAACAAATTGCGGAAAAGGCAGCAGCAAAAAAAGCATTAATTAAATTAGGCGTCCTGGAGCGTAATTAATCCATGATTAAGAGATTATTGTCTTTAGAATTACAGGGGATCAAAACATTTGCAACAATGTCCCGTCTTGAATTTCCAGGGCAAATTACAGCGATTGTCGGTCCGAATGGGTCAGGGAAATCCAATATTGCAGATAGCGTCCGTTGGGTGCTGGGTGAACAGGCTTATTCTGTTTTACGTGCCAGAAAGACAGATGACATGATCTTTTCTGGCTCAGAACAACGATCACGTTCAGGGATGGCAACAGCTACGATTACTTTCGATAATCATGACGGTTGGCTGCCGATTGACTATTCCGAAGTAACAATTTCTCGGCGAGCTTATCGTGATGGGCAAAATGAATACTTGTTGAATGGGCAGAAAGTTCGACTGAGAGATATTTCAGAACTCCTTGCACAGACAGGGCTTTCTGAACGCACGTATACGATCATTGGTCAGGGTCTGGTTGATGTCGCATTGGGATTAAAACCTGATGAAAGGCGAAATTTATTCGAAGAAGCAGCTGGTATTGGGCTCTATCAATCGAGGAAAGAAGAAGCACAACGCCGCTTGGAAAATACCCGAAAAAATCTTGATCGAATTTTAGACATCATGACCGAAATTAAGCCACGTTTGAGGAGCCTTGAGCGGCAGGCGGCGCGATTTATCGAGTATGATGAAATTCGTTCGAATTTAAATTCTCTGTTAAGGGATTGGTATGGATATCACTGGCATCAAAAACAAGCCGATCTGATAAAGAGCCGTGAAGCATTTCAAAACCATGAAACCCGCTTTATAGAACTTCAGAAGAGACACGAAAAGACAGGTTCCGAAGTTGAACAAAAGCGTTTTGAACTTCAGAACATCCGCAAAGAGCTGCAAGGTGCTTATGCGGAGCTTTCCAGTTTTAATCAAAGTTTGGAGCAGATCACGCGTGAGCTGGCTGTGCTTGATGAAAGGCAGCGTTCATATTCCCAGCAAAAAAGCAACCTTGAAATTGACGTTGCCAATGCCGAAGAAGAACTTGCCGAATTAAAATCGCAGGAAGATGCCTTCAAGGATGAAATTGAACAAAAATCCGGTGAATTTGAATCGGCGAGCGTGCAGGTGAAGCAAGTTGAAACCGGGCTGGCGGAAATGGTTGAACAAAAAGAGATCATTGAAGCGAAAATGGGATCTATTCGATCCAAGCGATTGTCACTTGACACGAAGAAAGTTCAGCTGACGGCGCGGATCAATGAAATTGAGTACCGTATTTCCTCTCAGAACATTGAAAAACAAAAAATAATCGAGGCTGTTCAACATCTGGAACGTGAAATTCAGAAATCTGATCAGAGGATGGATGATTTGGAACGTGTTCAAACTGAAAAAGAAGCAGCGCTTGTTTCTCTCGAGGATGAACTCAACAAAGTAATTGGTGCACTGGAAGATCTTGAAATAGACCAGCAGGCGCTACAAGTCGCCTTAAATGAAAAAGAGACCAGTTACGCTAAATTGACCGCACAAATTGATGTTTTAACCCAGGCGGAGGCTGCTCTCCAGGGTTATTCTGAGGGTTCTAAAAAAATAGTTGAAAACTCTCGCAGTGGAAAACTTCCACAGGGCATTGAGCCGCTTTCCCGTCATATGCTGGTGGATGAAAAATATGAAAAAGCAATTGGGGCTGCCCTGGGAGAACTGGCAGATTTATTGATCTTACCTTCTGGTGAGCGCGATATTGTCATCCAGTATTTGGAAACAAAGGAGAACGATCGGGTTGCTCTGGTGCCTATCGACCAGGTTAATGGGGGGAAGAATACGTCAAAATTGCGGACAAGCGATGGCATAATCGGATATGCCAATGAGCTGATCGATGTTCAGCCAAAATATAAAAAACTTGTGGATCAACTGCTCTCAGACACAGTCATTGTCAAGGATAGTCTTACGGCTTTACAAATTCAACCCAGTTGAATCAATTTGAAAAAGTTGTCACGTTAAACGGCATTGTTTTCCAGGCTAATGGGGTGATGCTTTCCGGTCAAAGCGCTTCCGGGAAAAGGGTAGGACGAACCCGTCAACAAAGCGAAATGAAAGCAGAGTTGGGAAGACTTGGGGCGCAAATTGAAGAATTAAACAAACAAAAACTTAGCTTAACGCAAAAAACAGAGTTGATTTCGAAAAATAAAGAGCGCTTAACTGAAGAGCGAAAATTGCTTGATTCGGAAAAGAAAACAGCCGAGACCAATTGCCAGGATGCTATCGAAACCCTGCGAAGACTGAAAGAACAACTTAATTGGCATCAGACACAGCTTGAGAATATGAAAAAGAGTCTTGATGAGGCGCAGAATACAATTCAACTTTCCCAAAATGAATTGGTTGAGATCGTGGCGCAAATTGACCAGCTTTCGACTTCAGAAAGAGAGATCGCTTCTGAGTTGGAAGAGCTTTCTGTGTTTGAACTGCAGCAAGATCTGAATTACTGGCAGACGCATCAAATTGTTACAAAAAATGGACTTGAAAGCGCCCGCCAGCGAAATACTGATCATCTCAAGCGGATTGATGATGCGAGTTTAAGATTGAGCACTTATCGTTTGCGGACTGATGACATTGAAAGTCAGTTAATTGAAATCAGCAACAAGAAAAACACGTTAAGTGGGCAAAGTAACGAAGTCAATGCTGCGATTGAAAAACTGCGATCAGAACGAATAGACACTCGCAACAAATATGTGGAGGAGTTAACCTCTGAGGTTTTAATGTTGGAGGGCGAGGAAGCGCAAACACACCAACAAGTATTGGACGGCGAACGCCAATCAACACAGCTTCAACTTGAAGTAAGCCGCCAGGAGGATCACCTTAATTTATTGATTGGAAGGATTGAGGATGATTTTAATCTGGTCTCACCTGGATTTGATGGCGAAGGCGATGGTTCCGATGCGATGTCAACCGGTGAAACACTCATAAATAAACTGCCAAAAATCCTGGAAATTCCTGATTCGATTGATGAGGATATTCGACGATTAAAATATTCACTTCGAAAGATAGGCGCTGTAAACCCTGAAGCGCAAAAAGAATACCTGGAAGTAAAAGAAAGATTTGATTTTCTAACCAACCAGATATCTGATCTTGAATCCGCAAGTGAAGATCTTTACGAAGTGATTGAAAAACTTGATGAGAAGATGTCTCGTGATTTTGTTGGAACCGTAAATTCTGTTAACGAGGCATTTGGAGACTATTTTAAACGCCTGTTCACCGGTGGTGAAGCCCAAATAAAATTTTCAGACGAAGATAATCCTGTTGAGGGAGGGATTGATATCGAGGTTCGCCTGCCAGGACGCCGGCGACAGGAGCTATCATTATTATCTGGTGGCGAAAGATCGCTGACTGCTGTTGCTTTGATCTTTGCTCTTTTAAAAGTCTCGCCAACACCATTTTGTATCCTTGATGAAGCTGATGCAATGTTAGATGAATCGAATGTGGGACGTTTCATCGAATTGCTTAAAGAACTTGCACAAAAAATACAATTCGTGATTATCACTCACAATCGGAACACTGTTCAGGCGGCTGATGTGATTTATGGCGTCACAATGGGGCGCGACTCGACCAGCCAGATGATCAGTCTGAAGCTTGAAGATGTCGATGAATCTTATCTCGAATAAATATTTTAAATAGACTTCTAATTAAGAATAAAAAGCTGGTGAAAAGTTTTTCACCAGCTTTGTTTTTATGAGCATTGTAATGCTTCACAACTTCTTAATAATACAACTCCGTCAGCAATTGCTGTGGAACTTCGGGCTTTGTGGGAACATAGGCTTCCCAGCCATCGTGGTA
This sequence comes from Candidatus Brevefilum sp., assembly GCA_050953525.1. Taxonomy (GTDB): domain Bacteria; phylum Chloroflexota; class Anaerolineae; order Anaerolineales; family Anaerolineaceae; genus Brevifilum. Next base: position 131,406 of record JBMNMW010000004.1, read on the forward strand.
GATAATTTCCGCATTCGTTTCCCGTTGTTCACCCAGCCACTTGGAAAAAGCTTCTTGCTTGCTTTGCTGGAGTTCATAATCCGATAGTGGGGTATCACGTTTGCCCTAAAACTTGAATAATATGATAACCAAAGGATGTTTGCACTGGATCACTAATCTCTCCAACATCCAAGCTAAAAGCGGCTCTTGGAGAATTCTTCTACCATCATAGAATCGTTGAACCAACCCAGGTCGCCACCGTTGTCTTTGTTTGATTCATCGGTTGAGTGTTCTGAGGCGAGTAAATGAAAGTCGCCGCCATCATTCAACTGCTCAAGAACATCCAGCGCTTCTTCTTCCGTATCTACAAGAATATGCCGCGCCCAAACTTCTTCCTTAAGAGGTGTCACATCCGTGATGATTTTCTCAATTAATTTGTCACGAAGAAGCTCAATTTCGATGATGTTTCGTAAATCATCATCGTTGAATTTATAAAGCGAGTAACTTTTATTAAATTCTTTGAGATTTTCGCCAAAGATTTTGGTGGTGTAAACGGTTGGCGTCGGCGTGATTGTGGGCGAGGATTGCGGCGTTGGTGTCGATGCATTTTCTTCAGTGGTTGTTTCTGTTTCCAATTCACCCGGATAATCTTCATTCGTGTCCGGCAGCGTTTCCGTGTTTTCCTCGTGGTTTTCTGCATCGAGCTCATCCACCGGGGCTGGTGAAGAGTTCAAGCTCTTCCGATGATAGGTCTGCCGCAGTTGGCGTGTTGGTGAGCGTCACCAATGCACGCTGGGTTTCAGACAAAGTCGGTGTAGCTATCGCTGTCGCCGTAGTGGTGGGTGTGAGCGTGCCTTCGGGAAAAAAGCCAAACGCTTGCTGTAAAGTGTTTTCAATTTCCTCTTCGCTGACTGTGATTCCGTGTTCCTTTGCAGCTTTGCGAATCAGGACCCAGTCGATCATTTCATCGAGCACACCTCGACCGAACCCAACTGTATCAGACAAATTCATTGCAATTAAACGAGCGCTGTCCAAAAAACTTGCTCCGTATTCTCCAAATTGTTGGCCGTACATGTAATTTTGGTACAGCTGGTTGAGGGACTGCGCCCTGGCGTATTGAACCTGAATTTGAAATTCTTTTAGTCTGATGACTGTAGCATCAACCTCAGCAACTGGAATGCGTGGCTTGATGATCAATTGATCGACAATGCCGTATCCAAGAAGACCAAGGATGATAACGCCGATCACGATGACGATGATGAGAAGAATACGTGTTTGCCGAGCTTCGCGTTGTCGCCGTGCAACATGCTTTTTTGTAGTTGTTTGCTTCGGACTTATTTTTTTTGCCATTTATATCGACCTGTTATGAAGAATTATTGAATTTTATTTTCTCGTTTATTTATTCACGTAAGGCAGAAAACCAATATGACGAGCATTCTTGATTGCCTTTGCAACAGCACGCTGGTGCTTGGCACATGCGCCAGTCTGCCTGCGAGGACGTATTTTTCCTGTGTCATCCGTATAGCGTTGCAATAAATTGATGTCTTTATAATTAATCTCAATGTTCTTATCGGTGCAAAATTGGCACACTCTTACTCGAGTATAAGTACGACTTCCTCGATAATTACTCATTTTTTTCTCCTGTTTAAATTATTACCATCAGAAGGGAAATTCTTCTGTGGTATCAAAATCACTGGTTTCGGTTTCACGCTTGCCACTGAGCAAAAGGATATCTCGGGCAACAATTTCTACTGATTTGTGCTGTAAGCCTTCGCTATCCTGCCACACACGGGATTGCAGCCGACCTTCAACATAGACCAGGCTGCCTTTCTGCAAGTGTTTTTTTGAATTTTCCGCAAGATTGCCCCAGGCTACCACATTGAACCACTCTGTTTCAGTGTGTAATTCAGAGTCGGCGCCTTTCCAAAACTGATTGACAGCAACCGAAAAATGGATCACTGGTTTTCCGCTGGGTGTAAAGCGCATCTCGGCATCTCTGCCAAGATTTCCGACAATCATTACTTTATTCAATCCACGAGCCATGACACTGCTCTCTTTAAATCCTGATCAGGTTATATTTATCTTTTTTTCAGTGCGTGCCGAATGATGGGTTCGATGTAGCTCATGCTTGTATTGAATTCAGCACAAAATGAAGGCTCTAATTGCACATCCATATAGACGTAAAAACCTTCCCTGAAATCCTTGATTTCATAGGCGAGCTTTTTTGAACCCCACAGGTCCATTTTAAGAACCTCACCACCATTGTCAGTGATCAAGTTGCTGACACGATCGATCACGCCTTTGGTGACATCTTCATCCAGATCGGGCTGGACGATCAATATCAATTCATATTGTCGCATTTGGATTCTCCTTTCCATGGGTTTGCTGGCTTTAGCCATCGGAGATGGGTGACCAGCGGAAAGAAACCGGTATTAATTTGGCTTCTTATTGCATTGCTGATGAATGAATTTCAGCACGGGGAAAATTATACTCGAAAGGGAATGGAAGAACAAGCACCCCGCTGTGAGAGCCAGATACTATTCCTTTTCA